>NZ_FNRD01000001.1 GCF_900107635.1 Flavobacterium gillisiae
GTTGCTTACGAGTTATGTGATAAACTGACACCAAAAACCTGTGCTACAGTAACAGACAATGTAACGGTAACATCGGTAGTCAGCCCGATAACAGAAAGTGGAAGCATCGCTGCAACTGGCGGAATTGCGATTACTACTGTATTATCGAATGACACAACCAATGGCGTTGCAAGTACAACATCGAACTCTACAATCGCGCAAAGCGGTACATGGCCAACGGGAATTAGTTTAAACACGACTACCGGAGCAATAAGTGTAGCAGCAGGAACAGCACCTGGCGTATATGCAGTTGCTTACGAGTTATGTGATAAACTGACACCAAAAACCTGTGCTACAGTAACAGACAATGTAACGGTAACATCGGTAGTCAGCCCGATAACAGAAAGTGGAAGCATCGCTGCAACCGGCGGAATTGCGATCACTACTGTATTATCGAATGACACAACCAATGGCGTTGCAAGTACAACAGCCAACTCTACAATAGCGCAAAGCGGTACATGGCCAACGGGAATTAGTTTAAACACGACTACCGGAGCAATAAGTGTAGCAGCAGGAACAGCACCTGGCGTATATGCAGTTGCTTACGAGTTATGTGATAAACTGACACCAAAAACCTGTGCTACAGTAACAGACAATGTAACGGTAACATCGGTAGTCAGCCCGATAACAGAAAGTGGAAGCATCGCTGCAACTGGCGGAATTGCGATCACTACTGTATTATCGAATGACACAACCAATGGCGTTGCAAGTACAACATCGAACTCTACAATCGCGCAAAGCGGTACATGGCCAACGGGAATTAGTTTAAACACGACTACCGGAGCAATAAGTGTAGCAGCAGGAACAGCACCTGGCGTATATGCCGTTGCTTACGAGTTATGTGATAAACTGACACCAAAAACCTGTGCTACAGTAACAGACAATGTAACGGTAACATCGGTAGTCACACCGATAACAGAAAGTGGAAGCATCGCTGCAACCGGCGGAATTGCGATCACTACTGTATTATCGAATGACACAACCAATGGCGTTGCAAGTACAACATCGAACTCTACAATCGCACAAAGCGGTACATGGCCAACGGGAATTAGTTTAAACACGACTACCGGAGCAATAAGTGTAGCAGCAGGAACAGCACCTGGCGTATATGCCGTTGCTTACGAGTTATGTGATAAACTGATACCAAAAACCTGTGCTACAGTAACAGACAATGTAACGGTAACATCGGTAGTCACACCGATAACAGAAAGTGGAAGCATCGCTGCAACCGGCGGAATTGCAATCACTACTGTATTATCGAATGACACAACCAATGGCGTTGCAAGTACAACATCGAACTCTACAATCGCACAAAGCGGTACATGGCCAACGGGAATTAGTTTAAACACGACTACCGGAGCAATAAGTGTAGCATCGGGAACAGCACCTGGCGTATATGCCGTTGCTTACGAGTTATGTGATAAACTGACACCAAAAACCTGTGCTACAGTAACGATTAATGTAACGGTAACAGCAGTAGCTATAGTTCAATCTCCAAGTGTTTTACTTGTTAAAGAAGGGGTTTTTAATGATGTTAACGGTAACGGATTTGCTGAAGTTGGAGAAACAATAACTTATAGTTTTACAATTACAAATACAGGAAATGTTCCATTAACAAATGTCAATATTATTGATACAATGGTTGGCTTAGTAATAAGTGGAAATCCAATAGCTCTTTTACAAGTAGGTCAAACTAATAGTGCTTCAATTACTGCTACTTATGTGATTACTGAAGGAGATCTTGTTGCTTTATCCATATCAAATAAAGCAATTGTACAAGGAACAAGTCCTAATGGTGCTGTCGTGGAAAATACCTCTACAAAAATCGTTGACTTATCGCTGGTTGCTGGAGAATTAGTTTGTAGAATTGAAGTATTTAATGCCTTGTCACCAAACGGAGATGGTAAAAATGATGAGTTCTTTATTGAGGGCTTAGATTGTTATCCAGATAATAAAGTAGAAATCTATAACAGATGGGGTGTTTTGGTTTTCGAAAGAGAGAAATACAATAATAAAGAAAGAGCTTTTAGAGGGAAGTCTGAAGGACGTGTGACAGTGGGTCAGTCTCAGGATTTACCAACAGGAACCTATTTCTATATTTTGAAATATTCAGACTTTGATGCGAAAGTAATTGAAAAATCAGGGTATTTATATATTAATAGGTAAAACGAATGCTTTAGGTTTTTCGACCTTAGGTTATAAAAATAAGTTGTAAAAAATAAGTTATGAAAACAAGATTATTAATATTGACTTTAATCTTATTGTCTGGGACAATGGTGGCGCAACAAGATGCGCAGTTTACCCAATACATGTACAATACGGTGAACATTAATCCAGCCTATGCAGGTTCTAGGAGTGTAATGAGCATTTTTGGAATACATAGAACCCAATGGGTAGGGTTGGATGGAGCGCCTACTACCAATGGATTTTCATTAAACACACCAATAAGTGGCAGTAATGTAGGATTGGGATTATCGATATTAAATGATAAAATTGGACCTTCAGTAGAGAACACTGTTTCGATTGACTTCTCTTACAGTATTGCAACATCAGAAAAATACAAATTGTCGTTTGGTTTAAAGGCAACTGCTAATCTTTTGGATGTTAATTTTAGTAGATTAAATCAACACGATGCAAATGATTACAGTTTTGAAACCAATATTGACAATAAGTTTACCCCAAATTTTGGAGTAGGATTGTATTTTCATTCTGACAACACTTATATTGGTATATCAGCTCCGAACATATTGGAAACTCAACATTTTGACAGATATGCCAGTACTGGAGCCAACAGCCATGTTGCAAAAGAAGAGCTACATTATTATTTAATAGCTGGTCATGTATTTGATTTAAGTGGAACAGTTAAGTTTAAACCTTCGCTACTGACAAAAGTAGTTCAAGGAGCACCTTTGCAAGTGGATGTTTCCGGTAATTTTTTAATAAATGAAAAATTTGTAGCGGGAGTAGCCTATAGATGGAGTGCTGCAGTGAGTGCTATGGTAGGGTTTCAGGCCAGTGATTCTTGGTTTATAGGTTATGGGTATGATTTAGAAACCACTAGGTTATCTAATTATAATTCAGGCTCCCATGAAATATTTTTAAGATATGAATTATTTAATAAATATGATAGAATTGTATCTCCAAGATTCTTCTAAATTCCTCATTATGAAAGTTAAAAACGTTATTTATAGTGCATTTTTAATTATTCTTGCCAGTCAAGGATATGCACAAAAAGCAAGTGTTGCTGCTGCAGATAAGAAATACGATCGGTATGAATATATCGATGCTATAGCCACATACGAAAGAGTGGCCGAAAAAGGGTATAAGGATGAAAAAATGTTTCAAAAGCTAGGGAATGCCTACTATTTCAATGCTGATTTAGAAAAAGCGGGAAGATGGTATAAGGAGCTTTTTGACTTGAATAAAGACCAAGAACCTGAATATTATTATCGCTATTCTCAAACTCTTAAATCAATAGGAGATTATGATAACGCTGATAAAATGTTAGATGTATTCAATAAGAAGTCAGGGAATGATCAACGCGCCAAATTATACGAAAAAAACAAAAATTATTTAGAAGAAATAAAGGCTAATTCAGGACGCTTTAACATTGAAGATGCAGGAATAAATTCTGAATTTTCAGATTATGGAAGTTCTTTTTCAAATAATAAATTAGTATTTGCTTCCGCAAGAGATACAGGCGGTGTTTCAAAGAAAGTGTTTAAATGGACCAACCAATCTTTTACAAATCTATACAGCTCAGAGGTTACAAGTGCGGGTAGTTTAAGTGCGCCTGAACGTTTTAGCAGAACAATTAATTCAAAGTTTCACGAATCTACGCCAGTGTTTACAAAAGACGGGCAAACCATGTTTTTTACTAGAAACAATTATTTGGACGGTAAAAAAGGTAAAGACACCAAAAGGATTACCCTATTGAAATTGTACAAGGCAAGGTTAGAAGTAGATAAATGGGTTGATGTTACTGAGTTGCCATTTAACAGTGATCAATACAGTATAGCACACCCAGCACTTAGTATAGATGATAAAACCTTGTATTTTGCATCAGATATGCCCGGTACATTTGGACAATCTGATTTATTTAAGGTAAAAATAAATGATGACGGTACTTATGGAGCGCCAGAAAACCTTGGGAAAGCAATAAATACGGAGGGAAGAGAAACGTTTCCATTTATATCTGATGATAATGAATTGTATTTTGCCAGTGATGGACGTCCGGGACTTGGAGGATTAGACATCTATGTAACTAAGATAGAAAAAGACGATAGCTTTAATGAAATTAAGAATATTGGAGCACCGGTAAATGGCTCTAAGGATGATTTTGGTTTTTTAATCGACAGTAAAAGTAGAATAGGTTTTTTTACTTCAAATAGAGAAGGTGGAAAAGGATATGATGATATTTATAAATTCTCGGAAACACGAAAATTGACATGTGAGCAAGAATTAACAGGGATAGTTACAGACGAGAAATCTGGGACAAGATTATCAGAAGTTAGGTTGAGTTTGTATGATGATAAATACAATATAATTAAACATACAATTGTTAATGATAATGGTGAGTATAGGTTTGAAGTCGCATGTGGAGAGAAGTACTATGTAAGATCCGAAAAAAGAGACTATGAGACAAAAGAAAATACAATTACAATCCCTAAGTCAAGCGGAGAAAGTAAATTGGCATTTGAATTAGAGAAAAGAATTAAGACGATAGGTGTAGGAGGTGATTTAGCCAAAACGTTAGGTATAGAAATTATTTATTTCGATTTAGATAAATCATTTATTAGAAAAGATGCCGCATTTGAATTAGAGAAAATTGTTGCCGTTATGAAAGCATATCCAAATTTAAAAATAGATGTGCGCTCTCATACAGATAGTCGTCAAACGGCTCAATACAATGAATCATTATCCGATAGAAGAGCTAAATCGACTCGCCAGTGGTTGATTAAAAATGGTGTTGAAGAAGATAGATTAACTGCAAAAGGGTATGGAGAATCTCAACTTTTAAACAAATGTGCTGATGGAGTTATATGCAGTGAAACGGAACATCAGTTAAACAGACGAAGTGAATTTATAATAATTTCTATGTAATAATAAATATTTTTTCTAGGTAAAGTATTTCAAAAAAGACTAAACTACATTATAATCAACATTGGATTGTAATGTAGTTTTTTTTATTGCAAATTCTCAAAACGGAAAACTATTAAAAATAGGCTCTCAATTGTACGTTGCCAGTATGAATGGCTTGACTTGTTTCACTTTTTCTTCCCTGGTAATTGAAATTAATGTCTAAGAATTGGGTGATATTTTTCTGTAATAATAGTCTCCACGTGATGTTTTGTCCCGCTTGTAAACCTTCTAGCATCTGAAAGCCAACAGCAGAAAATTCATTCCCATTAAATTTATTTTGATAAAAGGAAACCTCACCATTCATTGTGATTTTATTCTCGCCAGCGTAAGAAAAGGAAGTCCCAAATCGGTTTTGAATTAAATTTTCGAAATTTCCAATTTGGTTTTTTTTGTTTTGCAATTCGTAAAAAATATCCCAACTCGTATTTTTAGAAAACAGATAACTGATTTTTGGAGCTAATTGATAGCCAGATATTGTATAGTTCTTTTCAGGAAAATTTTCCGAGATTATAGATGTTTGAATCGTTTTTGCGGAAGCGCCAAACAGCCAGCTTTTTCTGTATAAATGAGAATATTGAACTTGATGGGAACTGTTGTTAGATTCCTGTGATCCTATAGAAAGTAAGTTTTTTGTTTTATTTTCTAAAAAAGAATAGGTGACAGAGTGCTTCTGTTTTCCTCTATTGTAAAACAAGCTATTTCTAAAACTAGAGCTCAGTCCCAATACATTTTCTTGTGAGGAATTAAAAGGGTTCAATTCAAAGTTGCCACCTTCGTTTTTCGTTTTACGATCAATAATAAAGGACGTCTGATTGTAAAAAAAGGAACTAAATTTTTTAAATCCTTTTTCGTTTTGCCATTGATTTGGATTTAAAATAATCGATTGAGAGAACTTAGTCTGATGCGTTTTTATATACACACGATTGGGTAAATACACTCTAATGTATTTTGCCTGATCGATAAATGGGGCCACTTCAAATTCCTGTAATTCCTGAATCCCGTTTGCATTGTAATCATTCCAAGTGTAAACACCTTGTCCCGTGGGAACTTCAAGGTAGGTAAATTCCTGTTGTGGTAGTGTCCCTGAATTCGTTTCATAAGCACTTGTTCCTTGAATTAGTTGGTTGAAAAAACGGTCATTGTATACGATTCTAGAATTCAGCGAAGGCTCTTTCCTTTTCGAAGAATCTACAAAATCTAATACGCGATAATTAGTATAAACAGATAAGTCGCTTTTTGCTGTTTGAATTAATTTTGACTTCAAATAATAGGTTTGAGAATTATTTACCCTTTGTAATACGCCATTTTGAATACTGTCATTGGTTCTTTTTAATAACCCCAATTCAATAAATACCTTTGTACTATCCCCCCGACCAGCGAATAATCCATATTCAGAAAAGCGTTGACTTACGTTCGAAAATTGATTAGTTGATTTATTTTTTTCCTGATTGTCCTCAAAGCGCTGACTAGTACCAATCCAGTTTTTGTCAAAGTGATACCGAATTTGAGATTGGTTTCTAATGAAATTCGAAGTGGTGAGTGCACCGTCACTTTTTAAATAACTCCCCTGGTTTTGAAAACTCCAGTTTTTCAAATTAAAATACCCATTCAGATTATGTCTGTTCCCAGAAAAACTTTCAGAGAAATCTAGCTTTTCAAATTGGTACTTTAGAACTCCATTGGAATTTGATTTTGAGGACGGCTTTAATTTAAAGTTCAAACCAGATACTAGTAAACTTTGATTCCCAATTGCTGTCGTACCGAGATTCCAATCTCTATCAAACTCAATGGTGTATAGCCTTTCGATGGTTCTAAATTCCTTTTGGGTAAATTGGTAATTGGCGAAAGCATCGACAATCCATTTCTTTGAAAATAGCCGTTGTTTAGTATTGATTTTCCCGCTTATTCCTTGATTGTTTGAATCATCGTTACTTGAGAAAAGATTAACGTCGTTGTTACTAACAGCTATTTCGAAATCAACAGCAGTTTTCTCAGAAGGGGAGTACTTCCCTAAAAAAGTAGCTATTTGAATTTTTGTAGGGGCTACAAGTTGAACTGTTGGGGCATAATTCCCTTGCGGAACGGTGTTTATTGGGGTAATATATTCATAGATTCTACTGATGCTGGCGGCATTTTTCAAAATGTAGTTTCCCTTATTGGGTCCAACTAGACTAAACCGGACATTGAACAGCACTTCTTCAGGATCGTTTGAATATTCGAAAATTTCAATCCCATTCACCATCATTTTTCTGTACAATACTTTGTTGTCAGAGTAAGAATCTGGATAGGCTGATGGAGCGATCATTAATTCTGGATTGTCTCCCGCATCGATCAAGATTTGTGCTTGCTCTTTAGAGAGGTTTTGTTGTAAAGGTTGATTTTTGATGTCGTTTTCAGAATAAATATAACTTGCAAAACTCCATTTTTCATTTTGATGTGTGGCACCTGCATATGTCACAAGTCGTGTGTAATTTCTGTCGGAGTACTGGTATTCAATCGCGATACGCATTTCAGACGTTATGGTAAACAAAGGCGTAAATGTGATTTCACCTGCATTGTAGTCAATAGTATAATCATTATTTTCACCTCTTTCTAACAGTAATCCATTTACATAAACTCGCTCTGAGCCTGATATTACAAGTACATATAATTCGCCATTTTGCCCCTTTAATTTATAAGGTCCTTGGCTGCCTTCGACTCCCGTGAAATTACTTTTGGCATATTGTCCCTTTACTAAGGCTACAGACGCGAAAATATTAGTTTTATTTTTAGAGGTGCCAAAATCAAAATTGGCTGCGAGTCCTTGTACCTTTTTATTAAAGTTTAAAAACTGGCTGGCATGATTTTCGAGAAAGAGATCTCCTGCCCGTATATTCCATTTATCGCTAAATAGCTCCATAAAAATGTTGTCAAACTGGTCTAGCTTCTGCGAATAACCGCCGTCTTGTAATGGAATATTACTGTCTTGCAATGAAGCTCGTAAACTAACTTTTTCAGATAGTTTTCCCGTGATTTGTAAATCTAAATTGGAATTTAGAACCGTGTTTTGATTGTTCCCTATTGTTACTCCGCGGGTAATGCTCCCAGAAGTAGTCAGGCCGTCAAAAGGGATGTTTTTTTCAGCAGTTTTCGTGTTTACTTGATATAGTTTATCTGAGTTAATATCATTGCTTACCACCCGACTTGGGTCGTAAATACGATATTCCTTCGTTAGAAAATCTGGGAATTTTAGGTATTGTACAGTGATAGAATCGGATTCAAAAAGAAGATTGTTTTTTAACAGTAATGTTCCTTTTAGAAAATCTACTTTATAGAAAGCACTGTCTATGGGAGTACTATTGGCGTCAAGCAATTTGAAAAAAGACGCATTTAGGCTTTCACTTTCTAGATAAATGGTGTCACGAGAAAATGGAATTTTCTTGGTTTTGTATAATGAATTGTTTTCCTGGGCATGTAGCCCAGAAAAACATATAATCATCGCCAAAAGCAATATTTTTTTTACCATAAAGAGAATAACGTCTATCAGTCAAAAGTAGTGTATTCTATATAATTATGGGCAATGGGTTGCTAAAGCGAGCAAACAATAATTTTTAATTTTCGCTGGTCACAATCTGCATTGTTTCAGTACTAATTTGTTTTAAAATGACATTTTTACCTTGTTCTACTGTTTCTGCAGCGGCGTCGTTAAAATGTCTAATGGTGTATAAAGTCACATTTTGGCTAAAGTCTACTTTGAATTTTTTTGATAGTATAGCATTCAACTCATTAAAATTATCAAATTTATCCTCTACACATACGGAGAAGCTAATAGCAGTATTTTGAATTAAATTTACTTTCAGCTTAAACTCATGGAATAAAGAAAATATCTCACTGATGTTTTCTTCCATGATAAAGGAAAAATCAATAGATGAAAGCGAGATTAATAATTGGTCTCTTTTAACTATAAAGCACGGTAAATACGGCTCTAAAGTAACGCCTTTTGAAACACTTGTCCCTTTCAATAAAGGATTGATAAAGGATTTTACATATAGTGGGATTTCCTTTTTTTGTAGAGGTTGCAATGTTTTTGGGTGGATAACTGTTGCGCCATAAAAAGCTAATTCAATGGCTTCACGATACGAAATCTGATTCAGCAAACTAGCATTCTCAAAATAACGTGGATCAGCATTCATAACTCCTGGAACATCCTTCCAGATGGTCACGCTTTCGGCATTTAAACAGTAAGCAAAAATTGCTGCTGTGTAATCAGAACCCTCACGTCCTAATGTTGTTGTGAAATTGTTTTCATCAGAACCCAGGAACCCTTGGGTAATGTTCAACATTTTTCTTTTTACATTTTTCGAAATATTCTTTTGGGTAAGATCCCAGTCTACTGTGGCATCTCTATAATTAGCATCTGTTTTGATGAAATTTCTAACATCGATCCATTCTGTTTTTATATCCATATGATTCATGAAATGAGCAAGAATAGTGGTCGAGATCAACTCACCGTAACTCACAACCTGATCATAAACAAAATTATAGTTTGGAGATTTGTTGTGCGCCAAAAAATATTCTAGATCAGAAAACTGTGCTTTTACAGCAGCAAAAACAGCATTCTTATCATCTTCAAACAAATCTAATAAGATTTGATTGTGGTATTTTTTTACTTCTTGCACAGAGGATTGAAGTGCTGAAGACTTTTCAAAATAGTCTTTTATAACTACTTCAAGTGCATTAGTGGTTTTCCCCATTGCAGAGACTACTAATAAAACATCCTCATATCCTACTTTTTGTAAAACGTCATACACATTTTTAATTCCCTCAGCATCTTTTACGGATGCGCCTCCAAATTTGAATACTCTCATAATAATAAAAATTCCAACATTATAAATTCCAACCTTTAACCTCTAACTTCTATTCTGTAACCTTATTTTCTTAATTTATTGTCTACAAAATGGTTGATTGCTTCTTCATCCATTTGTGCCAAATACCAGTTTTTATAAACTGCGGCCCCTGATTTTTCATAAAAATCAATCGCTGGGGTATTCCAGTCTAGTACATGCCAATCAATTCTTCTTACATTGTCTCTTTTTCCCTGTTTGATAATTTCAGAATACAAAGCATAGCCAACTCCTGTACCACGCATTTTATCTTTTACTACTAAGTCTTCTAGATGTATTATTTTACCTTTCCAAGTAGAGTAGCGATAATAATACAAAGCAATTCCCACAATCTCCGATTCAACTTCAGCTACAAAAACATGAAATAGGGGAGTTGGGCCAAAGCCATCGCGAATTAAGTCATCAACATTAATTAAAACGGCATCTGGTTCCTTCTCAAAATCAGCTAATTCTTGAATTAATTCGAGAACAGAGGTCATATCTTCGGCAATTCCTTTTCTAATAATCATAAATTCTTGTTTTAAAGGGTGAAAAATTAAAATATAGTTTTTTCAACCCGTAATTTAGGCATAATATCAGCAAATATACAATAGTGACAAACTAAGTAAATTTTATTCAATTCATTTTCACAAAAAAGCCGATATTTGTGACTTCAATTTAACTACAACGATGTCGTAATGGAAGAACGCAATAAAACCTTAGGGGAATTTATCATTGAGAACCAAAATGCCTTTCAATATTCGTCTGGCGAATTATCTCGTATTATCAACTCTATTCGATTGGCCGCTAAGGTGGTCAACTATAAAGTGAATAAAGCGGGGTTGGTGGACATAACAGGGGCTGCTGGAGCACAAAATATTCAGGGTGAAGACCAGCAGAAACTTGATGTTTATGCTAATGAAGTTTTTATTCAAACATTAATTAATCGTGAAATTGTTTGCGGAATCGCTTCTGAAGAAAATGATGATTTTATTACAGTTGAAGGAAGTGATAATAGCCATAATAATAAATATGTCGTATTAATGGACCCACTAGATGGATCGTCAAATATAGATGTAAATGTTTCTGTGGGGACTATTTTTTCTGTTTATAGAAGAATAACTCCAATAGGAAGCCCGGTAACTATAGAGGATTTTTTACAACCTGGAACGAGTCAAGTTGCTGCGGGTTATGTGATTTACGGAACATCGACTATGATTGTTTATACAACAGGGCATGGAGTAAATGGTTTTACGCTAAACCCTGCTATTGGAACATTTTATTTGTCACATCCTAATATGCAGTTTTCTGAAGACGGAAATATTTATTCAATAAATGAAGGGAATTACACTCATTTTCCACAGGGTGTAAAAAATTATTTAAAATATTGCCAATCTGAGGAAGGGGATAGACCTTATACGTCTCGTTATATAGGTAGTTTAGTCTCTGATATTCATAGAAACATGATTAAAGGCGGAATTTATATTTATCCAACAAGTTCTAAAGCTCCAAAAGGAAAATTGAGATTGTTGTATGAATGTAATCCAATGGCTTTTATTGTAGAACAAGCTGGAGGTAAAGCTTCGGATGGGTTTAATAGAATAATGGAATTACAACCTACAGAACTTCATGAAAGAGTTCCTTTTTTCTGTGGTAGCTATAATATGGTGGAGAAAGCAGAAGAATTTATGCTTGAGGCCAAACTAAGTAAATACTAAAACAATAAATAAAGAGCCCTAAATTTTTAGGGCTCTTTATATTTTATAGATGTTTTTCCATTTCTGAAAGGAAATCATCGATATCTGCATTTTTGTCTACTAATACAAGTGCTTTAGCTACTACCAAGTCTACGTTTTCTGGAGTGAATCCAATTCCCAGACAAAGTTTTTTCAACATAACTTCTTGTTGGTCTCCCAAAATATGGTCAACATGTACTATTCTGGCTAGGTCGTACAAACGTTCTAACCTCATTGAATTTAAGTATGGAGGGTTGATTGGGTACTTTGAAGGGTTTTCTAAAATCTCTACATATTCTGCAGGAGAAATTTCAAGCCTAATGGCTAATTTGTCTAAAAACTCTTTTTCTTCAGGGGCAAAAACCCCATCTGCTAATGCTAATCTAACAATCGAAGAAAAGTGACCTTTGTTTCTTTGCTTGAATTCGCTATCAAATAAATCTGAAAATGACATAATTAATTGTATTTTTTTATGCTACAAATATAAATCAATTTTTAAACTATTAATTTAATTTCGTTTTAAATTTTATTTTATAATTATTGGGCCTTTTAATTGAAATATAAATGTACGATTTGAGTATTCGATTCTACCGTTTTCAAAATAAATCGTAAGTTTACAAACCCTTTATCAACTATAATTATATTACCTATGTCAGAATTTTTGATTTATTTTCAAATAGGATTAAAACACGTCTTGGATATTTACGCTTACGATCATGTTTTGTTTCTAATAGCTTTGGCTGTACCGTTTTCTTTTAATGATTGGAAACGAATAGTTCTCTTAATAACGCTTTTTACGATAGGTCACACTATGGCTTTATTGCTGTCTGTTTTTGGTATTATTGCCATTAAAGTAAATGTAGTAGAACTATTAATCCCGATTACGATATTAATTACCGCCTTTTTTAATTTGTTTACTGCCGGTAAATCCAATAAAAAAGAAAGTGTAAATCTGATTTTTTTCGTCACTCTGTTCTTTGGAATTATACACGGATTAGGATTTTCTAATTATTTTAAAGCAATACTTGGCGGAAACGCGACATCAAAATTACTTCCTTTAGCTGAATTTGCGTTAGGAATTGAAGCAGCGCAAATTGTTGTGGTTTTTGTAGTTTTGATTCTGGCGTATATTGTACAAACAGTTTTTAGATTCTCGAAAAGGGATTGGACTTTGGTGATGTCAGCGTTTATAATAGGTGTAGTATTGCCAATGATAATTGAAAATGAAATTTGGACGAGATAAAATGGAAGCAAAAAAATTAAATAAATACGATAAGGCTTATCTAAGAATTGCTACTGAATGGGGCAGTTTGTCGTATTGTAAGCGGAAACAAGTAGGAGCGATCATCGTTCGCGACCGAATGATAATTTCAGATGGTTATAATGGAACACCTACCGGTTTTGAAAACTGCTGTGAAGATAATGAAGGGCTCACTCGATGGGATGTCTTACATGCGGAAGCAAATGCCATTCTAAAAGTAGCAAGATCCACGCAATCCTGCGAAGGGTCTACTTTATATATTACACTGTCACCTTGCAAAGAGTGCAGTAAATTAATACATCAATCTGGAATAAAACGAGTGGTATATCATAGAGGGTACCGTGATGATTCAGGAATACAGTTTTTAATAAAAGCTGGTGTGATTGTTGAGCATATATCGATATTAGAGGAATAGATGAAAACTGAAATTAAATACCTGCCAATACTTATTGGCGCAACTCTTGCGCTCGGAATCGTTATTGGTGGGTGGTTAAATGGTTTCGGCGACGATCATTTTTTGGTCGAAAACAGTTCTAAAACTAAAATCAATAAACTCATTGATTTTATCGACAATGAATATGTAGATAATGTAAATACAGATTCTATCGTAAATATTACGGTTGACAACATTCTGAGTCAGCTGGATCCACATTCTGTTTATATTTCGTCTAGTGAGCAAGTGCAGGTAGCTGAGAGCATGAAAGGTGATTTTGTGGGGATTGGAGTAAATTTTTATATGTATAAAGATTCTGTGGCTATAATCAGACCCATTGAAAATGGTCCTTCGGCTAAAGCGGGGATACTGGCTGGGGATAGAATTTTATATGCTGATAAGACAAAATTATTTGGACGTAAATTGCCCAGTGACAGTCTGTTTTCTAAGTTAAAAGGAGAGCAGGGTTCTGTAGTGGAGCTTACTATTTATAGGAAATCAGCTAAGAAACAAATAAAACTAAAAATAAAACGTGGTATTATTCCTTTAAAAAGTGTCGATGTGGCAGTTCTTTTGAATGATAATACAGGATATATAAAAATTAATCGTTTTGCAGAAACAACCTTTGAAGAATTTAAAAAGGGCTTGGCCAAATTAAAAAAAGAAGGAGCAATGACACTCGTTATCGATCTTCGTGATAATGGAGGTGGGTATATGGAAGAAGCAATCGACATCGCAGATGAATTGTTAAAAGACAAGCAATTAATCGTTTTTACCAAAAATAAAAAAGGCAGCATACAAAAAACATATGCGACTAAAAAAGGTGATTTTGAAACGGGTAAAGTATTTGTGCTGCAAAATGAGAATAGTGCTTCAGCGAGTGAAATTTTAGCGGGAGCGATTCAGGATAATGATCGTGGCACTATTGTAGGACGCCGTTCTTTTGGGAAAGGATTAGTACAACGCGAAATGGATTTTTCCGATGGTTCGGCAGTTAGATTGACCGTGGCGAGGTATTATACGCCTACAGGAAGGTCGATACAAAGACCGTACAATAAAGGGAGTGAAGAATACTTTAAAGAGTCGGAAGAACGTTTTGAGAACGGTGAATTATATGAAAAAGACAGTATAAAAGTTGCCGACAGTTTGAAATTCAAAACGCCGAAAGGAAAAATTGTTTATGGTGGTGGTGGAATTGTTCCGGATATTTTTGTTCCTCTCGAAGTAGAGCATGGTAATGAAAATACAGTGTATTTAATGAAATCCGGAATCGTAGGGAATTTTGTTTTCGAGCAACTGGATAGAAACAGAATTGCTTTTAAAGGGCTTTCTTTTGAGCAGTTTAATAGTAAAATGGATAAAACCAATTTGTATTTTAGTGGTTTTAAAAAATACCTTTTGAGAAGTGGATTAGATATAGATTTATCGAAAAACAAAGACATTGTAAAGCGCTATCTCGCGGCTGAATTTGCCCGACAATTGTATGGAGAAAGCAAGTATTACGAAATTATTTTAAAAGAGGATGCTATGGTTAAGGCGGTTTTGAAATAGGCGTTTTAATATCAATGGCAAAAATCAATTGCAATTTCAAATGAATGTGCGGTCTGATATATAATGTGGGACATACTTTAAATCTCTAACTTCTGCCTTCCTTTGTTAGATTGTCCCAGTCTTCCCTGTAGCGAATAAGTTCCTTATCTATCATCTCTTTAGAAGTCTTTAATAAATATTCTGGATCTTCAGAATATAGTGGCGGGAAATACGTGATTTTTATTTCGGTAGTGAGTTTTCCAAAACATTTTAAAAAGTGTGGGATAAAGGTGTCGTCATTTACGAAGGCATCTGACTTTACTTTATAATCGATAGCGACAGCTAGTATTGCTGCTTTTATTTGGGTGGCAGTTTTAAACGATCCATAATTAAAGTCTACCGTTGTAGGTAAAACATGAGTTGTTCCTTCTGGGAAATTAATGACTGAATTGCCATTATTGATGACTTCTTTTATGTTTTCGCATGTTTTTTGTCGGCTGTCCTGACATTCTCTTTCAACAAAAATCACTCCTGATATTTTACAGATATAACCAATGAGCGGCCAAGATTCGACTTCTTTTTTACCTACAGGGTAAGCATGAATGTGTCCTACAATAACTATGGGGTCAAAATAAGAACGATGATTAGCTACGATTAATCCTTGAATTGTTGGTAATTTACCATAAACGGTTGTGCGGATTCCTAAAATGAAATTTGTTGTTTTAATTATAAAATCACGTAAAAAAAGGGCGTTTCTTTTTGAAGTTTTTTCACTCCAAAATAAACTTAGGAAATAGAAAAGGATAGAGAAGAAAGAAATAAAGAGTATGAAAAGAATCAATCTTGTTAGTCCTAGTAAATATGATAGCATAATGAGTTTTGTAAAAAAGGTAAAACTAACATTATTTTCTAATAATCAAAGGGTTTTATCTAATGCTGTCGTGAACATGTGTTTGAGTGCCGTTATTCCAAAGCGTAAGGATATCTGTAGCAACTGCTGCGCCACTTCCTGCGGCAATGGTAAGTTGGCTTCTCCATCCTGCAAGAGTTCCTGCTACGTAGATGCCATCGGCAACTTTATGATCGGTATTGTGTAATTGGATTCTTTGTTTTTCGGGTAATGATTTTTGATGCGGCTCGACAAATTGCATTAGTCCTTCAATTGAAAAAGTATTTGCTGCGCCAATAGTGACTACAATTACTTTAGCTTTATAAGTGTTTTTGTTTGTTATGATGGAAAAGTCAGTAGATTGTCCTTCAATTTTCAAGACTTTTTCGTCAGGTATTTGAGTGACGTGAGGATAGAGTTGGGATAGCTGTTGTGTGCTTTGTGCCAATAAATCCGAGCCCAATGTTTCTGCAGGAATTCCATAGGCGTTATTAAAAACAGCTTCCTGGAGAGATGATGATTTTTGATGGGTAAAAATTCCGACTGTTTTTTCGGTTGCAAATTTTTTGTTTTTTGCAGAGCCCAATACTAGGGCACATGACATTCCGGAAACGCCACCACCAATAATTAAAACGTCAAACATATTATATGTTGTCGTTCATTTTTTCTTCTATTTTTTTAGACATTCTAAAAATCAAAAGGATTAATACTGCGCAGAATGAAGCTCCGATTCCAACGAATGCTACCATACTGTCTCCTTGAAACGGATGATTAAAATCTAGCAATGTGATATTGAAAATTATAAGCGCCAATGCTAGAAACACTAATATGTTAGTAAAGATTTTCATAAGATGGTATTTTATGCCTGAGTCGTAAAAAAACGATTAAAGGAGTGTTTTGATTTAAAACATATCCTAGAAAAATCAGATTATATTTACAGGCTACATTAGGGGGTAAATTTATAAAAAAAAATATTAGACAAACAAACCTTTAACATTAGCAGCGAATAATTTAACAGCGATTGCTAGAAGAACGACGCCAAAAGTCTTGCGAACTACGCCTAGGCCGTCTTTCCCTAGCATTCTTTCGATTTTAGAAGATGACTTTAGCACAATATAAACTAATAAAATGTTTAAAATTATCGCAATAATTATGTTTACGGTATGGAATTGAGATTTAAGCGACAATAAAGTCGTCATCGTTCCGGCTCCAGCAATTAATGGAAATGCAAGAGGGACAATAGAGGCTGAGCTAGCTTCCTCGTCACGGTAAATTCGAATTCCTAAAATCATTTCTAATGCTAAAAAGAATAAAACAAAGGAACCAGCGACTGCAAATGAGTTCACATCGATACCAATCAGTTTTAAAAGCTCTTCTCCCACAAATAGGAATACAATCATGATAAATCCGGATGCTAAAGAAGCTTTTTCAGATTCAATATGTCCAAATTTTGATCTTAGGTCAACTATAATCGGAATGGAACCCACGATATCAATCACGGCAAAAAGCACCATCCCAACAGTAATTATCTCCCTTATATCTAGTTCCATAACGTATTTTTTTATTTGCAAAGGTAAACTAATCAATGGATTTCTTAGTAAAGCTAGAAGTTTGTTCGAATATAATTATTTCTCTAATTATGCATTCAATTAAGTTGTTTTTTTGATATCTACGCTGCTGCAAATGATTGTAATAAAACTAAAAAACGTATGTTGGGTTTGTGTTAGCTTATATAAAAAGCAACATTTAACAGATAGGCTTTGTCTTAGTTTGACTATCTTTGCACTTTATAATCTCAGTATACCACAATAATGTTTCAACTAGGAAAAACCATCGTTTCAGAAGATATTTTAAGTAAAGATTTTGTTTGCAATTTAACAGCCTGCAAGGGGGCTTGTTGCGTTAACGGAGATGCCGGAGCGCCGCTAAGTCTAGAGGAAACAAAAATTTTAGAAAAAATATATCCTAAGGTAAAGCCGTTCCTTCGTAAGGAGGGAATTGCAGTTATTGAGGCGCAAGGAACTTCGATAGTAGGTACAGATGGGGATCTTGAAACGCCTCTTATTGACGACAAAGATTGTGCTTATGTAATCTATGATGGTAAAACAGCGCTCTGTGGTATTGAACAAGCTTATAACCAAGGAATAATAGACTGGAAAAAACCTGTTTCCTGTCATTTATATCCTATTCGTGTAAAAGATTTCACTGAATTTGCCGCTGTCAATTATGACAGATGGGATATTTGTGATCCAGCCTGTTCGTTAGGTCAGGAACTTGAAGTCCCAATCTATAAGTTTGTCAAAGAAGCCTTGGTTAGAAGGTTTGGCGAAGACTGGTACTTGGAACTTGAAAAAGTGGCTGAAGAGCTGAAAAAATAATTCTGAAATAACGCCATTTTTTTATCGCGCCCTATTTTTAAACTCCTATATATCACGGTGCTTTAGCGGGTTTTGTAAAATTTAAACCACTGAATTACAAGTATTTATGGTTTCGTGAAAAACGTTCTGTTTTCCCGTCTTTGTTCAAAACTATGGCCGATTGTGGATAAGTTTGGCTTTTAATTATCGCAATATTTTACAATCTTTGTAAAACACGAAATACTTAAAAATTCGTTAAAATATCAAAAAAACAAACAACAACAATGTCACAAATTGAACCAATATTACAAGAGAATAAAAATCGTTTCGTAATTTTCCCTATCAAGCATCATGATATATGGGAGTTCTACAAGTCAATGGAGGCTAGTTTTTGGACTGCTGAAGAAATCGATTTGTCTCAAGATTTGAATGATTGGAATAATAAACTGAATGATGATGAAAGGTATTTTATAAAACACATTCTAGCTTTTTTTGCTGCTTCAGATGGAATTGTAAATGAAAATCTTGCAGAAAATTTTGTGAACGAAGTGCAATATGCTGAGGCGAAATTCTTTTATGGTTTCCAAATCATGATGGAGAATATTCATAGTGAAACCTATTCGTTATTGATTGATACCTATGTAAAAGATGAAGCTGAAAAAGACGACTTGTTTAATGCTTTAGAAGTTTTTCCAGCAATTAAGAAAAAAGCAGATTGGGCTTTACAGTGGATAGAATCGGATTCGTTTGCAGAGCGATTAATTGCTTTTGCAGCAGTTGAAGGGATTTTCTTCTCAGGAGCGTTTTGTTCTATTTATTGGTTAAAGAAAAGAGGCTTAATGCCAGGATTGACTTTTTCTAACGAGTTGATTTCTCGTGATGAGGGAGTTCACTGTGATTTTGCAGTGCACTTACATAACCATCACTTGGTTAACAAAGTGCCAAAAGAAAGAATTAGAGGTATTATTGTAGATGCTTTAAATATAGAAAGAGAATTTATTACAGAATCACTTCCAGTAAGTTTAATAGGAATGAACGCGGTCTTGATGACGCAGTACTTAGAATTTGTTGCCGATAGATTATTAGTTGAATTGGGTTGCAATAGAGAATATAATACTACAAACCCATTTGATTTTATGGATATGATTTCGCTTCAAGGGAAAACAAATTTCTTTGAAAAGAAAGTAGCCGAATATCAAAAATCAGGGGTTATGAATACTGATGGAGATGCTCAAAAAATATCTTTTGACGCTGACTTTTAATTTCAGAAGCAAAGAAGTTAAGCTGTAAAGTAAATTGAAAGCTTAGTTTTAGCAGAAAGATTATAATAATAAAAACTTTGAGTCTTCGCATCTTTAGAGGCTAGCGGAGATACAATCCTAAAGCATAAATACATTGTGCCTTAGCGCCCTAGTGGCAAAAAATAAATAACAAATAACAAGAAACAGCGAAGGGATTTTCTGTTTTAAAAACAAACAAAAGTATGTACGTAGTAAAAAGGGATGGCCACAAAGAGCCGGTAATGTTCGACAAAATCACAGATAGAATTAAAAAACTATGTTATGGTTTAAATGATTTAGTAGATGCTGTGAAAGTGGCAATGCGAGTAATTGAAGGACTTTATGATGGAGTTTCTACGTCAGAATTAGATAATTTAGCAGCTGAAACCGCAGCTTCGATGACTATTGCGCATCCTGATTATGCACAATTAGCAGCGAGAATTGCGATTTCAAATTTGCATTCGAATACAACAAAATCATTTTCGGAAACAATGACCGAAATGTTTGAATATGTGAACCCAAGAAATGGACAATATGCTCCATTAATTGCTGATGATGTATACAAAGTAATTCAGGAAAATGCTGAGTTTTTAGACTCGCATATCATTTACAATAGAGATTTTAACTACGATTATTTCGGATTCAAAACATTAGAACGTTCTTATTTGCTTAAGATAAACGGGAAAATTGTAGAGAGACCACAACATATGTTAATGCGTGTTTCTGTTGGGATTCACTTAGATGATTTAGAGTCGGTTTTAGAGACTTATGACTTAATGTCTAAAAAATTCTTTACGCATGCAACACCAACATTATTTAATTCAGGAACTCCAAAACCTCAAATGTCTTCTTGTTTCCTTTTGGCAATGCAAGATGATAGTATTGACGGGATATACGATACGTTGAAACAAACGGCAAAAATCTCACAATCAGCAGGTGGAGTAGGGCTTTCTATTCACAATGTTCGTGCAACAGGTTCTTACATTCGCGGAACAAATGGTACCTCAAACGGGATTGTTCCTATGTTGAGAGTCTTTAACGATACAGCGCGTTACGTAGATCAAGGTGGTGGAAAGCGTAAAGGTAGTTTTGCTATTTATATCGAAACTTGGCATGCAGATATTTTTGATTTCTTGGATTTGAAGAAAAATACAGGAAAAGAAGAGATGCGTGCGAGAGATTTATTCTTTGCGATGTGGACTTCTGATTTGTTTATGAAAAGAGTTCAGGAAGACGGTAATTGGACGTTGATGTGTCCTAACGAATGTCCTGGATTGTATGATGTATATGGTGAGGAATTTGAGAAAATGTACACCGATTATGAAAAAGCAGGTAAAGGAAGAAAAACAATTAAAGCACATGAATTGTGGGAGAAAATTCTAGAATCTCAAATTGAGACTGGAACTCCTTATATGTTATATAAAGATGCAGCTAACCGCAAATCAAATCAAAAGAACTTAGGAACAATACGTTCTTCAAATTTGTGTACTGAAATTATGGAGTATACTTCTCCTGATGAAGTAGCAGTTTGTAACCTAGCGTCGCTTTCATTACCAATGTTTGTGGAGAACGGTAAGTTTGATCACGAAGCATTTTATAATGTAACAAAACGGGTAACGAAAAACTTGAATAAAGTTATCGATAGAAATTACTATCCTGTAAAAGAGGCGGAAAATTCTAACCTACGTCACAGACCAATTGGTCTTGGAGTACAAGGACTAGCAGATGCATTTATTATGTTGCGTTTGCCTTTTACATCTGATGAAGCTAAAAAGCTGAATCAAGAAATTTTTGAAACATTATACTTTGCTGCTGTAACCGCTTCTATGGAAATGGCAAAAGTAGAAGGGCCTTATTCAACATTTAAAGGATCGCCAATCTCTCAGGGAGAATTTCAACACAATCTTTGGAATATTAAAGATGAAGAATTGTCAGGCCGTTGGGACTGGGCTGCATTGAGAAAAGAAGTAATGGAGCACGGAGTTCGTAACTCATTATTAGTTGCGCCAATGCCTACTGCTTCAACTTCTCAAATTCTTGGAAATAACGAAGCATTCGAACCTTATACTTCTAACATTTACACGCGTCGTGTATTGTCAGGAGAGTTCATTGTGGTAAACAAACATTTATTACATGATTTAGTGGAGCGTGGTTTGTGGAATGAAACCATGAAACAAGAATTAATGAGGAATAATGGTTCTGTTCAAGACCTAGATATTCCTCAAGATTTGAAAGAATTGTACAAAACAGTTTGGGAAATGTCGATGAAAGATATTATCGATATGTCACGTCATCGCGGTTATTTTGTAGATCAATCGCAATCATTGAACTTGTTTATGCAAAATGCCAATTATTCAAAACTAACTTCGATGCACTTTTATGCGTGGCAATCAGGTTTGAAAACAGGAATGTACTACTTAAGAACAAAAGCGGCAGTTGATGCTATTAAGTTTACATTAAACAATGATAAAAAAGTAGAACCAATAGAAATACAATCAAAACCAGTTGCGGCTCCTGTAGCAGCGGTGGAAGTAGCAGTAGAAATGACTTCTGATGAATACAAAGCAATGATCGAGCTAGCTAAAAATGCTGGTCCAGATGATTGTGAGATGTGTGGAAGTTAATAAGCAGTTTAAAATAAACAACCCTTGCAATTAAATATTTAATAGCAAGGGTTGTTTTTATATGTGATTTAATCAGTTCTTATTTTTTAAGAAGTTGGTTAATTTCTTGTTGTTTAAAAAAAAGAAACGCCTCGTAAGAGGCGTCGGACTAAAGATACTATCTTTAGCGTTGTTTATGTGGTGCAAATATAAGTAAAAAATGATGAGTGAAACAAATGTTTTAACAAAAAAAGAAAGAGTTATTGTTTACGTGGATGGCTTTAACTTATATTTCGGGATGTTGGATGCTGGTTTAGATTATTGTAAATGGCTAGATTTGATTCTTTTATCTAACAATTTATTACAATCTAATCAAGTGTTAGTAGAAGTGAAGTACTTTACAAGTAGAGTTAGTAATAATCCAGAAAAACAGAAAAGACAAAATACGTACATTGAAGCGTTAGAAGCTGTTGGAGTTAATATGTTTTTTGGAAATTATCAGTCTGACAAAATTGAATGTAAAAGATGTCAAAACGTTTGGCCAAAATTTAATGAAAAAATGACAGATGTTAATATTGCTACACAAATTTTAATTGATGCTTATCAAGACAAGTATGATATGGCGATGTTGATTTCAGGTGATAGTGATTTAGTTCCGCCAATGAAAGCAGTGCATGAAATTTTTAAAAACAAGAGGGTTTTTGCTGCTTTTCCGCCAAAAAGACATAATCAATCTGTTTCTTTAATCGCAAAAGGATCATTAACTATTGGTAGAAAAAAACTAGTTGATAGTCAATTTCAACATGAAGTTACAAAGAAAGATGGGTATGTATTGAAAAAACCAACAGATTGGTCTTAATAAAAGCAAAAACAGCTATCAATTTTTTGGTAGCTGTTTTATTTTTAGGAGCTATTTACTTCGTCAGTTCGCTTCGCTCGTGTCCCACTTTCCATTGCAATCTTTTTTACTATTTCTCGATATTCGCTTTACAGCCGAACTCGAACTGACGTAAAAAAGGATTTTCATTGCAATCAGGGCTATGAATATAATTGCCAGAATAGTATTTAAGGCTCTAATTTAAATTTAAAATCATGAATATTCTGATTAATATTTTAATATTAATTGCTTATATTTGAGTAGGTTAATGTTCGGTTTATTCTTTTTTGATATTTAAAAAAAATGATAATATGAAAAATACAACATTTACAATTACAGATAATTTACTCGCCACTCGGGGACAACGATTTCTTAATTTTAGTATTGATTTAGTATTCTTGTATATTATCATCTTAAGCGTTGGGACTACTATTGTTCTGATTGCTGAGGCTGCGAGTAAATTTGCGGTTTCTGCCTGGGTCGAAACCATGTCAAAAGAAGAAATTGCTCTTTATAGTGTAGTAATCATGATTCTCTACTATAGCCTTACGGAAATCTATTTTTCTAGAACCATTGCACAACTGATTACTAAAACCGTTGTTGTTAAAAAGGATGGTTCTAAACCGGATATTAAAACGTTTGTTATACGCACGCTCTGCCGATTTATTCCTTTCGAGCCTTTGTCCTTTTTGGGAGGGACGCCTCGAGGTTGGCACGATACTTTTTCAGATACCTATGTAGTTAAAAAAAAGAGGCTGGCTAAAAGCGAGGCCACTGAAAAAGTCTTTTTACGAATAAATTGTTAATTAAAAGGAGCAGAAAACGAAGTTTTCCTGCTCCTTTTTTCATATATTTAACTGTAATTATAATGTTTTTAGATGTTAGTACAGCAGCAAACAATACAGTTCAGTGAGCATTCTTCGTTATATGATTTAATAATTCCTAAGGATAATCTTCTTAGGAAAATTAACGAGTTGATAGATTTTTCATTTATCTACGATGAGTTGGTAATTAAATACTGCACAAATAATGGACGTATGGCAGAAAGTCCTGTCCGTATGTTTAAATATCTATTACTTAAAACAATTTATACCATTTCCGATGTTGATGTAGTGGAGCGTTCTCGTTATGACATGTCCTTTAAGTATTTTTTAGAAATGAACCCAGAGGACGATGTTATCAATTCTAGTTCTTTGACAAAATTTAGAAAACTACGTTTAAAGGACACCGACTTATTAAACTTATTGATAAACAAGACGGTAACCATAGCCGTTGAAAAAGGCATCATCCGTTCCAAGTCTATTATAGTCGATGCCACAAATACTTTGTCAAGATCCAATCCATTTTCAGCCATAGAAGTATTGAGAGAGCGTTCAAAGTTACTTCGAAAAACAGTATATACTTTTGACGACCAATTTAAAGGACGTATGCCCCAAAAGAATACCGACAATGATTTAGAAAAGGAGCTGGCTTATTGCAAGGAATTAGAAGAACGTATAGAAAACGAGCCGTCTATAAGTTCAATACCTGCTGTGAAAGAAAAATTAAACCTGCTAAAAGAAACCGTCGAAGATACTCAAGAAAACTTTACTTTATCAAAAGATACCGACGCTAAAACAGGTCATAAGTCTGCTGATAGTTTCTTCTTCGGATACAAGACGCATTTGGCTATGACCGAAGAGCGCATTATTACAGCGGCTGTAGTTACATCGGGAGAAAAAGGAGATGGGCCAGAATTACCTAAACTTTTAGAAATGAGTCAGGAAAATGGGATTGAGGTAGACACCATTATTGGAGACGCGGCTTATTCTGGAAAAGAAAACCTTAAAATTACAAACGGACAGAATATCAAAGTAGTAGCCAGACTAAATCCATCGATAACACAAGGATTTAGAAAAGACGAAGATAAATTTGATTACAACAAAGATGCCGACAGGTTTATTTGTCCAGCAGGACATTTGGCAATACGAAAAGCACGAGGTGGAACCAAAGATGTCGGGGCAAATCAAGTTGACACTTATTATTTTGATGTTAAAAAATGCAAAACTTGTCCTTTAAAAAATGGATGTTACAAAGAGGGAGCTAAAACAAAAACCTATTCGGTGTCCATAAAATCAGAAGTACACCAAGACCAAATGGCTTTTCAGGAAACAGAATATTACAAAGAAAAAGCAAAGCATCGATACAAAATTGAAGCCAAGAATAGTGAGTTGAAAAACGTACACGGTTATGACAGAGCAATATCATACGGTATTAACAATATGCAAATGCAAGGAGCGATGGCTATTTTTACAGTAAACTTAAAAAGAATACTCAAATTAATATAGGAAATACAATTTTAACTACATAATGAACAAAATGGAATTGTATGAGTCAAAAACAGACTTGCACAGCCTATAATAAAAAACAGTTCTGAAAATTAAAACGCTTATAACGGATCTTTAAAATCCAGTTATAAGCGTTTTTTTTAAGTCTCTAAAAATGACACTAATCAAATACATGATGTTTTTCAGTGGCCTCGCTAAAAGCATACGGTTTTTTAATAATCCAGAAGAATTTGGAAAAGCAGAATAATAAAAAACCCTAGTACGTATAAGGTGCTAGGGTTTTTTTAAGGTGTTGAATTATACTGTTGCTGTAGTATTAACAGCAACGCGCATTTGTTTGGCGGCTTTAACCATTTCTACCAACGCTTTTTTAGTTTCATCCCAATGGCGCGTTTTTAAACCGCAATCAGGATTTACCCACAATTGATCTATCGGGATTACCGCCGCAGCTTTTTCTAATAAATCAACCATTTCTTGACTTGAGGGAACGCGTGGTGAGTGAATGTCATAAACTCCAGGCCCTATCTCGTTCGGATATTTGAAATCAGCAAAAGCATCTAGCAATTCCATTTGGGAACGTGAACATTCAATAGTAATTACATCGGCATCCATATCAGCAATATTTTGAATGATATCATTAAATTCGCTGTAACACATGTGTGTGTGAATCTGTGTGTCATCACTCACTCCACTAGCTGATATTCTAAACGCTTTAATCGCCCAATCTAAGTAAGCAGCCCACTCTTCTTTTCTTAAGGGTAATCCTTCTCTAATAGCAGGTTCGTCAATTTGTATGATTTTAATTCCTGCTTTTTCAAGATCTACTACTTCATCACGAATCGCTAATGCGATTTGCGTACAGGTTACAGATCTCGGTTGGTCATTACGAACAAACGACCATTGTAAGATAGTTACCGGTCCAGTAAGCATTCCTTTAACCCATTTTGGAGTCAATGATTGTGCAAATTGCGCCCATTTTACGGTCATTGGATTGGGTCTTGACACATCACCATAAATAACGGGTGGTTTCACACAGCGGCTACCGTAACTTTGTACCCAACCATTTTTTGTAAATGCAAATCCTTCTAATTGTTCTCCAAAATATTCTACCATGTCATTGCGTTCAAACTCACCATGAACTAAAACATCAATACCAGATTCTTCTTGAAAACGAATTGTTTCTTCCGTTTCTTTCTGTAATAAAGCATTGTATTCTGTGGGAGATAACTCTCCTTTTTTAAGCTTAGCTCTCCAGCTACGAACTTCAGGTGTCTGTGGAAAAGAACCAATAGTAGTTGTAGGGAATAAAGGCAATTGCAACGCAGCTATTTGCTGTTGACGTCGAACTGGGAACGGACTGTTTCTCTTAGAATGTTTTTCGACAATTGAAGCAACTCTATTTTTTACAGCATCATTATGAATGATGGTTGCTTTTTTTCTGTTGGTATTAGCAAGGGTGTTTTCTTCATAATGTGCTTGATCATCTTCGGTGATTTCATTCGAAGCAAGATTACGAAGTACGACAACTTCTTCTACTTTTTGTTTGGCAAAAGCCAACCATTGTTTAATTTCAGGAGTTAGCGTGGCGTCATTTGTTTCTAAATCTAAATCGCAAGGTGAATGAATTAAAGAACATGATGGTGCAATCCATATACGGTCAGCTCCCACTGCATCAACTGCTTGTTGAATAAGTGTTAATGAGTTTTTGAAATCATTTTTCCAGATATTTCTTCCGTCAATAACTCCTAAAGAAAGTATGGTGTTTTTAACTAATAAATTAGATTGTAAAATATCACCTAATTGCAAAGGACAACGCACTAAATCCAAGTGAAAAGCATGTACGGGCAATGATAAGGCTGTCGCCAAATTTTCACCAAAGCAATCAAAATAGTTGGCTAGAATGATCTTGATATTAGGGAATTTTTCGTTGATTTTAGTATAAGTATAAACCAAAGCTGCTCTTTCAATATCAGAAAGATTCAATGCTAAAAACGGTTCGTCAAACTGAATATAAGTTGCTTTTTCGTCTTGTAGTTTTTGTAAAATATCAAAATAAACAGGAAGCAGTTTATTGATAAGGTCAATTCTATGAAAACCTTCTTGCTTTTCTTTTCCTAAAAGTAAGTAAGACACAGGCCCAATAATAACGGGTTTTGTTTCGTATCCAGCAGTTTTTGCTTCTTTGTATTCATCAATAATTTTTTCTGAAAACAATCTAAATTCTTGGTCTTTTGTGAATTCGGGAACGATATAATGGTAGTTTGTATCAAACCATTTGGTCATTTCCATGGCAACAACATCTTGTCCTTCTTTTTGAGCGCCTCTGGCCATGGCAAAATACAAATCGAGAACCGAATTCTCTTTTGCGAAAGCTTTATATTGCTCGGGAATAACGCCAAGTGTTAAAGATAAATCAAGGACTTGATCGTAAAAAGAGAAGTCATTTGAGGGAATTAAATCGATTCCAGCGTTGTGTTGTAGTTCCCAGTTTTCTTTACGAATATTTTTTCCAGTTGCTAAAAGTTCGTCGGCTGTAATTTTACCTAACCAGTATAATTCACTCGCTTTTTTTAGTTCTCTGTTGCTGCTTATTCGTGGATAACCTAAATTGTTTGTTTTCATTTTTCTTAGTGTTTATTTCTAAACAAAGGTATTAGCTTAGTATTAAATACTTTAATTTGTGCATTAGTTAAGTAATAACAACTACATTTATACGATACTGCAGAATTTTGTTTTGCAGAGCATTAATAATAATAGTTTCAACAGTAATTTATCCTATGGAAAATCTAGATTCAACCGATTTACAAATTCTAAAACACCTTCAAGAAGACGCTCATATTAATATAAAAGACTTGGCGAGTAAGTTGTTTTTGACTGCAACTCCAGTTTATGAACGTATAAAAAGACTAGAACGAGAAGGTTATATAATGAAATATGTTGCTCTTTTAGATAAAGAAAAAATGAATCTAGGAATGATTGTTTTTTGCAACGTGCGATTAAAAGAGCACGCTCGCAATGTAGGGAGCAATTTTGTGAAAGATATTGTAGCGCTTCCTGAGATTATAGAATCCTATAATATTGCAGGTGACTATGATTTTATGTTAAAAATATTAGTCAAAGATATGGCAAGTTATCAAGACTTTGTAATGAATAAATTGTCTACAATTGAAAACATCGGGAATACGCAGACCATTTTTGTGATGGGTGAAATCAAGCACAGCACTGCTTTAAATTTTTAGATTCTAGGTAAGAAAAGGAATAAAAAAAGGAGACAATATGTGTCTCCTTTTTGATTTTAAAATAACAAGTTATTTTAAAAATTATAGTTCAGTAAACGGATTTATACCATCATTAATCTCTTCTATTGATTGTCCTGCTTTAACGTTTTCTAGTTTTAAATCAATTAGTCCTTTATGATTTGTGGCAATTTTTAGATTGTTTTGAAATGTTTTCCAATCTTCCCAACTGGTTTCTAGTCCGCCCACAGGAATGATACTAACCCACATTCTCCATGCTTTAGGGACATAATTTTCATCTACTAACCATACATAAGAATCTCCAGGTGTACTACCACCAGAAGCGTAGGTAATCATTAATGCTTCTTGATTATCCTGCATCACGATACTTCTGGCAGTTCCAGCGTCACGCAATTTAAAGGGAGCAATAAGCCAGAAAGAATCATTATTAAAGTAATCATTAGCTTTTTTTATAGCGTCCGTTTTATCCGTGTCGGTCAGTTTTTTATCGTTTTTATAAGCAAGCCCTTCTAGAGTTTGGTTGTTGTAAATAACTTTTGTATCATCCCATTCCACTTGGACCAAATTGTGTTTTTTGTCCCAAAGATAATGGTGATTTCCTCTAAATGTAAAAGCAACTGCAGCGGTAGAATCCCAAGCTTTTTGATTAATAGCGTCCTGAATTTTATCTGTAAGTGCTTCGGCTTCTATTCCTTTTTCTCCTTCTGGAAGTGGTTTACTCGAGAAGTATAAAAAACCTACAAGCGAGACAACGAGGATCAGAATTATAACAGCAGTTATTTTGAGAAATTTTTTCATTATTTTGAATTGTTTTGTTTAAAAAAGCTTCTCAAAAGTACTAAAATAAGACCGTTTTTAGCAAATATTGTCTGATTTGTTCGCATACAACAAAGGGCTTAGCGTAGTAACGCCAAACCCTTTGTGTTCAATTTTTGTGGTGGTATATAATCGTGGTATTATTTAATTGAAGCCCATTTTTCATCAATAGCTTTCAGATATTTAGGTTCCTCTTTATTCCAGATGTCTAGCGTGTTTACTTGCGTTCCGTTGAAGTCTCCGTTAAAAAATAAATATAATTTATTATCTACAATTTTAAAAGTTTCAGGATTGATAGAAAATTTAGAATCTTTTTCGGCTACACCCCAAGCGCAATATCCGTTAACTTCAGGCAGGTATTTTTTAGGATTTGCTTTAAAAGCTTTTGCGTTTTCTTTAGATGCAAAATAATACGTTGTTGCTTCAATTTTGGCTGTGTTTACAGCAGATCCTTTCATCGCTTTATTGTCTTTGTGGTAAGCCACGACGTCATATCCTCCAATGGCTAAACCTGATTTGTCAATGGCGTCTACTTGCGCAAAAATTCCGTTTGAAAATAAAGTAATGAATGCTACTAGTAATGCTGATTTTAAATTTTTCATTTGTTTTAATTTAGATTATTTGTAATCGTTGTACTTGATACTATGTTAAGCGGTGACCGCTTCGGTTATTATTAATTCCTGTGCACTTTCAATATTCCACTCACCTTCAATCATGCGGTGTACATAACACGCATCGGCTTGTTTTAGTAATTCGGTTTTTTGCTCTGCAGTTAAGTCGCCTTCAATCTTTATTTTGGCCGTAACATGAGTAGAAAGTTTGCCGCCTTCGCCACGTTTTACATTAAGTTCAAACTCGCCATCGACTTCACCAATTGTCCAATTATTTTTTCTAGCAATGTAGCGCACTGTTGCCACTTTGCACATCGCGATACTTGACAAGATTAAATCTTCAGGAGAAAACCCTAAGTCAGTTCCTTTGCTTGCCATAGGCTCGTCACCCACAATGGCATGTCTACCGTTTGTAATTAAAGATTGGTATCCTGTAGGTAGGTTTTTTATGTTTATTTTCTTTCCCATGATATTACCCTTTTATAATGTTTTTTAAATGACTTGTCATCACTGATTTGCTTTGAACTCCGTTTTGAGTTCCTACAATTTCTCCATTTTTAAAGTAGAAAATAGCAGGAATGCTGCGTACTTTAAATTGTGCTGCAAGCTCTGGGTTTTTGTCTACATTAATTTTTGAAATCACCGCTTTACCGTCAAAATCAGTAGCTAATTCCTCAAGTGCAGGATGCAAAGCTTTACAAGGCCCGCACCAGTCTGCGAAAAAATCTACTAGCACCACGTCATTGTTGTTTATTGTGGAATCAAAATTTGATTTGTCTAAATGTTGTATCATCTTAGTTGTTTTTAAGAATTAATTAAAAATTATAGTGCCGGAGCAAGAGGGAAATCAATTGCAAAATCAGCTAGATTGTGAATGTAATTACTAATGATTTTATCACCTACAACCACGACAACATCAATCATATTAACCTCAGTGTATCCTGCTTCAAAAAATGCAGTTTTAGATGCTGGAGTTGCTTTTCCTCTGTGTTCAACAACTGATGCTGTAAATTTTACTAAAGCATCTAGCTTCGTGTCAAAAGTGGCTGATCCTTTTCGTAATTCAATTACTTGGTCATCAGTAAAACCATTCATTTTTCCTAAAACAGTATGTGCCGACTGGCAATATAGACAACCATTTATTTGGCTAGTGATCAAATTCACCACTTCTCTCTCCTTGGCTTTCAAGCTGCTTTTTCTATTTTGAAGAGCTAAGTAATCTCCTAAAGCTGTTTCGCTTTTTGCGAAATAAGCATATAAATTAGGAACAAATCCTAGTCCTTTTTCTAGGTTATCAAAGATTGCTTGATTGTTTGCTGATACTTCTTCTCTTGTTGGTACGTTGAAATTTGACATGTTTTTTATTTTTTGTTTGAATTAATAATTATATAAATAAGTTGCTTTCGTTACAGTAGTAATCGGTGATTGCCATATTCTGACAAAAACTTTCTTGATTAATTGCAATTAATTGCGGAGTGTTTTTTATAGTTTTCAGCCCTAAAATGTTTCTAAAGCTTGCTATGATTGTTTGTATTGTTTGCATAATTCCTGTTGTTTCAGTTTGATGATACAAAGGTGCGACGAAAGGAAGGCTTGAAGTTAGACCACATTTCCCGAGGAGTTGTTCATTCTTCCTTTCTAGCCCTTTTTTAGCCAAAAAAGCGTGTTTTTTTAGTTTTAGGAGCAGAAAACAGCATATTTTTAAGAAAATCCGTCCCGCTTTGCGCTGCAATCTTTTTATTTTTAAAGAAAAAATAAAAAGGATTTCCACTTCAATCAGGGCTAGTCAATGACGTTTTATTCTCAATAGGAGTCATTGCTAGGAACGAAGCAATCTCACTAAACGAAGGAATTAGATAGTAGTGATGATTGTTTGCCAAGTAACGTTCGCAATAGGTCATTGCGAGGAACGAAGCAATCCCACTAAATTGAGGGTTTAAACGGTGTTAGTGATTCTTTGCGTAGTCGTGTTCTATTATAAAGTTAGTTTGCTATTAACAATGTTCTGTTTTTTCGTTCACTACTTCTCAAAGTTTGTCACATTGAAAGCGTCTCAAGATTGCTGAGCCACTTTCAGAGTGACAAACGGTAATTGTGACAGTTTGCAGAGCTACTTTGCTGAGACGCTTTCAGCGTGACAAACAGTAGTGGAGATTCTTTGTGTAGTCGTGTTCTATTATAAAATAAGAATGACTTGCTACTCAAAACGCCCTAGCCCAGATAGGAGCGGCATCCTTTTATGCTGGGGTTCAGCATAAAAGATATAGTGGATAGCTGGATTAGCTCCTGAAAAAAGGAATTAAACTATTTTTTTAAAATCAGATGGGGAAACGCCTTCTGCTTTCTTGAAAAACCGACTGAAAGACTGGATGTCTTCGTAGCCTATTTCGTAAGCGATTTCTTTGATGCTTTTGTCGGAATAGCGTAACAATCGGCGTGCTTCAAGGATAGTGCGGTCTTGAATAATTTGTAAAGGCGATTTTTCGTTGTATTTTTTGAATAAATTTGATAACGTCTTCGGACTTTTATTCAGCATTTCGGCGTAGTCCGCAACTTGGTGCTTGGTTTTAAAATTGCTTTCGACTAAGTAGTTGTATTCGCGTACTATATCCAATTGCTTTTTGTCGAATGTTGTTAACTCCGTTTGCTCTTTGTACACGCGAGTGCATAATATGAGCAGGCGTTTCAGCATCATTTGCAACATGTCGTTTTGCAAATCGTCTTTAGAAACCATTTCGATGGCAAACATTTTCCAAAGGATTTCAAATTTTTCTAACTCGGCATCTGGAATAGCAATTTTTGGGAATTGGGAGGCACCAAAAAACAAAATTCCTTTACAACCCACTTCGCTATCATGATCCGCAATGCAGTAAAACGCTCTATTGAACCGAATTAATCGCGCACTGTTTACGCTTAAAACTTCCACTTTATGGTACTCAGTTAAAAACAAAACCGAATTTGCTGGAAAAACATGTTCGCTTCCGTCAACTTTAATCTTTAATTCGTCCAGAGACCAAATGACACTCAAGCCATCAGTGATTTTTTCTTTTAGTAAATCACAATTTGTAGCGTCAATTTCGGCTAATCGTATGAATTCATTGAGTTGACCTGTATACAGCATAATTGTTTTTTATTTGAAATTTTTTGTCTTTTTTTATCCAAACGGCTCTGTGATAAGACGCAAAATATACCGATTCCTGACGCAAAATGGTCTGTAATTGTAGTTTTAGTTTTTCTAAACACTCTTCTTGGAGTTGTGTCTCCATTCCTGAAGTGATAAAATTACAAATCAAAAACGTATTTATACAGCATTTGGCGGGGCAAATAAAGCCGTTATGTGATTTACGCTCCTAAATGAAAGTGCTGTCAAGACGTAAAAGAAAATGCTGTTTTGATATAAATTTGTTTTCTTGTGTCGTTTGAGAAATCAACCGAAAGCTATTTTATGTTATCGCTATTTCTTTATCTTTGAAAAATAATCCAATTATTCAAATTCGAAAAATACAGTATGAACTGGGAACAACTTTTATCACTAAAACGCCAAGGCGACACAAGTAAACGATTACGTATTGAACAAGATGATACCCGTTTAGGATTTGAAGTAGATTATGATCGTATTATTTTTTCGGCTGCTTTTAGAAGTCTACAAGATAAAACACAGGTGATTCCGCTTTCAAAAACTGACTTTGTGCATACGCGTTTGACGCATAGTTTAGAGGTTTCTGTGGTTGGTCGTTCTTTGGGACGATTAGTTGGAAAGAAAATAATTGAGAAATATCCGCATTTAAAAGAAGCTCATGGTTTTCATATGAATGATTTTGGGGCTATTGTTGCTGCGGCATCTTTGGCGCACGACATAGGGAATCCGCCTTTCGGACATTCTGGTGAGAAAGCTATTGGAGAGTATTTTTCCATTGGAAACGGAAAAAAATACCAGGACAAATTGTCTAAAAAACAATGGCAGGATTTAATCGATTTTGAAGGGAATGCAAATGGTTTTGCTGTATTGACTGCAAGTCGTCCCGGAATCGAGGGAGGTCTTCGAATTTCGTATGCTACGCTGGGTGCTTTCATGAAATACCCAAAAGAAAGTTTGCCTAAGAAACCAACCAAAAACATAGCTGATAAAAAGTACGGTTTCTTTCAAACGGACAAAAAGTTCTTTGAAGAAGCTGCAAAAGATATGGGATTAATCCCAAATAAAACTGGAGACGATATTGGATTTGAAAGACATCCACTTGCTTATTTAGTAGAAGCAGCAGATGATATTTGTTATACTATTATTGATTTTGAAGATGGAATCAACCTTGGATTAGTCTCCGAAGATTTTGCTTTGGAATACTTGATTAAATTGGTGAAAGATAGTATTGATACTTCTAAATATAAAACACTTACTACTAAGGAAGATCGCATCAGTTATTTGCGTGCTTTGGCAATTGGTAGTTTGATTAATGACGCAGTAAAAGTTTTCATCGACAATGAAGAGGCAATTTTAAACGGAAAATTCCCTTTTGCATTAACTGATAAAAGCAAGTATAAAGCACAGATGGATGATATCATCAGTATTAGTGTGAACAATATTTATCAGAGTAGGGAAGTTATCGAGAAAGAGATTGTGGGTTACCAAATTATACAAACGTTATTGGATAAATTCATCACGGCGTACGATAACAAGTTCAATGGAAATGCATCCAATTATGATGCATTAATATTAAAATTACTACCGGAGAAGCACCATTTCGAAAAAGCGGACCTGTATGAAAGATTGCTTCATATCTGTCATTTCGTTTCGTTGCTTACGGACGGAAATGCTTTGGAGTTATTTGAAACGATAAATGGAAAGAAGAAGGATTAATGAGTTTTGACGTTAAAAATCAAACATATCAACTCTTAATTGTTAAATCAGATATTAATAATTAAGTTTGCTGCACTAATAAAAAAACAAACAAACCGCAGCTTATGAAAAAAATTACTTTCCTAACTTTTTTATTGATCTCCTTTATCTCTTATTCTCAATCAAATAAGGAAGTTATTCAAAGATATTTAAACACGAATAGTGCTAAAATTGGGCTCTCTAAAATGGACGTTCAGGATTGGGTAATCCAAAGCGAAGGGAGCGCTACAACTACAGCGATTAATAATTGTTATGTAGTTCAAAGATATAATGGAATTGAAATTTATAGAGCGATCTCTAATTTCTCTATTAAAGAAGGTCAGGTAATTAGTGCGCAAAAACGATTTGTCGCTAATTTATCTCGAAAAGTAAATACAACAAAACCATCTCTTTCAGTAACAAACGCCTTAGTTAAGGCTTATGCTTTATTAGGTATTACCGCCTCAGTTCCCTTCACTATTATAGAAACCATTGAACAACATAAATTTAAAATCAGCAATGGTTTTGGTAGCGAGGAGCCTGTTTCTGCTAATTTAGTTTATCACATTTCTAATGAAAATGAATTGATATTGGCTTGGGACTTCACAATTGAAACACCCTCGCACGATCATGTTTGGAGTGTGAGAATTGACGCGGTAAGTGGGAAAATGTTGGAGAAAAAGGATTTTATTATTTCTTGTAAATTTGATCAGCAAGATAGTAATTCTGTAATAGGTGAAAAGACAGCTGTGTCAACTGATTTTTTTGATAATTCGTACAAACAATTATTTTCAGCTGCTTCATCGACTCTATTGGCGGGCTCCTACCGCGTAATTCCTTTTAATCATGAAAGTCCAAATCATAGTACTAGACAATTAATCTCAAATCCTGCAGATGGTGTGGCTTCTCCTTACGGTTGGCATGACGTTAATGGTGTTGCGGGTGCAGAATATACTTATACAAGAGGAAATAACGTATGGACAAAGGCTGATTTTGGCGGAGAGAATTTTAATAGCGGATCTAGTCCTGACGGAGGAGCATCTTTACTATTTGACTTTCCTTATGGAGGTGTAAATGTTGATGCATCAAGCTATATCGATGCGGCAAATACAAATTTATTCTATATGAATAACGTCATGCATGACATTTGGTATCAATATGGTTTTGATGAGACGAGCGGGAACTTTCAACAAAATAATTATGGAAAAGGCGGAAAAGCTACAGATTTTGTTTATTCTGATGCTCAAGATGGGTCTAAAGCTACGCCTCAAAGCGTAAATAACGCAAATTTCTATGCGCCAGTTGATGGAGCAAAACCAAGAATGCAAATGTTTTTATGGGATTATTCTGCTGAAAACAGACCTGTTATAATAAATTCTCCGAGCTCTATTGCCGGCGATTACCCTGCGAGACAAAATTCATTTGACCCAGGTCATGTGGGATTGCCAATAGTTCCTGCTTTTATACAATCAGATTTAGTGCTTTATCTTGATGCTACAGGACAGTCTGACGGTTGCGCAGCCCCTGTAAATGCGGCTGACATGAATGGTAAAATTGTTATTTTGAGAAGAGGTACTTGTACTTTTGTTGCTAAATCAAAAGCAGCGCAAGATGCAGGTGCTGTAGCATTAATTATTGTGAATAATGTGGAAGGAACTATCGGGATGTCTGGCGCGGATGCGACAATCACTATTCCTGTTGTCAGTATGACAAGGGTAATTGGGGAAAAAATTATTGACGAAATGAAAACACAAGCCGTTAATGTTAAATTACAATTACCGCAATCTTCATTTATAAATACAGACGGGGATTTCGATAATGGAATTATTGCACATGAATATGGGCATGGTATTTCAATACGATTATCTGGAGGGGCAAGTAACTCCAGTTGTTTAGACAATACCGATCAAATGGGAGAAGGTTGGTCTGACTGGTTCGCTCTGATGTTGCAAATTAAGGCAGGTGATTCAGGTAAGGCTAAAAAGGGTATTGGAACGTTTGTTTCAAATCAAGCTATCGATGGTGTAGGTATAAGAAACTATCCGTATTCTACAGATAGAACTATAAACCCAATGACGTATGCTAATACCAATAACTACCAATATACGGATAAAGATGGGGTGATACAGACAGAAATTCACGGTACAGGTTCGGTATGGACTACTGTTTTATGGGATTTAACATGGGCGTATATCAATAAATATGGATATGATGATAATAAATATTCGGGTATTGGAGGAAACAATAAATTAATGCGAATTGTTCTTGATGGTATAAAATTACAGCCATGTAGTCCAACTTTCGTAAGTGCCCGTGACGCAATTATAGCAGCTGATCAGGCAATTACAGGCGGTAAGGATTATTGTATGATTTGGGAAGTGTTTGCTGCGAGAGGTTTAGGGGCGAAGGCTTCTGCTGGTCATGGAAATGTAGGGGATGATCAAGTGGAAGATTTCACTATGCCAGTTGCAGGGTCTAATTGCGTTTTAGGAGTCAATGATTTTGATAGTGATGATGTGATGACAGTTTTTCCAAACCCATCTAATGGGCAAATAAATGTTCGGATAAGTAAATACTTTGGTAAAGTAGATATTCAAGTAATAGATATCACTGGAAGGGAAGTTTTCAACGCTAAAAACGAAGAGTTTAATAGTCAAAAGAGTATTGATTTAAGTCGTCTTAAAGCGGGGATTTATATTTTGAAAATCAGTGGAGATTCTTTAAATTATGTTGAAAAGCTCATTTTAAATTAAATTTAATTATTTAAAAAAAGTCGGTTTGTATGAAATACAAACCGACTTTTTTTAAAAGTTATAGACAATTCCCACTCCTAGAACTTGTTTTAATTGTGTTTTTGGTCCTACTGTGACTTGCTTGCCATTGACTTCCTCTTTGGCTTTAATATCATCATCATAGATAACATGAACTCCAATGTTTGTTTTGACATATTCATTTACCACTAACTCTAAAGTCAGGTCATAATCGACATCAATGTTGCCAAATTTATTTATATAATCAGAGTACAAACTAAGTCTGTTTTCAACAGTGATGTTTTTGAATATTTCTTTTTTATAAAATCCAGTTAATAGAAAACCAAGTTCCACTTTTGATTTTTCTCCTTCAGCAATTAGATTTCCATCTAAATCATATAGTGCTTTTTTAACACCAAAAGCACCCTGATTAGCTAACCTCTGGTCTAATACCATTGTTATTTTGGAAGTAAAAGGAGATAGGTAAAGCAATTCGTGTTTGTCTTTTGAAGCATATTCCGCTCCAAGTCCCAAGAATATATAAGCGGGTGCAAATGGTCTGGATACTGAAATATCCTTATTTGGATACGCATATCCATCTGTGAATTGGGTAGCGAAATTGAATTTTGCAGTATGGAACCAGTTCGATAATGTGTCCTTGCGATATCCTAAAGCAGAACTTAACTGCAGTACATCTTCTGTTTTTCGCAATTCAATTCCATCTTGTTTGTTCAGGCCATAACGTACAATCAATTCATTAGTCCAGTTGTAATTGTCTTTGGTATATACGCGATTAAATTTCCCTTTTAGTAATCCTGAAATGGAGCTAGTTCCACCGGCATTCCAATTGACAAAGGCAATTTCAGAAATGTCAAATCCAATTCGGTTTTTATTTACCCAGTGAGAAAGAGTATCTATCTCGACTTTTTTAGGGCTATCTATAGAAGTAATAATTTTCTGAGAAAACATATTTACAGATAATAGCAATGTGAAAAATAGGAGGGACGAAGACAGTAATTTCATTATAAGCTGATGGTGTTTAGGGGCGCAAAATAATTATTTTCAATCAATTGAAAAAACTATTTCTAAACTTTTAACGTCAATATTGTAATATTGTTGTAGTTCTAGTACAGTTCCGTGTTCTACGAATTCGTCAGGAATTCCCAGCAATTGTATTTTTGAAGTATACTTATTTTTAGCTGCAAATTCTAGAATTGCACTTCCAAAGCCCCCTTTTATAACGCCGTCTTCGATTGTTATAATCTTTTCAAAGGTTTTTAAAATAGTATGTAATTCTTTTTCATCCAATGGTTTTACGAATGCAAAATCGTAATGAGCAATAGTTGCTGGATTGTTTAAATTGGCTAATGCCATAGTTACATTCTTGCCTATCGGGCCATTCGATAAGACTGCAGTTTCAGTTCCGTGTTTTAAGCAATTAGCACTCCCGATTTCAATTTTTTCATAGTTACCGAAGCTTTTGGATTGCCAGTCTGCGAGGACGCCACGACCACGAGGGTAACGTATTGCTATAGGGTGGTCTAAACCTAATTGGGCAGTATACAGTATGTTTTGTAGTCCAATTTCGTTCAGTGGAGAGTAGACGATCATATTGGGAATACAACGCAAATAAGCCAAATCAAAAACGCCGTGATGGGTTGCTCCGTCTTCTCCTACGAGTCCTGCTCTATCCAAGCAAAAAATAACAGGTAGGTTTTGTAGGGCGACGTCGTGAATCACTTGGTCGTAGGCCCTTTGTAAAAAAGTGGAGTAGATGTTGCAAAAAACCACCATTCCCTGCGTTGCCATTCCGGCAGAAAGGGTAACGGCGTGCTGCTCGGCAATCCCCACGTCAAAGGCGCGCTCCGGTAAAGCGTCCATCATGAACTTCAAGGAACTTCCTGAGGGCATAGCGGGTGTGATTCCTATTATTTTTTCATTTTTGCGCGCTAGATCCAATAGCGTTAAACCAAAAACATCTTGGTATTTTGGAGGAAGGTTTTCTTCTTGTTTTTTATGGATTTCTCCAGATTTAGCATCAAATTTTCCAGGGGCATGGTATTTTACCTGATCTTCTTCGGCTTGTTTTAATCCTTTACCTTTTGTGGTAATCACATGAAGGAATTTAGGTCCTTTTATTTTTTGTAAACGTTTCAGTTCTTTAATTACGGCAAAAATATCATGTCCGTCAATAGGACCAGAGTAGTCGATATTTAAGGATTTGATCATATTGTTTTGTCTCGGATTTTTTCCGTTTTTCACTGCAGTTAGGTAATTTTTCAGGGCACCTACACTCGGATCAATTCCGATAGCGTTGTCGTTTAAGATTACCAATAAGTTTGCATCAGTAACTCCGGCATGATTTAATCCCTCAAAAGCCATCCCAGAAGCTATAGAAGCATCTCCTATCACCGCGATGTGCTGTTTGTCGACGTCTCCTTTTAGCTTAGAGGCAATTGCCATTCCTAAAGCAGCAGAAATAGAAGTGGAGGAGTGGCCTACGCCAAAAGCGTCGTAAATACTCTCGCTTCTTTTTGGGAAACCGGATATCCCGCCCAATTGTCTGTTGGTATGAAAACTATCCCTTCTTCCGGTCAGTATTTTATGTCCGTATGCCTGATGCCCCACGTCCCAAATCAATAAATCATCGGGTGTGTTAAACACATAGTGCAAGGCGATCGTGAGTTCCATCACGCCTAAACTAGCGCCAAGATGCCCTTCTTTTACAGAAACAACATCGATGATAAAATTACGTAATTCTTGGGCTAGCTGTGGAAGTTGAGCTTCGTCGAGTTGGCGCAAATCATAGGGAGAATCAATGTTTAAAAGTAAATTGTCTGGCATAAAGCAAATGTACGATTTGAATTTGTATTTTTACATTCGATAAAATAACTTGTTTTACAAAGATTCACAAAAAAAGCGAAGATTCACAGAGATTTTAAAATTTGCGAATTCGCGGTCGATACTATGATAAACCCTTTCACTGACGAGTACTTCATGAAGAAAGCTTTACAGGAAGCTGAAATAGCTTTCGATAAAGGCGAAATTCCTGTAGGTGCCATTGTTGTCGTTAACAATGTTGTTATCGCGCGAAGTCATAATTTAACCGAATTGCTAAACGATGTCACTGCTCATGCTGAAATGCAGGCAATTACCGCAGCGGCAAATTATCTTGGAGGTAAATATTTAAAGGATTGCACGATGTATGTTACACTGGAACCTTGCCAGATGTGCGCCGGTGCTTTGTATTGGAGTCAGATTTCTAAAATTGTTTTTGGGGCAAGCGATGAAAGTCGCGGTTTTTTAAAAATGGGTACGCAACTCCATCCAAAAACTGTCGTAAAACGAGGTGTTTTAGCAGAGGAAGCTTCAGACTTGATGAAGCGGTTTTTTGCTACGAAAAGGAAGTGAATTTATCCAATCAGTTTAATTGTTTGTATTCATTATTATTTCATGATTGTAACTTCCACAATTAAGGTCAGTCCATTCCCATCCGTCATCTTTAAGGAGAGACAATAATAATCGGCGTCTCGTTCTTAGTTTTTCATATTCTAAATCTACCATGTCACCAGATATTATTTTTATTCCCTTATTTTCAAGGGCCGTAAGAATTAATATAGGAGGCGTTTTTTTTCCAGGAGTTATAAAAGTGGCCGGTAGCGTTACCAGGTAGCTAGAAATAGCTTTTCTCAATCTGATAAGTACATTGAAAGAAGGCCGTTGCTCTACAGGAATGCTGTGGAGCAGAACAGTAAGCGCCTCATCGAGGTTGGTGATATTGAGGACAAAGGCTTCTTTCTTGTCTGAGGAGTGAAAAAAGTGCAAGACAGAGTATGCTTTATGATTTTGGGCGTGTAAAATGATAGAATCAATCAGGGTGATAAAAGGTTGTTCTAATTCTTTAAAATCTTTTCCGTTCCAATGATTCAAAAGTATTTCTTCTACAGAACCGCCAAGCGTATTGATATATACACTTATTTTTCTTTTTGTTATTTCAGCTGAAACGACTGGAATTAAATAAGTAATAGCGATTGAAATTAGTATCAGTCCGGTAAATGAAAGTATAGCGGTAAGAATATCCCAGAAGTTTCCTTCGGGTTCTATGTCTCCTAATCCCAAAGTGGATAAAGTATAACCAGTGAAAAATATTTTATTTACTACGGTCGTGGAAGTGTTGGTCTCGACATTCATCAGAGAATCGGGTTGACTGATGAACAATAGGCTTGCAGAAATCCATATTAGTAGCAGCCAGTTAATCAAAATGGAAACCAAAATGACGGCTCCGCCAATTTCTAGTACTTTTCTGCGTCCCATTTTTTTATTAATGACTAGCAGGATACTCCAGATAAATTTAGATAATCGTTTTGAGATAAAACCTGCTCCACGAACAGATAGGGACGTATTGATTAAATCAGTGGCGGTAACAAGAAGAAGTATGACTCCTAGAAAAAACACAAAATAGTTCATGGTATTGATTTTTATCTGGAGCAACAAAATAACTTTAGTACGAGATACTCTAGGTAACCTTGTATTGGGTTTTGTCGTGCGGTCAGTCGGCTAATATAGTAAATAAACGGTGATGTAAATGATGCTCTAAGCAGTCTTTAGATATGTAAAGTAGATTTGGTTTTTGCTAAACTTTGTCTAAGGAAAAAGATTGGTGTGGTAAATTGTATTCTTGTCGCTAGGTAAACTGGTTTCCATTTTGATAACTTATAAGAGCGATGTTTCTCTCTACACCATCTATATTATTTGTTTTTTTAAATGGAACAAATAAATATTTTATAAATTTTGTGGCTATTATACAGGACTATAGGTATTCTAATTTCTACGTCCCGCTAATTGGTGAGTCGAAAATACCAGCGGCAAGTTCTGTCCAAATGAGGGCTAGAATTATCAGCAAAACTAAACAGATGACGATACGGTAACTGGTTTTGGAAATCTTTCTTAATACAAATTCGCATAGGAGGCTTGTGCCGAGGAGTAGTATTCCCGCTATGACAAAATCAGCCAGATTCCAGTTTACTTCCGGCGTAAACTGCATCGCTATTAAAGGGATCAGTAATAGAATTACTGTTGTAATGACGATGATGACTAGTCTTTTATTTTGCACAAACAGTCGCTCTTTTAGATTTGTCATTGTATGTGGTGTTTCTTGTTTTGGGTGTTGTCATTTGCTAATTTATAAAAATTTATTGCAAAAGATCCAGTAAGTGCTCAGCTATGAGTGTTGTTATAAGACAAATCCCTTAGCCCGGATAGTAGTGAAAATCCTTTTTATCCTGAATTTAGTTCAGAACTCTGTACTAAATTCAGGATAAAAAGATTGTAGCGTATAGCCGGATTAGCTCCTAAAAAAGACAATTATTTGCTTAAAAAAAGGCGAAAAAAAACTCCTCAATTTCTTGAGGAGTTTCTGATTTATTCTTTTATAACATTTCCCGTTTTGTCGTAGAAATGATATTCTAAATACGTGTAAGCGTCACGCGGTATGATTTTTACCCACTTTTTATGTTCAAAAAACCATTTTGAACGTAATGATGGAAAACCTTTTGTAAGGTATGCTGCCACAAATGGATGTACGTTAAGTACAACGTCTTTGTTGGTTTTTAATATTCCTTCTAAATCAGAATTGATTCGGTCAATGATTAAAATTGGCGCTTCAATTTCGCCATTCACATCGTTTGGATCTTCTTCTCTAGTTTTAATGTTTACTTCAGGTCTTACTCTTTGTCTTGTAATCTGGACAAGTCCAAATTTACTAGGAGGTAAGATCTTGTGTTTCGCTTTATCATCGTTCATTTCTTCTCTCAAGAAGTCGAACAATATTTTACGGTTTTCAGGATTAGACAAGTCGATAAAATCAATTACGATAATACCACCCATATCACGTAGACGCAATTGTCTAGCGATTTCAGCAGCTGCAATCATATTGACTTCCATGGCAGTATCTTCCTGGTTAGATGCTTTATTAGAACGGTTTCCGCTGTTTACGTCAATGACGTGCAAAGCTTCAGTATGTTCGATAATAAGGTAAGCACCTTTACTCATGGACACTGTTTTCCCGAATGAAGTCTTGATTTGTCTCTCTATGTTGTATTTCTCAAAAATGGGCGTATCATTTGATTGATAAAACTTAACAATTGATTGTTTTGAAGGTGCAATTTCTTGCAAATAATCCTTCGTTTGGTTGTACAACTCTTCATCATCAATTTGAATACTAGTGAAAGTATCATTAAAAACGTCTCTTAAAATAGAGGAAGCTCTGTTGAGTTCTCCTAAAATTTTTGACGGATGATGAGCGGTCGGTAATTTTTTACACATTGCATCCCATCTGCTAAGCAGGTTCTGCATGTCTTTTTCTAATTCGGCTGTATTTTTGCCTTCTGCTACTGTACGAACAATAACACCAAATCCTTTTGGCTTGATAGATTGTACAAGTTTTTTTAGTCTGTCTTTTTCTTTCTTGTCTTCTATTTTTTGAGAAATAGAAACACGGTCAGAAAACGGAACTAAAACAATAAATCTTCCGGCAAGAGAAAGCTCAGCGCTTATTCTTGGACCTTTGGTAGATATTGGTTCTTTTACAACTTGTACTAAGATAGATTGATTAGCATTTATTACATCTGTAATAATACCGTCTTTGTCTATCTCTTTATCAAACTGGAAGTTTTTTAGGGAGAAATCTTTTATTTTACCTGCGCTTACAAGTTTTATGAATTTCAGTTGGGAAGCTAAATTTGGACCTAAGTCATGATAATGTAAAAAAGCATCTTTTTCGAAGCCTACATTTACAAAAGCAGCATTAAGACCTGCAACTGGTTTTCGTATTTTGGCGATAAAAATATCACCTACTTGAAAGTTGCTTTTTTCTTCTTCCTTGTGTAATTCAATTAGTTTTCCATCTTTTAATAAGGCAAAATCTACAAAATCAGAACTAGATCGAATGATTAATTCTTTATTCACGTTGTAAATTTTTATCCGAACTTTTTAGTTTTCAGTTTTCGGTTTTCAGTTTTCAGTTTTGCAACTCATAACTCATAACTCATAACTCATAACTGAATTGTAAGGATGGATTAAACAATAATTTTAACAGGTATTGAACCCGGGGAAAACTAGCTAGCAGTCCTCAAATTTAAGTAATCAGTATACTGAATGCTTAAATTTGAGGACTGAGGACTAATTTTCAATTTCAATGAACTTTTAAAAAGGAAAAAGTAGTTAAAAACTACTTTTTCTTTTTGTGACGGTTAGCTCTCGCTCTTTTTTTACGTTTGTGAGTTGCTACCTTATGTCTCTTTCTTTTTTTACCACTTGGCATATCTTGTCGATTTTATGATTAATTAATATTTTATTTTGCTTCGTTATTGATCTTTACTCCTTCAACAAAAACTTTTGCAGGTTTGAATGCAGGTATGTTATGTGCAGGAATTTTTATTGTTGTATTTTTGGAAATATTTCTTCCAGTTTTTTCAGCTCTAGTTTTCACTATAAAACTTCCGAAACCTCTTAAATAAACATTGTCTCCAGTTTCTAATGAATTTTTAACTTCATTCATAAAAGTCTCTACTGTTGCTTGCACATCACCTTTTTCAAGACCTAATTTTTCTGAAATTTTTGCTACGATATCTGCTTTCGTCATTTTCTTTCCTTATTTATTATATTGTAATCATTTTTTTTAGTGTGCAAATATATGAATTTAAAAAACAATTATTCAAGCTAATTCATTAAAATTTAATCACATAAACTTTTACTTTTGCTAACAAATATTTAATAATGAAATTTTCTAACTTGCTTATAAAGTGGTATTTACAGAATAAAAGAGATTTACCCTGGCGAAGCACTACAAATCCATACCCAATTTGGCTCTCCGAAATCATGCTTCAGCAGACTCGTGTTGCTCAAGGAACGCCTTATTTTTTGGCATTTACGACTGCATTTCCCACTGTTTTTGATCTTGCGGCAGCAAGTGAAGAAGAAGTGCTAAAGCTTTGGCAAGGACTTGGGTATTACTCGCGTGCTAGAAACTTGCATAAAACTGCTCAATATGTGGCTTCGGAATTATCAGGTGTTTTTCCTCCTACTTATAATGAGCTATTAAAATTAAAAGGTGTGGGTGAATATACTGCCGCCGCGATTGCTTCTTTTTCTTATAATGAGGTTGTGCCTGTTGTAGACGGAAACGTGTTTCGGGTATTGTCTCGTTATTTTGATGTAGAGACTGATATTGCTTTGGCTTCTGCCAAAAAAGAATTTGCTGCGTTAGCTTTCGAATTAATGCCAAAAGATAATCCTGCGACTTTTAATCAGGCAATTATGGAATTTGGTGCTTTGCAATGTGTTCCCAAAAGTCCGAATTGTAGTATTTGTGTATTTAATGATAGCTGTGCTGCGCTCCAGAAGAATAAAGTTGATCAACTTCCAGTGAAGTCTAAGAAGGTGAAAGTGCGAAATCGCTACTTTAATTACTTGGTTGTGGAGGATGAAAATGAAAATACTGTGATTCAAAAGAGAACATCAAAGGGGATTTGGCAAAATTTATATGAATTTCCTGTAATAGAGACCGATAAGGTGGAAGACTACGAATATGTTTATGGACAAGTTCAGCAGAACTTTTTTAAAGATAATGATGTGGTTAGTTTTATAGGATATAACGAAGAAAGTATTATTCATAAATTATCACATCAACACCTATATATAAAGTTCTGGAAAGTTAGTCTAAAAGGAACGGTTGAAAACGGAATAAACAATGAGGTTTTAAAGACGTTTCCATTCCCTATTGTGATTCATAATTTTATTGAAAAGGAATAATTAAAAGAGGTAAAAAATGTACCTTTGAGTAAAATACACACCAAATACCATGAACGGAACGTTAAATAAGGTGATGCTGATTGGGCACCTTGGAGATGAAATTAAAATGCATTATTTTGATGGAGGAAACTGCATTGGTAGATTCCAATTGGCCACCAACGAAGTCTATATTAACAAAACCACCAACGAAAAAATCACTTCTACGGAGTGGCATAACTTAGTGGTGCGCAATAAAGCGGCGGAAATTTGTGAAAAACATTTATCGAAAGGGGATAAAATATATGTCGAGGGACGGATTAAGTCACGCCAATGGCAGACAGAGGACGGAACGACAAAACATACCACTGAAATTCAAGTTACGGAGTTTACTTTTTTGTCCACCAAGAAAGCTAGCGAAAACAACAAACAAATTGACAGCCCGGAATCCGTAAAAAACACTAACTTTGACCCACAAAATAATGGCTTGCCTATCAATGATTTGCCATTCTGATTGTTTAACTAATCTTTTTTAATTTGGACCCAGAGCCCAGTTTAAATTTCGCATATACATTAGATACAGATCTAGTGTATGGTTTTACCGGAATATTTGTATTGCTTCTTTGCTCTGCATTAGTTTCCGGGGCCGAAGTAGCCTTGTTTTCTTTGTCGCAAAAAGACATTGACGAAACAATACAAGGGAATGATTCCAAAGGAAGAATTCTTGCCGATCTTATAGATAGGCCCAAAAAACTTTTGGCGACTCTTCTTGTGGCTAATAATTTCATCAATATCGGAGTGGTAATTTTATTCTCATTTATTGGAAAAAATTTGTTCGCTGCGATTAGTTCACCAGCTTTAAAGTTTACCGTCGAAGTAATCGTGGTTACCTTTTTACTTTTGTTGTTTGGCGAAGTGCTGCCTAAAGTATATGCTAGCCGAAACAATATTAAGTTTGCTAAAATGATTGCGTACCCAATTTCAATATTAGATAAATTGCTTTCGCCTATTAGTGTTCCTATGCGGGAAACAACCATTTATTTACACAATAAACTAGGGAAACAAAAAACAAATTTTTCAGTTGATCAGCTGTCGCAAGCTTTAGAACTTACTTCGTCAGATGAAACTTCTTTAGAAGAGCAGAAGATTTTGATGGGAATCGTGACTTTTGGTAATACAGATACGAAGCAGGTTATGAGTCCGAGGATTGATGTTTTTGCTTTGGAAATAACAGAATCATTTTCTGAGATCTATTCTAAAATTATCGAAAAAGGATATTCAAGAATTCCTGTTTATAGAGACAATATTGACCAGATAGAAGGTGTTTTGTTTGTTAAGGATTTATTGCGCCATCTTGATGAGAAAGATTTTGAATGGAACACCTTAATAAGAGAGCCGTTTTTTATTCCGGAGAATAAGAAACTGGATAACCTACTAAAAGATTTTCAAAGAATGAAAAGTCATCTTGCTATTGTAGTAGATGAATACGGAGGAACCTCCGGTTTAGTTTCTCTAGAAGATGTAATTGAAGAAATTGTTGGAGATATCAGTGATGAATTTGATGATGACAATGTCAATTTTACTAAAATTGATGAAAAAAACTATCTTTTTGAGGGTAAAATAAATCTGAAAGATTTCTATAGAATTATTGATGTTAACGAAGAAGTTTTTGAGGTAAAAAAAGGGGAAGCTGAAACTTTGGCGGGATTTATTCTTGAAATATCAGGAAACTTCCCAATGAAAGGGCAAAAAATCTCTTATGAAAATTGCCTGTTCACAATTGAGACAGTGGATAAGAAACGTATAAAACAGATAAAAGTAACGGTTGATGTTTAATTTGAAACGGGATAATAAAAAATATTTTTCGAGTATAGTAGTTGCGATTGTTTTTATGGGATTGTTCCTGTTTTCTAGTTGCAAAGAGGATGTTTTTCCTAAACCTGCAAGTTATTTGCGCTTAGATTATCCAGTTGCGACTTATGCTAATTTTGAAAATGAATGTCCGTTTACTTTCGAAATGAATTCAGAAGCGGTTATAAAAGGAGAAAAAGATTGCGGATTTACAATAACGTATCCAAAAATGAAAGCGACCATTTATTTGACTTATAAGCCTGTAAATAATGATATCAATGCCTTGTTGAGAGATGCTCAGAAATTAACTTATGAGCACGTTATAAAAGCCGATGACATACTAGAGCAGCCTTTTTTGAATTCTTCCAAAAAAGTGTATGGTATGTTTTATCAAGTCGATGGAAATGCAGCAACTAATTCACAATTTTATGCAACCGATAGTACGAAGCACTTTGTTACCGGTTCAGTTTATTTTTATGCCAAACCCAATTTTGATTCGATTATGCCTGCGGCAAGTTATATTAAAAATGATATGCAGCGTTTGATGGAAACCTTAAAGTGGAAGTAAGTTGAAATTTTAAATGGATATGAAAACAAAGGTAATTGCGCTTTCTATTTTAGGTCTTGTACTACTTTACTTTTATTTGAATGACTTTTTTTTAACAGTAAATATTGGAGATACGTATTACTTGATCAATTATTTTTTTGTCATAGTAGCAATTGTGTTTTTGTCTTTGATGGTCTTTGTTCTAAGAAAAGCAATCAAGAAGTAAGGGTTGTTATAAAATGACTTTCTTGCATAAAAAAAGCTTCTCATTGAGAAGCTTTTTTTATGCAAGAAAGTCGTTTGCTTACGATTTAATATTCGAAACAGTGTAGGTTTTTCCGTCACCTGTAGCTTGCACGACTTTAGTTAAGCTTTCAGGTGTTTGTACTGTTTTATCAAAAGTTACTGTTGCTAATTTTGTGTCAAAATCCACTGTTGCGGTTTGTACTCCGTCAAGTTCCGTTAATTCTTCCTGAATTGTTTTGGCACAACCTACTGCGCAGACCATTCCTTCGACAGAAAAGTTGGCAGTTTGTACATTTTCGGCAGCGATTACTTTTTTTACTTTTGGAGCTTCTGTTTCTGTTTTTGCAGTTTCTTTTGGAGCTTCCTCAGTGTTTTTTTTGCAGCTTACAAACAAAAGACCAGCTAATGCTATAACAGCAATTGATTTTTTAATATTCATTATGATTTGATTTTAAGTGTTTTAAACGTTTTTTTTAACGAAAACAAAATTACTTAAAAAAGAAGAGGTAATTCATAAAATTATTACAATTTTGGGGTAAACTAGCAATTATGGAATCGAAACAATTAAAATGGATTTATTTAATAGGACTTGCCTTAATTTGGGGAAGCTCATTTATTTTAATAAAAAAAGGATTAATTGGATTATCCGCTTTGCAAGTTGGTTCCTTACGAATCATTTTTGCTGCGATTTTTTTATTGGTAATTGGTTTTAAAAGTTTGTCAAAAATTCCGAAAGAAAAATGGAAATTCATTGCGATGACTTCCATGTTCGGGACATTTGTACCTGCATTTCTTTTTGCTTTGGCACAAACGGAAATTGATAGCTCTGTAAGTTCTATTTTAAACTCTTTGACGCCTTTAAACACCTTGATTTTGGGTGCGCTGGTTTTTGGGGTAAGTTTTGAAAGAAGACAAGTTTGGGGTGTTTTTATAGGACTTATTGGAAGTTTACTGTTGGTTTTCAATGGAGCAATGAATCATCCGGATCAGAATTACTATTATGCTATTTTAGTGATTATCGCTTCGGTTTGTTATGCTATTAATGTCAACCTAATCAAACGATTTTTGTCAGACTTGAGTCCGCTTAGTATTACAACGGGAAATTTCCTAGTGCTGTTGTTTCCGTCTTTGGCAATATTATATTTCAGCGGTTTTTCAGATGTTGTGCATGTTGAGAAAGTACAACAGGCAGTTGTATTCATAGTTATTTTGGGGGTTCTGGGAACTGGAATTGCGAATATTCTTTTCTTTAAACTAATACAGATGTCATCGCCTGTTTTTGCCACTTCGGTAACGTATTTGATTCCGGTAGTTGCCTTCTTCTGGGGACTATTAGATAATGAAATGCTAACTCCGGTACAGTTTTTTGGTGCTTTTATAATCTTGATTGGAGTTTACTTATCTGCTAAAAAGTAATATTCGATATAAACTGGCTGTTTTGTAAAATAACAAAGGCTGTCGTTTAAGACAGCCTTTATTGTTTATTTCAGGATTTGATTATTTAAAATCGGCATCCGTAACTCCTTCGTTGATTTTTACGTCAGCTATTTTGATGTCTAATTCAAAGCCTACGTTCTGGATGATGTTAAAAGGGACTTTCACTCCTTTAACTTCTCTATAATCTCCAAAATTGGTTACTTGAGTAATAGACTTACCTCCTTGATCCATTGTTTTTGAGTCAGCTAGTTTTAAACCGCTAGTCACATCATAATAGAGTGTGGTTTTACCGTCTTTAATGGCGTAAGTATCTTTACCGTTAATGGTTTCGATACCAGTAAGTGTTACACCGTCTTTTTTAGCCAATAGTAATTCTTCGAATAAGATTGCACTATTTTTCATTTCGGCTAACTCAGCTCCTTCAAAGTTTTTTCGTTGTCCTTGTTGTAGTACATAAGCGCTAGTTTCATTAACCACTTGTTTCATTATGCTCATGGTTCCCATTGCTAGCTCGACATTTAATTTGCCTTTTGCATCCGCTTTTGAAGTAAAAGTTAAAGGTGATGGAGCTTGAGGTATTACTGTTGAGCCTACCATAGAGATTGTTTTTACAGCTTTTACAGCTTTTTCTCCACCTATAGCAACAATGTAGTTGTCTAAGACACTTTTAATGGTTACACCTGCTGGCATGTCTTTTTTGAAAACTGGTTTTTCAATGGCCGTTCCGTATTTATCAAAATAAAACATAGGTATTTTTAGTTTCTCCAATGCAGGAGCTACTTCAGATCCTTTACCCACAACTACTATTCTGATGTTGTCCGCTAGGAAAAAGCGGTTTGCTACGCTTTTAATATCTTCTACTGTTACTGCATTTATATTTTTAATATAATTTTCGTAAAAATCAGCAGGTAGATTTTGTGTCTCCGTATTTAAAGCATAACGAGCTACTGTAGCTGGTTTTTGGATTTGCATTACGAAGTTACCTATGTATTTTGCTTTTGCATTTTTTAAATCATCAGCAGATACTAATTCAGTTCTGATTTTTTTTAATTCGCTTAAAATTTCGACTACAGAACTATCAGTCACTGCATTTCTTACTGACGTTGAAGAACGAAATTTCTCTACGTATTTACCGAATCCTACATTAGAGTAAGCTCCGTATGTCCAACCGTGTTTTTCACGTAAGTTCAAAAACAATCTACCTTCTCCGCCACCACCAAGAATTTGATTTGCCAAGATTGCAGCAAAATATTGTTTATCGGTAATTTTTAAATTGATTGTATTTACCACTGCGATTTCAGACTGAACAGCGTTTGGCATATCTACAAAATCAATCTGAGTTTGCTGCACGTTTTTAGGATCAGGATATGTAACCTGAGGAGCTATACCTTTAGCCCAAGAACCAAAAAGTTTTTCAACCATTTTTTTTACGTCTTTCGTATTGACATCACCTACAACAACTAGGTACGCATTTCCAGGAACAAAATTAGTTTTGTAGTTTGCAACGGCATCCATTAAAGTAACTTTGTTAATGGTTTCTGCGCTTAAAAACTCTCCTGAAGGATGATTTACTCCAAAAGCCAATACATCTTCAACTCGTCCTGCAACAGCAGTAACGCTTTTTTCTTGTGTTTTTATTCCTTCTAAAAGCTTTGCTTTTATTTTGTCAAATTCTTCAGCAGTGAATACAGTGTTTAATGCGCCATCAGCCATTAATTCTAATATTCTTCCAGAGTATTTAGACAATCCGCTACCAGAAGCGCCATTTGAATCAAAATTTATATTTGCGCCTAAGAAATCAATTTCTTCATTAAAGGCATCTTTTGATGTTTTAGTAGTTCCACTTCCAATAAGCATACCTGTAATATCTGCTACTCCTTTTTTGTCTCCTTCAGCATAAGGCATGTTGTCTAAGCTAAGTCTATAGGCGACTCTAGGTAGTTTGTGATTTTCTACGACCATTACTTTTAGTCCGTTCTTAAGTACAAAATTATTGGATTTACCAATCTTAATTGTAGGAGGAGCTGCAGGCGTTGGTTGCGGGATTATTTGTCCCTGTAACGCTAAAGTCAAAAATAGACTTGATAGTATATATATTGTTTTTTTCATGATAGTTCTGAATTATTTTTTGGCTTTGTCTGATGATGGAACATAATCTAATACTAATCGTTGGTTAGGATTTAGATATTTTTTAGCAACAGTTCTAATCTCTTCCGGAGTAATGGTGCGGTACATCTCAATTTCAGTATTGATTAAGTTTACGTCTTTGTAAAGCATGTAAAAAGTAGCAAGATTATCTGCAACCCCTTCGATAGTAGCGTTACTGTTTACGTATTGATTCTCATACTTGTTTTGAAGTTTTTGCAATTCCTTGTCAGAAATTAATTCGGTCTGTAGTTTTACAATTTCAGAATCAATTTCAGTAAGTATGTTCTCAGATGTGCTTGGTGCTTGAGGTAAACCATAAAGGATATACGTTCCGTAATCTTCTTGACTGTAACTAAATGCACCAATTTGCAAGGCCATTTTTTTGTCGTCCACTATTTTTTTGTATAATCTAGAGCTTTTACCGTCACTTAATATTGTTGAGATAAAATCTAAAACTCTAGCATCACGGGTTTTCATTGATGGAGTTCTGTATGCCGCAACAACCATTGGGATTTGAATGTTTGTGTCCTCAAATCTTGCCTTGATGGTTTCGGTAATTGGTGCCTCTACGAAAGTTTCTCTTTCAATTGCAGCTCCTTTTTTTATGGCGCCAAAGTATTTTTGGATCCATTCTTTTGTTTGAGCTGCGTTAAAGTCTCCTGCTACTACAAGGACTGCGTTGTTCGGGACGTAGAATTTCTTGTTGAAGTCTTTGAATTCCTCCAATTTTGCGGCGTCTAAATGATCCATCGAACCAATAGTCGTCCAGCGATATGGATGGTTTGTGAACATTTTTTTCTTTACCTCTGGAATCATTTGTCCATAAGGGCTGTTGTCATAACGCAATCTTTTTTCCTCTTTTACAACCTCATTTTGGGTGTCTACACCAATTTGGTTGATTACAGGATGCAGCATTCTTTCAGATTCCATCCATAATCCTAATTCAAGATTGTTAGAAGGAAACACTTCGTAATAGTACGTGCGGTCTTCGGTCGTATTGGCGTTATTTGTCCCTCCGTTTCCGGTAACAATTTTAAACCACTCTCCGCGCTTGATGTTCTCAGTACCTTCAAATAATAAATGTTCAAAAAAGTGAGCAAAACCAGTTCTTTCTGGATTTTCATTTTTGGCGCCTACGTGATACATTACTGATGTTATCACAACTGGGGCTGAAGGGTCATTTTGTAAAATAACATGTAGACCATTGTCTAAATTGTATTCTTCGAAAGACACTTTTTGTGCAGAAACGGCTCCGCCAAGCAAAAGTGTGGCGCTTAATGCCATTATTGATTTTTTCATAGGTGTTAATAGGTTAATTTAATCTATAGGTCGTATTGTTGATTGTATTGTTACATTAAAAACAACTTTTTTTATAAGAATTTACGTCTCTTTTGTTTAATGTTGAATAATTTTTGGTTGTATTTGTTTGTCAAACCAATAAAAAAAAAGGCTTTCCATCAGTAAATTTGATGGAGAGCCTTTGTAATAATTACAGTTTGCTGAAGTTATTTTTATTTTATCGCAGGTTTTTCTGTTGGTTGGCCAAATTTATTGAAATAAAATAATGGGATATTTAGTTTTTCTAATCCAGGAATAATATCCGCAGCTTTTCCTGCGATTATAATTCGGGTATTGTCGATCAGGAAATATTTATTGGCTGCATTCAAAACGTCATCTGCCGTTACTGCATTTATTGTTTTAATATAGTTTTCGTAAAAGTCAGGAGTTAGTTCTTCAGTTTCTACATTTAAGGCATATCGTGCAATAGCCGATGGTTTTTCCACTTGCATCACAAAACGCCCAATATATCCCGCTTTCACATCTTTTAATAGCTCTTCAGATACTTTTTCGGTTCTGATTCTTTTTGTTTCTTTTATGAATTCTACCACAGCGCTATCGGTTGCCGTGCTTCTTATTGATGAGGTCGATTTTAATTTCGAAACATATTTCCCTGCTCCTATATTAGTAGTAGCACCGTAAGTCCAGCCGTGTTCTTCTCTCAAGTTCATATTTAAGTAGCTGTTAAAGTCTCCTCCAAGTATGTAGGCGGCGATAACTGCTGGGAAAAAGTCTTTATCTCCCATTTTTAAATCAATGGTATTAACCAATGAGACCTCGGACTGAACAGCATTTGGAACGTCTACAAAATTAATTTGTGTGAATGGAGCATTTTGCGGGGCATCATAATTTACTTGAGGCGTGCTTGCCTTTTCCCAGGATCCAAAAAGTTTTTCAACAATGGGTTTTACCTCTTTGTATTTGATGTCTCCAATAATTACTAAATAGGCATTTTCTGGTGCGAAATGAGCAGCATAATTCGCCTTTACATCGTCGAGGGTGACATTGTTAAGCGTTTCTTCGGTTGTGTATTCTCCTGCAGGGTGATTTATCCCAAAGGCTAAAGCGTTAACAACTCTACTCGCAATTGCGGGAACGTTTTTTTCCTGTGCCTTTATGCCTTCTAGCAACTTTGCTTTTTCTTTATCAAATTCTTCCTGAGTAAAATTAGGATACAGCGCGCCGTAAGTTAATAGTTGCAGTACGCGACCAGAATATTTAGAAAGGGCACTAGCATAAGCGCCGTGTGAGTTAAAGCCAATGTTTGCTCCTAAGAAATCTACTTCTTCATTAAAATCATCTTTTGTGATTTTGATGTTTCCGTTTCCTATTAAGTTGCTGCAAAGTTCGTCTACTCCCTTTTTACTGTGTTCTGCAAAAGGAGGATTGTCTATAGTCAGGTTAAAAGTGACACGGGGTAATTTATGATTTTCCACAACCATTACTTTTAGCCCATTGGCTAAGAAAAATGTCTGTGGTTTTTTAAGATTTACAACTGGTGGTTTTCCAGGCTTGGGTTGGGTGTAATTTTCTGCTTGCATAATTCCTGTTACAAATAATAGGATGAATAGAATACTTGTTTTTTCGTAGTTACGAAGGCGTTAATTGAGAGCTGTTTCTATAGTAGGGACGTAATCCAAGATCAATCTCTGATTCGGGTTTAGATATTTTTTTGCCACTTCCCTGATTTCTTCTCTGCTAATAGAGTGGTAAAGATCAATCTCAGTATTTATTAAATTGATGTCTCCATATAGCAAATAATACTTTGCCAGATTCTCAGCAATCCCTTCTACGTTCGAGTTGTTGTTCACATATTGGTTCTCAAACTGATTTTGTAATTTCTGATAATCTTTCTCAGAGATCAAATCCGTTTGGATTTTTACGATTTCCTCGTCAATTTCATGTAGCAAATCTTCGGTAGTATGTGTTCCCATCGGTAAGCCATATAGAATATACATTCCGTAATCTTCCTGACTAAAACCTACGGCGCCTATTTGCAAGGCTATCTTTTTTTCGTCTACAATCTTTTTATATAATTTTGAACTTTTCCCATCACTTAAATACGATGATATAAAGTCCAATACGCGAGCGTCTCTCGTTTTCATGGACGGTGTTCTATACGATGCGACCACCATCGGAATTTGAATGTTAGGATCTTCGTACGTCGCTTTAATCGTTTGTGTTATTGGTTCTTCAACATGCGTTTGTCTTTTAAAGACTTCGCCTTTTGCTATTGGGCCAAAATATTTCTCTATCCATTCTTTTGTTTGATTTTTTTCGAAATCTCCAGCAACTACTAATACAGCATTATTAGGGGTGTAGAATTTTTGGTGAAACGCTTTAAAATCTTCTAAGGTGGCTGTGTCTAAATGCTCCATTGAACCGATAGTTGACCAACGATACGGATGGTTTTTAAACATGTTTTCCTTAACAATAGGTAAAATTTTGCCGTAAGGCTGGTTGTCGTAACGTGAGTTTTTCTCTTCTTTAATAACCCCGTTTTGGGTATCGACCCCAATTTGATTGATTACAGGATGCATTAGTCTTTCAGATTCCATCCAAATAGCTAGTTCTAAATTATTGGAAGGGAATACTTCATAGTAATAGGTACGATCATCAGAAGTATTGGCATTGTTAATTCCGCCATTAGAACTTACAATTTTAAACCATTCGCCTCTTTTGATGTTCTTAGTCCCTTCAAATAGTAGGTGTTCGAAAAAGTGGGCAAAACCAGTTTTGTCTGGGTTTTCATCTTTAGATCCTACATGATACATCACGGAGGTTATTACGACAGGTGCAGTAGCATCATGGTGCAGAATAACATGCATACCATTGTCCAGATCGTATTCTTCAAAAACTATTTTTTGAGCAGTAGCGACTCCGCCAAGGAGAAGGGCATTAGTTAATCCCATTATTGATTTTTTCATAAAGATTAATAAAAATGCATTTTCAGTGGATGAAAATACAAATTATTGTAACTTCAAAAATACCTTTTTTTAATGATGTATGTCCAGTATTCTGTTTTTTTAGGAAAATGATTGGGATTTTGGAAAGGCAAACCCCTGAAAACATGGTAAAAAGCAAAGAAATCATATTTTAACTTTTAAGGGATTGCACAATAAAAATTAATTTGTATATTTGCAACCTTAAAAATCAATAAATCAATTTGGTATGTATGCAATCGTAGAGATAGCAGGGCAACAATTCAAAGTAAGCAAAGACCTAAAGGTTTACGTTCACCGTTTGGCAAATGAAGAAGGAACTACAGTTTCTTTCGACAAAGTTTATTTGTTAGACGACAATGGCGTAATCACAATAGGCGCCCCCGCTATAGAAGGTGCTTCAGTAGAAGCTAAAGTGTTACAACACTTAAAAGGAGATAAAGTTATCATTTTCAAAAAGAAAAGAAGAAAAGGGTACAAAAAGAGAAATGGTCACAGACAATATCTTACTCAAATTGTAATTGAAGGTATTACTGCATCAGGTGCTAATAAAGCGGCTCCTAAAAAAGAAGCAGCTCCTAAGAAAGCAGCGGTAGAAGCAAGTACTGAAGAAGCTCCGGCTGCTAAAGTAAAAAAAGCTCCTAAAGCTAAAAAAGAAGATACTAAAGAATAATAACAATATTAAACTAATACGTCATGGCTCACAAGAAAGGTGTCGGTAGTTCCAAGAATGGTAGAGAATCAGAATCAAAACGTTTAGGTGTTAAGATTTTTGGTGGACAAGCTGCTATTGCAGGGAACATCATCGTAAGACAAAGAGGTTCAAAACACAATCCAGGTGCAAATGTTTACATCAGTAAAGATCACACACTACACGCAAGAGTAGATGGAGTTGTACACTTCCAAAAGAAAAGAGATAACAAATCATACGTTTCAATACTTCCATTTGAAGTTGAAGCATAATTGATTTAATCAATTTATTAAAAAACCCGTCCCGATTTATTTCGGAACGGGTTTTCTGTTTTATAAATAATACGGATTGATTAATCAAAAAAGGTTAAAAAATGCTTGTTTGACAAATCACTTATGTTTTACTAAATTTATAACCCCGCCTTTTAAGATGATTTCAGCTTGTCTTTCGCTGATAGTATAGGTGAGTATGATTTTAATGTCTTTGCCAGCTACAGTCGCGGTTATAGAATCGTTATTTTTGATTGCCGCTTTCAGGCCTTCTATGCGTAAAATATCACCCTGTTCCAGTTTGTTCCAGTCTGCAGCATTCTTAAATTCAAACGGAATAATACCAAAGTTAATCAAGTTCTGCCAGCCGATACGAGCATACGATTTGGCTATGGAAAATTTTTGACCGAGATATTTGGGTGCTAAAGCAGCATGTTCCCTGCTTGACCCTTGAGCAAAATTATCGCCCGCTATAACACAATAACCTTCGTATTCTTTTTGGTTTTCAATGGCTCGATCATAGAAAGTTGGATCTATGGCATAATAGGAGTATTTGCTTATTTCAGGTATGTTAGAGCGTAATGGCAATACTTCTGCTCCCGCTTTTAGAATACCATCGGTAGAAATATCATCTCCCATTTTCAATAGAATAGGAACTTCCAGCGTATCGGGGAGTTCGTCAAATAAAGGGAGAGTTTTGATGTTTGGCCCTTTTATCAATTCAGTAGTGCCGCCATTAGGGTCGATTAGCATCTCTTTTATTATCTTAATTTTAGCGGGCTCTTTCCATTGCGGATAGGAGATGTTCAATATGGTTTCGAGATCTCTTGGATCGGTTATTTTTCCCGTCAATGCCGCTGCTGCCGCTGTTTCGGGGCTACATAAATATATTTTATCGTCTAATGTGCCGGAGCGTCCTGGAAAATTACGAGGCATTGTTCTAAGGCTAATGGTGTTGGTGGCGGGAGCTTGTCCCATTCCGATGCATCCCATGCAGCCAGATTGGTGAAGACGTGCGCCGGCAGCAATCAAAGGTCCTAGAGCTCCCATTTCCATCAAATTTTCCAATACTTGTCGTGACGAAGGATTGACATCGAAGGAAATCTCAGGGGAAACAGCTTTCCCTTTTACAATTTGGGAGACGATCCAAAAATCACGTAATCCCGGATTTGCAGATGAACCAATAACGACTTGGTTTACGGTAAGCCCGCTGACTTCTCTAACAGTAACGACATCGCCTGGACTTCCGGGAAGTGCAATCAAGGGCTCTACAGCAGATAAATTGATTTCTATTTCTTTGTCGTAGGTAGCGCCCGAATCAGCTTCCAGATTTATCCATTGGTCTTCTCTCTCTTCTTGTTTAAGGAATTCACGAGTAATCTCATCTGATGGAAAGACAGAGGTTGTTGCACCTAGCTCTGTACCCATATTAGCGATGACGTGACGATCCCAGGCGCTTAATGTTTTTAGACCGGGACCATAATATTCCAATATATAACCGCGTCCGCCAGTCACATCGTATCTGCGAAGCATTTCTAAAACAACATCTTTGGCACTCACCCAGTCAGGTAATTTTCCAATTAGTTTAATACCCATAATTTTGGGCATTTTAACATAATACGGTTCGCCCGCAGCTGCAAGAGCAACATCTAAACCGCCTGTTCCAATGGCTAGCATTCCAATGCCGCCTCCTGCTGGCGTATGGCTGTCGGAACCCAAAAGTGTTTTGCCTGGTCTGCCAAATCGTTCCATGTGCACAACATGACTAATCCCGTTTCCAGTTCTGCTGAACCAGAATCCAAAACGTGCTGCCGCCGATTGCAGGAACAGGTGGTCGTCCATATTCTTGTAATCCGTTTGAAGTAGGTTGTGATCGACATACTGAACGGCAATTTCCGGTTTGGCTTTTTTTAGATTAAAAGCTTCCAATTCCAGCATGACTAATGTACCAGTAGCATCTTGCAGTAATACTTGATCAATTTTTAACCCGATTTCAGTTCCGGGAATCATCTCGCCCGAAATAAGATGGGCACTGATTAATTTTTGACTGACATTTTGTGTTTTCATTATAAGAAGTGTTAGCAACGGTTATAGACAAATTAGCGAGATTTTTAATTATCAGAAAAATACTTAACTCGTGTTTATTTAATCATATGCGTTTATCATTCTGAAAACCAGTATGTAAGTTAGTTAAAGTAATCGGTTTAAACGATAAAAAAAGGGATCTTAATCTTGACTACAAGTAAATGGCTATCTAACAAAAAATGGTTACATCAGTAAAGATCACGCACTACACGCAAGAGTAGATGGAGTTGTACACTTCCAAAAGAAAAGAGATAACAAATCATACGTTTCAATACTTCCATTTGAAGTTGAAGCATAATTGATGTAAACAATTTATTAAAAAACCCAATCTGAAAAGATTGGGTTTTTTTGTTTTCTTACTCAGTTCTCATTAACGTAGAGGAGGAATGGGTGGGAGTGATTGGGTTTGCTGTGAATTAGCGTTGATACATGCATGATTGAAGATACACGCGTTGCATACATGTGCTGCTATGCGTTTATACATATCGGTAGGTATGTGGTAGTTTTAATTTGTGTGACAAGGCATGTCGTATAAGCTTGAGTTTCGTCCTTGACTAGATTGATTCTTATTGCAATTTAAAATAATAAAATACTGGATTGCCACAAACCAATTGAGTATAATTATCTTCTATTTTTTCTCCAATGTAAAATGCTGTTAATTCACCTGAATCTTTGTTAATAGTGTACTCCCAAACGTCGTTATTTGAGTATAAAATATCTGCAAAAGAATAGGATTCGGGATTTTCGGAAAAATTAATTTTTTCAGTTTTTGCTAATTCCCATTTTTTTGAATTACGATACAATTCAAAAAACAAGATCTCTTCTGTATTGATGGTTATCATTTTTCCAACTAAGCCGTCGTCTCGGATAGCCCAATTCCCGTCTTTAGAAATCCATTTCCAATTGCCTGTTAAACTATTAATTTTATCCTTCCTCAAAATAGTTTTTATAGAGTCTGCTTTTTTTAAAGCAATTTGGGCAGTTTCTGATTTTGGGTTTATCTTATGTGCTATTGTAAACCCTCTTATGGCGACCAGATAGTCATGATTCTCAAGTGAATTTTGCGCCAACTTAAATTCTTGTTGCTGATAGTCGTTTCGATTATTGTCTTGAGCCGAAATTTGCGCGGTTAGCAATAATAGTAAAAAGAATGTATAGTTTTTCATAAGATGCAAAACTGGTTTTTTTGATTGTAATTCTATCAAATATACTATAATTAGCAATCGGTTTTATATACTTAAGAAGTAGAGACGCTCTGCAGTGTGTTTATGCATGAAAATTGAATTGTGTTTGTCGATATGCGCGAGAGGGATAGTAGCGGCATCCTTTTATGAAAGTCCCGATATTTATCGCGACTTTTATAAAAGATACAGCGAATAGCCCGACCTGAAGGGTCTCGCCCAAAAACAAAAAACCCTCGCTTCGCAGCAAGGGTTTTTAAATATCTAAAATCATAAATCAGCAATCGCTAATCTACAATCATTTAGTATCTGTAATATTCTGGTTTGAATGGTCCATCTACTGGAACTCCAATGTATGCCGCTTGATCATCACGTAAAGTCTCCAATTCAACTCCTAATTTAGCAAGGTGCAACATTGCAACTTTCTCATCAAGGTGTTTTGGTAACATGTAAACGTCATTATCGTAATTTGCGCTGTTTTTCCATAATTCGATTTGAGCCAAAGTCTGGTTAGTAAATGAGTTACTCATTACAAAACTTGGGTGACCTGTAGCACAACCAAGGTTTACTAAACGACCTTCAGCCAAAAGGATGATATCTTTACCATCGATAGTATATTTATCAACCTGTGGTTTGATTTCTACTTTAGAAGCTCCGTGGTTCGTGTTTAACCAAGCAACTGCAATTTCGTTATCAAAATGTCCTATGTTACAAACGATAGTTTTATCTTTCATTTGCTCAAAGTGAGATCCAAGAACGATATCTTTATTTCCAGTTGTTGTGATGATGATATCAGCATTTCCAACAACAGTGTTTAATTTTTTAACTTCAAAACCGTCCATTGCAGCTTGTAAAGCACAAATAGGATCGATTTCAGTAACTGTAACAATAGATCCAGCACCTCTAAAAGAAGCAGCAGTACCTTTTCCTACGTCACCGTATCCACATACAACAACTCTTTTACCAGCAAGCATAATATCAGTTGCACGACGAACTGCATCAACTGCAGATTCTTTACAACCGTATTTGTTGTCAAATTTCGATTTAGTAACCGAGTCATTAACATTGATAGCAGGCATAGGTAAAGTTCCAGCTTTTACTCTTTCGTAAAGTCTATGAACTCCAGTTGTAGTCTCTTCAGACAAACCTTTAATTCCAGCAACTAATTCTGGGTAACGGTCAATAACCATGTTAGTCAAATCTCCACCGTCATCAAGAATCATGTTCAATGGTTTTCTATCTTCACCAAAGAATAATGTTTGCTCAATACACCAGTCAAAATCAACTTCGTTCAACCCTTTCCAAGCGTAAACTTGAATTCCAGCAGCAGCCATAGCAGCAGCAGCTTGATCTTGAGTTGAGAAAATATTACAAGAAGACCAAGTAACTTCAGCACCAAGAGCGATTAAAGTCTCGATTAAAACTGCAGTTTGGATCGTCATGTGTAAACATCCAGCAATACGAGAACCAGCAAGTGGTTGTTCGTCTTTATATTCAGAACGAAGCGCCATTAAACCTGGCATTTCAGCTTCTGCTAATTCAATTTCTTTTCTTCCCCAGGCTGCTAGAGAGATATCTTTTACTTTGAAAGCCACAAAAGGCATAGTTGTAGTACTCATTTATAGTATATTTGTATTGTATTTTTTTGCAAATTTACGGAATAACTTATGATTTAAAAAGGATTCACTTATATTTATGAATTGTTTAATAGTGTAATCTTTTAAAAATCAGTAAAATAATAATTAAAATACCCTTTAGCTTCATTTTCAGGAGCTAATCCCGCTGTTCACTATATCTTTTTATCTGGAACTTGTTTTGGTAACCAGAAACTATTTGCAAGATAAAAAGGATGCCGTTTCCATCGGGGCTATGAAATCAATTACATATCATGCCTTTATACAAAACGATACACTTTAGTTCTACAACACAAATTTTTGTTTGGAAAATCACCGAATCCTTCGAGCAATTAAACAACGAAGTACAATTAAACGACAAAAACTGTATTCGTCTTGAAGGAATGAAGTCAGAAATGCATCAACGTGGTTTTCTAAGTGTGCGTAAATTATTGCAAACTGCCGGTTATACTGATTTTGATTTGTATTATGATGAATTTGGGAAACCACATCTAACAGACGATAAATACATTTCCATCACCCATTCCCATAATTTTTCAGCCATTATTGTGAGTGATGAAACAGTAGGAATTGATATCGAATTGCAGCGCGAAAAAATCATCCGTATTGCTGATAAGTTTGTCGATGAAGAGTTTGGGTATTTAGATAAAAATGATTTAGAAAGCTATATTAAAAAGCTGACTGTGATTTGGGGAGCCAAAGAAGCCATTTTTAAAATTAGAAACGAAAAAGGAATCAGCTTTAAAGACCATATTAAAGTCACGCCATTTAGCTTAGAAGATACAAAAGCAAAGGCTGTACTTCATTTTGAGGGCGTAGTTCAGGATTTTGATTTGTTTTATGAGGAAATTGAAGGTTTTGGGCTTGTTTATGCTTTCGAGAAGATTTGACGAGATTTGACAACTTTTTAAAAGTTGTCAAATCTGAGTTGTCAAATCTAAAAATATACACAGATAAAACCCCAAAACATGGCAAAAAAGGAAGATTATTACACCCGATTTGAGAACGATGGAATTTATCATGTTTATAATAGAACAGTAGATCGAAAACCGATGTTTACATCTAATGAGAATTACGCTTATTTTATTCGTCAGTTCGATAAATACCTGTCTGATTATGTAAAAATTTATGCCTATAATTTGCTAGGGAATCATTTTCATTTTATGATAAAAGTTAATAATTTGGCAGATTTGACAACTTTCAAAAAGTTGTCAAATCTAACAACTGAAAAGTTGTCAAATCAACAAAAAACTACACACGATATCGTAAGTCATCAATTTAGAAAGTTTTTTCAAAGTTATGCAATGGCTTTTAACAAAGAGCAAAACAGAATTGGAACCCTTTTTCAAACCCCATTTAAACGCGTTAGAGTAGAAGACGAAAATTATTTAAGAGAATTAGCTTGTTATATTAATACCAATGCACAGAAACATAACTTAGTTAAAGATTTTAGAGATTGGAAATGGTCCTCTTATCATAATACGATATCAAATAAAGAAACGAAATTATTAAAAGAAGAATTGATTAGTTATTTTGACGACATCGATAATTTTATATATTGTCATTTAGAATATGGGAGTAAAATAGACTCAATTGAAAGAGATTTTTTTATTGAGGATTAAAAAAAAATCAAGTGATTTAGCACATCTTTGTGTTTTTTCTTTGTCCATCTCTGTGGAACAAAAAACTATTCTTTCGTCCTGCTATTAAACATTCCCATATAGATAAAAGTTCCCATTTTCCTCGCTCTACGTTTCAAAATATCCGCATTTTCACCTTCAAATAGTTCATCTAGAGTTTGTGACCAGTAATTTAACCAGATTCCAAATTCGTTCGGGCCTATTTTTCCGCCAAAATGTTCGTCAACTTTTACGTGAGCTTTCAACGGGTCACCTTTGTACATTTTACCGCCAAAAAGATTCATCTCCCAAAAATCAGTTAGTTTTTCTAGATGCTCGTCCCAGTTTTGAATCATATCATTAAAATAAAAAGCAATTTCTTCATCTGCTCTTATTTTATCGTAAAAAGTATGAACTAATAGTGAGAGGTCTTCTCGGTTTTCAATTGGTTTTTTCATTAGAGAATAATAACGTTTAGAAAAATTAATACAACACTTAAAAATACGCTGCTAATAGTTAAGTTTAGTATCGTTTTGTGAGTCATTTGTGCTAGAATTGATGTGTTTACAAGCATACAAATCAAAACAACAACAGCTAGTTGCATCATTTGTAGTACACTTGTTCCATTTGTAAGAATGTTCATGGCGGCAATCGAACCCAAGCAACTTTGCCCAATAATAATTAATGTAGCGAAACCAAAAAAGTTTGTATTAAAACCGGTTAATGTGTTTTTGTATAGTGTCATGATAATTGGATTTTTTTGTTGTGACAAATTTACCACCACTTCAATTCACTTATTTATGACATAGGTCATAAGGTCACAATTAGCGATATACTTTTCGATTGATAATTTTTAATTCTCCCTTTTTTTCTAATGTTTTAATGGTTCGAATAACGGTTTCTACCCGAAGTCCCGTTAAGTTCCCAATTTGTTGTCGCGTCAAATCTATAGCGTAGCCATTATTATCTTTTTTGAAATTTAAATAGCTAATAGAATAATCAAAAAGTTGTAGAAGTCGGTGCTCAGAATCATGAGTCGAAATCTCAGCTGCCATAACCGATTTATAATGCAGCCGCTGTGCTAAAATTTCGATTATATTAATAGAAATCGCAGGGTTTTCAGTGATTAATTTCAGAAAATTGTTTTTCGAAATGCAGAGTAATTCAGAATCTTCTACTGCTTCGGCATTAGCAGGATACGTCCGGTCTAAGAATAAAGGAGGTTCGCCAAAACTCTGATTCGCATAAAAAATACCTTGAATAAACTCCCGACCTTCATCATTATAATTATTCATTTTTACTGCTCCTGAAATAATTTGATAGTAGTGCGTGGCCAGATGGTCTATCTCAAAAATAATTTCTGACTTTTTGTAGCACTTTCGTACTGCATCGTATTTTTCAAGTAATTCTATTTCAATCATGGTTTTGTTTATGGTGCACTTTAGAGTCCTGAAACAAAGAAAAACTTTATCAAAGTAGTACTCGTTTTCAAAAAACTTTTACTTTTACGTTCATTATGAGAAATAAAGATAGTACTATATATGATCAGATGCGTCAGGCGAAGTCAGAAAAACGTAAGTTACTGGCTATTCTTCTTGATCCAGACAAGATCGTTTGGGAAAATTTAGACAATCTGATTTCGAAAATTAATGAATCACCCGCGACTCATGTTTTCATTGGCGGAAGCCTTGTAGAAACGAATAGAATTGATGAATTAATTATTCGATTAAAACAAAAAAGTAATTTGCCAATGGTGCTCTTTCCAGGTAATCCATCACAAATTTCAAAAGAAGCCGATGCGATTTTATTCTTGTCTTTGATATCAGGAAGAAATTCAGATTATTTAATAGGACATCAGGTAAAAGCAGCGCCAATTCTAAAACAAACTCAGCTCGAGATTATTTCAACAGGGTATATTTTAGTAGATGGTGGAAACGAAACTGCAGTAGAAAGAGTAAGTCAAACAAAACCCTTGGATAGAAATAATTTAGATTTGGTACTTGCAACGGCCGAAGCTGGCGAAATGCTAGGTAATAAATTAATTTATCTTGAAGCAGGAAGCGGCGCGAAACAGTCAGTTCCTCTTGAAATGATTGATTTAGTCTCTAAAAAGACTGAAATACCTTTAATTGTTGGTGGCGGAATTGTAGATTTACTCGGAATTAAAAATGCCTATGATTCTGGAGCTGATGTAGTAGTCATAGGAACTGCTTTTGAAAGAGATTTTGATTTCTTTGAAGCGGCTAAACAACACCTAATCGAAAATAAACAATGATTGAGTTTTTTCTAAACGCATACAAAGATGTTTCTACAGCCCACATTATACTGGAGTTTATCGCCTTTGTATTCGGGATTTTAAGTGTGTGGTACGCCAGACAGGAAAATATTTTAGTATACCCCACCGGATTAGTTGCAACAATAATTTCGGTATACCTTCTTTTTATTGCGGGTTATCTAGGGGATATGATGATTAATGGGTATTTTACCATAATGAGTATTTATGGCTGGTATAAATGGTCTCGAAAAACAGAAGACAGCGACAACCTACCAATTACAAGAACCAACACCAAAGAAAAAATAATAGGTATAGGATTGTTTTTTATTACAATTTTTGTAGTTTTCGGTATTTATAAGGTTTTTGATTATACAATAAAAACAGAGAATTATATTGATATTATAGCCTCTGGAATATTTTTTACGGGGATGTGGTACATGGCCAATAAAAAAATAGAAAACTGGACCCTTTGGATTATTGGGGATATAATAGTAACACCTTTGTATGCTTATCGCGGATTGGGGATGTTATCGTTACAATATTTAATTTTTACAATTTTAGCTATTTCAGCCTATTTAGAATGGAGAAAAATCTTAAACAAGAGCAATCTGCAATTATAAAAATTGCCATGTTTGGACCGGAAAGTACTGGTAAAACAACTTTAGCAATACAACTTGCAGATCACTATAAAACGGCCTGGGTTCCTGAATTTGCAAGGGACTATTTACAAAAAAAATGGGATATGCAGCAGCAAATTTGTGATGTTGACGATATGCTGCCCATTGCTTACGGTCAAACTAAATTGGAAAATGACGGTCAGGCAGTTGCTGACACATACTTGTTCTGTGATACAAATTTAATGGTAACTAAGGTTTTCTCAGAAGTATATTACAACTACTGTGACCCGGCACTAGATAAAGCTGCCCAAGAACATGAATATGATTTGTTTTTTCTTACCGACATTGATGTGCCATGGGAAAAAGATGATTTAAGAGATAGGGCCGAAGGGCGAGATGCTGTTTTTGGGTTGTTTAAAAAATCATTGATTGAAAATAACAAACCATTTATAACACTTTCTGGTGATAAGAATCTCCGACTGGAAAAAGCAATTTCAATTATTGATGATTTGACAAAGGTCAAAGAAATGGGTCTGTCTTCGCTTGATTTTGTTCAAATTTATCAGCATGGAATACCAGTCGAAAATATCAAAAGACAATTAGCGATTTTTAAAAACGGAATTCCTAAAATGCAACTAATTTCAGCTGCTACATTCAATAACGGAATCGTGAAATTTTCAGAGAAAGAATTTTCAGAAAAAGCCGCTTTTTTTGATAAAGAGAAATCGAAGTTCAAATTACTAAAGTTTGTTCCTGCTTCAGGTGCTGCTAGTAGAATGTTTAAATTTTTGTCGGTCTTTTTGTCTGATTTTAAAATAGGAGCGGAGACAATAAACGCCTACATCAATAGAAAAAAAGACACTGATTTAGCAGTGTTTATTGTGGGTATGAATAAGTTTGCTTTTTTTAAGACGGTTGATGAACAATTAAAGAAAGTTTACCCGAATTTTGACAGCCTAGATAGAGATTATAAAAATTATTGTTTTATAAAAATGCTATTAGATCCTCAATATTTTGATTTCGCTAATAAGCCAAAAGGGATTTTGCCTTTTCATAAATATTATGCAAATATCGCTTCTCCTATAGAAGAACATTTGTATGAGTGCGGTTATTACGCCAGTTCAAACGGAAAATCGAATCTTCATTTTACAGTTTCAAAAGAGCATCAGTCTGACTTTCAAAAAATCATTAAAAAGACTTTAGAAAGAGTTGAGACAGAGACAAAAAACTCAGTAGATATTTCATACTCCTATCAGAAACAAAGTACTGATACTATTGCTGTAGAAGAAACGAATGCTGTTTTTAGAAACAATAAAGGGGATTTAGTTTTTAGACCAGGGGGACACGGTGCTTTAATTGAAAATCTTAATGCGCTAGACGCAGATATTATTTTCATCAAGAATATTGATAATGTAATCTTGCATAATAATGATGCAATAGCCTTGTATAAAAAGGGGTTGGCAGGGGTTTTATTAGAAGTACAAAATCAAGTTTTTGACTATTTAAATGTTATAGACTCTAGTAAAATAGATGCTAATAAAGTGGATGAAATCGCTGCTTTTTTAGAGGATAAATTAAATGTAAAATTGCCTGAAAAGTTTGGTTCTTTTACATTTGAAAATCAAATTACAGCTATTAAAAACACCTTGAATAGACCGATACGAGTATGCGGAATGGTTAAAAATGAAGGGGAAGCCGGTGGAGGACCATTCTGGGTAAAAGACGAAAATAATAAAGTGTCATTGCAAATAGTAGAAACATCTCAGATAGATTTAAATAATAGCAATCAAAGTAGTATTTTGAATAGTGCGACTCATTTTAATCCGGTTGATTTAGTATGCGGGATCAAAAACTATAAGAATGAAAAATTCGATTTAACTAAATTTATTAACAACAATAGTGGTTTTTTGGTGAAAAAGACTACTTCTGGAATAAATATTAGAGGGTATGAATTGCCAGGACTATGGAATGGTGCGATGGCTAATTGGTTAACTATTTTTATAGAAGTTCCTTTGCTTACTTTTAATCCAGTTAAAACGGTAAATGATTTGTTGAAAAATGCCCATCAAGAATAATGCTGCTCAATATGTAAATTAAATCCAAATGGATATTCAGAAAATTATAAGTGAAGTTAATTATAAAGCGGTTCGCAGTAGCGGAGCTGGGGGGCAAAATGTAAACAAAGTCTCTTCCAAAGTTGTCTTGACTTTTGATGTAGAACATTCACAAGGATTAAGCGAGGAAGAGAAAGAATTGCTGAAAGTGAATTTGTCTTCGAGATTAACTACGGATTTTAGTTTGATTTTAAATTGTGATGAAGATCGCAGCCAACTCAGAAACAAAGATATAGTTACCAAACGTTTTTTGGAAATCATCAAAAAAGGCTTGGAGGTTCCGAAAATTAGAAAAGCAACAAAAATCCCTAAATCTGCGATACGAAAAAGGATTAAAAACAAGAAAAACGTGTCGCAAATTAAACAAAATCGCCGAAAACCAGATTTAGACTAACTAAGGTTAGTAAGGGTAAGATCATCAAGTCGAACTTAAATTAGAAAAACCAGAAAGGAAAAAAGAGGTGGTTTTTGTTTTTTACAGTGTAATTAGTAATTTAAAAATGAACCGTTTAATTATATTCGTAGCGTTAAAACAAAGAAATGAAAAGAAAGCTGAAGCAAATATTTAGTAGATTATTAAAGATCAAGACACTTAAAACCTCGATTTTTATCCCCTTTTTTTTGTTTGCTTTTGTATTTATATCAGTATCTCTAATAAGTATTTATGTATTGCATAAAAAAGTAATACAAAAAGAGGTCTCGTTTGAATATGAAAATATTGACACTATGCTTAAAGATAAAATTCAATCTGAAGCATTAAGTCTAGGATTGTATATTGATAGGTTAAGTGTAAATGATTCTTTGGTGCGGGCATTTAAAATGAATGACCGTGATTTATTTCAAAAAGTTTCAAAGTCGTATTTCAAAACAACGGAGTTCGACTTAAAGCCTGATTTGCTAAATTTTATCTCAAATGATGGAATTGTTAGGTTTAGAAGCCATCGCCCTAATGAATATGGGCAAAAAGTAACCCAACAATTTATATATAAAAAAGCACTTAGTACTGGAACGAGTTTTTTTCATATCGGTTCAGGAGTTTATTCGAATGTTAGTTTAAAAGTAATTGTGCCAGTGCGTGATACTACTCAAAAAGTGGTAGGGTATATCGTTGTAGGGAAAGATTTTTATAAAATATTGGAACAGATTGCTAAGCAGACTCATATGGATTTTCTTTTTTTTTCTAAAGTAAATCCATTGAATTTAAAACTTAATAAAAATAAACTTGAAAATTTTGGCTCCTTTAAAAAAGGGAAAGATAATTTGTTTTTAGAATGGTCAACTCTTCCTAAAAACACGAAAATTTCTAAGGATATAATTGAAACAAAAATAAAATCAAATGCAATAACTTCTATAAAATTGAATGGTATTGACTATCTATCAAAATCATTACCATTGATCGATTTTGATGAAGCAGAGTTTGGTAACGTTTTTGTTTTACATGACAATTCAATTCATTTTGATGATTTGAAGAAAAGTACTGTCAATTTAATTTTAATTTCGGTTTTGATGATAATGGTTTTGTCGTTAATTTTTAATCGTATTCTTAATAAAGTTAGTAAAAACTTATTCGATAAAAATCAAAAATTGATTTTAGAATTAAAAAGAAGGATCATAGCTGATAAAAAGTTGATTGAAAACAATAATGAATTAAAACAATTGACATTAATAGCTTCTCATGATTTGAGGAGTCCTTTAACTAATCTGGAGGGGTTGCTGGATCTTTTACAAAATGGTGATGATGGCCCTGAGTTTAAGTCTCTACTAATTGAGAATGCCAGTTCTAGTGTTGAATTAATGAAAAACACAATAGATAGTTTGACAACTATTATTAGACAAAAAGAAAGTTTTTTACAGGAAAGTATAACAGAGCAAAGTATTGAATCTGTATTCAAAAATGTAGTTTTGCAACTGAAACATCTTATCGATGAAAAGCAGATAGTGATAAAGTCTGATTTTTCAGAGTGTCCTACTTTTTTAATTGCTCATATTCATTTAAAGAGTATTTTATTAAATATTGTAAGTAATGCTATTAAGTATGCTTCAGAGAATCCAGAAATAACAAGTTTTATTGAGATTACTACTAAAATAGATTCAGAAACTAGGTCAATTATAATAAAAGATAATGGCATTGGGTTTGACTCTAATTTTCAGAAAGAAAAACTTTTTAAACCTTTTAAACGTTTCCATCATGAGAAGGCAGGGAGTGGAATAGGGTTGTATTTAACCAAGTTGATTATTGAAAATTATAATGGTAAAATTCAAATTAAAAGCGAAATAGGCAAAGGAACAACAGTGAAAATAGATTTTTAAATATGAGGACCCCAAATTTTATATTGATTGATGACGATAAAATCATGTTGTTTTTAATTGAGTTTGAAATTAAAAAACATTTCGATAGCAGCGCGATAGCGAGTTATGTGAGGTCTGATGTCGCTTTTAATTTTATTTACGATCACCATAATGAGTTAGAAGATACGGTGGTTTTATTAGATTTAAATATGCCAGTTATGGACGGTTTTCAAGTATTAGAAAATTTAAAAAGTGTTTCGCATAAATTAAAAGTAATTATTGTTACCAGTTCAATCTCTGATGAAGACAGGGAAAAAGCCATGGCCTATTCTTTTGTGCAGGGCTATATTAATAAGCCACTTAAGGGTTTGGAATTAAAAAGGATACTTGCAAATATTTAAAAATCAGTTGTTAGTGTGAGTAAAAGAATGTTTTTTAAAGAAGGGAGTATTAAATTATAATTTCATGTTTGATTTATGAAATTTTTAAGATTATATTTGCATCGTCTCAAAGGGGTGCTCTAAATAACGAGCTGAGATCATACCCAACGAACCTGAGCAAGTAATGTTGCTAAGGGAAAAAACGACACAATTATAGAGTGCACGCTATTATTTTGCCGTAGGAAACAATCATTTATCAATTTAACAAAAAGAATAATTCCCCCTTTTATTCGTAATCTTTTTTACGGATGAATTCTATTTTTATTTTTTCTCGCTACAAAGGCACAAAGACACAAAGTGTACCTTTTTTGATGTCTATTTTCTTTTCTCTATTTTCTTTTCTCTCTTTTGCACAAGTTAAAGACACTACCTCCGTTAATCAGCTAGATGAGGTATTGGTTTCGGCTGTTCGAGTAACGACAAAAACACCGGTTAGTTTTAGCAATTTAGATAAAAAGGATATCAAATCTCGAAATTTAGGACAAGACATTCCTATTTTGATGAATTATTTGCCGTCAGTGGTCACTACTTCTGATGCTGGAAATGGAGTAGGATATACTGGCATTCGTGTTCGTGGTAGCGATGCTACTCGTGTGAATGTAACAATCAACGGAATTCCGTATAATGACTCTGAAAGTCATGGGACCTATTGGGTAAACATGCCCGACTTTGCTTCTTCAATAGAGAGTTTACAGTTGCAACGCGGTGTAGGAACATCAACAAATGGATCTGGTGCTTTTGGCGCAAGCCTAAACATGCTTACAGATAGTTATGCTAAAGAAAGTAATGGCGAAATCTCTAATTCTGCAGGGAGTTTTAATACCAGAAAACACACGGTTAAATTTAGTACTGGTTTAATTGACAATCATTTTGAAGTGGCAGGACGTCTTTCTGCTTTAAAATCAGATGGGTATATTGATCGTGCTTCTTCTGACTTGAAATCGTATTTCTTACAAGGAACTTATGTGGGGAAAACGACCTTGATTAAAGCATTGGCTTTTGGAGGTACAGAAAAAACCTATCAGTCTTGGAATGGTTTAGAAGATTTGGATTTGCTACAAAACGACCGGACTTTCAATACTGCTGGAATGTATACAGATGAGTTTGGAAAAACTCGTTTTTATGACAATGAAACTGATAATTACCAACAAGACCATTATCAACTGCATTGGAATGAAAAGGTGTCAACAAACTGGAGCACAAATTTAGCTTTCCATTATACCAAAGGGAAAGGTTATTATGAAAATTATAAAGAGAACGCAAAATTCTCGGCTTATGGATTTACTGCTGTTGTGATCAATGGAACAACAATTAACAGAACAGATTTAGTTCGTCAAAAATGGTTGGATAATGATTTCTACGGAACTACATTTTCGGCTAATTATAAAAGCGAAAAACTAGATGTGATTTTTGGCGGTGGTTACAACAAGTATGAAGGAATTCATTTTGGTAAAGTAATTTGGGCACGTTATGCTTCAACAAGCGAATTAGGAGATCGTTATTATAGTGATGATGCAACTAAAACAGATGGGAACATTTTTGCGAAAGCCAATTATCAAATTACTGATAAACTAAGTTTATTTGGCGATTTACAATTGAGAAACGTACAGTATAAAGCTAATGGAGCCGAAACTGGAATTGTCAATGACAACTTCAACTTCTTTAATCCAAAGGCAGGTTTGAATTTTGAAATCAATACTAACAATGCTTTGTATTTTTCTTATGCCAGAGCCAATCGTGAGCCTAACAGAACCGATTATGAAAATGGTAGTCCAAGACCAGAGAAGCTAAATGATTTTGAATTGGGATTGCGCCATACTACTGAGAAAGTAAAATTCAATGCTAATATTTATTATATGGCCTACAAAGATCAATTGATTCTTACAGGAGCATTAGATGACGTAGGTGCACCTGTTCGTAAAAATAGCGGCGATAGTTATCGTTTAGGTCTCGAGCTTGATGCTACGATTGCAGTATTGGATAACTTGCTTATTAGACCTAATGTGACTCTAAGTACAAATAAGAACAAAGATTTCTACTTTACAAGAGACGGAGTTTTGACCGCTTTAGGGAATACAAATATTGCTTATTCTCCAGATATTATTGTTGGGAATGCTATTACTTTTTTACCGGTAACTAATTTCCAAATATCGTTTTTGTCTAAGTTTGTTGGCGAGCAATATATGGGAAATATAGACTCAGAAGGATCTAAATTGAAATCTTATTTTGTTAACGATTTGAATGCTTCCTATGAGATTAAACCTAAGTCAGTTTTCAAAGCAATAGTATTTTCTGTTTTAGTCAATAATATTTTTGATTACAAATACATTTCTAATGGGTATTTCTATACCTATGATGATGATTACTCTAATCCACCAGCAGTTACAACAATTGAAGGAGCGGGATATTATCCACAAGCAGGAATTAATTTCTTAGCAGGATTGACATTGAAGTTTTAGTTTTTTATATGTAGTGTTAAAAAGGCCTGAAAGCGTTTGCTTTCAGGCCTTTTATGGTTTTAATTATAAACTCGCAAAACATTTCCATTAACTTCAACTCGATATTGTTTTAAAGGATATTGTAATCCAGTTTGACTTAAACCGGTAAACAAGCTGTATTCTGTGCTGTCGCATGGACAAACTACGTTAATGCCTTTTAGGGTCATAGTAGAACAAGAGCTTAAGGCTTGGTTAGGACAAGCAGCGTCGAAAGCATTGTAGCCACTTCCAGTATTGAAAATATAGATGCCTTTGACTCCTACGCCGGAATAATAGACTGCATTACTTGGATATTGAAGGTTAGAATAGGCAGGCAAATTCATATTGATATCTATGGTAAATGTATAGTTTGGTAAATAGGGGTTTTTATTGTTAAAACCACTGTCGCTACAGGCAAAGAAGAGGGGTAATAGTACGAGTAGAATAAGGTATTTTTTCATTATTTAAAATAATTTGAAAGTATTAGCGAAACAAATTTAATTTATTTAACTTTGAATTAAATATGATTAACATTTAATTATAGACTTAAAAAAATAAAAGTATCTTTGAGAAAAGAAATCCCGTCCTGATGGGATTTTTTCTATTTACATAAACGATGAAACTATGAGCGCAATATCTTACTATACGGCAGAAGGATTAAAGAAATTGAGAGAGGAATTAGATTATTTGAAAAGTGTGATGCGCCCAAAAGCATCTGCAGATATAGCTGAAGCAAGAGATAAAGGTGATTTATCTGAGAATGCAGAGTACGATGCTGCAAAAGAAGCACAAGGAATGTTAGAGATGAGAATTGCTAAGTTAGAAGAAGTTCACTCTAATGCGCGACTAATTGATGAAACGCATCTTGATGTTTCTAAGGTTTTGGTTTTATCTAACGTAAAAATCAAGAACCAATCTAACGGAATGGAATTGAAATATAGACTTGTTGCTGAAAGTGAAGCCGATTTGAAAACTGGAAAAATATCAGTTACTTCCCCTATTGGAAAAGGATTACTAGGTAAAAAAGTAGGTGATATAGCCGAAATTACAGTGCCAAATGGTGTGTTGCAATTTGAAATCATGGAGATTTCCCGTGATTAAGGAAGTGGTCAGTGTTCAGTTTGTAGTGTTCAGTATTCAGTATTCAGCAATCAGTATTCAGTCAGTGATAAACAGTTATAATTAAACAACAATCTACTTCCGCATCGACTCCCCCTCCTTCGGAGGGGGCAGGGGGGAGGAATTTAATAAAGCCTTAAAAAAATGAGTTCAATATTCACTAAAATCGTAAACGGAGAAATTCCTTGTTATAAAATAGCGGAAGACGATAATTATTTAGCTTTTTTGGATGTAAATCCAAATGCAAAAGGGCATACGCTTTGCGTCCCGAAGTTTGAAGTCGATAAGATTTTTGATATGGATGAAGCCCATTATTTGGGGTTAATGCACTTTGCAAGAAAAGTGGCTATAGCATTAGAAAAGACAGTTCCTTGCAAAAGGGTAGGGATGGCCGTCGTAGGACTGGAAGTTCCTCATGCACATGTTCATTTGATTCCATTGAACGAGATGGATGAAATGCGTTTTCAAAATAAAGTCTCTTTAAGTAAGGAAGAATTTGAGGCATTGGCTACCAGCATTCAAAATAATTTATAATTCAAAGAACACGGATTTCACAAAGTAACACCAATTTTATATTGAGTGTACAGTAGTGAAATCCGTGTTTTTTTTATGGAACAATTCAAATGAAAAATCTGTTTTTAGTTTTGTCTGTCTTTTTTTCGATTTTGATTTACGGTCAAGCCAATGTTGGATATACTTTGATTGATAAAAAAATAGCTGCTATTCCTGCCAGCTCAACTGCTTCTACTGAAGCAATCGCAAATTACATAAACTCTAATTTTAAAACAGAAAACGAGAAAATCCGCGCCGCTTTTTACTGGACGGCCTCGAATATCAGTTATGATGTTCCCAATATGCTTAAGCAAAATTATAGTCTAAGCGCGCAACAGAAAATCGAAAACACCTTAAAGACAAAAAAGGGAGTGTGTATTCATTACGCAGAAGTCTTTAATGAGATTTCAAATAAGTTGGGGATAAAATGTTATATAATTGAAGGGTACACAAAACAAGACGGAAAGGTCGCCACTTTATCTCATGCTTGGTGTGCGGCTAAAATTGACAATATAATGGTATTTGTTTGATCCTACTTGGGGATCAGGATATGTTAATAAGGGAGTTTTTACTAAAAGAATAAATAATTCGTATTTTAAAGTTCAGCCAGCGCAGTTAATCACTTCCCATATGCCTTTTGATTATCTGTGGCAATTTTTAAATTCCCCTATCAATAGCAAAGAATTTTTTGAGGGTAAAACAAAGGGTAGCGATGCAAGTAAGTATTTTGATTTCGAAAAAGAAATAGAAAAATATGACTCTTTATCAGAAGTTGATAAGGCATTTGAATCTTCAGAACGAATTGAGAAAAATGGATTGACTAATAATCTAATTATCACGCAATACAAATACAAGAGAGAGTCTTTCACCATTTATACTCAGAATAAAAACATTGAAAAATTAAATACTTTATATTCTGATTACAACGAAGCGATTACGTTTCTAAATGATTTTATTGTTTTTAGGTTTAAAAAAATGAAGCCGGAACAGTCTGATGAACAGCTAAAAAGCATGATTCAGAATGTGAAAGATAGGTTCAAAAAATGTGAAACTGACGCTTATAAGGTTGGAATTGTTGGGAGTGAAAATACTGGTAGCCTATCTAATTTGAAAAGACTAATAGCTACTTCATTAATACAAACTGAAGAAGAATCCCAGTTCTTAAATGAATACTTAGGTAAGAACTCACTTGGAAGAAGAATGATGCTAAGCAATTTTAAAAAACGAGATTGATTATTTTAGTTTATACGAAATTTGCATTGTTGTGCCCTTTCCTATTTCAGAACGGGAAACTTTAATCGACCCTTTGTGGTATTCTTCCACAATCCTCTTTGTCAAAGATAATCCTAGTCCCCAACCTCTTTTTTTAGTGGTAAAGCCTGGTTCAAAGACTCTTTTGAATTGGCTTTTCTGAATTCCGCTCCCGCTATCAGTCACACTTATTTTTACGGAGTCGTGGTCTTGTTCTATTTTTAAAGCCAGTTTTCCTCTTCCTTTCATGGCGTCAATGGCATTTTTAACTAGATTTTCAATGGTCCAACTGTGTAAGGTTGGGTTGAGCATGATGAGAATGGGTGATTTCGGGCCTTCGAAAGTGAATTCAATTTGTTTCGAAAATCGGGATTGAAGGTAGTTGTAGGATTGCAATGTCTCCTCTACGATGTCTTTTTTTTCTAGAATGGGTTCAGACCCAATTTTTGAAAAACGATCTGTAATCGTTTGCAATCGTTCAATATCTTTTTCAATTTCCATCGTTGTTGATTCATCCACATTTTCCGATTTCAATATTTCGACCCATCCTATTAAAGAAGAAAGTGGCGTGCCTATTTGATGCGCTGTTTCTTTTGCCATTCCCGCCCAAAGTTTATTTTGAGTTGCTATTTTCGTACTTCGATAAAAATAGTAGACTAAGGCAGAAAATAAAACAATAATGAGTAATAAGGCGATGGGATAATATTTCAGTTTATTCAATAATGCCGAATTTCCGTAGTACAGCTTTTGAAATTTTCCAGGATCATACTCAATTACAATAGGATCATTTTCATTTTTTAAATCTGATAAAAACGCAGTCGCTCTGGTATTGTCTTCTACAATTACTTCGTCGATATTAACGGTATTGATGATGCTATCATTTTCGGTAAGGATAATGGGGATTGAAGTGTTGTTACTGAAAATTTGAAGAGGGAGTTCAACATCAGTATTTTCTCCTGCATTAATAAGTGTTTTTTGAGCTTTTGCCCAAAGGTTCATTTTTAAACGCTCTTCATTTTTGAATATTTGAAAAAAGGTATAGGTATTCCAAAGAATCAGTGAAATTATCAAAAATGAAACAAAAATAATAATCCAACGAGTCGTGTTTTTTCTTTCAGAAAACTGCATAAACGAGATTTTGAGGTATAAATATAACGAAATATAAACACTATTATTTTAGTTCTCAATACAAAGAAAAAAAAATATTTTATGGGAATGTTTTTTGGGATTAAATAAGAGGACGCTCTCTTTTTAAACTTAAACCAATTACTTACTTTTGTAAATCGAGGAACTAATTAAGTGAAAATAAAATAGTATGATTAGCATTGATCCAAAAAGTATAGAAACAGCTAAGTTGCAAGGATATCTTCAAGGTTCTGTAGGACCTAGGCCCATTGCTTTTGCAAGCACCATCGATAAAAATGGAAATCCAAATGTATCTCCTTTCAGCTTTTTTAATGTTTTTAGCGCGAATCCGCCTATTCTTGTTTTCTCTCCAGCAAGACGCGTGCGCGATAATTCGGTTAAACACACTTTAATTAATTGTGAAGCAACAGGAGAAGTGGTTATTAATGTCGTGAATTTTGATATGGTACAGCAAACGTCTCTTGCAAGCACAGAATATGCTGATGGTGTAAATGAGTTTTTAAAATCAGGATTAACGCAAGTTCCTTCTGATGTCGTAAAGCCATTTCGCGTAAAGGAGTCACCTGTACAATTTGAGTGTAAAGTGAATCAGATAATTCCATTAGGAAGTGAAGGTGGAGCTGGAAATTTAATCCTTTGTGAAGTGGTACGAATTCATATTAACGAAGCGGTTTTAGATGCTAACGGGGCGATTGATCAGTATAAAATTGATCTAGTTTCCAGGTTAGGTGGTAATTGGTATTCGCGATCCAATCAAGGTTTGTTTGAGGTGCCTAAGCCTTTATCGACGCTTGGAATTGGAGTAGATGTAATTCCGCGTCACGTTAAGGAAAGCCATATTTTTGATGGGAATGATTTAGGTAAATTAGGAAACATAGAAGCCTTGCCTACCCCAGAAGAAGTTAGTATATTTGTAAAACAGAATTTTTCTGTGAAAGGAGTTTTAAGCTCTGATGATCAGGATAAGCTACATTTAGAGGCTAAAAAATATCTAGATGAAGACGATGTTCTTACCGCATGGAAAGTACTTCTGGCCCAAAAACAAGAGTAAATAACAATTAAAATAACGAAGATGGAAGTTACAGGAAAAATTAAAGTTGTTAATCCGGAACAACAAATTAGTGCCGCGTTTAAAAAGAGAGAATTAGTTGTTACAACAGAAGAGCAATATCCTCAACATATTATGATTGAGTTTACTCAAGATAAATGTGATTTATTAAACAACTATGCAGTTGGTGAGCCAGTAAAGGTTTCAATCAATTTAAGAGGTAGAGAATGGGTTAATCCACAAGGAGAAACTAAATATTTCAATAGCATACAAGGATGGAGAATTGAGAAAGCAGGAGTTGAGCCTCAAGCGCCTTCAGCGCCTATGCCTACTGCTCAAACTTTTGCTCCGGCAACAAACTTAAATGAAGACGAACCAGATGATTTGCCTTTTTAATTTATAGTACAGCATAGAAAAAGCCTTGATTTAATCAAGGCTTTTTTGTTTTATATAAGTTTAGAAATTGGGTTGTATAAGAATTCCTAAACCGTTAGTTTTTCCGAATTGGGGATATACAAACGCTGAGCTGCTTTTCTTTCGGCCAAATTTAATGGACTGGAAAGGATTGTAATTAGAGACTATAATTCCGGAAAGCAATCCAATTCCGGCTCCTGCTAATACATCAGATGAATAATGCTTGTTATTTGCAATTCGTAAGATTCCTGTAGTTGTTGCAAATATAAAACCACTACTAGCGTACCAAAAATTGGAATCTTTATATTCTTGAAATAACAATGCTGCATTGGTAAAGGCAATGGCAGTATGCCCCGAAGGAAAACTAAGATTGTTTGATGCATCCGGTCTTTCCTCTTTTACTAAATTTTTAGTGATTTGTACAACGGCTAACGTTAAAGAATTAGCAATAACAATATCGACTGTTTGGTGTAAAACTGTATTTTTAGGTTGGAACCCAATGTATCTTCCAGCGTATATTTGAGCCACTGGAACCAAAGGCGTAAAGTTGTCTATTTTAGAATTAAACCCAATTCCAAAAAAAGCATTTGATTTTTCTTGGATACTATTATTTTGACTAGAATTTAATAGGAAGATACCACCGGTCAAAACAGCTGCTGGTACAATAAAGTTCTTATAAGATAGTTTTTTATTGATTGCTAAACTATCAATTTTTTGACCGTACATTTGTGAAATAAACAGCACTAAAAGAAAAAGGGTTGATAATTTTTTCATTTTTAAAATATTCAAAATAAATAAGTTGTTTCAAATTTAGTAGTTAGTTTTATATTTAAGTTTAAAATCATGTTTTATTTATCTCAAGAGTTGTTTTTTCCTCCAGTTTCTGAAACTAAGTCGCATGGTATCGTTGCCCTTGGAGGAGACTTGTCTTCGGAGCGTCTTCAATTAGCTTATAAAAGCGGTATTTTTCCTTGGTTTGAAGATGGAGAGCCCATTACCTGGTGGTCGCCTAATCCGCGAATGGTTTTGTTTCTAGATGAGTTAGTAATTTCTAAAAGTATGCGAAATATCCTAAATAGAAATACTTTTACCATAACATTCAATCAAAATTTTAGAGATGTAATGGCTCACTGTCAGCAAATAAAACGTGATGGACAAAACGGAACTTGGATTACTAATGATATGATTGAGGCGTATTGTAAACTCAACGAATTAGGTATAGCAAAGTCAATCGAAGTTTGGCAAAATGACGAATTAGTAGGTGGGTTGTATGGCATTGATTTAGGTCATGTTTTCTGTGGCGAAAGCATGTTCTCAAAAGTTTCGAATGCTTCTAAAGTTGCATTTATTACCTTAGTAAAATACTTGCAGCAAAATGATTACAAACTGTTAGATTGCCAAGTCTATAACCCACATCTAGAAAGTTTAGGATGCCGCGAAATTGATAGAATCGATTTTATGGAATTATTAAAAAAAGACCAATCATGAAAAGTACTCATATTGTAAAGGAGTTGTTTGTTTATCCAATAAAAAGCCTTGCTGGTATAAGTGTTCAAAGTGCAAAAGCGGAAGAAATGGGTTTTGAATACGACCGAAGATGGATGCTCATTGACGGAGAAAATCAGTTAATAACACAACGAGAACACCCAGTTTTAAGTCAGTTTTATCCAAAAATAATTGATGATAAAATTGAAGTTACAAATCTTGGAAAAACACATTCCTTTTATATAGATGAAAGTCTTGCAAATCTTATTGCTGTTACTGTTTGGGATGATGAGTCCATCGTAGTTGAAGTAAACAAATCTTCATCTGAATGGTTTAGTAACCAACTAGGTTTTACATGTAAATTGGTGAAAATTATAAATAACGGCGATAGAAAACATAAAAGTACAAAACTCAATACAACGTTTAATGTAAGTTTAGCCGATGGTTATCCGTATTTATTAGTGGGAAGTGAAAGTTTAAATAATTTAAATGAAAAACTGAAAGACAAAATAGGTATAGAAAGATTTCGCCCAAATATCGTAATTTCAAGTACAACTGCGCATGAAGAGGATTCTTTTGACCAATTTCAAATTGGAAAAGTACATTTTCAAAATGTAAAACCTTGTGGTCGATGTATCATGGTAAATAATAACCCAGAAACAAGTCGGATTACAAAAGAACCTTTACGTACTTTAAACACCTATAGAACAGTAAATAACTCGATATTGTTTGGTGTAAATATTGTTTGTCAAAATCCAGGAATAATAACTGTTGGAGATGTTTTAGAGTTTTAAAAATTCAGTTTGGTAAAACTCCAATCTAAAGTTTTAAATAAAACCAATTCATTTCTTAAACTTGGCAACCCAATAATTAGTTTCAAAGTTTCATGTGCCATCATCGTGCCAATCATTCCTGGTAAAGTCCCTAGGACGCCATTAAAACTACAATTAGGCACATCTTTAGGATTAGGCGGTTCCGGAAATAAATCGCGTAAATTTTTACTTCCTTGATGGTTAAAAACGGCAAGCTGCCCTTCAAAACCTAGAATACTTCCATAAACCAATGTTTTACTCAAAGCCACACAAGTATCATTAACCAAGTAACGCGTCCCAAAATTATCGGAACCATCAACCACAATATCAAATTGAGAAATGATATAGGACGCATTTTCAATGGTCAGCTTCTCTTCAAAAGCCAAAACTTCAATCAATGGATTTAATTTTTCGACTGCGGCTTTTGCAGTTATAGCTTTTGGCAAACCCACTTGGTCTTCAGTGTATAAAATTTGACGGTGTAGGTTATGAATTTCGATAAGATCAAAATCAATAATACCAATTGTTCCCACGCCTGCCGTACTGATATATTGCAAAACAGGGCAGCTCAAACCGCCAGCACCAATTACAAGTACCTTGGCACTTTTTAATTTTGCTTGTCCTTCATCACCAATCTCGGGTAAAATAACTTGTCTATTGTAACGTAAAAAATCTTGTATAACGCTCATGTTTATGTCTTAATAAATAGTTGGTTAGTCCTTAGTGAAAAAGTCCTTAAGTATATAGTTCTTAGTGAATGGACTTAAGTAATTAGTGTGTTTTTTAGTTTTCTTATCGCGGTTTTATTCAATCATATGTCACTACGACCGCTGTCACCAACGATCTGCAATCAAAAATCGTTAATCAAAAATCAAAAATCATTTGTAGTTCTTGTCCCAATCCTTCCAAACCGGTTCATATCCATTCTTGGTAATAATATCAGCAATCTCCGATACGGAGCGCTCGTCGCTAATTTCAAATTGTTCCAGTGATTGTGGATCGACCACATAGCCACCAGGATTTGTTTTTGAACCCGCACTCATACTTGTCGTTCCAATAGGAATAATGTTGTTTCTGAATTTCTCGTTTTCCCGAGTCGAAATTGAAATTTCTAAATCTTCATTCCAAAGACGGTACGCACAAATGAGTTGGGTCAAATCTTTATCATCCATAATAAAGTTAGGAGGAACCGTTCCTTCGGCAGGTCGTAATCTCGGGAAGGAAACGGAGTACTTTGTTTGCCAATAGGCTTTTTGTAAATAATCTAGATGTAAGGCATTAAAAAAACTATCGGTACGCCAGTCTTCTAATCCAAGTAAAACACCCAATCCTATTTTGTGAATACCGGCTTTCCCAATCCTGTCTGGAGTGTCTAACCGAAAATCAAAATTGGACTTCTTCCCTTTCGTATGGTATTTTTTGTATACTTCCTGATGATAGGTTTCTTGATATACCAACACTGAATAAACTCCCACTTCATGCAAACGTTCGTATTCTTCTTGTGAAAGCGGTTGCACTTCAATAGAAATTGTTGAAAAATCATTTTTTATGACCTCGATTGCATTCAGGAAATAATTGATATTCACCGTATAATTTGCTTCTCCAGCAACTAATAAAACATGATCAAAACCCAAGTATTTCAAAGCGGCCACTTCTTGTTCAATCTCTGAATCCATCAAAGTCTTGCGTTTAATTTTGTTATCCAAACTAAAACCGCAATAGGTACAAATGTTCTGGCATTCGTTACTTAAGTACAAAGGCGCATACATCTGAATGGTTTTGCCAAAACGCTTCTTAGTCAGTTCATGGCATTCTTGCGCCATTTGTTCTAAATAAGGTTGTGCGGCAGGTGAAATCAATACTAAAAAGTCATCTAGATTTCTTTTGGATTTAGCCAGTACTTGCTCAACTTGCTTTGAAGTACTAGCGTAAATTTTTGATTGGATTTCGTCCCAATTATATTTTTCGAAAGTAGATTTGAATGTTGTCATTTTGTTTTTTATATACTGTATTTTTTTGTTGCACGCAGATTTTACAGATTTACGCAGATTTTTTTATAGCTTATTTGCTACTCGTTTAATGTCCTTTAAAATTGTTACTGTGTTAAAATTGACAAGTATCCCAAGTCTTTTATCAGTTAGTTTTAAATAATTTGTAATTTGTTTATAATGAATAGGTGCTAAGTCTTCGACAGATTTTAATTCAATGATTACTTTGTTTTCAACTAATAAATCAATTCTAAAAGCAACATCTAAAATGATGTCTTCGTAAGGGATATTGATTTCTAGTTGTCTATCAACTTTTAATTCCATTTTAGTTAATTCATAATATAATGCACTTTCATAAACAGATTCAAATAAACCTGGTCCGAGTGTATTGTAAACCTTAAAAATAGCACCTCTGATTTTGAATGATATGTCGTTTTCGGTCATTTTTAAAAATTTATATTTTATTAAAAGTACTGATTCCCTACCAAATAATTTTTGTTATTTTTTTTAAAGTATTAAATATCAATATATTATTTTTCAACCTGCTAGAATTTTTTTAATCTGCGTGCTAATAAAAATATTTTACATCGTTAAAAACGCCGTCAACGGACTAGAAGCCATGGCGTGTTTATACTGTTGTCCTAATCTTGCTTCATACGCTTTTCGTCCTGCAATTACTGCTTCCTTAAAAGCTTCGGCCATTAATCTCGGATTTCCAGCAACGGCAATCGCTGTGTTCACTAGAACAGCATCTGCACCTAATTCCATTGCTTTTGCTGCGTCTGATGGTGCTCCAATTCCCGCATCGATGATTACAGGAACTTTGCTTTGTTCGATAATAATCTCAAGGAAATCAATTGTTTTTAATCCTTTATTACTCCCTATTGGCGAACCCAAAGGCATCACAGCCGCAGTTCCTACATCTTCTAATCGTTTACACAAAACAGGATCCGCATGAATGTAGGGTAAAACAATAAAACCAAGTTTAGCCAATTCTTCGGTCGCTCTCAAAGTTTCAATTGCGTCAGGCATTAAATATCTTGGATCAGGATGGATTTCGAGTTTTAACCAATTGGTTTCCAAAGCTTCTCTGGCGAGTTGCGCTGCAAAAATGGCCTCTTTCGCATTTCTAGCTCCTGAAGTATTGGGTAATAAATTGATATTTGGATGCTTTAAGTGAGATAAAATAGCATCAGTGTCTGTTTCAAGGTCAATCCGCTTGAGGGCGACAGTCACTAATTCACTTCCTGAAGCTAAAATTGCCTCCTCCATTTGCTGATTAGAACCAAATTTCCCTGTTCCTAAAAACAAACGAGAATGCAATATCTTATCGCCTATTTTAAACAATGATGCTTCCATGTAAGTCATTTTTTAGTTGTTTGATTGTTTTTTTCTTGTTTGTTGCTTGAGTGATTAAGCCTGAAACGGCAATCCCATAAATTCCAGTTTGTAGTATCTGCTCCACATCGTCTAATGTGATTCCACCTATTGCATAAACGGGTGTTGTGAGTCCGTTTTCTTGCATTTTTTCCATGATTGTACGATAGCCTTCAAGACCTAATATTGGACTCAGATTCCCCTTGGTTGTAGTGAATTTAAAAGGACCTAAACCAATATAATCACAGCCATTTTGAATGTGATTTTGAATGTCTTCGAATGTATTTGCTGTAGCTCCAATAATTTTGGTGTCTCCTAGAATAGTTCGGGCTTCACTGATAGACATATCGTCTATCCCAAGGTGTACACCATCGGCTGCAATTTGCTGTGCGAGATAGACATTATCATTAATAATAAAATTTGCCAAATATTCTTCGCAGAGTATTTTTACGGTTTCCGCCAAAGTAAATGCATCATCCGAAAAATGATTTTTAAACCGAACTTGAACCCATTTACATCCGTTGTCTAAAGCTTGATGAATATTATTCAATTGCTCGTCAACAGTGTTTCCTTGGGAAATGTATTGTAATTTGTTAAACATAATGATACCCTAGTTTTGTGTGGTTAGATAGTAAGTAGTTTTCAATATAGATTTTAGCATTCTTGCAAGCAGTAAGTATATTTTGATCTAAAGCGATATTAGCAACTATTGAAGCCGATAGTACGCAGCCAGAACCGTGTTTTTCAAAAGCCAAAACGTTTGTTGGTTTAAGTCTAAAAAAGCGGTCTTCTATATGTAAATAATCAATGCCGATCGCTACAGGATTATGTCCTCCTTTTAGTAATACACTGCAGTATTGCGAAAGATTTTCTGCAATTTTATCAGCAGTTGCTGATGACGTGGCTAATTTTACAATCTCATTATAGTTCGGTGTAATCAAATCTACTTGTTGGAGGATTTCAGTTAAAAGAACTTGGTTTTCGGTAGCTAGAAAATCAAACCCAGTTGAGGATTTCAAAATAGTGTCCCAAATAATTGTTGTTTCTGGCGAAAGACTTTTTATTATAGAAACTAGCTCATTTAAGTAGTGTAAAGAAGGAACGATTCCAATTTTTACTGCCTTTATTGTATAATTTGCAAATAGTTTTTCTACCGATTCTAAAACAAAGTTAAGGTCAGTCCATTCTATTTTAGCAAACTCATTTTCTGTTTGAATTGTGTTTGCCGTGATGATGGCAAAGCCATAAACCTGATGCTGTTCAAATGTTTTACAATCTGCCAAAACACCTGCTCCTCCAGAAGGATCAAAGCCAGCGATGCTTAGCACGAAAGGGCGATTTTTTGACATATTTTAAAATTTTCTATTGAGTTGTTTTGATTCCATATTGTTCCTAAAAGCGCCACGTCATGAAAGCCATTTGTTAATATGAATTTTATGTTTTCATCGGAAATTCCGCCTAAAGCAATGAGCTTTGTTGTATGATTTGTTCTTTTATTTATTTGCTCGAATAAGTCGGTTTTGGGTTTGTAGTTTTGTTTCGAAATACTTTCGTAAACTGGACTCAAAAAAGCATAGTCGAAATCATTTTGCAAATCATTGAAATCATCAATAGAGTGTACCGAAGTCGATAAGATTAACCCCGATTCTTTATATCTTTTTAATTCAGATTCTTTTTGAGTAATTCTACTACTTTCCATAAAATGAATGCGATGAATTCCTAAGGCTTTCGCTAAATGATGGTGACTTTGTAAAACCAATTGTTTTCTATATTCCAATCCAATAGCAGTAACAAAAGACTGTATTTCTTCTGCAGTAAAATCTGGTTTCCGAACATGAAACAGTTCCATTCCTTCTTGAAAAAGAGAATTAATAAGGTTAATTTCATTTGGTTCCGATATTGGACTGGATATAATTATCATATTTTTGAGTTTGAGAGAAGAGAGAATATAGACGCTATCAATTCATGAAGTCTATTCTCTATATTCTTTGTTCTATTTTCTTATTAACTATAAATCTCTTTTCCTTGTTCGATAAACTCTTCTGATTTTTCTTTCATGCCTTTTTCAGCTTCGGCGACATCACGAATTTCTTGTGATATTTTCATCGAGCAGAATTTAGGTCCGCACATAGAACAAAAATGAGCCACTTTAGCACCTTCTGCGGGAAGTGTTTCATCGTGAAACTCTCTAGCGGTATCTGGATCTAATGATAAATTAAATTGATCATTCCAGCGGAATTCAAAACGTGCTTTACTCAAAGCATTGTCACGGTATTGAGAACCTGGATGCCCTTTGGCTAAATCGGCAGCGTGGGCAGCAATTTTATAAGTGATAACACCGTCTTTTACATCTTTTTTGTTGGGTAAGCCAAGATGTTCTTTTGGAGTTACATAGCATAACATCGCGCAACCATACCAACCAATCATGGCGGCACCAATCGCTGAAGTAATGTGATCGTAACCTGGAGCAATGTCTGTCGTTAGTGGACCAAGAGTGTAAAAAGGTGCTTCGTTGCAATGTTCTAATTGTTTCTCCATATTTTCCTTAATCATGTGCATCGGTACATGTCCTGGACCTTCTATGAATACTTGTACATCGTGTTTCCAAGCAATTTTGGCTAGTTCACCTAAAGTTTCTAGTTCAGCAAATTGCGCGGCATCATTGGCATCAGCAATAGAACCTGGACGCAAACCATCTCCAAGGGAGAAAGCCACATCGTACTGTTTCATGATTTCGCAAATGTCTTCAAAATGAGTGTAAAGAAAGTTCTCTTTGTGATGAAACAAACACCATTTTGCCATGATAGACCCTCCACGAGATACGATTCCCGTAACTCGTTCCGCAGTTAAATGAATGTAACGCAATAGGACTCCTGCATGAATAGTGAAATAAGAAACTCCTTGTTCTGCTTGCTCGATCAAAGTATCTCGGAAAACTTCCCATGTTAAATCCTCAGCGATTCCGTTTACTTTTTCTAATGCTTGATAAATAGGAACTGTTCCAATAGGTACTGGGGAATTACGGATAATCCATTCTCTAGTTTCGTGAATATTTTTACCTGTAGATAAATCCATGATTGTATCAGCTCCCCAGCGGCAGGCCCAAACTGATTTTTCTACTTCTTCCTCTATTGTTGAGGTTACGGCACTATTCCCGATGTTGGCATTTATTTTTACTAAGAAATTACGCCCTACGATCATCGGTTCACTTTCAGGATGGTTGATGTTATTTGGTATTATGGCGCGACCAATAGCTACTTCGTTACGTACAAATTCTGGAGTGATTTTACTTTTAGGCGTGTTGGCTCCCCAGCTGTGCCCAGGATGTTGGCATTGCATGGCTTTGGTTTGGGTGTCTAGTTGTTCAATACGTTGGTTTTCACGAATCGCAATGTATTCCATTTCGGGAGTGATGATGCCTTGTTTTGCGTAGAATAACTGCGAAACATTAGCTCCTTTTTTGGCACGCATCGGTTTGTGTAAATACTCGAAACGCAATTCGTCTAGCTTTTTGTTATTCAGGCGTTCTTTTCCGTAATCAGAGCTAATTTCTGTTAGTTCTTCCACATCATTACGGTCCAGTATCCATTGCTCGCGGATGCGAGGTAATCCTTTTCTAATGTCGATTTCGATATCAGGATCTGTAAATGGCCCAGAAGTGTCATAGATGGTTATTGGCGGGTTTTTTTCTATTCGTCCGTTAGACATCTTGGTGTCGGCAAGTGAGATTTCGCGCATCGCGACTTTTATCGGGTGGAGTGTACCATCGATATATACTTTTTTAGAATTAGGGAAGGGGGTTCTAGATATTTTTTCTTCGTTTGTCATTTTGTTAGGTCTTAAGGTTGTAAAGTTTCTTTGTGTTTGTATTTGGCATTGCCATTGAAATTGTTATTGCCATTTTTTTTTTCTGCTAGGGATAGTAATGAAAAGCCCGTAAAGTGATAAACTGATAAAAACAAGGAGCAAGAAAGCGACCGTAGGAAGCTCTTGTTGCGACTGTGTTTTTAGAGTTTATAACTGCGGACTTGAAATGGATAGCCCGCCCGAGCAGCCTAATTAGCCTCCTTGGGTTGCAGAAATAATTAAAATTTCGTCAGAATGGGATAGGGGTTGGTCGTTCCAGTTGGATTTTGGAATAACGGTATTGTTGATTGCAACGGCAATGCCGGTTTGTTTTTGGGGAAATTCAATATCGAGCAGTTCTTGAATGCTTAGGGCATCTGCTTGAAATTGTTTGATTTGGTTGTTGATTTTTAGTTCCATTCCTGATGAATTTAGTATATTGTTATACTTTAGGAATGGCTACAAAGTGCCCAAAATGGGACTACGGAAGTCATCTTACTTTTCCCTACGCTAGTATGAACTAGATCAGGTTCAGAGGGTAATTCTCAGCCTACAAAGTTGTAGACACCCCTAAAGTGTGCCACAAATGTAAGGGTTTTTTTAGTTTGAAGATTTTTTTTTCGAGTTAAATTTTTGTCGTCAAACAGTAATTTTTGTGAAATCATCCATTCTTGAGAGAAGAATAGCATGTGAAAATTAACTCCTTTTCCAGCAACTTTCCACGTGGTCATTGACAATTCCGGTGGCTTGCATAAAGGCATACATAACGGTAGAACCGACAAATTTAAAGCCTCTTTTTTTTAAATCTTTACTTATTTTATCAGAAAGTGGGGTAGTAGCAGGGACGTCTTTCAGGGTTTTTGGATTGTTGATGAGCGGTTTTTCATCTGTGAATTTCCAAATATATTTAGAGAAAGAACCAAATTCTTGTTGCACTTTCATAAAAGCAATGGCGTTAGAAACGGCAGAACGTACTTTTAGTTTATTGCGAATAATCCCTGCATCTTGAAGTAGTTCTTGTACTTTTTCTTCAGTATAGGTGGCTATTATTTTGTAATCAAACTGATCAAAGGCAGTTCTAAAGTTTTCTCTTTTGTTTAAGATCGTAATCCAACTCAATCCTGCTTGAAAGGTTTCTAGAATTAAAAACTCAAATAAGGTAGCGTCATCATAAACTGGAGTTCCCCATTCTTGATCGTGGTATTCTTTGTAAAGTTCACTAGATTGACACCAAGCACATCTTGATTTAGTTTCCATAATTTAGAGTTTAGAAATTCAAATATAAAAGAAAAATCCCATTTCAAATTACTTCGAAATGGGATTTAATATATAGTTTAGAATAAATTATCCTAAAGCAGCTCTTTTGAAACCTGTAACGATAAGATCTTTATCTAAAGATTTTACGTAGTTAGCAACGCTCAATTTGTTGTCTTTAATGTAATCTTGGTTTACTAAAGTATTATCTTTAAAGAAACGAGCCAATTTACCTTTAGCGATATTGTCTAACATTGCTTCTGGTTTACCTTCTTGACGCAAAAGATCTTTTGCGATTTCAATTTCTTTTTCAATGATTGCAGCATCTACACCTTCTTCGTTTAACGCGATAGGAGACATAGCAGCAGCTTGCATAGCAACGTTTCTTGAAACTTCTTCAGCACCAGCAGGAGCAGCAGATAAAGCTACCAAAGTAGCGATCTTGTTTCCAGAGTGAATGTAAGATCCTACGAATGCACCTTCTAATTTCTCGAAAGTTCTAATTTCTAATTTTTCACCGATAACTCCAGTTTGCTCGATAAGTTTCTCAGCAATAGAAATTCCGTTGAAATCTGAAGCTAAAAATGCTTCTTTAGTATCAAAGTTCAATGCTTGATTAGCCATTTCAGTAGCCATTTTCACAAAACTTTCATTCATACCTACGAAGTCAGTTTCACAGTTTAATGTGATAACAACACCAGCAGTTTTGTCAGCATTTACAACAGCAATTGCAGCACCTTCAGTAGATTCTCTGTCTGAACGGTTTGCAGCTACTTTTTGTCCTTTTTTACGTAGGTTTTCGATTGCTAATTCAAAATCACCATCAGCTTCTACTAATGCTTTTTTACAATCCATCATTCCAGCACCTGTAGCTGTTCTTAATTTATTTACGTCTGCAGCAGTTATTGTTGCCATGTTGTATTTTTTTATAAGGTTAAAAGTAAAATTCCAATTCCTAAATCCCAAATTCCAATTTTATCAAATTATCAACTTATTGTTTCTAATTTTTTTTCGGGAATTTGGAATTTAAAAGTTGGAATTTAAATATTGTTTTATTCTTCAGTTGCTGGAGCCGCTGTTTCGGCAGCCGGAGCTGCAGTCTCAGTTGCTGCTGGAGCTGCTGTTTCAGTTGCTACTGTAGCTACTTTTTCAGCTGCTGGAGCCGCTTTTTCAGTTGCATCTGCGTCTTTATCAGAACCTCTATCAGAAAGTCCTTCAACAATTGCAGCTGTTACTAAAGTTAAAATTTTATCGATTGATTTAGAAGCATCATCATTTGATGGAATTACGAACTCTACTTCACGAGGATCAGAGTTAGTATCAACCATTGCAAAAACTGGAATGTTTAATTTTTGAGCTTCTTTTATTGCGATGTGTTCAGCTTTGATGTCTACTACAAATAATGCAGCTGGTAATCTTGACATATCAGAAATTGAACCTAAATTTTTCTCTAATTTAGCACGAAGACGATCAACTTGTAAACGCTCTTTTTTAGAAAGGGTCATGAATGTACCATCTTTCTTCATTTTATCAATAGTAGCCATTTTTTTAACAGCTTTACGGATAGTTACGAAGTTAGTTAGCATTCCACCAGGCCATCTTTCAGTGATGTAAGGCATGTTTGCAGCTTTTGCTTTTTCAGCAACGATGTCTTTTGCTTGTTTTTTGGTAGCAACAAATAATATTTTTCTACCTGATGCAGCGATTTTTTTCAAAGCTTCATTAGCTTCTTCAATTTTTGCTGCAGTTTTATATAGATTGATAATGTGAATACCATTACGCTCCATATAAATGTAAGGAGCCATGTTTGGATCCCATTTTCTAGTCATGTGACCGAAGTGGACACCTGCTTCTAGTAATTCTTTTACTTCTACTTTGTTTGACATTTTTTGTACTAGTTTACGTTCTGTTGATTAGCAATGTATGAATGGCGATTTCTCGGCTAAATACATTTAGATGCTAAACTAATTCCTACCTCGGTAGGCAACAACAACATTGTTTTAAATTCAATAATAAACTCAATAAGTCTTGAATAAATGTATTCAAGACAGGCAATATTAACGTTTCGAGAATTGAAATTTCTTACGAGCTTTCTTCTGACCGAATTTCTTACGTTCAACCATTCTTGGATCTCTTGTCAATAAACCTTCTGGTTTCAAGATAAGTCTGTTTTCAGCATTTACTTCACACATAACACGTGCTAATGCCATTCTTACAGCTTCTGCTTGTCCAGTTGAACCACCTCCATAAACATTTACTTTTACATCAAAGTTAGTTGCATTTTCTGTCATAGACATTGGTTGCATTACTTTGTACTGTAAAGTAGCAGTAGGGAAATAAGTTGCGAATTCTTTTTTGTTTACAGTGATTACTCCTGTTCCTTCCGAAACATAAACACGTGCAACAGCGGTTTTTCTTCTACCGATTTTGTGAATAACTCCCATTACTTAAGATCGTTAAGGTTAACTGTTCTCGGTTTTTGTGCACCTTGTTTGTGCTCTGAACCAACAACAACATTTAAATTTCTAAAAAGTTCAGCACCAATTTTGTTTTTTGGTAACATTCCTTTTACAGCTTTTTCTACTAGTAATGCAGGGTTTTTAGATTGCAATACTTTAGCAGTTAAAGTTCTTTGACCTCCTGGGTAACCTGTGTGACGCATGTAAATTTTCTCGTCCATTTTGTTACCTGTAAGGTTGATTTTTTCTGAGTTGATAACAATTACGTTATCTCCACAGTCAACGTGCGGTGTGTAACTTGGTTTGTACTTACCTCTTAAAATCATAGCGACTTTTGAAGCAAGACGACCTAAGTTATGCCCATCTGCATCTACAACAATCCACTCCTTTGTAACGGTGGCTTTGCTTGCTGATTGAGTCTTGTAGCTTAATGCGTCCATAATATATTTTTAATTAAACATTCCATCCCCATTAAAGGGGATGCAAAAGTACAATTTATTATTTTAAATACAAATACCTTAAAAGAATAATTTTTTGTCGTTTTAACCCTGATTATCAATTGTATATTTGATGTGCTATACATTAGTTATCTTTTACTATTATAGATTGTGTCGACTTTCTATTTTTATATTACTTTTGTTATCAAAATAAAAGTTTTATATTGCGTGTTAGCAATAAAGGTTTAGTAGCTAAAAGGTGTCTATATAGAAACTTATATTTAGCAGATTATTATGGATTTCTCTTAAATTGCTTATAAAGTCAACACCTACTTAAATTATGAAAGTCAAAGCAACCCTTAAACAAATAGCCAAGGAACTTAACGTTTCTGTGTCTACAGTTTCTAAAGCACTCAACGATAGTCCTGAAATTAGTGATTTAACAAAAATTAAAATTAAGGAATATGCAAAGCTAAAAAACTATAAACCCAATGTGATTGGTTTAAACCTTAAAAATCGAAAAACTAAGACAATAGGCGTTATTATACCGAATATTCTTAATTCTTTTTTTGCCAAAGTATTTAGTGGTATAGAAAAAGTAGCAGATGAAAAAGGATATAACGTTATCATGTGTATTTCTAATGAATCTATGGATAAGGAAGCGCATACCTTAGAAATGTTGAGTAATGGTACGATAGATGGTTTTATTTTATCAGTGTCTGAAGAAGCGCAAAAACTTCAGGATTATTCTCATTTTAAGGAAATAATTTATGACGGTACACCTATAGTTATGTTTGATCGAATTGCAGATGGTATTGAGTGTGACAAAGTGGTTGTTGACGATTTTGATTCTGCATTAAATTCTACTCAGCGATTAATTGATTTGGGATGTAAAAATATTGCCTTGTTATCTTCTGTGGATAATTTGAGTGTTGGGAAATTAAGGGCTGATGGGTATTTGAAAGCTTTAACGGATAATAATATTGCAATAAATGAAAATATAATTCTTCGCACAGATTCAGAAGAAGACTTAAAAAGTAGAATCGAAGCTATATTCGACAATAATACTATAGATGGTGTCTTTGCTTTGGACGAAAATGATTCTGTTGCGGCTTTGAAAATTGGATTAAAAAAAGGGTATAAAATCCCTGAGGAACTTTCGATAATTGGTTTTGCTGATGGAATATTAGCTTCACGCCGATTGACACCAAGTTTAACCACAATTAGTCAGCATGGTGTCGAAATAGGTGAAGTAGCTGCTAAGTTACTTATTGACCGGTTAGAATCTAAAGAGGAAAACATTCCTTATGAAACAGTTGTCATTAAAACAAAACTGAAAGAAAGAGAGTCTAGTAGAAAAGTATAATTATAATTAAGAATATATAAAACTAAAAAATCCATCGGCTAGGCAGATGGATTTTTTTTTTTAACATTGTCAAAGTACTGAACATTGACAATGTTTAGAAAACAAGAAATTTCTAATGTGCTTCCAGCCAATCTTTACCCATTCCTAATTCTACAGTTAAAGGGACGTCAAGTTTAAAGGCATTTTCCATTTCGTGCTTAATCATCGGTTGGATTTTTTCTAATTCACTGTTGTGTACATCGAACACAAGCTCATCATGAACCTGTAGCAACATTTTACTTTTCCAGTTTTCTGAAGTTAGTTTTTTATGAATGTTGATCATCGCAATTTTAATAATGTCTGCAGCGCTTCCTTGTATCGGAGCATTTACTGCATTTCGTTCTGCGCCACCACGTACCATTGCGTTTTGGGAGTTAATATCTTTTAAATAGCGACGACGTCCAAGGATTGTTTGTACATAACCGTTCTCGCGTGCAAATTCAATTTGCTCTTGGATGTATGACTTCAATCTTGGATAGGTTTTGTAATAGGCTTCGATTAAGGCGGCACTCTCGCTTCTTGACAATGAAGTTTGATTGCTCAGTCCAAAAGCCGAAACTCCATATATAATTCCGAAGTTGACCGTTTTAGCATGACTTCTTTGTTCACGGGTCACTTCTTCTAGAGGAACATCAAATACTTTTGAAGCTGTTGACTTATGAATGTCTTCGTTATTTAAAAACGCTTTTATCATATTTTCCTCTCCACTCAAGGCTGCAATGATGCGCAATTCAATTTGGGAATAATCGGCAGAGATTAAAGTGTAATTTTCGTCTCTGGCTACAAATGCTTTTCTAATTTGTCTTCCTCTTTCTGTACGAATCGGGATATTTTGAAGATTTGGATTATTCGAACTCAAACGGCCCGTTGCGGCTACCGTTTGCATATAATCCGTATGAATGCGACCAGTGATTTGATCCACTTGGTTTGGTAAGGCATCAACATAAGTGTTTTGCAGTTTGATCAGTTGGCGCCAATTCAAGATGTCTTTTACAATTGGGTTGTCATTGGCTAAATAGCTCAACACTTCTTCGCCTGTGGCATATTGCCCCGTTTTAGTTTTCTTTTGTTTGGCTCCGCCAATTTTTAGTTTGTCAAATAAAACTTCGCCCAGTTGTTTTGGCGAAGCCAAATTGAAAGAATGGCCGGCAGTTTCATAAATATTCTTTTCTAATGATTTGATATCATTGTCTAATTCTTTCGAAAGAGATTTCAGAAAATCCACGTCTACACGGATGCCTTCTTTTTCCATGTCAGCCAATACTTTTACTAACGGAATCTCAATTTCGTCAAAAAGTTTTTTGGTTTCCGTTTTGTCTAACTCAGCGGTAAATATTTCTTTTAATTGAAATGTTATATCAGCATCTTCAGCAGCGTATTCTTTGATTTCTTCTAATGCGACATCACGCATCGACTTTTGATTTTTTCCTTTTTTGCCAATTAAATCTTCAATGGATTTTGGCGAATATTTCAAATAAGTCTCAGCCAAGATATCCATATTGTGACGCATATCCGGATTAATCAGATAATGGGCAATCATGGTGTCGAATAATTTCCCTTCTACATTAATATCATAGTTGGAAAGTATTTTTAAATCGTATTTTAAATTTTGTCCAATTTTCTCAATTGTTTCATTTTCGAAAAAAGGAATGAATTTATCGATTAAGGTTTTTGCTGCCTCTTGATTTTCTGGAAAAGGAACATAAAAACCTTTTCCTTTTTCATAGGAGAATGAGATTCCTACTAACTCAGCATGCAAGGCATCTAGTCCGGTAGTTTCTGTGTCAAAACAAACGGAAGTTTGTTTTAATAAATTTTGCAACAATAATTTAAGACCTAAATCTCCTTGGATAATCTGGTAAGAATGCTCAGTGTCTTCTAAGGTATTATAATATTTATGGTGGGTTTCTTCAGTCGATTCATCAGAAATTGCGCTTCCAAAAAGATCAAACTGGTCTTCGTTTTTTGGTTGTGCTTTTTTGGGTGAGTTGGAATCATCCGTAGGCTTGCTTGCGGTTGCGGTTCCTCCTTTTTTAAATATGGCGTCAAACTGTTCTGCCATTCTTCTAAATTCTAACTCATTAAAAAGAGCATCTGTTTTTTCAACATCCGGAGTCGATAATTCATAATCCTTTTCGTCAAAAACAACTGGGCAATCGAGTAGGATAGTTGCTAAAGTTTTTGATAAGATACCTTTCTCTTTGTTGGCTTCGATGTTCTCTTTCATTTTACCTTTTAGCTTGTCTGTATTTGCTAAAAGATTTTCCATGGATCCGTATTCTTTTAGGAATTTCTTAGCGGTAACTTCGCCTACACCAGGTAATCCCGGAATATTGTCAGCTGCATCGCCCATCATTCCTAGAAAGTCAATTACTTGTTCTGGTCTCTCAATTTGGAATTTTTCCAATACTTCTGGAACACCCCATATTTCTATCCCATTACCCATTCGGGCTGGTTTGTACATGAATATATTTTCAGATACCAGTTGTGCAAAATCCTTATCAGGAGTAACCATAAAGACTTTATAGTTTTCCTTTTCGGCTTGTTTTGCAATTGTTCCTATTAAATCATCAGCTTCATAGCCTTTGACTTCTATAATAGGAATATGCATGGCTTTCAACAAAGATTGAATGTATGGAACGGCAATCTTAATAGCTTCTGGAGTGGCGTCACGATTTGCTTTGTATTCTGGGAATATCTCATTTCTTAATTGGCTTCCACCATTATCAAAAGCTACCGCTAAGTGATCTGGTTTTTCTCTTTTGATAACATCCATTAGGGAATTCATAAAGCCCATAATGGCCGAAGTGTCCATTCCTTTAGAATTGATTCTAGGGTTTTTTATAAAGGCATAATATCCTCGGAAAATTAATGCATAAGCATCGAGTAGAAAGAGACGTTTTTGTTCTGACATAATTGTGATTTTGTAAAGATTTCAAAAGTACAAAACTTAAAAGATAAAGATGGAACGGATTTTAATATTTCTAAAAATCGGCACTCAGATTTCACTCTTTATGGTTTTTACATGTAAAAAAAGCGAATTCTAGGGTGTTTTTTAGGTATAGTCTATAGTAATAACTTAGGTTTAAATATCAGTTAGTTAAGACTATGTAATACTTAGGCTATAAAAATAACTTATTTGACATTTTAAGTTAAATAATCATGTAGTTTGTCGATAAAAATTACGGTTGGTCGATGATTTTCATATTTTAGCGGAGTGGTTCTATGCCACGCTTTGTTCTTATATATAAATTATAATTCGCATGTTATGAAAAAAAACTACTCTGCTAAAAAGGTATTACAGGTCTCTATGTTCTTTTTCATGATAATAACCACAAACATGTTTGCTCAGGTTGGAATTGGAACAACTACTCCTCATGGGAGTTCGGTTTTAGATGTGTCGTCAACAACACAAGGAATGTTGGCACCTAGGATGACAACTGCGCAGAAAATTGCAATTGTTTCTCCTGCTAATGGATTAATGGTTTATGATACGGAGTTAAAAGGTTTATCTTACTATGATTTACCAGCAGCGACATGGGTTGGTATTTCACAAGGGCGATCAAAGTTTAAGCGAATTAAGTCTACAGATGTGTTGGCAACAGTTTTAGCTGCTGAACTAGCAGCAGGTAGTGGAACAAAATATTTAATGGATTCACAAACTCTATATGAGATTAATGGGCAAGTGGTGTTTAATTTGCCAATCGAAATAAATAATTCATATATAGTCGGGTTAGATTCTGGTGACGATAAAATTGTTAAATTCGGTGGAGATTTATTCGTTGGTAGTACAGGGGGCTCCATTAGAGTGGTGACTTTGGTTAACGTTGGAGGACGAGTTTTTAATATTACTGCCGCAAATACAGAAAATTTAATTTTTAGAGATCTGATTATAGCAAATTCGGCCAATGTTGGTAATTTAAATGGTTTTGGATTTGTTTTTTCAAGTATTGTTCAATATTCAGGGAATACAAATGGTATCGTTTATAACAATATCACTAAGGTATTGTTGACAAATCAAGGGTGGTTTGGTAATAATAGCGGGACTTATGAAACCTTTACAGGTAGTTTTGAGTTAATTGGTAAACAGGGAGGCTTTTCTGAAGTTAGTGGCGCAAGTATTGGTATTGATGTTTCTTCTGACCCTGTTGTTAGTGTTGATGCTAGTATGGATGGTGTGCTTTTTACAGGTGTGCCTACAACTGGTTTTTTGGTTAAAAGATATACTACAGGAAGTTATACTGGATATAATTTTAATAATAAATGGAGTGTGAATTGTACTGGATTACCTTTAGAAGCAGATAGATTTGCTTTAGGGGATTATTATTACAATTACGCAGTTGGCTCAGGTGTTTCTACTTCACTGTCAGGAAGTGCAGCAAAACTTGCTGGTGTTTCAGCTTCAGATAATTTATACAGATTTTCAAGAGGAGGGGTAGATAATAGATTAACCTATCTCGGTAGTAAAAAAAGGTATTTTAGAGCAACGGGAACAGTTTCGTTCCAGGCCGATGCAAATGGAACAACTTATATATTTTATATTGCAAAAAACGGTGTTGTTATAGGTAAATCTAAAATATATATTAAAGCTAATTCTAGTTCAGATCTTTTAGCAATTCCTTTAGTGGTATTAACGGAACTTTCTCCTACTGATTATCTTGAAGTTTATGCGGAGAAATTTGGAGGTGGGTCAGGAAGTGTAATTGTTGCGGCCTTAAACATGAATGTTTTTTAAACATGAATTTTTCAGAGAACGGATCCATTTTAGTAATAAACAAGGAAAAGTTTAAGTGACGTAAAAATATAAGTGATTAAGTTTTGTCTTATATATTTAGAGATTGTCCAATAAAACTGGCAATCTCTTTTTTAATTGTACCAAAACGGTATTGTGATTGTTTTGTTAAAATTTGATTATTAGAGGCTATTGTATTTTCTTAATTTGTTATTTTGTCAATAAATATAATTATAATGATTTTTCGTATCGTTTTTTTAAGTGTTGTCCTTATTATCATAGAGCTTTATGCATTTCAAGCATTAAGAACATTAATAAAGCTGAAATGGGTTTTAGTTTCTTATCAGATCATTAGTGTATTAGTTTTGATATTTATTGTTTATTCTTTTATGCAATTTGACCGTTCTGTAGGACAAACTAAGCAAACGATGTTTACAATGGGTTTAGTACTTTTAGTTTATGTTCCTAAACTGATATTGACTCTGGTGTTACTTGGAGAAGATTTGTTTAGATTAGGCGCAGGTTCGATTAATTATTTTATAGAAAATGATGATAATACAGCCTTTTTTTCCTCGAGAAGAAAATTTGTAAGTCAGGTGGGGCTGGGGTTAGCTGCAATTCCATTTATGTCTTTGATCTATGGAATTACGATTGGGAGATACAACTATAAAGTAATAAAACAACGCATTTTTTTTCCGGATTTACCAGATGCCTTTGATGGTTTTACAATTACTCAAATATCAGATGTTCATAGCGGTAGTTTTGATAACCCGGAGAAGATTAATTATGCAATTGATTTAGTAAACGAACAAAATTCAGATATGATTCTGTTTACAGGTGATATTGTGAATACGGATGCCAAGGAGATGCATCCTTGGATTGAAACGTTCAATAGAATTAAAAAACACGAGTATGGGAAGTATTCTGTGCTGGGGAATCATGATTACGGAGAATATGTCACTTGGCCAACAGAGGCAGCTAAAGAAGAGAACTTTCAGGCTATAAAGAATCTTTATGGAGAAATTGATTTCAAGCTATTGTTGAATGAGCATACATACATAGAAAAAGGAGAAGATAAAATTGCATTAATAGGCGTAGAGAATTGGGGTCAAAATTTCAAGAAGGCAGGTGATATTAATAAGGCTTCGCTAGGGGTGAATCAAGAGGATTTTAAAATCTTGATGAGTCATGACCCAAGTCATTGGGATTATGAAATCAAAAACCATGATAAGAATTTTCACCTAACATTGTCAGGGCACACGCACGGCATGCAATTTGGGATTGAAATTCCGGGTTACTTTAAGTGGAGCCTGGCTCAATATGTTTATGCGCAATGGGCTGGTTTATACGAAAACCTAGGAAGATATGTTTATGTCAATAGAGGATTTGGGTATCACGCTTATCCTGGTAGAGTTGGAATTATGCCTGAAATCACAGTCATTGAACTAAAAAAAGGTAAGAATGTCGCATAATTAGTTAAAAAGGCTACATTTGTAGATTAATGTCTGTTTTTTTAAGTAGATTTAAAAATTAAATTCGTTGGTTTTATGTCAAAATTTGGAGAACTTATAAGTGCACGAGTGCCTGTGTTGATAGATTTTTACACAGATTGGAATGAGTCGTCAGTTTCTATGCATCCCGTAATTAGAGATGTGGCAGCAGCGCTTGGAGATAAAGCAAAAGTCATTAAGATTGATGTGGATAAAAACCAGGAATTAGCAGATGCTTTAAGAATTAAAGGACTTCCTACTTTAATGATTTATAAGGAAGGACAAATGATTTGGAGACAATCAGGCGAGCTGGATGCCAATACTCTTATCAGTATTGTGCAAGAGCAATTGTAGTGCTTTTAATTTTAACTCTGTTTTAAATGGCTTCACATTGGAAGTTGTTTTCATCTAAATATTTCAAGACTTTTGGTAGTGTGTATTCTAAGTTTTTGAATGCTTTGACACTGTCATGAAATACAATTATACTTCCCGGTTTTATATTTGAAACCACATTTTTCAAACACCTTTCTTTTGTGATTGTTTGATCAAAATCAGCACTCAGAACATCCCACATAATAATTTTGTACCCTTGGCTCTTCAATTTTTTTGCTTGTATGGATTTAATTTTTCCATAAGGAGGTCGGAAGAGTTTAGATTGTGGATTATTGATTTCAATTGAATGGTTTTTAATCGAATCAGCGCAAAGAGAAATGTTTGTGCTGTAGTCTTCTGCTGTGGTTTTCCATCCGTTTAAATGATTAAAGGTGTGGTTTCCTATCGAATGCCTTCTCTGTAGTAATTTTTCGAAAATAGAAGGGTTTGCTTCAATATTCTTTCCAATGCAAAAAAAAGTAGCTTTGGCGTTGTGTAGTTCCAGCTGTTCTAGAACCCATTCTGTAATTTCTGGAGTAGGGCCATCATCGAATGTCAAGTAAACTTTTTTTTCAGTATTTGGTAAGTCCCATATATACTGTGAGAATAGCTTCTTGATAAGCGAATTTGTTTTAATCCAATAAAAGCTCATTGTGGTATTTGTTTATTTCAAAATTAAAAAAAAATGCAGCAAAATTTAGAAGTTTTGCTGCATTTTTTTTAAAAGATATTTATAGTGCTACTTTATTCTTTTTCTCGTCCGAAACGTTCAAACATTTCGATATAAGTATTGAATACAGTTCTGTTTTTATTATAGAAATTTAAATCTCCATTTTCTTTCATCACTTGTAATAAGCTTCTGTAACGTTCAAGATCCGTGATGATATCAACAGCTAAGCTTGATTGTTCTGAAGACTTTAATTTACTGTAGTAATTAAGATTGTCTTTGTATTTGGCAGTTAATTTGTTCAATAAATCTTGTGCTTTGGTTTTTTCACCCACTTGGTAGTATCCTTTTGTAAAAGGTTCTACTAAAGGGTAATAGCCAAATTTATCCAAAGGCATTTTTGTCATCGCCAAATCGATAATTTTTTTTGCCTTATCGAATTTTTTCTCCGCGATCAACTGGTCCATTAATCGAGCAAGATTTGTTCTGTAAGTTATGCTTTCTCTTCTCGTTTCTGGATCATGGTATATTTTGTCGCTGTCACTATTACCCCAATCCCATTTCATTACATTAGTGTACATTTTTTCAGAATCAATTTGCCCCATGTCTAATGGGCTTCCATCTTTAGGGATAGCAGTTTTTACAGGTACTAATTTATAAACCATTCCGTCAAGTTGAAGGTAATCTTTCATCCAAAGATAGTCTTCATCGTCAAAAGCACCAGGGCTGAAGAAAATAGGTCTTTTCCAATTGTTATTTGCTACGATGTCAAGCATCATTAATCGGTTTTTATACAAGGCGTTTCCTTTGATGTCGATATCTATGTACGGAACAATAGAGTCATAGTATTTAGGCGAAACGACCTTGTTTTTTAGGATAGCATCTTTGTTAACTGGAATTCTAATTTTATTGGTTGGATAAAAATGAATCGTCTGTCCATTTTGCATACCAACTGTAGACTTTGGATTTTTAATAAAAGTCATTAAGTCTTTTATCTCCCATCTGCTTTCTGTTTTTGGAATGTGTACCACATAATCCAATTTGTCTCCTACGTACTGATCGTGGGTAAAAGAGATAGGCAATGGATCAGCTTCGTAAGTTTTCGTTTTCATTTGGTCGATATACCAATCCGTCATGAAAAGACTAGTGTTTACAATCTTAACATCAGTCCTTATGTGTTCTATTTCCTGTGCGTACCAAAGCGGGAAAGTGTCGTTGTCGCCTATTGTAAATAGAATGGCATTAGGCTCGCATGAGTTAAGATATGCTTTTGCCATTGCAGTTGCAGTGTACTTACCAGAACGGTCGTGATCATCCCAGTTTTGCGACGCCATAAGTACTGGAGCGGCTAATATGCTCGCCGCAATAATTATTGGTCCTGCTATTTTTGGGGCTAAATATTTTTGAGCACTTTCATAAAGGGCATAAACTCCAAATCCAATCCAAATCGCGAAAACATAAAAAGAGCCCACTAAGGCATAATCACGCTCTCTTGGTTCAAAAGGTCTTTCGTTTAGGTATATTTTTAAGGCAATACCAGTGAATAAGAATAAAGTCAACAAGACATAGAAGCTTTTTCGATCTTTATTGGCATGATACATAAGTCCTATAAGTCCTAGAAGGAATGGAAGGAAATAATAGGTGTTACGTCCTTTGTTTTGAAGTACATCCTCTGGTAAATTATCTTGTGAACCCAAGTGTAGTTCGTCCATGAATTTTATTCCACTAATCCAGTTTCCATCCTGACTGTCGTATCTTCCTTGGTTGTCGTTTTGACGTCCAACAAAGTTCCACATCAAGTATCTCACGTACATGTAGCCAAATTGGTATTCGAACATGAAGCTTAAATTATCTACCGTTGATGGTTTTTCAATGATTAAGTAGTCGCCATAGCTTTTTAAGAATTTTACATAACCATCATTGTCAATCTGTTTTTGTGCGTAAGCAGTTCTGAATTCTGAAACTGTTTTTTGAATTTCATTTTTTAACTGTCCAATAGCTCTGTTGTAGTCTTCCTCGGTTAATTTGCTAGCGTCAATTCCGTATTTAGCTAGGTCATCTTCATAAGGATAATCAGGGTTTAGTTCAAATTCTGGAGCATTTGTGAAGTTCATATAATTGGCTATATGATCGGTACTCCACATGCGTGGTAAAATAGTTTTGTGATTGTCGTCGCTGTTTTGCACAGCATTTTTAAAATTATTTACAATCTCATATTTCCCAGTTTTATAGTTTCTCTCATAGTTAGGGGCTTTGTCAAGATAAGGGTTGTTCTTGTCTAAACCAGCAAAAACTTCAGTGTACTGAGGGCCATAAAACAAAGGGTTAGAGCCGTATTGTTCTCTATTGTAATAAGCGAGTACCTCACGTGCATCAGAAGGTTTATTCTCATTGATAATTACATTGGCATTCGCGCGAACAGGTAACATTGTCCAAGTTGAAAACCCAATTAGAACGAATAGAATACATAGAATTAAAGTATTGTAAGTTACAAGACCTTTGTTGTTTGTATATTTTAAACCAAAATAAAACGCGGCCGAAAGGAGTATTGTAACCAGAATGGTTCCAGAGTCAAAAGGCATTCCTAGTGAATTCACTGTAAAAACCTCTGTTCCTGCAAAAAACGACATTGTTAAAGGTAGCAGTAATTTGAAAATAAACAATAAAATTGAAATTACTACAACATTAGCAATGATGAAATTTTTGACTGTTACTGTTTTGTAATGCTTAAAAAAGTATAGTAGTCCTATGGAAGGAATCGTTAAAAGAGCCATAAAGTGAACTCCAAATGATAACCCGATAACTAGTGAAATGATTAACAGCCATCGGTTTCCTCTTGGTGAATCCATGTCTTGCTCCCAGCGTAAACCCAGCCAAAAAAGCAAGGAAATAAACAAAGATGCCATGGCATAAACTTCAGCTTCTACAGCGTTGAACCAAAAACTATCAGAAAAAGTATAAGCTAAAGCCCCAACAAAGGAGCTTCCTAGAATTACAATAGCATTATTTGTGTTTAATTGTGTTGTGTCGTCTTCTTTTAGATTTGGTTCTGTTATTCTCGAAATTAATTTTTTCAAGATCATAGATGAAGACCAAAACAGGAATAATATAGTGAAGGCACTAGAAACAACAGAAGTCATATTGACCATTAAGGCGATATGTTCGTTGTCTGAGGCAAACATGGCGAAGAATGCACCAATCATTTGAAATAAAGGTGCTCCGGGGGGGTGACCAACTTCAAGCTTTGCAGCTGTGGCAATATATTCTCCACAATCCCAAAAACTCATTGTGGGTTCAACAGTAAGGGTATAAGTTATTAATGCTATTACAAATGTAAACCAACCTATAATCGTATTCCATTTATTGAAATTGAATGGCGCCTTATTCATGTATTGAAATTTAGTTATATTTTAAGTTACAAAGAAAATGTTTTTTTATTTAAGGTAGGAAAGATTAGCGAAAATTTCTGTCAAACTATTTATTTAGGTAACATATTGGTTTTTAGTAATTTTCAAGATGGCGAAGATGTTGATTGATTTTTTTTGCATTTTTTTTTAATAAAAAGTCCAAAAAAGTTTGCGCAAACTGAATTTTATTATAAATTTGCACTCGCTTAGCAGCAATGATGGTCTATGGTGTAATGGTAACACAACTGTTTTTGGTGCAGTCGTTCAAGGTTCGAGTCCTTGTAGACCAACAAAAGCCTCTCAATTTTGAGAGGCTTTTTTTTTGGAGTAAATTTAAAATGGTTGAAATCTATTTAAGTTCTGTTTTAAATTCGTTATTTTAAGATTGTATGATTAGGCAATAGCGATTTTATATCTTAAAGGTTATTATTGGTTTTACTGCATGATTTACTAAGTCTTCACTTATGCTTCCTGTAAAAAAATGAGCCAAGCCTGTTCTCCCGTGAGTACATAGTCCTATTAAATCGGCATTTATCGAATTTGAAAAGTTAACGATTCCTTTTTCGATATTTACGTCATTGTAAATGTGGGCGGAATAATTAGTGATTTTGAAATCAGCGATGAAATCATTCATTATTTGTTCTGAAAGAGCAGTTGGTTTGAAACTATTAGGGGTGCAAATCATCACTAAGTTCAGTTTTGCGTCAAATATTTTGCTAAACGCAATCATTTTTTTGAATGGTTTTTTTATTTCTTTCGAAAAATCAGATGCGAAAACGAAGTTTGCTCCTTTCAATTCGGTTGTGCCTTTTTTAATTACCAAGACTGGAACTTCTGATAGTCGAACTACTTTTTCGGTGTTGGATCCGATGAGTATTTCTTCGATTCCGGAAACGCCATGTGATCCCATGATTATTAAATCTGTTTTGTTTTCCTTGCTAAAGGATAGAATCCCATCAAATGCTCTCTCAAATTTCACTTGTTCAGTTACTTGTATTCCTTTTAGGTAGTCTTTTTGTTTTAATTTTTGAAGTGTTTCATTTGCTTTTTCGATAAATAGTATCACTTCAGGGATACTAGTGGCTCCAGTTATTGCATCGTTCATTTGGGTTGGAATTTCCAGCATATGGAGTAGAAGTATTTCAGAATTGCTCTTTTTTGCAATTTGCGCGGCGACTTTTAATGCGTTCTCGGCATGAGCTGAAAAATCGGTTGGAACTAAAATTCGTTTCATAATTAGAGAGATTAAATTATGGGAAAAATCGGTATTTTAATGCTTCTATAAAGATAAGAAATATTTTTACGGCACGCAATCAATTCGATTTATAAAAAAAACACTATATTTGCACCGTTATTTATTAAAATCTAGATAATGAGGGGACTAAATGTCCCCTCTTTTTATAAAAAATATGACATTTAAAGAAAAAGTAAATTTATTGTTGACTGAAGCTCTTGTAGAAAAGCCATCGCTTTTCTTGATAGACCTTACTATCACTGACGCTTTTAAAGTTATTATAACTTTAGACGATGACAATGGTGTGGTGTTGCAGGATTGTATTGACATCAGTCGCGCAATAGATGCAAGTTTAGACAGAGAAGAGCAGGATTATTCTATGGAGGTAGCCTCAGCAGGGGTTTCTTCGCCATTGAAGAAGATTAGACAATACAAGAAAAATATAGGTAGAACGTTGATTGTGAAAACTAATACAGAAAATATCGAAGCAGAATTAGTGGAAGCTAATGATGATTTTGTAATTTTGTCGTGGAAAGCAAGAGAACCTAAAAAGATAGGTAAAGGTAAAGAGACTGTTGAAAAGACGCTACAAATCCCTTACGCAGATATAAAAGAAGCAATTGTTACAGTAACATTTTAATTAAAGAATTCGCATGGAAAATTTAGCATTAATCGATTCATTCTCAGAGTTTAAAGATGATAAACTTATTGATCGTGTAACGCTTATGGCAATTTTGGAAGATGTATTTAGAAATGCATTGAAGAAAAAGTATGGTTCAGACGATAATTTCGATATCATTATAAATCCTGATAAAGGAGATATGGAAATTTGGAGACGAAGAGTTATTGTTGCGGACGAAGATTTAGATTTTGAAAACGAAGAAATTACTTTAACAGAGGCAAGAAGAATTGAAGCTGACTTTGAAATTGGTGAAGAAGTTTCTGAAGAGGTGAAATTGATAGACTTAGGAAGAAGAGCTATTTTGGCTTTACGCCAAAACCTTATTTCTAAAATACATGAACACGACAATACAAATCTTTACAAGCAATTTAAAGATTTAATTGGAGAGATTTATACTGCCGAAGTACATCATGTAAGACCTAGAGTTGTTATTTTAGTGGATGATGAAGGGAATGAAATTGTTTTGCCAAAAGAGAAACAAATTCCATCTGATTTTTTCCGCAAAGGAGATAATGTTCGTGGAATTATTGAAAGCGTTGAATTAAAAGGGAACAAACCTCAAATTATTATGTCTAGAACTTCTGAGAAGTTTTTAGAAAAATTGTTTGAACAAGAAATTCCTGAAGTTTTTGACGGTTTGATTATGGTTAAAAATGTAGTAAGAATTCCAGGTGAGAAAGCAAAAGTAGCTGTAGAAACTTACGACGATAGAATTGACCCTGTAGGTGCCTGTGTAGGTATGAAAGGATCACGTATTCATGGAATTGTTCGTGAATTAGGAAATGAAAATATAGATGTTATTAATTTTACAAGTAACATTCAATTATATATTACAAGAGCGCTAAGTCCTGCAAAAGTATCTTCTATTAAGATAAATGAAGAAACTAAAAGAGCAGAGGTTTTCTTGAAATTAGAAGAAGTTTCAAAAGCGATTGGTAGAGGTGGACACAACATTAGATTAGCGGGTCTTTTGACTGGTTATGAGTTAGATGTTATACGTGAAGGCGATGTTGCTGGTGCAACTGCTGATGAAGATGATGTTGAATTAACAGAATTTTCAGATGAAATCGAAAGCTGGGTTATTGAAGAATTTGCAAAAATTGGGTTGGATACAGCAAAAAGTATCTTAAAGCAAGAAGTAGAGGATTTAGTAAGAAGAACAGACCTAGAAGAGGAAACGATTCTAGATGTAATGAGAATATTGAAAGAAGAATTTGACAGTTAGTCAATAGATCTTCAACGATAAACATGCCGCTTTACAATTGATTCTTACTCGGTAGATATCGAGTTGGGAGTAAAGCGAGGAATAACAAAAAAGGTAATAATAAAAAGGTTTTATGTCTGAAGAGAGAATTATTAGAATAAACAAAGTTTTAAGGGAATTGAATATTTCTTTGGAAAGAGCTGTGGATTATCTAAAAGATAAAGGGATTGCTATTGAAGCAAATCCAAACACAAAAATTTCTGATGATGTATACAATGTCTTGTGCGGTCAATTTGCGGGTGACAGAGGTAAAAAAGAGGCTTCAAAAGAAGTAGGAGAAGAGAAAAGGAAAGAGAAAGAGGCTTTACGTGTTGAGAGAGAGAAAGAAATCGAAGATAAGCGTAAGCATGATGAAGAGATTCTTAAACAACAACAAGAAGTTATAAAAGCGAGAGCTGTTATAGCGGGACCTGTTCAAGTAGGGAAAATTGATCTTAATCCTAAAAAAGCTGCTGCCGCTGTTCCAGCGCCAGTTACGCCAACTCCTCCGGCGCCTCCTGTTGTTGCTGAAAAAATTGAAGCACCTAAAGCTAAAACTTCGACAGAAAAACCAGTTGAAAAAGAAGTGGTTCAGGAGAAAGTAGTTGTAGACAAAAAAGAGGTGAAACCTGTTGTCGAAACTAAAGAACCGGTTAAGGAACCAGTAAAAGAAGAGAAAAAAGTTGTTGTTTCGGAAGAAAAAGTGGCTCCAAAAACGGACGAAGCTCCAGTTGAGGAAGCTATTACAACTCAATATCAGAAATTATCGGGGACAAAATTAACAGGACAAACAATTGATTTGTCTCAGTTTAATAAACCGAAAAAGAAAAAAGAAGAGCCTAAAATCACTCCAAATAAGCCAGGCGCAGCCGGTGCTGCTGGAGCGGCTAATAAAAATAAACGTAAAAGAATTGCTCCTAAACCGGGCACGCCGAGACCTCCTGGAGTTCCTGGTGCACCAAATCCTAATAAGATTACACCAAATGTTGGTGGTGGTGGTTTTAATGCGAATAGAAGTTCAAGACCTGGATTTGTAAGAGGAAACAGACCGGCTATTGTAGCAAAAGTTGAGCCTACAGAAGAGGAAGTAAAAAACCAAATTCGTGAAACTTTAGAGAAACTTCAAGGTAAAAAAGGAGGGAAATCTAAAGCGGCTAAATACAGAAGAGACAAAAGAGATACGCACCGTCAAAAATCTGATGAAGAGCAAAGAGCAATTGACGAAGGAAGTAAAACCATTAAGGTTACTGAGTTCGTAACTGTTGGTGAAATTGCGATCATGATGGATGTGCCAATTACTAAAGTTATTGGTACTTGTATGTCGCTTGGAATCATGGTTACCATGAATCAGCGTCTTGATGCAGAAACATTGACAATTGTTGCTGATGAATTTGGTTATGAAGTTGAATTCATAACTGTTGATATTGAAGAAGCTATAGCAGTTGTTGAAGATAAAGAAGAAGATTTAGTTTTCAGAGCGCCTATCGTTACTGTAATGGGTCACGTCGATCACGGTAAAACATCGTTACTGGATTATATTCGTAAGGAAAATGTTATCGCTGGTGAATCTGGAGGTATTACACAGCATATTGGTGCATACGGAGTAACTTTAGATAATGGTCAAAAAATTGCTTTCTTAGATACACCGGGTCACGAGGCGTTTACCGCTATGCGTGCACGTGGTGCTCAAGTGACAGATATTGCTATTATTGTAATTGCTGCAGATGATGATATCATGCCACAAACAAAAGAGGCGATAAGCCATGCTCAAGCAGCAGGTGTGCCAATTATATTTGCAATCAATAAGGTCGATAAGCCAAATGCAAATCCTGAAAAAATTAAGGAGAAATTAGCAGGTATGAATTTACTTGTAGAAGACTGGGGTGGTAAATTCCAATCTCATGATATCTCTGCAAAAGTAGGAACAGGTGTAAAAGAATTATTGGAAAAAGTTTTACTAGAAGCTGAAGTTTTAGATTTGAAATCGAATCCAAATAAAGCGGCTCAAGGAACTGTTGTTGAAGCCTTTTTAGATAAAGGAAAAGGATATGTATCTACTATATTAGTACAACATGGTACTCTTAAGGTTGGGGATTATATGTTAGCTGGTAAGCATCATGGTAAAATTAAAGCCATGCATGATGAAAGAGGTAATATTGTTACTGTAGCAGGTCCTTCTACTCCAGTATCTGTATTAGGTCTAGATGGTGCGGCAACAGCTGGTGACAAGTTCAATATTTTTGAAGACGAAAAAGAAGCAAAACAAATTGCATCAAAACGTTCTCAATTGATGCGTGAACAATCAGTTCGTACACAACGTCATATTACATTGGATGAAATTGGACGTAGAATTGCATTAGGTCAATTTAAAGAATTGAACGTAATCCTTAAAGGAGATGTTGATGGTTCTGTTGAAGCATTGTCTGATTCGTTCTCTAAATTATCTACTGAAGAAATTCAAATTAACATTATACATAAAGGTGTTGGAGCGATTACTGAAACTGACGTTATGTTGGCTTCTGCTTCAGATGCAATCATTATCGGATTTAACGTTCGTCCTGCAGGTAATGCGAGACAACTTGCTGATAAAGAAGAAATCGATATCCGTTACTACTCTATTATCTATGCAGCAATCGATGACTTGAAAGATGCAATGGAAGGAATGCTTGCTCCTGAGATGAAGGAAGAAGTTCTGGGTACTGCTGAAATTAGAGAGATATTTAAAATCTCTAAAGTTGGATCTATTGCAGGTTGTATGGTTATGGATGGTAAAATAGCTAGAAATGCTAAGATCAGAATTATTCGTGAAGGTGTTGTGGTTCATGCAGGTGAGCTTAGTGCTTTGAAACGTTTCAAGGACGATGTTAAAGAAGTAGCTAAAGGATATGATTGTGGTATCCAAATTAAAGGATACAATGACATTGAAGAAAGAGATGTTATTGAAGCATACCATGAGGTAGCAATCAAAAAGAAATTGAAATAAAATTTAATTTTCTACATATTAAAAAAATCCCGATTCGTCGGGATTTTTTTTTGTTATATATTTACAAGTATAGTAATAAAAAATTGTAGGAGGAGCTGGGACTTAACTTCTAAAACTATGGGGTGAGAAATAACGATGCTGCTTTAAGACGTTGGATGAATGTTGACCCGTTATCGGAACTTCACGACGTTTTTTACCGTATTCTTACGCTCTTAATAAGGCAGTATATTTTGTTGACCCTCTAGGGATATGATCTAGGATTATTAACTTATGGTGGTTATATGTCAACTAGTAGTGTAATTTTGGATTTAGCTACTAACGCAAATAATGGGAATTTGAGAGTCGAGAAATTTGCTGCTAAGGCGGTAATGAAAATTATTCATGAGGGAGGAGGTGCTTCTTTCAATTCTTTAGGAGTTCCTATAGTTAAAAAGCTTCTGAATATACAAACAAAGGCAGTAGATAAGTCTTTAGATTTAATGAGACAAACAAAAATAGGACAATCTAGAAAATAACTGATTATGAGTGATTATATTTTTTTAATCGTATTGATAATACTATTAATATTATATCTCTTTTTTTTTAAAGTAAAATTGATGAAGTGGGAAGAAAGAGACTCTGTTGAAAAATCTTATTCAAATAGGCTAACAGCGATTTTAGTTGCTGGAATTCTTTTGTGGATATATAAAATTATGAAATCTTAATTATATATTTATTGAAATTAAGAACAAAAAATACCAGATCGCGCGGATATGCCGACAACGATAACGTAGATTTGAAATTCCATGCTGGTGCAAGCGTCCCGCTTGTACTCACAAACATTCGCATCACCGGCTATTCGAAGAGTTCTAATTAATTAACAAAAGACGTTCTTAAAAGTCGGGATGCGTGCGAATGTCTCCTTACTTCGCGCCCACAGCAGGTCGTTACCTATAAACCTATCTTTATTATTAATACTGCCTAAAGAACCTTGAGCTATCTATGCAATCTGTAAGTAACTAACTATGAAAATTAATCAAAAAAAAGCCTTGTTTTATATTTGTGTCCTTTTTAGTATAACAAGTTGTGGTCAAGATAACCGTTATGTAAATTATTACAAAGGAACAGAAGCGTACGAACTAGCAAAAGCAATTGATAACGCTGACTTGAGAAAGATAGAAGTTTTGGTAAAAGGAACCCCAAATCTTTTAAATTCTTTTTCTACTTCACCAGAAGGTGCTACAATTCTAGATTTATGTATTGATGTAGAAAAGATAGAATCATTAAAAAAAATTCTTGAACTTGGAGCAAATGCAAATGCAAAACAAAAGTATGGTAAAAGAAGTGCCTTGATGAATGCGTGTAAAGTTTTTTACGGAGATGGAAAACAGCCTTGGAAAACCGACACCCGTTATGCCGGATTATTAATTAAATATGGCGCCGATGTCAATTATACGATAGATAATGATTTTGAAGATAAAAATCAAATTCATCACCTTGCTGGATCACCAATTATTGAAGCTTCAAGTTTGGATTTAGAGATAATAAAATTATTGATAAAAAATGGGGCCGATTATAATAAAAGAGTTAATGGTGAGTTGCCCTTTGGACATGTTTTATATAGCGGAAAATTTGAAAACATGTATTATTTTATTGATAGTCTTGAAATTAGAGTGCACGAACCACTATATATATCTAAAAATGGAAAACAAAAATATATACAAGATTTTATCCGGCAATATTTTAAATATGAAATCGATTCTGAAGGCTATATCAAAACACAAATACTCATCAAAAAACTAGAGAAAATTGGTGTGGATTTTAAAAATTATAAATATCAAGAGTAGGAATAGTAGTAATTGTTTTTCTAACTAGCTCCCTGAAGTATTCCATAAAAAACAATTGGTGCTCGTTTGTCTTCGTATCTGGTGTTTGACTGCGTCGAGTACCTATTTGAATTGAAAAGGCAAATAGTAGCGTTTGCAACGCGGTAAGTTAACATCAATCGTGCGGATATGGCGACAACGATAGCGCTGATTTGCAATCTGTGCCCTCGTACAGACGTAATACAAACGAAATAAAAGACTAAAACCACTCAAATCGAGTGGTTTTAGTCTTTTACAGAACTGTTGTAACTGTTTTAAGAAGTCAGTTTTCTTGTTTTTTTTATTTCTGTGGCTTTATTAAATAGGCGTCTTCGTACTTTCGACGAATATCAATTAAATTGCGTTTCGCTTCTATTTTAGTTCTGAAATTACCAACCCAAACTTTATAGTTTGGAGTGTTGAATACTATAGTGCCGTCAAGACCCAACTGGTGCTCGTTTGTCTTCGTATCTGGTGGTTGACTGCGTCGAGTACCTATTTGAATTGAAAAGGCAAATAGTAGCGTTTGCAAGGCGGTAAGTTAACATCAATCGCGCTGATATGTCGACAACGATAGTACTGATTCGTAATTTGTTCCCTCGTACAGACGTAATACAAACGAAATAAACGACTAAAACCACTCAAATCGAGTGGTTTTAGTCGTTTATAGAACTGTTGTAACTGTTTTAAGAAGTCAGTTTTCTTGTTTTTTTATTTCTGTGGCTTTATTAAATAGGCGTTTTCGTACTTTCGACGAATATCAATTAAATTGCGTTCCGCTTCTATTTTAGTTCTGAAATTACCAACCCAAACTTTATAGTTTGGAGTGTTGAATACTATAGTGCCGTCAAGATCTGTAAAATCTTGTTTGCAGTCGTTTAGTATCTTTTTTGCTTTTTCGCCGTCTCCGCTAAAAACTTGAATTTTATAACGCTCATTTACAGTTATTGAGGCGTTAGTTTTTCGTTTTTCGTTTAGAAGTTGCTCAAATTTCGGATCTTGAGTAATAGTTAAGTTGCGGTCTTGTGCTTTTAAATTACTGGATAGTATACTCAGTATAAGGGAGTAATAAAAGATATTTTTTATTGTTAATATTCTCATAACGTAGTGGTTTTTAGGCAAAAATAGTATTTAATGAATGAATGTAAAGCATAATTATTATTTAGAATAGTTATAAATTGAAATTAAGATTATTTTAAGGTTTTGAGAATAGTTCATAAGTCGTATTTTTGTCGAAGTTTATAATAAAGGAACAGTTTTTATATAAGTGTTTATAGAGAAAACTGTGCCAATTTTTAGTAGATAATCATTATACTTTATGAAAAAGGTGGGTAACCATAATTCGAACTCAAGGAAACTATTTTTAAGCTTAGCTTTAATGCTAACGTTTTCCTTAACTTCATTTGCGCAAGATGCTACTCCAGCAGCCGCAACTGAAGCTCCAGTAGCTGCTCAAGGTGGTGACCCGGTAAAGGGTAAAGAACTTTTTAATTCAAATTGTGCTGCTTGTCATAAGCTTGACGCTAAATCAACTGGTCCTGCTCTTAGGGGTATTGCTCAGAAGCATGATATGGCATGGATTTACAAGTGGGTGCATAATAGCGCTGACTTGATAAAATCAGGTGATGCTGCAGCTGTAAAAGTTTTTGAAGAGAACAATAAGGTTCCAATGACAGCTTTTCCTGCGCTCTCTGAAGGAGATATTGACAGTATTATTGCTTATACTTCTGAAGTGAAAGCAGAAGCTCCTGCACCAGTTCCTGGTACTGCGGTAGCTGGAAGTTCTGATCAAGGCGGGATATCTAATAGTGTAATTTTAGGTGCTCTTGCTCTTGTTATGGCTATGTTAGTTGTTATGTTGTTCTTGGTGAATAATGTTTTAAGGAAAGTAGCTAAAGCAAATGGTATAGAGGTAGCTTCTAAAACTCCTACTACTCCAATTTGGAAAGCATTTGCTAAAAATCAATTCCTAGTGTTGGTGACTTCGATATTTTTATTGTTGGCTAGTGCCTATTTTGTTTATGGGTTCTTAATGCAAGTGGGTGTTGATCAAAACTACGAGCCAATTCAGCCAATTCATTATTCTCATAAAATTCACGCTGGTGATAATGAGATTAATTGTAAATATTGTCACTCTGCAGCTAGAGTTAGTAAAAATGCGGGGATTCCTTCTTTGAATGTTTGTATGAACTGTCATAAAAACATTGCTGAAGTTGCTGAAAGTACTGCTACTCCAGAATACAGCAAGGCATTCTACGACGAGCAAATCCAAAAATTATATACTGCAGTTGGTTGGGATAAATCTACTCAGTCTTATACTGGAAAATCGCAACCTGTAAAATGGGTTCGTATTCATAATTTACCTGATTTTGTTTATTTCAATCACTCTCAGCACGTAACTGTTGCTGGAATTGAATGTCAGACATGTCACGGTCCTGTTGAAACATATGAGATTCAAAAGCAATTTGCTCCATTAACAATGGGCTGGTGTATTAACTGTCATAGAAAAACCGATGTTAAAATGGAAGGGAATGAATATTATACAAAAATTCATGAAGAACTTTCTAAAAAATACGGTGTTGACAAATTGACTGCAGCGCAAATGGGTGGATTAGAATGTGGTAAATGTCACTATTAATCAAATTATTAAGATTTTAATATTTATATACAATGTCATCAAACAAAAAATACTGGAAAAGTGTTGAAGAACTAGAAAACGGTTCTATTGTTGAGGCGCTTAGAAATAACGAATTTGTTGAAGCAATTCCTACTGATGAATTTTTAGGAAGTAAAGAGGCAATGTCTTCTTCAACATCACGTCGTGACTTTTTAAAGTACGTTGGATTCAGTACTGCAGCGGCTACGCTTGCTGCATGTGAAGGTCCGGTTAACAAGTCGATTCCTTATGTATTGCAGCCAGAACAAATCATTCCTGGAGTAGCGGATTATTATGCTACTTCTGTTTTTGATGGTTTTGATTTTGCAAACCTACTTGTTAAAACTCGTGAAGGGCGTCCTATTAAAATAGATAATAATACTATTTCAGGAGCTAAATTTACTGCTAATGCAAGAATTCATGCGTCGATATTGTCGTTGTATGATAACATGCGTTTGAAAGAACCAAAAATTGGTGGTAAAGATTCAACGTGGTCAGCTGTAGATTCAAAAATTAAATCAAGTATAGTTGATGCTAAAGCTAAAGGAGGACAAGTAGTGTTGTTGACTAATACTTTGGCTAGTCCGTCTACTGAGAAGTTAATCGGTCAATTTATTGCTTCAAATCCAAATGCGAAACATATCGTTTATGATGCTGTTTCTTCATCTGAAGCTTTAGATGCTTTTGAAACTGTTTATGGTGAAAGAGCTTTAGTTGATTATGATTTTTCAAAAGCTTCGCTAATAGTTTCTGTAGGAGCAGATTTCCTTGGAGATTGGCAAGGTGGCGGGTATGATTCAGGTTATACTCAAGGTAGAGTTCCTAAAAACGGAAAAATGTCGCGTCACTTTCAATTAGAAGCAAATATGACTTTGTCTGGTGCTGCTGCTGATAAACGTTTACCGATGTCTACTGCAAATCAAAAACAGGCTTTAGTACATATATATAATATAGTAACTGGTTCTGCTGTTGCTGTTAGTTTAGAAGAGAAGTTTAAATCTGAAGTAACAAAAGCGGCGCAGCAATTAAAGTCAGCTGGTTCAAAAGGAGTATTGGTTTCTGGTATTCAGGATAAAAATGCTCAGTTATTAGTTTTGGCGATTAACCAAGTTTTGGCTAGTGAAGCGTTTAGTACTACTGGTACAAGACAAATAAGAAAAGGATCAAACGAAAAAGTGGCTCAATTAGTTAAGGATATGAAGGCTGGAAGCGTTCATACTTTGATAATGAGTGGTGTTAACCCAGTTTATACTTTAGCAGATTCAGCTTCTTTTGCTGAAGGGCTTAAAAAAGTTACTACATCTGTTTCTTTAACTTTAAAAGAAGATGAAACAGCTTTACTTAGTACGATCGCTGCTCCAGTGCCTCATTATTTAGAAGCTTGGGGTGATTTGAGTCTTACTAAAGGAACGTACAGTTTAACTCAGCCTACAATTCGTCCTTTGTTCGATACAAAACAATTTCAAGATGTTTTAATGTCTTTAAATGGAATGTCTGGAACATATTACGATTATATAAAAGCAAATTCATCTTCAATTGTTTCGGGTGCTACTTGGAATAAAATATTACATGATGGTGTTTTTGTTGGTGCTGCTCAGTCAGTGTCTGGAGGATCTGCCGATTTTAGTGCTGCTGCAAGTGCATTAGCGAAATCTAAAGCTGTTGCAGGTTTTGAGTTAGTTTTGTATACTAAAACTGGTATGGGTGATGGTCAACAGGCTAACAATCCTTGGTTGCAAGAGTTTCCAGATCCTATCACAAGAGTTTCTTGGGATAATTATGTTACTGTTTCAAATGCAGATGCTAAAGCGTTAACGATGTCTAATGAAATCGTTGCTAATGGTGGTCTTAACGGAAGTTATGCTACTATTACTACCGTTGATGGTGTGAAATTAGAAAATGTTCCAGTAATCGTTCAGCCAGGTCAGGCTGTTGGTACTATTGGATTAGCTTTAGGATATGGTCGTAAAGCGGCTTTGAAAGAAGAAATGCAAGTAGGTATAAATGCTTACTCTATATATAAAGACTTTAATGATGTACAATCTGTAACATTAGAAAAGGCTAGCGGAGATCACGAGTTTGCTTGTGTTCAAGGTCAAAAAACATTAATGGGTAGAGGGGATATCATCAAAGAAACTACTTTGGAGATATTTAATACTAAGGATGCTAAGGTTTGGAACGAAGTTCCAATGGTATCTTTGAACCATGAAGAAGTAGAAGCTACTACAGTTGATTTATGGACGTCATTTGATCGCTCAGTTGGGCATCACTTTAATCTTTCTATTGACTTAAATGCTTGTACTGGTTGTGGAGCTTGTGTAATTGCTTGTCACGCAGAAAACAATGTACCTGTAGTAGGGAAGTCTGAAATTAGAAGAAGTCGTGATATGCACTGGTTGCGTATTGACAGATATTATTCTTCTGAAAGTACTTTTGAAGGTGATAACGAAAGAAAAGAAAGTATTTCTGGTTTGTCAAGTTCATTGTCTACATTTAACGAGATGGAAAAAGCAGGAGATAATCCTCAAGTTTCATTTCAACCTGTAATGTGTCAGCATTGTAATCATGCACCTTGTGAAACAGTTTGTCCGGTAGCGGCAACATCACATAGTCGTCAAGGTCAAAATCATATGGCTTATAACAGATGTGTTGGTACTCGTTACTGTGCTAACAACTGTCCGTATAAAGTACGTCGTTTTAACTGGTTCTTGTATAACAAAAACAGTGAATTTGATTATCATATGAATGATGATTTAGGGCGTATGGTTTTAAATCCTGATGTGAATGTTCGTTCTCGTGGAGTTATGGAAAAATGTTCAATGTGTATTCAAATGACACAAGCGACTATTTTAAATGCGAAAAGAGAAGGAAGAGAAGTAGTTGATGGAGAATTTCAAACTGCATGTTCAAATGCTTGTTCTAACGGAGCAATGGCTTTTGGAGATGTTAATGATAAAGAAAGTCAAATCACTAAATTAGCAGAAGATGAAAGAATGTATCATTTGCTAGAGCATGTTGGAACAAAGCCTAATGTGATTTATCACGTTAAAGTTAGAAATACTTAGTACAAAAAATTATTAATTAAGAAACAAGATAAAGGATTATGTCGTCTCACTACGAAGCAACCATTAGAAAACCTTTAGTTATAGGTGATAAATCTTATCACGACGTAACAGTTGATGTAGCTGCGCCTGTTGAAGGTAAAGCGAACAAACATTGGTGGATTGTATTTTCAATCGCATTAACAGCTTTCCTTTGGGGAATAGGCTGTATAATTTACACCGTATCTACAGGAATTGGAACATGGGGATTAAATAAAACAGTTGGTTGGGCATGGGATATCACAAACTTCGTTTGGTGGGTTGGTATTGGTCATGCAGGAACATTAATTTCCGCGGTATTATTATTATTCCGTCAACGATGGAGGATGGCTATTAACCGTTCTGCAGAAGCAATGACAATTTTCTCCGTTATCCAAGCGGGTTTATTTCCAATTATACATATGGGTCGTCCATGGTTAGCGTTTTGGGTTTTACCAATACCGAATCAATTTGGATCTTTATGGGTAAATTTCAATTCACCTTTACTTTGGGATGTATTTGCAATTTCTACTTACTTATCGGTATCATTAGTTTTCTGGTGGACTGGATTGTTACCTGATTTCGCTATGTTAAGAGATAGAGCGATAACTCCTTTTAATAAAAGAGTTTATTCTATTCTAAGTTTTGGATGGAGTGGTAGAGCAAAAGACTGGCAACGTTTTGAAGAAGTATCTTTAGTTCTTGCTGGATTAGCAACGCCTCTTGTACTTTCTGTGCATACTATTGTATCGATGGATTTTGCTACCTCTGTAATACCGGGATGGCATACTACGATTTTCCCTCCGTATTTTGTGGCGGGTGCTGTATTCTCTGGGTTTGCGATGGTAAATACGTTACTTATCATTATGAGAAAAGTATCTAATCTTGAGGCTTATATTACTCTTCAGCACATCGAATTGATGAATATAGTAATCATGATTACTGGTTCTATTGTAGGTGTTGCTTATATTACTGAGTTGTTTATCGCTTGGTATTCAGGAGTAGAGTATGAGCAATATGCTTTCTTGAATAGAGCAACTGGACCTTACTGGTGGGCTTATTGGTCAATGATGACTTGTAATGTGTTTTCTCCTCAGTTCATGTGGTTTAAAAAATTAAGAACTAGTATTATGTTCTCATTTATTATATCTATTGTAGTAAATATTGGAATGTGGTTTGAAAGATTTGTAATTATTGTTACTTCTTTACATAGGGATTATTTACCTTCATCATGGACAATGTTTTCACCAACGTTTGTTGATATAGGAATTTTTATAGGAACAATTGGTTTCTTCTTTGTATTGTTTTTATTATACTCTAGAACTTTTCCTGTAATTGCACAAGCAGAGGTTAAAACGATATTGAAAGGAACAGGAGATAATTACATAAGAGAAAGAGCAGCAAATAAAGATTCACATCATGAGTAATAAAGTAATATACGCCATTTATAATGACGATGATATATTGATGGATGCGGTTAAACAAACCAGAGCAGCTCATCATCATATTGAAGAAGTTTTTACTCCATTTCCGGTTCACGGTTTGGATAAAGCAATGGGACTTGCGCCTACGAGATTAGCTATTTGTGCATTCATATACGGTTGTATAGGTATTTCGTTTGCCACATGGATGATGAACTTTGTAATGATTCAGGATTGGCCACAAGATATTGGTGGTAAACCAAGTTTCAGTTACATTGAAAACATGCCGGCATTTGTGCCTATTATGTTTGAGATGACTGTATTTTTTGCAGCGCATTTAATGGTAATTACTTTTTATATGAGAAGTAAATTATGGCCTTTCAAACAAGCTGAAAATCCTGATGTAAGAACAACAGATGATCACTTCTTAATGGAAGTAGCCGTAAATAATAATGAAGAAGAATTAGTTTCTTTTTTTAAGAATACGGGAGCCGTAGAAGTTAAAGTAATAGAAAAGCATTAATTTAGATATGAAAAGGGTATACAAAATAACACTATTATTTGGCATTACTATTTTAGTAGCATCTTGCCATAATAATTCAGCACCGAATTATCAGTACTTTCCTAATATGTATGAATCAGTGGGCTATGAAACCTATTCAGAGTCTAATGCATTCAAAAATGGTAAAGAAGGTCAACTTCCAGTCGATGGAACCATAAACAGAGGTTTTGTGCCTTATGAATATGAGAACACTCCGGAAGGGTACGAACTAGCAAAAGCTAATCTTAAATCTCCAATCGATTCTTTGGATAGAAGTTCTGATAAAGGACAGGCACTATATGAGATTTATTGTATAAGTTGTCACGGAGCTGCTGGTAATGGAAAAGGAAAATTAGTTGAAAGAGAGAAATTTCTTGGAGTTCCTAGCTATAAAGACAGAGTTATCACCGAAGGAAGTGTTTTTCACGTTGTGACTTATGGTTTAAATGCAATGGGATCTCATGCTAATCAATTAAGTGCCCATGAACGTTGGTTAGTTGCTGACTATGTTCTAAAACTGAGAAGCCAATTATAATTGTTGAACAAACTGATCGTAATAGATATGTATACATTTTCAAGTAAATTAAAAACTTTTTCTATCATCTTAATGGCCGTGGGTCTTTTAGGAATTGGATACGGTTTTTTAACTGCACCAAAAGATATTCAAGAAGTTGAAAAAATTCTTGCTTCTGAAAGCCATGGAGGACATGGGGAAGTTAAGCATGAAGTTGCTGCTGAGGCTGAAGAAGCAGATACAGTAGTGGCGGATCATAAAGAAGTTGAGGCAGCTGTTGAAGCTACTGAAGCTCACGCAGTAGTAGAAGGTCATAATGAAGTTGCTGCGGCTGTTGAGCCTACTGAAGCACATGCTGCAGTAGAGAATCACAGTGAAGTTAGCGAAGCTGCTGAACATGAAGAGCATTTAACTCATGTTTTGCATCAATTGCAAAATAAACCATGGGCGGCATTATATGTAGCATGTATTTTCTTTATGCTTATTTCAATGGGAGTTTTAGCGTTTTATGCTATCCAACAAGTTGCGCAAGCAGGTTGGTCACCAGTATTATTCCGCGTTATGCAAGGAATTACGGCTTACCTTCCAGTTGGTTCTGTTCTATTCTTTATCTTTTTAGTGCTTTGTGGTCTTCATTTTAATCATTTGTTTATTTGGTTAGATCCTGAAGTTGTTGCTCATGATAAACTTATAGCTACTAAATCTGGGTACTTGAATTTTCCTTTTTGGATTGTAAGAGCTGCGATATTCTTAATTGGATGGAATTTATATAGATATTATTCTGCTAAAAACTGTTTGGCTCAAGATGAATCTAATGATGATAGTTTCTACAAGAAGAATTTTAATATCTCTGCTGGGTTTTTAGTTTTCTTTATTGTTACAGAATCAATAATGTCATGGGACTGGATTATGTCTATAGATCCTCACTGGTTTAGTACATTATTTGGATGGTATGTATTTGCAAGTTTCTTTGTAAGTGGAATTACTATGATTGCAATGGTTACTTTATACTTGAAATCAAGAGGATATTTAGAGCATGTAAACACAAGTCATATTCATGATTTAGCAAAATTTATGTTTGGTTTTAGTGTTTTCTGGACTTACCTTTGGTTTTCTCAATTCATGTTGATTTGGTATGCAAATATACCTGAAGAGATTACTTATTTCATAACAAGAATAGAGTTGTATAATTTGCCGTTTTTTGGTGCAATAGTTATGAACTTTTTATTCCCTATATTGATTTTAGTAAATACTGATTTCAAAAGAATCACTTGGATACTAGTTATGGCAGGTGTTGTAATATTAGCTGGTCATTATATTGATTTCTTTAATATGATTATGCCTGGTACAGTTGGAGACAGATGGTTTATTGGAATATCAGAAATTGCTTCTGTTCTTTTCTTCCTAGGGTTGTTTATATTTGTTGTTTTTACAGCATTGGCTAAATCACCTTTGTTACCAAAAAGAAATCCTTACATCGAAGAGAGTAAACATTTTCATTATTAATATTTAAAGAAAGAAACAGATGACAAGTTTGTTGGTAATTATAGTTTTAGTTTTATTAGCTGTTGCTTTATGGCAATTGACTAAAATATTTGACCTTACTCAAGTAGGTTGTGATTCAGATAGCTCGCAAGTAGCGTCAGATGATGATAATGATGTACAGGGTTATTTAATGTTTGGATTTTTAGCTTTCATATATATATTTTCAATATATGGTTTGTTTGCTTGGGGACCTCTTGTTCTTCATACTCCTGCGTCTGCGCATGGAGGTCAAGTTGATAACCTAATGAACATTACATGGGTTTTGATTTTTATTGTTCAAGCAATAACGCAAGTTTTATTACATTATTTTGCTTTTAAATATAGAGGTAAAAAAGATCAAAAGGCTTTGTATTTTGCTGATAACAATAAGTTAGAAGCAATATGGAGTGTAATTCCAGCGGTTGTATTGGCGGGATTGATTCTTTATGGTTTGTACGCTTGGACAAACATTATGTTTATTGATGAAGATGAGGATACTATTGTAGTTGAATTGTATGCTCAACAGTTCAAATGGACTGCTAGAGTAGCTGGAGAGGACAATGTTTTAGGAAAAGCAAATGTTAGGTATATTGAAGGTGTTAATGTTTTAGGTGTAGATATGTCTGATCCTTATGCACAAGATGATATTGTTGTTTCAGAATTACATATTCCAAAGGGAAAGAAAATTCATTTTAAGATGAGATCTCAAGATGTATTGCACTCAGCTTACATGCCTTATTTTAGAGCACAAATGAACTGTGTACCTGGAATGGTTACTGAATTTGCTTTTGAGCCAATTTATACCACTTCGGAATATAGAGAGTTACCTTATATGATTGAAAAAGTAGCTAATATTAATGCTATTCGAGCTAAGAAATCTATTGATTTAGTGGCTAAAGGTGGTACTGTTTTAGATCCTTATACTTTTGATTATTTACTTCTTTGTAACAAAATATGTGGGGCATCTCACTATAATATGCAAATGAAAATTATTGTAGATACACCAGAAGATTATAAAGCTTGGTTGAAAGAGCAAACTAATTTAGTAACACAAGTTAAAGCTTCTACGGCTCCGGCTCCTGTTGAAGGCGCTATGAGTACCGATAGTTTGAAAGCAAAAGATACGGTAGCTGTTTCTAAAATAGCTATGAAATAATTATTAAGAATATTTAAAGTACACATATATGTCAGCAGAAGGTCACGATCACGGACACGATCACGAACACGAACATCATCATAAAGATACTTTCATTACTAAATATATCTTTAGTATTGATCACAAAATGATTGCTAAGCAATACTTGATCTCAGGTATTGTCATGGGTATTATCGGGGTGAGTATGTCTTTGCTTTTTAGAATGCAATTGGCTTGGCCAGAGGAATCGTTTAAGATTTTTAATGTGCTACTTGGAGATAAATGGGCTCCAAATGGAATTATGACGAATGATATTTATTTGTCTCTTGTCACGATACACGGTACCATAATGGTATTCTTTGTCTTAACAGCAGCTTTATCCGGTACATTTAGTAATTTATTGATACCGCTGCAAATTGGAGCACGAGATATGGCTTCAGGGTTTATGAATATGGTTTCTTATTGGTTATTCTTCTTATCAAGTATAATCATGATTTCATCTTTGTTTGTTGAATCAGGACCTGCTAATGCTGGTTGGACTATTTATCCTCCTTTAAGTGCATTACCACAAGCTATTGGTGGATCAGGAATGGGTATGACACTTTGGTTAGTTTCAATGGCTATATTTATTGCTTCTTCATTAATGGGATCTCTAAATTATATAGTTACTGTAATTAATTTAAGAACTAAAGGAATGTCAATGACTAGATTGCCTCTTACAATATGGGCTTTCTTTGTAACAGCAATTATTGGGGTTGTTTCATTTCCAGTTTTATTGTCTGCTGCTTTATTATTGATTTTTGACAGAAGTTTTGGTACCTCTTTCTTCCTTTCTGATATCTATATCGCTGGTGAGGTTTTACATTACCAAGGTGGTTCTCCAGTTCTTTTTGAGCACTTGTTTTGGTTTTTAGGACATCCAGAAGTTTATATCGTCATTTTACCTGCTTTAGGGATAACTTCAGAAATAATTGCAACGAATTCTCGTAAACCAATTTTTGGTTACAGAGCGATGATCATGTCAATTATAGCGATTGCATTTTTATCTACAATTGTTTGGGGACACCATATGTTTATCTCGGGAATGAATCCATTTCTAGGTTCGGTATTTACTTTTACAACATTATTAATTGCGATACCTTCAGCGGTAAAAGCATTTAATTACATAACTACGCTTTGGAAAGGTAACTTACAGTTAAATCCAGCAATGTTGTTTTCTATTGGATTAGTTTCGACTTTCATAACAGGAGGTTTAACAGGAATTATTCTTGGAGATAGTACACTTGATATTAATGTTCACGATACTTATTTTGTAGTTGCTCACTTTCACTTGGTGATGGGTATATCTGCACTTTACGGAATGTTTGCTGGTATTTATCACTGGTTCCCTAGAATGTTTGGAAGAATGCTTAATAAAAATTTAGGTTATGTTCACTTCTGGGTAACTGCAATATGTGCTTATGGTGTGTTTTTTCCAATGCACTTTATCGGATTAGCAGGATTGCCTAGACGTTATTACACAAACACAAACTTTCCATTATTTGATGATTTACAAAACGTAAATGTTCTTATAACAACTTTCGCATTAGTTGGTGGAGCTTTTCAATTGGTGTTTTTATATAATTTCTTTAGTAGTATTTTTTACGGAAAGAAATCTGTTCAAAATCCTTGGAAATCAAATACACTTGAATGGACAGCACCTATGGAACATATTCATGGTAACTGGCCTGGAGAAATTCCAGAAGTTCACCGTTGGCCGTATGACTATAGTAACCCTAATCACGACGAAGATTTTGTTCCTCAAAATGTTCCAATGAAACCAGGAGAAGAAGTTTTACATCACTAAAATATTTAAGAAGCCTTTACGAAAGTAAGGGCTTTTTTTATTGATTTTTGGTAATGGATCTTATTTAGTTTTACTCGTATAGTGATTTACAATCTATTTTTCTAAACTCTTTTATCAGTGCTGTATTTTACTGATACTTTATTTTATCTTTGTTACATGAATGAAAATTTAGATCCAACAACTAACGGGTATAATTCAGAAGAATTTGATCTCGAAAAAAAACTTAGACCATTATCTTTTGATGATTTTGCAGGTCAAGACCAAATATTGGAAAATCTTAAAGTTTTTGTTGAAGCGGCAAATCAGAGAAATGAAGCTTTAGACCATACGTTGTTTCATGGTCCTCCAGGATTAGGTAAAACTACTTTGGCAAATATTTTGGCTAATGAGCTGCAAGTAGGTATAAAAATTACTTCGGGTCCTGTTTTGGATAAACCCGGTGATTTAGCGGGGCTATTAACAAACTTAGAAGAAAGAGATGTATTATTTATAGACGAAATTCATCGTTTAAGCCCTATTGTTGAAGAGTACTTGTATTCTGCAATGGAAGACTTCAAGATTGATATCATGATTGAATCAGGACCAAATGCAAGGACGGTGCAAATCAATCTTAATCCGTTCACCTTAATTGGTGCGACAACACGTTCGGGACTTCTTACAGCGCCAATGCGTGCTCGTTTTGGAATTGCATCGAGACTTCAATATTATACTACTGAATTGTTGACAACCATTGTTGAGAGAAGTGCAACCATACTTAAAATGCCAATTTCATTAGAAGCGGCAATTGAAATCGCGGGAAGAAGTAGGGGAACGCCTCGTATTGCGAATGCTTTACTGCGCCGTGTGCGTGATTTTGCCCAAATAAAAGGAAATGGTACAATTGATATTGAGATTTCAAGATATGCTTTGAAGGCGTTGAATGTAGATGCTCATGGTCTTGATGAAATGGATAATAAAATATTGACTACCATTATCGATAAGTTTAAAGGTGGTCCTGTTGGATTGTCTACTTTGGCGACAGCCGTATCAGAAAGTAGTGAAACTATTGAAGAGGTATATGAGCCATTCCTGATTCAGGAAGGGTTTATTATGAGAACACCTAGAGGTAGGGAAGTAACTGATAAAGCGTACAAGCATTTAGGGAGACTCAATACTAATATTCAAGGAGGATTATTTTAGAATTGAAATTCATTCTCTTTTTTAAATGAAGTACTATTAATTCGAAATCAAAATACACGCAATTTATTAAATCCGAAGCCAAACGCCTCGGATTTTTGTCTTGTGGTATATCGCAAGCTGGGTTTCTTGAACAAGAAGCACCAAGGCTTGAAAACTGGTTGAATAATAATCAGAATGGGCAGATGTCCTACATGGAAAATAATTTTGATAAGCGTTTAAACCCAACTCTACTTGTTGATGGTGCCAAAAGTGTCATTTCTTTGTTGTTGAATTATTATCCTGAAAGCACACAAGTTGTAGATTCTTATAAGATTTCTAAATATGCGTATGGTACTGATTATCATTTTGTAATTAAGGATAAACTTAAAGAACTACTGTTTTCTATTCAAGATAAGATTGGAGAAGTTTATGGTCGTGCTTTTGTCGATTCGGCTCCAGTTTTAGATAAAGCTTGGGCAGCCAAAAGTGGTTTGGGTTGGATAGGAAAAAATAGTAACCTATTAACTCAAAAAGTAGGTTCGTTCTATTTTATAGCTGAACTGATTATTGATTTAGATTTGGAGTATGATAATGCAACAACAGATCATTGTGGAACTTGCACGGCTTGTATCGATTCCTGTCCTACACAAGCTATAGTGGCTCCTTATATAGTGGACGGTAGTAAGTGTATATCATACTTTACAATAGAGCTTAAAGAGAATATCCCGCAGGAGATGAAGGGGAAGTTTGATGATTGGGCTTTTGGTTGTGATATATGCCAGGATGTTTGCCCCTGGAACAAATTCTCTAAACCACACAGTGAGCCTTTATTTAATGCGAATCCAGAATTGCTATCTATGTCTAAGAAAGATTGGGAGGAAATCACGGAAGATACTTTTAGGGCTGTATTCAAAGACTCGTCTCTAAAAAGAACCAAATTTTCTGGGTTGAATCGAAATATAGCGTTTTTAAAGTAACGCGTTGTTGCATTATTTTAGAGATGATTCTCTAGCAATAACAGCAGTTTCTAGTAAAACCGTTCTCGGCACAAAGGGTTGATCGAGTTTATGACAATTCATTTGTTCTAATAGTAGATTAAATGATTCTACTCCCATTTCGTGACTAGGTTGATCTACTGTACTCAGTTTTGGCGTGAGTACCTGAGACATAAACCAATTGCTGAAACCAATTACTGCAACTTGTTCTGGGATTTTAATTCCAATATCGTTAAAATAAGAAAGTACTCCTACAGCAACAAGATCTGTAATTGCAAATATTCCATCTACATCTGGATGTTCTTCAATAATTTGCTTTGCAAAATCAATTCCTTCTTGGAAAGTGACATTTTCACAAGTATATACCAGTTTTGAGTCAAATGGGATATTGTTTTTTTCTAATGCTTTTTTGTAACCAATGTATCTGTCAATAGCATTTTGGGGATTTAAAGGGCCTCGAATATGTACAATTTTTTTGCATCCATTATCTATCAAATGTTGTACTGCATTAAACGCTGCTTTTTGATCGTCAATAATGACTTTCGAACATTTGCAAAGTTTTGAAATTTTGTCAAACATAACAAAGGGTATGTTTCTATCTACAATTTGTTGTATATGCTCATCATTGTTGGACTCATTAGAAAGAGACATTAAAATGCCATCTACTCTTTTATTGATAAGTAACTCAACTTGTTTTTTTTCTAAAGCTAACGATTCATTCGATTGTAAAATTATCACGAGATAACCGTTTTTCTCTGCTTCGTCAATGATTGCGTTAATGACATTAGAAAAAAAATGATGCATCACTTCTGGAATTATTAAGCCAATTGTTTTTGATTCTTTGGTTCTTAAATTTACCGCAAAACTGTTGGGGGTATAATGTAATTTTTGAGCAAGTTCAATTACTGCACTTTTAGTTTTTTGACTAACATCAGGATAGTTCTTTAATGCTTTTGACACCGTAGTTATCGAAATACCTAATTTGATCGCAATTTCTTTAAGAGTGATGTCTTTCATGAACTAAATTTCTTGGGTTAAAGTGTAGAAATGTCTTTTATCTCCCGTTTTACGAGTGTCACATTGTTCTTAATGAGTTTTCAGTAAGATTTATAGCTACAAATAATAGTTACCAAGGTATTAATTTTTATGTTAACAATTATGGTTTTATGATATTTATCAAATTGACTTAATTAGGTTCTCTTTTTCGAAGATAATTGAAAATAAAAACTCTTTTAATGTTTGATTTCAGCAAAGTTGTAATTTAAGCAGAGCCACGTTCAATAATGCCCGTTTCTAATTCGACTAATTGAAATTCAAAAGCAACATTGTTTCTTATTAATTCAATTTCATCAAATAAAATGGAAGCTGCTCTTTTGCCTATTTCAAATCCAGGTTGGTCAATTGTGGTTAGTTTAGGAGTGATTATTTCAGACATAAAAGAGTTGCAAAATCCAAATACCGCTATTTGTTTGGGAATTTGAATACCAATGTCGTTTAAGTATTTGATGGCGCCAACTGCTACTAAGTCAGTAATAGCAAAAATGGCATCCAAGTCAGGATGATCAACAACTACTTTTTGAGCATTATTATAGCCGTCCTCAAAATCAGTGTTGTTGTCACACAGGTACACCAGATTAGAATCATAGGGAATGTTATTGTCTTCTAATGCTTTATTATAGCCTAAAAACCGATCAATCGAATTTTGGGGCATATACGAACCTCTAAAATGAGCAATTTTCTTGTGCCCTTTTTGTATCAGATAAGTTACGGCATCATAAGCAGCTTTTCGATCGTTGATCATCACTTTTGAACAGTTCACTAATTTAGCAATTTTATCAAAAAGGACTAGGGGAGTTTTATGGGCGATAATATTATTAATGTGATCAAAATCGCCTGTTTCATTCGAAAGGGACATTAAAATACCATCTACTCTTTTGTTTAGTAGAAGTTCAATTTGCTTTTTTTCAACTTCTAATTTTTCATTAGAGCGTAAAATAATAACTAAGTATTTTCTTTTCTCGGCTTCTTCGAGGACACCTTCAAAAACTTTTGAAAAGAAATTGTAATCTACGGTAGGGACTATTAGTCCTATAGTTTTAGACTCTTTCGTTCTTAGGTTTACCGCAAAACTATTTGGGGTGTAGTTTAGCTTTTTTGCTAAATCAATCACTGCATTTTTAGTTTTTTGACTAACATCAGGATAGCCTTTTAAAGCCTTGGAAACGGTCGTTATAGAAACTCCTAGCTGAGTAGCAATTTGTTTTAATGTTGCATCTTTCATAGTAGGATTACCCTGTTTTAAAAATAAAAAAAACTGCTTTTGAAAACAAACATACAATTTATTTATTGTAAGTCAATTTTCAAAAAAAGCAGTTTTATCTAATAATTAATTTTCTGTTGGTATGGTTCCAATTAGTTCTAAATTGGAACTAGCTTATTCGATTGCTATCACTAATGATTCATAAGGACGCAATTTGTTGTTTTTTACTTTAGTTGTATCGTTGTAATTATTTAGTAATACCTCATTTTTCCCTAATTTTAAATTTAGATTATAAGAAGTGTTCTTATCTGTAAAGTTTAATAAAACTAAAACTCTTTTTCCGTCTAATTCTCGTAGATAGGCAAATACATCAGGATTTTCCTTGTCTAGAAGAGAATATTTCCCATATACCAGAACTAGATTATTTTTACGAAGTTGTACCGTTTTTCTAAAGTAGTTTAAAATAGATTCTGGGTCTTGTTCCTGTTTTTTAATATTTATTTCATCATAATTTGGGTTTACTTTCAGCCATGGCGTGCCTGTTGTGATTCCGCTATTTTCAGTGTTGTCCCACTGCATAGGAGTACGTCCGTTCTCTCTGGAAACTTGCTTTTGCTCTTCTAAAAAAGCAAGTGTGTCTCCTCCTTTATTTTTAAGATTGGTGTACTTGTTACGAGTGTCAACATCGTTGTAATCAGCGATAGAGTCAAATCGGATGTTTGTCATACCTATTTCATCTCCCATATAATAGTAAGGCGTTCCTCTCATGGTATATATAAATGTGGTGAGCATCTTAGAAGATAGTTCTCTAAATTCTGGCGTTTCATTCCCAAACTTACTAACCATTCTGGGCTGATCGTGATTAGCCAGAAATATCGAAAGCCAGCCTTTGTCTTTGAAGGTCTCATCATATCTGGAAAAAATAGCTTTGTATTTTTCAAGTCCAAAATCACTAATGTGTTTTCCAATGTCTACACTTTCGAAGTGATAGGCCATGTTGAGTTCTTTTCGATCTAGATCAACAAATAGCAAGGCATCTTCTGGCGTACTTCCGGCACCTTCGGCTACAGTCATAATATCATATTTGCTAAAAACCTCTTTATTCATTTCTTGCAAATAGTCATGTAAATGAGGACCGACTCCGTAGTATTTTATAATATTTTTTTCAAATCCCTTAGGTAAATCTGGCCATGTGGTGTCTTTTGATGCAAATTGAAAAGCATCCATTCTAAAGCCGTCAATGCCTTTGTCTAACCAAAACCGCATGATTTCATAGACTTCTTCTCTAAGGTTTGGGTTTTCCCAGTTTAAATCAGGTTGTTTTTGTGAAAAATAGTGTAGATAGTAGGAATTTGTTTGTGCGTCATATTTCCAAGCATCACTATTTACATCAAAAAAGCTCCATCTATAAGGCGGTTTTCCTTTTTCGGCAGGCCACCAATGGTAGTAATTTCTATATGGATTGTCTCTGGAACTGCGTGCTTGCTTGAACCATTCATGTTCGTCGCTACTATGATTAACGACCAAATCCATGATGAGTTTAATACCGCGTTCATGCATACCTTTTAGCAATAAATCAAAATCTTCCATAGTGCCAAAATCCTTCATGATTGCTCGATAGTTACTTATATCGTAACCATTGTCGTCATTAGGGGATTCGTAAATTGGATTTAGCCAAACGGCATCTATACCTAGACTTTTTATATAATCTAATTTTGATATTATTCCTTTTAAATCTCCTACACCATCCCCATCAGTATCCTTAAATGAGCGAGGGTAAATTTGGTAAACGGTAGCTTCTTTCCACCATTTTTTCTGTAATGCTTCTGTAGTTGGTTCCACTTTTTGCGAGGTGATTAAATTTGTTGCTAAAAAAATGAATGTCATTGTTACTATGCTTTTTTTCATTTTATAAATTTTAAAAAGTAATTTTTATTTTATTTCGAAAATAACAGCTTCATAAGGTTGTAGTTCTAGACCTTTAGAAGATGTTGTGTAATTCCCTATCAGTAACTTTGCTGTTTTAAGGTTTATTTTTGTGTCTAATTTTGCCTTTTCACTTCTAAAGTTCAACATTACTAGTAATTTTTTACCATCCAACTCTCTTGTGTAAGCATAGATATTAGGGTTTTTGGCATCTAATAAAGTGTATTTTCCATAAACTAAGACCTGATTGTCTTTTCGTAATTTTACCATTTTCCTAAAATAATTTAGGACAGAATTTGGGTCGTTTTCTTGGGCTGTTGCATTTATAGAACTGTGATTGTCATTTACTTTTAACCAAGGTTCGCCAGTCGTAAAGCCTCCGTTTTTAGAATTATCCCATTGAAAAGGAGTTCGTCCATTATCTCTTGCTCCACCTGTTTTTTGGTCTTCGATAAATTGTTTCAAATCACCTCCTGCATTTTGTACTTTTTCATATTCTGATAATGTTTCAATATCGCGGTAATCTTCAATTTTATTAAATTTAGCATTAACCATTCCTATTTCATCACCATTATAGTAATAAGGTGTGCCTCTCATTGATAGTAGAAAGGTAGATAACATTTTAGATGATAATGCTCTGTATTGAGGAGAATCATTTCCCCAGCGAGAAGTCATTCTAGGTTGATCATGATTTCCTAAATAAATTGTTCCCCAACCTTTTTTGTCATAAACTGCGTCCCAGTCTGAATAGATTTTCTTGAAATCTACTAGACTCCAGTTTGGATCCATTTTCTTGAAATAGCCAGGGATATATCCCAAGCTTGCACCATCAAAGTGATAGCCCATATTTAATTCTTTTCTTGCTGGATCAACAAAGTTTAAAGCGGTTGATTTTAGCATTCCTGCACCTTCAGCCAGTGACATGACATCATACTTACTTAACACTTCTTTATTCATTTCTTGTAAGTAATCATGTAAATGGGGACCGCTAGCCATATATACATCCCATCTGCCTGCGTAGTTTTTATTTAATTCGTCTTGAGTAATTACTGGGAAAGTAGTGTCTTTTGCAATGAACGGGATTACATCCATTCGAAAGCCATCGATACCTTTTTTAAACCACCAATTCATCATACTGTAAATTTCTTGACGCAATTTTGGGTTTTCCCAATTCAAATCGGGTTGCTTATTGCTGAAATAGTGTAAGTAGTAAGAATCCGTCGTTTTGTCGTATCTCCAGCCACTACCATCTGCTTCAAAACTTCCGGGACGAAATGCAGGTGTACCTTTCTCTGCCGGCCACCAGTGGTAATAGTCTCTATATGGATTGTCTCTGGATTTTTTACTTTCTTGAAACCATTTGTGCTCGTCACTGCTATGATTGACCACTAAATCCATTACTAATTTCAAGCCTCTTTCATGCATTTCTGTTAGCAAAGTGTCAAAGTCCTCCATTGTGCCAAATTCCTTCATAATGGATTGATAGTCTGAAATGTCGTAGCCGTTGTCAGTATTTGGGGAGCCATAAATGGGATTCAGCCAAACGACATCTACCCCCAAACTTTTAATATAATCCAATTTGGATATAATTCCTTTCAAATCGCCAACACCATCACCGTCAGTATCTTTAAAGCTGCGAGGGTAAATTTGATATACGACGGCTTCTTTCCACCATTTTTTTTCAATAGCAGCTTCTTTTTGCTGGGCGATTGTTGATTCATGAAGTAAGCAAGTAAAGAGTGATAGTAAAGCAAGTAGGGTTTTTTTTGGTTTCATACAGTAATGATTTAATTGTAATTATAAAGTGGCTCTTAAGGTTGATTTCCGTTTTATCGGTTGTGATTGACTGCTATTGAGTAGAGTAATTTCTATATTTATTTCTGTATTTTGGCTTTCTTATTAATCGATAACGTTATCGAAATATCGAAAACGTTATCGATACTAAAATTAAGGATCTTAAAGGGATATTTAAATTTTTAAGAAATAAATGATTTAAGTTTGAAATTATTAATCAAAATTAAAATTATGAATTCAAATTTAACGCAGCTTGTAATACTGATTTTGTTTACTACATCCGTGTTTAGTCAAACGAAGTCAGATGAATGGAATCTACATGCATCTTCAAGGGAAAACTACTTTGGTGTGGCTATGGCCAATGGCCAAATTGGAATTGTTACTGATGATACACCATTAAAAACTAAAGAAATTATTTTAAATGGAGTCTATGAAGCAAGTCCAGAAAATGGGATTAGTAGAATTGTTAGAGGGATTGAGTTTCTTAACCTTCATTTGAATATAAATAATCAAGAAATAAGCTCTTCTACTATTGATAATTGGAGTCAGGTTGTTTCAATGAAAGAAGGAACTAGTACAACTTCTTTTAGCTTCAAAGATCTTGCGGTTATTGACTATACTATTTTGGCCAATAGAGCCATACCTTATTCAGCAATGGCAATTGTAGAAATCACACCCAAAAAGGATATTGAAATAAATGCGAATAATTATATGGTTGTGCCTGATGAACTTAAAGAGGCTAAATGTCAATTTAGAGTATTAAAAGACAATCAATACTTGATGCCAGTTTTTGGAACCACAGCAAAAACATTAAATGGTAAGCATACTATATCAGCTTCAACTACTTTTCTTTTTGACGGTCAAAGTGAAACATTAAAGCAAACGGGTAATGAGGTGGGTTTTACAAAAAAATTAAAAAAAGGTCTAAAATACCGATTCGCTATTGCGGGCGGAATTTGTACATCCAAAGATTTTACCGATCCTCTAAATGAATCTGAAAGACAGCCCATCTTTGCATTACAAGAAGGGATTGATAATTTATTAAACCGTCATAAAAAAGCATGGGCTGAATTGTGGCGAACTGGAGACATACAAATCGAAGGGGATTTAGATGCACAACAGAGAGTCCGATTTGCCTTGTATAATCTGTATTCTTATATACGTCCGGAGACAAGGCAAAGCATTGCGCCAATGGGACTGTCTTCTCAAGGGTATAATGGGCATATATTTTGGGATTCTGAATTATGGATGTATCCATCACTTTTAGCATTACAGCCTGATATGGCTAAATCTTGTTTGGATTACCGTTCTGACCGTCTTGGGAAAGCAAAACAGAAAGCAACTGTATATGGTTATAAAGGAGCAATGTTTCCATGGGAGTCAGATGATACAGGAGAAGAAGCAACACCAACATGGGCTTTGACTGGAATTTTTGAACAACATATCACAGCTGATGTTTCGATAGCATTCTGGAATTATTATGCGTATACACAGGATAAGTCATGGCTTAAAAAAGAATGGAATGTATTGAAAGAAACGGCAGATTTCTGGGTAAGTAGAGTTGTTGAAAATCAAGACGGCAGTTATTCTATTCTTAATGTTGTAGGAGCAGATGAGTACGCTCAGCATGTAGATGATAATGCTTTTACAAATGCTTCGGCGATTGAATCCTTAAAAAACACAATCAAGGCGGCTACTATTTTAAATGAACCGGTTAATCCAAAGTGGGTCGCAATATCGGAAAAGTTAGCCATTCATACTAAAAACGGAATCACGCAAAATTACAAGGGCTATAACGGAGAAATGATAAAACAAGCGGATGTTAATTTACTGGCCTACCCATTGCACGTGATTACTGATAAAAAGCAAATTGAAAAGGATCTAGAGTATTATGCAGCAAAGATTGATCCCAAAGATGGGCCAGCAATGGCGTCGGGAGTTTTGTCTGTATTGTATGCACGTATGGGTAATAGAGATAAAGCTTACGATTATTTTGTTAAATCGTATTTGCCAAACAGCAGACCGCCTTTTGGCGTTTTTTCTGAGTCGGCTAATAGTAGTAATCCTTATTTTGCAACAGGAGCAGGCGCAATGCTTCAAGCAGTTATTTATGGATTTGGAGGGGTAGAGCAAACTGATGAAGGTTTGAAATACAATAAAGGACTTTTACCAAAGCAATGGAAATCACTAAAAATTATAGGTTTAGGTCCAGACGATAAGACAATTACGATCGAGAAATAGTTTTTAACATTTTGTATTATTTGCCTCAATTATATTCTTTCGAGTAAAATTGAGGCAATTTTATTTTTAGTAATATTTTAAAAATTAGATTTGATTTTCAGTGTTTGGTTCGTATTGTGAAATGTTCGGGGGAATCGCATTTATATTGCGTATTTAGCAATAGTTTTTTACACAGCGTGCTTTTTTTGATAAAAACGCATCGTTTCTTCCGCTTTATTCGGGTTAAAATAACATAATGATTTAAATTTGATATAATTTTTACGTTGTACATAATTTTACAGCTAAATTTTTACTGGATTAATTTTAAAATCGAAAACGTTTTCGGTATAGCGAAAACGTTGTAGTTGACAACTTCTTAAAGTTGTCTTAAAGTTATCTTAAAATTTTTACTAAGTTTGAACTTAATAAAAAACCAAACTAAATTATTAACCAACTTATTTATTACCTATGAAAAATAGTCTAACCAAAGGCTTGATGGTGTTTCTAATGATACTTTGTACCAGTTTGACATATTCGCAAGAAGTGTCCGGTAAAGTATCTGATTCTAGTGGGCCACTTCCTGGTGCTTCAATACTAGTTAAAGGAACAACAAATGCAACGCAATCAGATCTTGATGGAAAATTTACCATCGGAAACGTCGGGCCAAATGCAATTTTAGTTTTTAGTTACATTGGTCTTAAAACACAAGAAGTAAATGTAGCTGGAAAAACTTCAGTAAATGTTATTCTAAAAGAAGACTCAGCTGAATTAAAAGAAGTAGTCGTTATCGGTTACGGAACAGTTAGAAAGAAAGATGCTACTGGTGCAGTTGATCAAATCGGTGCCAAAGATTTTGATAATATTGCATCTCCATCACCAGCTCAGTTGTTGAGAGGTAAGGTGGCGGGAGTTCAGGTAACGCAGTCAAGCGGAGAACCGGGAAGTGGAATTGCAGTAAGAGTTCGTGGAAATTCATCTATTCGCTCTGGAAATGGACCGTTGTATGTTATTGACGGTGTGCCGTTAGATGGTGGTAATGTTTCCGCTGGCGGTGGACTTACGGCTAATAATGGTGCTCAGGATTTGGGGTCATCTTCTGCAAGAAACCCATTGAACTTTATTAATCAAAATGATATTGAGAGTATTAGTGTATTGAAAGATGCTTCTTCTACGGCTATCTACGGTTCTCGTGGAGCTAATGGTGTAATTGTTATTACTACTAAAAAAGGAAAATCTAGCGTACCACAACTAACTTACAGTACTTCTGTTACTTTTAGTAAGAAGGCAGGTAATTTCGGTGTGATGAGCGCTAATGATTTTGTTGCTGCAGGTGGTGATGATAAAGGTTCAAGATCTTATAACTGGGAAGACGCTGTATTAAGAAATGGTTTTTCTATGAATCATGATTTATCTTTTAGTAAAACTACAGATAATTCGAATACAAGATTGTCTTTTGGAGCATCTAATACGGATGGAATTGTTAAAAATTCAGGTTTAGATAAATATTCGGCTTCGTTTTACAACTCTAATGATTTCTTTGATGGAGCTGTGAAAGTGGAGTCAAGAATTATTTATACTGCATTGAAAGATGAAACGACATTATTGTCTAATAATGCTGGTTATATTGGTAATTTAATTGGTACCGCATTATATTGGAATCCAACATTGCCTATTTACAATGCGGATGGTACATATAATGTTATCAGTACCTCTTATTTGAATCCAGTTCAATTATTGAATTCTTATAAAGATTTTACGAACACTAGCAAGTTATTGGGAAGTATCAATACAACTTGGAAAATTAATAGTCATTTGAAATATCAATTTTTATTTGGTATTGAGAGTTCTATATCGGCTAGAAAAACACAGTTACTTCCATCTATCCAAATCTTGAATACAGCGCAAGCTGTTGTTCCCGGTACTGGAACAGATCCTGTGACGAATCCTGCTATCACTAAATATGGTCAAGCGGCGATCGCTAATCAAAATAAATTTAACAAAACTTTTGAGCACACATTAAATTACAATAATGACATTAGTGATAATTTTAATTTAGATGCTTTAGCTGGATATTCTTACTATGACTATACTGCTGATGGTAATCAATCTTCAGGAATAGGTTACGATAGTGCGCAAACTAATTTAATTGATAATATTGAAGGAGGTCTACAAAATGAATATAGAGTATCTTCTTATAGAAATAGAGTCGAATTACAATCTTATTTTGGAAGAATTAATGCTACCCTATATAAAAAATTAATTCTTACTGGAACAATAAGAGCTGATGGTTCAACTAAACTTGGAGTAAATAATAAATACGATTATTTCCCTTCTGTTGGTATCGCTTACAAAGTGGTCGATAATCACGAGGGCTTAGTTAATGACTTCAAAATTAGAGGGAATTATGGTATTACTGGAAATCAGGAATTTGCACCAAATTCTGCTATTGCAAGAGCTTCTTACGGGAATAATGGTTCTTTAAATTTAGATAGTAATTCCAATGCTGATTTAAAGTGGGAAACTACTAAATCTTACGGAATTGGAGCTGATTTCGAATTTCTTAATAATAGGTTGACAGGTTCTGTTGATTACTTCCAAAGAGATACTAAAGATTTAATTTTTCCAGTACCGGCTGCTGCTACTCAACCTGGACCTCCATCACCTCGTTTTAAAAACTTAGCTGGTAATTTAATTAATAAGGGAATTGAGGTAGCTTTAAGTTATAAAATTATTAATAGTGAGGATCTTAATTGGGATATTTCTGGGAATGCCTCTTTCTTAAAAAATGAAATGACAAACTTTGCTGGATTCATCTCTACAGGGGGATTAAATGGTCAAGGATTGTCAGGAGCGTACGCACAAGTAATTACTAACGACAAACCAATTTACTCTTATTATATGTATGAATGGAGAGGGTATGATGCAAGTGGTAATTCTATTTATGCGGATGCTGCAGGAAATGATACGGGTTTAGGTACCGCTGCTAAAAAATTGCTAGACAAGCAACCTTTACCAAAAATTAATGTTGGATTTTCAACGGGTTTAAACTACAAAGGATTTGATGCAAGTGCATCTTTCTATGGTGCTTTTGGACATTATATCTATAATAATACATCGAATGCTTATTTCTTTAAAGGGGCATTCCTTGGAGGTAGAAACGTAACTCAAGAGGTTGCTACGTCTCCTCAAGCTGCAGGAGATCCTAACTCTCCTTCTACAAAGTATCTAGAAAAAGGAGATTTCTTAAGATTGGGTAATCTTAGTTTTGGATATACCCTTACAGGAAATTATTTGGAAAGAATCAAAGTTAAATCGGCTCGCGTTTTTGTAAATGCTGCTAATTTATTTGTCATCACAAGTTATTCAGGAACAGATCCAGAAGTTGATACTGATAAATCTTTGAATGGTGTGCCTTCAGCGGGTATAGAATATCTATCTTATCCAAGAGACAAAAGTGTATCTGTCGGTCTTAACGTAACATTTTAATTAAAAAAACGATGAAAAGAATTAATATTATAAAAGGCATCTTATTAACTAGTACGATTGTACTAGGGGTGAGTTGTACAAATCTAGACGAAGAAGTATTAGACGGTGTTGTTGTCTCTAATACTGGCGGAGGAACAGTAAATACTTCATCCTTATTGACTAGTGCTTATGAAGGATTGAGAGGTTTTGAAACACAAGGACAAATGTTCGCATTGGATGAAATGTCAACAGATGCATTAGTTGGACCTACCCGTGGAGGTGACTGGGATGACAATGCAACATGGAGACAGATTCACGTGCATACATGGGCTCCAGATCACGTTGAGGTAAGAAATGCATGGAATGCTTTATTGTCTCAAGTATACAATTGTAATTTAGTTATTGAAAATGGTTCTGCAGCTGAGGTTTCACAAGCACGATTCTTGCGAGCATTCTATTACTATAATGTAATTGACCTGTTTGGACAAGTGCCTTATAGAGAAGTAGGTTCTGCTTTAGAGGATGACCCTAAAGTATGGACAAGAATAGAAGCTACAGATTTTGTTATCAGTGAATTAGAAGCAGTAATTTCACAGTTACCTGCAAAAGTTGTTGGTAATACTGGGATTGCAAATGCAGATGCAGCACATTTTTTATTGGCCAAACTGTATTTAAATAAAGGTGTATTTAAAGCCGCAGCTCCTGCAGGACCTTATACTTTTGAAGCTGCAGATATGACAAAAGTTGTAACTCATGTAAATGCTATAAACAGTTCATTAGCTGGTGATTATTGGGATAATTTCAAGCCTAGTAATGACACTTCTCCAGAAATATTATTCTCTTCTAAAAATGTTAGAGGTGGTGCTGGAGGAGGAATTCAGTTCCAATGGAGAATGGGAATGCATTACAATCAAACGCCAGATGGATGGAATGGTTTTGCTACTGTAGCTGAATACTATGATAAATTTAATCCAAATGATAGACGTATTAAAAACAATGATGCTGCGATAATTACTGCATTTGGTAATCCAACTGGATTTCAAATTGGTCAAATATATAAGCCTGGAGGGACTGAAATCGCTCGTGATAGAATTAAAAATGATGCTAACCCACTTGGCCAGCCATTAATTTTCACTAAAGCTTTGACTTTAATTACGAGTGGAGCTACATTGGAATCTGCAGGTGTTAGAGGGCAAAAATATATTCCAGATGTTCAAAATTTAGGAGCTCCTGATAATGATTATGTATTTATGAGGTATTCAGATGCTTTGATGATGAAAGCGGAAGCTATTGCTAGAGGAGGTTCAGGAACAAATGACGTTGCTAAATTAGCGCAAATTGTTTCAAGATCTGGACAAGTAGCAGTTTTTCCTACTACTCTTGATGGAATCTATCTTGAAAGATCTAAAGAATTATGGTGGGAAGGATGGAGAAGAAATGATATGGTACGTTTTGGTAAATTCTTAGCAGCAAGAGAGTTGAAGCCATACGTTTCGGATAATAAATATATATTATTCCCAATTCCAGCAGATGCTTTGTTTAATGCAAACTTAAAGCAAAACCCTGGTTACTAAGGATTGTTTTACAATTTTATGTTTTGAGTTAGTTATAGAGAGGGTACTTGTTACCCTCTTTATTTTATACGCTATTTTGTTATTTTATTCAGTAAATATTATATAAATTAGGGCTCTGTATCTTTTGAGATTTCCTAACCAAACACTTCTTATAATATGTTTAATCGTTTTGCGTTATTTTCATTTTTTATTCTTTTTTTTTCCAATTGTTCTAAAGAAAAGACTGATAATAAAGATGCCTTATTTACTAAATTAAATGCTTCAAAAACGGGAATTAACTTTGTTAATGATGTTAAAAATGGAGCTGATATGAATATTTTTAAATATAGAAATTTTTATAATGGTGGAGGCGTTGCTATTGCAGATATTAACAATGATGGGCTTTCAGATATTTATTTTACCTCAAACCTGGGGGCGAATAAATTGTATTTAAATAAAGGGAATTTTCAATTTGAAGATATTTCTAAAAAAGCAGGAGTAGAAGGTTCTAAGTCCTGGTCAACCGGAGTTGTTATGGTTGATATTAATGCAGATGGATTACTGGATATCTATGTTTGTAATGCTGGAAACATACAAGGCGACAATCAAAAGAATGAACTTTTTATCAATAACGGGAATCTTACTTTTACCGAAAAAGCAGCAGATTATAACCTAGCAGATACTGGAATAACAACGCATACTGCATTTTTTGATTATGATAAAGACGGAGATTTGGATGCTTATATTCTTAATAATAGTTTTATACCTGTAAGTAGTCTTAATTATTCCAATAAGAGAGAATTGAGAGACAAAGATTGGGACGTAGCTGATATTTTGAAAGGAGGCGGAGACCGTCTGCTTCGTAATGATAACGGAAAATTCGTTGATGTAAGTAAGGAAGCAGGAATTTATGGTAGTTTAATCGGTTTTGGATTAGGTGTTACCGTAGGAGATGTCAATGGGGATTTGTATCCTGATATCTATGTTTCTAATGACTTTTATGAAAGAGATTATCTGTACATAAATAATAAAAACGGAACTTTTACGGAGCAAATTCAAGGTTGGGCCTCTCATATCAGTCAGTCTTCTATGGGTGCAGATATGGCTGACGTTAACAATGACGGTAAAGCCGATGTATTTGTGACAGACATGTTGCCAGAAGGTGACGAACGATTAAAAAACACAACTAGTTTTGAAAACTATGATTTATTTCTAAGAAAAATAAATCTCGATTTTTTCAATCAATACATGCAAAACACTTTACAAGTTAATAACGGAAATAATCAGTTTTCTGAAATTGCTAATTATGCTGGCGTTGCTAAAACAGATTGGAGTTGGGGCGCCTTACTATTTGATATGGATAACGATGGCTACAAAGATATTTATGTTTGTAATGGAATTTATCACGATTTAACAAATCAAGATTTTATTGATTTTTTCGCTAATGAGTTTATGCAAAAAATGGTCGTAACAGGAAAGAAGGAACAAATTGAAACGATTATAAATCGCATGCCAAGTTCTCCTATTCCTAATTATGCCTTTAAAAATAATAAAAACCTGACTTTTACAAATGAAGCGCAAAACTGGGGTTTAGCTACTCCTAGTTTTTCAAATGGAGCTGCTTATGGCGATTTAGATAACGATGGTGATTTAGACTTGATCGTTAATAATGTGAATATGGAGGTTTTTGTTTATCAAAATAATTCAGAAAAAAAGAAAGACAGTCATTTTATTAAAGTCAAGTTAAAAGGGGATAATCAAAATACTTTTGGAGTAGGAAGTGTTGTAGAATTATTTTCAGGCAAAGAAATTTTAAGACAAGAACTTATTCCTTCTAGAGGTTTTCAGTCTTCTATTGATTATGTTATGACTTTTGGTATTGGAACAAAAAAAATAGATTCTTTACAGGTTATTTGGCCTAATGGGAAGTTTCAAACGCTTAAAAAAATTACTAATAACAGCACAATTAATTTGAAAATTGCTGACGCGAAAGTGGATTATATTTCTAAAGGAAATAAAGCTAAGCCACTTTTTGTTGAAACTAAATCTGGATTTTTAGCTCATAAAGAAAATGATTATATCGATTTTGACTATGAAGGTTTAATTTCAAAAGAACTCTCTCAAGAAGGACCAGCGCTTTCAGTTGCAGATATTAATGGAGATGGTAATGAAGATATTTTTATTGGCGGAGCAAAAGGAGTTTCTGGGAAAATTTATTTGAATAAAGGAAACAATAATTATAGTTTGACGAATCAAATCACCCTTGATTCAGATGCTAATTATGAAGATACTGCAGCAAATTTCTTTGATGCAGATAATGACGGCGATATTGATTTATTAGTAGGCTCAGGAGGAAATGAAAAAGCCGATCAAAACAATTATAAAAACCGTTTGTATTTAAACAATGGTAAAGGCGTGTTTGTGAAAAGTACGACGGCTATGCCAACTACAAATAATAATGTTGCCGTGATTGTATCAAATGATTTTGATAATGATGGCGATATGGATGTTTTTATAGGAAGCCGAAGTGTTCCTGGTGTTTATGGAATTGACCCTAAACATTTATTATTAGAGAATGATGGGAAAGGTAATTTTACCAATGCTACTGATAAAAAAGCTTTTAAACTCAATACTGTAGGGATGATTACTGATGCTGTATGGGAGGATATAGATAATGATTCTAAAAAAGATCTGATAATCGTAGGGGACTGGATGGCTCCAAAAATATTTAAAAATACAGGAAGGAGACTTGTTGAATATAAATCAAATCTAACAGAATTTTCAGGTTTTTGGAATGCAGTAAGCTGTGTAGATTTGAATAATGACGGTAAAAAAGATTTGGTTTTAGGGAATAAGGGAACGAATACCACTTATAAAGCTTCTGTAAAAAATCCGATGCGTTTGTTTGTAAATGATTTTGACAATAATGGTACTATTGAACAAATTGCAACCCGTTCTATCGATGGGAAAGACATGCCTTTGAACCTAAAACAGGACGTTGCTAAACAAATACCATTGATTAAGAAGAAGAATTTAAGTTATGCGGATTACGCTAAGAAAAGCTTTCAGGAACTCTTTGTTGCTGATGTCACAAATAATTCAATTCAAAGAACGGCTACCATTCAGGAAAGCGTGGTTGCCATGAATAAAGGAAATGGAACATTTGAAATAGAAGTTTTGCCAAAAGAAGTTCAGTTTTCTTCTGTGAACACTATTTGCGTGGTAGATATTAATAAAGATGGAATTCTCGACCTTGTTTTAGGAGGTAATCAATACGAGTTTAAACCACAGTTTTCAAGACTTGATTCTAATTATGGAAGTGTTCTTTTAGGGAATAAGAACGGCAGCTATACATGGGTTCCTTATGCTCAATCTGGATTTTATATGAAAGGCGAAGTGAAGCATCTTAAAACAATAAAAAACAAGGTAAATGTCATTTCTATAATTGCCGTGATTAATGATAATGCACCTAAAATATTTAAAAGCAATGAATAATTATTTTCGAATAGCACTGCTTTCTGTGCTAATGGTAAGTTGCTCAAAAAAAGATCATTATTTATTTGAAAAACTAGCCTCAGATAAAAGTAATATTACTTTCAATAATCAATTATTAGAATCAAAAAATATTTCTATACTAGATTACCTCTATTATTATAATGGTGGTGGTGTAGCTTTAGGAGATATTAATAATGATGGTTTGGTTGATATTTATTTTACTTCAAATCAAGGTAAAAATAAATTGTACCTGAATAAAGGAAAAAATAAATTTGAAGATATAAGTACTAAGGCCGGAGTTGAGGGTCAAAGTGACTGGACTGCAGGAACGGTTATGGCAGATGTAAATGGGGATGGATATTTAGATATTTATGTTTGTGCTGTAGTAGGGATTAATGGTTTTGAAGGACATAATGAATTATTCATTAATAATAAGGACAATACTTTTACAGAAAGTGCGGCAGAATATGGTTTGGATTTAGATAATTACAGCTCTTCGGCTGCATTTTTTGATTATGATTTAGATGGTGATTTAGATATGTATTTGTTGAATCATGCGGTACACTCAGAAGAATCTTTTGGGAATGCCGATGTAAGAAATAAAAGAAGCTATGAATGTGGGGATAAATTATTCAGAAATGACAATGGTAAATTTGTTGATGTAAGTGAGAAGGCAGGAATCTTTGGCGGTGCAAATGGTTATGGATTAGGGCTTGCTATTTCCGATTTTAATCTTGATGGTTATCCTGATATTTATGTTGGGAATGATTTTCACGAAGATGATTATTACTACTTAAATAATGGCGATGGTACTTTCACAGAAAGTTTAAAACAACATTTTGGACATACCAGCCGATTTTCTATGGGAGTTGATGTTGCGGATATCAATCATGATGGATTCCCAGATATTCTAACGCTCGACATGCTTCCTGAGAATGAAAAAGTTTTAAAATCGTCATTAGGAGATGATAATGTACAGATGCTAAAAATGAGAACCGAAAAATTAGGGTATCATTATCAGTACACAAGAAATATGTTGCAATTGAATAATGCAGGGAATAATTTTACTGAAACCGCGCTTCTTAATGGACTTGCTGCTACTGACTGGAGTTGGAGTGCTTTGTTTGCCGATTATGATCAGGATGGGGAACAGGATCTTTTTGTAGGTAACGGAATCCCAAAACGTCCCAATGATTTAGATTACGTAAAGTATTATTCTAATGACCAGATTAAAACGAAAATAACAACTACTAAATTATTAGACAAAGAGGCTTTAAACAAAATGCCAAAAGGAAATTGTACGAACTATATGTTTCAAGGAGCTGCCGATTTACACTTTAAAAATAGATCTAAGGACTGGATAGAAAATGACTCAATAATTTCTAACGGAAGTGGTTATGCTGATATTGATAATGATGGAGATCTCGATATTATTACTAATAATTTGAATAGTGTTGCATCTGTTTACATCAATAGAACAGATACGGCTTCTAATTACTTAAAGTTGAAACTGCAGTTTCAAGGAAAAAACACCTTCGGAATAGGAGCTAAAGTGATTTCTTATGCAAAAGGAAAAAGACAGTTTAAGGAATTACAAACGACAAGAGGATTTCAATCTTCTTCTGAGCCAATGCTACATTTTGGATATGGAAAGATAAAAATGATCGACTCCTTAGTGGTTATTTGGCCTGACAAAACATATCAAATTTTAAAGAATATTAAGGCCAATCAGACAATTGTAGTAAAAGCTGCGAAAAGAAGAAAAGCATTTAATTACCAAAAATTACATCCTTCTATTGTACCGGTATTTAAAAAGGTAAAAGATAATTTAGGAATCGACTTCACGCATCAGGAAAACGACTACGTTGATTTTATCTTTCAAAAATTAATTCCTTACCAACGTTCAGATCGTGGGCCAGCTACTGCCGTAGGAGATTTAAACAATGATGGTAAAGAAGATATTTTCTTTGGTGGATCTAAAAATAAAAAGGCAACGGTATATGTTCAAAATGGGAATGGATTTTCGAAAAAAACGTTTACAGCTATAGCCAATGATTCCATATATGAAGATGCTTCCGCTGTAATTGGAGATTTTAATAATGACAAAGTCAATGATTTATTTGTAGCTTCCGGAGGTGGTGAAAACGCCTCTGATTTACAGGACCGCTTGTATCTATCAGAAAACAAACAATTAGTGAAATCAAACTTATTGGAGTTGACAAAAAATGCTTCTGTAGTTAAAATGTTTGATTATGACAATGACGGAGATTTAGATATTTTTGTTGGAAATAATTCGGTTAATAATCGTTTTGGAAGCATTCCAGATTCCTATTTATTAAATAACACAAATGGTATTTTCTCTATTGTTCAGAATAAAAACTTTTCAAAAATTGGAATGGTGACGGATGCAGTATTCTCAGATTTCAACAAGGACGGTAAAATCGATTTAATAGTAATAGGGGAATGGATGAAACCTACTTTTTTTGCCAATACAAACGGAAAATTCAAAGATGTAACGGCTACTGTGTTGCCAGAAAAAAGCAATGGTTTGTGGCAAGCTATTATACCTTTTGATATTGATAATGATGGGGACCTTGACTATATAGTAGGGAACTGGGGGATGAACTCCAAGTTCAAAGCATCTAAGGAGTTTCCTATGAAAATGTTTTATGATGATTTTGATAAGAACGGATCTTATGAAACGATTGTCGCGATTGAAAAAAACGGAAGCTATTATACTACATTAGGTCTAGATGATTTAGCAGAGCAGTTTAGTGGGATGTTAAAAAAGAAATTCAAAAGCTATAAGGTATTTGCAGGAAAGACGGTTGCAGAAGTTTTTAGTCCAAAAATGCTTTCGGATTCAAAACGCTTTGAAGTACATAATCTAAAATCGGGATACCTTAAAAATCAAAATGGAAAATTCACTTTTGTTGCTTTTTCAAGTGAATTGCAAGTCGCTCCAATTAATTGTTTTGTTAAATCTAACTTTGATTCCAGTAAAAAAGAAGCTGTTTTTGCAGCAGGTAATTATTTTGGAGTGTCTCCTTATCACAGTCGATTTGATGGCTTTCCAGGAGCTTTAATCAAAGATGCAAAAACAATTGTATTAGGGAATACATTAGGAATTGATTTGTCTCAAAAAGCAGTAAGACATTTAGATATGATTACTCTAAAAGGGAAAAAATATTTACTAGTAACGGTAAATAACAACAAAGCGGAGGTATATGAATTACCGATGATCAAGGAAAACAAGCAATAGCTTAGCAGTATATTTTAATTTAAATTTAAATAGAAATGAGATTAAGAAAATATTTTATAGTAGCAATTGTTGCACTATTTATATCATGCCAAAAGGACAAACCTATTGAAGTTACAACAGATGAATATCATGCTGCGATAGAAAATGTGACAGAAATAATGATTCATGATATTTTTTCACCGCCAGTTGCTAGTAGGATTTTTGTTTATCCTAATATTGCTGCTTATGAAGTTATTGCTCAAAATAGTAAGGCTTATTCCACTCTAGGAAATCAGTTAAAAGGATTAGGAACTACTCCTAAATTAGATCCTAAAAGCGGAGTGAATGTTGAGGTTGCGGCTTTGGTTGCTCATATGGAAGTGAGCAAGCAGTTGGTTTTTTCAGAAGAATTAGTAGAGAAATTTAGAGATAGCTTATATAAAAAATGGAGCGAGACTAATGAAAAAGAGTTTGAAGTTTCTAAAGAATATGGACTTAAAGTAGCAGATCATATCAAGAAATGGATGGATAAAGACAATTACAAGCAAACGCGAACGATGTCTAAGTTTTCTGTTTTGCCTAATGTTGCTGGTAGATGGCAACCTACTCCTCCAGCCTATATGGATGCTATTGAGCCACATTGGAGTGAAATTAGAACACTGGTATTAGATTCGGCCTCGCAATTTAAACCCATACCAGCACTTCCATTTTCATTAGATAAAAACTCGGCTTTTTTCAAGGAAGTACAAGAAGTGTACGACATAAGCTTGGATATGAAAAAAAAGGGAGATGAATGTGATGAGGTTAAGATGGCTCAGTTCTGGGATTGTAATCCATACGTTTCTGTAAGTCAGGGACATATGATGTTTGCCAAAAAGAAAATAACTCCAGGCGCGCATTGGATGGGAATTACCAAAATTGCTTGTAAAAAATCAAATGCTAATTTTGAGAAAACAGTTTTTGCTTATACAGCAACATCTATCGGAATGTTTGAAGCTTTTATTAGCTGTTGGGATGAAAAGTTTAGGAGTAACGTTATAAGACCTGAAACTGTAATAAATCAGGAAATTGATGAAAACTGGAAGCCGGCTTTGCAAACACCGCCATTTCCAGAATATACCAGTGGGCATTCTGTTGTTTCGACTGTTTCAGCTGCTATTTTAACTTCGATATTTGGAGATAATTTTGCTTTTGTGGATAATTCTGAGTTGCCTTTTGGTCTGCCAAATAGATCTTTTAAATCTTTTAAGTCCGCTTCAAAAGAGGCTGCAATGAGTCGATTTTACGGGGGTATTCATTACAGAGCAGCAATTGAAAATGGAATCATACAGGGTAATGAGATAGCAGGTTTTGTTGTGAATAAATTGAAAATGACAAAGTAGATGAAGGGAAATAAAAAAGTGGTATTGTTTTTTAGTGTTTTGATTTCGGTTTTTTTAGTATGGTATCTTTTTATTAAAAAAAGTGATTACTGTATTTCGTTTAAGGTAAAAACAGCAACCGGGACCGTATTTCAAGGAGTTCAAGAATGGTCAGCTTTGCGGCAGTCTACGGAAAAAGAAGAATATCATACGTTAGAAAAGAAAAACTTTAGTTTCATCAAGCAATCGATGACAAAAGGGAAGGTAAAAATGGAATATACTTGGGAAATTAATTCCGTAAATGATTCTGTTACTACTGTTAATGCATGTATAACCGATTCAGATAACAGTATTTATAATAGATTGACCGTTCCTTTTTTTGAAACTGATTTTAGAAAACAACAAATTGAAAAGATTACTAATTTTAGAAATGGGTTAAATAAACATTTGGAAAGCTTTAGAATTAAAATTGATGGAATTAAAACTTCTGAGGAAACGTTTGTTGCTTATATCAATTTAAAAAGTGTATTGCAGGAAAAAGCACAGACAATGATTGCAAATGATGCAATTATAACAGGCTATTTGAAACAAAATAATATCAAAATCATAGGGAAACCATATGTCGAAATTCAAAATTGGGATTTGGATAAAGAAATGCTTGATTTCAATTATTGCTTTCCCATTGCTAAGGACACTAAGTTCATTGAAAATGAATTTGTAAAGTTTAAAAGTTTAAAAGCGATTAAGGGATTACAGGCAACTTATTACGGTAATTTCAGGACTTCAGACCGGGCTTGGTTTACCTTGTTAGATTATGCACAAAAGCAGGGAATCGACTTAGCTCACCAACCACTGGAACATTTTCTAGCAAACCCTTTTAACGGAGGTGATGAGCTGAGCTGGGAGACAAAAATAATTATTCCTATTATAAAAATGTAAAAAAGAAAATTCGATATTATTTCATGAATTCGAAAACGTTTTCGGTACTACCGAAAACGTTTTTGTTTTAATTATTTAATTATTTGGCAATTTTAAAATTAAATTTAAATATTGTAACCATAAAAAAAACGAATTAACTAATTAAGTGCAATGAATATACCGAAAATAAAACTTAGTTTTTGGCAGATAATTAATATGAATGTTGGTTTTTTCGGGATCCAATATAGTTTTGGATTACAACAAAGTGCCGTTAATCCTATTTATGATTTTTTGCATGCAAGCCCAGATGAAATTCCTTTATTAAACCTTGCGGGACCTTTAACGGGTTTATTAATTCAACCTATAATAGGAGCTATGAGTGATAAAACCTGGCATCCACGATGGGGACGACGTAAACCTTATTTTTTCATAGGAGCAATGGTTTGTAGTATTGCTTTATTTTTGTTTCCCTTTAGTAGCTCACTATGGATGGCAGCGGGATTATTATGGATATTAGATATTGGGAACAACACTGCAATGGAGCCTTATCGCGCTTTTATTGCAGATACACTTGATGAAGAACAGCAACCGATAGGATTTCAAGCCCAAAGTTTTTTTACAGGTTTTGGTCAGTTTTTAGCGTATATATCCATTGGGATTTTCCCGTTAATAATTGTTGGTTACACCGGCGAATTACCCAATTGGATGTATGCTTCTTTCTTCATCGGGGCAATCTTGTCCATCACATCTATTTGGTGGAGTATGAGTAAAACTAATGAAATCCCGCCAACAGCTGAAGAAATTGAATATATAAAAGCCAATCCCTTAAACATATTTTCACCTTTTGTAGATATTTATAAAGCCGTTTTAGAAATGCCAAAGGTAATGTGGCAGCTATTTTTAGTCTACTTATTTCAGTGGTATGCCATGATGTGTTATTGGCAGAATAATTCTAAAAGTATTGCTTTGTCGGTTTGGGATACAACACCTGCTGACAAAATTGGATATGGTGAAGCAGTTCGATGGAATGGATTAGTCGGGGCATTTGGTTTCGTGGTTACTTTTTCGATCGCGTTCTATTTGGCAAAGTTAGCGCAAAAGCACGGCGCTAAAATGGTTCATTTTGGATGCCTAATATTAGGAGCGATTTCTCTTTTATTCTTCCCTGTAATACAAAATCAATATTTATTCTTTGTTGTAATTATTGGATATGGAATAGCATGGGCAAGTATGATGGGGATTCCTTATTTAATGGTTGTGGCCAATATTCCAAAAGAACGCTATGGAGTCTATATGGGAATCATTAATATGATGATTGTTATACCAATGATTTTTCAAAATGTATCATTTGGATTTATTTTAAAACATTTCTTAAATAATGATCCTCGATTGGCTATAACTTTTGCAGGAGTTTTATTGCTCATCGGTGCAATATGTACCTTATTTATAAAAACAGAAAATAAAAAATTAAGTGAATAATTCAATAGATAATAAGATGGATAATATAGATATCCTTTGTGTTGGCGAAGTATTGATAGATTTTATTGGACATCAAGAAGGTGTTCTTATTAATGAAACTAGAGATTACCATAGGTATTTAGGTGGTTCGCCAACTAATGTTGCTATGAACTCGACAAGATTAGGTTTGAATGCTACAATGGTCGCTACGGTTGGTAACGACGGTTTTGGATCCTATATTTTTGAAAAATTATCAGAAGTTGGCGTGAATACAAGCCACATTAATACTTTGGATAATAAATCGACAAGCGTTATTTTTGTTTCTAGGTCTGAAGGTACACCAGATTTTATACCTTTTCGTGAAGCAGATTGTTGCATTTATGAAGAACAAATTTCAAGTGAAATATTATCTAAAACTAAAATATTTCATACTACCTGTTTTGCCTTAAGCAAAAACCCTGCACAGAAAACAATATTAAAAAAGGCACAGGAAGCTCATGATTTAGGATGTAAATTAAGTATCGATGTAAATTATGCTAAAAAACTCTGGAAAAGTCAAAAGAAAGCTTTTAAGGTAATCAAAACCTATTGTCAGTTCAACCCGTTAATAAAAATAAGTGAGGATGATATGCTTCGCCTTTTCGAAAAAGAATTACCACATGAAGACATATTTCAATTTTTTCATGATCAAGGTGTCGAAACGGTATGCTTAACGTTGGGTAGTAAAGGAGTGAAATTATCTCAAAAAGGAAAAGAAGTCATACAAATGCCAGCGATAAAAATTGACAAAGTAATGGACTCTACTGGAGCGGGTGATGCTTTTTGGTCCGGATTTTTATTTGCTTATATCAAGGAAAAAACTATCAATGAGTGTTTGGATATCGCTTTGAAATTAGCGGCTTTAAAACTGCAAAATGTTGGGCGTTTACCAGATAACATTAATATTCTATCTAAACTTTTATAAAACACGATGCAAGAAAATAATAAAACAATCGCTAATGGTGTGATGCTTAATGCGTATCCAGATAGTATTGGAGGAAAATTCAGTGATACAGTAGACATGCTTAAAATGACAGAATTTAAGGATGTTTTTTCTTTGCTATATGTATTGCCTACTTTTTTTAATAGTGACTTAGATAGGGGGTTTTCTATTATTGATTATGATATTAATAAAGAGTTAGTCGACACAAAAGACTTACTTGAATTAGAAGAACTCAATGTTAAACTTAAATTTGATATTGTATTAAATCATCTTTCTGTGGCTTCACCGCAATTTAAAGATCTACTTAAATACGGTAATGAATCTAAATTCAAAGATTTCTTTATCAATTGGAATGAATTCTGGGAAGGAAACGGAGTAAAAAATGAAGACGGTATTATAATTCCAGAAGCTGAGTATCTCAATAAATTATTCATGCGAAAGTCTGGTTTGCCAGTATTAAAGGTTCGTTTTCCTGATGGTACAGAACCACCCTATTGGAATACCTTTTACCAGCAAATAACATACAATCCCATTACAGTAGGAGATTTACAAAATATAAAGGGTTTAACAGAAGAGCAAGGTCTATTTATAACTGTAAAAATTAATGAAGCTATTGCTAAAGATCAAGATTTTACAACCATTGATTTTAAAGAGGCAAATCATTTAAAAGGAGAAATTCTCCAGGTGGTAGAACAAAAGCGTTCTTACTTAGGACAAATGGATGTGAATGCAGCGTCGCCTTTAGTATGGGATTTCTACGAAGAGACACTAAAAAAACTAGGTGGTTATGGTTGCAACATTCTTCGCTTAGATGCTTTCGCCTACTTACATAAACAAGTAGGGGAATCAAATTTCTTCAATAAACCGGGTACTTGGGAGTATTTGGAACGTATTAAACAAATTGCGCAAAAAAATGATTTGATGCTGTTGCCTGAAATTCATGCAGAATATGGCTTGCATTTGCACGATGAAGTAGCTAACGAAGGCTATACTATTTATGACTTTTTCTTGCCGGGTTTAACGATTCATACTATTGAGAATAAAACGAGTAAAGCTTTATTAAGTTGGGCAAAAGAAATTATCGCCAAAGGATATAAAACAGTAAACATGCTTGGTTGTCATGATGGAATACCTGTTTTAGATTTAAAAGGTAAAGACGTAAATGAGGTTTATAACCAGGGCTTGTTAGAAGATGACGAGATAGAAGGGATTATGAATACAATCATGGAGCGTGGTGGTCGCGTGAAAAATCTTTATGATCCTTCAGGGAAAAAGATTTCTTATTATCAAGTAAACGCTACATTTTTTAGTGCGCTTGGTGAAGACGAGCAAAAGTTACTTCTAGCTAGAGCGATACAAATGTTTATGCCAGGAATACCTCAAGTGTGGTATTTAGATGTTTTTGCTGGGAAAAATAATTATGAAGCAGCCGATAACGGTGGTAGTGCAGGTCATAAGGAAATCAACCGTACAACATTAACTATGCAAGACATAGAGCAAGGATTAAAAACAGATGTTGTAAAGAAGCAGCTAGAGATAATTCGTTTAAGAAATACCTCAGATGCATTTTTAGGAACAGTAGAAATTAATGATGCCTTTGATGATGTAATTGACATTAAATGGACAAACAATAAATCAGTAGCGCATTTAAAAGCTGACCTTAAAACCTATCGTTTTACAATAGATCACATAGATAAAGGAGCTACAAAAAAAATGATTTTTTAATATCATAATGTAATCCAAAAATTAGCAGTCGTAAAACTTCAAGATGTATTTTAGACTGCGGGAGGGATTGATATCCATGAATACCTAATACTTAAAAAATTAAATAAATGAAAAAAAGTACCATTAAGCTCGCAATGTATCTCAACTACTTTGTTTTTGCTATTCTACTCAATAGTGTGGGGATTGTCATTTTAAAGGCGCAAAAAAATTATGGAGTTGATGAATTACAAGCGAGTATTTTGGAGGCTTTTAAAGATTTACCTATAGCTATTGTGTCATTTCTAATCGCCTCTTTTTTACCTCGAATAGGATATAAAAAGGCGATGTTAATTGGCTTGGCATTAGTGTCGGCAGCTTGTGTTGCTATGTATTTTGGAAATTCATTTAGTGCTGCCAAAGTGCTTTTTGCTACGGTTGGGGTGTCTTTTGCATTGATAAAAGTATCTGTTTATTCCCTGATAGGAACTGTTACGGAGAATCAAAAAGAGCACAATAGTTTAATGAGTAGTATTGAGGGTGTTTTTATGATAGGAATCGCCTTGGCTTATTTTTTATTCCCCGCTTTTAATTCTGAAACCGATCCTAATGCTTGGCTTAATGTATACTGGCTTTTAGCTGCTATTTCGCTATTGTCGTTTAGTTTTTTGTTTTTTACCAAATTCGAAAAGCAAACAGAAATACCCGGGGTGGATTTATTAGATGATTTTAAACAAATGTTCAAACTGTTTGCTAAACTATTGACAATTGTTTTTGTAATTAGTGCTTTTCTATTTGTAATGATTGAGCAAGGAATTATGACTTGGTTGCCTACGTTTAATGATAAAGTGCTTCATCTTCCTGAGAATATCAGTATTATGATGGCAAGTATTCTGGCAATTTCATTGGCGGCTGGAAGGCTTCTTGCTGGTGTGATTACTAAGTCTATAAATTGGATTTGGGTATTGACTTTTTGTATAATCATGGCAATGCTATTGGTGGTTTTTGTACTTCCAAGAACAGTAGGTTTAGAAGTAAAAGATATTAATTCATTAAGCGATATTCCTTTGATGGGATTTGCCTTTCCTTTAGTGGGATTGTTTATAGCTCCTATTTATCCGCTATTGAATTCAGTTGTTTTGAGTGCCTTGCCTAATAAATTACACAGTTCGATGACAGGATTGATAGTTGTTTTTTCGGCACTTGGTGGTACGCTGGGTTCAAGGGTAATTGGTTATTTGTTCAAAAATGAAGGGCCCGAAAATGCTTTTTATTACACATTAATTCCAATGTCTTTATTGTTAGTTTCTTTTTTTATATTAAAAAAATTAACGGCTGATAGTACAGGAGTTTTGGAGGTAAAAAATAACAGTCATTAATCATTAAAAGCATAGTTAAAATGAAATTTTCACTCAACATAGACAAAGTATTTCGTGAACTTTTACTTCAAGAAGATACTGATAACGATAAAAAGATTACTAAAGATGATAATGGACCTAAGAGATTTGTTTTAGTTGACGAAAAAACAAAAGCAGAAACCGTAATTGAAGGTACCTATCATTTAGCTAATTTGCTTCAAGAGCTGGCTGTACTCAAAGAAAAAAAGATGGAATTTGCTGAGATTGATTTAGCGAGAATCCAAGAAGATCCAGTTGATCGAATTTCAAGAAAAATAAGAGAAGATTATTGGGACGAACTTACTAGAACCATAGATGAGAAAGGCTTGATGCAAATTCTGCAAGATGAAAAAACAACAAATGAAATCCCAACTCTTTATGTCTCCGCCAAAGATGAACAAGGGGTGAAATACTTTCAAGATTTAGAAAAAGAACTTCAAAATTTTAAAGTAGGAGTTTTGCCTTTAGGATATACTGAGGAATATGTGGCGACTTTAAATACAAAACCTGGAATTTTAGCATTAGGTTTAGAACAAAGGTTAAACAATTTAGAAGGTGTTCCATTTGTAGTTCCAGGTGGACGATTCAATGAAATGTATGGTTGGGATAGTTATTTTATAGGTGTTGGGCTGTTGATTGATAATCAGCTAGAAAAAACAATGGCAATTGCAGATAACTTTAAATATCAAATTGTCCATTATGGCAAAATTTTAAATGCTAATAGAAGTTATTATTTAACAAGAACGCAACCACCATTATATTCCTCGTTATTAGTTGATATTGTAAAAAACAAAGTTCCAGATCTGGAGTGGTTAAGAGGGCATTTAGAAACGGTTATCCTAGAATACAATACCGTTTGGATGGTGCAAGGGGAGCGATTGACTTCTACGGGATTAAATAGATATAAATCGGGTGGAGTGGGAATGCCTTTTGAGGTGGAACCTGGGCATTTTGATGATGTTTTAGCGCCTTATGCGACTAAGTATAATTTGCCAATTAGAGAATTTGAAAAGCAATATTTAAATAGAACGATTGTCGATGCGGGTTTGGATGAATATTTTGTTCATGATAGAAGTTTGCGAGAAAGTGGTCATGATACGACCAATAGATTGATTGATATTTGTGCCAATTTGAATTCGGTTGATATCAATAGTTTTCTTTATAAATATGAAAAGGATATCAGTTATCTTATCAAAAACTACTTTGAGGATTCTTTTCAAGTCGAGGGAACAACGTACGCATCACAAGACTGGGAGAATAAAGCGACTTTTCGTAAAAATAAAATCAATGAATTGTGTTGGAATGAAGCAGCGGGCATGTACTTTGATTATGATTTTGTAAATAAAAAACAATTTCCGTTTGAGGCGGCAACTACTTTTTTTCCACTATGGGCTGGATTATGTGATGAAAATCAGGCTAAAAAATTAGTAGAAATAGCCTTGCCTCAATTCATTCAAGCAGGAGGGATTACAGGAAGTACAAAAGAAAGTGTTGCTGGAATTCCTGAAGATGTTCCGCAACGACAATGGGATTATCCTTTTGGTTGGGCGCCTCATCAAATGTTGTTATGGGAAGGTTTAATTAATTATGGGTATCTTGATAAAGCTCAGGAAATGATCTATAGATGGCTGTGGTTGATTACAAAAAATGCGGTAGAATATAACGGAACCATTCCTGAAAAATTCAATCTTGAAACCAGTTCGCATAAAGTTTTTGCTGAATATGGTAATGTTGGGACTGAATTCGATTATATTTCTAAAGAAGGATTTGGTTGGGTAAATGCATCATACCAATACGGTTTGCAAATTTTGAATGATAACTTTAAAACCGAATTGAATGTCCTTACTTTACCTGATGATTTGTTTAAAGTTTAGTTTTTTATAAGTAAGCTGTCATTTGTATGCTATTTTTTTTAACTTTATCGTCAACTAAAATTTTTCAATATGACTGTAAATCAAATATTAAGCGTTAAAGGAAATGATGTGCACTCCATAGTTTCAACCATTACGGTTTATGAAGCTTTAAAAGTTATGGGAGAGAAAAACGTTGGGGCTGTTTTAGTAATTGAAGACAATTTACTAAAAGGAGTATTGTCTGAGAGAGATTATGCTAGAAAAATTGTATTGAAAAACAAAGCTTCCAAAGATACTTATGTGCATGAAATCATGGAGCGAAATGTTATTACGGTTAACCCAGCAGATAATCTCGATTATTGTATGGAATTGATGAGTACAAAGCGAATCAGGCACTTGCCTGTCGTTGAAGGTAATGAGGTTTTGGGTGTGATTTCAATTGGAGATGTCGTGAAATCCATTATAGAAATTCAAAAAGTAACTATTCAACATTTGGATTCTTATATCAGTGGAGCCAAAGTATAATTAAAAATATATTATCAACCTAAATAGCTGCAAATTAGTGCGGCTATTTTTTTTCCTACAAAAAGATAGTTGTTTTTTTATAAAAGAATAGGAGAATAGTCTGCTTTTTAAAGCAACTCTTATATCTTTGTAAGCTAGAATAAAATCTAAATAAATGAATAAGAATAGCAAGAGAAGAGAGGCATTATTGTATCACGCAAAGCCAACTCCGGGTAAAATACAAGTAGTTCCAACGAAGAAATATGCAACACAAAGAGATTTGTCTTTAGCATATACTCCTGGTGTAGCTGAGCCTTGTTTGGAAATAGCAAAGGATGTTAATAATGTATATAAATACACAGCTAAAGGGAATTTAGTTGCGGTTATTACCAATGGAACAGCAGTTTTAGGACTTGGAGATATAGGTCCTGAAGCTTCAAAACCAGTGATGGAGGGGAAAGCCTTATTGTTTAAAATCTTTGCTGATATTGACGTTTTTGATATAGAAGTAGATGCTAAGGACATTGACAAATTCATTGAGACAGTAAAAGCAATAGCGCCTACATTCGGTGGAATAAATTTAGAAGATATTAAAGCCCCAGAATCTTTCGAAATTGAAAGACGTTTGGTTGAAGAGCTTAACATACCGGTAATGCATGATGATCAGCATGGAACTGCAATTATTTCATCTGCAGCTTTGTTAAATGCGCTTGAATTAGCAGATAAGAAAATTGAAAATGCAAAAGTAGTAGTTTCAGGTGCAGGTTCTGCAGCTTTAGCGTGTGCTAACTTGTATGTGCTTTTAGGAGTTAATCCTGCTAATATTACCATGTTTGATAAAGACGGAGTTTTGTCTAAAGACAGAACAGATATTTCAGTATTACAACAACGGTACGCAACTGATATAAAAGGGCTAACGCTAACAGAAGCCATAAAGGGAGCAGATGTTTTCTTAGGACTTTCTGCAGGAAATGTTCTTTCAGCGGAGATGTTGCTGACAATGGCAGACAACCCTGTTGTTTTTGCAATGGCAAATCCAGTTCCTGAAATCGATTATCATTTAGCGATCGCTACTCGTACTGATATTATTATGGCTACGGGAAGATCAGATTATCCTAACCAAGTGAATAATGTACTTGGGTTTCCTTATATTTTCCGTGGTGCATTAGATGTTCGTGCTACAAAAATAAACGAAGCAATGAAAATGGCGGCTGTTAGAGCACTTGCAGCTTTGGCAAAAGAACATGTTCCTGAGCAAGTGAATATTGCTTATGGTGCTACCAAATTAATTTTCGGACGTGATTATATTATTCCTTCTCCATTTGACCCAAGACTGATAAGTGTTGTTGCGCCCGCAGTAGCAAAAGCAGCAATGGACTCTGGAGTTGCCTTAAATCCAATTACGGATTGGAATAAATATGAAGAAGAGCTTTTAGACCGATTAGGGAACGATAATAAAATGGTTCGATTGATTACCAATAGAGCTAAAATGGATCCTAAGAAGATCATATTTGCAGAAGCGGATCACCTAGATGTGCTAAAAGCAGCCCAAATTGTTTTGGAAGAAGGTATCGGTCAGCCTATTCTATTGGGTAATATGGAAATAATAGTAGAGCTAAAAAAAGAATTAGGTTTTGAAACCGAAGTTGAAATTATCGATACTAAAATTGACGAAGAAAACGAAAGACGAAATAGATTTGCAAATACGTATTGGGAAGCCAGAAAAAGAAGAGGTATCTCTTTGTTGGATGCTCAAAAACTAATGCGTGAAAGGAATTATTTTGCAGCAATGATGGTCAATGAGGGGGAAGCGGATGGTTTAGTTACTGGATATTCCAGAAGTTATTCATCAGTAGTTAAGCCTATGTTGCAACTGATTGATAAAGCACCGGGAGCATCTATTGTTGCAACTACAAATATGATGATGACAAAGCGTGGACCTATGTTCTTGTCAGATACTGCGATAAATATAGATCCGTCTGCAGATGATTTGGCAAAAATTGCTATCATGACTGCTAAAACTGCCAGAATGTTTGGTGTTGAACCTGTTATCGCGATGGTTTCATTTTCAAACTTTGGGTCTTCTACTGATGTAAGTGCAGCAAAAGTAAGGGAAGCTGTAGCTTATTTGCATAAAAATCATCCAGACATGATTATTGACGGAGAAGTTCAGGCTGATTTTGCTTTGAACCCTGAGATGTTAAAAGAAAAGTTTCCGTTTTCTAAACTTGCTGGTAAAAAAGTCAATACTTTAATTTTCCCGAATCTTGACTCTGCTAATATTACGTATAAATTATTAAAAGAATTAAATAAGGTAGATTCTATTGGACCAATTATGTTGGGTATGGGGAAACCAGTACATATTTTTCAATTAGGAGCAAGTGTCGAAGAAATGGTTAATATGGCGACAATTGCCGTTATTGATGCTCAGGAAAAACAGAAGAAAAAAAATAAATAGATTTCGAAAAGCACTCCTTATTCATTTCGGAGTGCTTTTTTTAATTCGAAATAATCTATATTTATATTAAAATACAAAACAATTTAATGATAGCACATTTACAAGGCAAATTAGTAGAAAAAACACCAACAGAAGTAGTTATTGATTGTGGTGGTGTAGGGTATCACGTGAACATATCGTTGCATACCTATTCTTTGCTTCCAAATGCTGATTTTATAAAATTGTTTACGCACCTCCAAATAAAAGAGGATGCGCATACTTTATTTGGATTTGTTGAAAAATCAGAAAGAGAGATTTTTAAAATGTTACTTTCGGTTTCGGGCATTGGCGCCAGTATAGCCAGAACAATGTTGTCTTCATTAGATCCAAAACAAATTACAAACGCAATTGCATCAGGTGATGTGGTTACGATACAATCGATAAAGGGAATTGGGAGTAAAACTGCTCAAAGGGTGATCCTTGATTTGAAAGAAAAAGTATTGAAACTCTATGATTTAGATGAAGTTTCAATGTCGCAAAGCAATACAAATCGAGATGAAGCGTTATCAGCTTTGGAGGTTTTAGGTTTTGTTAGAAAAACCTCAGAAAAAATTATAGAGAAAATAGTAAAGGAGGATCCAGATGCTTCCGTAGAGTCTATTATTAAAAAAGCTTTAAAAAACTTATAAAATCAAACTAAAAAACACGAATTGTATGCATAAAATTTGTACTTTTTTGATTGTTTTATTTTGTGGTTCCGTATCGCTGGCTCAGGTAAATGAACAAAATCAAGATACCACAAAAACAGGTTTTTCTCTAGGGAAAGTCCAAATAAAAGATCCTCAAAGTGTCCTGTCTGCTTATACGTACGACCCAGTTACCGACAGATATATTTATACTAATTCAGTTGATGGTTTTTCCATTAATTACCCTATTATATTAACGCCAAAAGAGTACGAGAGTTTAGTGCTGAAAGAATCTATGCGAGATTATTTCAAGCAAAAAACAGATGCTATTGATGGTAAAAAAGAAGGAAGTGAAGCTGCGAAAAAAGATTTGCTGCCAAAATATTATGTGAATTCAAATCTTTTTGAATCTATTTTTGGAAGTAATACGATCGATGTTAAACCCACCGGTTCTGTAGAAATGGATTTAGGTTTGCGGTATACAAAACAAGATAATCCTTCCTTTTCACCAAGAAACAGATCCAATTTATCTTTTGATTTTAATCAAAGGATAAGCATGAGTTTAATGGGAAAAGTAGGTACAAGGCTTAATGTAAATGCCAATTATGATACGCAATCTACTTTTGCGTTTCAAAATTTAATTAAATTAGAATACGCCCCTTCTGAAGATGACATTATTCAAAAAATTGAAGTAGGAAATGTAAGTATGCCTTTGAATAGCTCATTAATTAGAGGAGCGCAAAGTTTGTTTGGGGTAAAAACACAACTTCAATTTGGTAAAACTACAGTTACGGGTGTTTTTTCAGAACAAAAATCACAAACAAAAAGCGTGGTAGCGCAGGGTGGTGGTACAATTCAAGATTTTGATGTGTTTGCTTTGGACTATGATAGTGATAGGCACTTTTTCTTATCTCAATACTTTAGAAATAAATACGATGCCTCATTAAAAAACTATCCGTTTATTGATAGTAGAGTTCAAATATCAAGGCTAGAAATTTGGGTTACTAATAAACAAACCCGAGTAAATACGACTTCTAATAATTTACGAAATATTATTGCGCTTCAAGATTTAGGGGAAGGCCAATTATCTGGTATTCCTGATAATGAAGTGGTGGTTTTAGACCCTTCAACAGGGATGTTTAATAGCTCTTTTGACACTCCTTCAAATAACGCAAATAATGATTACGATCCTGCTCAAATTATCGCAGGAACCGGTTTGTTAAACAAAAATATTCGTGAAATCGTTACTTCAAATTCAGGGTTTAACGTTACCGTAAGTGAAGGGCAGGATTATTCGAAATTAGAAAATGCTAGAAAGCTAAATCCTAATGAATATACGTACAATGCTCAGTTAGGATATATTTCCTTGCAACAAAGGTTAGCAAATGACGAGGTTTTAGCGGTAGCATATCAATACACTATTGGTGACAAAGCATACCAGGTTGGGGAATTTGGAAGTGACGGTATAGACGCAACAGTTGTAACCGGTAATACAACTTCAAATCAAGCAATTATTACCCAAAGTTTAATATTGAAAATGCTAAAAAGTAATTTAACCAATGTTAAAAATCCGGTTTGGAATTTGATGATGAAGAATATTTATCAGATTCCTGGAGCTTACCAGGTAAAACAAGAAGATTTCAGGTTTAATATCCTTTATACAGACCCATCTCCGTTAAATTATATTACAGAAGCAAAAGATGCAGCCGGAAATCCAGTTCCATTTCCTTCTGCTCCAACAGCTGATAATCGAGTTGCAGAAACTCCTTTGTTGAAAGTATTCAATTTAGACAAATTGAATTACAACAATGACCCGCAAACTGGTGGTGATGGTTTTTTTGACTTTATGCAAGGTATTACGATTGATTCTCAAAACGGACGATTAATATTTACAACCAAGGAACCATTTGGGGAATTACTATTTTCGAAATTATCCAATACGGGTTCAGCAGAAAATTATGATGATGCCAGCACTTATAATGCAAACCAAAAGAAATATGTTTTTAGAAACATGTATCGCAACACACAATCGGGAGCACTGCAGGATAGTGATAAAAATAAATTTCTTTTAAGGGGAAAGTATAAATCATCTGGAGGTGATGGAATACCTATTGGAGCATTCAATGTGCCTCAGGGTTCTGTTGTTGTTACTGCAGGCGGAAGAATTTTAGTGGAGGGGATTGATTACAGCGTGAATTATCAATTAGGGAGAGTTCAAATTTTAGATGCTTCACTGCAGGCTTCAAATACACCAATTAATGTTTCATTGGAAAATAATTCTATTTTCGGTCAGCAGACCAGACGGTTTATGGGAGTGAATGTAGAACATAAAATTTCAGATAACTTTTTGGTTGGTGGTACTTTCTTAAAAATGTCTGAAAGACCATTCACCCAGAAATCAAGTTTTGGTCAGGAATCGGTCAATAACACTATTTTTGGATTCAATACTAATTTCTCCACAGAAGTTCCTTTTTTGACTAGATTAGTGAACAAGTTACCAAACGTCGATACGGATGTGCCTTCAAACCTTTCTGTAAGGGGGGAAATAGCATTTTTAAAACCAGATTCGCCAAAAGCAGATCAGTTTGAAGGAGAGTCTACGATATATGTAGATGATTTCGAAGGGTCGCAAACTACGATCGACATGCGTTCTGCATACGCTTGGAGCTTAGCTTCCACTCCGGACAGAAATACTCGAAGTACTTACGATTTTAATGCAAATGCCAATGATTTGAGTTATGGTTTTAAAAGATCCAAACTAGCTTGGTATTCAATTGACCCTGTATTTTATACTCAAAAACCTTCTGGAATTTCAAATGACGACTTGTCATTGAATACCACTAGGAGAATCTATAGTGAAGAGCTTTATCCTTTAACAGATATTGCTCAAGGGCAGTCACAAGTGATAAGCACTTTGGATTTAAGCTACTATCCTTCTGAAAGAGGACCTTATAATAATAACGTTAATTTTGCCGCAAATCCTTCAGAAAATTTTGGAGGGATTATGCGATCGTTAAACTCTACTAATTTTGAGCAAGGGAATGTAGAATACATTCAATTTTGGGTTATGGATCCTTATGTAGGACAAGGGGCGATTCCTCAAAATAATTCAGGAAAGCTATATTTCAATTTAGGAGAGATATCCGAGGATGTTTTAAAAGATGGAAGAAAACAATATGAGAACGGACTTGGGCCAGATCAAATATTAGTGAACCCAAGACCCATTTGGGGAGATGTTCCTGCCTCTCAGTCATTGATTTATGCTTTTGATGCTAATGCAAATAATCGAGCCAATCAGGATGTAGGATTGGATGGATTGTCTAATGCCAATGAAAGTGCTGTATATACTAATTTTGCTTCTGAACCTGATCCAGCTGCAGATGATTATACTTATTATTTGAATACCACTGGAGGTATAGTGAATCGTTATAAAAATTACAACGGTGTCGAAGGGAATTCGGTGGTAGATATTAACAACGCAAACAGAGGGTCGTCTACGGTGCCTGATGTTGAGGATATCAATAGAGATAATACGATGAATACTATTAATGCTTATTATGAATATAGCATCGATGTAAAACCAAATCCTGTTATAGGTCAAAATTATATAACGGATATTAGAGATACTCAGGTAACATTAGCTAATGGCGAGGTAACTGATTCAAGATGGATTCAGTTTAAAATACCTGTTACACAACCACAAAACACAGTAGGAAACATTTCAGATTTCAGATCGATTCGTTTTATGAGAATGTTTATGACCGGCTTTAATCAAGAAGTAACGGTTCGTTTTGGAGCCTTAGATTTAGTAAGAGGGGAATGGAGAAGGTATACGAATACACTTGATTTCAATGATACGAATGTAGCAGATGATAATACAGAGTTTGATGTAGCAGCCGTAAATGTTCAGGAAAATAATGAAAGATGTCCTGTTAATTACGTAACGCCTCCTGGCGTGCAGCGAGAGCAATTGTATAATAATAATACACTGATCAATCAAAACGAGCAATCATTGTCGTTAAGAGTTGCAGGTGACGGTTTAGAACTTGGAGATTCCAGAGCAGTTTTTAAAAATGTAAGTATTGATATGCGTCAATTCAAAAAACTGAAAATGTTTTTACATGCGGAGTCATTACCAAATGAAAACAGACTTAGAGATGATCAAATGGTAGGGTTTATTCGTTTTGGAAATGATTTTACGCAGAATTTTTACCAAATCGAAATTCCTTTGAAAGTGACCGTGCCTTCCGCATCGTCGACGGCAAATTGTTCTCCTTTGAGTGCTGAGGAAGTATGGCCAGAAGAAAATGAAATCGACTTGTCATTAGCATTATTGACTCAATTGAAAATAATGGCGATGAGTGTTGATTTAAGCACGCTGCCTTTGGATGGGATTTATTATCAGAATGAGGATGAACTAAATCCTGCTTTAGGTAGTAAATCAAATAAGCTGAGATTAGGAATCAAAGGAAATCCTAATTTTGGATTAGTTAGAACTTTGATGGTGGGTGTAAAAAGCAACGAAACGCATCAGGACCTTAAAGGAGAAGTTTGGTTCAACGAACTTCGCTTAGCAGATATGGATAATCAGGGAGGAATGGCAGCCGTGTTAAACGTAGATTCTAATCTTGCTGATTTTGCCACAATTTCTGCTACAGGAAAGAAAAGTACAATTGGTTTTGGTGCTTTGGAACAAGGACCAAACGAAAGAAGTCGTGAAGATATTCAACAATACAACATCGTAACAAATGTTAATTTGGGTAAATTATTACCTCAAAAATGGGGAGTTAATTTACCGTTTAATTACGCTATTGGCGAAGAGACGATTACTCCGGAATATGATCCTTTTAATCAGGATATAAAACTAAAACAGTTATTGGATAATACGACTGATTCTGCTGAAAAAGACAATATTTCAAGTAGAGCGATAGATTATACAAAACGAATGAGTATCAACTTTATTGGAGTTAGAAAGCAAAGAAGCCCAGAGCAAAAGCAACATGTCTATGATGCAGAAAACTTTACTTTTTCTCAATCGTATAACAAAGTGGAACGACATGATTATGAGATCGAAGATTATATAGATCAGCAAGTCAACTCATCGGTTGATTATGCTTACAGCTTTCAGCCAAAACCAATTGAGCCGTTTAAGAAGACAGAATTTATGAAAAAAAGCAGCTATTGGAAACTGCTGAGTGATTTTAATTTTAATTATTTGCCTTCTAATATATCGTTTAATACCAATATTAACCGCCAATACAACCGTCAGCAATTTAGACAGGTTGACGTTGCGGGAATAGGTCTTGATCCTTTGTATAGAAGAAATTTTGGCTTTAACTACCAATATGGATTTAATTTTAATCTAACAAAATCCTTAAAATTGAGCTATACTGCTTCGTCGAGTAATATTGTGAAAAACTATTTAAATGAGGATAATGAGCCTATCGATAGTTTTACGATTTGGGATAGTTACTGGGATATTGGAAGCCCAAACCAACACATGCAACAGTTGGTTTTAAATTATGAGATCCCAATTAATAAAATTCCATTATTTAGCTTTGTGAAAGCTAATTATTCCTATACGGGTGACTATAGTTGGCAAAAATCATCAAATGCATTTTCTCAGTTAGAGGATGTTGGTATTCCAGATTTGGGGAACACTGTTCAGAACGCACGTTCAAATAACTTGAATACGAGTTTTAATATGGACATGCTTTATAAGTATTTGGGATTGACGAAAAATTCTACTAAATCAACAAATAAACAGAATGCTCCTGCGCCAAAACCAGGACAGAAAGTGGTGAATACAAATGCAAAACCTCAAGCTAAAGACAATGAATTTGTTAATGGTTTACTGGGAGTCTTGACCAGTGTGAAAAATATTCAGGTTAATTATACGGAAAATAGTGGTACAGTTTTACCAGGATATACGCCAAGTGTTGGGTTTTTGGGGTCTTCAAGACCGTCTCTAGGATTTACCTTTGGAAGCCAGGATGACGTACGATTTGAAGCTGCTAAAAATGGGTGGTTAACTAGTTATCAAGAGTTCAATCAAAATTTTACACAGGTAACTAATAAGATGTTTAAGGCAACGGCAAATGTGGATTTGTTTCCAGACTTAAAAATTGACTTAGCGGCTGATAGATCTTATTCAGAGAATTTCTCTGAACAATATAATGTATTAGATGGTCAGTATTACTCACTTTCGCCTTACACATACGGACTTTTTTCAATATCTACGGTGCTGATAAAAACATCGTTTTCAACAAGCGATGAAAATTCTTCAGCAGCATTTGATGACTTTAGGGCTAACAGACTTGTAATAGCAAATAGACTGGCTGCTGAGCGTGGTATAGATGTTACTAATCCTAGTAATCTTGATTCAGATGGATATCCGTTAGGATATGGTAAAAATAATCAGGCTGTATTATTGCCTGCTTTTATGGCAGCTTATTCAGGAAGTGATGCTTCAGGTGTTTCTACAGGGATTTTTAGAAGTGTACCTATTCCTAACTGGGCGGTAAAATATAGTGGGCTGATGCGTTATGATTTGTTCAAAAGAAATTTTAAACGTTTCTCTCTGCAACATAATTACAGGGCTTCCTATACCATTAATCAGTATCGTTCTAATTTTGATTATGATAAAACACCAGGCGGTGTTGACGCTAGCGGTAACTTTTTTAATAAAACGATCATGTCTAATGTCAATTTAGTAGAGCAATTCAGTCCGCTTATTCGAATGGATTTTGAACTAAAAAGTTCATTAAAAATCCTTACTGAGATCAAGAAAGACAGAGCGTTGTCAATGAGTTTTGACAATAATTTACTGACAGAAGTGAAAGGGATAGAATACGTAGTTGGTTTAGGGTATCGATTTAAGGATGTGATTTTTACTTCCAGATTAGCAGATAATCCTTCAGGTATAATTAAGGGGGATATCAATATGAAAGCAGATTTCTCTTATCGTAATAACCAAACGATAGTAAGGTATTTAGATTACGATAATAATCAATTAGCCGGAGGACAAAACATCTGGTCTTTAAAATTGACGGCAGATTATGCGTTCAGTAAAAACCTGACGGCTATTTTCTATTATGACCATTCCTTTTCAAAAGCAGTAATATCGACGTCGTTCCCTCTTACAAATATTAGATCCGGATTTACACTTCGATATAATTTTGGGAATTAATTTATTAAAATCTAAACTATATTTAAATAGAAGATTGTTACATTTGCGTAACAATAATTCAATTATCAATTATCAATACGTATTTATTATGAATATACCAGCAGATTTAAAGTATACTAAAGATCACGAATGGGTTAGTTTAGAAGGTGATGTAGCAACTGTAGGAATCACGCATTTTGCTCAAAAGGAATTAGGGGATATCGTTTATGTTGAAGTGGAAACTTTAGATCAGACTTTAGACAAAGATGAGGTTTTTGGTACTGTAGAGGCTGTTAAAACAGTATCTGATTTGTTCTTGCCATTAGCGGGAGAAATTGTAGAATTCAATGATGCTTTAGAAAGTACTCCAGAAGCTGTAAATGCAGATCCTTATGGCGCTGGTTGGATGATAAAAATTAAAGTTTCAGATGTTGCGGATTATGATTCGTTGCTTACAAGTGACGCTTACAAAGAACTTATAGGTGCTTAAACGAATAGTGTTTTGGATTGCTTTATTGTGGACTGGCGTGGTTCTTTTTCTGTGCTTAGTTCAGTCTGACAAGATTCCGGCAGTCAATATTGAAAATCTAGATAAAGTAGTTCATGCTTTCTTTCATTTTGTATTCACCTCGCTTTGGATTTTGTTTTTTAAAACACAAATTAAAGATCCGGATAGTTACAAGCCTTATATTATTTCGTTTTTGTTCTCTGTCCTTTTTGGAGTTACAATAGAAATTTTGCAAGGACAATACACTACAACTAGAAAAGAGGATGCATTGGATGTCCTAGCCAATATGGTTGGAGCATCGTTAGCCGTCTTTTCAGTTATTTTATATTTTAAAAATAGGCGTCTAAGTAAAATTTGATACAAATAGTATAATCCCACCTAGGTGGGATTTTTTGTTTTAAAGCGGTAATTCTTTTTGCTTTATAATTTAATTTTCATCAGATTTGAGTAGTTTTATTTGATAATGATTTTGTAAGTCTAAAAATACGAGGGATAGCGGGCGGTTTTACTTTTAAAAGTAGCTGTTTCTATAAAACTAATGCCAATTTAATATGTATTTTTGTAGCCTATCAAGTTATCACTTAACGCTAAATTAATAGAAGAATGAATATCAAAAAATACTTAGATTCGACATATTTGAAAACTGCGGAACAGGCAGGACTTGATGAAGCTAGTAATGTCAAAATAGTTAAGAGTTTTATTCAGGAAGCTATCGATGAGGGATTTAAGTTGATCATGATTCGTCCTAATATGGTTTTGTTAGCGAGTCAAATGGTTTCTGATGCTGGTTCGAATTTACAAATTGGAACCGTTATTGATTTTCCCGAGGGGAGGTCGGTTATTGCGGGTAAATTAGTTGAAGCAGAAAAGGCAATTCAGGACGGAGCTGATGATTTGGACTTTGTCTGTAATTATGAGGCATTTAAAAATGGCAATATTGATTTGGTTAAAGAAGAGATATTGAAAGGAACACAACTTGGTATTGAAAACAATAAAGTTGTAAAATGGATTATTGAAGTTGCCGCTCTAAATGACAAGCAAATTATACAATTGACAGCTTTGATTAAAAATGTTGTAGTTTCAAATTTTAAGGAGGTGCATTTTGCTTCTGTATTTGTGAAGTCGTCAACTGGGTTTTATAAAACTGAAAACGGTTTGCCTAATGGTGCTACCATTCCGTCAATTATTTTGATGTTAGAAAATGCGACACCGCTTCCTGTAAAAGCAGCTGGAGGAGTTAGGACATATGATGAGGCGTTGGCAATGATTAAGTTAGGAGTGAAACGAATAGGAACATCTGGGGCAAAAGCTATTTCAAACGGAGAAAACACAAACATTGGATACTAATTTTACAATCAAAATCAATATGAAAAAGGGTTTGCTAACTTTGTTTTTATCATTTCTTTCTTTTATTACTTATTCGCAAGACCGAGATTTATTAGAGTCAAATTTTTCTCCTGAGCGATTTCCTATTTTTCCACGTTGTGAAAATTTGGAAAATAAGGAATTGGAAAGTTGTTTTTATAATGAAGTTCAGGATTTTGTTTTTCAAAATTTTGTTGTTCCCGAAAACCTTGTGCAAAACAATTTTGAAGGAAATGTAAAAGTGCTTTTTGAAGTAGATGCAACCGGTGTTTTTAAAGTCATCTATGTAAATGCAATTGATGAGGAATTAATAAAGGAAGCAAAGAGAGTTTTTACCAAGTTTCCTAAAATTACTGCATCAACGTATAATGGTACTTCGGTTTATTCAAAATACAATATCACGATATCAATTCCATTGAAAAGCGCTGAAACAAGAGCTTCAGAGGCATTAGCTCGTGCTGAGATAATAAAAAGTAGTACAAAGCAATTAACGGAATTAGATAGTATTGTTTATAAGAAATACAATAATCCGGAGTATGATAGTCATTTAAATATTCCTTTTTCACATAGTTATTATGCGCAATTTGATGGAGCGTTAAATCGTGTAGGGAGTAATAATCACACAGCCTCAAAACCGTATACTTACGCTGAGGTATCAAAATATTATGATATTAAAGGGGTAAATGAAAAGCTAAAAAAGAATGTTTCTGGTTGGTGGGCTAAAAAGTTGTGGAATGAAAACACGGTTGAAATTCAGGGAGACGGCTACTGGTTGTCTTTAAACCCAATATTGGACTTACAGGTAGGTAAAGCTTCTAATAGTGATGTTTCTTATACGTATGTCAATACCCGCGCGATTAATTTTAGGGGAGGTCTTGGTGATAAACTGAATTTTTCGACCACTGTATTTGAAAGTCAGGGACGTTTTGCTGATTATTTTAATCGGTATGCTGAATCGATAAAACCGGCAGGGGGGAATCCCGCAATTATTCCTGGGATGGGAATTGCGAAGAATTTTAAAACTGATTCGTATGATTTTCCTTTGGCGGAAGCTAATTTGACATTTTCTGCAAGCAAGCATATTGATTTGCAATTAGGATATGGAAGGAATTTTATTGGAGATGGATACCGTTCATTGATGGAAAGTGATGGGGCAAGTCCGTATCCTTATTTTAAAATTAATACTAATTTTTGGAAAATAAAATATACGAATACATACATGTGGTTAAAAGACGTTCGTCCCGAAGTTACTCTCGAGAGAACCTATGCGACTAAGTTTATGGCAAATCATTATTTAAGTTGGAATATTTCCAATAGATTGAATCTTGGTTTCTTTGAGTCAGTTATATGGACCAATACAAATGACAGAGGGTTTGATGCCAGTTTCGTCAATCCAATTATATTTTACAGATCAGTTGAGTTTGCCTCTTCGGCGAGAACTGGAAATGCGCTATTAGGACTAACATTTAAGTATAAGTGGAGCGATAAAGTCAATGTTTATGGTCAATTTTTGTTAGATGAATTTTCTTTGGGAGATATTAAAAGTGGCGATAACAGTTGGAAAAATAAATATGGCTATCAATTGGGTGTTAAGTATTATAATGCATTCCAGGTTGATAATTTATTATTGCAATTAGAGTACAACCATGTGCGTCCTTATATGTATTCTCATAGTGAGCCTATTACAAATTACGGACACAATAATCAAAGTATCGGACATCAATGGGGTGGTAACTTTAAGGAGTTTATTGCCATCGCGCGCTACCATAAAGGCAGGTATTTTGCTGATGCGAAAATTACTGCTGGAACTCGCGGCTTGGATTTTGACACGACTGAAGACAGCTTTAATTACGGTGGGAATATTTATAAAGATTATGATTTAAAGCGACCATTTAATAGTGGTGTAAAAGTGGGGCAAGGGAATAAAACGTCTCTTTTTATTGCAGATATTCAAGGGGGATATTTAGTAAATCCGACTACTAATTTAAAGATTTTTGGTAGTTATATTTACAGAAGTTTTGACCCTACAAAGAATACGGCAACTACATTCAGTGAGAGTACCAATTGGTTTACATTGGGATTACGCGCTGACGTTTTTAATTGGTATTTTGATTATTAGAAAAGGATTAAGATAGCTGTGTGTTAATTCGAAAAAGTACCTTTTATTTAGGAATTATCTGTCAGTATCATTTAATGTTAAGATTAGTTTAAAAAAAATATAAATTCTTCATTCTAATTTCTATCTGTAAGTTGTACCTTTGCACCAGTTTTAAAAAACCTAATAAAAACCGCATTGAATAGTACGTTAAATACATTTTCCCTTAAAAGAGTTTTTCTGGATTTTAAAGAAATCACGAAAGCGGGATTGGCTATAAGTGTTTTATTTTCCTCTATTGCAGGATACTTTTTGGGTTTTAATAGCGAACAGCCTTTTCAGTGGTCTGTTTTGTTGATGCTTGCCGTTGGAGGATATTGTATGGTGGGAGCTTCAAATGCTTTTAATCAGGTGATTGAGAAAGATTTAGATGCCTTAATGGACAGAACTAAAAATCGTCCTGTTCCCTCGGGAAGAATGTCTAGTTTTTCTGCTTTATTGGTAGCAAGCTTACTGACTATAATAGGTATTACATTACTATATATGATCAATCCTAAGACAGCAATGTTTGGTGCGATTTCTATATTTTTATATACAAGTGTCTATACGCCATTAAAAACTATTACGTCATTGTCTGTTTTTGTGGGAGCTTTTCCTGGAGCTATTCCATTCATGTTAGGATGGGTTGCTGCAACAGGTGATTTTGGAATAGAAGCGGGGACATTATTCTTGATTCAGTTTTTTTGGCAATTCCCGCATTTTTGGGCGATTGGGTGGTTCTTGTATGAGGATTATGAAAAAGCAGGGTTTTTTATGTTGCCAACAGGGAAAAAAGATAAGGGTACTGCTTTACAGGTTATTTTATATACGGTATGGCTTGTCATAGCTTCATTGCTGCCTTCATTAGGGTATACCGGTAAGTTGTTTATATCTCCTGTAGCGGCAGCGGCAGTTTTTTTATTGGGTGTTTGGATGTTGTTTTATGCAGTTAGACTTTATAAGTTAAGAACCGCAAAAGCAGCTAAGACGTTGATGCTTGTGAGTGTTGCGTATATTACTTTGTTACAATTCGTGTATATAATTGATAAATTTTTGAGATAATTATGGAAGTTACAATGACAACAGACGAACATAATGCGAGAACGGCAAGATCATACAAATTGATATTGTTATTTGCTATGGTTAGTATGACCATGATGTTTGCAGGGCTTACCAGTGCATTTGTGGTAAGTAAATCGAGAGTAGATTGGTTGAAAGATTTTGAATTGCCAACAGCCTTTTATTACAGTACTATTGTGATAATTGGATGTAGTGTTACATTTCATTTAGCTAAAAAATCCATTCAAAAAGACAATAAAAGTGCGACTACTACATTTCTTTTTGCTACTTTAGCATTGGGAATATTGTTTGTGATTTTGCAGTTTATGGGCTTTGACGAGATAGTACAACAAGGGTATTATTTTACTGGAAGCGCGAGCTCAATTACAACGACATTTCTTTATGTTGTGACCGTTGTGCACTTAATTCACCTTGCAGGAGGGTTGATTTCACTGCTAATTATAATTTATAATCATTTTAAACAAAAATACAATTCGAGTCAAACTCTTGGAATAGAACTAGGTGCAATGTATTGGCACTTTCTTGATTTCTTGTGGATTTATTTATTTGTATTTTTATATTTCTTTAAATAAGAAAAAAACGTAAATTTGGGAACTTTTTAACGAATAACTTTTATGGGATCGACAGTTACTACTGGGAATAGCGAAGAAAAAACTTGGGGAGGCGGCAATGAGCCAATGGGAGCAAGTTATGGTAAATTAATGATGTGGTTTTTTATCGTATCAGATGCCTTAACGTTCTCTGGATTTTTAGCAGCTTATGGTTTTTCTAGATTTAAATTTATTGAGACATGGCCTTTGGCCGATGAAGTGTTTACTCACTTTCCATTTATGCACGGTGTATCTGCGCCGATGTATTATGTCGCTTTAATGACTTTTATTTTGATTTTTTCATCTGTAACAATGGTTTTGGCTGTTGATGCGGGTCATCAAATGAAAAAAGACAAGGTTATTATTTATATGTTTTTGACCATCGTAGGTGGAGGGATCTTTGTTGGATCGCAAGCTTGGGAATGGAAAAATTTCATTAAAGGAGAATACGGTGCTATTGAAACAAAAGGAGGTAGTTTACTTCAGTTTGTGGATAAAGAAGGTAATCGTGTTGCTTTAGCAGACTTTGCAGCAACTTTGCAAGAGGAAAGAGTACAGCACACAAGAAGCAACGGAAGTTGGTTTGTTGGTGAAGATGCTTTGCCTACTTACTCTATTGCAGAAGTTCAAGCGGGATTTGAAGCGCATCCAGACCTTTTAATTAGAACTGAAGTTATTTATGAAGCAACTCCTGAAACTAAGGTGGATGCTAAAATAAATCATGACTTAAGTAAATTCAAACACAAGACTGTCTTAACAAGAGAAGAGTCTGTAGTAAGATTAGCTCAAGCGGCTTATGTTGTTGAAGGAGCTAACTTGGTTAGAAATGAATACGGTAGTAAATTATTTGCTGATTTCTTTTTCTTTATAACAGGATTTCACGGATTTCACGTTTTTTCAGGGGTAATTATAAATATCATTATATTTTTTAATGTACTTCTTGGAACTTACGAGAAAAGAGGAAGTTATGAAATGGTCGAAAAAGTTGGTTTATACTGGCACTTTGTCGATTTAGTTTGGGTATTTGTATTTACAGTTTTCTATCTAGTTTAATTTTCAAAAATTATTATTATGTCACACGAGCACGAATATGTATCAAATACCAGTAGAATCTGGAAAGTTTTCGGAATATTATCTATGGTTACTATCGTAGAAGTAATTTTAGGTATTCTTAAACCAGACTCATTACACTTGAGTCATTTTCTAGGATTGAGTTTGCTTAACTGGATCTTTTATGGTCTGACAATATATAAAGCATATTATATCGTTTATGCATTTATGCACATGGAGGGTGAGAAAAGCGCTCTAAGATATGCAGTTGTGCTACCGGTAATATTTTTAATTTTATATTTACTTTTCATTCTTTTGACTGAAGGTAATTATATTTATGGGGTTTTTAAAGATTCGACCATTAAATGGAATTTTTAACAATATATTAATTCAAAAAAAGGGTATCCGTCGCGGCGGATGCCCTTTTTTATTTTATTTTTGTACCCTAAATGACATCTTCATAATAATGAAAAAAAATATCGTTCTTTTTGTTCTTTTTATATTGCCTATAGTGGCTTATCTTTTTTTTGCATCTGGTGTAAATGGTTTTACTAAATTACCTGTAATTACGCCTAAGATTAACGATTTTGGAGATTGGCAGTCTTTGGATGGAAAGAAAGTTTCGTTAGACAATAAGATAACTATTTTAGGTTTTGGTGGGTCTAATCTTATAGAAAACCGCGGTAACCTTTTCAATCTTAATGAAAAAATATACCAACGCTATCATACCTTTAAAGATCTTCAGTTTGTAATGCTTTGCCCAATAGGTACAGAAGATGATGTCAAAAGTATTTTGGATGCTTTAGATGAATTTACTGATGTTTCTCAATGGCACTTTTTGTTTGCTACTCCTCAAGAGATTAACTCCTATTACGACCAATTAAAATTAGTGGGTAAATTAGACAGTCATTCTGGTACTCCAGATGTGTACATCGTAGATAAAGCGAGAAATCTTAGAGGAAGAAAAAAGGTTAAGGAATATAAGGAGGGTTATAATACTTTCCATCCTTCTGAGTTGAGTAATGAAATGTTAGATGATTTTAAAGTGATTCTTTATGAATATCGTGCAGCACTTAAGAAAAATCACAACGCTACAAAGCAACTTTAAATTTAGAATATATGTTTAAAAATAAATCTTATATAGGTATTTCGTTTATTATTCTGGTTTTTGGAATATACGCAGTTCCAAAAATAATATCCCGAATTCAAAATAATGAAGTTGTAAAGGGAGACCGTTTAGACAAGGTTGAAGCCACAAAGGTTATAGATGAGAAGTTAATCAAAATTGGTCCTGCACCAAAATTTGATTTAATTAATCAAGACGGTTTGAAGATCACAAATGAAAGCTATAAGGGAAAAGTATATGTTCTAGAGTTTTTCTTTACGACTTGTCCTTCTATTTGCCCAAAAATGAATCAAAGCATGTTGTTGATTGAGAAGAAATTTTTTGGTAATCCTAATTTCGGAATTGTATCCATTACTATCGATCCCAAACACGACACTGCTAAAGTATTAAAAGAGCATGCCGAGTTACTGGGTGTTAGATCCTCAAATTGGAATTTTTTAACTGGCGATAGAGAATATATTTTTGACTTGGCCAATAAAGGTTTTAATCTTTATGCAGGTGAGAATAGTAAAGTGAACGGTGGCTTTGAGCACTCCGGTTTGTTTGCTTTAATCGATAAAGAGGGTAATATCCGTTGTAGAAAAGATGATTTTGGAAATCCTATCTTGTATTATGATGGATTGGATAAAAAAGGGGTTAGAGATATCCAACAAGATATTAATATTTTATTAGAAGAATAAAGAAGATGAACGAGCAAAATTTAGAGCAGAAATTTAATAAATGGATTATTCTTTTATCCGTTGCAATTCCAGTGGTGGTAGTGTTGCTTTTTAGTGTTAATTTAAAGAAAATGGGTTTTGCAGTAGAGCCTCTTAATTTTTTACCTCCTATCTATGCTACTATTAATGGTATAACTGCAGTTTTATTAGTGTCTGCTGTCTTGGCAATTAAGAAAGGGAATCGAAAATTGCACGAAAATTTAATGAAAGGTGCTATTGGCTGTTCTATTCTTTTTTTAGGGATGTACGTGTCCTATCATATGACTTCAGATTCGACAAAGTTTGGAGGAGAAGGTGTTGTGAAATATGTATATTATTTTATATTGTTTACACACATCGTATTATCGGTAATAATTATTCCTTTGGTTCTGATAACGTATGTTCGTGCCTTAGCTCAAGTATTTGATAAACATAAGAAAATTGCTAAAATTACTTTTCCAATCTGGTTGTATGTTGCTGTTACCGGTGTAATCGTTTATTTAATGATTTCTCCTTATTATGTTAGATAGAACAATGGGAAATATAAAACTCGAAAAAACAGTTATGAAAAAGAGAATTACAATACTATTTTTTATTCTTTCTTTATTTTTCTCTCTAAATGTTGGTGCGCAATGTGCTATGTGTAGGGCAGCATTGGGAGGTAAAGAGAATAATGTGCAAGCACAGGCAGTTAATGATGGTATTGTTTATCTAATGGCAATTCCTTACATTCTGGTTGCAGGAATTGGTTATGGTGTGTATCGAATAAGAAAAAATAAAAAATTAGATTAAGGCGATTCGTTTTTATTTTAATCCATCAATGGAAATGTTAATTTCTCCATTTACTTTGATGAAAGCGATTATTGCATTGTTTGTTAATTGCACTTTACGGAACTGTATATCTTCCATCTTTCCGTTTACATAAACACCTGGTAGTGGGGAATAATTTTTTAGATAACCCATCATAGTCTTTTTGCCTTCATCTAAATTACTTTGGATCGAATAGCGACAGTTTTCCTTTATTTTTCGAAGAACTAATCCTTGGGCAAGCCAGTTTGCAGTTCGCATTAATTTGTTTTTAGTGTCTAAAACATAATCTAATTCGTCAAAATATATTTCTTTAGACTTATCGTCGTATTGTGGAAAACCAGATAAATAAATTTTACCGTTTAAGGATCCTGATAAATCTAAGGCAATAACCATTTTGCTGTTTTTGTGCCAAATTTCGACGTCTTGTACTTTTACTTTTTTTCCTCCTGACTCAAATTCTTGTCCTGCAAAATTTTTCTTCATTATTTTAGAAGCATCGTTATAGGTAGATACAGCGACAATATTAGCTGAAATTTGATTTGGGATTTTGGTTACTGGTTTTAAGATGATTTTATTTAAATCAAATTTGGATTCGGGTTGTTTTCCTATCAGAGTTTCCATGTTGCACTTCATTCCCATTTGTAGTGAAAACTGATCCTTTTTTAGTTTTGAGGCAGTCGTATAGATTTCTAAAGGAACGATTCTTAACCAGCTTTCGTAGTCCTCATTCATTTGAAAAGGGACGCAGATTTTTTCTAAAGCGGTTAGTACGTTTGGTTTAAAATCCATTGATTTATTTACGGCTTCATCAATTTTTCGCTCGATTTTGGACTTGAATAACTTTATCGCTGGATTGATCACGTAAGTAACTGGAATATTTTTGCCAAAAACAGTTGTAGTAGGACTCTCATTCCAATCTAAAGAACTCAGTTCTGTTTTGGTATTTAGTTTCCAATTAGTCAAACTAACATCACTTGTTAATGTTACTACTCCGTTAAGGTTAAATTCCTGGGTTTTGTAAAATTCGGTGCCTAGTGTTTTTGTTCCTATTCTGTATTTTACTAGAACTTTTAGAGGCAAGGTAGTTTTGATTCTGTCTCCTGACTTTTCATTGGTGTTCTCTATTGTTATCGGGGCTAGTTTCCATACTTGCATTTCTATATCATCATCTTCGATATTATTGTCCTCGTAGATTAATCCGTTTAGAAGTGCGTTAGTTTGGTTCTCAATGTCTTTTAGTTTTACAGTTATTGGCAAAGTAATAAAGGAAGGAATGTTTTCATATACCAAAGGACTAGCGTCATCTGGTTCAGGTTTTAATGCAGTTATTTTTTGAGAAGGAGAGCAGCTAATAAAAAGCATAAAGGTGAACGCAAAAAGTAGGAGTGAGGCAGGTTTTGGCATTTGTTCTGATTTGAAGGTGCAAAATTAGTGAAACAAATATATTTTTTTGTTTTTTTGTAACAAAAGGATGTTTTAATTGTCTAACCTATTTTATGGGATAGGCTAAACGCATTGAGATTTTGTATTTTTATTCAAAATTCAAGAAACGGAAAAGTTGCGTTGGGGTTGCCGTTACATTACAATTTATTCAAAAAAACATGTCAAATAAAATCTATTTTAGTTTAATTCTATTGCTGCTATACTGCTTGCCTTCTAATGCCCAATCTAAAAAGTGGACATTAACCGAGTGCGTAAATTATGCGTTAGAGCATAATATTTCGATCAAACAAACGGAGTTAGACATTAAAACATCGACCATTGATAAAAGAGGAGCCGTTGGGAGTTTTCTTCCGTCATTAAATGGTAATGCATCACATTCTTGGAATATTGGTTTAAACCAAGATATTACGACGGGGCTTTTGCAAAATCAAACGACGCAGTTTACCTCAGTTGGAGCAAATGTAGGAGTTGATATTTATAAAGGTTTACAAAACCAAAATACGCTTAGAAGGGCAAATCTTTCTATAGTAGCTGCTAAATATCAATTATTGAAAATGCAAGAGGATATTGCTCTCAATGTTGCCAATGCTTTTTTACAAGTGCTTTTTAACAAGGAAAATTTAAAAGTGCAAGCAGATCAAATGAGTATTAATCAAAAACAATTAATTCGTTCTCAAGAATTAGTAAACGCGGGGACAATACCTAAAGGAGACTTATTAGATGTTAAAGCTACTTTAGCATCCGACAATCAAAAAGTGATTACTGCTGAGAATTCGTTGTTGATTTCTAAGCTAAGTTTAGCACAATTATTACAATTGGATAATTTTCAGGATTTTGATGTTGTAGATGATACGGAGGCAAAAGATGAAAATAGTATATTGATGCAGACGCCAATTGCTATTTATGATAAAGCGAAGGAACAAAGAACAGAGTTGAAAATAGCTCAGACTAATTTAGAAATAGCCGAGAAAAATGTGGCTATCGCAAAAGGAGCTTTACAACCTACTTTAAGGGGTTTCTACAACTTCAATACTCGAATTTCGTATGCAGATATTGCTTTGCGTGATAATAGTGGAAATATAATAGGAACACAGGCACCTCCTGCGTTTTTTAGTCAATTTGGAGATAATAAGGGACAATCGTTTGGAGCGCAATTAACAATTCCTGTGTTTAATGGATTTGCAGCTAAGAATAATGTAGAGCGTTCTCAAGTAAACTTGGAGAAATCAAAAATTGCCGTAGAGCAACAAGATTTAGATTTGCAAAGAAATGTTTATACCGCATTTACGGATGCAAAAGGGGCGTTAAATGCTCATGAATCATCGATTGTAGCTTTAGAGTCTAGACAGGAAGCGTATCATTATGCAAAAGAAAAGTTTGATGTTGGCTTGATGAACTCTTTCGATTTAAACCAGTCTCAAACTTTACTATCTACAGCACAATCTGATGTGCTTAGGACGAAATACGATTATATTTTCAAAATCAAAATATTAGAATTCTATTTTGGAATTCCTATCATTAAAAATTAATACATTATGTCAAAGAAAACAATTTATCTCTTAATAGGTAGTGCCGTTGGTATTATTGCCTTATTAATTATACTTTCAAAAACTGGAGTTATTGGAAATAAAGATAAAGGGAAGGAAGTTGAAACAGCTGTAGTCAATGCTACAACAATCGTTGAAACGGTTTCGGCTACCGGTAAAATACAACCCGAAATTGAGGTTAAAATTTCGTCTATGGTATCTGGTGAAATTATTTCATTGCCTGTTATCGAAGGACAAGTAGTTAAAAAAGGAGATTTATTAGTTAAGATCAATCCGGATTTATATACGTCTAGTTTAAATAGAACAATTGCTGGTTTATCTGGATCAAAAGCAGGATTGACTCAGGCTGAAGCTCAGTTTAGAGAGGCTAAATCAAGCTACGAGAGAAATAAAGTGTTATTTCAAAAAGGGATTATTTCTAAATCAGATTGGGATAAGTCAATCGCGTCTTTTGAAGTAGCGAAAGCCACGAAGGAATCTGCTTATTTTAGTGTAAAAAGCGCTTCTGCTTCAGTAAGTGAAGCTCAGGACAACTTAGGGAGAACTATAATTTATGCTCCTGCAGATGGAACTATTTCGATGCTTAATGTAGAGTTGGGTGAAAGAGTATTAGGGACGCAGCAAATGACAGGTACTGAGATTTTGAGGGTGGCGAACTTGAACAATATGGAAGTTGAAGTAGATGTAAATGAAAATGATATTGTAAAAATAAAAGTAGGAGATGCCGCTAAGGTGGAAGTTGATGCTTATTTAAAAAAACAATTTAAAGGTACCGTTACCAGTATTTCTAATTCGGCTAGTTCCGCTTTAACAGCAGATCAAGTAACTAATTTTAAAGTAAAAGTAAGAATTCTTAAAGAATCGTATATGGATTTATTAGAAGGAAAGCCTGCGGCTTATTCTCCTTTTAGACCAGGAATGACGGCGACTGTTGATATTATTACTAAAACAAAGAAAAATATTTTGGTAGTACCAATAAGTGCTGTAGTTGTAAAATCAGATACGGCAGCGGTTAGCGATGTAAAAGCAATGGAGCCTTCGGATGATAAAAAAGAAGCCCCTAAGAGCGACAAGAAATTTGAATGTGTTTTTGTGAAAGTTGGAGATAAAGCTAAAATACGTGTTATAAAAACCGGAATTCAAGATGATACTAATATTGAAGTGAAGAGCGGTCTTAAAAAAGGAGATGTTGTGATTACAGGACCATATACGACTGTTTCAAAAGATTTGAATTCGGGTGATATGGTGTATGTGAAATCAGAAAACGATAAAGAAAAAAGCAAGTAGTTTTAGTTTAGATTTGTACTTTTGCCAATAAATAATTTGGATCTTAAATAGAAAAGTATTGACCTATATTCTTAACATCGAAACGTCAACTAAAAATTGCTCGGTAACAATCGCTAAAAATGGAGAAACCGTCGTCTGTAATGAAATTGCAGAAGAAGGGTATTCACATGCTGAACGATTGCATGTATTTATTGAAGCAAGTTTAAAAGAGGCGGGAATTGTATATAAAGATTTATCTGCGATTGCGGTAAGTCAGGGTCCGGGATCTTATACCGGACTCCGCATTGGTGTTTCTGCCGCTAAAGGTCTGTGTTACGCGTTAGGGATCCCTTTAATAGCAGTAGACACTTTACAAACATTAGCAGCTCAGGCGACTGTTTCTAATGGATTGATCATTCCGATGATTGATGCCAGAAGAATGGAAGTGTATAGCGCTATATTTACTACTGAATTAGAGAGAAAAAGAGAAACTCAAGCCGAAATTTTAACTGAAAATTCATTTGAAGAGTTAGAAGGTGCGGTTTATTTTGTTGGAGATTGTGCTGAGAAAGCACAGACTGTTTTGACCAAAGAAAATTTTTCTTTCCTAGAAGAAATCAAATATCCTTCAGCAAACGAAATGAGTCTTCTTAGTTTTGAGAAGTATAAAAAAAGCGACACTGTTGATGTCGCTTATTTCGAACCTTTTTACCTGAAAGATTTTATGGTAACTACTCCAAAAAAACAAGTCTAGTAGTTAGTTTGCAGCTTTAGATACTTCTTTTACATAAGGTTGTATCACTATTCCTGCAGCATCAAAAGCTGTTTTACAATTTTCTAAAGTTTCAGTGAAGACAGTACCAAAATCGGCACTGTTTGCCCAAGGACGTACTGCCAGTTCAATAGCGCTATCGGTTAGGTTTTTTACAAAAACTTCCGGTTTGGGAGTCTGAAGTACTTTTGGATTTTTATCTAAAATTGACAGAATCAAATCTTTTGCTTTTTTAATATCTGAATCATAAGAAATCGCAAAGGTTAAATCAGCTCTTCTGAATTTTTCCAAAGAATAATTGGTTATAGTTCCGTTAGATAGAACACCGTTTGGAATAAATACGGTTTGATTGTTAGGAGTAATTAATTTGGTTACAAAAATTTGGATTTCACTAACGGTCCCAAAAATTCCCTGTCCTTCTATTGTGTGTCCTACTTTGAATGGTTTAAAAAGAATAATTAGCATTCCTCCTGCAAAGTTAGAAAGCGAACCCTGAAGTGATAATCCTACTGCTAGTCCCATTGCACCAAGAATGGCCACAAAAGAGGAAGTCTCTATTCCTAATTTTGATATGAACGTCACAAATAATAGCACTCTTAAAACCCAAAGAAGAATATCGGCGAGAAACTTAGTCAAAGTTGGGTCTAGTTCCCTTTTGATCATGATCTTCCTGATCAGTCTATTGATGATTCGGATGGCATAAAGTCCTATAAATAATATAAGAAATGCAGAAATTAGATTTGGCGAATATTCAATAAAAACTTTTAAGAAGTTACTGGCATAATCCGTAACGTATTTTGAGTCTACATACATTTTTAAGCTAATAAAAAACCCTCTCTAAAGAGAAGGTTTGTGTTTATGTGGCAAAAATACGAATTATTATTAGATGACTAATCAGCATCTTCTTCAATTCTATTTCTAAATTCTTTTGAGGGACTTTCGTTATTTAAAGAACTTTCAATTTCTGGTATATCAGAATGAGATTCTGTACTTTCTTTGATGAAAGTTTCTGTTTTCTTTACGGCTTCAGCGGTACTTTCTTTTACTGTATTAACAATGTTCCCTAACATATCACCAGCTTGTTCAGTATACTCGCTAACGGCTTCTTTTGTTTGATTGGCGTAATCGTTGGCTTTTTCAATAATCGGAGTAGCAGCTTCTTTGGCTTTTTCTATTGAGTCCTCTACAAATGCATCTGCTTTCTCTATATAAGGTGCTGCATTTTCTTTTGCATGCTCTAAAGTCAGTTCTGCTTTATCGGCCAATTCACTAGTGGTTTCTTTGGCAGAGCCAAATAAGTTTTTAAAAAATGATGTTACTCCCATGGTTGTAAGTGTTAGATTAGACTACAATAATAATCAATTTTTTTATGCGAAAAGATATTATTTATTAATAGGTCATTGATATTCAGTATCTAAAGTTGTTTTTTTTTATTTGGAAATAAATAACAAGGACTTTGGGCGTCTTTGTTTCTTTTTTTAAAATGTATCGGAAATAAAAAAAGCGTCTCTGACGAAACGCTTTTTTTACTTTTAACTATTCAAGTTCAAAGGTCACTTTAAGAGTAACTCTGTATTCTGAGATCTTACCTTCAGCTACAGCCGCACTTTGATCTTTAATGTAGACCGACTTTATGTTTTTTAACGATTTTGAAGCTTTTGTAATCGCTTTTTGCGAAGCATCTTCCCAGCTAACCGCTGAGCTAGCAAGTAATTCAATAACTTTTAATACTGACATAATTTCTATTTTTTAAGGTGAACTTAAATTTAGTAATTATTTTCGAAAAAACGCACTAAAAAGCGTGTTAGTTTTTTTTAAATTATACAATATCAGTAAGTTGTGTAGATATTTGTAGTCTGACTCACTTATGCGTTTACTGCTTCTACTTGAATTTGCTCATCATTAAGCATGCTTTTTAACATGTTTTCAATACCGGATTTCAATGTAAATGTTGAAGATGGACAACCACTACAAGCACCTTGAAGTATTACTTTTACAATTTTATCACTTTCATTATAAGAATCAAAAACAATGTTTCCACCATCAGCTGCAACGGCAGGTTTTACATATTCTTCAAGTATATTGATGATTTGTTGTGAAGTGACATCTAAATTGTCAAATTCCTGTGTTTTAGTTTTTTCTTGTTTTTCAGTAGCACCAAGCATGGTTTCATCAAGGACTACTCCTCCGTTTTCGATAAATTGCTTAATAAAACTTCTTAATTCTAATGTTATTTCTTCCCAGTTGTTGATTTCATATTTAGTAACAGAAATGTAGTTTTCGTCAATGAAAATTTCCTTTACGTAAGAAAATTTAAACAACTCTTTTGCTAAGGGAGAAGCAGCAGTATCGTCGATGTTTTTAAACTCAATAGCGTTTTTAGTCAACATTCGACTTACAACAAATTTAAGTGCAGCCGGATTAGGAGTTGTTTCTCCGTAAACGGTTATAGGCTGTTTTTTTGTTTTGTTTTCGTCAATTGTTATAATTGTCCCTCCATTGCTAACAAAAGTATCTATTTGCTCTGCTACGGCATCTTTTACATCTTCCCATTCTACTATGTTATATTTTTCTATGGCGATGAAGTTTCCTGAGATGTATACTGTTTTTACAAACGGTAAATAAAACAGCTGCTGTGCAAGTGGAGATGATTTTGCCTCGTCTATGTTTTTAAATTCAAAACTTTCATTTTGAGTAATGAAATCTTCAAATTCAAATTTAAGTATAGTTGGGTTTTGTGTTTCTTTTATGGTAACTTTTGTCATGATATTTATAAATTTTTACAAATTTAGTAAAGTTATTTTCTACGATTAACTATATTTGATTTATTAATGAATAAATTAACTTTATTTTAATTGTTTGGGTGGGTTTTATTTCATTTTTTCAAGTGCATTAATATTCATTTATTATTTAATAGTATTTCAATGTATATAAAAATCAAATTTTTAATTGTTCTTTTCTTTGTATCATCATATACTTTCTCGCAAGAAGGGATAGCAGTCTATTCCGATTATTTATCAGATAATTACTATTTGATCCATCCCTCTATGGCAGGTGCGGCAAATTGCGCGAAAATAAGATTAACAGCTCGAAAGCAGTGGTTTGGTCAAGAGGATGCACCAGAACTTCAAACAATTAGTTTTAACGGAAGGGTTAGCGAAAAAGCGGGAGCGGGAATTATTCTTTTCAATGACAAGAATGGATATCACTCTCAAAAAGGAGTGAAGCTTACCTATGCTTATCACCTTATGTTTTCTAGAGATGAAATTGATTTGAATCAATTGTCTTTTGGGATTAGTGGAGGTTTGATTCAAAGTCAACTAGATGAAACTAGTTTTTTACAATCTGGAGACTTTGATCCTATTATTAATGGAACTATAGTGCAAAAGGATTCTTACTTCAATGTAGATATTGGTGCGTCTTACAATTATTTAGATTTTTATGCACACGGAACAGTTAAAAATGCTATTGAAACGAGAAGAGATATTTATACGGAGTACGAAAGTGATAATTTAAGAAAATATTTATTGAGTGCCGGTTACGTTTTTGGAGATCAGGATCGAATATTATTGGAGCCATCCATACTATTTCAACTTGTTGAAAAAACACAAGAGAAGTCCATTGACGTAAACATGAAGGCCTATAAAAATATGGATTTCGGAACACTTTGGGGAGGCTTGTCTTATCGAAGAAGTTTTGATGGGGCACAATATACTGATGGCAATGGGATCTCAAAACAAAAATTACAATATATCACGCCGATTGTTGGTGTGAATTTCAATAACTTTATGTTTGCGTACACGTATTCACATGTTTCAGGCGCTGTCAAATTTGATGACGGAGGCTACCACCAGATTACATTGGGAATCAATTTATTTTGCAAGCCCGTAAAATACGAATGTAAATGTCCAGCCATTAATTAAATTCAGATACTTAATGTTAATAAAATCTGTCAACGGAAAGTCACCTCTTATACCTGAGGATTGTTATGTGGCTGAAAACGCTACTATTGTAGGTGATGTAAGTTTTGGAGAATCGTGTAGTGTTTGGTTTAATGCCGTAATCAGGGGAGATGTAAATTTCATTAAAATAGGAAATAAGGTGAATATCCAAGATGGAGCAGTCATTCATTGTACCTATAAAAAGCACCCTACAATTATTGGTAATAATGTATCAATTGGACACAACGCAATAGTTCATGGTTGTGAGATTAAAGATAATGTATTGATTGGAATGGGAGCGATAGTAATGGACAACTGTGTCATTGAGAGTAATTCTATCGTGGCTGCCGGTGCTGTTATAACCCAAAATACAACGGTCGAATCGGGATCAATATGGGCTGGTGTTCCTGCCAGAAAAGTGAAAGACATCGATCAATCGAATTTTGCAGGTGAGATTGAACGCATTTCGAATAATTATGTAATGTATTCGAGTTGGTTCAAAGAAGAGTAGTTATTGAATTATAAGTTAATCTTTTCAAAGAATGAATTTTTGTAGCTTTCACTAATCGGAATTCTTTTTTCGGCAATAAGGACCTTGTTTTTCTGAATAGACTTTATGTGTTTTATGTTGATTATATAAGATCTGTGAATCCTAGAAAATCCTTTTGAAGAAAGTAAATTTTCGAGTTTTATAAGGCTAATAAGAGTCAATGTATATTTATTATCTGTCGTATAAATTTTCACGTAGTCTTTAAGTCCTTCGATATATAAAATATCAGCAAAATTAATTTTAACATTTTCATATTCAGCTCGTACAAACATAAAATCTTGCTCTATCTCTGGAGTTGAAATTAGAGTTGTAGGAGTAGAAGATGCTTGTGGACTAAAAATTTGTTGTGCTCGTAAAACAGATTTTAGGAATCTATGAAACGGGATTGGTTTTACCAAGTAGTCAACTGCACCTAAGTTAAAACCTTCTACAGCGTAATTAGAATAGGCAGTAGTGAAAATTATAAGTGGTTTTTTATCTAAGGCATTTATAAAATCGATACCAGAAAAATGAGGCATTTCTATGTCTAAAAAAATCAAATCTACGTTTGTGTGATTAATCACAGCTAAAGCATCAATCGCATTATTAAAGGTATTTACTAGTTCAAGTGTTTCCACCTTACTAACAAATTCTTTGATTAAATCAACAGCTAATGGTTCGTCATCTATAATAACACATTTCATTTGTTTCAATTTTAGTAATGAATAATAGTCCTTCTAAATTATTGCTTTTATTCTTTTAGTTGATCTAGTTTTAAGTTTAAATGCAAACTGTATTTATCAGTTGTTTCTATAATTGTTAGTTTGTGCGCATTTGGGTATAGAAGATTAAGACGGTTTTCCATATTGGTCATGCCAATGCCTGAATTATTGGGGTCTTTAGTATAGTTTTCAATCTTATTTTCAATCCAAAAGTCTAATGTGTTCTCCTCTATTATAATTTTAATTTTCACATAAGTTACCCCTTTATAATCTGTTCCGTATTTAAAGGCATTTTCTATAAATGTAATTAATAACAAGGGTTCAATGTACTTGTTTTTTGTGTCTCCATGAATGTTTATGAAAATATTTTCAATATTACTCAGCCGAAGCTTTTGTAACTCAATATAGTTTTTAATGTAGTTTAATTCTTTTTCAAGAAAAACCGATTTGTTATCAGTTTCATAGAGCATGTACCGCATCATTTCTGATAATGTAACGATGGCATCAGGAACAAGATCTGATTTTTTATACGCTAAAGAGTAAATACTATTTAGTGCATTAAACAAAAAGTGAGGATTTGTTTGTTTCCTTAAATAATTTAATTCGGCCGAAGTTCTATGAGTTTCTGCTACTAGTTTGTTTTGTTGACTGGTATAAATCTCAGATAATGTTTTTATTACGATACTGCTGGCCAATATGAATATGTAGAAAACAGCTGGTAAAAGTCTGAAAATAAAAGGGCGTTTGTTTTTAAAATGTGGTTCTAATGGTAATTGTCCGTTTCTACTAGGTATTAGCGCATTGGGACGTGGCATATCTCTAAATTCAGAAATGGTATAGGTCATTCGAAAAGCCATAAACACAAAAATAATTAAAAGCACGATAGCTAAATAGGAACCATATTTCTTTTGTAAAAGCAATCTAGGGACGAAATAGAAGTAATTAAGATAAAATAATACAATCCCTGTTCCCCATTGAATAAAAAAATCAGGGGTTATGTAGAAAGGACTTTCGTAAAATTGAATCAGTGAGGAACAAATAAAAAAGCACCATACTACAGAATGAATAAGTATGTTGTTCTTTTCGGTGCTTTTAATTTCGTTTAGGGTCATTTAGATTTTTATAGATAATAGAAGTAAATCTTTTTTTGTTACTGTAGGTGATAAATTTGAATTCAATTTCTCTAAAACTAATTGGCCTACTTTAAGTGCTTCTTCCTCTGTTTTGAAACTTTTATTTTCAGAAATAACAGGAATTACAGTTTGTTTTATGATAATCTTTTCTTTTAATGTGATCACATAACCCCATCCATTTTGCGTTTTTAAGGAAGCTAGATTTAAGTTCTCATTTTTTTTGCAAGATATAAATAAAAATAAACATACTAAAAGTAGCTTTGTTATTGTTGATTGAAAGGATAAATTCTTCTGGATTTTTGTCCAGAAGAATTTTTTAGTTGAATTAATTGTCATCATCACTTTGTTCGTCAAATGGTTTAAATTCCCATGAATCATCAAAATATGAAGAACCAGTTCTTCCTAATAAAATAAAACCACGTTCGTTGATTGCAAATCCTGTTGCATCTGTTCTTGCAGAACCTTCAAGAGAAGTTTTTTCTTCCCATACATCATCAGTAGGACTATATTCCCAAATTGATCTTGTACTTTCCCCACATCCTATGTAACCGTATCCATTCATTGAAAATCCTGTCGCATTAGATCTCACAATTACATAATCGTCGTTGTAAGAGTAGTCATCATCATCGTCTTGATCGATGTCTCGTTTTCTTGTCCAGGTATCTGTTGCTGGATCAAACATCCAAAAGTCAACTTGGTAAGTCCCACTATTTACTCCTAATCCTAAATAAGCTTTATTATCGATTACAAATGTGCTAGCTCCTCGTCTTTTGTTTCCGCTGAAACCATTTACTAAGGTCCAAGTATTCGCTGTCGGGCTGTACTGATAAAAGTCTTTTAGATAATTTCCATCATATCCAGTTCCAAAATAGGCTTTTCCGCCGGCTTGAAACCCTACTGCAGAGTAACGAGCTGTTCCTGCGAAATCAGCTTTTTGCGTCCAAGTATTACTAATTGGATCGTATTCGTAGAAATCTTTCAATTTATTGGTCCCATCGTAACCAAGACCTATATATCCTTTTGAATCCAACTCAAACCCTGAAGCAGCACTTCGTCCTACACCGTTGAAATCTGCTTTTTGTTCCCAATAATCACCGTCAGAATTGTAAGCCCAAAGGTCTTTTAAATATTCATCACCTGTGTAACCCGTCGTTACATAAGCATAACTACCAATCACGAAACTTGTAGCACTTGATCTTGCTGGTCCATCAAAAGATGACTTTTTCACCCAGTTTCCTACTAAGTCAGTATCTTCATCGTTACTGCAACTAACCAATACTAATCCCATGATGAGAGTAGAGATTATCATTCCTTTTCTTAAAATATTCATATGTTTACTGTTTTTATTAATGTTTGAATTTTATACCTATGTTGAAAATGTATCCGTTATTATTATTGAAATCGTAGGCTAGGTTTCCGGCATTATCTGTGAGATAAAATTTGTTGTTGAAGCCATATCCTCCTTTAAAATTAATGGACCAGTAAGTGTCTATACTTCGCACATATTCAAATGTTGTAGCCATTTGTGAGTTGGTCATTTTTGTTGTCTTGTTGTAATTGTCATCTAAGTCTTTACTGTCTAAATTGTAAATAGCTCCTTGAAAGTCATTTTTTAGTGAGAATGTATTTCGAGTAGTATTCGAATAAGATACTAGTGATGTTGGAAATCCAATTACTACAACTGTATTTTGATTGATCTGCTGGGTGTATGAAAAGGTTGGTAGTAAATTAGTTTTTCCAAATAGCATGCTGCGCTGTACTCCTGCGGATAGTGAATTTGATTCATTGAATTTGTAATTTATTTGTAAACCTCCTAATAATTGTAAATCTGAAAATCCCATGCTTTTTTCAAAATTGTTTGTTGGCTTTATATCAAGAGTAAAACTTGTTTTTTCATTAATATGGTGCTTGATTGTTAAATCATTTGCTATACTTGAGAAATCAGTAAAATTGTCTTGAAAAGCATATTTTTCTAACTCATAATTCACTCCTATTTTGGTATATCGTATTGTATTTGTAAAAGTGTTTTTTGAATTAATTTTTTTCGAAACTGTAAAACCAACTTCAGTTTCATTTCTTGTTATTTTTTCGGTTGGTGCTGTTTTTGTATTTAAATCTAAAGAGTAGCTGTTTTGACCACTTACTTTTAGAATAGAAAACAGAAGCAATAGGATTGTAAAAATCTTTATTCTCATATTTTTTTTTATTGTTTCAAAAGTAGTTGCATTATCCAGTTTAAAAAAAGAAGATATATGTATTCGCTAATTCCATAGACTAATGAGTCATTTGCATGGCTCAATCAATATTAGTGTTAGGTAATTGAAGTTATAGATGTTTCATGGCTTTTTATAGACATAAAACTTTGAATGGTATATGTTATAATGTAGTATAAAAAGTGCTCTGCTATATTTGTTAAAAAACTTTTATGTATAAGTTATTGTTAGTGCTTTTTCTTGGAGCTTTGATAACCTCTTGTGATTCGGATGTAGATGCAGGAGAGTTTGTAGTAGGGTCAGATTATTTGTCGGTAAGTAATAAAGTGGTATTAGTCGATACTTTAACTGTTGATGTTTCAACAATTAATTTGGACTCCTTAGTCACTTCTAGTCAAAGTAGAATTTTAGTTGGAAATTATGTTGATCCTTATTTTGGAAAGGTAAAATCTGAAAGTTATTTTCAGTTGTCTGGTTCGTCTTATGCTTTGAAAACAGTTAGTTCAGATACTGATTCTCCCAATTATGTTTTTGATTCAATTCGAATGATTTTGAGGCCAGATAAATATTATTATGGAGATACCACATCAGTGCAAACAATCAGTTTACATCGCTTGCTTGAAAAAGTGAAAGTGGAAGATGATGACTATTATTTTTACAATAGCTCAACTCTTGCGTTTGACACAGAAAGTTTAGGCTCCGTTTCGTTTAAACCAAAGCCTATAAGTAAGGATACTGTAGTTGTAAAAGTTAGTGATGTTTTTGGAGAAGCTCTTTTTCAAAGAATAAAAAAACGTGAAATCACTAATTTTGATGAATTCACAGAGTACTTTAAAGGATTAACGATTAAATCAACTTCAACTAATTCAAGCAGTGTTGTGGGGTTTAATACTTCCAGCGTACTTCGGTTGTATTATTCAAAATATTTAGGCGATACAGAAGAGTCTTTAAGTATGGATTTTGGTATTCTAGATGTGGCAAAGCAGTTTAATAATATAAGTTTAGATAGGTCTGGAACGCAAATTAGTGATTTACCTGATTTTACAAGTAGTCTGTCAAGTGTCAAGACAGGGAATAAAGCATATATTCAATCAGGTACAGGTATTGCTTGTAGAATTGATTTTCCCAATATAAAGCAGCTGAAGTACATTTCAGAAAAAGGCGCTATTGTCGATGCTGAACTGATTATAAAGCCAATAAAAAACACATATTCAGACAAGAACTATTCTTTACCTGATTCTTTAAGGGTTTTTGTGGTTGATAAGCTCAATAGGGTAACGGGTACTTTAAATAATACGGGTAGTGCTACCTACGCGGTTTTAAATACTCAAACAGATGAGTTTAATGAAAATATTGGTTATAAGGTTTCCATTGGAGCTTTCTTGCAGAACGAGATGATTAAAAATTCTGATTCTAAGTTATCATTAATATTAACGGTACCTAATATTTTGAAATCGGTAAATCGAGTGATGTTGGGAGATCAAAAAAACAGTAACAATAAAATTCAATTGAAAATTTATTATATTTCTTATTAAATGAAAAATAAAATAGTATTTGCCGGTTTCTTTATCTTTTTGGTAACAACTGCATTTTCACAAAGTATATCTAGTTCGCCGTATTCAATTTATGGACTGGGTAGTTTGTATGATTCTGATTTTGGATCTAATGCTTCCATTGGGTCTTCAGGTATTGCATTGCCTTCCTCAAGTTCGATTAATAATCTTAACCCAGCTTCTTTGGGATTTATGGCTCAAAATCATTTTTTATTTGATGTGGGTGGTAAATCAATTTTTTCCAGTTATGAAAATGGTTCTAATAAGGAAAGTCGAAATAATATTCAATTTTCACATATTGCATTGGCTTTTCCGGTCACACCAAAATCAGCTGTTAGTTTAGCTTTGAAACCGTATTCTAGTGCCACCTATAAAATATCAAATTTACTTTTACCCGTTGAAAACAGTACAGAGGGTTATATTTTAGACGCTGCAGGTACGGGAGGTTTAAATGATGTTAGTATTTCGTATGGATATAAGATTGGAAAAAAATTATCTTTAGGACTTTCAACTAATTTCCTTTTTGGTAACATTACTGACGATAGAAGTTATACCGTTGCAAATTCAGTAACTTCAATAAATAAAACTTCGTATTATAATGGAGCAAGAGTTTCATTAGGGGGGCAGGTGCAAATTGATTCTACCTTGGCTTTTGGTGTTAATGTTAAATCGCCAAGTCAAGTTAAAGCCTCAAAAACCCAATCTGTTGTTTCGTATAATGCCTCTACGCTTACTTCTACAACAGTTGAAACGGATACAGATTATGATGTTAATGATTATTACTTGCCTTTAGAAGTAGGAGTAGGTTTTAGTAAAATTTTTAAAAACAACTTGAATTTAACGATGGACTATTCAAAGAGCTTATGGAACAGCACAAGCCAATCTGATTTGTATGGTACTTATATTAATCAAGACAAGTTTGCAATGGGCTTTTCTTATAATAAAACGAATAGTATTCGTACTTATTTTGATCGAATAAAATATTCGACTGGTTTTAATTATGATACGGGATTTCTAGAAATTGATAACAAGCGCATTAGTAATGTTGCTTTTTCTGTAGGTGTTTCTTTGCCTGTGGAGAATAGGACTTTTTCTGCACTAAACGTGACCTATTCTTACGGTCAAAAAGGGAGTATAAGTAATGGTCTTATTAAAGAAAATTATCATAAAATATCTGTCAATTTAAGTTTAGATGCAATATGGTTTGTTAAAAGAAAATTCGACTAATTAAAAGTCTTTTTCTACAACATCATATTTGTTTCCTAGGATTTCCATTAATACTTTTGGATTTGCATTGGTATAAAAAATAGGTTTGCCATTTTTTTCTGTTGTGAAGCCCACTTTTTCTTTTAATAGGTTCTGCGTTTGTTTAGCGACCGCTTCTCCTGAATCAATTATTTGGATATGATTTGGGAGGATTGCTTTTATTTGCGGAATCAGATAGGGATAATGACTACAACCTAATACTAGATAATCAATATTCGCATCAATCATCGGGGTCAAATAGGAGTGAAGCAATTGCGTCATTTCTGGAGAATTCATTTTTCCACTTTCGATAAGGGGCACTAATCCATGACCTACCTGGTCAATGATTTTAGTGTTTTGGAACTGTTGTGCCGTTTTGTTGAAAAGCTCACTGATAAGAGTTCCCTGAGTAGCCAGAATGCCTATCGTTTGTGTTTTTGAATTCGTGGCGGCAGGTTTTATTGCAGGTTCAATACCAATAAAAGGAATATCATATTTTTCTCTTAGTTCTCGAATTGCATTTGTTGTAGCAGTATTGCAGGCTACGACAATGAGTTTGCAATTCATTTTAAGCAATAAATCAGTGTTTTTCATGCTCAAGGCGATAATCTCGTCTTTCGATTTTTGGCCATAAGGAGCGTTCTTGCTGTCTGCAAGATATATGGTTTTTTCATGGGGAAGCAGCTGGTGAATCTCTTTCCATATTGAAGTGCCGCCAATGCCTGAGTCAAAAATACCTATTGGTTGGTTGTTATCCATCAAAACAAAGTTAAGTGGTATGGATTAATAATCCTAAATAAATCATGGGACAAAAAAATACCGCTCGATCCTAAAGAGGATGAGCGGTATTTTTATATTGAGTTTTGGATTTTCTAGAAACCTAAATCTTTTTTCACGTCAGCAGTCAAGTTAGGACCGTCAGCAAGTAAAAGTGTAGAACCGTCTAATATGTATTGGAAACCTTTTGCTTTTCCAACTTTTTGGATTGAAGTTCTTACTTTTTCCATTAATGGTTTTACAATATCAGATTCTTTTTGTTGTAATTCTTTTTGAGCATTGTCTCTAAAATCAACAATTCTTTTTTGCATGTCCTGAACTTCTTTAGAACGATCTCCGTTTATTGCGTCAGAAACTGTAGCAGACTCAGCTTCGTATTTTTTTAATTTTGCTTGGTATTCTTCAACCATTTTTTTATAATCGGCATCATAAGTTCCGCTTAATTTCTCTAATTGCTTTTGAGCATCTAACATAGCTGGCATTTTAGCCATGATTTCACTTACGTCTACGTGAGCCGTTTTTGCTTGTGCGCTAATTGTTTGATTTGCTCCTAAAATGAATATTGCAGCAATTAATAAAGTTTTAATCTGTTTCATCGTTTTTAAAATATTAAGTAATTAATTTATTGTTTTAGTTTTAATTGTTCTTCTCTGGCCTTCTTAATCGAGTCTCTTTGTTGCAGCACTTGTATTCTTCTTTCTTCTGCAGCTTTCTTGCGATCTTCAATTATTTTTTTGCGGTCTTCCAATATTTTGGCTCTTGCATCAAGTTGTTTTTGTTTGGCGTCTTCGGCTGCTAATTTTGCAGCTTCTTTATCAGCATCTACATTTGATGTATTTTCTTTTACGTCTTCTGTTTTAGATGAGGCAGAAACCGTGCCATTTTTTTTTGCTTCTCTATCAGAAAGCATTTTTTGTCTTTTTTCTTCAAAGTCTGCTTTCTTTTTTTCCTGAGCTAACTTTCGACCTGCGATAATTGAATCTCTTGTGGCTTTTTTATCGTCCAGTATTTTTTGTCTTTCAGCTAAGAAAGGATTGTCTTCAATAGCGTCTTCCTTACTTTGTTTCGCTTCTTGAGCTTCAAGTTGTTTTTTTGTCAACTGTTCCCTTTTTTCTGCTCTGTTCAGTACGCGCAATACTTGGTCGCTTATGTCAAATCTTTTTGCAGCAAACAGCATTGTTAAATCAGAAGACTTGTCGAAAACAAAGTCGTATTTTAGTGTTTCTGCGATGTCTTGAACAGCAGTGAACACTTGGTCCTGAATTGGTTTAACCAAAACAGATTTTTGCATCATCAAATCTCCGTTAGCGCCAAATCTTTTTTGCTGAAAATCCAGCATTTCATTTTCAAGGAACTTTATTTCTAATTCTCTTTCCTCGATCAATCCTTTTGTTAGTAAAGGTTTTTCAGCGGTAAGAGCGTCTTTTATTTTATTGAGTTCGATTTTCTTGGTCTCAATTTCTTGTTTCCACTTTTGTGCTTTTTGCTCCAGTTGGACAGTAGCTTCGGCATAATTGGGTACATTCTGTAGAATATACTCCATATCAATATAGCCTACTTTTGTTCCTCTGGTTTGCGAATGAATTGTATTTACTACAATCAAGGCTAAAAATAGTACTAAAAAATGTTTTCTCATAACTTTATAGTATTAGAAAATCGTGATTCAATTTTTTTTAAAATTGCTGTCCAATAATGAAATGGGTTTCCCATCCATTCGGTTTGCTTAGCCCTGGCAAAGCATCAAAACCATGTCCGAAATCGATACCTAATAATCCAAATGCTGGCATAAATACACGTAATCCAACTCCCGCAGAACGGTTTAAATCAAATGGATTGTATGTTTTAAAATCCGCATAAGATGAACCTGCTTCTAAAAATCCTAATGCATATATAGATGCAGATGATTTTAATGTAATTGGATAACGTAATTCCATAGAGAATTTATTGTATACCGTTGCTCCAATTTGTTCTCCTACACTATTTATAGGTGTCAAAGAGTTGTTAGGGTAACCTCTCAGCTGAATTGTTTCTCTTCCGTCCATTGAGTAATTCGCTAATCCGTCTCCTCCTACATAAAATCTTTCAAATGGTACAACGCCTCTATCTTGATTGTATGCGCCTAAGAATCCAAATTCAGTTAACGTTCGAAGTACTAATTTACCATAAACTTTCGTATACCAATCCGCTTTGAACTTAATTTTGTAATATTCTAACCAATTAAATTTCTTTTGATCCACTAATGCTGGATCTGCAGCTGCATCTTGGTAGTTGAAAACTTTGTTTCCAGAAGCATCAATGTAATCACCAATATTAACTGTGTTTCCGTTTGCGTCTACTTGATTTGATCGGTCGGTAGTATTCTTTAATTTATATTCTTCTTTGTCTCCTAATGTTGCATAATCTGTTCCGTTTATAAGAGAATATGGAGCAGTTAGTTTTGCTGAAATGCTAAATTCTGAACCATAAGTTGGGAATATAGGATTCACCCCTTTGTTACTTCTAGATAATCCAATGGTGTATGCTAAGTTTCTTGAAGCTCCATTTCCAAAGGTAAATAATCCCGTATTATAATTGTTCAAATCATAATGTTGGTAACTAATCGATTGTGATAATACAAAAAAGTCATCTGGCACTGTTAATCTTTTAGCCAATCCCACAGATAGTGTAAGGATATTGAAACTTTTATCTTTGTCTACACTTTGAGTAATATAATTATTTAAAAATTGTTTACTGTAAGATATGGAAGAACTAAATGAAACTGGTTTCTTTTGTCCAAACCATGGTTCAGAAAACGAAACACTATAGGTTTGGAAATACGTACTTGCCTGAAGTCTTAAAGATACTTTCTGTCCGTCACCCATTGGTAAAGGTTTATATGCTTCCTTATTAAGTAGGTTTCTTGCCGAGAAATTGTTGAAAGATAGTCCTAAAGTACCAATGAAACCTCCACCACCATAACCTCCTTGAAGTTCGATCTGGCTAGATCCTTTTTCAACAAGATTGTATTCAATATCAACTGTTCCTGCTGAAGCATCTACATTTTTAAATTTAGGGTCGATTGCTTCGGGGTCAAAAAATCCTAATTGCCCAATTTCACGAATAGTTCTAACCAATAACTCTTTGCTGTATTTTTCTCCAGGCTTAGTTCTTAATTCTCTATAAATGACGCGATCATTTGTTTTGTCGTTTCCTACCACCGTAATTTTATTAAAATAGGCTAGTGGACCTTCATTAACTCTGATTTCAAAATCAATTGTATCGTTAACAGTTCTTACTTCAACGGCGTTGATGTTTGAAAATAAATATCCGTTATTTTGATATAGATTTGTAATGTCTTCTCCGTCTGGTTTTGACTTGTCTGCTATTCTTTTTTCAAGAAGTACTCCATTATATGTTTCTCCTTTCTTAACACCAACTATTCTGCTTAGTAATTGATCTGGATAAACGGTATTCCCTAAAAACTTAATGTTTCCAAAATAATATTTATTTCCTTCTTCGACATTAATCTTTATGGATAATGCGTTTTTATCTTTAAGATAAGTAATGGAATCAGAAATTATTCTAGCATCTCTATATCCTTTTTCTTTATAGGAAGCGATTACTTTTTCTAAATCGGTTTTGTATTTTGCTTTTATGAATTTTGAAGCCTTCAATACATGAAAGATACTTTTCTCTTTGGTGTCCTTCATCGCTTTGCGTAAAGTTTTATCTGATAATTTTTCGTTACCAATAAAATCAATTTCAGCGATTTTAATTTTTTCACCTTTATCAATATTTACAACCATATTTACCTGGTTGACAGTTGATGTATCTGGTACAATGTTTATGTTAACCTTAGTATTGTAGTATCCGTCTTTCTTGTATTTGTTTTCTATGTAGTTTTTTGTCGTAGTTATTAAGTTTTCGTTAACTACTTTGCTTTTTGTCAGTCCGTTGTCTTTAATTAAAGCATCGGTTTTGTTTTTCTTAACTCCAACAAACTTCACGTTATTTAATTTCGGCAATTCTTTGATTTCTAAATCAAGATAGATGCTGTCATTTTCGATTCTGTTGATGTAAAATGAAATTTCGTCAAAAAGACCTAATTTCCCAAGCTTTTTAATAGCGCTACTGATTTCTTCTCCAGGAACTGTAATTTCCTGTCCTTTTTCAAGTCCAGCAAAAGTTACAACCGTTTGGTCATTGAAACTGATTTTGTTAGTAAGGACAACATCGGCTAATATGTATTTTTGACCTTGATCGAAAGGAACTCTTTCTTGAGCTTTAATTTGTGAAAAACTACCTAGTAAAACTAGGGTAAGGACTGCTTTTATACTTTTATTCAACACTAAAAAATTATTTAATTTGTTCACTTGTTTTTCCAAATCTACGTTCTCTTTTTTGATAACTAATGATAGCCTCATATAAATTCTGTTCTTTAAAGTCTGGCCACAATACATCAGTAAAATACAATTCTGCATAGGCTATTTGCCATAGCAGAAAATTACTTATTCTATGTTCTCCGCTTGTTCTTATTAATAAATCTACATCCGGTAAATTTTGCGTGTAAAGATGCTCATTTATAATTGAATCGTCAATAGAGTCTATTGAAATTATATTATTTTTAACTTTATTACTGATGTTTTTCACCGCATTTACGATTTCTTCTCTCGAACCATAACTCAATGCTAATGTTAATGTCATGTGAGTATTGTCCTTAGTTTTGTTTATTACATCAAGGAGTTCCTTTTGAGCTGATTGGGGTAGTTTTTCTAAATTACCTATCGTATTCAATTTGATGTTGTTTTCTAGAAGTGTTGGGAGTTCTTTTTTTAATGACTTTATCAAGATCTTCATTAAAGTATCCACTTCTAGTTTAGGTCGGTTCCAGTTCTCCGTCGAAAAGGCATAGAGAGTTAAGTTTTTGACACCTAATTTAGCACAGGTTTTTATAATGATTTTTACGGATTTTGTTCCGCTCTCATGCCCGAAAGCTCTAAGTAAACCTTGTTGTTTTGCCCATCGTCCATTACCGTCCATTATTATGGCTAAATGTTGTGGTAAATTATTCTTGTCTATATTTTCTAGTAAGTCCATTTTCTTAGTCTGCACAGTAGCATGGTTTTTCTCCAAAGGTATACGTTAACGTTAACCCTGAAAAAACGTACCAGTCATTATTATTTATATTTCCAAATTGCAATGGTTTCAAACTTTCATCTTTCGGATTGCTTCCATCTAGATTGTCAGTAAGTGTGTATCGCACTCCCATTTCTAAACCCAGTATTAAACTAGGGGTAATGTTTGATTTTATTCCTACAATCATAGGTATTGCAAAGGAATTTGCACCCTCATCTTTTTTTGTTTCTCCTGACAATATATACAACTCATCATATCTGAAATAACTAATCCCAGAATATACATAAGGCGTGATTTTACGCTCCAATTGATGAAGATTAAAATCAAAAAAATTGAATTCAAGGCCTAAAGATACTTCTTTTATATTATTTTCAAAACGATAGCCTCTTTGGTTTCTGCTGGGTTCTTTTGAATCAAGATCATTTGAAGTGATTTTTGATTGGGTGTACGAAAAACGATAAGCATGTCTTGGACTTTTATTGTATTTATAAAGTATTCCAAAAGCAGGTTCGTTCGGGGCTATATAGGTTGTAGGTCCAATGTCTCCTATGTAGTTACTTCCGCCCAGAAAAACTCCTACTTCATGTATTTGTGAATACGTCGTCATACTCAGGAATAAGCATATAAATAAGCCAAAAGTTTTATTCATTTTGTTTGAAATTGCGTGCAAATATAATAATTATCGTTTCGAATCAATACCGATTAGCTTAAATGTGCCCATTTTTAAAGAATAGGCACTATTATCGATATCGGATAAGGATTTGTTAAAAGCGAAACGAAAAAATGGGATACAATAGTATGTTTTGGAAGTAAAAAAGATTTAATTTCTTTTGTCTTCACCCCACAATAATTTGGTGCGCAGTGTTTTTAGAAAGGTTTCTTCGGGGATTTCGACCATGTTTATTTGAAAGGGCGTTTTTCTAATAGTCAGTATGGATTCGTTTTTCACAGAAGTGATTCTAGAGTCTAATGAAACCAGGTAATGCTCTTCTCTTCCTGAAACTTTTAATCTGATTTCAGTTTCATCGGGAATCACTAGTGGTCTTGCATTCAGGTTGTGAGGAGCAATAGGTGTTATTACGAGGCTTTTTACATCTGGGGTCAATATAGGTCCTCCGCAACTTAAGGAATAGCCTGTTGATCCTGTAGGCGTTGAAACGATTAATCCATCAGCCCAATACGAATTTAAAAACTCACCATTAAGGTAGGTGTCGATTGTTATCATCGAAGTAGTGTCTTTTCGACTTACCGAAATTTCGTTCATGGCAAAATTTATGTCTTGCAGTGCCTCATTTGGAGGGGTGCAGGACAAGCTCAATAATGTTCTTTTGGATAGCGTATATTTTTCTTCAATTACAATTTGTAGAAATTCATCGATATTCTCCTTTTGAACCGTAGCTAGAAAACCAAGTCTTCCTGCATTAATACCTAAAATAGGGATTCCGGAATCTCTTACCAGCGTAGCTGCTCGTAATATAGTTCCGTCGCCACCTATACTAATTAGCATGTCAAAACTTTGATCTAATTCTAAATGGGATGAAAAAGTATTGTACTCTTTTTGCACAATTCCCTTTTCATAAAGCATTCCCAAAAAAGTAGATTCGATAACTAATTCTACATTGTTTTTATTAAAAAAAATGAAGATGTCTTTTATAATGGGTTCTGTACTATTTTGATAATATTGACCGTATATGGCTACTTTCATTATTTTGTTGAATCGTTTGTTTGTAAAATCGTTGATTTGAGAGAAAGCTTAGATTGGTAACTTGGCAAACAGTTATATATTAAGGTATTTGTCTAGGTAGTCTGAGCGTTCTTTTAAACTACTGATATAATTGTCTTCTTGGTGTTCTGATATTATTTCGTAATTGTATCTTCTGAAAGTTTGGACTATTTCATTAATGGCACCTAAGCTAATTTTCATCGTCACTTCAATGCTGTCCACATCAGATTCAGAAATAAACAAGCCTAAGAGTTTCCCGTTATTGCTCTCTACTATTTGTGTAATCTGGCTCATGGAATAATCTAATACGCCTTTTTTTACCTTTATAATTCTTCCCTGCTCTTTCAAAAAGGGAGTTTGGTGAAAAAAACTCATAATGTCGTCTATCTCATAGTAGCCGATATAGTTGTTATTTTCATCCAAAACAGGAATCAGGTTTGTATGGTTTTTTGCAAAAACTTCCAATACTTCGAGCCAAATTGAATTTGTTCTCGTGAAAAAACTGGCGAGAGTATATCTGTAATCAATTACCTTTTTGTCATTATCAAAAGTTTCAATGTCTTCAGATGAGATACTACCAATGTAAATGCCTTCTTCAACAACAGGAAAGTGTGAAAAATTCAAATCATCAAAAAAGTCTTTAACAGACGCAATAGTCTCTTGGCTGTCAATCGCTTTAAAGTCAGTAGTTATGTAGTTTGTAATTTCCATCTTAAGTAAATCCTCAATTTTTATGCAAAATAATCAAAAAAAGGCAAAATCTCCTACCTTTTACTTTGTATTTTTGTATCCATTATACAGTTATTTCATAATCAAAAAGTATTCCAATGACAAAGTTAAGTGTAAACATCAACAAAATAGCTACTTTACGTAATGCCCGCGGAGGAAATGTGCCTGACTTATTAAAAGTGGCTACTGACATTCAAAAATTTGGTGCGCAAGGAATCACCATACATCCACGTCCAGATGAGCGTCACATCCGTTATCAAGATGCTCGCGACCTAAAAGCAATCGTTTATACCGAATTCAATATAGAAGGAAATCCACAACATAATTTTATCGATTTGGTTTTAGAATGTAAGCCAGAACAAGTGACTTTAGTACCTGATGCTATCGGGGCTATAACCTCATCTGCAGGTTGGGATACGGTAAAAAACCAAGCGTATTTAACGGAGATGATTCAAGAATTTCAACGCAATGGCATTCGTACCTCTATTTTTGTAGATCCACGATTAGATATGATCGAAGGTGCTAAGCATACTGGAACGGACCGAATAGAATTGTATACCGAAGCTTTTGCTCATGAGTACGGTTTAGGGAATAAAAACGGAATAGATCCTTATGTAAAAGCGGCTGTTTTGGCTAATGAATTGGGATTAGGAATCAATGCAGGACATGATTTGAGCTTGGAGAACATTCAGTTTTTTAAACAAAACATTCCCGGATTACTGGAGGTTTCTATTGGTCATGCCTTAATTGCTGAATCATTATATCTTGGTTTGGAGAATGTGGTCAACATGTATTTACAAAAATTAAAATAAGATAATTAGGGCGTGACCCGCTAAAAAGCGGGTCGGGCTATGCGCTGCAATCTTTAATAGTATTTCGCTATGGCTCTATACTATTAAAGGATTTTCGCTGCTATCCCTCACGCGCTCGTGAAATCAAACAATATGTTATATTCAAAAATAGAAGGCTCAGGAAAACCACTTTTAATTCTGCACGGATTTCTGGGAATGTCAGACAATTGGAAAACACTTGGCGTGCAGTTTGCAACAGAGGGGTTTGAAGTTCATATGTTAGATCTTCGCAATCACGGACGAAGTCCTCATTCTGAGGAGTTCAGTTATGAGTTAATGGCTCAGGATATTCTGGAGTACTGCAATGGTCATAATCTAACAAATGTAGATATGATTGGGCATTCCATGGGAGGTAAAACGGCAATGCTTTTTGCGACCTTGTATCCGGAAATGGTAGACAAACTTATTATCGCCGATATAGGACCCAAATTCTATCCGCAACACCATCAATCTATATTGGGAGGTTTGAATGCAGTCGATTTTGCTAAAAAACCAAGCCGGTCTGAAGTAGAAGATACGCTTTCAGAATATATAACGGATTTTGGGACTAGACAGTTTTTAATGAAAAGCTTGTTTTGGCAGGAGCCAGGACAATTGGCTTTTCGTTTTAATCTGGCCGTTTTTAATAAAAAAATGGACGAGATAGGAGTGGCTTTGCCAGCAACTTCGGTTTTTGAGAAACCAACCCTTTTTATTCGTGGAGGAAACTCTAATTATATTTTAGACAGTGACGTTGAAAATATAAGAGCGCATTTTCCAAAAGCAACGGTAGAAACAATCCCAAATGCAGGGCATTGGCTTCATGCCGAAAACCCGGCCTTGTTTCATGAGTTAGCAATTTCTTTTTTTAAGGAAATTTAGATAATTTAAAAAAAGTAGTACTTTTAATAAAAATTTAAAATAAAAAACATGAAATTAATCATCAGAATTCTTATTACATCGGCTTTGGTATTACTGATCGCGAACTTAATGAAAGGAGTTCATGTGGCAGGTTTTACTACGGCTTTAATTGTAGCAGTTGTTCTTGGACTACTTAATATATTTATCAAACCTATCTTGGTTATTTTAACATTGCCAATTACTTTTATAACTTTAGGGCTGTTTTTATTAGTCATCAACGCATTGATTATTATATTATGTGATAATATTGTAGGAGGATTTAGTGTAGATTCATTCTGGACCGCACTGTTTTTTAGTATTATATTGTCCATCTTGCAATCTATCATGTATAAAATATTAGGAGAAGATAAGTAAGGAGAATATTGAAAATATAGTAGTACTTTACTTGTTTTAACAAATTTTTAATGAGGCGCTACTATATTTTTAGTAATTTTGAAATCTATTACAGAAAAAAAATGAAAAAATTCCACATTTTACTAATCGTTTTGTTTGGCTTCGTTATGATGCCAAATACGACTTTTGCGTGTGGAAATTCAGATAGTGGTTCTTGTACCATGGAAATGTCTTCTAAGAACAAGACTAAAGATTGTTGCAGTAAGGATTCTCAATCTAAAAACAACAAGCATAACGGTTGCAATGGAAAATGTGGAAAGGCTTTATGTAGCACTCCTTCTGTAAATACAGCAATACCCTCGGCTTTTCAATTTGAAATGCAGAGTGCTAATTTTAATTTTTCAGCTGAAAAGCAAAAATTTTATCAAACGATATCCTTTACTTCTGCAGGATATTCTTCACTTTGGCTTATTCCTAAAATAGGCTAAATTCTTTATTGACAGCCATTAGTGTGTCAAATTCGAAGCAAATCTTGCTTTAAATCATTTATTTATCGGCTATTACCAAATCTGTGAATCATAGCTTTAATGCTTTTGTTTACCCATTGGTCTAGCGTATTCACTTCTAATTTATTTATTATATGAACTCAATTAAAACAGGATTGATGGCAATAGCTCTATTGTTATCAGTCACAGCAGCTACTGCGCAAATTAAAAACACTAAAACTGAAACCGTAAAAATATTCGGAAACTGTGGTATGTGTGAAACGAATATAGAGAAGGCAGGGAGCCTCAACAAAGTGGCGATGGTTGATTGGAATAAAGACAGTAAAATGGCGACAATTACCTACGACGCCAAAAAAACAAATTCAGACGAAATCCTAAAGCGCATCGCTTTGGCGGGTTATGACAATGAAAAATTTCTTGCCCCTGTTGATGTGTATGACAATCTTCACGGCTGTTGCCAATATGATAGAGAGGCTAAGCTAGCGGTAACGACAGAAGAGTCTAAAACGGAAATGAACCATGATAATCATTCTAATCATACTGAAGTTGCAACACTAGACAAACAAGAGGTAAATCAATTAAAAACAGTTTTTGATAATTACTTTTTGTTAAAAGACGCACTAGTTAAGTCAGATGGCGTAAGCGCTTCAGCTGTTTCAAAAGATATGTTGGTTTCCTTAAATGATGTAAAAATGAATGAGCTGTCAATGGATGTTCACATGGTATGGATGAAAGTGATGAAAGATTTGAAGACTGAATCAAATATAATTTCTGAAACTCAAGACGTCAAAAAACAAAGATCTTCATTTACAACTTTGTCAAAAAATATGTATGAGTTGATAAAAGCAGCTAAATACGAATCTCCCGTATATTATCAATTTTGCCCTATGGCAAACGGCGGGAAAGGTGCCAACTGGTTAAGTAAGGAAAACGCGGTTAAGAATCCATATTACGGTTCTCAGATGATGACTTGCGGCAAAACTGTTGAAACAATCAAATAATTCAGCAAATGCTGTTTTAAAAAAATAGATCAATGTTGAAAATATGGAATATAATTCTGAGCTGTAGTTTACTGTTTGTTTTTTCAGTTGCAAATGGACAAATGAAATTGGGGGATACTTTACCCAGTCTCAAACTTCAAAGCGATAAGAATACAGAGGTTGAGCTAAGTTCTTTCAAAGGAAAAACTGTTTTAGTTGATTTTTGGGCTTCATGGTGCGGACCTTGCAGATTGGCCAATAGGAAATTGGTAAAATTGTATGATTCCTATAAAGGTAAAGAATTTGAAATTATAGGGATTTCAATCGATACGGATAAGGCAAAATGGTTGAGCGCCGTTGAGAAAGATAAAATGAGTCACCAGCAATTAATAGACTCAAAAGGATTTGATGCTCAGACGGCAGTTGCTTTTGGAGTAGAAGAATTGCCCTCTACTTATCTTTTTGATACCGCAGGGATATTAATTGTGATTAATCCAACGGAAGAACAAATTATCGCTCAAATAAATAAATAGACAAATGAAAACACTAAATATAAAATTTTTAATGGTAGTACTTTTAGCTTTGATATCAAGTACAAAGTTCTATTCCCAAATCTCAAAAGCTGAAATTAGAGCAACTGGACTCACTTGTTCGATGTGTTCTAATGCAATTAACAAACAGCTTAAAAAAATGACAGAAGTGGATAGCGTAGCTACTGACTTGAACACAAATACCTTTGTGGTCTACCTCAAAAAAGAGAATGCTTTAAGTCCTATGGTTTTCAAAGAAAGTGTTGAAAAGGCAGGTTTCTTTGTTGGCTCACTAGAAGTTACCATGGCATCTAGTCAATTGAAATCAAATCCAAATTACATTTTAGTTGAATCTAAGGAAGAAGTTCCAAATAAAGAAGTCGTTGTTAGAATTCTAGACAAAGGATATGTGACCGAAAAAGAACACAAGAAGTTGGTGAAGGCCTATTCGAAAACAGCAACTTTTGCCTTGAACAATGAGGAGGACTTTCACATTAAATTAGTAAACTAATGAAGAAGGTTATTGTAGTTCTGGTTTTATTTATAATATCCCAAAGCATAAAGTCACAGGAGCTTTTTGTAGTTACAGATTCGGCGAGCAACGTGCCGACAGGTTCTTTAAGCATCCGTTTAGGACAATCTGCATTCAAAGAGAAATTTGAAGATGGGTACAATTATCATTTTATGCCCGAAGTTACATGGGGAATGAATAAAAATTTAATGTTTCGTGCATCGGTATTTGTAAGTAATCGAAATACCGAATTAGTAACCGAAGGGGCAGGTTTCTATAGCAAATATCGGATTTATTCAACAGATGATTTGAACAGTCATTTTCGTCTAGCGGTTTTTGGGAGATACAGTTTTAATAACGCGGATATTCACCAGGAACAAATTGAAATTATGGGACACAATACTGGTTTTGAAGCCGGAATTGTTGCTACAAAATTAATCAATAAGGTAGCCGTTAGTTCGTCTGTCAGTTTTGAAAAAGCATTAGACAATAAGCCGAATTATCTTTTTCCGTCCACACAAGGAGATAACGCAACAAATTACACTTTGTCTTTCGGTAAATTGATGTATCCCAAAAAATACACGAGTTACAAACAAACAAATATTAATTTAATGGTCGAATTTGTAGGTCAAACGATTAACGAAAATGGGAAATCCTATTTAGATGCCGTACCTGCAGTTCAGTTCATCATCCAAAGTCAGGCGCGAATTGATATCGCCTATCGACATGAGTTATACAGTTCCATGCTGCGGTCAGCTCCCAATGGGGTTTATTTGAATCTTGAATATACGTTTTTTAATGTCTCTAAATAATCAGGTTGAAAAACCGGAATTAAAATCTAACAATAATTTAAAATCTATTAAAAATGAAAAATCTAATAAAAATGAAAAAAATAATTCTTTCAACAGTGCTAATGGCAATTGTAGTAGTAGGCTGTAATCAAAAAAATAAGCAAGAAGAGTCCGTAAATCCAGAAGCAACAGAAAACACATCGCAATTGTATTCATGTCCAATGCATCCTGAAGTTACTGGGAAACAAGGAGAGGAATGTTCTAAATGCGGAATGGAATTAACGGAACCAGTAGCTCAAACGGAAACTGTTTCTGAAGAAGTAAAAACAGTAAAAGTAGCAGCAACTCCATTTTCGGCAACTGTAGACGCTAATGTAAATGACTATTTGAAAGTTAAAAATGCACTTGTTAAAGACGATTCAAATGGTGCAGCAGCAGCAGCTAAGGCTTTATTGGCAACTTTTAATGCAGCAAATACGACTTCAATTGATGCGAAAATGAAAAAGGAATACATTGAGATTGCAGATGATGCCAAAGAACATGCTGAACATATTGCTGACAACTCTGGAAAAATAGCGCATCAAAGAGAACATTTTGCACTATTGAGTAAAGACATGAATGATATGATAAAAACTTTCGGAACCAATAAAAAATTATATCAAGACTATTGCCCAATGTACGATCAAGGTAAAAGTGGGTATTGGATAAGCGAACTTACGGATATTCAAAATCCATATTATGGATCAGAAATGTTGACTTGCGGTGGAATGGTAAAAGAGTTGTAAATGAGCTCAATCATCAAAAAAATAGCCCTTTCGGGTAGTGCCATTTTTTTGCTGATGCAACTGTATCAGCCCGAACGTAATATAGATTATGTACGGGTTTCACCTATGCATTTTTTTAAAACATTTTCGGTTCCTGCAAAAGTTCAAGATGTTCTACAAACTTCTTGTTTTGACTGTCATAGTAATAACACCAACTATCCTTGGTACTCCTATGTTCAGCCTGTACGAATGTTGATGGATAGTCATATTAACGAAGGGAAAGAAAATTTGAATTTCAGTGAATTTGGTACGTATTCAAAACGGAAACAACGAAGCAAATTAGATCGAATGATCAAACAAATAAAATCAGATGAAATGCCTTTGGCTTCTTACACCATGATACATAGAAATGCTATACTCACTAACGAGAATAAAGCGTTATTATTAAAGTGGATCGAAAAAAAGAGCGACAGTATTTTAGCAAATAATTAATCCTAATGGTAGAAAAATTAATATCATTCTCACTAAAAAACCGAGTTATTGTGTTGCTCGTTTCCGCCTGCTTATTTGGTTGGGGGATTTATAGTGTGCAGCAAAATCCCATCGATGCCATTCCTGATTTGTCAGAAAATCAGGTTATTGTTTTCACGGAGTGGATGGGCAGAAGTCCGCAGGTAATTGAAGATCAGGTGACCTATCCTTTGGTCTCCAATTTACAGGGGATCCCGAAAATTAAGAATATTCGTGCTTCTTCCATGTTTGGAATGAGTTTTATCTACATCATTTTTGAAGATAACGTAGATCCTTATTGGGCAAGAACCCGAGTGCTGGAACGATTAAATTATGCACAACGATTGTTGCCGCAAAATGTAGTTCCCACTTTAGGGCCTGATGGTACCGGTGTAGGGCATATATTTTGGTATCATTTGGAAACCAATGGAATGGATCTAGGTGAGCAAAGAGCATTGCAGGATTGGTATGTGAAATTTGCTTTGCAAACCGTTCCGGGCGTAGCTGAGGTCGCTTCCTTTGGAGGTTTTGAAAAGCAATATCAATTGGTTTTAGATCCTTTGAAAATGCAGTACTATAATGTTAGTATGATGGAAGTGATGAAAGCCGTAAAGACGAGCAATAATGATGTTGGAGGGCGGAAATTTGAAATGAGCAACATGGCTTATATCGTTAGAGGGCTTGGCTATATAAAGAACATCAAAGATGTGGAAGAAATTGCCATCAAAAATTATAATTCCGTTCCCGTAAGAGTAAAAGATATCGGTTCCGTTCAAATGGGCGGAGATTTACGTCTGGGTATTTTTGACGCAAATGGAGAAGGTGAAGTAGTGGGAGGAATAGTGGTGATGCGTTACGGCGAAAATGCCGATAAGGTAATAAAAGCGGTCAAACTGAAAATGAAAGAAGTCGAAAAAGGATTGCCGGAAGGAGTCTCCTTTAAAACGTCTTATGACAGAAGCGAGTTAATTGAAAAAGCGATCGAATCAGTTAAAGGAACTTTAATCGAAGAAATGATTGCGGTGTCAATAGTGATTCTTCTTTTTCTTTTTCATTGGAGAAGTGCAGTGATTATTCTGATACAGTTACCAATATCTGTTGCTATAGGATTTATTTTACTCCAAGCTTTTGGGATTTCATCCAATATTATGTCGCTCACGGGGATCGCCTTAGCTATTGGTGTTGTGGTTGATGATGGAATAGTCATGGTCGAAAATGCCTATAGAACCATCTCTGAGAAACAAGAAGAAATGGATAATAATCAATAATCAACCGATGAAAAAGTTATTTAAAAAAATATTTAAAAAAGAACACGATCCATTGTCGGCTGATGAAAGAATGAAGCTAATTGAATCTTCCTCTAAACTTGTTGGCCCTGGAGTTTTTTATTCGACACTGATTGTGATTGCTTCTTTTTTGCCCGTTTTTCTACTAACGGGAATGGAAGGAAAGCTATTCAGTCCATTGGCTTGGACAAAATCATTTATACTGATCGTAGATGCGTTTTTAGCCATTACGCTTACTCCGGTTTTAATCAGTTACTTGCTAAAGGGAAAATTACGTCCAGAGAATAAGAATCCAATCAATAGAAAACTGGAAAGTTGGTATACTCCAATTCTAGTTTTTTGTTTAAAATGGAGAAAAAGTGTTTTGGTGGTAAACTGCATTGCTTTATTAATAGGAGGGTTGATGTTTACGCGTCTCGGTTCAGAGTTTATGCCTCCTTTAGATGAAGGTTCGATTTTGTTTATGCCTGTAACCTTACCCGATGTTTCTAATTCTGAAGTGAAAAGAATATTGCAGGTTCAGGACAAAATAATAAAATCAATTCCCGAGGTCACTCATGTTTTGGGAAAAGCGGGAAGAGCCAATACGGCAACGGACAACAGTCCTATAAGTATGATTGAAACGATTATTTTGCTTAAACCTCATAACGAATGGAGAGCGGGTAAAACGAAAAGTGATATCATCGATGAAATAAATAATAAACTGCAAATACCGGGGGTAACCAATGGCTTTACGCAGCCTATTATTAATCGAATAAATATGCTTTCGACGGGAATCAGAACAGATGTTGGAGTGAAAATTTATGGATCAAGTCTGGATACCATCGAAGCTTTGGCACAAAAAATTAAAAAAGCATTAGAAGGAACCGAAGGAGTGAAAGATTTGTATGCCGAACCAATAACTGGTGGGAAGTATATTGACATTGAAGCAAAACGAGAAGCAATTGGTAGATACGGTCTGACCATTGATGATGTGAATAATGTTGTTGAAGCGGCAATTGGCGGAATGACATTGACGACCACCATTGAAGGGAGACAACGCTTTTCTGTAAATGCCAGGTATGCGCAGGAATATAGAAATAGTATTGAGTCCTTAAAAAAATTGCAAGTGCAAACTATGGAATACGGACCAATACCATTAGATGCTGTCGCTGATATAAAAATAAGTGATGGGCCGCCAATGATAAACAGCGAAAACGCCATGCTTCGTGGGAGTGTTTTGTTTAATGTTCGGGAGCGCGATTTAGGAAGTACGGTAGAGGAAGCACAAGATAAACTCAATACCATGATGACGAAATTGCCAAAAGGCTATTATGTCGAATGGAGTGGACAATGGGAAAATCAGATTAGAGCCAACAAAACATTATCACTGATATTGCCTATCGTTGTACTTATCATATTCCTGATTTTGTATTTTACCTATAACTCGATGAAGGAAGCTTTGATAACGATGATAACGGTTCCTTTTGCTTTAATAGGCGGGATTTTTATGGTTTATTTTTATGGAATTAATTTATCCGTTGCCGTGGCAGTAGGTTTCATCGCACTGTTTGGGATGGCGATAGAAACGGCCATGATCATGACTATTTACCTGAATGAGGCCATGAATAAAATGGTTGCCAAATATGGTAATAGCAGTGAGGCAATCACTACGGATATTTTAAGAGAATACATTATTGATGGTTCGGCAAAAAGGCTGAGACCAAAATTAATGACGGTATCAGTTTCTCTATTTGGATTAGTACCCATTCTTTGGGCGACAGGAACGGGCGCTGATGTGATGATTCCCATTACGGTTCCGCTTATTGGAGGAACAATCACCTCTGTCATATATGTATTATTAGTAACCCCTATTGTTTTTGAAATGACAAAACAACGTGAATTAAAGACAAAGGGAAAAATAGATCTTATCGATGCGACACATTAAATATTACATCATAATCAGTTGTTTGCTGTTAAACGCCACTGCCGCAGTAGCGCAAACACTTTCGTTGGATGCTGTTTTGACTACCGTTAAAACGAATAATCCGCAATTAAAAATGTACGATGCCGATATACAGAGCATGGATGCAGCGGCAAAAGGAGCACGCAGTTGGATGGCACCTCAAGTGAACACGGGCTTGTTTATGACTCCTTATAACACTAAAATGTGGAAGGGAGACGAAATGAATCCTGGTATGGGGGCTTATATGATAGGTGTTACTCAAATGATTCCAAATGCTTCAAGGCTAAAAGCCGATTCTAATTACATGAATGCCATGTCTTCAGTTGAGGTAGAAAATAAAAATTATACCGTGAATCAATTGAATGCGTTGGCAAAAACGAATTATTATCAATGGATCGTATTGGATAAAAAAATAAAAATAGCCAATGAGAATTTATTGCTTTTAGAGTACATGATTAAAAGCATGGAGATACGCTATCAATATAATATGGACAAATTGCCAACGTATTATAAGGCAAAGTCACAATATAGCGCTTTAGAAAGCATGGTCGTAATGCTGAAAAATGAGATTTCGCAAAAGAAAATTACGCTGAATACTTTGATGGCAAGAGACAAAAATACTGTTTTTGAAATCGATCCTGATTTTACTTTAAAGGAGTATAATTTTATGAAATTGGATACGGTATCGCTTTCTGAAAACCGAAGCGATGTACGAGCTATTGAAAAAACAATCGTCTTAAATCAGTTGAAAATAGACATTGAGAAAGCAAAATTGTTGCCCGAGTTTGGTGTGAAATATGATCACATGTTTGCTTTTGGGAATCGTCCGCAACAATTTTCCTTGATGGGAATGATTACAATTCCCATGCCTTGGTCATCAAAAATGAATAAGGCGAACATCAACAGTTTTAAATTAAAAAATGAAAGTTTGGATTGGCAAAAACAAATGATTCTGAACGAAGCAACAGGAATGATTTCAGGTATGCAAGCGGAGCTTAGTAACTTAAAGAAGCAATATGAGATTGCCGACAAAAGCATCATTCCGGCATTGCGAAGAAATTATGACACTTCAATTATAGCTTGGCAAAACAATACAGGAGATCTATTTGTGGTGTTGGATGCCTGGGAAGCATTGAATATGGCACAAATAGAAAAGTTAGACAAGTTGCAGGCCATATTGAGCACTCAGGTAGAAATTGAAAAACAACTGGAAACGAAATAATTATGAATAAATACATAAAATATAGTTTACTAGCTATTGCCGTTTTAGTGGTTGGATTTGGAGTCTATTATGGCGTAAATAAATTCAATAGTCAAGCAGATCACGAGCATCAGGCGGAGGTATATACTTGTTCGATGCATCCTGAAATTATTAGGGACGAGCCTGGAAAATGCCCAATTTGCGGAATGACTTTAATAAAAAAAGTAACTGAAGCGCAACCGACGGAAAGCCACTCGATTGACCATCTATTACGACCAACGGATAGCTTCGTGGTGGGAGACTTTCAAACCACAACAGCAAAAGACACCGCTATTAGCAGTGAAATAAAGCTACCTGGAATTGTGGCTTATGATCCTAATTCATCGGTAAATATTGCAGCAAGGATAAGTGGCCGAATCGAAAAAATGTATGTGAATTATAAATACCAAAAAGTAAATAAAGGGCAAAGACTTTTTGATTTGTATAGTCCGGAATTATTGACAGCACAGCAAAATTTTATTTATTTAATTACCAATGATGCTGAAAACACATCCATTATAAAGGCTTCGAAACAGAAATTACTGCTTTATGGAATGACTTTAAATCAGATTAATTCTTTGGCTGCAGCCAAAAGAACAAATCCTGTAATCACTATTTATAGTCCCACCAATGGAATAGTTCAAGGAACTGAAAGTATGACGACTGCTGCCGAAGGATCCATGCAAAACAATGCCACAACAACTTCTTTAACATTGAAGGAAGGGGATTATATTAAACAGAATGAAGTTGTTTTTAAGCTTGTGAATACAGATAAAGTATGGGGTGTTTTCAATGTGATGCAAGGACAAGGTAGTTTGATAAAAATCAATCAACCCATTCGGTTTTCATCAGAATTAGATGAAAATGATTTTATAAATGCCAAAGTTAATTTTATAGAAACTCAGTTCAGCGATACCGATAAGACAAATAGGGTTCGAGTGTATTTAAATAATAGCAATCTGAAATTCCCAATTGGCTTGCGACTTCAAGGTATTGTCGAAACAAATCCTATACAAGGAATTTGGGTTCGTAAGCAAGCATTAGTTAGCATCGGTAGTAAAAAAGTGGTTTTTATTAAAATGGAGAATGGTTTTAAAGCAAAAGAAATAAAAACAGGAATTGAAATCAATGATTTTGTTCAGGTCATCGAAGGGCTGTCTGTAAAAGATGCAATTGCTGACAATGCACAATATTTAATGGACAGCGAAAGCTTTATAAAAACAGAATAATCATGCAAAAGATAAAGAAATTCAGTTTGCTATTAGTGGCATTTGTTGTCTTAATGGGCTGTAACGATAAGAACAAGGAAGATCATAGCGAGCATCAGGACGGGGAAAGTACGTATTACACCTGTTCTATGGATCCCCAAATAAAAGAAGATAAGCCTGGGAAGTGTCCTATTTGCCATATGGAATTAACCCCAATGAAAAAGGATAATTCTGCCTCTAATGAAATAGCCCTTAGTGACCAGCAAATAAAATTGGGAAACATAACTACCCAAAATATAGAAGAAAGCAATAGCAGTCTGGAAGAAAACTATACAGGAGTTTTAACAATTAATCAGGAGCAAATCAAAACCATTTCAGCAAGAGCGATGGGGCGAATTGAGAAATTATACTTTAAAACCGAAGGTGATTATGTTAAACAAAACCAAGCTATTTATCAATTATACAGCGAAGATATAGCCATTGCTAAACAAGATTATTTTGCAGCATCTAAACAATTGACTATGCCTGGTGATTTTGGCAAAAATGCCAAAAACATGCTGCAAGCTGCAAAGCAAAAGTTGTTGTTCTATGGTTTGTCGAATGCCCAAATTGAGAGTATTAAAGGCAACGCCCAAATATCGCCATACACTACTTTTTATAGTACATATAGCGGATATATTTCGGAGATAGCGGCTACAGAAGGTAGTTATATCATGGAAGGCGGCGCAATAATTAAGTTGGCTGCTTTAAGTACGCTTTGGCTTGAAACACAAGTAAATGTGAGCTATGCAAAATCATTAAAAATTGGACAAAACGCTACAGTTTCCTTTACTGATTATCCTGCTAAAGAGATACAAGCTAAAATTTCATTTATTAATCCGGAGATTAATCCAGATTCCAGATTGCTATTAATTCGAATGGAAATTGCCAACCCGAATTTGTTTTTAAAACCGGGAATGCAAGCCGTGGCTAAATTAGCTCAATCTAATAAGAAAGGATTATTTATTCCAACAGATGCTGTTATTAGGGATGAAAATGCGACGTATATCTGGGTTGAAAAAAGTCATGGTATTTTTGAAAACGTGATGGTTGAAACCGGCGTGGAAGCCAATGGAATGATCGAAATCAAATCGGATTTAGATAGTACGAAGAAAGTCGTTGTTAGCGGTGCTTATGCCATTAACAGTGAGTATATATTCCGTAAAGGAAGTGATCCCATGGCGGGGATGAAGATGTAATAAGAGGGAGTGCATAATAGACTGTTTATTAATAGGTTAAAATGTTAAAATAAGCTAACTTAGTTCTGTTATAATGGGCTTTTAAGACATTTTTGATAATATAATAATTATAAAAAATACGTTATCCGAAAGTTAAATTTATTAGCGATCAAAAACTCTAATTAAAATAGAATCATGGAAGAAAATAACACACACTTAAAAACTAATCCTTATGTAAAATTTGCCTTAATAATGGCGGTTTCATTTGTGGTTATGTATTTAGTTATGTTTTTAAATGTTGCTGAATTCAGTCACATCTATAATAGTATAACTCGCTTTTACATGACTACTTTAATGATTGCTGCAATGGCAATTACAATGTTAATATCGATGTGGAAAATGTATCCAAATACTAAAGTCAATGTAATGATAATAGTCTTTGCCGCTAGTACATTTCTTGGAACACTTTTTCTATTAAGGACACAAACTTTTATTGGAGATGTACAATATATGAAAGCTATGATTCCTCATCACTCATCAGCTATTATGACTAGTAGTAATGTCGATTTTAAAGATCCAGAAGCTAAAAAGTTAGCTGAAGATATAATTGCTGCTCAAGAAAGAGAAATTAAGCAAATGAATGAAATGATTATTCGTCTCGAAAGCAAAAAATAATAAAGTGAAAATTTATATAAAAAACATGGTTTGTGGCCGTTGTGAAATGGCGGTATCGGCAGAGTTGGAAAAAATGAGGCTTTCTATTATTGCAATGCAATTAGGGGAAGTAGAAATTGCAACTGATTTGGACGAAAGTCAAATGCAACTGCTGTCAAAAAACCTGAGCTTGCTTGGTTTTGAATTGTTAGATGATAAGGAAAATAAGACTGTCGAGAGGATTAAAAATTTAATAATCGACTTGGTACATTATAAAAAGGAACAATTGAAAAGTAATTTGTCAAATTATTTAGCCGCCGATTTAAGGCAGGATTACAGTATTTTGAGCAAGCTTTTTTCAGAAAAAGAAGGAACAACAATTGAGCATTATTTTATTGCACAAAAAATTGAACGGGCAAAAGAACTATTAATCTATAACGAAATGACTTTAAGTGAAATCGCATTTCAGCTCAATTATAGTAATGTAGCACATTTAAGCAATCAATTTAAAAAGACTACTGGTTTTACTCCGACCCATTTCAAGCAATTGAAAGATAAAATGAGAAAACAGATCGATGAATTGTAAATTATACAAAGCATACCCATAATTGTGTAACAAAATAAAGTAGTCTCATTCGGATATTTGTAATGTTAATTTAAAACTGCAAAGAAATGAAACATACCTATACCATTACCGGAATGAGTTGCGATGGTTGTCGCGGCAAAGTGGAGAAAACACTGAATGCTATTAAAGGGGTAGAGGCTATTGTTTCGTTAGCGCCACCAGTAGCTGTCATCACAATGGATAAACACATTCCTATTACACAGTTGCAAGAAGCCTTAACCGCTGCCGGGAATTATTCTATTGAGATGAGCCAGTCGGTAGTTGCTGAAGAAAAAACTACAGAGGAACCAGCTGCGAAATCTTGCTGCGGTACTACAAAAGATCAACAAGACAAAGACAGTCACCAACATCATAAAGACATAGTCGGCATATCCGAGAATGTGGCAGGAAAATATTATTGCCCTATGCATTGCGAAGGTGATAAAGTATATGACGAGCCGGGGGATTGTCCCGTTTGCGGAATGCATTTAGTAAAAGAACCTGAATTGAGTTCAACCAATGCTGCAGCTGATGAAAAAGTGGAAGAAGCAGTAGGGAAATCATGTTGCGGTACTCAAACGCATCAACACAACAAAGACAGTAATCATCATCATAAAGAGGAAGCCGGTATTCCTTCTAATGCGGCAGGAAAATATTATTGCCCCATGCATTGCGAAGGCGATAAAGTATATGACCAAGCGGGAGACTGTCCTGTTTGCGGAATGGATTTGGTAAAAGCACCCGATTTAATTCCCGCGAAAACAATGTACACTTGTCCCATGCATCCTGAAATAATCCAGGAAGGGCCGGGTTCTTGTCCGATATGCGGAATGGATTTAGTACCTATGGAACCTAGCGAAAGCGAAGACAACAAGACGTATCTTGACTTAGTGCGTAAAATGAAAATAGCCGTTGTTTTTACGCTGCCTATTTTTATTATAGCGATGTCAGAAATGATACCTAATAACCCGCTGTTAAAAATAATGGATATCTCAAGTTGGAACTGGGTGCAGTTTGCCTTGTCGCTTCCGGTCGTTTTTTATGCTACTTGGATGTTTTTTGTACGTGCCTGGAAGTCGGTTATTACATGGAACTTAAATATGTTTACCCTGATCGGAATTGGTTCGGGGGTTGCTTTTCTATTTAGCCTGTTTGGCTTGTTCTTTCCAGAACTTTTTCCAAATGAATTCAAAACAGAAAGCGGAACGGTACATCTCTATTTTGAGGCAACAACGGTGATACTAACTTTGGTTTTACTAGGTCAGTTGTTAGAGGCAAAAGCACACAGCAGAACCAGCGGTGCCATAAAAGAATTATTGAAATTAGCGCCTACAGTTGCGACACTTGTCGTTGACGGTGGAGACAAAGTGATTTCTGTTCATGACATCAAAAAAGACGATTTGCTTCGGGTGAAACCAGGCGAAAAAATCCCTGTTGACGGAAAAATTACCGATGGCGAAACTACTATCGATGAATCTATGATTTCGGGTGAACCCATTCCTGTGGATAAAAAAGCAGACGATGCGGTTATTGCAGGAACAATTAACGGGAACAAATCTTTTGTTATGGTTGCTGAAAAAATTGGCTCAGAAACCTTGCTTTCCCAAATTGTGCAAATGGTAAATTCAGCCAGCCGTTCGAGAGCGCCGATACAGAAATTGGCCGACAGAATCGCTAAATATTTTGTGCCAATAGTAGTGGCAGTTTCAGTAATTACCTTTTTTGTTTGGGCAAAATTTGGCCCCGAGCCAGCAATCGTTTATGGATTCATAAATGCAATTGCTGTTTTGATTATAGCTTGTCCTTGTGCTTTAGGATTAGCAACCCCGATGTCAGTTATGGTAGGAGTGGGTAAAGGAGCGCAATCTGGGGTTTTGATAAAAAATGCGGAAGCCTTAGAAAATATGAATAAGGTAAATGTTCTAATTACCGATAAAACAGGAACGATCACCGAGGGTAAGCCATCTGTAGAAAAAGTATTTTCGACTGAAAATAAAGAGGAAGATTTGTTGCAAATGATTGCTTCGTTGAATCAATATAGCGAACATCCTTTGGCGGAAGCCGTAGTCAATTTTGCGAAAGCTAAAAAGGTTACTTTATTAGAAGCGAAAGACTTTGAATCCATCACAGGAAAAGGAGTGGTTGGAACCGTCAATGGTAAAAAAGTCGCACTTGGAAATGCGAAATTGATGGAGCAAAACAATTCAAAAACTTCGGATGATTTAACCGCTAAAATAGTAGCCGAGCAAAAACTAGGAAAAACAGTGTCTTATATTTCGGTAGATGCTCAGGTTTTGGGTTATGTAACAATAACAGATGCGATTAAAAGCACAAGTGTGGCGGCAATTAAGGAATTAATGAGCCAAGGAGTCGAAGTGATAATGCTTACGGGCGATAACGAGAACACTGCTAAAGCAGTCGCTGACGAATTGCATTTAACTTCCTTCATAGCGGGCTGTCTGCCGGAGGATAAATTAAAGGAAATTAAAAGGTTACAAGACCAAGGCAAAATTGTAGCCATGGCAGGAGACGGCATTAATGATGCACCGGCTTTGGCTCAAGCCGATATTGGTATTGCGATGGGTACGGGAACTGATGTAGCAATAGAAAGTGCCAAAATAACTTTAGTAAAAGGAGATTTACAAGGGATTGTCAAGGCTAAAGAACTGAGCCATGCTGTGATGAAAAATATCAATCAAAATTTATTTTTTGCTTTCTTTTATAATGTACTTGGAATCCCCATTGCCGCAGGGGTTTTATATCCTTTTTTCGGACTCTTGCTTTCGCCAATGATCGCTGCGTTAGCCATGAGTTTTAGTTCGGTTTCTGTTATTGCAAATGCACTGCGGTTGAGAAATTTAAAACTTTAAAAAAAAAACAGCAATTATAAAAAAGGAAATGCCACAGACAGTGTTCTAATTATGCAAACCAACTTATTAAAATAGACAATCCCAATTTTAGAAAAATAACTCCATGAAAAATCTGCTTCTTATACTCGTCTTCATCATATTACCTACTTTGCTTACTGCGCAGGATAGGATAGGAATGGACCATTCAAAAAAAGAAACAAAAAAAGAAGTGCAGCTGCCAACTTATACCTGTGTAATGCACCCGGAAATTCATGCTACTAAACCCGGAAAATGTCCTAAGTGTGGTATGGATTTGATTAAAGAAAAGGCACAACCGGTAAAAAAAACGGTGCAGAAAAAACAAACAGCAAAGCCAATAGTGAAAACAGCGGTGTCAGTAAAAGCAAAGACTGTTGAGTCTAAAGCAGCAACAGAAGATTTACACGGTAATCATGCTACTGTTTCTGCAAATAATACGACGGTCAAAGAAGGAATTGTTAAGAAATTAGTTAAAAGTGCACCATCAAGAACGGTTCGCTACGACCTACATGTTCGCGATACGATTGTCAATTTTTCAGGCAAAGAAAAAAGAGCTATTGCGGTAAATGGACAAATTCCTATGCCTACATTAACTTTTACCGAAGGTGATACAGCCGAAATTCATGTTTACAATCATTTGAAGGAGTCTACCTCTTTGCATTGGCATGGTTTAATGTTGCCCAATAAAGAAGATGGTGTGCCTTTTTTGACGCAAATGCCTATTGAACCAGGAGCGGAATTTGTGTATAAATTCCCAATAATTCAATCAGGAACACACTGGTACCACAGCCATAGTGGTTTGCAAGAGCAAATAGGGATGTATGGTTCTTTGATTTTAAATAAAAAATCAGATGATCCAACCTTTAGAAATGGAATAGATGATATTCCGCAAATTCCGATAATTTTAAGTGAATGGACCGATTATAAACCTGAGAATGTACATCGGATGTTGCACAATGCTTCCGATTGGTTTGCTATTAAAAAAGGAACCACGCAAAGTTATGCCGAAGCAATTAAATCAGGACATTTCCAAACCAAATTAACCAACGAATGGAAACGAATGTTGGCCATGGATGTGAGTGATATCTACTATGATAAATTTCTAATAAACGGACAGAATGAAAGTCAACTTTCGCAATTTAAAGCAGGTGATAAAGTACGTTTACGAATTTCTAATGGTGGCGCCTCGTCTTATTTTTGGTTAAAGTATGCCGGTGGAAAAATGACTGTAGTGGCTAATGATGGAAATGATGTCGAACCTTTAGAAGTGGATCGATTAATCATTGGCGTTTCTGAAACTTATGATGTTATTGTTACAATTCCTGCTGGAAATGCTTCGTATGAATTTTTAGCTACGCCAGAAGATAGAACTAAGTCAACATCAATTTATATTGGTCAAGGGATTAAACAATTAATTAGTCCGATGCCAAAACTAAAATATTTTGAAGGCATGAAGATGATGAATGACATGATGAATATGGACGGAACTATGAATGACATGGGAATGGATATGTCTATGCAAAAAATGGATATGAATACGGTGATGTATCCAGAAATAGTTGGGGCGGCAGACAAGAAGCCAATGAAAATGGATGCTGGAATGGACCATTCAAAGCATGTAATGAACAGCGATATCACTACCTTGAATTATGGAATGCTAAAATCTCCTACTGAGACTACACTTGACAAAAACGCTCCTGTTCGTGAAATACGTTTCGAATTAACTGGAAACATGAATCGGTATGTATGGAGTATGGATAATAAAGTACTTTCAGAAGTAGATAAAATTTTAATTAAAAAAGGAGAAATTGTTCGTATCACGTTGTTCAATAATTCCATGATGCGTCACCCTATGCACTTGCATGGACACGATTTTAGAGTGTTGAACGGACAAGGGGACTACGCTCCATTAAAAAATGTATTGGATATCATGCCTATGGAAACAGATGTGATTGAATTTGCAGCAAATGCTGATGGTGACTGGTTCTTTCATTGTCACATTCTCTATCATATGATGGCAGGTATGAATAGAGTGTTTAGCTATGAAAATTCGCAACCAAACCCCTACTTACCTAACAAAGTAGCCGCCTATAAAAAGTTGCAATCAGAAAGTAACGGATTGCATTTTATGGCAGAAAATGATTTCGCTACTAACGGAAATGATGGGCAAGCAATGGTGCAAAATGCGCGTTGGAGTTTTGCTACAGAATGGCGTTTAGGATATCATGATGATCATGGTTATGAATCAGAAACACATATTGGAAGATACATTGGAAGAAATCAATGGTTTATGCCCTTTATTGGTTTTGATGCTCGATACCGAAAGCTAGGTTATAATGAAGTAGAGAAAAATGTTTTCGGTCAAAAGAGTACTAAAGACAAACGTATTCAAGTGAGTTTAGGTTTTAGTTATACACTACCATTGCTGATAACTGCACAAGCTGAAGTGTATCATGATGGGAATGTTCGTTTTCAGTTGATGCGGGAAGATATACCTGTTTCCAAACGACTGCGAGCGGCCTTTATGGTTAATACTGATAAAGAATACATGGCAGGATTAAAATATATTGTAGGTAAAAATCTTGGAATCACTACGCATTACGATAGTGATATGGGAGTGGGTTTTGGGCTAAATGTTAATTATTAAAAAGAAAAAATCTTTAACATTTTGCTTTCAAAAATTGCAGTTTAATTGAATCGCTCTAAAAAAACATCCTTTTCGTTTCCTGTGATAGCAACAGTGAATACAGATCACAAAAAGGAATTGATCTAATCACAGGGGAGATGTTGTAGGAACGTTTACGTTTAATATAAAAATTTTAATCTCTAAATAAAATACCATGAAAACACTACAGAAATTTGTATTTGCATTCGGTTTAGTTGGACTATTGTATTCTTGTCAGTCAACGAATCAGGTACTGTCAAAATCAGAGAAGAGAACCGGGATCATGAACACTATCGCCAATGACGAAATAATGTCAAAAGAGATGATGGGGGCGTTGATGAACAGCAAAAACGGTAAAATGATGATGATGAAAGAACATCATGTCACAATGATGGAGAAGATGAAAGAAAATCCTGAAATGATGAAAAGCATGATGCCTGAAATGATGAAAATGATGAAGGATAATCCAGATATGATGAAAGGTATGATGAAGGGCATGATGGAAAAAGCTAAAAATGATGATGCTATGATGTTCGATATGTGTAAATCAATGATGGATAATCCAGAAATGATGAAAATGATGGAGAAAATGAAGGCAGAAAAAATGGACATGAGTAAGATGAAGGGAATGGATAAAAAATCCAAATAACATTTTAAACGCAGAAGTGGTATTTAACGCTAAAACTATACAATTATGGATAATACAGGACATGGAGGAATGCATATGGATGGCTACTCATTTATGGGAATGCATTGGTTTTGGTGGGGCTCGATATTGATTTTTGCATTGATATTATTAGTGACAGCACACCGATATAGAAAAAGAAAATAAATTTCACTAGTAGGCTAATTAATAAATAGTAATCTTTAATTAAATTCAAATAGTATGAGAACAGTAGCAATTATTTTTTCGGTAATCAGTTTGGTAGCATTAAGCAGTTGTAACCAAAAAATGGACAGTAAAGCAATTCTTGAAAACTCAGAATCAAGGACTGAAATTTTTGACGCCATTGCTAATAATCATGATTTTATGACAGAATTCATGGGGAAAATGCAAAATAATCCACATGCAATGCAAATGATGCAAGGGAATAAAATGATGATGGGTAATACGATGGGATCTAACGATATGCAAATGATGATGAAAGACAGTACGATGACAAAAAAATTCATGCACGGGACGATGGCTAATCCAGAAATGATGCAATCTATGATGGGTGAAATGATGAAGGACGGCAAAACTATGACTACCATGATGCAAATGATGCAGCAAGGAGGTATGATGAGTAAAGAATGTATGCAATCAAGCATGAAAATGATGGATAGCAAAGGAATGCCAATGATGAATGGCGCTAATAAAAAGTAGTTTTAATTTGTTAATAACTGGAAGTCATAAGGCTATGGATAGTTAAGGTCATAGTTGTTAGTAAACTTCAGAGAAATGGAAGAAGTGCGCTGCGCATGCTTTAAAAATAAAAAAAGCTATGATGAGATATCATAGCTTTTCTTGTGATTTGTCTCATTACTGTCAGTATGAAAAAAAAAACTCCTGCTTTTTTTTTACTAAGTACTAATTATGAATTAATTACAATTTTCTGATAAAAAAATGGTGATTTATTATCATCAGTTATAGTAATTGGTTTTGTGTATCTCAAAAATAGTTCTATTTTTGCAGCAGAATAGAGAATTAAGGCCCGTTCGTCTATCGGTTAGGACGCATGGTTTTCATCCATGTAAGAGCGGTTCGATTCCGCTACGGGCTACAATATTTGCAGATTGCAATTCAGATCTTCTGAAATTTGACCATGCTATTTAATTTCAAATTATCTCTTAGAAACAAAAAAAGCCTCGAAAAGTAAATCTTTCGAGGCTTTTTTTTGATAACGAAACTGTTTTTAAATCCGAGTAAATTATCTATTCTGTTTTTTTGCTTAACGCCAATAATCCTAAAATAGGACCAATAGCTAAACAAATATAAATATAGTTTGTATCTGTTAGTGTTTTCAATCCACTGATTAATTGAATACTAATTATTGTGATTGCAAAGCCGATACTATTCACAATTGTAAGGGCAGTTCCTTTTATTTCTGCAGGAGCATTTTGAGCGACTAATGTCGATAAAAGTGGAGAATCAGCAACGACGACCATTCCCCAAAAAAGTAAGAAAGCAATAAAGAGAGTCGCTGATTGAACTATAAATAGAAAAGGAAAAACAAGACAGCAAGTACAAGATAGTAGTAGTGATATAAATGCAATTCGTTTTGCGCCGAAGGACTGAGAAAGATAGCCACTAAATATGCAAGCGAGTCCTCCAATACCAATGATAAGGAAAGATAAAATAGGAATATTAAAGGTTGTTTCTGGATGTAAGTCGCTATATGTTTTAAGCATTAATGGTGTAAATGCCCAAAAAGCATATAACTCCCACATGTGACCAAAATACCCAAAAGCAGCAGAACGTAAGTTTTGATTTCTAAATATACCAAAGAAAGCAGACAAGTTAATGCCTTGACTTTGTTTTCGATAAGGGCCATCAGGAACTAAAAGGGAAATCATCAAACCGCCCAGTACTGCTAACGAAGAAGTAGTGATAATGACTAATTTCCAAGGGAATACATTCGTTAACCCTTTTAATAAATGGGGAAAAGCAGTCCCAATCACTAAAGCTCCCACTAAAAACCCCCGCGACTTACCAAGCCCTTTGTCAAAATAGTCAGCGGCTATCTTCATTCCAACAGGGTAGATTCCAGCAAGGAAAAAACCAGTTAGAAATCGGATAGAGAGCATCGTAGTCAAAGTGTTGTCTTCCCATAGTATGCCTAAATTGCATACCGCTCCAAGGAGTGCACTTATCAAGAATACTTTGGAAGGAGAAAAGCGATCAGCTATTGCTAGTACTGCAAAGACTAATGTGCCTAATATAAAACCAAACTGTACGGCTGAGGTTAAGTGACCAATTGCAGATTCAGTAAGACCAAAATTGATTACTAAGTCGCTCATCACAGCATTACTTGCAAACCAAAGAGAGGTACAGCAAAACTGAGCAACAACAATTATAGGTAGTATGGTTTTTATGCGGTTCATTTAGAAAGTTACTTATTGTTAACTAAGGATACTATTTTGATATTATATTCGAAGGTTTTTAACAGCCTTTATTTAAAAAAGCGGATTCGTTTGTCTTTAACGGCATCCAGTCGAAGCATTTTATAATCTAGAATATAGTTTTGGTATATACGCCAAGGGGCTTTGTTTCCTTGACTGGGAAGCATATTGGCCGACCTCGTAATGTATCCAGAGTTCAGGTTGAGTAATGGAACTGGTTTTAAAGTAGTCTCGGTTACTTTTGCTTGCAAAGCTTTGTAATTATGTTTGTCCAAGTACTTCAATACCCGAGAAATATATTCACTGGTAAGGTCACTTTTTAACGTCCAAGAAGCATTGGTATAACCAACAAATATAAAGAAGTTGGGAAGGTCACTTAACATTAGGCCTTTGTAGACAAAAGATTTGGAAACATCAAATGGCTTTGAATCTAATTGAATTTTCACTCCTCCAAACGCCACTAAATCAAGTCCTGTTGCCGTGATGATGATATCGGCGGCTAGTGTCTCCCCCGATTTTAATAAAATTCCATTTGTTAGAAAACGATCGATATGGTCGGTAACTACTGATGCCTTCCCTTTTCTAATAGCTCTAAAAAAATCTCCGTTTGGGGCGATGCAAAAACGTTGCTCCCATGGATTGTAATTTGGTATAAAATGAGGGTCGACAGGAAAGTCACCTAGACCTTTTTTAGCACCTTTTATAATAAAATTTTTCATTCTTTCAGGATAGTACTTACAGAGATTGAAAAAGACAATAGTGTATAAAATGTTTTTATAACGGATCAATCGATACGCTACTTTTTTCGGGAATAGGCGTTTCAATCGAGCGGCAACCTTGTCTTTATTGGGTAAGGCGGCAATATAAGTTGGCGATCTCTGCAGCATAGTGACCTTTGCGGCTTCAGCGGCAAGCTCGGGGACAATGGTGACGGCAGTCGCTCCGCTACCAATTACAATGATTTTTTTGTCAGTAACATCTAAGTTTTTAGGCCATTTTTGAGGGTGGATTATTTCTCCTTCAAAGCTGGATTGATCCTTAAATTCAGGGGTGTATCCTTTGGTATAATTATAGTAACCGCTGCAACTAAAGATAAACTGGCAGGTGTAAACCGTTTCTTCGGCTGTTGCATTATTTACAGTAGTTACCGTCCATAATTTCTCTTTTGTATCGAAGTTATAAGAAAGCGCACGCTGTTGGTAGATGATATGATCGCGTACCTTATATTCGTCAGCGGCTTCATTTATATATTTCAAGATTGAAGGTCCATCGGCAAAAGACTTTTGGTCTTCCCATGTTTTAAAGGAATAGCCAAAGGTGTACATATCAGAATCAGAACGAATACCAGGGTATTTAAACAAACTCCAAGTACCTCCAAGTTCTGTTCTTGCTTCTAAAATAATATAGGTTTTATCCGGGTTTTTACGAGATAAATGACAGGCAGCCCCTATACCGGACAAGCCAGCTCCTATTATGATAATATCGGCATGTGTTGTATTCATATTGTTATTTTAATATTAAATGCTGTTGCAAAATACAAAATACAATCAACAAAAAAACACCATTATATCATAAGAACTAATGGTGTTTGTAATTTATATGATGCTTTTTTAAAAGAGCAAGCCTAGAGGCTTGTAGTGGCAGAGTTTAAGTACGTTTTTTTAAATATTTGACTTCAACGTTCCTGTTTTTTCTTCGTAATGTTACCGTTTAGTAAGAGAATTCTATGGGTAAAACGGAACGGCTTATAGATCTATTATATTCCATTGATATAAGCACATGCAGCTTTTAGTTGCAGATGCTTATCGCTTTTATATATAATTAGGTAGCTCTACTTAGAGATGTTTTACATGTTTTCAACAAATTTCAAAAAGACTTTTTTATGTAGTTCAAGATCCATATTAGGAGAAAGTGAGGCACGCACAATATAATCTTTGTCGCCTTCTTTCGTCGTCCCCTGAGTAGATGTTGCAGGTATCGTCCAGTAACATCCTTTTAATTGTCCGTAGCTGACGCAGAACTTACTTTCATTAGGGATTTCTGTAATCATCAAATTGATTAATTTTAAATTCAAGTCTCTTTTATGTGCTTCTTTTTCTTCGTTAGTATTCCCCTTAGTAGGAAGGTCTAATGAGAAAACAGAAGGTGTAAACCCTTGCTCTGCTAATGCTTCTGAAACAAAATTAATTTTTGCCTCTGGTAAAGTAGCTTTGATAAAGTTTACAAAATCACGTGTATTTTTATAAGCATCAACGATTCTTTGATTCATTGAAGGCAATTGTTTGGCTAGTATTTCATATTGTAAAGCTGTAGCCTCATTATCGCATAGGTCTAGATGCAAAGCTATTTTTTCCATCAAAGCACCCGTTTTTTTATTTCCTACACAGTAGCCAGCAGTACATTGCCCACCACTAGGGAATTTTGATCCACTAGCAAATGAAATCGTTCTAACGCTAGCAAGAATATCCTCTTCACCTAAAAAGTGAACATTAGGGCAAAATGTTTGATCTAAAATAAAAACGGGATCTATCGCTATTGTGCCTGCAGCCGTTTTGCGCTCTTGACTTAAAACATTTTTTAAATCGATAAGATTTGGCACTTCAACTCTTGGGTTTGTTGGAATCTCAGCAATGATATATGGAACCGCATCTTCATTAGCAATTTGGGCTAAAACGGTATCAATACTTTGCACCATGTCATTATCACCATCCACTAGTAAATCCACGATTTCAACATTGTCAATGCAAGCAGCAACACGTCGTGCTTGGTCATTTGTACCGCCATAACAGTTAGGAGGGACAATAATTTTGATTGCCTTTCCTTTGTGTTTTTCAACGGCATCATGAATTAATCCCATTAAAATCGCATACTGAATAGATAATCCGCTAGAAGCAACTAATGGCTTGGTACTCGAATTCGTAATTGTTTTAATCGAATCTAAGACTGCTTTTTTATCTGCTTCAATATTACTTTCTGTAGTTTCAATAGGAGATTGTGCTACTAAAGTTTTCAAAGCTGAAAGAGAATCAGCAGGTGTCATTGCAATGGTCTCTCTTCTTCTTACATGCTGAATATCTGAAATGTAACTTTCGTTTTTCTCTCCATTTGTAAATAAAACACTTCCTAAGTCACCATGAAGACTAATGAAAAAATCAACACCGTTAGGAATGTCAATTGCGCCAAATTTTTCTTCTTTCGAAATTAAAACGGTACTGCCATTAAATGCTGGAATAGCTTCTTTATTCTCAATATGTTTTAAATCAAAATGATAACCGTAGATATTTTTTATTACATCAGCATCAAAAAAATTAGGTAGTTCTCCAGTATATAGGATTTGGGTATTTCTATTATCTAATAAATTTTTTCTTAGAACTGCCAAAACAGGGACTGTCTTTGACGCAAAACTGATTACATTTTCTGCTTTTAGATTATTTTCCTTAGCAATTGACCATTCAAGTACACATGATAATGGATGTCCTAATCGGATATAGTCGTAAGCAGTGGGTAATGCATTTAAAGCTGAAGATTCCGAATTATTGTCATTGTGTAAGGCTTCAAACTGATCTAAGAATTGCGTTTTAGCCAGTTTTTCGTCATAAATATCTAGTCGATGCGTTGTTGTACTTAACCAGCCAGCTGGCATATTTTTTAATACTTCTTTTATATAATTTAGCATTTTATTGTCTTTCATGATTTTATCTTTAGATAGGCCGCAATTTACGTTAATTAGATTTATTTTATAGGATTGCCATCGGTTTTGTTGGTATTAAGTCTAACGGTATTGTATATAAAAAGTGGATGAGTTTGTTGTTCTTTTAGTTTAATCGTATTTTAAAGTGAAATAGATTTTAGTACCGTTGAAATTCGTATTTATAATTTGTTGCATCTCTAAATTCGAAGTCAATATGTTTTTTATTGGCTAGTTTTTGAAGTTTTGAATATTCATAAAGTCGTATTGTGTCCATTCTAGTCCCCCCTATTTCTTTTGTGTAACCATTAGTAGAATACTGAATTTTTTCTGTCCAAGGCTCTTTGAGATCTTCGTTGTAATGAAGTCGTTTAATTTCTCTTCCTTTTGAATCGTAAAATACTGAATCAGTTAGTTTCATTGCATTTTCTGGATTTGGATCATTAGTTGGAAACATTTCCCAGCTGTTAGTCGTTATGACTTCTAGATTTCCAGTTTTATGATATTTTCGAATGAACCGTACCGCAGAATCCGATTCATACATGGTCTGTGTCTTCAGCTTATTTTTTAGATCGTATTTGTAAACTGAAAATTTTCTAACTACGCAAGTATCTTGTTTTTCGAAATAATCACAGTCGGTTTCCTTAATTTTTTTCCCGTTCTGATACGCTATGCTGACGATTCTATTGCTTCTTACATTTCCAAAGTTTCGTTCTAAGGTTTTATTTCCATTTTTATCAAATTCAACAACTCGACTTATAGTTGGACTAGTTTCATTGTTATTGTACTCCGTTATCGATTTAATTTTTGGAGAACATCCAAGTATGAAAGTCAGGAGTATTATTTGGAGTATTTTTTTCATAATAGTATAATGTGTGGATATGTCTGATCAAATACGACTAATCTACTTTTATGTATGCAGATTAGTCTTACAAGTGTTATCCTTTTTCATTCCCTCAAATATAACAATTATTCAGACAGAATATTGATTTTCTGTTTTAATGGGGAGCAAGAAACAGAAGGTCATTTTTTTTTAGTTTTATTAAGCGGTGTTTTGATTCTAAGGGTCCTTTTTCCTCGTGAATAGAAAGATATTTGGATGATTTACAGGTTATTATCAAACGATAAAAATCAATCTTTTTTGGCTTGTTGTTATTTGTGATGTTGCTTTTTGAGATTAAAATCGCTGCCTATTTTCATTCTGTTTTAAATTCTTTCCTTTCCTTTTTATTAAATAAATTAGGAAATCAAGCTTTTATTTATTTATATTTGTTTAACAATAACAAGAAAAACTTAAACAAATGAAAAATTTTAGAAAAAGCATTTTAGCGCTTGTGATGGTGATTCCCTTCGTCTTTAGTAGCTGTAGTAAGGATGATGCTCCCACGGTAACGATAGTCAATTCACAAGTCTACGATCTTGGTGCAGTTGGGAATTCAGGAATATCTGGAACAGCTAAGTTCATTGAAAACAGTGATGCAACTTTAAGTATAGAATTAGAATTACAAAATACTCCTCAAGGAGGTTCTCATCCAGCACACATCCACCTTAACACTGCTGCCGAGGGAGGAGGTATAGCGTTAACCTTAAAAGCAGTGGATGGAACCACTGGAAAAAGCACAACCACTTTTAAAACACTTGATGATGGTAGTGCCATTACTTACCAAGCGTTACTTGCTTTTGACGGATACATAAATGTTCATTTGAGCGCCGACAAATTAAGCACTTTAGTTGCGCAAGGTGACATTGGACAAAACGACCTTACTGGAGTTTCTAAAGTTTTTCCTTTGGGAAGTATTGCTGTTCCAGCAATATCTGGTACTGCGACATTTTACAAACGAGTGAATGGCGAAGCTTTGGCCGTTGTAAAGTTGAGTAATACTCCTGCTGGCGGTTTACATCCAGGTCATATCCATGCAAACACAGCTGCGCAAGGAGGGGGAATTGCTTTTACTTTTAATGCAGTGAATGGAGATACTGGAATTAGCACAACTAATGTGGCTAAGTTAGATAACGGTAGCGCTTTTGGCTACGATCAAGTACTTACTTATAATGGATATATTAATTTTCACAAAAGCGCGACTGAATTAAGTATCCTAGTAGCTCAAGGTGATATAGGTCAAAATGAGTTAACTGGTAAAAAAATGAGCTATGTTTTAGCCCAGAAAGACGTTCCAGGTATTAGTGGTACTGTTGAATTCGCTGAACGTGTTAATCAAACTACTTTAGTAACTATTAAACTTGTAGGTACTCCTGCAGGAGGAAGTCACCCTGCGCACATTCATGAGAATAATATTGCTACAACAGGTAATATCATTGTTGGTTTGAATCCTGTAAACGGAGATACGGGCATTAGCAAAACGCAAGTATCAGCTTTAGTGGGCGGTGCTGCAATCACCTACACTCAGTTTTTAACTCGTAACGCATACGTTAATGTTCATTTAAATGATGGTGCTGGTTTGTCTACTCTTGTTGCTCAAGGAAATATAGGTTCAAACGTGGGAAGTGCGGAAGCAAAAACATATAATGTTACGGCTAGTGGAACTACAGCTTATATTTTTAACGGTGAAGGGCTTACGAACTCTAGTAATCCAAACTTTACGTTTAAAAGGGGAGGTACATATACTTTTAATGTGACTGCTGCAGGGCACCCTTTCTATTTAAACTCTGTTCAAGGTACGGGAATTGCTAATGCATACAACTCTGGAGTTACAAATAACGGGGCGGTATCAGGATCAATTACGTTTACTGTTCCTATGAATGCACCAAACACGCTGTATTACAACTGTCAATTTCATGGTTCTATGTCTGGTACGATTACGATTACAAACTAATGTTAGTATTGAATATTTAATTATTAAAAAGGGGAGATGATAAAACATTTCCCCTTTTTTAATTTATGGAAAAGAAGAAACAGAAGTTCAGTTTCTTTAATTTTAGTGTAGTTTTTTGATTAGAAGCTTCGTTTTTACTCAGGAAGAGAAAGATATCGGGGTATTTAACAAGCTATTTATAAATCACCAAATCAATCTTTCTTATCTTGTTGTTCCGTGTGGTGTTGTTTTCTGAGAGCAGATTCGTCTTCGATGTTCATGCCGTTTGACATTCCTATCATAAAGGCAGTAATAAATAGCATTAGTTTTCTTTTTATCCAAAGAGTAGGTCGTTTAGAAGACTCTAAGCGTGTTTTATTGTTGTGTTTATACATGGTGTAAATGACAAATGATTAGACATTTTGTTATCATCGGTATGCAATAAATTGCATAAATGCTTAGAAAAGAGAATCTGTTCTAGGCTATGTATAAACTGAAATAAGGATTACTTGAAGTGATTGTTTCTCTCAAAAAAAGCTGTTGCGCTTTGATTGCGCTGATATTTTGATGCAATGCAATTCGGAATTTTAGAAGCACTCGTGTTTTAAGACTGCATATATCTTGCAATTGCAGCTGTGCAAAAGGAATTGGCAATGAAGTTTTCTCAGACGAAGTTATCTGATTGTATCGATAAGTTTTAGAGTTCCTAGAATCCTTTCTCTCCTGAGCGTAGGAAACTTGATCGTAAGCTGCTGTATTAGATTGAGAATCTAAAGTACAATCATTCACCATCAGGCCAAAAGCGAGAAAGAGCGAAATGAGATATTTTAAATACGTTTTCAATCTATTTAGTTTGAATGATCAATTTTAGTGTTACTTTTTGTAAAGGCCTAATTCTTGTTAGGAATTTGCGGCTAAAGTAGGATTTTTTTTGGTTTGCTACTATTTTTAAAAGTACGCATTTTGGACGGATTGTACATTTGTAATGTCGCCTACGTATAGTCATTACAAGAAACGAGAGTCATCTTAATTGCTCGATAATATGATGTTATTTTCTTGTGTCTTGTTGTTGCGGGCACAGATTTCAAATCCGCACTATCGGACTTTTAGAATTCAGTTCCGCATTCTATGCATGTATACTGCTTTTTATTGAAATCTCTATAAGCAAATGATTTACAAGTGTCGGTTTTGCATCGTCTTACTTTTTCAGCAATGAAATTTTCCATATTCATAGCATTACAAGCAAAGCGAGCCATTCTAATATCTGTAAAAGCATATTCGTTTACAGCTTTTTTTCCTTTTCTATTCACTAACCCTATTTTTCTTAGCAATTCTGACGAAGTCCATGGAAGTATAATATTCCTAATTGCAGGTGAGTCAGCAGCAACTTTCTTTGTGACTAGCTCTTCAATAGAAAAAGAGGTTCCGTTAACTTTAGCAAGATGATTTATATTGCTTTGACTTTGTAGAAATTCACTTACTTTTTCTTGACAAAATAGATCAATCGACTCGTTAACCACAGAAAGGTTAAAATGCTTGGAAGATTCATTTGCTTTGAACTGTTCAGACAGAATTCGATTACATATTCGAATACAATCTCTAGGGGAAAACTCTGAGAAAAGAATAGCTCTGCCGAGCCCTTTTTCGTTATCAAAGAGTGATGAAGCATCTTTAATTCTATTGGAGCTATATGCTGCTAATCGTTTGTTTAACATTGTTCTAATCTGAGAGAATTCCCATTTTAAGGTGAAAGCGAATATTCTATCTGGTCGTGCGTCTTTAGTACAAAAAGGTTTCAGAGCGTCCCACAAGAAGAACTTAAACCCCATTCCGTCTGTTTCTAATAATTCTAAATCTTTTATGAGTTCAGAGATAAATGCGTAGCTTGCTTTCGGGTCATTTCCCGTTAAGCTTTGTTCGTCAACTTTATCGACCAGAATGTATATAGTTGATAGTCCTAATCGATTTAGAAACTCTTTAATATTAATGAAATTATCTTTATGCGACATCTGTAGCTTTTTGTCTAAATCAATTTTTGAAATATCGATTTCTGCTCCCTTCGCTTTTGATATTGCTTTAATCACATTGGCAATAGGTTCTTTGAATTTATTCCAGATGTCTAAAGCGTGATCTTCAGCAGTTTTCAGTGAAGCAATAGCTTGTTTTGGAAACGAGGCAGGTGTTTCAAAAAGGTATATTCTACATAACTTATAGATAAATTGTCTTTCGCTAAAACTGAATTCAGAGGTGTATTGAAAGTCATTCATAGTGTGTAAGCGATTGAAGAATGACAAAAGCATTAGTCTATTTAAATATTCTAAGTGATACGACAAGCCGATTTCATTAATAGATTTAAAGCCTGATAAATCATGGTCAGTATATGTTATAGTCAGGATTTCATCATATTTTTCAGCCCTTTTTTCAATCATTAGCCTTTGAGCTGTTTTTCCACCGCCACGTGGGGCATAAACTATGTTGGAAACTGGTGCTGCTGGGTCACCCCAAACGTCTTCAAAGTAATCTGGATAGATGAAATATTGATCAATTAAATTGGTTTCTTTATCAGCGTTTGTGTATTGGAATGGGTTCTCATCGAGCCCAATGTGTTTAATATATTCCTTTTTTGTCATAAGTCATTTATAATTAATGAACTATATTTTTTATACATTTAGTTTTTTACTCTTTTGTTGAGTTTGTCTAACCCTAATTAGGTAGATTACTGAACGTTTAGTTTTATATCCAAATATATAAAATATTCTTACAAATAATCTCTAAAACACAAACGTAATTGTGTCTATGTCCCGCGTGAAGGATGGTAGTGAAAATCCTTTTATGTCATGGAGCGATAGCAGAATGATAAAAAAGATTGCAACGAACAGCCTGACCTCGTTGCAGGATAAACTTGTCGCTACCGCTAGTCGTACTGCAACGAGGACACGCCCAAAACAATCAAAACGCCCTTGATTTTAAACGGTAAAACACCATGAAAATTCGCACTGAAGGTTCGGTGGTAAAAAGTTTGTTTGGCTTCGAAAAATTTTATAATTTTGCACTCTGAATTTATAATGTAAAGTAAAGAAGAAGATGGATATCAAAAGAGTAGCAATAGACGCTGTAAACGAGACGATTGTAATTACAGTTGTACACATGGATTACAAAGGTCAAGTAGCAAAAAGAATAAACGAAAAAATGCCTTTGGCTACCGTTAAAGGATTTAGAAAAGGGGCTGTGCCTAAAGATCTTGTTGAAAAACAATACGGTCGCGCCATAAAAGTAGAAGAAGTTACTAAAGTGGTTGATTTAGCTTTAGAGCGTTTTTTACAATCAGAAAGATTAAACCTTTTAGGTTCTGCGCTTCCTAAAGTAAACGAAGATTTTTCTTGGGATGCGGAAGAATTGGTTTTTGAGTACGAAATTGGATTAGTTCCTGATTTTACTTTAGACTTAGAGGCTAAAAACGACATTGTGAAATATGTAGTTTCTGCTGATGCTAAATTAATCGACGGTCAAGTAGAGCGCATCCAAAAACAATTTGGTACTGCAGTTCCTCAAGAAGTAGTTGTAGCAGGTTCTGATTTAACTGGAACTTTCTCAAACGAAGAAAAAGGAATCAATAGCGGAACGACTGTTTCTTTGGATATTTTCAAAGACAAAGCGACTGCTGATAAATTCATCGGGAAAAAAGTAGGTGACGTTGTTACTGTAAACACTAACGGTTTATTTGAAGACGCTCATCAATTGATGGACGTGATGAAAGTAGGTCATGATGACGTTCACACACTTGCTGTAGATGTAGATTTTACAATCGAAGCAATCAACACAACAGAATTGGCTGAATTAAACCAAGAGTTGTTTGATAAACTTTTCGGAGAAGGAGCAGTAGCTTCTCTTGACGAATTGAAAGCTAAGATCAAAGAAGATGCTGAAACTCAATTTGCAACTCAAGCAGACCAAAAATTATTAGGAGATGTTACTGAGTTCTTAATCGAAAGCACAAAATTCGATTTGCCTTCAGCATTTCTTAAAAAATGGTTGCAAACTGTAGGAGAGAAAAAATTAACTCCTGAAGAAGCTGAGGTTGAATATGCACGTTCTGAAAAAGGATTGCGTTTTCAATTGATCGAAGGTAGAGCAATGGCTCAATCTGACATCAAAATCACTTTTGAAGACTTGAAAACTTTCACTACAAAAAATATCCGTCAACAAATGGCACAATACGGACAAACAAATCCTACGGACGAAGAAGTTCAAGGAATTGTTGCTAGAGTATTGTCTAACCAAGACGAAGTAAAAAGACTTTCTGATCAAGTTGTAGCTGAGAAATTGTTAGAATTGTTTAAAGAAAAAGCAAATCCAACAACTAAAGAAGTTACTTACGACGAATTTATTGCTGCGTCTTACGGAGAATAATTTCTAAAAAATTAAGTATATTTGAGCGTCAAAGGAAAATTCTTTTTGGCGCTCTTTTATTTCAATTAATTTGGGGAGCTAATCCAGTTATGCGTTACAAGTTTTTTCTTCCGCTTTAGTTTTTTAAAATTCTTGCAAGAGCTTCCTTTGGTCGCTTTACAAGAATAAAAAAACTAAAAACCGGAATTCAAAAAGCTTTTCACTGCTACCTGGGCTAAAAATAAGACAGTTTGACATCATTTATAAAGAGGTATGACCTTTGCATTAAAGAAGGCTACAGATATAACGTAAAACTTAGAACAAATAAAATATGAACTACGGTAAAGAATTTAAAAAGTTTGCTACAAAGGACCACGGGGTAAATGCCATGTATTACGATAAAATCGTTGCAGCAATGAATCCTACTAATATGACTCCATATATCATCGAAGAACGTCAATTGAATATCTCTCAATTAGATGTTTTCTCGAGATTGATGATGGACAGAATTATTTTCCTAGGAACAGGAATCGATGACCAAATTGCAAATATCGTTCAAGCACAATTATTATTCTTAGAAAGCGCTGATGCTTCTAAGGACATTCAAATTTATTTGAATTCTCCTGGAGGAAGTGTTTATGCAGGATTAGGAATTTATGACACGATGCAATACATCAAGCCAGACGTTGCTACAATTTGTACAGGTATGGCAGCTTCTATGGGAGCGGTTCTATTATGCGCAGGTGCTGAGGGAAAACGTTCAGCATTGCCACACTCAAGAGTAATGATTCACCAACCATCTGGAGGAGCACAAGGTGTTGCAACTGATATGGAAATCAACTTAAGAGAAATGTTGAAACTGAAAGATGAGTTGTATAAAATTATCTCTCACCACTCAGGACAAACATTTGAAAAAGTACATAACGATAGCGAACGTGACTATTGGATGATTGCTGATGAAGCAAAAGAATACGGAATGATTGATGAAGTTTTAAGAAGAGGATAATAAAATAGTTACAAGTTTAAAGTTTAAGGTTGCCACGGTAACTTTAAACGCTTAAACTTTAAACAATAAAAAATGGCGAAAGAAAAATTAGAATGCTCATTTTGCGGAAGGAAAAAACCAGACACCAATTTATTGATTGCTGGAATTGATGCGCACATATGCGATAAATGTATTGAGCAGGCACATGGAATTGTTTTAGAAGAATTGAAATCTAGTGGAAGTTCAAAATTAGTTGGGGATCTTATTTTAAAGAAACCAAAAGAAATTAGAGCGTTCTTAGATCAATATGTAATCGGACAAGACCAAACTAAAAAAGTAATGTCGGTTGCGGTTTACAATCACTACAAACGTTTAATGCAACAGCAGCTAGACGATGAGGTAGAGATTGAAAAAAGTAACATCATCATGGTGGGACAAACCGGAACTGGTAAAACATTAGTAGCTAAAACCATAGCTAAAATGCTTGACGTTCCTTTGGCTATTGTTGATGCGACTGTATTGACAGAAGCAGGTTATGTAGGGGAAGACGTTGAGAGTATCTTGACACGTTTGCTTCAAGCTGCTGATTATGATGTTGCCAAAGCAGAACGCGGAATCGTTTTTATCGACGAAATAGACAAAATTGCTCGTAAGAGTGACAACCCATCTATTACACGTGATGTTTCTGGTGAAGGAGTGCAACAAGCATTATTGAAATTATTAGAAGGAACGGTTGTAAACGTACCACCTAAAGGAGGACGTAAGCACCCAGACCAAAAATTTGTTGAGGTAAATACTCAAAATATCTTGTTTATCGCCGGTGGTGCTTTTGACGGAATCGAAAGAATTATTTCTAAAAGATTGAATCGTCAGGCAGTAGGATATTCGACATCAAAAAATGTGGATAATATTGACAAAGAGAATTTATTGCAATATATCATTCCTAAAGACATCAAAGATTTCGGATTGATTCCGGAGATCATTGGTCGTTTGCCGGTATTGACACACATGGATCCTTTAGACAGAGAAACCCTTCGTGCAATTTTGACTCAGCCTAAAAATGCGTTAATCAAACAATATCAAAAATTGTTTTTAATGGATGAGGTTGAATTTTCTATCACTGACGAAGCTTTAGATTTTATTGTTGATAAAGCATTAGAATACAAATTAGGAGCTCGTGGATTGCGTTCGTTATGCGAGGCGGTTTTAACAGATGCCATGTATGAATTACCAAGTTCAGATACTAAAGTATTAGAAATTGATAAGAACTATGCGATAGAAACTTTAAATAAGAATTTATTGAAGCGATTAGAAATTGCGTCATAGAAATTACATTTTTCTCAAAAACAATAGCCCGTTCATTCAATTGAGCGGGTTTTTTTGTGGGTAATTTGAACTATTTGTTATTGTTTGAAAAAAGGAAGGGGATTCTTTTTTATAAACAAATAGATTACCGATTTTTGTTACTTCTAAATCAATAGAGATATAAAATGGCAACAGAAGACAAAGAGATTATTTTATTAAAAGTTTCTGGACAGGATAAACCAGGTGTTACAGCTGGATTAACAGCAGTATTGGCTAACTATAATGCAATTGTTTTAGACATTGGACAAGCTGATATTCACGAAACACTGTCTTTAGGGATTTTATTCGAAATTGAAGCGGGTTCTACTTCTGCTCCCGTTTTAAAAGACTTGTTGTTTAAAGGATATGAATTAGGGATTAAAGTAAAGTTCGTTCCCATTACTATTGAGGATTACGAAAGCTGGGTGAAAACACAATCCAAACAACGGTATATCATTAATATTCTGGGAGAAACATTGGCTGCAAAGCAAATTGCTGCAGTGACTAAAATAATGTCCGACCAACATTTGAATATTGATTCGATAAAAAGATTAACCAGTAGAGCTTCTATTGTTGTTAAAGAAGAATATCCTCGTTCTTGTGTGCAGTTATCTGTGTCAGGTATTATGGAAAACAAGGCCTTAATGACGGCCAGTTTTATGGAAATCTCCAGAACTATGGATGTGGATATTTCTTTTCAAGAGGACAATATGTTTAGAAGAAACAGACGTTTGGTTTGTTTTGATATGGACTCGACTCTGATTCAAACCGAAGTAATTGATGAATTAGCTGATCTAGCTGGTGTAGGAGAGCAGGTAAGAGCGATTACAGAAGCGGCGATGAATGGCGAAATTGATTTTAAAGAAAGCTTTAAACAACGTATGGCTTTGTTAGAAGGCTTAAGCGAAGAAGTACTGCAAGGTGTCGCTGAAAATTTGCCGATTACAAAAGGAGCGCATCGCTTGATGAAAGCCTTGAAATATTACGGATATAAAACAGCTATTTTATCGGGAGGATTTACCTTCTTTGGTAAATACCTGCAAAAAGAATTGGGGATTGATTATGTTCATGCCAATGAATTAGAAATTGTAGATGGTAAATTAACTGGTAAGTATCTAGGCGAAATCGTTGATGGCGCAAAAAAAGCTGAATACTTAAGAGCGATTGCAGAAAAAGAAGGTATTCACATCAACCAAACGATTGCTGTTGGCGATGGTGCTAACGATTTACCAATGTTGAATTTAGCTGGTTTAGGAATTGCTTTTCATGCAAAACTTACAGTTAAAGAAAGTGCAGAAAGCTCTATTTCCAGCTTAGGCTTAGACGGTGTTTTATACTTGTTAGGATACCACGACAGGCATATTGATATGATGGAAATGTAACTATGTGATTAATCATATTCACATACTTTTATAAAAACAGAAAACCACTCAATTTGAGTGGTTTTCTTGTTTTAGTTTGGTTCTATTTGTTGAAGTACGTTGGTTCTATGCGAAGGTAACAAACTTGTGAAGTACATGGATTTTGACTTTCTAGGACATAAAAAACAAAGCAATTCATTAAGCCTCTTCGTTCATTACGCTAACCTTATCTAATAGCCAGAAGATTAATGACAGCAACACACCAACAATAGCCGCAAAAGCCATCCCTTTTAGTTGAACAGTTCCAAGAGTTATTCTGGCGCCGCTGACACCGATAATAAATGTAATAGCACCTAAAACCATATTTCGACTTTTGCTGAAATCGACTTTTTGTTCCACAAACATTCTCAAACCTTGTACTGCAATTACGCCATACAGCAACATGGTGATTCCGCCCATTACTGGAGTTGGAATGCTAGATATAGCGGCAGAAATTTTCCCGACAACCGAAAAAGCGATTGCCAAAAGTGCGGCTCCACGAATTACCCAAACGGAATACACGCCAGTGATGGCCATGACGCCTATGTTTTCACCATAAGTAGTATTGGGAGGTGAGCCCACCATACCAGATAAAACATTACTGATTCCATCGCCGAGTAGTGATCGGTGAAGACCTGGGTTTTCCATTAAATCAGTGTTGGTGATTTTGCCAGTTACGATCAAATGGCTTATGTGTTCGGCTAACACCACAATACAGGCAGGAGCAATAATAATGATGGCATTTATATCATAAACCGGAGCTTGAAATTTAGGTAGCGCAAACCAGGCTGCTTCACTGATTTTGGCAGTATCTACTAACCCCATAAAGAGCGCCAGAAAATAGCCTGCAACCACGGCAAAGAGAATTGGAATCACTTGCATAAAACCTCGGAATAGTACAGTTCCTATAATCCCGATGCCCAAAGTAAACATTGAAACCAGTATCACAGTACTATCGGAGACAAAAGGGGCAACAACGCTGCCTATGTCCGTTGACCATGGTGCAAGTCCCGCTTGCTGCGCCGCAACGGGAGCTAATTCTAAACCGATGATAGCAACGACTGCACCCATTACTGCTGGAGGCATTACTACGTCAATCCATTTTATACCCCATTTTTTCACAACAAAAGAGATAGCGACAAAAAACAACCCGAAAAATATAAATCCAGATTGCGCGTGTCCAAAACCACCGTAGCTACTGATGATTAGAGAAGCGGGTGCAATAAAGGCAAAACTCGATCCCAAGTAAGCTGGAATACCACCTTTGGTTACCCAAGTATAAATTAAAGTTCCAATTCCGTTCATCAACAAGGCAATAGCGGGGTCGACACCTAATAAAATCGGAACTAATATTGTTGCGCCAAACATGGCGGTAAGATGCTGAAAACTAAGAGGTATGCTTTCCAGTATGGAAGGTTTTTCGTGAATACCAATAATTTTTTTGGCCATTGTTATAGTATTTAAAAGATAGGATTTGAGAGTTTTTCTAATTAGAGAAATCTTTTCAACGAGATATTGAAGTTGCAAACTTAGTCTATTTTTTACTTTTTTACGATTGACTGTAAATGAAGGGTAGTAGACGGATTCAGTTTGTCAATTAGGCGAATTTGTCCGTTGTTATTTTTGAATATTTCCTTCGTAATCGGAAGGATATAAAATAAATAAGTCCCATGTCGTTATAAAATGACACAGGACTTATTTATTTTATTGCTGTTTTTAGCTTGTATTATTATCCGACATTTTTAATGGGTATGCTCTTTTCAGGCTGTGCCAATTCTAATTGTTGTGGACTGTTGCAAATTCCGCGTGCGCCACAACCCATGCGGTGCGGTCCACAGGAACTGAGGAGAAGTAGTGCTGTTAAGATGTAAAATAATTTTCTCATCATTCTTTAGCATAATATTTTAACCTGCATATTTTTTAATTGTTCCAAATAATCTCTTTGGTTAGATAATCTTGGAATTTTATGTTGTCCGCCCAATTTATCTTTTTCCTTTAGCCAGTCGTAAAACAAATTCTTGCGGGCTACATTAATAATTAACGGATTTAAGGTCATGTTATTGCGACGTTTGGCCTCGTAATCAGAATTTAGGTTTTGTAATGTTTCGTCTAATATATTTCGGAAAGTGTCAATGCATTTTGGCACTTCTTTAAATTCAATCATCCATTCATGTGCTCCTTTTTCTTTGTCAATCATGAAAACCGGGGCAACGGTGTAATCTACGACTTCGTTCTGGGTCATTTTACAGGCTTTGGCAATAGCCACATCTGTATTTTCGACCATTAACTCTTCTCCAAATACGTTGATGTGGTGTTTTGTTCTTCCTGTCACTCGAATGCGGTAAGGGCTTAAAGAAGTGAAGCGAACTGTGTCACCAATCAGATAACGCCATAAACCAGAATTAGTCGTGATGACAATCGCATAATTTTTAAAAATTTCTACATCAGCTAAACGAACCGCCTTTTGATTAGGTGTTCCAAAAGTATCCATTGGGATAAATTCATAGAAGATTCCGTAATCAAGCATTAACAATAGATCACTAGAATTATTGAGGTCCTGAATGGCGAAAAATCCTTCGGAAGCATTGTATATTTCGTAATATTTAAAATCCTTTTTAGGGAGTATTTTTTGGTATTGTTCGCGGTACGGTTCAAAATTCACACCGCCATGGAAATAAACTTCGAGGTTTGGCCAAATTTCAAGCAGGTTTCCTTTTCCCGTTTCCTCGAGCATTTTATTCATTAAAACTAACATCCAGGAAGGGACTCCGGCAAAACTGGTTACATTTTCTTTTTTGGTTTCATTAATAATAGCGGCAATTTTTGATTCCCATTCACTCATGAGTGAAATCCTATTACTCGGTGTGCTGCTGAATTCAGCCCAAATAGGCATGTTCTCAATTAGAATCGCAGATAAATCACCAAAGAAAGTATTGTTGTCCTCGTATATTTGAGAGCTACCTCCCAAACGAAGACTTTTACCTGTAAAGAGTTCGGAGTTTTCATTATTGTTCAAATACATGCACAGTAAATCCTTACTTCCTTTATAATGACAATCTTCCAGAGCCTCTGGGCTTACCGGAATAAATTTGCTTTTGGCATTAGTCGTTCCGCTTGATTTTGCAAACCATTTAATAGGGGTTTCCCAAAATAGATTTTGTTCCCCGTTGCGGGTGCGTTCGATCAAGGGTTGAAATTCTTCATACGTACTGATAGGAATCCTTTCGGCAAAAGTAGCGTAGGAATTTATGGAAGCATAGTCATATTCCTTACCTAGCCCTGTATTTTTTGCAGATTGAATTAAGTTCATAAGTAACTCATCCTGTACCTCATTTGGGTATTTCAGGAAAAGTTCAATCTGATGGATTCGTTGTTTTAGAACCCAAGAGGCAAATGAATTTATTAATTGAATTGGCATTTTTAAAGGTTGGGTTTTAGGATTGGCTTTTTAGAATTAGCATTTGAATATCAAATAACAAATACTAACTTTACAACGTTATCAAAAATAGTAAAAAATTATAGAATTCCTAACGATTGCCTATCATTTCAAGCTATGAAATAGGCAGTTCTAAAAAATCCATCTATTAAAGATAAAAAATATAATCCACAATCAAACTTATGCAATACGAAGGAGTACTTACTAAAATGCAAACTGAATTCGGGAATCCAATTCAATATTATTTAGTTTTTGAAGACAGTTTTTTAAATGTGAATCAATTATTGGATAAAAACCTTGAAATCAATTTCGTGGGATACCAATGTTTGAATTGTAAAAAGAAGAAAAAAATATTCCGTCAGGGATTTTGTTACGATTGTTTTTATTCGAGTGCGGCAGTCGGGGATTGGATTATGAAACCGGAGCTGAGTACTGCTCATCTCGGGATCCAAGATAGAGATTTAGGGTATGAGGAAAAAGTGCAACTACAACCTCATATTGTTTATTTAGCCCTGTCTAGTGAGGTCAAAGTAGGGGTGACTCGGAAAACACAGGTGCCTACGCGATGGATTGATCAAGGCGCAAATGAAGCTATCTCTATTGTGGAAGTGCCTAATCGCTATTTAGCAGGAATCACAGAGGTAGCATTAAAAAATCATTATGCTGATAAAACCAACTGGCGTAAGATGTTAACCAATAACGTAGAACACGTTGATTTAGTAGCTGAAAGATTAAAACTTGAAAATTTAATTCCGTCAGAAGTACAGGAGTATTTCTTTTTGAATAAAAATGATTTATACGAAATGCATTATCCAGTGTTGGAATACCCAACAAAAGTAAAAAGTTTAAGTTTAGAAAAGACGCCCAATTTCACGGGGAAATTAACTGGAATAAAAGGGCAGTATCTTTTATTTGAAGATGGCACCGTTTTTAACATCCGTAGCTCCGAGGGATACGTTGTAACGGTTACAGTGTAATGAAAAAAGGCCCGAAAGTTTACCTTCGGGCCTTTTTTTAGAAATAATTTATGGGGTTTTTGGTTCTTCCTCTGCTTTTTTAGGTTGCTTTAATAAGCCATTCAGCAAATTAGTTGCTTTCGTTTTAATTTGTTCTTGCGCTTGCACTTTAACAGCTTCCTTTGTGGCTGGAATTACCGTTTGTGTCGTGTCGGTTGGTTTTTTGTTTTTAGTGATAAAATCACTTAAAGCAGAATTCCCTTGAGTTAATAATCGCTCTTTCTGTTGCTGTACCAATTGATTGGTCAGATTGGTTACTGCAGTTTTAATATCAGTAGATATTTTCGGACTAGTAAAATTCCCGGTCAATGAAGCATTAACTGGAATGTTCTCTAATTTAGCTGCTTCTGCCGGAGTCAGTCTTGCGATTAGCGCATTGGCTTCTGTTCCTAAATATTTAGCAGGTACATCAAATTTGATATTGTAGTTCATAGTTTGGTCAAAACCATGCGTTCCTCCTATAGTTGCTTTAATATCTTTATAATTGATGTTAAAAGGTTTTACGCTTACCACTCCGTCCTTAAAAGTAATAGCCGCTTTTAGATCATTTAAATCGATTTTACTAACGTCAATGAATTTTAAATTAGAACCTAATGCAGTCAATAAAGTGGAATTGGTAGAATTTAGAGTTGTCGAAAGTAGTTGTCCCAATAAATCCCCCGTTAATGTTTTTAAATCAGGTCTCATGGCAGTGGCGTCAAGATTTCCGTTCAGTTTGATTGTGGAATTTAATTTACCATTGATAATTCCTGCTATAGGAGCCAGTTTTTTCAACATATCCAATTGGGTAAATGACTTTGCAATATCCACTTGCTTCAGCGAAAGGTCCATGTTGAAAGTAGGTACTTTTTCTTTTGTAGAAACAGTTCCATTTAAGCCGATGACTCCATCGAAAACAGACGTTTTTATGTTTTCCATTGTTAGCTTCTCGTCCTTAATAATCAATTTTCCAGATACGTCTTTCAATGTTAAATTATCATACAATACCGTATTAGCTTTGGCGGTAAGAGAGGCATTTAAAAAGGCAGGGATTTTCATCGCTTCTGTTTTTGTGTCCGCTTTACCAGCTTCTGCTGTAGTCATGAAATCGCTAACGTCTAACTGATTTGAATTCAGATTGAAATTTCCTTTCAACTCTTGGTTCTTAAAAATAAAGCCATAAAAGTTTTCTAAAATTCCAGTAACACTTAAGTCACTTTTTCCTGTTGTAGCGTCAAATTGCTTTAAATTTACCTGACTAGGGTTAAACTGAATCAAGGCGTTGCTAATGTTCATTGTTTTACCATTTTCATCTGCATATTTAAAACCAGATAAACTCATGGTACCTGCATTCTTGATATTCTCATATTGGCTTTTCTCCACAGACAACATGTCAAATTTAGTAGTTACATCCGCTTTTAAAACTCCAGTTAATGGCTTTTCTAATTTTATAGGATAAGCTTTTGATACATTTGCTAGGTTGATTGTTCCCTTTAATACAGCATCGACAAGTGCATTTTTAGTAACATTTTTAATGTTTGCTTTCGCATTAAAAACATCTTGATCTATTCTAAAAGACAGTTTGTCAAGATTGATATAGGTGTCGTTTAAAATTCCAGTTTCATTTATAATTTTACTGTCGATTATGATATTTTGAATTGATTTTGGTAAATCAGGATACTGAACAGAAGCATTGTTTGAAGCGATGTCGATATTGAATTTTGGTACCGTTGTATCTGAATACAATCCTTTTGCAAAACCAACCACAGTGAAATCACCTGTTGTCTTTACATTATCTAAATTTGCAGCGTATACTGCGGGGATAATTCCAAGGAAATTTTTAAAGGAGGATGTAGGTGTTTTGAATTTTAAATCATATTCCTGACCAGCATCAACGAGTTGAATAAACCCATCAAATTCTAACGGCAATTGATTGATTAATGCTTTGTTTTCTTTGAAAGTATATTTGCTATTTTCTAAATCTATCCCTAAAACGGCGTCTAATGTCAAGGAAACATTTTGCATATAGTTGACCTTATCCATGTCAAGGGTCATTTTTGCGGTAGATTTTGTAACCAAATCCAATTTTGAGGCTGCAAAGTCACCAGTTCCTTCATGGTTTATACTGTCAATCACCATTTTTATTTTGGAGCTTTCGTCAAAGTACTTGAACTTGAAGTTTTCAAGCTCATACTTTTGAATGTTTAGCGTCAACGGTTTACTCGCAGTACTAGCTTCATCATTTTTTATGGCAATGTCATAATTTCCAATTCCGTCCTTGTTGAATATAATGTTTATCATACCATTTTTTGTAGCTATTCCTTGAATATCCATGGCTTCGTCTTTTCCTTTAAAAAGTTCCTTAATAGACATCTTTAAATCTATTTCTCCTATTGACGCTAATGTATCGCCTTCAAAAGGCGCTTTGTTAATAATGTTCAATTTGTACAAAGTAACATTAGCATTGGGGAAATTTTTAAAGAGACTCAAATCAGCATCTTCAAAACTGACTTTTGCATCTACTTTTTTATTTATCGCTTCTGTAATTTTAGCTTTTATTTGATCCTTGAAAAAATAAGGAACTGCAAATAAAGTTACCGCAAGGAGAACAAATATACTTCCGATTATTTTTAAAATTTTACTTAGCATATGTTTTTAGATGTTTTATTTTTAGGTGATATAGCAAATATGTTGCCGTACTTTATTTACAAAAATAACATTTTATGAATTAGAGATACTTTAAAGTTTTCATAAATAATGTATTACTCCTTTTTCATTATATAAGAACTGACAAATTCTATAAAAATACTAATTGGTAAAAGCATAAAAAAATCCGTTTGAAAAGAGATCAAACGGATTTAGTTTTTAAAGCTATCTTACCTTATTGAATGTTTATTTCAAATGGCATTGCCATTTGGACTCCTTTTTGAGATTTTATCTTTTTTATTTCTTGTAATATTTTGTAGTTTTCTTCTCCAATTTCTTCTTTTATAAAGTTCTCTTTGGATTGTGAAAAAGGGAAGCCGGCAAAAAGATCATTTAAATCTTTTTTGTATTCAGGATAGTTCTGTGTTTTGTAGCTTTTTACTTTTGCTAAAACTGCTGCTTCGCGTATTGCATCGTCAAGACCTCCAATTTTATCAACGAGACCAAGTTTAATAGCTTCTGAACCTGCCCAAACTCTTCCTTGCGCAATGGAGTCTACTTGCGCAAAAGTCATTTTTCGACCTTCAGCTACATGAGTTACAAATGTTTTGTAAATATGTTCTACACCTTCCAGAGTTACCGCTTTAAATTTTTCGTCCAATGGAACAAATGGGCTATAGTTAGCAGAATTTTCATGTGTTTTTACCTGCTGTGTATGGATACCAAGTTTTGTTGTCAATTGACTAAAGTTTGGTAATATTCCAAAAACACCTATAGAACCGGTGATAGTGTTGTTTTGTGCAAAAATAGTATTGGCATTACAAGCAATATAATACCCTCCCGAAGCAGCATAATTACCCATAGATACAACTATAGGTTTTACTTTTTTAGTAAGTTCTATTTCTCTCCAAATTAGATCTGATGTAAGTGCGCTTCCTCCAGGACTGTCAATACGAAGTACAATCGCTTTTACATCTTTGTTTTTTCTTGCTTCCTGCAAAGAGCGACGCATCGATCCTTCTCCTATAGTGTTGACATCGCCTTCACCACTTTGAATTTCTCCCTGTGCATAGATAACGGCAATTTGATTTTTTGAATCTGTACTTATGCCAGTGGTAGTCATCTTTTTTGTGTAGTCAAAGATGCTTACTTTGTTGTAATCTTCGTCTTTCTCCACTTTTAACGCTTTTCTGATAGCATCATGATAGACATCTTCATAGGCTATAATATCGACTAGTTTTTGCTCTTTCGCCATTTCTGGAGTTCGAGCAAGAAGACCATTTGCAATTTCATTAAGTTTATCAACTGAGACATTTCTACTTTTCGAAATATCGGCTGTAACTGAATTCCAAACAGAATTTAACAGTGCGGTGACTTGTTCTCTATTGGCATCACTCATTTCATTTTCAAGGAAAGGTTCTACGGCACTTTTGTATTTTCCGTGGCGTATCACTTCCATTTTTACTCCAGTTTTTTCCTGAAGGTCCTTGAAAAACATCAGTTCAGCAGACAATCCTTTGAAATCCATATCTCCTACAGGATTTATATAGATAGGGCTAGCAACTGAATTCAGATAATATTCTTTTTGGGTGTAGGAATTGGCATAAGCCATGACAAACTTCCCTGATTTTTTAAAACTTTCTAATTCATCTCTCAAAGCTTTGCTTTGGGCCATTCCTAAGGTAGATTGATTATTTAAGATGGATATACCTTTAATATCATCGTCTGTTTTAGCCTCTTCTATCGCTTTTATAACATCGCTTAGTCCAACGCTTTTTTTATCGGCAAAAATAGTGATCCAAGGATCTTCATATTTTCCGGCGTAATCATACTTGATATCTTCGAGATTTAATTCGATTACAGAATTATTTTTGACTTTTATCGTTTCGGAATCACCACCAAAGACTGCTCCGATAATTAGTATTCCAAAAAAGAACAACATAAAAAAAATAAATAGACCGATAATGGTCGCCAATACATTTCCTAAAAACTTCATAATTATATTTTTATTTATTAGTAGCGAAAAATGTAGAATCGTTACAGATTTACATTTAGAAAAACTGAAATTAGCACATACACTTTGTACAAATATATCGCTAATTCTAAAATTCTTTTAGTTAATTTGTGCCTAATATGAAATCACAACATCAAGTTATTTTATCTATAGGCAGTAATCAAGGGGATCGGCTTGAAAACGTGAAGCAATGTATAGAATTGATCCATCAAGAAATTGGTACGGTAATTAAAGTCTCCAAAATATATGAAACTCCATCTTGGGGTTTTGATAGTGACGCTTTCTATAATTGTGCGTTAGTTTTACACACTTTTACTTCGGCGCATAAGATTCTTACTCAAGCCCTAAAGATTGAAAAGAAATTGGGGCGTATTCGCAATGATAAAAAAGGATATCAATCTCGACTTATCGATATTGACTTGATTGCTTATGATGAACAAATAATTGATTCCGAAAAGCTACAAATCCCGCACCCATTGATGCAAGACAGAAAATTCGTCTTGTTGCCGATTCATGATTTAAATTTAGATTGGAAGCATCCTATTTTGAAAAAGAATATTTCAGAATTGGTAGATATTTCTTCAGATCAGAGTGCGTGTGAAGCAATAGAAACAGTAGAAAGTCCATTGCAAAGTATTGCATTGGAGCAATTCAATTATGTTGCTTTAGAAGGGAATATTGGAGCAGGAAAAACAACTTTAGCGACTAAAATTGCCGAAGATTTTAATGCTAAAACGGTGCTAGAGCGCTTTGCAGACAATCCCTTTCTGCCAAAGTTCTATAAAGATCAAAATCGTTATGCTTTTCCGCTTGAGATGTCTTTTTTGGCCGATAGGTATCAGCAATTATCAGATGATCTAGCGCAATTTGATTTGTTTAAAGATTTTATAGTAGCAGATTATCATATTTTTAAATCATTGATTTTTGCTAAAATAACGTTAGCAGAAGATGAATACAGGCTGTATCGCAATCTGTTCGATATTGTTTACAGGGAAATGCCTAAGCCGGACTTGTATATTTATTTATATCAAAATTCAGAACGCCTTTTGCAAAATATAAAGAAAAGAGGCAGAAGCTACGAACAAAAAATTCCAGCGGATTATTTGGACAAAATTAATAGCGGCTACTTAGATTATATTAAGTCACAGACGGAATTGAATGTTTTGATTATTGATGTTTCCGATAAAGATTTCGTAAAAAATCAAGAAGATTATCTTTATATTTTAGAAGAAATTAGAAAGAAAATTGCGGGGTAGTTTATCTCTTTAATGTAAAATGACCTCGTATTCCGGGCTTGGTATTGTCTAGTTTTAAGTGGTACCAATAATCATCTGCGGGTAAATTTTTACTATTGAATTTTCCATCCCAACTATAATTGGCAGCGTTTAATTCTATTATTAATTTACCATATCGATCAAAAATTTGAGCACTTGAATTAGGATAGTCGCCCATCTCTTTTATTTTCCACACATCGTTGAAACCGTCATTATTAGGTGTGAAAAATTTAGGAATAGTAAAGATGGTAAATTGTTGCGTTACTAAGTTACAACCGTTGTTGTCTCTTACGAAAGCAGTGTATTGACCAGTAGGGATATAGGTGAATTGATTTAAAGCTTGGAAATCTACGCCGTTTATCGAGTATTCAAAATAGCTTTCAGGGTTTTCGAGTTGTATGACGATTGAATTTTCGTCTACAGTAATTGAGTTGATGAGAGGTTGGGGATGCTCTATTACACTAATGTTCTTTTTCGAGTCACAAGAAATAACTGTAGGAGAACTAATTGTCACGCTGTAATTGCCTATTGTTGAAACTACAATAGTTTGAGTGGTTTCTCCTCCAGGTGACCATAAATAGAGCATATTTGGTATTGAAGCATCTAATATTGTGGTTTGACCTTGACATAAAATAATTTCTTCCGTTGAAGTATTTATTGGGTATACGGTAGCTGTTACAGGGATTCTTGAGCTAGGACACCCGTTTAAAATCGCTTCGGCGTAATACGTTGTTGTGTTGTTGATACTTGGGCTCGAAAATGAATTTCCAGTAAATAATGGCGAGCTTCCAGTGGCAACATCATACCATTTTACATTTCCCGCCGAAGGAGTTGCGTCTAGAATTACTGACCCAGAACCACAACGAGATCCCGCAGCTGTTGCTATAATTGTGGGAGCATTATTAACTGTAGCGGTAATGGCAGTTCGTGATGGAGTTGTACATCCATTTGCAATAGCTTCAACGTAATAGGTTGTTGTGGTGGAGATGCTAGGAGTTGTGAACGTTGTTCCTGTGGCCAAAGCTGTTCCGTTAGTGGAAACGTTATACCAATTGACCGTTCCTGCGGAGGCTGCTGCTCCTAAAGTTGCAGTTCCAGAAACGCAGACTGAACCTGGAGTGGTTGCTGTAATTGTAGGCGATGGTTTTATGGTAGCAATAATTTCTATTCTAGGAGTAGTGGGACAATTCCCATTTGTAGCATCTACATAATAAGAGGTAGTAGAGTTGATTGTTGGAGTAGTATAGGTGTTTCCTGTAAAAATGGATGAGCCTCCTGTTTTTGTAGTGTACCAATATACATTTCCATTTGAGGCAGTAGCTTGTAAGGTAATACTCCCTGATCCACATCGAGAGTTTGCAATTGTACTTGTTACTTTGGGGATTGTTATTGTAGTACTAGCTGCTATTTTTAAAACAGGATCTCCAGCCATTCCGCCATATTCAACAATGTAACCCTTAGGTTGATAATTTCCAGTAGGATCACCAGTGTTTGTTAGGTCATTCCAAGAACCGGGAATACCAACACCAGCTGCGGTAATGTGAGCATAATTTTCTTGAGCTCCACCGTACTGATTTGGCTCGGCAGTATTCCAAAAGGCAAAATTATTAGGAGGTGTTGCGAAACCATTGACAAGCCCATTCCAAAAAGTTGTTCCATTTCCACCATTTGCAAGTCCTTCAGGACCTGTTACCCATTTCCAGACACCTTCAGTTGCGGCATCGCTTCCTCCAATCCATCCAGCTCCTGAGGCTTGTTCTCCTGATATTTTGGCTTCATCTGCAGTAGTTATGGTAGCTAAGTATCCTTGTAAGCCATAATAAAGAGTGTTTTCGGCAAGTACTTTTGCCGCCGTCCAAGTAATACCTATACTTGGAATAAACTGATAGTAATGACCGTTGCTAGGGAGATAATTGGCCTGCCCTATGCTGATGGAGAAATTTCGTATTCCAGATGGAGAAATTGACAAATTGTAATATTCAATATCTTTTATAGCAGCGACAAAATCGGCGTAGGTTACTTGTGCGCCAGTTGGACTAAATAATTTTAGTTTTCCTGCAGATGCATCCCAACTCGAAGTAATTGTAGGGTGTGACCCCGCCAGTGCTATAATGTCCTGTCCGTTTATATAACCAGAAGATATTTGGATATAGATTGCATCGGTACCGCTGTCGTCTGGATCTGTTATTGTGACATCAGTCACGATTTTAATATTGGTTTGCGGGCAGTAGACTTGATTACCGATTGCTACAATTTCAGGTGCGATATTCGCAAATGAAGGGGTTGGCTTATTCTTATAGTAGTGATTAGAAAAAGGATTGTCTTTTTTTATGAAACTAAATGGAGTTGCCGCATAATGCGTATTTGAAATAAAAATCAACGACACTAAAATTATTTTGGAAAAAAAAGAATTACTCATGCGATAAAAGTATTGATTTTTTAATCAATAGTTACTTCGGCCAATTCATTTTTTGAAATAAATCCCAAACTACAATCCCGGCGCTTACCGAGATATTTAAAGAATGTTTAGTACCTAATTGTGGGATTTCGATACATCCGTCACATAATGCAACTGCTTCTTGAGAGACACCATGAACTTCATTTCCAAAGACCAAAGCATATTTTTTGTTTTTCTCCACTTCAAAATCCTGAAGAAAAATAGCGCTTTCCACTTGCTCAATGGCGAGTGTAGTAACGGCTTCTTTTTTTAACTTTTCAATTACTTCAAGAACACTTGTATTATGTTCCCAGGTTACCGTTTCGGTAGCTCCAAGTGCTGTTTTGTGAATTTCTTTATTTGGAGGTGTTGCAGTGATACCACACAAATATATTTTTTCAATTAAAAAAGCATCGGCAGTTCTAAATACTGAACCAATGTTGTGTAAACTGCGGATGTCATCTAAGACAATAATAATAGATGTCTTTTCTGAACTTTTAAAATCTTCAACGGATTTTCTTTCTAATTCGCTGTTTTCTAGCTTCCTCATTATTTTGGAGTTTATTCAAATAAAAAAAGCTTCCGGAACTATGGAAGCTTTTTTATAATACTGTAATTAAAATTTAGCTTTTTGAAGCATCATCACCTAAAACAACACCTTTTATCGTAAGTATCTTAGTTGCTTGTCCGTCAGCATTTGAAGTTACTGTCACTGTTTTAGTGAAGGCTCCAACTCTGTCCGTTGCATATTTTACACCAATAATTCCTTTTGCTCCTGGAGCAATTGGCTCTTTTGGAGACGTAGGAACAGTACAACCACATGAACCTTGAGTATTAGTGATAATTAAAGGTTTAGTACCATTGTTAGTGAAAACAAATTCGCGTTTTCCGTCTGCATTGTGTGCAATTGTTCCGTAATCAATTGTTTCAGAAACAAAAACCATCCCAGCTCCATCTACTTTGGCAACTTTAGCAGCGGTTGCTTTTATTTTTTTTGTAGTTTCTTGAGCACAAGAAGTAGCTGCTCCAAGAACAGTTAGCATCGCAAGTAAAAATATTTTCTTCATTTTTATTCGTTTTAATGATTAGTAGAACAAATTTAAAGAAAAAATCATGCCAATTACTTAATTTTTACTTAAAAATGGTTTTAATTTTTGAAGTGATAGTTATTCACTATAAAATATTTAAATTCGCTGTCACATTTTACATTAATTAAATACAATATAAGTTGGCATCTAAAGATAAAGAGGTTAAGGAAACACCGTTAATGAAGCAATATAATGAAATCAAAAGGAAGTATCCCGATGCTTGTTTATTGTTCAGAGTAGGTGATTTTTACGAGACATTTGGAGACGATGCTGTCAGGGCTTCAAAAATATTGGGAATAACCCTGACAAAACGTGGTGCAGGTTCTGCAACAGAGACGGCACTAGCTGGTTTTCCTCATCACTCTATTAATACCTATTTGCCAAAATTAGTAAAAGCAGGGCTTCGTGTCGCTATTTGTGATCAACTCGAAGATCCTAAAATGACTAAGACGATTGTAAAAAGAGGGGTGACCGAGCTTGTGACTCCAGGAGTCTCCATGAATGATGAGGTTTTACATTCAAAGACAAATAATTTTTTAGCATCCGTTTTTTTTGCTAATAAGTCAATCGGAATTTCTTTTTTAGATGTTTCAACCGGGGAGTTTCTTACGGCTCAGGGAAATGCTGAATATATTGACAAGCTATTGCAAAACTTCAATCCTAGCGAGGTTTTGATTCAAAAAAACAATAAAAATGATTTCAAAGAAAATTTTGGACATGACTACCACTGTTTTTATTTAGAAGATTGGATTTATAAAGAAGACTACGCATTCGAAATCCTGACTAAGCATTTTCAAACAGTTTCTTTAAAGGGATTCGGTATTGAGGATTTGAAGGAAGGAATTATAGCATCAGGAGCTATTTTATATTACCTGTCCGAAACACAACATAATAGAGTACAGCATATCACAGCGATTCAGAGAATTGCTGAAGATGCTTATGTGTGGATGGATCGATTTACGATTCGCAATTTGGAATTGTACCATAGTTACAATCCAAATGCAGTTACACTACTGGATGTTATCGATAAAACGCTTTCGCCAATGGGTGGTCGTTTGCTGAAACGCTGGTTGGCACTGCCTTTAAAGGATAGTAATAAAATACAAAGTCGTCATAAGGTTGTTTCTTATTTGCAGGAAAATCAGGAAGTGTTGCAAAAAATGCAATATCAAATTAAGCAAATATCCGACTTAGAGCGTCTAATTTCTAAGATTGCGGCAGGAAAAGTATCACCGCGTGAAGTAGTTTATTTGAAAGAATCCTTAGACGCTATTATTCCTATAAAAACATTGGCGTTAGAAAGCCCGCAGGAAGCGGTGAAGATTATTGGAGACAGTTTGCATAGCTGCGATTTATTGAGAGAGAAAATCAAAACTACCTTAAATCAAGATGCGCCGGTCGCTATTGCTAAAGGAAATGCTATTGCGAAGGGGGTTAATGCTGAATTGGATGATTTGCGCGCGATTTCAACTTCTGGGAAGGAATTCTTAGACGGAATTGAAAAAAGAGAGTCTCAATTGACAGGTATTTCTTCTTTGAAAATTTCCTTTAATAATGTTTTTGGGTATTACATCGAAGTTAGAAACTTGCATAAAGATAAAGTTCCTGCTGAATGGATCAGAAAGCAAACCTTAGTAAATGCAGAGCGTTATATTACGGAAGAGTTGAAGGAATATGAAACTAAGATCCTGGGTGCTGAGGAGAAAATACAAAAAATAGAGGCAGAACTGTTTGAGCAATTAGTTGCTTGGATTGCAACGTATATAAAGCCGGTTCAGCTAAATGCTAATTTGGTGGCGCAGTTGGATTGCTTGTGTTCTTTTACCCAATTGGCAATTGAGAATAGATATGTATGCCCTGAACTAGATGAAACATTCGAACTAGAAATCAAGAATGGTAGGCATCCTGTTATCGAAAAACAACTAGCAGTGGGTATGCCGTATATTGCTAATGATGTCTTTCTTGATAGGGAAACTCAGCAGTTGATCATGATCACTGGTCCTAATATGTCCGGAAAGTCGGCTATTTTGCGTCAAACGGCTTTAATTGTACTCTTAGCTCAAATGGGAAGTTTTGTTCCTGCAGACAGCGTGAGAATGGGAGTAGTCGATAAAATATTCACCAGAGTGGGCGCCAGCGATAATATTTCGATGGGAGAATCTACTTTTATGGTGGAAATGAATGAAACGGCTTCGATCTTGAATAATATTTCAGACCGAAGTTTGGTCTTGCTAGATGAAATAGGAAGAGGTACCAGTACTTATGACGGAATCTCGATTGCTTGGGCAATTGCAGAATTCTTACATGAGCATCCGTCTAAACCTAAAACATTATTCGCCACACATTATCATGAGTTAAATGAGATGAGCGAATCATTGCCTCGAATTCAAAATTATAATGTCGCGGTAAAAGAGCTAAAAGACACGGTTCTTTTTGTTAGGAAATTAGTAAAAGGAGGAAGCGCCCATAGTTTCGGAATCCATGTAGCAAAAATGGCTGGAATGCCTCAAATCGTAATTTTGAAAGCGCAAAAGCTCTTGAAAAAATTAGAGAAGAACCATTCCAGCGATATGTTGAACGGCATCAAATCGGAAAAGGACGAAATGCAGATGAGTTTCTTTAATTTAGACGATCCTTTATTAGAAGAAATCAAAGAAGAGATTTTAAATCTTGATATAAATACTGTAACTCCTGTTGAAGCTTTGATGAAACTCAACGAAATTAAGAGAATGCTTACTCGAAAATAATTTTTTTTCTTTTTAAAGTTTAGGTTATCAAAACGTTAGCTTTTTTATTGAATTTTTTTCTAAAAAAGGCTTGTTTAATTCAATAAATGTCCTAAATTTGCATCCGCAATACAGAACAAGTATCGCGGTTCTTTTTAAGGATTGAAAATGCGAAAATAGCTCAGTTGGTAGAGCGCGACCTTGCCAAGGTCGAGGTCGCGGGTTCGAGCCCCGTTTTTCGCTCGACACCATATAATGCTCGGATGGTGAAATTGGTAGACACGCTGGACTTAAAATCCAGTGAACAGCAATGTTCGTGCGGGTTCAAGTCCCGCTCTGAGTACAAAGAAACCCCTTATTTATAAGGGGTTTTTTGCTTTTTGGTTCATTTATAAATATGAAGAGTTTTGACCTGATTATAAGAAACGAACCTACAAGCGAACCTATTAAAATTCAAATCAAAGTAGGAATGCGGGATTTTTCAGAAGTGAAATTATATATACCTAAAGTGAACGGAAAACCATCAGTTTTGCCGAATCATAGGTGGTATGTGTATTATTATTTCAGAAATCCCAATACTGGAAAAATGGATAAGTTCCAGGACTACTGTAAAATCAATCGATACAAAACGGTGATCGAGAGAAAGGAGGTAGGCACCGTATGGGTCAACGCTTATACTACCTTACTAAATCAAGGATTAAACCCATTTGTCGAAGCTTCGATTACTCCAAAAGTTTTTGAAGAGAAAACCTATTCTATTAAGGAAGCGTTACAGTATGCTTATGACAACAAATTAGGATCGTGGAAGGTATCTACTGCCGACGATTATAGGGTGCGAATGAATGTTTTTTTAGAGTGGGTTTGTGTCAATAAATTAGAGCATGAAGACATTAGAGATTTAAAGGAGCTTCACGTGATCGCGTTTATGAACTGGCTTATAAAACCGTTACCAAAAGGCAGGGGAGTGGGCGGAACCTCACAGGACAATTATAAACGCTGCTTGTCTGGTCTTTTTGGCAAACTCGTAAAAGACAAAATTACAGCAACTAATTTCTTTCTCGAAATTGACACTAAAAAAGACGATCCAATTAAAAACAAACCTTTTACAGGGTACCAGGTAAAAGAGATCAGGGATTACCTTTTAATTCACGACAAACAACTCTACCACTTCATCCAGTTTGTGATTTTTACATTCTTGCGCCAGCGAGAAATAATCAGGTTAACGGTAAGCGACATCAATTTAAGAGAGAAGTATTTGACCGTGGAGACAAAAACGAAACGAAAGCAGGTCAAAAAGTTAGTTGGCCCAATTGTTAATTTTTTTGAAGGCATTAATATTGCGGATTTACCATCTAAAGCAAACGTTTTTACAAACACCGCTAAATTTGAAGTTTGGACGGCTAGCGAAAAATCTAAGGTCGATCATTTTGGCCACCGCTTTGGAAAAGTGAAAACGCATTTTGGTTTTAATCATGAATACGGGATTTATTCCTTCAGGCACACAGCTGCTTTAGATTTGTTTCACTCCTATTTGAAAAAAGGATTCACAGAACGAGAAGTTATTTTAAAAATGCTACCGATAACGGGACACGCCACCGAAACGGCACTACGAAAATACCTGCGAGACGTGGGCGGGATGCTGCCAAAAGACTATGGAGAAGATTATACCCTAGAGTTTTAAAACTAAAATGGTTTTTCAATAAGAGTACATTTTAAGTCTAAAACAGTAATGCCGTTATCGCCTTCAGTAATAAGATAAGACTGAATAATATCGTCAACTTTAAAATATAGAGTGTGCGTGCGGGATAAAAACTTTTGCAACCTTTCATTTGATACGTTAAGATTATTAATACTTAAAGTTTCACCTATATTTGGTTTTACACCTACGTTAATGCTGAAGCTATTGTTGATCAATACCTTTTCTTTTAACAGTTGGTTGTATAATAGACCGCCTTTTTCAGGATAGATGTTTACATGTATCATAGTACAATGGTTGTTGGTTGTTACAAATATAGATAAAACTAATTTTTCAAGACATAAAAAAACCGCTCAATTGAGCGGTTTTAATAATTCACTTATAAGTGAATTATTTCTTTTTAGCTGCTGGCTTTTTCTTTGCCACAACTTTTTTTTTGACCGTTTTTTTAACCGCTGCTACTTTTACTACGCCACCGCCTTTAACGTATTTGTAGCCTTTTTTTAGATGCGTTCCGCATGCTGTTGTCCCTTCTTTTTTTGTAACTTTTTTAGTAGCCATGATTGGTTTGGTTTAATGGTGATTATAATTATTTTTATTCTTTATCTATAAAATCAGAAAGCAGGTCTTTTGCTTTTCCTAGCATTATTACAATGTCAGTCAATTTAGGATCAGCACCTACTTTTTCGACTTCTTGAATTGCGTCGTGAATTGCTTTTTCTGCGGGTGTGTTTAAATCTAATCTGTTTCTTCTTGGGAATTCTGTTACTTCCATAATTATTTATGATTGGTTTGCGTTAACGGTTATTAATAGCTTTTATTTTTTTAGATTTCTTCTTTTTTAAAATATTGAGTATCCTACGTAAATGAATTTCAGATAATTGACTGTGTTCGTAGTCAAAAGGTATTGCACATGACAGATGGTGTATTCTGAAATATATTTTTCTTAGAAAAGCTACTATAATTATCACTCCTATAAGCAGTAGTAGTAATAATGAAATGTAAATTGCTGTTAACATAATTGAGTTCGTTTAATGTTGATTATTTGTTTTAAATTCGTTCTACTTCTGTAAATTCTAACTCTTCTTCAGGATCTTCTTCCTGGACTAATTTTGCTGAAGCAATATTATATTTCAATTCGTCTAGTGATCTGTCTTGGTAACGGTTTTTGTCAAAATAAACGTAATTGTCTTTAAAGTCAGGGAACTTTTCTACAAATGAAATTATATCACCATCAAACTGACTAGATGAACCTCCACGCATGGAACCATCAGCTGTGAGTTGGTAAATGATAATGAATAGTTTACCGTCGTACTTTTTTCTAAAAGTGTCATCTAAGGTTATTTTTCTATCCATTGACAGCAGTTTACTAAAGCTGTCAATTACAATTACATCGTTTCGAAGGATTAAATTGTGTATATCCTGCATAGAATTTATTTCAGGAGAATCTACCGTGTTTTTGGCGTTTTCGTCCCAAAAACGTTCCGCTTTGCTTTCATATAATGCGCTATCAGGATGCTCTTCTATCGATGCGTGTCCCACTTTGTAATTTTGAGCAAAGGCATTGATTAATTGAAATACAAAGCTTGTTTTTCCTGAACCTTGACCTCCAGCAATTGTAATAGCGACACTTTCCTTTTTCTTTTTTTCAATATGTCCTAAAAATTCTGAAATATCAGGATTGCCAATAATATAATATTCATGATTGGCGTTGCTTCTGTTTTGGCGTCGATAGGCTAATGAATTTCTATTTAAAGAAGACTTGTTTTTTTCAGGAGTAATTACCTTTTTTTCTTCGGGAAAGGTTGTGTTTGTATCTATTTCTAAAGGTAAATTTACCTTTTCTACAGGCAAAGGAATGAAATCAGCCTGTACAGGTTCTTCAATATCAGTAAACACAACCTCTGTATCAGGTGCGTTTAAAGCTCCAAACAAAGCCGTTTGTCCATTGACATCTACTTTGGGTTCTTCCTTCTCTTTTGGTTTGCTATGCTGCATAGATTCCTTTAAACTTGGAAACAAACTCCATAATTTAGAATACCCATATTGTCCAAAAGTATTAAGTTGGCGTTGCCATGCGCCTTCCTTTGGCGACCATCTAAAAGCCAAACCACCCTTTTTAAGATCTGCTCTAGTTTCTTCATTTGGCTTCCCTTCAAATAAAATTTGAATGCGGTTTATGTCTCTATTCAAAACAACTGTTCCTTCATCAAACACATATTCCGTGTTTCCTTTTTCGGACTTGTTAGTCTGTAATTTTTCTTCTCTCGCTATTTTTTCTTTTAGCGTTTTTATCCTGGCATTCGAATTGGTATTGTGGAACCCACTAACGCCATATCTAAATGTTCTCATGTATCGTTTTAAAGAAGTGATCTCGCTATCGGAAAAATCGTTTTTAGCTAATTCAGCAAAAAACAAATCGAATTTCTCCTCATCAGACAAATCCAGTTTTCTGAATTTTGCCATGATTTTGTTACCCAATAGATTTTTAGCATGTTCCTTTTCAGCAATTACCAATTTTTGTTTTAATAAATCGAGAGCGTTGTCAGAACCTGCTTTGATTGGTTTTTCTGTGTCTAGTCGTAAACTGTTTTTTAGTTTATCCTCAGCGTAATCTAAAAATTTGTAAATTTCACCTTCTTTAGTATGTATTGATTCTGATTTCTTATTCATTCGAGAAAAAGGAAAGTTTCCGGCTCCTGTAATCATCGTGCTCATAAAGCCATTACGACTGTGCAATAAGGCTAGTTTTCTTTTTAAATATCCCGATTGCAAATAAGAAAATCCTTTTTCAAAAACTTCTAATTTGTCATTTTTAATTGCAATCCCCTTATATTTGTTGTAAGTACTTTCTAAGTGTCCAAAATAGGTTTCTTGTTCTTGAACGGCTCTTTTTTCAGGGCTAAAGGAAGTTCCTGTGTGCGCTCTATAAGCTACCTCATAAGGAATATCAGTTCTTGCAAACGGGTAAGACGCTTTAGTTTCCTTCTTGACTCTAACTGTTTTCTTGCCGTAATCACTTGCTTTTTTATTTACTTTTAGTACTGTCGTTTTTTTAGCGAGTGGATCCACTCCGCTTTTTTTCATAAAGACAAAAACCCCGGCTTTGTCAGGTTGTAAAATAAAATCGGCGGCTTTTTGTGCCTGGCTACTGGCACGCATTAAAAAACGATTGTCGTTTTCTAATTGTGGTACCAGGACTTCATTCCATCCTTTTAAATATCCTGCATGATTTTTATTAGTGTAAAACATGATTCCCGCTTGAGCTGATAAAAACACGGCTCCAAATTCGGCAGTTAATTCCTCAAAGGCATATTCTGGACTTCCAAATTGTCCCGAAAAATCACGGGCTAATCTGTTTTTGTGTCCTGTACTGTGGCTCAGTTCATGGAATAAGGTTCTGTAGTAATCTTGTGCGGTTTTAAACTTTTCAATTGGCGGCATAGTAACCAAATCTTTGCCAGGCGTAAAGGACGCTTTGTTTCCTGTGAAAATAATTTCGGGGCTTGGTTTTGGGTAGTGTTTTACTATTTGTTCCGCAATATCAATCTTTTCATTTTCACCTGCAGCGATATCGCTCGTTACTTTCCCTGGCATTTCAAAATTATCTAAATCAAAATTGATTCCTTCAATATCGGCACCGCTAAAAACGTTGTAATATTTCAAGAAAAACAATTCTTTTTTGTCGCCTTTTTTGGCTTGATCCTTTGTCGAAACGCTGTTTATTCTTTCAATTTCGGTATCAGTATATTCTTTTTCAAATTTCGAAAAATAAACTACTTTATGCGATTCACTTCCTTTTCTTAATTTACCGCCTTTTTCTTTTATTTGGGCGAAAGTTAAAAAATAGGGGTTGCTAAGGGTGCCAAATAAAGGCGACAACATGACGTTGTTAATTCCTCTATATGCTTTTTTAGACACAAAATTGTACGGGATTAAATAGCCTTCGTCGTTCCATGCTCGTTTATAATCGCCTTTATTAGCGGCTTTTATCAAATCAAGCATTCTTTGAGTAACCATGTCATAAATTTCATTTACAGAAACGGCTTTACCCAGTCCGTAAATTTGTTCGTGATCTTCGGTTTCAAGGTCTAAACCGCCCAGCATTCCGCTAATATCTTCCTCCTGTGGTGCGCCTAGTCCTACTGCTTTGGCATCTTTACGGATTTTAGTACGCATACGGGTTGGGATTCCTTTTTTGTGCCAGGTAATCACTCCGTATTTATTGATGCTCGCTACCTTTGTTTTGTCCTGAATGTAGTGCAGTTCTTCGCCTTTCTTTTCGGTAGTTATTGGAAAGCCTAAACCCCTAGTCTCACGAATAGGGGTGTCAATTTCTAATTCAAACTGCGTAGCTTTTGGATATTTCTCTAAAAATTTAGTAACTCGGTTGTAGACCTCCTTATTATTTTCGGTTTTAGCTTTTGTTTGAAGGTTTAATAAACTTTCACGACTGGCTATAGTACCGCCTAATCCGTTGAATTGTTTGGTTAATGACATTTGGTTTGGTTTAATGGTGGTGGTTTTATTTACAATGGTTAATTGTAATTAATTTTGGAGGAATTGACGTTATTACTTTTGCATAACCTCCTTTTTCGGGTATTTCGTAAACTTCTCCAGGAGGAAACCCTTTTATTTTTTTTCCACTTAAAGATATAACTGTACTTCTATCTTGAACCAAAAAGCCACACAGAATACAATTCTGTATTCCGTTTTCGTTCATTTCTACAACTTGATGTTTGATTGCGTGTGACATTTGGTTTGGTTTAATGGTGTTTTTTAATCTACTGCTCTACTATCCAACTCTTTCCAAGAGCATCGACAACGGTATGGATTTGGTAATTATCCACATTGCTATCTAAACCGCCTTTTAGGAATTGGTCAATAATAGTCAAAAATAACAATTCTACGGTAATTCCTGTAATTAAATAGTTACTTTTTGCAGGCAATTCAAATGCGTCTTTTCCGGCTGTAGATAAGGCATTCCCAATTAACACGTTTTTATAAAACAATTTTATTTGTTTTACCTTAATCATTCCTGCTGTATACACCGTCATGTCGTACTGTGTGGGGTTATGAAACGCTACATCAATATCAAGAAACAAACGCCCTGATTTTAAACGCAAATTTCTGATGTTTCTAATATCCATGGTCATTTGTTCCATCACTTTAGAAAAATCACTTTTTTTCTTAAAGGCAAATAGGGTAGTTACTACCGCTGCACCTCCCAGTACTTTTAAAATTGTTGCTCCTTCCATAATTAGTATTTTTCAATTTCTGATGCACGCACAAATCCTATTTTTGTAATTGGATCTCCATCATTTGTGTAATAGACAACATAGAATCCGTTTGCGGTTAGTACTGATTTTATAATTCCTACGTTTTGGCCGTAACGCACCGTTTTTCTCAACACGCCACTAGAGTATAGCGAGCCGTCTATTTTCTTGAACGCACCAAAGATTTTAGCACCTACAGTTGTATTTGACATTACCCTTGATCCTACTGGTATCATCGTAATTCGTACTACGTTTGGTGTTTTAGAAAACTGATTGACTGAAATTTGTTTTACGCCTTTCAAAGAAAAAAGCTTGGCTTCCGTTTGAGGGCCAAAAACGCCATCGGCTGTAATTCCCATTAAAGTTTGCAGTTTCTCTACTTCTAACCCTCTTGATCCAACACTAAGTGTTTTATCAAAATTGATTGCGGTTTTTGGAGGAACTGAACTTGTATTGTTCGTGCCTGGCCCAGGAGGTAAGTCATTTACAACTTCAGGCTCTTTATTTCTTGTTGTGGCGTATGCGCCTACGCCTACAAGTAGCGCAAGACCTACGTACAAAGAGGTGTTTTGTGGTTTGGTTGGTTTCATGGTTTAATGGTGTATTTTATGTTGGTATTTTTGACCGTATAAATATAGTTAATTTTACAAAAAGATAGCCTATTGTTCCTGCTCCAAAAATCATTAAGTACAATTGCCACTTTGGTAACGGTGTTTCTACCGGAACATCTTTGTGTGTTGACAGCGTGATTGTTTTGGTAATGTATCTAAACAAAGTCACGGTGTCGCTTTTTGTTTCGCCAATTACGCTGTTTAAATTCAAAGTGTTTTTACCTGGATCATAAAAAACAGAATAGGAGTTGTCTCCTGATGTTTTTTTAGTGTTCAATTGCGACAATAGCCTGTCTATAGCTATTTGGCAAACGCTGTCGCATTCTTTTCGCTCTGTCTTTACTTTTCCTATCACAATTAAAAGGCTGTCGTTAATAGCCTTGTTTTTAATGCTGATTTTAGAACGGTAAATGCTGTCGTAATTGATTACGGTTTTTTCGCTTGTTTCTCGCAAAGGTTGTTTTGCCTTGCAGCTCACTAAAAAGACTGATGCAAAAAGCAGGACAATCAATATTGAAAAAAAATAGGCGATGGCTTTTTTCATGGTTAGTTTCTTTTTCTTTTATTACGAGGATTTCTGTTTTGATACTCTTTGTGCATTAAGTACCAACGGTGCATATTGTATCCTAAGAACACAATTCCACAAGCTACTTGGTAACTAAATTTAATATTTTCTTGGCTGAACAGTAGGATCATAAACGAGTATAAGGCGGTTATTTTTAAGTCGATAATTTCAGTAAATAGTCTCATTTTAATTCTTTTTCGATTTAAGTGCTGACTGGTTAAAATTGAAATAGGTAAACAAGAAGTAAGAAACTACGCCAAAAATCTTAATGTAGTTTTCTGTTTTCTCCGTTAACCCTAGTCCTGAAACCATGTTAGCGTTTTGGTTAAACAATATGATTAATGCGTACACAAATGATCCTAGTTTCCATAAGAAGGTGTTGAGTACTGGTGTTGGGGCATTTAGTTTTGACATGGTGGTTTTTATTGAATTATCATCTATTGCGTTCAAGCAATGGTCTTTTTCTATTTTATTTAAAACCCAAACAAGCATCTTAGCTGTTCGAGTAAGTGCGCCCAGTAATTCATTTTTACCCAAAGCACTTGATAAAGTTTCATTCTCTCTCCCAAAATCATATCCTCCTTTTATTCTTAGTGTTTTGTTCCAAAACGTTCTAAACTCTCTATTGGCAAATTTGTCCAGGTTTAAAGCCGTGTTTCTAAAATACCCCTCTTTGTTCTCTACCATGAAGTAGTTTATGATTGTGAGTAGAAATAGCAGCAGCAATGCGATGTTGAATAGTAGGAATCCCATTATTCAGAAAATTGAAATTGAACCCCTATTTTTTCTCCTTTCATTACGATAGTATTCAATAGCCACTCCCTTGCAAAAGGATCTTCTAAGAACAATTTAGGGCTGTTCAGTTCTCCTCCTATAAATGTGGCTTTAGCTTTTTGCCCCGTTGGATAGCCGTAATCAACGAAAAAGAAATCAGTAGGCAGTACACCTCCATTAGCTGTTAAATAGTCAAATAACGCTACAACTATCCTCTCTTTTGATTCTTCAATCTCGGTATTAAAGTCGGGATTAAGTATAGAAATTGTGGTGGTTCTGTTAGAGCTAACCTCGTCTCCTTCGTTTCCTTCAAACCCTAAAGTTACCGTGTCTAAAAGAACTTTATTTCCATTCTTCTCTACTGTCATATCAAACTTTACTGAAAAGTAGTTCCCATTACTATTTATAATTAGTTGTACATCGTTTATCTCGACGTTGTTAAATATTCCCTCTGTAGGGATTGGGCTGTTGTATATTGTTGCTATTAGTTTCATATTTTTTTTATTTTTTAATTAAAACACGTTTAGTGTTCTGTCCTCAACAACAATTGTTGAAGGTAAAGTACCATTTGATTTAAAATAACCCGTTTTTTTTATTGTTAAAACAGAGTCCGATTTTATGTTTGTAAATAAAAGACCCACAGTAGTTTGTATAAATTCAACGTTATTGAAATACCATACCCTACCTGTGGGTATGGTTGCATTTGCATTTCCGCTATAAAAATTATTTGATATTGAAATAGTAGAATTAGTAATAGACACGTTGGCTAGTTGTAGATTATTATCTCCTATTCCTGTAACCTTTCCGTTAAAATCCTTAATTTTTACATTAGTTGCGTTAAGCGAAATAGTCCCTAAAAAGTATGGATTATAACCTGTTAAAGTTGTTTCTGCTTCTATTGAAACATTAATACCTACCGAAGAAGTTACTTCTGTAATGTCGAAGTTGTTTAAACCCGTTGTCGAAAATGAGCCTGTTCCACTAATTTTCTTAAATGGAACGTTTCTTTGATAAGTATTGGCGTTTACAGATAAAGAACAAGCTTGTCCATTTAAAATTAACTCCTTAATACTTAATAGGTAATCACTTCCATTACTTACTGCAATTTTTGAAGAGGTTGTGTTGTAGACATTAACTGTTATAATACCTGCGCCAAATACAGGGTGATTCGTCGTAGCGTTAGTTTGTGTTACCGTATCAATTATAAATAAATCCTTTCTTAGATACCCAAAGATAAAACCATAAGAATTACTAGGTGGCGTTTGTATTGTTAGTGTTTTTGAATTAATATAATTATACGTATATGAAAATATAGCTGTTTGAATTGAACTTGAATGTAATAATGTTCCGTTAGGTATTTCAAACGAAACTATCGGAATAATTAGTACCCCTGTCCAAGCTGAAATATCTACTGTACCTATGTTGTCGCATCTATATTTTATTTTACGGGCAGATGGCACTTGATTTAAAACCCGTGTAACATTACTACATAAAAATACAAAATTCCAAACATTTCCGTTATCTGTTGGCAAGGCTGTGTAAGCCACCACATCTGTTTTAAAAGGTTTAGAAGCATCTTCAATTGCCCCAGTTGTATCGTTACCGTTTACGGTGTCTATAAAAACAGTATAAGGAACTCTTGCTCCACTCAAAGGGTTTTTACCTTTAATACTCCAAGTGTTCGTGTCTGTTTTTAACAAAGTCCTTGTTTCCCCAATAGCCATAACCATAGAAGTAACATCACTAATAATACTAATACCTGAAACTGCTAATGTTACTACCCCCGAACCTTCTGATACTACATCACATTCAAATCCAATAGGCAAAGGAATAGCTGCGTTAGTAGGTATCGTTATGGTTGTAGGATTAGCATTTGTGTTTTTTATTGCTTTGTTTAAATCTGTTAAAGCAATTGTTTTAGAAATATTAGGCTGTGCGACAAACTCTTTAAGCCTATCATTAATAAGTTGAGAAACCGCTGTAATAGGCACTAAATCCATACTCTCCTGTTCAGAAAGTTTTCTATAGTCACCCATTAAACCGTTAGCAACTCCAAGATATTCATAATATGCATATCCACTTGTTACAGTAGGATCGCCTGAAGCATCAATTACGGCTTGAAACGCTCCCGCTGTTTGATCTGCTTGTCCTGCTTTAAGCAAGGGGATGGTAGCGTACTCGTTTTGTACTGATCTAATGGCGGGTTTGTTTGTAAGGTCGTTGTAATCTCCTGAAAATACTACCGGCTGTTCTACCTTATGCAAATTAGCAGGTGTAATATTTATTACACCCTTACCTGTATTTATAATTCTATATTGTGTTTTCATATATTAGTTTTACGGTGTGCAAAGGATACAGTTGTTTACTTTTTTAATACTGGAAGCTATTATTTGCTGACAACCATTTTCTATGGCTCCTATCCTTTTTCTGATGAGAACTGCGTTCTCGTCATAATAATCTACCCAACAATTCACGTTAGGATTGTGTTTTGTGTCGGCCAGTTCCCATCGTCCCTCATAATAAAAAGAAGATGTGGCAAGCGTTGGTGCTGTATAAACACAAGCTCTTGTTTCGTACAATACTGGACAATAAGCACCACCATTTGAAGCGGGGGTTATTACTGTTCTGTTTCTCGATTGGAAACCGCTAAGGCTACAGGCAGACCAGTCTGACCAGGCCGAAACAATACAGTCAACTGGATCGACTATTACTACTGCATCGCCATCAATTTCAATCCATATATCTGTGTCTGTATCTTGCTTTAGATATCCTAGCGTATTGACATAGTCGCAAATTTGCTGTTCGATAGTTCCCGTGCCGGATAAATTAGCGGGAGTAACTACTATCTTTCTTGAAAAATTATTTTGATCTGACGTACCGCCAGTAGATTCGTTACTGCCTGAATTTACCGTGTCTGTAGTAGTACTCCCCGAAAACTCTTTTACGTCTAGCAGCACGGCTTGTAAACTTCCATTTCCTCCGTAAGTTCCCGCCTGACCTATCCATAAATACTCTCTATAAATACCGTTTTCAAAAAAGCCTTTTATAATCGCATACCCGTTTATTTGATCCTGAATAGCAATACCAGGCAATTGACTATTTAACGAGTCAATCACATTAGTTCCTGTGTGTTCTAAATCAATTATTTGAGTAGTCGATAAGGTCGCTATTTCTTTGGCTGAAGAAGCCGTAGCTGTTACCTTAATATCTATTGCTGATAAGACAATCCCGCCTATTCCATAAATCCCTTTACCCATGCCTAGCAACTCGATGTAGTAAGTTGTAGGTACAGTGTCGTTTGATATCGCTTTGAATGTAGGGATCTCTTTTGCCGAAACTGCAAATCGTTCTAATGCGTTAATTGCACTAGCAAATGCCGCATTGTTTGGTACATATGGGCAGTCAATATAAAGTTCTTTTTTTATATTATTACTATCTTCTCCTTGTATTCCTACTGCAATCATTTGGTTTGTTTTATTAGTTTTTTATATCCGTAATATCCTGCAATCCCTATCAATATTAAGCCACCTGTCCCGATGGCGAAGCGTTTTTTGTGTAAGAGAAGGATTTTAGCCTGTTTAGCCAAGAGTTTAAAAACTCGCCACCCATACTGTAGTAATGACTGGCTCTAGCGGCTTTAATTTTGTTGAATAAAAGTTCTTGATTAACTGAATTAATAGCGATAGCTGTTAACGGCCCTATATCTCCATCTATAGTGACGTTCTTTTTAAAGTCATTACGCAAAATTCTTTGTACGATTGTCCCAATAGGGCTTTCTCCTGCATTTACGGCATGATCTGTAATAATGTTGGCAATAGATTGGTTTTTTAGCTTATCGCCTTGCACATCGTCCCAAAAGTATTTTTTGTACAACGCCTGGGCTTTTAATTTTGTAATGGCTTTCATATCGGCAACCGTTGGAGGTCTACCTATAATTCCCTCGTAGAAACGAGCAGAAATACCGTAGTTTGTACCTACATTGATACCTAGAGAATTATAGTTTCCTTTGTCTTTAGTTAACTGCTGAAAACCGCCTTCTATTTTTTGTAGTATTGGAATAAACAAATTGAAATTTGCCATGGTTTTTGGTTTAATGGTTTTAAAAAAATTGCCGTTTTGCCACCCAAAATGGCAATGGATGGCAAGGGGCAATCTCACGCAATGAAAATTAATACTAACGTTCTAAATTTTTGCTTTGATTGTTTTGCTCGTGCCGTATTTTTTATACAACAATACGCCAGTTCCAATAGCCGAGAACCAAAAAAGCCATGTTCCTAGTTTATCGTTTGATACCGGTTTTTTGTAATTGTTTTTTACAACTACGTCCGCTAATCCCTCGGCCGTTGTTCTCATTTGAATTGTTGCAGGTAATAAAGAGGCTTCCATTTCGTAATTTTCCATGCCGATGTAAGTCACTTTTATTAAAGCGTTGCTAGCCACATTTTTTATGGCAAAAATCCCATTGAGGTTTGTTGTCGCTACGCCTACACCGCTAACACTAATGTTGGCATCTGGAGTTGGTTTTCCAAACTCATCTAAAACGGTAGCCGAAATAGTAATTAATGCGGGTTTAACAGGTGTTGCTATTGCTGTTTGAAAGACAGTAGGTGTATATTTTATTGTGGGAGTGGTTATAGGACGATATAGATCGTCTGACCACTCTAATAAATCTCCAAAGTATTGTGCTTGTACCATAATTATTTATGTTTGGTTGTTATTTCTACCCTTGTGTCGATACCGCTATGATTGCTGCGGTAACTATCCATGCGTACCATGGCTTTTTTTTAGGAACTGTAGCGGTTGTAACGGCTTCCGTTTCATTAAAAGGTAAAGCTGTTGCAGAATTATTTACTGTTGTTTCCTGTGCTACCGTGTCATAAAAACTAATGCATTGATGTTGTCTCATGGCTATAAATGATAAGGGTATTTTGTTCGCAATAATGCGTAATCCTGAACGGACAATTCTTCTTTTAACCATCCTTTTAAATTGACTTTTGGCAGTCCATAAAAAGGGTTATAGCTTCTTTGATCTCCAGTAACAGAGTTGTAAAGCTTAGATCCAAATGCTGTAACTACCTGCCCAAATTGAGTTTGACTAACAGGTTTTAATATTTGTAGGATTGCTTCTTCCTCTGTGCCCATATCCTTCATGGCTTCATAAAGTCCTAACGCTACGTTTTTAGCATTAAAAACAGGTTGCACGGGAATGTACCCTCCATTTCCTGTGGGGTCGCCACCATCCCCTGAGTTTTCTTTTCCTTTGCCAAAAATGAGATACAATAGAACGGCTGCGCCTACTACACCTCCAGCTATTTTTACGTTTTTTTCTTGTTCCTGTGTCATTTTATATTTTTTTTTATTGAAAAAAAGCACCGCCTAATAGAAACGACAATTGTTGCATTTGGTAATTTGTAAATTGATTATAGCACCATTCCTCCAGGTTTAAATCTCCTCCAAAAAGAGTTCCTTTTTTATGCTCAAAGGCATTAAAAACACGAACAAAACCGTTATAATTTAATCCTGCAATTTGCCTTGATACGTTTTCAAAATCATTGCTAAAAGTGCTTATAGATCCATAAATAGCATCAGCCCTGGACTTCGCTTGTGCATAACTCAAATTAGCTGCGCTATATGCACTATTTTCTTTTCTTTTTACAAAACGATTCGTGTATTTAGAATAAGCATAATAAGCAACGCCCAGTACTGTGAAAAGTTTAATCAAAAATGGGATTGCTTCCGCTGATTTTTCTACGACTTTCGCCCCTGCCACAACGGCTAATGGGTTTCCTAAATTTGATTTTTTTGTTTTCATTATAAAAAGGTTTGAAGGGTTTTAAATTTAATATCGCTGGATAAATAGGCTATTGCCTTTGGCGATTTTATAAGTTTTAACACTCGTTTTAATTGATCCGTTGTCAATGCGTTTAAGGCATCGATTGCGTTTTTTCTTGTTAGTAGTTCCATGTCTGAACCTGCACTAAGGGTTATATTAGACTGCGCCATTTTGTTGCTGTATTAATATTTTTAACTGATTGATAAACGGTTCGTTATTGATGTAGTGACAAACAGATCCTAAAAAGTTGATTTGATTGTCGTTTAAGTTGTCCATAACGTGTTCTATAAACTGTTTTTGGGTTTCCGTCATGTCAGGCGATCCTAACGCACCTGCCGTTGCAGGTATTCCTCCACCTCCTTTTAATGCCGCTAAATTTCCTAACAGTTCCGGTGCTTTCTCTAACAAGGTTTGAAAAGCAGGACTATCAGCAAACGACTTGTTCTCGGCTTTGGCTAACATGACCGCCATTTCTTTTTGCGATTCGGCAATAGATAGTTGTGTCAACGTACCTCTATGGTCTATTTCTAAAAGGGCGTGAACTTGTTTTAACGCTTTTAATTCGTCTTTAACTTCTAATAGTTGTTCCTTTTTATCTTCTAATAGATCGGCTTTTCGTTGCATTCCCATTATTTCAGGTAGTCCAAGTCCAAAAACATTTCCCGCTCCGGGACTACCTAAAAAACTAGGCGTTGCATACGGCTGTGGTAGTGGTCGTGCTTCTTGAAGTGGTAATGGTTGCGGCTGCGGAGTTTCTTGTGGCGCTTGGTAATTAACTGGAGAAACTTCAATTTTACAAGAGTTTTCCTTTTTTGAAGTGGCCCCATTTTTGGAACGCATTTCTACCCAAACAAGTGTTGGCTTAGTGATTGCTCCTAAATGCAGCTTGATATACGTTTCTAAATCTTCATTAGGAACGTCTTCTATGTAAATTGCGTTTTTACCTATTAATTTACCATTATCTTGATTTGTAATGGTAATAAATCTTTCCGGTTTTCCCTTTAAGAATTGTACTGTATTAGCGATGTTACTCATAATTATTGCGTGATTTTGAGTGAATTATATAATATCTACATACCCTATATACAATTGACGAGTTTTCGTCTTGTCAGGGCTAAAAGTGATTGGGATTGCGTTTTGCAAAACAATAGGAGCATATACGGAATAAGTTTCTCCTGGCGCTAAGTTTCTGCCGTCAATGGTTACTGAAGCAGTTCCTTGGTTCTGAAAAGTAGGGTTAATCATTCCGGCTAGTGGGTAACTGGAATGATTTTCCTTAATCAGTTTGTTTACTAGATTACCACAAAACATTTTAATACAATTGAGGTTTCTCAATCATAAATAAAACTTGTATGGCAACTACTTCTGTAGCTGATGTTGCTGTTGCAACTATCTTTGCTTCAAATGTTCTACCTCCTTGAAAGTCAACTGGACGTAAACTATCTTTAAACGTTCCACCGTTTGTCTTTTCGCTAAAACGAACGTCAGCAGGTCTTACAATTTCTTGGTTGTTTTGTAGGATCGAAAGGTTTAGTATCCTTGCTTCGGGATTACCCGCTACAATTGCACCAATAGCTACTACGTTACCGTCAGGTACTATTACTTTTTCGGAATCTACGCTTTCGTTAACTGCTAAAAGAATGTTAGCCGTTACGTATTCATATCTTTTATCTTCCATTATTTTGAGAATAAAAAAAAGCCTTGCCTAATGCAGGCAAGGCTTTTTTGGTTTATGGTTTGGTTTAATGGTGGTTCGGTTTACGATGCTTTGATCGATGTTTGCAATCCGTTCAAACGCAAGTACACGTAATGTTTGTCAGTTGTGTCATCCATTACTACTCCTGGAGCAAATTTCAATTGTAATGTGATTGACTTATCATCAACTAGGTAACATAACGATTTCAATTGTGTGTATTGATCGTTCACGTTTTGTCCTGCTGCGATGTTATGCAAGTCTGCAACTGGCATTCTCAACACTTCTCTACCGTTTTGGTTGATGATGAACAACGCATTTAACAATGGCGCAGGTGCTGCAATGTTGTACTTTAACGACCCTTCTTTTCCAGTAGCTGCATCTTTGGCATAGCCAATAGAAATTTGGTCAAGGACAAACGCTCTACCAGTTTGAAGAATGTTTTTGTCAAATGAGCAAATACCATCAATTCTGTTTGTGGTTGCATCGATTAAATCGATTGTACCACCGCCTGTGATTTGTTTCTTGATCTCAAGAACTTGCGGGTTTAAAGTCGTTTTTGCGGTTGCAATATCACTTTGCAATTGAGTGGACAATTGTCCTGAAATTGCTCCTAAGAACAACAATACTGTGTGAAAAAATACTGAATTATACATTTTAATTTGGTTTAATGGTTTTACTTTTTTTTAAAATTTACTTTTGGAATTGAATTGAGTTTGTGGTTAAACTCCGGAGAATGAATTGCCTAAAAGCGGTTGATCGCTAGGTCTATCCCACATATCTGAACCTTCTCCTTGCCATGCAGCATTAAGCGCTGGTGTTGTGTTGTTTAACGACACCTCTTTATGTCCTACGATTGCATTAACGAATTTGTTTGATGTAGTATCAGCTGCTTTTACTGGAATAGCTTCCGCTAAAGTGTCTGACAATTCATCATAGATTTGTTTTGTACCCATACCTATCAAAGCGTTTTGTCCTGCTTTGGCCATGGCTGTTGTTGGGGTAATAAAAGCGGCAGCGATGATACTTACACCTGCGATTGCCCATTTTTTGTAACCGTTGGTAGAATCAGGCATTACTGCTGAAATTCCGTCTCCAACCTTTGCTCCAATTACCAATGCTCCGGCTGTCGCGGCTACACCTATAATTGTTTTTGTGTTTGGTTTTTTTAACATTTTAATTGTGGATTAGTGGTTTCTATTTTTCATGACTTCTAGTTTAATGCTATTACATTAAGAGTTTTATCCCCGTTAGTATTGCACCGCCTATAGCTATAATAGGTAATGCTGAGGATGATTTTTCTTTGGGTTCGGTGGTTGCTACTGGATTTCCATTTGCATCTACTACCGTGGTGGTTTGTGTTGGCGTTTGTGGCTTTACAGGGGCGGGCGGGGTTACTCTAAAACTTTCAAAAGAAACCTGTGGGTTTGCCCATCCATAATTGTCTGACTTGTTAGGTAGTTTAATTACCCAATTAGCGCCTGATCTTTGTCCTTGTGATGTTAATTGAAAGTTTTGTGAAGTGAACTCCTCGTAGGTGTTTTTTCTTAACTCCTCAACTCCTTTTTGAACTAACGCCCAGCCTTTTCTTGTACAACTAGCGTACTTGCTGTTTTGTCCATTAGCGGCATCGTTTAACATTGATTGCGTAGCAAATTGAAAACGATCTAAGTTTTCTGTCGTTGGCGATTTATAGATACCTGACCAATCTCTAAGAAACGGTAGCCATATCAATAGATCCGCTTTGGCTTTTTGTTCGCTGTACGATGCTCCCCAACATGATAGATCAAAGCTATTTGCAAAAACGGCCCCGAATGTTTTTTCGATTGGAATAATTGACGTTAAAACGCTTAATCCAGCGCCAATAAAGTTGCCTGTAGCTAGATCAGTAGCTAATCCACCAACTGATATTCCGCCAACTGAAAGATTGTTTAGTGCTGATGTTCCGGAACTCAAGGCTTGGCTTCCAAATGAAGATGTTGCAGTGGGTGCGTAAACGTTTCCTGTAGGTAAGCTCCCGGCTGTTATTCCTCCGTAAGTGCTTCCTACGGCTGTCAAGCCTAAACCTGATTGCGAATACGCTTTTTTCAGTATTTCTCCCATGTTAGGATCAATACCGTTTTCGATATTCCATTTTACTAATGCCAACATTTTGTTAGTCACTTGCCTTGGAACTCCTTTTTTTTCTAACTCGTTAAGAAAAACATGAAAGTTATTTACCGTATTGGCCATAACTGAAGGCGCACCTAAACCAGTACTCCTGATTGGTGTTCCCTGACAAGCGCAACCTAATCCACTTACGTATGGCGATGCTAAACCTTTGTGTTTCATATTGTAGTCGTATTTATTGGTAAAACTTACCTCTTTGTTATTGTGCGTTGTCGCATCAATTATGTAATGACTTGATCCGTTAGGGATTACTACATAAACGTGTGACCATTCCCCTGGCATGATTCCCGCTTGTTGTACCATTCTAAAGGCGTGCGGGATTCTTAGATTTTGCAAAATTGTACTCGCTAATATGGAGTAGGTTTTACAATCGAAACCTTTTTCTCTAAAGTGCCATGCAGCACTAGGAGAATAGAGGTTTTGTGTTTCTCCGTCTAACCTGTACTGAAAATGAGAATAAAGGAATTGGTAAATGTTGTTTACGGTTTCCTGTAATGATCTTCCTTTCAGTATTGGAGCAATTTTAGCCATTTGACTGGCGTATTTATTGGCCCATTCAGCCATGTACTTCAAAGTGTCATAAGTGTCGCTATTGTCGCTTTTATTGTCAAAATTGTGATCGATGCCTTTGTAAAGAGGAATAAGTGCGTTGTACTCTTTTCCATGCTTTAAAGGGCGATACAATATGCTGTCAATTGAACTACTCATGCTTTTCTTCTGTTTGTAAATTGTGAGTAAAGCGGAAAGGCTTTTAGAATTTTGTATTTTTGATTTACTACACTCTCGAAACTACTTCCCGCATTAACTAACTCAAAATCAATTCCTATGAAATGAATTACAAAGATGGGAGGGATTGTTTTTTCGCTCGTTGGATTCGGTTGCTTGCGGTTGCTTTTGGCTGGATTCCGTGTCTTTTTGTTGGATTTTGTTGGTTTCGGTTGGATTCTGTCGCTTTTTGTTGGTTTTCGGGTTGGAATAATTGAAAGGTTTTAGCTATTTTTGACTAACCATTAAACCAATCGTTCTTATGTCAACAAAAACACTAATACAGCCAAAAAGAAAAGCGGAATTGCAAGAAATTTTAAAAGGTTTTGGACGCGAAACTGTAAAACAGGAAGTGATTAAAATAATCATGAAGCTGCGTGATGTGCCGTTGAAGGAAGCTCAGAATATAAAAACAATTTTTCCTAACGAGGTAAAAGAAATTTTTAACCGTTTTGATTATGAAATAGAAGCATAAAAAAAACCACCCGGTTATGGGTGGTTTTTTTAGGTTGATGAAGTAGTGGCCTTTAGGTTAATAAAGTGCCGTGTTTAATTACAAAATATAGTTTTCCTTGTTCTGCTCCCCAAGCGGGATTACCTTCTCTTATTTCGATTCCTTTGTGTTCTAGTTTTAGGATTCTTTCACTATCGTTTGATTTTGGATAGCCTAAAGTCATTATGTTGTTTTTTATTTTTATTTTATTCATAAAAACTAAGTTTTTAAAATTAAAATCAGAATTTATTATATAACCTTCCCAAAACAATTTTGGTTGTTTTTCTCCAAAATAAGTTAATAATTTATTAGCCCAATAAGGCGTGATTTCTCTATAATCTTCGGTTTTTATTCCTGATTTTGTCATTTCAAACCATTCCTTTTTTAATGGTAAACGTAAGTCGTTCATATAGCTGTTTTTTTTAAATACAAAATACTTACTTTAGAAAATATCTGATCAAATTCATCTACCATGCAAGTAAACCTATTAAAAAAGAAGTGTTTTTTTTCTTCTATAAAAAGTCCACTTATTATTTCGCCATCGTTCTCTGTTATGATCGCTTTAGCGTTGGTTTTTCTGTTTGTAATCAATAAAGTTTGATTTTCTATCAAATAGTAAAGGTCTTGGTTTTCCATGGTTAAATACCTAATTTGGTTTCTATTTCACTCAATAAATTATCAATCAATAATTGATTTTCTATCACTACAATTTTAGAGAAACGAGTTAAAAAATCATTTGTAATTATATTGTATTGTATGTCTCCAAATAACTTTCTTCTTTTTAGTTCATCTAAAACTTCTTTGTCTTCAAATTCGGTTATATCTTTTTCTTCAGGCTCGTCCGGGGCCTCTACAAGTTCATAGTAAAACTCTGCGTGACTTTTAAAACAACTACTGCTAATGTTTTTAAGAATAGTATTTTCAAACAATCTTATGTTTGCATCATGTACGTTTCGTCTATCTAAATAGTTACGCCTGGTTTCATTTTCAATTTCCTTAATAGGTTCGTAGTTGTTCATTTCGTGTGAAGTTCCGTCTGCGAAGGTTACTGCTGTAATTTGTTTTTTCATAATGGAATTGATTTTGGTTTAATGGTGGTTCTCTAGTCGTTCTATTTTGTTTTGTTTGTACTGGATGATCCTTTTAAGGCGATCAATCTCTTTTTGTTGTTCTAAATAGTTGTCAAGTGCAAAAAAGAATATTTCAGGAACGGTTTTTATTTTTTCTTGTGCTGCAACCGCTTCCAGTTGTTTGCGTTGTGCGGGAGTGAAACCTCTTATATATGTACTGTTTTTTATCATTGTATGTTGAAATGTAGATTTTTTAATGGTGAAAGGTGGTTTTAGTTTACCACTTGGTTTCTCTAGGACAATTTTTTGATGTCTTTATTATAGCGTCCAATAGTTGTGATAGCTTTTTTTTAATGATTTGGAACATTTGTGTGTTTGGTTTAATGGTGTTACGCTAGCGTGTCTCGTTAACGTGTTTTTTTGTATACGTTAACGTAAACAGCGTGATTATTACATGAATAAGTCTGTTTGTGTGATTTGTGGTGGTTGTTTTTGCGTGATTTGATTGTGATACTCATAATGTTTATTCAAATAGGTAACGTGTTCCTCTGTTAGAAACTCTTTGTCCGGATAGTGGAAATCTAAAGTTCTTATTTTGCGAGTGGGTGTGTTATTCCTTTTTTCGTAAACGACTTTATTTTTTACAAAGAAACTTTTGTGGTTGGGTGATTTTTCTATTTTCATTTTAGTTAATATCAAATAAATAATAATAATTAGCGATGTCATACATTTTTTTATTCATGCTAAAAGTCCATGAATCTGAACCATCTGTGTTGAATTGTCTTATATACTCTTCGCCTTTTTCAATTATATATGGATTTTCTTTTTTTAGGTAAGTTGCAATTTGCCTGTAATGTGCAAATGAAACTTTTTGTCCTTTTGGTAAATAAAAACCTCCTTCAATCCAATCTTTTAGGAACTTTTCATAACCATCATCATGATGTCGTTTTCTTGCTTTTTGTACTGAATTATGTATGTTTCTCATTACTGTGTTTTTTTATCAATTAGTAAAAAAAGAGAATTGGCTAAACTGTAGTTGTGATGGTCTTTTGGTTCTAGTTGCTTCAAGCTGCAGCATAGGGTTCCTAAAATTGCCGCTTCATGGTATTTAAAGGAAATAGAATACTTTTTTTTATGGTCAAAAATGGTGGGTTTCCTGCTTATGCTGTCTGCTTTTGAGCTTATTTTGTCAAAACAGTCTAAGAGTAAACTATTTTCTATTTTTTTACTATGCGAAAGTCTTACAAATTCCCTTGGATGAATTACGGCTACTTCTTGTAGTTTTTTTTGTAAGTAAAGGACTTGATCTGCTGTTATTTTTAGTTCTACTTTCATGGTTATGGGCGTTTTATTTCATGTATTAATGCTCCGTTTTCATAAAATTGATAGACAACAACTCTTTTAGCTGCTTCTTGACCGTTTACAAATCGGGTAAGCATTCCGTTCATGATAGTGTTGCTGTGTTTCTTGTTCTCTTGAATGGGGGAGTACCAAGTTATATTTTTCTCATTTGGTGGCATTAACGCCACCATTTTGAGTTTAGAAGTTCCGGTTTGATAGAATGGCATGGCTAGGCTTTTTTTAGTTTTTTACGCACGATTTTTGTCTCTGCTTGCAGTTGCTTGTAATCCAGTAAGGCCTGATTGCCTGTTCTAGCATAGATCACGGTATTGCCATTGTTAAATGCGAATGGTTTTAATCCTTTTTCTTCTTGCTTTTTTATAAATTCTTTCTTGTCCTGGTTGTTTTTTGCTTTGATTTGGGCATTTTGCCATAACCTTTTTAGCATGGCCCATTCTAAGGCATAAAACAGAAAAGCGATGAACAGGATAGCGAAAAAATAAGCGATGTAAGTGATTAATTGTAAGTACATGGTTTAATGGTGTTTGTGGGTTATTATTAATTTTTAGTTTCTTCCTGAAGTTCTGCTATACCGAGTAGAGCAAACATTATTGTAGCTCCTATTCTCGATCCTGTGTGCCAGTCTCCTGGGTTGATTTTCCATTCATAAAAAGAGAAAATTATAAAGACGAACACTAAAATTGTAAGGGCTTTGATGTATTTATTCATGGCTAGCAAGTGTATTTAGTTGATACTTTCAGTAAGGTGTCTGATAATTTTTGTAGATAGTTTTCAGGGAGGTTTTTGTCTACATATTCGATCAGTTCAGGTAATTCAATGCGATTTTTAAAGAATGCATTCACTTTCATGTCGAATTTTTTAGCGTGATTGATGCCTGTTTTTCTAATTGTAGACTTTTTAACTACCGCTTTAGCTAATTTTGGTTTGTCTTCAATGTATTTCAGGTGGTTTTTGTAGGCTAATTTTGTGTATTCAAAACCAATTTCCTTTTTCTCAGTACGTGTAAAATCAAAATAATCAGATGGATATAGCGGGTTGATGCCTGTTTTTAAGAACCATTTTTGAGCGTTGTTCAATCTCCATATCATTTCGTCCAGTTTGTCAACCATTAATTCCTTTTTGTACAAGTGTACGTTGCCGTTGTTTACTGTAAACAGTTTTTCCATGTAGGTATTGATCGCTTTTTTCCATGATCCTACGAAAGGTGTTTTTCCTCGGTACAATTTGGCAGCGTTCTTAAAAAATTCCTGAACGATCAAGGTTTTAAATTCCTCACGGCCCATGGTTCCGTAAGTAGCTTCTTTGTATAAAATGCGTTTATCGATGCGCTTGTAGCCGTTGTAATCGCCATTAGCCAGTTTTTCGGCAAAGTTTTGATTGTGCAGCACGCTAGTTTCTAATTTTTCGGACAAAGTTTTTGAAACTTTAACATTTTCGCCCCCCCCTGGTGTTTGGGGTTCGCTACTTTGCACTTGGATGCTCTTGTAAAAAACAAATGAAAAATCAGGCGTAGCCGTTCCTTTTAATGGAAAATCGGCTTGTCCGTTTTCTCTTTTATTAATATTACTTTTAATAGTTCTAGTATCTTCATTATTATCTGTAACTTCTTTACGCCTTTGGGAGGTAACGGCTTGATTATCAGTCGAGGTCAAAAGTTGTGTTTTTGCATCAAAAACAACTAAAATTTGGCTCGATACGTGCATTTTTAAGCCTGTTTTATGCCCTCTAAAAAGATAATCAACAAACACTCCCGCTTCTTCTAATCGTTTCCTGTGGTTGCGTATTGTAGCTCTACAAACATTAATAGAATGTACCTCATTGCGTTTTAAATTAGTGATGTGGTGTGCGTTTACTTCCATTTGGCGTACTGGGCTGGTTTCGGTAACGCCTAATTTTAAGTATTCGTTGCTAGTTTTTTGCAACTGGATAGAATAGAGGTAGATCATTTGCTGAAAAACGATTTCGCTAGCGTACTTTACCGTAAGGTGTTTTCTTTTCTCGAGAACGTTCCCTCTGTCTTTGTTAAACTCTGCTACGAGTTCGTTGTATTCTTTAGTTTCTTTGTTTTTGTTTCGAAGCAGGAAAATTTTAGAGAATTGTTTTTGCACCTCGTTCATTTTTCCAGTAGCTATAAAAGTGCGAACAGCAGCGTTTTCTTTTTCTATCTCGATATTGATTTCTTCTACCATTTCGTTGTACTTTGCTATGTACAGGCGGTAATTGTCCATTGTGGCTGCAAAGGCTGTTGAATTGATATAAGGATGCACGGCCATAACAGGCTGTACGTCTTCGACAAGTGATGTAAAGGTTACTTTCTCTGTTCTTGTAGCGGGTGTGTTCTTTGGTTTCCTGATGGGCTTCACGCTAGCGGATACGTTAGCGTGATTCCCAAATATATTAGCAGAAAACAAGCTTCCTAAGCTTTGTGGTTGACTGTTGTGTGGTTGCATTGTGGTTGGTTTAATGGTGGTGAGCTTTAATATCTATCCCAGTAGTTGCTTGGTGTATAGTCAAAATCTGTGATTTTTACTTGTGCTGAGTAAAGTCTAAAAATTTTAGCTTCTATATTGCGCATAGAAACTAACCTTGATGGAGATACTGGTTTTTGTGTGGAGTCCCAATGGTCGTCTTTAGTTTTAAAAGTAAAAATACCACCTTTTCTGTCTCCTTTAGTGCTGAAAATAAACTTAATAGCACATTTATACTCTTCTATATCAGGATCAATGTCTGCGTATATTTCGACCCAGTTGTGTTCGCGGTTTTCATTTACTATGAAAGTAATGTTGCCTTCTCCTGATTGATCGTTTTTTTCTTGGCTTGCTTCAATAAACATATCGGCAATTTCTTGAAGTCTAATTTCTTTTTTATTTACGAAACCAACGATGTTTTGTGTTAGTTCTAGTATGGGCTGTAAATTGACCTGTTGCAGTAAGTTGTCGTTAATTGTTTTAGCTACTAATGCATTGTAATCAATTAAATCGAACTCTTGTAGGTTGACTTTTAAGGTTTCCTCAATTCTCTTTTTCAGCTCCTTTGAAGTGTCCCCATAGGAACAAAAAATATCTTTCACTACTGAATTAATCATAGTTTCGATATGTTTTTCTACCATTTCAGGAACTTTTTCTGAAACAACTTTATCTACTGCTTTTTGAATTTCTGAATTTAAGTGCATAATTTTTTGGTTTAATGGTGGTGAGCAATTTATAAAACTTCTACTTGTTCGATTCCGTTTAAAGGTCTTTTTCTTTCGGGTTTTTTGAAAGGAACGTTTTGTTCTTTCATCTCTTCTTTAATTGCCGTGACTATTTCTTTAACTGTTTTCGGCAGCGGATTATGATTATAAAAAGAGGTGGTGAAGTTGTTAAAGTAGGTGTCGTAAAAGATTACAATTGAAACATTTAATTGGTTTGGATTTTCTAATATATTATTAGAGAATCTTTTTTTTTGCGTTTTCGTAAAAGAAACTTCTATTTGTACAATATCTAGAATAGGGCTTATTTCTAGTTCTACCTGGTCTATCAGTTCGGCTATATTCATGATCTTAGTTATAAATTAATTTATCAGATGAACGCTCTAGCAGTTCCTCATGTGCTTCTTGCTCTTTTTGTTCCTCAATTCCTTCAAGGCTGTCGTGAACGTCTTTGCAAATGGCTCTAACTTCTTCCGGGGAGTGGTTGAAGTTTTCTATTTGGTTTCCCATTATTACAATGGCTTTTGGTGCTTTAATAAACTGGTACGCTACTCTTACTCTTTCGATAAAGCCTAAAAAAGGAGTGTTTTCAATTTCTTCTACTTGGATTGTTTTTGAATTTTGCATAATTCGGTGGGTTTAATGGTGGTTAATGATTTGAAAGTCTATTTACTTCTTCATATTGTACTTCGATATTCATTTTAGCGGTTGAAAGTTTTCTTGCAGTTAGCTTTTTTTGCTCTTTCAAGTAGTTTAGCGTAGGTTTTAACACTTCCTGTGCGTTTTCTAACACTAAAACTTCTATTATTTCAATTGCAGTTGAGAAATTGTCTATTTCATCAATTAATTGTTTTATTGCCATTGGGTTGGTTTAATGGTTAAAAAATGCAAAGGTCTTGGGGTGCGTGGAATTAGTAGATAATCGTTATTCAATAATTCGGGGTAAGAACGTGTTTGCCTTTGCATTGGCTTGGTTAACCTTTCAGTACCGCCACATGAATAGATCACATGACGGAACTTCTAGGGAATTATGCAAGTTTGCCTTGCACTTGGATGCTGTATTTAGCTCTAATCACGTTCATGCAATAGTCGAGCGTGGGAAGTACTGTTATTGGTTTTATGTTTTTTGGCCTACTATTTGCAACTGGCTTTTTTAGCTTGTTGAATGCCGCACTAAACGCTTCCAGCTCTTCCGGGGAGAAAGTGGAAATTATATTTAGTACTGAATTAGCAATTGTTGTAGACATTTTTTTTTATATTTGTAGTGTTGGGGTGGTTCCTGACAAATTATACTAACCGCAAGGTTGGTTTAATGGTGGAAGCGGGCGTGGTTGCCCGCTTTTTTATTTTGGTTTAATGGTGAGAAGGGGGCCTTTATTATTGTTTTTTCTTTTAATTTCTTCTTCCTTTAGTTTATCTAATTTTCTATCGATATACTTCATTTCGATAATTAGCGCCACCGCTAGAATAAATCCCAACACAAGTACGATTCTTATCAGTAAATCAGTATTCTCTGTTAATGTTTTCATAACTGGCACGGTTTTAGGTTAACTAATTTTTAGTAGGTTTTTTCGTTGGGTAATCTGGCCTTGAAACGATTTCTCTAATTGTATAAGTAGAGCGGTTGTATTTTTTAGCTAAAATTGCTTCAACTTCATTTCTACTCTTAATTCTGTCTACTCGAAGTTCCTTGTATTCCGCTTTTATTTTTTCGGTACGATTAATTGTGTTTTCAGATTTTGCCATGATATTGTGTTTTAGAAATTGTTTTTCGTTATATTTCTACAACAAAGAAACTAAAGAAAATCAAGATAACCTAATATTATTAAGATGAAAACTAATAAAATTTAGATGAAAAACTTTATAGGTTTAAATATCAAGCACTTATGCGACAAAAATAATTTAAAACAAGATGAGTTCGGACAGTACTTTGATTTGAATAAAGGGGTTGTAGGGACTTATGTGAGAGGAAGTGCGAACCCGAAAATAGAAACGATTCAAAGAATTTGTTTGCACTATACTATAAGTATAGATGATTTTGTCAATACAGATTTATCAGCAGGAAAGCCATACGCAACAAAAGGCGGCAACTTATTATACACTGAGGAAAACAAACCTGATCCTTATGTAATAAGTCCTAGATATGTAGAACTACTGGAAAAGTCGCTAGAAGACAAGGATAAAATAATAAATGCACTAGAATTGAGGTTGCAGGGCGATGACAGGAGTAAAACAGCATAGAGCTATAATGACAATTGTTTAATTAAATGAAATAAGTTACAACAAAATGTGTATTTTCGTGTTAATTATAAATTAACTTAAAATACAACAAAATGAAAAAAATTATTTTTAGTGCTATTCTGTTAGCAGGTTTGTCCAGTTTTGCACAATCAGAAACCGCTGCCGTTTCGGCAACCGCTACGTCAACTGCTTCAACAATGACTTTGTCAGAGGGAACGGTCTTAAAAGTGGCTTTGTCTGAAGACTTGAACGGTAAAAATTTAAGCAAAGGACAAAAAATCGATTTTACCACAAGTGGCGATTTTATCCTTGGTGATCGAGTGGTTATAAAAGAAGGATTAAAAGTAACCGGAACTGTTACCGAAGCTGCCAAAAGCGGAATGCTTGCCAAACGTGGTAAACTGGCTTTTAGTATCGATTACCTTTATTTACCTGATGGAAAGGTTATAAAACTTACAAGCGACGTTACTAAGGCCGTAAAAAGCAGCACTGGTGTTGTAGTGGCAACGGCTGTATTGTTAAGTCCTTTGGCATTGTTTATAGGCGGTAAAAACGCAAAATATAAAGAAGGAGAGATTTTTGAAGCTTATGTAAAAGAGTCTTATACATTTTAATACGTCCCTGCAAACGAACCTACAGCGGACGAGTTCTTAAACTTCCTGAAAAAATAAGAGGTTAGAAAACAATTAGTTATGTTTTTTAAAAGTGCTTAAAAGCGAGTTTGCAAAACTTAAAATCCAGTGAACAGCAATGTTCGTGCGGGTTCAAGTCCCGCTCTGAGTACTAAGAAAGCTTCAAACTATGTTTGGAGCTTTTTTTTTGTTTAAAATCGAAACCTTTTTAGGAAGATGTTAGTGTAAGATTGTACTTTTAGGGGGTTGGTTTTTTGTACATAGGTTGTTATTGTAAAAGCTAGTTTAGCCTTTGTCTTTAATGATCTGATTTATTTCAATAATTATTTATGGCGACTTTTGTAATTAGTAAAAGATTTAGTGGTGATTATAAGTTTGAATTTACTTCCAGAAAAGGGAAGACAATTTTTACGAGTAACGCGTATGAGCTGCGGATGGATTGTGAGTCTGCGGCAGAACATATTCGTTCCGTTTTAGAGAGTTGTTCTTATGTAAAGTTTAAGACCACTAAGGGGAAGTTTTTCTTTAGGGTAGTAATCGAAAATGAGGTAGTTGCTACTAGTAGAAAGTATAGTACGGAGTTGATGGTTCAAAAAGGGATCCTTGAAATAACGAAATATGGTCCAAGCTCGGAGATATTAGATTTCTCGAATAATAATTTTGTTTTTGAAGATTGACGCAAGTTGTTTTTAATAGTTTTAAAGGAAAAGGGTCTCTGAAATAATTATTTCAGAGACCCTTTTCCTTTAGGGATTGCTACAAATAAAAAAAGCCATCTCGCTTACGCGGATGGCTTTAATTTTGTGATGTAATTTAAAATTACTCAGCAGCAGGTGCTTCAACAGCAGCAGAATCAACAGCTACAGCAGCAGTATCAACAGCTACAGTATCAACAGCTACAACAGTAGTGTCAGCAGCCATAGTTTCTTCAGCAGCAGCGTCAGATTTTTTACAAGATACAACAGTTAAAACAGCAACAACAGCTAAACTTAAAAATACTTTTTTCATCTTAATTTAATATAAAGGTTAATTATTAATTCGACGCAAAGATATAAAATATTTGATATGTAATTTTTTTTTTTGTTTTTTTTTTAAAATATTTTTGTTTTTTTTTATTTGCTCGTTTTTACAGCCACAGTCCCTATTGATGAGGACTGTAGAGGAGAATGTTTTGATGGCTGCCATTAATTTAGTAAGGATCTGTTTTTTGTGATGATAAAAGAGGCTCTTTTTCGGAAATAGAAGCGCTAGGTTTTTTAATTAATTGAGGGTAAATAAATTAGGGTTTTATAGAAGGAAATACGGGTAAGTCAGTCTAGGTATTTTAACGGTTGGTTTCCCTTTTTTTGAAAATGATATTTTGATGATGGTTGTCCCAAATTATCTTTGAGATAAATTAGGGACTCATTTTCTGTAATTACAAAGAACTATCCGCTGTTTTAAATCAGGAATAGGAGCTCAATCTGAACGCTATTTCGCAATGTTCTTCATGATTATATTTGTCGCCCCTTTATTCATTTGAACAAAAGAACTACAGATATGACCTTTTTCACTTCGGAAGCTATCGTCTATAATTAAATCTTTAAAAGCGGCGATTAATTCTGTTTCGTTAGAAATGGAGATGCATCCTCCCATGTTGACTAAAGCGGTTGCTTCTGCAAAATGAGAATAATTCGGTCCTATTATTATTGGAACTCCAAAAGTAGCTGGCTCCAGTAAGTTGTGGACTCCAGGATTCCCGAAACCACCACCTACAAATGCGATGTCAGCATAACTATAAATTTTAGTAAGAATACCAACAGTGTCGATGATAAAGACATCAAAATCAGCTAGGTTTTTCTCCTGCATTTCGGAGAATAACACTGTTTTTTTTGTGATGCTGTTTTTTAGCTGTTCAATTTGGTCCGCTTTTATGTTGTGAGGAGCGATTATGAATTTTACATTCAGTGTATTGGAATTTATAAAATCCAACAATAGGGCTTCGTCTTTCGGCCAAGAGCTGCCTACTACTATGGTTAGTGTATTGTTTTTGAATTGTGAAATATAATCTAAATCATTGTCTTTCTCCAAAATTGCGGCAACGCGGTCAAATCGAGTGTCACCTGAAAAAGCTACATTAGTTTTTCCTAACTGCTGTAGTAATTTTTTGGAGCCTTCATTTTGTACAAAAAAGTAGCTGAAAGTATCTAATGCTTTTCTGTAAAAGCCTCCGTACCATTTAAAGAACATTTGTTCTTCTCTGAAAATTCCAGAGATTAAATAGGTAGCTGTGTTTAGTTTTTTCAATTCATTTAAATAATTCAGCCAATATTCATATTTGATGAAAAACACCATGTCTGGGTGAACGAGATCAAGGAATCGTTGTGCATTTTTTTTGGAGTCTAACGGTAAATACACTGTAACGTCTGCAACTGTGTTGTTTTTACGGACTTCATACCCTGAAGGAGAAAAGAATGTAATGACGATTTTGTGCAGCGGATATTTTTCTTTGATTTTTTCTATTACCGGTAAACCTTGCTCGTATTCCCCTAATGAGGCGGCATGAAACCAAATCGTTTTATCTGAAGGCTTTATTTTTTGTTCTAAAGTGGGGAAAACAATTTTTCGACCATCGACAAAAAGCTTGATTTTTGAATTGAACAGCGCAATGAAGTTGAGTAATGAACCAGTAATTTGAATTACTATGTTATAAAGAAAATGCATACCGGAATTTTTATTTCGCTAAAATACAGTTTCTTTTGTTTATCATTTAAATCTTAGTGCTTAAATTCATATTTTTGCAAGTAAGAGTTTTAATAAAGTCTAAAAAAATTACTTCGATTTTTAAAAGCGCTACAACTGAATCGTAAAACAGCAATCTGCCTCTTTTGCGTGTTTTGTATCTTTTTTGAACAAGTAGGTTAATTGGTTTAAATTAAATATAAATGAAAAAAATCCAAATGGTTGACCTAAAAAGTCAATACGAAAAAATAAAAGAAACCGTAAACATTTCTATCCAAGAGGTTTTAGATACAAATACCTATATTAATGGGCCACAGGTTCACCAATTCCAAAAATCTTTAGAAGAGTATCTAGATGTTAAGCATGTAATTCCTTGTGCAAACGGAACAGATGCCTTGCAAATTGCGATGATGGGATTAGATTTAAAACCCGGTGACGAAGTAATTACTGCTGATTTTACTTTTGCTGCAACAGTTGAGGTAATTGCTTTATTGCAATTGACTCCCGTTTTGGTCGATGTAGATCTGTACAATATGAATATTTCTATCGATGCAATTAAAAAGGCCATTACGCCAAAAACAAAAGCAATAGTTCCTGTTCACTTATTTGGTCGTGCGGCTAATATGGAAGCTATTATGGCAATTGCCAAAGAGCATAACCTATACGTAATCGAAGATAATGCGCAAGCCATTGGAGCTAATTGTAAATTTTCTGATGGAACCAAGAAGAAAGCAGGAACCATTGGTCATGTGGCGTCAACTTCCTTTTTTCCTTCTAAAAATTTAGGCTGTTATGGAGACGGTGGAGCCATTTTTACTAATGATGATGCATTGGCTCACAAACTTCGCGGAATTGTAAATCACGGAATGTATGAGCGCTACCATCATGATGTGGTAGGAGTAAATTCTCGTTTAGATAGTATTCAAGCAGCAGTTTTGAACGCTAAATTACCTTTATTGGATCAATATGGCAAAGCCAGACAGGATGCAGCACGTAAATATTCCGCTGCATTTGAAGGACATAAAAACATCATCGCGCCAACTATTTGTGACATCTGCGACTGCCATGTCTTTCATCAATATACCTTACGTATTGTAGATGGAGACCGAGATGGTTTGATGAAACATCTGTTAAGCAAAGATATTCCATGTGCGATTTATTACCCAATTCCATTGCACTCACAAAAAGCATATTTAGATTCAAGATATAAAGAAGAAGACTTCCCAGTAACAAATCAATTGGTAAAAGAGGTGATTTCGCTTCCTATGCATACGGAACTAGATGATGAACAAATAAAATTCATAACGGATAGCGTTTTAGAGTTTTTTAAATAATTTTTTCAGGAGCTATTTCCTGCTTTCCACTATATCTTTTTATCCTGAACTTGTTTCAAAATCTTGAAACAAGTTCAGGATAAAAAGGATGCCGTTTCAATCAGGGCTATAAAAACGAGTCCGAATAATAAAGAATTAAAATGAAAATACTAGTAACAGGAGGTTTAGGTTTTATAGGATCTCACACCGTTGTCGAATTGCAAAACGAAGGCTTTGATGTGATAATTGTGGATGATCTTTCTAATACCTCATTAAAAGTATTAGACGGTATCGATGCCATTACAGGAAAAATTCCGGCATTCGAAAAACTGGATTTACGGGACAAGAATAAAGTACAGGATTTTTTCAAAAGACACCATGATATTTCAGGCGTAATCCATTTTGCAGCTTCAAAAGCGGTAGGTGAAAGCGTCGAGAATCCGTTGTTGTATTATGAAAACAACATCAATGCATTGGTTTATGTGCTGCAAGGATTGCAGAAAATGAACGAAGCTAACTTTATTTTCAGTTCGTCTTGTACCGTTTATGGTCAAGCTGAAATAATGCCGATTAATGAAGACGCATCGATTCAAACTGCAATGTCTCCTTATGGAAATACCAAACAAATAGGAGAGGAAATCATCACTGATGTTGCTAAAGTATCTAATATTAATGCAATATTATTGCGTTATTTCAACCCGATAGGAGCACATCCTTCAGCTGAAATTGGTGAATTGCCTATTGGTGTACCTCAAAACTTGGTGCCGTTTATTACGCAAACTGGTTTTGGATTGCGAAAAGAACTTTCAGTTTATGGAGACGATTATCCTACGCCTGACGGAACAGCAGTACGGGATTATATTCACGTTGTAGATTTGGCGAAAGCCCATGTCATCGCTTTACAAAGATTGTTAAATAAAAAGAATGTCACTAAAGTAGAAACCTTCAACTTAGGCACAGGAACAGGAAGTTCAGTATTAGAAGTCATCAAAGCTTTCGAAAAAGTAAGCGGACAAAAATTACCTTATAAAACTGTAGCCCGCAGAGAAGGAGATATTACTTCGGCTTATGCGAATACAGATAAAGCCAATACGGTTCTAGGCTGGAAAGCACAATCTACACTTGAAGAAGCTATGGCGAGCGCCTGGAAGTGGGAACAAAAAATAAGAAGTTAAGGATATAAAAATGGCTGCCAATTGGCAGCCATTTTTTTGTGGATTATTTTTCAGCGTCTTCTTTCATTTTATCTGCTTTCGCATCCATTTTTTCAGCACCTTCTTTCATCGTGTTGCTAATTTTAACCTTAGTAGAATCTAAGGCCGCATCAACTTTAACGGCTGCTGTGTCTACAGCGTCACCCATTTCTGTGCCTATTGCATCAGTAGCTTCACCTACTTGATCTTTAGTTTCCTGCTTACAAGAAACCAATGTTAAAGTTGCAACAACTGCTAATCCTAAAAGTGTTTTTTTCATGTTTCTGTATTTTTATTAATTAATGATCGGAATGTATTTATTCCTTGTATAAAGATAAATGAAAAATCCCCACAAATTTTTGTTGTGAGGATTATTTTTATGTTTGAAACTGAATAGTAAAAACTGCGACTGAATACTAATTACGCATTCGCCGTAGCTGCTTCTTTATCTATTTTTCCAATTAATCCGGCCAATACTTTTCCTGGGCCAACTTCAGTAAACAAAGTGGCACCATCAGCAATCATTTGCTGTACAGATTGTGTCCATTTTACTGGAGCTGTCAATTGGATGATTAGGTTTTTCTTAATCTCTTCTGGAGACGAAACTGCAGTCGCCGTTACATTTTGATATACTGGGCAAATAGGAGTAGAGAAAGTAGTCGCTTCAATCGCTGCAGCTAGTTCTTCTCTTGCCGGTTCCATCATTGGGGAGTGGAATGCACCACCTACCGGTAATAACAAAGCGCGTTTTGCACCCGCTTCTTTCATCGCAACACAAGCTGCTTCAACAGCCGTTGTTTCTCCTGAAATAACTAATTGTCCTGGGCAGTTGTAGTTTGCAGCCACAACAACACCGTCGATCGAAGCACAAACTTCTTCTACAATAGTGTCAGCAAGTCCTAAAACGGCCGCCATTGTTGAAGGTGTTATTTCACATGCTTTTTGCATTGCAAGAGCACGTTGCGAAACTAATTTCAATCCGTCTTCAAACGATAAAGCACCATTAGCAACTAATGCCGAAAATTCTCCTAATGAATGTCCCGCTACCATTTCTGGTTTGAAATCATCACCTAAAGTTTTAGCTAAAATCACTGAATGTAAAAATACCGCTGGTTGCGTTACTTTAGTTTCTTTTAATTCTTCCGCCGTACCTTCAAACATAATGTCTGTGATTCGGAAACCTAATATTTCGTTTGCTTTTTCAAATAAGTCCTTTGCTAATGCAGAGCTTTCGTATAAGTCTTTACCCATTCCTGTGAATTGCGCGCCTTGACCTGGAAATACATATGCTTTCATAAAAAGTTGTTTAAAGTTTAAGGTTTCAAGTTTATCTGATGATTGAAATAAAACCGTCTGCAAAAATACTATTTTTTTTAGGAGCAGCAACTTTTGTTCTTCTAATCAACAATTGTCCTGCTGTGCGCTACAATCTTTTTGTCCTGAAATAAATTCAGGATAAAAAGGATTTTCACTTCCATCAGGGCTAGAGAGAAACAGTAGGGTTTTCAATAAACAAAAAAAGCGTTGTGCTTATAACAACGCTTTTGTCTATAAAATAGGAGTAAATCCTAGGTATGTGGTTGTAAATTACAATTCGATGGAATTGATGATTTCTAGCAACTGATTGTTTAAATCGGTATTAATGATTCCATTTTTAGCATCAAAATTTTCATTGAAGCTCGGTAACGAGAAACTTCCTTTGATTACAGCACCTTGAAAAGGAAAACGATTTTTTGCAATTTCTAAAACAGAACTTCCTCCTCTTGGCCCTGGTGATGTGGCTAATATGAGGGTTTGTTTTTCTTGGAATGTTTTAGCGTGAATTCTCGAAGTCCAGTCAAATATATTTTTAAAAGCAGTAGAATAGGCACCGTTATGTTCAGCAAAAGAGATCACAAGTAAGTCTGCAGTTCCCAATTTAGCATAAAAATCAGTTGCTAACGCTGGAATTCCAGTTGCTGTTTCTTTGTCGGTTGAGAAAATTGGCATTTCATAATCATTCAAGTCTAAAACTTCTACTGACGCATTTTCAAATTGTCCGGAAGCATAAGTAGCTAATTGTTTATTGATAGAGTCTTTACTAGATGAAGCACCAAAAGCGATAATTTTTTTCATTTTTATTTATTTTTAAAATAGGTTAATGCTCCTGAAGGGCATTTATTTACGGTATCTATAATTTTCTCCGTCGAAGAGGCCTCAATTTTTATCCAAGGCTTTTCTTTGGGTTGGAACACATCAGGATTGTTGCGAACACAGTTTCCTGAATGAATGCATTTGGCAGATTGCCATACCACGGTAACTTCACCATTGGTATATTCCTTTTTAATGTCTTTAGCGTCCATAATTATAGCGTTGTGTTAATTACAATATTGTTTTTTAATAGTTTCGACACCGGACATTTTTCGGCAATAATTAATAATCGCTTCTTAATGTCGTCTTCAATTTCTGTTGGAAAACTAATTGATCTCGAAATTGTTGTAGTGAGTTCAGGATCGCTTTCTTGGTAAAAATTCAAAGAAATATTTATTTCAGGAATATCCCATCCTTTTCGATCAATATACATTCTCAAAGTCGATAACGTACATGCGGCCAAAGAGGCTAGGAGTGTAGAAAAAGGATCTGGGCCAAGGTCTTTTCCATCAATACTCTCAGGTTCGTCCATAATAAGTTGGCCGTTTCTCCAAGTGATAGTGCACAAATACTTTTGAATACCGATGTGTCCAGTAATATCTTTTTCTAATACATTTTCCATACTTTAATTTTTAAAATTAGGCCTTTCGGGCTAGATTACAAAACGTCTCTGAATTCAGGGGTTTTGTCAAAAACGTTCTTCGCAAATGGACATAAGGGCAGAATTGTAATTCCGTTTTCTCGGGCAAATTCAACTGCTTTCAGGATCATTTTCTTGCCAAAACCTTTGCCGTTGTTCCCCGGATTTACTTCAGTGTGGTCAATGATAATTTGAGTTGTACCAGCAAAGACAAATGTCATTTTTGCTTCGATTTTATCATCGACTTTTATATAAAACGAACCCTTTTTATCATTGTGTTCTAATTGTATTACTTCTGCCATAATATGTTTATTATTAGAGTTGCATTGGGATTTCCATTAATAAGAACTCAGCATCTGAAGTTACTTCAATATCCAGAGCAGTAACATCCCAAATTCCGAAGCCGTCTCTAGTTTCTAATTCTTGTCCGTTAATCGTTAATTTCCCAGAAAGTATAAATGCATAAACACCATTACCTTCTTTTTTTATATCGTAAGCGGCTGTCACTCCTTTGTCAAATTTACCCAAATGAAACCAAGCATCCTGATGAATCCAAACGCCTTCATCTTCTGCATTTGGCGAAAGAATTTGTTGGAGTTTGTTTTTTCTTTCTTCTGGGTTCAAAGAAATTTGTTGGTATCTCGGTTCTACGTTTCTTTTATTTGGGAAAACCCAAATTTGCAACAATTTCGTTCTTTGGTCTTCGTTTGGATTGAATTCGCTGTGCTTTACTCCAGTTCCAGCACTCATGACTTGTACGTCACCATTTTTGATAATTTCTGTATTTCCCATACTGTCTTTGTGAGCCAAATCTCCTTCAAGCGGAATGGTGATAATTTCCATGTTATCATGTGGATGTGTACCAAAACCCATTCCTGCAGCTATCGTATCGTCATTCAAAACGCGTAAGGCTCCAAACTGCACTCGGTCTGCATTGTACCAACTTCCAAAACTAAAACTATGATACGCATTCAACCATCCGTGATCTGCGTGTCCTCTTGTATCTGCTTTATGTAAAACTGTATTTTCCATGATGAAATAAATTTAGTGATTATTATAATACAAATTTACAACCATTGAATGGAGAGGGCACTTAATTTAGGTTAAGAAAAAAAGTGTTCGGTGTTCAGTTTTAAGTATTCAGTTTCGTTTGGTGCATATTTTTAAAACCGTAATTTATTTCGGGTTTTTTGATCGTTGAGACAATTCTGATCACTAATTCAAACTGATTACTACTTCCTGAGTAACTTCGATTTCATCTTGCTGAAAAATTCCGGTGTAACACCAATGTAAGAGGCAATCTGTTTTTGAGGTACTTTTTGAAGTAACGTAGGATATTTTCTGCGAAATTTTTCAAAGCGTTCTTCTGCTGATAAACTTAGATTATCCATGAGGCGTTCTTGGTTGGCCACCAAGGAGTTTTCGGTCAGGATTCTGAAAAAGCGTTCCAGTTTAGGAATTTCAGCGTATAGAAAATCTTGGTTTTCTTTCGAAAGCATAACGATTTCGGCATCTTCTAAAACTTCGATAAATAGATTACCTGGTTTTTGCGAAATTAAGCTGTACATGTCGCCAATCCACCAACCTTCGCAGGCGAAAGTTAAAATATGTTCGACTATATTATCATTGATATTGAAACTTCTCAGAATCCCCGAATTCACAAAATAGGAATGTTTGCAAATTTGCCCAGAATTCAATAAAATAGTTTTAGCTTTAAAAGTATGCGTTTCAGTTTTAGATAGAAACAATAGTTGCTCTTCTGGAGTAAGTGAAATGTGTTTACTAATATTTTGAATGAGTAGTGACACTATTTTTGCTCTGTTTCCTTTTCTTCAGGAAGTAGTTTGAATGATGAAACTACAAAACGATTGTTTTTTATTTCACCTACAACTGCTGCTTTTCTAATAGCTGCACAAAAACCGTCATTGGCATGTGCATCACCATGGGAATCAATGGAAGTGCCGTCAACAAAATAAGGTTTCCCGTCAATACGAACAGCTAATTCGCAGCCGTATCCTTCCATTTCAAACTGGCATTGTCCACAAGCAGCCTCTACTATTTGAGATTTTGATTGTTCTTTTTTATCTTGTGCATTGACGAGCAAGATTGAAAATAGGAATAGCGCTGTTATGTGTTTTCTCATTTTTTAAAATTTGATAACGACAAGATAGTTATTTTTTTTCAACTCACGACATACTTTTTAATTGGAATAATTCTTAAACATATAGATCCATAGTAGTCTTGACAACCTAATATTGAAAGGAGATAGCGCTAGCATTACGGCCATAATGATTGGGATCATTCGTAAGTCAAAAGTTTGTTCAAAGAAAAAATGTGCGATAAGATAAGTCGCAATTCCTTGTGCTACAGATAATCCATAATTGACGTACATAGCACCAAAAAAGTAACCCGGTTCTTTCTCAAATTTAAAATTGCAGTTAGGACAATATTCATTCATTTTTGGAAAACTGAATTTAAAAAAGATGCTTTTTTCTTTAAATACCTTGCCTTTAAGACAGTTTGGGCAATCATTATTTAGGATGTGAACGAGTGAGTTTGACATTTTGTAATTTTTGTCAAAGGTATTTGATATTAACGTGACAGGTATTTTATATATTCGCTTGTTATAGCACAATAAAGACATTATCTTACTTATGAAAAAGTATCCTATTTATGATATACAACGATTTAATTGCAATTCAGTAAATAGTGATTTGTATATTAACACGTTCAGTAATCATTTAGTCAGTCATAGTTTTGTAGAAGAACCACACCGACATAATTTTTATGTTTTGGTTTTCTTTACCAAAGGGTCGGGAACACATGAAGTCGATTTTGACCGCTTTAATATCGAGCCGGGAAGTGTTTTTGTTTTGCAGCCGGGACAAATACACCATTGGAACTTGTCAGATGATATTGAAGGATTTGTGGTTTTCTATTCCTATGAAATGTACAATCTCTATTTTGGACAAAAATCAATTGACCAGTATCCCTTTTATTCTTCGGTGACTAATAGTCCTGAGATTGTGTTAGATGACGTTGAAACAAAAGCAATTTTACCTTTTTTCAATAGTTTGATTGAAGAGAATCAGGCAAATAATATGTTGAAGCAGGATAAAATCATGAACCTGTTAGATTGTATTCATATTGAACTCGCTAGAAAGTATATTGAAACTTATGTTCATGAAGCGCATTCTTATAATGTGAAAGTCAAAAGCTTTGAACAGTTTTTAGAACTTAATTTTAAAGCGGAAAAAGCGGCTTCTTTTTATGCTTCGCAGCTCAATATTACACTGAAACATCTGAATAGAATATGTAATGAGATTTTAAAAAAGACCACAACCGAAGTTATTATTCACCGAGTTATTCTGGAAGCTAAACGGATGTTGATTAACAAAAATATTTCGGTAAACGAAGTCGCAACAGAATTAGGCTATGATGATTACTCTTATTTTGTGCGACTGTTTAAAAAAAATACTGGAATGACTCCGAAAACGTTTCGGGATTCTAAATAATAATTACGAATGAACGTTTATTAATTTAGCCGCTTCTTTGGCTCTTTCTACAATTTCTTCGATAGGCGTTTCTAAAGTGTCGTTTGTTAAGGCAATTGCCATTCTTCTATACGGCCTTGAAGTTGGTTTTCCGAATATCCTGAAGTCGGTTTTGGGTAAAGCGGCGATTTTTTCTAATCCGGTATAGCTTGGGTTGATGCTGTTTTCGGAAGCTAAAACTACAGCACTGGCGCCCGATTTTTCCAATGTTATTTCGAATATAGGCAAGCTTAAAATTGCGCGTAAATGCAATTCGAATTCGTTGAAGTTTTGTGTTCCTGCCAAAGTTACCATTCCGGTATCATGTGGGCGAGGGGAGAGTTCTGAGAAATAAACACCATCATCAGCAAGGAAAAATTCGACTCCAAAAAGGCCAGCGCCACCAAGTGCTTCGGTAACTTTTTCGGCCATGTCTTGTGCTTCGTATAAGTCCTTGTCTGAAATTCTCGCAGGTTGCCAGCTTTCTTGATAGTCACCTCGCTCTTGTCGGTGACCAATAGGTGCACAAAATAAAGTAGGATTGTTATTTTGAACAACGGTCAATAACGTGATTTCCGAATTGAATTTGACAAAGGCTTCTACAATTACTTCTACTACATCACCTCTTGATCCTTCTACAGCGTAGTTCCATGCTTTTTCGATATCGGCTGCTGTTTGTATGGTTGATTGTCCTTTTCCGGACGAACTCATTAATGGTTTTACGACGCAAGGCATTCCCACAGCTTCGACTCCTTTTCGTAATTCCTCGGCAGTGGTGGCGTAACGATAAGCGGCCGTTTTTAATCCCAATTCTTTGGCGGCTAAATCACGGATTGCTTTTCTGTTCATTGTAAAGTTTGCTGCTTTTGCAGAGGGAACGACAGTAATGCCTTGTTTTTCATAATCATAAAAACGTTCGGTGCGGATGGCTTCTATTTCTGGAACGATAAAATCAGGATTATGCTTGGCTACAATGCTATCTAAAGCTTCTCCATCAAGCATGTTGATCACTTCAAAACCGTGAGCGACTTGCATAGCCGGAGCATTTTCATAACTGTCTACCGCAATTATGGTTTGCCCAATGCGTTGTGCAGCAATTGTAAATTCTTTTCCTAATTCGCCTGAGCCTAGTAAGAGTATTTTCATTTGTTATGTTTTTCGTAGGGACAAGAGATGACCTGTCCGTACATATGATTGTATGTATGTGATGTTTTTTGCGTGAGGGATGGTAGTGGAAATCCTTTTATCATGTAGCGCTAGCGGAATGAATAAAAGATTGCAACGTATAGCCCGACCCTTGTGGTCACGCCCTAAAACAAAAATAGTTTAAAATTCAAAGTTATGAAACTCTGAACCTTAAACTATTTTAAAAAATGGAAAGGATGTGTTAATTAAGCCACCGCTTCTTTTATTCTTTTTAAAGCTTCTTTCAAGATGTCTTCGCTAGTTGCGTAAGAGAAACGGATGCAATTTGGATTTCCAAAAGCGTCACCAGTTACGGTTGCTACATTTGCTTCGCCTAAAAGATACATTGAGAAATCGTTAGCGTCTTTAATTAAGGTTCCTCTTAGCGTTTTTCCGAAGAAAGAAGATACGTCAGGAAATACATAAAATGCACCTTCTGGAACGTTGATTTTCATTCCTGGAATTTCTTTGATTAATCCTACTACTAAATCTCTACGACTGTGGAAAGCTTGAACCATTTCGTTTAATACTGATGGGTCAGCATCTACGGCGGTGATAGTAGCACGTTGCGCAATACTATTTGCACCAGAAGTTACTTGACCTTGGATTTTTGTACACGCTTTAGCGATAAATTCGGGTGCTCCGATGTAACCAATTCTCCACCCTGTCATTGCAAATGCTTTTGCAACTCCGTTTACGGTAACTGTTTTTTCTAACATTCCTGGGATAGATGCGATACTGCAAAAAGTCCCTGAAAAGTTGATGTGCTCGTAGATTTCATCTGCAACCACAATTATGTTAGGATATTTTTCTAATACTTTAGCTAATGCTGTTAGTTCTTCTCTATTGTAAACAGAACCACTTGGATTACAAGGAGAACTGAACCACATCATTTTTGTTTTTGGTGTGATCGCTGCTTCTAATTGTGCTGGCGTGATTTTAAAATCAGTGTCAATAGAAGTAGGAACTTCAACTGGAACTCCACCTGAAAGTTTTACGATTTCGAAATAAGAAACCCAGTAAGGAGCTGGTAAAATCACTTCGTCACCATCGTTTAACATTACTTGTGCGATGTTGTATAAAGATTGTTTTGCTCCTGTAGAAACTACAATTTGTGATGGTTTGTAATCTAAATCATTATCTCTTTTGAATTTTCTGCAAATAGCTTCTTTTAATTCAACATATCCATCTACTGGAGAATAGGTGCTGTAATTTTCATCGATCGCTTTTTTAGCCGCTTCTTTGATAAAGTCAGGAGTATTGAAATCAGGTTCTCCTAAACTTAAGCTGATAATGTCTTTCCCTTGTGCTTTTAGTTCTCTAGCCAAAGCTGCCATTGCTAATGTTTGTGAAGTAGCAAGGTTGTTGATTCTGTCTGAAAGTAAATGATTCATTAAAAAAGTGTTGATTGCCCTAATTTGTAATAAAAAATAAGGGAGGTTAATTATTTAGTTGTTTATGTGTTGATGCATTGTAACTGTGTTCTTACATTGCCGGTTTCATTCCTAATTCTTTCAAATGTTTAAAATGAGCAATAACGGCGCTTCGCATTGTTTTGTATTCGTAATAAGGCAAATTACATTCAGCTGCCGTTTCCTTAACGATTTTCGCAATATTACCATAATGTATATGGCTGATATTTGGAAAAATATGATGTTCGATTTGGTGATTCAAACCACCGGTGTACCAGTTTACTATTTTGTTTTTTGGAGCAAAATTAGTCGTGGTAAATAATTGGTGAATTGCCCAGGTGTTGCCCATTTCTCCTAATTCGTTTGGAGAAGGGTTCTCTGTTTCTTCGACAACGTGTGCCAATTGAAATACGATACTCAGAATCAATCCTGCAGTGTAGTGCATGATAAAGAAACCGATTAATACTTTCCACCAAGCGATACCAATAACTATTGGTAATACGATCCAAATAGAAACGTAAATTACTTTAGTGATAATCAAAGTTGTCCAAAGTGTTTTTGGGCTCTTCGCTTCACCGTAGGATAATTTTCTTTTTAGGTAGGTTCTCATTTGCTTAAAATCGGTTGTGATAGCCCAATTGAAAGTTAATAAACCATATAAAAATACAGAGTAATATTGTTGAAAGCGATGAAAAGAATGCCATTTTGCATCTTTTGTAAATCGGATGATTCGGCCGGCGTCTAGATCTTCATCATGACCAGGGATATTGGTGTAAGTGTGGTGCAATACATTATGTTGTACCTGCCAGTTGTGAACATTTCCGGCAAGAATGTATATCGTGCCTCCCATGAATTTATTTACCCAGTTTTTGTTAGAATACGAACCATGATTTCCATCATGCATTACATTCATTCCTACTCCAGCCATACCTATACCCATAACTATTGTCAACAAAAGATGAGCCCAGAAAGGCATATCAAGAGTTAGAATTAAAAAGTAAGGCGCAAGAAATACGGTTATAAGAATAATAGTTTTCAAATGGAGTTTCCAGTTCCCCGTTTTTTTGATGTTATTTTCCTTGAAGTAATTGTTTACCCGTGAGTTAAGAGTTCTAAAGAACTTTAATTTATCTTGCTTTGCAAATGTAGGAGGTGTTTTGGTCATAGAATAATGTAATAAGTTGTAAAGATAATTATTATAAATTTTAACTATGCCAAATTGAGTTAAATATTTCAGAGTTAAAAACTGTACTTTTGTTAAAAAATTTGAACGATGGACGAGATTCTTAAGTATTTTCCTAATTTAACCGATATCCAAAAGGAGCAATTCGAAAAATTAGACTTTTTATACCACGACTGGAATGAAAAAATAAATGTTATTTCGAGAAAAGATATTGACGCTTTATATACAAAGCATATTTTGCATTCGTTGGGGATTGCAAAAATTATAGATTTTGTACCAGGTACTTATGTTCTTGATGTGGGAACTGGTGGTGGATTTCCTGGAATTCCATTAGCGATTCTTTTTCCAGAAACGCGTTTTCATTTGATCGATATTATAGCCAAAAAAATCAAAGTAGTTCAGGCGGTAGTTGATGGATTAGGACTTGAAAATGTTAAGGCAGAGCAATTACGAGCGGAATTAGTGAAAGGTGATTTTGATTTTATTGTAAGTCGCGCGGTGACTAATATGCCTGATTTTGTGTCTTGGATAAAAGATAAAGTAAAGAAGAAAAGCAAGCATGAGCTGAAAAATGGTATTCTTTATCTAAAAGGAGGCGATTTAACAGAAGAGTTAAAAGACTTTCCAAAAGCAACACAATACGATTTAGCTGATTTTTTCGAAAATGAATTCTTTGAGACGAAGAAAGTGGTGCATGTACCGTTGAAGTTTGCTAATTAGGTAATTACAATTCCTATTTATAGAAAAAACCCACAAGATTTCAAACTAATTTGAATCTTGTGGGTTTTTATTTTATACGTCTTTATTATATAAAGGATTGTTGATGAATTAAAATATATACAAGTGTTTTGCGGAACTATTCTTGTGGCAATTTACCCCAATTATAATTGGTTGGATTTATTTTTGAAATACTTTTTAAAAATGGTAATTGACTTACTCCTGTATAGGTTTCTTGATTCTCTGAATATTTATAGACAAATCAAGTTTTAGCTTTAATATTTCATTAATACTACAAGTCGTACTAATTTAACATGCACTTTAACGATTTTTAGAATCAGTTTGTCGATTAGTTCGCTGTTTACTAATATATTGTGGTAGATTGTCCATCCCCTTTAGATGTAGAATAGGTTTTTTGTTCTTTAAAAAAATCATTAAATACATCAAGATTACTACCTACTTATTGCATTAATTATGCTTTTTAAAACCATATAATTATGAGAAATACTGTAGTTGCAATTGTTTTTTGTTTAATGTCCACGTTTGTTTTTTCCCAAAAATTGGAGTCAAGCATAATAGCTTCACAAGGAGGTTATGACTCGACAAGTTTTATTTCGCTTGAATGGACCCTTGGCGAAAACGTTGTTGAAACCGTCATGCAAAAGAGCCAAATTATATCTCAAGGATTTCATCAGACGTATTTTAGTAAAAGTAAGGTGGTTAGAAAAAAAGATATGTTTGAATATCCGTTAGATATTATTGCTTATCCAAATCCTGTGCAGTCCACGCTGCATCTATTTTTAAATGCAGTATTTGAATCACAACTAAATGTAGACTTGTATGATATTACTGGAAAAAAAGTAATGGAGTTCATTGTGACTCAGAAAGAGAGTAATGTTAGCTATGAGGTTGAGGGATTGTCGTCCGGAATTTACCTGCTTCACGTTTCTAATTCAAGTGGTTTGTTATTGAAAACCCATAAAATCGTAAAAAATTAAAAGTACAATTATAAATAAAATCTAAGGTTATGAAAAAAATTACATTTATTTTACTCGGTATTATTTTGTTTTTATTGGCTTTGCCTTCTGTTTACGGGCAATCCGTTCCGCAAGGAATGAAATATCAGGCAGTGGCCAGAGATTTAGCCGGTGAAGTAATGGCTGACCAACCAATTTCAATCAAAATTGCGCTTCAAGGCAATGATAAGTCAAAAACGGTTCATTATATAGAAGTACATGATGTCACCACTAATCAATTTGGTTTGTTCTCACTTGTAGTGGGAAATGGAGCTGTTACACAGGGAGATTTTAATAAAATTCCATGGAGTTCAGAGGATATTTGGATGGAGATAGGACTTAAGAATGCAGGGGAATCTGGTTTTGCAACTATAAGTAGTTCAAAATTACTGGCTGTTCCGTATGCCTTTCATGCTGGGACAGCGTCTAAAATTGTAGATAGCTCATTCACAACTGATAAATTAACTCAAAAATCTACTGGTGTACCTTCGCAAAACTGGTCCTTATTCGGGAATTCTAAATCAGATCCGGAAAAAGATAAATTGGGAACAACAGATGCCACAGATTTTGTAATGGTCACTAATAACATCGAGCGTTTAAGAATTACCGCTGATGGTGAGATAAAAACAGGATCTGGGAAATTTACTATAGGCGGGAACTTAGAAGTTCAAGGGGATAGTACAACCATCAATAAGGATTTATTTGTGGGTAGAAATGTTTTCTTGAATGATAATCCGGCGTTTGAACCGAGGGGTGAAACCATAAATTATGGAGATTTTTATGTTGAAGGTTATGGGCAATTCGATAAAAACTTAATTGTAAAAGACACTTTATTCGCGGGTTTATTAGATACCAAAGAATTAAATATTAAAGCAGATGTGGAAGATGGACAATTCCTCGCCACTTTTGAAAATACGAATACCGGTAATGGTGATGGTATTAAAATTAAATTGGGTCGTAAAGCAACTAAGAATAACCCACTTGCACAAGGGGCTGAAAAAGCCGTAAGCTTATTTATTGGTGAAATTGACGAGGCTAAGCTTGCAATTATAAGGAATAGTTTTACTGGGCAGATGGGGAAAATTAATATCCCAGGTTTGGTCACAATGGGAATTCCAACTACTAATGAATTAGCGACTTTGGCTTCAACGTCATGTACAATGGCTGTAGGAATAGGTAATGCAATTGTTGATTTTCTAAATACTAAATTAGGTCTGCCTCTTACTTTAGGAGATGCAATTGTTCCTATCAACGGCTGTGATCCACGTAAACCAGAAGGGGAGGCTAATAGTTGTGACAACGAAGGTGCGAGCAACACCATTTTTGTCCATGATGACTGGATTAAAGACGGTACATTTGAAATATTTCCAGCTTTCCCTACTATCCCAGAGAAGGTTTGTACGGATATTTTTGGGCCAGCGTTTGTATTTCCAACTTTGGAACTTTCAGATATTTATACAGAAGATCCATTGACCAAACAAAATGTGTTTATTGATTTTAGGGATAATGATGATTTTAGTCTGGGTGCTATAAAGGCGGAATCTATTACTAATTGGGCTACTAGGTATTTCGATCAAATTAAGATATATGAGATAGTAGCAACTTTAAAGACATTAGATAAAATTAAGGTCTTAAATGCCGTAAAGGCAGAGACTTTAACTATAGCTAAATCATATAGGAATATAGGAGTTGAATATGCATCGGGGAATGGTGATTATGCAGAGTGGTTAGAACGATTGGATCCAACAGAAGTGATTGTCAAAGGAGATATTGTGGCCGTTGTCGGAGGTAGGATAACAAAAGATATTTCTAATGCGGAGCAGGTGATGGCCGTATCTCATCATCCAATTGTTTTAGGAAATATTCCTGAGGAGGGTAAAGCAATTTTAGGAAATAACATTGCTTTTATGGGGCAAATCCCTGTAAAGGTTATGGGATCTGTAGCTACAGGAGATTATATCGTTGCTACAGGAGATATTAAAGGATACGGTAAGGCAATTAGTCCAATGAATATGACGATTGAAGATTTTAAATTCGCTGTTGGTCGCTCTTGGGATGCTAAACCAGAATCTGGACCTAAAATGGTGAATACCGTAGTAGGTGTTCATAATGGAGATTATTTAAATATTTTAAAACGTTATGAATTGAAATTCAAGGAATCAGAATCACGATTAAATACTGTAGAAGCTAAAATAGAGATGCTGTCGGGTTTGATATCGCAACCAAATAAGATTAATTAGAAAGATGTACCTTATGCTGCATCCAATAAAATAATTCAAAGCTGCATCATTTTTTAATGTATTATTATATGAAAAATATTATTTTAGGAATTATCTGTTGTTTACCAATACTGGTCATGAGTCAAACTGCAGAAATCAATCTTGATCAAATTAGCAATCAGAACAAGATGAAAATGGCAAGGTGGTACTTAGAAGTAACCGAAAAAGGGATTGTTACAACTGATGATTCAATAAAATTCAGTAAAGAATTTATAAAAGTTTTAAATGAGAAGGATTACCGGGATTCACTGTTTCCTGAAACTTATTCTTGGGTGCAAGCTCTACATTATGTGAAACACCAACAACTTAGGCAGGCTTTCTGGTCGTTTATTAATTTATATCCAGAAAACGAAACTAATAAAGAGTTGGTAATTAAATCTATTTTAGCATACGATGAGGTATTTAAAATGGATGAGATGCTGGTCAATGTATTTTACACCTATAGTTTTATGGATCCTGAAATAAGTATAATTAAGGATGGAAGACCAGAAATTGTACGGCCAGATATTTTAGAAGAAAAATTAGGGAATGTAAAAGAAATGGTGGCTTACGTTCTAAAATACAGAGAGCAAAAGGAATTAAAGGCTAATAAAGAATGAATAAGAAATTTTGTTTTTCAAATATAAAACAAAACCCACAAGATTTCAAAACAATTTGAATCTTGTGGGTTTTTATATTTAGTTCCCGTCGCGGCGAGGTTAGGGAGATTTATTCTCCCAAAAATGGGTATCTGTAATCTACTGGAGTTACAAAAGTTTCTTTAATAGTTCTAGGAGAAGCCCAACGTAATAAATTCAATGGAGAACCTGCTTTGTCATTTGTTCCAGAAGCTCTTGCTCCACCAAATGGTTGTTGTCCTACAACAGCACCTGTTGGTTTGTCATTGATATAGAAGTTACCGGCAGCGTTTTGTAATTTTACAGTTGCTACTTCAATAGCATAACGATCTTGACTGAAAACAGCTCCTGTTAATGCATATTCTGATGTAGTATCTACTAATTCTAATGTTTCTTCCCATTTAGCATCTTCGTAAACGAAAATAGTCATCACTGGTCCGAATAATTCGGTTGCCATTGTAGAGTAATGAGGGTTTGTTGTAACGATAACTGTAGGCTCAATAAAGTATCCTACTGATTTGTCGTAGTTTCCACCAACGATGATTTCAGCATCAGTATCTTTTTTGGCTTGGTCAATAAAACTAGCCAATTTGTCAAATGAACCTTCGTGAATTACTGCAGTAATAAAGTTACCAAAGTCTTCAGGAGAACCCATTTTCATTGATTTTACATCAGTGATAATTTGCTCTTTTACAGCTGGCCACATACTTTGTGGTACGTAAGCTCTTGAAGCTGCTGAACATTTTTGACCTTGAAATTCGAATGCACCACGTACAATTCCTGTAGAAACTTGTTTTGGGTTAGCGCTAGAGTGAGCGATAATGAAATCTTTTCCTCCAGTTTCTCCTACGATTCTTGGGTATGTTTTGTAGTGGTGGATGTTAGTTCCAATTTTAGCCCAAATATCTTTAAATACATGAGTTGATCCTGTAAAGTGCAGTCCTGCAAAATCACGACTTGCCAAAACAGTGTCAGTAATCATTTGAGCATCTCCAAAAACAACGTTGATAACTCCATCAGGAACTCCAGCTTCTTTGAATACTTCAATAATAATTTGTGCCGAGAATACTTGGCTGTCACTTGGTTTCCATACCACAACGTTACCCATCATTGCTGCACTTGCAGGAAGATTAGCAGCAATTGCTGTAAAGTTAAATGGAGTGATCGCGTATACAAATCCTTCAAGAGGTCTGTACTCTAAACGGTTCCACATATCTGAAGTAGACGTTGGTTGGTCACCATATATTTGAGTCATAAACTCTACGTTAAAACGTAAAAAGTCAATTAGCTCACAAGAAGCATCAATTTCTGCTTGATGAACATTTTTAGATTGTGCAATCATTGTTGCAGCATTTATTCTTGCTCTGTATGGTCCTGCGATTAATTCAGCTGCTTTCAAGAAAATAGCTGCGCGTTGTTCCCAAGCCATATTAGCCCATGCAGTTCTAGATTCTAATGCGTTTGCAATAGCTTTCTCAATATGAGATTTTTCAGCTAGGTGATAAGTCCCTACGATATGTTTGTGGTCGTGAGGAGCCGACATTGTTTTTGTATTTCCAGTTCTAATTTCTTCGCTTCCGATATATAATGGTACGTCGATTTTAGAATTCCACATTTTAGTATAAGCTGCTTGAACGGCTGCTTTTTCAGGTGAATTTGGTGCATACCCTTTTACTGGTTCGTTTACCGCTTTTGGTACGTGAAAAAATCCTTTTAGCATGATATTGTAATTTGTTAATCTGTTAGTTTACAGATAAGATTAGACAATTGAACAAATATATTATTCGAAAATGTTACGAATAATTTAGTTCACAACAAAAGTACAAAGGATAATTTAAAAATATGATAAATAAAGGATAAGAAAGAGAAATATATTCAGCAGAGCAAATATTAATTCAATGCAAAGGGAGCGCATAATTTAAATGTGGGTATGAAAACTTTAAAGTTTTTTGTACTCGTAAAGTTAATCATGTTGAAATAACCTTTCATAGCACCATAAGGAGAAGATAAAAGACATCCAGAACTATAAGTATGAAGTTCACCAGGTTTTAGTACTGGTTTTTTTCCAATAATTCCTTCACCATCTACAATTTCAATATTATTTAAAGAATCATAAATTTCCCAATGACGAGAAGTCAGTTGGACAGAATCTTTGCTATGGTTCTCTATTGTTACCTGATAACTAAAGGCAAAGTGAATCTTGTAGTTCTTGAAGTACGTGCCTTCAAAACTAGTCAATACCGAAATTTTTATGCCTCTTGTGATTTGAGATACCATTATAAAATAGTAGTTAAGTGTCTAATAGATAACAAATTTACAAAATTTTGATTTTGTATTCAGGCTTTTCTAACTATTTTTTTAATTGATGATATTTAAGGAGTTAGCATTTCCTTTACCAACGACACGGTCATAGCGATCTGTATTTGCACGATAATATACTAGAATCGAATAATCATTTTCAGTTTGATAAAAATTGCCGTCTATTGCATTTTCATTATCGATTGCTCCTTTACGATCAACTATCACGTATTCAAAATTTGTAAATCCTTGTTTTAACAATAGGGCTTTTTCATAAATCCCTTTTTTAGGATTATAATCCATCTTGAATTCAGGAGTTAGACTGTAGTTGTTAAACATGCCGTTGATATAGATTGCGTTGTCGTTATTAAAAGTGGGAGCAGAGAGGCTGAAATAAACCCAGGCATAATCAGCTTCAATTTCACTGTTTGCCGCATTTAAATTGCGAACGACAAAATTACCATTTACATCTTCGTAAACGGAATAAGGGAAATTTGCGCGAGCATTATTCGTGTATAAATAGGAGTTATAGATAGCTGTACTTGCGTCAACGCGTGCGATGTTATTATTGGCGGCTCTGACATCTTTGTTTTCAAAATACAAAAATTCGTTACCAGCCCAATACTGAGTTTCAGTATCGTATTTATAGATTAAATCGTTACCAATGGTATATTGCGGCTGAATGTTTTTTATTGCACTATTGAACTTTCCATTTTGTAGCAATACCACTTTTACATTCTTTAAAGGGTTTTGAAAAGTGATGGTATTTGATTTTATTGAAAAATCCAAATTGTGTTTGTATTCTACATTACTTACCGTTCTAGCTCGTTTTACCTGAATAGGAACAGTTACCAAATCTTCGTACAGAATAAATTTTCGTGTAAATACAACCTCTTTATCATTATTTAAAACCTTCAGAATGTAATTCCCACTGATGCGCAACTGCTGTGTAAACTGATTTGGAATAGATAATGTATAATGCGAATAAAGCTGTAATGTGTTAAATGAGTTGGTGTAATTTTGAATTCTTTGGTTGTCAAAACCTTGTAGGTATTCATTTTTAGGAATTTCAGAATGTTTCCAGTTGTAGTCACAATGAATAATTTCGTAATAGTAATCTGCTTCATTGCCATATAGATCATCAAATTGTAATTGGAATCCGCTGCCTAATTGAAATATCGGAACAACATTTTGATTGTTCTGAATAAAGGAAACGGTCTTGATGTTAAATGGGGGGGCAATTTCATTTTCTACTTGTGCAGAAGCTGAAGTGATGATGAGTAGCAGTATTATTTTTCGAAAAAAGGAATTAAGCATAATTATTAAATTGCTGAAAGGTAAATATAACGAATTAAGCAATACCATAATTATGCCAATTATAATGTGCTTTATTTAAAACAAACGGGGATGATTTCACCTTTTGCTAAGCAATATTTTTCTACCAGTTCTGGAGCAATTTTATTAGTATAATCTTCTTCGATTACTTTAAAACCAATACTTCTTAGTTTATTAAAATAATCACGGCCATAAATGCGAACATGATCGTATTGTCCAAATATCTTAGCACGCTCTTTTTGGTCTGTAATAGTATCGTCAGAAAAAGTGGTTTCTCTAGATAAATCTTGTGGAATTTGTAAAATGGCCATTCCGCCAGGTTTCAATACACGATACAATTCTTGCATTGCTTTAGTGTCATCTGGGATGTGTTCTAAAACATGATTGCACAAAATAACGTCGTACTGATTGTCTTCAAATGGCAAATCGCAGATATCTGCTTTTACATCTGCCAAAGGCGAAAATAAATCCGTAGTGGTGTAATCGAGATTTTTCTGGTTTCTGAATAATTTATAAAATGCCTGTTCAGGTGCAAAGTGAAGTACTTTCTTTTTTACATTAGAAGTGAAAAAATCAGATTCTTCATTTAGAAACAGCCAAAGTAAACGGTGTCTTTCTAAGGAAAGTGTACTTGGTGATAGGACATTGTTTCTTTGTGTTCCGTAGCCATAAGGTAAGAACGATTTAAAACTTTTTCCGTCAATAGGATCGGTAAATTTGTCCCCTTTCAAAGCTAAAGCTAAAACAGGTCTAGCGACATAGCTTAAACGAATAAGTAATGGGCGGGGGATGGTATTGAGTATTAATTTAAACACAGATTTCACAGATTTTCACAGATTTAATTATAAAATAACTCTTTTGTATTTTAGGCTATCCTCACCAAAATTCACTAATAAACCAATTTTGTTTTTAGAGGCTGCAAGATAATTTAATGTTTGTTTTATTTCACCACTTGACAGTTGTTCAATTGCTTTTAATTCTAAAATAATTTCATTGAAAACTGTAAAATCAGAAAAATAATATCTTGGTAAAACTATTTCTTTGTATGCAATATTGTATTTTTTTTCTCTTTCATAGGGGATGTTATTAGTCTTAAATTCATATTCAAGAGCGTCACCATATACATTTTCACTGTGTCCTTTTCCAAGAATTTTATGGACTTCCATACATAAACCTATAATTTTATAAGTTTCATCTTTTAAATAGAATTCTTCCATAATAAATCTGTGAAAATTAGTGAAATCTGTGTTCTTTTGATGATTTATTCCTAATGCATTAAACCTAGATAACTAACGGCACTTTTCTAAACTCATCTTCTTCAGTACTTACAATTCCTAAGGCTTGATACACATAAGCAAATGTGGATAATATTTCTGGTTTACCGTCAATAAGCGCTACATCATGCTCAAAATGAGCACTTGGTTTATTGTCGGCTGTGGTTATTGTCCAACCGTCTTTGTGCTGTTTGATGTTTTTAGTTCCCATATTGATCATTGGCTCAATTGCAACTACCATTCCTTCAACAAAAAGTTTTCCACGACCACGTTTTCCGTAATTAGGCATTTCTGGATCTTCGTGCATTTTTTGCCCAAGTCCATGTCCAACTAACTCGCGAACTACTCCGTATCCATGAGCTTCAGTATATTTTTGAATGGCATTACCAACATCTTCTACGCGATTTCCAGCTTTAAATTCACGGATACCTACGTACAATGATTCTTTGGTGATTTGTAATAATTTTTTAGTTGCAGGATCTACTTCTCCTATTTCGAATGAGTAAGCATGATCTCCATGGTATCCATTTTTGTAAGCGCCACAGTCTACAGATATGACATCGCCACTCTTAAGAGGCGTATTGTTTGGGATTCCGTGTACCACTTGAGCATTCGGACTCATACATAATGAGTTTGGGAAACCATATAAACCAAGGAAACTAGGGACAGCGCCATGGTCACGAATGAATTCTTCGGCTAATTTATCTAAATGTAATGTAGTAACTCCTTCTTTAATTTCAGAAGCAATCATTCCTAATGTTTTCGATACTATTAAAGCACTTTCGCGCATTAATTCTATTTCTTCGCGGGATTTAACTATAATCATATTTGCTATTTTCAGTTGGCAAAAGTACGGTTTTAAAATTATTTAATCAGGATTGGCCATAATTTTATATAATTCAGAGTTCGAGATAAAAAACTCATTGCGTAAGGCGATTGCCGTCAACTGGGCTGTTATTAAACTACTTTCGCGACTGTTAATTAGAAAAAGGGAACTTTCTCCAAAAGTAAACAACCGCTCTTCTGACTGTAACATCGTTTTGTAGTTGTTCACTAGGTCGCTTGCCATAAGTCGTTGCTTATCCAGAGAGGTGATTACTTCTTTCTGCGCTTTTATTTTATTCGAAAGTTGTAAACGCTCTAGATTTAAGCTATTTGTAGATTCTTGAATTTTGTACTGCGTTAATTTCAGACCACCTCTTTCTTTTCTTACAAATATAGGGTACGAAAAATTAATTCCTACTTTGTAGTTTTCAAATTTGTAACTGTCGATGTACTGTGGTTCTGATAAATAGGAGTAGGATAGATCAATTTTTGGCAATAAGGCATTCGCCTTTAGTTTTCTATCGACCTCTAGCATATCAATTTTGGTTTCCAATGCGCTAATTTTGGGATGATTTTCTATTGAGAAATTATTGGCTAATAGATCATTTGTTTTTAAGGTTTCTTGAATCGTATTTTCAATTAGCAGTTCCGGAAATAGCGCTTCAGAAAGTTCCATAGGAATTGAATTGTCTAACCATAAAAAATTAGATAATTCTAGTTTTGCTTTTAGTAATTTTAGTTTAGAGTTTTCTAAGCTTAACTGACGACTTTTGAAACTTATTCCTGCTTCCACACTATCAATAGCTCTTTTGTCACCTTGTTTAATTAATGACTGAACTGCTTTGTAACGTGTCTCCGCATTAGTATTATACTGCGAATACATTTGAAACTCTTCATAATTTTTTTTCCAATTAAAATAAGCGACAGATGCATCGTACAAGACTGCAATTGCTAGCAGTTTTCGTTCGGCTTGACCTAATTGCATTTGCATCTTAGCCTTGCGCAAATCGGCCATTCGCTGATTGATAAATAAACCTTGTCCTAAAGGAACTGATATTCCTAACGATGTTAATCCAGCATTAGGTACCGTGTTTTCAGGGTTTAGATAGTATCCTTCGTTTTGATCAAAACCAGCTTTGATTTCGATGCCGTACCAAGTTGGGATTTTGAAACTGCTATTTAAAATTGAATAATACTCGGTGTCCTTGAATTGCTTTTTATCAAAATCAACTTCAATTTTCGGATCGAAAGCGCCTCTTGCAGCCATTAAAGTTGCCTGCGCTTTATTGATTTCTAAATTAGCTGTTTTAACCAGTGGATGAAATTTTTTGACATATCCCAAATACTCATTGAATGTAAACTGCATTTTTTGAGGTAATGTCGTTTCACTTACTGTATTTTGAGCTTGAAGATTCAAACTGAATAGCAGTAAAAATAAAATAGAATATCTCATTATTTTTTTTCTTTAGTTTTACCGCCTTTTTGATTCATTTCATAATAATCTGGTGGGAATCCGTTAAGGGTACGCCATATTTCAAACCAAACTGGAACGGTATTTAGTAAAGCAATTGTTTGTGCTCCAGATCCAATACTTAATTGTTTTGGCCAAGGATCTTCTTCAGGATCAGGGGCAATCAGCACTCTGAATTTTCCATTATCGCTGATGAATTTTTCAACTGCAACAATTCTACCACCAAATGTTCCGTAAGACATATCGGGCCAACCTGAAAATACAATGGTAGGCCAACCATCAAACCAGATTCTTATTTTGGCACCTTTGGAAATTAAAGGCAAATCTAATGGGTTTACATAAGTTTCTACGGCAATATCGTACTCTGATGGCATTACGGTAGCAATGGGTGTTCCTTCTTTAATAGTTTCGCCAATTCCCGCTTGCAAAGCACGGTTAATGTATCCATTTTGCGCTGCTTTGATGTAATACATGCCATTACGAATGCTGTAATTAGCATATTGGTTTTTAAGTTTGTTTACTTGCGCTTCAGTGTCATATTGGTTGCTTAATGCGGTAAATTGGTCGCTTTCTGCCTTAGCTACCTTTTCATTGTATTCTGCCTCAATACGGTTAAGCTCCACCTTCGCATTTAGTAACTCATTTTGGGTGGTTAATAATTTGTTTTCTTGAGTGATTATTTTAGCTTCAACTTCTTGCTGTTTTAAACGTTTCTCTTCTACATCAGTCATTGCTTTTAAACCTTCACTGTTTAGTTGTACTACTCGGTTGAACTGAGTATTGGCTATTTTAAGTTGCGTTTTTACGGCGACTAAATCGATCGAATCACTTTTAATTTTAAAGTTAGCTTGCTTTAGTTTGTTTTTAGCTTGCTCTAATTTTAGATTTTTTTCGCTTTGAATCGATACAATTTGACTTGCTAGCGCTCCGTACTTTGAACTGTACGAATTTAGGGCTTGATTTTTAGCATTCAATTGATTTTTAGTGTTTTCTACTAAGTTAGGGTCCATGTAGTCTTCTTTTATCTCAGAGATAAAAAGTATGGTATCCCCTTTTTTTACAAAATCGCCTTCTTGGACATACCATTTTTCAATTCGACCTGAGATCACACTTTGGATAGATTGTGGTCTTTGATTTGGTTTTAAAGTAGTTACAGCTCCTTTGCCCGATATATTTTGGGTCCAAGGTAGGAATAAGGTAATAAACGCTAATATCGCAACAAGCGTTATAAGTCGATTTAAAATTTTATAGTGTGGCCTTGTTTCAAGTCCTTTAACCGTTTTGAAACGGTCAAGGTGGGCGTCAACATGTTTATTGTGGTCTGATATATTTAACATACAGTTATTTTTTTAAATCTAAGATAATTTGTCCGTTTTCCATGGTGATACTTCTGTTACATTTGGTTTTCCAGTACTGATTTTTTGATGATACAATAATGGTCCATTGATGTTCTTTGGCAGTAATGAAATCGATTATTGCATTGGCAACTTTGTCGTCCATGTTGTCTGTAGGGTCTTCATAGAACAAAATCTTAGGTTTACTGATAATACTTCTAGCGAGTAATATTTTTTGAGCATTAGACGATGACAATTGTTTTCCCTCTGGAAAAAGAGGCGTGTCTAAACCTTGTGGTAACGATTTTATGAATTCTTTTAACTGCATTCCTTCTATAGCCCATTTTAGAGTTTCTTCTGATACTGCAGTGTTTTTAAAGGTTATATTTTCAATCACAGTCCCTTCAAATGGAGTTTCTCCGAAGGTGATACTTTCTATTTGAGATCGGAATTGGTTGAGATTAATTTTTTTGAAGCTATTATCGTTGATAGAGATTGCGCCATGGCTGGGTTGAATTAATCCGGACAGTATGCGTATCAAGGTTGTTTTTCCAGAACCGTTTGCTCCATCTACAAATATGCGTTCGCCCTGACTGATATTTAAGTTGATGTTGTTTAAAATTTTATTTTTCGAATCTGGAAATTTAAAGCTTACATTCTCAACTTCTAAAGCGATAGAAGTATAGCAATTGTCATAATCTACAGTGAATTCCTCTTCCAGTTTCATATCAGTTATTAATCCTATTTTTTCAACTGATGTCAAAACATCGTAAAGTGTTTCTAGACCTATTATGATTTTTTCGACTGATGTGATTACTAATAAAATTATGATTTCTGCAGCGACAAATTGACCAATATTCATTTGTTGTGACAACACTAAATACCCTCCAATAGATAATAAACTGGCGGTTATTATTATTTTGAAAATGATCAATTGGCTAAATTGAGTTTTAATTACTGAGAAATGTTTCTCTCTATAATTTAGATAATCTGAAACTAACATGTCATTTTTATTCAGTGCAAAATCATGATGTAAATTATTTCTAAAACTAGAATTATTTCGGGCAATTTCTTGCAGCCATCCAGCAACTTTATACTTGTATTTTGATTCTTTCATACTTGTTTCTAATCCAGTATTGTAAGAGAATTTAAAAATAAAGTATAGTAATAACAATAATAATATTCCAAAAATGATGAAATAATTGTGGTACAAAGACAATAGTATGATTCCAAAAATAATCTGTAGTATCGCTGCTGAAAAATCGATTAACAATTTGGCTGTTCCTTTTTGAATCATTAAAGTGTCAAAAAAGCGATTGGCAAGTTCTGGTGGATAGCTATTGTAGTATTCTTCAAATTTTATTTTGGGTAATCGAACCGCAAATTCAAAGGAGGATCGAATAAATATTTTTTGTTGTAAATTTTCCATTATACGCAACTGCATCAACGAAAGAACCCCAACTAGTGCTACACCAAAAACAACCAAAACAATTAAGACAATCCATGAAGCACTTGCTCTTCCAGATTGAATGAAATTAGTTATGGCTTGTATTCCTAGTGGTAACGATAGACTGATTACTCCAGAGAGGATTCCGTAGAAAAACAATTGGTAAACATCTTTCTTGTCTAATTCAAGTAAATTATAAAATCGCTTTAATGGTTTCATATAGGCTGCTTGTTATTTTTTTTCTTTTGTATAATATATATGGGCTACTATTGGATGCTGTTATGCGTTCCGTTTCAATTTATTCTTTTATTAATATGGTGTTGATTAAATCCATAAAGAAGTTTGTAGGGGAAACTTGTTCGTTGCAATCGGTAATAGTCGATAGGTGTTCTTTTAAAAAATGTTGGTGCAAAGAACCTTTTACAATGGTTGAGATTAGACTTTTAGCAAAAGGATAATCCGGGTTGATCTCGTTTACAATAGCGACCATTCTATTGATTAGTCTTTTGTAAATTATGAAATAACCTACTTTGTTTTCTTCGTCAACCTCTTTAGTATACAACGTTTTAGTGAATTCTATAATGACAATTCTATTTAGAATTCTTTCGTTGACATGTTCTGTTCTTTCATCATCAACTATTTTTTCAGTGACAATAACAATAGCTCGCTTTAAGCGCTCCATAGGATCGTCAATATTAGTCAATTTGAAAACCATTTTGTATTCAATCCAACTCCAATACCACGAACACAAATAGACTAGCAGTTTGTGCTTGTTTTCAAAATACCTGTAAATCGAACTTTCATTGGAGCCAATTCGTTCGCCTAATTTTTTAAAAGTAAAGTTGTCAAACCCTATTTCATCTATTAAAATGATACTTTCTTTAATTATCTTTTTTCCAAGAGCTGATGTTTCAGGATCTTTTACAAAGATTTTATCTGAAATTTGAATTTTTATATTTGTGATTAAATTATGCATTTTAATTGTTTACGTTTAAAAATCGATTTCAAAACCAAAATTAATATTTTTAAGTTCTACGTTGTCAAGCGGTAAGCTATTTTCATTCAAATATAAATGCTTTAAGTGAGATAATGAATTAATGTTTTTCGGGAATTCTTTTAATTCATTTTGACGCAAACTCAAATACTCTAAATTTTGAAGTTTTAACATTTCACTAGGCATATAATTGATTCGATCATTATCGAGATACAACGATTTTAGATTTGGTAACTTTGCTAAAATGTCTAATGATTGAGGTAAGTCTAAGTTTTTCTCATCATTTAAATACAATTTTTCAAGGGTTTTAAGTTTTGAAAAGTCTTTAGGCAACACCTTAAAATCGTTTCCACTTAAATCTAATGTTTTTAATTTTTTCAGCAAGAATAATGCTTTAGGTAGTTCTTTTAAATGATCATCCTTTAAACTTAGATATTCTAAATTGACAAACTTAGAGAAGTCTACTTTTTCTAAATCAATTTTGTTATTACTTAAATCAAGACGAATAATCGTCTCAGGGTTTGCGAGTGAAGTAGTATTTTGAGCATTACTATTGATATTAAATAGTAGCGTAATAATCAAACATTGAAGGAGTAAATTTTTCACAGTACTTTTTTTTAAGATTAATAAGTGCAAATATAATAGTATTACTATCAAAAATAATAGTAATACCTAGATTATTTCTATAAAAAAGGCTATTCGATTCGAATAGCCTTTAAAATGAGGTTGTTATGTAGTTATTCTAAAGCAAAGAATGCTGCGTCATAACCGCGGGTTTTTCGATTCCCATTAATTCTAAAATAGTTGGAGCAATATCACCTAGAACCCCATTGTGAATTTCTTTCAATTCTTTGTCTACTAAAATAATAGGGACAGGGTTAGTAGTATGCGCCGTATTTGGACTTCCATCAGGATTAATCATTGTTTCGCAATTTCCATGATCTGCAATTACAATCGTGGTATAATCATTAGCTAATGCCGCTGTAATTACTTTTTCGACACATTTGTCAACTGCCTCGCATGCCTTTATAGCGGCATCCATAATTCCGGTATGACCTACCATATCGCCATTGGCAAAATTAAGGCATACAAAATCGACATCTCCTTTTTCTAGTTCTGGAACTAAGGCATCAGTTAATTCAAATGCGCTCATCTCCGGCTGTAAATCGTAAGTAGCCACTTTTGGAGAATTTTTCAATATTCTTTTTTCACCTCTAAATGGAATTTCTCTACCACCTGAAAAGAAAAAAGTAACATGAGGATATTTCTCTGTTTCGGCAATTCTAATTTGAGTCTTGTTTGCTTTTTCTAAAACTTCTCCTAAGGTTTCTGTAATGTTGTCCTTGTTGTAAACAACTTTTACATTGTTATATGATTCATCATAATTAGTTAGAGTTACATAATACAAATTTAATTTGTGCATGTTCTCTTCGTGGAAGTCTTGCTGAGAAAGCGCTTCTGTCAATTCTCTACCTCTGTCTGTTCTAAAGTTAAAGAAAATAACAACATCATCTTCTTCAATAGTAGCCAGTGGTTTGTCAGCTGCATCAGTCATTACAATAGGATGGATGAACTCATCTGTTACGTTGTTAGCATAACTTTCTTCGATACTTGCTACAGAATTATGTGAATGTGTTCCTTGTCCGTTTACCAATAAATCGTAGGCCAATTTCACTCTTTCCCAACGCTTATCACGATCCATGGCATAATATCTACCAATTATGGAAGCTATTTTTACAGAAGTGTTTGCTATATAATTTTCAAGATCTTGAATGTATTTTTTTCCTGATTTTGGATCAACATCACGACCATCAGTGAAGGCGTGTACAAAAACTTCCTTCAATCCATAATCTTGGGTTGCATCAATCAGACCTCTTAAATGGGAGGTATGAGAATGAACTCCTCCATCTGAAACCAATCCTAAAAAATGTACTTTTTTATGATTGTCTTTAGCGTATTGAAAGGCATCTTTAAGTACTTGCTCTTTGGCTAAAGTTTTATTGGCGACAGCGAGGTTTATTTTGGCTAAATCTTGATAAACTATTCGTCCTGCACCAAGGTTCATATGTCCTACTTCACTATTTCCCATTTGTCCTTCTGGCAAACCCACGTTTAAACCGTCGGTTCGAAGTTGGGCGCTTGGGTAATTTTTATAAAGACTATTTATAAACGGAATATTTGCGTTGTCGATTGCAGATACTTTAGGGTCAGGAGATTTTCCCCAACCATCTAATATCATAAGTATTACTTTTTTGTTCATTATAATTTATTTTAAACAAAGATAAAGTATTTCTAAAATCTTCGTAGCGAACAAAATCACTATTATGCATTCAGGAAAGAACGTACCCGAATAATGTTAATTTTGTTATGGAACGGCTCTTTTTTTAAAATTAACGCACCTTAGATTTTGCTTTTTATGCTATTATAATCAATGAAATATTTCACACTTATTGAAAACGTGTGATTCAAGGCTTCATTGTTCAATAAATTTGTAACATTTTTTCCAAAGTCTTTATTGATTGTTCTGTCAAAATCTGCTGCATTATTTCTATACAAAACAGAAACTTGGCTCCCCGGAGCAAACCACCAAGAATACGAAAGGTCGAAGTTCCAGGAGTAAAAACTAGAATCTTTATTGGTGTTGTAATTTTCATAATCAGTTAGTCGACCGTCTTGTTTTAGAGATAAGAAATTCTTATTCTCCGCATAGGACCAATATTGGCGTACAGCCACATTAAAATTCATTTTACTGCTTATGGAGTATTTTCCAGAAATACTATTTGCATAAGTAATGACATTCCTGTTGGCAAAAATAATAGTCTCTGGAGTTGATGTATTTAAATCTTCATCTACGCTGTCAACATAGCCTCTATTGTTGTTTCTTCTTGAGAAGTCAAAGCTATAGTTGAGGGAAAACTTATCGTTAAAACGATATCTGGGGCCTACTGTTAATTCATAAGTCCTCCTATTTGTTTCATTAAAAATAGAATAGCTTGGATTGAAATCAAATGCAAATTTATTATTGTAATTTGTAGAGATATACAGCCAGGCACCATAGTTTTCAGGCAGAATTACATATCTATTCTCTGCTCTTGCTTCGTAAAAATCATACGATTCAACGGGAGCTATATTAATACCAAAACCTACGTAGTGATTTTTTTTGGTGTCAAGATTTACATTTATATTAATATTATTCCCTTGAATTTTCCCTGTTTCTTTATGAAACTGGGTGTAGAGATTATAGTTTATTCTAAAGCTATTAAAAAATTTTGTCGGATTTAAAATTCTATAATTTGCATTACCGTAAAGACTATAGTAGTTTGTTTCAAAGTTGATTCCTAGGTCGTTATTATCGAAATCTTTTGTAACTAAATCACCTCCGACACTGTAACGGTACTGGCCGCTAGTTTCTCCAAAATTTAGAGAAGTGTACACTCCTTTTTTATCAGCAATGTCATTTACATAACTGTATTTAAAGTTTCCGGAAAGGTTGTAAGTATTCTTAATGGTGTTTAAATCCCAAACTAAAGCAGATACATTTCCATCACGAAAACTTCCGTTTCTAGTAACATTTGTGTTGATAAATGAAACTGATGAATTTTTGCGAAAGCGCTGGTCTAAAACAAGTACATTATAATTTGCCAGAGGTTCAACTTCTTCTCTTCTTGTTTCTTTCGTGTCTTTATTTTCTATTGTTACAAATGTCCTCTTTGTCACCGCGTTTAGAATACCTATTCCTAGGCCACCTTTTGTTCTTCCAGATACTTTTAATGCATTGATTAGATCTACGCTGGAAGGATTTTCAATAACCGTCTCGTTTTCTGCAACTGTTGGGTTGCTATTGGGTCTGCCGCCAATTCTTCGGGAGTATAGTAAGTTCCCTTTGCTGAACAGGTCGGTACCTTCAGTAAAAAACGATCTATTTTCATTAAATTGCTGTTCGAATGGCCCTAAATTTAGTATCTGGTCATCAAATTTTGTTTGTCCGAAATCAGGAATCAAAATAGCATCCAACGTAAATGCATCATTGATTCCGTATTTTATATCCATCCCGCCTTTAAGGGTTCCTATTGTTTTTTGATGGCCATTAGCATTTACATAAAAAGAGGAGTACGGTAAAAGGAATAATCTCGTAGGGGTTTTTATGTTTTCAATTCCTTCAAGAGTTCCTGTTTGTTGGGTGAAAGTTCCAATCTTTGAATCAATAAAATTCCAGGTATATTTTTGTCGGTCTCTTCTAATTTCTCTAAAAAAATTCAAGCCCCAAGTTTGCTTTTTTTCACTCGAAAAACGTAACGCTGCGTAGGGAATTCGCATCTCTACAATCCAACCGAAATCAGTAATGACGGCTTTGCTTTTCCAAACAGCATCCCAGGAATAATCTTCGCCATTAGAATCTGTTGTGATGCAATCACCTTGTCCATCAGCAGCATTGACAAAAAATTGAAAATCTTGTTGGCCATCATTAAATCCATTTATGAAAACGCCAAAAACGTCTGAGGCTCCAAAATCATCTCTTTGTGAAATTTCTTTTAGAATTTTACTAGGTTCATTATCATACAACATAGCTGCGGCATAGACTGCGTCATTGTCATATAGAACTTTTACTTCAGTTCTTTTGTTTTCTGGAATTGGTTTGCCATTATCAGGTTGAAACATAACAAAATCTGTCGCTATAGAAACGGATTCCCAAATGGGTTCATCTAATTTTCCGTCAATAGTTATAGTCTCTGACGTGAACTTAGTTTGTAAAACTTTTTTTTGGCTGTAGCCAAAAGTGTATGCTAAAAAGAACAAGATCAAAAAAAGGTTTTTCATAAAAATTTCTGTAGATGAAACTAAAGCAATCGAAAGCCATTTTTTATAGGTTTAGCATGTTATAAAATACAGAACTAAAAAAAGACTTTAGATAATAGACAAGTTTCAAAACAGATTGTTACACTTTAATTGTATAAATTTTAAAATTTATGCTTAATGACATTGTAGTCAATGAAATAACGAACGCTTACAGACAGTATATTAGTCATATTACTTTCAAACACATTTTTAAGATTTGTGTTTAATCTTTTTTCTACATTACTGCTGCCTTCTTGAGCATAGTTGCGGTATAAGATAGATAATTCGCTTCCGGGTGCAAACCACCATGAGTAAGAGAAGTCTAGATTCCAAGAGTTGAAATTTCTATTTCTATTTAATATATAAGTGCTGTTTTGGGATAATTCACCATTGTCTTGTAAAGTAAAAAAAGCTTTATTATCTGAATAAGACCAGTAATAACGAGCTGTAAGATTAAGAGTCATCTTATTGTTGATGGCATACTTACCGGTCAGGTCATTTTGCAATATTTCTCTGTTTCTTTTACCAATTATGATATTAGAATTTTCAAAACCTACCCAACCCAAATCATTTGTTTTGTGCAAATAATCAGCCACAAGATAGATTGAAAACTTGTCGTTAACTCTGTACTTCGGGCCAATTGCAATTCCGTAATTAATTCGTCCTTCTTGGTCGTATTTTGTGATACTTTGAGTAAAGTCAAAGGTAAAAGCATTGTTGCGATTGAATTCTACACCTAGATACTCGCCTATACTTCTTGGTAATTGTAAATAACGTCCATCAACTCTAGGCTCATAAAAATCATATGCTTCAAATGGTTTTATGTCTAAACCAAACTCATAATAATGATTGCGCTTTGAAGTAGCTTTAATTGTAGGTTTATAATATCCCTCCTGAAGTTTGCCGGTAGTATTGTCGTATAGCACACTAAATTCATTTTGAAATTTAAAAGTGTTGAAATTTTTTGTAGGATTTACTATTCTGTAACTTAGGTTGCTATACAGATTATAGAAATTAGTATAAAAATTGATTCCTAAGTCATTGTTGTCATAGCTTTTTGAGGTATACCTTCCTGAAAAAGAATACCGATATTTTCCGCTTGTTTTGGCGAAATTTATAGATGATTTAAATCCATCATAGTCTTCGGTGGTGTTGATAGCACTGTATTTGAAATCACCATATAGATTATAGGAATTTGCTTTGGTGCTTAAGTCAAACAATAAGGCAGAAACATTTGCGTCTCTAAAGCTTCCGTTTCTGGTTGTATTGGTATTAACAAATGACACAGACGAATTTTGATTGAAACGTTGGTCTAATACTAAAACATTATAGTTAGTTAGTGGTTCTATGACTTCTTTGCGTCTTTCTTCAGTAACGGTATTTTCTATTGTTGCATATGTTTTTTCAGTTATAGCATTAAGGAAACCAATACCTAAACCTTTCTCTGTTCTACCTGATACTTTTACGGCATTAATTAAATCTACAGAGCTAGCATAGTTAGTCACTTCTTCATCTGCTGCTACATTAGGGTAGCTGCTTGGTGCTCCACCAATTCTTCGGGAATAAAAGATGTTACCAATGTTGAATAAATTAGTTCCCTCAGTGAAAAACGGTCTGTTTTCATCCAGTCTTTGTTCGAATGGTTCGAGGTTTAATATGGCATTATCAAATTTAGTTTGCCCAAAATCAGGTATTAAAATAGCATCTAGCGTAAAAGAGTCGTTAATACCATATTTGATATCAAGTCCTCCTTTTAAAGTTCTGTCGGCTGTATAATCATCTTCTTGATAATAAGCGGATATATAAGGGATAAAGAAAAGTCGTACGGGAGGTTTAATGTTTTCTATGCCTTCGAGTTTCCCTGCTTGAGTAATCACAGCGCCAATTTTAGTGTTGACATGATTCCATGTATATTTTTGTACGTCACGTTTTATTTCGCGCATAAAGTTCAATCCCCAAGTTTGTTTTGGTGCATTGGTAAATCGTAAGGCAGCATAAGGAATTTTCATTTCAACTGCCCATCCGAAACTGGTTATAGTGGCTTTGCTTTCCCAGATTGCATCCCAGGAAAAATCTTCGCTCGCTTCTGTAGCTAAACAATCCATTTGAACATTAGCTGCACTGACAAAAAATCTAAAATCTTGCTGACCATCGTTAAATCCGTTTATGGAAACAGAAAAGTGATCAGATACACCAAATACATCACGATTCGTTATTTCTTTTTGAATTTTGTCAGGTTCATTGTCATATAAAATGGCCGAAATGTAAATCGCTTCATTGTCGTATAAAACTTTTACTTCTGTCTTCTTGTTTTCATTGATAGGTTTACCGTTGTCAGGCTCAAACATGATGAAGTCATTGGCGATGTTAGCATTTGTAATCCATGCTTGTTCATTGGCTTTGCCGTCAATAATAATGGTTTCAGTAGTGGATTTTGCAAAAAGAGTCTTTTTCTGACAATAAGTATCTAGGCTAAATAAAACGGAAAAAAGTAAAATATAACAATAGAACTTTGGCATGAATTGTGATTTGGTTAAAACAAAAGTAGTAAAATTAACATAACTATCAAGTTCTGTGATATATTTTTAAGCATCATGTATTTGATTAATAATGGTTAAAGATTCCTTAAAAATAGACTTTGGTTGTCTGTTTCAATTAATTTTAATACTTTTGTAATCCTTAATCTATCATTTAACACAATTAAAATCAATGATTTATAAAATATTCCCAGCCCTGTTTTTAATGATTGTTTCTGTTTCTACAAGTAATTTGTTTTTTTCTGATACTAGCGAGAAAAAAATAGAAGTTGCTAAGGTGATAAAAACCACTTCTGAAAGTAATGAAGAAGTTGTTTATAATAGCCTTCATTCAAATCAATTTGCACTACCTAAATTAGAAAGTTTTACAGAAGCCTTAAAGGGTTTCTACTTATTAAAAGAAAAAGGATTAGTTAATAAAAATATACTGACCCTGATCGATTTTAGTATGTCATCTAACTCTAAAAGACTTTGGGTTATTGATCTTACTACGAATACAATTTTATATAATTCTTTAGTTGCTCACGGTAGAAATACTGGAGATGAATTTGCTACTAGTTTTTCAAATTCAGCTCAATCGTTCAAAAGTAGTTTAGGATTTTATGCCACTGGTGAAATATACAGTGGGAAACATGGAAAATCACTTAGATTAGATGGTTTAGAACAAGGTATTAACAGCAATGCTAGAGAAAGAGCAGTTGTTATTCATGGAGCAGATTATGTTTCTAATTCTTTTATACAAAACAATAAACGACTAGGAAGAAGCTTGGGTTGTCCCGCACTTCCAATGAATCTATCGAGTGAGATAATACAAACGATTAAAGATAAGTCTTGTTTGTTTATTTACTATCCTTCAAATAGCTATAAAATAGCTTCTAAGTTAGTTTCATAATATTTAGTCAATAGACATAAAAAAGACGGCGTTTGTAAAACTACAAACGCCGTCTTTTTTTTATGTGAGATTTGTTAGGCATAATAATTTTCTGTACTTTCCTTGGGCGTCTTTATCAACAGATCGATGTGTTTTCTATTTCGAAGGTTTTTTTCGAAAGTGGTTATTTCTGGTATTTAAGTTTGACTGTTTTCTTTAAACTGTGGGTTGGGTTTAGTATAGAGCAGAAGTAGGTGTCTTAGTATTTTCTTTAAAAATAAGTAAAAAGGGAAGTTTTTTTTAATCATCAGCATCAAATGGATAATTAATAATGAGTTTACTGAGTAAGACGACAGCTTAATTTATGAAAAAGACCGCTGTGAATGTTGCTTTTTTGAAAAAACGAACGGTATTGAAAAAATAATAAAAGGTCTAACAATTTAATTTTAAAACGGTTATAATTAAACTGTATTTTTTTTGTGAAATTTTCATCAAAAAACTTGTTTCAAAGCCAACTTATTATTTATATTTGCACCACAGTAATGCGAAAGTAGCTCAGTTGGTAGAGCTCCAGCCTTCCAAGCTGGTTGTCGCGAGTTCGAGCCTCGTCTTTCGCTCTTCAAAGCCGAAACTTAATTGTTTCGGCTTTTTTATTGGTACAAAAGAGTTGTTTTTATACATTTCGAAGAGGGTTGAAAATGGTACTTTGATCATTCTTGATTTCGCAAAATAAAGGTTTTTAATTTTTTTTAAATAAAACTTGCGTTGGTTCGAATTAGTTTGTATATTTGCACCCTGTTAATGCGAAAGTAGCTCAGTTGGTAGAGCTCCAGCCTTCCAAGCTGGTTGTCGCGAGTTCGAGCCTCGTCTTTCGCTCTTTAAAGCCGAAACTTAATTGTTTCGGCTTTTTTATTTGACATAACTGATATCAGTTCCAGTTTGAAGTTCTTCAGGCATCTGATTTTGTATAAAAAGTCTTGCGGATAGCGCTCCTTTTACTATTATTTTATCACCATCTACTTTTAGCCAACTTCCTTCTCGTAATCCTAGAACAGGAATGCTGTTATAGGCATGAAATTCTTTTATTCTGGTATCACGGGTTTCGCCCATATGCTTTGATTGTAAGTCTGGGTCTAAATAATGTGCATTAAGGTCGAAAGGAATTAGTCCTAAGGTTTTAAAACTTGGCGGATAAACAATAGGCATGTCATTAGTAGTTTGCATACTTAGCCCGCAAATAACGCTTCCTGCACTTGTCCCTAAATAAGGAGTTCCTTTTTTTACCGCTTCTGCAAGAGCAATCATAATGTTGGTTTTGTAAAGTTGTGATACTAATACAAAAGTATTTCCTCCGCCTGTAAAAATCCCTTCCGCGTTTTCAACGGCGAATACGGCATCATCAAATTCATGGATTCCTTTTACTGCTATATTTATTTTGGCGAAAGCCGAAGCGGCCTTTGCAGTGTATTCTTCATGCGAAATGCCACTAGGTCTTGCGTATGGAATAAAAAGTACCGTTGTACAATGTTTAAAATGGATTTTTAACTCGGGTAATAGGTATTCTAAGTAGTCACTTCCGTGTAGGGTAGATGTGCTTGCAATAATAATATTTTTCATTTTTTGGATTGTTTTATTCCGGCTAAAGGTATAAAATCGGGTTTCTTATTTTTGTCTTTTTCGTTTTTTATTAACTTTTTTTTATCAAGTCCTTAGTAATTAATTTGGAAGGGATTAGGATACATTTACGGCTTGACAATAATTTGGCGATATAAATAAGTGCGATGGTTGGGTTTAGAATTTTTTTTATAATGCTTTTTACTACTGTAGCTTTGGCACAGGAATCTGTTTCTACTGAACTAAAAGGGAAAATAAATGCAGATGGCTTTAATGTCGATGGGATATATGTAATAAATTTAACCACTGAAAAAGCGGTGATTACAGATGACGAAGGTTACTTTGTAATAGATGGGGTAACTGGGGATACTTTGCTGTTTTCGGCAGTACAATATAAAAGTAGGCGAATTGTTTTGACATCGGGAGATTTTGGAAAAGGACTTTTTTTTGTAAAAATGGAACCAATCATGAACCAGTTGGATGAGATTGTAATTCGACGCTACGATAACATTAATGCAGTTTCTTTAGGAATTATTCCGGCGAACCAAAAAGCGTATACGCCTGCGGAAAGAAAATTAAAAACAGCAACTGGATTGAATGCTTCTGCTAGTGCAGGCGGAATGGCAGGCGGATCTATTTCTGCAGATCCTTTGATTAATTTCCTGACTGGTAGAACAGCCGTGCTTAAAAAAGAACTTAAAATAGAGAAGAAGGAATTTTACCTGAGGCAACTGGACGCCATGTTTGACAGGAGTCATTTTGTAGATAAGCTGAAAATCCCCGCAGACTATGTTAAAGGATTTGAATATTATGCTGTTGATAATGAAAAGTTCACCGTAATTTTAGAATCACAAAACAAAGTCACAACTGAATTCTTATTAGGGGAATTGGCTATAAAATATAACGAAATCATTGCTTGTGAAAACGAATAGTATTTTTATCTTCTTTGTAATTTTACTTGTTCAAGTTGTTTCGGGGCAAGGTGTGGATTCTAAAAGAATTCATGGAAAAATAAGTTTTGATTCAGTTTCTGTTGAAGGGGTGAATATTGTAAACTTAACGACAGAGCGGTCGACAGCTTCTGATAAAGATGGATTATTTTTTCTTTTTGCAAAAGAAGGGGATGTTTTAGTTTTTTCTGCGGTAAATCTCGTAACTTTACGTAAACGAGTTGATAAAAACGATTTGTCGGCTGATGTTGTTTCAATTCAAATGACTGCTGAAAGTATTGAATTAAAGGAGGTTGTTATTGATGAAAATACTCAGATAAGTGCAGAGAATTTAGGGATTATTCCTTTTGGTCAAAAGAAATACACAGCTGCCGAAAGGAAGTTTTATACTGCGACCTCCGGTGGAGGTATCGACGGACTTTTGAATTCGATTTCAGGACGAAAAGCCATGCTTAAAAAAGAAATTGCAGTAGAGTATAAAGAACAAATGTTAATGAGGTTAGACTACCTTTTTTTACCTGAATATTATACGGAAACATTAAATATTCCTCATGAGTATGTTCGAGGATTTCAATATTATTGTGTTGAAGACAGCGATTTAGTTGCGTCTTTAAATTCAAGAAACAAAACATTGTCTCAGTTTCTGATTATTACCTTAGCCAAGAAATACAATAAAACTATAGCAAATGAAAATTAAAATATTACTATTATCGTTGTTTTGTCAACTATGCTTTGGCCAAATAGAATCTAGACAAGCGTTTAAAGGTCAGGTTAGGAATGATTTGGCGCCAGTTGAAAATGTAATTGTTTTTGATGCTAATTCAAAAACGGGTGCAGTTGTCAATCAATACGGTTTTTTTACTGTTATGGCTAAAGTGAATGATACTTTAGTTTTTTCTAGTTTGACATTTAAATCTAAAAAAATTGTGCTGTCTGAAAAAGATTTTATTACCCCTCAATTTGTTGTAACACTTGAAGTGTTTACAAATGAATTGAAGGAAGTGTTAATCGCAGCCAAAAAAGAACTTAATCCAGTTGCTGGAGGCTCTCAAAAATATGTCGATTTGATGTATTTTGGCGATGAGAAGTCTGCGCTAAAAAACACAGCGATGCCACGAGATGGAAGTATTGAGTACGGGACGGACTTTGTTAGGATATACAAAGATGTTGTAAAAATACTGCGAAGAAACAATCCTGAAAAAATCGATTTTTATAAAGATACAAGCTTCTCAGAGCTTGTTTTGAAAAAAGTTAATTATTCTTTTTTTGCTAATACGTTGAGTTTAAAAGATGATGAGATTAAACTCTTTCTTGTTTTTTGTGAGAACGATCCAAAATCAAGAATGTTAATGCAGCCTAGTGAGGAATTTCAACTTATGGATTTTCTTATCACAAAAAATAAAGAATACAAAAAAATCACCACCTTTTAGATAGATAGTAGAGGATGTCCTTTTTTGTGTATGCTTCCAAAGAAGATTTTACTTTTAGTAAGGGGATTTCATTTCAACTTCTTGATTTTCTTACTACGGTAAACTAAGAGTACAAAAGAATTGCTATTTTTGCAATATGAAAAAAACAATATTATATCTCTTTTTCGGAGTTTTCTTCCTGAGCTTAACTTCTTTTGGATTTCATAAATTTTATGTAGCGGTGTATCAAATTAATTATGCGCCTGAAAAGGAAATGCTACAAATTACCTCAAGAATTTTTGTAGATGACTTGAATAAAGCTTTAGAAAAAAAATACAATAAGAAACTTTATTTAGGTACTGATAAAGAATCTCCTGAAGATGTGGTTTTACTTAAAAAATATTTATCAGAGCACTTTACAATAAAAGTCAACGGACAATCTAGGCCTAGTAATTTTTTGAGTAAAGAGTTAGAAGGGGATGTTCTTATTTGTTATTCAAGTATAAAAGATGTTTCTAAATTAAAAACCTTAGAAGTTTATAATTCTGTTTTGGTAGATTGGGATTCAGAGCAGCAAAACATTGCTCACTTCACTATTTTGGGGACGAAACAGAGTTTTCTTTTTACTGTTTCTTCGACTAAACGAATGTTAAAATTCTGATAAAATAACTGTTATTTGCTAAAAAACAGTATTTTCACGCACTTAAATAATTCGAATTCTATCCATGAAAAAAATCACATTATTTTTTATTCTTCCAGCAATGTTATTTGCTCAAGAAAAAGCAACAACGGTAACTCCAAAGCAATCAGGTAAGTACGATACGAACAAGTTCAGCCAGATGTACGATTTATTGGCAACGCCTAATATGTTTCGTAACGCTGCAGGTGCTCCCGGTCCAGCTTATTATCAACAACAAGCAGATTATAAAATCGACATCGAGTTAGATGATAAAAACGCTAAATTAAGTGGTTCTGAAACGGTTACTTACTATAACAATTCACCAGATAATCTAGATTATTTATGGGTACAATTGGATCAAAATCAAGCGGCTAAAGATTCTGAATCTCCTCTAGCTGAAAGCGAGAGAATTACACAAACTTTCCCGGCTTCTGGTTTTGCTGATAAATTTTTAAAGAAAGATTTAGACCGTGGGTTTAATATTGAGTATGTTAAAGATGTCAAAGGCGCTCCAATGACTTATACTATCAATCATACGATGATGAGAATTGATTTGGCTTCTCCATTGAAACCGGGTACTTCAATTTCATTTTCAGTTAAATGGTGGTATAACATCAATAACTACCAAAAAGAAGGTGGTCGTTCTGGATATGAATTATTCGAAAAAGAAGGAAACAAGATTTATGTAATTGCTCAATTCTATCCAAGAATGGCAGTTTATAATGATGTTGAAGGTTGGCAAAACATGCAATTTTGGGGAAGTGGCGAATTCGCTGTTCCTTTTGGAAATTTTGATGTTAACATAACTGTTCCTGCAGATCACGTTATGGAGGCAACAGGAGAATTGATGAACAGAAGTGAAGTGTTTACACCTGCTCAAGTAAAAAGATATGAGTTAGCTCAAAAAACATTCGATAAACCTGTTTTAATTGTTACTCAGGCAGAAGCAGAAGCAGCTGAAAAAGGGTTTTCTGACAAGAAAAAAACATGGAAGTTCAGCGCTAAAAACGTTAGGGATTTTGGTATAGCGACTTCTAGAAAATTCATTCTTGACGCAATGGCTGTTCAATTAAGTACTAAAACTACGATGGCTGTTTCAATTTATCCTAAAGAAGCAAATCCGCTTTGGGGAGAAACATCAACAGTAACAGTAGCGCACACATTAAGAAGTTATTCTTCGCATACCTTTGATTATCCTTATCCAAAAGCAGTTTCAGTTTCTGCCGAAGACCAAGGAATGGAATACCCTATGATTTGTTGGAATTTTGGTCGTCCTGATGAAAATGGAGTGACGAGCGAGCAAATTAAAAATGGGATGATGGGTGTTGTGATTCATGAAGTAGGACATAACTTTTTCCCAATGATTGTGAATTCTGATGAGCGTCAATGGACATGGATGGATGAAGGCTTAAACTCTTTTATGGAATTCATGGCAGAAGATGAGTTGGGGACTAATTTTCCTTCAAGACGTGGTCCTGCAAAAAATATTGTACCGTATATGAGTGGGGACCAAAATTTCTTGGAACCTATCATGTCAAATTCAGAGACTATCATACAGTTTGGTAATAATGCATACGGAAAACCTGCTACAGGATTAAATATTCTTAGAGAAACGATAATGGGGAGAGAATTGTTTGATTATGCTTTTAAAGTATATGCAAACCGTTGGAAATTTAAACATCCTACTCCAGAAGACTTCTTTAGAACAATGGAAGACGCGTCTGCTGTTGATCTGGACTGGTTCTTTAGAGGCTGGTTTTACTCCACTGACTTTGTAGATATTGGTATTAAAGAAGTGAAACAATATTATGTTTCTGAAACGGCTACAAAAGAATTAAAAGACGCCAAGGTAAGAAAAGGTCGTTTTGGTTTAGATAAAGGGCCATTCGTTTATTTAGTGGCAGAGAACAATGCAGAGTTAAAATCAAATCAAAAGAAAGCACTGAAAATAGAGGATGTAAAATTGCTTTCAGATTATGTAGGTACACTTACAGCTGAAGAAAAAGGAAGTCTTAAATCTCCAAAATACTTCTATGAAGTAGAGTTCAATAAACCAGGCGGAATGATTATGCCTATACTAGTTGAAATCACATATGAGGATGGTACAATTGAGAATTTCAAATATCCAGCTCAAATTTGGAGAAAAAATAACGAGAGTGCTAAAAAGGTATACGCTACTGAGAAAGCAATCAAAAAAATTCAAATTGACCCTAAATTAGAAACAGCAGATATTGATGTGACTAATAATACTTGGCCAAAAGCAGAAGTGAAAAGTAAATTTGACTAAGTAATAAGCTTAAAAAAAAAGACTCAATTTTGAGTCTTTTTTTTTATGAAAAATTTAAAAGACACCGATTCTAAATTTGGTATCTTTGCAGCAATTAAAATTAATAATTATGTTTGGTATAGGAGGAGGAGAGTTAGTTTTTATATTGTTTATAGTACTAATGCTTTTTGGTTCGGATAAGGTACCAGAAATGGCTCGAACTATGGGTAAAGCGATGGCGCAATTAAAACATGCGACTAACGACATAAAAAGTGAAATTCAAAAAGGGGTTGAGGCTAATGGTCTTGATGCAAAATCCTTGTCAGATATGACGGGTAACTTTAATACCCAGATTGATAAAGTTAAGAATGACCTTATGGGTGATTCCATTACTCAGGCTACTAAAGTTAAGGAAGATATAGAAGAGATTACTGGACCTGTAAAACGCAGTAAATAATGCTCGATAAAATTCTGACTCTGGATACTGAATTACTCATCTACTTGAATAGTTTAGGTTCAGAAAGGTATGATGGTCTTTGGCTAATAATTACCCAACAGCTCTACTGGACTCCCTTTTTTCTCGTGCTTTTATACTTTATTTATAAAAAATTGGGAACCAAGCAAACCCTGTATTTTATCTTGGCTCTAGCCGTTTTAATTACATTCACGGACCAGGTAACTAACTTGTTTAAAAATGGATTTCAAAGACTGCGTCCCTGCAGTAACCCTGAAATTAATACCATAATACGAGTAGTACAAATTCGTACTTCTTTTAGCTTTTTCTCAGGTCACGCTGCAAATAGTATGGCAGTTGCCACATTTATTTATAGTGTTATATACCGTCATTACAAATACGGCTACTTACTATTTTTATGGCCACTAGTCTTCGCTTATAGTAGGATTTATTTGGGCTTGCATTATCCAATAGATATTTTTTGTGGGTATTTATTCGGGATATTTTCAGGGTATTCAGTCTTTAAAATATATCAAGCAGTCCAAAAAAGATATTTTCCGCTTTAATTTTCAGGAGCAATTCCAGCTGTTCATTTCAATCTTATGACTGAAAAATGGTTTTTTCAATAACAATAAAGGAGCTTCCGTTGGTCGCTCTTTTTTGTTTAGAAAAAATTCATTTTCATCCATAAGGATTTTTATTTCCATCTGGGCTAAAAATTAAAAGCTACAATACTCTACTTACCGTTAAGCCATCTCTAATAGGCAGCAAAACAGTTTCTACCCTAAGGTCATTTTTTAATAATGCGTTGTATTCTACCAGTATTTTAGTGCTTATATCATTTGGATGAATTGGTTCTAAAACTTTTCCGCTCCACAAAACATTGTCCGAAAGGATAATTCCTCCTTTGTTCATTTTTGGCAAAATGATGTTGAAATAATTAATGTAGTTTTCCTTATCGGCGTCAATAAAAACCAAATCGAATTTGACTTCCAATTTAGGGATAATATCCACTGCTTCTCCTAGATGCTGAACAATTTGTTTTCCCCAAGGAGACTTGTCAAAATGCTTTCTCTGGAAATCAATTAACTCTTCTTTAATATCAATGGTATGAAGTGTGCCGTTTTCCTGCATTCCTTCACATAAACACAAAGCAGAATAGCCAGTATACGTTCCGATTTCGAGAATATTCAACGGACGAATCAATTTGGCCAGCATACTCAAAACGCGTCCTTGAAAATGCCCGCTTAACATGCGAGGCAGTAAAATTTTCTGATAGGTTTCCTTGTTTAGCGCTGCTAATAATTCAGGCTCTTTTTCAGAGTGTTGCTCAATATAATCTTCTAATTCTTGGGAAATGAAGTGCATTATTTAAAATTAAAATTATTTAAATCTTGGTAATTATTCCAAAATCGCAATAGGTATATGGTTTCGTTTTTGACGGAATAATAAATCGTAATTTGTTTTGTAATTACCATTTTATAAACATTCCTGTAATCGCAAGTAGGAAAAGTTACATTCCTTTTTATTAGCAACGCTAGCGAGTAATCGACTTCATTGATAAAATTTAAAACTTCTTTTTCTGACCAACGATTTTCTAAATATTCAATATTTTTTCCAATAATCGTCTTTGGATACAAAAGTCCATTCAATTTTCATCTTTAAAGTATTTTGAATACCTCTTCTTTGTTTCTTCCATCACAAAATCGTGAGACGTAGTTTGTTTATTTTCCACTTGATTAAGTGCTTCGTCTATCGCTTTTCTCTCTTGTGGCGTCATTAAATTTTCAGACGGGTCTTCATTTAAATAATTATCAAAAACAGATGATACAATACGAAGTACTCGTTCGTCTGCTAAATCTAATTGAAGTTTTATTTTTTCTTTTAATTCTAGAAGTCCCATGTTTATTGCATTTGTACACAAATTTACAAAAAAATACAATAGCTTGCTGTATTGTGTCTAGTCCTCTGTTTCTTTTTTTTATAATTTTAATGCTTCAATTCTTGGAAAATGAAGTGTGTTTTTTGAGTTTTTTTCGAAGATGAACGAAGTTATTAAATTATCAAAACAACAAATCAAGAAATAGTCATTAAATTTGCAGCATGCAAATTGAGAAAAAAGACATACGAGCCGTATCGAAAGAATTATTACGTGAATTTTTTGTTACCCATGGGGACAAAGCTTTTCGCGGGAATCAAGTATACGAATGGTTGTGGAGCAAGGGCGCTCACAGTTTTGAGGATATGACTAATATTTCTAAGGAAACACGAGCCATGTTAGAAAGTAACTTCGTCATCAATCACATTAAAGTTGATACAATTCAACGTTCTGACGATGGAACCATTAAAAATGCAGTTCGTTTGCATGATGGGTTAGTGGTAGAATCGGTTTTGATTCCTACTAATACAAGAACAACTGCCTGTGTTTCTAGCCAGGTGGGTTGTAGTTTAGATTGTAATTTTTGTGCTACAGCACGATTAAAAAGAATGAGAAATTTAGAGCCAGGTGAGATCTACGATCAGGTATTGGCTATAGATAAAGAGAGTCGTTTGTATTTCAATCACCCTTTGTCAAATATTGTTTTTATGGGAATGGGAGAACCGCTCATGAATTACAATAATATGATGAAAGCAATCGAGATGATTACTTCATCAGAAGGTTTAGGAATGTCTCCAAAGCGAATTATGGTTTCGACATCAGGAGTGCCAAAAATGATAAAAAAATTAGCTGATGATGATGTGAAAGTCAAGTTAGCGGTATCGCTTCATTCTGCGATTGATGAGATTCGTTCTAAAATTATGCCTTTCAGCAAAAATTTCCCTTTAGCAGACTTACGCGAATCATTGGAATATTGGTACAGAAAAACCAAAAGCAAAATTTCCTATGAATATGTTGTTTGGAAAGATATCAATGACAACAAAGAGTCTATTGATGCCTTAGTGAAATTTTGCAAATATGTCCCTTGCAAAGTAAACCTGATAGAATATAATCCTATTGATGACGGCGAATTCCAGCAAGCCTCGGAGGAAGCGACAAATGCTTATATAAAAGCATTAGAAGCAAGCGGAATTGTGGTAAAAGTGCGTAGAAGTAGAGGAAAAGATATTGACGCTGCCTGCGGACAATTAGCAAATAAGCAAGCTTAGTTTTATCAAATATAGTATGGGAATCGGAATAAAAAAGGGTTTGACTGATCAGTCAAACCCTTTTTTTTCATAAGTGTTTTTTTATTGCACTACTCCTATAATCTCTTTTGCGATTGGGTGTTCCGCTTCAAAGGTATGTCCAAGAATTTTAGCAATGGTTTGTGCAAATTGATTTTGGTACAATTGAGATTCTGTTTTTATTTCTCCTTTAGCTTCAATTTTTGGTCCCATAGCTGCAAACCATATTTCAGAAGATCCTTCAAACTTATTTCCATGACTCGTCCATTCTGCTTTTACTTTATCACCACGACCATGATCAGTAGTGAAAACTAAAGCCGTTTTGTCTTTGTATTGTGGGTCATTTTGAACAAAATTCCAAATTTCTCTTATCCACGCATCTACTTGATGAGCGGCGTCTAAATAAGAACGGTAAAAACCAGCATGCGCCCATTCATCTGTTTCCCCATAGGAAATATATAAAACCCGTGGCTTATTTGTTTTTAATTCTTCAAGAGCTCCATAATGCGTAAATACGTCGAGACATTCTTCTTCATGAAAAGGTTTGAAAGAATCGGCTAGCATAGCATTAATTAATTTTTGTTTCTCTGTGGGATTTTTACCACCTACTTTGTTAAATGCTGAGATTACAGGAAAACCAGCTCTTTTTTCGTTTAAAATATTGTCAAAAGCATCCCAAGCGCCAAAAGCGGCTACTCTTCCCTTTATTTTAGGCTGCTTGTTTAAATATTCTAAAATAGTAACATTAGGATTAGCGGGATAATGATTAGAATTGATCAATGTATCTGCGTAACCAGTCATGATCTCATTGTAACCGGGATAGCTAAACCAGTATGGATTGGCATTATTAACCTTGTTTCCAAGGGTTCTATTACCATAAATTTGTCCTTTTTTTGCTAATACAGACCACATAAAAGGCATTAGTTTTTCCCTGCGTTCATTAATGTTTTCAGCCCAGTATTTTTTGTAGATATAGCTGCTGTCATTTTGATTAAACTTTTTATCTCTAGCCAATGTTTCATCCATTCCCTTGAAGGCCTCTTGCCATCTAAAACCATCGGTTGTAATGATAATTATGTTTTCAGCTTGTTGTGCTTTTGTAACAATAGCACTAAAAAGAATCAGAATTAAAAATATTTTTTTCATGTTTGTTGTTTTTAAAATTAAAAATTATCCCACCATACTTTTGCGTTAATATCATCGCCACCCATTTTTTGTAAAGCATCATTATTGTTTTCTGCATTTACAGACTGTTCTACGCTTGGATACATAATGCGTCTTGGCACTTTACCATTATTTTTTGCTCCAGAACCCGCTTTAATAAAACTAGGTTTTCCAGTTCTCTTCCAGTCAAACCATGATTCTACTCCGGTGTGATATAAAGCTAACCATTTTTGAGTATATAAAACTTCAGTAGTAGCGTTATATGGAGCAGTAGTAGTCAAGTAATCTGTAGGAATAAGCACATTCCATTGTTTAAAAGAAGCTTCTACCGCAGTATTGTAATACGCTTGAGCAGATCCAGTTGTAATAAGATTGCGCTGGCTTGCTTCTGCTAACAAGAAATTCAGTTCGCTATACGTCATGAATATTGCCGTTATTTTTGTTTTGGTATAGAAATAATCTTCTGCTCTTCTTGAATATTTTTTTGGCTCTCCTATTTGGTCTAAAGTAAGTCCGGGCTGAAGTCCCAATTGATTTGTAGTTCCTACAATTGGATCAATCCATTCATCTAGTCTTGGGTCGTTATTTGCGATCAATGTGTTTACCAAATTCGTAGTAGGAATAACAATATTGTAACCATATAATCGGTTGATTCCATCACTCATCGGAGAAATATTAGGATAACTTCCAGAGTAAAAATAAGTAGCATTATCAGCATTAGATGCAAATAAAGGATATTGAGCAGGCTTCGAAATGATTTCGTTTAGTTTAGTACTCACATTTACTTTATTAGAAATACGCATCAAAAGTCTTAGATGAAGTGAATTGGCAAATTTTTTCCATTTCAACATATCTCCACCAAATAATAAGTCGCCTTCTACCTTTGTTTTAGTGTCAATGATTGCATTGGCATTATCTAAATTTAATAATAATTGTGTGTAAATAGCTTCTTGTGAATCGTATTTTGGCTTCAAAATTCCTTCTTCTCCTTTGGAGGCTTCAAGGTAAGGTGCAGCACCGTAAGAATCAGTGATAACACTCATCGTGTACGTTTCAAGAACAAGACTGATTGCTTCGTAGTTTTTGTCGTTTAATGCGATTGCTTGCTTTTTAATATCATAAATATCATTAAGCCATTTGTACATTCCCCAAAAACGATCATCGGCTCCCCAATTGTAAACATCCAATTCGTTGTACTCATAGTTACCGCCGTATTGGGCTACAATATCTCCAAAGTTGAACGAATTATTGACATTACTATTGGCTAAGTTAAAAATAATATTGGGTAGCAATTGCTTGGGTTGCGACGCTGTTGGTTGGTTTTTATTGGTATTGATTTCTTCAAATCCGTCGGTGCAGGAAATACTCAGACCACATAAGAGTAATAGAATTATTAGTTTTTTCATGATGTTTTTTTTAGAATGAAGCGTTTAATTTGATTCCGTAGTTTCTAGAAGAAGGCAGTTGCAAGACTTCAAACCCTGGTAAAAGAGTTCCTCCACTTATGGCTTGAGTCTCTGGATCAATGTTTGGGACTTTCGTCCAAAGTGCCAGATTATTCCCCACTAGACCAATGCTTACATTTTGCATTTTTACCGCTTTAGTCCATTTAGTAGATAATCTATAATTCAAACTTACCTCTCTTAGTTTTACATAAGAAGCATCAAATGAATTGGCTTCGATGTTGTCTCTTCGAAACGCATTAGAGTAATACCAGTTTTCAGCGCTTATAGAAGTAGTGTTTGGGCTGTAAGATCCGTCAGTGTTTTTTACAACACCTTCGCCTATTATTCCTGTTTCTCTTCCTGGTAATGAAACCGCAAGTATTCCGCTTTCCATTCCGATGGCATTTGTCATAGAATAGATTTTTCCGCCATGTCTAACATCAAATAAGGCATTAAGATTAAGGTTTTTATAGCGTAGATTAGTTGAAAGTCCTAACATCCAGTCTGGATTGTAGTTTCCTATTTTCTTAATTTTAGTATCTAATATTGGTGATCCTGTATTGTCATACACAATTTGGTTGTCGGGACTCCTTAAGTAACCGCGACCGTACATGTCACCCATTCTTTCTCCTACACGTGCTTCAATTGTTCCCCCGTTCGGACCTTGAGCAATGATATAATTATTAATCCCTGGAGTTAGTTCTTTTACAGTACCACGATTCTGAGTAAAATTTGCGTTAAGCGACCATTCAAAATCTTTAGATCTAATAGGAGTCAATCCTAAACCTATTTCGATTCCTTTGTTTTGAATTTTACCTGCATTGATTACATTCGAATTAAAACCTGTAGCTTGAGAAATATCCAAACCTACAATCTGGTTTTTAGAGTTGGTAATATAATAACTCATATCTAGAGTAATTCTTTTCTTGAAAAACTGCACCTCAATTCCTGCTTCGTATGATGTTGCAATTTCAGGTTTTAGATTACTGTTTAAAATGGAACTAGGATTGGTCAAAGTTCCTGCCAGAGCACCGTTGGAGTATGTTTTAACTAATCGATAAGGATCGGTGTCGTTTCCTACTGAAGCCGCGTTTACTCTTAGTTTTAAGAAATCTATGTTTTTATTCATTTCAAAAACCGAAGTTGGAATAAAACTCAAAGAAGCCGATGGATAGAAATACGAATTGTTGTTTGTAGGCAATGTGGATGACCAGTCGTTTCTAGCCGTAACATCTAAATATAAATAATCTTTGTATCCTATATTGGCTAGACTATACATACTATTGATGCGCTTTTTGTAAATGTTTCGAGATTGTATAGGCATCACATTGATATTTTGTAAATTGTAGATGCCGGGAATACTAATTCCTTGTCCTTCAATTTTACTTTCAGACGTGTATTGATTCATGCTATTTGCTCCGTAAGAAATTTTAAAGGAGAAATCGCCAAAAGTATGATCATAAGAAAGCAACATGTCAGCATTGTATTCTGTAAATGCAATGGTTTGTTCGCGGTACATTCCTTGTGTGTATCGTGACGATCCAATAGGTCTGCGTGACCATCTAAAATCATTTGAATTATCCATACCTATTCTCGCCATGAATGAAAAGTCATTGCTGATTTGATAAGTGGACGATATATTTCCAAAAATGCGCCCTTTTTTAAAGGCATTGATGTTCTCATAAGCAATCTTGAATGGATTATCTCCCCAGCCAAACATGCTATTTTGTTTAACATCTTTCACAATCCAATAATCTTTCAGCCAGTCTAAGTCAACATTGGTATGGTTCCAAAGTAAATTATACATGACACCTTGGCTTCCGTAGCCAGTAACCGGAGTATTGTCACTGGAACTTTTAGTATATGTAGCTACAGTAGCCAGTTTCCACTTATCTGAAATGTTATAATTAAGATTCAAACTGATGTTTTCTCTTTTTAAATTAGAGTTAGGAACAATGTCTTCGCTGGTTGTTTTTCCGTAACTCAATCTGAAATTCGTTTTTTCATCAGAACCAGAAACAGAAACTGAATTTGAAATAGAACTTCCTTTTCTAAAAAAATCATTTAGGTTGTATCTAAATTCAAAGGGTAATACTTGCCCTTGTCCTACAGAATATCCTGAACTTCCGTTTTGTAATAATGAAATGCCAGAGTCAAAACGAGGGCCTAAATTTGTATCTGCACCTGCGTCGTAAATTTGTTTAGAACCAGCGCCATACACACCTTGAATTTCAGGTAATCTTAATGCTTCGCTTGTCATAAAAGAAGAGGAAATTGAAACCCCTAAACCTTTGCTTCTCTTGCCTGATTTAGTTGTAATTACAATAACACCGTTAGCCGCGCGAGAACCATATAAAGCAGATGCTGCTGCCCCTTTTAGTACATTTACACTTTCAATATTTTCTTGATTAATTTCTGACGCACCATTTCCATAATCTGTAGGTAAATCAGTTTGACTTGTTGAAGAGCCTCCCACGCCATAGACGTTATTGTTAATAGGAATTCCATCTACAATAAATAAGGGACCATTGTTATTAATGTTTAATGATTTGTCCCCGCGAATTGTAATTCTTGACGAACTCGCGATTCCATTACCAGAGCCAGAAATTTGCACCCCTGATATTTTACCTGTTAGATTTGAAACAAAATTAGCTGAGTTCACTTTATTAATATCATCTGATTTTAACTCTTGTGACGCATATCCTAACGCACGTTTATCTCTTTTAATTCCAAGAGCAGTTACAACAACTTCTCCTAGAGATACTGAATTGTCATCAAGTACTATATTTTGGTTTTCTTCATTGTTAATTAAAACTTCTTTAGAAGTAAAGCCCATAAATGAGAATACTAATGTTTTTCCTTTTTCAGTTTTAATGTTGTAATTACCATTTCTGTCTGCAATGGTTGCAGTTTTCGTGCCTTTGACTAAAATAGTTGTACCGGTAAGTGGGAAACCTGACGAATCTGTTACTTTTCCTGATATTGATTTTGTTTGTGCATTCACTAAATGCACACAGAATAAAAGTAAAAGAAAGAGTAAATTTTTTCTTGAAATCTTCATTTTTTTGTTGTTTTGTTTTGTTGGGCAAACTTAAAATTCCGATTGTCGGGTTAGATTAAGTTAAGTTTAACAAAGTATTCAGTACAATTAAGAATAGGTTAGCTGTGTAAATTCTCTGATTTTGACTCTTTATAAGGTGTGAATTATTTAACACAGGTTGGATTAAAATTAATAGTAAGGCTATGTATATTTGTTAAAAGGTGTAACTTTGAATTCTAAATGAATGTCACTTCTCAAATAAAACAGCCCATCTTTAAAGAAATGGAACTTTTTGAAAAAAAGTTCTACGAATCGATGACCTCTCAAGTGGCTTTGTTGAACAGAATCACGTATTATATAGTGAATCGAAAAGGGAAACAAATGCGTCCCATGTTCGTTTTTCTAACCGCTAAGATGGTTTCTGCGGGAACTGTGAACGAAAGAACCTATCGCGGAGCCTGTGTTATAGAGCTAATTCATACCGCAACTTTGGTTCATGATGACGTAGTGGATGATAGTAATCGTCGCCGTGGTTTTTTCTCTATCAATGCACTTTGGAAAAATAAAATCGCAGTACTTGTTGGGGATTACTTACTTTCAAAAGGATTGTTGCTTTCTATCGACAACGGTGATTTTGATTTATTGAAAATAATTTCAATCGCTGTTCGAGAAATGAGCGAAGGTGAATTACTGCAAATAGAAAAAGCGAGAAGGCTTGATATCACAGAAGACATTTATTACGAAATCATACGAAAAAAAACAGCAACACTTATTGCAGCCTGTTGTGCTCTTGGTGCAAAATCAGTTATTGAGGATGAGATTCAAGTAGAGAATATGCGCAAATTTGGGGAACTAATCGGAATGGCGTTCCAAATTAAAGATGATTTGTTTGATTATACTGATGATGCTATTGGGAAACCAACTGGTATTGATATCAAGGAGCAAAAAATGACTTTACCATTAATTCATGTTCTAAATACCTGTACTTCTAAGGAAAAGTCATGGTTGATCAATTCGATTAAAAACCACAACAAAGACAAAAAGCGTGTTAAAGAAGTTATTGCTTTTGTAAAAAATAATGACGGTTTACTTTATGCCGAAAATAAAATGCTCGAATTTCAACAAGAAGCACTTTTATTACTAGAAAATTATCCTACTTCAGATTTTAAAGATGCCTTAATCTTGATGGTGAATTACGTTATTGAAAGAAAGAAATAGTTTTTAAAATTTTTAAATTCCAATATTAATTCATTTTTTTTAAAGCGCTATAGTTTATGAGTTTCTTAATTTCATCAAAAAATCCATTGTTAATATTTGCAAGTGTCGATGGTAAAAAACCACATTGGTTGGTAGCATTATTGCTCACTTTAACTTTTTTGATTCTTGGTCAACTATTGGGTTATTTTGCTAGAATGCCATTTGAAACCTCTATTAATTCTATCGTAAATCCTGCATGGAAATGTGCTATCCCAATATTTGAACAGCTTATTTCAGGAAATCTTCCTATCGTAGTTTGTGTTTTTTTATGGATGTATTTTTATGAAAAAAGACCATTTTCTCATCTTGGTTTTCAAAAAAAGAAATCCGTTAGCCTATATTTTAAAGGATTTCTTGGCGGTATTCTAATGTTTGGTAGTGTGGTAGGAATTATGGCAGTACTTCATTTTGTAAATTGGGAAAACGGAAACCCACTATTGCAAGGCAAAGAGATGCTTTTTCCAACATTTCTGTTATTGATTGGGTTTGTAATTCAAGGCGCTACAGAAGAAATCCTGTGTAGAGGTTGGTTGATGCCTATTTTGTCGGCGAGATACAATCTTTGGGTTGGGATATTCTTGTCCTCATCACTTTTTGGCATTTTGCACGGATTCAATCAAAATGTTACTATGCTTGCTGTTTTCAACACTGTTTTAGTCGGTGTGTTTTTCTCCCTTTTTGCATTACGCCAAGGTAGTTTGTGGGGTGCGTGCGCATTGCATAGTATTTGGAATTGGTTGCAAGGAAACTTTTTTGGTTTTGAGGTCAGCGGTCAAGAAGCAGGCCCAACATTGTTTAACCTAAAAGAAATTGGTCCTGATTGGATGACTGGAGGAATATTTGGACCTGAAGGTGGTTTTATTTGTACTTTTATAATTAGTGCTGCAATAGCCATTATCTTGTTTTTGAATACTAATGATAAAATTAAAATTCAAACCCAAGATTTATAGAAATTCTCAATCTTTCTAAAAATAAATAGTTCTATTCCAATAGTTTCAAAAGAAACCAAAAAAAGCTTCTCCTAATACCTTATTTCATAAGGTGTTTTGGTTTTATATTGAAATTTTTATTATTCATGCAACCTTTTTACATTTACATTCGTCTATAGTTATAGAAACCCTTTACAACAACTTTGAAAGTAATCAACTTACATCAAGAGGAAAAAGAAATGATTCAGCTAGCTGTCGATAACAATCGGCAAGCACAGCAACAAATCTATTCTCGGTTTTCTCCAAAAATGTTAGGAGTTTGTAGGCGGTACATCAAAGACTTACAACAAGCCGAAGATGTTATGATTGCTGCGTTTATGAAAGTTTTTACAAATTTGAAAACGTTTCAGCATAACGGAAGCTTTGAAGGATGGATTAGACGAATAATGGTCAATGAATGTATTTCTTTTATTAGAGTTCAGAAAAAAGTTAAGTTTATCGAAGATGAAATTTATGTTGAAGAAGGTTTTGATGCTGCTGATAGTCAATTTTCAATAGCTGATATTCAACTATTAATTGATAGGCTGCCGGATGGTTATAAAATGGTTTTTAATTTATATGCTATCGAAGGTTTTAAGCATAAGGAAATTGCCACAATGTTGGGGATTAATGAAGGTACGTCAAAATCGCAGTTATCACATGCCAGAAAGATTTTGCAACAGCAGATTAATACAATAAAAAAATTCGAGTATGGAACCAAATAATTTTGAAAGCCAAATAAAACAGAAGTTAGAGAATAGTACTATTCAGCCTTCAAGCGAAGCTTGGGATAAATTAGAAGGGATGTTAGATAAAGCCCAAAATACAAAAAGAAATAGAAACTTCTCTTGGATTTATATAGCCGCCAGTATAGTTGGGTTTTTACTAATCGGGACAGTTTTTAGTCATCTAATAGTGATAAAAAGTATCGAGCAGGGAGATGAAGTGGTTATTCAGCATAAAGAGAATACAAAATTTGGACTTGAAGACAAGGTGATAGAAGAGGAAGTATTGATGAATACTGCTTCAAACCCTGATGAAAAAATAGCGGTTGTTTCAGAAAAACAAGTTGCTAAAATAATAAAAAAAGAAGGAGTAATAGCTAATATTAATAAAACGGAGCGTTCAATCATCAATCAAGCAACTGCATCGCATTTGCAAAACAATCAAAACAAGTCTTCTTTAATAGCAGAGAAATCAGCGAGTACAGTTGTAGAGACAGTTCAACAAACCATAGCAACTAATGAAGCCGTGGTAAAATGCAATAAGGTAACTGTAGATGCTTCTTATTTATTGTCACAAGTAGATAGTGAATTAGAACTTTCTTTTAGGGAAAAGGTAATTCATAAAGTGAGTAAAAATTTCCAAACTATAAAAGTGGCTTTTGCCAATCGCAATCTAGAATAAATCATCAATCAAATTTAAAATTAAATCATCATGAGAAATTTCACTATTTACTTAGCAATTCTTTTATGCCTTATGGCGAGTAAAATGCTAGGGCAAGAAACCTTTGAAAAGCAAGCGAAAAGAATTGCTTTGAAAATTGAAAATATTACTAAGGAGCAAAAAGAAGCATTAAAAGTTGAGGTAGAAGAAGTCAACATCCAATTAGAAAAAGGAAGTATTTCACAAGAACAGGCCGATTTAAAAAAACAACAATTGGCGCAAGCAAGAGCAACAATAATTGAAAACAAAGTCGCTGTTGCCCAGGAGGAGTTAAAAGACTTAGTGCAAGCACAAGTGGAAGGTAAAATTAGCAATACGGCATCAGATGGAGACCAGTCTGGCGGGACTATGATTATTATAGGAGGTAGTACTGATTCCATTGGAAAAAATAAAACGGAGATTAATGTGACTTCAATGAAAGTCTATAAAGGGCAAAGTGAAAAAGAAGATCGTCAATCAAAAAGAACGACAACTCAAGTGGTTCTTGCAACGGGTTTAAACAATGTTGTTATAGAGGGTACTGCAGCTAAATCAGATTTTAGATATTGGGGTTCTCACTTCTATGAGTGGGGTTTGACATACAATACAAGAATTTTTAAAAACAACAATTTATTGCATGCAAAATATGGTTTGTCTGTGATGTACAATAATCTTAGGGCGACAGATAATAGGTATTTTGTAGTGGATGGTAACCAAACGAATCTCGAGGTAGATCCAGTTCATCAGGAAGATTCCCGTTTTAAGAATGTAAATTTGGTTTTTCCATTGCACTTAGAATTTGACTTCACAAAGCCGTCAGTAAGAGATGGGAAGACCTATTTTAAAACACACGATAGTTTTAGACTTGGTTTAGGTGGGTATGTTGGGACAAATCTAAAGTCTAAACAGTATATCAAGTATGATATAGATGAGTACAAGTCGAGAGAAATAACTAAAGGAGGTTTTAATGTGGATAGTTTTATATATGGATTAAGCGGTTATGTAGGTTATGGAGCGACCAGTTTGTATCTGAAATATGATCTAAACCCAATGTTTAAGTCGAATACTATTAAACAAAACAATGTTTCTTTAGGCGTTCGTTTTGATTTTAATTAGGTTTATTTTGAATTAGTTAATAACCCCTTTCGGATATTGAATCATGAAAGGGGTTTATTTCTTATGGATAGGAAGTAAAATAGAAATTTTAGCACCTTCATTTTCTTTTGATACAATACTTATAATTCCATTAGATTTTTTTATGATAGATTTAGTGATAAAAAGTCCTAATCCTAATCCTTGTTGCTCTCTTTCATCATGGTTAAACTGCACTGTAGCGTCAATTAATTTCAGCTCTTCCTCTTTAAATCCAACTCCGTAATCAAATATATTAATTTCATAGTAATCATCGCTAAATATGCTTCCTTCAATAACTACTTTTTTGTTTTCTGGAGAGAACTTTAATGCATTGTCTAGTAGCTCAAATAAAATAAAACTCAGATTGTTGCTGCTAATCGCTAATTCGGCCCCTGTAAGTTCAGATACAACTCTGTTTTTTTGTTTTTTATAATGGAACGAAATTTTATTTAAAATATTCTTGAAAACATTCTTGATTTCTGCGCAATCATTTTCGGATATTTTAAATTGATTATTTTTGATGTTCTCAAAATGAATTATATTTTGCATCGTTCTATTCAGACGTTCTCCATATGTTTTAATTTCCTCGTGAAAAATAATAATTTCCTCTTGTTTTAAATAGGCGGTATCGTCCATCAGCAAATCAATTGAACCTAAAATACCATTTAGCGGTGTATTGATTTCGTGGGAGAAGTTTTTGGATTCTCCGATATATAAATTAGTAGTATTTTTAATTTTTTTAAATCTTTCTATTTTCGACTGTACGGTTTTTAACAACTCTTTTACTTCAAATGGTTTCGTTAAAAAGTCATCTGCTCCGACGTGAAAACAGTTTCGCATTAAATTATTTTCAACTTTAGCAGTTAAAAAAACAAAAGGAATAGTGCTTAATAGTTTGTCACTATATACGATTTTTTGAAAAGCCAGTCCATCCATAACGGGCATCATAATATCGCAAATGATTAAGTCAGGAGTCCAGTCATCTAAAATATCAAGAGCTACTTGTCCGTTTTTAGCTGTTTTTGTTTGGTAATTGTTAAGGCTAAGCACTTCAGTTATTACTTCTCTAATATTTAACTCATCATCAATAATGAGTATTCGACTTTTATTCATATGGAAAGTATAAGGTAAATATGGTTTTAATATTTTGTTTGCTTTCTAAGTTGGTAGATGCTTTAATCTGTCTGTTACGTTGTTTTACGATATTCTTACATCGTTGATAGTCAATTATATGATTTGTGTTAGGTGTTCAATAGCATGAATTTTGTACTAGTCTTTTTACTTTTTAGGAATTTCAATAGCAAAACTGTTTTCTTATGTTTTAGTTTAGGATCTAAGTAGATTAATAGGAAATTTGCTTCTTGAAAGGTTTTAGGATATTTGAAAGGATAACTAATCAGTTTGTAAATACCAGACGAAGTTTACTCTATTCTAAATTTGCCTTTTAGAAAGTATTTGACACCATTTTATGAAATTTTGTTAATAGATTGCGAATATATTTTAATTACAGATTTTAACAAAGATTAGTATCAATAAGTTTATAAAATTTACTGTTGACTTAATAATTTTATAACTATTTTAGACGGGTGAAAAATGAAAAAAAAAATGTAGTATTAATTGAAGATAATCTTGCTTTAGGCGAGTCTATTTTTGATCTACTAACTCTAAGTGATTTTAATGTGAAATGGCTTAAAAACGGTTATGAAGCATTGATGTATTTAAACTGTAATTTACCAGACATTATTATTAGCGACTTAGTGATGCCTGTCATGGGAGGGGATGAATTGTTTTTGAAAATCAGAAAAAGTAATAAATTCAATAGTGTTCCTTTCATAATCATCACAGCTAATATTGATGATGAAACTAAATTTAAGCAATTGGAGAATGGTGTTAACGATTACATTATGAAACCATTCAAAACTAGAGAGCTAATATTGAAAATTAAAAACATTTTAAATTTAAAAGATCAAATAAGTAAAAAAAACAGCCCTGATCCTTTTTCAAAAGTTACTATAAAGTTATCTGAAAAGGATTTTCTCGTATCTATCAATACTATTTTGTCCAAAAACATAAAAAAAACCATAGATATTGACGAGTTGTCAAGTCAACTATATGTTAGTAAATCAACATTAGATAAAAAAATCAGGAAGCGGACTAATAAAAATATAAGTCAGTATATGAGAGAATTTAAATTGGATTATGCCCTGAAACTAATTTATTTAGGAGAACGGAATATACAATTTTTAGTAGACGAGACCGGTTTTAATTCTTTATCCTATTTTTCTACTAGTTTTAAGAAATATGTAGGGCTGACTCCAAGAGATTATATTAAGTCTACTCAAAATTAAAACTAATTATTTTTTAAATCATCAGCATTTAATTTTAACTTATAGAGGTTATTAATACTGATTGGCAGTGTAATTAGTAATATAGTGATTGAATGTTATTTGGTTAGTTAATTACAATCGTTATTTTAATGAAAATTAGGCCTTCAGTTGAAGTTTGGAATAGTTTAGAGACTTCTATAAATTCACACAAGATTAAAAGAATTACCGTTCTTTTATATTTTTGTCTTATCGTTAGCGTATTTACTTTAATAGCCGCAATTATCCTTTTTGTTTAAATTTAGTTTTAGATAATTATGTTTATTGTGGTTTTAATAATTTGCGTTTTTAAATTAACAGTAATTTGTTTCCAGTTATCACTATAAACGAACTAACTTGTACTTGTGCTTATTAAGTTTGCTTGTAGGTTTATTTCTTATCATACAGCTTACCTAATGTTTTATTCGGGGGGATATGACAACAATTACAATTTGTTAATGTAAGCTGTTATGGTAGGTTTTAATACTTTCTAAAAATATAAAAGCATCTATTCTAAGAACCGCCACATACTAGATCTACAACCGTATTAATTCAAAAAAAGATATTATTTCTTTTAAATAAGGAGGTCGCGATATTTAACTGTCCAAAGTTAAAAAGAATCCGTCTTTATAAATCTCAAAATTCAGTTTTAAGATATATAGTTAAAACTGGTCTATTAGAAAAAGCAATTTCTTGATGCTCTTTAAGAGCTGTACAAGTTTTTAAAAAACATCATGTTTACGTCTAAACTTAATAGGATTAACATTTTAGAAACAGTTGTTGTCAGTGTTGCTTTATCATCTGTATATTCAGGCAGAAAATATATTTTATGCTTTTGGTAGTTGTATGGTTACTTTAGTTCCTTTTCTAAGTTGACTTTCTAATTTTATCTTTCCTGAATTTTTTTCTAAAAATGTTTTAACAATATAAAGTCCTAAACCTGTTCCTTCAATTCCATCAGTATTACTTGCTCGATAAAAAGTGTTAAATAGTTTTGGTTGATCATTTTCGGGTATTCCAATGCCAAAATCTATAATTTCAAGTTGAATTTCTGATTTATTAGAAATCAATCTTAGTTGTACACTTTCGCAATTTTCAGAATATTTAAAAGCGTTGTGTATTAAGTTAAATATAGCGTACTCTATCAAATTTTTGTCTGCATAAATTAAAAACTGATCTCCTTCAAAATAAAGATCTACTTTTTGACCTCCTTTATTGTTACTAAAACTAGTGTCTATTACATTGCAACAGAGTTCTTTTAAATCGAATTTAATCGGGTGGAATTTAGTTTTTCCAGAATCATCTTTAGATATAGTCAAAACAGCATTCATTAATTCAATTATGCGGTCAATTTCACCTGTGATTCTGTTCGTTTGTTTTCTTAGGTTATGTTCGTTGTCAAAATTCTGACCTTCAAGATACATTTCAATTAATTCTGCACTGGTTCTAATGGTCGTCATTGGAGTTCTAAACTCATGAGAAATAGTAGAAACTAAATTATTACGTAATTCGTTTAATTCACGTTCTTGTTTTAGTGCTTTATCTATGATAAATTCGGCTTCTTTTCTTTCCGAAATATCCCTTGTGCTGGTTTGAATTCTTATAGGAATTGCATTTTCAAAAACAACTTTAGCGTATGTTTCTAGCCAGATGTATACTCCTGTTGAAGTTATATAACGGTACTCAAATCGAGTTGCGGCATGGTTTGACGTGAGATTATAGATATCAGTTTTCATCCCTAATAAATCTTCAGGATGAGTGAAATCCATAGGGGTTTTTCCAATCAGATTTTCCGGGGTATAACCAGCTAATGCTTTTATAGAAGGAGAGACATACTGAAAAGTCATGTTTAAATCATGTAAACAGACTAAGTGCATTGTATTATCTGCTAAAAGGCGATATAAGCTTTCAGCTTTATTAAGTAGGTTGCTTTTGTTCTTGTTATTTTCTTCTAATAAAAGTTTGTTTTGTTCTTCAAATTTTTTTATTTCGGTGACATCAGTCTGTGCTCCAATCATTCGTATTGCTTTGCCTGATTCGTCGCGAATAATGTAGGCCTTATCTTTTAGATAAACATAAGTACCGTCAGATTTTAGATAACGGAATTCGTCATATAAAGTAGTTGATTTGCTTTCAAGTGTTGTTTTGAGGTTTTCATGAACTCTTTCTATGTCGTCAGGATGAATAAGATTGTCAAATCTTTTAACTTTTAAAAAGTTGTTTTTGTTCTTTAATTTATAACCAAATAGTTTTGTATAATTTTCTGACATTATAAAATTTTCAGAACCTATTTCCCAATCCCAAATGACATCAGAAGTAGCCATGTTGACATATGTAAAACGTTCATTGCTAATTTTCAGTTCTTTTTCTGTTTTTTTCTGTGCTGTGATGTCGTTGAAAGAACATATTACGTAAAGAAATTGATTTGCGTCTCCGAAAACTGGAATTGCATCAACTAATAGCCAAACTAAATCATTTTTGGTGGGACGACGCACTCCCATTACTATATTGTTAATTGATTTTAATTTCTTTATAGCTTGAGGAACAGGGTGTTCTTCAGCTGTAAAGGTGGAGCCATCTTCATGGATTACCTCCCAATGTTCGTCAAAGGAGGTTTTTCCTAAAAGTTGATCTTGGGTGAGTCCCAACATTTCGCAAGCAGCTTTATTGTTTTCTATGATTTCTGATTGGGGGTCTTGAACTAAAATACCAACAGCAACGTTTTCAATAACACTAGTTACAAGTTGCCGGCTGTTGAGAATTTCATTTTGTCTTTTTTTGGTTTCAGTTATGTCTACACTGAAACCAATCATAATTTCAAGTGTTCCGTTTTTATTAAATACTGGAGTAAATTTTCTATTGTGAAAACTTTGCTCTCCTACTGCATTGTATAGTTCTTCTTCCCATGATAGCGTCTCTTTGGTTTGAACTGCTATATTAAATTTAGCCCGTCTTTCAATTGCGAAAGTATCTGCTCTATTGGTATGTTTAGTATATTCAAAATCGTCTTTCCCAATAATATATTCCCTGAGTTCTTTGTTTTTAATAGCAATAGGATTTACATATATGTACTTGTAATTAGAGTTAAATACGGCAACATCTGTGGGTAAGCGGTCTAATATAGTTTCGTAGAATTCTTTTTGTAGTTTTAGTTCTTGTTGACTTTCTACAAATTCTGTGATGTCCCTACAGTTCCCAATATAAAACTGTTTGTTATTTTTTTCGATCAGATTGATCTTTGATGAATGCCAAATATATCGCCCGCTTTTATGTAATACTCTATAGGATAGTTCTTTATTGTTATTTTCGTTTAGCTTGATGTTTTGTAGAAAATCAGAATACTTTTCTATGTCTTGTGGATGAATAAGTGTTGCGTTACTTTTTCCAATAACTTCATAAGCTTCATATCCAACAGATAAGGCGAAGTTTTTGGAAACAGAAGAGATTGTACCTTCTAATGTGAGTTCATATATAATTTCGTTTGAATTTTCGATAAAGGATTGAAACTTCATCTTTGTTTCGCTTAGCTGTGTTTTTAAATCATAATTTTTTAAGCTTAAATTCAATATCGATTCTATTTGGGAAACGCATTGTTTTAAAATTTTTAATTCGTTTGTACTAATTCTATTAGTCTTTTTATTTATAATGCAAAGGCTAGCTGAGATTGAGTTATTTGATGTGTTTATTGGAAAACCTGCAAAAAAAGCGAAAGTTTCCTTGTTACCATTTAATTGGTTGTTATCATTTTGATTTGTCCCAGGAAGAATTACAATATTATTATGGCTAGTTGTAAGCTCGGTAAAATGTGCAATTTCATTTGGGGTACTGAAGTTTTCTAATCCCTTTTTAGATACTATAATGTCTTTTTGTTCTACTTTTATTGAAATAAAGGCATCCGAAATTTTACAAATATCTGTTACAAAATCTAAAATAGTATCAAATTCTTTCTTAAGTACATGATCTGTTATGTTTAATTCCAGGAGGTTTGAACTAGGTATAGCTTTTGATGTATGCATTTAAGTTTTTCAATTATGGTTTAGGCGTGCGGACTTAGGTTGATGGCGCAAAGTAGCGTAAATTTTACTATTAGTAGACGTAAAAGAATGGATTAAAGTATTAAAATTTAGTTTAATAGCTGTTTTATTGGAAGGAAAAATAATTTTTTATGGTTCTAACTTTTTTTTTAAACTGGTTAGCTACAAATTGTACAGTTTGTTTTTTTTAATGTAGTACTAAAAAACTGATCTTTAGAGATAAATCATCATAAGACAAATTAAATAAATGGAGTTGTTTTTAATATGCAAGTTGATTTATTGCTATTAAATTTTTCGTGTAATTTATTAGTATTCCTGAGAATTAGGGTCTTTTTGATTAAAATTTAGATTCTTTAAAACTGATTTTCAAATATCAAACTTTGTATATTTGCCCTTTTACTGCAAAACAACAATGATTACAAAAGCGACTATAGATACTGTTTTTGAAACTGCTCGTGTAGAGGAGGTTATTGGCGATTTCGTCCAATTAAAGAGAGCTGGAAGTAATTTTAAAGGACTGAGTCCATTCTCTGATGAGCGTTCGCCATCCTTTATGGTTTCACCAGCTAAAGGGATTTGGAAAGATTTTAGTTCTGGAAAAGGTGGGAATTCGATTGCTTTTGTAATGGAACACGAACATTTTACCTATCCCGAAGCCATCCGCTATTTAGCCAGGAAATACAATATAGAAATAGAGGAAACAGAGCAAACAAACGAAGAAAAAGCAAATACAGATATTCGAGAGAGCATGTACTTGGTTTCTGAATTTGCAAAAGATTATTTTCATAGAACACTTTTAAAATCAGAAGAAGGTAAAGCTATAGGTCTTTCTTATTTTAAAGAAAGGGGATTTACTAATGAAACCATAGAGAAATTTAGCCTTGGATATTCTCCAGAAGCTTGGGATGCTTTTACAAAAGAAGCGCTTGGAAAAGGCTATAAATTAGAATTTCTTGAAAGTACTGGTTTAACAATCGCTAGAGAAGATAGACCTTTTGACCGGTTCAAAAGCCGCGTAATGTTTCCGATACAAAGTATGTCAGGAAGGGTACTTGGTTTTGGAGGTAGAATATTGACTAATGATAAAAAGGCCGCGAAATATTTAAACTCACCAGAAAGCGAGATTTACCATAAGAGCAAGGTATTGTACGGAATATATCAAGCGAAACAGTCTATTGCGAAACTCAATAATTGTTTTTTAGTCGAAGGATATACGGATGTTATTCAGTTTAATCAATCCGGAATTGAGAATGTGGTTGCGTCTTCTGGGACAGCATTAACGCCAGATCAAATCCGTTTAATTAATAGACTTACAAAAAATATTACTGTTCTTTTTGATGGTGATGCAGCCGGATTGCGTGCTTCGGTTCGAGGAATCGATTTGATTTTGGAGGAAGGAATGAATGTAAAGGTTTGTACTTTTCCTGATGGAGAAGATCCAGACAGTTTTGCTAAGAAAACATCTCATGATGATTTAGTCGCTTATCTCGAAAACAATGCAAAAGATTTTATTCAGTTTAAAGCATCGCTTTTGATGAATGAAGCAAAGAATGACCCTATAAAAAAAGCCGATTTGATTCGGGATATGGTGGTAAGTATTTCTAAAATACCAGATAGAATCCAACGCGAAATATACATTCAGGAATGTTCTAGAATTATGGATATTTCTGAGCAAGTATTGGTTAGTACTTTGGCGCAATTAGTTCAGAAAGACACTTTAGAGGTTGGTAAAAAACAAAAGCAAGATTATAAACCTTTAGAAGTTGTGCAAAGTGAAAATCCTGCCGATGCCGAAAAAGTAGATATTCTCTATCGTTTAGAACGAAAAATAATAGAGATGTTGCTTCTCTATGGTGATCAAACGGAAGAATTTGAAGATGTACTTTTAAAGTCAAACGGAGAAGGGGAGATTGAACATGTTGTTGAAAAAAAGGAATACAAAGTATTTCACAGAATCTATTTGAGCTTACAAGAAGATGAGGTTGAATTAGCAAATCCACTGTTTCGTGATATATTTAATGATCTGATTAATTATTTTCTACAAAATGATGGTTTCAGTTTAGAGCAATATTTGATGCATTTACAGCCGGAATTTGCCCAAGAGGTTACTGATATTTTAATGGAAGATGAGCGACTTGTAATGCACAATTGGGAAGGACAAAATATTTTTCCAAAGTATAAAAAGGACACTATTGGTCAAAATGTTTCAGAGACTATTTTAACGCTGCGCTGGTATTTAGTAGGTAAAATTATTGAAGAAATAAAAAGCTCCATAACATCTGAATCAGATAATACGGAGCCTATGACAATGATTAGAGACTACCTTGGTCTAACTTTTGCTTTTTCGAAAAAATTAGGACGGGTAATGTCTCGTTTTTAATTAAACTATTTCTAATTTTTGTGCTTTGTTTACTAAATCAACTAGGTTGGTAACATTCAGTTTCGTTAATAAACGCAATTTGTAGGTGCTTATCGTTTTCTCGTTAAGGCCTAGAATTTCAGCAATTTCGTGATTTTTTTTACCTCCGCTTAAATAACGCAACACTTCAACCTCACGATTGGAAAGCTTACGATACAAACGTTCGCTTTTGCTTTGTTTTGCAATTAAGGCGAGGTTTTTCTTCACGGTTTCGTTCATAATTATCTTACCTTGACTCACTTTTATGATTGATAAACCCAAGGTTTCCAGTTTTTCTTTCTTGTGAACAAATCCTGAAACACCTGCTTTAATAGCATTTGGCGCATAAATCTGTTCAGAAAGACCACTGAATATAATAATTTTTGTCTTTGGAAAGTTTTTTAGAATTGATTTGACTTCAAAAATACTAGAAAGACCTTCTAATTCTAAGTCTAAAATTAAAACATCAATTTCTTTAGTAAGAAGAATATCACGAATCATTAAAAAATTACCAACATTGGCTACTAGTGATATTTCGGCATGATCTTTAAAATAAGATTTCACTCCAAAATGCACTACAGGGAAGTTATCAGCTAAACAAACTTTTATCATGATTTTTGGTTTTTAGAGTTTTTTGTCACTATTCATTATTAAATATAAGAAAAATTATGTTTATTTTCTAATTATTCGGATAAAAGACCATTAATCCCGATTAACTAAACAAACAGGTATTTCTTTCATTTTGTGTTGGTTAATTTTATTTAAGCGTTTGTATATATCAAATACCGTTTTTTCTCTTCCGGAGAAATCAGTACTAGATTTTCCTGCCTGGTCCTGATTCATGGCCCACTCTAATTCGTCATAGGTGGCGCCTAATTGTGCTTCATCTGTTTTTTCATCACCAAATAGTCCGTCAGATGGAGCCGCATTTAAAATAGATTCTGGAACTTTTAAATAAGCAGCTAACATAAATACTTCTGACTTCATTAAATCAGCAATTGGGCTAAGGTCTACACCGCCATCTCCATATTTTGTAAAAAAGCCAACGCCAAAATCTTCCACCTTGTTTCCTGTCCCTGCGACTAATAGTCCCTGCACGCCAGCAAAATAATATAAAGTGGTCATTCGTAAACGAGCACGTGTATTTGCAAGAGTCAGATTGAGTTTGTTTTCTTCGAAGTCAGTAGGAACCTCGGTTTTGAAAGTTTCAAAAACAGAAGTCAAATCTGCTAGGGTTTCTGAAACATTAGGGTATCTGCTTTTTAATTGATTAATATGCTCACGTCCACGGCTAACATGGCTTTCATGCTGATGAATGGGCATTTCAACACATAAAACCTTTAGTCCTGTTTGCGCGCACAATGTTGAAGTTACTGCTGAGTCTACTCCGCCGGAAATTCCAACCACGAAGCCATTTACTTTTGCGTTTTCGGCATAGGTTTTTAACCAATTAACAATCTGAGTATTCACTTTCTCAACTTGAAGCGTATTTTTTTTAATCATAATAGTCTACGTTTTAACGAGCAGGAATGTATATTTGCAAAATCATTCAAGAGTATGCTTGTTTTTCTGATTCTATATCGGCAAATTTAATTAAAAAATAATGAAATTATATCACATTCCGCTTCTCATATGTCTCTTTTTTCTATCATGTGGTAAGAAAAGCAAAGTAGAAAAAGCTGTAGAAGAAATTCCTGTGGAAATAAAGGTGGAGCGTTTCGACAAAATCTTTTTTGAGACTGATCCAGAAGATCTTGGCAAAATAAAAAAAGAGTTCCCTTTTTTCTTTCCTCCTGGTAATGACGATGCGGTTTGGTTAGATAAAATGCAGAATCCGCTCTGGAGGGAATTGTATACTGAGGTACAGAAAAAGTACGCAAACTTTGACGCTGTTAAGGTGAAGCTAGAGGAGCTTTTTAAACATCTGAAGTATTATTTTCCTGAAACGAAGTCGCCAAAAGTGATCACTGTGATTTCCGAAATGGATTACAATAATAAAGTGATTTATGCGGATAGTTTGGTGATTATTTCTCTCGAAATGTATTTGGGAAAGGAACATAAGTTTTATCAATTTCCTAATTATATCAAGCAGAATTTCGAGGAAAACCAAATTATGCCTGACGTTGTTTCGAGCTTTTACAAGCGAAAAGTAGCGCCAGATCCTGCGAAAAATTTATTGTCTAAAATGATAAATTCAGGAAAGGAATTGTATTTAAAAGATCTCTTGCTTCCTGATTATAGCGATGCTGATAAGATGGGGTATACAAATGAGCAGATTGAATGGTGTAATGAGAATGAGAGTTATATGTGGCGTTATTTTATCGAAAAAGAAATGCTTTATAGTGATGATCAGAAGTTAATTTCGCGTTTTATAAGTCCTGCTCCTTTTTCTAAATTTTATTTGGAGATTGATAATGAAACACCTGGTCAAGTTGGTGGTTGGGTAGGATGGCAAATTGTTCGCTCGTATATGAAAAACAATGAAGTATCTTTGCAGCAGTTATTAGAAACAGATGCTAAACAAATATTTGAAAAATCAAAATACAAACCTAAGAAGTAATGTCAGATAAAAACAGATCGGAAATTAAATTCCTTGTAGAGTTAGATGAAAACCGCGTTCCAGAAAAATTATTGTGGACCGCAAAAGACGGTGGTGTAGAATTAGAAGAAGCAAAGGCAATTATGTTGTCTGTGTGGGATAGTAAAGCCAAAGAAAGTATGCGTATTGATTTATGGATAAAAGAGATGCCTGTAGATGAAATGAAAATATTCTTTCATCAAACATTAGTAGCGATGTCAGATACTTTTCATCGTGCCACAGGTGATGAGAAGATGGCAGAGACCATGAAAGATTTTTGCGAATATTTTGCAGAGAAATTAGAATTGAAGAAGTAAGATTAATTTCTTCCCTAATACAAAACATCCCAAAGCTTAATTTTAAGCTTTGGGATGTTTTTTTATGTAGTAAAGGAATGTAGTCTATTTTTAAAACTGACCACCGCCTTTAAAAATTTCTTGATTTACTTCGTCGATATAGCTTAGAACATTCTCTTTTCCTAAAGATTCTGTTGCAGAGGTTACGAAATATTGAGGCATTTCGGCCCAATTGTTAGCAAACATACTTTTCTTGTATGCTGCAATATGAGAATCAATTTTTACTTTACTGATCTTGTCTGCTTTGGTAAAAATAATACAAAAAGGAATTTCGCTTTCTCCCATGTAAGACATGAACTCAATGTCTATAGTTTGAGCTTCGTGACGAATATCGATTAAAACAAAAGCACAAACTAGTTGTTCTCTCGTCTCGAAATAATCGGTTATAAACTGTTGGAAAACTGATTTTGTTTTCTTGGATACTTTAGCATAACCATATCCAGGTAAATCAACTAAGAACCAATTGTTATTTATTAGGAAATGATTAATTAGCTGCGTTTTTCCAGGTCTTCCAGATGTTTTAGCTAATTTTTTTTGGTTGGTCAACATATTGATTAATGAGGACTTTCCAACATTAGACCTGCCTATAAAAGCATATTCTGGCAAACGGTCTTTTGGACATTTGCTTACATCGGAGTTGCTAATTACAAATTCGGCGGTATTGATTTTCATATTTTTTTGTGTAAAACCTCTCCTTAGGAAGTGAGGTGCTTATAAATTGGATTTAGTTAGCCATTCTTCAAGCAAGCGATTGAACTCTTCTGGATGTTCCATCATTGCCGCGTGACCACATTTATCAATCCAATATAAGGTTGAGTTGGGTAATAATTTATTAAATTCTTCAGCAACATCCGGAGGAGTTACTTTGTCGTTTTTACCCCAAATAATACAAGTTCGCACATGCATCTTCGGAAGGTCTTTCGCCATATTATGACGAATGGCACTTTTGGCAATTGTTAATGTTTTGATCAGTTTTATTCTGTCGTTAACTGTTGCGTAAACTTCGTCAATCAATTCTGGTGTAGCAATTGCAGGGTCGTAAAATACGTCTTCGGCTTTTTTCTTGATATACTCATAATCGCCTCTTTTTGGATAACTATCACCCATGGCACTTTCGTACAATCCTGAACTTCCTGTTATTACAAGTCCTGCCACTTTTTCAGGGTACATTTTTGTGTGGTATAGAGCAATATGACCTCCTAGTGAATTCCCTAGAAGAATAACTCTATCAAATCCTTTAAAAGTGATAAAGTCCTTAACGTATTTAGCAAAACTTTTTACGTTTGTTTTTAAAATATTTTGGGTGTAGATAGGTAAATCCGGGATTACAATTTTGTATCCTTTCTCAGAAAAATGACTGGCTACGGCATCAAAATTACTTAAACCTCCCATCAGCCCATGTAAGATTACAATTGGCGTTCCTTCTCCAGCCTCATAATAGCTGTATTTACCTTCCTTCTTATAGTTTTTTTCCATGTTCTTGAATACGGATTTTCAATTTTCACAAATATAGGATTTAAAAAATTAAAAAGAATTTTTGAAAACGATTTTTGGGCATATTAATGCATTTTGCGCATATTTATTTTTCAGGAGCTAAATAATGTATAAAAGCAGTCCTTTTAAAGCAATTTTCTATTGTAAGTAAAAAGGTATTTTAGTTAAAATATTGAAAATAAATCGCTGGGAATTTCGATAGTTTAAGCTTTCTTTTGAATAACTGATAAAACGGCTAATAGTCTGACAGTCTGTTAGTCTTGTCTCTGAGTCGTTTTGCTTCGTTGTGGTTAAACTTATTAACAAAGTGGTAGATAGTGGTAAATAGTGGTGATATTTTTCATATTTTTGCTCTATATCATTTTAAAACTATTCTTTTGAATACAATTGTTGGGACATATGAATGTAAGGTCGATGCTAAAGGAAGAGTGCTGTTGCCAGCGCCTTTGAAGAAGCAATTGACGCTTTCTCTTCAAAGCGGTTTCGTTTTGAAGCGTTCGGTTTTTCAGCCTTGTTTGGAGTTGTATCCTATGGAAGAATGGAATGTGATGATGGCAAAAATCAATAAGTTGAATCGGTTTGTAAAGAAGAATAATGATTTTATCCGAAGATTCACCGCCGGTGTAAAAGTGGTAGAAATAGATTCTCTAGGGAGGTTGTTGATTCCTAAAGACTTAGTGTCTTTTGGGAGTATTGCGAAGGAGGTTGTCTTTTCTTCCGCTGTTAACATAGTGGAGATTTGGGATAAAGATTTATACGAGACATCGATAAATGGGGAAGACGTAGATTTTGCAGATTTAGCAGAAGAAGTAATGGGAAATATAAATGACGACGACAATGGAATATCATAATCCGGTTTTGCTTCAAGCATCAGTAGATGGTTTAAATATTAAGCCTGATGGCGTTTATGTAGATGTAACCTTCGGTGGAGGTGGGCATTCGAAAGAAATACTAAGCAGGTTAGGGCCAAGCGGGAGACTGTTTGCTTTTGATCAGGACGAGGATGCTTTGGCTAATGCTTTGCCAGATGAGCGATTTACGCTTATTAACGAGAATTTTAGATTCATCAAACGTTTCTTGCGTTTTTACGGTTTGAAAAGTGTGGATGGAATTTTGGCTGATTTGGGAGTTTCCTCTCATCAATTTGATGTGGCTGAACGTGGTTTTTCTACTCGTTTTGATGCTGGATTGGATATGAGAATGAGTCAGAAAAATGACTTAAATGCATACAGAGTAGTAAATGAGTACGATGAGGCTGATTTAAAACGTGTTTTTTTAGATTACGGAGAATTGAAAAACGCTGCTGTTTTGGCAAGAACCATTGTAGAGGCTAGAGAAGTACAACCTATTAAGACTACTGATGAATTGAAGGAGGTTTTGGCAAAATATTTACCAGAGAGAGTAAGGAATAAAATACTAGCTCAAATCTATCAAGCCATTCGAATTGAAGTAAATCAAGAAATGGATGTTCTAAAAGAATTCTTGGAGCAGTCATTAGAAGTGCTAAAATCGGGAGGGCGATTAAGTGTGATTTCATATCATTCATTAGAAGATAGATTGGTAAAACGATTTGTGAAAAACGGTATGTTTGAAGGGGAGCCTGAGCGTGACTTTTTTGGTAATTTTTCCGTTCCGTTTAAGATTATCGGAAAATTAATAGTGCCGGACAAAGAAGAGATAAAATTAAATAATAGAGCTCGAAGTGCTAAATTAAGAATAGCAGAAAAGATATAATTCAGAATGAAAAACGGTGTTTATAACATATTAAAAGCGAGATTTCTTATCGACGATGACGCGATGAAAAATTGGCGTTTTATCGTTTTTCTTATTCTTTTAGCTATTGTTATGATTGCTAATACACAACGTTTTGAGCAGAAAGTTTTTCAAATTGCCAAATTAACGACTGAGGTAAAAGAATTGCGCTCAGAATTTGTTGACCGACGTTCTCAGTTGATGAAATTGAAAATGGAGTCTACTGTTTCAGATAAAATGGTAGAAAAACAAATTTTTCCATCGACTGTTCCTCCAATTAAAATAAAAGTAAAAAAAGAAGAAGAGAAAACTTTTCTTAAAAAATTATGGCAGTAGAAGATAAACACATATCATACAGGATCTATCTCGTTGCATTTGCTATCTTTTTGGTAGCGATCGCTATTGCTATTAAATTAACTAATATTCAGTGGGTTGAAGGCGATTATTATAGAAAATTAGCCAAAGAAAGAACAGTTAAGAATTTTGTTATTCCTTCCAATAAAGGAAATATCTACTCTTCTGATGGGAGTTTACTGGCTACTTCAATCCCTAATTATGAAATACGCTTCGATGCTTTAGCACCAAAAATGGAAATATTCGAGAAGAATGTTCAATCACTATCTGATTCGTTGGCATTTGTTTTGGGTAAGCCAAGTAGTTTTTATCAAAATGAACTTAGAAGGGCTAGAGCTAATAATAACAGATATTACCTAATAGCCCGTGATTTAAGCTACACAGATTATATAAAAATCAAAGGATTTCCTTTGTTTAAGTTAGGTGCTTATAAAGGAGGGATTATTATCGAACAAAAAACGGTTAGAGAACATCCAATCGGTAAGATAGCCGAACGTACTATTGGTTATGAACGAAAAACACCTTCTGGTACTTATGATGGTAAAGGTATCGAATGGGCGTATAGAAAATATTTGAATGGCAAAGATGGTAAAATTCTTAAGCAAAAAATTGCAAAAGGACAGTGGAAGCCTATTCGTGATGTTAATGAAGTGGACCCACAAGATGGTTACGATGTAATATCAACTATCGATGTCTACATACAAGATATTGCACATCATGCTTTATTAAAACAATTAGAAGAGTTTGAGGCTGATCATGGTTGTGTGGTAGTAATGGAAACCGAAACAGGAAAAGTACGGGCTATTTCTAATTTAGGCAGAGCCAATGACGGAACTTATTATGAAACAACTAATTATGCCGTTGCAGAATCTCATGAGCCAGGATCGACTTTTAAATTAGTTGATTTAATGGCGATTCTAGAAGATAAAGTGGCTGATACAAGTACGGTTTATGATACTAACGGAGGAGAGATTAGATATTCGGGAAAAGCGGTAAGAGATTCTCATAAAGGAGGATATGGAAAAATATCGCTAGCAAGAGGGTTTGAGTTATCGTCAAATACAGTTATGGTTCGTGCGGTTTATGAGAATTATAAAGACAATCCTTCAAAATTTGTCAACCATGTAAACTCTTATGGATTTAATAAGAAGTTGAATATGGATTTCCAAGGGGAAGGAAGGCCTTTTGTTCCACAGCCAAGCGATAAAAGCTGGTCTAATATTTCGCTGCCTTGGATGGCATTTGGATATGGAGTTTCGGTAACACCAATGCAGACTTTGACATTCTATAATGCCGTTGCCAATAATGGCGTGATGGTAAAACCACAGTTTGTATCAGAAATTAAAGAGTGGAATAAAACCATTGTAAAAATGGAAAAGGAAGTTATCAATCCGAAGATATGTTCTACCGAGACACTTTTAAAGTTGAAAGCAGTTTTAAAAAATGTAGTAAAAAAAGGTACTGCTTCAAAACTCTACTCAAAAGATTTTTCAATGGCAGGAAAAACTGGTACGGCTGCAGTGAATTATGCTAAAGACGGTGGAGCAGGTAAATATTATGCTTCGTCATTTGTGGGTTATTTTCCGGCCGATCATCCTAAATATTCTTGTATTGTCGTAGTGCATAAACCAAGTACGGTGAATAATAATTATTATGGTGCGGATGTAGCGGGACCTGTTTTTAAAAGAATTGCACAAAAGATTTTTACAGATGTTCCTTCGACAAATGAGATAAAAAATATAAACAGAAAAGTCCCTAAACAGGAGGTAAACTATAACAACTACTTTGCTAAGTTGCAAAAACAGCAACGCTCAATTCCAAATGTTAAAGGTATGCCGGGAATGGATGCTATTGCTTTATTGGAAAACTTAGGAGTAAAGGTGAAAGCAGTCGGAATGGGGAAAGTTAAGACACAGTCGCTTCAGGCGGGTCAGGATATAATAAAAAACACAACTATAACATTAGAATTATTGTGATTATACTAAAAGACATATTATATAAAGTTGCAATCGAAGCCGTACATGGTTCGACGGAAGTTGCTGTAGGTGAAATCGAATTTGATTCAAGAAAAATTGAAAAAAACGATATTTTTGTGGCTATTCGTGGTTCTGTTTCAGACGGGCATGAATATATTCAAAAAGCAATTGAATTAGGAGCTGTAGCTATTGTTTGCGATACGTTCCCTGTAAATTTCGAAAAAGAAATCACTTACATTCAGGTGAAAGACACGAATAAAGCATTGGCTTTCATGGCCGCTAATTATTTTGGAAATCCATCTGAAAAATTAAAGTTGGTTGGTATCACCGGAACAAACGGGAAGACTACCATCGCTTCTTTATTGTATCAATTATTTAAAAAAGCAGGTTTTAAAGTAGGATTGATTTCTACGGTAAAAATTTTAGTTGACGATATCGAATACAAAGCAACACATACAACACCAGATTCAATTACCATCAATCACTACTTAGCTGAAATGAGAGATTCAGGGGTTGAATATTGTTTTATGGAAGTGAGTTCTCATGGTATTCATCAAAAACGAACAGAAGCATTACATTTCGTAGGTGGGGTTTTTACCAACTTGTCTCATGATCATTTGGATTACCATCCCACTTTTGCAGAGTATAGAGATGTTAAGAAATCTTTTTTTGACAACCTTCCCAAAAATGCTTTTGTACTGACTAATGTTGATGATAAAAATGGTGCTGTAATGTTACAAAATACAGTAGCGAATAAACGCACCTATGCTTTAAAATCATATGCTGATTATAAAGCACAAATTCTCGAGAATCAATTGTCGGGATTATTGTTAAAGATTGAAGGAAATGAAGTTTGGGTAAAGCTAATAGGAACATTCAATGCCTATAATGTTTTGGCAATATATGGTACTGCAGTTGAATTAGGAATGGATAGCTTAGAAACACTTCGCTTGTTATCTGAACTGGAAAGTGTTTCGGGAAGATTCCAGTACATTGTTTCTACTACAAATATCACGGCTATTGTTGATTATGCTCATACTCCTGACGCATTGGAAAATGTTTTAAAAACAACCAATGACATTCGTACTAAAAACGAACAGTTGATTACTGTTGTAGGCTGCGGTGGAAACAGAGATAAAACGAAACGACCAATTATGGCGAGTATCGCCTCTGAATTGAGCGATAAAGTAGTTCTAACTTCTGATAATCCAAGAAATGAGGACCCTGATACTATTATCCAGGAGATGGAAGTAGGTGTTGCAGCAGAGAATTATAAAAAAGTATTGGCTATAACAGATAGAAAGCAAGCTATAAAAACAGCTTGTCAATTGGCTCAGCCAAACGATATTATTTTGATTGCAGGAAAAGGACATGAAACCTATCAGGAAATCAACGGTGTTCGTCATGATTTTGATGACATGAAAATAGTGAAAGAGATATTAGAACAACTTCATAAATAGTAAATATATGCTGTATTATTTATTCGAATACTTAAACAAGACATTAAACATTTCGGGAACGGGAGTGTTTCAATACATCACATTTAGATCGGCATTAGCCTTTATTCTTTCTTTGTTGTTGTCTACAATTTACGGGAAAAGAATTATTCGTTTTTTGCAAAATCAGCAAGTTGGGGAGACGGTTCGTGAACTTGGGTTAGCAGGTCAAAATGAAAAAGCGGGAACGCCAACTATGGGAGGGCTAATCATCATATTTGCAACTTTGGTGCCTGTTTTGTTGTTTGCAAAATTGCAAAATATTTACATTTTGTTGTTGATTGTAACGACGTTGTGGATGGGGACAATTGGGTTTGTGGATGATTATATCAAAATATTTAAAAAAGATAAGCAGGGATTAAAAGGGATTTTTAAAGTTTTTGGACAAGTAGGATTAGGTCTTATTGTTGGGACGGTTCTTTATATTAGTCCAGCAGTAACCGTGAGAACGGATACTGGAAAAGGAGATGTTTTTAGTGTTACAACAGAGAACGTTATCACTCAAAGCCCAGTGGAAGAAAAATCTACAGCAACTACAATTCCTTTTTTTAAAAATAATGAATTTGACTATGCTGAACTATTGGCATGGACGGGTGAAGGATATGAAAAGTGGGCTTGGGTAATTTTTATTCCAGTTGTTATTTTTATCATCACAGCTGTTTCAAACGGAGCGAACTTAACAGATGGAATCGATGGACTCGCAGCAGGTACGTCGGCTGTATCAGTATTAGCATTGGGGATTTTTACTTTTGTTTCTGGAAATATTATTTTCTCTAATTATTTAAATATCATGTATATCCCTAATTCGGGGGAAATGACGGTGTTTATAGCTGCATTTGTGGGATCATTAATTGGGTTTCTTTGGTACAACTCTTACCCTGCATCTGTTTTTATGGGTGATACTGGAAGTTTGACTATAGGTGGGATCATCGCGGTTCTGGCGATTGCTGTTCGTAAAGAATTATTAATACCGCTATTGTGTGGTGTATTTTTAGTCGAAAATTTATCTGTGGTATTACAGGTTAGTTATTTTAAATATACCAAAAAACGCTTTGGCGAAGGCCGAAGAATTTTCCTGATGGCGCCGTTGCATCATCATTATCAAAAGAAGGGATATCATGAAAGTAAGATTGTAACCCGATTCTGGATTGTAGCGATATTGTTAGCGATACTTTCGATTATAACTCTAAAATTAAGATAGTATGAGACTAGTAGTTTTAGGCGGAGGAGAAAGTGGAGTAGGTACTGCCATTTTGGGCAAGAAAAAAGGATATGACGTTTTTGTATCTGATTTTGGAAAAATAAAAAACAATTACAAGGAGGTTCTTATCAGTAACGGTATTGACTGGGAAGAGGAAAGGCATACACAGGGTTTGATTTTAAATGCTGATGTAGTCATGAAAAGTCCAGGGATTCCAGAAAAAGTTCCCATTGTAAAGAAACTGATTGAAAAAGGAGTACCGGTGATTTCTGAAATAGAGTTTGCAGCACCTTTCACAAAAGCAGTTACAATAGGAATAACGGGAAGCAACGGAAAGACAACAACAACTATGTTAACCTATCACTTGCTTAAATCAGCAGGATTGAATGTAGGGCTGGGAGGAAACATAGGGAAAAGTTTTGCAGAGCAGGTTGCAGATGACACATACGATTCTTACGTACTTGAATTAAGTAGTTTCCAGTTGGACGGAATTGTAGATTATAAACCGCACATCGCTATCATAACGAATATAAGTCCGGATCATTTAGATCGATACGAATATAATTATCAAAATTATATTAATTCTAAAATGAGAATTACAATGAATCAAACCGAGGATGATTACCTCATTTATGATGCAGATGACGAGGCCATTACAGCATGGTTAGAAAATAATAAAACGAAAGCTAAATTAATCCCTTTTTCCTTGACAAAAACATTCAACGAAGGAGCCTTTATACAAAACAACAAAATGGAAGTAAAAATCAATCAAGATGAATTTTTAATGGAAACAGAATCTATTGCATTAGAAGGAAAACATAATATGAAAAATGCAATGGCAGCAACCTCTGTGGCAAAATTGATGCAAATAAGAAAAGCAACAATCCGTGAAAGTTTATCTAATTTTCAAGGAGTGGAGCACCGTCTTGAGAAAGTATTGAAGATTCAGAATGTACAATATATCAATGATTCCAAAGCGACTAATGTAAATGCTACTTTTTTCGCATTGGATAGTATGAATATGCCAACAGTATGGATTGTTGGGGGTGTTGATAAAGGAAATGATTATAATGAATTGATGTCATTGGTACGTGAAAAAGTGAAAGCTATTATTTGCCTTGGAGTTGATAATAAAAAAATAATTGATGCTTTTGGTAACGTAGTAGATATGATGGTAGAAGTTACCAATATGAATGATGCCGTTAGAATGGCACAACGTTTAACAGAAAAAGGGGATGCCGTTTTATTGTCACCTGCATGTGCGAGTTTTGATTTGTTTGAAAACTATGAGGATAGAGGGAATCAATTTAAACAAGCGGTTCACAATCTTTAGGCGGAAGTCAATATTTTTAAATAATTAAATAATACAAATGAAGCAACTAATAAGCAAATTAAAAGGAGATAAAGTAATATGGTCATTCGTGGCTTTGTTAGCTTTGTTTTCGTTTATGCCTGTTTTTAGTGCCAGTAGTAATTTGGCTTATTTGGGTCATGGAACTGGAAATACTTTGGGTTATTTGGTTAAGCATTTGGCGCATATCTGTATTGGGTTTTTAATTATTTACGGTGTGCATAGAGTGCCGTATCACTATTTTAGAGCAATATCTAAAGTGGCATTACCGGTAGTTTGGATATTGTTGCTATATACATTAGTTAAAGGAACTGTAATTGCAGGAGCAAATGCCAGTAGATGGATTCAGGTTCCTTTTATTGGGATATCGTTTCAGACGTCGACATTGGCTTCGGTTGTGTTATTCATATTTGTTGCGCGTTATTTATCTAAAACTAGAGAAGAACCACTTACTTTTAAGTCTTCACTATGGGAGCTTTGGCTTCCTGTATTTGTTACTCTGATTCTTATTTTACCTGCCAATTTTTCTACTACAGCATTAATTTTCGCAATGATACTGATGTTAGTGTTTATTGGGAAATACCCGTTAAAATACATCGGAGCTATTGTAGGTTCTGGAATTCTATTTCTTGCTTTTTTTGTACTTGTTGCCAAAGCTTTTCCTGATTCCAGATTTTTTAGTAGGGTAACAACTTGGGAAAGTAGAATCGAAAATTTCAGTACGGACAAACCGGATGAAGATGATTACCAAATTGAGAAGGCTAAAATTGCTATTGCATCTGGAAAGATATATGGATTAGGACCTGGAAAAAGTGTTCAGAAGAATTTTTTACCACAATCCTCTTCTGATTTTATTTATGCAATTATAGTTGAAGAATACGGTCTTATAGGTGGTTTTGGGGTTCTAATTCTATATTTATTGTTGCTGTTTCGATTCGTGATAGCTTCACATAAGGCCAATACCCTCTTTGGAAAGTTAGTCGTCGTTGGGCTCGGTTTTCCAATGATATTTCAAGCGATGGTCAATATGGCTGTAGCAGTAGAATTATTACCGGTAACGGGTCAGACATTACCATTGATCAGTAGTGGAGGTAGTTCGATTTGGATGACTTGTTTTGCACTTGGAATTATTATCAGTGTGACTAAAAAGGACGAAGAAATTGAAGAAGAGCTTAAGACTGCTGCTAAACGAGAGGAGGCACTTCAAAAACTAATCGACGCTGAACTAGATTCTGAAAAAGAGGTTGATGAGGATTATTCGATTACAGACAAAGCGACAAACCCAATGAACGCGGTTTTTGATAAATAATATTTTTAAGGGTTAAATTAATTTTTAAACTAAAAAATTTCTATATAATGAGGCAATACAAATTCATATTAAGTGGTGGAGGGACAGGTGGACATATCTATCCTGCGATTGCTATTGCAAATGAATTAAAATTACGCTTTCCTGATGCCGAATTTCTTTTTGTAGGTGCCAAAGATAAAATGGAAATGCAAAAAGTACCTCAAGCTGGTTTCCAAATTAAAGGACTGTGGATTGCGGGTTTACAAAGGAAAATAACTTTGCAGAATTTGATGTTTCCATTAAAATTAGCCGATAGTTTATGGAAAGCAAAACAAATCATAAAAGAGTTTAAACCGGATGTCGTGATTGGAACGGGAGGTTTTGCTAGTGGACCATTATTGAAAATGGCCAGCATGATGGAAATCCCTACGGTAATTCAAGAACAGAATTCATTTCCGGGAATTACGAATAAGTTATTGAGCAAAAAAGCAGATGCAATCTGTGTGGCATATGAAAATTTAGAACGATTTTTTCCAAAAGATAAAATGGTTTTAACGGGGAATCCGGTTCGTCAGGATTTAATTGATATCGATAGTAAAAGAGCAGCTGCAATTGAATACTTTAATTTAGATGCTACTAAAAAAACACTATTAGTTCTTGGCGGAAGCCTTGGGGCAAGGAGAGTAAATCAGTTGATCGAAAAAGAATTAGGAAATATTCAAGACCAAAATGTGCAGGTAATTTGGCAATGCGGGAAATTATATTTTGAGGATTATAAAAAATACAATTCGAATGCTGTTCAAGTTGTTTCTTTTATCGAAAGAATGGACTTTGTGTATGCAGCGGCAGATATTATTATTTCTAGAGCGGGAGCGTCATCAGTGTCAGAGTTATGTATTGTGGGAAAGCCGGTAATTTTTATTCCTTCTCCTAATGTAGCTGAAGATCATCAAACTAAAAACGCAAAAGCGATTGTTGATAAAAAAGGTGCGCTTTTATTGAAAGAATCGGAACTTGAATCAGAGTTTAGCTTGGTTTTTGAAGCGTTATTAAAAGATAAAGGAAAGCAAAATCAATTAAGTGAAAATATCAAACAATTAGCAATGCCTTTGGCGACAAAACAAATTGCTGACGAAATTGTGAAACTAATTAAAACTAAATAAAAACATACTTAAATCAATATGAACTTAAACCAAATACATAACGTCTACTTCATCGGTATCGGTGGCATCGGAATGAGTGCTTTGGCTCGCTATTTTAAAAATATAGGGAAACAGGTTTCTGGTTATGATAAAACTCCTACGGCTTTGACAAAAGAGTTGATAGAGAGCGGTATTGCAATTCATTTTGAAGATAGTATTGATTTGATTCCTAAAGATTATTTCATCGAAAACACCTTAGTTATTATTACACCTGCAGTTCCTAAGACGCATTCTGAATGGAACTATTTTGTGGAACGTGAATATCATATTAAGAAAAGGGCTGAAGTTTTAGGAATAATAACAAAAGACACCTTTTGTTTTGCGGTAGCTGGAACGCACGGAAAAACGACAACTTCCAGTATTTTAGGCCATATTTTGTATGAAAGCGGGGCTGATGTTACGGCTTTTATAGGAGGAATAGTAGAAAATTATAATTCGAATTTAGTAGGTAACGGAAAAACAGTTACCGTAGTAGAGGCTGATGAATTTGATCGTTCTTTTTTGCATTTACATCCTAATATTGCTTGTATTACATCGATGGATGCTGATCATTTAGATATTTACGGGACCAGTGATGCGATTGAAGAGTCATTTGTGGAATTTGCGAATAAAGTAGAAGATAAAAGCAGATTGTTTATAACTAAGGAGCTGCCTTTAGAAGGTGTGACCGTAGCGGTGAATGAAGATGCTGTATATAGTGCGATAAATGTTAGAATAGATAACGGGAGTTACATTTTTGATGTAAAAACTCCAAATGGAATTTTAAAAGATTTTCATTTTGGATTACCTGGAAAGCATAATTTGATGAATGCTTTGATGGCTATCGCAATGGCAATAAATTTCGGCACCCCAACCGATGCCATTGCAATAGCCTTAGCTTCATTCAAAGGAATAAGAAGACGATTTTCTTATCAGATAAAAACGGATGATTTAGTGTATATTGATGACTATGCACATCATCCTACGGAGATTAATGCAGTCTATCAGGCGGTGAGGGAATTATATCCTAGTAAAAAAGTTCTTGCGGTGTTTCAACCTCATTTGTTCAGTAGAACAAAAGACTTTGCTGATGATTTTGCTAAAAGTTTATCTCAATTTGACGAGCTATTGTTGATGGATATTTATCCAGCTCGTGAATTACCAATGGAAGGAGTGACATCGGAATGGTTGTTGAATAAAGTGGATAATCAAAATAAGAAATTAGTCTCAAAAGAGAATGTGATAGGAAGTATTCTTGAAAGTGATGCTCAAATAATAGTGACGATCGGAGCAGGAGATATTGGGGAATTAGTAGGGTCAATTAAAAAATCGCTAAATGAAAATATTTAATTGGACAAATACGAGATTAGTGCTCATGATTGGGGTTGTGATTTTCCTTTTTTCATTTACTTCGAATCGAAATGAAAACAGAAAACTCACTAAATCGGTGGTCGTTTTTGTTGGAGATAATGCTCTTTTTGTGAAAAGAGAAACGGTTAATAAATTGTTAATAGAAAATAAAGAGAATGCTTCAAGCATTGGAAAAGATAAATTAGATTTGAATAAGCTAGAGAGAAGACTGGATTCAAATGAGATGATTGAGAAATCAGATGTATTTGTGAGTATAGATGGTGTTCTAAAAGCAGTAGTAAAACAAAAGACTCCGGTGGCACGGGTTTTAGATGGGAATGGCTCTTTTTATATTGATTACGAGGGAGGTATAATGCCATTGTCAACTAATTTTACGGCCAGAGTTCCGCTTGTTTCGGGGATGATTAATAGAAAAAATAGCGAAAAATATGCCCAAGTATTTCGGGTGATTTATGACGATGATTTTTTGAAAAAAAACATCATTGCTGTTCAGATTATGCCCAACGGAAGGTTGAAAATGCTGAATAGGAATTATAATTATGAAATTGATTTTGGAAATGTCACAGATATGGAACAAAAATTCAAAGATTATAAGGCCTTTTTTCAAAAAGCAGTTTTAGATAGTTCGTTGTATAAGTATAAAAAAATAGACCTCAGATTTACAAAACAAGTAGTTTGCACTAAATAAATAGATAATGGAAAAAGAGAATGTTGCAGTGGGTCTAGATATTGGGACTACAAAAATTGTTGCCATGATAGGCAAGAAGAATGAATATGGTAAGTTGGAAATTCTAGGAGTTGGTAAATCTAAAAGTTTAGGTGTTGCCAGAGGGGTGGTAAATAATATTACACAAACCATTCAATCAATTCAACAAGCAATTCAAGAAGCTGAGAATAACTCAGGTTATAAAATCAAGGATGTTGTTGTAGGAATTGCGGGTCAGCACATACGCAGTATTCAACATACGGATTATATCAGTAGAAATAATCCCGAAGAAGTAATAGGAGGTGATGACATTCAACTTCTGATTGATCAAGTGAACAAGTTGGCCATGTTGCCAGGGGAAGAAATAATTCATGTTTTACCTCAAGAATTTAAAATTGATGGTCAATCTGAAATCAAAGAGCCTATAGGAATGTATGGCGGAAGATTAGAGTCTAGTTTTCACGTTGTAGTAGGACAAGCATCGTCAATTAGAAATGTGGGGCGTTGTATTCAAAGTTCAGGAATTGAATTATCAGGATTGACATTAGAACCATTAGCATCATCTGACGCTGTATTGAGTCAGGAAGAGAAAGAAGCTGGAGTTGCCTTGATTGATATAGGTGGAGGAACAACAGATTTAGCTATTTTTAAAGATGGAATTATACGCCACACTGCCGTAATTCCTTTTGGAGGAAATGTGATTTCTGATGATATAAAAGAAGGATGTTCAATCATTGAAAAACAAGCGGAATTACTGAAAGTAAAATTTGGTTCAGCTTGGCCAGGTGAAAATAGAGATAACGAAATTGTTTCTATTCCTGGATTAAGAGGAAGAGAACCAAAAGAAATTTCTTTGAAAAACTTGTCAAAAATAATTCACGCACGTGTTGTGGAAATTGTAGAGCAAGTTTTTACGGAAATCAAAGCGTATGGACATGAAGACCCGCGCAAGAAATTAATTGCAGGAATCGTTCTTACAGGTGGAGGTGCACAATTGAAACATATTAAGCAGCTAGTAGAGTACATCACGGGAATGGATACCAGAATAGGATATCCAAACGAGCATTTAGCTGGTGACTCTGATGAAGAATTCTCTAGTCCATTATATGCTACAGCAGTAGGATTAGTAATGAACAGCATTGAGAATAAAACACAAAGTGCGGTGAGAATGGATGAAATAGCTCCGCCAAAAGCAGCGGTATATCGCGCTCCTGTTGTTGAAAGTTATGATAGAAGAGAGGAAGAAGAGGAAGAGGTTGAGACAAGGACTAAAGCGAATAAGGAAGAATCTACTGGAGACAAGATAAAAAGATCATTTTTTGATCGTTATGTTGACAAGATTAAAGATTTTTTAGATAACGCAGAATAAGGGCATCGTCCCAAATTAAAAATACAACAATTAATAATTAATATCAAAAACCAAATAAAATGATGAGCAACTCAGAATTTGGAAGTATTTCATTTGATTTACCAAAAAACCAATCAAATGTAATCAAAGTAATTGGTGTAGGTGGAGGCGGAAGCAACGCTATAAACCACATGTTTAAACAAGGAATTAAAGGAGTAGACTTTATTGTTTGTAATACTGATTCTCAGGCATTGCAAAGCAGTTCAGTTCCTAATAAAATTCAACTTGGTGTGAACTTAACTGAAGGACTTGGTGCAGGAGCAAATCCTGACGTAGGCCAACAATCAGCTATAGAAAGTATCGCTGAAATCGAAAAGATGTTGGATCGCAATACTAAGATGGTCTTTATCACTGCAGGAATGGGTGGTGGTACCGGTACCGGTGCTGCGCCAGTAATTGCACAATTAGCTAAAGAAAGAGAAATTCTTACTGTAGGTATTGTAACACTTCCATTCTTATTTGAAGGTAAAGTTCGTCAAGAGCAAGCTAAAATAGGAATCGAAAAACTACGCAAACAGGTAGACTCTTTAATTGTTATCAATAACAATAAATTAAGAGAAGTATATGGAAATCTTGGTTTCAAAGCTGGGTTTTCAAAAGCTGATGAAGTTTTGGCTACTGCGTCTAGAGGAATTGCAGAAGTTATTACACATCACTATACTCAAAATATCGATTTACGTGATGCTAAGACAGTTTTGTCTAATAGCGGAACTGCGATAATGGGATCGGCTGTTTCCGAAGGTGAAAACAGAGCTAAAGAGGCGATTGTGTCTGCTTTAGATTCTCCTTTACTAAATGATAATAAAATCACAGGTGCCAAAAACGTATTGTTGCTCATCGTTTCAGGTTCTAACGAAATCACTTTAGATGAAATAGGAGAAATTAACGACCATATTCAAAATGAAGCGGGTCACAATGCCAATATTATTATGGGTGTTGGTGAAGACGAAACATTGGGTGATGCCATTGCAGTTACTATTATTGCAACGGGTTTTGATATTGAACAACAAAATGGAATTGTAAACACAGAGCCAAAAAAAATAATTCATACATTAGAGGATGAGCAAAGAAGTGTTCATAATCTATCACAAAATACAGTAGCAGCATTCGATTTAAATGCTGAAAAAACGGTTTCAAGTTCTGATGAAAGAGTTGTTTTTGATTTAGTAGAAGATGATGAAACTCCAGAAGTAGTAGTTCCTGTTGTAGGAAACGAAGATTTGATGGCAATGTCAGAGTTTATTAAGAACTTAGATGTTACTTTCGAAATCGTTTCTCCTATCAAGGATATTGATTTCACTTTTACTACTCCAAAAGTGGCAGAAGTAAAAGAAGTACAACAGCCTAAAGCGATAGAAAGACAAGAACAAACTACTTTCTCTTTTGATTTGCCAATACACAAACCGGAACCAGTACAAAAAGTGGAAGAGGATAAAGTATTGTTTGAATTAACTAACGAGACACGTGAGATCAAAGTGAACCAACCGGTTCAATTTGTACCCGTGACTGAATTGTCAGACAAAGGGATTATTAAATATTCTCTTGAAGAGTACATGGAGGCTGAAGATACTTTTACAACTTCTAAACCAGTTGCAAAAGTAGTTGAAGAAGTTATTCCTGCTGAGTTAAATATTACGATGAAGCAAGTCGATAGGGCAGCAGAGGCACCTTCAAGATTTGAGGAAATTTCTCCTATGGAAATGACAATTGAAGAAACTTTGAAGCTTAGAGCTGATGAGAGAAGAAAGAAACTAAAAGAATTCAATTACAAGTTTCATAACAATGTATCTAAAATTGATGAGTACGAAAGAGAGCCTGCTTATAAAAGATTAGGAATAGACATCTCAAATACACAGTCAAACAATACAAATTCGAGAATATCTGTTGGAACTGATAGCAACAATGATTTACAGTTGCGTTCTAACAACTCTTTTTTACATGACAATGTAGATTAACACTCACATAAACCAATATGATTTAACCCGAAAATTGAATTTAATTTTCGGGTTATTTTTTTTATCTTCGCACACATAATGTAGGGTTTTATTTTTAGGGCCTTAATCCTGCTGTCGTTTCAAGATTTTTCTTGAAAATGCTTTTTTCAAAGCCCTTAAAAGAGCTTCCTTTGGTCGCTTTTTAAGTTCAAGAAAAAATGCGATTTCTCAAAAAATGCTTTTTACTACCATCAGGGGCAAAAAATATAACTTTTTGCACAAATCACTAATAAGTAAACTAGGCAACATTGCTTAATTAAATAAAAAGAAAAATGAGTTTATCAATACAAATCATGGATGATATTAAAACTGCCATGAGAGCTAAAGATACAGTAGCTTTAGAAGCTTTAAGAGCAATTAAATCGGAGATTCTTTTAGCTCAAACCGCTTCAGGTTCAAAAGAGGAAATTACTGCAGCAGACGAAATTAAATTACTTCAAAGATTAGTTAAAACCCGTAAGGACAGCGCTAAAATATTTACGGAGCAAAACCGTATGGATTTAGCGGAGCCAGAATTGGCACAAATCGCTGTAATTGAAAAATTCTTACCCGCTCAATTAAGCGAAGCAGAAGTAGAAGTGGTGATCGCAAAAATCATCGCAGAAACAGGTGCTTCAGGAATTGCTTCAATGGGTAAAGTAATGGGGTTAGCATCAGCTCAATTAGGAGGAACTGCCGAAGGAAAAACAATCTCTGCAATTGTAAAAAAACTATTGGTTTAAAAATAAAATTCAGATTGCTGAATTTGGATATTTAGTTTAAAGGTTTTAAATCTAAAATCAACAATCGTTAATCCAAAATCAGAAATCTTTAGGCTGAGTAGTTCAACTGGATAGAATATCAGATTTCGACTCTGAGGGTTGCAGGTTCGAACCCTGTCTCGGCCACATAAATAGAAGTAACAAAATGACAAAATAATTTTGCCGTTTTGTTGCTTTTTTTGTTTTTAAATGTGATAGTTTTGAAGGAACAATACTGCAAAGACGATAAAGATGATTACTGCGATTCAATTTTTTCTAATTGTATTACTCGGCATTAGTATAGCCGTAATTATTGTTGAACCTATATATGTGTTTGTTTTTAATAAACCGTTTTATATTCATTGGTATCCATTTAGAAGAAAACTTAGTCATATACAACGGGATATTCTAAGAAAGGAATGCGCTTTTTATCAAAGCTTATCAGCTAAGAGAAAGCTTTTTTTTGAGCATCGTACGGCCACTTTTATCGCTAAATATAGATTTTTTGGAAAAGGCAATTTTGTCGTTACGGATCAGTGTAAGGTGTTAATTGCTGCTACATATGTGATGATGACTTTTGGAATGCGACATTATCTGATTGAGATTTTTAATAAGATAATCATTTATCCACAGCATTATTTATCCACAATAAGTAATGAATATCATAAGGGTGAATTCAATCGGGGACTGAAAGCTGTAGTTTTCTCATGGAAAGACTTTCAGGAAGGGTTTCTTTTTGATAATGATAATTTGAATCTTGGCATACATGAGTTTAGCCATGCTTTGTACTTTCATGGATTGAAGAGCAGGGACCAAAGTGCTGTCGTTTTTTCGAGTACTTATGTTAAAATACAAGAATATTTAGTCCAACCTAATACACTAGAACAACTAGTTTTATCTAATTATTTTAGAATTTATGCCTATACAAATCAGGTGGAATTTTTAGCCGTGATTTTAGAACATTTCTTCGAAACACCTCATATTTTCAAGAAGGAGTTTCCGGAACTTTATAATAATGTTAGGGACATGATCAATTTCGATGAAAAAGATTCAATTTCGTGAATTTAGTTTTTAGAAAGATAATCAGGCCGTTATTAATTGTGGCAGTTTGCTATGATCTGCCTTTTTAGTTGTAAATTTAAGTTCAATTAAAAACGATGATGTCATGAAAGAGAATGTACCAGTGTCCGTAATTATGACTAAGAATGTAGTAAAGCTAAATCTTTCGGATGATTTAACAAAGGCGGAAGCCTTGTTTAAAAAGCATAAAATCAGACATATTCCAGTTGTGAATAACCACAAAATAATTGGGTTGCTCAGTTATACTGATTTGTTGAGGGTTTCGTATGCAGATGCAGTCGATGATCAGGCTAAGGATGTGGAGTCGATAGTTTTTAATATGTTTACCGTTGGTCAGGTAATGGCAAAAGATATAATTGAGATTTCTTCCGAGACCACTATAAAGGAAGCTGCTGAAATTTTGGCTAGTAATGAATTTCATGCTCTTCCCGTTTGCGATAATGATATTTTATTAGGGATTGTAACCACAACTGATTTAATTAAATATTTATTGGATCAGTACAAAGACGTAATATAAAAAAAGTCCCATGCTAAAGTTGTAGCACGTCACTTCTCTTCTTTTATAAAAGAAACATTTTTTAGATGGCTGTCAACTTTTTCAAATCGGCAATAGTTGCGATTGGGTCAGCAGCTTTAAATACATAGCTACCTGCTACCAGAACATCTGCTCCTGCTTCTACAAGTTGCTTTGCGTTTTTGTTAGTAACCCCACCATCTACTTCAATTATTGTTGTTGCTCCTTTTCTAGTGATCAAAGCTTTTAGTTTCTGAACTTTTGCATAGGTGTTTTCAATAAAGGATTGTCCTCCAAATCCTGGATTAACACTCATGATACAAACCAAGTCGATATCATTGATAACGTCCTCTAACAAGTCAATATTAGTATGTGGGTTGATTGCTACTCCGGCTTTCATTCCTTCTGCTTTGATGGCTTGTAATGTTCTGTGAAGATGTGTGCAAGCTTCATAGTGTACGCTTAGTATATTAGCGCCTAATTCAGCAAAAGTTTTGATGTAACGGTCTGGGTCTACGATCATCAAATGTACATCAATCGTTTTTTTAGCATGTTTGTTAATCGCTTCCAATACTGGCATTCCGTATGAAATGTTTGGAACAAAAACACCGTCCATGATATCAATATGAAACCAGTCTGCTTCACTATTGTTAATCATTTCGATGTCGCGTTGCAGATTTCCAAAATCGGCGGCCAATACTGATGGTGCAATAAGTGTGTTTTTCATTGTGTTGTTGTTTAACCTGAGTTTGTTTCAGATTCTTTAGTTGTAGTTTCTGCAAAATTAGGTTATTTAAAACAAATGCGAAAGTTTTTTTGCGGGGACAACTTCAGGAAGAAACCGGTTTAATGCGTAAGGGATTACAATGGAAATCCTTTTTTATTTGTGGAGCGATAGCGTAAGAAATAAAAAAGATTGTAATGGAAAGCCCGACCCGAAGTTTTTACGAAGGGTTACGCCCAAATCAATTGCAATTACAAAAATCAATTACAATAAAAATAACAGCGGCAGTTTTCAATTCCCCTTTTTGGGGTAGGGGCTAATAATAAAAAACTCCGGACACGAGTCTGAAAGACGAACTGAGCGAAGCTAAACCCGAGAGCTTAGCTCGAACAGACCGAGAGTTTTTTTGATAAAAAATAAAACTCCGGAAACCCGAGAGCTTAGCTCGAACAGACCGAGAGTTTTTTTGATAAAAAATAAAACTCCGGTAATCAGCCGGAGTTTCAATCATCAATCAAAAAACGAACAGTCAATCAAACTGTTGTTCATTTTGAATTAAAATCGTTAATAGTTTAACCATTTTAATTGGGGAATATTTTTAACCTAGGTAGGTTTTAAGTATTTTACTTCTAGAAGTATGTTTCAATCTACGGATTGCTTTTTCCTTGATTTGACGTACACGCTCACGAGTTAGGTCGAAAGTTTCTCCAATTTCTTCAAGAGTCATTGGGTGTTGGTCACCAAGTCCAAAGTATAAACGAACTACATCAGCCTCTCTTGGAGTCAATGTTTCTAATGAACGTTCGATTTCAGTACGTAAAGATTCGTGGATTAATTCTCTGTCTGGGTTTGGAGATTCACCTGAACGCAATACATCGTATAGGTTAGAATCTTCTCCTTCAACAAGAGGTGCATCCATAGACAAGTGACGACCAGAGTTTTTCATAGACTCTTTTACATCATTTACTGTCATATCTAATTCTTTTGCAATTTCCTCAGCAGATGGTGGACGCTCGTTAGATTGCTCTAATAAGGCATACATTTTGTTGATTTTATTGATAGAACCAATTTTATTTAAAGGCAAACGAACGATACGAGATTGTTCTGCCAAAGCTTGTAGTATCGATTGACGAATCCACCATACAGCGTACGAGATGAATTTAAAACCACGTGTTTCATCAAAACGTTGAGCCGCTTTAATAAGACCTAGGTTTCCTTCGTTAATTAAATCAGGAAGTGTTAATCCTTGATTTTGGTATTGTTTTGCTACCGAAACAACGAAACGTAAATTTGCTTTTGTTAATTTTTCAAGGGCTTTTTGATCCCCGGCTTTAATCTTTTGTGCTAATTCTACTTCTTCGTCAGCGGTAATAAGGTCAACTTTTCCAATTTCTTGTAAATATTTGTCTAATGAAGCAGTTTCACGATTAGTTACCTGCTTGGTGATTTTAAGTTGTCTCATGTTTTTGTGTCCTCAGTTTTAAAGTGTACTGGTAGTTATACGTATCAAGTTGCAAAAAAGTTACAAAAGGGTTGAAATTATTTTAATAAAATAATCTAAAGCATGTGGATTAATAAAATCACTTTACCTCTATGATCTCTTTTATAGAAACGGGAGTGCCTTTTGCAGAAAAACCTTCAAGTCTTATTTCAAATGTTCCAGATACATCTGAGGTGTAAAATTCAATAGAGTCTTCAGTGTTTTCTAAAGTTATTCTGGGATTCCAAAATAGTTGATTTCTAAAGTCAGGAATTCTATTATTTTTTAATATGTCAGCATGATCTATTTTATAATATTCTTTCTTAAGTAAGGGCCTCATAATTGCGGGTTTTATAATGTCGTCTCCAGTCTGGGCACTTATAAAATCGTTGTTAAAAGTCGTGAAAGTAATTACCCCATTATATATTTTAGGGCCATAGTAATATTGACCTGACTTAGTGTTAACTTTATAAATGGTTTTCATTTTGTAATTAATCAGTTCATTTGCATTTTGTAATAATAGGCCGTCTATGAGGACTAGAGCGGGATCTTGTAATTGAGGATAGATATCTGGATTCAAGACATGTAAAAAGTAATCTTGACCTTCTTGTTTGATGTTTATGTCCGTAGCAATTTCGGTGGCAGTTTCCTTTAATGTTTTAAATCTTGTGAAATCATCGAGAATATATTCTTTGGTTGTTAATAATAATGATGTTTTGTCAGTAACTGTTTGGACGATGGTGTCTGCTTTTTTTAGAGAGTAAGCATTTTCAATTTGACTTGCAATAGACCTGTTAAGGATATTTTCTCTTAAGTCTGAAGTTAATGTAAAACTTGGTTGTGTCATTATTTTCGAATAGTCAATCTCAGAAGGACTATCAACCGTTAGGAGATAGTCGCGGCGATTTTCAGCAACAATTTGAATCGTAATATTTGGGCTATAATAGGCTTTGTTCAGATTGAAAATAAACGCACCATCGGAATTTGTTTTAACAATTTGAAAAGCAAATGACTTTCCTGGAATAGATAAAGCAACGGCTATGTTTTGAATTTGATTTGAATTGTTCTTTGATGTTATTTTTCCCGAAATCATTTCACCACGGAGTTCTGGTAGAACTAGTTGTCCTTCTGTATTTTTGAATGTCGCTGATACGTTATGTGTGTTTTTAACAAATTGATTAGCTGTTAGTTGTTCTGTTGTGGGTAAGTCTTCTGTTTTTCTAACGGAAAGAGAATAACTTCCTTTTACAGCTTCTGAGGTTAAGGGGTTAATTTTTATAGAGACCTTTTCACGATTTGAGAATATGTTTTTATTGATTTCTAGTTTTAAATCTTGAAGTTTTGTAGAAGCTACATTTTTTGAATCTTTGAAGGCTATTTTTAGTTCACTTTTTAAATGAAGTGTGTCAGATATAATGGGATTTTTCTGTTCCGCACTGTTTACTTCAAATGGATTTATTATTGTGATATCCATTTGAAATAGTTGGGAAACGGATTGATTTAACATCCAGCTTGTATATCCTATGAGCTTATAATTACCAGTTTTGAAGGTAGTAGGTACAAAATAATCGCCTTGACCTGTAGAGTTGTCCAAGAAAAGTTTAGTTCGAAGTAGGCTATTGTTATTATTGTCTATGAGTTCAACATAGGCTACTTTACTTGTAGTAGAAAGCGTTTTGTCGGATGCTTTTAGGCAATATATTTTGTAGTATAATGTTTCTCCAGAAACAAATGTTGTTGCATTTGTATGGATGAATACAGTTTCGTCTATGATGTTATTATCATTGTCTAATGGTGGGTTTTGCTGCGCTAATAAGGGTAGTCCGTTAAGTAGTAACAGACCTAATAGCAAAAGATGTCTTAATCTATCCAAAATGAAGGTTTTATGTTAGATGAAAATGAAGTGCAGTCGCCGCATGGTGTTGGATACAGATAATAAGTAAATGGTGAATCGGGTCCAATTCTATACGCATACGTTAAAGTATGATTTTCAATTTTTTCAATTAGTTCCTCTCCCTTGCATTTTTCACCAAAACCAAAACAAAACAGATAAGATTCAATGTCGCATTCAGTATAGTAAGGAGGAAGAGGCTCTTTTGGAAATAAATCGCTATAGTTGAAGAAAAATCTTTTTGAGGAAACTGAGGCGACATCAAAAAAACCAATTATTTTTTCATTTGTGTTATCAACGGATTTTAAATTTCCGTAGAAAAAACCAGGTTGGTTTTGAGATAAAAGACTACCGTTTCCAGATGTTTTTTTCAAAGTGCTATAAAAGGTATAAGCAGCTAAGCTCTCTACATATTGTTTTACTAGTATACTGTATCTGTGAGATATAATGTAATTTTGGTCGCTTATGAATCGTACGAGATAATTCACGCGGTCTGATTTTTGTTCAGCTGTACTCGCTAGAAGAAGTGCTGTGTTGTTTTTTGTGCTGTAGCATATTTCAGTTTCAGGTGAATTAGGTACTCTATCTACTGTTCGGGGATCTAATACAACAAGCTTTTCCCTTGTCCATTGTGGCGCTACAATTTTATAAGTCTCTTCGTATTCGTATCTATAGTATTTGGAATTATTAGTTGGGTCGTAACTGTTTACATGAATAGCAACTCCTCTCTCTCCATTTTTTATATCAACAGTTGCATTTATTTCTTCTAATTCGTTTACGGTGGTTAAAGCCTCAGCTGAGGATTTGTATGATCTACCATCGTTGGTGTTAATAGTCAAGGTGTATTTTCTTCCGGGAATTGCCTCAAACTCTAATTTAGAAACATATTTTTCAGATTGTTCTTCAAAGTCGTACTTATTGCCAGAATCATCTGTTATATATACTTCTGCTTGTGCTTCGGTTTTTGTTTCCGTATCTTCAAATCGAGCGGTCTTTGTGATTTTTATCTCTTGTTTTTTAAGCTCATTTGTTATAGTGGCTTCTACTACCAGTACCTCTTCAAAGGTGTTAGTTTGTAAAATATAGGTTTCTGTACAGCCATTTGTAATAAAACTGCATAGTAGTAGAAGTAGTATTACTATTTTACGAGAAAGATGTTTTTTCATTTTCTTAAATTTTATTTGTGTTGCTATCATTAAAATTTAAAATTATAGGTTATACTTGGTATTGGGATAGAAAAAATAGAGGTTTTGTAAGCTTTTATTTGACCATCATTTTCTGTTACAAAATAGACAGAGTAAGGGTTGCTTCTTCCTAGAACATTATATATGGATATGTTCCAGAAACTATGTGCCAATTTTTTTATTTTATGATTGCCTTCAATGTTGACTCCTATATCTAGACGGTAATAATCCTCAATCCTATATTTATTTCGGTCACTATATAAAGTGTATTCAGCATTATTGTATACATAAGCACCGATTGGGTAGGTGATAGGTCTTCCTGTTTGATAAACGAAATTTGAAGAGATGCTATATCTTTTTGTTAGTTTATAATTTAGAACAGCGGTTACATCATGGGGTTTGTCAAAATTAGCTGGAAAATAGTTTCCGTTATTTACTTTTTCCTCATTGAATTCACTATCCATTTTTATATAGGTGCGTGAATAAGAGTATCCTAGCCACCCGTTTAATCTCCCCATTTGTTTTTTTAATAGTAACTCAATACCGTATGCTTTTCCTTGACCTTGTAAAAGCTCTGTTTCAATGTTCTTATTTAAAACTAATTGAGCACCTACTTTATAGTCAAGAATGTTTTTGGATCTTTTATAATATCCTTCTAAACTGAGTTCTAATATATCATCGTTTAAGTTCTTATAAAGACCTAAGGAATATTGTTGCGCACTTTGTGGATCTACATTTGAATCCGAAAGTTTCCAAGAGTCTGTTGGGGACTGCGTTACATTATTTGAAAGTAAATGGATAAATTGATATGTTTTATCATAGCTAGCTTTGATCGAAAAGCTATCAGTGAAGGAATAACGAGCTGCAAAGCGAGGTTCTATACCATTAAAGGTTTTAATGACTTCATTTTTAGCGAAATGATTTTCTCCAATTACGGTTGCGTCATTAAGGGGGACGTTCGGAGCATAGACCCTTTGTGTTGATTCTCCTAAAGAGGCGTAAAAAGAATAACGTAATCCATAATTAATCAATAGTTTATTACTTACCTTAAATTCGTCTGAAACATATAAGGCGGATTCTAGGCCTTTTTCACTTTGAATATTTATCGGTAGTAATAACGATTCTGTTTTTTTCGGGCTTAGAAAACCTGGGTCTATATTGTACAACTTACTTGAAAGACCATAGTTTAGTTTGTGCTTGTCATTTAATAAAGTATTAAATTTTAGTAATACTTGTTTCTCATCTATTTTATATCCAAAATCAAAGGCGTTTGTACCTTCGGTGTCGTAGTCTATGTTGAATTTGTATTCGCTATTTGTAAAAATTAAAGCGGCTTTATTCTTTTTATTAAACGTATGATCCCATTTCAGGGCTGCTAGTCTGTTACTGTATTTATATAAAGAGTCAGATGTTAATCTAAAACGATCGTGACTATAATTCAATGTTAATTCAACAGCATTTTTTTTGTCTATAGTATGGTTGTATTTGATGATGCCATCGTAAAAACCAGCTTCACTTTTTTTCAAAGATTCATCATTCAATGATTTTAGGACCCAATCTGAGTAAGTAGATCGCGCACCAACTAGTAGACTGGCCTTGTTTTTTATGACTGGAAAACTGACACTGATATTGCTTGTGATTATTCCAATTCCACCTTCTCCTGATACCTTTTCAGAATCCCCATTCTTTGTGATTACCTCAAAAACAGAAGATAATCGTCCTCCAAATTCTGTTGGAATACTTCCTTTGTAAATATTGGCTTTACTTGCGGTATATGGGTTAATTGCAGAGAAAAAACCGAAAAAATGTTGTGGATTATAAAGGACAGCATTGTCAAGAAGAATTAAGTTTTGGTCTTCCTTTCCTCCTCTGACATTAAATCCTGCAGATCCCTCTCCAGTTGTTTTTATTCCAGGAAATGTGGTTGCCACCTTCAAGATGTCTAATTCACCAAGAATTAGAGGAATGTTTTTAATGTTTTTAATGTCTATCGAAACCAATCCCGAAATTACCGTTTCGACAGCTCTTTTTTCTTTGTTATGGACTATTATTTCATCTAATTGATTTGCTTTATCAGCGACTTCAATATCGAGTTTTCCATCTTTGTAAACCATAACGGTTTTTATGATTTTCTGATGGATGATGGATGTTGTTTCTATAGTATTAATTCCGCCGGGGACTTTTAATATGTAGTAACCTTCCTTGTCTGTGACGGTACTTATGTTTTTGCTTTTTACCCTTACGGCGATATCGGGTTCTGGTTTTTGAGTGATTGCATTTTTGATATATCCCGACAGTAAATAAAAATGCGTAGTATCCTTTTTTGTTTCTTTACCAATAAACGTAATTGTAGAATTCTTTTTGTAGTTATTAACTGAATCATATTGGCGATAAAACACAGGGTTTTCCGTAGTTATATTTGGGTTTTTAACTGAAGTATTTGTGGGTGTAGCAAAATAATTAGCTGCTAATTTATCGTAAATTAGACTATTATTAGTAAGTATTATCTTGTTTTGTAAAACAATAAAGTTTAATGTTGTTTTACTGAATACACTATTTAACAGTGACTCAATTGTTACGTTGCGATAAGCGCCGGAAATTAAACTCTTGTCAGCTTGAATCCAGTCAAGATCAAAGTAAAATTTATATGGAGTTTTAGATTCAATTAATTGTATCGCTTCCATTCTACTTATATCTTTAAATTCAATAGATATAGTGTTATTCGTTTGTTGAGCAAATACTAATTGATTTACAATTATAAAGCATAGTGTTACTATAAGTTTTTTCATTCTCTTATTTTTCGTCATTTGAAATGTAAGTAGAGATTTGTTTCATTACGTTTTTCATAAATTGATTTTTATTCGATTTAAGAATTTGTCTGTTTATTAAGTAATATTCCTTGATTTGTTTACTATGGTTTGGAAATACTTTAATAAGGTCTTTTTTACCGTTTATTTTGTACGGTATATTTTTATATTCTATGAAAAACAAGTTGTCTTCCATAAAACTATAGTAGAGACCATTGTTATCTATTTTTTTTCGAATATTTTTATGGTGTTTTGTAAAAAGTATAAAATTTACTTTAATTGAATCGGTTTCGTAATATCCGTTTGTGAATTCAGTTAATATAGGTTGTGGAGTTTCTTTTTTAGTAAATTTTGCATCGTTTAAGGTAAAGGAGGCTATTTTATCCTGAGCGAGTACGATTACTATGTTTTTAAAGGCTCCATAAGGATTTAATAGTAATTTATCTTCAAAGACATTATATTTTAAATCTACATCATAATACATCTGGCCATCATAGGAAACGGTTCCTTTTCGATAGCTATCAGAGATGTAATACATGTCGTTTTTGCCAATTGTTCTGTAAGGATTGGAATATAGTGGTCCATTATTTATTGCTAAATTTTCTTTACCGATGATATTGTCGAACCAATTATGCAATTTAATATCGGAATGGGTTTGACAAGAGACTTTGTTGGAGGAAAGTATAATAACGATTAATGAAAAAATTAAGTTGGAATGTAGTTTTCTGAATCTCATTTTTACACTATTTGTTTTCTATAATAAAAGGATTAAAAGGTACTATTTTGAGCAAACGTTATCTGCTGTAAAAATCCTACATCAATCAAATATATCACAAATTTTCAGAAATATGCAATAAAATTACGTTTAGTTTTGAAGTTTATTTAGGAATTAATGGAAGTGTTACCAAATAAATTTAGCAGACATTCATCGTTAGCTATTGAAAAAAGAGGGTTAAAGATCTTATCGGTGTGGTTTTAAAAATTGAGAATACGTGAAATAATATTCAATTTATAGGCTATCTTTTCTGGTAATTGGTAGTGAATACCAAAACAAAAAACCCATCTCAAAGTTCTTGAAATGGGTTTTTTATTTATAAAAAGGGGGTTAATACCAAATAATTACCTTGGTTTTTATGGCATTCCCTTCGGTCGGGCTGTCCGCACTCGCTTTATTGTTCCGTTTCACTCCACATTAAGAGCTCAAACAATGGCTCCCATCCCTAATGCAAGATCCGTTGAGCGGCACGAGTCGTTTTATACTGAACATTTAATGAGTCGTGTAATTCAGGACTAAAAATTAAATTACTCAAGTTTACTAAGCGGTTTTAAATATTAAGCTTCTTCCATAACTTCTCCTTCATACTCAGATGCGATTAGATCGCTTCGGTCTAACCAATATTCAGAGGTGATCATTTCGTAGTTTTCGTTATCAGAAGTATTCAGTTCCCAAACAATTCCATCAGCATCAGGAAATTCCGCTGCAGTAGTCATCGGTTCTTCAAAAAGGCGCTTGATAAGGTTACCTTCCGTAAGTCCGTTGTTTAGTGTTTTTAAGAACTGCTCTTTAGTCAAGATATTATTTTCTTCAGCAGTGATTTTACATTTTAATATCACTGCTTTAGCATTAGGGAACTTTCCGTTGTATGCATGATGCAATAATTGGTTGCAATGAAACAAAGGAGCATGTAACTTGATTACAGGATATTCTTCGCAAATCTTGTCCAGAAGCATATCGTTAGAAATTTGTTCTATTTGTCCCTCTGTTAATTCTTCAGACAACTTGTAAGTTAATAAGATAGCTGCTGCTTCATTAGGCTCATAATCACTGAGAGCCATAGAAAGTAGCGCACGCAACTCTTTATTATTTCTGCTTTTTGCATCTGGAAATCCATATAAGGCAAGAAGGTTTACGTAGTCCTCAGTTGACCAGTATGTGCTTAACTCTTCTATTGTTTGAATGTTCTTTATCGTAACTTGATATTTCATTTTTTTCATTTTTTCATTAAAAAAATGGAGTATAATCTGCATTATACTCCATTTTATCCTATTGCGTACAGGAAGTATTATTTTTTAATAGTTGGCTTGTTTTTGTTCAGCAAGGCATTTTCAAGCACTTCAACTCTTTTTTTGAGTTTCTCGTTTTCAAGAGCGTTATTATAGTTGGTTTTATTCGTTTCCATAACTTTATCTATCAAGCTTTCTAACTCTGCTGGGGACAATTTAATGTATTCAACAGGAACGTTTTCGGTAGTTTTTACTTTAACAACAGGAACTATAGGAGTAACCACAGTTGTAGTCGTACTGACTTTCAATGTTTTGATTACTGGAACGGGAGCAACGCTGTCTTTTGCTGTTTTGATTGCAGGAACAGGAGCAATGCTTTCTTTTGCTACCGTTTTAGTCTCCTTGTTAGTAGCGATCGCTTTTAGTTGTTGAGTCTCTTTCTTCTCAATAGCCTTTTTTTCAATTGAGTTTACTTCCTCTAATGAATTTTGAGCCGTTTTCTTTTGTTCAAGAATAACCACAGCTTTGTCAATATCATTGTCGGCCTTAGCTTTTTCTAAGTCTGTTTCTAGTCCTTCAAGTTTGTTTTGGTATTCTTGTTTAAGGACTAAAATTTTCTCGCTGTTATCGGCGTTGTTTTGCGCAATTTTTTCATCAAGATATACTTGAGTTTCCTTGTCTTTGATGTCTAATTGCTCGTTTAACTTTGCGTTGTAAACTTCATCAGGATTCGTTTTCTTGCCACCAAAGCTTATTTTAATTCCAGCATTATACATGATATGAGTCTGTAAATTGTCCGGACTCGATAGATCGGCAACATCAGCTGCAGATGTGATCATTCCTCTTGCTCCACCAGTAATTAAAATATTTTTGCTTAATGGAATATTCAATCCTAAACCTGCAGATGCAAATTCTTCGCTGTCTACAGCCGTATTTGTCCTGCCTAGATAACTATTTTGGCTATTTAAATAACCACCACCTAAGATCAAGTAAGGCGTTACTCCGTTACCGTCATTTAATCTAGCTCTCAATTCTAAACCATACATAGATAAGTTGTCAAAAGAAGTCGAAATTTGTTCGTTTTCTGTAGCTTGTAAATAGAATGCACGGATTCCAATATATTGATTGAAGTCAAATCCTGCGTAAAGTCCTAATAAATAGGTGTCTTTGAAAAGAGATTTATCATCAAATTTGATGTAATTAGCACTTGGTTCTAAAATCCATTGAATCCCTTTGAATCCATTGCTGAACTTGCTATAATATGCTTTGTCTAATTCGCTTAAAGTACCTGGTTTTCTTCCGCCTAAGTAAAACTGTAAAGAAGCTTGGGCAGACCAATTAGTTAATGCTTTGGTTTCAAAATCACTGTTGGTAACACCAAAATCAGTTTTGTTCTCTTCGGTAAGCAAATTTTCGCCTGCATTAAAGTTGTAACGGTTGTATTTCCCTTCGATAGTAAATACAATTCGATCGGTCAACTTCGTTTTAAATCCAAGACCTGCGCTAGCGTATATTTGGTCAAAATCATTACTGTCTTTTATGGCTATATTTTGAACTCCAGAACCTAATGTTAGATAAGGAATGAAACGTCCTCTACCAAGATTGGTCTTAAATTCACCTCCCCAACGCGTCAATTTAATGTCTTGTGACTGAAACATAGCGTCGTTATAACCAGCAATTCCAAAATCAGAAAAACTAGTTTTTAATCCCAGCGATTGTAAATAAACCGCGCGGATTTCTACATATTCGCCAAAACCAAAACCAATTTTACCTCCTACAGAGGTTGCGTTTTCTAGTCCAGATTGTTTATCATAAAAAGTATAGTCAACAAAAGGCGAAGCGGTAAAGCTAATGTCTTTGACTTGTGCAAACCCTATAGTTGAAAGGGTTAATAGCAGTAAGTTTATCGTTTTTTTCATAATTTTGTTTTTAGTTGATTTCTTGGGCAACCACAATTGGTGATTCGATTACCATAGAGTTCATTTTAAGTGTTGCAATTTCGAGATCTTTTTTATGAATTGTTATTTCATTTTTTAAATTATCAATCAGTGCATCATTTTTCATTTGTTTGTTTTTGTCTATGAGGAAAAAGAACAGACAAAATATCAGTCCAATAGCCATGACTATAATAACAGGGAATGTTGTGAATATCCCAAATCCTAAGTCAATATCTCTACCGGTTTGAAAAAGTTCAAAATTAAGGGTGTATAAAAATACTGAGATAATTATGTACCCCATTAATAGAATATTTCTCATGGTTTAATTATTAAGTTTCTTTATTTTTTTTTCTATAGAAATAAGATTTTTTTGATTCCCTTTATATTCTTCAACCAAAGTAGCAATTTCGGCAGTATTCAAGAAAGGCTTGTGTAAGGTGTCTGTTTTAATGTAGTGCGCCAACGATTTTCCACCAAAATCGACTGTAATTTCTTTTTGTCTTTCTATGATGCTTTTTTCTTCTTTTTGAAGCGACACTTTGTCGGTGTATAAATGGATGCGCTGGCTCGCTTCTTCTGCTAGCTCTGCGCTTGCTACGTATGCTTTTGCACTACTATCTTTTATTTTGTCAGTAACGACAGTGGTTCCTTCTATCACATTTTCGGTTACATTTTCAATGAAATTTTTTATTGAATCGAAAGCTGAAGTTGATTTTTTATCTGAAGTTTTTTTATTTGCCATGATTATTTAGTTTTGTTTTGTTGTTTTTTTCTTTTGCCTATGATATAGAATACTGCAAACAGTACGATTACGGCTCCTACTGCAAAAAGCGCATAATACAATCTGTTTTGAGTTTTGTTTGCATCTTCTTGGTTTTGTGAATTAATATCATGTTGCTCGGTTTTTACTGCAATGCTGTCATTTAATGAAGCGACAGATGTGTTTATGTTGTTAACATTACCAGTTAGACTTGATATTTTTGAATCAATTGTGCTGATTTGTTCTGCTATTTTTGATTCTTCTTCTTTTGCAAATTCGCCAAAAATATCTTGAGCGTTGTAATCTTCTCTGATTTTTTTACTCAAAAAATCTCGTTGATCATTAATAGAAATCACTTGTTCTTCTACATCTGAAATGTTTCTGTTCAATGACTTTACTTTTCTTTTTTGCTCATTTATTTTACTGTTGATTGTGCCTAGAAGCGTATCTATTTTTGCAAAATCTTTTGGAGGTGCACCTTTGTCATATAATGCTTTGTGTTGTGCATCATAAACTATTTTTTCTTGATTCAGTAAGTCAATTTTTTTAGTCGCTAAGTCCATTTCTTTTTTTTGTAAAGCAACTTGCTCCTCAATGTTTTCTTTTTGACCTTTAAGTTCATTTAGTTTTAAATTTACTCCTTGAATGCCTTTGTCAATTTTCGAATCGTTCATTCTGGTCATAGATTCTTTTGTGCTTTTTAGCACGTTTAGTAAAGAATCTTTTTTTCTTGAAAGCGCTACAATTTGTTGTTTGATTTCTTCTTGCTCTACAAGTGTTTTGTTTAGTTCGGAATTGGTTTGAACAATTTCTTTTTGGATAATTGGATTTTCATTATCTTGCTTTTTTACACATGAAGCAAATGTAATTAAGGAAATGGCGAGTAAAGTTATTTTTTTCATCTTGTGATTATTTAAGTGGTTTAATATTTAGACACAAGAATAATCGATAGGTCACATTTTTTTTTTTGAATAAAGTGACTTTTGTATTTATTAGGTGTCTTAACTATAAGTTACTCCTAAATAAGGATAGCAAAAGAAAATAAAGTTAGGTAAAATATAAGGCCTAGATTTTATTTTTATTAAATTCAGTAAACAATATATTATGAAAACAAAAATAACATTTATAGTTTTACTTTTCACAGCTGTGGTTGTAGGACAAAATCAGAATGAAGGCGAAATAGTTATTTCCAAAGCACATTTAATTTCGCTTTTGCAAAAATTTAAACAGCAGGATGATATTAAGCTTAATAAAGAGGAAGTGACTAAGGAACTAATGTTTACAAATAAAACAGTAAAGAGCGATAGTTTGACACAAAGAGTACGAGTCTTAGAAAATCAGATAGCAGTTTTAAAGGCTAAGATTGACGCTGGAGGAAAAGATACTGTTGTCGTCTCCTCTTCAAAAACAATTGTAATTAGAGATACTCTATATAGAACTGTTGTAGATTCAAATGGGTATCAAAAATCAACTGCCGTTAGAGAGGATGATAAAAATTATGAAAATCAATTGAATACGTTGAATAGGAAATACGAAACATTATTGCGAAATCAAGAAGTGCTATTAGCGCGTCAAAAACAGAATATCGTAGTCGTTAATCCTGTTGTTGCTTTAAATGAGGAAACAAAACCAGCTGAAAGCATTACTGCTGTAACAACGTTTGATCCAGTATCCAGTTTAGTTGTTGTAAAAGATTCTTTACCTAGTAATTCAACTGAGCTTAAAATAAAACCAGAGGTTAAGTCTGTGGTGGTTCCGGATGTAGTGAAAACAATATTATCGGAAGTACATACACAAGTATTTTTTGATAATAATTCGGCACAAATAAATAGCGGTGATACAGTACGTTTACAACAACTTGTTGAGGTGTTGAATGAGAATGAAAGTTTATCAGTTTTTTTGGAAGGTTATACAAGTAAAAAAGGGAATTCTGATTACAATAACAAATTATCTTTGTTACGTAATGATTCGGTGAAGCAGTTTCTAATAGAACGCGGGGTTTCAGTAAAAAGAATCTTCTCTCAACATCATGGTGTTGATTCAAAAAGTTTAAATGAAGCTGCAGCTCGTAGAGTTGATGTCAGCATCGATGTAAAAGACTAATCAAAATTATTTCATTTATTCTCAATTTAGTAGTGACCTTTTGAGATTTTGGGTGTCTAAACTATATAAAGTATATATAAATTGGAGAAATATAGTAGTGTGACTGATGAAGAATTAGCATCAATAATTGGCAAAACTAATGATACAGTTTTGTTTGGCGTTTTATATGATAGGTACGAGCATTTGGTTTATAATAAGTGTTATGGGTTTGTTCGATCTATTGATGAAGCTAAGGATTTGACACAGGATGTTTTTTTGCATGTTTTTATAAAAATCTCTACTTTTAATGGCAAATCTAAGTTTTCAACTTGGTTGTATTCTGTTACCTATAATTTCTGTGTCAATTACTTAAGTCGTGATAAAGAACGGAAGATTTCGTCACATTCTAGTCAAGTAGAAGCGCAGTATGATTTAGCGATTGAAGTTAATGACTTTAGTTTATATCAAATGCAAGTCAATAAGCTAGAAAAAGCTTTAACATTAATCCCTCCCGAGGATCGAATGATTCTGCAGATGAAATACCAGGATGATGTTCCTATAAAGGAGCTACAAGAAGTATTAGAATTATCAGAAAGCGCCGTAAAAATGCGGTTATCAAGAGCAAAAGTAAAAATAGCCGAAGTGTATAATAAACTAGAGATATAATGGAGAATGAGAATCCTTTTAAAAAGATAGGCCTTCCACCACAAGAAGTACCTAAGGAATTAAAGCAAAAGGTAATGGATGATGTCAATGCAGTAAAGTTCATTATGGAAGTAACTAGCTTGTTTTCGTCAAACTATGCTTCAACGGTAGAAAGTATGTTTAAGACTAAAAATAAAAACAATAATAACGATACAAATAAATAGAAAATGGAAGTTTTAGACCAGTTAAGATCAGATACTTTAAATACCGTAAACACGCTTTTCTTTAAAATAGGTGAGGGGTTAATTAGCTTTATTTATGCTCTACTTGTTTTAGTAATAGGTTGGGCAATTTCAAAAGGGGTTATTTTTATTCTACGTAAAGCCCTTACCGTTTCTAATATTGATAAAATAGGCGATAAAGTAAACGAATCAGATTTGTTCGGAAAAACAGATTTTAAAATTAATATATCAGAAGTTATCATAGGATTTGTGCGCTGGATATTGATTTTGGTATTTATGATAATTGCTGCCGATGTTATGCAGTGGACAATAATCTCTGTCGAAATAAGTAATTTGTTGCGTTATTTACCACGTTTGTTCAGCGCAATAGCACTGTTCATGATTGGGGTTTACATTGCTAATTTTGTTAGAAAAGCAATCCATGGTTTGTTTACCTCTTTGAATATGAGTGGTGCAAAAATAATTAGTAGCATGGTGTTTTATGGCATTGCAATTCTAGTAACCATCACGGCGCTCAATCAGGCAGGAGTAGATACTACAATAATTACTAATAATATTACGATAATTCTAGGAGCCTTTTTATTGACTTTTGCTTTAGCATTTGGATTAGGCTCTAAAGATGTAATTACTAATTTATTATTTACTTTTTATGCTAGGAAGAATTATGCTGTAGGCGAAAAAATAAAAGTAAACGGAAACGAAGGTGAAATTATCGCAATAGACAATATAAGTTTAACACTCAAAACTGCAACAGGAAAAGTAATAATTCCTATACTCCAAGTTATTGAAAACACTGTTGAAGTAAAGGAATAAGTCTAGAATAAGTAGGCTTGACAATAACTATTAAAAAATAAAAAAAATGAAGAAAATAATACTAACTCTTTTTGTACTACTATTTTTAACCTCGTTACAAGCACAAAAAAAAGCGAAGGTAAAAGGAGACAAAAATGTAATCGAAAAAACATATTCTCTAAATGGATTTGATACTATTGAGATGTATGATGACCTTGAAGTAACTTTTACGACTGGAAACTTAAGTAATAATTATTTCCTTAAAGCCGACGCAAATTTGCATGATGTAGTAAAGTTTGAAGTTAGAGATAGCGTACTTAGAATATCATCTTCTGAAAAAATCACCTCCAGTAAGCGATTAGAAATCGTATTGAATGTGACCACTATTCATGCCATTAAACTCTATAATGATTCTCAAATAAAACAATTAGGTTCAGTAGTAGTAAACGATGATTTTGATATTATGGGTAACGACGATTCGAAGATGAAGCTGAACATCAGCGCCAAAAATATTAACTTCAGCCTAAACAATAATGCGGATGCAGATGTAGATTTACAAGCGCAGTCGATTAAAATGATTTTGAGTGATAAAATTGATGCAAAAGCAGTTATTAAAGCAGATCTTCTTGATTTACAAATGTATAAAGATTCGGAGCTAAGTGCTAAAGGTGATGCAGAGACTTTAAGATTAAGTCTTGTGGGGAGGCCGATTTTAAGAGCTTCAAAATTAATGACCCGCTATGCTGATGTTAGGCAACATGATGGCTCTCAAGCTACCTTAAATTGTTCTAAAGAAATTGCAGTTTTTCTTGAAGGAAAATCAAAACTGTATTTGCACAATACTCCAAATGTAAAAATGAATGGAATTCATGGTACATCTGAGCTGTTAAAAAGATAATCAAATATATTCAAGATCCCGCTTCGTACTAGACTGAAACTGGATTTTTTTTGCAAAATAATTAAATAGTAGTATTCTTAACTAATTAATTTTTTTGTCGTCTTTGCTGCTTAATATGAGCACTCCCTTATTTGTTACTCTTCACAATAAGAGCCAAGCAACGGCATATCTCGTATTGGAGCCAAACCCAAACAAAAACCCCATTTCAAATGAATGAAATGGGGTTTTTTATAAATAAACCTTTAGTAAACTAAGATCTGATTACTCTTTTCTTTCCTCACGTGGAGGTCTTGGCATAAGTGCTTTTCTTGACACTTTTTCTTTTCTTGTTTTCGGATCCATACCTAAGTATTTCACTTGGAAAACATCGCCCATGTTCACAACATCAGAAACATTTTCTGTGCGTTCCCATGCTAGCTCAGATACGTGAAGTAATACTTCATTTCCTGGAGCTTCTAGGTATTCTACTACAGCGCCAAAGTCAAGCATTTTGATTACTTTAACATCATATGCTTCGTTCATTTGTGGTTTGAAAGTGATTGACTTAATTTTAGCCAATACTGCTTCAATTCCAGCAGGATCTGTTCCTAAGATTTCAATAACTCCTTCTTCAGTAGTTGGATCTTCATTGATAACAATTGTTGTTCCAGTTGTTTTTTGTAATTCTTGAATCACTTTTCCACCAGGTCCGATCAATGCTCCAATAAAAGCATTAGGAATTCTTCTTGTAATAATTTTTGGAGCGTAAGCTTTAACATCTTCTTTAGGAGCTGCCAAAGTTTCGATTAGTTTTCCAAGGATATGTATACGTCCGTCACGAGCTTGCGCCAATGCTGCTTCCATAATCTCGTATTTCAAACCGTCAATTTTGATGTCCATTTGACAAGCTGTAATTCCTACAGAAGTTCCAGTTACTTTAAAGTCCATATCTCCTAAGTGATCTTCATCACCAAGAATATCAGACAATACAGCATAACGATCTCCGTCAGTAATTAATCCCATTGCAATTCCAGAAACTGGACGAATCATTTGGATACCAGCATCCATTAATGATAATGTTCCAGCACAAACTGTTGCCATAGAAGAAGAACCGTTAGATTCTAATACTTCAGAAACCACACGAATTGTGTAAGGACAATCAGTAGGGATCATGTTTTTTAACGCTCTTTGCGCTAAGTTTCCATGACCTACTTCTCTTCTTGAAGTTCCTCTTAAAGGACGAGCTTCACCAGTTGAGAAAGGAGGGAAGTTATAATGCAAGTAGAATTTTTCTTCACCTTGTTGAGATGGAGAGTCAATTTGGTTAGCTTCTCTAGATGTTCCTAAAGTTGCTGTTGCCAATGCTTGAGTTTCTCCACGTGTAAACAATGCAGATCCGTGTACAGATGGTAAGTAATCTACTTCACACCAGATATCTCTAATTTCTGTAGTTTTTCTTCCGTCTAAACGTGTTCCTAAATCTAGGGTTACATTACGAACAGCTTCTTTGTTAGTTTTCTTGAAATATTTAGAAACTAACTCTCCATCTACTGCTAATTCTTCTTCAGTAAATAAGGCACGAACTTCTTCTTTTAATTCGTCAAATGCAGCAGTACGTTCTTGTTTAGAAGAACCTTTGCTAGCAATAGCATAATTTTTATCGTAGGATGCTGCTTTTACTTTAGCGTAAATAGCGTCATCAGTTCTTTCTCCTTCGTAAGTACGAGTTTCTTTTTTTCCAAAAGCAGCTACTAATCTTTCTTGTGCAGCAATTTGATTTTTGATATGTTCGTGAGCAAATTTAATTGCTTCAAGCATTTCTGCTTCTGAAATCTCTTTCATTTCACCTTCTACCATTGCGATAGAATCCATAGAAGCTCCAATCATCATATCAATATCTGATAATTCTAATTGTGCACGACTTGGGTTGATGATGAATTTTCCGTCGATACGACCAACTCTAGCTTCAGAGATTAATGTTTCGAATGGAATGTCAGATAGAGCTAAAGCTGCTGATGCTGCTAAACCTGCTAATGCATCTGGCATTACATCTTCGTCAAAAGACATTAATTGAATCATTACCTGAACTTCAGCATGGTAGTCACTAGGGAAAAGTGGACGTAAAACACGGTCAACAAGACGCATTGTTAATACTTCACTATCACTTGGTCTAGCTTCTCTTTTGAAAAAACCACCTGGAAAACGTCCAGCTGCTGCAAATTTTTCACGATAATCTACCGTAAGTGGTAAAAAGTCGATACCTGGACTTGCTTTTCTTGAAGATACCACTGTTCCTAATATAACAGTTTTTCCTATTCTGATTACTACAGATCCGTCTGCTTGTTTGGCTAAACGACCTGTCTCGATTGTGATGTTTCTTCCATCACCTAAATCGATAGTTTCTACAAATAATTGTGGAATCATAAATTTAATTTTTTAGTTAAACATGGGTTCTAGTTGTGTTGTAGTTGTTGTTTTGCGTAGTTAATGCCTAAAACCCAATGAAAAACCAAACTTTTTTTATTCTTATGTAAAAAACAAAAAGAGGCACTCTCGCGCCTCTTTAGTATATTGATTATTTTCTGATACCCAATACTTTGATAATCTCACGATATCTGTTGATTTCTTTCTTTTTCAAGTAATCTAACAAAGATCTTCTTTTTCCTACTAGCAATACTAATGAACGCTCTGTGTTATAATCGTGACGATTTTTTTTCAAATGTTCTGTTAGGTGGCTAATTCTGAAAGTGAACAAAGCAATTTGAGCTTCTGCTTTACCTGTGTTTGTTTTTTCTCCGTGTTGTGCGAAGATGTCTTCTTTAATCTCTTTAGTTAAATACATTCCAATATTTGTTTAATGATTTTTATGTATGCCATACAGCTATTGTAGGACGGGTGCAAAAGTACTATTTATTTTTGAAATAATATTTAAATTTATAAATATTTTAAGTTTAAATCAATTCCCGTTTTTGAGTTGGTTCTTTTATGACTTAATTTCAAAGAGAGTCTTAGTATAGCTTTGCAATCTCCTGATTTACAAATTCTAGGAATTTCTCATCAGCCTCTGTAAAAGGATCTAAAACATGACTGTCGATGTCAATTTGTCCAATATTTTCTCCGTTTACAAAAAGAGGAACCACTACTTCAGACTTTACAGTGAAGCTGCAGGCAATGTAATTGTCTTGTGCTGCTACATCAGGGACAACAAAGTTTTCATTTGAAACCGCTACCTGTCCACAAATACCTTTTCCGAAAGGAATAACAGTATGGTCCGTCTCAGCTCCTACATAAGGTCCTAGATGCAAGGTTTTTGTATCTTGATTTGCAAAATAAAATCCAACCCAATTGTAGTAATCTACATTGTCTTTTAATAGTTGGCAAACGGATAGAAGTTTTTCGTCTCTAGAAAGACTATTATTTAATGTAATTGCAGTTACCTTTGGTTGTAATTCCTGAAATGTCATGTTTTCTGATTTTTATACAAAAGTATTTAAAGTCTCTTTCAAAAATTATATAAATTTGTTAAAAAATAGATTTTGAAAAAATATTTTATTCGTTACAAACCTTTTTTACTGTTTTTGACAAAGTTTTTTTTGACTTTTATTATTTTTACGGTACTATATCAAGGTTTTTTGGGTAGTTTCGAAGATAATAAGATTGATTCTCTTACCAAATTAGTTGCCAGAAATACAGAACAGTTACTAGGTTTATTTCATGCGGATGTATCATTAGAAGAAAATAAAGCGGAAACTTTTATTAAGTTGCTTTATAATCAGAAGTATGTTGCCAGGATGATTGAGGGATGTAACGCTATTAGTATTATCATCTTATTTATTTCATTTGTTGTGTCATTTTCAGGAAAGTTAAAGCCTGCCTTGCTTTTTATTTTTGGAGGGAGTGTCGTGATTTATATATTGAATGTGATGCGAATCGCGCTGTTAACTGTCCTGATGTATCATTTTCCAAAGCAAGAGCCTTTGCTGCATGGAGTGTTATTTCCTCTATTCATTTATGGAGTAGTTTTCATTCTGTGGGTAATTTGGGTACGTAAATTTTCATTATATGCTAAAAACACTGCTGTCAAATAAGTTAAGAGTTTTTCTGGGATTAGTGTTGGTGGTACTATTTGCTACGATACGTGCTTATGAAGATCAATTATTTTATGATCCTTTTTTGAATTATTTCAAAAGCGATTTTAATGCCTTGCCATTGCCTTCTTATAACCCTTTTCATTTATTAATGGGGTTGCTGTTTCGTTATGGGTTGAATACTATACTGTCATTAGGGTTGATTTATGTGCTTTTTAGAGATAGTACAATGATTAAGTTCGCTTCATTTCTTTATGCTTTTTTCTTTGTGTTTTTTGTATCCTTATTCTATACTATAATTTATTTCTATGGGGCTAACAATGACATGGTACTTTTTTACGTACGCCGATTTCTGATTCAACCTATTTTTGTGATTTTGTTTATCCCTGCATTTTATTATCAAAAGCTAAATAATTAGTTTTTTTGATCGTGCTATAAATTAAAAATCTGCAAATATTTTAAAGAATCGTAAGTTGGATTTTTTAAAATATTTGCAGATTGTTATACAATTAGTGTGCTTTGATTGCCTAGTTCTTAGCTTTCCAGTAATGCCTTAAATCTAATGTATAAGGATATTCAGGATTGATAAGTTCTATAGGAGTGTCAGGTTTAAGTTCTGATTTAGATTCTACTAAAAATCGAGAGGTTGCCGCTTGGTTTGATATTGCTTCTGTTTCTATTGCTGCAATAGTTGTAGAAGGAGTGTGACCAAAATCCCAAAAACGGCTCATTTTTCTTGATTCTGCTTCAAAGCTATTTACAGGGTAGGTGTCAAAACTTCTTCCTCCGGGATGATTTACAAAGTAAGTACAACCACCAATAACTTTATTGTTCCAAGTATCTACTAAATCAAAAACTAAAGGTACATCAATACCAATGTTTGGATGCAATGCGGATGGTGGATTCCAGGCTTTGTAACGAATTCCAGCTACGTATTCTCCTTTTGTTCCTGTGCTCCTTAATGGAATTCTACATCCTTTGCATAATAATATATGACGGTCTGGAACAATTCCAGAAACTTTTACTTGCAAACGTTCTAATGAGGAATCTACAAATCGAGAAGTTCCCGTACTAGAAAGCTCTTCTCCAAGTACGTGCCAAGGCTCTATACCTAATCGGATTTCTAATTGAACGTTATCAATAGTAACATTACCATGATGTGGAAATCTAAACTCAAAGAATGGGTCAAACCAAGAAATATCAAAGTTATAACCAGAATCTTTCAGGTCGTTTACCACGTCAATCATATCTAAATAGGCAAAGTGAGGTAGCAAAAACTTATCATGCAACTCAGTTCCCCAACGAATTAGTTTTTTCTCGTACGGTTCTTTCCAGAATTTAGCTACTAATGCACGAACTAATAAATTTTGAACCAAATTCATATGCTTGTGAGGCGGCATATCAAAAGCACGTAGCTCTAAAATACCCAATCTTCCTGTTGAGGAATCTGGTGAATATAATTTATCAATACAAAATTCAGTTCTATGCGTATTTCCGGTAATGTCTGTCAATAGGTTTCTGAAAATTCTATCTACCATCCAAAATGGAACTTCTTTATCTTTTGGAATTTGCTCAAATGCAATTTCCATTTCGTATAATTTCTCATCTCTTCCTTCATCTATTCTCGGAGCTTGACTCGTAGGTCCAATAAAAGGGCCTGCAAATAAATAGCTTAAAACGGGATGATGTTGCCAATACGTAATTAAGCTTCGCAATAAATCAGGCCTTCTTAATAACGGACTGTCTTCTGGTTTTTCAGCTCCTAACGTTACGTGATTTCCTCCACCAGTTCCAGTATGACGACCATCAACCATGAATTTATCTGTCCCTAAACGACATAAAAAGGCTTCTTCATATAAAGCAGAAGTGTTATCAACTATTTCTTGCCACGTTTTTGCGGGATGCACATTAACTTCAATCACACCAGGGTCTGGAGTAACCATCATTTTCTCAACTCTATAGTCAGTTTTAGGTTGGTAACCTTCAATTCGCACTGGCATTTGTAGTTTTTCTGCCGTAATTTCTATTGAGGTAATTAAGTCGATATAGTCTTCTAGATAGTCTGTAGGAGGTAAAAAGATATATAGCATTCCGTCACGTTCTTCTATACACATTGCTGTAATAAAAGTATCTACTTCAAATAAGGTTTCGTCTTTTTCTTCGTTCTTTTTCTGCTTCTCTTCTTTTTTGGATAAAACCCTTTTTGCTGCTTCAAATAGTTTCGAAATAGTTCCGTAACGTTTTTTTACTTTTTCATCATAATCACCTAAATCAGGCAAATCTTCGAATAAGCTTCTGTCTACAACATTTTCTCTCTTGTTTTTAGAAGTTTTTGGAAGTGAATCCAATGGTAAACGCAATCCGATTGGTGAATTACCAGGAACTAAAAAGCAATTTCCTCTTCTAAACTCCCATGCACAACTTTCCCAGTTATCGGCAACATGATCTTTTCTTATTGGCAGAACAAATCCAGCTGGATTATTCAAGCCTTTTTCTAAAAGCATCGCTAACTTATGTCTTTCAACAGAATCTTTTAGATTTACTTTTAGAGGATCTAAATTTACGGGAAGCTTTCCTTCTTCTAAAGCCCAATAGATAGGGTCTTCATAGGTTGGTGTTACGTTTTTAGAGTCAATTCCTAAATGTTTGGTAAGTTCAGTTGCAAATTTTTCAGCATCGTGGAAGTTGAATTTTGTTTCTCCTTCTTTGGCTACCAAAGCATCATTTTTCCATAATGGCAAACCGTCTTTTCTCCAGTATAATGCATATTGCCAGCGAGGGAATAATTCGCCAGGATACCATTTTCCTTGTCCAAAATGGATAAAGCCTCCGTGAGCAAAACGCTGTTTTAAACGAAGTGCTAAGTCGTATGCTAATTTTCGTTTCAAAGGACCATCAGCAGCAGTATTCCATTCAGCACCTTCAAAGTCATCAATAGAAACAAAAGTTGGTTCCCCACCCATTGTTAGGCGTACATCACCTTCAATTAAATCTTTCTCAACAGCATTACCTACCTGCATAATGTCTTCCCATTGCTTGTCAGAATAGGGTTTTGTTACGCGTGGATCTTCATGAATACGGGTTACTGTATTTTCAAAATCAAAACTAACTTCACATTTTTCTGTGGCACCAGTTACAGGCGCTGCGCTTTCATAATGTGGTGTGCAACACAATGGGATATGTCCTTCGCTTGCAAAAAGTCCAGAAGTTGGATCAAGTCCAATCCATCCAGCACCTGGTAGGTAAACTTCAACCCAGGCATGTAAATCTGTAAAATCTTTTTCAGGTCCAGAAGGTCCGTCAAGAGATTTAACATCTGGAGCTAATTGTACAATATATCCAGAAACAAATCGCGCAGCTAATCCAAAGTGGCGTAAAACATGAATCAATAACCAAGCAAAATCTCTGCAAGATCCACTCTTGATACGTAAAGTTTCTTCGGGTGTTTGTACCCCAACCTCCATTCGTAAATTATAACTAAGTTCTTTGTAAACGGCTTGATTGATTGAGACTAAAAAATCATTAGTTGGTACTGATTTGTTTAGCTTTAGGCCATCCATAAATTTTAGGAAAATGGGACTTTCTTCGCTTAATTTTAGATAAGCAGTTAATTCTTGTTGAAGCATTTCATCATATGAAAAAGGAAATTCCTCCGCATATTCTTCGACAAAATAATCAAATGGGTTAATGACTTGTAGTTTTGCAATTACTTCTACTTCTACCGTTAGCTCTTTAATTTTTTCAGGAAATACAATACGAGCTTGGTAGTTTCCAAAAGGATCTTGTTGCCAATTTATAAAATGATTTTCTGGAGATATTTTAAAAGTGTAACCTTCTATTGCGGTTCTTGAATGTGATGCTGGACGAAGTCTGAAAACATGTGGAAACAACTTAACACTTCTGTCAAACGTATAAGTTGTTTTGTGGGATAGGGCAATTTTAACAGCCATAGTATAAGTATTTTGTTTTTGACAATTTAATTAAAAAATATGTCATTTATATAGGTTCGGATAAGATATAAAAATATATAGGAAAATGAAAATTTAGACACTATAAAATTATGGATACTATAAATTAAGTCCTTTTTAATAAGAAATAAAAAAATCATCAGAGGCATACATCGGAATTAAATCTCCATTTATATTTTCACATTCAATATTCATATACGTACAAGAAGCATTTCCAAAAAGACTTGCAACTGCAACTTCTGAACCGTCTTTCCCATGAGCGATTTTAACTAAACTACTTAAATTTGATAAGCGAGTTGGGTCAAAAATAATCCATTGTTCACCTATATAAACCTCAAAACAGGCATGAATATCTGGCGGATTAATATTTGTTGCGTAACATGTAAAGTATCTTGCAGGAATGTTTAACGCTCTACATAGAGCAATTCCAAGATGAGCAAAATCTTTACAAACACCTTCTCGCTGGTTCAACGTGTCATAAGCGGATGTGCTTGCGTCAGTTGTCCCTGGTACATAGTCGACGTTATTAAATATCCAATCATTTACCGCAACTGCTTTTTCAATATCAGATTGTAAATAGCCAAAAAGTTTAAAAGCTAATTTCATTAATTTGTCAGAAGGGCAAAGTCTACTTGGAGATAAATAAGGCACGATTTTATTGTCTAAATCAAAAATAGAAGTGTTTGTAAACAATGTTTTTTTGCTTATTGTTTTGTATTTAACGTCTATTTCCCCTTGATAACAAACTTGAAATGGTACAAATTCATTGGCTTGAACTGTAATGAATCTAATTTTTGAATCCGGTAAAGAGAATTCTTTAAAAGGTAGATTAGGTGATATTTCAAGAGATTCTGAAATGATCTTTTGGTTGTAAGAATTTCCTAAAGCTTGAATGTTAAAAATACATGTGCTTGAAGTGTATACATCGTAGAAAAGGTCTGTTTTGATTCTAAATCTCATTGGACAAAAGTACTGTATATTAGAATATAACATGATGAATTTGTTAAAAAAAACTGTAAATTCGCGCCTTATAAAAACCGTGCATGAATACACCTATATCTTTTTTAGACTCCTATAAAAAAACAATTAATTCCTATGATGAGGTTATTAATAAAAGTGGAGAAGTAAAGCCCTATTGGGCGACTATTTTTGCTGCTTTAGAAGCTGTAGGCATGGAGGAATTAGGAGTTAGAAATAAAGAAATCATTAATAAACTCAAGGAAAATGGAGTTACTTATAATGTGTATGATTCTGAAAATGAATTAGTTCGACCATGGAAGTTAGATCCTATTCCTTTTGTAATTCATCAGTCTGAATGGGCGGCAATTGAAAAGGGACTTATTCAAAGAGCCAATTTACTCGATTTGATTTACAAGGATATTTATGGGGAGCAGTTATTAATTAAAAACAACATTATTCCAGCGGAGTTAGTTTTTAATAATTCAGGATTTTTAAGACCTTGTTTTGATATACAACAAAAGGAATTTCACCAACTTTCACTTTTAGCATGTGATATTGCGAGAGGTCCAGACGGTAAAATGTGGTTGTTGGATAATCGTGTTCAATCCCCTTCAGGATCAGGATATGCTCTGGAGAATAGAATTGTTATGGCAAATGTTTTTCCACAACTTAATAAAAATATTCACCGTGGTAAATTAGGTCCGTATTTTAGTGAATTGCAAAAAACAGTTGGGAAACTTGGTACTAATGTTGAAAATCCAAATGTGGTTTTTTTATCACCTGGAGCAGGAAACGAAACCTATTTTGAACATGTTTATCTTTCTTCGTATTTAGGATTTAAATTAGTAGAAGGAAGCGATTTACTAGTTCGAGAAGGATTTGTTTGGTTAAAAACGATTGACCAATTAGAACGTGTGGATGTAATTATAAAGCGTATTGATGACCAGTGGTGTGATCCTTTAGAACTTAATAAAAATTCACTACTAGGAATTCCAGGACTGTTACAAGTAATGCGTTTGGGAAATGTTGCGGTGATTAATCCTCCGGGAATTTCAGTTTTAGAAAATCATGGACTAATGGCATTTATTCAAAATGCTTGTAAATTTTTATTGAAAGAGCCGCTAATCATGAATTCCACGGCTACTTGGTGGTGTGGTCAAACTAAAGAATTAACCTATGTTTTGAATAATTTACCAAAATTAATTATTAAGAAAACCAATAGAGATTTAGGTTTTAAATCTGTGTACGGAAGAAAATTAAATAAAGAACAATTAAAGGATCTCAAAGCTACTATTTTGAGCAATCCAAAGGAGTATGTGGCTCAAGAGGAAGTGAGTTTATCAACTACGCCTTCTTTAATTGACGGAAAAATTCTACCTAGATTAGCTGTGATTCGGGCTTTTTTAATTTCTGATGGGAGTAATTATAAAGTGATGAAAGGGGGACTTACTCGTAGTTCAGTTGTAGAAGATAAATTTCAAATTTCAAATCAATTTGGAGGAATTTCAAAGGATACTTGGGTTATTTCTGATAATCTAGAAGAATTGGAAGAGCCACAAGAGCGGCAAGAAGATATTATAGAAATTAAAAAAACCAATCCCATTTCTATTAGTACGGCTTTGACGAGTAGAAATGCTGAAAATTTATTTTGGGTAGGAAGGTTGTCTGAAAGAACATTGGTGTTAACTAGTTTCTTGAAAATAATTTTCAATCGATTAAACGAAAATGTAAGTAGTCATGGAAAAAAACAACCTGAATTTTTAGTTGTTTTGCTTAAAGCGGTTACGCATCTTACGCAAACTTATCCTGGCTTCGTGGGTGAAGATGGAGAGGAAGATGAGACTGTTTTTGAAAAACCCTTAGCGGAATTGATTCCGTTGATTAATGATTCCAAAAAAGAAGGTTCGCTAACTTATAATGTGCAATCGCTTTTATATACTATCAATCACATCAGCGAAAAATGGAATAACGATACTAAAGGAATCATCTATTTAATAGAAGAAAGTTTAGTTAGTTTAAAAGCGTCTAACGAACAAAACATTAGTCAAACTACTCATGGCCTTGATAAATTATATATTAGGCTAATGGCTTTTTATGGTAATACTTACGAAACGCTACCAAGAGAAAATGGTTTTTATTTGTTTGAAGCTGGAAAGAATATTGAACGATTTTTATCGCTTGTTTCAGTCATTCAAACTTTATTTTGTTTTAAAAGAAGTGAAGAGGTAGAACAGCTTTTATTAGAATCTGTTTTAGAAAACCATAACTTATTAGCTCAGTATCGAAGTAATTATAAATCACAGTTAAATTTAGTTACAGTTCTAAACATGTTGTTTTTAGAGAAAAATTCGCCTTATACGCTTGCTTATATTTTAGATACGCTTTCCTATAACATTTCTAATTTACCAAAAAAATCAGAATTCAACCAATTGAGTATTGCTGAAAAGAAGGTGTTAGAAGCAAGTACAATAATTAAATTAATTGATCCTGAGGAATTAGAACAAGCTGACGAAAACAATTTTAGAAAGACATTAGATAGTACTATCAACACCGTTTCTGAATTAGTTTCATCGGTAACTAGTAGCTTGTCTAGTTTGTATTTTAATCATTCAGTGATGCAACTTTCATTTTTAGCCACAGACAAAGATAATTCGGATGAAATATAAATTAGTACATAAAACGACTTATAACTACATAGATTCAATTCATAATTATCAATGTATTGTTTGTTTACATCCAATAAGTTCAGAAAGGCAAAATTGTGAAGATTTTAAATTGACAATAGAACCCAATCCTCAAAATTTATATGCTCGAAAAGATTATTTTGGCAACACCCAATATTATTTTTCTATTTTAAAACCACATAAAGTTTTACAAGTTATTGCGACTAGTATTGTTGAGGTTTTTACGCCAAAATTAGTAGTAGCTAATGCAATTACGTGTGCTGAGGCGCTAAATTTGTTTAATACTAAGTTGGAGCTAAAAAATGAATTGCTACAATTTCAACTTCCAAGTCCCTTCATTTTTTGGGATGAAGAAATAAAACTTTTTGCCCAAACTTGCTTGATTCCAGATGAATCGTTATATGAATCAATTGCTAAATTGTCTGAAAAAATATTTACAGAGTTTGAATTTAACTCAGGAGCAACTACAATAAATACACCATTAAATGAAGTTTTAAAACTCCGAAAAGGAGTTTGCCAAGATTTTACCCATTTAATGATTGCTTGTGTTAGAAGCTTGGGTTTTGCGGCTCGCTACGTAAGTGGTTATCTAGAGACTCTTCCTCCAAAAGGTAAAGTTAAGCTACAAGGTTCTGATGCATCTCATGCATGGGTTTCCGTTTACGTGCCTGAAATGGGTTGGTGTGAATTTGATCCTACAAATAATATAATATCAGGTGAACGCCATATTGTTACTGCCTATGGTCGAGATTACTCCGATATTTCTCCATTAAAAGGAATTATTTTTAGTTCAGGAGAACATAAAGTAAAGGTGGAAGTTGATGTGATTCCAATTTTATAATTCAATTAGTTGTTTTTAATTATCTATTCATGATTTTGTAATATAAAGCTCAATATTCGATTTGTTTTGTGTACCTTTAAGTAGGCTTAGTTGTTTAACAATCAGTATTTTGTATATATGAAGATAATTAAACATTCCGGTGATATTGTTGATTTTGACCCTGAGAAACTCAGAAAGTCACTAATGAAATCTGGTGCAGACGATTTGGTAGTTGAGGATATCTTGCATAAAATTAGCAAGGAAATCTATGACGGAATTTCTACAAAAAAAATATACAAACGCGCTTTCGTTTTACTAAAAAAGGAGGCGAACTCACATGCAGCCCGATATAATTTAAGGTCGGGGTTGCAGTTGTTGGGGCCTGCCGGTTTTTTCTTCGAAAAATATATCGCTCGACTTTTTGATGCTGAAGGCTATCATACAACCACCAATTTAACTTTGCCTGGCAAATGTGTTTCTCATGAAATTGATATTTTGATTAAGAAAGGCGATGCGCTGGAAATGGTTGAATGTAAATTTCATTCTGCTAGAGAAATGAAGTCTGACGTCAAAGTTCCCTTGTATGTTTTTTCTAGATTTAATGATTTGAAAGAAAGAAAACAGATCGTCTTCTCAAAAAACGAAACGATTTCAAAGTGCTGGATAGTAACTAATAATCGATTTACGTCTGATGCGGTAGATTTTGCAAAATGTTCGGGTATGAATTTATTGAGTTGGGATTATCCGAAAGGTAATAATTTGAAAACTAAAAATGATATTGATTGTCTTTACCCTGTGACCTGTCTTACTACATTGTCTTTGGCAGAAAAAGATAAATTGTTAATATTGGATGTAATCTTAGCAAAAGAACTAATAAATAATTCAGAACATTTGGATAAAATTGGTTTGAGCGCTAATAGGATTAAAAATGTTTTAAAAGAAGTAAGAGAGTTAGTCAGATGTATTTAAAATAAATATTGGTTTGATTTTTTAACCTTAAAAACTGGGTCATGAAAGTAAAATTTATTGGAGCGGCAGGAACCGTGACAGGTTCAAAAACATTAATTGAAAGCAATGGAGTGCGCATTCTGATAGATTGCGGACTATTTCAGGGAATAAAGCCTTTACGGGAACTGAATTGGCAGCCTTTGCCGGTTTTAGCTTCGTCTATTGATTTTGTTCTTCTTACGCATGGGCATTTAGATCATTGTGGTTGGTTGCCAAGGTTAGTGGATCAAGGATTTAAAGGTAAAATATATTGTTCAGGACCTACAAAAGAAATTGCTGAGCTTATTCTTTTGGACAGTGGTAAAATTCAGGAAGAAGAAGCTGAAAGAGCGAACAAGGAAAAATATTCTAAGCACGAAGTGGCAGAGCCGCTATATAACGTGGAACAAGCAAGAAAAGTTTTTCCACATTTCAGAGTCGTTAATGAAAATAAGCCTGTGCCTTTAGATGCTGAAATTTCGGCTGTTTTTATCAATGCTGGACATATCATTGGAGCATGTAGTATTGAGTTAACGATCGAAAATAAAACATTAGTTTTTTCAGGTGATATTGGTCGAGATAACGACGTTTTAATGTATCCGCCAACAAAACCCAAAAAAGCAGATTATGTCTTTCTGGAAAGTACCTATGGAGATCGAATTCATCCTGATACTGATCCTAAGTTAGAATTAGAAACGTATATTAACAACACGTTCAACAAGGGAGGCACGGTCTTTATACCAAGCTTTGCAGTGGAGCGCGCACAAATGATCATGTATTTACTGTGGCAACTCAAAGAAGAAGGTAAAATCCCTGACATGCCTTACATAGTAGATTCGCCTATGGGAGTGAGTGCTTTCGACATTTTTTTTGAAAACAGAAAGTGGCATAAGGTATCTTTAGAAGACTGTATAGCGATAAATAAAATGTTTACCATGATTACTGATTATAAGGAAACGATTGATACAATCTATAATAAACGGCCAAAAGTAGTTATTGCCGCAAGCGGAATGGTGACTGGCGGAAGGATTTTGAGTTATTTAGAACGCTACATCAGTGTGCCCGAAACCACCGTAATTATTGTGGGTTATCAAGCAGAAGGAACAAGGGGAAGAAAGTTATTAGAAGGAGCTAAAGAAGTCAAAATTTATGGAAAATATTATCCTGTTGAAGCAAGTATTCTAGAAATAGAAGGGCTGTCTGCTCATGCAGATCAAAAAGGACTACTCAACTGGCTTTCAGTATTGGAAAACAAACCTGCAAAAGTATTCTTAGTTCATGGTGAAAACCAGCCTGCAGATGAACTTCGAATAAAAATAAAAGAGGTTTATGGATTTGATTGTTCTGTGCCTTTAATGGGACAGGAATTTGAGCTCTAAATTTTGAATAGATGTAATTTAGTACAAAAGCCCAAAGAGAAATCTTTGGGCTTTTGTTTTGGAGATAATTCCGGGTGTTTTTTACCTAAAAAAAAAGAGAATACGAACGTGTTAATTCCAAACTTCTGTGGTCAAAAATATTTAATTATTAAAAGCGATAACTATTTACAGGACCAAGTCATTTTAAATGGTCATTTAAGCGTTAATTAAACTTTAAAATTATGCAATAAATTGTGGTTAATATAATTTATACCTACTTTCACGCATTAATAATTTAAGCGTTAAACCCCAAAGAATGAATAGTTTTGATTGGAAGAATTTAATAGACCCGCTTTTTTACATTCACTTTGATGTAAATGGAGTAAAACTAGGGATTTATATTGTGTTATTTATCATATTTGCGGAAACAGGTCTGTTTGCTGGGTTCTTTTTACCTGGTGATAGTTTGCTTTTTTTGGCGGGAATTTATAATAGAGAGTTGATAGAAAATGTACTTTTTATAAGTAGTGATTTTATTAACGTAGTTATTTTATCAACTGCTATTGCAATCGCTGGTATTTTAGGTAATATAGTTGGATATTGGTTTGGGTCTAAAAGCGGATATTATCTGTATAATAAAAAGGATACTTTTTGGTTTAAGAAAAAATATCTTGTGCAATCCAAAGATTTCTTCGAAAGACATGGAGGTAGGGCTATTATTTTCGCGAGATTCTTACCTATATTCAGAACTTTTGCTCCTATTGTAGCAGGTATTGTAACTATGGATAAAAAGAAGTTTATGTTTTACAATGTCGTAAGTTCTTTCCTTTGGTCTTTTACATTAATTTTTGCAGGTCATTATTTATATGGGTTTTTACTAGACAATTATCAAATAGATTTAAAGAACCATATTGAATTAATAATTATTGGTTTAGTGGTTTTAACACTTTCTCCCGTACTGCTTAAATTAGCTAAAAAAAGTACAGTAGCTGAAGAATAAAAAGATATATAGAAAACGAAGAATCAGTAGTGTTCTTCATATAGTGATATAAATAAGAAATCCGTTCCGTTATTAAACAGGACGGATTTTTCATGTAAACGTTTTGATATTATGCGGTTCTGGTTAATCGACACCTATTTGTAGTCCGTTGCAGTTTTCTTCTTTGATATCAGTCAAAGCACATTCATTGGTTAATGTCATTGTAATAACTGACGTAGGATTTTATGATGCTATACATATTGCTTTTTTAGGATTAATATTCCGGCTTTCAGCATATCAGTATAAATAAAAAATCCGTTCTGTAATTAAACAGAACGGATTTTTATATGTAAAATAGTTTGATATTACATCATTCCCGGCATACCTCCACCCATTGGGTTTCCGCCACCATTATCTTCTTTAATGTCAATCAAAGCACATTCAGTAGTCAAAATCATTCCAGCAACTGAGGCTGCGTTTTCTAATGCTACACGAGTTACTTTTTTAGGATCGATAATACCAGCTTTCAGCATGTCAACATACTCATCAGTTTTTGCATTGTATCCAAAGTCACCTGTTCCTTCAGCTACTTTTGCAACAACAACAGAACCTTCAAGACCTGCATTTTCAACAATAGTTCTTAATGGAGCTTCAACAGCGCGAGATACAATTTGTATTCCTGTTGCCTCATCTGCATTGTCTGCTTTTATAGCGCTTAATACATTTTTAGCTCTTAATAATGCAACACCACCACCAGCAACAATTCCTTCTTCTACAGCAGCACGCGTTGCGTGTAATGCATCGTCAACTCTGTCTTTTTTCTCTTTCATTTCTACTTCAGAAGCAGCACCAACATAAAGAACAGCAACTCCACCAGCTAATTTAGCCAAACGTTCCTGTAATTTTTCTTTGTCATAATCAGAAGTTGTAGCTTCCATTTGACCTTTAATTTGGTTTACACGATTTTTGATCATGTCAGCTTCACCAGCTCCACTTACAATCGTAGAGTTGTCTTTGTCGATAGTTACTTTTTTAGCAGTACCTAACATTTCTAAAGTAGTGTTTTCAAGAGTATATCCTCTTTCCTCAGAGATTACAGTTCCGCCAGTTAAAATAGCGATATCTTCAAGCATTGCTTTTCTTCTGTCTCCAAAACCAGGTGCTTTTACAGCAGCGATTTTTAAAGCTCCACGTAATTTATTTACAACCAATGTTGATAGTGCTTCACCATCTACATCTTCAGCAATAATTAATAATGGTTTTCCAGATTGAGCAACTGGCTCAAGAACTGGTAATAATTCTTTTAGAGAAGAAACCTTTTTGTCGTATAACAAGATATAAGGATTCTCTAATTCTACTTCCATTTTTTCAGAATTGGTAACAAAATACGGAGAAAGATATCCTCTGTCAAATTGCATTCCTTCTACAACATCTACATAAGTATCTGTTCCTTTTGCTTCTTCAACGGTGATAACACCCTCTTTTCCTACTTTTGCAAAAGCAGCAGCGATTAACTCACCGATTACTTCGTCATTATTAGCAGAGATAGAGGCAATTTGTTTTATTTTATCAGAATCAGTGCCTACCACTTGAGATTGTTTCGCTAAGTCAGCAACAATAGCTTCTACTGCTTTATCGATACCGCGTTTCAAATCCATTGGATTTGCTCCTGCTGCAACGTTTTTTAATCCTTCTTTTACAATTGCTTGCGCTAAAACAGTTGCAGTTGTAGTTCCATCTCCTGCCAAATCATTGGTTTTTGACGCTACTTCTTTTACCATTTGAGCTCCCATGTTTTCTAACGGGTCTTTCAATTCAATTTCTTTAGCTACAGTAACTCCATCCTTTGTTACTGTTGGTCCACCAAATGATTTTCCAATAATTACATTACGACCTTTTGGTCCTAGTGTAACTTTAACTGCATTTGCTAATGCATCAACGCCACGTTTTAATCCGTCACGAGCTTCTATATCAAATTTTATATCTTTTGCCATTTCTTTTATTTTGTTTAATTTTTTGAAGAGACAAGTTACGACTTGCCTGTATTATTTTAGATTTATTTATGCAATTATATTATTGCAAGAATATCATCTTCTCTCATTATCAAATAATCTTTACCTTCTAATTTCAATTCAGTTCCAGCATATTTTCCGTAAAGAACGCTGTCTCCAACTTTTACAGTCATTGTATGTTCTTTTGTACCATTCCCAACTGCAACAACAGTTCCTTTTTGTGGTTTCTCTTTAGCAGTATCTGGAATAAAAATCCCTGACGCAGTTTTAGTTTCAGCAGCTACTGGTTCTATAAGAACGCGGTCAGAAAGTGGTTTAATGTTTAAAGCCATGATTTTATTTTTTAATTATATTAGTGTGTATTGAAAGTCAGAAATTATGCCACCCTTATTAAACTGACATAATTTCTTATAAAAAATGCCAGCTTTGTCAGGCTGGCATTTTTTATAATATATGTGATGAATTATTTTGTAGCTGGTACGTCTTGTATTGGTGTAACAGGTGCAACTGGAGCTGCAGTTTCTGTGTTGTCAATAATTTTAGAATCCGTATCGCTTAATGTTCCTGTGAAGCTTAAACTTGATAATAATATTAATGCGATTAGTATTGTAGCCAATGTCCAAGTGCTTTTGTCTAAAAAGTCAGTTGTTTTTTGTACTCCACCTAACATTTGAGAACCACCTATTGTAGATGATAATCCACCGCCTTTAGGGTTTTGAACCATTATTACTACAATCAATAGAAAACAAACTATTGTTATTAAAACTAAAAAAATTGAAAATGTGCTCATTGTTTAATTATTATTTTGTTGTAAAATCTTAATATCCGCTATACGGTCTGCAAAGAAACTACTTTTTTCTGGATATTTCAAAATTAATATTTCATAAGCTTGAATCGCTTTTTGATATTTTTTTTGTTCTAAATATACCCTGGCTAAAGTTTCAGTCATTAGTGAAGAATGATCGTCCTTATTTATATCAATTCGAACCGTAGATGCTACTCCATGTTTAACGGGGGAGATCTTTGGGCTGGTTTCAATAAACTTATCGATTAATGCGGCTTTTTTCTTTTGACCTTCGTTTTGTGGTGTTGGTTTTGGAACGTTTATTTTTTCGTTACTTCTATCGATAGGCTGTGTTCTCGATAGTTGAAGCCATTCTTGGAAAGAATGTTGCTCGTTCTTAGAAAAATCTAATGGCGTACCGATGGCTAGTTTCTCTTCAGTAGGATTTAAGTCAGTTCTTAATTCAACAGCAGAGGATTCTTTTATAGAGGTTAGAATCGATTGTTCTAATGTGTTCTTTTTAGGCTCTATTTTCTCTTGAAAGGTAATTATTTCGCCGTCAATGACATCGATGTCCAAAAGTTCAAGCTCTTTTTTATCATACAATTCTTTTTGAATAGCGATAAAACTATCTGAAGTTATGAAATCAAACAATACCGTTCTGTCAGTTGTATGTGCAGCAGTAACTTTTAAGGCAAAATTATACTTAAAACTATTTTGGTTGTATAGTCCTTTTAATCGCAAAGCTCTTGCGCTTTGAAAAAAAGGAAATTCATCCAATACTTTTTCTAAAGCTAAAGTTTGCGCCTCAGAAATAGTGTTTGGTTTATTGATTAAGGATGTATAAGCAGTTACGTTCATTTTTAGGTTTCAGATTTTTTAAATCGAATAGCAAAGTGTGATTACCATTTTGCGAGAGATTCATTAAATATGTCTTGCGTGATTCTTTCATAAATCACTTCAATAGCACTGTTTAAAGTAGAGCCAGAAAGTTGTTGGGCAGCTGGATAATCATAAAAGAATTCAAACGTTTTTTCGAAATTATCGACTTCCTTCTTTCTGTTAGTAAATCTTACGTTTACTCTAATTTTTAAGCGGTTTTGAGAAGCTTGTTGATCTGCGGTCGCAGTCATTGGGCTTATTCTATAATCGACGATTTCGCCTTCATAAGTTAAATCTCCGCCGTTTTTTACTAAATTTAGATTAGTTTGATTTTGGATAAGATCTTGTAAGGCAAGTGTAAATGTTCTGTCAATTCCAGGTTCAATCAACTCTGCATTGTTTTGAAAAAAGTTAACTTGAAATGTTTTTGCATCGATCTTGCCGGTTCCCGTGAAGTTGTATACGGAGCAGCTAGTTAAAATAAATAACGAAAATAGGGCTAGTAAAGAATATATTTTTTTCATATTTATTATTGAAAATTCTAATTTTGCCAAATATACTAATTTGGATTGTAGAATTGATTTTTGACGTTTTATTTGTGTTACAAATCGAATTGTTTGATTTTTCTATACAAGGTCCTTTCCGAAATACCTAACTCATCAGCTGCTGCTTTTCTTTTTCCTTTGTTTTTTTCTAATGATTTTTTAATCATTTCGATTTCCTTTTGTTCTAATCTCAATACTTCTTCTTCCTCTTCTACAGTTTCTGCAAAAAGATAATTATCGTCATTCTCCTGATAGTTCCCTTCGTTGCTTTGGCTGGAGATCAATGCTGTTCTTGGTTCTTCTTCAAAATCAATTTCATTGTCATTTTCTTTAGATCCATATATTTTTGTAATCAGGTTTTTATTGGTTTCCTGAACTTTAGAACTGCCATTTTCCATTAATTCTAAAGTCAATTTTTTTAGATCATGTAAATCACTTTTCATGTCAAAAAGAACTTTGTACAAAATTTCTCTTTCGTTGCTAAAATCGCTCTCGCTTTTTTTATCTTTTATCACCGAAGGTAAATTGCTTCCTTCAGAAGGTAGATATGATTGTAAAACAGCCGCGGTAATGTCGCGATTGGTTTCTAAAACAGAAACTTGTTCAGCAACATTTCGCAGCTGACGTATGTTTCCGCTCCAGCGAAATTTTTGTAATACTTGCACAGCACCTTCGTCCAGTTTTAATGGAGGCATTTTGTATTTGAAGGCAAAATCAGCAGCAAATTTTCTGAATAATAAATGAATATCATCTTTTCTGTCTCGCAATGGAGGCAGCAGAATGTCAACGGTACTTAAACGGTAATATAAGTCTTCTCTGAATTTCCCTTTTTCGATAGCGTCAAATAAATTGACATTAGTAGCGGCTACAATTCTCACATCTGTTTTTTGAACCTGTGAAGAACCAACTTTCATAAATTCGCCATTTTCTAGAATACGAAGTAATCGAACTTGAGTTGTTAATGGGAGCTCACCTACTTCATCAAGAAAAATAGTTCCACCATCAGCAACTTCAAAATAACCTTCACGAGTACTTGTTGCACCTGTAAAAGCGCCTTTCTCATGACCAAAAAGTTCACTGTCAATTGTGCCTTCCGGTATAGCACCACAGTTTACAGCAATGTATTTCCCGTGTTTTCTGTGCGAAAGGGAATGTATAATTTTTGGAATGCTTTCTTTTCCAACACCACTTTCACCTACAACCAATACTGAAATGTCAGTAGGAGCAACCTGAATGGCCTTTTCTATTGCACGATTAAGCTTTGAGTCATTACCGATAATCTCAAATCGTTGTTTTATAGCTTGAACTGTATCCATGTTCTATATTGTTTAAAGTTGTTTTGTTTAAAGTTTAAAGTCGGCCAATAGAGGGAAACTTTAAATCTTAAACTTTACACTTTTTTTAATTCATTTCACTAAATCCTACTGCTTCCCCTTTCAAAGTTCCGCTAGTACAAGATGTTATTTTTACATTTACAAAGTCACCAATAGCGTACTCTTCTTTTGGGAAAACTACTGTGATACTTTGTGAGTTTCTTCCAGAAAATTCTTCAGTAGATTTTTTTGAAACTTTTTCGACCAAAACCTCTACGGTTTGGCCAATAAACTCCTCAGAGCGTGACCAGGCATGTTTTTGTTGCAAGTCTACAATTTCTTGTAATCTTCTAGCTTTGATTTCATCGGTTACATCGTCTTCCATTTTTCTTCCTGCCAATGTTCCAGGTCTTTCAGAGTAGGAATACATATAACCAAAGTTATATTTCACATACTCCATTAAGCTCAAAGTATCTTGATGGTCTTCTTCTGTTTCCGTTGGAAATCCGGCAATCATATCTTGAGAAATAGATCCGTTCGGAATTATAGTTCTTATTTTGTCAATCAAAGTCATGTATTCCTCACGAGTATGCAAACGGTTCATTTCTTTCAAGATTCTATTGCTTCCTGACTGAACTGGTAAATGAATGTGTTTGCAAATATTAGGATGTTTTGCAATTACGTGCAAAACGCTTTCGTGCATGTCTTGTGGGTTGGAGGTCGAAAAACGAATTCTCATTTTTGGAAATCCAACAGCCACCATTTCTAATAATTGATCAAAATCAACGGCAGTTGCTTTTTGCATTTCAGAAGCGGTTGCGAAATCTTTTTTCAATCCGCCACCATACCAAAGATAACTGTCTACATTTTGTCCAAGAAGAGTGATTTCCTTGAAGCCTTTGTCCCATAAGTCCTGAATTTCCTTCATTATACTTTGGGGCTCACGACTGCGTTCGCGTCCGCGAGTAAAAGGCACCACACAAAAAGTACACATGTTATCACAACCACGAGTGATGGAAACTAAAGCAGTTATGCCATTACTCATCAATCGAACTGGTGAAATATCCCCATAGGTTTCGTCTTTCGACAAAATAACATTGATGGCGTCACGTCCTTCTTCGACTTCTGCTAATAAATTCGGTAAGTCTTTGTAGGCATCAGGCCCTACAACAAGATCTACAATTTTTTCTTCTTCTAGGAATTTGTCTTTCAAACGTTCGGCCATACAACCCAAAACCCCAACTTTCATTTTTGGGTTTATGCGTTTCACGGCATTGTATTTCTCTAATCTTTTTCTAACTGTTTGCTCCGCTTTATCACGAATTGAACAAGTGTTTACTAAAACCAAATCGGCTTCTTCTAGAACTTGAGTAGTATTGTATCCGTTAACTGATAGTATTGAAGCTACAATTTCGCTGTCCGAAAAATTCATCGCACAACCATAGCTTTCTATAAATAGTTTTTTAGTATTCTCGGGTTTGTTTTCCAGTACAAGACTTTCGCCTTGTTTGCTTTCTTCAATTATCTTTTCCATCATATTTTTTCAAGGCACAAAGATAAGGCAATTGCAATAGATGTGACAAGATGTCAGATAAAGATTTAACAATGTTTTTGGTTTTTATTTGTAATGCAGCTTAATATTATAGTATAGAGCTGCTTCCGCCTTTCCGTTGTAAGTCCTCGTAAAAAATAATGTTTCCAAAGTTCCAGAAAGAGCTTCTTTATAGTTGCTTCTATACTGCATGAAAGCTATTTTTTTATTGAGTGTTTTTGCTGTAGGGTGACTAAGTGTAACTTACTCTTTTAGGAATAAAAAAACTCCCTTTTATTTCTAAAAGAGAGTTTTGCCTACAAAATTAAATACTACGGTAAAGTTTAAAATAGGTTCACATCTAGTTGAATTCTTGCAATTTTATTAGCGGGATTCCACATTGCAGTTGCCGAAACAGGTAGTTGATAATGAAATATTTCAATGTTTTTAGTGACTGTCATACCTGTATTTACGATGTCAAAATCACTTTGTGCTTTGTTGGTATATAAGTGCTTACTTCCATTAATAGGAAAAGCAGCCCCCATAAATACATTTAGATTTACTTTTTGATCTCTAATCAACGGATAACTTAATTCTACATAGGTAGAGTTTCTACTACGATAGTCATTGCTGCTATTAAGTTCACGATCGTTTAAGCCACTATATAATAATACATCAGCTTCAATGCGTAAAGGAAAGGTTTTTGGGAAACGATAGGAAGTTCTTAAATCAATGATGTGTGTGGTGGTAAGTTTGTCGTAGTTAAACACTCTTGGGGTGGTAATGCCTGTTGTGTTAAATAGATCCCACAAACCGATTGAAAAATCATTTTTTTGGTACTGAACGAAGTAATTTATTTCAGTGTATTTCCCATCAAATCCTGCTCCTCCCCATAGTCCAACTGTAAAGTTTTGTTCTTTGTCTAAGGCGTAATGAATGTATCCAGTAGCGGTCATCCCGTCATTGATGACAAGCCCTCTCCATAAATGGCTAGTTCTAAGATTAACATTAAAGTCTAATCGAGATTTTTTTATTTCTTCTTTAGAGGTAAGTATTGTGTCTGAAACTGTTGATTTTTGAGCGTATCCAGCTAACCCTGTAAGTGAGATTATAGCGGCAATTATAAATTTCTTCATTTTATTTTAATTTATTAGGAGCGGTTTTAACTAAGCATTAAATAACATAATGCTGCAAGGCTAGATCCTATAATTGGACCTACAATTGGTACCCAGGAGTAGCTCCAGTCACTACTTCCTTTAAAGAGTAAAGAATGAACAATTCTAGGACCTAAGTCTCTAGCAGGATTGATAGCATATCCAGTTGTGCCACCTAAACTTAATCCAATAGCCCATACTAAAATTGCAACAGGCAAAGCGCCTATTGATCCTAATCCTATTTTGGCGTCAGCCGCAGCTGCAATGTGTACATCTGGTCCTGCGAGGTAAAAAATCACAAAAATAAGAACGAAGGTACCTATGATTTCGCTAATTAAATTAGAAGTGTAATTTCTGATCGCCGGGCCTGTACTAAAACAAGCTAATTTTCCAGCTTCATCTTCGGTTGCGGCAAAATGATCTTTGTGCGAAAGCCAAACTAAGAAAGCGCCTAACATAGCTCCAATCATTTGAGCGATAATGTAAGGGACTACTTGACTCCAAGCAAATTTGCCCACAAGTGCTAGTCCGAGTGTTACTATAGGGTTTAAATGGGCGCCGCTTATAGGGCCTGCCACTGCTACCCCAACAAAAACGGCAAATGCCCATGCCGTGGTAATGACGATCCATCCTGAATTATTTCCTTTGGTGTCTTTAAGGACTACGTTTGCAACTACTCCGTTACCTAATAAGATAAGTAGCATTGTGCCTATTATTTCTGCTATAAATGGTGTCATTTTTCAGTGTTTTTTTTATGATTTACAATTAATCTTCAATCCAGTTTCCAACACGTCCAACTGCTTTATCCCAGTTTTTCACTAGTTCATCTACTTCTTCTTTAGGCATTTCTGGAGAAAATTCTCGATCAATGGACCATTGTTGTTGTAGTTCGTCTACGCTTTTCCAGTAACCTACGGCCAGTCCAGCTAGGTAGGCGGCGCCTAGTGCTGTTGTTTCTAGCATTTTAGGTCTTATTACTTTAAAGCCAAACAAATCTGATTGAAATTGCATTAGTAAATTATTTACAGCGGCACCGCCATCGACTCTTAGTTCTGTCCCTTTCTTACCAAAATCTGCTTCCATCGCTTTTACTAAATCGCAAACTTGAAAAGCAATTCCTTCTAGTGTTGCACGCGCTATGTGTGCGTTTGTAGTTCCTCTAGTAATACCTAGAATTGCTCCTCGGGCATATTGGTCCCAATATGGAGCGCCTAGTCCTGTTAAAGCAGGTACAAAATAAACACCTCCATTGTCTGGAACGCTCGCTGCTAGGGCTTCGATGTCCTCGGCTGAATCAATCATTTTCGCACCGTCTCGCAACCATTGTACTGCTGCTCCTCCTACAAAAACACTTCCTTCTAGGGCGTATGTTACTTTGCCATTGATTTTCCATGCGACTGTTGTTAGTAGATTGTTTTTAGAATAAACAGGTTTGTCACCAGTATTCATTAACATAAAACAACCTGTTCCGTAGGTGTTTTTTACCATTCCGGGTTTAGTGCATAATTGTCCAAAAAGTGCCGCCTGTTGATCTCCTGCGACACCTGCAATTGGGATTTTTGTCGAAAAAAGCGTAGTACAGGTTTCTCCGTATATTTCACTGCTTTGTTTCACTTCTGGTAACATAGCTCTTGGTATATTAAATAATTCAAGTAATTCAGCATCCCATTCTAATGTATGAATATTTAATAATAAGGTTCTGCTTGCATTAGATACATCGGTCATGAACATTTTGCCTCGTGTTAGTTTCCAGATTAACCAAGTGTCTACAGTTCCGAAGCATAGTTTTCCTTGTTCCGCTTTTTCACGTGCTCCGGGTACATTATCTAAAATCCATTTTACTTTTGTTCCCGAAAAATAAGCGTCTAAAACTAGTCCTGTCTTTTTTTGAATCATCTCTGCATGGCCGGCTGCTTTTAATTCGTCACAATATTTTGCTGTTCGGCGATCTTGCCAAACAATGGCATTGTATAAAGGTTCGCTAGTTTCTCGATCCCAAACTATTGTTGTTTCGCGTTGATTGGTAATTCCAATTGCAGCTATTTCCTTTCCTGAAATTCCTGTTTTGGCAATAACTTCAGCAGCGCAGCTAATCTGAGAAGACCAAATCTCATTAGGATCGTGTTCTACCCATCCCGGTTTAGGGAATATCTGTTCGAAAGGTTTTTGAGAAATACTTACAATTTCTCCGTCATGGTTGAAGACGATAGCTCTAGAGGAGGTGGTTCCTTGGTCTAAAGTCAAGATTAATTTGTTTTTCATGGTTATTGTATATTGGTTAGTATTGTATAGAGGAGTTAATTAATTGGACTTAAATTCGGTTAAAAGAAAACCGTTTGCGAGTATTTTGAATTGAGCAACTTGTTCTTCTATCCAAGCGTCGTCATGCCCGAGTTCTTTAGCAAGTAGTTTTGCAACTTTGTCTGAAGCTTCATGAGCTGCACGAGCGTCTAAGAATAAAAGACGTACTCTTCTCGATAGAACATCATCTATAGTTCTGGCCATTTCGTGTCGTATAGCCCATACTACTTCTGCAAGAGTGTAGTCGTAATTTGGGTGTAGCTTTTCTTTTAATTTGGGTTCTTGATTTTGAAGTTCTATTATTTTAGGGATATCAGTTCCGTAAATGTATAAATGGTTTTTGCGATCAAGAGTAGTGGTTATGATGTTTCCGTGAATGGGAATATGTTCTGTTTTACATTCTTTTTTAGGTAAATGACGAACTGTGATTGCTTTGTCAATAATGTCTTCGGCAATTTTTCTGTAAGTTGTCCATTTGCCTCCAGTAATTGTGATTAATCCTGTTTCTGAAACAATTATTTTATGGCTTCTAGAAACTTCTTTGGTGCTTTTTCCTTCTTTTTCTGGTGCTGCAAGAGGTCTGAGTCCAGCAAAAACAGATAATACATCTGCGCGAGTAGGTTTTTTTGCCAAGAATCTTTGTGCAGTTTCAAGTACAAATTCAATTTCTTTTTCTAGTGCTATAGGTTCTAAGCTATGACTTTTTATTAAAGTGTCTGTTGTTCCTACAACAATTTTATCGTGCCAAGGCACTGCAAATAAAACTCTTCCGTCACTTGTTTTCGGAATCATCAAGGCGTGATCACTCGGTAAGAATGATTTGTCAAAAACAAGGTGGATTCCTTGGCTAGGTACAATGTATTTTTTGTAAACAGTATCGTTTAGCTTCATTATTGCATTGGTGAATACACCAGTTGCATTTATTATCGCTTTCCCTTTTAATTCAAATAATTCTCCTGTTTCTTGATTTTTAACCTGAACTCCAGTTACTTGATTGTTGCCGTCTTTTAGTAAATTAACAACCTTAGTATAGTTTAAAAGGCAAGCGCCGTGTTCTACTGCGGTTTGCGCGATATTAATAGCTAAACGCGAATCGTCAAATTGACCGTCTTGATAGATAACGCCACTAATTAATCCTTTTTGTTCAACTGTAGGAAGTAGTTCAATTGTTTTTTTCTTCGAAATATATTTAGATTTCCCCAAGCTTAATTTACCTGCAAGCATGTCGTAAATGGTAAGACCCACGGTGTAGAAATAACCACCCCACCAGTTGTAGTTGGGAATAACGAAAGATTGATTTTTAACAAGATGCCCAGCGTTTTGCGCCATTAAGCCTCTCTCTTTAAGTGCTTCTCTAACAAGAGATATGTCACCTTGTTCAAGATAACGTACGCCACCGTGAACTAATTTAGTACTTCTACTAGAAGTTCCTTTAGCAAAATCTACTGCTTCAACCAAAACGGTTTTGTATCCTCTGCTGGCAGCATCAAGTGCAGTACCAAGTCCGCTAGCGCCTCCACCAATGATGATTACATCCCATTCTGGAGTTTGTTTTAGTTTTGTTAATTGTTCAGATAGTTTCATTGTGTGTAATGTTTATTGTTTTTTGGTTCCGTATGCTTTCGAATTGCAAACATAATGAAATTAAACGAAACTAAATTAAACTAAATGAAATTTATTAATAAATTTTATTTTTGTATCTTTAAATGCGGCCAATATTAAATAATTAGGAGTTATTATGACTATAATCAATAGAAGACAAGAGGATATACTTAGGGAGTTAGATCAAAAAGGATATGTGAATGTGGTAGATTTGTGTGAAACGCATAATGTTTCAACCGTAACCATACGAAAGGACTTGAATTTTTTGGAAAACGAAAAGCTTTTGCATCGTACGCATGGAGGAGCTAGCAAGCAGCCTATTTATGCTTTTGAAAGAGATGTAAGTGACAAGGAGGCTTTACAGGTAGAGCAGAAAAAGCAAATTGCCTTAGAGGCATTAAAGTATATAAGTAATAACGATTATATCATATTAGGTTCGGGTTCTAATATTCATTATTTGTCTCGAATTATTACAGGGTTTAATAAGTTGACAGTGCTTACGCCGTCATTAAAGGTTTCGTTGGAACTTTGTAAAGAACCAAGTATTGATACAATTCAGTTAGGCGGAGATATTCGAAACAGTTCCACTTCTGCAGTTGGACCTATTGCTGAGGCTATTTTAGGACAATTTTCTTGTAATAAATTGTTTTTAGGAACTGATGGGATTCATTTAGAGTTCGGTCTAAGTACGTCAAATGCACTTGAAGCACATCTAAATCAGGCAATGATAGAAGTTGCTGAAAAAGTTATAGTTCTGGCTGATTCAACAAAAATGAATATTAGGGGTTTTGGTAAAATATGTAATTTAAACAAAATAGACGTCTTGATTACTGATGATGGTATCGATCCCGAAACTAAAACGAAACTCGAAGAAATAGGCATAAATGTAGTTGTAACGGGTAAGTTGTAACTTTATTTTTTGAATTAAGTCCTTTTCAGTAATCTGAATTCAAATGTTTAGGGACTAATTGTTTCAGTTATATTTGAAGACGTATTTTGTTGGAAAACAGTATGGGTCTTACCTTTATTTTAGTGCTTATTAATTTTTAATGCCACTTTTAAAATTGTCAAAAGCACTATATTTAAAAAAAACTTCTACTTTTGTCCAAGAAAAATAGAGCAATGGCAAAGAATTTAGTAATAGTGGAGTCCCCTGCAAAGGCGAAAACAATCGAGAAATTTTTAGGAAGTGATTTTCAGGTGGAGTCAAGTTACGGGCATATTGCCGACTTGCCTTCGAAAGAAATTGGGGTAGATGTAGAGAATGGTTTTAAACCTAAATATGAAGTTTCTGCTGATAAGAAAGCCTTGGTCACTAAGTTGAAAGGATTAGCTAAAAAAGCCGAAATGGTTTGGTTAGCAAGTGATGAGGATCGCGAGGGTGAAGCTATTTCTTGGCATCTTGCCGAAGAATTAAATTTAGATAAAGCAAAAACAAAACGAATTGTATTTCATGAAATTACCAAGACCGCTATTTTAAAAGCGATTGATAATCCACGTGAGATTGATTATAATTTAGTAAATGCACAACAAGCTCGTCGTGTTTTAGATCGATTAGTAGGTTATGAATTGTCTCCTGTTTTATGGAGAAAAATTAAAGGCGGACTCTCAGCAGGTCGTGTGCAATCTGTTTCGGTTCGTTTAATCGTAGAGCGTGAAAGAGATATTCAAAACTTTAATGCAGTAGCAAGTTATTCTATTGTTGCCGAGTTTACCAATGAATCAGGGAAATCATTCAAGGCAAAACTTCCGAAGAATTTCAATACTAAAAAAGAAGCAGAAGATTTTTTAAACAAAAATATCGGTTCTACTTATAAGGTTGCAGATTTAGAAACAAAACCAACCAAAAAATCACCAACAGGACCTTTTACAACTTCGACCTTACAACAAGAAGCGGCAAGAAAACTTTATTTACCTGTTGGAATTACAATGCAATTAGCGCAACGTTTATATGAAGCTGGACTTATAACTTATATGAGAACGGATAGTGTAAATCTTTCTAAAGACGCAATGGAAGCTGCTGAGGCAGAAATCATAAAATCGTACGGGAAAGAATTTTCTAAGCCTCGAACTTTTGTCAATAAAAGTAAAGGAGCACAGGAAGCACACGAGGCGATTCGTCCTACAGATATGTCGCGTCATACAGTGAATATCGATAGAGATCAAGCTCGTCTGTATGATTTAATCTGGAAAAGAACTTTGGCTTCGCAAATGAGTGATGCAAAGTTGGAAAGAACAAACGTAAAAATTGAAGCAAACAATCACGGTGAAATTTTTACAGCTTCTGGTGAGGTCTTGCTTTTTGAAGGTTTCCTAAAAGTATACTTGGAAGGTCACGATGACGATGAAGAGGAGCAAGAAGGAATGTTGCCAGCGATGAAAGTCAATGAAAAACTACAGAATAATTACATTACAGCAACGGAACGATACTCAAGAGCTCCGGCGCGTTATACGGAAGCTTCTTTGGTTAAAAAACTGGAAGAACTAGGAATTGGTCGTCCGTCAACTTATGCGCCTACCATTTCTACTATTATCAACAGAAATTATGTTGAGAAAGGAAATCTTGACGGTCAGGAACGTAATTATACGCAATTGGTTTTGCAATCAGGAAAACTAGAAGAGAAGTTGCTTAAAGAGAATACAGGTTCTGATAAGGGAAAATTAGTTCCAACAGACATCGGGACAATTGTTACTGATTTCTTAGTGAAGAATTTCGGAAATATCTTAGATTATAATTTTACTGCAAAAGTAGAGCAGGATTTTGATGAAATTGCAGAAGGAAATGTGAACTGGACAGAGATGATGCAGGAATTCTACGATAAATTTCATCCAATAGTTAAAGATGTAGAGGCAAATGCTGAAAGAGAAAGCGGTGAAAGAATTCTAGGAAAAGATCCAGTGACTGGAAAACAAGTCTCTGTTCGATTAGGGAAATTTGGGCCAATGGCTCAAATTGGGGAAGCAGATGACGAAGAGAAGAAATTTGCTAGTTTATTAACGGAGCAAAATATTGGAAACATTACTTTAGAAGAGGCTTTAAACTTGTTTTTACTACCTAAAAATCTAGGGCAATATAAAGATGAAGAAGTTGAGGTGAGTAATGGTCGTTATGGTCCTTACATTCGTCATGGTGCTGCTTTTGTGTCCTTGCCAAAAGGAGAAAACCCTTTAGATGTAGATTTTGATAGAGCAAAAGAATTGATTGATGAGAAAGCAATCGCTGATGCGCCTATTGCGGTCTATAAAGGCGAGGGTGTTCAGAAAGGTGTTGGCCGTTTTGGTCCTTTTATCAAATGGAATGGTTTGTTTATCAATGTAAGTAAGAAATATAATTTTGATAATTTGTCGCAATCAGATATTGAAGCCTTGATTGAAGATAAATTACAGAAAAATATTGATAAAGTTTTGCATAACTGGGAAGAAGAAGGGATTTTAGTTGAAAAAGCACGTTGGGGACGCTCTGTTATAACCAAAGGAAAGATGAAAATTGAACTTCCAAAAGAAGTGGATGCTACAAAACTGACCTTGGAAGAAGTTCAAGAAATGATAGCTAAAAAGACGCCTGCAAAAAAGGTGGCTGCTAAAAAAGCACCAGCTAAGAAAGCAGCGGCTAAAAAACCAGCAGTTAAGAAACCTGTAGCAAAAAAGAAATAGAATGGAATTTGATTTTTTAGAAGCTGTTGATACTGAAATTCTTGAATTAATTCAAGGGTTGACATCTCAGCAGTTGGGGAGTAAAGTAGTTTTTCATACAAAAGACCAGTTTCCGGATTTAAATAAGATTAATATCGCGGTAATTGGGGTTTTAGAGAGCCGTGGTAGTGGTAAAACGATAGAAAATGTTGATTTATCAGCAATTCGTAGAGAATTGTATACTATGTTTCCGGGTAACTGGGATGCGTCAATTGCTGATTTAGGTGATATTCTACCAGGGAATTCTATTGATGACACTTATTTTGCTTTGCGAAAAGTAGTTTCAAACTTAATTAAGAAAAAAATTATACCTTTAGTTATCGGAGGTTCCCAAGATTTGACATTTGCACTATATAGGGCTTTTGACGAGTTGGAACAGATGGTAAATTTAGTTTCAATAGACAGTAAATTCGATTTTGGAAAAGAAAATGATGAGGTTTTCGCTTCATCTTATTTGACTAAAATAATTATTGATGAGCCGAACAATCTGTTTAATTATTGCAACATAGGGTATCAGACCTATTATAACTCACAAGAAGAGATTGACCTAGTTGAGAAGCTGTTTTTTGACGGCTATAGGTTAGGAGAGATTTCTAATAACATTGCGTTAGCGGAGCCAGTATTTAGAGATGCAGATGTAGTTAGTCTTGATTTGAATTCTGTAAAATCATCTGATTCTGGTAATTTTAATACGTTTGCGCCTAATGGTTTTAACGGAAAAGAGATATGTTCTTTGTCTAGATATGCGGGAATTAGTGATAAAGTGTCTATATTTGGGATATTCAATCATAATAATTCAGCTCAAGAATCTGTTCTAATCGCGCAGATAATTTGGTATTTTATAGAAGGATATCATTACAGATCTAATGAATACCCTTTTGGAAGCCGAGAAAATTATATAAAATATATCGTTCCTCTTGAAGAAGAAGTTCTTATTTTTCATAAAAGCGACAAAACGGACAGATGGTGGATAGAAATACCATTTATTTCCAATGGGAATAATAAATTAAAGAGAAATACGTTATTACCTTGTTCGTACGATGAATATTTAGGCGCATGTAATCAGGAATTGCCGGAAAGATGGTGGAAGGCACAACGTAAAAACAGCATTTAGAAGGAAGGTTTTTATACAACTAAATTAATTTTATAAAAAAGAATGTTTAGTTTAAAATTATTGTTTTTTTAAAAAATAATAAATAGGTTTACAAAGTTTTATAATAATGAATACATAACCCGCATTTATATGAAGAAGTTCATTGCATTTATGGCAATATTGGCACTGTTAGTCGGCTGTGGTAAGTCAGGCGACAAAGGTGAGTTGGTTGGAGCTAAAGGAAGTAAATGGCATCCTGAAAAACCATATGGTATGACTTTAGTACCGGGTGGTGCTTTTACTATGGGTAAATCTGATGATGATGTAGCTTCAATACAAGATGCGCCAACAAAGACAGTAACTGTTAGGTCATTCTATATGGATGAAACTGAGATAACAAATAGTGAGTATCGTCAATTTGTGGAATGGGTAAAAGATTCTACAATGAGAGTGCGTTTAGCTATTCTTGCAGACATGAGTGGTATAACCGCCGCAGATGGAAAAGGAAAAGGTAAGAATTCTGGTAGTATAGGGGATTTTGCATTCAATGATTCAGATCCTGAAAAAATGACAGCTTACGATAAGTACATGTACGATAACTATTATAGTATTGGTACAGATGATGATCCTTATGCTGGAAGAAGACTTAATAAAAAAGTAAAGTTAATCAAAGATCCTAAATTATATCCAGATGAATATTATGTAGAAGTTATGGATTCAATGTATTTGCCATTGGAAGCTTCTTATAACGGATTACGAACTATCGATGTTGATAAATTGAAATTTCGATATTCTTGGATGGATATTCAAGCTGCAGCAAAAGCTAAAGTTGGGAAAAGGAAAGATTTTATAAAAACAGAAGAAGTAAAAGTATATCCAGATACCACAGTTTGGATTAAAGATTTTGCATACTCGTATAATGAGCCAATGCATAATGACTATTTCTGGCATAAAGCGTATGGAGATTATCCTGTAGTTGGAGTGAAATGGACACAAGCAAAAGCTTTTTGTGCTTGGAGAACATTAAATAAAAACAGCTATATTAAATCAAAGAAAAAAGGACGTGATTTAATTAACTCATTTAGATTACCAACTGAAGCGGAATGGGAATATTCTGCAAGAGGAGGTTTAGAGTCAGCTACATATCCATGGGGTGGACCTTATACTAAGAATGACAGAGGTTGCTTTCTTGCAAATTTCAAACCAAACAGGGGAGATTATGCAGCGGATCAAGCATTGTATACAGTTGAGGCGAAATCATATGAGCCAAATGGTTATAATTTATATAATATGGCAGGAAATGTTTCTGAATGGACAGATTCTTCTTATGACCCTAATGCATATGAATATGTTTCCTCAATGAATCCAAATGTATTAGATGCTTCTAACAAACGTAAGGTAGTTCGTGGAGGTTCATGGAAAGATGTTGCTTATTTCCTACAGGTAAGTACAAGGGATTTCGAATATGCTGATTCTGCACGAAGTTTTATCGGATTTAGAACTGTTCAGGATTACATGGGATTGCAAACGACCGGCAACGGTAAAAAAGTTAAAAATAGATAAAAAAACTCCTTTAAATCAAAAAAAATTATGGCATTATTAAGTAAAAAAGCAATGAATTTCTCATATGGAATGGGGGCTGCAGTAGTAATTATAGGTGCGTTATTTAAAATCACGCATATTGAGTTTGGAATTATTACGGGAAATTTAATGTTGACAATCGGATTGGTTGTTGAAGCCTTAATTTTTGCTCTTTCCGCATTTGAGCCCGTTGACGATGAGTTAGATTGGACATTGGTTTATCCAGAATTAGCTAACGGTGTAAAAGGACCGGCTAAAAAAAGAGTAGAAGCGCCTTCAGATTCACAAGGAATGTTATCTCAAAAGTTAGATGCTATGTTGAAAGATGCTAAAATTGACGGAGAATTAATGTCGAGTTTAGGAAACAGCATCAAAAATTTTGAATCTGCGGCAAAAAGTATTGCTCCAACTGCTGAATCTATGGCTTCAACACAAAAATATAGTGAAGAGTTAAGTATTGCGGCTGCGCAAATGGAGTCTCTAAACAGTTTATATAAAGTACAGTTGCAAAGTGCTTCAAGAAATGCACAAATCAATGAAGAAGTTCTTGAGAACAACTTAAAATTAAAAGAACAAATGCAGTCATTGACAACTAACTTATCATCATTGAACAATGTTTATGGTGGAATGCTTTCTGCAATGGGTAACAAAGGGTAATTAGTTTCGAACTATACAAAAAACAACTAACTAATTATTAGAAAATATGGCAGGAGGAAAACTAACCCCAAGACAGAAGATGATAAATCTGATGTACTTAATTTTTATCGCAATGTTAGCTTTGAATATGTCGAAAGAAGTTTTATCAGCTTTTGGGATATTAAATAAAAAAATTGTTGAATCAAATTCAATTACTGATACTAGAAATGAAAGTTCATTTTTACAATTAGCTCAAAAAGCAGTGGATCAACCAGGGCAGTTTGGAGATAAAAAAGTAAAAGTTGAAAAAATTAGAGTCGTTTCTAAAGAGTTTAATGATTATTTAGAAAACATAAAAACAACAGTGACCAAGGATTTTGTAAGAGATAAAGAAGGAAATTTACCTTACGAACAAATGGATAAAGGAGATTTAATTGACAGGATGTTTTTTACTGGAGATAAAGTTTCTAAACAAGGTCAAGAGTTTGTTGATAAAGTGAATAATTATTCGGCTCAAATAAAACAAATTGGAGGAAGTGCAATTGCTGAATCTGAAATGAAAAAAATTGAAGCAAGATTTGCTACAACTCCGGTATACTCAGAAAAAGCAGGTGCTAAATTAGCCTGGATAGATTATAATTACAAAGGATTTCCACTTATTGCTACAATAACTAAATTATCTCAATTACAAGCAGATATAAAAGCGACAGAAAGTGATGTAATGAGCGGAATGTTTCAAACTGATTTAGTTGCTGCAGCTTCTTTAACTGCTTATCAACCTATAGTAGTGCTAGATAAATCAGTGTTTTTTCAAGGTGAAGCAGTTACAGGTAAGATTATATTAGGAAAATTTGATCCATCATTAAAAGCTAAATCCGTTATTATTAATGGATCTAGTGTTCAAGCAGAGGCTGGTCAAGCTAAGTTTTCTTTCGGATCAGGTAATATTGGAGAGCACCCGATAGGAGGTTCTTTCAACTTTGATGAAGGTGGTAAAGTAGTAAGTTTACCTATAAAGGATAAATATGTTGTTGTTGCCAGACCTAAATCAGCTACAATATCAGCTGATAAAATGAATGTTGTATATAGAGGTGTTGTAAATCCTATGACAATATCATTTGCTGGAATTGCAGATAGTGATGTGTCAGCAAGCGCTACTGGTTTGTCTAAAGTAGGTGGTGGAAGATACAATATGAGCCCTGGAGGAGGAACAGAAACAATAATTAATGTTACTGGAACGCTTCCTAATGGTGATAAAGTTTCGGATAGAAAAACATTTAGAATTAAAGGTATTCCGGGTCCAACTGGTACTATTAGAGGAGAAACAGGTGTAGTAAAAGGACCTAAATCAAATTTAGAGATTGCTACAATTGGTGCTAGGCTAGAAGATTTTGATTTTGAAGTTGGTTTAGATGTTGTTGGTTTCAATTTAAAAGTTACAGGCCAAGGAACAGTTGTTGTTCAGGGAGATAAATTGAACGCACAATGTAAAGCTGTTCTTTCTAAAGCAGGAAGAGGAGATCAAGTTACGATTTCAGAAATTAAAACTAAGCTTGTTGGTGCTGGTAGTTATTTATTGCCAAGAACTGCTCCAGTTATTTTTGAAATACAATAATAAGCAAGTGGTCTTAAGGGCTACTTCAATATCTTATAATCATATTATGATGAATGTTAGAAATTTTTTAATAGTTATTATTTCCATTACTGGAGGTTTTGCTTCTTTTGCACAATCTAATTTGCTAAATGCAAAAACACCAGATGAGATAGGTCTTAAAACTGCAGCACAACTCATATCAGACAATGATAAGCCATTGGCTTACGGATATGTGCATGACAGAGATATTTTGATGGGTAAAACTGTTTGGGAAATTATAGATCTAAGTGAAAAAATAAATTTCCCTTTGTATTTTCCAATAGATACAGCAAATATTGGTTCTAACAGACGATCGTTATATGATGTACTGATTAAAGCTGTGAAAAATAGAGAAATTACGGAAGTTTATTCGGATAGTTATTTTAACACAAAAAAATCATACAAAGATATTCAATCAGCATTAAGTTTTACAGAGATGACAGATGCTGGTAGAGAGCAAGTAAACGCAGGTTTGCAAGTATCTCCTGAATACATTTTGACTTCTGATATAACAGCACAAGACGTGGTTCAGTATAAAATTAAAGGATATTGGTATTTTGACAAACGTCAAAGTGAATTAAAATACCGTTTGTTGGGGATATGTCCTGTGACACCTGATGTTTATACGTTGAATAATGATGAGAAGGATTATATCGAGTTGTTTTGGGTGTTCTTCCCGTCGGCTAGAGAGGTTTTGCATGATGCAAAAGCTTTTAATGATGCTAATTCAGCAATGCCAATCTCATTTGACCAAATATTGAACTCCAGACATTTTAATAGTGTTATATACAAGGAAGAAAATGTTTACGGAGATAGAGCAATTGATGAGTACATGAAAGATAATGCACAAAATCAATTGTTAGAAGCTGAGAGAGTAAAAGAAAAAATTCGTGATTTTGAATCAGATATGTGGAATTATTAATTTCATATTTAGTTAAATAAAAGGAAACTCTTATCGTAATCGATAAGAGTTTTTTTATGCCTAATTTTTAAGTTAGATGCTTTTAATGTTCTTTCTTTGTGTTTTGTTTTATTTGTTAGTTTCATAGTATGATTGATTATTTAATAATAGGTTCAGGACTTGCCGGTATTGGATTTGCTGAAATAGCACTGCACAATAATAAGACGATTTTGGTAATGGATAATAATTCCCAAAATTCTTCGAAGATTGCGGGAGGATTGTATAACCCGGTTATTCTTAAACGTTTTAGTGAAGTTTGGCAGGCGCAAGAACAGTTGCTTGTTATGAATGAGTTCTATAGAGTTTTGGAAGGTAAACTGAATACTAAAGTTGACTTTAAAAAACCGATTCTTAGGAAGTTTTTTTCGATTGAAGAACAAAACAATTGGTTTTCAGCGTCAGATAAAGCTGCTTTGGCACCATTTTTATCTACGGAATTAATAACAAAAAAATATTCGGGAATTGATTCGCCGTATAATTATGGTGAAGTATTGCAGACAGGCTACGTAGATACTGCAGTTCTATTAAAAAAGTATAAGGAGTATCTCGTGAGTAATAATTTGTTCCTAGAGGAAGCATTCGATTATGAATTACTCGAGATTATACCTGGAGGTATTCGGTATAAAGATATTGAAGCCCAACATATTATTTTTGCAGAAGGTTTTGGGATGCATGCGAATCCTTTTTTCAAGCATTTACCGTTAGACGGTACAAAAGGGGAGTTGTTTATAATTAAGGCTCCTGATCTTGATTTGGACGTTATCATGAATACAAGCGTTTTTATTTTGCCTTTGGGTGGAGATCTTTTTAAAGTGGGAGCAACTTACAACTGGAAAGATAAAACAGATCTAATTACTGAAGAAGGGAAGCAGGAATTAATTGAGCGAATAAAAGAAATTGTTAGCTGTGATTTTACAATCATTGAACATTTTGCGGGTGTGCGTCCGACAGTAAAAGACAGGCGGCCCTTGGTGGGAACACATTCCATATACTCTGCAATACACATATTAAATGGATTAGGTACGCGTGGTGTCATGCTAGGACCTTCTATGGCTAAGGCTTTGTATGAAGCCATAGAAAATAATATTCCTTTGGATTCTGAAATTAATATAAGAAGATTTCTGCCTAAAGGAGAGAGGTGATTTTGTTATTGCTTAAAAGTGGGGTCATAAGACACAAACATATTAATATATATATTTCTGGACCATCGTAATACAATTGGAAATAGAACAAGAAGGGAAGCTATTATAGAAATAAAAGCCACTTTTAATGATGAATTTAATAGTACATACGAAATAATAAAGGCAGCAATTCCAATAGCTACATTTAGTCCATAACTGACATACATAGCTCCATAAAAGAAGGAAGGTTCAATTTGGTATTTCAACCCACAATGGCTGCAATTTTCGTTCATTTTTAAGATATTGCCCAAATGAAGTGGATTTGGGTCTAAATACATACTTTCTTTCTGACATTTTGGACAAGTTCCTGTTAAAATGCTATATAATTTGGATCCTTTTTTTAACATTTGCAAAAAATTTAATTTTTCCTTTTTTTGGAGTTACAAATTTACTAATTCGAAAAGGAATAAAATCATAATACATGCTTAATATACACAATTTATCTGTCTCGTTTGGAGGTTCCTATTTATTTGAAGAAGTGACCTTTCGATTGGGTGCCGGAGACCGTGTGGGTCTTGTTGGTAAAAATGGTGCAGGTAAATCTACAATGCTCAAGATGTTGGCTGGGGACTTTCTTCCTGATACAGGAGTGATTTCTCAAGAAAAAGATGTGAGGATGGGTTTTTTGCGTCAGGATATTGATTTTGAGCAAGGTCGTACAGTTTTAGAAGAGGCTTATGAAGCTTTTGTCGATATAAAAGTTGTAGAAAAAAAATTAGAAGAAATCAATCATCAATTAGTCACTCGTACTGATTATGAAAGTGAGGAATATTCGAAAATAATTGAAGATTTATCTGATTATACACATCGTTTTGAATTATTGGGTGGTTATAACTATGTTGGTGACACTGAAAAAATTCTTTTGGGTTTAGGTTTTAAAAGAGAAGTTTTTAATAATCAAACAGAGACTTTCTCTGGAGGTTGGAGGATGCGTATTGAATTAGCTAAATTATTATTACAAGCTAATGATGTTCTGTTGCTGGATGAGCCTACGAATCACCTTGATATCGAAAGTATCATTTGGTTGGAAAGTTTCTTGCGTAATTATATTGGTGTGGTAGTAATTGTTTCGCATGATAAAATGTTTTTAGATAATGTAACTAATAGAACAATTGAAATTTCCCTTGGAAAAGCATACGATTTCAACAAGCCTTACTCTCAATATTTAGAGTTGCGTCATGAAATTCGTGAAAAGCAATTGGCTACACAAAAGAATCAAGCTAAAAAAATTGAAGAGACAGAAAAATTAATCGAGAAATTCCGTGCAAAAGCTTCTAAAGCTTCCATGGCACAATCGATGATAAAAAAGCTAGATAAAATAGAACGTATCGAAGTCGATGAAGATGATAATTCTGTTATGAATATCTCTTTTCCGCTTTCTAAAGTTCCCGGTCGTGTTGTAATCGAAGCAGACCATGTTACAAAAAGCTATGGAGATAAAACCATTTTAAAAGACATTTCACTGTTGGTAGAGCGTGGAAGCAAGATTGCTTTTGTCGGTCAAAACGGACAAGGTAAATCAACTTTTATTAAGGCTATTGTTAACGAATTTGAATATGAAGGAGATATAAAGTTAGGTCATAATGTACAAGTAGGTTATTTTGCGCAAAACCAAGCGGAGTACTTGGATGGTGAGATTACGTTACTTCAAACTATGGAAGATGCCGCTTCAGATACCAATCGTTCTAAAGTACGCGATATGTTGGGTTCATTCCTCTTTCGTGGCGATGATGTAGAGAAAAAGGTAAAAGTCCTTTCAGGAGGAGAAAGAAACCGTCTAGCGCTTTGTAAATTGCTGTTGCAACCTATAAATGTGTTGGTAATGGATGAGCCTACGAATCACTTAGATATTAAATCTAAGAACGTTTTGAAAGCAGCATTGCAAAAATATGAAGGTACTTTACTTCTGGTTTCTCACGATAGAGATTTTCTTCAGGGAATGTCTAACATAGTTTATGAATTTAGAGATCAAAAGATAAAAGAATACTTAGGGGATGTTAACTACTTCTTAGAGCAACGCAATTTAGAGAATATGCGCGAAGTCGAGAAGAAGGATGCGCTTAAAGCAGCCGCTCCCAAAGACAGTAATAAAGCTTCCTATGAAGAACAAAAAAAGGGGAAAGCATTACAGAATCGTTTGAGTAAAATAGAAAGTCAAATTAAGCAATTAGAAAAAGACATTCAGCATGACGATAAAATGTTAGCTTCAAATTACAATAAAAACATTGAAGACGCTTCTTTCTTTAAAGCATACAATAAAAAGAAAGCCGAGTTAGATAAATTACTTTTGGACTGGGAAGTGGTTCAAGAAGAGATTGATAAAGCCTAATTAATAGGTAATTTCAGAATTTTTGAGGAGCTTTTTCCAGCTGTTCATTACATCCTTTCTGGTCTCGTTTATTTTTTTCTACATACTAAAAGGAGCTTCCGTTGGTCGCTCTTTTAGTCTAAGAAAAAATATAACGAGGCTGTAAAAGGATTTCATTGCCATCTGGGCTATTGCATCCTTGCAGTGAATAACTTCTTTTTTTAAGAAATTAAACCTGCCTTCTTAGAATGTGAAATCGCTTGGGCACTATTTTTAAAATAGCAAACCGAAATATCCAGCGTTTCTAGATTTTCTAATATTTTCGTTACCTTCTCTTTTTTATATTCCCCCGTTTGTCTTATATACACCGCTTTCACAGTCAATGGAAAAATTTTACTTATAGCTTCATATAAAAAAGGGTCATGTTGGGAGTCATCTCCAATCAGTACATACTTCAAACTGGGATAGAATTCTAAAATATGTTTTATTTTTTCAAACTTATGATTGTGTCCGCCTCTTCCAGACCATAAGAAATTCAGTAGACTTGTTTTGATGTCTTTTAATAGTAAAACAGCTTTGGGTAATTTGTGGATTTCGGTAAACAGTACAAGAAATCGGTACAAATTCCACTCACTACTGGAGACATAAAAAAAAGCATTTAGTTCTCCTACGTTCGTTCTTCCTGAAGAGCTTAATGCTTGGAAATGTGGAACAACATCTTCAAAAACTTTTCTAGAATGGACATTCCTAAATAAGAGATGGTATAATTTTTTAAACGGATTTAGGGTATAGGAAACTAGAAATGTATCATCAATGTCTGATATGATTCCTAAATTACCTATCCTCGGTCGGAAATAGCTTTCTTTGGTTACAATAGTTTCGTTCTTATAAATGATACTTACTTCATAATCGATCCAACCATAATCCTCAGTTTGTGCTAGCGGAATGCAAAATTTGAAGTAACCATCAACTAAGGTTTTTGTATGTATTTTTATATCGTTGTGGACTAGGTAAACGTCTGCATTTGCTTGTGTTTTAATTCGAAACATACTGATTACGGATCTTGCATTTCTTAAGTTTTTTGAAAGGAAATCGTAATCTTTTTTTGTGGTAGGTTTGAAAACATGGCCCATCACAATTAGTTCTTGCTCATTTGCATAACCACGATATAATTTTAGGATCGGTCTCATTTTGTTTACTACTTTTGAAGTATGTTGAAAATTAATTATTTTTAATCAATAAAAGAAATAAAACTTTGAAAAAGAATATCATATTGATTGTTAATCCTGTTGCGGGGGGAATTGACAAATCAGAAATTATTGAAGCAACTTCAGTTTTTGCAGATAAGGAAGGGCTGAATTTAGTGTTGTATACTACTACAGCCGGTGATGATACTTCTAAAATTAAAGGTTTATATGATACATTCAAGCCAGAAAGAGTAATTGTAGCAGGAGGTGATGGAACCATAAAATTAGTAGCTGAAGCATTGGAAGGTGTAGATGTTATTTTTGGGATAATTCCTGCTGGCTCCGCTAATGGCTTGGCTACAGATCTAAATATTCCTAAAAGACTGGAAGATAATCTGCCAATAGCTTTTCATCATACTTTTATGGAAATGGATATGATAGTTATAAATGGCAACAAAAGTTTACATCTTAGTGATCTGGGGTTAAATGCAGAACTCATAAAAAACTATGAGAGTAGTGCTATACATGGTAAATGGGGGTATGCGTTGCAAGTTTTTAATACTTTGGTTGAGAAAGAAGAACCTTTCTCTGCAACAATTACTGCTAATGGTCAGATCTTTGAATGTGTAGCGCAAATGATAGTTATAGCTAATTCTAAAAAATACGGAACAGGAATTGTTATTAATCCTCAGGGAATTATGAATGACGGAAAATTTGAATTGGTACTTTTAAAAAATCTAGATTTGCCCATTTTTGCTAAAATTATTGCGGGTAATATACCAGTAGAATCTGGCGATATCGAGATCATTTCAACTGATAAGGCAAATATCAAATTAAACTCAGCAGTAAGTTTTCAAATAGATGGGGAATATTGTGGTAGAGAAACAGAACTGAATGTGTCCATTTCTCCAAAAAAGTTTAAAGTAGCCATTCCGTAATAATTTATTTACTTAAATGGATTTCGTTCTTTCCATTCCATTTTAGGTTCAAAATAGCTAAAAGTTCTTGAAACAAAAAGGTTTACAAAAGGATTGCTGTGTTGCATCATTCCATACATATCCACCGGTTGTGCTCCCACTGAACTTTTAATTTCTAATGCTGTTCTGGCAAAAATAATACGGCTGTATTCTTTGTTAATTGAGAAACCAATCATGTCGTAGAGCATGTTTAGGTATAACATTTTTTCTCGTTGATAGATTTCGTCATAACCTAAAAAATAGGTATCAATGTCTTTTCCGTTTTTTATCAGTGTGTTGAATCCAATTAATTCGTCTCCTACGAAGTAACCGTAAAAAAGAAATTTATCTTTTAGTAGTGTTTTTAAAGTTTTAAAATGGTTTTCAGATAAGTAAAAGGTGTTAAACGGAGCATTCTTAGCCACATTCATATACAATGCATATATTCTTGAATTATAGCTCGTGATTTCTTCGAGAGATAATTTTCTTTTCGAAATTCCTTCTGCTTTTTTTCGCGCCCTTTTATACTGGTCTCGGTATTTTTTAGATAAATCTGCAATGTAATCATCAAAGTTAGACCAGGAATCCCTAATGTTGAAAATCATATTAGGTTGGGTTGTAAACTGAAAAAAGGATTTAAACTCTGGGATTTTAAAAAATGGAATTCGCTCTTCAGCAAAATCTTTAAAAATCGTAAGATGTATTTTTGTGCCGTTTGTACGGAAATTTTTCTTTAACTCATCTGTCGCTTTTTTTAATAATGCTAATCCTTCTGATGCTGGCAATTTTGATCCAAAACACCATCCATTTTGCCCAGTCAGCATATTGTTACCAAGTACCAATACATTAGAACTGAAATTTTTGAAGACAAAGTCGCGTACGATTGTTTTTAGACAATGGTCTCTTTCTCCAAAGGAATGTAGTTCACTTAAGTTGATATACTGCGTCACTGCTATGCCAACCAATTCTTCATTAAGAAACATTCCGATAAAATGGCACTGCACATTTTTTGGAGCTGAAATCGCTAATATTTCTAAATAATCTCTAGAAAGAAAGATGTTGTTTGTTGCCAAAGAGTCCCAATTTGAAGGAATATTTGTAACCGAAGAATAAATTTGGAAGGAAAAGGTAGAGCTCAAGGGATGGAAAAGTTAGTATTTGTCTAAATTAATATATAAAGTTAAATAGCAAAGCAATTAGACAAATTTTAACTAATTTTAATAAAAACGGAAATCATGAATATATACAATGAAATCACAGCTCAACCTATTTTAAAAGAGTTAAAAGACTGGAAGTATAATGATAGCGGAATCGAAAAGAAATTTGTATTCAAGAATTTTAGTCAAGCACTCGCTTTTATAGTTCAGGTAGGTATTATAGCTGAGAAACACAATCACCACCCTGAACTTTTTAATGTCTATAATAAGGTAGATATTCGCTTATCAACTCATGATGCAGACGGTTTAACGGATAAAGATTTTAATTTGGCAAAAGCCATTGAGCAACTATAAAATAAATCTCGCCTCTTTATTCTAAAAGAGGCGAAACTGTATAATAAAAGGAAATGGTTATGCCCAAGCGCAAATTATACCGCCCATTAGCATAAAACAAACGATCCAGAACCCACCATTTATTAAAGTGTATTTCCAACTTCTTTTTTCGAATAATGCATTGGTTCCAATAATTGGTAATGCAAGAAACAAACCAGCAATAAAGCCGTGAAGCAGGCCGTGTTTAAACGTGCGGAAGACAGTTCCATAATCAGCCATGAAGTTAGCATAGGATGGTTTTGCCAATGCTGGATCACCTCCAACCATACTGACTGCACCCCATTGATGAATGACTAAAAATTGAAGAGTCATCGCAATTAGAAAAGCATAAAATACTGCCATTCCAAAAATTAATGACATGTTTCTAGTTTTCATTATGTCTTCGGTCATACCCGCTTCTTTCATCCATATAGTTCCAAAAACTTTTGGGTGATACCAAACAAATCCTACGAGTAATGTTGATACCGCTGCAACTAAAAGTGCTAAAAAATTGATTTCCATAGAGTTAGTTTTTTAATTAACAAATCAAATGTAGTATATTTTTTAGTAATAGTAAAACAAGATTATGTAAGAAAAACACTCTTTAAATCAATAATAAGATGTAGTTCGTCGATTTTATTTGTCGATAATCTGTTTATTATGTACATTTAATCATTCGAAAACGTATAAATTCAAGATTATGAAAAATATTTTTACTCTACTACTAACAGTTTTGGCATCAGTTTCAATGATGGCAGAAGTTTCAGTTTCTGATAAAACAGTTCTTTTGAAATTGTATAATGCTACAAACGGAGCAAATTGGAATACAAAGTGGGATTTATCTTCCCCTATATCAACTTGGTATGGTGTTGTATTGGAAGGAGATAAAGTAGTATCAATAAATTTAGCAAATAATAATCTTACTGGTGAAATACCTAGTGAAATCGTTAACCTTAGTGATTTAAGAGAACTGAATTTACATAAAAACGGGATATCTGGTATCATACCATCCGCTTTAGAAAATTTGAAACAATTAGTGGTTTTGGATTTATCATTTAATAAATTGACAGGAACTATTCCATCTTCAGTAGGGGAGTTGAACAAGTTGGTCGTTCTTGAACTTTATATGAATAGACTTTCTGGTGAATTGCCTGCTCAAATTGGAAAATTAAAACACTTAGAAACGTTGGCCGCTTTTAATAATGAATTGGAAGGTCAAATACCAAGTTCGCTTTATGATGTTGCTACGTTAAAGACATTGCTTTTAAGCAGTAATAAGCTAAGAGGTAAATTAAGTGCCGAAATCGCGAAGTTAACAATGTTAGAGAACCTTAGTTTATTTGAAAACCAAATGGAAGGTCAAGTTCCTTTTGATTTAGAGAAATTAAATAACTTAAAAGAAATGAATATCTCTTACAACCAATTTAGTGGATTAATATCAAGAAAATTAGCAGTGTTAGATACTTTAAATATGACAATGGTAAACGATAAAGGTGTTGCTATTTTGTTAGATGTGGCGATGGATATTGAAAGACCTTTAGTGTCTGAAGATTAATAATAATAACTTCATATTAAATATATAGTTTGTTGTTTTGAATAAGTTTAGTTAGTTTTATTAAACCTGCGTGGCTAGAGCTTCATGGGTTTTTTTAGTAGCGGGAAATATTGAAATAGCTTAGGTTTTTTTTGAGGATTATTAGAGTGTTTTATCATGCGCATCTTAAATTTTAAATAGAACAATAATTTAAAAAATAATTTTCTATTTATACTTACTTAAATCTAGATTAAGAATAGTTCCTACTCTGCTAAACTCTTCATTAATCTTAGCATTCAAGATTAGTTGACTATTATCTATAGGGTGATTAAAAATTAGTTGATGTGCGTGGAGCATCATTCCTTTTAGGTCATAATTCTCGAGCCATAATTTATTTTGTTTGTTGCAGCCATGAGGACGACTTCCTAAAATGGGATGAAAAATATGTTTGAAATGTTTACGTAATTGATGCATACGTCCGGTTTCAGGAATCGCTTCTACCAAAGAATAACGTGAAGTTGGTTGATTGTTAAACTCTAAGGCAACTTCTGCATTTTGCAAACGATGAAAGTAGGTTATTGCATTTTGCTTAATGTCATCATCATTGGTTAAATCATAATCAATCGTTAATTCTTCGGGTGGCCAACCACGTAAAATGGCTAAATATTTTTTTTCGACTTCGCGTGCGGCAAAACGATCATTCATGATTTTTAAAATTTCTTTATTAAGTGCAAATAACAAGACGCCAGATGTTTTGCGGTCTAATCGGTGAATAGGGTAAACGTGTTGTCCTCCGATTTGATTTCTCAATTCTTGAATTGCATACACTTTTGCGTCGCGTGCATAAAATGATTTATGAACCAATAATCCACTTGGTTTATTAATTGCTATAATATATTCGTCTTGATAAAGAATTTCTAACATTTGGCAAAAATAAAAGAGATTTCGATTATAATCAGTTTTCTGACTAGTTTATTTCTAAGATTTTTCCTGTTCCTCGAAGAGTTCTGATGTTAGCTGTGCAAATGTCTTCTGACTTCGTACCCGAAATCTGAATCAGAGATTGTTTTGTAAATCTAATTAAACGAAAAAAACCTTTCATTTCTGAAAGGTTTTCTTAGTAGCGGGAACTGGACTCGAACCAGTGACCTTCGGGTTATGAGCCCGACGAGCTGCCTACTGCTCTATCCCGCGATGTGCGTTTGTAATCTCAATAAAATTAACTTAGTAGCGGGAACTGGACTCGAACCAGTGACCTTCGGGTTATGAGCCCGACGAGCTGCCTACTGCTCTATCCCGCGTTGTTTCGGGTGCAAAGGTACAACGAATTTTATCATTTGCAACAAAAATTTTAAAAAATGTTTTATTTTATCTATTCACTTGATATAACTACCTTTGTAAAATAAATAATATATTAAATGTCACATAAAGCAGGTTTTGTAAATATCATAGGGAATCCAAACGTTGGGAAGTCCACATTAATGAATGCCTTTGTAGGGGAAAGGTTGTCTATCATTACGTCTAAGGCACAAACGACTCGTCATAGAATCCTTGGGATCGTAAACGGAGAAGATTTTCAAATGATTTTGTCTGATACTCCGGGAATTATTAAGCCTGCGTACGAAATGCAAGCGTCGATGATGAACTTTGTAAAGTCCGCTTTTGAAGATGCTGACATTTTAATTTACATGGTCGAAATAGGAGAGCAAGATTTAAAAGACGAAGCGTTCTTCAATAAAATCATTCATTCAAAAATACCTGTTTTATTATTGTTGAATAAAATTGACAACTCTAATCAGGAACAATTAGAAAAACAAGTGGCTTTTTGGACAGAGAAAGTGCCTAATGCAGAAATATATCCTATATCAGCTTTGCAGAACTTTAATGTTCCAGAAGTTTTCCAAAGAATAATTTCGCTTTTACCAGAATCACCGGCCTATTATCCAAAAGATCAATTAACAGACAAGCCAGAGCGTTTCTTTGTAAATGAAACGATTCGTGAGAAAATATTGTTGAATTACAGTAAAGAAATTCCATACGCGGTAGAAATTGTAACGGAAGAGTTTTTTGAAGATGAAAACATCATTAGAATACGTTCTTTGATTATGGTGGAGCGTGAAACGCAAAAAGGAATTATTATCGGGCATAAAGGAGCTGCACTAAAGAAAGTAGGGATGGATGCTCGTGCCGATTTAGAGAAATTCTTCGGAAAGCAAATCCACATCGAATTGTATGTGAAAGTAAATAAAAACTGGAGAAGCAACGTCAACATGTTAAAGCGTTTTGGTTACAACCAATAAGCTTTTCGTTTTATCGTTTTGATGTTATATCAAGAATAAAGAATCTAGCATTTGGTTTTGCCAGATCTTGCAAATAAAAAAATCAATATTAGAATTGAAATTCTGATATTGATTTTTTTATTTGCACAATTCGCTCGTGACGGGATAAGGTTTGTAATAATTAGGATGCTAGAATCTTTAAGAAGAGGGTTTCTAATTCATTCATTTGGTCATGGCCATTTTCGCGAATTTGTTTTGCAATAAAATACAATAGAAACCATGAAAATACCATGAGGGCAATGACTATGAAATCGAACGTCATGCTATTTTTTAAAACATAGTCAGAATAGGCTATGCCACTAAACGTTAAAAATAGTCCGGCAATTATAAAATGTAGAAACATAAAAAAGGTCCATAATGTAGGGTCAGGGCCAAATAAGCCTCTTATATGTGTTTCGTTCTCGTTTTTAGGCTCTAATTCCAAATGTAAATGTGGGGAATAATAGGACTTTTTGTTGTCTTTGATATTGAGCCAAATATGCGTCCCGCCCGTTTTTACAGAAAAATCGTCGCAGTTTGATTTTTTGTAGTTTTCAAATTTTTGAAGCACTGTGGCAGTGCTTTCTGGAACATCTTTATAAAATCGTAAACGTAATCTTAGTTCATTATTAGTGTCCATAGTGGTAAACTTATATCAGTTAAAAAGGTAAGCCTGCGCTAATATATCAAAAAAATTGATAGTCACGGGATTAAACACTACCTTTGCAGAATATTTGAAAATTAGATTATGAATAACATTGTTGCGATAGTAGGAAGACCTAATGTAGGGAAATCAACCCTTTTTAATAGGCTGATACAAAGAAGAGAAGCTATTGTAGATTCAGTTTCGGGAGTTACCCGAGATAGAAACTATGGTAAAAGCGAGTGGAACGGAAAAGAGTTTTCTGTTATTGATACAGGAGGATACGTTCGTGGATCTGATGACGTTTTTGAAGGCGAAATCCGTAAGCAAGTAGAATTAGCAATCGACGAAGCCGATGTTATTATATTTGTTGTTGATGTCGAAGAAGGGATCACGCCAATGGATGATGCTGTTGCAAGATTATTACGTAAAGTGACTAAGCCAGTTTTACTTGCTGTAAATAAAGTAGATAACGCGATGCGTGAAAAAGATGCGATTGAATTCTATAACTTAGGTTTAGGAGAATATTACACTTTTGCAAGTATTTCTGGAAGTGGAACTGGAGATTTATTGGATGCATTAATTGATGCATTTCCTATAAAGCCAGAACCAACACAAGAGGAAATTGCATTACCTCGTTTTGCAGTTGTTGGTCGTCCAAATGCAGGAAAATCAAGTTTTATCAATGCATTAATTGGTAAAGACAGATATATTGTTACTGATATTGCGGGTACTACTCGTGATTCTATTGATACAAAATTTGACCGTTTTGGTTTCGAATTTAACTTAGTTGATACAGCTGGAATTCGTCGTAAGGCTAAAGTAAAGGAAGATTTAGAGTTTTATTCTGTAATGCGTTCAGTTCGTGCTATTGAGCACTCTGATATTTGTATTTTGATAATTGATGCCACTCGTGGATTTGAAGGTCAAGATCAAAGTATTTTTTGGTTGGCTGAAAAGAATAGAAAAGGGGTTGTTATTCTTGTTAACAAATGGGATTTGGTCGAAAAAGAAACCATGTCAACAAGAGATTATGAAGAGAAAATAAGAGAAGAATTAATGCCATTTACGGATGTGCCTATTCTTTTTGTTTCTGCATTAACAAAACAACGTTTATTGAAAGCGTTAGAAGCAACTGTAAAAGTTTTCGAAAGCAGACAACAACGTATTGCTACTTCTAAATTCAATGAATACATGTTGAAAGTGATTGAAGCATACCCACCACCTGCAACTAAAGGGAAATATGTGAAAATCAAATATTGTATGCAATTGCCAACGAAAACACCACAGTTTGTGTTTTTTGCTAATATGCCACAATATGTAAAAGAACCTTACAAACGTTACCTTGAAAATAAAATTAGAGACAACTGGGATTTTTCAGGTGTGCCAATAGATATTTATATTAGAGAAAAATAGTTTTTATTTCCATTTTTATAGAAGAAAGTTTATCGAGTTAGTCATAACTCGGTAAACTTTTTTACATTTATAATAAAAAATGGCATCTATAAATAACAAGGTGGTTTGGATTACTGGAGCTTCTAGTGGCATTGGGGAGGCTTTGGCATATGAATTAAGCCAGAGAAACTGCAAACTCATCCTTTCTGCTCGTAATGTTGGAAATCTCGAACGGGTGAAAGCCCAATGTTTGAATGCCGAGGTCGAAGTTCTTCCGTTTGATTTGGCTGATTTCAGTAATGTCAAAAATCATGTAGAAAAAGCCATTTCTTTTTTTGGAAAAATTGACATTCTAATCAATAATGGCGGAGTGAGTCAACGTTCACTTTTAGTGGATACTGATTTTGATGTGGACAGAAAACTAATTGAAGTAGATTATTTAGGAACGGTTGCTATCACAAAGGCGTTATTACCGCATTTTATTTCGAATAAAAAAGGACATTTTGTAACCATTACTAGTTTAATGGGAAAATTCGGTTCTCCATATCGCTCCGGTTATTGTGGAGCAAAACATGCTTTACATGGCTTTTTTGATGTGCTGCGAATGGAGCATCAAAAAGACAATATCAATGTCACAATCATTTGCCCAGGTTTCATACAAACGAATGTCGCAGTAAACGCACTTACGGGAGATGGATCACTACAAAATAGCAACGACCAGGCTACGCTGAACGGTATGCCGGTAGCGGTCTTCGCTAAAAAATTAGTTAAAGCTGTCGAATCTAATTCGTTTGAATCTTATATAGGAGGAAAAGAAGTGCTCGGCATTTATATAAAACGATTTTTCCCTAAACTGCTACATCGTCTTGTGCTAAAAAGCGAAGTACGATAATATTTCTATGTTTCTTTTGTAGACGACATAAAAGTATAAGGTGAATAGTACTTACGGAGAAAGATAATTGCAATTTACTGTAATAATAACCAGAAAAAAATCTCGATTTTTTTTTTAATTAGACCTCGCCTATTAGTTTTTCTCTAATGATCCAAAGCATCCATAGGGTGATCTTCGTACCAATCTTTAAACATTTTTGTAGTGGTGTATTTGTCAGTGAGTACCCTATAAACTATAAATAGAATCAGTAGTTCTCCAAATATTAGTAAACTTAGAAGTAGTAGTACTGTTATATTAGTTTGAGATAAAGCTGCAAAAATAAATACAAATACTGTGGTAAACCAGACGAGTTTTATTGAAAAATTTTTCATGACTTTTTTCTATTAAAGTTACAATTAGTAACTTTAAAAGTTAGTTAACTATTTGATAAACAATTACTAAAAGAGTAGCGCTGCAAGTTTTAATCTAAAGCGATCAGTTTTACTGCAAAGAAGTGTTTTACCGTAGGGCACTTAACAAATGAAATAAGGTGTAATCATAAAAAAAGCTGCAATTTGCAGCTTTTTTTATGATTGTATCTTGTGATTTTCTTTTTACCAGCTTCCGCTCGAACCTCCTCCAGAAAATCCACCACCGCCAAATCCACCACCGAATCCGCCACCGCCAAATCCTCCACCAGAAGATCCACCGCCAAAACCACCGCCTCCGCCACCACGACCAAGGCTGCTTAGGAGAATGACATCTAATAAACTTGGGCCACCACCTCCGCGATTCCCAGAGTTACCACCTCCACCTTTATTTTTAGAAATAAGGACAAGGATAATCACGATAATAATAATGAAAGGTAAAATAGGAAAATCTTTTCCTTTGGTCTGTTTTCTTTCGCCTTTATACTTGCCTTTAAAGACATCAATCAACGCGTCTGTTCCTTTGTCAAGTCCGTTGTAGTAACTACCGGATTTGAATTCAGGAGTAATAATATTTCTAATTATTTCACCACCAATTCCTGCAGTTAATCGGTCCTCAAGACCGTAACCAGGATTGATTGCTATTTTTCTTTCGGCTTTAGCCACCAAGATTATAACACCATTGTCTTCTTTTGCTTGGCCGATTCCCCATGTTTGAGCCCAGTTAGTGGCTAATTGGCTCACATCTTCCCCTTTCAGGCTTTCAATGGTAATGACTACTATTTGTGTAGTAGTGGAATCAGAATAATGGATTAATTTTTCTTCTAATTGAAGTTTTTCCGTTGAGCTAAGAACGTTAGCATAGTCATAAACTGAAGTTGCTAAACTGGGTTTCTCAGGTATTGTAAATTGTGCGAAGCCTATTTGTGTAATAAAAAAACAAATAAGTAGTTTAAAATAAAGAGAGGTATTTAATTTAGGTATAATCATATTAGCCTTTTGAGATTTCGTTTGATAATTCATTCGTGTCATCTTCAGACCAAGGGAAATGCTTTTTTAATTGTTCTCCAGCGATAAGAATTCCGTCAACTAGGCCTTGTTTGTAATTACTGTTTTTAAAATGAGCAACCATAGCCTCTTTGGTGCTGTCCCAAAAATCATTTGCAACAACATCATTAATCCCTTGATCTCCGCAAATTACAAATGTTTTGTCTTCTACGGCTAGGTAAATTAGAACCCCGTTTTTTAGTTGGGTTTCGTCCATTTTTAGTTCGTTAAAAACTTCTAACGCACGATCATATGCGTCTAATTCAGTCGTTTTTTCTAAATGAACTCTAATCTCTCCAGAAGTGTTTTTTTCGGCCACGCGAATAGCTTCAACAATTTCTTGTTCTTCTTCTTGGGTTAAAAAATCTTCTACTTTTGACATGGGAAAAGTTTTTGAATGAAGATTAACGATTTTTGATTTTAGAAGTATGTACTCTGCAATCAAAAATCGTTAATCAAAAATTTGAAATCGTTTTTTAGAATTGTACTTCAACCGGTTTTTCAGCACCTACAACTGCTTCGAAATATGGTTTTTCCTTAAATCCAAACATACCTGCAAAGATCGAGTTTGGGAAAATTTTGATATGATTGTTGTATGGTTTCACCGCTTCGTTAAAACGCGTTCTAGCCGTAAGGATTTGATTTTCTGTACTTGCCAATTCATCTTGTAATTTCAAGAAATTTTGGTTTGCTTTTAATTCAGGGTAACGTTCCACGCTAACCAATAATCTTGATAGGGAACTACTCACGCCACTTTGTGCTTGATTGAATTGTGCTAACTGTTCCGGAGTGATATTTGTAGGGTCAACTGTTACCGAAGTCGCTTTGGCACGTGCTTCAATAACTGCAGTCAAAGTGCTTTTTTCGAATTCAGCAGCTCCTTTTACAGTATTCACTAAGTTTCCGATTAAGTCATTTCTTCTTTGGTAAGAAGTTTGAACATTACCCCAAGCTTCATTAATTCCCTGCTCATATACCACAGCAGTATTGTTGATTCCTTTTACATAACTGTATATACCGATGATAACTACGGCTCCGATAATCCAAGGCAAAAATCTTTTCATGTTTGTTTAATTTAAAGTTGATTTTTAATATTTGTTAATTGTGTTCGAATGGTCTCTAATTTTCGGATAATTTCAAATTTATCCAATGTTTTCTTTTGTCCTTCTTTCAAATGGGTTTTTGCCCCTTCTAATGTGAATCCTCTTTCTTTTACCAAATGGTAAATAAGTTGCAAGTTTTTAATGTCTTCCGGAGTAAACATCCTATTCCCCTTCGCGTTTTTCTTTGGCTTGAGAATGTCAAACTCACTATCCCAAAAACGAATCAAGGAAGCATTTACATCAAAAGCTTTGGCAATTTCACCAATGCTGTAATATCTTTTATCTGGTTGTAGCTCTATGTGCATTAGTCTAATGATTGATTTTCTTGGTTAGCTAATTTTGATATGGCAACATATTCCACTGCTGAAATGTTTCCGTAATAAAAATTAAGCGGATTAACTACTTTACCGTCTTTGTGTACCTCATAATGTAAATGTGGAGCTTCAGATCTACCTGTACTTCCCACATATCCTATTATATCTCCACGTTTTACTCTTTGTCCTGCTTTACAATTGTATTTACTCAAATGTCCATACAAGGTTTCGTATCCATAACCATGCCTAAGGACAATATGATTCCCATAACCAGAAGCGTTGCTGTTTGCTTGTGCTACAACTCCGTCGCCAGTTGCAAAAATCGGGGTACCTACTTTGGCTGTAAAGTCCATGCCTTCATGCATTTTACGGGCTTTAGTAAATGGATCTGTTCGGTATCCAAAACCAGAAGCCATGTGTTTTAAATTCTCGTTCCTGACAGGCTGAATGGCAGGAATGGCAGATAATAGTTTGTTTTTCTCTTTTGCCAGTTTTAGAATGTAATCCAGGGACTTCGATTGTATCGCTAATTCTTTTGTAAGCACATCTACTCTTTTGGTGGTATTAAGGACCAATTGTGTGTTGTCATATCCCTTTAAAGCTGCGTATCGATCTTTTCCACTGAATCCTGATTTTCGTTCTTCCTTCGGTATTGGCGATGTATTAAAATACGTTCGGTATAAATTGTTATCCCTGTCTTCAATAGCGCCAATTACATTGTCAAGCTGATCCATTCTTTTGTCTAAAACGGCATAGTTCAATTTTAAATTTTCATTTTCACGAATTAGCAGCCGGTCTTTAGGCGTATCAAAGTAAGGAGTGTTTAATAAAAGCACAAATATAAGCGAGCCAAATAATGCCGAGGCTACTAAAAACAAGACAACAAAACCAAATTTCTTTCTTTTTTTTGTTTTTATTTTTCGATACGCCAGATTTTCCGAATCGTAATAATATTTTACTTTCGCCATATTTTAAAATACCCTATTTTTGCACATTGTAAAATGTAAGATGAACAAATTTAATAAATGTTTCATTTGTTCCCGCGTTTTTTCAATAATAAATAAAATAATGTGCCTATTCCAGCTATTCGTTGCAAGTTCTCGTTTAGTAATCGTTTTTTCTAATGATACAGCAGGAGCTTCCGCTGGTCGCTCTGCCGTTTCAAGAAAAAAATGATTACTCAATCTCGAAGCTTTCCACTACTATCTGGGGCATGAAATGCTTTAGAGCAATACATAAATAAAAAAACTTTGTGCCTTAGCGCCTTAGTGGCAAAAAAAATAAAATAATGAAATCACAAGACGTACGTAAACAATTTTTAGATTTTTTTGAAAGCAAAGGACATTTAATTGTTCCTTCGGCCCCCATAGTTCTTAAAGATGATCCCACGCTGATGTTTAATAACTCAGGAATGGCACAGTTTAAAGAATATTTTTTGGGTAATGCCACGCCAAAAAGCAATAGAATTGCCGATACTCAAAAATGTCTTCGTGTTTCAGGAAAACATAATGACTTAGAAGATGTAGGTTTTGATACCTACCATCATACTATGTTCGAAATGCTAGGGAACTGGTCTTTTGGCGATTATTTCAAAGAAGAAGCCTTGCCTTGGGCTTGGGAATTTTTAACCGAAGTGTTGAAATTAGATAAAGACCGTTTGTATGTTTCTGTTTTTGAAGGAAACGAAGCAGAGAATGTGCCTTTTGATCAGGAAGCTTTTGATATTTGGAAACAGTTCGTTCCTGAAGATCGAATTATCCTTGGAAACAAAAAAGACAATTTCTGGGAGATGGGAGATCAAGGACCATGCGGACCTTGTTCTGAAATTCATATCGATTTACGTACTGATGAAGAAAGAGCTGCAGTTTCAGGTAGAAGCTTAGTCAATGCCGATCATCCGCAGGTAGTTGAAATATGGAACAACGTATTTATGGAATTCAACCGTAAAGCCGATGGTTCTCTTGAAAAGTTACCAGCACAGCACGTAGATACCGGAATGGGATTTGAGCGTTTGTGTATGGCAATGCAAAACACTACTTCAAATTATGATACCGATGTGTTTACACCGCTTATTGAAAAAGTGGAGGAAATTACAGGGTTAAAATACACCTCAAACGAAGTAAAGGACATCAGTGAAGAGCAAAATAAAACCAATATTGCGATTCGTGTAATCGTGGATCACGTGCGTGCGGTAGCTTTCGCTATTGCCGACGGGCAATTGCCTTCTAATACTGGAGCGGGATATGTAATTCGTCGTATTTTGCGTCGTGCAATACGTTACGGATTTACTTTTTTGAATACCAAAGAACCTTTTATATTTAAGTTGGTTGCTGTTTTAGCAGATCAAATGGGTGAATTTTTCCCTGAAATTAAAAAACAACAAGGCTTAGTGACAAATGTGATTAGGGAAGAAGAAACGTCTTTTTTGCGTACACTAGATCAAGGGCTACAGTTGTTAGATAACGTAATTGCTACAAATCAAGGAAAAGAAGTTCCTGGAGCAAAAGCATTTGAATTATACGATACGTTTGGATTTCCAATCGATTTGACGGCATTGATTCTTAGAGAAAGAGGTTTCAGTCTAGATGAAGCTGGTTTTGATAAAGCCATGCAAGAACAAAAATCACGTTCTCGTGCTGCGTCTGAAGTTTCAACAGATGACTGGAAAATCTTAGTAGAGGGAAATACAGAAACTTTCGTAGGATATGACCAAACAGAAAGCGATGCAAAAATAACAAGAATTCGTAAAGTGGACTCTAAAAAAGATGGTGTTATGTACCAAATCGTTTTGGATACCACGCCGTTTTATCCTGAAGGTGGTGGACAAGTGGGAGACAAAGGGGTTTTGGTTTCGGCAAATGAGACCATCCAAATTATAGATACTAAAAAAGAGAATAATTTAATTCTGCATTTTACTAAAAAATTACCAGAGAATGTAAACGGTGGTTTTGTGGCCAAAGTAGATAGTAAATTAAGATCAGATACTACAAAAAATCACTCTGCGACGCACTTGATGCATCAGGCATTGAGAAGCATATTAGGAACACATGTGGAGCAAAAGGGATCATTAGTAAGTCCAAACCATTTGCGTTTTGACTTTTCTCATTTTGCAAAAGTAACTGACGAAGAATTGCAGCAAGTAGAAGACTTTGTTAATGCTAGAATTCAAGAACAATTGCCATTAATAGAGCGCAGAGACATTCCTTTCGCGCAAGCGGTAGAAGAAGGTGCTATGGCTTTGTTTGGTGAGAAATATGGAGATCATGTTCGTGCAATTAAATTTGGCGAAAGCATGGAACTTTGTGGAGGAATTCACGTGAAGAATACGGGAGAAATCTGGTATTTCAAGATTGTTTCAGAAGGAGCTGTTGCCGCAGGAATTCGACGTATTGAAGCAATTACAGGTGATCCTGTTAAGGTTTTCTTTGCTTCGCAGGAAAGTGCATTGAATGAGATTAAGCTTGCTCTGAAAAACCCGCAAGATGTTATTAAAGCGGTAGTTTCAGTCCAAGAGGAGAATGCCAAATTAAAAAAGCAGGTTGAGCAATTAATTAAAGATAAAGCAAAAGGATTAAAAACAGAATTGGCACAACAAATCCAAGAAATAAACGGAATACAGTTTCTGGCTGTGCAAGTGGATCTTAACCCGGAAGGAGCTAAGGATTTAGCGTATGATTTAGGAAGCTTAGGAACTAATATGTTTTTAGTTTTGGCGACAGCCGAAGAAGGAAAACCAATGCTAAGTTGTTATATTTCTAAAGAACTGGTCGCTGATAAAAAATTAAATGCAGGACAAGTAGTTCGTGAATTAGGGAAGTACATACAAGGTGGAGGAGGCGGTCAGCCTTTCTTTGCAACTGCAGGAGGAAAAAACGCAGACGGTATTCAAGAAGCTTTAAATAAGGCAGTTGATTTCGTGAAGTAGTTCACACTTATATTAAAATAACAACCCTTTCCCTTTGTATGACAAATCGAAAGGGTTTTTTGATGATGTGCAAGGAACTTTCAGCGTTTTATTTAAACAATTTTGTATTGGACAAGAGATATAAATCGAGACTTTGGGGGTAAAAAAAATAGCTTAGTTGAACATTACATCGTTCAAGTATTTGGAAAAGATAACAGGAGATTTTTAATTTTCCATTTCAATAAATAATCATTTAAACGAGTTTTTAGGTCGTTGGACTTGTTTAGTTTGCATAATTGGATTTAATTTCTACTTTTATTCGCCCTTAACATATCCAGCCCTTATAACCTACTATCATGAAAGACTTAAATAAAATATTTTTTTTCTTATCTATTGTTGCCATTTTTTTGACTTCTTGTTCGGATGATAAAAGCGGTAAAAGTAAATTCCTTACAAAGCTAGTTGAGGTTTCAGAGGATGGGACGTCAGCCACAACTTTATTCAAGTACAATGGCAATGAAATCGTCAATATAGACGGTGTTGAATTACATACAGACTTTACTTATACAAATGGTATGATTTCAAAAATTAGTACACTAGACAAAGCTACTAAGCTTAGTAGTACGGTTGAATATTCATATGATACTGATAAGTTAATACAAGTGCTCTCTCCAGGGAATTACGTGATAAATTATATTCACAATACAGACGAAACTATTTCCTACGAGAAAAAGAGTTTGAACTCAGGGAATCAAGACTCAAAGCTTTATCACGGAATATTGTATTTTAAAAATGAAAATTTAGTAAAAGACGAAAGGATTTTAGATGATACTGCTGCAGGTGTTGTTTCAAAATACACAGTGAGTTTTCAATATGACTCTAAAAATAATCCTTTTTACTCTATTTTGGGATATAGTAAATTACTGGATCACAATGAGGTAATTTCATTGAATAATATGGTTAGCAATGTTGCTGAAAGTAGTATTGCAAATTCAGCAGATCAAATCATATCTTCAGCTAAATTTTACAAAGGAACGTTTAAATACGACACAGAGGATTACCCCACGGAACAGCTTACTGAAACAGGAAAATCTGGATATTTGAAATCACAATACTTTTACTAATAAATCCTTAAGTTTGCATAAATAAAATACTATGCAATTCAGAACTCAGATACCCATTCCTAAAAGTACCCATCTAATAGATTATCACTCTAAAATTATATCTTTAGGTTCTTGTTTTGCAGTAAATATGTCCGAGAAACTGGATTATTTTAAATTTCAAAATTCCTGCAATCCATTTGGTATTTTGTTCCATCCATTAGCAATTGAAAAATTCATTTCTTTTGCAGTTACACAAAAAGTCTTTACGGAAGTCGATATTTTTTTTTACAATGAACGCTGGCATTGTTATGATGCCCATTCTGATTTAAGTAATCCTGATCCAATTGCACTGATAAATGATTTGAATACTATCATCCAATCAACATGGAAACAACTAAGTGAAGCCACAGATATCATTATAACGTATGGGACGGCCTGGGTTTATCGAAATAATGAAAGTAGCGTAATAGTTGCTAATTGTCATAAAGTGCCTCAAAAACAGTTCGAAAAGCAATTGTTATCGATAGCTGTAATACAAGAAAGCATTCGAAATACAATCCATTTAATTCAATCGATAAATCCGGAAGCAAAAATTATTTTTACGGTTTCGCCAGTGCGACACATCAAAGATGGTTTTGTCGAAAATCAATTAAGCAAGTCTCATTTGATAAGTGCTATTCATGGAGCTTTTGACTTGCAAGTTTCGACTTTTAGCTATTTCCCCAGTTACGAAATCATGATGGATGAACTTAGGGATTATCGTTTTTATGCCGAAGACATGTTGCATCCTAACCAAGTTGCTATCGACTATATTTGGATGCGTTTCAAGGAAACAAACATTTCAGAAACTGCGTTGTCAATAATGGAGGAAGTAGAAACGATTCAAAAAAGTTTGGCACATAAAGCGTTCAATCCTAATTCGGAGAGTCATCAAAAATTTGAAGCTAAACTGAAGGATAAAATCGCTAAATTGGTTTCTCAATATTCATTTATGAAATTTTAATTATGCTTAGAAGATTACTTATTTTTATGGGATTGATAGTCACGGTCGTGCTATTGTTTAAGTATTGTGAATTCAAGAAAGAGGACGACTCTGCAATTGATTACAATACGAACCTGATACAGCAACAAATTGTTAACGTAGGGAAGCTTGTTGTAACAGAAGGGCATTTCTCTGAAGTGGTTACGTATAAGAATAAGGCAGAATACCTGATGGGTATAGTTTCATTCGATAAAAAAGCATTGATTGTTGTTAATGCTGATGTTACTGTCGCTTATGATTTGCATAAAATGAAATATGACATTGATGAAAAAAACAAAACGATTTCAATTTTAAGTATTCCAAAAGAAGAAATTAAAATTAGTACCGACATTCAGTTTTATGATGTAGAACAAAGCAAGTTAAATCCTTTTACTGGGGATGATTACAATAAAATCAATAAATCAGTAAAAGCAAATCTTGCCAAAAAGATAGAAAAGTCAACACTTAAGACCAATGCGCAAAATAGGTTGGTTAGTGAGTTATCCAAGTTTTTAATTCTTACCAATAGTTTAGGCTGGACCTTGAAATACGAAGGAGTCGTAATTGAAAACGAAAAAGATTTTGGACAGAAAATAAAGTTGTAATAGCACTGTTTTTATATTAAAAAACCGCCAATTCGCAAATTAAATAGTTGCGAATTGGCGGTTTAGTTTTTTTATGCGAGGTTAATATTCGAATCCGAGGCTATTAATTTATACGTTTTCTTTATCAAAAATCAAATCCAGACCTCCGCTAATTAAATGTGCTACTTCGGGTCTCTTTAGTTTTAACTCTTCAAGATAATTCAAAATTTCATCCAGTTGCTGAGTTTCGTTTCTGTCTTTTAGAAGTTCTGCAATTTCAACAGCAAGCAGCCAGTCTTTTGGATGGTCCTTTTTTAGCTTATGAAAAATAGGAGCAAAGGAAGCGTGTATGTCTTTGGATTCTCTTATGATTCGGACTGTTTGGTATAAGACTTCTAGGTCGTCACGTTCAGCAGTATGTTTTGCCTTGATGGTAGTGCTTGATGGCATATGTGTGATCAAGTCAAAACTATTTACATCAGCAGGACCAGAAAATGCTGATACTACTTTTTTCCCCACTGCCATATCATAAACACCCCATTCCGGTTGGAAAAGAATCTTTTCGCCATGCGTTACGGTACAGTTTTTAAAACGGATAAGGATAATTTCTCCTTGTAAATTTCTGGAACCAGTAATAATTTCTCCTTCGACAGTAATATTTCCCTCAAATTCTAGTTTTACAGTTTTTGACTCTAAGATATCATAAGCATTCAAATCTTTCGGACTCATATCTTCTATAGCAAGATTGATTCCCTCTAATTTTCCAATCGGGCTACCAAAACCTTCGGCATGAGTTGCCGTTCCATGACCTACTAATTCTTTTTCGCGAGAAGCTAGTGCTGTTTTTCCTGTTGTTTGTATGTATATCGGTTTTCCTTCATGCTCAATTACATTGGTAAAAACTCCCGAAATTTGTAAGCCAGTGCTTAATTCGATTGTTCCTAATGCATTTGAATTAACTAGCTTTGTTATTCCGGATAAACCACCTGTTCTCAATGCCATTTTATTAGCAAACTCCTCCAGAACCAAATTCAGATAAGCAAAAGTTGGAGTTACATAAAGCTGAGGTTGCAACTTTGTAATATCAAAACTTTTGTGGGCAGCGGTAATGTCATAGGGAAACTTCTCTACTTGATTTGTCATGCAATGGGCGCTTTCTCCAATAGAAGATAACAATCCAGCTCCGTAAATTTTAGGATTTTCAATAGTTCCAATTAAGCCGTATTCCACAGTCCACCAGTGTAGGTTTCTTATTTGTGCCATTTCAGATAGTTCGCCCATGTTGTTTTGCAAGTCTTCTACCGCTTTTTCGGCTGTATCAATAGTAGCTTGTGGCGTGTCTTCTGCTTCTTTTACAATCGAAAGCAATCGGATGGCTTCATACATTTGGTAATCCTTATCAGAAGATATGGCTTTGCAGCCTATTTCTCCAAAACGACGCAAATATTCAGCATATTCTGGATTGGCAATAATAGGAGCGTGACCCGCGCCTTCATGAATAATATCTGGCGCTGGCGTGTATTCTATATGTTCGAGTTGACGAATATCTGATGCAATAACCAGCACATTATACGCCTGAAATTCCATAAAAGCATTCGGCGGAATAAATCCGTCTACGGCTACAGCGGCCCAGCCAATTTCGGTCAGGATACGGTTCATACCATACATACTTGGGATATTGTCGATTTCTATTCCCGTTTTTTTCAATCCTATCAGGTACGAGCTATGAGCCACTTTTGACAAGTAATCCACGTTTTTACGCATAACATAGCGCCACACCGCTTGATTGATAGGCGTGTAGTCACTATAATCCTGAGGCTTAATAAATTGCTTCAAGTGCTTTGGCAATCGGTCTAATAAGGGATTACTTTCAATAGTTGTGTTCATGTCGAAAACGTTGTAGTTATAGTACAAAAGTACGAATTCTGGGAGCCATTTCCCGCTTTTCATTACAAGTTTTTATTTAGCCGTTTGTTTTTCTAAAGTTGATGAAAGAGCAAATAAAAGGCCGTATTCTTATTTTCTCCCTTTCTTTTGGAGAGGGCTGGGGAGAGGAGTCGCTTTTTATAAACAAGAAAAACTAAAACGACTTTCATAAAAAGCTTTCCATTGCAATCGGGGCTAGGAGAATTGTGGTATAATGTAAGATTAGATTTTTGTAATAATGTCATTGCGAGGAACGAAGCAATCACGCGAGACGATATCTACAATAAAAATAAATACTCTTGGAGCGGAAATACTGGATGAGATTGCTTCATTCTTCGCAATGACCAAGAGTGCCAATCTCGCCTATAAAAAGAAAAAAAATCCGCAACACAAACGGTTACGGATTACAATACTTATAATAAAAATAATTAGTTTTAATCCACTTCAAAAAGCAGTACTTGTGTTTTCTGCTTATCAGAGAAATTATTATCAGATACAAAAAGTAAAGATTGCTTGCCATTAGCCAATTTTGGGCCAAAAGTCAGCCCTTCGATATTATCGATAAAAACCCCCAAGTCATCCATGTTCAGGATCAATTTTTTGGAAGCCAAGGTAAATTCGTGGTTCTGTAAAGAAGCAATATTTTTTACATCAGTTGCTTTTGAGAAATTACATAAATAGACTTTTATCGTACAGGCTTGTTTTCCTACAGAATAGGAGCGTTCTACTACGAGTAATTGATCTTTGCTATAATATAGAATCGCAGAAACTCCATTGACAGCAAAGCCATCTTTAGGATTGGGTTCGTGCGCAATAGGATCTAACTCATAGACATATTGGGCCATGTTTTTTCTTGATTTAACATCAAATGCATACAGCCGTATCAGGCCTCCTTTTGTTAGAGAAGCTTTACTGTCGTCTTCGTATAAAGGTTCCTCAATGTTGGTGTATAGCGTCGTGTAGTTTTTGTTAAAAGTGAGGCCTTCGAGAACGCCGTTACTGCGTGGGCCTTTTTCTTCTTTTTGCATGTTGAGGTTTGCGGGTAGATCAAACTCATTTACAAAGTTTCCATTAACAGCGGCTGTTTGTATTGCCGGATTCTGCAATACCGAAAAGTCTTTGGCTATAACGCGAGCTCCTTCGCTGCTCCAAACTACTGTATTGGTTTTTGGGTTGTAACGTAGTTCTTCTGGATCAATAGATTTATCAGGTTGTTTTTCCCAATTGCTGAATTTTTCAGCTGCAGCATTTTTTAGGGAAACTACATTTTGAAAAGCAAAGCTATCGATTTTATTGGCGGCCAAATGTATTTTAGCAGTATAAAAACGAGCGTCGTTATAAACAGCTCTATCGTCACAAATAAAATAGTAAAGATCGTTTTTTGCATCATAATCGATACTAGATAATCCGCCTACAACTGTGTTTTTAAATTCTTGATTAAACGGAATTTCAATGCTGTTTAACAGCGTAAAGCTAGGATTGCTGTTTGCGGTTTCATTCGTTTTTACAGTAGAGCAAGAAAGGAAACTAAAGGGTAAAAAAGCAAGTAGTAATAATTTGCGCATCGAGTTTTATTTCAAATTTAAAAGATCTCCGTTTTGAGCGGCGTTTCTAAAGTAGTCAATTTTATAATTGAACATTTCGGCCATATTTTTGGCACGTAGTTTTGCTTCTTCGGCAATAGCGCCAACAAATAACTCGTCTGTTGTGGTGGTAAAAATTTCCATCCAACGGTCAAAATGTTCTTTGGCAACTGGTAATTGTTTGTGCGGGGGAAAAGGACTACCTGAATAACTATGAACTTCAAGTAATATTGTTTGCCAAAAGCGGTACATTTTTTCTAGATGTTCCGGCCAGCGATCGCCTATCTTTTCATTAAATATAGGGCCTATAAATTCATCTTTTTGAACTTTCGAATAAAAAGTGTTAACTAATAATTTAATGTCTTCGAGGGTTGTAATGTCCGTAAGTATTGTCATAATGAGGTATAAAAAAAGCCTACGCAAAGGTAGGCCATTTCTAGTATATACGGTTTAAGAATTTGTTATTTTGGAGGAAACTGTGCTAAAATTTTAGCAACAAACTCATTAATTTGTTTTTCTTTTTGATCACGATTTTCGGTTAAATAGCCAACTCCTTCGCCTTCCCACACCAATTCTTTTTTCTTTGCATCGATCAGGTCAATGTATAAAGTTCCCTCTGTAGAAGAGCTTACGTAATTGCGTCCTCCCCACATGTAAGGATTCCAGCCATATCCCCATCCGTAACCCCATCCGGCATTAAATTGGTTTACTTCCAGTTTTTCTCTTTCTTTAGTAAAAATATTAACTAATAGATCGGGAGTGTTGCTTTTGGTCATTCCCATTTTGCCTAGTTCGTTATCGATGGCGTGAAGGATTCGTTTTTTGTCAAATTCAGATATTTGCACTTTGTCAATGCCGCTTTTATGAAAGGCATAGGTTTTATATTGAGTAAAATCTACATTTTTGTCATAATCTGCGTTTACTCTAATAGAGCTACAAGCACCTAATATGAAAAGGAAAAGTACAGGAAGGAGTTTAATTGCTTTCATGGCTAATTGTTTGATTACTAAAGATACATTCAAATTTTTAAAAATCCAATAAATTATCCGCAACAATATTAGGGATGGTGACCTTTAGTAAAGGTTCTGCTTCCATTGCTCTTTTTATTGCGAATAAAGCTCCTTCGTTACGAGCCCAGCTCCTTCTTGAAATACCGTTATTGACATCCCAGAAAAGCATTGATTGTAAGCGTCTTGAAGCTTCTTTAGAACCATCAAGAACCATGCCGAATCCGCCGTTTATGACCTCGCCCCAGCCAACTCCTCCGCCATTATGGATAGATACCCAAGTAGCCCCACGAAAACTGTCTCCTATCACGTTTTGGATAGCCATATCAGCCGTAAAACGGGATCCATCGTAGATATTAGAAGTTTCTCTGTAAGGGGAGTCTGTTCCAGAAACATCATGATGATCTCTCCCAAGAACTACTGTTGCAATTTCGCCTTTGGCAATAGCCTGATTAAATGCTTCGGCAATTTTCACACGACCTTCAGCATCTGCATATAAAATACGAGCTTGTGATCCCACGACTAATTTATTTTCTTGAGCGCCTTTTATCCACTGAATATTATCCTGCATTTGCTGCTGAATTTCAAGCGGTGCTGTTTTTGCCATTTCTTCCAGTACTTCGCAGGCAATAGTATCTGTTTTTTGTAAATCTTCTGGTTTCCCTGAAGCACAAACCCAACGGAAAGGTCCAAATCCGTAGTCAAAACACATGGGGCCCATAATGTCTTGTACGTAACTTGGATACCTGAAATCTATATTATTCTCTGCCATTACATTTGCACCTGCACGAGAAGCTTCTAGTAAGAAAGCATTTCCATAATCAAAGAAATAGGTTCCTTTGGCAGTGTGTTTATTGATTGCAGCGGTATGACGGCGTAATGTTTCCTGTACTTTCTCCTTGAATAAATCAGGATTATTGGCCATCATTTCGTTGGCATCTTCAAACGAAATTTCAACAGGATAATAACCACCAGCCCACGGATTATGTAAAGAGGTTTGGTCGCTTCCTAAATCGATATGAATGTTTTGTTCGTCAAATTTTTCCCAAACGTCCACTACATTTCCGAGATAGGCGATGGATACAGTTTCTTTGTTGGCTTTCGCCAAAGCAACTCTTTTTACCAATTCATCAATGTCTTCGACTACTTCGTTGATCCAACCTTGGCTGTGACGAATGTGGGTGATTTTTGCATTGACCTCGGCGCAAACGGTAATACAACCCGCAATATTTCCTGCTTTGGGTTGGGCACCACTCATACCTCCTAATCCAGAAGTAACAAATAAACCTCCTGTAGGGCTTTTTTTTATTTTTCGAAAAGCATTTAAAACTGTAATCGTCGTACCGTGCACAATTCCTTGTGGCCCGATGTACATATAACTACCAGCGGTCATTTGTCCGTATTGTGATACACCTAAGGCATTCATTTTTTCCCAATCATCCGGTTGAGAATAATTAGGAATCACCATTCCGTTAGTTACGACCACTCTTGGTGCTTCTTTATGAGAAGGGAATAATCCCATCGGGTGTCCGGAATACATAGTTAAGGTTTGGTCTTCGGTCATTTCTGACAGGTATTTCATGGTCAACAGGTACTGTGCCCAGTTTTGAAAAACTGCGCCGTTTCCGCCATAAGTGATTAATTCATGAGGATGTTGTGCCACTGCATAATCTAGATTATTTTGGATCATCAACATAATGGCTTTTGCCTGTTCGCATTTCCCTGGGTATTCTTCAATCGGACGTGCTCGCATTTCATAATCTGGACGAAAGCGGTACATGTAAATGCGACCGTAGGTTTCTAGCTCTTGGCGAAATTCTTGAATTAATTCGGCATGATGTTGCGGTTCAAAATAGCGCAAAGCATTTTTTAAGGCCAGTTTTTTTTCGTCAGCCGAAAGGATTTCTTTTCGTTTTGGTGCGTGATTGATTGCAACCTCATACGGTTTTGGCTGTGGCAATAAAGTAGGAATTCCTTCTTGGATTTGTTCTTGAAAAGTCATTTTGATTGTAGTTCGTTAGTATGTAAAAGTGGTATTTCGCTAAAATAGATTCCGTGGAATCTATTTCCTTTCTCAGAATACTGAGCGTCACGAGACCACTAGGGATAACGAATATCCGACCGATGGTAGGATTTGTGAATTTTGATTCTGTATTTCTGTGAACAAATATCCATTTTGTTATTTTGTTTTATGGCAACTGTAGTTAAAGATAACTACTTTTTGTTTGTACCTGTTTTTTTGTCATAGCCATAAGGGCAATGACGGCATCCACTTTTACAACAATACCCTCTTTTTAAGTGGTGTTTTTCAGTAAAGCATTTATAACCTTCTGGCGTATAATAGAAATCTTCGCCTTCGATTAATTTATTTGGGTCATTCTCGTCAATCATATATGAAAGTATTCTATTGTAAAGATATTTCTAATAGTTCAATTTAGTAGAGTACGCAAGCTATTGAGTATTTCATTAAAAAGAACTATTTTAGCATTACAAATTTATAATTTTTATAGCGAATGTTTCTTATTGTTGCTAAATATTTAATTTTAGGTGCTGTATCCCTAGGTTTAGAGGAATGAGTTTTGTTACTAATTTAATTTAAGATGACAGTGTCTTTAGAAAGGGCTTCACTTTTTTAGACATAAAAAAACCACTCGGCTAGAAGTGGTTTTATGAATTAATTTTTGTCTTTAGAAGATTATTTTTTTAGAAACAATGGTGTCATCATCTAAAGTGATTTTTAGTATTAAACCAACTGTTGTTTTGTTTAGGTGATTTAAGGTAAACTGCAAAGCGTTTACTTTTTCATAACTATCTATTTTTCTTCCTAATAGATCGTAAACAACGATGTTTTTTATAGGCTCTTTAGGAGACTGTACCGTTACTTTCTGATTAACAATTACTTTGATATTATCGTTTAAGGTAAAGTCTTTGTTTCCTAAAGTGGTGCCTGTTTCATTGTGGAAACGAAGCTCAAATCGATCACTAAATGTTCCGTCAGAAATTTCTAATTCATACTTGTCGAGATTGATTGAATGATACGAGTTGTCCAGTTTATCAAAGATGTAGATTTTTTGATTAGCATCAAAGTTCTCTAAAGCATCGATGTTAAAGGATATAGTTCCTGCTTCTTCCGTCTTAACCTTGATAGGGTAGGAGAGATTGGTGTCAAAAAATCCTTCTCCTGCTATTGCTAACTCTTCTTCACCATTTAGTAAATACATGTCAGTTCGTGAGTCATCTATATTATAAGCATCATAACCATCATTTATTTCGCTATTTGCTTTCTCATCCATAAAGGCTAAAAGCACTTGTCTATGATAATTTTGATTGTAATAGTTAAAGCCTAAACGAATGCGTTTGTAGCTATCCTTTGGAGTGGCTGTGTCGCTGTTGTCTGTCCAATGGTCAAATTCTTTTTTTGTAGTAGCATTACGATACATTATTTGTGAAGTAGCATTTTCTTCTTTTACAAACTCTCTTTGATTGTTTTTAAAAACTACAGTTCCACCCGTACCAGTTTTTCCATAAATGAAGAATCCTTGTCCTACGGGTATATATTGATTTGGCACTGGCCTAATTGAAGTTCCACTTGTGTTAATGAAGTCAATTCCAACTGAGCTTGGAGCTACTCCTCCCGCTAAATTTCTTATTGCATAACCACCTTTATAGTCTCTTAAATTGTGACTAGAATTAGAGGGGTAGTGCTCCCAGAAATATAACGCACCGTCCGTAGCGGGATTAGAAATAGAAGTTTCTATCGAGGCGATATTATCAGTTATAAATTGGTCAACATCTAAAGCGGATGGATACGGGTTTCCTAGAAGGATTAATTGATCGGCTCCCACAGCATTTGATATCGTCGAGTTATTAGGTTTTCCAGTAAACACTAAGTTTTGAGTGGCAGTTGCAGCATTACTTCCTTTCATTGTGAAGCCTTTTCCGGCTTCAACAGTTCCAGATTGAAATATTTTAGTCCAGTTAGCGTAGTCATTTGGTTTATTATCAAATTTATTTATCCAAAAATTAGATAAGGTAATTGGATTAGTAGCGGCACCGTCAGTACTGCTGGTCCAAATTATGACTTTAGGGGTTGCTGGATCCGTACCGTCTTTTAATACTCCGCCTACTGTATAGGAAGTATTGTTAGCGGTAGTGCTAATAGGTCCTACCGGAGAGCCCCAATAATTATAATTGTATTTATTAGATTGTCCTTGTTGGTCTCTCTCTAATGAACCGCTACTTGTCACATCTAAATCGCTACCTAGTTTTTGAACCAGTTGTGATCTACCTACTAAGTCTATTTTTCCGTCTAGTTTTAAGTAATGTGATACTTCGATTTTAGTTCCGTCTGTTTGTAAACCGCTAGCTGATGTAGCTGTTAAAGTACTATTTGTTCCTACACCAACATATAATCCTAAAACAGTTTTGTTACCGTTAGAAGTTATATCGTGTGTCGTTTTTACAATATTCCAGTCGATAGTTTTTGATACGTCCTCAATAGATGTACTGTTGGGTAAATCTTGTACTGTGTTGTTTAACCATGTCGTTGGAGTTTGCCATGGTCCAGCTGCTCGTGATTCGTATGGCAAAGGTGCAGTTTGTATATCAACTGTTTTTAAATTTTTTAATGCGGCTGTATAGTTATTGTTAGAAATGTCTTTTGCATTGGTGTAAGTATACGTTGACATAGGATAATAAGCGCTGAGGTTTGTCCATGGTACACTACTAATATCATTTTTAGTAATAGTGTTAGGTATAATCGCTCCGTTTGATGCTGTATTATTATTTAGTATTTCCTGATTCATTACATAGCGATATTGGTCTTGGGTCAATGCCACTTTCCAAACACGAACTTCATCTATTGATCCAGAGAAAAATGATGTAGGCGTTGCTCCGTCAGCTGCCGCAATCAAAAATGATTGTGTCGTTGCGGTTGGTATCCCCGCTAAATTAGTGGACACGAAGTTAACCCCATCGATATATATTTTTGCCGTAGTTCCATCAAAAGTTACTCCTATATTGTGCCAAATGCCGACAGGTACAATTACATTAGATGTAATGGTTTTTTTAGCCGCGCCTACGAACCAACTCATTTCTGCTTTTCCAGCTGAATTGATGCTTAGATCATAGCCAGTTGTAAAATCACTGTTTCTTTTTGAGAGTATTGTTTTGTTTGTTGAATTAGCTCTATTAACCCAAGCAGATACAGTAAAAGAAGTATTTAGATCTAGTACGTTTCCAGCATCCAAATAATCTGTCGTACCATTAAATTTGATGGAACGTGCAAAAGTCTTTTCTGGTGCATAACCAAAGGTGATGAATTTTGTCCCATTAAAGTCATAATTCGTTTCTAGATTTGTTCCGTTTACTTTCATGACGCGATACTCAGCAGTAGGATCAAAAGTTGGTGTGTTCGAGATGAACATTAAGTAATCACCAGGAGGGGTCAAAGTAGCTGATAACATTGTAATAGGAATAGATACTTTTACAGTAGGAACGTCACCCCCTGTTTCTACTACTTTCCAAGTTCTCCCCACAGAAATAAAGCTTACATCACTTGTAAGTGCAGTAGGTGAAGTTATTGCGGAGCTAATATTTACTACAACTGGAGCTTGTGCGGCTAGTGTGCCGTTATTGTTACCCCATACTAAGAATTTTTTATTAGTATCAAAAACATTTGTATTTTCAGTATTTGTGCTGTAAATGCTCGTTAATCCAATTGTGATATCATCTGTAGTATTGACACTTTTAGATTGTTTTTGGTTTAGTTTTGATAAATCATCTCTACCAATTCCTGTAATGTCATAGTTATAAGTAGCATTTGCGGTTGCATTCCATATCGTAGTTCCCGCAGAGTTTGTGTAATTCATGGAAGTTCCGTTCACTCCTAGGGTTATACCATATTTGATGGCAAGATAACTTTGTATATTGCTTCTTTCACTATCAGTTGATCGTTTGCTTAATGTAATAATTTCGGCTATTCTGCCATCTAGACTTCCATCCCAACCTTCACTTCTTCCGATCCAAAATTGACTGTTTGTAACGTTACCAAAATCTGCCAAGTCATTAGTAGTAGTAACAACATCATTAGCATTAAAAGTTAAATTCAATCCAGTTCCAGCGGAGTTATTACTTCCGTTTATGATACCGACTGTTGAATAAGAAGCGGTTGTACTTACATGGGATACACCATAACCACTACCGCTACTTGTAGTTCCTATAGCATAAGTAAGAACTTCGCTACTAAACCTTGCCGTATAATTTCCATAACCTAAACCTGAACCATCAGTTTGGTCAGTTTGAGGAACTCTGTCGCCACAAAATATATCCATACTTGGTAAAGTTGAAGTTACAGTTACATTTGGGATTAGTACTACAAACATATCTTGCGTATAAAATCCAGAGGAGCCTTTTAAATATTGTCTACTTGCATCATTGTCTGTATAATTTTGTGGTACTGAGGCATAATTATTCTTAAATTCTACAACAGAATTAAAGTTAATATTTCGACTTGCGGTATTTCTATATTTAGGAGCGCCAACAGACGTAGGTTTTATGGCATCAGTAGCTCTCGCTTGAGTGTTCCATGTATTTACATCTGTATTATCAGCAACTGTAGTAGTTCCATTAAGCATATCTGCTCTTAACCATAACTGTAAATCAGCTGTTACGCCTCCCGGGCCGTTTGTTAGTGGTACATAAGTAACTGTAATGTCAGCAGTGGATGTGCAGGAACCATTACTGATTGCCCATCTAAATACATAAGTTCCATATATACTTACAGTTACGGTTGCTGTACCAGAAGTAGTAGGGCTAAATGTAACCGTGCCAGGGCCAGAGATTTTTGACCATGAACCAGTGCCAGAAACAGGTGTATTTCCTCCTAATGATGTAGATGTCAATGCGGCGTTAATGGTTTGATTAGCGCCCGTTGTAGCAGTAGTTGGACTACTATTTACAATTTGTGGTTTTGATGTGGTCGCGGCGACACAAAGACCTCCCGAAGTGGTAAGTGTTAATGTAGCGGTTCCTGTATAGGCAGCAGGGGGTGTCCAGGTTGTGGTGCCAGGTGTTGCTCCCGTATTATTGGTAAATGTCCCTCCTACTCCGCCATCAGTCCAAATACCACCCGTAGCTGAACCTCCCACGGAGCCTCCTAAGGCTGCAGTTGTTTCTCCTTGACAAATAGCTGCAAGCGCTGAGCCTGCATTGGCAGTTGGAGAAGGATTTACTGTAAAAGTTGCCGCACTTGTAGCGGTGCCGCCTGATGTAGTAACCGTTACGGTTCCCGTTGTTCCAGCACCTATAACTGCAACTAAAACGGTACCTGTGTTAGAGGTTATAGATGAAACGGGAGTACCGCCAATTTTAACATTAGCCGGAGTAGCCCCCGTTAAATTGGTTCCGTTTATCGTAATGGAAGTGCCTGCACAACCGTTTGTTGATCCTAGGGTAGTAATCGTTGGAGGGGATGAGGGTGCTACAGTAACCGTATAATCTTCTGATTGACCATAACTGTATGTTCCACATGGACTTGTAGGGTCGACACCAAAATTTTTCAAGACTCTCATACGGGTATTCCCAGTAAGTGCTGTAGTAGGAACACTGATATTACTTATTAATGTTATAGTGTTTCCTCCTGAGTTAGTAATGGTTCCTAAATAGTAGGTTTCATTTGTATTATTTCCAAAAACACCATTCTGATCCCAGTCTATGTAAACCCTGAAATAATTAGTGAAATTTCCTGCTGTATTCCCTCTTACGGATATGGCATTGGTGGATGAACCTTGTACAAGGTTGGCAACACCGCAAAAACTTTCATTCGCAGGAGTACTACCTCCCACAACAGTAGAAGTCGTATTGTTAATGCCTGCAAAAGTTACATTAGTTATTGGTTCGACGCGACCTGTAAAGCTAGGAGAACAATAAGCTTTAAAAGCAGAGGTATAGGTAATTATTACTTGGCCATCACCTCCATCACCTCCATTTAAACCTGAGCCACCATCATTATTTCTATATCCACCGGCTCCACCACCTCCAGGTAAACCTCCAGGATTTCCATTACTATTAATATTCCTTCCTGTTCCGCCAATTCCTCCTGATGGACAATTACCTCCGGCACCACTTGATGAAATAGTTCCAATTGAACCTGGGCTGCCTGAAGGATTTGACGTTCCACCACTTGATGTTCCTCCTAATCCAACAGGACCGCTGTCTGCGCCACCAGATGTGCCGTAGCCAGCTGTTAATGTAAGAATTGTTGTATTGGTTAAGGAATTTCCTGCTCCAACAGTTAAATTTATAACCTGGCCAGATGTGACTGACAATAAACTAGTTGTGTATCCACCACCACCACCACCGGATCCATATTTGTTTTTTCCAGTAGCATCACCACCTTTTCCTCCTGGACCCCAGGCTTGCACATTAATCGAAGTGACATCACAAGGAACTGTAAAAGACCAATTTCCGACTCCAGCTGTGGCGTTATAAGTTGTTTGGCCATTCATCTCATTCCCCAAAAACAACATCAGGAACAAGCTTAAAAAGACTATGAAAAATTGTTTATTATTTTTTAACTTGATGGAAGTGATAGTATTAGGTTTTGCCGTAAAATTTTGAGAATTTGTATTTTCAAAAAAGTAATTTTCTTCCATTGTGATTTATAAGATTTTAGTCGCAAAACTAATTTATTTTCTTTTATAAATAACAAATAGATTGAAAAGCGTTAAATTATTTTGTAGTTAATCTGTTTTTTATGGGTTTAATCGATGCTTTTACACTAAATTAGGGTTTATAGTGTGAAAATAGTCTAACATTTTGATATGTTAAAAATAGTTTTATAGCGTTGTTATAAAAATGAAAAAAATGATTGAAAATTAGTTTTATTTTAGTTTTGTCCTTTTTTTAAAATGACCACAAATTAGTTATTCAAGCATCTATTTATTTTATTACTTTGTTACATTCACTTGTTAACACAAAATCTAAGCAACCAATGTTTCTAATCGTTACAAAATATTTAATACCTAAAGGCTTTCGTGGATTAGCTACTTTTCCATTCGTTTTCGTACGATATGCTACGGACAAAGAAAATCTTGTTTTTGTCAATCATGAAAAGATACACTTGCGCCAGCAGTTAGAATTATTAATACTTCCTTTTTATATATGGTACTTCTTGGAGTATCTTGTTCGATTAGTTCAGTATAGAAATAGACATTTAGCCTATCGAAACATCAGTTTTGAACGGGAAGCTTACGCTAATGAATTGAATTTAGACTATTTGAAAAGCAGATCGATTTTAAGATTTGCAAAATATTTATCACTAGATAAATAGTGACTTAAACTATTTTTTAAAACCACTCCGTTACTAAAACTTAGCGTTTTAATTCAATACACTCAATGTGAGTATATTGAATTATTATCAAGGATATATTACAATTTTCATCCTGGCTTTTAGGGCCTCTTTTTTACTTCGTTTTTCGCCTCTATTTTGGGATGTTATTTACCTCTGTATTATGTAGGATAAAATCTTCATTTAGTTTTAATAAGTGTAGTTTGTCGATTTTTTATGCGTATTGTCGGTGTAATTTTTATTTTTCAACTTATCTTTACTTAACTTTAATAAAAAGTAAGTTGCTGGATGCGTAGGATAAGAGAAGAACAGGATTTTAGGTTGTTTTTTTAAACTGGAGGCTGTAATTATTAAAGCGCCAAAGCATTTTTAAATATTTAAACGTAATAATTATGAATACAAAAATACTTAAACAATCTTTTTTGTTAGTTGCTGGTTTTTTATTTCAATTGCCCGTGCAAAGTCAAATGTATGTTAGTTCTAATAGTTATGTTTATTCCAGTAATGTAGCTGTTTTTATTAAACAGGATTTAGAATTAAATGCTACAAGCAGTAATTTTTATCTTAGAAATGATGCTCAGTTGCTACAAGGGACTTCTGGAACAAGTTCAAATAAAGGACTAGGTAACTTGTCTGTGTTTCAAGAAGGGACTACTAATAATTTTCAGTACAATTATTGGTGCTCTCCAGTAGGAGGTAATATAGCCTCAGCTGGGAATTCTCCATTTGGGATCACCCAACTTAGAGATATTGTCGACTTAACTACTAGTAATGCCCCAACTATTTTGGCAACAAATAATTACAATGGTACAGCCTCACCTTTTGCTATTGCGCCTTATTGGATTTGGAAATTACCAGTTACTTCTTTGACAAGTTGGGTTTATGTAGGTGCTGCTTCTACCATAAATGCTGGGGAAGGTTTTACCATGAAAGGAACTTCTGGAACTAATACTACAAGTGTAAATGGGATTCAAAACAACCCAGGAAGCAAACAACGTTATGATTTTAGAGGAAAGCCTAATGATGGTACTATTTCTATTCCAGTTTTATTTGAGGAATTAATTTTGACAGGAAATCCCTATCCATCAGCAATCGATCTTTCTGCATTTTTGACTGCCGCAACAAATTCAACGGGTATTGCCTATTTTTGGGAGCAAGACAAAACGGTAAATTCACACTTTATAGCGGACTACAAAGGCGGATATGGTGCTTTTTCGCCAGGTGCGTTAAATAGTGTAGGCGTCTATGTTCCGGCGACTTTTTATTCATATGATGGATCAGGTAATCAAGGAGTTGTAACAGGAACTGGAGGAAATTATGAAAGACGTTTTAGTCCAGTAGGGCAGGGTTTTATGATAGAAGGCAGTGCCAATGGCGCAGTTGAAATGAAAAACAGCTACAGAGTATTTGTCAAAGAAGGTGCTGCAAATTATTCACAGTTTGAAAAAAACACGAGCCAGAGCAAAACGAATAAAACAAGTGCACAATTGGCATCGATAGCTTCTGTTTCTGGGTATGATTATTCTAAAGTAAGTGTGGATCCAACGCCGCAAATCAGATTAAATACCTTACTTAATAGTCAAGGAGTTCGTCAACTTGCTTTGGCATTTATTCCAGAAGCAACTGACGGCGTTGATCATGCAATGGATGCCTTGTCAACTAGTGATGATTCTCCTGCAGATGTTTATTTTGTTATGAATGACAATGAATATGTTATTAACGCTTTAAGTTTTGATATCGACAAGAAAATTGCAATCGGGTTTAGGAACACTGCTGAGGCAAATTATAAAATTACTGTAAATAAAGTTCTTAATTTTACTGGGGCTGAAAATATTTACTTACATAACAAAACTGCGGATACTTATCATGATATTAAAAACAGTTTCTACGATTTAACATTAGCCGCAGGAGTTAATAATACTCAATTTGAAATCACTTTTAAGAAAGGAGTAACATTAGGAATTGATTCTCAGGAAAGTAAAAGTTTTATAATGTACCAAAATAATACCACTAAAAATTTAACTATTAATAATCCAAAACAAAAAGAGTTAGTTGCCTGTAATCTATATGATATAGTAGGGAAGTTGATTTTTGCTAAAAAAGATTTAGGTTCTAATATTGATTACAGCTTTTCAACAGCTGGATTAAGTGATGGGATCTATATAGTTAAGTTAAGTACTACAGAGGATACTGACATCGGTCAGAAAGTAATTATCAAAAATTAATTTTTAAGACGTGAAATTCAAATGCAATCGGTAACGGTTGTATTTTTATTACATTTAAATTTTACCTTTGTGAAAAATTATTCGGTTTGAATCAAAAACTCATTATAAAATTCCCAAATGCGATTTCGGTGACTATCAAACGTGAAGATTTGATTCATCCTTTCGTTTCAGGGAATAAGTTTAGAAAGCTGAAGTATAATTTGCTTCAGGCAAAAGAGGAAAATCAGGAAACGCTGCTGACTTTTGGCGGAGCCTATTCTAATCATATTGCCGCAGTTGCGTTTGCTGGAAAAGAAAATGGATTTAAAACCATCGGGATTATTCGAGGTGATGAATTACGGGACAAAATAGCAACTAATCCAACCTTGCAATTTGCCCAAAACTGTGGTATGCAATTCGAATTTATATCAAGAGAAGAATACCGATTAAAAAACGAAATTCCATTTATAGAAAACTTAAAACAGCAACACGGTGATTTTTACCTTATCCCAGAGGGCGGTACAAATGAATTAGCCATAAAAGGTTGCAAGGAAATTCTAACCAAAGAAGACGAACAGTTTAATTACATCTGTTGTGCAGTGGGAACGGGGGGGACTATTTCTGGAATTATTAATAGTGTTTTGCCTCATCAAAAAGTTTTAGGATTTCCGGCTTTAAAAGGTGATTTTTTAAAAGATGAAATTCGTAGTTTTGTAAACAACGATTGTGATAAAAATTGGGAGCTGATAACGGAGTACCATTTTGGCGGATACGGTAAAGTGAATCAAGATTTAATTACTTTTATCAATCAGTTTTATAAAAACAATACTATTCCATTAGATCCTATTTATACTGGAAAGATGGTTTTTGGCGTTATAACAATGATAACTGCCAATTATTTTCCTGCTGAATCAAAAATTCTTCTAATTCATACAGGAGGAATTCAGGGAATCGAAGGAATGAATGCAAAATTAAAAAGTAAACAATTACCCTTAATAGATACCTATGTTTAAAAAAATCCTACTTATACTTACGCTATTTACTTTATTGAGTTGTAATGTAACAAAGCCTGTGATAGTAACAAAAAAAGCAACGCCTACAAGTTCAAAAAAAGTGGTAGCTCGTTCTGGCAAGAAAACAAATGTAGTCAAGCCAACGCTGAAAAAATCGTCAACACAAGAACAAGCTGAAGAAGAGAATGAAGTAATTGAATCAACCTCAGTAACCTATGTTGGAACTGATGTAATCGGCAAGTATATTTCTCAGTATAAAGATATTGCCATGAGTAATATGAGAATTTACGGGATTCCAGCAAGTATTATTTTAGCTCAAGGAATATTAGAGTCAGGAGCAGGAAGAGGTGATTTATGCATTAGAGCCAACAATCATTTTGGAATAAAATGCCATGAGGGTTGGACAGGAGAATCGGTCAGACATGATGATGATTCCAGTCAGGAATGTTTTAGAAAATATGATGAGCCTGCAGAGTCGTTTAATGATCACGCCTTGTTTTTGACGGGTAGAAGCAGATATTCTAGTTTATTCAATTTGGCAAAAGAAGATTATAAAGGGTGGGCAAGAGGACTTAGAAGAGCAGGTTACGCCACAGATCCTAAATACCCAGACAAGTTAATATCGTATATCGAGCGTTACAATTTGGGACAATATGATGCCCTCGTTATGGGTAGAGACTATACTCCATTTGAAAAACAAGATACAAGAATAGCAGCTTTAGACAGCCAGAACAGGTCTCTATATGAAGTCCAAAAAGGAGATACTTTATATTCAATCTCAAAAAAATATAATTTATTGGTGACTGATTTAAAGCAAATCAATAACCTATCAGCAAACACCATTTCTATTGGTCAAAAATTGATAGTGAAATAGTAGAAGTTTAGAATAGAAAATAGCATATCGTAAATAAAACATCCAAAATATACATGTTATATAAAAGAAGTAGTCAGCTTTTTGCTGAAGCAGAAAAGGTAATTCCAGGAGGAGTAAATTCGCCAGTAAGAGCGTTCAAAGCAGTAGGGGGAACTCCAATTTTTGTTAAAAGTGCCAAGGGTGCATATATGTACGACGAAGATGGAAATCGTTTAATTGATTATATTAATTCTTGGGGACCTATGATTTTAGGTCATGCTTTTGAACCGGTGGTTCAAGCAGTAATCGAGAAAGCCAAGTTAGGAACTTCGTTTGGTATGCCAACGGAATTAGAGACGCAAATTGCCGCTTTGGCTGTGTCTATGGTGCCTAATATTGATAAAATTAGGTTCGTAAATTCAGGTACTGAAGCTTGTATGAGCGCGGTACGTTTAGCTCGTGGATTTACTAAAAGAGATAAAATTATAAAATTTGCAGGTTGTTATCACGGTCATTCTGATTCTTTTTTGATTCAGGCAGGAAGTGGAGCCGTAACTTTTGGTTCGCCTAATAGTCCTGGAGTAACTGCCGGGACAGCTAAAGATACGTTATTGGCTAAGTTCAATGATTTAGAAAATGTAAAGACTCTAATTGAGGCCAATAAAAATGAAATTGCTGCTATAATAGTGGAACCGGTTGCAGGAAACATGGGTTGTATTCCGCCAAACAAAGGTTTTTTAGAGGGCTTGCGCCAATTTTGTACGGATAACGGCATTCTACTTATTTTTGATGAGGTGATGACCGGATTTCGATTGGCTCGTGGTGGTGTTCAGGAATTGTTTAATGTTGATGCAGATATTGTTTGTTTTGGAAAAGTAATAGGTGGAGGTTTACCTGTAGGTGCTTTTGCTGCTCGTGAAGAAATAATGAATTATCTCGCACCACTTGGTCCCGTTTACCAAGCAGGAACCTTATCAGGAAATCCATTGGCTATGGCTGCAGGATTAGCCATGCTGCAAACGCTAAATAATGATGCTGCTATTTTTGATAGATTAGCAGAGAAAACAGCCTATTTGCATGCTGGAATTGAAAAAGTATTAAAAGCAAATAATGTTGTATTTACCATCAATAGAATCGGATCGATGATTTCAGTTCATTTTGATGCGACTCCCGTAGTTGATTTTAAAACTGCAGCAAATGGAGACAATGAAACGTTTAAAAAATTCTTTCATGGATTATTGCAAGAAGGAATTTATATTGCGCCATCAGCTTATGAAACTTGGTTTATTACGGATGCACTTACTTATGAAGATCTGGATTTCACGATTCAGGCCATTGATAAAGTTTCTAAAACTTTTTAGATTAAGTAAAAAACTTCCGGCTTTCACCGGAAGTTTTTTTTATTTCTGCATTTCTTTTTTGGTATCCATTTTATCACCCATTTTTTTGTGCATTCTGTGTGCCCCTCGTTTGTGGTGTTTTCCTTTCATGGCGTCCCATTTTGCAAATTGATCAGCAGATAAAATACTTTTCATTTTGGTTTTCATAGCAATCTGCTCGTCTAGCATTTTGTTTTTTCTAGCAAAACGCTCGTCTGTTGTTGGTTTTGTCTTGTTGTCTTTTCTGTCTTTCATCATCGCTTCTCGTTTCGCACTTTTTTCAGCAATGATGCTTTTCATTTGGTCTTGCTGTTTTGCGTTTAAGTCTAGCTCTAATGTCATTTTCTTTAACATCAACTCATTTTGTTGTTTTGGAGTGAATTTTTCCACTTCAGCTCTCTTCGGCATATCTTTTTTGTCTTGTGCAAAATTCGCTATGCTAACTGCTAATAAAGCAGCGATAAATAATTTTTTCATTGTACTTGTTTTAAAGTTATAGGGATAAGACACTAATGTTTCCTTAAGGTTTAACCGTTAACAAAAGTTTAGTAATAAGGTGATATTTGTCACATAAAATTGAAAAGTGAAGGCTATCTTTGCAAAGTGAAAAAATATGCAGTCATAATTCTTTTAGTTTTGTTTCTAAAACCAATTCTTCCGGTTATAGACTACGCTGTCAATTATGAGTATATCTCAAAAGTACTTTGTATCAATAAGGCTAAGCCAGAATTGAAGTGCAACGGGAAGTGTCATTTGATGCAAGAATTAGCAAAAGCTTCAGATGATGACAAACCGATTTCTTCTGATAAAAAGCAAAGCTCAAATTCCTTTGTAGATCTTTTTGTTACAGAGGCAGATTCTTTTAACTTTCTATTTTTTCAAAAATCCACTACTCAAGAATTAAATTCTAGTTATGCTAATTTGTATTCACATTTAGATAGCTATGTTATTTTTCATCCCCCTATTTTTATTTCTTAATATACCGTTTTTTATGTGTTTTATTCCCTTTGGCGAAAGCCTATGAGGAAGTCTGTTGACGCATCTTATTGAAAAAATATAAAAAGAAATTACAATTATAAAAATGAAAAACATACTATATAAAGCCTTAGCTGTATTAGCTTTGAGCACTACATTTACTGCATGTTCTAATGATGAAGAAACAATTTCAGGAACAGGAACATTAGCTTTAGAATTTGATAACTCTTTCAACGGAAACGATTTAATTTTGGAGACACAAACAAACACAACTGCTAGTAATGAAGTCCTTAAAATCACATCCATAAAATACATTATTAGTAATATTGTTTTGACTAAGGAAGACGGAACTACATATACTTACCCAAAAAGTGAAAGCTATTTTATTGTAGATGAAGCAACGGCAGCAAGTCATGTTATTGACTTATTAAATGTACCAGCGGCTAACTATACTAAAGTAACTTTTGGTGTTGGAGTAGATAAAGACCAATGGAGTGCCGGGGCAGATGGTCAAGGAGATTTCTTAGCTACAGCACAAACAGCAGGAATGATGTGGAGTTGGTCAGCAGGATACAAATTTGTGGCTTTTGAAGGGACTTTTACATCGAGTACCGTAACAACTGCAGTACCGTTTAAAGTACATACTGGACAAACGGGAACGGACTATAACTACACAACAGTTAGTCTTGATTTACAGACAAAAGCTTTAGTGAGAACTACTGTAACACCTCAAATTCACATTATTACTGATTTATCTAAAGTATTAAACAGTACAAATGTGATCAAACTTTCTGATAATAATGCTAGCGGAACTGGAGCAAATATTATGGGTGGAACTAATTTGCCTTTAATCACTCAAAACGTTTCGACTATGTTTTCAGTAGACCACGTTCACAACGATTAATTTCATTTTTAGGAGCACAAGAGTGGTATTTTAAACAAGTTCAGTCCCGTTTTTCGCTGTATCTTTTTTTAAAAATAAAAAAAGGATGCCGCTGCAACCGGGGCTAGTCTACAACTTTTGTGCTTCTTTCAAAAATCCAAACCATGAAAATAAAACATTTTCTTTGGCTACTCTTTCCCGTAGTATTAAGTTGCTCTGATCAGGATGATGACTATGTGAATCTACCATTAGATTTCTCTGTGCCTTCTAATTTTCCAGATTTAGCGTATGATATTACCACAAATCCTCCAACAGAAAAAGGATTTGAACTGGGTAAAAAACTATTTTATGATGGTCGTTTAGCTTCGGACGGGCTGGTGTCTTGTGGGTTTTGTCACTTACAGGAAAATGCCTTCACCCATCACGGACACACCGTAAGTCACGGTGTGAATGATGCTCAGGGAACTAGAAATGCTCCTGCTATTCAGAACATGGCTTTTCAGCGCGTTTTTATGTATGACGGTGCTTCCTCTCATTTAGATCTGCAACCCATCATTCCTTTGACAAGCGAAATTGAAATGAATGGCGATTTAAATGCCATTCTGGCCATGATGAAGGCTGATAAAACCTATCGTGATTTGTTTAAAGCCTCTTTTACCGATGGAACTGTTTCTGTCGAGAACATGCTCAAAGCACTTTCGCAATTTATGGTCATGCTGACTTCTTCGAATTCAAAATTCGATTATTACAGACGCAATGAATCAGGAGGTACGCTTACTAGTGAAGAAACAGCGGGTTATACCGTTTTTAAAACCAAATGTGCTTCTTGTCATGCAACAGATCTAATGACTGATGATGCTTTTAGAAACAACGGATTAGCCATAAACCCATTAATAAATGATGTTGGGCGTTACCGCGTTACTGAACTAGCCGAAGATTATTACAAATTCAAAGTACCTAGTTTGCGTAATGTAGAAGTAACTGCGCCGTACATGCACGATGGTCGTTTTGGAACCCTAGAAGCAGTGCTTAATCACTACAGTTCTGGAATTGTTGATTCGCCTACATTAGATCCTATTTTAAAACAAAATACAAAACTCGGAATCACACTTTCCGAAACCGAAAAAACACAGCTAATCGCATTTCTAAAAACATTAACAGACAATCGATATCTTACTGATAAACGATTTTCCGAATTTTAAATACCATGAAAAATACAATAATAATAAGTCTGCTTGCTTTTTTATCCATTCAGTTGGTGAGCGCTACTCCTATAAAAGATAGCATTTCTAGTTTTACTTTCCAGAAAATGCAACTCGCTGCGGCCATGGATTTTGACTGCGACGCCTGTGGCTGTTCTGCTAGTGGAGGAAGTATGGGTTTTAGCTCTATGCTGAATAGTAATTTTGTTGGTATTCGCTATTTCAATCAAAGTTATTCCAGTAGAGATGGGATTTTTGCTAACTCTCCTTGGATTGATGAGAATTTCAATACGGCTCAAATTTGGACTAAAATACCAGTTACTGAAAAAATCCAAATTGCAGCTTTGATTCCGTATCATTTTCACAATAGAGAATTGACTACCGGAACAGAGAACATCAGCGGTCTGGGAGATATCACCGTTATGGCAACGTATTCTGTGTATCAGACACAAAAAGACAGTACTGTTTTTACGCACAATATACAAGTAGGAGGTGGTGTAAAAATGCCAACAGGTAAGTTTGAAGAAGCGAATAATTTAGGGACTGTAAATCAAAGTTTCCAATTGGGAACCGGTAGTTGGGATTACCTTTTTCTTACCGAATATATGATTAAGAAGAAAAACTTAGGATTGAATAGTATGCTGAACTACAACATCAAGACCGAGAATTCTAAGAAATACCAGTTTGGTAATCAACTGAATTACGGAAGTACACTGTTCTATCTTTTAGATTTAAAGACCGTACAGCTGGTTCCGCAAATAGGAATAGCCGGCGAAGTCTATGAAAGTAATAAGCAACACGGCGAAAAAGTACTTAATACAGCTGGAGATATTCTGTTTAGTAAGTTTGGTCTAGAAGTAGGTAAAGACAAATTTTCGGTTGGAATTAATGCGATGCTTCCTATTAATCAGAATTTATCGAGCGGGAATATAGAGGCTAATTACAGATGGAGTGTAAACTTAAATTATACTTTATAGGCATTGGTGAGATTATAGTTTTCCTGAAACAAAAAAGCAATAATAGTTCTGTAGAATTAGTATTGCTTTTTTGTTTATAAGTATCTTTGAATTAGTATTCTAGTGGTACTGTTTTTACTCAACCTCTCTTTTAAGAAGAAGTATTATTTTTAATATTATGACAGCAAACCAAAAGCTAATGACACAAAAAATTTCTTTCTTTTCAACGCAATCGTACGATAAATCTTTTTTTGAAAAGTACAACGATAATTTTGGTTTTGAACTAGAGTTTTTTGAAGTTCAATTGAATTTCCGTACAGTAGATTTAATTAAAAATACAGCTATTGTTTGTGTTTTTGTAAATGATGTTGTAGATGCTGAAGTAATTGAAAAACTCGCAGAAAAGGGAGTAAAAATCATTGCTTTGCGTTGTGCAGGTTTTAACAATGTAGATCTTGTAGCTGCTAAAAAATCCGGTATACGAGTTTGTCGTGTTCCATCTTATTCTCCTGAGGCGGTTGCTGAGCACGCCATGGCAATGATTTTGACTTTAAATCGTAAAACGCATAAAGCCTATAATCGAGTACGAGAACAAAATTTTTCATTAAATGGGCTTTTGGGTTTTGATTTACATGGTAAAACAGTAGGAATCATTGGAACTGGAAATATAGGCAAAGCATTTGCTAAAATTGTTTTAGGCTTTGGTTGTAAAGTTCTAGCCTTCGATATAAGTAAAGATCAAGAAATCGAGAAATTAGGAGTGCGTTATGAAACTCTGGAGACTATTTTTAAATCAGCTGATATCATTTCTTTGCATTGTCCGTTAAATGATAAAACAAAGCATATGATTAATAAAAGTTCGCTTTCGCAAATGAAAGATAACATTATGCTAATTAATACTAGTAGAGGAGGGTTGATCAATACACCGGATATTATTGAAGCGTTAAAGGACGCGAAAGTTGGTTATTTAGGGATTGATGTATACGAACAAGAAGAGAAATTATTCTTTAAAGATTTGTCTGAAGATATTATTCAAGATGATGATATACAACGATTAATGAGTTTTCCAAATGTTTTGGTAACTGCGCACCAAGCCTTTTTTACTAATGAAGCGCTTACTCAAATAGCTACAACTACTTTTGAAAATGTATCCAATCTAATCACTAGAAATGATATTGATAATAAAGCAGCACTATTAAATTAAAAAAACGGTTTTTTGATACTAAATACAAAGTGATGGATTCAATAAATAAAGTTATTGGAATAGGTAATCTTTCGTGTGTCTGCCGAATCATTTAGAAAAAAGTGTTGTTTTCTATTTAAAGTTTTAAGACAATCGGTTATAATATATTTTATAGTTGATAATTCTGACTTTGCAGCAATCTTTCATTATCGTAAAAATCTACATCACCGATTCTATCCTAAACCTTGTGTAGTCAGTGATTTTTTGATGTTTGAATAGAATCAAAATTTTATTAGCAGGCAATCCTGATGTTTCCTTGAATAAATTTTAAAAAGTGATAATCCTAAACTTAGTTTTTTGACTTGGAATGTATCTTTTTGGAAAGTAAAAGCAAAAAGTATTTCCGGATTGGGGGATAATCCTCAATAATTTTTAAAAAATCCTTTTTTGATAATTTTAGAATGGTACTATCCTTAATTGTAACCCCTTTGCAGGGGTAGGTTTCATCAACGAATAGAGGAGATTCACCAAGTCCTTCTCTGGCACAAAATAGACCTTGCGTACATTTTTCTCCTTTAATGTTTGAGTTGTATATTTTTACACCGCCGTCAATGATTTGATAATAAAAATGCGCAGCTTCTTCCTTATGAAAAACCACTTCATTTTTTTTATGTTTTGTTGCGAATGCAGCCCATGGGAAAAGGAAATTAACATCTATTGTCATACTTGATTTGATGTTTGTTAAAGGTATATTGGTTTATTTACCAGTATATTAATGCAAATATCATATCTTTTTCACTTTAATAAAATGATAATTATCATAAGAAATTATATTAAAAAAGAGCTTCTTCAGGATAATCAAGTAACGGATTAGTAATTGCTTTAGTAGCTACTATAGTTTTCATAAAGCCACCACGATTATCGGTTCTTTCGATGGAATGCTGCACAATTAAATAGCCCACAGTAATCATGTTTTGCAGTTCTCTTAGTTTAGTATTGATTTGATGGGTTTTAGATAGTGCTTCAAGTTCGTTTTGCCATAGCAGTAGTTGTGTTTTAGCGCTAATTAAATCGGTGTCATTACGAACAATTCCGGCATTTTTACGCATTAAAAGTTGTAATTCGGCTTTCATGTTAGTTATAAAATCAGAACTGATTTCGGGTTGATTTACAGCTGTCCAATCCGAAATTATGTTTTTAGAATCTTGTTTTTTTAAGGAGGCTTTCGCCAAATAACGATAGATTTTATCTGAATAAACTAAGGCTTCCAGTAGGGAATTGGAGGCCAATCGATTGGCGCCATGCAATCCTGTTCGGGAACATTCGCCGCAGGCAAATAAATTCTCGATAGATGTTTTTCCGTCTTTATCCACCACAATGCCACCGCAAAGATAATGCTGGGCAGGAACTACTGGAATCCAATCTTTAGCAATGTCTATACCGATGCTTTTGCAACGTTCATAAATCATAGGAAAATGTTTTGTAAATGCTTCCATATCTAAATGGGTGCAATCTAAATAAACACATTCGTCCCCTGATTTTTTAAGTTCCATATCAATACTTTGCGAAACTATATCTCGCGAAGCCAATTCTTCTCTTTCATCGTAATCAAGCATGAATCGCTGTCCGTTTTTAGTACGCAAATAAGCGCCAAATCCACGAACGGCTTCCGAAATCAAAAACGCTGAGCCAGAAGATCCTTCATATAATGCAGTGGGGTGAAATTGTATAAATTCCATATCCTTGATGACTGCATTTGCACGGCTAGCCATAGCAATGCCATCTCCTGTAGCAATCACGGGATTAGTCGTGTGTCCATAAAGATGCCCAATTCCGCCAGCGGCGAGCAATGTGAAATCAGATTGGAAGGTGATGATTTTATTCGTCTTTTGATTTAAAGCATAAGCACCGAGACACCGATTGTTTTCAGTAATTAAATCAAGGGCAAAATGATGGTCTAAGACGATAATATTTTCTTTTTGACGCACCTGTTCTAGTATGGTACGCTCAATTTCAAAACCAGTCTGATCTTTATGATGTACAACTCTGTTTTGAGAATGACCGCCTTCTTTTCCTAGGTCAAAACATCCCATAGCATTAGTGTCGAACTTAGCGCCCCAAGCAATGAGTTCTTTCAAACGTTCAGGGCCTTCGGTAACCACCATTTTTACTACAGCGACATCACAGAGTCCATCACCACAAATCAAGGTGTCGTCAATATGTTTTTGATAGGAATCTTCAGTTTCATTAGTGACAATGGCAATTCCGCCTTGGGCATATTTTGTATTCGATTCGTCTGCCGAAGCCTTAGTGATAATGGTAATTTTTCTATCAGGAAATTGATCTGCGATTTTTATGGCAAAGGTCAATCCCGCTACGCCAGAACCTATTATTAAGTAATTTGTTAGTGTCATTATTTTGATAATTCTAGCATACGTTCAATAGGAAGTAATGCTTTTTTACGAATATTTTCGGGAACAACGATTTCTGGAGTTTCATTCAGTAAGCAGTCGTAGACTTTTTGTAAGCTGTTCATTTTCATATACGCACATTCACTGCAAGCGCAAGTGTTATCGTCTTTAGCTGGCGCCGGTATCAATATTTTTTCCGGTACTTCCTGTTGCATTTTATGAAGAATTCCTGCTTCAGTTGCGACAATAAATTTGTTGTTAGAATTTGTTTTTACATATTCAATCATTCCCGCTGTTGAACCAATGTAACTTGCCGTTTTTAAAATGTGTGTTTCTGATTCAGGATGAGCAATGATGGTCGCATCAGGATGCAGTTTATGAACTTCTATTAATTTATCCAATGAAAATGCTTCGTGAACCACACAGGATCCATCCCAAAGCAGCATTTCACGACCCGTTTTTTCAATAATATATTTTCCTAAGTTCTTGTCTGGCGCAAAAATAATAGGTCTATCTTTTAGTACTGATTCTACTATTTTTACCGCATTTGATGACGTACAAACAATATCGCTTAATGCTTTGATTTCGGCAGAGCAGTTCACATAGGTGATGACAATATGGTCTGGATGCTGGTCTATGAATTGTTTGAACAAATCTGGTGGACAGGATTCTGCTAACGAACAGCCTGCTTTTAAATCCGGTAAAATTACTTTCTTGGTCGGGTTTAATATTTTGGCGGTTTCAGCCATAAAATGAACTCCAGCAAAAAGGATAATGTCAGCATCCACTTTCATAGCTTCCTGCGATAAACCCAAACTATCTCCCACATAATCCGCTATATCCTGAATATCGGCTTCTTGATAATAATGGGCTAGAATAACCGCATTTTTCTCCTTTTTCAATTCCAATATTCTCTCTTTAAGATTTTTCATTCTCCACTCTATTTTTTTGTTGTTTTTGATTTTAAAAAGAAGATAACTTACTTAAAATAGGATTGTTAAAGATGAATCTATTTTAATTGATGTAAAAAGGACAAGCCAAATTTTCTTGTGTTTTTTTATTCTTTTTTGGACGTAAAAGTAGGTTGATATAGGACGGTTTAGTATGATAATTATCAGGTTTTAAACAGTTTGCTTTGTCGAAATTTGTACCCTATTTGAACAAATAAATTTTACAGATGACAACAACAAAACCGTTACATACTTTCCATATCCCTGTAATGGGACTTGCCTACACGATAGACAGTCCTATTCGAGTGGCAAAGTATGGTATATCCTCTGTGATTTCGATCATAGACGATGATTTAATTGAAAAAATGAATGCCTTTTACAGCACTAAATTCAATTTGCCTTATCAAGAAATAACCCAAAAAATACACGATTATCGTGCAGAACGTGTTACTTCTTATTTGAATTTAGTAGACAAAATTGTAAAAGATAAATTCGAGAGTTTCAAAAACGAACTAGCCGATAGTAAATTGGCTTTAGAGAACTACATTGCGATGCTGCCCAACAAGTCTGAGATAAAAGGCGGCTTACAGCATCTAATTGATGAAGGTGTTGCTTTTAAAGACAATATTAAAAATTTTCTTGAAAGCAATCTAACTCCTGGCGATATCGATGTCAATATCATGACTAAAGTAGACAAGGATAACTTCATTAAAGACGAGCAATTGCCAACGGAATTTAATGACGCTCATGCTTCTCTTCGTGGTTTTGCTAACAGCACACTGACTTCTTCGGTGGTGCTTTCGGCGGGAATGAATCCTAGATTGTACAGTTATTTTGAGAACTTTGATGTGTTTTTTCCAGATTTCGAGGATAAATTGAACAAGAAAATCATCTTGAAAGTAAGTGATTTTCGTTCGGCGATGATTCAGGGGAACTTTTTGGCAAAAAAAGGACTTTGGGTTTCGGAATATAGAATTGAATCAGGATTGAACTGTGGAGGACATGCATTTGCTACGGAAGGACATCTTTTAGGGCCTATTTTAGAGGAGTTCAAACAAAAGAAGGAGCAATTGATTCAATCAGCGCACGAGTTAATGGTGAAAGCCTTAGGGCAAAAAGGGAAACATATTCCTGCAAATCCTTTGGAATTAAAAATCACCGTACAAGGTGGAGTAGGAACTGCCGCGGAGCATGACTTCTTAATGGATCATTATCAAGTGGATTCTGTGGGTTGGGGTTCGCCTTTTTTATTGGTTCCAGAAGCGACTTCTGTGGATGAAGAAACAAGAACGCTTTTGGCGAAAGCCAAAGAAGAAGATTTGTATTTGAGTCATATTTCACCATTAGGAATTCCTTTTAACACGTTGAAAGGAACTACTAATGAACTATTGAAGCAGAAAAGAATTCAGGAAAGCAACGCAGGAAGCTCTTGTCCGAAGAAATTTTTGGCGCTAAGCAAAGAATATGGTGCAAAAGGGATTTGTTCTGCTTCGAAGAAATTCCAAGATTTGAAATTAGAAGAATTAGATCATAAGAAAGAGACTTTGACGGTAGAAATGTTTGAAAATGCTAAAACTAAAATTACAGAGAAATCGTGTCTTTGTGTTGGTTTAGCCAATGCTTCTTACTTAGAGAATGACATGAAAATTAAAGGTCAGGCACAAGGGGTGGTTATTTGTCCCGGGCCTAACATGGCTTATTTTGATCAAGAAGTATCACTTTCTAAAATGGTGCAGCATATTTACGGGAATGCTTCGGTATTGACGGTAACGAATCGTCCGAATATGTTTGTTAAGGAATTAACGATGTATATCGATTATCTGAAAAATGAAATTAAAGGAGTTTCTGAAGAGATTACTGCGGGCCAAATTAAAAAATGGAATTCATTTAAAAATAATCTAGCTGAAGGAATTTCATATTATCAATCCTTGTTTGCTCAAGGAGTTGCTGCTGATAAAGCAAATGATAACATTCAATCCTTGTTACATTTTTATAAAGAAGAATTATTTGGGATTAAAATTCCCCAATTGGCATAAATAAAAAAATCGGCTTGAAATTTTTCAAGCCGATTTTTTTTAGTCTTATTTTGTGTTAATACCTCAAGAAAGTATCACCCGATTTAATTCCCAGTGCGAGTTCTTCGAGATTGGTGTTTTCGAGCATTGTTGCCAATCCATTTCTGATTTCTTTAAATTTGTCATGAACAGGACATGGATGATCTTCAGAACAATGATTTAAACCTAATCCACAACCTGTAAAAACACGATCGCCATCAATCGCAGACACTATTTGTATTAGTTTGATTTGGCTCATGGTGTTTTTAGGAATTTCAAAACCACCACCAACTCCTTTAATGGAATGGATAATATTATTTTTGGAAAGGATTTGCAAAATTTTAGCTGTAAAAGCCTCAGGAGAATCTATTTTTTGCGCAATGTCTTTCAATCCCACTCGGTTGTCTTGGTAAGATTGAGAAGCGATAAAAATAGTGGCACGAATGCCGTATTCACAGGTTTTTGAAAACATAATTTGTTTTTTTCAAAATTACGAAATAAGTTTAATATTCAGGTTTAATTATTTTGGCAAAAGCAGCATTTGTTTTGGACACGAATTACACAAATTTTCACAAATAGCAAAGAATTTAAAGAAAATAATTATACTGATTTTTCATTAACAGTTCGTGGTAATTTGTGTCTTTTTGTATTTTGTTGCCAAAGCAAATTCACAGTTATCATCAAAATTCCCGTTGCCAGTGGTACACTACCAATAAACAAATTTATATAATAATTTGGAAGTATTCCCATGTCAAAATACAAATACAAACCTTGTAGAAATAACAAGATCTCGGTAGCTACAAAACCGATCAAAAAAACTTGGATACCCCCTTTATGAAATGCGTTTTTAGTATTTAAAAATTTATTTTGCAAAGCAAAGCCAAACAGAAATCCAGTGATGATTCCAAGCATGGTCAGATGTATATATCCAATAACAAAATTCCGAATTTGATGCGACATCTGAGCCAATTCAGGTACTAAAACAACCAATTGAATTCCGATTTTTAATACCAACGAAAATAGAGCAAAACCATAAACTGTTTTTTCTAAAGAAGATAAAGTACCAAAAAACACTTGTAATTGTGATCTAGTGTTTTGAATAAAAAGTACAGCAGCAACCAATTGTAGTACCACACCAACAACATTTATCCAATAAAAAACAGGATTGGTAAGAAACCAACTTACCGGCAAAGCCAAAGTCATGATCGTTGCAATAACGAATAAGGTGTAGAACAAACGGAATTTTTTATCGTCAATTTTTAATTTTATTTGTTGAAAAAACAAGGCTAAAACAGCGAATAAAAACCAGCCATTAAATTGAAAATGAAGAAAATACTGAATGCATATTTGGTAAAAAGCACTTGATTTTCCCAGTAATCCAACCGCTGGTCCCAGACACCAAACTCCGAAAGTAGAGAAAACCATAAAAAGTAAAGCGGTACGCAGCATTATTTTTTCGGGGAAAGTAGCGGGTTTTGCCTCTTTCCAAATGAGTCGAGCAAAATAATAGCTGCAAAAAATATGAAGAGTAGAAAAAAGGATAGAGACAAAAGCATAACCTTGAGCAGGGAAATCCAGCATCATGCCAATGACGGCGACTTCAGTAATCCAAAATAAGCGATTGTAAATTCGTTTTTGTTGTGCGTCTTTTGGAACAAAATTATAAACGATTAAACAATACAACATCATATAAACCCAGCCCAGCATGGCTACATGGGAATGACCATGCATTAAAAACTGAAAATTTACGCCTTCGATTGGAGAAACATACATCCAACGGAGGAGCAATCCCATTAACGAGGCAATAAAAAAATTTGCAAAACAAATTACTATCCAATGTTTTTTCATAATCAATTTCTCATATTGACCGTAACTTTTAGCTGAATTTTGAAAAGAGAACGATCTAGAAAGTAAGGGTATAAAACCTTAACTTTTCTTAATTTCTTAATGGTTCAAAACATAATTTTAAAGCCAAAATGCATTATCATCTTTTTCAACAAAAGCTTCTTCGGTATGAATTTCTTTAATTTTTGCTAATTGATCTGCGGTGGCTACTTTTTGAATTTCAGCAAATAATACGCGCTCTTCAAAACGAATGTGTGCTTCCAATTCTTTGTCAATTAGACTAAGGTTTTCTTTTAAATCGGTAGTCGCGTTGAATAAATCTTTGAGACGGCTATGTTCTGACAACGCTTGTTGAATCAATGGATTATTATCACCTAAAATCGTAAAGATATATTTTTCTTCTAATTCAAAATGGGGTTTTAAATGCTTTTCAAAAAACCAATCGGTGTATTCTTTAATGCGTTCTAGTGATACTTCCTTTTTTATTCCAGTGCGTATTTTCCAGCATAACAATAATCCGTGATGATGGTCATGGCTTAATGGCTGTAATTCTGGGGCTCTTTTTAATGGTTTAGTATCGCTCATGAGATGTTTTTAAATTAATGGTTTATAAATACAATGGAATAATCACCCTCTAAAATGTACTTTTATTTTTTCTGTCGAAAGGTTTTCTTTTTCTAATTCCTTAAACGAATAGCCTAATTTTTCAATAGTAGTCGTTCCGTTTACAAAATGCTGAATGTAATAATTTCCAGTATATCCTGCTTTTTCCAAAAAGAGCATCATTCGATGAATATCTTCTGTCTTTAATAAATCGGAATGTACCGTGGTACGAACTTCAAACGGCAATTTACTTTCAAGCAATAAATGTAGTGACTTTTCGAAAGGGACAAAAAGATTCGATTGTGTTATTTTTTCAAAATTATCAGGCATCGCCTTAAAATCAAGAGCAACATAGTCAATCAGCTCTTTTTTGATTAATTCCTCCAGTATTTTGGGTTGCGAACCATTGGTATCTATTTTGACCAGAAAGCCCATTTTTTTGACTTCTTCAATAAACAAAATACTCTTTTTGTGAAGTAAACATTCGCCTCCACTAAAGACTACAGCATCTAGCAATTGTTTCCTGCTGTTCAAGAATTCTAATGTTTTTTCGAAAGAAATACTGCCTTTGCCAAAAACAATTTCGGGATTATAGCAATACAAACACCGCATATTACAGCCTGCAAACCAAAGAATGCAAGCTGATTTATGTGGGTAATCTAATAAGGTAAATGGAGTGATGCTATAAATTGGTTTAGCAATATTTTCCTTCTGTAAAATGGGTACGTTGTTTGTGTTCACCTTTTTTTCCTATGTTAAAACTTTCTATTGGTCTGTGATACCCCATTACACGAGTATATACCAGGCATTTTGTTCTCAATGTTTGATTCTCTTCTAAAATCTGATTTGCTGTTGTTTTCATGTTTTTCATGTTTTTTTACCATTAAGAAATTAAGAAAAGTTAAGTCTTAATGAACCTTAATTTCTTAATGGTTTAACTTTTAAATTAGTTAGTTAACTTTAAACTTTTCTCCTTCTCTTCAATCAAAATTTCATCACATTTTGGGCAATATTCATGTTCGCCATTCAAATATCCATGTACAGGACAAACGCTAAATACAGGAGTTACCGTGATATAAGGTAATTTGAAATTAGAGATTACTTTTTTGACAAACTGCTTACACGCTTCAGGAGAACTGATTTTCTCACTCATATAAAGATGAAGCACGGTTCCACCAGTGTATTTGCATTGCAGTTGATCTTGCAACAACAAAGCTTCAAAAGGATCTTGTGTGAAATCTACCGGAATTTGAGAGCTGTTGGTGTAATAAATATTCTCTTCCTGACCCGCCTGAATAATGTCAGCATATCGTTTTTTGTCTTCTTTGGCAAAACGGTAGGTTGTCCCTTCGGCAGGAGTTGCTTCTAGATTATACAGATTTCCTGTTTCTTCTTGGAACTCTTTCATTCGTTTGCGAATGTGGTCCAGAATTTCGGCAGCGAATTCAATTCCAGTGTCCGAAGCAATAGTGTCTTCATTGTTCGTAAAATTCTGAATCATTTCATTCATTCCGTTTACACCAATGGTCGAAAAGTGATTTCTAAAATGTTGCAAATACCTTTTGGTATACGGATACAATCCACGGTCATACATTTCTTGAACAAAGACTCTTTTTTTCTCCAAAGTACCTTTAGCAATATATAAAAGTCGATCTAGTTGTTGGTATAATGCTGCTTTGTCACCTTTGTATAAATAACCCAAACGCGCCATGTTTACAGTTACAACACCAATACTTCCGGTCATTTCAGCACTTCCAAACAATCCGTTTCCACGTTTCACTAATTCGCGCAAATCCAATTGCAAACGGCAACACATACTACGAACCGCATTGGGTTTATAGGCGTTTTCGTTTTCAATTTGGTTCCCATTTTCATCCAAAACATATTGACTTCCGATAAAATTTTGAAAATAAGACGAACCAATTTTGGCGGTATTTTCAAAAAGCAATTCGGTATTTTCACCATCCCAATCAAATTCTTCAGTAATATTAACTGTCGGAATAGGGAAGGTAAAGGGTTGTCCGTTGGCATCACCTTCGGTCATCACGGTGTAATAGGCTTTGTTGATAAGATCCATTTCTTTTTGAAAATGTTCGTAGCGCAAGTCTGTTAGTTTGTTAACTCCTCTTTGTTTGGCTCTAGCCAAAACAGTTGCACGATTATTATTTTCGAAAAAATGCAAATCATTTTTGGTCGGAATCTGGGTTTTCAAATCTTCGGGAACGACCCAGTCCAGAGTAATATTTGTAAAAGGTGATTGTCCCCAACGAGCAGGAACATTCAAATTATATACAAAACTACGAACCGCTTTCAGTACATCATCAAAAGACAAATCATCTGCAAAAACGTAAGGAGCCAAATAGGTGTCAAACGAACTAAAAGCTTGCGCACCTGCCCATTCGCTTTGCAAAATCCCAAGAAAATTGGCCATCTGCCCCAAAGCTTCTCTAAAATGAGATGGAGCTTTGCTCTCTACACGTCCTCGAACTCCGTTGAAACCGTCGTTTAGTAAAACACGCAAACTCCAGCCTGCACAATAACCTGTTAGGCAATCTAAATCGTGAATATGAATGTCTCCATTTCGATGTGCGTAACCCTCTTCTTTTGTGTATACCTTGTCTAACCAATAATTAGCAATCACTTTTCCAGCAACATTATTAACCAATCCTGCGTTGGAATAGGAGGTATTTGCATTAGCATTGATGCGCCAATCGGTTTGTTCGATATATTCTTCAATGGTTTGCGTACTATCTACATAAGTAGTGTCGTCGTTCAAACCGTTTACATGTTCTCTTTGTAGTTTTCTTGTGTGGCGAAACAACATAAAGGAACGCATCACTTCAAAATAATTATTTTCAAAGAAAGCTTTTTCGATTAAATCTTGGATTTCCTCAACAGCCCAAACTTCTTTGGTTTCGAGTATTTCGCTAACACTATCAAAAACACTTTTATCAACAACTACAGAGACACTTTTGAAACTCTTTTCAATAGCATCTTTAATTTTAAAAGATTCAAACGGTTCGTATTTTCCATTTCTTTTGATAACGTAATTCTCCATAGTTGTTTTTTTTACACAATTTATTTTATGGCTATCCGTTACTAGGTCTAAGATTATAAAAGGCACGCAGATTTTGCAGATTTCCGCAGAATACGGGTAAAAGATCTGCTGAAATCTGCAAAATCTGCGTGACATATTTTTTAGGACGTAAAACGGATAGTCATATTTATTTTTTAAGATTGAGCTGTAAATTCTTTTTCTAAAGCCACTGCTTTTGGGAACAAAATATTGTTTTCCAAATGGATGTGTTTGTGTAAATCTTGTTCAAATTCTTGTAGCATTGCAAAAGTCACTTTGTAGGTATTACAAGCATCAGCTGGCGGAGTGTAATTGTTGGTTAATTCTACTATTTTAGCAAAACGATCTCCTTCTGCTTCGTGCTCAGCCATCATCATCGCAATCGGATTTTTAACGGTACCAAAATGAGGTTGTGCAATTAATTCATCAGAAATTGATGCGGTAACCATTTTTTTAATGAAAGGAAACAACATCAATTCTTCTTTTTTCATGTGTTGTGCTAGCTCTCCTGCGCAACCTTTAAAAAGTTCATTGATTTCGAATAATTCTGGATGACTCGCTCCGTGAACTTTACATAATTTATCCAAAAATTGAATTAGGGTAGGTGTTTTTTCTTCTACATAACGATGGTGTGTTTTTTCGATGTAATCAGCTAGAAGATCTAATGGCCATGCATTAAAATCGATTCCAGAATCACTTTTAGTATTCAAAATAGCATCAATTTCGATTTGTAAATCTGCGGGTTGTACTGCTTTTTTTTCGCAAACTTCCTCTACTGTTCTATTTCCTTTGCAACAAAAATCAATGCCGTATTTTGAGAATAAAGCGGCTGTTCTAAAATCTTTTGCTACATATTCTCCAATTGTTATTTTTTCTAAAGTTTCCATATTGTTGTTTTTTATATTTATTTGATTAAGCAAATTTAGTAATTATTTTTAATAAAAGACAATTTTATCCGTAATTAAAATAAATTTTATAATAGTCTAGTTAGTAAGTATATGTGCTGTTATTAATGTTTTTAATTGAAGTAGTAATAGTAGTAGGCTCATAACGGATATATCATTCGAGTGAAATTCGATTTGTAAAATGATATTTGAAAAAAGGATAAAATAAACTCAAAATAATAATAGAAGATAAAGTTATCTTTTATATCTTTGCGAAATAATAAAAGACAAAATTGTCCTTTATTTAAAATCAAATTATTTAATAACTAAAAACAGATTATTATGCTTTCAAAATCACAAGCACGAGCATTTTTTCTGGGAGGAACATTAGTCACCTTTTTAATCTTTATAGGATTGACTATTTATTCGTTTATGCCCAGAAATGATCAAACGCATTACAGCGAGATTACCAAAGAGGTAGTGAGGGGAAAAGAAATTTGGGAATCCAATAATTGTATGGGATGCCATAGTATTATGGGAGAAGGTGGTTATTACGCCCCTGAATTGACAAAAGTTTTAGATCGTCGAGGTGAAGGTTATGTCAAGGCCGTTTTAATGTCGCCAGTTCCATGGGCGCCAAGAGGACGAAAAATGGTGGCTTATAAAATGAGTGAAGCCGATGCCAATGCAATGGTCGCTTATTTTAAATGGATTGGAAAACTAGATTTGAATGGGTTTGAGCATGTGGTTTCGCCTTTAGCCAAACAAGAATAATTTAATAATAAAGGATATGAACTCGCCACTAACAAGAAGTTTGTTGAAAACAAACACCATTAAAAAAAAGGCGATAGCATATTTGACCAAAAACAAATAAAATACACAAATATGAACTCGCCACTAACAAGAAGTTTGTTGAAAACAAACACCAATAAAAAAAAAGGCGATACCATATTTGACCAGTAACAAATAAAATATACAAAAATGAAATATAAATCACAAAAAGTAGCCTATTGGTTTTTTGCCCTGTGCATGCTACTCTTTTCCCTGCAAATCGTCTACGGTTTTATCATGGGATTTGACCGAATAGGAATACAAGGATTACACGAAATAATCCCTTTTAACGTAGCTCGTGCCGTACATACCAATTTGCTGGTTGTCTGGCTGTTAACTGGTTTTATGGGAGCAGCGTATTACATCATCCCCGAAGAGGCGCAGCATGAATTAATAAGCGTCAAATGGGCTTATGTTCAGCTAATATCCCTTGCCGTAGTTGGCGTTGTAGCTATTGTAGGCTTTCACTTTAACCATTGGGAAGGACGAAAATTTCTAGAAATCCCGAGAGAATTAGACTATTTAGTAGTCGTTAATGTATTGCTTTTCTTATTCCTAATTATAGGAACCTTATACAAAGGAAAACAAAAAACAACCACTGCTTTAGTTCTAGTAATGGGTTTATTTTTTGCCGCTTTACTTTATATCCCCGGAATGATATGGTTTGATAGCCAGGTAATGGATTCATTTTTCCGTTGGTGGGTCGTTCACCTATGGGTTGAGGGTGTTTGGGAATTAATCATGGGAGGTATTTTATCTTTCTTATTAATCAAGTTAACAGGAGTTGACAGAGAAGTAATCGAAAAATGGTTATACGTCATCGTAGGTTTAACTTTCCTTTCAGGAGTTTTAGGAACAGGTCACCATTATTACTACATCGGAGTAAATAAAATTTGGTTGGTAGTTGGTGGAATTTTCTCAGCCTTAGAGCCTTTAGCTTTCTTAGCCATGGCATTATTCGCTGTCAATATGTATCGAAAAGGAGAAAAAAGTCATCCCAATAAGATTGCTTTATTCTGGACCATCGGAGCTTCAATTGTTTCATTCATTGGAGCAGGTTTGTTAGGTTTTGCACACACATTACCACAAACTAATTTATACACACACGGTACCTTAGTTACAGCAATGCACGGCCACTACGCCTTTTGGGGTGCTTATGCCATGATCGTTTTAGCAATTATTAGCTATGCACTTCCTAATTTAACAGGACGTAAACGTTATGCAAGTACACAAGGAATGATGGCATTCTGGTTATCAAACATAGGAATGTTAGGAATGACCGTTGCCTTTGGAGTAGCAGGTGTAGTACAAGTCTATTTAGAACGAAAAATGAAAATGGATTTCATGGTCGTACAAGACGAAATTGCAATTCACTTTGTTGTTTTACTGATCTGTGCCACGATGTTTACTACTGGAATTGCACTATTTATTTATGATTTTATAAAATATGGTACCCCTACAGATGAAGCTTTAATTGAAGATTAAATTACTAATCTGAGTTTGATTAATAGACAGCGGAAAAATGTTTTGGGCGTGACCCACCGAAAAAAGTGGGTCGGGCTATCCGTTCCCGCTTTTTTTATCTTGCAAATAAGCAAGATAAAAAAGAGCTCCACTGCTATCCCTCACGCAGCGTAGTGGTAAATCAAAAAATTTCTGATTGAAGAGTAACGATTAACGATTTCAGATTTTATGCTGCTATTAAATTAATTTATGATTTCAGAAGGTTTTTTTTCAATCTGCAATCATAAATCGTGAGTCAAAGATCTTAAATCTTTTTCTCAGCTGGTTTTTCCATCTGCAATCAAAAATCGTTAATCGTTAATCAAAAATCATTTTCTGAGCTGCACTTCCATAAAATAGTGTTTTCGGTTTCGGTTTTTTTCATACTTAAAATAAAATAATATGTTAGTAGATATAGCTTTAGCGACCCCTTATTACCAAGAAGTAGGTAAGGAAATAGCCGTTTTTAATCAAGCCTATAAAAACAAAATTCCTTTTTTATTAAAAGGGCCTACAGGAACAGGAAAATCTCGTTTTGTAGAATTCATGGCGCATCAGTTAGATAAAAAATTAATCACCATAAGTTGCCACGAAGAAACCTCATCCACCGATTTGATTGGTCGATTTATCATCAAAGGAGCAGAAACCGTTTGGCTCGATGGTCCACTGACTACGGCCGTAAAAACAGGTGCAATTATCTATCTCGATGAGGTAGCCGAAGCGCGCCCAGATGTAATCGTAGCCATTCACTCCTTGACAGACCACAGACGGGAACTGTTTATCGATAAACTAGGAGAAACCATAAAAGCGCATCCTGATTTTATGCTTGTAGCTTCTTTTAATCCAGGGTATCAAAGAGGTTTTAAAGAATTGAAACCATCAACACGTCAACGTTTTATAGCGGTTTCTTTCGAATATCCAGAAGCGAAACTCGAAACTGAAATTTTGGTTAATGAAACTGATATTGACCCTGATACTGCGAAGAAATTAGTAGCTATTGGAAACAAAATCAGAAACCTAACCGAATTAGGTTTAACCGAAACTGTGTCCACTCGTTTACTAGTGAATGCCGCCAAGATTATTCAAAGCGGGCATCCTAAAAGAGCGTCGGTTCACGTCGCGGTTGTAGAACCGTTAACAGACGATTTACAAACACTAGTTGCATTAAAAGATTTGTGCGATTTGATGATTTAATAAAAGTGTTCAGTAGTCAGTTTTTAGTATCCAGTTGAATGCTGTTTAACTATTTATTGAATTCATCGAGACGAACTGATCACTAAAAAAATGAACACTGAATACTAAAACTATGGGTTTCGAATTAGACGAATATTTAGTAGGGAAATTTTTCAAGCAATTGAAAAAAAGCAGAAAAATTGATCCCAAAATTGTAGCTAGAACGGTAATATTGAATGATGTCAAACCACGTCTAACGATTTTGGCTCGCGCATTAACGGGCGATCCTATCGATATATATCCTGCGGAAAGGGAAGGTGGTTATAAAAATAATAATTTTTTCCTTCCAATATCCTTTTCGGACTTAGAGACTACAAATGAGAATCTTACTTTCTATCTCTTTCGGGTGGTGTATCTGAGCATTCAAAAACGTTTGGGATTCAACTGGAAACCTACTGAAAGTGATCAATCATTAGAACTTTCACAGCAAAAAGCATTAGAGACATCCGAAGGAATTCTATCCATTTTATTTAACGAATTTTCTATCGATGCCGATTTTCATTCGAAAATAAAAAATCATTTCACTCAAAAAGCAACCGATAAGATTGCCGCCGATTATTCGTGGCTGTACGGAAAATGGATGCAGAATGAAATTGAAGTAAACAGCGATAAAAAACTGGAGAATTTTTCGGATAAAATCAAAAAAGCCAATGAGCCGCAACCTACAACAACTTTGAAGGCAACTGCTGTAGAAGAAGTAATTACGGTTGAATTAGACAAAAAGCAACAAGAAGATTATGTGATGCTGCATAATTTTGAAAAAGTAGAAACCGCCGAAGAGTTCAACGGTGTATGGCGTGATTTTGATGGCTCAGACGAATTAGAGGAACATCAAGACGCGTTAGAAGAGTTGAGCATGAAATTCACCGTGAGAGTTGATGATACTGCACATTCGGTTTATCAAGCAGACTTTGTAGAAAATACTACGATCTCTGAAAGTGCCGAAGTGGATGCCAAAGGTTTTCATATTAAGTATGACGAATGGGATTTTGACAAACGCAATTACAAAGATGATTTCTGTAAAGTCTACCCCAAATCACAGCTTAAAACAGATGCCAATTATTATAAAAATACAATTACGAAGAACGCGGCAACCTTAATGGGTTTGCGCAAAATGTTGACGAGCGTTAACAATAAAATGCAACAACAAAAACGTCAAAATCAAGGCGAAGAGTTTGACCTCGATGCGTTAACAGATTTGTATGTAGATGTTCATTCTAAACGCACGCCGTCTGAGAATGTTTATATTTCGAATAGAAAAAAAGACAAAGATTTATCGATTCTTCTGCTTTTGGATATCAGTCTTTCGAGCGACAGCTATGCGGCAGGAAACCGGGTGATTGATGTCGAAAAAGAAGTTTCTATTCTTTTTGGAGAAATGTTGAACGAATTCAATATTGATTTTTCGATTGATAGTTTTTATTCTAAAACGCGCAACTATTCGACCTACTTAACGGTTAAGGATTTTGATGAAAAATGGGATGTAGCCAAGCATAAAATTGGAGCCATAGAACCTAACGGATATACTCGAATTGGTGCTGCTTTGCGACATGCAGGCGCACGATTGGACAGTAGAAGCACCAAAAACAAATGGGTTATTCTAATTTCTGACGGAAAACCCAATGATTACGATAAATACGAAGGTAAATACGGTGTTAATGATGTGAAGCAAGCACTTCGAGAGCTCAACCGTAGGAATATTAATTCCTATGCGTTAGCCATTGAAGCTCAGGCTAAATATTATCTACCACAAATGTTCGGACAAAATCATTACCAAATTTTGACGACTCCCGTCGAGTTGTTGCAATCCTTAGTGAAATTGTACGAAAAAATTAAACATCAAAAATAGATTGAATAAAATGCAAACATATAATATAAATTACAAAAACATCTTTTATCCGCCAGGAGGAATTCTGATGTGGATTATCATTTATCTGGAATTAATAACTTTCGGAATGGCATTAATTGCCTTTGTTTATTATGGTCATCAAGAGCCAGAAGTATTTCATCAATCGCGTTTGCAACTCAACAGTACTTTTGGTGCTATTAATACTATTTTCTTATTGACTAGTGGTTTTTTTATGGCTACCGCCGTACACCATTTCAAGGAAAAAAATATAGCAAAATCATCCTTTTATTTCAAGCTAACGATGCTTGGTGGTTTGTTATTTTTGATCCTAAAAAGTGTAGAATATTATCACAAAATTGAATCTGGAATTACATTAGAAACAAATGTTTTCTTTAGTTTTTATTGGTTGTTAACTGCTTTTCACTTGATTCATGTAATTATGGGGTTGGTAATTTTGATTTGGACAAACTACGGGATGACCAAGAAAAATTCGGATACCGCTGTTGAAGACATTGAAGCCTGTGCCGCTTTCTGGCATATGTGTGATTTGATTTGGCTGCTACTTTTTCCAACACTTTATTTAATCTTTTAAGAAATGAAAAAATCACTATTAGTTACTTACGGATTATTAATTGTATTGACGATTACTACTGCTTTAATTTCAAATTCAACTTCATTTTCGAATGTAGCTGTCGCTTTGATAATGGGACTTTCAGGTATTAAATTCTTGTTGGTTGCATTTCAATTTATGGAATTAAAAAAGGCAAATTCAGCTTGGAAATACACTTTAATTATAGTTTTAGCACTGATGATTTCGCTGATATTATTAATTTTTTAAAATCCTTAAAATAAAGTTAAAAACATGACTTTTATCATAATAAAAGACCTTTTTATCTCTTAATTTTGAATAAGAACTCAAAGGCTAAATAAACCAAAAAAAATCATATCATGTATAACATTAAACAACAAACAAAGAATGCTATTGTAGTAGTAGCTCTTGCTTTAGGACTTTTTTCTTGTGGTAAAACAGAAGAGAAAGATGCTAAATATTACGAAAGTATAAAAGTAGAAGGGCAGCAAGTTGCTGAGCTCACTGCGCCACCATTTGTTCCTAAACCAGTAGGAGATCGAGCGGCAAAAAAGCTGATTGTGAACATGGAAATTAAGGAACAAGAAGGAGAAATGGTTGATGGGGTAAAATATACCTATTGGACATTTGGAGGATCAGTTCCGGGTAGTTTTATTAGAACTAGAGTAGGAGATGAGGTAGAATTTCATTTGAAAAACCATCCAGACAACAAAATGCCGCACAATATCGATTTACATGCGGTTACAGGTCCAGGTGGAGGAGCAACCTCGTCACTTGTAGCACCAGGACACGAAAAAGTATTTAATTTCAAAACCTTACTTCCTGGTTTGTATGTGTACCATTGTGCAACAGCACCTGTAGGAATGCACATTGCAAACGGAATGTATGGTTTGATTTTGGTGGAACCAGAAGGTGGTTTACCTCCGGTTGACAAAGAGTACTACATCATGCAAGGGGATTTCTATACTAAAGGAGCTTATGGAGAACAAGGGCACCAAGCTTTTGATATGGATAAAGCGATTAAAGAAACTCCAGATTATGTGGTGTTTAATGGTAAAGTAGGAGCCTTGACTGGTGAAAAAGCATTAACAGCCAAAAAAGGAGAAACAGTACGTATTTTTATGGGTAATGGTGGGCCTAACTTAGTGTCTTCTTTTCACGCCATTGGTGAAATCTTTGACAAAGTACATATTGAAGGTGGTGAATTGATTAATAAAAACGTACAAACCACTTTAATTCCTGCCGGTGGTGCTGTTATAGTTGAACTTAAAGTAGAGGTTCCTGGAACATTCATTTTAGTAGATCACTCTATTTTTAGAGCCTTTAACAAAGGAGCTTTAGGGATGTTGAAAGTAGAAGGCGAAGACAATAAAAAAGTATATTCTGGAACAATACAAGAAGGAATTTATTTACCTGAAGGTGGAACGGTACAAAATATGCCAAAAGTTGCTGGAAAAGAAAAACCTACGGTTGCTAAAACAGTTGCGCAACAAGTTAACTCTGGTAGAGAATTATATGGAAGAACTTGTTTTGCTTGTCACCAACAGGAAGGACAAGGAGTACCAAATGCTTTCCCGCCGTTAGCTAAATCAGATTACTTAAATGCCAATCCTGATAGAGCAATTGGTGCTGTATTACGAGGCTTGAGTGGAGAAGTTACTGTAAATGGAAAAAAATTCAATAATGTGATGACAAGTCAAAACTTGACTGATGAAGAAGTTGCTGATGTTTTAACCTATGTATATAACAGTTGGGGAAATAATAAAACAGTGGTAACTCCAGCAAGAGTAAAAGCAATTAGAGCAACACCAGCTCCAAAAGCCAAAGAAAGCCATTAAGAAAAAACAAAAATAGTTAAGACAATAAATTAATAACAAGATGAAAAAGTATGTTTTTACAATCGCAATGTTGACAGTGGCTTTACAAGGATTCAGCCAAAATGCAACCAAAGGAAAAGTAGTTTATGATAAGGTTTGCGTGGCTTGTCATCAAGCGACTGCGTTAGGAATTCCTGGTGCTTTCCCTCCATTGTCTAAATCAGATTACTTGAATAAAGATGCAAATCGAGCGATTAAAGGCGTAGTAAAAGGACTTACGGGTGCAATTACTGTAAATGGTAAAAAGTTTAACAGTGCCATGCCAGCTCAAGCTTTAAGTGACCAACAAATAGCAGATGTAATGACTTATGTTTACTCAAGCTGGGGTAACAATAAAACAGTGGTTACAACAGCAATGGTAAAAGCTCAAAGAAAATAATTACAACTAAAATGAAACTTGCCGTGTCAAATATGAAACGATTTTTGCCAATATTTTTATTTCTTATAACAGCATCGCTATGGTCTCAAGTTGTTAAAATGGTTGCTATAGAAAGGGGAACTTTTGTTCCCCTCTATGGTGCTACAAGTAAAGAACCAGTAGCAGTAAAAGCATTTTACCTTGATGTTTATCCTGTTACAAATGCACAATATTTAGCATTTCTAAAAAAATATCCAGAAAATACACGTTCTAAAATAAAAGGGCTATTTGCTGATAAAAGCTATCTCTCGCATTGGGCAAGTGATTATAATTACGGAAAAGCAAATTTAGGCAACGCACCAGTAACTAATGTTTCTTGGTTTACTGCAAAGAAATATTGCGAATGTCAAGGTGGTCGATTGCCTACCATGGACGAATGGGAATATGTAGCTATGGCCGATGAAAAAAGAATCGATGCGCGTACTAAAGAAAGCTTCAATAAATACATTATGTCTTGGTATGAAAAGCCAAATACGTATGCTAATCCTGTAGGGGAAACATTCAAGAATTACTGGGGTGTTTATGATATGCATGGATTAGTTTGGGAATGGACTGGAGACTTCAATAGTATTTTTCTTTCTGGTGAATCTAGAAAAGATAAGGATACCGACAAGAATCTATTTTGCGGAAGCGCCTCTATTAATGCTACTGATTTGATGAATTATGCCGCTTTTATGCGTTATGCTTTTCGAGGAAGTTTAAAAGCAAGTTACACCACTAAAAACCTAGGTTTCCGTTGCGCTAAGGATAAATAACCGTTCCGAAAACAATTCAAAATTTAAAGTAATGAAATCAAATAGTCAATTAAGTAGTAGTTTAAAACTAGTTTTAGGTTTAGCCCTATTACTGTTTTCGCTTCAATCGTGCAATAAGAAAAAGGAAGAAAATAAATCGGGAGAGAATCCAACTGAAAAACCAGTTGCTAAACCTATTTCGGATTTATCAATCTATAATTTACCGTCAAAATGGACTACTCAAGATAACAAGAATATCGAGATGGTAGATTTAAAAGGAAAAGTTCTTGTAATGGTAATGATTTACACTTCTTGTAAGTCGGCTTGCCCAAGATTAGTAGCTGATATGCGAAATATAGAAGCTCATTTACCAGATAATATTAAGAAAAATGTCAAGCTTGTATTAGTAAGTATCGATCCAGAGGTTGACACTCCTAAAAAATTAAAAGCGTTCTCTATCGAAAATAAAATGGAAGGTGATCAATGGTTATTCTTGCGCTCAACGGAAGAAAACACACGTGAATTTGCTGCAGTATTAGCAGTAAATTACAAAAAAATATCACCGATGGATTTTTCACATTCCAACATTATTAGTGTTTTTAATGCCGAAGGTGAACTGGCCTTTCAACAAGAAGGCATTGGTGTAAACTCGGATGAAACGATTAAAAAAATTACTGAAGAAGCGAATAAGCTAAATTAAACAACTCATGAAATCATTAAAAATAATTGGTTTATCATTCTTTGGATTGATAAGCATAGGTTCTTACGCTCAAGAATTTGACGCAAGTCTACAACTTAGACCTCGTTTTGAATACCGAAATGGATTCAAAAGCTTAATTAAAGATTCGGAGGACGCGACCTCATTTGTGTCTCAACGTTCTCGCTTAATTTTGAACTTCAAACAAGACAAGTTAAAAACCAAATTAAGCCTACAAAACATACGTACTTGGGGTGATGTAGCTACGACTACTACCGCTGATAAGAATGCAATTGCAGTTTTCGAAGCTTGGGCACAATACGATTTTGATACCAACTGGAGCGCACGTTTAGGGCGTCAGGTGATTTCGTACGACAACCAGCGTATTTTTGGCGAAATTGATTGGGCGCAACAAGGACAAAGCCATGATGCTGCAGTAATCTCTTTCCATCCAAAAAATAATCAGTTGGACTTAGGGTTTGCATTAAATGCCGATAAAGAAAATTTAGTAGCGCCAACCACGCCGTACACAACCAATTACAAATCCATGCAATACGCCTGGTATCACACTGAGTTTAGTAAATTAAACATGAGTTTGTTATTGCTAAATACGGGTTACGAATATGCAAAAACACTAACCGATTTAAAAGTAGATTACAAACAAACCTTTGGAACTTATCTTTCTTACAAAGAAAATAAATGGGACACAAACTTAGGTTTATATGCACAAACAGGTAAAAGCAGTGGTCAAGAGGTAAGCGCTTTTAATGCGGGTGCTTATTTAGGATATGCTGTTACAGCTAAGTTTAAAGCGGGATTGGGGTATGAATTCCTTTCTGGAAAGGACCAAAATGACAGCAGCACTGATTTTAAATCATTCACACCTCTTTTTGGAACTAATCACGGTTTCAATGGTTTGATGGATTATTTCTACGTAGGTAACCACATAAATAGCGTTGGATTACAAGATGCCTATTTGAAATTAAATTACACGCATAACAAATGGCAGTTTAATTTAATTCCACATGTATTCTCGGCTCCAAATATGGTTTTGGATGCTTCTAATGCAAAAATGGACAGCTATTTAGGCACAGAACTTGACTTTACAACAAGTTACGCATTACAAAAAGACATTACAGCTTCGGCAGGATATTCTCAAATGTTTGGTTCAACAACATTAGAGCGACTAAAAGGAGGAAACGCAAGCAATACAAACAATTGGGTTTGGGTTATGGTTTCATTTAGTCCAAGATTATTCGCGACAAAATAGTTAAGTTTAGGTTTATTAATTCGAAAAAGACTGTGCGTTGGTTTCACAGTCTTTTTCATTTTTAACCACTAAAGATTCAAAAAATATTTTGGGCGTGACCCTCCAAAAAATCGGGTCGGGCTATTCGTTACAAGTCCTCAACAAGTTTCGCTATCGCTACACTTGTTTGTGGGCTTTTCACTTCTATCCCTCACGCAAAACCAATAGTAACGACAATAACTTTCCGAAGTATAACGCTAGACTTTAGCTGCTTTTCATTTTTAGGATTTACAAGGCTACGCTTTTACGCAATTGCTAAAAATCACAATTAATAAATAGAACCCGATTGATAAGTCAATTCCGAATCGTATTTTTGAATTCAATTAAAAAATTAAAACATGGTTTCAGTACAAGAGGCATTTTCGATACTAAAAAATAAGCTACCCGAACCAAAGGAAGTAGAATATCTTTTGTCAAAAGCGCGTAAACATGTTGTGTCACAATCTTTGTATTCTCCCATAAACATGCCCCCGTTCCGACAATCGGCTATGGATGGATTTGCAGTCAACTTTCACGATAGTTTGAATTATGAAATTATAGGTGAAATAAAAGCAGGAGATAGCCACCAAGTTAAATTACTACCCGGTCAAGCAGTCAAAATATTTACAGGCGCAGCAGTTCCTGATTCGGCTTCAGCGGTGATCCAAATCGAAAAAGTTTCTGTTAAAGAAACTATTTTAAAACTTGAAGAACACCCAAAATTAGGTTTGAATATCCGACCAATTGGCGAACAAACTACCAAAGGCGATCTGGCTCTTGAAAAAGGTTCGGTACTTAATGCCGCAGCCATTGGGTTTCTAGCAGGTTTGGGATTTACCAAAGTAAAAGTATATCAAAAACCCGCTATTGGAATTCTGATTACAGGAAACGAATTGGTGAAACCCGGAAATCCATTAGAATACGGAAAAGTGTATGAAAGTAATGGTGTCATGCTAGAGTCGGCGCTAAAAGATGCGTTTTACGATACTGTTACCCTTTATGAAGTAAATGATAATTTCGAAAATACTAAAAACAAAATACAGCAAGCCTTGTCCGAAAATGATGTGGTATTAGTTTCCGGCGGAATATCAGTAGGAGATTATGATTTTGTAGCGCAGGCCTTAAAAGAACTAGAGGTAGAAACCTTATTTTATAAAGTAAATCAAAAACCAGGCAAACCTCTATTTGCTGGTAGACTAAAAGATAAAATGGTATTTGCTTTACCGGGCAATCCAGGAGCTTGTTTGACTTGTTTTTATGTGTATGTGTTGCCTACGTTAACCATTCTTTCGGGAAAAGCAACAAACTACAATCAAACCGTTCGCAAAACAATCAGCCACGATTTTAACGTGAATAACAGCCGTTGTCAATTTCTAAAAGCCAATGTTGAGGGTGATACTGTTACCATTTTATCGCATCAAGCTTCCTCGATGTTGAACTCTTTTTCGGTTGCCAATAGTCTCGTTTTTGTGTCTGATGGTAATTACGAAATCGTTAAAGGTTCACAAGTTGATATTTATCATATATAATTGATACTTCTTTTCGTTATATTTGTAAAAGTATAACGAACGTATTTTAGTTTTGAAGATAAAGAGTAAAATTTGGATAGAAACAGAGGAAGGCATTCTCATTAGTGAAGGCCGTGTTCAATTATTGAAATTGATTGCCGAAACGGGTTCGCTCAATAAAGCAGCCAAAGCGATGAATCTATCCTACCAAAAAGCCTGGAAATTAGTAGACGTTTCTAATAAAGCGGCAAGCAGCCCTTTGATAGCAACTCAAGTGGGTGGAAGCAAAGGCGGTGGTACAATACTAACTCCTTATGGCGAATCACTCATAACCTCTTTCGAATCTATTAATGCAGCCTGTTGGGAGTTTCTTGACGAACAGCTCAAAAAACATTCCCTATGACTGCAGTCCATTTATTTGATACCCCTTTGTTATTGCTTTTGTTAGCTATCGTTGCTTTTTTGTATGCTAGCGTGGGACATGGAGGAGCAAGTGGGTATTTGGCATTAATGAGTGCTTTTGCTTTTCCAGTAACGTTTATGAAACCAACTGCTTTAGTGCTTAATATTCTGGTTTCGGGAATTGCATTTTACTTTTATTATAGAGAAAAAAAATTCAAATGGAACTTATTTTATCCTTTTGCAATAACCTCGGTTCCTTTTTCATTTTTGGGCGGCTATCTTACGGTTTCCACTTTTTATTATAAAATAATTTTGGCGACAGCCTTAATTTTTGCAGTGATGAGGTTGTTGGGTTTATTAGGAAAAACGAAGGAGGAGATAACGCCTGTAAATATATACCTAGCCTTATTTGTGGGAGCTCTCATCGGACTTTTGTCTGGTTTGATAGGTATTGGCGGCGGTATTATATTGAGTCCTGTAATCCTTCTTTTAGGTTGGGGGACAATGAAAGAAACGGCAGCGGTTTCGGCCTTGTTTATATTTGTTAACTCGATATCTGGAATTTCTGGTTTCTTGCTCCAAGGCGGATTGCTTCCAGAATCGTCGTTGCCATTGATAGCCATTGTTTTTATAGGTGGTTTTTTTGGCGCTTATTACGGAAGCAAGAAATTCAATACACTGGTTTTACGAAATGTGTTGGCAGTAGTGCTTTCCATAGCGATTTATAAATTATATGTAACCGCATGAAAAATACAATAACAGCATTTATACTAGCTGGCGGTAAAAGCCAACGCATGGGAACCGATAAAGGTTTGTTGCCTTTGAACGGGAAACCATTTGTCAGCCATATTTGTGAAGCTGTAAGTCCTATTGTGGGCGAGAACATTGTTATTGTTTCCTCGAATACCGACTATGATTTTTTGGGTTATACCCGAATTGAAGATATAATAAAAGACAAAGGACCTGTGGGCGGAATTTATACCGCTTTGCAACAGTCCAAAACAAAATTAAACTTTGTACTAAGCGTGGATGCGCCTTTGGTCACGACTGAATTGTTGCTATGGATTCTCGAAAATCACTCGAATTCCTTTTTAATGACGCAAGTGCAGGCCAATGACAAAAGCTATCCTTTGATTGCGATTTATGACCAATCGCTGGTGACTGTTTTTGAAGAAAATCTGAGAAACGACCAATTAAGATTGCGAAGCGTACGAGATGAGGTGGCGCACCAAACCATTGTAGTTCCCGCAAAATGGAAGGATCAAGTGCAAAATATAAACACACAAGAAGAATATCAAAAAATAATATCATGATTATAAATATCAAATATTTTGGTTTACTGGCTGATATCACTAAGAAAAAAGAGGAACAAATGGTATTGGATGAATCCAATTTTTCAGTTGCTTTTTTAAAATCTAAAATGGAATCAGCGTATCAAGAATTGCAAAACACCAACTATTCAGTTGCTGTAAATCAGGCAATGGTGGGTATGGATACCAATATAAAAGATCAGGACGTAATTGCATTTTTGCCACCATTTGCGGGAGGATAATTCCTGAATCCCTAATGGGGAATAAAATTCTATAATGAAAAATTCAACACGATATACCAGACAAATAGCGCTACCCGAAATAGGAGAACAAGGCCAGCAGAAATTACAGAACGCTCGTGTCCTAGTAATTGGTGCGGGTGGTTTGGGTTGTCCCGTTTTGCAGAATTTGGCTGCCGCTGGAGTGGGTTTCATAGGAATTGTAGATGGTGACATCGTTGAAGAAACCAATTTGCATCGACAATTATTATATACTTTAAAAGATTGCGGAAAGAGCAAAGCAGCAACAGCCGCTACCGTGATTAAAGAACTGAATCCCGATGTTGAAGTTAGGGTGTTTCCTGAGTTTTTTAATACTAAAAACGCAATTGAAATAGTTGGCGATTATCAGATTATCGTAGATTGTACCGATACGATTAGTGTTCGTTATTTGATTAATGATGTTTCACTAGTCAAAAAAGTTCCTGTTGTGTACGCATCAATTTACAAATTTGAAGGGCAGGTTTCGGTTTTTAATTATAAAAATGGACCGAGCTACCGTTGTTTATTTCCTCAAAAGGAGGGTTTGAATGCTGTTCCAAATTGCGTTAGTTCGGGAGTTTTGGGCATTTTACCAAATACACTTGGTGCGCTTCAAGCTACCGAAGTACTAAAGATTATTCTGGAGATAGGAAGTGTACTGTCAGGTAAATTGCTGATTTATGATGCATTGCAGTATCAAACGCAAATAATTGATTTTACCAAAAATCCTAGAGAAATTGAAAAAGGACTTAAAAGCGGATTTTTAATTCTAAATAAGGATTCTGATAAAGTAGTCATGGCAATAAGGCAAGAAACTTTTTTAGAAAAGTGTCGTCAAGACCATTGCGTAGTTATCGACATTAGAGAAGCCTACGAAGAACCGAAATTCAACGAGCAAAATGTGGTGAACGTTCCCCTTGCTGAGTTGGAAAACTACTGCAGAAAGTTTGATAAAAAACAAGAGATTGTTTTATTCTGTCAAAGCGGACAACGAAGTCAATTGGCTTTGGACTATTTAAAAAAAGAAGGATTTACGAAGCTTTCTCATCTCGAAAAGGGAATTGAATCCATAAAAATACATTTAGAAACTAAATAAAAATACCAATATAATGGCAACAACAAAACCTAAAAAAAGTTCTTTCATTCAAGGAGCGATAACATCAGATTTCATTGGAAATGCTATTGCGAAGCATCAAAGTAAAACTACTATTGGCGCTCATAATATTTTTTTAGGGCAAGTTCGCGCCGATGTTATTGATGGGAAAACGGTTGTAGCTATCGAATATTCGGCTTACGAGGAAATGGCTGAACAGACTTTTTATGAAATTCGCGAAGCGGCTTTCACCAAATATGAATTGTCATGTTTGCATATTTATCATAGTCTAGGAACGGTAAAAACGGGGGAGATTTGCCTTTTTGTTTTTGTGTCGGCACCAAGGCGAAAAGTGGTTTATGAAGCCTTGGAGTTTTTGGTTGAAGAAATCAAAGAAAAGACCGCTGTTTTTGGTAAAGAGATAATGGAAGACGAATCCTATACTTGGAAAGAGAATTCTTAGGTTGTTACGCAAAGTCACACAGAGATTCTCAGAGATCCGCTAAGAAGAAATTAAAGTAAAATAAGTTACACAAAGCCACCCAAAGAAACTCAGAGATACGCTAAGAAGAAAATAACTTTGTGAATCTTCGTGTTTGCTTTGTGAATCTTTGCGAAATAAGAAAAGTAAAATAAGTTACGCAAAGGCACCCAAAGAAACTCAGAGATACACTAAGAATAAAATAACTTTGTGAATCTTCGTGTTAGCTTTATAAATCTTTGCGAAATAAGAAAAGTAAAATAAGTTACGCAAAGGCACCCAAAGAAACTCAGAGATGCACTAAGAAGGAAATAACTTTGTAAATCTTCGTACTAGCTTTGTGAATCTTTGCGAAATAAGAAAAGTTAGATAAGTTACGTAGAGCGCCTAAAGCGACAGTAAGAAGAAAGAACTTCGCGAATCTTCGTGTTAGCTTTGTGAATCTTTGCGAAATAACAATTAACCAAAAGCAATAAAATGGTAGACATTACACATAAAATAATTACGCTTCGCACCGCAACGGCACAGGCTATTGTAAAAGTAGGCTCGCCAGACACGATGAAGGCGATATTGGATAAAACAGTTCCTAAAGGCGATGTGCTAGAAGTAGCAAGAACAGCAGGACTTTTTGCAGTAAAAAACACTTCTAATTCTATTCCGGATTGCCATCCTATGCCGATCGAATATACGGGAATCGATTATGAATTTCTGGAGGATTCGGTTTTAATTAAGGTTACCGTAAAGGCTATTTATAGGACAGGTGTTGAGGTTGAGGCCATGCATGGTGCTTCGATTGTGGCATTAACGATGTACGATATGCTGAAACCCATTGACAAACAAGTGGAGATTTCGACCATTAAATTATTGCATAAAAAAGGCGGAAAATCAGATTATGGCAACAAAGAAGTTCAGGACTTATCGGTAGCGGTAATGGTCTGTTCGGATAGTGTTTCTAGTGGAAAAAAAGAAGATAGAGCCGGAAAAGTAATCTCGGATAAAATCAAAAATTTAGGATTAAGTGTTTCTAATTATGTCGTGATTCCGGATGAGGTTTTAGACATTCAGGACACCATTAATAAATTATGTGCTAAGAATGTGGACTTGGTTATCTTGACTGGAGGAACAGGATTGTCAGATCGAGATGTCACGCCAGAAGCGGTGATTCCGTTGTTAGACCGCCGTATTCCAGGTATCGAGGAGGCGATTCGCGCGTACGGTCAGGATCGCACGCCTTATGCGATGTTGTCCAGAAGCGTTGTCGGTTTTAAAGGAGATACATTAATTATGGCTTTGCCAGGTTCTACAGCTGGAGCAGGAGAATCAATGGACGCCGTTTTTCCTTCGGTTTTGCATTTATTCAAAATTTTAAAAGGATTCAACCATGGAAAATAACATTCTAATGCAGGATACTCACGGTCGCGGACACAGCTATTTGCGTATTTCAATTACAGAAAATTGTAATTTGAGATGTACGTATTGTATGCCGGCCGAAGGGATTTCGCTTACGCCAAAAGCCCATCTGATGACTGCAGATGAAATTGTTACTATTGCACAAACTTTTGTCAATCAAGGCGTAAATAAAATCAGGTTGACTGGTGGAGAGCCTTTGGTTCGAAAAGATGCCAAAGATATCATTCTGCGTCTTGGTAAATTAGGAGTAGAACTCACACTGACTACTAATGGAATCCTGGTTCATGATTTTATAGATACATTCAAAGAAGCAGGTGTTCACACCTTAAACCTGAGTATTGATAGTTTGCAAAAAGAGAAGTTCAACCAGATTACCCGCAGGAATTATTTTGATAAATTCAATGAAAACTTGGAGTTGCTTGACGCCAATGGTTTCCAGTTGAAACTGAATGTAGTGGTGATGAAAGGATTTAACGACAATGAAATTATCGATTTTATTGAATTGACCAAAGACCGAAACATCCAAATTCGGTTTATTGAATTTATGCCTTTTGATGGCAATCAATGGAACAAGGAGAAGCTGGTTTCTTATGCCGAAATCCTTTCGCAAGTCAATGATCAATACACTGTTGAAAAAGTGAAACGTTTGATAGATAAACCACATGATACCGCCAAGAATCATAAGATAAGGAATTACAAAGGGAGTTTTTCGGTGATTAGTTCTGTTACTAATCCCTTTTGTAGCAGTTGCAATCGCATCCGTTTAACCGCCGATGGTAAACTTAAAAACTGTCTTTTCTCCAATTCTGAAACGGATTTATTGCAAACGTTGCGTTCTGGAGGAGCTATTGAGCCTCTTATTTTTCAGAATATAAAATCGAAACATGCCATGCGTGGTGGCATGGATGATGATGCGAAATTTCAAAACCCAAAACTATTTTCTCAAAATAGAAGTATGATAAAAATTGGGGGATAAGGATGAAAAGAGGAATTCCTGGTTTATATTCTACAAAAAAAGTTAAGCATGGTTTTATGCCTTCATTCTATTTAAAACCTTGAATTTTTTAAAAGTCAAAAGGCTAAATTCAGCGTTAGTAATTTATATCAAATAATAGAATTATCTTCTTTTGTAATTTAAAAAGCATTTAGCTAGGCTGACAAATATCATGTTTTAATGACTCGTTTGTTATTAATTTTGCATCATTAAATGAAGGATGTTTTTGTCCGATTTTAATTTTTAATTAATTCGAGACTATCATGAGCAGTTTAAGAGCATCACACAAAATATTATTTCTAAACACATTAGCATTTACGATTTGCTTTGCTTGTTGGACGTTAAACGGTGTTTTAGTTACTTTTTTAGTTGAAAGAGGCATCTTCAACTGGACTGTTGTCGAAGTGGGATGGCTTTTAGGAATTCCCATCTTATCAGGGGCTCTTTTCCGCCTTCCTATTGGGATTCTTACCGATAAATTTGGTGGTAAAATTATATTTTCGATCTTATTATTTCTATGTTCTATTCCGTTGTTTTTACTTCCTTTTGCAGATAGTTTTTTGACTTTTGCCGTGCTGAGTTTTCTTTTTGGATTGGTAGGAACTAGTTTTGCTGTTGGGATTGCTTACACTTCTGTTTGGTACCCACAAAACTGGCAGGGTAGAGCTTTGGGGATATTCGGAATGGGAAATGCAGGTGCAGCTATCACTACTTTTATAGCACCAACCTTACTAAATAATTTTTCTAAAAGTGATCCTATTAACGGTTGGAAAATGTTGCCAATAACTTATGGCGTGGTCTTGGTCGTTATTGGAATCCTTTTTATACTTGTCGCTAAAAATAAAAAACCAGAAGGAGAATCTAAAAATATAAAAACACTTTTAATGCCATTAAAATCAGTTCGAGTTTGGCGTTTTGGAGCCTATTACTTTCTAGTTTTTGGTTGTTTTGTCGCTTATTCACAGTGGTTGCTTCCTACGTTTATGAATGTATACCATACTTCGCTAGTTATGGGAGGAATGTTTGCTACTATGTTCAGTTTGCCTGGAGGAGTTATCAGAGCTTTTGGAGGCTATCTATCGGATAAATTTGGAGCTAGAAAAGTAATGTATTGGGTATTGGGCTCGACTATGGTAATCAGTTTTTTATTGATGTTTCCTAAAATGGAGATCTTTACTTCAGGACCAGGTGTAATGGCTAATAATAGTGGTATCGTATCTAAAGTTACCGCTTCTGGATTAGTACTAAATAATAATGATTACACGATTAAACCTAAGGTTGAAGCTGCATTAACTAACGAGTCTATTTTACCCGTTAAAACCTCTTGGCAAGAAATTGTAGTAAAAGAAAATCAGGCCGTTAACAAGAAAGAATTATTAGCCAAGGGCGTTACACAAATCAAATTTGCAGCCAATATGTGGGTGTACGTTATCCTAGTTGTACTTATAGGGATTTCGTGGGGAATTGGTAAAGCGGCAGTTTACAAACACATCCCAGAATATTTTCCAAATGAAGTAGGTGTTGTGGGTGGAATGGTTGGATTAATCGGAGGATTAGGAGGTTTTTTTGGACCAATTATATTTAGTTACCTGTTGAATTTTACAGGTCTTTGGACGAGTTCCTGGCTCTTTATTTTTGTGATTTCTACCGCATGTTTGATTTGGATGCACAAAACCATTATTAATATCATGAGAAAGAAAACACCAGGGTTTACTAGAGATATTGAACACATCAATCACTAAAAATAGTTTTTACACTTAAAAAATCGAGATATGAAGTAAGCATAACGATTATGCGAATTACGTATCACCAATATAAACCCAAAAATAAATACATATGAAGACTTGGCTAGACAAATGGGAACCAGAAGATGAAAAATTCTGGAATGAAACAGGGAGTAAAATTGCCTGGAAAACCTTAACTATAACTACATTAACACTTATTTTATCATTTGCCTCTTGGTTTATCATGAGTGTTCTGGTGGTAAAATTACCAGGGCTTGGATTCACTTATACAAAAGATCAACTTTTCTGGTTGGCTGCCGTACCTGGTTTAGCTGCTGGTTTATTACGAATCATACATACTTTTATATTGCCAATTTTTGGAACGCGTCATGTGGTTACTTTTGCCACGATTTTAAAGGTGTTCCCAATAATAGGAATTGGTTTTGCGGTTATGAATCCGCAAACTCCTTTCTGGGTGTTTATAATTTTAGCTTTTTCAACTGGTTTTGGTGGAGGAGATTTCTCGTCCTATATGCCAAGTACAAGTTTATTCTTTCCTAAAAGATTGAAAGGTACAGCACTAGGACTTCAAGCCGGTATTGGGAATTTTGGAGTTTCATTAGCGCAATTTGTAACGCCGATGGTTTTGAGTGTAGCGCTTTATGGCGCACCTTCAATATTTACAAAAATTGACGCCAAAGAAACTAAGGTGGTGATTGAAAACGCAAGTATTGAAAAACAACAACAAGTTTTTGCTGCATTAGAAGATAAAACGCAAACCGCTATCTTGTCTAATGTGAAGAAAAAAGTAATAGACTCAGTGAGTACTGCAGTAAATTCTTCAGATAAAGTGGTTTTGTTTATTTCATTACCAGTAAACGTAAGAGCAAAAGTACTTGCGAATGCTAATCCAAAAGTAGCTGAGAAAATATTGAATGAGATTCAAGAAGGAAATAAAGCGGTTGTGAATACAAATATGTACATCCAATCGGCTGCCTTTTGGTACATTCCTTTTTTATTGATCATGTCTATCGTGAGTTGGTTTTACCTAAGAAGTATCCCAATGAAAGCGTCCATTAAAGAACAATTGGATATTTTTGGAAACAAACATACTTGGTATTGTACTGTTACTTACATGATGACTTTTGGAACTTTTGCTGGTTTGGCTGCGGCTTTCCCGTTAATGATTAAATTTTTATATGGTGATTTTCCAAATGCACCAGACCCATTAGTTTATGCTTTTTATGGGCCACTTATTGGGTCAGCGAGTAGAATATTATTTGGTTTTATTGCTGATAAAGTGGGAGGTGCTATTTTAACAACAATAACTGGATTAGGTATTTTGGGAGGCGCAATTATTTTGGTAACTCAAGGACTTGTAGCACCTACAAGTATGGAGTAGTTTCCAATGTTTGTAGGAGTTATTTTAGTAATGTTTTTCTTTACAGGTGTTGGTAATGCAGGTACTTTTAGACAATATCCTATTATCTTTTCTGAGAATCAACGTCAAGCAGCTGGGGTAATTGGATGGACAGCAGCAATTGCAGCATTTGGCCCATTTATTTTTGCTGTTTTAATAGGGAATAATATTACCGCTAATGGTGGTGCAAATCAGTTCTTTATCGGCTTGATTATATTCACTATATTAGCTACAATGATCAATTGGTGGTTTTATAACCGTAGAGGATGTGAAAAACCAAGTTAGTTTATGATTTTATATTTGTTTTAAGAATCAGAAAATAAAATAATGATCTACAAGGTTTTAGGATCTTGTAGATTTTATAATAAAATGACATAGATCGCTATTTATTAAATTATAGGAAATGAAAAACAGAACTTTTAATACCAAGGCCTTACTTATCGCCACCGGAATGTCAATATTTTCTATTGTGCTGGTATTTTTTGGTTCCAGAAATTTGCAGAATTTTGATGCTGCGCTTATTACTTATTTGTTTGGAACAATATTCGCTTTTTTTGGTATTGTGTACCGCTATTCGGTATGGTTGCAAAGACCGCCCACATGGATTTATTTTAAAAGAGGAATCATGTACTTGGTTACTGGAAAAGTATTTTCACATTTTTGGTTTGCTTCAAAAGAAACCATTGAAAATATAGCCTTTCAGAAATTTATTTACCCAAGAGGGAAATACCGTTGGATGGCGCATTTTATGATAGCAGTAGGTTGTACTTCGGCATTTTTAATTACCATTCCGTTGACTTTTGGTTGGATTCATTTCACGATGGCTCCCAATAGTATTTCGTTGTACGAAGCGCATTTCTTCGGTTTTAAAGTGATGGAATTCAAACTCGACTCTATCATGGCTTTTTTAACTTTTCATGCGTTAAACTGGTCTTCTTATTTGGTTATTTTAGGATCATTGTATTATTTGAGAAGACGTTTGACTAATCCAGGATTAATTGCTACACAAAGTTTTGAAGGTGATTTATTGCCACTTATTTTATTGATAGCCATATCCGTTACAGGACTTGGTTTGACGTATTCGTATCAATTTATGAAAGGATTTGCTTTTGATTTCTTGGCCGTAATTCATGCGGTAACGGTAATCATGTTTTTAATTTGGATTCCGTTTGGGAAATTTTTCCATATCATTCAGCGTCCTGCACAAATTGGTGCCCATATTTACAAGAAGGAAGGAATGAAGATGGGAATGGCAGTTTGCGAGCATACTGGAGAAGAATATGCTACTAATTTACACATCAATGATCTAAAAATTGTGACAAAGGAGTTAGGCTTTAATTTTGATCGTGAAGATGGAACGTCGCATTTGGATTTGAGTCCTGAGGGAAAAAGATCGCGATTGGCGCAAGCCCACTTAAAGGCAAGGCAAGAAAGCGGTCATTTATTTGGATAATTAAGGAAATGCACAGAAATAAGATAAGTTGGTTTTGTAAATGAAATTAGTACTGATTAGGAAATAGTATTTCTACAGGACTGCGTGAGGGATAGAAGCTAGCTACCGTAGTAGCGCGTATAGCCCGACCGTGGCTATAAAAAGGGCAATGACGACAAAGTAGATAGCCCTTTTTTATAGAAAGGGTCACGCCCAAAGGATTTTAAATTTTACAATAGAGAAAAGGATTAACAGACACTTGAAAAAAAATACACATGGCAAAATTACCTGTTTCAGAAGAAAAAATTGTAGAAGATTTTGGGCCTCATTTAAATTATAGCCCGAAAGAAGGGTATGAAGGAAGGGATGAACCCGATGAAATTGTGAAGACACATTGTTGTTTTTGTGGTATGCAATGCGGAATTCAGTTGTTAGTTAAAAGTAATAAAGTGGTGGGGTTTGAGCCTTGGATGGAATTTCCTTTTAATGAAGGGAGACTTTGTCCAAAAGGAGTACAACGCTACTTGCAAAATAACCATCCAGATCGTTTGTTAGGCCCAATAAAAAGGGTAGAAGGAAAAGGTTTTGAGACTACTACATGGGATGAAGCCATGGATAAAACGGTTTCGGAAATTAAGCGTATTCAGGAACAATATGGTAAAGACGCTTTTTCGATACTTTCGGGTGTTTCTTTAACCAATGAAAAAAGTTACCTGATGGGTAAATTTGCTCGTGTAGCCGTAAAAACAAAAAACTTAGATTACAACGGTCGTTTGTGCATGGTGAGCGCGGGTGCGGGAAACAAAAAAGCCTTTGGTTTAGATAGAGCTTCAAATACGTATGCAGATTTAGAATATGCCGAGGTAATTATTGTGGCTGGAGCCAATATCAGTGAGACTTTTCCAACATTGACGCATTGGATTTGGAAAGCGAGAGATCGTGGAGCGAAGTTGATTGTGATTGATCCAAGAATGATTCCATTGGCTAGAACTTCAGACATTCACTTAGATGTAAGACCAGGAACAGATTCAGCGCTTTATGGAGCGATGCTGAAATATCTTGTAGATAATGACTTGCTAGACCATGACTTTATAGATAATTATACCTCTGGGTTTGATATTACAATAGATTCTGTTAAGGATTATACCTTAGAATGGGCAGAGGAAATTACAGGAATTAAAAAAGAAAAAATCAAAGCAGCTGCTGAATTATGGGGTAGAGCTAAAACGAGTTTTTTGCTTCATGCACGTGGAATCGAACACCATTCTAAAGGAGTAGATAATGTTTTAGGTTGTATAAATTTAGTTCTTGCTACAGGCCGCATTGGGAAACCCTATTGCGGATATGGAACAATTACGGGTCAAGGAAATGGTCAAGGCGGAAGAGAGCACGGTCATAAATGCGATCAATTACCTGGAAATCGGGATATTGAAAACCCGGAGCATCGCAAGTACATTTCAGAAGTTTGGGGTATTGATGAAAAAGACATGCCTGGAAAAGGACTTACTGCTTACGAAATAATTGAAGCCATTCATAGAGGTGAAATCAAAGGGCTATTGTCTATTTGTTTTAATCCGTTAGTGTCTTTACCCAACAGTAACTACGTTAGAGAAGCGCTAGAAAAATTAGAATTTTATGTTTGTATCGACTTTTTCTTAAATGAAACAGCGCGTCATGCAGACATTGTTCTTGCGGGTTCATTGCAAGAAGAAGAGGAGGGAACAACAACATCTGCCGAAGGAAGAGTAATCCGAATTCGTCAAGCAATTACGCCTCCAGGAGATGCGAGAACAGATACGTCAATCATATTAGAATTAGCAAAACGCTTGGGAGAAGAGGATAAGTTTACTTATGATGATAGTGAAGCAATTTTTAATGAGTTGCGTGTGGCATCAAAAGGAGGAACTGCTGATTATAATGGAATTACCTATAAAAGAATAGAAGAAAATATGGGGATTTTTTGGCCTTGCCCTACAGAAGACCATCCTGGAACGCCACGTTTATGGGAAGATAAAAAGTTTAAAACACCGGATGGGAAAGCACATTTCAATCCAGCTCCTTACAAGGTTCCAGGCGAAGTGCCTGATACAGATTATCCCGTAATATTAACCACAGGACGTGTAGTTTCGCAATATTTAAGTGGAACACAAACCCGAAGAATAGGAAAATTGGTCGATCAATATCCAGAGCCTTTATTAGAAATTCATCCTGTAATGGCAAAGAAATTTGGTATTGAACAAAGAGAGTTGGTTAGAGTTTCGACTCGAAGAGGAGTAGGAATTTTTCCAGCGAATATTGTAGAAACCATTCGAGAAGATACTGTTTTTATTCCGTATCACTGGTCTGGAAAAAAATCAGCCAATCAATTGACGCCAGGAACATTGGACCCAATTTCAAAAATACCAGAGTACAAAGTATGCGCATGCCATTTGGAACCGCTTAACGAAATTGCCGCGCCGTCTAAAGACTCAAAAGCCTACGCAAGTGTTTAACCTATAAAAAAATCCAAAAAATGAACTATACCAGTTTTAATACACACGAAGAATTTTTTGTAGATATGCAACGTTGCATTGGTTGTAAAGCCTGTGAAATGGCTTGCGCCGAATGTGAAACAAACGGTCAGGACTCTATGATTCATGTTAATTACGTCGATCGAGCGTCTACTACTCAAACTACGGTTCAAGTGTGTATGCACTGTGATGATCCAGTTTGTGCTAATGTTTGTCCTGCAGACGCCATATCAAAAGACGAATTTGGGATAGTACATACAGCAAACACGGAGCGATGCATTGGTTGTTCCAATTGTGTTGAGGCTTGCCCTTTTGGTGTTCCAAAGAAAATAGAAGAATACGATATGATGATGAAGTGCACCATGTGCTACGACAGAACTAGCGTAGGTAAAAAACCTATGTGCGCCACGGTTTGTCCTAGTGGGGCATTATTTTATGGTACCAAAGAAGAGATCACCGAAATGAGACCAAATAGTTCACCGGTGAATACTTTTGTTTTTGGAAAAGAGATTGTTAATACAAAAGTGAATATCATGATGCCTAAGGGTAGTACTGAGTTGATCATTTTTTAAATATATACCCATGTCAAAAGAAGATAATTTAAATAAAAGCTGGAAAAAAGATTTTCCAATTCTAAAACAACAAGCTACAAATGTCAGTCGCCGCGATTTTGCGAAATTCTTGACTTTAGTTTCTGGCGGATTAATGGTAGGTAGTGGTTTGGTCGCGGCCAAAGCATACTTGTTACCAAAAGAAGCAGTAGCGGGAGAACATTTTGTATGTAAAAAAGACGAAGTGCCTTCAGGAGGAACACGCGCTTTTGTAATTGAAGGAAGTAAAATTCCGTATATCCTGATTCATCTTGAAAGCGGAGAATTTAAGGCGTATGAGCAAAAATGCACGCATCTTTCTTGCTCCGTTTTTTACAAGCCAGGAACTGGAATCATTCATTGTCCCTGCCACGAAGGTTCGTTTGATGCCAAAACAGGTGATGTTATTGCAGGACCGCCACCACGAGCTTTGCCTAAATTAGACGTCTTTTTTAAAGACAACGATATTTATGTAAAAGCATCTGAAGAAGAAATATTGAGTTAGGTATTCAAGACAACTAAATTATAACTAATATGAGTAATTTTAGAACAAGCCAAAACAAGGCTAATCCCAATAAGTTGAATATCATACTTTCTACTTTAATATTCATTCTGATTATGAATGTCACCATTCAAATCTGGTTGTTATATGCTTCGTTGAATAACGCTTTAGACAACAATAAAGAGATTTTGATTCCCGCTTTTATAGCGTCACTAATTTTGTTTTTAATTGGTTTTAGTTGGCTTTACTTTTTGCCATCAGGGAATCGTGATAATAAATAAAAGCTATAAAAAAAGGAACTCAACAGGGTTCCTTTTTTATATACAATTGGGAATGTAAAAGAGACTCCTTAAAACGACAAATACTAGTTTGTTAGCATCTGCCAATTAAGTCATTCTTAATAGCGATACGTTTCCAGCACCGATTAAAAATAAAATTAGTATGTCTGTGTTTGTTATTAATAATAGGTTTTGGGCGATAAGGTTTATTGCTATAGCAATTCAGAAAAATGGTTGCGTGTTATTGTGTCGATCAATGCTTGAGTTAATGGTTTTTTTGTGAATGAGGATATTTCAGAAATGCTTTCGGCTCTTAATTGATCAGCTGGATTTGTTGATGTGGTGTGCATCACAATAATTATCTTATCTTTTTCGCTCACATCTGCTTTTTGATATTCTTCAATAAATTCCCATCCATCCATTACTGGCATATTGATATCCAGTAAAATTAAAAGTGGGCGAATAGGAGAATTGACATTAGTTACAAATTGCCCTGTACTAGTCAGGAATTCTAATGCTTTTTGACCATTTAATACAGTTTCAATTTTTTCTTTCATTCTTATGCTTTTTTTCGAATTGTAAAATTAAAAACGCTTCCTTCACCAAACTTTGAGTCTGCCCAAATAGTACCACCGTGTAACCGAGCTATTTTTTCACAGTGAGATAAGCCAATTCCTGTTCCCTCGTATTCATTTCGATCATGTAAACGTTTGAAAAGTACGAAAATTTTGTCTTTGTCTTGTTCTTTAATTCCAATTCCATTGTCTTGGATAGAAAATAACCAATGATCTACATCTTCTATTGCTGAGATTTTGATTTCAGGAATGACATCTTTTTTTCTAAATTTTAATGCATTACTAATCAGGTTTTGAAACAATAGCCTTAGTTCTAGTGGGTATCCAATTACTTTTGGTAAATGATCAACGGTTACTTTAGCATTAAGTGGCTTCAAAGTATGACTTAGGTCTGTAAGAACCTCATTTACGATTTCGTTGCAGTCAACCAAAACTGATTCTTCCTCTGCGCCAATTCTTGAATACTCCATTATTCCTTTTACCAAAGTTTGCATACGCTTTGATGATTGTGAAATATATTTAATGTACGTACTCATTTCCTCACTAATATTTTCCGAACATTCATTTTGGAGAAGATCGGTAAGAGAAACCAAGGATAGTAGTGGTTCCTGAAGATCGTGGGTAGTAATATAGGTAAATTGCTCTAACCGCTCGTTTTGCTGGTGTAAAAGCTTATTTTGGGCAACAATTTCATTGTTGTGTTTTTTACGAGCGCGCAAGGTGTGTACAACGAAGTAGTAACCTAATAAAAGAGCCAGTATCGCAATGAATCTTATAATTATTGAAGTTCTAAAGAATTTATATTGTAGATTTTTAGCTTTTGCCGTTCGTGTCGTGAGTAATTTTTTTTCGGCTGTTTTTATGATAGTCAAAGAACCTTGACTCTTTTTAATTATTTCTACGCCTGTTCCCGCATTGATAAGCTTTTCGGCTTGCTTAATTTCAGCATTGGATACAAGGGAAATTATGGTGTTAGAAAAGGTTATTTTTTTATTAAACTCTACTTCAAGCAGGGTAATCCTTGCTGTCTGGGCTGGGTTGTCTCTAGTTAAGTTTTTCAGCTTTGCAATATCCTTCGGAATTTTAGATTTTCTGGCAATCACATTTTTTGCATAAATCTTGTTTCGGCTAATAAAGTACCCTAGGTTGTTGGTCTCAAGTTGAATAGCATCTTCTGATAGTAGATCGCACTGAGACAGCACATCGTTTGTGTGTTCTACCCATTCTGTAGCTTCTGTAATATTGTTATTGCTAGTCACTGATAGAGCTAAAGAAGCTATTATCATTAGGAAAACAAATATAAATCCGGCTACAATTTTCTTCATGATTAATCGATTTTGTACACTATAGTAATTTTTTAAATGTTGTAAAACAAATTAGGTATTATGATGTTGAAAATGTTTATTATTAATCTTTTTTTTATTGCAGTATTTTATAAATTTAGCTTTTAAATAGTAGAAAATCTAATGGTAAGTGCTAGTTTCTTTAAAAAACATTGATATAAACGGCAAATGAATAAATTTAATCCTAAACCCTTATTTATTTTCGCTTAAAAACAATCCGTTTCTTGCGAATAACTTAAAAGTATAGACGAATGGATTTGTACTTTATAATTTCCAACCTCAAGATTTGTAGAAGTACGTGAAAATACAAATTTTAGAATTGGAAGTCTAAAACTAATTGGACTTCTCGCTTTGTTCCATAAAAAAAGAAACCCAATTGAGTTCCTTTTTTTACAAGTAAAAATTAGGCGTTTTAGTAATAGTACTTAGTTTCTTAACGACCATTTCAGTGCGCGCTAAAGATGATAAAGTTATAATCGTCTTGTTCCATTTTTTAGCGCTCAATTCTATTTTTATTTAGAATAATCTAGATTTCGCTTCAATTAAAGTAGACTGGTCTATTAATTCCTTAATTCATCCATATCAGCAAGAGTGTCATCTAACTTTCTTAATATTCTTCCATAAACAAGATTCAAATCCCATTTCCCTATTTTCCCTCCAAAGAAGGCTAATATAACAATAATAGCAAATGCTGCAATGACTAATAGCAAAGGAAAACCAAAGACCAAATAGCTGTTTGGGAATTCTGAAATTAAATTTTCTACAAATTGATTCCCTGGAGTGTCTCCTCCAATACTTCCAAACCAAAAACCTGTAACCATCACTATGAAAATATACGGATAGAAATACCTTGATAGCGTGGTGTTTACTGCAATCATTTCTTTAACCCAATTGTCAAACGAAATGAGGTATTGGAAACTGCTTACAGTTTTGTTTAATTCATCTAATTTTTTAGCAAACTTATTCGCAATAATAGCGGCAAGAGTAAATACAATAAACATACCAATACCCATATAAGGTATTTTGACTATAAAAGAAATTGGTAAAATTAGAAATGCAAATACAAGGATTGCTACCCTGTTTATTTTGTACATTCTTTTAAATTTATCGACGATATCTATCGATTTTTGATTGTAGAGATTATTCAGTTTTGGCGCTACTAAAGCATCACTATTTAAAAAACCTTCTTTCCAAATTGTTTCAATTGACTTTTCCATCTAATAATTTTTTTAATCGTTCTTTAATTCTTTTAATGCGTACCCCAATGTTGTTTGGGTTTGTCCCAATAATTTCAGCAATTTCCTGATACGACTTTTCCTCTAGATAAAGCATGATGACCGCCCTGTCCACTTCAGATAATTGTCTGATGGCCTTGTAGAGTTGGTTAAGTGATTCATCAGGAAAGGAGCGGCTGTCTTCGATTACCTGGTCAGGCAAAAAGTCAGAAGTGACATGATGTTCCTTTTTTTCTTTTTCTTCAGCAAAGTCAAACACACATTCAGGGATATTCGGTACACCCAAGTGGACCATTCTGATTGTTCGCGAAAACTTTCATGACTTCTCCATATCTGTAAACAGACCTCCTGGTAGTAATCTTCAAAATCCTCTTGGGTATCCGTATAGGCCCTACAAATCTTAATGATTATTCCTGAATAGGGTAAAATAGATGTGGTGTAAAAATCGCTGCTCACTATTGGTTTTTCTTATTTAGTGGCAAAAGGTGGGAATTATTACAGGCAAATGAAGTTTTTTTTTTTGTAAAGTTTTTAAAAACATGGGTTTTGTGCTAACTGGAATCTTTAGTTTATACCAGTACTATTTATAAAACAGTCCAATTGTTAGTTCGAGCGGAGTCGAGAACCACTATTGTATCTCGACTCCGCTCGATGTAACAAAAATTAGTTTGGACTATATTGTACTTATCTTTGGTATTACAAGAGAAGTAGAAAGGAGTTTTTGATTTTGAGAGTTAGACGTTTTGACGAAAAGTAATCAATTCGATCTGTGTTCAAATAAAAAAAATCGGATTGAATATTTTCAATCCGATTTTTCATTCCTTTAAGGACAACTAAAGTTTCATTGTTTGTACTTTGAATTAAGTCTTAAAAATGCAATGCAAAGCCAATGTTAAATTGTACGCTGTTATCGTAATACTGTTTATGAGTAGCCAAATTGTAACGAATTCCAGGTTCGATACTTACATTTTTTCCTAAAAATAAGGCGTAGCCCGCTTGTAGACCAACGTAGGTAGGATTAGCATCTGCCTGACCGATGCCAACGCCGTTATAAGAGATTTCAATTGGAATCATACTTTTGAAATAGTATTTGGCTCCAATTTTATAGGCAATTGGGGTTTCCTGTCCTTTGATGCCGTTATCTCCATATCCTAAACCAAGTTTAAGAGCCAGATTATCTTTGATGAAATAACCTCCTTCTGCTCCAATATTATAAGAAGTAACACCATCAGAAGAAGTGAAATACAAAGAGGTGGACCCCACGTTCGTGCCAAAACCGGTATTTACTTCTACAAGCCACTTCCCTTTTGAAACTTGCTCCTCTTTGGCTTGGCCATTGGCAAATGAAAATGCAAATAAAGCAGCTACAGCTAAAATAATTTTTTTCATATTTGTTTGTTTTTTATTCAAGCAAAAATAGAATTTAAATTTATTTACGTAAGAAGTTTATGACTTATTTAACGATTTTAAAATAGTGATAAATTGATTTGTTCTTTTAGGTTAGGGATTGAGTAGGTTGTTTAACTGCCTTGTTACTAACGTGTCATAAAAAAAGGAACCCAATATGAGTTCCTTAATTTCTGTATTTTAAAAGTAAAAATTACTCTTTCAAGCGACAAGCCTTAGTTTCTCCATCAACAACCACTTCAGTCATTCCTAGAGAAGATAAGTTTTTCATGGCTTTATCCCATTTTTTACCACTCAATTCTGATTTTATTTTCAATAATCCAAATTCCATTTGGTTCTCATTAGCTTGTAATAAAGAAACAATTAGTTTCTCATCGTCTTCCAGTTCCACTTGAACTTGTTTTTTCTCTGGCCTCATTTGTGGAAACAACAATACCTCTTGAATAGAAGCATTGTTAGTCAAATACATAATCAAACGATCCATTCCTATTCCCATTCCTGATGTTGGAGGCATTCCGTATTCTAATGCTCTAAGGAAATCTTCATCAATTATTCCAGTCGCTTCATCATCTCCTTTTTCAGATAATCGCATTTGCTCTTCAAAACGTTCGCGTTGATCAATTGGGTCATTCAGCTCAGAGTAAGCATTCGCTACTTCTTTACCACAAACCATTAATTCAAAACGTTCCGTCAAATCTGGATTGTCTCTGTGCTCTTTACACAATGGTGACATTTCCTTTGGATAATCAGTAATGAATGTTGGTTGAATATAATTTCCTTCACATTTAGCGCCAAAAATCTCATCAATCAATTTCCCTTTACCCATGGTTTTATCCACGTCGATTCCCATACCTCTTGCTGCATCAAATAATTCAGCTTCACTTTTACCTGAAATATCAAAACCAGTAAAATGCTTGATAGAATCAGTCATAGTTACACGTGCATAAGGCGCTTTGAAGTTGATTTGGTGCTCGCCAAAAGTAGCTTCGCTCGTTCCGTTTACCGCAATCGCGCAATGTTCTAAAAGGTCTTCGGCAAATTCCATCATCCAGTTGTAGTCTTTGTAGGCTACATATATTTCCATAGCAGTGAATTCCGGGTTGTGCGTTCTGTCCATTCCTTCATTACGGAAATTTTTAGAAAACTCATAAACCCCTTCAAAACCACCAACAATCAATCTTTTTAAATACAACTCATTGGCAATACGCATGTACAATGGCATGTCAAGAGAGTTGTGGTGCGTGATAAACGGACGCGCTGCAGCACCACCAGGAATCGGTTGTAAAACAGGAGTTTCAACCTCAAGATATCCTCTGTCGTTGAAGAAAGAACGCATCGCATTGAACATTTTTGTTCTCTTGATAAACGTTTCTTTCACATGCTCATTCACGGTTAAATCTACATAACGCATTCTGTAACGCAATTCAGCGTCGTTAAAAGCATCGTGTATTTTTCCATCTTCATCTACCTTTGGTAATGGCAATGGACGCAAGGTTTTACTCAAGAAAGTAAATCCATCAACACGAATACATTGTGCACCCACTTTAGTCGTAAACAATTCTCCTTCGATACCAATAAAATCACCTAAATCGGTTAGTTTTTTGAATACTTGATTGTATAATGTTTTATCGTCACCAGTACACAAAACATCACGATTCACGTACAATTGAATACGGCCTTCGCTATCTTGTAATTCGGCAAAACAAGCTTTTCCTTGATCTCTCACACTCATCAAACGTCCTGCCACAATTACCTTCTTACCTTCTTCAAATTGCGATTTTATCTGCTTCGAAGTATGATTTACGGGAAAAAGATTAGCTGGATAAGGATTGATTCCTAAGTTGCGTAAGGCTTGAAGTTTTTCTCTTCGGATGTTTTCTTGTTCTGATAATGCCATTTTTGTGCTTATTTTAAGAGCGCAAAGATAGTCTTTATGTCTTAAAGTTGCAAAGTGAACAACTGCTAAAATAGGAATATTCTAAAGTGGAATTTCTGGAGCACAAGGAGTCGAAATTCAATAACGAGCTGTCCCGCTTTCCGCTTTATCCACGCCAAAAATGGGCGCGGGATATCGCTTTCAATCGGGGCTAGGGCATAACTAATTGTTTTTGTAAGAATATTTTGTTAAAATGAGTGTTGCAAATCCAAATCTCCTGTATATTTAAACTTTAAAAAACAAAACTAAAACATGAAAAAAGCGGTTCTTTTATTATTTTTATTATCGTTGGTAACAAGTTGCGAAGTCACTGAAACACTCCGCATTAATCCTGATAGCACTGGAACTATGGAATACGATAGCCATAGAAACGAAAACAGCTACATGCAAATTGCCAAAGAAGAATATTCTAAAGAAACCATATTTCAAGATACTACTTATGTATTTGATGAATACATCAATAAATACAATGCTAATTTTATTAAATACACTCCAAAAGAGCAAGAGCTATTCAGCCGATTTAAAAACGTAAAAGTGCACATGATAAAAAGCGCTTTTGATAAAGAATACAGAACAACAATTTCGCAAAATTTCAAAAAAGTAGAAGACATTGCAGACCTCACAAAAACACAAGACTATGTGGATGACATTAGGCACAATTATGCCTTAACTGCCGAAGAGCATTATTACAACATTCGCTATACTTTAAACGGACATCAGTTTAATAGAATTGTGACTATTACAAATGAGGCTGTTTTTAAAACCGAAAAAGAAAAAATGGATAGTTATAAAACAAAGCTTGCTAACTTTAATTTAGTGCAGACTTATGTCATGAAATATCATTTTCCACGAAAAATAAAAAGTGTTTCAAATCACAATGCAATAATTAGCCCCGATAAAAAATCACTAGAATTAAAATTCAGTATAGTTGACTTTCTGCAAAATCCTACAAGTACAAATCTTGAGGTAGTGTTTGAATAAAATATATTTTTAAGAGATTCGTTACTCAACAAATTTTGTGAATTTACAAGGTATTCGCTTTTAACTTTTCGCAAAAAAAATAAAAAAAAGTTACCACGAATTTCACAAATTGGCACGAATTTTAAAACTTAAAAAAGACTAATTCCACGAATTTTGTTCGGCCTGATAATTTATTCGTGAAATTCGTGGCTAAAAAATTCCGGACCATAATTTTTTTAAAACGATTGCCTTTGCGACTTTGTGTCTTCGTGGCTTAAAAGAAGAATTAGTGTTACCTTTGCATACAATATATAAGTGAACGAAAATAGGTTACTTTGCTTCGTGCTTGGTAACTCCTAACAATTACAAATGAACAAAACCATCCAGCTTCAAGATTTAGGAAATAAAGACTACAAAGAAACTTGGGAATACCAGGAAGAATTGTTCAAAGGAATAGTTGATCTTAAAATTAGAAATAGGAGAGAAGAACTTACTTTAGAGACTCCTAATTATCTTTTATTCGTGGAACATCCGCATGTATATACCTTAGGGAAAAGTGGCGATTTATCTAATTTATTACTATCTGAAAAACAACTCGAAGACAAAGGCGCCACTTTTTACAAGATCAATCGAGGTGGAGATATAACCTATCATGGGCCGGGGCAAATTGTAGGGTATCCTATTATAGATCTAGATAATTTCTTTACTGATATTCATAAATACTTGCGTTTTCTAGAAGAAGCCATTATTCTTACTTTACAGGAGTATGGCGTAGAATGCGGTCGAAGCGAAGGCGAAACAGGAGTTTGGCTGGGCGTAGGAACGCCATTTGCTAGAAAAATATGTGCGTTGGGAGTTCGTGCTTCACGTTGGGTCACCATGCATGGATTTGCTTTAAACGTAAATGCTGATTTAGGTTACTTCGATAATATCATTCCATGTGGAATTCGCGGTAAAGCGGTAACCTCATTAAATGTGGAGCTTGGTGTTGAAAAGGTAAACGAGGAAGAAGTTAAAGAAAAAATCTTAAAGCATTTAATTGAATTGTTTGGTTGTGAATTTCAATATATAGCACCATAACAAATTTCAATATCGAATTATAATTTTATATTTAGTATAAATCTGGAATCAAAAAATAATTTAATACTATTTTATTTTTGAATATACTGTAATAGAACACAACCACAATCTTCTCATTCCGACAAAGGGGGACTCGAGGATTTACCCCAATAGGCGAAGCAATCTCATCAAACCACTCAGGTAACGGGGATTACTCCTTCGTCGGAATGACAAACTAAGTGTTAGGTTTTGGGTCTGAAAAATTTTACGGTATTTTCTATACTGAGAAGGTATAAGAAGTTCTTTAGTTTAAAATCTGAGATCAAAAATCGTTAATCAACAATCGAAAATCAATGGCAATTTCAATAACAAAAATCAATTTCAATCTGAATTCGATTATTTAGGCGTAACTCTGCAATCAAAAATCGTTAATCTGCAATCTTAAATCAAATCTCTAGTTTAAGTTGTTCTGGTAATAGCCGAAAGGTCATTCGGTGATATTTTGTTACACCATGTTTTCTAATCGCTTCTCGGTGTTCTTTGGTTGGGTAACCTTTGTTTTGTTTCCAGTTGTACATTGGGAATTCTTCATGAATTCTGTTCATGTAATCATCTCGATATGTTTTTGCCAGTACTGATGCTGCGGCAATACTCATGAATTTCGCATCTCCTTTTACAATACTGCTACTTGGAATGGAGGTCAAAATCTCAATTTCTGCCGGAGTAAAAATTTTTCCACTACTATTTTTTATGCCTTTTTTTCGAATGAAAGGGCTATTTCCGTCTACAATAATATATTCAGGTTGCGGATTGAGTTTTAAAACGCATTCCTGCATTGCCTTTATGGAGGCATTCAAAATATTGATATCATCAATTTCTATAGGTTCAAGATGCGTCACGGCAAAAGTAACGGCTTGATGCTCAATAATAGGACGTAATTTCTCTCTTGCTTTTTCAGATAATTGCTTACTGTCATTCAGAATTATATTTTCAAAATAGGCAGGAAGAATTACAGCGGCGGCGGTAACTGGTCCCGCAAGACAGCCGCGACCGGCTTCGTCGGTTCCAGATTCTAAAAGGAGTTTTGAAAAATTAAGTTGGAGCATAGCGCAAATTTATGGAAAAATGATTCAACTGTGCGTATAATAATTTTAATCTAATGGTATGTCATTCTACTTATGTATTTGTCTTGTTTTGAGGTTGACTGAAGTTTATTTGAATTTAATGGTCGTAGAGTTGAGTTACTGATTAAATTTAAGTATATCAGTAGTTTACTAAATAGCATACTGTGATTGGTCTTCTTAGGGAGTAAAAACAAACCATTATTTTCTGATCGCTGTTGTACTTTTTTGGTAGTCAATTCTTCTTCGTTAAAGATCCCTTTTTGTAAAAGCTTTTTACGTGAAAGTATGTTTAGTCTCTTTTAGCGGTGGTAGTTTTAAAAAGAGTTTTTTTTATTGTGTGTATACTATTGTTATTAAAATGTTAAACTTTATGCTTTGTTTACTTTTTTATTCGATAAAAAAAGCCCAAGTTTGTAATAACTAATTCAAATACTTAAAAATGAGATCAAAATTCAAATGGATTATAACGTTATTGATAACGTTATCTATGCAATTTTCTTTTGCACAAGAGAAAGTAATTAAAGGTGTAGTTTCAGATAGTTCTGGACCAATACCAGGTGTTAATGTTGTCGTTAAAGGCACGAAAGTTGGTATACAAACTGACTTTGACGGTAAGTTTTCAATCCAAGCAAAAACTGGAGATGTTCTAGTTTTTTCTTTCGTAGGCTTGGAAGATAAATCTGTGACTGTTGGGAGTTCAACTAGTCTAAATGTTAAATTACAATCAATGGCTAAATCTCTTGATGAAGTTGTTGTTGTCGCTTATGGAAAGCAAACGGCTAAATCTATTGTTGGTGCTGTTGCTACAATAGACAGCGAGGTATTGCTTAAGCAACAAGCTACAAACGTAATGACCGCTTTACAAGGAAGTGTTTCAGGGGTTAATATTATTGCTGCTGGAGGAATGCCAGGTGAAAACCCTACAATTCGTATTCGTGGTACAGGTTCTATCAATGCTTCTTCAGATCCTTTAATTATTTTAGATGGTGCACCTTTTAACGGTAATTTAAATGCAATTAGCTCTGATCAAATCGAATCGATGAGTGTTTTAAAAGATGCCTCTTCAACAGCTCTTTATGGGTCTAGAGGTGCTAATGGTGTTATCCTTATTACAACTAAAAGAGGGAAGTACAATACAGCTCCTAAAGTTACTTTAACTTCTACACTTGGTGTCGCTGGGAATGCTGTTCCATTACATAAAATGGTTGGTTCTGACCGTTACATGCAATTAAATTGGGAAGCATTAAAAAATACGAACCAATATGTTAATCTTCAAACTCCGGCTACTGCAGGTGCTAATGCCTCAACTGCTTTAGTTCCTAGATTAGGTTATAATCCTTATACTGCAGCTACTCCTGTTGATGCTAATGGAAATTTAACTACAACAAATAAAAAGTGGGATACAGACTGGGCTGATTTAATGTTGAATAATTCAGCTGTTAGAACTGAGCATACTTTATCTATTGCCGCAGGTGGTGAGGATACTAAGTATTATTTTACGACTAATTACTTGTCTCAAGAAGGTAATGTTGTTACCTCTAAATTTGATCGTGTAACAACTCGTTTAAGTGTTGATACTAAGGTTAATAGTTGGTTGAAGTCAGGTGTAACAATGTTTTTTTCTACATCAGATCAAAATTTTCCTTCACAAAGTGGATCAAGTTATCAAAGTGCAATTCAATTTGTTTATACAGTGCCTTCAATTTATCCAGCGTATAGAGTGGATGAGAGTGGTGATTTAATTTTGGATGGTAAGGGTCAAAGGATATTTGATTATGGAGCAACTCCTGGTCAAGCTTTGAACGGGAATCGTCCACAATTAAACAATGAGAATGCTTATGGATCATTGTATAATTATAAAACAGGGTATAAGAGAGAAAATTATACAGCTAATGCATTTTTAGAAGCTACTTTAGCTAAAGATTTGACTTTCAAAACGACTTTTGCATATGACAAATATTTGTATGATTCTTTTGTTTATGCTAGTAATGAAGTGGGTTATGCGTCTAACGTAAAAGGTAGAGTAACTCAAAATAGAGATGTTACTACAGGGATAAATATAATAAATGCTTTAAATTATAAGAAAGTATTTGGAGATCACGGTTTTGCTGTAGATTTAATTCAAGAAGCGTATCAATATAAATATGATGCTTTAGGTGCTCAAGGTGAAGGTTTTTTACCAGGAGTTCAGGTTTTAAATGGAGCGACAACCCCTACTAGTGCTTCAGGATATATTGCTGAAGATAGAATTTCAAGTTATTTAGGACGTTTAAGCTATAACTTTAAAGAGAAATATTTTGTTGAAGGTTCTTTTAGAAGAGATGGTTCTTCAAGATTTAACCCAGATGTTAGATGGGGAAGTTTTTATGCGGTTGGTGGATCTTGGTTAATTTCGGAAGAAAATTTCTTGAAAGATAGCAACGCTATTACTAGTTTGAAATTAAGAGGTTCTTATGGAGAATTAGGAAATAATCAGACACAAGATGCTAACGGAAATGCAACTTATTTCCCTTACCAACAATTATTCGAAACAGGATATAATGAAGGAGATAATACTGGTGTTGTTCTTGGTGGTGCTGTTGACCCTAATTTGTCTTGGGAGAAAACAGCTTCAAGTAATGTTGGTTTAGATTTTGGTTTCTTTAATAATAGAATTACTGGTTCTGTAGATTATTATGATAAAAAATCTATTGATTTACTATATAATAAACCTGTTGCAGGTTCTACTGGTAATACTGGAATACTTACTAATGTAGGTGCATTAAGAAATTACGGTTGGGAATTTGCGTTGAGTACAACTAATGTTCAGAATTCTAAATTTATGTGGACTACTGGTGTTAACTTGTCATTTGATAAAAATGAAGTTGCTGAGTTGACTCAAAAAAGTTTCATTAACGGAACTAAAAGATGGGAAGTTGGTAGATCTTTATATGAGTACTACATACAAGAATGGGCTGGTGTTGATCCAGTTGATGGATACGGAATGTGGTATAAAGATATTTTAGGTACTGATGGAAAACCAACAGGTGAAAAAGAAACTACTAAAAAATATGCTGAGGCTTCAAGAAATTATTCTGGGGAATCATCGTTACCAAAAGCTATTGGTGGTCTTACAAACTTCTTTAAATATAAAAACGTAGATTTAAATATTTTGTTTAACTTTAGTTATGGTGCTTCTGTTTATGATAGTACATATGCAAGTTTAATGGAAGGTTTTGAATCAAGTGGTAGAGCTGCACATCAGGATGTTGAGAATCGTTGGCAAAATCCAGGAGATATAACTGATGTTCCTTTGTTATTGACTGCTAATAATGATTTTAATGCTACATCAACTAGATTTTTATTTAAAAACGATTACATAAGATTAAAAGCTTTAAATTTCGGTTATAATTTTTCTGCAAGTACACTTGAACAATTTCATTTGTCTAAACTAAGATTGTATTTACAGGGAGATAATTTATGGACTTACCAATCACATAAAGGTATTGATCCAGAACAAAGTTTTGCTGGTACTACAAATAGTAGGTCATACAATCAAAGAATTATGTCTTTTGGTGTTAATATAGAATTTTAAAAAAAAAAATATGAAAAATATAATTTCAAAAATATTCATCGCTTTTATGGCTTTGTTTATGATGGTGGGATGTAGTCAAGACTTTCTTGATGATCCAAAACCAACAGATGCTGTTTCCCCCGATGTAGTTTTTACTTCTAGAACAGGAGTAGAAGCTTTTATATCCGGTATAATGAGAAGATTTAGAGGGCAATATACTCGTACAGATGCTGCAGGTCTTAACTCTATGTTCTTTGCAAGAACTATGAAAGGAAATGATTTGATTCAGGCGAATACTTGGTTTCGTGATGATTATGCAAATGATAATCGTGAGCCTACGTACACAAGAAATAGTTTTTCATGGAACTATAGTTTTTATATGATTAATCAGGCTAATGCATTGATTAATGGTGTTGAAAGTAGTACTTTAGGTGATAGTGATAAAAAAGAATTAGCAGCATATGGTTATGCATTGCGCGGGTTTTTCTATCATCAATTGGTATTGGAATTTTGTCCTACTTATAGTGCTGACAAAAACTTCCCAGCACCTCCTATTTATACTGAGTTGTCTTTGGCAGGAAAGCCTATGTCTACAGTTGATGAGGTTTATAAAATGATTGTTTCTGACTTAACTAAAGCGGTTAATGGATTAACAGCTAATCGTTTGGGTAAATCTTATATCAATAAAAATGTTGCTCAAGGTATTTTAGCTCAAGTTTACCAAGTTATGGGTAACTGGCAAGGTGCTGCTGATGCTGCAAAAGCTTCTTATGGTGGAAATCCAACAGCTGTTTTGAGTCCGTCAACTTATAGATCAGGATTTAATGACATTTCTAATCTTGAATGGATTTGGGGTAGTGCGCAAAGAACGGATCAATCTAATTATTATTGGAATGCACCAGCTTCAATGGCAGATCATACGACCGTTTCTTATTCAGCTACATACGTTAATAATGATTTTGTTAATTTATTTTCAGCAACTGATGTTAGAGCTTATTTTGTTAGAAAAAGTACAAGTATAACTAGTACTAGTGACTACAGGTATTGGACTACACGTAAATTTAAATTTACATTTGATAGCGATAATGCGATCATTAGAACGCCAGAAATGATTTTAATCGAAGCGGAGGCTAAAGCTAGATTGACAGGTAAAGAGAGTGAAGGTCATGATTTACTTTATGTTTTACAAAAAAACAGAGATGTTAATGCAGTTAAGTCAACTAATACTGGTCCTGCATTGATTAATGAAATTTTAGTGGAAAGAAGAAAAGAACTTTACGCTGAAGTTGGAGTGGAATGGTTTGATGCTAAACGATTAAGAAGAGGTATTACACGTACTGGAAATCATAGAATTGGAGCGTCAGCTAGTTTAACTGCTGATGATAAGAAATTTTTCTTGAAAATTCCTCAATCAGAGATTGATGCTAATGATTTTATTGATGATTCAGTAAATGATAATCGATAATTAGTATTTTTTATTATAAAATTAAAACCGAGTAGGCATTTGTCTAACTCGGTTTTTTTTTACAATAAGAATTTGGGTGTATAACTAGTCTTGATTTTTTAAAGTTGTATTAGAGTTAAACCTGCTTTGTTAGCAGGTTTTTTTATTTCGAAAGAAATATTTTTATCAATGTTATTTTGTAGGATTACTTATTGTATTCAAACTTTTTTTTGACGCGTTTTTTTTGATTTTTGCTTTTTTAAAGTAATTGTTTTAGGAACCTATTTGCTTATTTCTAAAAAGGTCAAAAGGATATTATTTGTTTGTATTAAACATAATTCTTTGATTTGTTTTTAGCTATTTATTAGAATGATCCATATTTCAGAGTTTTGTATCCTACTTTACGATACTGCTACTTGAGGTGTAACTCAAAATATCAAATTCTACCGGAGTAAAAATATTCAAACTACTATTTTTCGTATCCTTTTTCGAATAGAGGAATATTTCCATCCATAAGTACGATATTCGGATTGAAGATTTGGCTTCAAAACGTATTTCTGGATTACTTTTATTCCTGCATGCAAAATTTTGCAAGGGTCAGCTTCTGGTGGTTCAAAATCTCTAAAGTGAAAAATAATGGCTTGATGTTCAATACTAGGGCCTGAATTTTCTTTTGTTTTTGGAGATGATTGCGTACTGTAACTCAGAATTACATTCTCAAAACAGGTAGGAAGAAGTATTGCAGTAGTAATAATTAGTCCCGCAGTACAAGCACGCCCAGATTTATCTTTTCTTAATTCTAAATTTATTGTTGTAAAGAATAATCTTGCCATTTGGCAGTATCTCTGACAAAACAAGGTTAATAATCAGGTTAAAGTAAGAATATGCCCTTTTTTGATAAAAATCTATAGTAATTTCTTTTTTAAGAAACATTAACAATAAAAATTTTTTTTTAATATTTAATTGTGATTTTTGCAGAATTAACTAACTCAAATAAATTTAATATGAGATTAAAATTCAAATGGATTTTTACGCTATTGATTGCGTTATCTATGCAGTTTTGTTTTGCCCAAGAAAAAATCGTGTCAGGGGTGATTTCAGATGCAAATGGTCCTATTCCTGGAGCCAATGTTTTTAACAAGGCAGTCAACAGGTCTACTCAAACTGATTTTAATGGAAAGTATTCTATTATTGCAAAATCAGGGCAAGTTCTAGAAGTTTCTTATGTGGGTATGAAAAACACATCGGTAACGGTAGGGGTTTCAAATACTTTAAATGTTAAAATGACTGCCGCTGCAGAAGAGATGGATGAGGTAGTTATTGTAGCTTATGGTAAAGCTAAAAAATCTTCTATAACGGGATCTTCTACAACCATCAAAGGAGAGAGTTTAGATAACAGAGCAACTACAAACGTTCTTTCTGGAATTGAAGGTTCTGTTTCGGGAGTACAAATTCAAAGTGCTTCAGGTCAACCAGGTTCACAGCCTTCAGTTAGAATTAGAGGTTTTAGTTCTATTAGTGGATCTAACACGCCTCTTTATGTTGTTGATGGAGTGCCTTTTACAGGTGACATAAACAACATTAACTCAGCTGATGTTGAAAGCATGACGATATTAAAAGATGCTGCATCTACCTCTCTTTATGGGTCAAAAGCAGCAAATGGTGTTGTTATTATAACTACAAAAAAAGGAACATCTGCTAAAGATAAATTCACATTAAATATGAGTTCAGGTCTAAATACAAGATCTATTCCTGAATATGAAAGAGTTGATGCTTTTCAATACTATCCATTAATATGGGAAGCGATTAGAAACAGTAGACCAATGAGTACACCTGCTTTATTAGCAACTGCAAATGCTTTTGCTTCTACAAGGACTCCTATTGACTTAGTAAATAACCCATTTAATGTAACTAATGCAAATTTATTTGATGCAAACGGTCAATTAAACCCAGCTGCAAAACTATTGTATGCTAATGATTTAGATTGGGCAAAGCAATTACAGAGAGCAGGAGTTAGAAGAAATGTTGATTTCTCATACCAAGGAAAAACGGAAAGAAGTAATTACTTTGTGTCAATTGGAAATTTAAGTGAAGAAGCTTCAATTCTAAATTCTGATTTTAAGAGAACTACTGCTCGTGTTAACGTAAACACTAAATTAAAAGAATGGTTTAAAACTGGAGCTAACGTAGCAACTACTTATACTGATTCAAATCAGGCGGTTGATGGTGCAGCAAATACTTCATCTTTCAACAATCCTTTTCGTACTATTCGCTACATGGGGCCAATTTACCCTGTCTTGAGTCATAATTCGACTACTGGAGCAGTAATTTTAGACGCAACTGGTAACCCAGTATATTCACAACTACGTGGATCTGGTGCTTCAAATGGTAGAAATGTTGTTTATGAAACTTTAAACAATGAGAATAGAGATAAAAGTTTATCTTTTAATGGTCGTACTTATTTAGAATTAACACTATTAAAAGATTTTAAATTCACTACAAACTTTGCATTTGATAATGCACATTTTAATAATAATGTTTTCTGGAATAAAGTGATTGGTGATGGAGCACCTGATGGATATGCATCACGTACTAACACTGTTACAACTGGAGTTACTTTTAATCAATTACTTGATTATACAAAAGTTATAAACAATCATAACATTAGTGCTTTATTAGGACATGAAAGTTTTGACTATGAGTACAACTATATGTTTGGTTCTAAAAGAGGACAAGGTGTACCTAACAATAATGAATTCATAAACTACCTTACGGTATCTAATTTAAATTCGTACACGAGAAATTATGCAACTGAATCGTACTTCTCTCGTTTAGGATATGATTATGACGGAAGATATATCTTATCTGCGTCTGTACGTAGAGATGGTTCTTCAAAATTTGCAGCTGCTAACAAATGGGGTAACTTCTGGTCAGTAGGTGCTGCATGGAATTTAGGTAAAGAATCATTTGTTGAAAAAATTGGATGGATAAATGAATTGAAATTTAGAGGTTCATTTGGGGAAGTAGGTAATGATTCACATATCAGCTACGGTGGTTTGAATTATTACATAGGCGCTCCTACTTTTTCATTAGGGCTTAATAATGCTAGTGAAGTTGGAATTCTTACTAATGATCAAGGAGCTCCAAATCTTAAATGGGAGAAAAATACTCAAAAAGATATCGCTTTAGATTTTGCTTTTTTTGGTAATAGATTAAGAGGTTCTGTAGAATACTATAATAGAACAACAGACGGATTAATTTTTGATGTACCAGTTCCTGTTTCTTCAGGGTTAGATTCTAAAGTTGAAAACATTGGATCGATGTTCAATCAAGGAATTGAAGTTTCGATTGATGGAATGATTGTGAAAACAAAAGACTTCTCTTGGAATATTAATGTTAACGCATCTACGATTAAAAATGAGATCACTGCTTTACCACAAAAAGAAATTATTAGTGGTAGTAAAAAATACTCAGTAGGAAGTTCAATTTACGACTATTGGTTAAGAAGTTATGCTGGTGTAGATCCTGCAGATGGATATGCTTTATATAAAGTTGATCCATTGTTAACAACTCCAACTGATACTGATTCAAGAACAGTAAATGGAGTTAATGTTACAATAAATCAAAACAAAGCATTATACGAATACCATGGATCTGCTTTACCTGATTTGTTTGGTAGTTTTACCAATACTTTCAAAGTAGGAGGTTTCCAAATGGATGTATTATTTACTTACCAAATAGGTGGGCAAACGTACGATACTAACTATGCTGCATTAATGCATTCAGGTAATAATTACGGATCTGCTCTAAGTACAGACATCTTAAAAAGATGGAAAAAACCAGGTGATATCACTGATGTTCCTTTATTAAACATATCTAGAAATACTCAAAACTCTGCGGCTTCAGATCGTTGGTTAGTTGATTCTGATTACCTTTCATTAAGACAAGTGTCATTAGCTTACAACTTACCGAAAGAATTAATTTCGAAATTAAAAATTGATGCGGCTAAGTTCTATGTGAATGGTGAAAACTTAAAGTTATTCGCTAAAAGAGAAGGAATGGATCCACAAGCTAATTATAATGGAACTACTCAAAATAGATTCTCGCCTTCTAGAACTATTTCATTAGGAATCAATTTAAACTTTTAAAATAATATCATGAAAACATTTAAAATAAAATTTTTACTGGTGGTATTATCAATACTATCATTAAGCTCTTGTTCAGAAGATTTCTTGGTGAAAAAACCAACGGAATTTGTAGACTACGCTTCAGCTACGTCTACAACTGCAAACCTATATTCTTTATTAAACGGAATCCATAGATCTCTTTATATTAGATATGAGGGGCAAAACGAAACTGGAATTGCAGGATGTATGCAACAAGTAGATATTGCTGGAGAAGACGTTGTCTTCCCAATATCAAACGGTTGGTTTTTAACAGTTTATAACTGGACTGGTTTGAACAATGAAAACTCACAAGATGTAGCTTTTCCATACAGAACTTTTTATAGAATTAACAGAAATGCTAATACAATATTAGAGAATGTTGATGTAGCAACTGGATCAGATGCTGATAAAAAAGTAATAAAAGGTCAAGCATTATTATATCGTGCATTCGCTCATTTTCAATTAGTACAATTGTACGGAAAACGTTATGATGCAACTGCTAAGCCAAACACACAATTAGGTATTCCAATTGCACTTAAAGTATCTAATGATCAATTACCTAGATCAACAGTGGAAGAAGTGTATACTCAAATAAATAAGGATATTGATGACGCTTTAGTTCTATTAGTAGGGTATACTAAGCCAAACAATTCTCATTTAGATCTAAGAGTGGCTCAAGGTTTAAAAGCACGTGTTGCTTTAGTGCAACAAAACTGGCCAGTAGCTTCTGCTAATGCAATACTTGCAAGAAGTGGAAAGTCTTTAATGACTAATGCTGCTTATGCTTCAGGTTTCAATTCATATACCAATTCAGAATGGATGTGGGGAAGTTTTGTAAATGAACTTCAATCGGAGTCATTTGCTAATTTTGGAGCATATATGTCACGTAATTTCAGTTCTACTGTAATTCGTTCTTGTCCAAAAGCAATTTTCAATAAACTTTGGGATCAATTTCCTGCTACAGATGTACGTACTACAATTTTTAGCAAAACAGGGCAACACCCAAATATTACTTTGGTTTCAACTGCAGTAAAATTTCCTTATACTAGCCAGAAATTCCTTGCGGTAAGTACTGGTGATAGTAGATGTGATGTTCCTTACATGCGTATTGCTGAAATGTACCTTATAGAAGCTGAAGCAAAAGCGTGGATGGGTGATGCTACTGCGTCTCAAGCTTTATTTACTTTAATTTCAAATAGAAATCCTGCTTATGTAAAGTCTACAGCTACAGGTCAAACCTTAGTTAATGAAATCTATTTACATAGAAGGTTGGAATTATGGGGTGAAGGATTTAGATTTTACGATTTAAAAAGAACAAACTCAGCATTAAACAGAGTTGGACCTACTACAGTTCCCGCTACTACCTCTAACCATATTTCATCAGTTGCTTTAGAATTTAATATTCCTGCAGGTGACAAAAGATGGCAATGGTTGTTTCCAAGAGCAGAAATTAATGCTAACCCTGCAATTGTGCAAAATCCAAATTAATTTTTTGCATGTATAAAACAAAATAACTTAAAGTTATTTTTATTTTGAATTTAGTAGAAGAATCTGCTCAGTATACTGAGCAGATTTTTTTTTGGTTTGATTTTTTTTGGGAATTAAACTGCCTTATTTAATCGAATGGTAATAATAAAAACCGGAACGTTTTTAATGTGTTTTTTTATATGTTTTTATCATTTACCTTTGCTCGATTAACTGTTTAAAAATAATAGCCTAACTATATATCATTCCAAATGAGAATACTCTTTTTTTTATATTTTTTAGTATTGCCTACAATCCTATTTTCGCAAATAAACTCAAGAGAAGAAGATCCGAAAAAAAGCAGTGGTGACAAGGCCAGCGGTCCTAAAATAGCAGACAGTATCAAAGTCGCTAGCATGGATCAATATCGATTTATTTCTATAGAACGCGATACTACTTACATTGATACTTCGTTGACGATCCAAAGAGAATATAGTTTTAATTATTTACGAAAGGATAATTTTGGACTTTTGGCTTTCGCCAATGAGGGTCAAACCTATAACACGCTTCAATATAGTTTAACCCAGTTTTCTCCTTATCCTGAATTTGGTTTTAAAGCCAAGCATTTTAATTTTCTGGAAGCAAACCAAATAAGATATAGTTCTGTTGCCACTCCTGTTACCGAATTGTATTTCAAATCGGTAATGCAAAAAGGGCAATCTCTCGATGCTTTTTTTGCGATAAATACTACGCCAAGACTTAATTTTTCGATTGCTTACAAAGGCTTGCGTTCTGAAGGGAATTATATTAATCAGTTGTCAAGCACAGGGAATTTTAGATTTACGACAAGTTATAATACACTAAATAAACGGTATTTTGCGAATGCTCATTTTACCTATCAGGATATCTTAAATGAGGAAAATGGCGGAATAACAACAATCTCTGATTTTGAAAGTGGTGATGCGAATTATGATAATAGACAAAGACTTGAGGTTTATTTTAATGATGCAGAATCCTTTTTAAAAGGAAAACGCATATTCTTAGATCACTTTTTTAGAGTAAATCCTAAAAAAGGGGATAATAATTTATATGTGAGTCATCAATTTAATTACGAGAATAAATTTTTTGAATACAATCAAGCAACGGTACCTTCGACTGTAGGCTCTGAAACTATTTATAGATTTGGAGATTCTTATGTAACGAGCGGGATTAATGACCAGACACATTATAATAAAATGTATAATAAAGTGGGCTTAATCTATGAAAATACCACATTGGGTAAGTTTCAGTTTTTTGCAGATGACTTCAGAAGCAATTATTACTATAGCCAAATATTGATACGGGATGATCAAACTATTCCAGCTTCATTGACCAGAAACATTAACAGTGCAGGAGGACAGTATGAATATCAAAAAAAGAACTGGAATGGGAAGTTCTTATATTCAAGATCAGTAACGAATCAATCGTTATCTGATTTAGAGGCTAAATTAAATTATGATTTTAATGATGATTATCAATTCTCTTTTGGATATCAAAATTTGAATAAGTTACCCAATGACAATTACAACTTATATCAAAGTAGCTATGTTGATTACAACTGGTCTAATAGCTTCAAGAATGAAAAAATAAATTCGATCACAGCTAATGCGATTACTCCGTGGGTAGAAGCATCTGTACAGTTTATGACCTTAGATGATCATTTGTATTTTGAGAATATTGCCACAGATGAAAATCAGCAAATTGTGACTCCAAGTCAATATGGGAATACCATAAATTATGTTTCTGTTAAAGCAAGTAAAGAAATCAAATTCGGAAGATTTGCGCTTGACAATACACTTTTATATCAAAAAGTGAGTCAGCAGGATGCGATTCTAAATGTTCCTGAAATCGTGACCAGAAATACTATTTATTACACTAATCATCTGTTCAAAAAAGCCTTGTTTTTACAAACAGGGGTTACCTTGAATTATTTCACGAATTATTTTGCCAATGATTATAATCCAGTAATTGGGGAGTTTTTCATTCAAAATAAAAAAGAAATTGGAAATTATCCTACCCTTGACTTTTTTGTCAATGCTCGAATTCAAAGAACCAGGATTTATGTAAAAGCAGAGCATTTTAACTCTTCACTTACAGGAAATAATTTCTACTCCGCTCCTAATAATCCGTATCGAGATTTCATGATTCGTTTTGGTCTAATCTGGAACTTCTTTAATTAATTGTTTTGATTTCCTCTGAGTTTATAGTATTTCCTATTCTTCGGAATACATTGCTTTCATTGGCTTGACCAAAATTGAGTAAAGTATTTTGAGTAAATTAAATTCATTGAACTTCTATTTGAATAAAAGTTCAGGAAGTAATGACGAACGCAATTTTGCAGAAGCAGGGATGTTTTCTAACAAAATACTATCTTTGCAAAAGTATTTATAACAAATTACAACTTTAAAAATTACAATTAAATGCAATACGCAGAAAATATACTAGGTACAATAGGTGATACACCGTTAGTGAAGTTAAATAAAGTCACTGAAGGAATAGACGCATTAGTGCTTGCTAAAGTAGAAACTTTTAATCCCGGTAATTCTGTAAAAGACAGAATGGCGGTAAAAATGATTGCGGATGCTGAGGCTGACGGGAGACTAAAACCAGGAGGAACTATTATTGAAGGGACTTCAGGAAATACAGGAATGGGACTTGCTTTAGTAGCGATTATCAAGGGATATAAACTGATTTGTGTTATCTCTGATAAGCAATCAAAAGAGAAAATGGATATCCTTCGTGCCGTTGGAGCAAAAGTTGTGGTATGTCCTACAGATGTAGAACCTACTGATCCTCGTTCTTATTATTCTGTTTCTAAAAGATTGGCGACTGAAACGCCAAATTCTTGGTACGTAAATCAATACGACAATCCATCGAATGCTTTGGCACATTACGAGCAAACGGGACCGGAGATATGGGAACAAACAGAAGGTAAAATCACTCATTTCGTGTCTGGAGTTGGTACTGGAGGAACAATTTCAGGTGTTGGAAAATACTTGAAAGAAAAGAATCCGAATATCAAGATTTGGGGAATTGATACCTATGGTTCAGTATTTAAAAAATACCATGAAACAGGGATTTTTGATGAAAACGAAATTTATTCTTATATAACAGAAGGAATTGGAGAAGATATATTGCCATTGAATGTAGATTTTTCTTTGATTGATGGTTTTACCAAAGTAACAGATAAAGATGCTGCAGTATACACGCGAAAAATTGCGCTTGAAGAAGGTATTTTCGTTGGGAATTCAGCTGGAGCAGCTATAAAAGGATTATTACAACTAAAGGAGCATTTCAAGCCGGAAGATGTAGTTGTTGTTTTATTTCATGATTCAGGAAGCCGTTATGTAGGGAAGATGTTTAATGATGATTGGATGCGCGAACGTGGTTTTCTTGAAGAAGAAGTTACAAAAGCCGAAGATGTAATCAAAGATCATATTGACAAGCCGTTAATTGTGGCTCGTACGGAAGAATTAGTTTCACATGCGATTGAAAGAATGCGTAAATATAAAATCTCACAAATACCAGTAATGGATATTACAGGATTTGTAGGTTCTCTTGATGAGTCTGACTTATTCCAAAGTTATGTACAAGATAAAAACTCAGCCGAAAGACCAATTCGGGAAATTATGGGTAATCCTTATCCGATCGTGCAACTGGGAACAACAATCGAAGAAGTTTCTAAATTGTTTACCAGAGATAATGCAGCAGTATTGATTGATTTAGGAAAAGGAAGACACCACATTATTACAAAATATGATATTATAGGTTCTATTAAATAGTTTTTAGTCCTGATAATTACAGTATACAAACCACGATTTTGACGAAATTAATTCGTTAAATTCGTGGTTTCTTTTTAATGATATATAGGTATTCTAATACCATATCGTAAATTTGAAGTTCTAACATATAACCTCTAGCTTTAAAAATGACTTTCACAGCAATAGATTTTGAAACAGCAACTGCATTTCACCCTTGTTCAGTGGGAATAGTAACAGTTGAGAATGGAGTCATAGTAGATGAATTTGTCAGTTTGATCAAGCCGCCAAATAATCTGTATTCTCCTTTTACAATTCAAGTACATGGAATTTATCCAAGGGATACGGTTAATGCCAAATCATTTACACAGGTATTTCCTGAAATCCAAAAACGACTCCAGAATAGAGTTGTTGTGGCGCATAATGAAAGCTTCGACAGGAATGTTTTGGTTAAATCAATGGCGCTATATGGCTTAAATTATGAGGATTTAAATTTGTCGCCTCGGTGGGAGTGCACTGTAAAAATATATAAAGCCAAAGGATTAAAGCCAACAAAGCTTAGTGATTGTTGCAGAACAATGAATATTCAATTGAATCACCATGAAGCTTTATCAGATGCTCGGGCTTGCGCCAAATTGTATTTATTGAGGTAGTTTTCGAAAGTTAATTGGAAGTACAAGTTGTTCGTTTTTTTATTACTTTAGTCTCTTAAATACAAGACTTTACGATGAAAGAAGATTTTCTACATTACCTCTGGAAATTTAAGAAGTTTGATACCCTAAATTTGAAAACTTCAAATAATGAGGAAATCACGATTGCTAATGTAGGCCAGTATTTAGAACTGGCGGGTCCTGATTTTTTTAATGCCCAAATTACAATAGGGGATCAAATGTGGGCTGGAAACGTCGAGATTCACTTAAAATCTTCTGACTGGTATGTGCATCATCACGAAAGAGATGCGGCATACGAAAACGTAATTCTACATGTAGTTTGGGAACACGATACCGAAATTTATAGAAAAAACAATACGGAAATTCCTGTTCTAGAGCTTAAGAAATATGTCGACCAAGATACAATAGCTAATTATCAGTCATTGATGTCGCCAAAGGCTTGGATTTTCTGTGAAAAGGAGTTAGCGGGTATTTCCCCTTTTGTTGTAAAAAACTGGCAGGAACGCTTGTTTTTTGAACGATTAGAGAGAAAGTCCAAACCTATTTTTGAACTGCTACAGCAAACCAATAATGATTGGGAAGCTGTTTTATTTTGTCTGTTGGCAAAAAACTTCGGATTAAATACGAACGGGGAAATCTTTCTGAAAGTAGCGAGTTCTATTCCGTTTTCAATTATAAGAAAAGAAAGTTTTGAGGTTGAAAATTTAGAAAGCTTGCTCTTTGGTAATGCAGGACTATTAGACGTTGAAAAGGAGGATAATTATTTTAAAGATTTAAAATTCAGGTATTACTATTTATTGCACAAATACCAAATAGAAAAAAGTAGTTGTAATCCCGTTCAGTTTTTTAAGCATCGCCCTGATAATTTTCCCACCATACGACTGTCACAATTGGCAAATTTGTATCATAGCAATCAGAATCTATTTTCGCAAATTAGCGAGATTACTTCGGTTAAGTCGATTTATGATCTTTTTCAGGTTTCGGCTTCTTCCTATTGGCAAGACCATTATCAATTTGATAAGGAAAGCCCAAAGAAAAAGAAAATGCTATCAAAGTCATTTATAGATTTGATTATTATAAATACCTTGATCCCAATTCAATTTGCTTATGCTAAAAGTAGAGGAGAAGAGATTGCCGAAGATTTAATTCAATTACTAAATGAAGTTGCGCCAGAGAAGAATGCTATTGTAGATAAATTCAGCTCATTTGGAATGAAGTCAGGAAGTGCTTTTGAAACGCAGTCGCTGCTGCAGCTTAAGAATGAGTATTGTGCTAAAAGTAAATGTTTAGAATGTGCCATTGGGATGGAGTTAATGAAAGGATAGTGTTTCTTATGTGCTTTAATTTCGAGAAATAATAAATTCGTACTTTTGTAAAGTAGAATATAAAAATAATGCAATGGGACAAAGTGTACCTAGAATAATAAAGCTTAAATATTTTTTTGAAAAGTATGGCTTCCATGTTTCATCGCGGCTTGCAGATAGTTTAGGAATGAGGGTAACGAGCGTAAGGCTGTTCTTTATTTACATTTCGTTTGTAACTGTAGGGCTGTGGTTTGGGGTTTATTTAACGCTAGCCTTTTGGATTAGGCTAAAGGATTTGATTCGTGCTAAGAGAACGTCTGTATTTGACTTGTAACAAAACTTGAAATAGTTATAAAGAAAAAGGGATGATAAAGTGTTTAAATACTTTGTCATCCCTTTTTTATATTAGAATAAATCTATTTATCAGGATTATTTAATTTACTGTGTTTTTTACCGTAAACAAAATACAGAGCAACACCAATAGCCATCCAAAGAACTAGTCGAATCCAACTTTCGTAAGGTAGAGAGTACATTAAATAAGTACAAACTAATACTCCTGCAATAGGAACATAAGGAACGAATGGAGTCTTGAAAGACCTAGGAGCATCTGGCATCTTTTTACGCATTACTAACACACCAATACATACTAACACGAATGCAAGTAAAGTTCCAATACTTACCATGTGTCCTAGGTCACTTACCGGTACGAAACCAGCAAATAAACTAACGAATACCATGAAGAAAAGGTTTGTTTTGTATGGAGTACGGAATTTTGAGTGAATTTGTCCAAATAAAGGAGGTAAAAGTCCATCTTTACTCATAGTATAGAAAACACGACTTTGTCCCATTAACATCACAAGCATTACAGAAGTATATCCCGCTAAAATAGCGACAATTAATCCTGTTTGAAGGAAAGAATACCCAGTTACCGCAAATGCTGTAGCAGCAGGTTTTGCATCACCAACAAATTTGTAATAAGGTACTAGACCAGTCATAACGTGAGCAAACAACACATATAGTATTGTACAGATAACTAATGAACCTAAAATACCAATAGGCATCCCTTTTTGAGGATTTTTTGCTTCTTGAGCAGCAGTTGAAACTGCATCAAAACCAATGAAGGCAAAGAAGACGGTTCCGGCTCCGGCAGCAATTCCAGACCAACCAAATTGACCTTTAATACCGGTGTTTTCAGGAATGTATGGAGAGTAATTTGCAGGGTCTATATAGTCCCAACCTAAAACAATAAACATAATTACAACAATAACTTTTAGCACCACTAATATATTATTTATAGAAGCAGATTCTTGAGTTCCTCTTATTAATAATAAGGATAGTGCAGATACAATTAAGATAGCAGGTAGGTTGATGTAACCACCGTCTATAATAGTTCCATCACCCAATGTTAATGTTTCCCAGGGGGAGCAGATAAATTTTGGGTTTAGATGTACGCCATATTTATTTAATAATTCGAGTAAGTATCGAGACCAGCTGACCCCAACGGTTGCGGCTCCCAAAGCATATTCAAGAACTAAATCCCAACCAATAATCCAAGCCATGAATTCTCCCATAGTTGCATAAGAATACGTATACGCACTACCTGCAACAGGTATCATTGAAGCAAATTCAGCATAGCAAAGTCCCGCAAAGGCACATCCTATGGCTGCTAAAACAAATGAAAGTGTAACTGCCGGTCCAGCATGTTCAGCAGCAGCAATTCCAGTTAAGGAAAATAAGCCCGCTCCGATAATCGCACCAACTCCTAGAGCAACTAGGGATCTTGAAGATAAAGTTCTTTTTAATCCTTTCTCATCTTCTGACGCTTCATTTAATAAAACCGAAAGTGGTTTTGTTTTCCAAATTGACATATATTTATTAGTTTTAGTATTAATAGCGCTCAAATGTATTATTTATTTTATAAAAAATAAAAGTTATTGTATAAATTAATAGCGAAATAAATTTGTAACAAAGGTTTCGTTTACTTTGGTTTTTCGGTCTTATGGATTTGTGAAATTTTAATTTGATTATTTGTGCAGTAATTAAGCGCTGATATTTAGATTATTATTTTTTTTCGGGAAGGATATTTCAAAAATTATTTTCTAAATTTATACTGTTAAAAACAGCGAGTAGTTAATTTTTAAATAATGAAAATGATCAAAATTCCTTTACATTTATTTCGGGCAAGATGTACTTAAGAGGTATTAAGAGCTATTTTGCGTTTTCCGCAGAACAGCGTACTGGTATTGTGATATTATTTACAATAATAATCATTTTGCAGTCAGTCTACTTTTTTGTGGATTTCAATACAACGCAATCAGTTTCTCCTAATAAAAAAAAATGGCTTGCGATGCAATCTAAGATTGATTCATTAAAAGAATTAAATCCAAAGTATATTGTAAAAATATATCCGTTTAACCCTAATTTTATAACCGATTATAAAGGATACAAACTCGGCATGTCTGTTCTTGAAATTGATCGGCTATTGGATTATAGAAAAGAAAATAAATATGTAAACTCTGCAAAAGAGTTTCAATCCGTCACTCAAATTTCAGATTCGTTGTTAAATGCTATAGCGCCTTATTTTAAATTTCCGGATTGGGTTAAAAACAAGATGAACAATAAGGGGTATGTTAAATATGAAAATAAGGCTTTCGCCAAAAAAGAAAAAGTAGCTTTAATAGATATTAATTTAGCAACACAAGAAGATCTTATTAAAATATATGGAATAGGAGAAGTAATTTCGCTACGGATTTTAAAATTAAAAGAAAGTCTTGGAGGATTTGTTTCTATGGAGCAAATGAATGATGTTTGGGGTTTATCTCCTGAAGTAGTGGAGAGTCTTAATTCGCATTTCAAAGTGTACGCTTTACCTTTGTTGCATAAAATAGATATAAATAACGCGTCTTTAAAGGAGATTTCGCAATTTTCCTATTTTAGATATGCACTGGCAAAAGAAATTGTGACCTATAGGAGTATGAACGGGGATATTAAGAATGTTGAGGATTTAATAAAAATTAAGGGGTTTCCTGTTGAAAAAGCAAATATAATTGCCTTATATTTGGACTTTAATTAGAAGTTTGCAATTAGCTAGTTTAAATTTTTTGAAAATCACTGCCGTATCATGGTTTTGTTGTAAGTGTTTTTCTTTAAACCGTGTGTGTTATTGTATAACTCTAGAAGAAAATTAAAACTGAAATATAGAGCGGCTGCTTTTTATTTCAATCACATCAATTTGTTAAAAATAATATTAGTTATATGAATTCAAGTTATTTCACAGAAGAACATCAATCATTTAGAGAGAGTTTAAAAGATTTTTTACAAAAAGAAGTGGTGCCTCATATTGAAAAATGGGAGAAAACGGGTAAAATTGAACGTTTCATATGGAAAAAGTTCGGGGAAATGGGCTTTTTCGGAATAAGGTATCCAGAGGCTTATGGAGGATTAAATTTAGATTTGTTTTATACCGTTATTTTTTTAGAAGAACTTCAAAAAATTAAGTCAGCTGGTTTTGCAGCGGCGATGTGGGCACATTCTTATTTAGCCATGACGCATTTGAACGCAGAAGGAGATGAAAGAATCAAGCAAGATTATTTAGTTCCAAGTATTTCTGGTGACAAAATAGGTGCTTTGTGTATTACAGAACCTTTTGGAGGTAGTGATGTTGCAGGTATGCGTACTACTGCTGTAAAAAAAGGAGATAAATACATTATTAATGGTTCTAAAACATTCATTACAAACGGTGTTTATGGAGATTATTATGTAGTTGCGGCAAAAACAAGTCCTGAGCTTGGAAATAAAGGAATAAGTATGTTTTTGATGGATAGTAACTTGAAAGGAGTTTCTGCTGTTAAACTTGACAAACTAGGTTGGAGGGCTTCAGATACGGGGGAAATTGCATTTGATAACGTAGAAATCCCTTTAGAGAATTTAATGGGAGAAGAAGGTAAAGGTTTTCCTTACATTATGCAGCATTTTGCTTTAGAACGTTTGATTATGGCTATAAATGCTCATGCAAGAGCTGAGTATGCAATTGAATATACTATAGGGTACATGTCGCAAAGAGAGGCTTTTGGAAGAACAATAGATAAGTTCCAGGCATTGAGACATACAATAGTAGAACATGCGACAGATGTTGAGCATTGTAAAGTGTTTAATTATGCTGCTGTAGCGCGATTAGATAAAGGAGAATATGTAGTGAAAGAGGCGACTATGGCTAAATTGAAATCTACAAAAGTGGCTGACGAAACAATTTATAGTTGTTTGCAAATGCTGGGAGGTTACGGTTATATGGAAGAGTATCCTTTAGCACGTTTATTAAGAGACAGTCGTTTGGGGCCAATAGGAGGCGGAACTTCGGAAATTCTTAAGGAGATATTGTCAAAAATGATAATTGATAATAAAAATTATAAGCCAGCGGTGGAGTAAAAGAGCTTTCAAAATAATATGAAGAGTCAATTTAGTTATTGGCTCTTTTTTTATGTGTGAAGGATAGCAGTGGAAATCCTTTTATGAAGCCTTGCGGAGTAAAAGATTGCAGCGGATAGCCTGACGGCAAACGAGGATTTATTTTGGAAATAAATTGTGTTTTGCCGGCACACCAAAAATAAATTAGCAATTGATGGCTGATAAGTCAAAATAATAACTACTTTTGCACACTTAACGAAAGGGGGTGTCAAAATTATGTTAATTATACCAATTAAAGACGGAGAAAATATAGATAGAGCATTAAAGCGCTATAAAAGAAAATTTGATAAAACAGGAACTGTTCGTCAGTTAAGAGCACGTACTGCTTTTATTAAGCCTTCTGTAAAAAATAGAATTAAAGTTCAGAAAGCAGCTTATATTCAAAACATGAAAGACAACTTAGAAAACTAAGTAATTTCTTTTTTGCAATAAATGCCGTTAGTCATTAAAGTTTTATAACTTTGATGCTAACGGTTTTTTTATTTTATATGGTGACCACTATAGATGCGTTTCGGGATTATCTACAAAAGGAGAAAAAGTATTCTCCACATACCGTAAGCGCTTATTTGAAAGATATAACCACTTTTCAGACATTCAATACCATTCATTTTGATCAAGAGAATATAGATCAGGTAAACTACGGCCAAATTAGGAACTGGATCGTATCGCTTGTGGATGCGGGGATGTCGAATGTTTCCGTTAATAGAAAGATGGCTTCCTTGAAGGCTTTCTATAGGTTTCTATTAAAGATAAAGCAAATAGAGATTAGTCCGCTGCTAAAGCATAAGGCGCTAAAAACAGCTAAGGTACTCCAGATTCCATTTTCTGAGAAGGAAGTGTCGGAGGTGTTAGGTAGTATGGGAAGTCCTGTGGGTTTTGAAGAAGTTAGAAATAAATTAATAATAGACTTGTTTTATACGACCGGAATTAGGCGAACAGAACTGATTCATTTGAAAATTAGTGATATTAGTTTTGCTAACAGTACAATAAAGGTTCTTGGTAAGAGAAATAAGGAAAGGATTCTGCCTATTTTACCTATTATATCAGAGCAGTTTTCTTTGTATCTTGACGAGAGGTCTCATATAGAAAGCATTAAGGATTTTGATTGTCTTTTTATTGCAAAAAAAGGGTTAAAATTAAATGATTCCTTTGTGTATCGGTTAATAAATTCTTACTTTAGTCCTGTCTCCGAAAAAGTAAAAAAAAGTCCGCATATTTTACGACATACATTTGCGACTCATTTATTAAATAACGGAGCCGATTTAAATTCAGTGAAAGAATTGTTAGGACATTCCAGTTTAGCTTCGACACAGGTTTATACACATAGTAGCTTGTCAGAGCTTAAGAAAGTGTATGAAGAGGCGCATCCGAGGAATAAGTAACGATTCAAAAAGTGTTTAACCATTAAAAAAATTGATTATGAAGGTAAATGTTCACGCAGTTAACTTTGCTGTTGACGGAAAATTAGTAGGTTATGTTCAAGAGAGAATGGATAAGTTGGAGAAATACTACGATAAGGTCGTTTCTGCAGATGTCTATTTAAAAGTTGAAAAGACAAGTGATAAGGAAAATAAGGTTGCTGAGGTGAAGATGAATGTCCCTGGTGATGATTTTATGGTAAAAAAACAATGCAAGACGTTTGAGGAAGCTATTGAGTTATCGGCTGAATCTTTGGAGAGATTGCTAGTAAAAAGGAAAGAAAAAATAAGAACATATATTTAATCGAAAATTTTTTTGAAAAAATGTTTTGATTGAGAGATAAAATCTATACATTTGCAGTCCGTTAGAAATAGCGGACTTTTTTATTGAATTTGCCAGCGTAGCTCAGTTGGCTAGAGCAGCTGATTTGTAATCAGCAGGTCGTGGGTTCGAGTCCCTCCGCCGGCTCAAAATAAAACTGAGGTTTTGATAAGTTGAAATGAAATAAAAAAAGAGGGGAGATACTCAAGCGGCCAACGAGGGCAGACTGTAAATCTGCTGTGTAAACTTCGCAGGTTCGAATCCTGCTCTCCCCACAATTTTAGATTTTTGAATCTAAAAGGAAAAAAAACTCTGCCGGTGTAGCTCAGGGGTAGAGTGCTTCCTTGGTAAGGAAGAGGTCTCGGGTTCAATTCCCGACATTGGCTCAAGTAAGTAAGAGATTGAAATTAAATATATAAATAGATTAAAAATTAAGTAAAATGGCAAAAGAAACCTTTAACCGTAACAAGCCCCACTTAAACATTGGTACAATTGGGCACGTGGATCACGGAAAAACTACATTAACTGCAGCGATAACTAAAGTGTTATCTGATGCAGGTTACTGTCAAGCAAAATCATTTGATCAAATTGATAATGCTCCAGAAGAAAAAGAAAGAGGTATTACAATTAATACATCACACGTTGAGTATGAAACTGCTAATCGTCATTACGCTCACGTTGACTGTCCAGGTCACGCGGATTACGTAAAGAACATGGTTACTGGTGCTGCTCAAATGGATGGTGCTATTCTTGTTGTAGCTGCAACTGATGGGCCAATGCCACAAACACGTGAGCATATCCTTTTAGGACGTCAAGTTGGTATTCCTAGAATGGTTGTATTCATGAATAAAGTGGATATGGTTGATGATGAGGAATTGTTAGAACTTGTTGAAATGGAAATTAGAGACTTATTGTCTTTCTATGAATATGACGGAGATAATTGTCCAGTTGTTCAAGGTTCTGCTTTAGGAGGATTGAATAACGATCCAGCATGGGTACCAAAAATCATCGAATTGATGGCTGCGGTTGATGCTTGGATTGAAGAGCCAATTCGTGATACTGAAAAACCTTTCTTGATGCCAGTTGAGGATGTATTTACAATTACTGGTCGTGGAACTGTTGCTACAGGTCGTATCGAAACAGGTATTGCTAATACAGGAGATGCTGTTGAAATCATTGGTATGGGAGCTGAAAAATTGACTTCTACTATTACAGGAGTTGAGATGTTCCGTAAAATCCTTGATAGAGGTGAAGCTGGAGATAACGTAGGTTTATTGTTGCGTGGTGTTGATAAAGAATCTATCAAAAGAGGAATGGTTATCATTAAGCCAGGATCAGTTAAGCCACACGCTACTTTTAAAGCTGAGGTTTATATCTTGAAAAAAGAAGAAGGTGGTCGTCATACACCATTCCATAATAACTACCGTCCACAGTTCTACGTACGTACAACTGATGTAACAGGTGTTATTACTTTACCAGAAGGTGTAGAGATGGTTATGCCAGGAGATAACTTAACAATCAATGTTGCTTTGTTAAGCCCAATCGCTATGAATGTTGGATTACGTTTTGCTATCCGTGAAGGTGGTAGAACTGTAGGTGCAGGTCAGGTAACTGAGATTGTAGCATAATTCTATAAATAATTACAAAACCAGTAACGCTTTGTGCTGTTACTGGTTTTTCACAAACGGGCGTAGTTCAAGGGTAGAATAGCGGTCTCCAAAACCGTTGATGGGGGTTCGAATCCCTCCGCCCGTGCAAAAAAATATATCATAATGGCAAAAATAATTAATTACATATCAGAATCATTTGAGGAATTAAAGTCAAATATGACTTGGCCAGAGTGGCCTGAAGTGCAACGTTTAACGATTGTTGTTGCTATTTTCTCAGTATTATTCGCTTTGGCAACATGGGGAGTAGATGAGTTTTTTGCGAAAGCATTAGCTGGATTTTTTAATTGGATAAAAGCCTAATTTTTGTGATGACAGATAATAATCTAAAAAAGTGGTATGTTGTTCGTGCGGTAAGTGGGCAAGAGAATAAAGTGAAAGCTTACATAGAAAACGAGATCTCTAGGTTAGAGATGGGTGACTATGTTTCTCAAGTTTTAGTTCCGACGGAAAAAGTAGTAACTGTAAAAGATGGAAAGAAATTAATCAAGGATAAAGTTTATTTTCCTGGTTATGTCATGATAGAAGCAAATCTGATTGGTGAAATACCTCATATTATAAAAGGTATTACTAGTGTTATTGGTTTTTTAGGTGAAACTAAAGGTGGCGAGCCAGTTCCGTTAAGACTTTCAGAAGTAAATAGAATGCTAGGTAAAGTAGATGAGTTAGCAGTAAATGCAGATACTCGTTCTATACCGTTCAATTTAGGTGAGACTATTAAGGTTATTGATGGACCTTTCAACGGTTTTAACGGTACGGTTGAAAAAATTAATGAAGAGAAGCGTAAACTTGAAGTAATGGTGAAAATTTTCGGAAGAAAAACTCCATTAGAATTAGGGTTTATGCAAGTTGAAAAAGTATAATATTTTGTTACATATAATATCCATTACAATCGCTTCCTAATGATTGTAGTGTTAAATTTTTTAAAAAATGGCTAAAGAAATTAGTAAAGTAGTTAAACTACAAGTTAAGGGAGGTGCTGCGAATCCATCGCCACCGGTTGGACCTGCTTTAGGAGCTGCTGGTGTAAACATCATGGAGTTCTGTAAGCAATTCAATGCTAGAACTCAGGATAAAGCCGGCAAAATATGCCCAGTACAAATTACTGTGTATAAAGACAAATCATTCGAATTTGTTGTTAAAACTCCGCCTGCAGCTGTTCAATTATTGGAAGCTGCGAAGCTAAAATCTGGTTCTGGTGAGCCTAATCGTAAAAAAGTAGCTAGTGTTACTTGGGAACAAATTAGAGCTATTGCTGAAGACAAAATGCCAGACTTAAATGCATTCACTATGGAGTCTGCAATGAGTATGGTTGCTGGAACAGCTAGATCTATGGGTATAACTGTATCAGGAGACGCTCCTTTTTAATTAAAAGAAAGACATGGCAAAATTGACAAAAAAGCAAAAAGAGGCTGCTTCAAAAATTGACAAAAACAGAATGTACTCTTTAAAAGATGCTGCGGCATTAATTAAAGTAGTTTCATCTGCAAAATTTGATGAGTCTGTTGATATCGCAGTACGTTTGGGTGTAGATCCAAGAAAAGCGAATCAAATGGTTAGAGGTGTGGTAACATTACCTCATGGAACTGGTAAAGATGTTAAAGTATTAGCATTGGTTACTCCAGACAAAGAAGCGGAAGCTAAAGAAGCTGGAGCAGACTATGTAGGTCTTGACGAGTATTTACAAAAAATTAAAGACGGTTGGACGGATGTTGATGTAATCATCACTATGCCAAGCGTTATGGGTAAATTAGGTCCATTAGGTCGTATTTTAGGACCTAGAGGTTTAATGCCAAACCCTAAGACAGGTACTGTAACTATGGATGTTGCAAAAGCTGTTGCAGAGGTTAAAGCTGGTAAAATCGATTTCAAAGTTGATAAAACTGGTATTGTACATGCAGGAATTGGTAAAGTTTCTTTTGGAGCTGAGCAAATTGTTGACAATGCACACGAAATTATTCAAACATTAATCAAACTTAAACCAACTGCTGCTAAAGGTGTGTATATCAAAAGTATCTACCTTACAAGCACTATGAGTCCTGCTATTGCATTAGACCCAAAAGCAGTATAATTGGTAGTTAATAATTTTTAGTATGACTAGAGAAGAAAAATCAATCGCGATTGAAGATTTAACTGCACAGTTAGCTGGTACAAATATTGTTTACGTAGCAGATATTTCTGGATTAAATGCAGATGCAACTTCAAAGTTGAGAAGAGCTTGTTATAAAGCAGGTATTAAATTAGAGGTTATAAAAAACACGTTGCTTGCAAAAGCAATGGAGGCTTCAGCTAATGATTATGGTGAGTTGCCGTCAGTATTGACTGGTAATAGTGCTATATTCATTTCAGAGGTAGCAAATGGGCCTGGTAAGATAATAAAAGATTTCCGTAAAAAATCGGCTAAGCCAGTTTTGAAAGGAGCTTATATTAATGCTGAGGTTTATATTGGAGATGATCAATTAGAAGCGTTAGCGACTATTAAATCTAAAGAAGAACTTATTGGTGAACTTATTGGATTACTTCAATCACCAGCACAAAAAGTTATTTCTGCACTTCAAAACCAATTCGCTAAAGAAGAGGTTGCTGAAACAGAAGCATAATAAAAAAAGAGTAAAACTCGGTTTTTATTATTTACAATGCGCACAATAAACAAAATATAATTTTACAAATCATTTTAAAACGATAGAAAAAATGGCAGATTTGAAACAATTCGCAGAACAATTAGTTAATTTAACTGTAAAAGAAGTTAACGAATTAGCAACAATATTGAAAGATGAGTACGGAATCGAACCAGCTGCTGCAGCTGTAGTAGTTTCAGGTGGTGGCGAAGGTGCTGCTGAAGAAGTACAAACAGAATTTACAGTTGTATTGAAAGAAGCTGGTGCTTCTAAATTAGCAGTTGTGAAAATGGTAAAAGAACTTACAGGTTTAGGTTTGAAAGAAGCTAAAGATGTAGTTGATAGCGCTCCAAGTAACGTTAAAGAAGGTGTAACTAAAGACGAAGCAGAAGCTTTGAAAAAATCTTTAGAAGAAGCTGGAGCTGTTGTTGAGCTTAAATAGTTAAACACAGTTTAGGAATTAGGTTTAGGTCTTGGGTATACATCCAAAGACCTAAACCATTTTTCGTATAACAAAAGTCTGTCTTATTTATTGAATAATAAGTTGTGATAGCAAACCCATTTTATCCCATTACGAGGAAAAAAAATTGACAGATAATAAGAAAGTAGTTATCTTAAATTGATTTTTAAAGATGTAGTGGTTTTAAAATTAAAGTATAATTAGAAATATTTATACCAATAAAAATTACTTTTATAATCAAAATTTTGTCCATTGATGATAACAAATCAGACCGAAAGATTGAATTTTGCCTCTACAAAAAATATTCCTGCATATCCAGATTTTCTTGATGTTCAGGTTAAATCTTTTCAAGATTTTTTTCAATTAGAAACTAAATCTGATGAAAGAGGCAATGAAGGACTTTATAATACCTTCATGGAAAATTTTCCAATTACAGATACAAGAAATAATTTTGTATTGGAGTTCCTTGACTACTTCGTGGATCCACCACGTTATACAATTCAAGAATGTATTGAAAGAGGTTTAACACATAGTGTGCCTTTAAAAGCAAGATTGAAATTGTATTGTACAGATCCAGAGCACGAAGATTTTGAAACTATTGTTCAAGATGTTTATCTTGGTACAATTCCTTACATGACACCAAGCGGTACCTTTGTAATCAACGGAGCGGAACGTGTTGTTGTTTCTCAGTTACATAGATCTCCAGGGGTTTTCTTTGGACAGTCTTTTCATGCTAATGGAACAAAATTATATTCTGCCAGAGTAATTCCTTTTAAAGGTTCTTGGATAGAATTTTCTACAGATATTAATAGCGTAATGTACGCTTATATTGATAGAAAGAAAAAGTTACCTGTTACAACTTTATTCCGTGCAATTGGTTTCGAAAGAGATAAGGATATCCTTGAAATTTTCGACCTTGCTGAGGAAATTAAAGTTTCTAAAACAGGACTTAAAAAATATATCGGTAGAAAATTAGCTGCTCGTGTATTAAATACATGGCATGAAGATTTCGTAGATGAAGATACTGGTGAAGTAGTTTCTATCGAACGTAACGAAATAATTCTTGATAGAGATACAATTATCGATAAAGATAATGTTGAAGAAATCATTGATTCTAACGTTAAATCTATTTTGTTACACAAGGAAGATGCTAATCAAGCTGATTATGCTATCATCCATAACACGTTACAAAAAGATCCAACAAACTCTGAAAAAGAAGCTGTTGAGCATATTTACAGACAATTGCGTAATGCAGAACCGCCTGATGAAGAAACTGCTCGTGGTATTATTGATAAATTATTCTTCTCTGATCAACGTTACAACTTAGGTGAAGTAGGTCGTTACAGAATGAATAAAAAACTTGGTCTTGATATCCCAATGGAAAAGCAAGTGCTTACCAAAGAAGATATTATTACCATTGTAAAATATTTGATCGAATTAATAAATGCGAAAGCAGATATTGATGATATTGATCACTTATCAAACCGTCGTGTAAGAACAGTTGGAGAACAATTGTCTCAACAATTCGGTGTTGGTTTAGCACGTATGGCTAGAACCATTAGAGAGCGTATGAACGTTAGAGATAACGAGGTGTTTACACCAATAGATTTGATTAATGCTAAAACATTATCGTCTGTTATCAACTCTTTCTTTGGAACTAACCAATTGTCTCAGTTTATGGATCAAACGAATCCACTTGCCGAGATAACGCACAAAAGAAGATTATCTGCGCTAGGACCAGGTGGACTTTCAAGAGAAAGAGCTGGATTTGAGGTACGTGATGTGCACTATACACACTACGGACGTTTATGTCCTATTGAGACACCAGAGGGACCAAACATTGGTTTGATTTCATCTCTTGGAGTTTATGCTAAAGTGAATGGAATGGGTTTCATTGAAACACCTTACCGTAAAGTAACTAATGGAGTTGTTGATTTAGTTTCAACACCAATTTACTTAAGCGCTGAAGAAGAAGAAGGAATGTTAATCTCTCAAGCAAATATTGAGATGGATGATTCTGGAAAAATTCTTGCTGAAAACGTAATTGCACGTCAGGAAGGTGATTTCCCTGTAATTGACCCTACAAAGGTTGATTATGCGGATGTAGCTCCAAATCAAATTGCTTCAATTTCTGCATCTTTAATTCCTTTCTTGGAACATGATGATGCGAATAGAGCGTTGATGGGATCTAACATGATGCGTCAAGCCGTACCATTAATACGTCCTGAAGCACCAATCGTCGGAACTGGTTTAGAGCGTCAAGTAGCTTCAGATTCTAGAGTTTTAATTAACGCGGAAGGTGATGGAGTTATAGAATATGTAGATGCAAATATCATTACTATTAAATACGATCGTTCTGAAGAAGAAAGAATGGTTAGTTTTGATTCTGATGAGAAAACATACAATCTAATTAAATTTAGAAAAACCAATCAAGGAACAAGTATCAACCTTAAGCCTATCGTAAGAAAAGGGGATAGAGTTGTTCTTGGTCAAGTATTGTCAGAAGGATATGCAACTCAAAATGGTGAATTAGCTTTAGGTCGTAACCTAAAAGTAGCGTTTATGCCATGGAAAGGGTATAACTTCGAGGATGCGATTGTTATTTCTGAAAAAGTTGTTCGTGACGATATTTTTACCTCTATTCACGTTGATGATTATTCATTAGAAGTTAGAGATACTAAATTAGGTAACGAAGAATTGACAAATGATATACCAAACGTTTCTGAAGAGGCTACTAAAGACTTAGATGAAAATGGTATGATTAGAATTGGAGCCGAGGTTAAACCTGGAGACATTCTTATCGGAAAAATTACTCCAAAAGGGGAATCAGATCCTACTCCAGAAGAGAAATTGCTTCGTGCAATCTTCGGGGATAAAGCAGGTGATGTAAAAGATGCTTCATTAAAAGCATCTCCATCTTTACATGGTGTAGTTCTTGACAAAAAATTGTTTGCAAGAGCAGTAAAAGACAAACGCAAACGTACACAAGACAAGGATGCTTTAGGAGCACTTGAAATGGAATATGAAGTGAAGTTTGTTGAATTAAAAGATAAGTTAGTAGAAAAACTTTTCTTGATCGTTAATGGGAAAACATCTCAAGGTGTGATGAATGATTTGGGTGAAGAAGTTTTACCAAAAGGTAAAAAATACACTCAAAAAATGCTTTATGCTGTTGAAGATTTTGCTCACTTAAGCAAAGGTCAATGGGTTGCGGATGACTCAACTAATAAAATGGTGAATGAATTAATTCATAACTATAAAATTAAGTTGAATGATTTACAAGGCGCATTAAGAAGAGAGAAGTTTACAATTTCTGTTGGTGATGAATTACCAGCTGGAATTTTGAAATTAGCTAAAGTATATATTGCCAAAAAACGTAAGTTGAAAGTTGGGGATAAAATGGCTGGACGTCACGGTAACAAAGGTATCGTTGCTCGTATCGTTCGTCATGAAGACATGCCTTTCCTTGAAGACGGAACGCCAGTTGATATTGTGTTGAACCCATTAGGTGTACCTTCACGTATGAACATTGGTCAAATTTATGAAACTGTTTTAGGTTGGGCTGGACAGAATTTGGGTAGAAAATATGCCACTCCAATTTTTGATGGTGCTTCTCTAGACCAAATTAATGAATTGACTGACGAAGCTGGAATACCACGTTTTGGACATACTTATCTTTATGATGGTGGTACTGGAGAACGTTTTCATCAAGCAGCGACTGTTGGAGTAATCTATATGTTGAAATTAGGACATATGGTTGATGATAAGATGCACGCACGTTCAATCGGACCATACTCGTTAATTACGCAACAACCTCTTGGTGGTAAAGCACAATTTGGTGGACAACGTTTTGGAGAGATGGAAGTTTGGGCACTTGAGGCTTATGGAGCATCAAGTACGCTAAGAGAAATCTTGACTGTGAAGTCTGATGATGTAATTGGTAGAGCTAAAACTTACGAAGCAATCGTAAAAGGAGAGTCTATGCCAGAACCAGGATTACCTGAATCATTCAATGTATTGATGCATGAATTGAAAGGTCTTGGACTTGATATTAGATTAGAAGAATAAATAAAAGTTTGTAGTAATGCAGTTTTTAGGTAGTAATACCTGAAAACTGTTTACTCATTTATAAGAGTTTTTAGGATTTAGCCTCGTAAACCGTTCCGATTTTTTATATAAAATGAGTTTTGTATAATTAGCGCTTTAATAAAAGTTTAAAGTTTAGAGAAGTAATCCAGGTAGAAACGCAGTACGCTGCGTACTATAATCAATTTTTAATTGCAATTAAATCAATAGTAAAAACTATGATGAATAATAGAAATAATAATAACAATAAAGATAAGAATCCTGTAAAAAGATTCAATAAAATATCTATTGGTTTAGCTTCTCCAGAATCTATCTTGAAAGAGTCTAGAGGTGAAGTTTTAAAACCAGAAACTATCAACTACCGTACGCACAAGCCTGAGCGTGACGGTCTTTTCTGTGAACGAATTTTCGGACCAGTAAAAGATTTTGAATGTGCTTGTGGTAAGTACAAAAGAATTCGCTACAAAGGAATCATTTGTGACCGTTGTGGTGTTGAAGTTACTGAGAAAAAAGTACGTAGAGACAGAGTTGGTCACATCAACCTTGTTGTGCCAATTGCTCATATCTGGTATTTCCGTTCTCTTCCTAACAAAATTGGTTATATCCTTGGTCTTCCTTCTAAGAAATTAGATATGATCATTTACTACGAAAGATACGTAGTAATCCAAGCTGGTATTGCAAAAAATGGTGAGGGTGAATCAGTACAAAGATTAGATTTCTTAACAGAAGAAGAATATTTGAATATCTTAGATACTCTTCCTGCAGATAATCAATATCTTGACGATTTTGATCCAAATAAATTTGTTGCCAAAATGGGAGCAGAATGTATTATGGATTTATTAGCAAGAATTGATCTTGATGAATTGTCTTACCAATTGAGACATAATGCTAACACTGAAACGTCTAAACAACGTAAAACTGAAGCATTAAAAAGATTACAAGTTGTTGAATCTTTCCGTGAGTCTAACTTGAACCGTGAAAATCGTCCTGAGTGGATGATTATGAAAGTTGTACCTGTTATTCCACCAGAATTACGTCCACTTGTGCCACTTGATGGAGGTCGTTTTGCAACTTCAGATTTAAATGACTTATACCGTCGTGTAATTATACGTAACAACCGTTTGAAAAGATTAATGGAGATTAAAGCTCCAGAAGTTATCTTAAGAAACGAAAAACGTATGTTGCAAGAATCTGTAGATTCATTATTTGATAATACACGTAAAGCTTCTGCTGTTAAAACAGAATCAAACAGACCATTAAAATCATTATCTGATTCCCTAAAAGGTAAGCAAGGACGTTTCCGTCAAAACTTACTTGGAAAACGTGTGGATTATTCTGCTCGTTCGGTAATTGTTGTTGGACCTGAATTGAAATTGTTTGAATGTGGTATCCCTAAGGATATGGCTGCCGAATTATACAAACCTTTCGTTATCCGTAAATTGATAGAAAGAGGAATTGTAAAAACTGTAAAATCAGCTAAGAAAATAATAGACAAAAAAGAGCCTGTAGTTTGGGATATTCTAGAGAATGTAATTAAAGGTCACCCTATATTACTGAATAGAGCTCCTACTTTGCACAGACTTGGTATACAAGCATTCCAACCAAAATTAATTGAAGGAAAAGCAATCCAATTGCACCCTTTAGTTTGTACTGCATTTAATGCGGATTTTGATGGGGATCAAATGGCGGTACATTTACCATTAGGACCAGAAGCTATCCTTGAAGCACAATTGTTAATGTTGGCTTCTCATAATATTCTGAATCCTGCAAATGGTGCGCCAATTACAGTACCTTCTCAGGATATGGTCTTGGGTCTATACTATATGACCAAAGAACGTTTGTCTACTCCAGAAAAGAAAATTTTAGGTCAAGATTTGACTTTCTATTCTGCGGAAGAAGTTAATATCGCTTTAAACGAAGGTTGTTTAGAATTAAATGCTAGAGTGAGAATTAGAGCAAAAGATTTTAATGACGCTGGAGAATTAGTGTATAAAATTATTCAAACTACTGCTGGTCGTGTGATCTTTAATGAGGTTGTGCCAGAAGCAGCAGGATATATCAATGATGTATTGACTAAGAAAAACCTTAGAGATATTATTGGACATGTATTAAATTCAACTAGTGTACCTGAAACGGCTGCCTTCTTGGATAACATGAAAGATATGGGGTATAAATTTGCCTTTAAAGGTGGATTGTCATTCTCATTAGGGGATATTAGAATTCCAGATCAAAAACCAAAATTAATCGCAGATGCTAGAGAGCAAGTTGAAGGTATTTCTGTAAATTATAACATGGGTCTTATTACAAATAACGAACGTTACAACCAAGTTATTGATGTATGGACTTCTGCCAATGCTCAATTGACAGAATTAGCAATGAAAAACATTAGAGAAGACCAACAAGGTTTCAACTCGGTTTACATGATGCTTGATTCTGGAGCAAGGGGTTCCAAAGAACAAATTCGTCAGTTAACTGGTATGCGTGGTTTGATGGCTAAGCCTAAAAAATCGACTGCTGGTGGTGGTGAAATTATTGAAAATCCAATTCTTTCTAACTTTAAAGAAGGTCTTTCAATCCTTGAGTACTTTATTTCTACTCACGGTGCGCGTAAAGGTCTTGCGGATACTGCCTTGAAAACGGCGGATGCAGGATATTTAACAAGAAGACTACATGATGTTTCTCAAGATGTTATTGTTAACATCGAAGATTGTGGAACATTAAGAGGTGTTGAAGTATCAGCATTGAAAAAGAATGAGGAAATTGTTGAATCATTAGGAGAGAGAATCTTAGGACGTGTTGCATTGCAAGACGTAATAAATCCTTTAACTAATGAAGTTTTAGTTGAATCTGGACAACAAATTACTGAGGCTATAATGAAAACTATTGACGCTTCTCCAATCGAGAAAGTTGAAGTTCGTTCTCCTCTTGTATGTGAAGCGTTAAAAGGTATTTGTGCTAAATGTTACGGTAGAAACTTAGCTACTGGAAAAATGACACAAAGAGGTGAAGCAGTAGGAGTTATTGCAGCGCAATCTATTGGTGAGCCAGGAACACAATTAACATTACGTACTTTCCACGTTGGAGGGGTAGCGGGTGGTATTTCTGAGGAATCAAGTATCATAACAAAATTCAAGGGTAAGCTTGAAATCGAAGATTTAAAAACTGTTAAAGGTGAAGACGGTGAAGGAAATGCCGTTGATATCGTTGTTTCTCGTTCTACTGAATTGAAATTAATTGATGAGAAAACTGGAATTCTTTTAAACACACATAATATTCCTTACGGTTCAAGTATTTTTGTGAAAGATGGTCAGTCAGTTGACAAAGGTGAAGTTATCTGTAAATGGGATCCATATAATGGAGTTATTGTTTCGGAATTCACTGGTAAAATTGCTTACGAAGATTTAGAGCAAGGTCAGTCATTCATGGTTGAAATTGATGAGCAAACTGGTTTCCAAGAAAAAGTAATTTCTGAGTCAAGAGCTAAAAAATTAATTCCTACTTTATTAGTTTATGGTAAAGATGGTGAATTGATACGTTCTTATAACTTACCTGTTGGAGCCCACTTGATGGTTGAAAACGGTGAGAAAATTAAGGCAGGTAAAGTATTAGTTAAAATTCCACGTCGTTCTTCTAAATCAGGAGATATTACAGGAGGTTTACCTAGAATTACTGAATTGCTTGAAGCTCGTAACCCTTCTAACCCAGCTGTAGTTTCAGAAATCGATGGTGTTGTTTCTTTTGGAAAAATTAAAAGAGGTAACCGTGAGATTATTATCGAATCTAAATTTGGTGATGTTAGAAAGTATCTAGTTAAACTTTCAAGTCAAATTCTTGTTCAAGAGAATGACTTCGTTAGAGCTGGTGTACCATTGTCTGATGGAGCAATTACTCCGGAAGATATTTTGAGAATTAAAGGACCTGCTGCTGTTCAACAGTACTTGGTAAATGAAATTCAAGAAGTATACCGTCTACAAGGGGTGAAAATTAATGATAAGCACTTTGAGGTAGTAATACGTCAAATGATGCGTAAAGTTAGAGTTCAAGATCCAGGAGATACATTGTTCTTAGAAGATCAATTGATTCATACTAAAGATTTTATCCTTCAAAATGACAAATTATATGGTATGAAAGTAATTGAGGATGCTGGTGATTCAGCTAACTTGAAAGAAGGTCAGATCGTTTCTCCACGTGAATTACGTGATGAAAATTCATTACTGAAACGTAACGATAAAAATATTGTTGTAGCTCGTGATGTTATCACTGCAACTGGTACTCCTGTTTTACAAGGTATCACAAGAGCATCGCTACAAACAAAATCATTTATCTCTGCTGCATCTTTCCAAGAGACTACTAAAGTATTGAACGAAGCTGCTGTTGCAGGTAAGATTGATTACTTAGAAGGATTGAAAGAAAATGTAATTGTAGGACATAGAATTCCTGCAGGAACAGGTATGAGAGAGTATGATCATACAATTGTAGGTTCTAAAGAAGATTACAATGATATGATGGCAAACAAAGAGGAATATATTTATTAAAACTAAGATATGAGTAATTCTAAACAACAGCAGGAGCAGATTAATATTGAATTGGATGAGAAAACAGCGGAAGGAATTTATTCTAACTTAGCGATAATCAACCATTCGTCATCAGAATTTGTTCTCGATTTTGTAAGTATCATGCCTGGTATTCCTAAGGCCAAAGTGAAATCAAGAATTGTCTTGACACCGCAACATGCCAAAAGATTATTAAAGGCAATTGGAGAGAATATTCACCGTTTTGAACAAGCCCATGGCGAAATTAAAGACACTGAACAACCTCCAATACCTCTAAATTTTGGTCCGGCGGGACAAGCATAATTGTATAGAAAAAGGCTCCAGAAATGGAGCCTTTTTTTGTGCAATACTTTCATAGCTTTTAAACTGGAAACGATGGTGATTTACTTGTTTTCATTATTATGGTACTATAGTTGGTTGTAAATGGGTCTATTTCTGTAGCTAAACGAGTTTTATGGTTGTTTGTCGAAAATATTTTTGATAAGGGTATTGATACCTTAGTTTTGTATTAGAAATAAAGATATAAATTATCTTTTTCACAAACAAAGCCCCTTATGAACAACTTTTCTAAACGTAACGACTCTAAAAAAACAGTAACTATTTTCTTTATGTTTATTTTTGTTTTAGTATCGAATGTTTCAGTATTTAGTCAAACTTCTCAAAACAATACAGTTATATCTACGACAAATGATATTACTAGTAATGAAGTAAAAGAAGACAATAAGGCAACTTCAAATGTGGAATTTGTACTTTGGTTCATGGGTTCAAAACAAGATCCAAATAGTACTATTTCTACTGAAGGAATCAATACAAAGAAGCAAATTATGACTTCTGGATTAGCACCTAATCGTTTGTTGATAAAAGCTTTTTTAAAGAAAGCAGTGAACTTTGAAAGCGCATTAGCTTAAGATATGATTTAAAATCAAATATTTATAACCACAAAAAAAAAACGCTAATTTTTACATTAGCGTTTTTTTATATTTTAAATCTAAAAGATGTTATTCAAATTCTGATGTGAAAAATAATTTCACACTTGGATATTTGTTTTGCGTCATTTTAATCGTGAAATCTGAATCGGCAAGGAAAACTAATTGGCCATATTTGTCTTTTGCTAAGAACTTCTGCTTGATGCGTTTGAATTCTTTAAACTCATCATTTTTTGCATCATCTGGCTTTACCCAACACGCTTTATGTACTGGGAAATTCTCATAGGTACATTTTGCTCCATATTCATGTTCTAAACGGTATTGGATAACCTCATACTGAAGAGCTCCTACCGTTCCGATAATTTTTCTGTTATTCATTTCCAGGGTGAACAACTGTGCTACACCTTCATCCATCAGCTGGTCAATCCCTTTATCAAGCTGTTTAGCTTTCATTGGGTCAGCATTATTGATATATCTGAAATGTTCTGGAGAGAAACTTGGAATACCTTTGAAACTCATGATTTCTCCTTCTGTCAAAGTATCACCAATTTTAAAATTCCCTGTATCATGAAGTCCTACAATGTCACCAGGATAAGAGATGTCTACAATTTCTTTCTTTTCAGCAAAAAAGGCATTTGGACTCGAGAATTTTAAGTTTTTCTTCTGACGAACGTGATAATATGGTTTATTTCTTTCGAAAGTACCAGATACAATTTTAATAAATGCTAATCTGTCTCTGTGTTTAGGATCCATATTCGCATGGATTTTAAAAACAAAACCAGTCATTTTTTCTTCTTTGGGGTCAACCAATCTTGTTTCAGATTCTTTTGGTCTTGGTGATGGCGCGATTTCAACAAAACAATCTAATAGTTCGCGAACTCCAAAATTATTCAATGCAGAACCAAAAAAGACCGGTTGTAATTTTCCGTCCAAATAATCTTGACGATCAAATTTTGGATAGACTTCATCAATTAATTCCAGCTCTTCACGTAAAGTATCTGCAGGTTTCTGTCCAATAATTTTTTCTAATTCTGGATTTTGCACATCTGAAAAAGCGATAGTTTCTTCAATATTTTTACGATTGTCTCCACTAAATAGGTTGATGTTCTGTTCCCATAAATTATAAATTCCTTGGAAATCATAACCCATTCCTATTGGGAAACTAAGCGGTGTAACTGTGAGTCCCAGTTTTTGTTCCACTTCGTCCATCAGGTCAAAAGCATCTTTTCCTTCACGATCCATCTTATTGATAAATACAATAATTGGTATCTTTCGCAATCTACAAACCGCGACTAATTTTTCTGTTTGTTCCTCGACACCTTTCGCAACATCAATTACCACTATGACACTGTCAACAGCAGTTAAGGTTCTAAAAGTATCTTCGGCAAAATCCTTGTGCCCAGGAGTATCAAGAATATTTATTTTTTTCTCTTTGTAGTTAAATGCTAAAACGGAGGTAGAAACAGAAATTCCTCTCTGACGTTCAATCTCCATGAAATCACTCGTGGCTCCTTTTTTGATTTTATTATTTTTAACAGCACCCGCCTCTTGAATAGCACCACCAAAAAGTAGGAGTTTTTCTGTAAGCGTCGTTTTACCTGCATCGGGGTGTGATATAATCCCGAAAGTTCTTCTTCTTTGTATTTCTTTTAAAAAGCTCATGTATGATGTAAATAGTTTGCAAAAGTACTATTTATAAATGTGAATAAAAAAAATGAGGCTGTCTTTTAAAACAGCCTCATTTATATTCGAAATATTTAGGATTTACATGTTTATCGACCAAACTGAATAACCGTTTGGAGGGCACTGGATTTTTACCCATTTATCGCTTTGCGTTGTTGGAATCCATGTGGAATTGCCTGTGAAGTCTTTTATTTGAGCGTTGGTCCAATTCGTAGGAACCCATCTTTCTTGCCATGAAGAAGAATTATTGATGTATACAACTAGTCCTGGATTTCCATTGTAACCATTTCTTCTGGCAATGTACTCATCATTATCTGCATATAAAATTGAAGTTGTTCCGGTAGCTTTTTGATTGTGAATCCAAATCAAGTTATTCATTTTGGCTTTGTCTAACCATTCTTCGTAATCTCTGTAAAAAATTGTTGGATAACCTTCGTGAGTTAGAATATAAGCATACGCCAATTGCTTATTATATATTTCGTCTGTATCATGGTTGGTGACAAACGTGACTGCTTTATATGGATTTCTTTTCCACATCATGTCGTCATTTAATAGAGCTAAATTATTACCATCAAATGCGTCGTTCATTTTGTAATAGCAGGCAAAATCAAATACAGAACTGTTGGCATTATTTGCCCACCATTCTAATGTGTTTACATTTGAATCCCAGTATTCTCCAACTGAAAAACCACCAACATTAGTATTCCAGTCTTTAACTACCCATGGGGCAAAACCTTTGACGTAGTCAAATCTCCATCCGTCAAATTTCATGGTGTTTTTATAATATTTTCCTACACCATCTGTTCGGAGCCATAACCAGTTTTGGACGTTTGGTGTCACGTGTGCTAAGTCAGGAAATCCGCCAAAAGCGCCTTCGTCATTATTACCGTAGGCGTTTTTATAAAAATCAGCACTTGTTCTAGGGAATTTTCCTGAAGCAACGCCAGTGAAATTTGTATAGGTTTGGGTTCCTGTAAAAGGATTGCTTTCTAACTGTCCGCCGCTATTGTGATTTAGAACCATGTCTGCATAGACTTGAATATTTTCGGTATGCGCTTTTGTAATTAGACTAACTAATTCTGTTTTAGAACCAAAACGTGTTTCTATAGTTCCATTTTGGTTGTAATTTCCAAAATCAAAATAATCAGTAGGATCGTATCCCATAGAGAAAGGGCCATTTTGAGCTTTAGATACCGGAGGAAGCCAAATTGAACCGATACCGGCATTTGACCATGCTGTTACTTTTGTGCCTAGTGTATTCCACCAGTTTCCGCCAGCGGGCACGTCCCAGTAAAAAGCTTGCATCATTACGCCACCGCCAGGATTAGCTACATATTTCCCTGTAGTTGATGTTGTCATGGATTTGCCAGTACTAAACGGATGGCCATCATGGTGGGTGACATCAATTACTTTGCTTAATGCTTTCGTTTCTGCAGAAGGGCCTTGTAATTCGTCATTTGAATTACAGGAGTAGAAGCAGATAGTTAAGGCTGCTAACATAGCAACTTTTAAATTTGGTTTCTTCATGATTTTGTAGGTTGGTTGATAAATGTATTTGGGGATTGTATTTTAAATTCGGGAGGAAATGGTTTTTTGAAAAAGCTAAATGTTAAGGTATTCACTATTATATGCGTTATTGATTTACGATATGGGTTTTATTTGGGTAATTATTTACGAATAACAGTGTTGTTGTCAGGCTAATGTATATAAATTAATGGATGGTATATCAGTTAAACTTTTAATCCGTTAACGATAACGTTGTAGTGTTGATAAGTATTTATATTTTATTAAAAATGAGGTGTTTGCGTTTTTGTTATTTAGGTTTGTTTTTAATTTTATCTCGTTTTAACGAATTATAAATTAATATATTGGTTTATGGATATTAAATTCTATCATAGTTTAGATTCAAGTGTTTTACAATCCCTTAGGTCTGCTGTAACAACTGGTTCCTAAATTTATAAGTCGTTCGGCAGTAATGATAAATGGGGTTAGCTCATTAGGACATAGCGTTGGTTTCGGAATGATTAAACGCCCTTATAATTTTTTGTTAATACTAGTATGGAAACTTGTATTATGTAATTGAATTGCTATTTTTGTTCGTTTTAACTTTTGGAAATTGTTTGTAAGAACATTTTTATTTACTGATAGTTAAAGTGTATATTTGGCGACGCGCCGCAGGGGCTATATAAAAGGGATTCAGCCCAATGAAAATTAGAATACTTTATTAAAATATAAAATTGATATAATGCCATTAAAAACAATACAAATGAAGTCCATAAATAGTAGAATTGCACTTATATTTTTTCTTTTACTGTTTTCAAGTACTATTAGTAGAGCGCAAGAAATTATTAGAGATAGTGTAGTTACGCCTGTTAAAAAGATTAAAACAAATCAACGACAAAAAATCGATGGTATTATTGCCACAGTGGGGGACTATATTATTTTGGATTCAGATATAGACAAGTCTTATTTGGAATTGTCAAGTCAAGGTAATTCCATTAAAGATATTACTAGATGTCAAATGTTAGGAAAGTTACTTGAGGATAAGTTATATGCGCATCAGGCCATTCAAGATAGTGTAAAAGTGACAGATGCTGAAGTAAAAGGAATGATGGAAGAGCGACTGAGCTACATGGTAGGTCAAATTGGCTCTATGGAAAAAGTAATAAAGTATTACAAGAAGAATTCTGAAGAAGAATTTAGAAGTTATTTCTTTGATATTTTGAAAGAGAACAAACTTTCTTCAGAAATGCAAAAGAAAATCGTTGAAGAAGTAGAAATTACACCAGAAGAAGTTCGTAATTTTTTCAAATCAATTCCTAAAGATGAATTGCCTCTTTTTGGAGCGGAAATGGAAGTAGCTCAAATTGTAATCACGCCTAAAGTTTCAGATGCAGAGAAGCAAAAGGTAATTGACAAGTTGAACGGATTTAAAAAAGAAGTAGAAGAAGGATCTAGTTTTTCTACAAAAGCGGTTTTATATTCAAAAGACCCAGGGTCAAGCTCAAATGGAGGGTACTATAAAATGAATAGAAAAACGCCATTTGTAAAAGAATTTAAAGATGTTGCGTTTAGTCTTCAGGAAGGTGAAATATCTGCGCCATTCGAAACTGATTTTGGTTTTCATATTATTTATGTAGAAAAAATTAAAGGACAAGAAATTGAATTGCGTCATATATTATTGACTCCTTCAGTTTCAGAAGAAGCTCTTACTGCAGCTAAAGAGAAAATCACTCTGATTAGAAGTAAAATTATTGATAAAAAAATCACTTTTGCAGAAGCGGCCAGAACAGAATCTGATCAAAAAGAAACCAGAGCAAATGGTGGGTCTTTAATTAACCCAAAGACACAAGATACCCGTTTTGAAATGACTAAAATGGATCCAAGTCTTTATAGTGAGGTTTCTAATTTAAAAGATGATAGTATTTCTCAGCCGATATTAAATGCTGATGAAAACGGAAAGAAAAGTTATAAGTTAGTAACGGTTACTAATAGAATCAACGAACATGTCGCTGATTATGCTACAGATTATATTAAAATTAAGGATTTAGCATTAAAAGAAAAGCAAATCAAAGCAATTGGAAAATGGTTTGATGAAAAAATCAAAGAAACCTATATTAAAATCCTTGGAGAATATAGAGATTGTGATTTCACAAACAATTGGTTAAAAAAATAAATTTTATATTTTTCTAAAATAAATAAAAAGAGTTAGCTTTATGAATTCATAGAGTTAACTCTTTTTTAATTTAAATCCCCTTTAAAAATGTCTGACGTAGCAGCAATACATAATTTGGTTCAGAAACGTAATGAATTAAAAAACGAGATCGCAAAAATTATTGTGGGTCAGGATGCGGTGGTCGATCAGGTGTTACTTTGTATTTTTTCAGGAGGGCATGCGCTTCTTGTCGGGGTTCCGGGATTAGCTAAAACATTAATGGTAAATACGCTTGCTCAGGCTTTGGGACTTGACTTTAAGAGAATTCAGTTTACTCCTGATTTAATGCCATCAGATATTTTGGGAAGTGAAATATTAGATGAAAACCGTCAATTTAAATTTATAAAAGGGCCAATTTTTTCGAACATCATTCTGGCAGATGAGATCAATCGTACGCCGCCAAAAACCCAGGCAGCTTTGCTAGAAGCAATGCAAGAGCGATCTGTTACTATAGCAGGTGAGAATTATAAGTTGGATTTGCCTTACTTTGTTTTGGCTACACAAAACCCGATTGAACAAGAGGGAACCTATCCTTTACCTGAAGCACAATTAGATCGTTTTATGTTTGCTATCAAACTCGAGTATCCTTCATTTGCAGAAGAAGTTCAGGTAGTGAAACGCACAACTTCAGATAATAAAACTACCATTAGTCCATTGTTTACTGCGCAGGAAATTATAGATTTTCAGCAATTGATACGCAGAATTCCAGTAGCGGATAATGTCATTGAATATGCGGTGACTTTAGTTAGTAAAACACGTCCAGACAATCCGTTGTCTAATGAATTTGTTAAAAGTTATTTGGATTGGGGAGCAGGGCCAAGAGCTTCTCAGAATTTAATATTAGCTGCCAAAGCGAACGCTGCTTTTAATGGTAAGTTTTCACCAGATATTGAAGATGTAAAAGCTGTTGCAATAGGAATACTTCGTCATAGAATAATTAAGAACTATAAAGCAGATGCTGAAGGTATAACTGAAGAAATGATAATTGCTAAATTGCTTTAAAATGTAACTTTTTGGTTGTTTTAAACTTGAATTTTGATGTGAACTATAACGTTTTCTTAGATGTCGTGATTTTTGAGCTTTAGGAATAATAGGAATACAAATGATTAATTATGGATTAATCATTAAAATGTTAAAATTTTTATATTTTCCCAATTATACGCATTAAAAATTAGTATTTAGCAATAATAATTTTTAAAAAGGTCACTTCTATTAAATTTTTTTAATTCTCATCTTAAATTCGTTAATTTGCATTACGAAAAAACAAAAAAAACAGCTAGATATTATGGCTTTTGATTTTGAGATGATCAAAAAAAATAGCCTTTAACATTGAAAAGAATTCTATTATGAACATTTATAACGATTATCTACAGGAAATCGAAGAACGAAAAGGTCAGGGGCTTAACCCAAAGCCTATTGATGGTGCTGAATTACTAAGCGCAATCATTGGACAAATTAAAGATTCAGATAACGCAGATCGCGAAGAGTCTCTTAAATTTTTCACTTACAATGTTGTTCCAGGGACTACTCCGGCTGCAGCTGTAAAAGCTGTGTTTTTAAAGGAAATTATTCTTGGTCAATCTGTCGTGAAAGAAGTTACTCCTGCTTTTGCTTTTGAGTTATTGTCACATATGAAAGGTGGTCCTTCTATCGAAGTATTACTTGATTTAGCTTTAGGGAATGACGTTGTAATTGCAACAGAAGCTGCAAAAGTATTAAAAACACAATTTTTTCTTTACGAAGCAGATACAGCGCGTCTAGAAGCTGCGTTCAAAAGTGGTAATGAAATTGCTAAAGAAATTTTAGTAAGTTATGCTAATGCTGAGTTCTTTACAAAACTTCCAGAAGTTGTTGAAGAGATTAAGGTAGTTACTTATGTAGCTGGTGAAGGAGATATCTCAACTGATTTACTTTCTCCAGGAAACCAAGCACATTCCCGTTCAGATCGTGAACTTCATGGAAAATGTTTGATTTCTCCTGAAGCACAAGATGAAATCCAAGCTTTACAAGCACAACACCCGGACAAAAGTGTGATGTTGATTGCAGAAAAAGGGACGATGGGTGTAGGTTCATCAAGAATGTCAGGTGTAAATAACGTAGCATTATGGACTGGTAAAAAAGCAAGTCCTTATGTTCCTTTTATTAATATTGCTCCTATCGTAGCAGGAACAAATGGTATTTCGCCAATTTTCCTTACTACTGTAGACGTTACTGGTGGAATTGGTTTAGATCTTAAAAACTGGGTAAAAGTACTTGATGAAAAAGGGAACGCTGTTCGTAATGAAAATGGAGATGTTGTTTTAGAAGAAGCATATTCTGTTGCTACGGGTACAGTTCTTACGATCAATACAAAAACTAAGAAATTATATAATGGGGACAAAGAGCTGATAGATATTTCTAAAGCGTTCACGCCTCAAAAAATGGAATTTATAAAAGCGGGTGGTTCATACGCTATTGTATTCGGTAAAAAATTGCAAACTTTTGCATCGAAAACTTTAGGTATCGATATCGTTCCTGTATTTGCTCCGTCAAAAGAAGTTTCTGTCGAAGGACAAGGACTTACTGCAGTAGAAAAAATATTTAATAAAAATGCAGTTGGTACCACTCCAGGTAAAGTTTTACACGCAGGTTCAGACGTACGTGTAGAGGTAAACATTGTGGGTTCACAAGATACAACTGGTTTGATGACTTCTCAGGAATTAGAGTCTATGGCTGCTACTGTGATTTCACCAATTGTTGATGGTGCTTACCAGTCAGGTTGTCATACTGCTTCAGTTTGGGATAATAAGTCTAAGGCAAATATTCCTAGATTAATGAAGTTCATGAATGACTTCGGGTTGATTACTGCTCGTGACCCAAAAGGAGAATATCTTGCAATGACGGATGTAATTCATAAAGTACTTAATGATATCACTGTTGATGAATGGGCGATTATTATTGGTGGTGACTCTCATACAAGAATGTCAAAAGGAGTCGCTTTTGGAGCGGACTCCGGAACAGTTGCTCTTGCACTTGCCACTGGTGAGGCTTCAATGCCAATTCCAGAGTCAGTAAAAGTTACGTTCAAAGGAGATATGAAAACCTATATGGATTTCCGTGATGTAGTTCATGCTACTCAATCTCAAATGTTAAAACAATTTGGTGGAGAGAATGTGTTCCAAGGAAGAATCATTGAGGTTCACTTAGGGACTCTTACTGCTGATCAAGCATTTACTTTTACAGATTGGACTGCAGAGATGAAAGCGAAAGCTTCTATCTGTATTTCTGAAGATGAAACTTTGATCGAATCATTAATGATCGCTAAGAGAAGAATTCAGATCATGATTGATAAAGGAATGGATAATGCTAAGCAAGTTCTTAAAGGATTGATAGCTATTGCTGATAAGAGAATCGCAGATATTAGATCAGGTGAGAAGCCAGCTTTAACTCCAGATGCAAATGCTAAGTATTTTGCTGAAGTGGTTATTGATCTTGATTTAGTTGAAGAGCCTATGATTGCAGATCCAGATGTTAATAATGCAGATGTTTCTAAGAGATATACGCACGATACTATTAGACCACTTTCTTTTTACGGAGGAGTGAAAAAAGTAGATCTTGGTTTTGTTGGATCTTGTATGGTCCACAAAGGGGATTTGAAAATTCTTTCTCAAATGTTGAAGAATATCGATGAACAATATGGTAAAGTTGAGTTTAAAGCACCACTTGTAGTAGCGCCTCCAACTTACAATATTGTAGATGAATTGAAAGCTGAAGGAGATTGGGAAGTTTTACAAAAATATTCTGGTTTCGAATTTGATGATAATGCTCCAAAAGGAGTAGCTCGTACTGGATACGAAAACATCTTATATCTAGAGCGTCCAGGATGTAACTTATGTATGGGTAATCAAGAAAAAGCAGAAAAAGGAGATACGGTAATGGCAACTTCTACTCGTCTTTTCCAAGGAAGAGTTGTAGAAGATTCTGAAGGTAAAAAAGGAGAATCTTTACTTTCCTCAACACCTGTTGTTGTATTGTCTACAATCTTAGGTAGAACTCCTACTATGGATGAATATAAAGCAGCAGTAAAAGGTATTAATCTAACTCAATTTGCACCATCTCATAAATTGTTAGTGATGTAATCACTGAGATTAGTTAATTATATCTAAAAGCCTGAGTCTATGATTCAGGCTTTTTTTTATTTTTATAGCTCCTCTATTTTTTGTACCTTGTGGTGTCTGAAAAACAATAATAAAAAACAATTATATATATGGCGTTTGATATTGAAATGATAAAAAAAGTGTATGACAACATGACGAGTCGTGTTGATGCTGCACGTGAGATTGTTGGTCACCCACTTACTTTGACAGAGAAAATTTTATACAATCACCTTTGGGACGGTAAACCATCTAAAGCTTTTGCTAGGGGAACTGATTATGTTGATTTTTCTCCAGACAGAGTTGCTTGTCAAGATGCAACGGCTCAAATGGCTTTGTTGCAATTTATGCATGCTGGAAAAGCTCAGGTAGCGGTTCCTACAACGGTACATTGTGATCACTTGATTCAAGCTAAGGTTGATGCTGTAACCGATTTGGCCAGAGCAAAAACACAAAGTAATGAAGTTTTTGATTTTCTTTCGTCAGTTTCTGATAAATACGGAATTGGTTTTTGGAAACCGGGGGCTGGGATTATTCACCAAGTAGTTCTTGAAAACTATGCTTTTCCTGGAGGAATGATGATCGGTACTGATTCACATACTGTAAATGCAGGTGGATTAGGAATGGTTGCTATTGGTGTAGGTGGAGCAGATGCCGTAGATGTTATGTCAGGAATGGCATGGGAATTAAAATTTCCAAAACTTATAGGTGTTAAATTAATAGGAAAGTTGTCAGGATGGACAGCTCCAAAAGATGTAATTCTTAAAGTTGCTGGAATTCTTACTGTAAAAGGTGGAACGGGTGCTATCGTTGAGTACTTCGGAGAAGGTGCGACGTCTATGTCTTGTACAGGAAAAGGAACTATATGTAATATGGGTGCTGAGATAGGAGCTACTACTTCTACTTTTGGTTATGACGCTTCAATGGGGCGTTACTTGCGTTCTACTAACAGAGCTGATGTAGCTGATGCTGCAGATAAAGTTGCGGATTACTTAACAGGAGATCCTGAAGTTTATGCTAATCCAGAAAAGTATTTTGACCAAGTTATCGAAATTAACTTATCAGAATTAGAGCCACATTTAAATGGGCCTTTTACGCCGGATTTGGCTACGCCAATTTCTAAAATGAAAGAAACGGCTATTAAAAATAATTGGCCTTTGAAAATCGAAGTTGCTTTGATTGGTTCTTGTACCAATTCTTCTTATGAAGATATTGCTCGTGCAGCTTCAATAGCTAAACAAGTTACAGATAAAAAATTAAAAATAAAGTCTAAGTTCACGATTACTCCAGGGTCTGAAGTAGTTCGTTATACGATAGAACGTGACGGATTTATCGATATTTTCGATAAAATGGGAGCGACAGTTTTTGCAAATGCTTGTGGACCATGTATCGGAATGTGGGATAGAGAAGGGGCTGAAAAAGAAGAGCGTAATACAATCGTTCACTCTTTCAACCGTAATTTCTCTAAACGTGCTGATGGAAATCCAAATACAATGGCATTCGTAGGTTCGCCAGAATTGGTAACTGCTATGGCGATTGCAGGTGATTTAGGATTCAATCCATTGACAGATACGTTAATCAATGAAGATGGTGAGGAAGTGATGTTGGAGGCGCCAACAGGAGATGAGTTGCCTAAAAATGGATTTGATGCAGAAGACCCAGGTTTTCAGGCTCCAGCTGCTGATGGTTCAGGTATTCAAGTGTCTGTTAGTGAAACTTCAGAACGTTTACAATTATTGGCTCCGTTTGCTCCATGGGACGGGAAAAATATTACATCTGCTAAATTGCTTATCAAGGCATTTGGAAAATGTACTACTGATCACATTTCTATGGCAGGACCATGGTTGCGTTTCCGTGGACATTTAGATAATATTTCAAATAATATGTTGATTGGCGCTATCAATGCATTCAACCAAAAAACAAATACAGTTAAGAATCAATTGACTGGAGTTTATGATGCAGTTCCTGCTGTAGCTCGTGCTTATAAAGCAGCGGGTGTTCCTTCAATTGTTGTAGGAGATCATAACTACGGTGAAGGATCTTCACGTGAGCACGCGGCAATGGAGCCACGCTTCTTAGGTGTGAAAGCAGTATTAGTGAAATCATTTGCACGTATCCACGAAACAAACCTTAAGAAACAAGGGTTGTTAGGATTGACATTTGCTAATGAAGCTGATTATGATAAAATTCAAGAGAACGATACTATTAACTTTACGGATTTAGTAGATTTCGCTCCAGGAAAACCATTAACAATAGAATTCGTTCATGAGGATGGAAGTAAAGATATTATCATGGCTAATCATACTTATAATGAAGGACAAATTGGTTGGTTCGTTGCAGGTTCAGCATTGAATTTAATTGCAGCTGGAAAAGCATAACTTTAAGTTTTGTAATATGTGAAAAACGCCCTGTGAAAATAGGGCGTTTTTTTATGTTTTTTAAGTTTGTTAAAATGATTATAAAGAGATGTTAAAATAGTAAGATATTTGTATTTATAGGTTAAATTCGCATTGTAGAGATGCAATATCTTCGAGTATCGACGTTATTATAGTACGATTTGAGATTTTATGAAAATAAAATTGTATTATTGTTTTGTTATTCAGTGAGATAGGAGTTGTAGGGTGAAATTTAAATGAAATTTATGCGGTTTTTTAATTGGGTCTTTGTAGTTGTTTTATTAAGTAGTGTAAGTGCTTTTTCACAAGAAAAGTATACGGAGCATACCGTTTCTAAGGGAGAAACTATTACTCAGATCGCAGCGCATTATAAAATTAAGCCCAGTGCTATTTATGAACTTAATCCTGATGCACGAAAAGGGATAAAATTCAAAGGAGTTATATTAATACCCGCAGCGGTCTCGAAAACCAAGAATACAGTATCAGAAATTGCCAATACTTATCCTGAAAAAAAGCATACTGTCCTTCCCAAAGAAACACTTTACGGCATAGCAAAACAATACGGAGTTACCGTTGAAGATATAAACAAACTTAATCCTACACTTCAGAAATCAGGATTAAAAAAGGGAGACAAAATTAGAATTCCAGGAACAGAATTAAATCAAAGTTCAGCCGTAGCCATTACAGAACCAATAAAAGAAATTCAAAAAAATGCTTTTCCGGAAAGAAAAGTAATTCAAAAAGAAGAATCGAACTTTGTTGTGAAATCTAATGAGGCAAAAGAAACATCATCTGAAGGAGTTGTGCGTGAAATTGTAGCACAAGAAACAAAATACTCTATTGCAAGAGAATACGGAATTACGGTAGCGGATATAGATAAAGCAAACCCTATTCTTGAAACAGAAGCTTTAAAAATTGGTCAGAAGATCATAATTCCGGTAAAAGAGGATAACAAAGTGGTATTAGCAGCTGTTCAAAAAGAAATTAACAAGGAATCTACAGCTACAGTGCAGCAGTCTCACCCTGAAGCTAAAATTATAAAAACAGAACAAGTTGTCGTTGCAGATAAAGCGGTGTCGAAAACTGAAGTCCAGACTATAGTTGAACCCATTGCTAACGTTGTCGCTACGGAAACAGAAGTGGTGCGGGAAGTATTGGCAAAAGAAACAAAATATGGAATCGCTAAAGAATACGGGATTTCAGTAAAAGAGTTAGAAAAACAAAATCCGAAAATTGTTAGGGGGCTTCCAGTAGGTTATAAGTTAAACATTCGAAGTAATAAAGCTGTTGAGGCGATTGCTTCAAATAGTAATTCTGGGTCAACTAATGAAATGGGGAATTCAGATTCAAAATACAATGTAAAATCTTTTCACGGAACTGATTTCTTAGATCAATTGGTTTCTACCGCTTCAGAAAATATCGGGACAAGATACCGCATGGGGGGAACCACAAAGGATGGTTTTGACTGTTCCGGTTTAATGTGTACTACTTTTAGTAATTTTGATATTCAACTGCCGCGAACTTCTATTGAACAGTCGCAATATGGAGTGAAGGTCGATAGTGAAGATGCTCAAAAAGGAGATCTAATTTTCTTTAAAACAAACGGTAGAAGACAAATCAATCATGTTGGTATGGTAGTAGAAGCAGTCGATGGTGATATCAAATTTATTCATGCTTCGGTAAGCGGAGGTGTAATGATCTCTTCGGTTAAAGAAAAATATTATAAAAAGAAAGTAACTCAAATTAATCGCGTACTATAATTAGAGCAAAGTTAGTTTTTTATAAAATTCACAAAATAGAAACTCCCAGGATTCCCTGGGAGTTTTTTTTATGAGCTAGTCCGAATTTATTTTAAAACATGATGAGCTAACACCTTTTGCACCTCGTACACATTAACGGATTTATTAAATTGCTTTTTTATGCTAGGTTGTAGTTCACTCGAAACCCAAATTTTTAATTCGGCATCAAGGTCAAAAGTTCCTGCAGTTTCAATACTGAATCTGGAAATGCTTTTATAAGAGATGGATTTGTACTCCGTTTTACTTCCAGTCAAGCCTTGTTTATCGACCAATATTAAACGTTTGGTGGTAAATATAAAGGTATCGCGAATCAGTTTAAAACCTAATTCAATCTCTTCTCCGTCGATTAAAAGTTGCCCGTACTGTGTTGTTAATTGTTCTTGAGTTACCGCTCCTGCGTTACCAAGAAGTGCCGAGAATATTCCCATATTGTTTATTTATTTACTGTGATTGTTTTAAGTTTTATTTGTTGTCGTGAACTTCGATGATTTTATTATCGGAAGGAAAAAGGTTGCTATTTATTTCTAAGGCTCGTTATTATCGCCATTACATCTTCATCACCAAGGCCCTCTTTTTGAGCTGCTTTATAGCTATCATACAACGGGTGGATTAGTGGCGAGTCTAAACCGGCTTCCTTGGCCAGTCTCAGATCTTTAACTAGGTGCTTGAGTGCAAAAGCTGCGGGGTAACTATCGTTTAAAATGGAGTTGGCTTTGATATTCGTTATGCCATTGCCACAAGCGCCTTCATTTATTATGGATAGCATGTCTTCTTTTCGTACGCCGCTTTTTTCTGCAAAAATAATCGTTTCAGCTAGTCCCTGAAGGTTTAGTCCCAGCAAGTAATTAATAGCTAATTTGGCTGAACTTGCTTTGCCAGGCTCACCCACAGGAATAGAAACCTTTCCCAAAACATTAAAAATAGGTTTTGCAAGAAGATAGTCTTCATCAGTGGCTCCCACCAAAATCACTAGGGTACCATCCTGCGCCGGCTTGACACTTCCGGAAACGGGAGCGTCAATAAAATGTAGCTGATGAGCGGTACATATCGTAGCTAAATAGCGAGAAGTTTCAGGAGAAACGGTACTCATATTGATGATGAGTTTGTTAGGATTATCCTGAGATAGCAATCCGTTTTCACTTTCAAAAACTTCTTTGACAGCAGCATCATTGGATAACATAGTAATTACCATATCGCAGGTTTGTAACAACTCTTGCGGACAGGCTCCAGAAGTTGCTCCTAATGCGGTTAGTTCTTTTTCCTTGTCTTTGGTACGATTAAATACAACTACTTCAAATCCCGCTTTTAATAAGTTCTGTACCATCGGATTTCCCATGTTTCCAAGGCCAATCCATCCTATTTTTAGTGCTTCCATAATTTTAAATGCTAATTTTGACTTTTCTTTTTACTGTTTTTATAGTAACAGTGAAGCTGATAGTAGCTTTAGAAAAGGAATACTAAATTAAGGTTTATTTTTGGTATAAAAGATCTCAAATAGGATATTAAGGAGGTGCTTTTGAAACATAAAAATGGAATGTATTGTAAAGGTGGAAATAGTGAAGCAGTTCGGTGTGCTGCTATATAAAAAATGCATCCAAATCCTTAAAATTTTCAGGATTTGGATGTATTTGTAGTATTCGAAAAAGGAGTAGAAAGAGGAATCTTCTGTTCCTATGTTATATTTAGTGCTACGTGGTAAATATTTTGTCAAAACGCTTTTACATTTCATCAGGGCTGACATCCTCTTTATTGGGTGCTATTATCCATTCGTATCCAAAAGAATCCATCGCCCCAAGCAATCAGCGTAAAAATTTCAAAGATTGGACGTAATTAACCTATGCCGTTAGCCTTTTTTGAATTTCTTTTTTCATCACTTTTTCTGTAATGGCAAATATTTCTTTTTTGTTTTTTCTAAATTTATTTACAAACGAGACGATCTCATTGTCTAATTTTTCGTGTTCCTTTCTTATTTGATGGGAATCATATTTATAGGGAGCATCAATAAGTTCAGCTAGATGTTTCAAATGAAGGGCAGTTTTATCTTGTAATTCATCGCAACATTTACTTTCGTCAGACAACTCTTTGGCTAGTTCGCGCATTTCATCCAAATTCGCATTATGTGTGAGTCCCATGAAATATTTGTCAACAAGATGGTATAAGAATTTCAAATCATCTTTGTAGAATTGTAAGTCAGAGTACAGGTGTTCTGTCAATATGTACAATTGTTGCCACTGAGCTTCCCAGTTAAAATCATTTTTTGGTTTACGTTTTAAATTTTCCATACTATCAATTTATTAGTTAACTATTCCTTTTGTGATTCAGCGTAATTTAAAAATGTATCGCTAAAAATGAAGAAGTTATTTTAAATAGCGAATCAGTATTTCTATGCCGAAGATTTTAATCTTAAATGACTTTTTACATCTTGCTGAAGTGGGGATTTCTCAAGCGAGAATTTTCATTTAAATAGGATACTAAAAGTACGAAAAAATAAATAAACTGCCGATATGATGACTTGTGTTTTTTTGAATGTGTTGACCAAACGGGTTGGTTTCCTAGCATCATAGCAATGGTGTAAAATAGAATTAAGATAAATTAGGGTTTTGATGTCAAAATAAAGTAGGGCGATGTGAAATGGTGAGCATATATTTTGCAATCTTTGAACTCAAAAAAATAAAGAGTACTATGAGCAAAACAAAACTAATAATCAATAGCAACGGATCTATTAAGATCGAAGGTGATTTCGTAATAATGGACTGCGACGGTAAAGTATATGGACTAGAAGGAAGAACGGCTTTGGGTCTTTGTCGTTGTGGATTGTCTTCTAATAAGCCTTTTTGCGATGGTTCGCACCGTAGCAATTTTGATCATGAATCTAAGGCATTTGATTTGCCACCAATGAAAACGAAATAAAGAAAACCGTTTTCTGTTTACACTATAAAAAAAGCTGTATTTTTAATAAATACAGCTTTTTTTGCTCAATCTGGTCATTGCTACAAAGGAGGGGTTTTAATTGCGATGCATTACTGGCGCGGATTATTCTTTGTTTTGTAATGTCCAATACATCATTTCGTTGTCATTCTTCATTTCTATAAAATTTAATTTCTTTAGTAGATTGATAGAACTAATATTGTCAATTAAACATCGTGCGGTTATTTCCTTTACAAATTTGTTTGAAAAGGCCCATTTTATAAGTCCTTTTGAGGCTTCTTCCGCATAACCATTTTTTCTTTCTTCTTTTATGATGCCATATCCAATATCGATATTTTCTTCGTCATGATTGAACCCTTTAAAACCTAAGTCGCCAATTATTTCTAATGTGTCATTTTTGATGATCATCCATGATTCAAATCCAGTAGGTGATTCAACCTGAGATAAATTATTAATTATTTTGGGTAAAGTTTCTATAACATCAGCATCAGGCCAGCTTTTACCTTTCGTTAATCCCATTATAGATAAATCACCAAAATCATCGTTCATAATATTTTTGCAAATTTGTATTGTAAACGGAATAAGAATTAATCTTTCCGTTAGGAGTCTATCTATTTGTAATGGTTGCATTTTTAATTTTTCGATTGTTTGTTGCAATGTCGTGAAATTACTGTGAACTAGTAAATATGCGCTTCTCAATAGCTCATAATCCGTTACTCAAATATATATTGTTTTATTCACAATTAATTAATTAATTCGGCTTTTTCATTTTAATTATCTTGTCATTCCGACAAAGGAGGAATCTCCGTTTGTGATGCAGTACATTCGTGGAATGCAATTGCACCATTGTTATCATTACATGGGCGTAAACTGAATCGTCTTATTTCACCGTTGTAGTCATTGATTATATCGTTTCGTTGCGTGAGGGATAGTAGTGAAAATCCTCACTTGTCCCGTCTCGTTTAAAAACGAGACGAGACAAGAGAGATTGTAGCGAATAGCCTGACCGTACCGCAACGGAGTGGAGGCATGGACACGCCCAAATGATTTAAATGGTAGTGCAGCCATTTTTGATTTGGGGTTTAACTGTTCTTATAGGTATAAAATATTGGGATTTCCAAAAAAAGTATATCTTTAGCCAACCAAAAAAACCAAAAACCAAAATATGCAAGAAGATAACCAAGACGATTTTAAGAGAGAACTCGGATTACTAGACGGAACCATGCTGGTGGTGGGTTCCATGATTGGATCGGGAATATTTATAGTTAGTTCAGATATGGTGCGCCAATTGGGCTCGGCAGGATGGCTGATTGCGATGTGGGTGCTCACCGGAGTAATTACGGTGGTTGCGGCCGTGAGTTACGGGGAGTTGAGTTCCATGTTTCCAAAAGCGGGCGGACAGTATGTATATATTAAGGAGGCTTACGGAAAACTCGTTGGTTTTCTCTACGGCTGGAGTTTCTTTGCTGTGATACAAACGGGTACCATCGCTGCCGTGGGAGTTGCCTTCGCTAAGTTTACAGCCTATCTGTTTCCAGCTTTTAGTGATTCAAATATCTTATATGAAATAGGCGATTTCAAATTGAATGCCGCACAGATTGTTTCGATCTTTACGATTGTTTTACTGAGCTATATCAATAGCCGCGGAGTGAAAAACTCTAAGATCCTTCAAACTGTTTTAACGGTGATTAAGATTTTATCGTTGGCAGGTCTAATTCTTTTTGGATTTTTTGCTGCTAAGGCTGAGGTTTGGGATGCTAACTGGACAAATGCTTGGGCTTCGTCGTCACTTGACGTAGCAAGCGGTTCGTGGATGCCGATAAGCGGAGTGACCTTAATTTCTGCAATTTCAGCAGCTTTGGTGGGTTCGATGTTTTCGAGCGTTGCCTGGGAAGGAGTTACTTTTATTGCAGGGGAGATTAAAAATCCAAAACGCAATGTGGGATTGAGTTTGTTTTTAGGAACTTCAATAGTATGTGTTATTTATGTTTTGGCTAATCTGATGTTTCTGGCTGTAGTACCGTTGCAAGAAATTGCTACTGCCCCGTCAGACCGTATTGGAGTAGTGGCTTCGCAATATATTTTTGGAGCTATAGGGACGTTAATCATTGCAGTGATGATTATGATTTCGACTTTTGCTTGTAACAACGGACTGATTATGGCTGGTGCCAGAGTGTATTATACAATGGCGCAAGACGGTCTTTTCTTCAAGAAAGCGGCTCAGCTAAACAAAGCTAGTGTTCCCGCATGGTCTATTTGGGCACAGTGTTTTTGGGCTTCGGCTTTGTGTTTGACAGGGAAGTATGGTGATTTACTTGACTTTGTGGTTATCATAGTTTTGATCTTTTATATACTTACAATTTTAGGAATATTTATTCTTCGCAGAAAAATGCCAGATGCTGAAAGACCGTATAGAGCTTTTGGATATCCATTTTTACCGGCGCTTTACATTATTGTCGCCAGTGCAATTTGTATTGCCTTACTGTACACTAAAACGAGTACTAGCGGTTGGGGTGTTGTGATTATGCTAATGGGTATTCCAGTTTATTATTTGACAAAGGCTAAGGAGTAGTTTTTTGTTTTTCTAGATTTTAGAAAATAGAGTTTAGATCTTTGAGAATAATTAATTGTTTTCTAGAATAAAAAAATCGGTTCCGTTTTACTAACGGAACCGATTTTCTATTTAATGTAAGTTTGAATGCTGTGATTGGTATGTTCGATTCATCGAAGAAGCTTTTGAAAACTTAGATGACTTTATATGGTTTAATCTTTCGAGATAAAGAAAAGCTAACCACATAGAATCATAGCTTTACTCTGTAAATAGAAGAATGGCAAAGAAAATTATTTTTCAGATAGTTTGCTCTTTGATTAAAGTGACGCTTCTTTTGTATACTAAGAAAAAATCTATGTTTCTATGTGGTAGAAAAAATCAGCGGTATTCTTTAAAAATAATTTCAAAAAAAAACCTCTCGTCTTGTTCTTGAAAACGAGACGGGAGGGATTTTTTATTTAATCCAGGTTGGGCTGCTGTAAATCTTAATCTAAAACTTGAACTAAAAACTAAAAACTAAAAATTGAAACGGCATTCCCAAACCTGTAAACTGTAGGCTAGTAGTACGTAAAACGTCTTACTTTAGCGATATATTTTGCTAATCTAATTACTTGGTGACTGTAGCCATATTCATTATCATACCAGATGTATAATACGATATTTTTACCGTCATTAGAAACGATTGTGGCATTACTATCATAAATTGAAGGTGCAGATGTACCAACGATATCTGAAGAAACTAATTCGTTATTTGTTGAATATTTAATTTGCTCTACCAATTCGCCTTCCAACGCATATTTTTTCATAATGGCATTGATTTCTTCAATTGAAGTTTCTTTCGATACTTCAAGATTCAGAACAACCAATGATCCGTTAGGAACAGGAACACGAATAGCGTTAGAGGTCAATTTACCTTCTAATGATGGTAACGCTTTAGCGACAGCAGTACCTGCTCCCGTTTCAGTAATTACCATATTCAAGGCTGCAGCTCTACCACGACGGTATTTTTTATGCATGTTGTCGACCAAATTTTGATCATTTGTATAAGAGTGTATCGTCTCTAAGTGCCCTTTTACTACACCTAAAGTATCTTCAACTGCTTTCAGAATTGGAGTGATGGCATTTGTTGTACAAGAAGCGGCAGAGAAAATGTCTAGATCGTCTGGATTGTATTCGTTTTGGTTTACACCGTGAACGATATTTGGTACTCCTTTACCTGGAGCAGTCAATAATACTTTGTGCGCTCCTTTTGAAACTAAATGTCTGCTTAACGCTTCTTTAGTTGTAAAAGCACCTGTATTGTCGATTACCAAAGCTTGGTCAATTCCATAAGCGGTATAATCAATTTCTTCAGGAGAATTTGCCGTAATAATATGAACCGTAGTACCGTTGATGATTAACGCGTTGTTTTTAACATCGGCAGTTACCGAACCTTGAAAATCACCGTGAATAGAGTCATAACGCAATAATGAAGCTCTTTTTTCAAGTGTCGAAGCGTCATTTTTATCTCTAGTTACAATGGCTCTCAATCGTAATTGATTTCCTTTTCCAGTTTTAGACATTAGCTCTCTGGCTAATAAACGTCCAATTCTACCAAAACCATATAAAACCACATCTTTCGGCTGAATTTCTTCAGATGATTTGGCTTCTTTCAATTTGTCCAATACAAAGTGTCTTGCATCTGGATATTTTTCGTCTTCTAACATGTACTCGTACGTCAGTTTACCAATATCTAATTTTGATGGTGGTAAATCCAACGATAAAACGACTTTGGCAATTTCTACCGAATCAAAGATGGTAATCGGTTTGCCTACAAATTCTCCGGCATACTGATGCAAATTGATAATGTCACTTACGTTTTTGTCTAGCAATTGATTTTTAAACAAAACCATTTCTATGGATTTGTCATACCATAAGTCACTGACAATTTTAATTAACTCTACTCCTGCACGTCGTCTATCGACCTGAAATGAAACTTCTTTTTGATACAAAGGTGTCTTGCTCATGTTGAAAATTTAAAAAAATTTTAGTAGTTATTGCATTAAATTTGGCGCAAAAGTACCCATTTCAATCGATTTCGTAAACTATTTTGATGTTTTTTTTAAATAAAAAAAGCCAGCGCGTTTTTAAGGCCTGACTTTGTTTTTATCAAAGAGGATGTTGTCAAATAATAACTCTGAATATTTCCCCGTTTTTATTGATCATTTCGAGTCGCATGCTTTCATTTTCTTCTTTTGTATTTAAAAGTTTAGAAACCGTTTCGATATCCTTCGCTTTTACATTATCAATACTAAGAATAATACTGCCTTTTAATTCAGTGCTGTACTGAACTAAATTTTCATTAGAGATGGATTTAATTTTTACACCATAGTTGATATTGAATTTCTTTTTATCGGCGGCATTAATGTTTTCCAATTCGATTCCTTTAAATTCGGTACTGAAGAATTCATTTTTACTTAGCAATACAGGAACGACACTGTTTTTCCCATCTCTGGTATAAGTAACTAGTATTTTATCATTGGGCCTTTTGGTATTAATATATCCCGAAAGATCTGCAAAAGTGGCAATCTTCTGATTATCCAGTTTTACGATAATATCTCCTTTTTGAAGTCCGGATCTTTCAGCGCCTGAGTTTTTTGTCACCGCACCAATATAAAACCCTTCGGTTTGGTTAATTCCAAGTTCTCTGGAAGCGGTGGCATTCAATTCTCCGCCTTCGACCCCTAGTATTGCTCTTTGCACGTTGCCAAACTCCATAAGATCTTCGATAATTTTTCGGGCAATATTAGACGGAACGGCAAAAGAATAACCTACATAAGAACCAGTCATGGAAGAAATCATAGTGTTGATTCCTATTAAGTCACCACGGGTGTTTACTAAAGCACCTCCACTATTTCCTGGGTTTACCGCGGCATCTGTTTGAATGAAAGATTGAATTCCGCTGGTTCCAAGATCTCTAGCTTTAGCCGAAACGATACCGGCGGTTACCGTTGAAGTTAAATTATACGGATTCCCGACCGCTAGAACCCATTCCCCAACTTTTACGGAATCAGAATTTCCAAACGTTGTATACGGCAGTATTTCATCTGCATCAATTTTTAACAAGGCGATATCCATTTTCGAATCGGTACCGATGAGTTTTGCTTTGTATGATTTTTTGTTGTTTAGGGTGATTTCAATTTCTGAGGCGTCTTTTATCACGTGATTATTGGTCACGATATAGCCATCGGCAGAGATAATCACGCCCGAACCAGTTCCTACCTGTTCTTGTGTCTGTCCCCCTTTGTATCCGTAGTAATATTCCAACAAGGGATTAGAAACAGTCTTATACGACACATTTTTTACGTGAACGACCGTGTGGATTGTTTTTTCGGCTGCTTCGGTAAAGTCAATTACATCTGCCGATAACCCCACTTTTTTAGCATAAGAATCAGTTGACAGGGTAGTTATTGGGTTTTTATTCGAAGAAAAATAGCCATTAGTGTCAAATAATAATTTGTAAGCCCCTAAAGTTACGGCGCCACTTAACAGAGATGCCAAAAATAGCTGCGAAAATCGATTCATAATAGAGTTAGTTTTACGTTATTTGTAATGTAAAAATAGCGTTAAATAAGGTCTTCAAAAAACAGTTTAACGCTCTTTAACAGTGATTAACATTTCATTAATAGTTCGTACTTTTGTGAAACACAATTAAAAGAAAATGCAAATAGAATTTTATAAATACCAAGGAACTGGAAACGATTTTGTGATGATTGATAATCGCCTAGGAGCTTTTCCAAAAGAAGACACCAAGCTCGTAGCGCATTTATGTGATAGGCGTTTTGGTATAGGAGGGGATGGCCTTATTTTATTAGAAAATGATCCCGAATCTGATTTTAAAATGGTGTATTACAATTCAGATGGAAGCCAAAGTACCATGTGCGGTAATGGTGGAAGATGTTTGGTAGCTTTCGCCAAAAAACTAAAAGTGATTGGAGACAGCACTACGTTTATGGCGGTAGATGGATTGCATCATGCTTCAGTAAATAAAGATGGTATTGTGTCACTACAAATGATCGATGTTTTAAATATTAAAAAAGAATCAGATTATACTTTTCTAGATACGGGGTCTCCGCATCACGTTCAGTTAGTAGATGATTTAGAAAATTATAATGTAAAAGAAAAAGGTGCTGCCATTCGATACAGTGAATTGTACGGTAAACAAGGAAGTAACATTAATTTTGTAAAGAAAATAGATGCTACTACTTTTTCGTTACGTACCTATGAAAGAGGTGTTGAAGATGAAACATTGGCTTGCGGAACTGGTGCGACGGCTGTTGCGATAGCGATGAATGCAACGGGAAAAACTGATGCGACTTCCATAGATTTGAATGTGGAGGGCGGAAAGCTCGCTGTCTCTTTCGATAAAAAAGACAATAATTATACTAATGTATTCCTGAAAGGCCCCGCTGAGTTTGTCTTTGAAGGAACAATCAAGGTTTAAACTAACCTCTAATTTTTAATCTCTAACCTCCAACATCAATAATGATAACCCTAAAAGGAGATAACATATATATCCGAGCGCTTGAACCAAATGATTTGGAGTTCATTTACGCCATAGAAAACGAACAGATGATGTGGGAAGTAAGTAATACTAATACCCCATACAGTCGGTTTTTAGTGAAGCAGTATCTCGAGAATGCGCATCAGGATGTTTATGAAGCCAAGCAATTGCGGTTAGCGATTTGTCAAGATGAGGACTTTCCTGCAGTAGGATTAATTGATTTATTTGATTTTGATCCAAAAAACAATAGGGCAGGAGTAGGGATTGTCATTCAGGGGCTTGAGAATCGAAAGCAAAACATTGGTTCGGAAGCATTAGGATTGCTAATCCAATATGCGTTTCATAACCTTAATTTACATCAATTGTATGCAAATATTGGCACCGAAAATGAAGCAAGTAAGGCTCTTTTTACTAAATTTGGCTTCGAATGTATCGGCGTAAAAAAAGATTGGAATTTAGTGAGTGGTAGTTATAAAGATGAGGTACTTTTTCAATTAATTAATCAACAATTTTAAAATTTCAGCTTTGAATTTAAAAAAAATTATATCAATCGTATCTATAGTTGTAGTCTCAGGATTAATTATTTATGGATTTATTCTAGTAAGGCAAATTTTTGCCGACAACACAAAATTTACTGAAAAGGAAGTATATGTTCATATTCCTACAGATTCTAATTATGAAACAGTAAAAAAAATAGTCGCGCCTTACGTGACTAATTTGGATCGCTTTGAAATGGTAGCAAGTAAAATGAGCTATCCGGAGAATGTAAAAGCAGGACGTTTTTTACTGACCAAAGGAATGAATAGTTATGCTCTCGTTAAAGCAATGCGATCTAATGTTCCTGTAAAATTAGCATTTAACAATCAAGAGCGTCTCGAAAATTTTGCTGGAAGGGTAGGTTCTCAAATTGAGGCCGATAGTTTGTCGCTACTAACCTCTTTTAAAGATTCTATTTTTCTAAAGGAAAACGGTTTCACGCCAGAAAATGTTTTGGTTATGTTTATTCCTAATACATATGAATTCTATTGGAACACAACAGCCGAAAAATTCCGTGACAAAATGATTAAGGAATATCGTAATTTTTGGAATGCAGCGCGCGTCGCAAAAGCAGAGAAGCAAGGGTTAACACCTGTTGAAGCAACGATTCTGGCTTCCATAGTTCACAAGGAATCGGTAAAAAAAGACGAAAGACCAAGAATTGCGGGAGTTTATCTAAATAGATTGAGATTGGGAATGCCACTTCAGGCTGATCCTACGGTGATTTATGCCTTAAAATTGAAATCAAATGACTTCGGCCAAGTCATCAAAAGAGTTTTTTATAATGATTTAACAATGTCGTCTCCTTATAATACTTATATGAATATTGGACTTCCTCCAGGACCGATAGCGATGCCAGACATCACTGCTTTAGAAGCCGTAATCAATCCTGAAAAGAATGATTTTATCTATTTCTGTGCAAGTGTTGAGCGTTTTGGTTATCATGAATTTGCTGCTACGTTATCAGAGCATAATGTAAATGCTAAAAAATATTCGAATTGGATTAACGCCCAAGGTGTAAAAAGATAGTTTTGAAGGGTAAAAGCAATTGTTTTTTTTTACTTTTTTTAATGCTGTGGTTTCATCTTAGTTTTGGACAAAATAGACTAGAAGATTTCTTGAAGCCTTCTGATACTTTGAATACAAGTAGAAGAAATACAGTAATCTTTACGGAAGCAATAGTTGCCTCAGGAGCTTTGGTCGGTTTAAACCAACTTTGGTATGCCGATTATCCTAGGTCTAATTTTCATTTTATCAATGATAATGCGGAGTGGCTGCAGATGGATAAGGTAGGCCATATGTATTCTTCTTATCATTTGGGAAGACTTGGAGCAGAAATGCTGGAGTGGAGTGGAACGACCCAAAAAGAGCAATTGATCTACGGAGCAGGTTTAGGGTTTGCGTTTTTGACCGCTGTTGAGGTCTTAGACGGCTTTTCTTCAGAATGGGGTGCTTCATCAGGAGATATAATTGCGAATGCTTCAGGGACGGCTTTATACGTCTCACAGGAATTATTATGGAACGAGCAGCGCATTACACCAAAATTTTCTTTTCACACCACTAAATATGCGCAGTACAGACCCAATGTTTTAGGGAGTTCGTTTGTAGAACAAATTCTAAAGGATTACAATGGGCAAACCTATTGGCTTTCGGCCAATTTATATTCCTTTTCTAAAGGTTCAAAAATACCCAAATGGTTAAATTTAGCTGTTGGTTATGGAGCAGACGGAATGATCACTGGAAATGGTGAGAATAATGCGCTTTTTCCGACGCTAAAAACAGAAAGAATAAGACGTTTTTATTTGAGTTTGGACGTTGACCTGACGAAAATTCAAACAAAATCCCATTTTTTGAAGACAATTTTCTCTGTTTTGAACACTTTAAAAATCCCAGCGCCAACGATTGAATACTCACATCGCGAGGGTTTTAGAGGTCGGATATCGTATTTTTAGGTAAGTTTAACAGCTTGATTTACAGCTTTATGAATTTTATTGTATCTTTGCACGCAGAAATTTCTTAACGGGACAGCGTTTTGAAGAAAAACAATTTATGGTAAAGAAGTGGTATTTTTATACAAGTTTAACTGTTATTATAGCTTTTTTAAGCTCGGGTTTTAAACCTCTTGAGATTGAAGCAAATCAGTGGTTTCTAATAAAAAACACAGATGGAATAAGATACTTATTTCCATCGCTACAGCAGGACGATTACACCAATATGAATATTCCTTTTACTGGAAATTTATTTATTGGATTCAAAGAAGCAATCGGATATAGAGAATCTGAAAACAAATACAAAAAAATCAATTCTCTCGGTTATTTAGGGAAATACCAGTTTGGTAACGAAACCTTAAAATCAGTAGGAATATACGATACTTCTTTATTTCTTAGAAGTCCTAAGATGCAAGAAAGAGCCTTTGTGGCCCTTTTGTCAAAAAACAAGTGGATATTACAGGATATCATCGAGAGATACGATGGTAAGGTGGTAAATGGGATTTTGGTCACAGAATCCGGAATTTTAGCAGCTGCACATCTTGGTGGAGCAGGTTCTGTAAAGAGATACTTTAAAAACAATGGAAAAAAATATATTAAGGATGCTTACGGTACTTCAATACGAAGTTATATGGAAGCATTTGGAGGATATGATACTTCATTGATAGTTGCAAATGTTAATGCAGTTGCAAGTTTGAATTAATTTCCAAGGCGATAAATAAAAAGAGGCAGCCAAATAAATTTTGACTGCCTCTTTTTTTGTGGTTTGTTTTTATCTTACTTTTAGAATGTCCCCGTTAGAACGAACAGTCATTCGCAGTGTTTGTTTTCCTTTTTGGATTTTAAGGTTGTATTGCTTTTTCAGGATATCACCATCTTCTTGTGTATACAAATATTTGTCATTAACAATGGTCCAATCTGGATAGGTTCTGTAAATAGAATATATCACTTCGTTAGGCAATCGAACATCTTTATAATTCTCCACTACGCGAATTAACTTCCCATTTCCGTTATATGTTGCTGCCAAAGAACCATTTTTAGTTTCCATAAGCAACAGATAATTTTCAGATCCTTGGTAGTCAGTACCAATATCGTAGGCAATAAACTTCTCTTGCATTCTTCTGACATCTTTGTCAGGATGATTATCGGGAATATAGACTGAAAAATCAGCTCCAGCTCTTTTAATTACAACAGCTGGCAGTTCTTCCACTTTCATAAGGCCTTCTTCTCTTGCTTGTTTCATTGTTTTATCTTGGGAATAGGACGAAATTGTCAAACCTAAAAACAACAAAGTAAAAATAAATGATTTCATAATATTTGGTTTTAAATTACTATTTAATATAATGCATTTTACATTCTAAATTAAAACAATTAAATTTAAAATGTTAACAATCAGTATTTTACATTTTTATATGTTTACCTATCTTTATTTAAGATAAATCCTGCTTACTATAAAGTTAGTTCTTTTTGAGTCCCTTTTGTGTTAATGATTTCCATAGCTAATGTTAATAAAAGCGAAATTTTTGTTTGTTATTTTATTAGGACTTTATCGCTAATGAAGATATGAAGAATATGGTAATAGGCAAGCTTTTAAAATTTAGTCATCCATAGATAGGGTATTTCTATACTGTTCTGAATATTAAGTTATTTGTATGAAAAAAAAAGCTGCCCAAATTGTGTTGAGCAGCTAGAAGTAAATCTATTTTTATGGTGCTTATCTTTCAGCAAGAATTTGACCATCTGCATGAACAGTTAATTTACGGCTGTCTTTTCCGTTTTTAATTTTTAAATTATACTGTTTTTTTAAAACGTCTCCATCTTCTTGTGAATATAAATACTTGTCTTTCACAATTTCCCATCCAGGGTATGCTTTGTATACGGAGTATATAACAGGAGCGGGTAACTTTATGTCCTTATATTCTTCGACAACACGGATTAATTTTCCGTTTTCATCATATGTAGCGGACAAAGAACCACCTTTAATTTCCATAAATACTAAGTACGTTTCGTAACCTTCGAAGTTTTTACCCAAATCATAGGCGATGAAATTATCTTCTAAGGCTCTTACTTTAGGATCTGCATTTCTATCTGGTAGATAAATTGAAAAATCATCTCCTGCGCTTTTAATAACTACGGCAGGTAAATCTTCTACCTTCATAACTCCTTCTTTCGTAACTGTCTGTACTTTTTCTTGAGAATAAGATGAAATGGTTAAACTCAAAAATAACAAAGTAATAATAAATGTTTTCATGATAATTAGTTTAAATTAATATTTAGTTTCGGTTAAATAATTAAAATTTAAGGACTTATTATGCTTTTCTACTTATTATGATATCATTGATGCTTAGTGGTTTTAATTGTTAAATATCGTTTTTTAATTGAAATTTGTTATTAATATATAGTAAAGTTAGTGTTTTTGCTGCGGTTTTTGCGTTAACGACTTCCTTATTGAGTGTTAATAAAAGCGGATAATGCCGTATTTTTTTATTAAGATAAATCTCCTTCTTATAATATAAATAGATTCCTTTTTTTAATATTCAGGAATAGTGTATTTGACTTGTGTCGTGTTCGTCTTGTGGACTTGAAGTGATCTGTGTGTGGGTAAAAAAAAACTGCCCAATATCTATTGGACAGTTAAAATGGCTATGTTTATTATTTTAGTTTTCAGCTATAAGTTCACCATCAGGATGAACCTTTAACTTGCGGCTTTCATTTCCTTTTTTAATTTTTATATTATATTGTTTCTTTAATATGTCTCCTTTTTCTTGAGAATATAAATACTTATCATTTACAATTTCCCATCCAGGGAATTTTTTGTAAATTTCGTAGATTAGTTTGCTTGGTAATACTACATTTCTATAATTTTCTACAACACGAATTAGTTGGCCGTTCTCATTATAAGTGGCCGCCAAGGTCCCTCCTTTTACTTCCATGTATACTAGATACGTTTCGTAGCCTTCATAGTTTTTTCCAAGATCATAGGCAATGAAACTATCTTCTAGGGCTCTAACTTTAGGATCTGCATTTCTATCAGGCAGATATACCGAGAAATCATCTCCAGCACTTTTGATTACTACAGCAGGTAAATTTTCCATACTGATGTTTCCAGTATTTTTTACTTGTGAGTATGACAGACTTGTTAATCCTATAAATAATATTAAAATATACTTAAACGCTTTCATAGTAGTTGAATTTAAATTAGTAATGGCTCAATTTAGAATATGTTTTAAGGTGTGTATATTTCTTCCCCTTTTTAGTTTGTCAATTTATTCTAAATTATTTGAAAAAATAATTTTGCGTTTTGGAGCTTTTTAAATGAAATTGTAATTATATATAAATTTACAAATTATAGCTTCAAGTTACAGTTAGTGAGGAGGTTAAGTTTTGTTAATTAACTTTGTATTTGTAGTATTGTTGGTCGTTTTTCCTTATGTATTGAGGGCTTATGCTGATTTTTTGTTTTTACCGATTAGAGGGTTTAACATTGATTTTCTTCCATGCTGTTTCTTTTTTTAATCGGTAATTCATGATGAAGGAATGCGTTTAAATAGAAAAACACCAACGTTTGGTTGGTGTTTTTCTATCTATTATAACGTTTTAATTGTTTGTTATTCTCCTATAAGGATTTCTAATATCTTTATGGCAGCATCGCTAATTTTTGTTCCAGGGCCAAAAACAGCAACCGCTCCGGCATCAAATAAGAATTGATAATCTTGAGATGGAATTACTCCACCCACAACGACCATAATATCTTCACGCCCGTATTTTTTCAATTCTTCAATTACTTGAGGGACTAGCGTTTTATGTCCCGCGGCTAATGAGGATACACCTAGAATATGAACATCATTTTCTATAGCTTGTTTCGCTGCTTCGGCTGGAGTTTGAAATAGAGGACCAATATCTACGTCAAAACCTACATCAGCATATCCCGTAGCAACTACTTTTGCACCACGATCGTGTCCGTCTTGCCCCATTTTGGCAATCATGATTCTAGGGCGACGGCCTTCTTGTTTAGCAAAGGTATCAGCTAGTTGTTTGGCTTTTTCAAAGCTTTTGTCGTCTTTTATTTCTTTACTATACACGCCGCTAAAAGATTTAATTTGTGCTTTATATCGTCCAAAAACAGTTTCTAAGGCATCACTAATTTCACCCAATGTAGTTCGGTTTCTTGCGGCATCCACTGCTAATTCCAGTAAATTTCCTTCTCCAGTTTTCGCACAAAGGATTAATTTATCCAATGATTTCTGTACTTTTTCGCTGTCTCTGCTTGCCTTGATTTGGTCCAATTGCTCCAATTGTTGTTTTCGAACCATTTGGTTGTCTACATCTAAAATTAGCAAAGGATCTTCTTTCTCGAGGCGGTATTTATTTACACCTACAATAATATCTTGTCCACTATCTATACGCGCTTGTTTTCTTGCGGCTGCTTCTTCAATTCTAAGTTTTGGAATTCCCGCTTCAATGGCTTTGGTCATTCCACCAAGCTCTTCTACTTCTTCGATAAGCTTCCAGGCACTTTCAGCAATATCATTGGTCAAACTTTCGACATAATAGCTTCCTGCCCAAGGATCAACTGTTTTAGTTATTTTTGTTTCTTCTTGTAAAAAGATCTGTGTGTTCCTCGCAATTCGAGCGGAGAAGTCCGTCGGTAAAGCAATGGCTTCGTCTAATGCATTAGTATGCAAAGACTGGGTTCCTCCAAAAGCTGCTGCCGATGCTTCAATACAAGTACGGGCTACATTATTAAAAGGGTCTTGTTCTGTTAAACTCCAACCACTAGTTTGGCAGTGGGTTCTTAAAGCTAATGATTTATCATCTTTTGGATTAAACTGTTTTACCAGTTTAGCCCAAATCATTCTTCCAGCACGCATCTTTGCAATTTCCATAAAATGGTTCATCCCGATAGCCCAGAAAAAAGAAAGGCGCGGAGCGAACTCATCAATTTTCATTCCGGTTGATAATCCCGTTCTGATGTATTCCAGTCCATCGGCAAGCGTGTACGCTAATTCAATATCAGCGGTGGCGCCTGCTTCCTGCATGTGATAACCAGAAATGGATATGGAATTGAATTTTGGCATTTTCTTGCTCGTGTATTCAAAGATATCTGCTATAATTTTCATCGAAGGAGTAGGAGGATAGATGTACGTATTACGTACCATAAACTCTTTTAGAATATCGTTTTGTATCGTTCCTGAAAGTTGCTCTGGTTTTACCCCTTGCTCTTCGGCAGCAACAATATAGAAAGCCATAATGGGAAGGACTGCGCCGTTCATAGTCATTGAAACTGACATTTCATCTAAGGGAATCTGATCAAACAATACTTTCATATCTTCGACAGAGTCAATAGCAACTCCTGCTTTTCCTACATCACCCACAACGCGTTCGTGATCTGAATCATAACCACGGTGCGTAGGTAAATCAAAAGCGATGGATAGTCCTTTTTGTCCTGCAGCAAGATTTCGTCTATAAAAAGCATTACTTTCTTCTGCTGTTGAAAATCCTGCATATTGGCGAATTGTCCAAGGGCGGCGCACATACATTGTGGTATAAGGCCCTCTTAAATTTGGAGCAAAGCCAGCACCAAAATCAAGATGCTTGAGATTTTCAATATCTTTTTTCGAATAAGTGGGTTTGAGTTCAATGCCTTCAGCCGTAAAAAAGTCCGCAGTTAAAGCATCTTGTTCTTGCAACGCCGGTTCCTCTTTTGACTTTTGACTATCTAATTGAATATGTTGGAGGTCATTTCTTATCATTTGTGACACTAATTTATACGTATTGTTGACTGATTGCAGTTCTACACTATTTTTCTAAATCCAGACGTTCTTGTTCTACTTTTTCGGCTAATCGTTTTTCGATTATTGGCGTAATCAAAGTTTTTCTTGGTTTGACTTTTACAAAAGGAAACAATTCTAAATCCTGTTTCATCTTGTCGTCTTTGTTTGGGTACTTATTAGTTCCTAGCAAGACTTCTTTTCCTGAGTCAAAAAGTTCCTGTTCTTTATCAGCACTTTCCTGGATTTTTCTTTTTATAATACCTTCGTTCAATTGTTTTAGAAAACCACCATTGGCTTCTATGTCTTTGAATAAAGTCAATGCTTTTTCGGCTAATTGAATAGTCAATGTTTCGATATAATAACTTCCGTCTGCAGGGTTGTTTACCTTGTCGAAATAGCTTTCGTTTTTTAGAACCAACAATTGATTTCTGGCGATTCTATCTCCAAATTCGTTGTCTTTATGATATAGTGAATCGTAAGGCAAATTAGCAATTGCATCTGCTCCTCCTAGGATTGCCGACATACATTCAGTCGTACTACGCAACATGTTTACATTGTAATCATAAAGCGTTTTATTCCTTTTTGTAGGAGAAACTAAAAGATGGCATTCTAAGTTATGGTTGTATTCTTTAGCGACTAAATTAAAAAGCAATCGTAAGGCTCTCAGTTTTGCAATTTCAAAGAAATAATTAGTACCCACAGCAACCTCTATAACTATCGGCTGACTGATAACTGGAATTCTGTTGAAATATTCATTGACATGTGCTAAGGTATAAGCAAGCTGCTGAACCATGTTGGCTCCAGCATTTTGGTATAAAGTAGCGTCAACACTGATTATAGAACTATTTGGAATCGCTGTAGACAGTAAGTTCAGCGAATCAAAATTGTTTTTATCCTTAGTAGTAAACCAATTACCGTCTCGGGCTAATTGCCCTATTGGATCTAGGTTGTAATACGCAATGGCCTTTTTCTGATGTATTATTGCATCGATTTTTTTAACGAAATCGATTGAGAAAAATTTAAAATTGAAGTAAACAGCAATCTTTTCTAAAGGAAGTTTTTCCAAAAGTTTCGCTACGTCGATAGTATCATTTTCTATGGTAAAACGAAGACTGTCTGCACCTCTGTTTAAAGTATCCAAAGCTCTTTCCACTGATTTTTCAATGTCGAAAACAAAAATGTTTTGACAAATTTTAAATTCAGCTGCTTTTGTCTTCACAACAGCTGCTTTTGTATACTCATCTCGATGATAAAAAGGTTTCACCTTAATGTCTTCTGGAGAATTCCAGATCAAGGTTTCATTGTAATCCGCTCCCTTAAGTTCAAACTGGATTTTTTGTTTCCATTGTTTGGAAGAAACAGGATCGAAATCTTCGAATAAATTAGTAGCCATTTTAATTTTGATTTTTAATAATTCAAGATTTATTATTTTTTTTCTATGCTGTCACCTTCAAATTCTATGATGTAAATATCCTCGCTGTCTTTTTTCATGTAGTACTTTTCGCGAGCGTATTTTTCTATTTGTTCTGGGTTCTTCAATTGCTTGATTTGCTCTTCGTCTTTTTTAATTTCTTCCTGGTAGTACTCTTTGTTGTCCTCCAGTTCGCTGACTTGATTGTCTAGAAATCTATGGTCAAAATACGAATAGTTGTCCAGAAAAATCATCCAAGTTGAAAAAAACAACAGCACCCACACATATTTATTGCTTAAAAATTTAAACCAAGGTTTGTCTTTATGCGGATTTGTCATGTTTTATTTATTTAGCCCCGAGTACAGTGAAAATTTAATCGTATTGACCTGGATTGAAACAGAAAACACTTCCCGATAATAATCGGGATTGTTTCTCAAACTTGTAATGTGATAAAATTACAATAAAATTATAGAATTCTTTGATTTATTACGGCACGAACTACGTCAATTGCAACCGTATTGTATTTGTCATTCGGTATGATAATGTCTGCAAACGCTTTAGTAGGCTCTATAAACTGCTGATGCATTGGTTTTAGGGTGTTTTGATACCTACTAAGAACCTCGTCCATATCGCGTCCGCGTTCGGCAATATCACGTTTCATACGGCGAATCAACCTTTCGTCAGAATCGGCATGAACATAAATTTTTACGTCAAACATATCGCGTAACTCTGGGTTTGCTAGTATTAAAATTCCTTCTACAATCATCACTTTTCTAGGATGAGTAGTAATAGTATCTTCCGTTCTGTTATGAGTTACAAAAGAATAGACCGGTTGCTGGACTGTTTTCTCTGCTTTTAGCTCTTTTAAATGGGCAACTAACAATTCGAAATCTATTGCGCGAGGATGGTCAAAATTAATCAAAGCACGCTCATCAAAAGACAAGTTTTTGTTCTCTTTATAATAAGAATCCTGTGAAATAATCCCGACTTCTGCCTCGGGTAATTCATTCATAATCTGATGAACTACGGTAGTTTTTCCGCTTCCTGTTCCGCCTGCAATCCCTATAATGAGCATAAAATGGTGTTGTTATAAATTGGTAGTGCAAAAATAGGAATTAAATCGGGAGTGGTTTTTGTTTTTCACATAAAATATTGGGCTTTAAATTGAGGAGCTATTCCGGCTATCCGTTTCAAGGTTTTGCCCACAAGCTATTTTTCCATTGCCCTAAAAAGAGCTTCCTTTGGTCGCTTTTTTAGGTCAGGAAAAACAACGCCTTTGGGCTGCAACGCTTTCCACTACTATCCGGGCTATTTGACCATCAGTGGTAATTGGACGAAATTTACGAGAATGAGCTATTATTTAGAAAAGGGAAGGAGTATTAAATGCAAAAAGAGAGAACCAAACAAATGGCTCTCTCTTTTTAAAAAGAATTCAGATCTTACTTATTTATTCTTCTTTGCTTTTATCATCATTTCTAGTTGGTCCCAAAGTTCTTCTGGAATAGCTTCCAACATATTAAATTGACCAGCACCTTTCAGCCATTCACCACCGTCGATAACTACGACTTCACCATTTATATAAGCAGAGAAATCAGAAACCATGTAAGCGGCTAAATTGGCTAATTCTTGGTGGTCTCCTACACGTTGTAACGGCACTTTTTTTGCCATGTCAAACTTTTCAGCAAGATCGCCAGGCATCAATCTGTCCCAAGCTCCTTTGGTAGGGAAAGGTCCGGGAGCAATTGCGTTCGTGCGGATTCCGTATTTTGCCCATTCTACAGCAAGACTTCGCGTCATCGCAAGAACTCCTGCTTTTGCAGTAGCGCTAGGTACAACATAAGCTGAACCTGTCCAAGCGTAAGTAGTTACAATATTTAACACCGTTGAAGATGTTTGTTTGCTGTCAATCCAATGTTTTCCAAAAGCGAGTGTACAGTTTTTAGTTCCTTTTAAAACGATATCAATAACGGTATCAAACGCGTTCGCAGATAATCTTTCTGTTGGGGATATAAAATTTCCTGCTGCATTATTTAGCAAAACATCCACTTTTCCAAAAGCTTTCAATACGCTTTGTAGCATATTTTCAACTTCTTCATAATGACGTACGTCACATTGTAGCGGCAAACAAGTTCCTCCGGTTGCTGCCTCTAGTTCTGAAGCAGTATTTTTTAGCTTGTCTATGTCTCTTGAAGTAATAGCTACTTGTGCGCCGAGTTCTAGGAAATACTTTGTCATCGCTTTTCCTAAACCGCTACCGCCACCAGTAACAACTATTACTTTTCCTTTTAGCGCATCGTCGCGCAACATTTTATCGGTATAACTCATAATTGGTTTTATTTTTTTGGTATTGTAAATATAGAAAAATTTAAATAGTATGCACGCATATTAAAATCAAAATTTCATAGGCTTAGATTTTGCATAACCTTTTTGCCGCTTCTTCTAGAGTAGCATTGTCTTTTGCAAAACAAAAACGTATTAAATGAAGGTCTTTTCCATTTTCGTAGAAACTCGAAATAGGAATCGCAGCCACACCATATTCCGTGATTAATCGTTTACAAAAATCCACATCATTTTCATTAGAAATAGCGGCGTAGGAAGCTACTTGAAAATAGGTGCCTTCACAAGGGAGGAGTTTAAACCTACTTGTTTTCAATAGTTCTCTGAAGTAATCCCTTTTCGTTTGATATAAACTTCCAATTCCGTCAACCGAAACCATATCTAGGTACTCGCTTATTGCTACTTGGCAAATACTGTTGACACTAAAAACTAAAAACTGATGTACTTTTTTAATTTCTTTCATTAAATGTTCTGGGGCGACAAGATAGCCTACTTTCCAACCTGTGACATGAAATGATTTCCCAAACGACGAAACCATGACGCAACGGTTCAGGAGATTGATACGAGTATGCGCCGAAATATGTTTTTCTTCAAAAGTGATGTATTCATAGACTTCATCAGAGAGTACAATAATGTCCGGGAATTGTTGCAGTAAGGATTCTAATGCTTCAAAATCAGATTGCGTCAGAATCTTTCCAGTTGGATTATGCGGATTATTGATGATAATCATTTTAGTATTCGCGGAACAGGCTTTCCTTATAGTAGTCCAATTAGGAGTATAATCATCGTTTAGCGAAACACGTACTGCTGTTGCATTGCACAATAATACAGGAGCTTCATAGCAGTCATAACTTGGATCAAGTATAATTACTTCGTCGTCAGTCTGTATTAAAGCCTGAATAGTGGTAAAAATTGCTTGTGTAGCGCCTGCAGTTACTAATATCTCTATTTCTGGTAGAATAATTCTTCGGTAGGAGTTTTTGACTAGAAGGGCTATGTTAGATAATAGAGGTGGGTAGCCTGCCATAGGAAGGTATTGATGCACATTCTCTTTTGCTAATCGAGCAACAATATTTGTCAACTGTTCATCAACAGGAAAGTTAGGGAATCCCTGCGAAAGATTAATGGCTCCATGTTCTGCAGCCATTTTGGACATTACAGTAAAAATACTCGTACCAATATTTGGAAGTTTTGACATACTTATCTTTTTAGTACTCTAAAAGTAAGCAAATGATTTGAGTTAATATGCTGTTTCTTTAAGATTCAGAAGTACTAGATAAAATAAAGAAAGACACTTCTTGCGGAGTGTCTTTCTTTATTGTTTTTATTTTTTCGTCATGGGCATATCTGAATTCCCCATATCTCTGATGCAAATGTATTTTCCGTCCTTTTTTTCAAAAAGACTAATAAAATGTCCACTGTTTACTTTTGTACCTGTCGAGTCTGTTACCTTATATCCGCCAATTTCGACTAGCATATTCCCGTCATTTGAAGGATGGATTTCTTGAGTTTCGAAGGCAATTTTTGCACCTTTTGGGAAAGTAAGTAATTCGGTTTTCATTGATTCATGAATCGCTTTTTTTCCTTCTAAGGGCATTTTACCGTTTGAAAAACTAACGGCATCTTCGGCATAATAATTTATTGCATCTGTAGTCCCGTTATTGTAGGATTCGGCAAAAGCATTTTCCATTGCTTGAATTTCAGTTTTGATTGCCTCTTTGTCAACCATGACTGCGGGAACTTCTTTCTTTTGATTACAAGCTGTCATAAAAGAAATGATAACTACCAATAATCCTCCCTTAAAAATACTGTTTTTCATAATTATATTTTTTTAAAATTTAACATAATTGATTAAGTTAAAGATTAAGGGGTAATAAAATTAATGATAAAATATTGATTATCAGCATTTAGAACGAATATTTTTAGTTTAGTATGAATCTGAAAGTAAAATTGTCCTAGTCTTTATGTCTCTGGAAGAGAATGTTATTGCTTTGTAGTTTATAGAAGTGAGTTTTATTTTATCACGATAGTAGAAGCAGTATTTCTTCCCTCGTCATAGGCTTTCATAAATGCCGCTTTAGATTCTTTCCAGTTGTATATGCTTTCTATAATAAATAGAGCAACCATAGTTAGTAATACTCCTGTAAATAATTTTTTAGCTTCTTTCATTTTTATTGGTTTTAGCTACCTATTGTTAGAGGCATCATTCCAGCCTTTTAAAAAATCACTTTTGTTTTCTTTCCAGTTATAGATTGATTCAAATATAAAAAAAGCAAGTGTGCCTAATAGGAATACACGAACATCTCTTTTGGTTACTTTCATTTTAAATAGTTTTAAGAATTGTGAAAAGGATATAGTTTTTGGAAGAGATGGTTTAATCTTTTAGTAATATAAAAATGACACTGTTAATTATCACTTTGAGTAATTGTATCCGGACAAAAATGCTTGTTTTGAATCTTCCCAATTATAGATTGATTCGAATACTAAAAAAGCTAGCATGCCTAAAACAAATACACGTACATCTCTACTAGTTACTTTCATTTTAAATAGTTTAAAGGTTTAGAGATGCTAATATATAAAAATTATTGTTTTTGTAGTTAAAAAATTACATTTTATGGATAATAAAGATGGTCGGACGTTTGTGCAAGTCGATTGTCTCTTTTTTCCAAGCCGAAATTCTCTTAGTTTTTATGTATTCGGTTGGTAATGTGATGTCTGTGGCGACACATAAATGGGTTTCTGGATGCAAAGTCTGTAATAAATCTTCTAACAAGTTATTATTACGGTACGGTGTTTCAATGAAAATTTGCGACTGATTTTTTTCGAAAGAGGTTCTTTCTAGAGTTTTAAAACTAGCTCTTTTTTCATCTTTGTCAATAGGTAAATAACCATGAAATGTAAAGCTTTGACCATTCATTCCTGAGGCCATCATAGCTAAAAGGATAGAAGAAGGTCCTACTAACGGAACCACTTGAATGCCTTTTTCGTGTGCCAGTTTAACAATTACAGCGCCAGGATCTGCTACGCCAGGACATCCCGCTTCACTCATTAGACCAACATTTTTACCTTCTAATAAAGGTTGGATGAAGTCTTGGTGCTCTTTCACTTCGGTACGTTTGTTCAAAACAAAAAGAATTAACTCTGATTGTTTTTTTTCGGGATGTACTTCTTTGATTGATTTACGAGCTGTTTTTTCATTCTCAACAATATAGTAATCAATGAAATCTATAGTTCTTTTTACAGTCTGCGGTAAAACATCCATCGGGTCACAATCTCCCATTGTTGTAGGGATTAAATATAGTTTTCCTAAAAGAGTAGCTGGTTTCATTATGGGTACGTTTATGTTCTTTAATCAAAGTTATTTGACAAAAATAGAGGATTAAATAGATAATCAAACCTTTCAACAAGTTTAAAAATCCAAAGAATGCTAATTTAAGCGTGCTTAGCTATTAATTTGTCGGCGATGATATCACAAACTTCATCTAGCATAGCATAGACAATCTCAAATCCGTTTGTCATTCCGAAATAAGGATCTGGAACGTCTACGTTTTCGTTTGGATACAATTCATTTAAGATGATTTGTACTTTGTCTTTGTGGGCTGGGTTTTCTGTAAGACTAATTACATCCGTATAATTAGAATTGTCCATTACATAGATATAATCATAAGTGTCAAAATCGGCAGTTTTGAATTGGCGTCCTCTTTGATTAGAAATGTCAAGGTTGTGATTTTTTGCCGCCGCTATCGAACGTGTATCTGGAGCATGACCTATATGCCAAGATCCTGTTCCTGCAGAATCTACAGTGAATTTATTTTTGGGAAGTTTTGAGGCTAAAATACCTTCGGCCAGTGGTGATCGACAGATATTTCCCAAACACACCATTAAAATTTTTACAGACATGATGCGTTTATAGCGTTAATTTTTTATGGATATCTTCAACAAATTTCTTGAATTGTTTGTCGGTAGCTACAAGATTGTCAACTGTTTTACAAGCGTGTAATACAGTAGCGTGATCGCGATCCCCAATTTGAGATCCAATATTCGCTAAAGATGCTTTTGTGAATTTCTTCGCAAAAAACATGGCTAATTGTCTTGCTTGTACTACGTGTCTTTTTCTAGTTTTCGACTGTAAAGTTTCTAAATCCAATTGGAAATAATCAGAAACTGTTTTCTGAATATAATCAATCGAAATTTCACGTTTTACATTCTTTACGAATTTTTCAACGACGCTTTTTGCTAATTCGATCGTTACTTCTTTTTTGTTGAAAGAAGATTGAGCAATTAGAGAGATTATAGCTCCTTCAAGTTCTCTAACATTCGATTTGATATTCCGGGCTACGTATTCTATGATTTCTTCTGGAATTTCAACACCATCACGATACAAGATATTTTTCAAGATAGAAATTCTTGTCTCGTAATCTGGCTGATGCAATTCTGCAGACAATCCCCATTTGAAACGAGATAATAAGCGTTGCTCGATATCTTGCATGTCAACTGGTGCCTTATCAGAAGTAAGAATCACTTGTTTTCCATTTTGATGTAAGTAATTGAAGATGTGGAAAAATACATCCTGTGTTCCAGATTTACCGGAAAGGAATTGCACATCGTCAATAATTAAAACATCAATAAGCTGATAGAAGTGTATAAAATCATTTCGGTTATTTTTCTTTACCGAATCAATATATTGTTGGGTGAAAATTTCAGCTGAAATGTATAAAACTGTTTTTTCTGGATATTTATCTTTAATTTCTACACCTATCGCGTGTGCTAAGTGTGTTTTACCTAATCCTACACCACCAAAAATTAATAATGGGTTGAATGAAGTTCCTCCTGGTTTATTGGCAACAGCCATACCTGCTGAACGTGCTAATCTGTTTGAGTCTCCTTCAAGAAAGTTATCAAAACTATAGTTTGCATTCAGTTGTGATTCAATTTTTAAATTTCTGATTCCAGGTATTACAAAAGGATTTTTTAATTCCGGGTCGAGATTTTTAAAAGGAGCATCAATATTTTGAGGTTTCATAGGTGCGCGGTTTGCACTTGGCAATTGTTCCGTAAACGGTTGTTTGTTGCCATATGTGTTTTCCATCTTGATTTTATAAAGTAACTTTGCGTTTTTACCAAGTTCTTTAGTTAAGGCTACTTTTAATAATTTTACATAGTGCTCTTCTAACCATTCGTAGAAAAATTTACTTGGTACTTGAATATATAATGCGTTATCGGTAAGTTCAACTGATTTAATTGGTTCAAACCAAGTTTTGAATGCTTGATCCTGAATGTTGTCTTTTATAAAAGACAAACAGTTTTCCCATACTGATTGAGCAGTTTTGTTCATAAATTCTAGGTAAATTATTTTATTTAGTAATCGTTGTCTTATTAAATAATGCTTAAAAAAGCACTATTTTTCGGGGTAACAAATATGTGAACAAATTTCTGTAAAAAAAAATATTTAGGGGTTGATTATGTAATATTATTGTTGTAAGTAGTATTTAGATGGTAAAATTTTAATACAAAATAAATAAATTATAGTATGAAGGAACACGAATTTAACGTAAGGGTAAGGTATGCTGAAACGGATCAGATGGGGGTTGTTTATCATGGGAATTATGCTCAGTATTTTGAGATGGGACGTGTGGAATGGCTTAGAAACATTGGGATTTCTTATAAATGGATGGAAGATAACGGTATTATGCTTCCGGTAGTTTCCTTGAATATAAATTATAAAAAACCAGCCCGATACGATGACCTTTTGAGGGTAAAAACTATTTTTAAAAGTCAGACTTCCGTGAAGATTGAGTTTGATTATGAAATTTACAACGAACAAGGGGAGTTGTTAACAATTGCCAACTCAATATTGGTTTTTGTTAATATGAAAACGGCTCGTCCGACCGCTCCTCCAGAGTATGTTACTGAGAAGCTTTTGAATATGTAAAAATTAAGGATAAAAAATAATTATTCTTTAATTTTAATATCTATTTCAAACAGTGAATTAAAAATGTCGAAAATCATTTCGGCATTTTTTTTTCGCGTTTTCACCTCTATTTTCCCAATCGGCAATCCTGTTTCTTCGTTTATCTCCATTTCTTGAGTTACGATTTCTAGCTTTTTTTCTTTAATTACTCGCATGACTTTATTCATGTTTTTATAATCAAATGAAACCTGATAATGGATATCGATCGTTTTTTCGATAATTTCACAACTTTCAAGCGTTAGTTGAGCGGTTGCTTTGTAAGCGGATATTAATCCGCCCACGCCTAGTTTAACGCCTCCAAAAATCCGGGCGACTACTACGAGTGTGTTTGTAAGAGAAAAGGACTGAATTTGGCCATAAATAGGCATGCCAGCGCTATTGCTCGGTTCTCCGTCATCATTGGCTCGATAAGAAAGGGTGTCGGTACCTATTTGGTAGGCATAACAGAAATGACCTGCATTTGGATGTTTTTTTCTTAAACCATCAATGATGGTTTTTACTTCGTCTTCTGATTGAATAGGAAAGGCAGAGCCAAAAAACTTACTGTTTTTTTCTTTATGTAGTATTTCTTCCGACTCAAATTCGATGGTATTGTAGGTGTCTTTTATTTCCAAATGGGATTTTCTAAATTATGTTTTTATTGAATAAGTCTACCACATCTTCTTTGCCTACCTGTAGATTCCAAACTTGAAATCCCAGTGATAATGCTGCGTCTGTGTTTTCTTTTTTATCATCGATGAATAAGGTGCGCTTTGCTTGCAAATCATGTTTGTTTAAAACGTAGTTGTAAATTTCAAGATTTGGCTTTCTCATGGCTATTTCAAAGGAGAAATATACTTTTTCAAAGCACTTGTAAAAATCACCGTAAAAAGAGGCGCCATTATTTTGTTCGAATGTTTCGATGTGGATAGCATCAGTATTGCTAAGTAAAAACAAGCGGTATTTTTTAGAAAGCATTTGTAGAAATTCCAATCGATACAAAGGGAAATCTAGTAAAATGGCACTCCATGCCTTTAAAATCTCCTCTGTACTAGCGTTAGGAATGTGTTTTTGAATACCGCCAATAAATTTTTCTTGGGATATTTTACCAGTTTCAAATTGAATATTTAACAGGTCTAAATCCTCATTCCACTGCGTAAGTCCTAGATTTTTTAGTCCATCAACGGTGGCTTGTTTGTCTAAATTGATAAAGACATCCCCAAAATCAAAAATAATTGCATTAATCATGGTTTCTGGATATTATGAGTTCATCTTGACAGATTAAGTGTTTTTCCAAATAAGATCCGCTTAGTATCGGAGCCTTCGTGCCTTCTTTAAAGAGGATGTTGCCTTTAAAAACTCGTGCTTCATCCCAGAGATTAGCATCAATGAAAGTTTGTAATGTTTGTCGGCCTCCTTCTATGATCACCGATTGAATTTGAGGTTTGTATATCGCATCTGCCACTTGGCTTGCTATATTTTTTTCAAAATCAACGATATCAAAGATAAGGTTTTCTTTGTTGATATTAGTTGCTGCTTTTGAAAAAACAATTGTTTTTATTTGATTGTCAAATACATGGCTGTTTTCTGCTATGCGATTTTTTTGATCCAAAACGATTCGGACAGGATTGTTTCCCATCCAATCTCTCACATCTAATTTTGGATTGTCATCAATGACTGTTTGTGTTCCCACAAGAATAGCCTGTTCCTCACTTCTCCATTTATGAACTAATTGTCTCGAATAGCTATTTGTGATCCAAACTGGTTTTTGTTCTGATTTTACTTTTGGAGAAATGAAACCGTCTTGGCTTTCTGCCCATTTTAAAATAATATAAGGTCTTTTCTTTTGATGAAAAGTAAAAAATCGCTTGTTCAACTCGTGGCATTCGTTCTCAAGAATACCAACAGTTACCTTTGTTCCGGCTTCGATTAATTTTTTTATTCCGTTTCCAGCCACTTTTTCATTTGGGTCAACCGTTCCAATAACTACCTCTGGAATTTCATTTCTGATGATTAAATCAGAACAAGGAGGTGTTTTTCCAAAATGACTGCAAGGTTCTAAGCTTACATAAATGGTGGATTTTTTTAATAGTGATTTGTCTTTTACGGAATTGATGGCATTTACTTCGGCATGAGGTTCACCCGCTTTTTTATGCCAGCCTTCCCCTATAATTCTATCTTCATAAACAATAACACTGCCCACCATCGGATTAGGATAGGTGGTTCCTAAGCCATTTTTGGCTAATTGGATGCATCGCTCGATGTATTTTTCATGTATCTTCACCATGCAAAAGTAGTTATTTTTGAGGTTAGCGTATAATCTTTGAGATTAGTTTTAAAACTTCTGAAAATAACAATAAACAATTTCTATTTTTGTGTTTTTATAAACAAGCAGTTATACAAAATGGAAAATTTGGTTATTAGAAAGATCGAAAAAAAGGATAATGAAGCCGTTGCTCAGTTAATACGAATGGTTTTTGACGAATTGAATATCCCAAAAGTAGGAACGGCATATGCTGATCCGTATTTAGATTTAATGTTTGAGGAATACAATAAGCCCAAATCGGTTTATTATGTTGTCGAAAATAATGGAAAAATAGTAGGCTCGGCAGGAGTTGCTCCTCTTGAAAATGAAGCTGAGACGATTTGTGAATTACAGAAAATGTATTTTCTGCCTGAAACACGTGGTCAGGGGATAGGAAGTCAGGTAATGGCTGTTTGTCTGCAAAGCGCGAAAGAATTTGGTTTCGAAAATTGTTATCTAGAAACGATGCCTTTTATGCATGATGCTCAAAAATTATACAAAAAAGTAGGTTTCGAATACATCGACGCTCCTATGGGAAGTACGGGACATGTCTCTTGTCCAGTTTGGATGTTGAAGAAATTATAAAATTTCAAAATTGAACATTCGAAATTCCTAGTTCTTATTTTTTTAAATATTGAAAGAGGAATAAGAAGGAGTAGTTTAAAAAATAATTTCAGAAAGTTGAAATACAAACATCATGAAAATTAAAGAATACAGAAGCCAATTTATTCAAGAACTACTTCCAATATATGATGAAGGCGAAGCAGAGAGTTTTTTTTACCTGATTCTAGAGGAAAAGCGTCAGTTAAAAAGAATTGATTTAGCTCTGGATCCTGAATTGGTTTTTTCAGAAGAGGAAATGGTTCTTTGGAATTCAATCCTAGAGCCATTGAAATTGGAAATTCCAATTCAGTACTTGCTGGGAAAAACTAGTTTTTATGGTTTGGATTTTGAGGTAAATGACGATGTATTGATTCCGAGACCTGAGACAGAAGAATTGGTGGAATGGATTATTAAGGGGAATTCAAACACTGAACGATTTAAAGATTTAAAGATTCTTGATATTGGAACGGGAAGCGGGTGCATTGCTATTTCATTGGCTAAAAACATACCGAATGCTAAGGTGTACGCAATTGATGTTTCTGAAAAGGCTTTGGCTACGGCCAAAAAAAATGCAGTAATAAACCAAGTCGATGTAGCATTTATAACTCAGAACATTCTAGAAACAGCCGATTTAAATCAGCAGTTTGATATCATTGTTTCTAATCCTCCCTATGTACGGAATTTAGAGAAACAGGAAATAAAGAAAAATGTTTTGAATAACGAACCTCATTTAGCTCTTTTTGTAGAGGATGATGATGCACTGATTTTTTATAAAAAAATCGCAGCATTGGCACAGAAAAACCTTTTAGAAAACGGACAATTATTCTTCGAGATTAATCAATATTTAGGGAAAGATATGGTCGCTTTGCTGGAGAAAACGAATTTCAAAAACATTGAATTACGAAAAGATATTTATGGCAATGACAGAATGATTCGAGGAACGATTTAATATCCAGCAATTTTTTTGGAGTCAACAAAAAACTTATCTTGTCATTCCGACGAAGGAGGAATCTCCACTTGCTGAGCCTTTTTAAATGATATTTCCTTTGTCGGGATCACAATTACCGACTTATAGAAGCAATCGATTAGTTTCCTTTTCAATACTTCATATCAGAAAACTCAAACATTACTCGTATCGTAAAGCTTCAATTGGATCCAGATATGCCGCTCTGATCGCAGGATATAATCCAGATACAATAGCAACCATGAAACTGGTTAAAAAAGCAGCCATAATGGCGCCCCAAGGAATGACAAACGCAAAACTTAAAGCAGTCGCGATTCCGAAACCGATTAAGATTCCTAAAATTATTCCCACTATTCCGCCTAGTTGACCAATAAGTAAGGTCTCAATAAAAAACTGAATGGCAACGGTAGATCTTTTGGCTCCCAATGCTTTTCTTACTCCTATTTCTCGCGTTCTTTCGGTTACCGAAACAATCATGATATTCATTAAGGCAATAGAAGATCCTAAAACGGTAATAATTCCTATCAACCAGGAAGCTAAACCAAGGTATTTTGTGATACCAAGGATTCTATTAATAAGATCGTCACTACGTACAACCCCAAAATTATTGTCTCTCACGGGGCTTAACTTTCTAACATTACGCATCGTAATGATGGCGTGGTCAATTGCTTGATCCAATAATTCTTTATTGGAAACCATGATGCTCATTGTGTAATTAATGTTTGGTGCTGTAAATAAGGATCGAGCGACTTGTATTGGGATTAAAACTCTTAAATCTTGTTTGTTCCCAAAAGTGGAACCTTTTTCTTTTAATATGCCAATTACTTTAAACCTTGCGCCACGTATCGAAATTGTTTTTCCAATAGGGTTTGTGTCTTTAAGTAATCCTTTACCAAAATCGGAACCTACGATACAAACGTAGTTATTGTTATCAATATCAAAACCTGTAAAATTTCGTCCTAAGCTTGTTTCTAAACCCGAGTTGGTCATAAAATATTCGTCAACACCTACAACCGCAATTTCAGGATCTGTTTTTGTCGCTTCGTATTTTACCTCTGCAGTAGAAGTTGCTGTAAAGGATAGGGAAGTTTCTGTAAAGGGATAATCGTATTTGTTTTTAAAATCGACTGCTTCGGGGTACGAGATTATAGGGTTTATAATTTCGCGTTCGTCACCGCCTCGTCTTTGGGTATTGTTTTCGTATTGCTTGACGTTAAAAGTATTAGCTCCCATGGATGCAAAATCAGAAGAGATAGTATTCTCCAAGGCAGAAACCACAGTCAGAATACCTACTAAAGCTGTAATTCCTATAGCGATAATTAATACGGTGAGCGAGGTACGCAATATTTGGGTCCTAATAGAACCAAAAGCAATTCGTACGTTTTCTTTGAATAAATTTAACATCATGGTAGTTTGACACGAAAATACAGTTTTTGTTACAAGTTTGTTTTGGAAGGAGTATTATTTATTTTAAAAATAAGATATTTGCAACCTGAATTTACGAATTGGGAGTTTACGAATTGGAAATTTTTTGCCAATTGATAGAATCCCGAATCCTAAATAGTAAAACCTAAATTAAAAATAATGGCATCAAAACCGAGCATCCCCAAAGGAACAAGAGATTTTTCACCTGCTGAGGTGGCAAAACGTCAATATATTATCCAAATCATTAAGAATAATTTCGAGAAATTTGGTTTTCAACCGATAGAAACACCATCATTTGAGAATTCAGAAACCTTAATGGGGAAATATGGTGAAGAAGGAGATCGTTTGATTTTCAAGATTCTAAATTCTGGGGATTTTTTGGCGAAAGCCAATGCGGCACATTTGGAAAATAAGGATAGTACAAAGTTGACAGCGAGTATTTCTGAGAAAGCCTTGCGTTATGATTTGACTGTTCCCTTTGCTCGTTATGTAGTGCAACATCAGAATGATATTGAATTCCCGTTTAAAAGATACCAAATCCAACCAGTTTGGCGTGCGGATAGACCTCAGAAAGGACGTTTTAGAGAGTTTTTTCAATGTGATGCTGACGTAGTTGGGTCAAAGTCTTTATGGCAAGAAGTAGAATTAGTACAGCTTTACGACACTGTTTTTACGGAATTAGGATTGAAAGGAGTGACCGTTAAAATTAACAATAGAAAAATATTATCAGGAATTGCTGAAGTGATTGGTGCTTCTGACAAATTGATTGACTTTACTGTTGCGCTTGATAAACTAGACAAGATAGGCGAGGATGGTGTAAAAAAGGAAATGATTGAAAAAGGAATTGGAGCAGCTGCCATAGAAAAAGTGCAACCACTTTTTAATTTCACTGGAACAATTGCTGAGAAAATCGAAAAACTAGCGCTTCTTTTAGCTTCTTCAGAAGAAGGGATGAAAGGAGTGGAAGAATTGCGTTTCATTTGTGAAAATGTAATGAAATTAGGATTGGCATCGGCAATACTAGATCTTGATGTTACGCTTGCACGTGGATTGAATTATTACACTGGAGCAATATTTGAAGTAGCGCCTCCTAAAGAAGTTGCTATGGGTTCCATTGGAGGTGGAGGTCGTTATGATGATTTGACTGGAATTTTCGGATTGAAAAATATGAGTGGAGTTGGGATTTCTTTTGGATTGGACCGCATCTATTTAGTTGTGGAAGAGTTGAATCTTTTCCCTGAAACCGTTACTGCAACATCAAAGGCGTTGTTTATTAATTACGGTGATGCCGAAGCTTTTTATGCATTACAGGCGATACGAAAATTAAGAGCCGCAGGGATAAAAGTAGAACTGTATCCGGATAATGCAAAAATGGCAAAACAGTTTCAGCATGCTGATAAAAGAAACATTCCTTTTGCGGTAATAATAGGAGAGCAAGAGATTGCATCAAATTTGTATTCACTTAAAAACTTAGTAACTGGAGAGCAGGTTTCTCTTGATTTTGAAGGTTTGAAAAACGCGGTATTGTAAATTAAATTTTACGCATAAAAAAAAGCTTTGTTAGTAAACAAAGCTTTTTTTAATATAAGGTATTCTTGAATTAATAATATTTAGAAACCAACCTTAAATTTGTTTTTTAACAGATTAAAAATTTAATCTAGATTAGAACCGATAACAAACTTATAGAAACAAAACCGTAATAGTCTTAAAATTTTATTAAAATTTAAATAATTATAAAAAAGATAGACTATAATTCCGTCTATCGTAAATAATTGCTATTAAAAAAAAGAATGACAATTTGACATTTAGTTAGAATTGGCAGTACTTTTGCAATTCAAAGAAAAGTGAAAAAAATGAAGTTTAAGAATATTTTTAAAAATACAGGTAATATGACTACTGAAAATACAGAAATCGATAAAGAGATGGATGATGTAACATTAGATAACAATGCGAGTGAAGAGCAAATTGTTGCTGATGAGTTAAGTGTTGAAGAGCAATTGACGCAAGACTTAGCGAAAGAAAAAGATAAATATTTACGATTATTTGCAGAATTTGAAAATTATAAAAGACGAACTTCAAAAGAACGTATTGAATTGTATAAGACAGCAAATCAAGAAGTTCTTTTAGCTATGTTGCCTGTTTTAGATGATTTTGACAGAGCGATGGTCGAAATACTTAAATCGGATGACCAATTACTTTTGAAAGGGGTAGAGCTTATTCATGAAAAATTGAAAAGTACGCTAGTTTCAAAAGGATTAGAACAGGTAGAAGTTAAAGCTGGTGATGCATTTGATGCTGATTTTGCTGAAGCAATTACTCAAATTCCTGCTCCAAATATGAAAGGAAAAATTGTAGACGTACTTGAAAAAGGATACAAATTAGGTGATAAAATTATTCGATTTCCTAAAGTTGTTATAGGACAATAATATGTACAATTATGGACACAAGTGATTGCGTCCCTATTTTCATAAGAAAAAATAAAGATGAAAAAAGATTTTTACGAGGTATTAGGTATTTCAAAAGGTGCTGATGCAGCAGCGATAAAGAAAGCTTACAGAAAAAAAGCGTTAGAGCATCATCCTGACAAAAACCCTGGAGACAAATCGGCAGAAGAAAAATTCAAAGTAGCTGCTGAAGCTTATGAAATATTAAGCGATCCAAATAAAAGAGCACAATACGATCAATTAGGTCATCGCGCTTTTGATGGTTCTGGAGGTTTTGGCGGAGGCGGAGGTCATGCTGGAATGAATATGGATGATATCTTCAGCCAATTTGGCGACATTTTCGGTAGTGCCTTTGGTGGTGGTGGCGGATTTGGTGGCGGAGGCGGAGGTCAACGCAGAACTAAAGGAAGCAACCTACGAATCAAAGTGAAATTGACATTAGAGGAAATTGCCAATGGTGTTGAGAAAAAAGTAAAAGTAAAACGTAAAGTTCAGGCGCCAGGTGTGTCTTATAGAACTTGTTCTACCTGTAATGGGCAAGGACAAGTAATGCGTGTTACTAATACGATTCTAGGAAGAATGCAATCAGCATCTACCTGTCCTACCTGTGGCGGGTCAGGTCAGATTCTAGATAAAAAACCTTCAGAAGCTGATTCTCAAGGGATGATTGTTGAAGATGAAACGGTTTCTATAAAAATCCCTGCGGGAGTTGTTGATGGAATGCAGTTAAAAGTTTCTAACAAAGGAAACGATGCGCCAGGAAACAGTGTTCCAGGAGATTTGATTGTGGCTATTGAAGAACTAGAGCATGAATTCTTGAAGCGCGAAGGAGAGAACTTGCATTATGATTTATACATCAGTTTTCCTGAAGCGGTTCTCGGAGTTTCAAAAGACATCGAAGCTATAAACGGAAAAGTAAGAATCAAATTAGAAGAAGGAATTCAATCTGGTAAGATTCTTAGACTTAAAGGAAAAGGTATTCCCAATATAAATGGCTACGCAAGTGGTGATTTATTAGTACATGTAAATGTATGGACTCCTAAAACGATAAGTAAAGAGCAAAAGTTATTTTTCGAAAATAATATGAGTGATGAACATTTCGTTCCAAATCCTGAAAAATCCGACAAATCATTTTTCGAGAAAGTAAAAGATATGTTTTCTTAATTTTTATAAAGGTTAAAAATTAAATATAAGTTTCCCATCCTTGTGAAAATAAGGGTGGGTTTTTTTATGTAACAATTATATCTATTTCGATACTAATTATTTACTTTTACACAAATTCAAATTTCAGCATGAGTACTCTACTTGAAGTCAATAAAGTCGTAAAGCAATATGGTGATTATGTGGCGCTTAACGAAGTTTCATTAACAGTTCCTAAAGGCAGTATTTATGGACTTTTAGGTCCAAATGGTGCCGGAAAAACATCTTTAATCCGAATCATAAATCAAATTACGTTGCCTGATAGCGGTGAGATCATCCTTGACGGTGAAAAACTGCAGCCCAAACACGTACAATACATAGGCTATCTTCCAGAAGAAAGAGGGTTATATACGAGTATGAAAGTGGGCGAGCAATGTTTGTATTTGGCTCAAATGAAAGGGCTGTCAAAAGCAGAAGCCAAAAAACAATTGGAATATTGGTTTGATAGATTAGGAATTCAAGGGTGGTGGAATAAAAAAATTCAAGAACTTTCTAAAGGGATGGCTCAAAAAATTCAATTTGTCGTTTGTGTCTTGCACAAACCTAAATTGTTGATTTTTGATGAACCTTTTTCTGGTTTTGATCCAGTGAATGCAAATGTAATTAAAGATGAAATTCTGGCGTTGCGAGATGAGGGAGCTACGATTATATTTTCTACACACCGTATGGAAAGTGTCGAAGAATTGTGTGATCATATTGCTCTAATCCATAAATCAAATAAGCTGATTGAAGGAAAGTTAGACGATGTTAAACGCCAATTTAAAACCAATAGTTTTGAGGTAGGTATTGTATCTGATAATGTAGAAGGTCTGATGTATGATATTACTCAAAAGTTTACGGTATCTCCTGCGAATTTTAAATCTCTGGGCAAAGAATTGAAACTGGAAATCCAATTGGGTAATGCTATGCCAAATGAACTGCTGCAGGTCTTGACACAAAGAGGACAAGTCACTCATTTTGTCGAAAAAATTCCAAGTGTCAACGATATCTTTATTCAAACAGTAAGCGAAAAGTAAATAATTTTTAATGTTATGATTTTAGATTTCTGAAATCAAAAAACGTTAATCATAAATAAAAAATCTAAATGAGTATTATTTCATTAATCATAAAAAGAGAGTTTATTGCCAAAGTGCGTAATAAATCTTTTATAGTTATGACCTTTTTAAGTCCGCTGCTATTTGTGGGTATTGCCGCATTTGTGGGGTATTTAAGTTCGATGAAAGCAGAAACAAAACGAATTGCGATTCATGATGAATCAGGTTTGTTTGTCAAAGAGTTTATAGCGCAAAACAATCCGAAAAGTGAATATAAATACCTTGATTTATCTTTAATTGATTCGAAATTCTTAAAAGATAGTATCACTAATGAAAATTATGAGGGTTTGTTGCTGATCCCGAATACCACTAATGCTACCGACTTAGAAAATAAAATTCAATTTATATCTAACAGTAGTCCGAGTATATCGTGTATAGAAAAGGTTCAGAATATCGTTGCCAATAAAATCACTAAAACCAATCTAGTAAAAGCTAATTTGGATACTTTGGCGATTAGAAATGCCCAGTCAAAGGTTAACATAAGCTTGGCAAAGGCTTCAGGTGAGCAAAGTGTAAAAGGGCTTAATGAAATAAAAATTGCCATTGGAGGTGGATTTGGATACCTGATTATGATGTTTATTATCATTTATGGTAATATGGTGATGCGAAGTGTGATAGAAGAAAAAACAAATCGTATTATCGAGATAATTATCTCATCGGTAAAGCCATTTCAGTTGATGATTGGTAAGATTATCGGAACCTCACTGGCAGGAATCCTTCAGTTTTTTATATGGGCTGTAATAGGACTTTCGCTGATGTTTGCCGCTTCGGTATTTTTTGGGGTAAATGTTGGTCCAACAGCAAGGGTTTCACCTGAATTGATGGGTCAGGCACAGCATGAATTGTCTGGTACTGCACAAATGTATATCAAGGAGTTGTGGAACTTGCCAATTGCGAGTATATTGATTGGTTTTGTCGTTTATTTCATTGGAGGATACTTTCTATACAGTTCTTTTTACGCTGCAATTGGAGCCGCTGTTGATAATCAAACTGATTCACAACAATTTCTTCTACCTATCATTATGCCTCTAATGCTGAGTGTTTATGTAGGGTTTTTTAGTGTAATGAATGATCCGCACGGGACTTTAGCAGTTGTTTTTTCTATGATTCCGCTCACATCACCTATTGTTATGTTAATGCGAATTCCGTTTGGCGTACCTTTGTGGCAAATTGCTATTTCCGTAACCCTGTTATTTGCAACCTTCTTTTCAGTAGTTTGGTTTGCAGCAAAAATATATCGTGTTGGAATTTTGATGTATGGAAAGAAACCTACATGGAAAGAATTATACAAATGGCTTAAGTATTAAAGTTTATTTGGTTTTTCATTACTTCGTTTAGACGAAACTTCAAAAAGCTAAATACTAATAATTAAAATAGATATGAGTAAAATATTAATCATAGAAGACGAAGCAGCGATTCGAAGAGTACTTACAAAAATACTCTCTGAAGAGAACGATACCTATCAGGTTGAAGATGCAGAAGATGGTGTTGCCGGTTATGAGAAAATAAAAAATAACGATTACGATCTTGTTTTGTGCGATATAAAGATGCCTAAAATGGATGGTGTTGAATTGCTTGAAGCAGTTAAAAAAATAAAACCAGAAATTCCCATTGTTATGATCTCCGGTCATGGTGATATGGAAACGGCTATTAATACGATGCGACTGGGTGCCTTTGATTATATCTCAAAACCACCAGATTTAAACCGATTGTTGAATACGGTAAGAAACGCCTTAGATAAAAAACAACTTGTAGTTGAAAATAAGATTTTAAGAAAAAAAGTCAGCAAGAATTACGAAATGATTGGGGATAGTGAAGCAATTGGTCACATAAAAGTGATGATTGATAAAGTAGCTCAAACAGATGCGCGAGTGCTTATAACGGGGCCAAACGGAACCGGAAAGGAATTAGTGGCGCATCAATTGCATGAGAAAAGTGAACGCGCAAACTTTCCTTTAATCGAAGTGAATTGTGCTGCGATTCCTTCTGAATTGATAGAAAGTGAATTGTTTGGACACGTAAAAGGAGCTTTTACGTCAGCGGTAAAAGATCGCGCTGGTAAATTTGAAGCTGCTGATAAAGGAACCATTTTCTTGGATGAAATTGGCGATATGAGTCTTTCGGCTCAAGCCAAAGTATTACGTGCATTACAAGAAAGCGTAATTACAAGAGTAGGAGCAGATAAAGATATTAAAGTGGACGTTCGCGTTATGGCGGCTACCAATAAAGATTTGAAAGTCGAAATTGCCGAAGGTCGTTTCCGTGAGGATTTATACCATAGACTGGCCGTAATCCTGATCAAAGTACCTTCATTGAATGAAAGACGCGAAGATATTCCGATGCTGATTTCTCATTTTTCAGATAAAATTGCTTCTGAGCAGGGAAATGCAGTGAAAAAATTCTCTGGTGATGCTGTCAAACTATTGCAAGAATACGATTGGACCGGAAATATTCGTGAATTACGTAATGTAGTGGAACGTTTGATTATCCTTGGAGGAATTGAAATTTCTGAGAATGATGTGAAGCTGTTTGCCAGTAAATAAAAATAAATTAATGATTAAAAGACAGAGATTGGAATTCAATTTTACTGTTTTTACTCTTTCAATAATACCAAATGAAATTAAAGAAAATAAACGAAAAGTTACGAGAAGGATTAGTTGATAACGGTTTAACCGAAGCAAACAAGTTACAAAAAGAAACTTTTTCTACTTTGAAAAGTGGTGCCGACTGTATTATTATCGCTCCAAAGGGAAGTGGAAAATCAACTACTATTGTGATCAATGTGATTCAACAGTTAGTTTGCGAGGGAGAGCAATCGCCTCGAGCTTTGATTATTGTAGAAGACAAAGCTAAGGTGTTAGAAATGGAAGCTATCTTCGAAAAATTCGAAAGATATACTGATTTGGTAGTTTACGGAGTGCACGACAGAGGTGATATGGAATATGATAAAAATTATATTTCAGGTGGAGTTGATGTTTTGATAGGAACGCCAATTAAGCTGAACGAAATGTTTACGACTGCAGGTTTTAATGTAAACAGATTGAAAATGTTTATTATTGATGACGCAGATCCGATATTGAAATTACGCCATGAAACTAAATTGATGCGTATGTCAAACAGTATCAGTAAAACACAACGCATTATCTTCGCAGACAGACTTTCAGAACGAATAGAAAGTCTTGCTGATAAAATGATGGTAGAGCCTTATCTTTTCGAAATTGAAGAAGGTGAAGAAGAGGATGAGGAAGAAGAGGATACAAAATAACATAAAATAAAATACCATGGGATTAATGAAAGTGTTTTCAGGAAGTGAAATATTGGCACTAGCTTTGAAAGAAAAAATTGAAGCAGCAGGTGTTGATACAGTGATGAAAGATAATATTCAATCTGCTAGATTAGCAGGTTTTGGAAGTTCGGGTTCGGCTGTTGAGGTTTTCATACAAGAAACTGATTTTGCAAAAGCAAATCCGGTTATAGAAGAATTTAGATTAAGTATTTAATAAAGAATAGATGATTTATAAAATTAAACCCTGGCTGTCAATTATGATATCAGGGTTTTCTTTTTTAATGATGTCCCGTCCTGAAATAGCGGTACACAAAAAAGTATCTTAATGGAAAACCTAGAAACAACTCGCTATGTGAAGCGAACCCAAAAAGACTATTCAATGTCTTTTAAACTACAAATTGTTCAAGAAATTGAGCAAGGACAACTCACAACTACTGAAGCTACAAAGAAATATGAGATTCAATGTAGAAAAACTGTTGTTAATTGGCTTAGAAAATTTGGTAACTTTGATTGGGAAAATCAAATTCCTTTCAATATGCCCAAATCACCCGAACAGAAGATAATGGAACTTGAGGCTCAAGTTAAATTATTAGAGAAACAGAAAGCGCTTCTTGAGCGACAAGCTTTTGTAGCTGACAAGAAAGCGATCATTTTAAAGAACAACAAAAACAAACAGTAATGTTTGCCTGTACTTTGTTTGGGGTAGATAGACAGGTTTATTATCGAAAAATAAAAAGAAGAATAACTAGACAATCTAATGCTATAACAGTGGTTTCTATGGTTTTAGAAATCAGACAAACTATGCCTAGAATAGGAGTAAAAAAGTTATATTTTCTTTTAAATAATGAATTAAAACAACTAAAAACAGGTAGGGATAAATTTATTAATATACTTAGAGCTAATCATTTATTAATTATACCTAAACGTTCCTATCATATAACAACGAACTCGCATCATCGATTCAGGAAACATCAAAACCAGATTCTAGAGTTATAAATCCAGCGGCCGGAACAAGTCTGGGTATCGGACATCACCTATATTGGAAAAAGAGAGAATCCGTATTATTTAAGTCTAGTAACCGATGCGTACTCTAAGAAAATAATGGGCTTTAATGTGGCTGATAATATGAATACGCAAAGCACTTTGGTCGCTTTGGAAAACGCAGTAAAGCACAGGAAAGACAGGGATTTATCATTAATACATCATTCAGATAGAGGTTTACAATATTGCGCTAATGAATATCAAAAACTACTCAATAAAAGTAAAATAAAATGTAGTATGACACAAAATTCAGATCCTTATGAAAATGCTGTGGCAGAAAGAATAAATGGAATTTTAAAGCAAGAATTTAATATTGATAAATACAACCAGAGCTTGCCTATAATGAAACAAATAATAAAAGAAGTTGTTGAAATCTACAACAATAAAAGACCACATTATTCTAATTTTATGCTAACACCTAATCAAATGCACATGCAAAATCAAATTAAAATGAGAACTTATAAAACGAAAAACAGCAGTAAACTTTCGCTTACTACTGTTTAATAATTGTATATTTATTTTTATTAATCCTGTATCGTTTTTTTAGGACTAGACATGATTTGTATCACAATTATAAAAAAAACAGATGAAATATAAGATGCTGGTGATAGACATGGATGACACCTTGTTGACAGACGACCATAAAATTTCGGAAGAAAATAAAGAAATGCTTTTTAAAGCACAGGAAAAAGGAGTGTATGTTATTTTGGCATCGGGGAGACCAACGCCTGCAATGACCGCTTATGCCAAAGAATTGAAAATGGACAATTCCTATATGATTTCTTATAATGGAGCTGTAATTACAGATTTAAAGGAAGACAAAGTAATTTTTGAACAAACCTTGTCCCAAGAACAAATACACGAGCTGTATGAGTATAGCATAAAAAGCAAAACTCATATCATTACGTATCTTGATGGTAAAGTTGTGAGTGAGACGAATTCAGAGTATATAGATATTGAGCTAAATATTACGGGTTTATTGCACAATAAAGTATTGGATTTCAAGGCTGCTGTTAATTCATCGGCTGTGAAATGCATTTTATTGGAAGAGCCAAGTTATCTGAAAGAAGTAGAGAAGGACTTGAAACTAGCCATGCCTCATTTGAGCGTAAGCATGTCAAAGCCTTTTTTCCTAGAAGTAGCACAAAATGGTATAGACAAAGCTGCAAGTATAAAAATATTGGCAGAGAAACTGGATATTCATCAAAACGAAATCATCGCTGTGGGTAACGCCGGGAATGATTTGACAATGATAGAGTATGCTGGTCTGGGTGTTTGGGTAGATAATGTAACCCCTGAATTAAGAGACAGAGCTAATGTTATTGTCGCTTCAAATAATGATCATGGTGTTGCTGAGGTAGTGCGCAGATTTATTTTGAATTAAGGAATTTATTTCTTTTTCTTAGGTGGCTTGCAACTTTTACAAAAATCAGGATAGTTCTGAATTTGTTTTGTCACTTCCGTATGGAGCACAGCAAGTTTTGCTGTTTCAAGCCCCAGATTAGTGCTTTTTGCAGCCGTGGCATGCTCTTCGGTGTACTGTTTTTGTATATGGTCGTATATAACTTTTAAAAAGCTAACATCAGAAAAAGTTCCTTTCTGCTCGTAGATTTCTTTGCGCAGTTTACGAGCATAAAGTTCAGATAAGTCGAATTCATAGCGAGCAAAATCCAGTAGTTTGTTAGCCGTATTTGTATCTGGAGCGACTAGGTATGCTGCGTCCCTTTGAAAAGAGCAGTTTACTTTAGAGTTGAAATTTTTGGTAAACATAAACTCTACATTGTTCATCATAAATGCAAAATCAAGGCTTGAAGCGGTGTTAATGCTTGTAACACTAACCTCACTTCCTATTTGTGTAGCTTCTGATTGAAAATCTGATAATTGTAGTTGGTAAATACCGTCCCATTCAATACTATTTTGAGCATTCGTGGTTAGTACTTGAATAAGAAGAAAGAATACAATAGCTTTTTTCATTTGTTTGTTACGATTTAGGGATGTTCTTTTTTACTTTTTTTAAACTCAATAAATTTAAAGGGTTAATCCCTAAACCAGTGACTTCTTTTCTAGAGAATCGGGCTACTTTGTCATAAAATAAAGGAATTATTGGCGCTTGGTCAATAATGATTTTGTCCATTTTTTGATACAGCACAAAACGTTTTTCGTCATCAGTTTCCTTAAAGGCTTGCTCGTATAAACGATCGAATTCCTCATTCTTAAAATGGGTGTAGTTTGGTCCGTTTGGAGAGAAATTATTGCTGTAAAACAACGATAAATAATTCTCTGCATCAGGATAATCAGCAATCCAACTGGCTCTAAAAAAAGAAACCTTTCCGGTAGAAATAGCTTGACGCAACGTAGAAGGAGGGCTAATGTCTACTTGAACATCTAAACCTATTTTTTGCCACTCCCGTTGCAAAAACTCTCCAATATCTACATAAGAAGCATTTGTACTTAATTGAATTACAGGATTTTTATCACCGGTAGCTTTCTTGTACTCATTTACTAATTTTTTTGCTTTTTCGATATCGTAGGTATATCCTTTGGCATTATTAAAACTGGGTAAACCTGCAGGAATAATTCCGTTAACCGCTGGTGTTCCCATGTTATTTCGCAAATAAGTAATCATTTTTTGGCGGTCGAAACCGTAATTCATCGCTTGACGAATGCGTAAGTCTAGTACTGCTTTGTTGTCGCCGTCCATTCTGAATCCAAGGTATTCAGTATTAAGATAAGGCCCAGTAATTAGGTTAATCTCCTTTTTGTATTTGGGTTGTAATTCGCCCGTTTGTGTCAGAATATCATCTTTATAGGAAGGATCCAGACCGGAAGTGAAATCTAGTTTACCTTGTATGAATTGTAGAAAGCCACTTTGCTTGTCTGGTAAAAAAGTAATAGCAACGGCTTCTAGATAAGGCAACGAATTTCCTTTTTCGTCTTTTTCATAAAATAAAGGGTTTTTTCGCAAGACCAGTTTTACGTTTTCTTCCCATAGTTTTATTTGGAAAGGGCCTGTTCCTATTGGGTGTGAACGAAAATCACTACCATAATGAGATACCACTTCTTTTGGCACAACTGAGGCGTATTTCATGGTCATCAAACCCAAGAAAGCAGGAAAAGGTTTGATTAGTTTAATTTCAAAAATGCTGTCATTTTGAGCTTTGAAGCTTTCTACGTTTTGTAAAACCCAACCACCGGGAGAAGCTACTTTTTCGTCTAGTAATCGGTTTAAGCTGTATTCAAAATCGGAGGCTTTTACCGTTCGGGTACTGTCTTTACCAAATAAGATGTGTTTTTGAAAATAGATATCGTTTCGCAACGTAAAAGTATAGGTTTTTGCATCGGGCGAAATAGTCCAAGATTTGGCAATATCGGGTTGGATATTTAGCTTTTCGTCCAGTTGTAGTAAACCATTGAAAATGTGGTTGCAAGCCCAGATGTTCGATTGTACTTTTGAGAAAGCGGGATCCAGCGAAGTGATATTCGAACTTTCATTGTAACGAAAAACCAGATGATCTTTATTTTCTGCACTGTCTTTTCCACAGGAAACAAATGTTAATACAATACAAAGCGTTGATATATAGTGAATTATTGATTTCATTTTAAAGAATATTGTACGTAAATTTGCAAACTCTTTTTACAAAGATGTAAATATAATAAGTTACTACTAAAAACGTAGTTTATCCCTATGGAAAACAGAAAAAAAGTTGCCTTTTATACGCTTGGATGCAAACTGAATTTTTCAGAAACTTCTACAATTGCTAGAAGCTTTGAAGACGAAGGTTTCGATCGTGTTGATTTTGAAGAAGTCGCTGATATGTATGTAATCAATACGTGCTCCGTTACTGAAAATGCCGATAAGCAGTTTAAGCAAGTGGTTAAGAAAGCAATGAAACTTAATGATAAAGCTTTTGTAGCCGCTGTGGGTTGTTATGCACAATTGAAACCAGATGAATTAGCTGCAGTTGATGGAGTTGATTTGGTTCTTGGAGCTACAGAAAAATTTAAAATTACCGATTATATTAATGACCTGTCCAAAAATGATTTTGGAGAAGTACATTCATGTGAGATCGCTGATGCCGATTTCTATGTGGGAAGTTACTCCATAGGCGACAGAACTCGTGCTTTCTTGAAAGTGCAAGATGGCTGTGATTACAAATGTACCTATTGTACGATTCCGCTCGCTAGAGGGATTTCTCGAAGTGATGAATTAAATAATGTTTTGAAAAATGCTTACGAAATTTCGCAGCAGAATATCAAAGAAATTGTTCTTACTGGAGTAAATATTGGTGATTACGGAAAAGGGGAATTTGGAAACAAAAAGCACGAACATACTTTCTTAGAACTAGTTCAGGAATTAGATAAAGTAGAAGGAATAGAGCGTTTGCGAATTTCGTCTATTGAACCTAATTTATTGAAAAATGAAACGATCGAATTTGTTTCGAAAAGTAGAACTTTTGTGCCACATTTTCATATTCCGTTGCAGTCTGGAAGTAATGATATTCTGAAATTAATGAAGCGTCGTTACCAAAGAGAAATATACACGGAGAGAGTAAATAAAATTAGAGAAGTGATGCCTCATGCCTGTATTGGTGTAGATGTGATTGTTGGCTTTCCTGGTGAAACGGATGAGCATTTCTTAGAAACTTATCGTTACTTGAATGAAATGGATATTTCTTATTTGCATGTTTTCAAGTATTCTGAACGTGATAATACGGAAGCCGCAGATATGGCTGGTGTTGTACCTGAAAATGTTCGTGTGAAAAGAAGTAAAATGATGCGTGGATTATCGGTTAAAAAACGCCGTTCTTTCTATGAAAGCCAGTTGGGAAGTACTAGAACAGTTCTTTTTGAAAGTGAAAATAAAGAGGGTTACATTCATGGTTTTACAGAAAACTACGTAAAAGTAAAAACACCGTGGAATCCAGAATTAGTAAATACTTTGCATGAAATCAACTTGACTACAATTGACACTGACGGAAGTGTTAGAATGGAATTTGTAGCAGTTGAAGTGTAGGTACTTTAAAATAATTAAAATTTAAACCATTAAGAGATTAAGAAAATTAAGGTAGAACTTATATATAACTTAATCTCTTAATGGTTTTTTTTAGTAGTGATATGTCTTTCGACTTTCCACTAATATTATGGGTTTGTTGACCAAATCCCTGCGTCTTTAATAAATACGCGTCGGTTTAATTTTAACTGAGCGATGATTAATTCAGCTACATCTTCAGCTTGCATCACGTTTTCAGGGTTACCGTCAGTTAGTTTTAAGTCTTTGGCCATTTCAGTAGCCACTGTGCTTGGCGTTAAGGCAGTAACACGAATGTTGTGTTTGCGAACTTCTTGCATCAAGGATTCAGTTAGTCCTAAAACAGCAAATTTAGAAGCACTGTACGCGCTGGTTAATGCATTTCCTTTCAACCCTGCAGTCGACGAAATGTTTATAATATCTCCAGTTTGTCTTTCGATCATATTAGGCAAAACCGCGCGAGTTATATAATATGTTCCCATTAAGTTCACCTGAATGATACGTTCCCATGCTTTAGGTTCTAATTCTAAAAATTTACCAAAAGCTGCAATTCCTGCATTATTGATTAATATGTCAATCGTTTTAAATTTGTCTAATGCCTGTGCCACTGCTGTATCTACTGAACAAATATCAGAAACATCAGCAGTAAGTGTCAATGATTTTACGCCTAAGTTATTTACTGCCGCTGCTACCTCGTCTAAATCAGATTGGGTGCGAGACATTAAAATTACATTTACGCCTTCTTTTGCTAATGCAATAGCGATTGCTTTACCTATTCCTTTTCCGGCTCCTGTAATTAGCGCATTTTTATTTTTTAAGTCAGTCATTATGTTCAAATTTTAGTTTGTTATCAGCAAAGTTAAGCCATTCTAATTTTCTAATGGCAGAACAGTAAGTGAATAAAAAGTTAATTCCCACAAGTCGTAAATATTTAAATTTGATAAATTATTCAAATAATTATGTAACACTTTAGTTCCTGAAATAGGTCAATTTTGTAGTATAAATAATAACTATGAAAAAAATAGCCCTTCTTTTTAATATAAGTATCCTGATTCTTTTTGCTTCATGCAAGCAACAAGCTGATGTTGAAAGTGTAGAAAGCGATCCAGTCATTAAGCGACAAGAACCGAAAAGTGTTTCTTTTCATTTCGAAAACACAAAACAATGGTTGGCTGCAAATGGCGCCGATAATAAAGCGCTTCGCATTGCATACGCTGTAAATCGAACCGATGCTGCAAATTTGAAGCAAATGGATTCTATTTTAATTCCGGGGGATATGAGCGGCGATATTGAATTCTATCTTCCTTTTCCAATGACTGTCTCGTATTTGAAAGACATAAAAAAAGTCATCTTTTTTTCGTATCCTACACAAACATTTGCTGCTTATGAAAAAGGGCAATTGATTTATACGGGACCTACTAATATGGGAAGTAAAAATCATGTAACACCAACTGGTCTCTTTTTTACGAATTGGAAAGCTGAGGAAACTACAAGCACATTTGATGATGAGTGGGATTTACGTTGGAATTTTAACGTAGAAAATAAATTAGGTGTTGGATGGCATCAATATAGTTTACCGGGTTACCCAGCTTCTCATTCTTGTTTGAGACTTCAGGAGACAGATGCTAAGTATTTATACGACTGGGCTGATGAATGGCAATTAGCCGATTCAGAAACAGTTAAAGTAAAAGGGACTCCTGTGATCGTTTTTGGTAGTTATGATTTTGCTGCGCCTAGACCATGGCTGCAATTAGCTACTGACCCAAAAGCATTAGCTATTTCAGAAAATCAAATTGAGGAAGAAACAATGCCTTTCTTGAGTGATATTCTAAAAGAACAAAAGAATAGAGATGCAGTTCAGTCTGCGAAGAAATAGAAACAGTTTTCTTTTTTACTTGAGGTCCATACTTAATTTGTAAATAGTACTCTCTAAGGCATCCGTGTCTTTATCCTCACAAAGTAGAAATTGGATTTGGTTCTCAGTTTTCGAAAATAAGGTTAGCCCTTCAAATTTATTTGTGGGGCTAATTTTTTGTGTAAAATCTATTTTCATAGTCTCGATGTCAATGCGACCAATACTACTTCCTAAGATTTCTCCATCGTCATACGTAGAGGAGGTGTTTTCGGCTGTGGCCAAGAAATATATTTTATCGCCAACAAGAATTGCATCTGTAAAGCTGCTGCGAATGCCCTTTATTTTGGGTAGCTTGTAATCGTTAGAAATTAGGCTGAATTCTTCGTTTAATTTTTTGGCATGCATTGTATAAATTACATTCTTGTTGGTGCTGATATTTCCGCGATTAAAGAAATACCAATTTTCGCCATCATATATTGCGCCTTCTAAATTAAAATCTTCTGATTTGATGTTTCCAAAACTTTGCATGACTGCATATAAATCAACCAGATTATTTGTCGTTGATTTTTTTCTTGTTTTTAAATCGAATTCGATCATCGCATTTCTTTTGACCGTCGATCCTGAACCAAAAATATAAAGCGTGTCTTGAAAATGTGTGATGGATTCAAAGTCGGGTTTGTCCTTTTTTGGAATGTTCTCAGACGGATTTTGCAAGAGTGGGTATTTATTCAGGCTGGCATCGGTGATGTTGTATTCGTATAAAAAGCCACTGTTGTCTCCTATTAAGTAGAGGGAATTGTTTTGGAAGAAAAGCCCTGAAGCGGAACCGATACCGATAATCGTTGTGAATAATTCTAATGTAAATTTTTTCATAATTTGATGTTGAAAACGTAAAGCCCTAGCCCAGATAGCAGCGAAAATCCTATTGTGCTAGTCCTGAAGCTTCGGGGCGGCACAATAGATTGTAGCGAATAGCTGGAAAAAGCTCCAAAAAATCATCAAGAATACTCCTGATTATTTGTTATATTTGAGAAAGTAAAGATAAAAAAATCCCTATGAAATCGATTAATCCCGAAGATTTTAAAGTAGTTAACAAGATAGAATTGTCAAAACTTCCTACTAATTTAGATATTGGTGCCAGCGATGATACAAAAGAAGATAAATTAGATGATGTTCGCGAAAAGTTGAGTGACTTGCAGGACACGATGTATGCCCACAATCGATATGGAGTTTTGATTTGTTTGCAGGGGATGGATACTTCTGGTAAAGACAGCTTGATTCGGGAAGTTTTTAAGGAATTTAACTCACGCGGAGTTGTTGTACATAGTTTTAAGACACCTAATTCTACCGAACTCGAGCATGATTATTTATGGCGTCATTATTTGGCGTTACCAGAAAAAGGAAAATTTGCAGTTTTTAACAGAACGCATTATGAGAATGTATTAGTTACTCGGGTACATCCTGAATATATTCTAAATGAAAATATACCGGGGATTGAAGAGGTTTCGTCGATTACACCTGTTTTTTGGGAAAACAGAATGGAACAGATCAGGAATTTCGAGAAACACATTACTCAAAACGGAACCATCGTATTGAAATTCTTTTTACATATGAGTAAAGAGGAGCAGAGACAACGGTTATTGCGACGATTAGAAGAGAAAAAACACAATTGGAAATTCTCAGTAGGAGATTTAAAAGAAAGAGAACGTTGGGATGATTATATGCATTATTACGAAGAGGCGATAAACAATACTTCTTCAGCGTATGCACCTTGGTATGTGGTTCCTGCCGATGATAAAGATATGTGTCGTTATATTATAGGTAAAATCATTTGGGAAGAAATGCAAAAACATACGGACATTCAAATGCCTGAAATGGATGAGAAAATTCAGGGCAATATCGAATTGTACAAGGAGATGCTGGCAAAAGAATAAAAAAAATGCTCTGAAATTCAGAGCATTTTTTTTACTAATTCAAAATGGTATTATAGTTGAAAACCATAAGCTAGACGTACACCAACTTGTCCAACACCTTTTCCTATAGTTCCATTATTGTTCATTTTTCTAAAATCAGAATAATGCTCGTAACGTAATGAAACGTCAATGTATTTTGTCGCATAACCAATACTTGGCGCTAAGATTAAAGAAGTTTGGTTGTAATCGTTAGTTACCGAAAATGCAGCACCAGCTTCTCCCATTACGTAAAATTCGTCATTCCAAATGAATGCTTTAAAACCTGCTTTAGCTGGAATGAATCCTAAATCTTTTCCAGTAGCTTCACCTGGAAATGCATCAGCTTCACTTACAAAAAGATTTGTAAATCCAGTAGTCAAAGTCAAAGAGTATCTTTTTGTTAAATCATATTGTAATCTCGCATCTGCGCCCAAGGCTAATTTATATGGATCCTGAGTAGCATATCCACCACTAACACCAAATCCTAATTTGAATCCTTGATCGTAATTTTTTACTGCTGTGTCTTGTGCAGATGTTGTATTTGATAAAAATGCTGAGATTGCTAATACAAGTAGTGTCTTAATTTTTGTTGTCGTTTTCATAAATCTGGGTTTTTATATTGATAATTTTAATGCCATCTGAATATCTATTGTTGTATTGATGACTGGGGCAAATGTATAGCGGCAGCTCTCTTGAAAAGTTATAGAATTATTTGATTTTCTTATATAATTCGGGAGTAAGGGATAATATCTTAAAAAAAGGGAGCTTATTAATTGAATAATACAAGAACAATCAAAAGCTTCTAATTATCTTTGCTTCAAAAAATAGTACAGTGAATTTTTCTAAATATACTCAAGAGTTTTCCTATAATTTAAGATTAGCTTATCCAATCATTTTAGGGATGCTTGGACATACAATTGTTGGAATTGTAGACAATATTATGGTGGGGAAGCTAGGGCCAACAGAATTGGCAGCGGTTTCTTTAGGTAATAGCTTTGTTTTTATAGCCATGTCAATAGGTATTGGTTTTTCTACGGCTATCACCCCATTGGCAGCAGAGTCTGACGGGAAGAATGATATTGAAGAAGGAAGAAGCGTATTTCATAACGGGTTGTTTTTATGCACGATTTTAGGTTTGACTTTATTTCTTATTATATTCTTTTTTAAGCCTTTGATCGCTTTCATGGGGCAACCGGATATTGTGGTGGAAATGGCAAAGCCGTATCTCGATATCGTTGCTTTCTCGCTTGTTCCACTTATCGTTTTTCAGGCGTACAAGCAGTTTGCTGATGGGAAATCAGAAACTAAATATTCTATGTGGGCCACGATCATAGGTAATGTCATTAATGTGGTCATCAATTATTTCTTGATTTACGGGATTTGGATTTTTCCTAAAATGGGAATTGTGGGAGCAGCTATAGGTACGATTGTTTCTCGTATTGTTATGTTGCTTTTTATGCATTACATCATGATTAGAAAACCAAAATTCCATCCTTATTTTGAGAATTTCAGTTTAAAAGAAATTAAGAAAAAAATGCTTAATAAGATTATCAACTTAGGCTTGCCTTCCTCTATGCAAATGTTTTTTGAGGTAGGTTTGTTTACAGGGGCAATTTGGCTTTCGGGAGTTTTAGGAACGACGAGTCAGGCTGCTAATCAGATTGCGTTGAGTTTAGCTTCTTTGACTTTTATGTTTGCCATGGGTTTGAGTGTGGCAGTAACGATTAGAGTGGGAAATCAGAAAGGACTGATGGATTATGTGAAATTGCAGCTTGTGGCGCGATCCATATTTTTATTGGCCATACTTCTAGAGACTGTGTTTGCTGTTATTTTTGTGGTTTTTCACCAATATTTACCTCAAATGTTTGTGGATGTTAACGATATGAAGCACATAGTTGAGACTAAGGAAGTTGTTCTAATAGCCTCTCAACTACTATTTGTGGCAGCATTTTTTCAAATTTCAGACGGAATTCAGGTTGTTGTTTTGGGAGCCCTAAGAGGCTTACAGGATGTGAAAATACCAATGTATATTACATTTGTAGCTTATTGGGTTGTTGGATTTCCAATTTCAATTTATTTGGGGTTATACACTGATTTGAAAGCTACTGGTATTTGGATAGGATTACTGGTAGGATTATCTTTTGCCGCTTTATTTTTGTATATTCGCTTCTCTCGATTGACGAAAAAGTTAATCTTAGAGAAATCTATAAAATAATGTTATTCTAACATTATAACTTCTAATTCGTTTATTGCTCTTATTTGACCAATAAACATTCTAAATTAAAATACATGATAATACTTATTATTCTAGGCATAATCTTAGTGGTTATGAGCTTTACTTTGAAAACAGATCAAAATCCGCTGTCGAAATTTTCAAGTCTTTTTAAAATTATCGGGATTTTGCTAATTCTTGGAGGAATATTCTCGTCTGCATTTAAGCAAATTGATGCTGGTACAGTGGGGGTTAAATCCTTGTATGGTAATGTGGAATCAGGTATTCTTGAAAGTGGTCTGAATGTTATAAATCCACTTTTGGATGTAACCATTTTTGATATCCAAACTCAAAACTATACTATGTCTGCCGCACAGTCTGAAGGAGCTCAAGAGGGTGATGATGCTATTCGAGTATTATCAAATGACGGACTTGAGGTAGTGATTGATTTAACGGTATTGTACCGCGTATCGGCTGCAGATGCTCCAACAATTTTCAAAGAAATAGGGGTTAGCTATATGGATAAAATTGTGCGACCGGTTACAAGAACTCGTATTCGTGATAACGCAGTTTACTATGATGCGGTGGCTTTATATTCTACGAAGAGAAATGAATTTCAAGATCGAATTTTTAAAAGTATTGAGACTGATTTTAAATCAAGAGGTTTAATTCTGGAGCAATTACTAATTAGAAATATTAATCTTCCTACTTCAGTAAAAGCATCTATTGAAAGTAAAATTAATGCGGAACAAGATGCTCAAAAAATGACTTTCGTGCTTCAGAAAGAAAAACAAGAAGCAGAACGCAAAAGAGTGGAAGCACAAGGTATTGCTGATTACCAAAGAATTATTTCTACGGGTTTAACGGGGAAACAATTGCAATATGAATCCATAAAAGCACAAAAAGAACTAGCTGCATCACCAAACACAAAAATTATTTTTATGGATGGTAAAGGAAGTTCTTCAATCATTCTTTCTGATAAATAGATTATATTTGTTGCAACGATTATTGATTTAATCGTTGCAATGAATTTAGCAATTAATGATTTAACATTTATAAATGGAATTACCAAAATTTTTACTAGGCGATAACACTGATTTTCAAGAAGATATTTTTATCATTCACTTAGATTATCCAAGATTCATCATCAATCTTAAAGATGATGAGGTAGAATTTATTGAAGAAGCCGAAGATCTTGATGAAGGCGAATTAAATGCCGAAATGGAAGGACTTATAGTTTTGGCTAACGAGTTTTATGACAGAGAAATGGAACGTTACGAGAAAGAGTAGTTTTCCTTTTAGATTCAACCTGTTTTATAAAAATAATTGATAATTAAAACTATAATTAGTATGAAATCAGATAGCAGGAAATACGCATTAATTGTTGTATTAGGTCTTTATATCGCGGTAGTAGGAATCAATAGATTTCATTTTCTACCATTAGAAAACCACATACATTCCTATAGCTATTCTTTGGGTAATAATGTAGGTTTGATTTTTAGAGTGCTTTTAGGTTTAGCGCTTATTACGAAAGGGATGCTTTTTTTTAATAAGAACATAAGTAAATAATTAAATATTTATTTAAAATATTTTTCTAACAATATTTGAGCGGCTGCAAAAGGTGAAATTTCACCATTTTGCACCGCTTTTTTATTTGAATCTAATAATTTTTGAATGTCAGAATTATTATAAAAACTAAGTTTCAGTTGTTCGTTGATAGTTTCGAGCATCCAATATTCATTTTGTTCCGAACGTTTTACATTAAAGTAATCATTGCCTTTTGTGAGTTCGACAAATTGTACAATCGTTTCCCAAACGTCTGGAATTCCATCTTGGGTAATCGCACTACAGGTGGCAGTTGTGGGAATCCAACCTGATCTTTTTGCAGGAAATAAATGTAGCGCCCTATTGAATTCCGTTTTTGCGAGTTTTGCTTTTCGAATATTATCTCCGTCCGCTTTATTGATAACAATTGCGTCTGCCATTTCCATAATACCTCGTTTGATACCTTGTAACTCATCACCAGCACCAGCAATTTTCAATAACAAAAAGAAATCTACCATACTATGAACCGCTGTTTCACTTTGACCAACGCCTACTGTTTCGATGATGATAGTGTCGAATCCGCAAGCTTCGCAAAGTGTAATTGTCTCCCGTGTTTTTCTGGCTACACCACCTAAGGTATCTCCTGAAGCAGAAGGGCGTATGTAAGCGTTTTTGTCTTTGACCAATTCTTCCATGCGGGTTTTATCACCCAAAATACTTCCGTGCGAAATGGTACTGCTTGGATCGACGGCCAGAACAGCGACTTTTTTCCCTAATCCAGTTAAATGTTTACCAAATGCTTCAATGAAGGTGCTTTTTCCAACGCCTGGAACACCGGTTATACCTATTCGAACGGATTTATTGGCATGAGGTAAGCACGCATTAATAACTTCATTAGCTTTGACCAAATGATCTGGATTCGTACTTTCTACCAAAGTAATAGCGCGGCTTAGAGCTGTTATATTGCCCGATAAAATCCCGGTAACTAGTTCATCCGATGATGGCTGTACTTTTCTATATTTTTGAATGTTTTTTACAACAGACGGACTAAATATTTCTGGCTGTGGAATTCCAGCTTTCTCGTTAAGGGCAGTATGTTTTATTTTGTTGTTTTCCAAAGCTTAAATTCATTTTAGTAAAATTAACACTTAAACATGAATTATTAGAATTTAATCCGCTTTTTAAGTAGAATAGTTTAGCTTATCCCATTGAAATTGAATTATTGAAAAATAGTTAAATACAATTCCAATAATTTTGATTTATACCAAGTGATAGTGCTAAATTAGCTGATATAATTTTTAGACAATGACTAACTTTATTCTTATCTTTTTTTATTTAATTCTTGGGATTGTCTTGCAACGTGTAAAACGATTTCCTACGAACAGTTATAAGTTATTAAATAAGATTGTAATTTATATTTGTCTTCCTGCTTTGGCCTTGTATTACATTCCTAAAATTCATTGGAATAATCAATTGTTGTTTCCTATTGGCGTGGCATGGATTGGGTTTGCAGTTTCGTTTGTGTTTTTTCGTTTTTTAGGAAAAAAGTATGGTTGGTCTAAAAAACTGACTGGATGCTTAATCTTAACGGCAGGCCTTGGGAATACTTCATTCCTTGGCTTTCCAATTATCGAAGCGCTATATGGTCAGGAAGGGATGAAAACTGCGATATTAGTAGATCAACCCGGAACTTTTGTAGTACTTTCTACTTTAGGGATTCTGGTTGCTACTATGTACTCTAAAGGGGAGCCAAATGGCATTCAAATTTTTAAGAAAATTATGTTTTTCCCTCCATTTATTACTTTTGTGGCGGCCTGTGTAATGAATGTATTAAATTTTGATTTCCATGAATGGATACAATACATTCTCAAGAAAGTAGGTAGTGGAGTCACCCCATTAGCATTGGTTTCTGTGGGACTACAGCTGCGTTTTGAAAGTAGAAGCCAGCATTGGCGGTTTTTGGGATTGGGGCTTCTATATAAACTAATATTGACTCCAGCCATAATCTATGTGTTGTACGTTGTGATTTTAAATCAAAATTCCAAAATGATTGAAGTGGCCATTATGGAGTCAGCAATGGCGCCCATGATAACTGCCAGCATATTGGCAACTACACATGGTTTAAAGCCTCGTTTAAGTAGTATGATGATTGGTTTTGGAATCCCTATTTCTTTTATCACTTTAGCGTTTTGGTACTTTGTACTTCGTTTTATTTAATTTTTTCTTTTTTTATTCCGATATGAATACTATTTCTAGTACTGATTTAAAAGCAGATAATCCTGCAGTAGCTCAAAAAACCATTTATTCGGTTTTGTTTTCCATAGCTTTTGCTCATTTGTTAAATGATTTAATGCAATCGGTTATTCCGTCTACTTACCCAATTCTTAAAGAGAATTTTAGCTTAAATTTCACTCAGATCGGGTTGATTACTTTTGTTTATCAACTGACAGCTTCTTTATTACAACCCTTTATTGGTTTTTATACTGATAAGAAACCAAAGCCTTATTCATTGTCAATTGGTATGGTGTTTACGATTTCGGGACTAGCTTTATTATCGGTGTCTACTCATTTTTGGATGATATTAGTTGCGGTTTCCCTCGTGGGTATTGGTTCTTCCATATTTCATCCGGAAGCGTCTCGTGTTGCTTTTTTAGGTTCTGGAGGGAAAAGAGGTTTGGCACAATCCATCTTTCAGTTAGGCGGCAACACCGGAAGCGCCATCGGACCATTGTTAGTTGCTATAATTGTGGCTCCTTATGGTCAATCGAATATCATTTGGTTTGTAATAGTGGGTATTTTAGGAATATTTGTTTTAACTAAGATTGCTGTTTGGTACCAAGACCATTTGAATTTGCGTGCAGCTAAAAAAATAGCTACCGAGGATGAGACTGTTCCTTTTTCGAAAAGAAAAATACAAATTTCGATAGGAGTATTACTTCTTTTAATTTTTTCGAAATTTTTCTATATGTCTAGTATGTCGAGCTATTTTACATTTTATTTAATGAAAAAATTCGGACTTAGTATTCAAGAATCTCAGTTTCATTTATTTGTTTTCTTAGCTGCTGTGGCGGCAGGAACATTAATAGGCGGTCCTTTAGGGGATCGTTTTGGAAGGAAATACATTATTTGGATTTCAATTTTAGGAGCTGCTCCCTTTACCTTGCTTTTGCCTTACGCTAATTTGTTTTGGACAGGGATATTATCAGTTGTTATAGGAATTGTTATTGCTTCTGCATTTTCGGCCATTTTAGTATTTGCACAAGAATTGATGCCGGGGAAAGTAGGTATGATTTCGGGTTTGTTTTTTGGTTTTGCTTTTGGAATGGGAGGTTTGGGTTCCGCTATCTTGGGGTATTTGGCTGATCAAACCAGTATAGAGTATGTTTATAAAATCAGTTCTTTTCTGCCTTTGTTGGGCGTATTTACTTATTTTTTACCTAATGTCAAAATGAAAAAATACGGACGCTAGCTTTGGTTTCTTTGTGTATTTACGCATCTAGTTCAATATTTTTTGACTAACTTTAATAAAAATATAGAGAAATTATGGCAACGCTACGATTAGGAGATATTGCACCAGATTTTACAGCAGAAACAACAATGGGGGAAATTAATTTTCATGAGTGGATAGGGGATTCATGGTGTGTTTTATTTTCACATCCTGCCGATTTCACGCCCGTTTGTACTACTGAACTGGGAACTGTTGCAAATTATTACCCCGAGTTTGAAAAAAGAAATACAAAAGTAATTGCATTAAGTGTGGATGGATTAGAGTCGCATCTAAAATGGATTAAAGATATTGAGGAAACTCAAAATGTTACTTTGCAATACCCGATTATTGCAGACGAAAGTAAGACTGTTGCAAATCTTTATGATATGATTCACCCCAATGCAAATGAAACCTTTACTGTTCGGTCTGTTTTTATAATTGCACCTGATAAAAAAATTAAGTTGATATTGACCTATCCAGCTTCTACAGGAAGAAATTTCGATGAAATCCTGCGTGTTATTGATAGTCTGCAGTTAACATCAGAATATAGTGTGGCGACACCTGCAAACTGGAAAGATGGGAATGATGTAGTGATTTCACCTTCAATTCCGGATCATGATATACCTGCAAAATTTCCAAAGGGATATCAGCAAATAAAGCCTTATTTAAGAATGACCCCTCAGCCTAACAAATAAGATTATAAAGATTTTTAAAATTAGAAAAGTATAATGAAAGCTATTTTATTATACTTTTTTTATGCTTAAAAAGGCTGTAAGAGGAATTAGTTTTTTTACGATTAGTAATAAACAAACCCACGATAATGATACCCATACTTATGATTTGGCTCAGAACAATATTCTGATTCAGAAAAAAGTAAGCTAAAACTCCGCTAAAGACAGGTATTAAATAGTAGATTAATGCTGTTTTTTGCGTCCCAATTAGCGTAATGGCTTCGTTCCATAAATAATAGGAGACCAGCGAGGCAAAGATGCCAACATAAGTGGCAGCAAAAATTGTGGTGGAGTCAAAAATAACTTTCTTGTAATAGAGGTGTTCCCAAAGGTAGAAAGGGAAGAGGAAAAGGACTCCCAAAACAAAAACACTAAATAGAAATACTTTGGATGGTAATTCCTTTGGTTTCAGCCTGACTAAAATGGTATAACTCGCAAAGAAAAGACAGGCAATCAACATTATTAAATCACCTATTGCAAACTTAATTTGAAGTAGGCTTTGTAAAGAACCTTTTGTAATTAAGATTAAAACACCGAGTATGATTGTTAAGATGCCAATAATTTTTGTATTGCTTACTTTTTCCTTGAAAGCAATTCGGGATATTGCTACAATAAATAAGGGAATGGAAATGGCTATTAAAGATAGATTGACCGCTGATGTTGTTTTTCCGGCAAAATAAATCAACGTGTTAAATATGGTAATTCCAAGAACTGCTGTGAGAGCAAGAAAACGAATGTTTTTCTTTATTTCTAAACGATTTCTAATAGTGCTCTTAATGGCAAAAGGAGCTAAAACCACACAAGCGATTGTCCACCTCCAAAAAGCTAATCCTACAGGTGGAATATGGCCTTTTATGCCGCTGGCAATCACAAAATTCACTGACCAAAGTAGGGTAGCGCATAGTGCGAATAAAATACCTTTTGTCTGGTTATTCATGTACTTAAATTCTAAAGGAAGGTTTTAAACGAGATTGTTTATTTTAGCATGTTGTAATAGTATAATAGTCTTAGCATCTTTAATTTCACCGGATGCAATCATAGCATATGCCTCGTCATAAGACATTTCCATGACCTCAATATTTTCTTCTTCATGTGTGACGCCACCGCCATCACTTACCTTCATAGATTCGTCATATTCACCAACAAATAAGTGTAAAATTTCGGTTACAGCACCTGGAGACATATAGGATTCCATTACCTTTTGCACTTTTGAAATGCGATATCCCGTTTCTTCCTCCGTTTCTCTAATGATGCATTGTTCTGGATTGTCTTGGTCTAGAAGACCGGCGCAAACCTCAATCATCATTCCTGATTTGTTTTCATTTAGATACGTTGGTAAACGAAATTGTCTGGTAAGGATTACTGTTTTTTGTTTTGAATTATAAAGTAAAATGGCTGCCCCATTTCCACGATCGTAAACTTCTCTTTTTTGAGTAATCCAGCTATTGTCGTTTTTTTGATAGTCGAAAGTGACTTTGTTCAGAATATACCAATTGTCAGAAAGAAGTTCTGTTTGTTTTATTTTTATTTGCGGATCTTGCATTTGGGGTATTTTAATGGACTAGTGTAAGATTTAATTTTATAATTAAAAAACGCTCTGAAATTTCAGAGCGTTTTTTAATCTTATTTAGTAATTGTTTGTGTTCTATCTGGCCCTACAGAGACAATTTTGATAGGGACTTCGACTTCTTTTTCAATAAAGTCAATGTATTCTTTTAGTTCGATTGGTAATTCATCGTATGTAGTCATACCGGTTAAATCTGCTTTCCAACCTTTGAATTCCTTGTAAACTGGAGTTACATTTTCTGGTTCAATGTTATAAGGGAAGTGAGCGATGTTTTTACCTTTATAAGTGTACTCAGTACAGATTTTTAAAGTTTCAAATCCTGAAAGAACATCACCTTTCATCATCATTAATTGTGTAACGCCATTTACTTGAATAGCATATTTCAATGCTACTAAGTCTAACCAACCACAACGTCTTTGTCTTCCTGTAACAGATCCAAATTCATTTCCTACGCGTGCCATTGTAGTACCGTCTTCGTCAAAAAGTTCTGTTGGAAATGGTCCACTACCTACACGTGTTACGTATGCTTTGAAAATTCCGTATACTTCTTTGATTTTGTTAGGAGCGATTCCTAAACCAGTACAAGCTCCTGCAGCAGTAGTATTAGAAGAAGTTACAAATGGATATGTTCCAAAGTCTACATCCAGCAACGAACCTTGAGCTCCTTCACATAGTATTGATTTACCTGCTTTTTGAGCTTGGTGTAAATATTCTTCACTATCAATAAAATCAAGTTTTTTCAAATCTTCGATAGATTCAAAAAATTCTTTTTCAAGTTCTTCTAAGTTGTATTGAATGTTTACATCATGAAATGCAATCATTGCTTCATGCTTGTCAGCAAGTGCTCTGTATCTTTCTTTGAAGTCTTCTAGTTCGATATCGCCAACACGAATTCCGTTTCTACCGGTTTTGTCCATGTAAGTTGGTCCAATACCTTTCAATGTAGAACCAATTTTAGCTTTCCCTTTTGAAGCTTCAGAAGCAGCATCTAGTAAACGGTGAGTTGGTAAAATTAAATGTGCTTTTCTTGAAATGATTAATTTCGATTTAATATCTAAATTAAATTTAGCTAAGCCGTCAACTTCACCTTTGAAAACAACTGGGTCAATTACAACACCATTTCCAATAATATTAATGTTATTATCGTGAAAAATTCCAGAAGGAATAGTTCTAAGGACATGTTTTATTCCGTCAAATTCTAAAGTATGTCCAGCATTTGGGCCACCTTGAAAACGAGCAATAATATCGTATTTTGAAGTAAGTACATCAACAATTTTACCTTTTCCTTCATCTCCCCATTGTAATCCTAGTAATAAATCTACGGTCATTCTGTTTATTATTTGCAGTTAATTATTTATTTGCTGAACCTCTCACAAGTGATTCGTATTTTTTAAATTTCAGTATCTGATATTGGTTTTTTCTTGACTCCGTATAGATATAGAGAGTGATTAGTGATTTCAATATCAAATATTTCTTCGATTGTTTTTTTGATGCTTTGTATTCTTGGATCACAAAACTCAATCACTTCTCCAGTATCAGTCATGATGATATGATCATGTTGTTTGTCGAAGTATGATTTTTCGTAGTGTGCTTGATTTTGACCAAACTGATGCTTGCGAACTAAAGCACAATCCAGTAATAACTCAATTGTATTGTATAAGGTCGCTCTACTGACACGGTAGTTTTTATTTTTCATTTTGATATAAAGATTCTCGATATCAAAATGCTCTTCACTTTCATAAATTTCTTGAAGGATGGAATAACGTTCAGGAGTTTTTCGGTGCCCTTTTTTTTCAAGATACATTGTAAAAACATTTTTTACAATTTCTTGGTTTTTGTTGTTATCTGTGGAAATGAGTGTCATATCTGGCAAAGATAAATTATTTATTCTAATAGTTTTCAAGTTTAAGGACTTATAAGAGCATAATTTGTGAGTTTTGAAACAAAAAGAACGTAAATGCTATAGTCCTCAACGAGTCGTGAAAATCGATAATTATGCTTTAATCCTAATACTTTTATTTTTTATAAACACGGGTTACCTTATCGATTCCGTCGATTTTTTTAATATTATCGATTAGTTTATTCAGTAAAGTACTATTCTGCACGACAACAATTAACTGTCCTTTGAATAGTCCTGCATCTCCGTTTAATGATATGCTTTGAATGTTGACCTGCATATTATTCGAAATTACTTTGGTCAACTCATTTGTAAGTCCTAAAGTATCCATTCCTGTAATATTTATGATAGCCTTAAATTCTTGTTGTGATGAATCGATCCATTTGGCCTGCATAATACGATACGCATAGTTGGATTGCATCGCAATTGCATTTGGACAATCTTTTTTATGCACTTTAATACCTTCGTTTATCGTGACAAAACCAAAAACGGTGTCCCCTGGAATGGGATTACAGCATGTGGACAGTTTATAGTCTAGTTTATCTTGTTCCTTACCAAACACGAGCATATCATAATTACTGCTCAATACTTGTTTGTGGACGTCTGCATCAGCAGTTTGTCCTGAACGTTTTATTTTGCTTTTAAAGAAATTGATTAAAGTGTTGCTTTTTTGGGCAGCATAATCTTTAAGTTGCTGGTTGTCAATCGAGCCCACGCCAACTCTGTAAAACAAATCTAAACTGGTTTTTAGTTTGAAAAAATTGACTAATTCATTAATTACGCTCTCATTTAAAGTTATTTTTAGATGCTTTAATTTACGAGTTAGGATTTCTTTTCCGTCTTCAGCAATTTTTTTGGTATTTTCATTTAAGACATTTCTAATCTTATTTTTTGCTCGTGATGTGGTAACATAATCAAACCAGTTAATGGTGGGTTTTTGATTTTGGGAAGTGATAATTTCGACCTGATCACCATTTTTTAGTTCATAATTTAGAGGGACTAATTTTCCGTTTACACGGGTTCCACGAGTTTTAATACCTATTTCAGAATGGATGCTAAATGCAAAATCCAGAGAAGTAGCTCCCTTCGGTAAGGATTTGATATCTCCTTTTGGGGTAAAAACATATATCTCTTTTGAATACAGATTCATTTTAAAATCCTCAACAAAATCTACGGCACTGGTTTCTGAATTTTCTAGTGCTTCTTTAAGTAAGTTCAACCAAACATCTAAGCCACCTTCTTCTGTGGCGCCATTTTTATATTTGTAATGTGCTGCATACCCTTTTTCTGCAATCTCGTCCATACGTTCACTGCGTACTTGTACTTCTACCCAACGCCCTTTAGGTCCCATAACCGTAATGTGCAATGCTTCATATCCGGTAGATTTAGGAGAAGATATCCAATCGCGCAAACGACTTGGACTCGGACGATAATGGTCGGTTACAATGGAATATATTTTCCAAGCAAGAAACTTTTCTTCATGCGGATTTGCTTTGTAAACTATGCGAAGTGCAAACTTATCATAGACTTCATCAAAACTTACATTTTGAGCCAGCATTTTTCTTCTGATAGAATAGATAGATTTTGGACGACCTTTTATAACATATTCGACTCCTTCAGCATCTAAAGAGCTTTTAATCACGTCAGAGATGTCTTTTATGTAGGCATCTTGTTGTTCTTTGGTCTCTTTAATTTTGCTAACGATATTGTTGTAAACGATAGGTTCAGTGTATTTTAACCCTAAATCTTCCAGTTTTGTTTTGATGTTGTATAATCCTAAACGATGGGCAAGAGGTGCATAGATATATAAAGTCTCAGAGGCAATTTTGACTTGTTTATGGTTTTCCATGGACTCCATAGTTTGCATGTTGTGCAATCTATCGGCTATTTTTATTAGGATAACGCGCACATCATCATTAAGCGTCAATAACATTTTACGGAAATTTTCGGCTTGCATCGATACGTTCATGTCTTTTTGAACCAACGAAATCTTAGTTAATCCTTCTACAAGTTGCGCCACTTTTGGATTAAAAATCCGTTCAATGTCTTTAACGGTAGTGGGAGTGTCTTCCACAACATCATGTAATAATGCTGCGGCAATAGAAGTGGCACCCAGACCTATTTCTGAGGCAACTATTTTTGCCACGGCAATAGGGTGGAATATATAGGCTTCCCCTGATTTTCTTCGTTGTTCTTTATGGGCTTCTACGGAAACATCAAATGCCTTACGTATCAATTTCTTGTCTTCAGGCGTTAAGGTCTGGTAACTGATACGCAGTAATTCTTTGTATTCCTGAGCAATTGCTTTGTTCTCTTTTTCTATATCTATTTCTGTCATAGCGGCATGGTTCATTTTCTAAAAATAACTATAAGTTAGCAAATATGCAAGAGATAAATTACTACCTAATATATAATATTCCGCTTGGTCTTTCAAGAATGTTTTAGGGTTGTTTTTTTTAGATTCGAATAAAATCCAAATCTTGAAAATCATAGCTAAAATCGGTTAAATCAGAGATGGGATTCATTTTTAAAGTAATGGCTTTTCCTTTTTCATCAAAGCTAAAAAAGAGATGGGCATCAGCATGCAAGTAAGCGTTATTCCATTTTACCACAAAGTTTCCTTTTTTATAGAAAAACACCTCTCCGCTAAGCTGAGAAGAACGTTTCGATTCAAAAAATAACTTCCCTTTTTTCTCGCTTATAACGACATCTCCAAACCATTTGTCTTGATACGTTCCCGTTATTGAAGCTAGGTCAACTTTTATTTTGTCTTTTTTGTTTTTTGCGACGGTAGTCCATACTTCGTCAGTCACTTTATCAGCACTTTCTTCATTAGCTTTAATGCGGTTACTGTAAATCGTCACATAATCGTCTGAAACGATATCTAAATAGCTGTCTTTTATGGTGTTTGTAATTGCGTTAAATGCAGCACCTGATTGTTGGTTTGTCAATACAATAATTCCTAACTGTAATTCAGGAATATAAGTAGTCTGTGTTACAATTCCCTCAAGTCCACCAGTATGTGTTACTTGCTTGTATCCTTTTACATCACTTAAAAACCAACCTAGTCCATACCCATTAAAATGTGTATTGTATGGAGCCCTAGTTTTGGTTGGAATAATAGTTTGCAACTGCCACATTTCATCATGCTCTTTCTCTGAAAATAACTGCTTATTTTCAGGACCATATTTTCCATTATTCATTTGCATAATTGCCCATTTGCTCAAATCGTTGACACTAGAATAAACTCCCGCGGCTGCATCAAAAAGCTGGTTTTGGTAGCGTTTGATCACTTTCAGCTTTCCATTGATAGGTACGTGAGGGGCAATGATATTTGTTGAGTCTTTTAAGCGAACAAATGAAGCTGCGCTATGATTCATTTCGAGTGGTGCCATAATGCGCTCTTCGACAAAATCACCCCAGCTTTTTCCACTAACTACATGAATGACTTCTCCGGCTACAATGTACAATAGGTTGTCATAATCATATTTAGTTCTAAAAGCCGAAACAGGCTTCAAATATTGTAAGTTTTGAATAATATCAGTAGCAGTAAAATTACTTCCGTCAGGCCAAATCATTAAATCTCCTGCTCCAAGCCCAAGACCGCTTCTGTGTGTCAATAAATCACGAATGGTGAATTCCTGAGTTACGTAATCATTGTACATTCTAAAGTTAGGAAGGTATTTGATGACTTTATCGTCCCATTTTATTTTTCCTTCATCCACTAATATGGCTAGTGATGCGCTTGTAAAAGCTTTACTGTTAGAAGCAATACCAAATAAAGTATTGGAATCCACTTTTTCTTTTGTATCGATGGATTTTACCCCATACCCTTTAGCAAGAACTACTTTTCCATCTTTTATAATTGCTACTGCAATTCCAGGGACATTAAATGCAGTTAAGGTTTTGTTCACTAATGCATCCACTTGCGGCTCGGTTATTTGTCCGAAAGAAAGTGTTGTTGTAATTAATGTTATTAGAGCGAATAATTTGTTTTTCATATTCTTATTTTTTTTATATAATTCTGGAATCAAAAATGTAATTTTAAAATCCTCTTTGCCTTTTGGCTTCAAAAATCAATATCGCTGCAGCAACCGAAACATTCATACTATCGATTTCACCCTGCATGGGAATTATAATATTTTGGGTAGCGGCATCACGCCATTCTTGGGTTAAGCCTGTTGCTTCCGTACCTACCACTAAAGCTGTTGGCGTAGTGTAATCTTGGGTGTGATATGAAGTTGAATTTTGCAAAGTGGCACAATAGAAATTGATTTTTTTCTCTTTTAGGAAAGCAATTATTTCTGCCGTCGTTCCTGTTGCAATTTGGTTTGTAAACAAACAACCTACACTCGAACGCACAACATTAGGATTGTACAAATCACTTTTGGGATTTGCAATAATTACGGCATCAAGATTAGCTGCGTCTGCAGTTCGCAATAAGGCACCAATATTTCCAGGCTTCTCAGTTGCTTCGGCAATAAGAATCAATGGATTATCGGATAATTTTAAATCCGAAAGCTGTTGTGATTTTGTTTTGGCTATAGCCAAAATACCCTCAGTAGTATCACGATAGGCTAGTTTTTGAAATACATCTTTATTGATTTCAATTAGCTCGGTAGTATTTGATATTTTTTTAGCTTCAATTTCAGTACAAATTTCAGGATAAAATAAGATGGTTTCTATTTCATAACCTCCTTTTAGCGCCAAGGAAATTTCGCGCTTTCCTTCTATTAAGAAAGTGCCTGTTTGTTTGCGATTTTTAGCTTTTTCTTGTAATAATACCAAAGATTTTATGAATGGATTTTGAATTGAAGTGATTTGTTTCAAGATATTCTAAAATTTAATTATTATTTAGGAAACAAAGATACGTAGAGAACAGGCAGTTTTAAAAATTTGAAACAGAATATTTGTAGACCCGAAAAGAGATTCTACAGATATGTTTCTCAGAACTACTTTACGCCGTTATTTTTTTTTAATTTTGCGGTAATTGTTTTTAAAAACAAGAATACGATTTACTCAATTTAAACTCATAAAAGTCATGTTTCATTTATTGGATATTATAGGAACAATTGCTTTTGCCTTGTCGGGAGCGTTGACTGCTATGAGTAAAAAGCTTGATCTTTTTGGCGTTTTTATTATTGCCTTTGTAACGGCAGTAGGAGGAGGAACCTTGCGGGATGTTATGATTGGTAGAACGCCTGTAGGCTGGATGCTTGATTTAGAGTATGTGTATTTCATATGCATTGCCTTCGTTTTGGCCTTAGTATTTAGAAAGAAATTTGACAGACTGCGTACTTCATTATTGTTATTCGATACGATAGGACTTGGAGTGTTTACATTGATTGGTCTTGAAAAAGGAATTAATATTGGATTACACCCTGTCGTTTGTATTGCTTTAGGAACAATGACCGCTTGTTTTGGAGGAGTTATTCGGGATATTTTATGTACTGAAATCCCGGTGATTTTTAGGAAAGAAATCTATGCTACGATTTGTATCTTGGGCGGAATAGTATTTTTTATGCTAAAAAAATTCAATTTAGATAATGATATCTTATACTTAATAACTTCGTTAGTAATTATTTCAGTTCGTTTGATGGCGGTGAAATTTAAATGGTATTTACCTACTTTAGAAAAGAATTAGTGCGGTAATTTATTATTAGTTCAATAAATACAAGAAGCCGACTAGCGGAATCGGGTAGTCTGGATCGTTTAACTCGATAATGTAATAGTAGGTTCCGTCAGGGCATCTTTGGTTATCGAGCAGTATTCCTTTGCTAGCGTAGCCATCCCAGTCCCGAGTATTGTTATTTCCTTCCCACAATAATGCACCCCAGCGGTTGTATATCGATATTTTAAAATTCAAGAAAATATCACGAATGCCTTTATTCACAAAGGTATCATTGCGATTGTCATTATTGGGTGAGATAAAGTTGTGTACCGTGGGAGCACAATTCTTAGTGTTTAATTGAAAAGAAGTAATGCTAAAACAGTACTCATTTTGGACTCTAATATATATAGTCGTAACCGCTTTATTGGTCTTGAAGTTGTAAGTATTCTGTATTGCAGTGGCTCCGTTTTCTACACCAAGCGTTGCGTCTTCTAACGATGTATAAAAACTAACGGTGTCTTCTGTCTTTACTTTTACTAAATCGTCATAATTTGAAAAGTTGAAAAAACCAATTCCTAACCCTTGATTGCAAGATTCCATGTCAGCTACGGTATTGGTTTTTGGAGAAATCCTCAAAGAAATATTTTGAATAATACTTGAATTATTTTCCTCGTTCAGTTCTGTTACGACTCCGATTCGGCTTCCGTTATCATCGACAGAAAATTCCAAATTAAAGGGACCTTGAATAGTGTTGGGTATATCTAAAGTAATTTTGTTGTTTTCGACTCCATCAATTGGTATACTGTTTTGTGTCTTTGTGGTGCCCGTCAATATTCCATTTGTATATATGGCGATTGGAGTTGCGATAGGAATAATAGCGGTACTATTAGTGTTATAAACACTATAGTCAATAGTGATTTTTCTAGAGTCACAGGCTAAGTCAATGTTGTTAATACGCAGTGTTGCATCCGGTAATTGGCTGTTCAATTTGGTAACAATGGCATTGATCATCACAAAATCTTGACCTGACGTAAGCTGGATTTTTGCCGAATTATCTCCAATGTTAATGTTGTTTTGAATGTTGTATACATCTAAATCCATATTGTAAAGCGAAGTAGAGCCTGTAAAACTATTGGTCCCGTTAAATGCGTTATCTACTGGGTTCAGTGGTAAATTACTGATTGGATTTCCGTTCACTCGGAGCGTTTCATTAACACTGATTGATCGGTCTCCTTCCCAGGCAACAAAGCCTATTCTTGCATCTTGATTGTCAATAACATTCAAACTGTTTAACGTAATGTTTATTTCATTTGGAACATACTGTAATCCATCATATATAGTAAGTTGGTTTAAGGGTAGATTGGCATTTTTATACACTAGGACAATTGCCCAACCTCCAAAATTGGTTCCATTCCAGCAATAATAATCGATTACGTCCCTTAAATCTAGTTCGCTTAAATTATAAACACCACTTCCTGTACTTTTAACTTGTGCTGTTATATCAGTAAAAGCACTGAAAAAAGGAAGCCCAGACGAGCTCTGAGTAACTTTAAAGGTTCTTTGAGCAGTAATATCTTGATTGTTTAATTTTACTTCAAAATCACCAAATCCAGAGCCAGCCCAATAGAGATAGGCGCTTTCTATTTCATCACCGGGATTTAAGGTCAGTATTGCTGTTGAGCTTGTATTAATTTCGCAAGGTCTCCCGGTACCATTTTCATAGGTATTTAACGTGTTTCCAAAAAATACAAAATCATATCTCCCATTATATTGATGGTAGAGCGAGATATCCTGTCCATACACACAAGATGATAGAATAAGAATTAAAGTAAAAAAACAATAATGTAATTTTTGCGTCATATAAAAGTAATGTAGCGGATCTAAATTTAGTGATTTATTTTTATAAATCTAATTCTATAAATAGTGAGATATTTGCCGAATAATTGTTTAATTTCCCAATGTTTAAAAATCGACTTTGAAAAAGCACATAATAAAACAATACGAATCTAAATATTTCGACGAATGGAATGCTTTTATAAGCAAGGCTAAAAATGCGAGTTTTCTGTTTCATCGCAATTTTATGGAATATCATTCAGATCGATTTCAAGATTATTCATTACTGATTTTTGAGGAGGAGAAACTAATTGCTGTATTGCCGGCAAACCGAGTTGGAACTACTGTTTATTCTCATCAAGGTTTGACTTATGGAGGATTAGTGTATGAAGAGCAAACTAAATTAGCATCGGTAATCGCTATTTTTTCAGCTATTTTATTGTTTTTAGACCAAAATGGGATTGAGAAAATGCATATAAAAACAGTCCCCTCGATCTACCATACTAAACCTTCCGAGGAAATTCAGTACGCTTTGTTTTTGGCGGATGCCAAATTAGCCCGAAGAGATACGTTGTCAGTAATAGATTTATTACAAGAGAATACAGTAGCAAAAGGTAGAAAAAGTAGTCTTAAAAAAGCAACACAAAATGATCTGGTTATTAAAGAAGAAAGTGATTTTGAACAGTTTTGGAATAAGATTTTGATTCCAAATTTATCAGAAAGACACAATGCTAAGCCCGTTCATACATTGGAAGAAATAACGCATTTGAATGAATTGTTTCCCGGTAATATCATTCAGTTCAATGTCTATCATAATGATGTAATTGTTGCAGGAGCTACCGTTTTTGAAAGTACAACGGTTACGCATTGTCAATATATTTCTAAATTTGAAACAAATCAGACGCTGAGTAGTTTGGACTTTTTATTCAATTTCTTAGTCCATAAACGATTTGCAAAAAAGCGATTTTTTGATTTTGGAAGCTCTAACGAAAACCAAGGGAAAAAGCTGAATGAGGGATTGACTTATTGGAAAGAAAGCTTTGGAGCCAGCACTATAGTTCACGATTTCTATGAAGTTGAAACGGCTAATTATTATAAATTAGATCAGGCTGCGATATGATACCATTTTTAGATTTAAAAAAAATAAATGCCACATACGAAACTGATTTTCAAGTAAAAATGAAAACGGTTTTGGACAACGGTTGGTATATTCTGGGTGAAGAAGTCAAAGCTTTTGAAAGCAATTTTGCTAGCTATTGTGGTTCTAAATATTGCATCGGAGTAGGAAATGGTTTTGACGCCTTAACATTGATTTTTAAAGGCTATATTCTATTAGGGGAATTACAAAAGGGAGATGAGGTCATTGTTCCTGCTAATACTTATATTGCTACTATTCTGGCTATTCTAGAAGCCGATTTAATTCCGGTTTTGGTCGAGCCAAAGTTAGAAACCTATAACCTCGATCCAGATTTAATTTCTGAGAAAATTTCATCAAAAACGAAAGCTGTTCTTGCAGTTCACTTGTATGGACAATTGGCGGAAATGGAGGGTATAAACACAATTGCTGCTAAATATAACTTGCTGGTAGTAGAGGATGCAGCTCAGTCTCATGGTGCAATTAGCAATCAAAAAACAATAATCGAAAATCAAAAATCAAGTGTCGCGTACAGTTTTTATCCTGGAAAAAATCTGGGGGCATTAGGTGACGGAGGTGCGATAATTACAAATGATTCAGCTTTAGCCAAAATAATATTTTCTCTTCGCAATTATGGATCAGAAACCAAGTACTACAATGATTATGCTGGAGTAAATTCAAGGTTAGATGAGTTGCAAGCCGCTTTTTTAAATGTGAAATTACCGCATTTAGATACCGAAAATGAACAACGTAGAAGGATTGCAAGAAGGTATCTAGCAGAGATTAAAAATGATAAAATACAATTGCCCAAATGGGATTTATCCAACAATCATGTATTCCATTTGTTTGTAATTCGAACTGAAAACAGAGCGGAATTACAAAAGTATTTATATGAAAATGGAATACAGACCGTGATTCATTATCCGGTTCCTCCGCATAAACAAAAAGCGTTACCTGATTATAATGCGCAGTCTTTCCCTATTACCGAAAAAATACATGAAACGGTATTGAGTTTACCTATAAGTCCTGTTTTGACCGCTGAAGAAGTGACTTTTATTATAGCAATTTTAAATAAATATTGATTTGGAAGTTTTGAAAAAAATATACCGGTCACAGCTGTTTAAAATTAGTTCTTTAAATAGCTTAAGCATTATATTAAAAATTGGAATTGGGTTAGTTACGTCTAAATTGCTAGCTGTTTTTGTTGGGCCAAGTGGCATGGCTTTAGTGGGGAATCTCAGGAATTTTATGACTTCAGTAGAAAGTATTTCTACTTTGGGTTTCCAAAACGGAATCGTAAAATATGTAGCCGAAATTAAAGAAGACAAGCCGCGTCTTCAAAAATTATTGTCCACTGTTTTTATAAGTTTAGTTTTTGTGGCTGTTTTTTTAAGCGGTGTTTTGTTCTTCTTTGCTTCATTTTGGAACCAAGAAATTTTTGGAAATAATTACCAGTATAAGTCTGTTTTCAAAGCCTTAGCTTTAGCATTACCTTGGTATGTCATCTCCATTTTTTTAATTTCCGTTCTGAATGGTTTGGGTAGTTTTAAAAGAGTAATTTGGATTAACAGTATCGGAAATGCTATCGGATTGCTAGTGTCGATTGTTTTAATTTTGGAGTATAGAACTTTCGGAGCGTTATTGGCGATTGTTGTTTCACCGGCTTTATTATTTTTTGTTAGTTTCTATTTTGTCAACAAAGAAATTGATATTTTTAAATCAATTAGCCGTTCCGCTTTTGATTTAGAGATCATAAAGAATTTGTCTTCTTATTCGCTTATGGCATTGGTTTCATCCGTTTTAGGACCTCTGGTTTTTCTTGCAATACGAAATAATATTATTCAAACGCTAGATTATAACCAGGCGGGCTATTGGGAAACGATGATGCGTATTTCAACGTATTATATGCTTTTTGCAAGTACTATTTTGACAGTTTATTTTTTACCTAAACTTGCTGTCGCAAAAAATAATCAAGAAACGAAAACCGTTTTTTGGAATTATTATAAAGGGATATTACCTGTTTTTATTGTAGGGGTGACTATTGTTTATTTCTTACGTTTTTATATTGTAAAATTACTTTTTACGCGGGAGTTTTTACCGGTGACCACTTTGTTCTTTTGGCAATTAGTAGGAGATGTGTTAAAAGTGGCCTCGTTGATTTTAGGCTATCAGTTTTTTGCAAAAAAACTTACAGTAGCCTTTATTGTTACTGAATTGCTATCTCTTTCTATCACTTACTTCTCCAGTATATTCTTAGTGTCAATTTATGGGATCGAAGGGATTGTAATGGCGCATGCCTTGACGTATTTCGTATACTTAGTAGTGCTTGGTATTTATTTTAGGAAAAGCTTATTTTAGCTTGTTCTCCAAGTTTCTAGATATCGTTCTGCAATCTTGATATAATCATGCTCTTTCTTTATAAATGCTCTGGCACGTTTACCAATCGCAATAATTTCATTTGGGTTTTCAATTAGTAAGGATAATTCATTAACCAGATAATCTACATCAGCGATGGCATTGACAGCTACTTTTTCGGTGAGTTTATAATGCTCCATGAATAGATGCTCCGCTCCTGTAAAAACCACCTTTCCTTTAGCCATGGCTTCCAAAGCATTGTAGCCTTGGTCGCAGGCATATGTTTGATCTAGTAGAATATGTGCTTTGTTATAGGAATTAATATAGGCTGCATAAGGAACATCTTGGGTTGTAATAATTTCTACTTTGTCCCCGTATTTAGACTCGATTATTTTTAATGCTTTTTCAAAAAAATCATTTCCTTTCTTATGGTAATTCGCTTCGTTGATTCCATGAAAAACGATGATTTTATCTTCGATTTCTAATGGTTTAAAATCAATTTTGTTGGTGTTGATTGGATTGGGAATCAGACCTAAATATTTTGGATTTTGAAGCAAAGGAAAATGGTAATCCATATCAGAGGCGATAATGCCCTTAATGTTTGAGTAAATAAATTGATGAAGCTTCTTAAACGATTTTGTTTTGAATTTCAACACGTTTTCAACACTTTTAGTACTAATTCGGCCTAATAAATACGCTTGAATTACCGATTTGTAGCTAGGGTTTTCAAAGCAGTATTTTACGTTTAAATAGTCATATCCACAAGATAATAAGAACGTTTTAGAGTTGTTGCTGAAGAGGAATTTTAGAATTCTTTTTTCATGAAAATAGTTGCAGTAAAAGCTGTTTTCGTTTATAAGCTGTACTACATCAAAACCGCTAAAGTGATTTTTATTTTTCTTAAATTGTTTATACGTTAAATACGAGCTGACATCAAAACCAGACAACAAATGGATTCCAACTTTTATTTTTTTTAAAATGCCACTATCCCATTTTTTCTTAATTGGGTAGTCAATTGGGTAATTTTTAAAGCCGTCTTGGTGTCCTACAATGGAAACTTCATGACCCAATTCCTGCAAGCCTTCTTTAAGGGAGTTATGTAACCTACTAAATTCGCCAACAAGTAAAACTTTCATTTATATGTATATTTGACAAATATATTTACTTTTAGACAGGAATGATAAAAAACAAAAATAAAGTCGCTATAATTTCGACCTCATTAGGAAATGGGGGAGCGGAAAAATTTGCTTCGTTATTGAGTTTTATGTTGGAGAATTTAAATATCGAAGTGCATACTATCATTATAAATGATGCCGTTGAATATGAATATGCAGGTGAGTTGTTGAATTTGGGAATAGATAGTGAAAGACGATTTCCTTTTTTTAAGAAAATAAAAAAGGGGTTTCTATTGAATAGCTATTTAAAGGAGAAGCAGATTAGTTGTGTCATCGATAATAGACCTAGGAATAATTTGTTAAGAGAAATAATTACGAATTGGATTTATGGTAGCAGAAAAAAGATAGTCGTGGTGCATAGTTATAAGTTAGAAAACTACTTTCCAAAGTCTGCATTTTGGTCTCAGTTTTTGTATCGAAAGACAGCTAAGATAGTATGTGTTTCAAACGCTATTGAAAAGGAAATACAACTAAAATTTGATTTAAAGAATACGGAGACAATACATAATTCGTTTGATTTTTCTAGAATACAAGTTAGTAAGGATACTGCGACTACTGAAGATTACATCTTGTATTTTGGTCGATTTGATGAAAAAGTAAAAAATTTCAACTTATTGCTTGAGGCTTTTTTTGTTTCCAAATTGTTTTTGCAGGGATTTCAACTGTTGCTTATGGGAGATGGTCCTGACTTAAACAAGATTCAAGATTCGATTAAAGGATTTCAATTGGAAGGTTATATAGCAATTTTACCCTTTAATAACAATCCGTTTGATATTGTTCAGAATGCTAGATTTACGGTTTTAACGAGTCGTTATGAAGGTTTTCCAATGTCGATTGTAGAGTCTTTAGCATTAGGAACTCCGGTTGTCGCTGTTGATTGTAATTCGGGACCAAAAGAAATAGTAATCGACGAGTATAACGGATTATTAGTAGAGAATTATAATGCTATTCGTCTCGCAGCTGCTTTTAACCGTATGATTTCAGATCGCGAGTTGTACGCTTTTTGTAAAAAAAATGCCGCCAAAAGTGTAGCACATTTATCTTTAGAAACGATTTCAAAACAATGGGAATCCATTTTAAGCCAAAACAATGACAACTAACAACGACGTTCAATTTATTGAAATTCCAAAAATTAAAGATCGCAGAGGCAATCTTTCGGTTGTGGAAGGAGACACGATTCCGTTTGAGTCTAAAAGAGTATATTATTTATATGATGTGCCTGGAGGAAGTAGAAGAGGAGGCCATTGCCATATGGAGCAGCAAGAGTTTTTAATCGCACTAAGCGGTAGTTTTGATGTGGTGTTAAAAGATGGAAAGTCCAAAAAAGTGATGACACTCAATAAGCCTAATATTGGATTGTTGATAGTAGATGGAATTTGGAGAGAATTAGAAAATTTTTCTTCAGGAGCTGTTTGTTTGGTTATGTCTTCAGCTGTCTTTGATGAAGCTGATTACATCCGCAATTATAAAGATTTTAAATTATTTAAAAACCGACGAACCAAAACCAAAGTTAGTTAAAACTGATTTTAAAGAAATTAATTGTTTCAAAATAAAAGAGGGAAGTAGCAGTAGTATTCTTTTTTTTAGTTCTAAATTTTGTAAGTCGATGGCATCGTAATAATTTTGAAAGAGTGTTTTATTTCCGGCTATTTTGTATTTTATCGCTAACGAAAACCGATTCAAATCAAGAAATATTTTTAATTCGGGATTTGTTTTTTCGTCTTCTTCAAATTTCGAAAAATCAACTTTAGTATCTAGGTAGTTTTTATTCTTTGAGAGACTTTTTTCATCATAAACGTACCTCGCTAAAATTTTCCAAGAAAACAGTACGGGATATTTTAACCCAATACGAATCCATATATCGGTGTCTTGCCCGCTTTTTATATCGGTGTCAAAAGTTCCTATCTCTTCGAAAATAGTTTTGTTGAAAACAGCGCAGGAAGTACATATTACCGTTTCTTTAGTACTTGCGGTAAAGTAATTCACAATTTCATAAGCCCCCGTTTTTTCGATTGCATAGTGTGCAGGAAAAGTACTTTTTGGAGTTTCGATTTCTATCGCTGCCGAAAACACTTTGATTTCGGGAAAACGTTTAATTTTTTCGAACATTTCTTCTAAAAATGTGGGGTACCAGTAGTCGTCAGCATCTATAAAGCTGATGTAATTGGATTGTGCTTTTTCGATTCCTAGATTTCTTGCTGATGATGCTCCTGTATTTTCTTTAGTGAAATAGCGAATTCTGGTATCGTCAAATGCTGCAATTACGTTTTCGCTGTTGTCCGTCGAGCCATCATTGATAATGATAATTTCAAAGTCAGTAAAACGCTGCTCTAGGACACTTTTTAAAGTGGCTTCGATAAAGGTTTCTTTATTAAAAAGAGGAATTATGACCGAAAAGAAAGGCATCTATTTACTATTTAAGGAACAAAAATAGCCTATTTTGTAGATGTCAAATGCAATAAGAGAAGGTTTTTTTGAAGTCAGGTTTTCTTCTAGTTTCACTTCAAGACTTTGAAATAATTTTGAAACGATATAATCCATTTTGAAAAAGCAAAGTGTTTTGTGCAATTGAGTTATTTTGCTTTGCATCGTGATTGCAGGATTATCTTTAGAAAGAGATAAAAGTGTTTGAAGAGCTGTTTTGGTTTTTGAAAGGAATACTTCAGATGTTTCTAAATTCAAATGAAAGACCGGGTTTTCGACCTGTTCAATGGCAATATTTCGATGCTTTAAAGTGGAAATAAAAGAATAATCTTCATAGCCGTACGAATTAATTTTCTCGTCAAAGAAAATCGTTTCAAACACAGATCTTTGTATCAGAAAATTAGAAACGAAAGTTGATTTATAGGGATTTCTTTTTCTTTCAGATAAAGGAATAGCCTCTCTACTCTTTCCAAATACCCATCGCAATAATTGCTCGTCAGTTGGTTTTTCCTTGGTGTAAAGCAATCCTCCAAAAAAAGCTTTTTTAGTTGTCGATTTAATATGGTAGCTGTAATTCGAAATAAAATCAGAACTTTTAGGAAATGTGTCACAGTCCAAAAAAAGTAACCAATCCTTTCTAGATTTAGACGCTAATAAATTTCGAATTGAACTTCTCCCGATGTTTTTTGGTAGTTCAATATATATACAATTTGATAAAAATTGAATTGAACTGTTATTGGATTGACACTCCTGTGAAGCGTCATCAATACAGATGATTTCAAAATCAATCTTGGATTCCAAACACTGAGAATGCAATTCTAACACTAATGGATAGGCATTGTAATTGTAGATTGGAACAAGGATAGAAAGCATTACACCGTTCTTTGAACTACTTCATATATTTTAGTGTCTTCACATTTCAATGTTTTTGATGGGAACTTCATTAATAAGGCATAATCATGCGTAGCCATTATTATTGTTTTTCCGTTGGCGTTGATTTTTCTCAATACCTCAAGTACTTCAGCGCTTGTTTGTGGGTCTAGATTTCCGGTTGGCTCATCGGCAAGGATAAGTTCTGGGTCATTTAGCAAGGCTCTGGCAATGGCGACACGTTGTTGTTCTCCACCGGAAATTTGATGTGGCATTTTGCTGGCGTACTCTTTCATTCCAACTTTGTCTAATACCTCGTCAATTTTTCGATCCATCTCGTCTTTAACAGTCCATCCTGTAGCTTTAAGCACAAATAACATATTGTCTTTAATAGTACGGTCCGGTAATAGTTTAAAATCTTGGAATACAATACCTATTTTTCTTCTTAAAAACGGGATGTCATTTTCCTTTAGGGATGCTAAATCAAAATCTACAATGTGTGCTTCACCTTCTGTCAATGGCATATCTGCATAAAGCGTTTTCATTAAACTACTCTTTCCTGATCCTGTTTTTCCAATGATGTATAAGAATTCACCACGGTTTACGTCCAAATTAATATTAGATAAAATCACTTTATCTTCTTGATGAATCGTTACGTTTTTTAAAGACAGTATAGCTTGAGACATAATTAGCATTTGTTTATTGGGTAAAAGTAATAAGATAACGGTTGTATTCAAAATAAATTTCATGTATTAAGGTGGATTAGCCCGAATATAAATGCGTGAACGGATAATGATCGTTATCGAAATCCAAATTAACGTGGGTTTGTGGTTTTTAAAAAGAGGTTGAAGTAGTGTTAAGTACTTAAAATGGTATTGTTAAAACATTTGTTCATAATAAAACCGAAAGTGGATTCGTTATAGACCATAGAATATGATACATTTGAATATTAAAAAAAAATAAAATGCGTAAACTTTCTTGGCTTCTCTTTTTAGTGCTTTTTGTTGCATCTTTTTCTGTTTCGGCACAAAAGTCAACAATATATACCCATGATTTAAAAGATTTTAATAGAGCCCTTTCCTTGTTTAATGATGGGCAATATGCTTCTGCTAAAATTATATTTGAAAAAGTAAAATCGGAAAGCGACAATGACGAACTAAAGTCTGATTGTTCCTATTATGATGCGACTTGCGCCATTCGTATGAATCAGGCTAATGCCGACATGCTTATGGAGCGTTTTGTTTCAGATTATCCTACAAGTGCCAAGAGTAATCAGGCATTTATAGAAGTGGCGCATTATTATTTTGACCAAGGGAACTATCCTCAAGCCCTACAGTGGTTTGAAAAGGTAAATGAAAGTCAATTGAGTGCTAGCGATAGAGATAAATTTAATTTCCAAAAAGGATACAGTTTCTTTAATTCGAAAAATAAAAAAGAAGCTACTACTTACTTTAATAAGGTGGTAAACTCTCAAGAATACGGTTCTCAAGCCAAATATTATTTAGGTTTTATGGCTTATGAGGGTGATGACTATAAGGAAGCAACGAAGTATTTTGATGCTGTGTCTGGGGAAGAAAAATACAAAGAAAAGCTTTCGTATTACCAAGCCGACATGAATTTTAAGTTAGGTAATTTTCAAAAAGCAATCGAGCTAGGTGAAAAAGCAATGGCTAAGTCGAATGCTGTCGAAAAATCGGAGCTGAATAAAATCATTGGGGAAAGCTATTTTAATCTAAAAAAATACGAGCAGTCGATTCCTTATTTGGCAGCATACAAAGGCAAAAAAGGCAGATGGAATAATACTGATTTTTACCAATTGGGTTATGCTTATTACAAGCAAAATGATTTTGAAAATGCTATTTCACAATTTAATAAGATTGTAAGCGGAAAAGATTTTGTAGCACAAAACGCTTACTACCATTTAGGAGAAAGTTACCTGAAGTTAGACAAGAAACAAGAGGCTTTGAATGCTTTTAAGAATGCTTCCGAAATGGCATTTGACACTTCAATTCAGGAAGATGCGAGTTTAAACTATGCAAAGTTAAGTTATGAAATAGGGAATTCGTACCAAAGTGTACCCGGTGTTTTATTGGGCTTTACCAAAAAATATCCGAATAACGCCAGTCGTTCTGTAGTGGAGAAATTGTTGATTGATTCCTATATTTCATCAAAAAATTATAAGGAAGCATTGGTTTTATTGGAAAAAAATGAAAGCCCTGAGAATAAGTTGGCGTATCAAAAAGTTACTTTTTATAGAGGATTAGAATTATATGCTGATAGAGAATATGCAGAAGCATTAAAAATGTTTAAGAAATCTATCGATGGGCAAATTGATGCAGCGATGACAGCAAGAGCTACTTTCTGGAAAGCAGAAACGGAGTATGTTTTAGATGATTATAAAAATGCATTATTGAGTTTTAGACAATTTTCAGGATCGTCTCGCGCATCCTCTGCACCAGAATATAAAAACATCAATTACAATATTGCCTACACGTATTTCAAATTGAAAGAATACGATCAGGCGGCAACTTACTTTCAAAACCAAATTGAATCAGTAAAAGATGATAAAGTGCGATTGACTGATTCTTACTTGAGATTAGGAGATTGCCAATTTGTAACATCAAAATATTGGCCTGCAATGGACGCGTACAATAAGGCAATTGATATGAAAGGTGTCGATGGCGATTATGCCTTTTATCAAAAAGCAATTTGCTATGGTTTTGTTGCCAAAAACGATAAAAAAATCGAGGAGTTGAATTCCTTTTTGCAATTGTATCCAAGATCAAATTACAGAGACGATGCCATGTACGAATTGGCTAACACTTATGTTGCAAGCGGGAAACAAGATTTGGCTTTGAAAACATTTGATCGTTTAATTTCTGAATTTAAGAATGGATCTTATACTGCAAAATCTATTTTGCGTCAAGGTTTAATTTATTATAACTCTGATAGAAATGCAGATGCTTTAACAAAATTTAAAAAAGTAGCGGCTGAATTCCCAAAAACTCCTGAGGCGCTTGAGGCGGTTTCAACGGCACGATTGATTTATGTCGACGGAGGAAGAGTAGCGGAATATGCAACTTGGGTAAGAACTCTAGATTTTGTTGCGGTTACTGATGCGGATTTAGATAATGATACTTACGAATCAGCATTAAAGCAATTTGAGCAGAACAATAACAAGCAGGCTATTTCTGGATTTATGGCTTATACTGCCAGCTTTCCTAGAGGAATACATTCTTTACAGGCTAATTTCTACTTGGCGCAAGCATACTTCGCTGAAGGATTGCAAACCAAATCTATTCCTAACTATGAATACGTAATAGGGCAGCCTAGAAATGAATTTACGGAACAATCTTTAGCTCGTTTGTCTCAAGTTTTATTGAAAAACAATGATAATGCAAAAGCGATTCCCGTATTACTTCGTCTAGAGAATGAAGCTGATTTTCCTCAAAATAAAGTGTTTGCACAATCTAATTTGATGAAATGTTATTATGATAAAAAAGACTATTCAAACTCAGTTATTTATGCTGATAAAGTATTAAATAATCCTAAAACGGATGACAATGTAAAAAGTGATGCGCAAATTATCATTGCTCGCTCCGCAATGCAAACAGGAGACGAAGCAAAGGCGAGAGCAGGGTATGCGAAATTACTAACGATTGCCAAAGGAGAATTAGCGGCAGAAGCATTGTATTATGATGCTTATTTTAAAAATAAAGACGGAAAGTTTGAGACTTCAAATACAGCGGTTCAAAAATTAGCTAAAAATTATTCAGGTTACCGATATTTTGGAGCCAAAGGTTTGATTCTAATGGCCAAGAATTTCTACGGATTGAAAGATAGTTTTCAAGCAACTTATATTTTAGATAATGTAATTGAAAACTTTACTGATTTTCCAGATGTTATCTCCGAAGCCAAAAGAGAATTGGATGCGATTAAGACAGAAGAGTCTAAAACAAACTCATCGATTGTAAAATAAAAATGAAGTAAGGGAAATCACTGTTGGTTACCTGATATAAATTTTTAAAATAATTCATAAAAAATGAACATTCCTTTTTACATCGTTGATGTTTTTTCAGATCGCAAGTATGCTGGGAATCAATTGGCAGTTTTTTTAGATGCGGAGAATATAGCAGAGGATCAGATGCAGAAAATAGCTGCTGAAATCAATTTTGCGGAAAGCACTTTTATTTCTAAAATGAATCCCGATGAAACTACTGCGCAAATTAGAATATTTACTCCAGTAAAGGAGATGCAGTTTGCAGGACATCCTATTATAGGAACGTCATGGATATTGATGAATAAAATTTTTAAGAGCAATCCTCAAAATTGTACGGTAACGGTTCCTATTGGTCCAATTCCGGTTTACCAATCAGAAGGCTTAGTTTGGTTACAGGCAGCGCAACCGCAATTTTTTGATGTTTTTTCAAAAGATGATTTTGTGTCTTTCAGTAACTTAGAATTGAATGATTTTGATAATCGATTTGATATTCAAGAAGTCACTACAGGTAGTGCTTTTATCATCGTTCCTGTTAAAGATAAAAAGACACTTGAAAAAATTGAACTGGATAAAAGCAAAGCGGAGAACTGGTTAGAGGGTCATTGTAAAACAGCGCATCAGGCATTATACTTTTTTTGCCTCGAAGATGCAACGTTGAGTAGTAGAATGTTATGTTTCGAAAGAAATCAGTTGATAGAAGATGCCGCTACGGGAAGTGCAAGCAGCTGTTTGCAAGCGTTTCTTTTAAAATATCATGCTCCTGTGATTGATATAATTAATAATCAAGGAGAATTTATTAATAGGCCTTCGCAAATTTTTTTCGAAGGAAAACTATCTGATGGACATTATGATATTAAAATAGGCGGTAAGACGCAACTCATTGCAAAAGGAGAATGGGAAATAGAGTAGCGACAAAAAACTAGTTAGAAAAAATAATACGAAAAGAGAATAACAGGAGGTTAAGACAAGAACTTTTCTTCTTAACTCTAAAAAAATAATAAAATATGAAATTCAATTTCCAAAATAAAATTAGCATTGCCGTTTTACTAATGGTACTTCAGGTTTCTTTTGCTCAAAAGAAAGAAGAAAACATTGGCTCTGAGGTTGTAAACGTGGTAAAGCCATATACACCTGCCATTTCGGATGCTTTCAAAGTACAAGAGACTCCTGTTCTTGATGATGAAGGGAATGCTAAAAAAGAAACTATTAAATATTCTATTTTCTCTTTTCCTGTAGCTTCTACTTTTACACCTTCAAAAGGAAAAGCAGAAGGTGTAGACAAAACAAAACAAGAGCATCTGTATAATAATTATGCTACGCTTGGATTTGGAAATTACAGAACATTAAACGCTGAATTGTTTGTTAACCAAGAACTAGATAACAATGATTATGTAGGCGGAATGTTTCGTCATCTGTCTTCACAAGGCGGAATAACCGGTGTAGAGTTAGACGATCGGTTTTATGACTCCTCTATCAATTTGACGTATGGGGCTAATTATAATGATATGTCTTGGAATCTGGATTTAGGCTATAAAAACCAAATCTATAACTGGTATGGATTACCAGAAAATTTTGGTGCTTCTTTAAACCCGGCTGATAGATCTGATTTGATTTTTGCAATTGACCCACAGCATACTTACAACACCATTTCTTTTGGCGGTAAAATTGATTTTAATGAAGGTTTTTTGAATGAAGCAAGTATGAAGTTTAATCGCTTTACAGATGCTTTAGGTTCTGCTGAAAACAGATTCTATGTCAAGCCTTCCTTACAATTTGATGTTATGGATGAGTCGATTAAAACAGACATAACCGTTGATTACGTAGGAGGAAGTTTTGAAAATAATTATTTAAAGACTAATACAGAACCTTTAAAATATGGGTATACAAATTTGGGTATAGCTCCTAGTTTTGTAATGCAAAAGGAGGATTGGACCTTGAATATTGGTGCTAAAGTATTCTATAGTTTAGATAATGAAAACAGTACTAATAAATTGTATGTGTATCCGAATTTTAATGCTTCTTACAAGGTGGTTGGGGACTTAATGATTTTTTATGCAGGTGCTGAAGGGAATTTGGAGCAAAACTCTTATATGGATTTTGCCAATGAAAATTTATTCTTATCACCTACTTTGGATATCAGGCCAACAGACCAACAATATGATGTTTTTGCTGGTTTGAAAGGGAAAATAGTGAATAACGTGAGTTATAATATTCGCGGGTCTTATATAAACGAAAGAAATAAGGCGTTGTATCGAAGTAATGATTATAATGAAAATGTGTCAAATGAAGACTATGCCTACGGGAATTCATTTCAAGTCGTTTATGATGATATGAAAACGGTGAGTTTCTCAGGAGACTTAAAAGCTAATTTTTCAGATGATGTGACTTTTGGCATCAGCGGAACTTTTAGTAGTTACACAAACGATGTGCAGCAAGAAGCCTGGAATTTACCAACGATTAAATTAAACTCTAACATTGATTTTAATATTACGCCAAAATGGTTTGCTGGAGCTGCTGTTTTTTATGTAGGAGAGCGTAAGGATATACAAAGCAATACTGCTTTTGTAACAAATTCTAGCCCAATAACATTAGATAGTTATTTTGATGTTAATGCCCATTTGGGGTATAAATACAACAGCCAATTGACTGGATTTGTAAGAGCGAATAATATCACGAATAATGGGTATCAAAAATGGTTGAATTACCCAGTTCAAAGTTTTCAAATCGTGGTAGGTGCTAATTATAAGTTTGATTTTTAATTTGGCTTACAGCCAAAACGACAGCATAAAAAATGGCTTCCTGATTTGGGAAGCCATTTTTTGTATACTGTAAAGTAGTATTATTCAGTAAACGGAACTGCAACTCTTACTTTGTCCCATCCTAAGTTTAGAACGATACCATTATCCGCTTTGGTGAAAACCATAGAAAAAGACTCTAATGAATCAGTACCTTCAGTTACAGGAACTTTTAATCGTGCAACATCATTAGCTACTTTGTAGAAGTAAGATCCCCAAACATTCAAATCTTTACTAATAATTATAGTGTAGTTGTCTTTTTCTGGAATAGCATATAAAGTATAAGTACCTGCCTTAACTTTAGTTTCTCCTAATTTCATGTCTTTGTAAAGCGTGATTTCTGCTGCTTCATTTGCGCCTGTTCTCCATACTTTCCCCGCTGGAGCAAGTTCGTCTAAACTACGTCCTTTTAGTTGCGGTCTGCTGTAGGTTACTTTTGCAAGTTTGTCAGCATTTTTATAATCGGTGGGGTAGGAAGCCACATCCATAGGGCTCTTATCAAGATCAGGGAATTTCTGAGCATTTGCATTTGATGATAGTAGTATCATAAAGCCAAAAGCGATTGTAGTAATCAATGTCGATTTTTTCATAGTTTTAATTATATATGTTGAAATTAGTATTTGAATCAAATGTAAAGTTAGAAATTCCTATTAAAACTCACTACAAATACTGAAAAGGATTCTAAAAAAAGTTGTTAGACTCTACAATAATAACATAACTTTGGTAGCTGTAATGTGAAATAGTGCTCTTGCTTCTCAAGCGAAATGTGCCAAACTCATTTGCATTTGCCGTATTTAAAATTTATAATTATGACTTTCAAACAAAAGATATATCAGCATTACGTACAACTCGTTCAAGACAGAATTGATGTTTTTAGAGATATGATTGTGGCGCTTACCGAGGATTCTAAGAATGATGCCAAAGGTTCTGCTGGTGATAAGCACGAGACCGCGTTATCCATGATGCATATCGAACAGGAAAAACTGAATAATAAACTACGTGAGGTCGTTGCCCAAAAGGCAATCTTGGATAAAATCGATTCCTCTAAAATAGCTGGAACCATAGTGGTAGGGAGTTTAGTGAAAGCAAACGGAATATATTTATACCTTAGTTTAGCACTGCCTAAAATTAACATAGAAGGAGTTAATGTAATTGCGTTGTCTCCTCAATCGCCTTTGGGAAATAAACTGATGGGTAATGCAGTAGGATTTACATTTGAAATTAATAGTACAAAATATTTGATAGAGGAGATTGCATAGCATTCATTCTATTTAGTCCTCTTGGATGCTTTTATGATTATGGAAGACGTTATGAAATTACTGTTTTCAACTTGAAAACTCTTCTCGTTGTTCTTTTAGTTACAGTTTTTACTATAATCTTTAATTATTACTTATATTTATAACCAAATAAGCTATTTGTGTTTTGTAATTGTAACTGTAATTGCATCTTTGCCTTATCAAAATAAATAAAAAAGTTAAAAATATATAGTTATGTGTGGAATAGTATGTGCCTTTGATCTAAAACAAAAAGCGGAAGTTTTAAGACCGCAAGTATTAGAAATGTCTAAAATCATTCGTCACCGCGGACCAGACTGGAGCGGGATTTACAGCGATGAAAAAGCAATTATGTCTCATGAGCGTTTGGCAATTGTTGATCCAGCTTCTGGTAAACAACCTTTATTTAGTGAAGATGGAAAGTTGATTTTGGCTGCAAACGGTGAGATTTACAACCACAGAGAATTGCGTAAACAATTTGAAGGAAAATATAACTTTCAAACAGAAAGTGACTGCGAAGTTATTCTAGCGCTTTACAAAGAAAAAGGGCCTCATTTTATTGATGAAATGAATGGAATCTTTGGATTTGCTATTTACGATGTTGATAAAGATGAATATTTTATTGCACGTGATCACATGGGGATTATTCCATTATACATTGGTTGGGATCAACATGGAACTTTTTATGTAGCTTCAGAATTAAAAGCATTGGAAGGATATTGTACAAAAATCCAATTGTTTCCCCCAGGACATTATATGACAAGTAAAGATGGAGAGTTTGTACAATGGTACAAAAGAGAGTGGACTGATTATGATGCTGTAAAAGACAACGAAACAAGTATTCCTGCTATTAAAGAGGCACTGGAAGCTGCGGTTCATAGACAATTGATGAGTGACGTTCCTTACGGAGTATTGCTTTCAGGAGGATTGGATTCTTCGGTTACTTCGGCTATAGCCAAAAAATATGCGCAAAAACGTATTGAGTCAGGAGATACAACTGATGCTTGGTATCCACAATTGCACTCTTTTTCTGTAGGTCTTGAAGGTTCGCCAGATTTAGCTGCAGCTCAAATTGTAGCAGATCATATTGGAACGATTCATCATGAAATTAAATTTACAATTCAAGAAGGTTTAGATGCGATACGCGATGTGATTTATAACTTAGAAACGTATGACGTAACTACGATTAGAGCATCAACTCCAATGTGGTTGATGGCAAGAGTAATTAAATCAATGGGGATAAAAATGGTGTTGTCTGGTGAAGGAGCTGATGAACTTTTTGGAGGGTATTTATATTTTCACAAGGCACCAAACGCACGTGAATTCCATGAAGAAAATGTTCGTAAATTAGGAAAACTACATATGTACGATTGTTTAAGAGCAAACAAAAGTTTAGCTGCTTGGGGAATTGAAGGACGTGTACCATTCTTAGATAAAGAGTTTATGGATGTAGCCATGCGAATCAACCCACAAGATAAAATGATCAACAAAGAACATCCAATGGAAAAATGGGTAGTGCGTAAAGCTTTTGAAGAGATGTTGCCACCAAGTGTTGCTTGGAGACAAAAAGAGCAGTTTAGTGATGGAGTAGGATATGGTTGGATTGATAAATTGAAAGAAGTGGTAGCGGTTGAGGTGACAGATGAGCAATTAGCAAATGCAAAATTCCGTTTCCCGTTGCAAACACCTACATCTAAAGAAGAATATTATTACCGTTCTATTTTCCATGAACATTTTCCAAGTGATGCCGCGGCTTTATGTGTGCCTCAGGAAGCTAGTGTAGCATGTAGTACAAAAATCGCTTTGGAATGGGACGAGGCTTTCAAAAACATGAATGATCCTTCTGGAAGAGCAGTTGCTAATGTGCATTCGGATGCTTATGCAAAAGTGTAGTTTAAAGTTTATTTATAATTAGTGAAGGAAACGTTCTCATTTATGAGAGCGTTTTTTTGTTTAAACTAGTGTCCAGTGGAGATGTTTTATTTTTTTTACGGACTGATTTTTCTTGTGCGCCTAGGCTGGTATCAATTAAATGGAAGTAAAAAGTGAAATTTAGAATTTGGGTTCTATCTAAATAACAGGGAGTAGTTTTTTTATTTGCTCTTCTTTTTTATATTAGCCTATCTAAACCGCACAATATGAAACGCTATATTTTAATTCTTGCTTTATTCTCTCTTGTTTCTTGTTTAAAAAAGGACAAAACTGCTGTCGATTCCATAATTACTGATGCTACGATATATACTGTAAACAATTCTTTCGACCGATCAACGGCTATGGCTGTTAAAGATGGTAAAATAGTTGCCATTGGTACAAATGACGAGATACGTAATAAGTTCAAATCTAATACTACCATCAATGCGAAGGGGAAGTTTATCTATCCAGGTCTAATTGATGCACACTGTCATTTTTACGGTTATGGACTTAGTTTGCAAGAAGTCGATTTACGTGGTACTAAAAGTATGAGTGAAGTGATAAGCCGTATTCAGGCTTTTCAAAAAAAGAAAAATCTTAATTTTATTGTTGGAAATGGTTGGGACCAAAATGATTGGGAGGTTAAAGAATTTCCGTCTAAAGCAATTTTAGACAAGTACTTCCCTAATATTCCCGTAGTGCTTAATAGAGTTGATGGTCACGCGATAGTCGTGAATAGTAAAGTTTTGGCATTAGCCAATATCACTAAAGACACAAAAACAATTGGCGGACAGATAGAAATTGTAGATGGAGAACCAACGGGGATTTTAATTGATAACCCAATGGAGTTAGTGTTTAATATAATTCCAAAGCCGAGCAGGAAAACACAAATAACGGCACTGCTAGACGCTGAAAAAATAATGTTCGAATATGGATTGACTACGGTAAATGATGCTGGTTTAGATCCTCAGGTGATTGATTTAATCGATAGTTTACAAAAGGCTAAAGCGATGAAGCTTAATGTTTATGCAATGATTACGGTGAATCAAAAAAACATGGATTTATATCTAAAAAAAGGTATTTACAAAACCGATAATCTGGATGTTCGTTCTTTTAAAATGTATGGTGACGGAGCCTTAGGTTCTCGTGGGGCCTGTATGCACAAGCCATATTCAGACAGTCCTGAGCAGTTTGGCGCATTAATTACTCCTATTCCTGATATGAAAGTGATTGCCAATAGAATTGCGGCCTCCGCTTTTCAGTTGAATACTCATGCGATAGGTGATTCTGCCAATACAGTAATATTAAAAGTGTATAAAGCGGCTTTAGAAGGTAAAAAAGACAGGCGTTGGAAAATCGAGCATGCTCAAGTTGTGCAAGAGGCTGATTTTGATTATTTTAAATTGGGAATTATTCCTTCCGTTCAACCTACGCATGCTACTTCAGATATGTATTGGGCAGGGCAGAGATTAGGAAAAGAGCGTTTAAAGAATGCTTATGCTTATAAAAAATTACTTCAAAAAGCAGGAGTTATTGCCTTAGGTACTGATTTCCCTGTTGAAGAGGTGAACCCCATGTTGACTTTTCATGCGGCAGTTGCTAGAAAGGACAGTAGAGGATATCCTAGAGATGGTTTTCAGATGGAAAATGCTTTGACTCGAGAAGAAACCATAAAAGGGATGACAATTTGGGCTGCTTATTCTAATTTCGAAGAAAAAGAAAAAGGAAGTCTAGAAGTGGGTAAATGGGCCGACTTTGTTATGTATGATAAAGATATTATGAAAATAGAAACCAGTGAAATTTTAGGGATGAAGCCTTCGAATACCTATTTAAAAGGAATGAAAGTCAAATAAACGAACTGCTGAAAAGGAGTATTTACAATTTATATTCTAATACTTCAGATTGTGTCTGTTTTAATTTCATTTTTAATGTATTTGCTTGTTTTTGGTTTGAAAGTATAACTAAATAATGAGCTTGTGTTTTGTATTTGTAACCGCTAACGCATCTTTGAGGTATCAAATATAGAAAATAGTAGAATTATGTGTGGAATATTGGCCATTATAGGAAAAGGAAAAGATGAGGCACTGGTAAAGGAGCTTTCAAAAAGGATGTCACACCGTGGCCCTGATGAAAGTGATTTGCATGTTATGGAAAACGGGTTTATTTTAAGTCATGAACGTTTGTCTATCATCGATTTACATTCTGGTAAACAGCCTATTCAAGGAAGTGCTACTGCTTATGTAGTTCATAATGGTGAAGTTTACAATCATCAAGCGCTTAGAGATGGTATTTTGAAAGAACACACTTTTAGAACAAAATCAGATTCGGAAGTGATTGTTCATTTGTTTGAGGAATTCGGATATGATTTTTGTGATAAGATAGATGGTGATTTTGCTTTTGTTGTAATAGACGGAGATGATTTTATCGCTGCTCGAGACCCGTTAGGAGTAAAGCCGCTGTATTATGGTTTAGACGAAAGAGGTAGGATTTATTTCGCTTCAGAAATGAAATCTCTTTCTGACCAATGTAAAACATTTTCCACTTTTCCTCCGGGACATTATTATACACAAAAAACAGGCTTTGTGAAATATTACAGACCGGTTTATGAAGATTATGAAAAGGCTGATCAAAACTTAGACTTAGAATTAATTCGAACTACTTTGACTGAGGCTACTCGTAAACGTTTAATGAGTGATGTACCTATTGGAGTATTGTTGTCAGGAGGATTAGATTCGTCATTAACATCTGCAATTGCTTCAAGATTATTGGCGGAGCAAGGGAAGAAGCTTCATTCATTTTCTATTGGTTTGGATGCAGATGCACCAGATGCTATAGCAGCAAGAAAAGTAGCTGATTTTTTGGGTACTGAACATCATGAAATTTATTTTACTGTTGAAGACGGTATAAAAATATTAGATAAATTAATTTGGCATTTGGAAACTTATGATTTAACATCGATAAGAGCCAGTACGCCAATGTATTTTTTATCAAAAGCAATCAGCGATTTAGGAGTTAAAGTAGTGTTGTCAGGAGAAGGTGCTGATGAGATTTTTGGTGGCTATTTATACTTTAGAAGTGCGCCTTCGGCGGTAGAATTCCAAAAAGAAACGATTGAAAGGGTTCAGAAATTATTTACTGCCGATTTATTAAGAGCTGATAAATCTACGATGGCTCATGGATTAGAGGCTAGGGTACCGTTTTTAGATAAGGCATTCTTAGAAATAGCTGTACGTATTAAGCCAGAAGAGAAACAGCCTAAAACGTATGATGGTAAAGAAAAATACATATTAAGAAAAGCATTTGATACTCCAGAAGATCCATATTTACCTGCAGAGGTGCTGTGGAGACAAAAAGAACAGTTTTCTGATGGGGTAGGTTACAACTGGATTGATCAACTGATAGAGTATTGCGCTTCTCAGGTTACTGACGAACAGTTGTCTGGAGCAGTTGCGGAATTTCCATACAACTCTCCAATTACTAAAGAAGCCTATTTTTACCGATCTATTTTTCATAAACATTACCCGCAAGTTAGTGCGGCACAAACGGTTAGAAAATGGATTCCAAAATGGCAGGAAAATCAAGATCCGAGTGGAAGGGCAAATTCAGCACACGTAAAGGCAGATACTGAAATAGCTAAGGCTGGAGTAAATATTTAAAAAAATAATTAAGTTTTCTATAAAAGCAGAACGTTCTCTATTTTGAGAGCGTTTTTTTATGTGAAAAAATCAACAATATGTTAATAACTTAACAGCTTAAAAAGCTATTTTAACGGTTATATAGTTTACATTTTTATATATTTGCGTGTTAGACGAAATTACATTATTAGAATAAATCATATGAGCGAAGAAATCAAGAAGGACAATTATTCAGCAGATAGTATTCAGGCATTAGAAGGAATGGAGCATGTAAGAATGCGTCCATCGATGTATATTGGAGATGTGGGGGTTCGTGGACTTCATCATTTAGTTTATGAAGTAGTGGATAACTCGATCGATGAGGCAATGGGTGGTCATTGTGATACCATTACTGTTGATATTAATGAAGACGGATCTATTACGGTTGAAGATAATGGTCGTGGTATTCCGGTAGGAATTCATAAAAAAGAAGGAGTTTCAGCATTAGAAGTTGTAATGACTAAAATTGGTGCTGGAGGAAAATTTGATAAAGATTCTTATAAAGTTTCTGGTGGACTGCACGGTGTTGGGGTTTCGGTAGTGAATGCACTATCAAATCATCTTACGGCTACGGTTCATAGTAGTGATGGAAAAGTGTACCAGCAAGAATATGAAAAAGGAAAAGCATTATATCCAGTAAAACAAATTGGGGAAACGACCAAAAGAGGAACGATAGTTACTTTTTATCCTGACAATACTATTTTTACGCAAACTACAGATTTTACATATGACACTTTATCTGCCCGTATGCGTGAATTGTCATACCTTAATAAAGGTATCACAATTACATTTACAGATAAAAGAGAATTGGATAAAGACGGGAACTTTGTTTCTGAAATTTTTCATTCTGATGAAGGTTTAAAAGAATATATTCGTTACTTAGACGGAAACCGTGAGCCTATTATTGCACACGTTATTTCTATGGATAATGAAAAAGGAGAAATTCCGGTTGAGGTTGCTTTGATATACAATACAAGTTATACAGAGAATATATTTTCTTATGTAAACAATATTAATACGCACGAAGGAGGAACGCACTTGCAAGGTTTTAGAACTGGTCTAACTAGATCTCTAAAGAAATATGCGGATGCTTCAGGAATGTTGGATAAATTAAAGTTTGACATCTCTGGGGATGATTTTCGTGAGGGACTTACAGCTATTATATCTGTAAAAGTTGCGGAACCACAATTTGAAGGGCAAACTAAAACTAAGCTTGGAAATAGAGAAGTTGTTTCTCCAGTAAGTCAAGCGGTAGGTGATATGATTGAAGCTTATTTGGAAGAAAATCCAAATGACGCTAGAATCATTGTTCAAAAAGTAATTCTTGCAGCACAAGCACGTCACGCCGCTAAAAAAGCACGTGAAATGGTCCAGCGTAAAACCGTAATGGGTGGTGGTGGATTGCCAGGAAAATTATCTGATTGTTCAGAGCAGGATCCTGCAAAATGCGAAGTGTATCTTGTCGAGGGAGATTCGGCAGGGGGAACGGCTAAACAAGGTCGGGACCGAGCTTTTCAAGCTATTTTACCATTACGTGGTAAGATTTTGAACGTAGAGAAAGCAATGCACCACAAAGTTTTTGAAAACGAAGAGATTAGAAATATATTTACTGCATTAGGAGTTACTATTGGTACAGCCGAAGACAGTAAAGCGTTGAATATTGAGAAATTACGTTACCATAAAGTAATTATTATGTGTGATGCCGATGTCGATGGTAGCCACATTTCTACTTTAATATTAACATTTTTCTTCAGATTCATGAAGGAACTAATCGAAGAGGGGCATGTTTATATAGCTGCGCCGCCTTTATATTTAGTTAAAAAAGGAAATAAGAAAGAATATGCATGGAATGATCTTCAACGCGATCAGGCCAATGAAAGAATGGGTGGTAGCGCAGGTATTCAGCGTTACAAAGGTCTTGGGGAAATGAATGCAGAGCAGTTGTGGGAAACTACGATGGATCCTAGTTTCAGAACCTTACGTCAGGTAACTATTGATAGTTTAGCTGAAGCGGACAGAGTTTTCTCTATGTTAATGGGAGATGAAGTGCCACCAAGAAGAGAATTTATTGAAAAGAATGCTGTTTATGCGAATATTGATGCATAACTAAATTATAAGAATCAACTAACTAACCAGAAACACATATATAAAGATGAAAGTTACTATTGTAGGAGCAGGAAATGTAGGAGCAACTTGTGCAGACGTAATTTCTTATAGAGGAATTGCAAGTGAAGTAGTATTATTAGATATTAAAGAAGGTTTTGCCGAAGGTAAAGCGTTAGATATTATGCAATGTGCTACAAATACAGGATTTAATACCAGAGTTTCTGGTGTTACTAATGATTATTCTAAAACCGCTGATAGTAGTGTGGTAGTTATTACTTCTGGGATTCCTAGAAAACCAGGAATGACTCGTGAAGAATTGATAGGAATTAATGCAGGAATCGTAAAAACGGTTGTTGAAAATGTACTAGTTCATTCACCAAATGCTATCATAGTAGTGGTTTCAAATCCAATGGATACCATGACATATTTGGCTTTGAAGTCGACTGGATTACCAAAAAATAGAATTATAGGAATGGGTGGAGCTCTTGATAGCTCTCGTTTTAGAACGTACTTGTCAATGGCTTTGGGAAAACCAGCTAATGATATTTCTGCAATGGTTATAGGAGGACATGGTGATACTACAATGATTCCTTTGACGCGCTTAGCATCTTACAATGGAATTCCAGTTTCTCAATTTCTTTCAGAAGAGGCTTTGGAAAAAGTAGCTGCTGATACTATGGTTGGAGGAGCTACGCTTACAGGTCTTTTAGGAACGTCAGCTTGGTATGCGCCAGGAGCATCAGTTGCTTATTTGGTGGATAGTATTTTGAATGACCAAAAGAAAATGATTGCTTGTTCTGTTTTTGTTGAAGGGGAATACGAGCAAAATGATATTTGCATCGGTGTACCTTGTATAATCGGTAAAAATGGTGTGGAAGAAATTATTGAAATTGAGTTGAATGATAAGGAAAAGGCCGTGTTTGCTAAAAGTGCAGTTGCCGTTCGAGCAATGAACGATGCGCTTAAATCGATTTTAGCCTAATTAATATCTTATATAATAAAGAAGACTGCACTTTAGCAGTCTTTTTTTTGAGATTAATTAATAAATAAATTGGTTAATCTTAACCTTAATTATATATTTGCTCGGTTAAAAAAAAATAATATAATTCTTGATTTTCTTTTTTAGGATCGAAATCGTGGTCAAGGGTTCTTTTATAAGGGTTGAAAATAAACAAATAAATATAAAATAATTAATTTTTAGTAATAATGCAGAATAAAGGACTTATTAAATTTTTCGCAATTCTATTTGCATTGGTGAGTATTTACCAACTTTCTTTCACTTTTGTCGCAAGCAAAGTAAAAAATGATGCCAAAGCTTATGCTGCTGGTAATTCTGAAAAAGAAACAAAATATTTGGATTCCATAGGTAAGGAAAGCGTATTTAACCTTGGATTTACAAATTTCACCTTCAATGAAGTAAGTGATAAGCAAATCAATAAAGGTCTTGACTTAGAAGGAGGTATTAATGTAATACTTCAAATCTCTGTTAAAGATATATTGAAAGGATTATCTAATAATTCTAAAAACCCTGTGTTTAACAAGTCTTTAGCAGATGCTACAGCTGATTTAGAGGGGAACAAATCTTATTTAGATAAGTTTTTTGATGCTTTTGCTGCAAATTCAAAAGGAACTGTAAAATTAGCTTCGCCAGATATTTTTGCAAACAGAAGTTTGCAAGGAGAAGGTGGAGTAGATTTTCAAATGACTGACGCAGAAGTTGAAAAGGTAATCAAAAGAAAAGTTGACGAATCTGTAGAAAGTGCTTTTGGAGTACTTAGAAAAAGAATTGATAAATTTGGAGTTACTCAACCTAACATTCAAAAATTAGGAGAGTCTGGAAGAATCCTTGTTGAGCTTCCTGGTGCTAAAGATGTAGATAGAATTAAAAAATTATTGCAAAGTACTGCTCAATTAGAGTTCTGGGAAACGTACAAAATTGAAGAAATGGGTAATTTTTTAATGGCTGCAAATGAGGCATTGAAAAAAACCGAAATTACTACAGTGGAGTCTAAACCAGTTGTTAAAGATTCTTTGAGTGCTTTATTAGCAGATGGGAAAGATTCAGCTGTTTCTAAAAAAGGAAACAACCCTTTACTTGACAAAATTATTGCTCAAGGTGGTGGACCAGTTTTAGGTCTTTTCTCTCCAAAAGACACTGCAACAGTAAATGGGTATTTTAAAAGACAACATGTTAAAAATTTATTAGCTGCAGATCAACGTTATGCGAAATTTGTTTGGGGAAAACTTACAACAATAAAAGACGCTAAAGATAAAGATATTGAAGCAGTAGAATTATATGCTTTGAAAGGTAACAGAGACAATATCGCTGCGATGAGCGGTGGAGTTGTAACTGACGCTAAAGATTCATTTGACCAGTTAGGAAAGCCTTCTGTTTCTATGCAAATGAACGGACAAGGCGCAAAAGCTTGGGAAGAATTGACAGGTAGAGCATACACACAAAAAAGCAATATCGCGATAGTTCTTGATGATATCGTATATTCTGCTCCAGGTGTATCTAGCGGACCTATTTCAGGTGGTAGATCTGAAATCTCTGGATCGTTTGACGTTACAGAAACTAAAGATTTAGCTAACGTACTAAGAGCTGGTAAACTTCCTGCATCTGCTGATATAGTTCAGTCAGAAGTAGTAGGGCCATCCTTAGGTCAAGAAGCTATCGATAATGGTACAAACTCTGCTATTGTAGGTTTGCTTTTAGTATCCCTTTGGATGATGGTTTATTATGGTAAAGCGGGTTGGTATGCTAATATTGCATTGGCAGTTAACTTACTATTCCTTTTTGGAATCCTTGCAAGTTTAGGAGCAGTTCTTACATTGCCTGGTATTGCAGGTATCGTTTTGACAATGGGTACGGCAGTAGATGCTAATATTATTATCTATGAAAGAGCCAAAGAAGAATTACGTGATGGTAAATCACTGGATGAAGCAGTAAAATCTTCTTATAGTTGGACAGGAGCAATGCGATCTATTGTTGATGCAAATGTTACGCACATCTTAATTGGTGCTGTATTGTTTATTTTTGGTTCTGGACCAATAAAAGGTTTTGCAACTACATTGTTAATTGGTATTGTAACATCATTGTTTACTTCAATCTTTATTGCAAGAATCTTTATCGATAAAAACATTGGTAAAAAAGCTGATTTGACTTTCGTAACTAATTTCTCTAAAAACTTTTTTACAAATTTCAATTTTGATTTCTTAAAAGTTAAAAAATGGGCTTATTTGTTTTCAGCAATTGTAGTGGTTGTGAGCGTTATATCATTGGCAACAAATAAATTGGATCAAGGTGTTGATTTTGTTGGAGGAAGAACATTTCAAGTGCGTTTTGAAAAACCAGTTGAAGCGGGAATCGTAAAAGAAGAACTTACTAAAGTATTTGGTAGTGCTGAAGTAAAAATATTTGGTAATGATAATCAATTGAAAATCACAACTAAATATAAAGTAGAAGAGCATGGTGTAGAGGCTGATCAAGAGGTAAATAAATTGTTGTTTGAAAGTTTAAAACAACATTTCTCTGCAGATTTAACATATGATAAATTTGTAAATGCATACGCAGGTAAACAATACGGTGTTGTACAAGCATCGAAAGTAGGGCCTACTGTAGCTGAGGATATTAAAACTAATGCATACTGGGCAGTTTTAGGAGCAATGCTAATTGTATTCTTGTATTTGTTAATCAGTTTTAGAAAATGGCAATATGGTTTAGGTGCAATCGCAGCTGTAGCGCATGATGTTATATTTGTATTAGGGATTTATTCTTTATGCTACAAGTTTATGCCTTTCGGTATGGAGATTGACCAACATTTTATCGCGGCGATCCTTACTGTTATTGGATATTCAATGAATGATACTGTAATTGTATTTGACAGGGTTCGTGAATTCTTAGACGGTAACACTAAAGGTACTTTTTCTGAAATCGTAAATAAATCAATTAATTCAACAATGTCAAGAACAATCAATACTTCGTTAACGATGATTGGTGTATTGGCGATAATGTTTGTATTTGGAGGAGAATCTATTGGAGGATTTATCTTTGCAATGCTTATCGGTATTATTGTTGGAACATATTCTTCGTTATTTATTGCAACCCCAGTATTGGTAGATACAATCTCTAGAGAAGATAAAAAATTAATTGAAAAACAACATCAAGAAAGTTAGTAGTTGTTTTTATATAACTTTAAAAGACCCAACGTAAGTTGGGTCTTTTTTTTTTGACTTTTAATTAGTTTTTTTTGATTCAATTTAATAGCGTTAATGTAGCGAAACCAATTTTAGATTGTCTTTCTAACAGTGTTTGCTCTGTAATGAGGGAACGCTTAAACAAAATGGTTTTCGAAAGTTTTTTTGCGTTTTAAAATAGAATTTCATTAGGTACTGTGTATAAATTTTATAATATTTTAGCTAAAGTCTGACTGATTTATGCCGTGTTTCTAATGCAAGCTTGTAGAAGGTGAATTTTGATTTTGATACTCTTAATTGAAGGTTGTGTTCTGATGTTTAATGAGGATTTTATCACTGTGCTTCTATTGTGATTTTTCGTTTTTGTAAGAAATACAGGGAGTATTCGCTGTTGTATCCCAATTACTCCTGACAATAAGTAGTTTTTTAATTTTATTAAAGTCTCAATTTTTATATATTTACTAAATATTGATTTAAAAGACTATTTTATTTTTGATTTAAATTAAACCTTAAAGTATAATGAAAAAAAAGCACAGGTCATTTCTTTATCTTTTATTAGTAGTATGTTTATCCAATATTGCGCTTCATGCACATAGTGCTTCTGAAATGGAGACTTTAAGGCACGGTATAAGTGTATTGGCTACTCCTCCGCCAACTCCAACTCCACAATTTCTATATTATTGTTTAAATGAGTCTGCAGTTCCTTTGTCCGCAACAGCTTCTACAGGTGGAACATTAAGATGGTATGGTAATGATGCCACCGGAGGTACTTTTTCAACCAATGCTCCCACGCCATCTACAAGTACACCAGCAACAGGAGGTAGTCCAATTATATTTTATGTGACACAAGAAATTGGTGGAGTTGAAAGTTCTCCTAGGACAGCAATATATGTATATGTTAATCAAAAATTGGATTTGTACTGTCAAACAGTAACGCCAAATTCGATCAAGTTCGATTTTTCAAATACTGGACAGGCAAGTTATACTTATAGCTACAGTATTTCAGGAGGCACGCCAGTAACAGGAACACATACGTCTCCTTCTAATTTTACTGTTACAGGTCTGTCTGAAGGACAAACAGTAGAATTTACTCTTACTGCAATGGGAGCAAAAACTTGCGTAACTCCAGAGGTTTATTCTTGCAAAACAACTTGTGTAAATAATTCAAATCCTAATTTTGCCCAAATTGCTCCTATTTGCTCTGGAGATCCTGCTCCTGTATTAGCAAATACATCGCCAAATGGGATTACAGGAACCTGGTCTCCCGCAACGGTTAGTAACACCGCAAGCGGTAGTTACGTATTTACTCCAAATCCTACTGCATTTCCATGTGCCACCACACAAACGCTTCCCGTAGTCATAACGCCAAGAGCAACACCAACTTTTACAACCATTCCGACCACCGTTTGTCAGAATGCTACGGCACCTGTTCTTCCTTTAAATTCTAACAATACGCCATCAATATCAGGAACTTGGAGTCCTAGCACAGTTAATACTTCAGTTTTAGGACCCGTTACCTATACTTTTACAGCTAATGCAGGGCAATGTGTAGTTGCAACAAAAACGACTGCTACAATAACAGTTCAAGCAAATGTTGCTCCTAATTTTGCTTCAATTGGTGCTATCTGCACCGGAAATCCAGTGCCGGTTTTAGCTACTGCTTCACCTAATGGAATTACAGGTACATGGGCACCTGCAGTCATAAATAATACCACAAGCAGTTCCTATGTTTTTACACCTACTGCCGGTCAATGTGCTACTAAGCAAACTCTTCCTGTTACAATTACACCTAGGACAGTTCCTAATTTTCCTGCTATAGCTTCTTTTTGTGAAGGAACGACAGCGCCTATTTTAGACAATAACGTGGCTTCTCCAAATGGAGTATCAGGAACCTGGGCACCAGCTACAATTAGTAATACGGCAAGCGGAAGTTATGTCTTCACCCCTAATGCGAATCAATGCGCCACAAACCAAACATTGAATGTTACTGTTAACCCTCGAATTAGTCCTGGATTTAACTCTTTTTCAATTTGTTCAGGTAGCGTTCCTCCTGTCTTACAAACGACATCTCCTAACGGAATTAAAGGGACTTGGTCTCCAGCTATAGTTAATAACATGAATACTGGTTCGTATATTTTTACGCCAGACTCAAATCAATGTGCTAACCCAGAAACTATAGTTGTCACCGTAATACCATCTAACACTTTAACAGACTTTCAGTGGACCGTTACTGAGGCTTTTGCCGAAAATCAAGTGGTAACTATAATAGCGATAGGATCAGGTGGTAAGTATCTATATCGATTGGATGACGGGCCATTTCAAGAGAGTCCTATATTTGAATATGTTTCCTCGGGATATCATACGGTTACCGTTATCGATGAAGGTGGGTGTAGTCTGCCAATAGTAAGAACAAACATTCTTGTGATTGGGTATCCAAAGTACTTTACCCCTAATGCAGATGGTTATAATGACAGATGGAATATATTTGAGCTACAAGATGACGTGGGTTCTAAGATTCACATATTTGACCGATATGGTAAATTACTAAAAGAGATTACGCCAGACGGTATAGGTTGGGACGGTACTTATAACGGCCGTCCAATGCCAGGAAATGATTATTGGTTCGTTGTCGAATATAGAGAAAATGACATACTTAAGAAATTTAAATCTCACTTCTCGTTAAAGAGATAAGATAAAAAAAGCTTCCTAATTTGGAAGCTTTTTTTTATGGTATATTCGAAATTTACTTTAAAATTATGACTTATATCTTTACCGGTTTTTCCGCTGTAAAAATAAAATATAGCCCGATAAGAATAAATGGGATACTTAGCCATTGACCTGTAGAAAGTAATCCTAAGGAGCTTTCAAATCCACCTTGACTTTCTTTCACAAATTCTACAACGATACGTACGGAAAATAATAGTGCTAGAAAAAGTCCGAATAAAAATCCAGATTTTTGTCTGGCTTCTGTTTTCCAATACAAGAAAAATAATATCGCAAAAACAAAAACATAACAAAATGCTTCATACAATTGAGCTGGGTGTCTGGCAGGAACTTGTTCTAGTAAATTAGCAAACTGTGGATTAGTTGCAATCGCTTGATAAGCTTCATTTGGAGTTGGTATTTGTGTTGCATTTACGGCATCTCTAGGACTAAATTGATCACGTATAAATTTTATTCCAAAAGGGGAACTTGTCTGTTTTCCTATAATTTCAGAATTGAAAAAATTACCCAACCTTACAAAAATAGCACCACTCGCAACTGCAATTACCACTCGGTCTAAAATCCAAAGCAGCGGTCTTTGTAGTACTTTTTTACTAAAGTAATACATTGCGATAATAATTGAGATCGCAGCACCATGACTTGCTAGCCCTTGAAATCCTGTAAATTCCCAACCAGAAATAAAGCCAAATAATTCACCATTAATATTTTCTCTAATTGGTAAAAGAATTTCGATTAAATGATTACGAAAATATTCCCAGTCGTAAAAAAATACGTGACCTAAACGGGCTCCTAGTAAGGTAGCAAGAACAGTCCATATAAAAAGAGAATCTAGTTTCTCAATGGATTCGCCTTCGCGTTCAAATATGTTTTTCATGATGTACCAACCCAGTCCAAATGCAATTACAAACATTAGACTGTAGAAACGGATTATAAAAAAACCTAAATCAATACCTTCTGATGGGTTCCAAACTATGTTTAAAGCGTGTGTCATTATTTTTTATTTGATGTAAAAATACATTTTTTGTTTTGAGTTTCAATAGTATATTGAAGTTATGCCTTATTTTCTTGTGCTATTTAAGAGGCAAATTGCACAATTTTAACTTAAGGATTGTCTTGGTGATTGCACTTTTTTTTAGGAACTGGGTCATAGCCAGTTTTACCCCAAGGGTGACAACTTAAAATTCGTTTAACACCTAGAAATCCGCCATAAAACAAACCGTGAACTTGCAATGCTTCAATCATATAAGAAGAGCAAGTGGGAGCAAATCGGCAGGTTGCTGGCATAAGTGGTGAAAGCACAACTTGATAGAAGCGAACTAATACTATAAAAGGAAATATGAGAATTTTTGAAATCATATTTTAGATATTTAGTATTTTAATTTTTTAGTTAATCACTAAAAAAGGATCATTAAACACTAAAAGTAGTTCCTTCTTTACCATCTTTCAATTGGATTCCGTAGGCAATCAACTGATCTCTTATTTGGTCAGAAAGTTTAAAGTTTTTATCTGCTCTAGCTTGATTTCTCATTCCTATAAGCATGTTTACAACTGCTTCCAGTTTATCATTATTACCGTCTGCTATTTTTTCATCTTCTAGTCCCAATACATCAAATATAAAGGCATTCATTGTAGAAGATAAGTTTTCTAAATCAACTGCATTTAAGGTTTCTTTACCATCATTTAATAGATTGATAAAACGAACTCCTTCAAATAATTGTGCTATTAAAATAGGTGAATTAAAATCATCATTCATAGCGTCGTAGCAGGATTGTTTCCAGCTAGCAATATCCAGTGTACTGCTTGCGCTTGCGCTTATCTGTTTTAAAGTAGCTAAGGCTTCCATCAATCTTTTATATCCTTTTTCGGCTGCAACAATCGCATCGTCAGAAAAATCAAGGATGCTTCTGTAATGTGCTTGTAACATAAAGAATCGAGCTACCGAAGCTGGAAAGGCTTTACTTAAGATCGAGTTTTCTCCCGTTAAGATTTCTCTTGGTAAAATATTATTTCCGGTCGACTTAGCCATTTTTTTACCGTTCAAAGTCAGCATATTGGCGTGCATCCAGTAATTAACAGGCGTTTGACCGGTACAAGCTTCGTTTTGAGCGATTTCACATTCATGATGAGGGAATTTTAAATCCATTCCGCCACCGTGAATATCAAAATGATTTCCTAGGTATTTTGTACTCATGGCTGTACATTCTAGATGCCAACCAGGAAAACCTTCGCTCCATGGAGAAGGCCAGCGCATGATATGCTGTGGTTCGGCTTTTTTCCAAAGTGCAAAATCCTGTGGATTTCTTTTGTCAGTTTGTCCATCAAGATCACGGGTATTAGCAAGCATGTCTTCAATATTTCGACCGCTTAATCTACCGTAATGATTGGTTTCATTGAATTTAACGACATCAAAATAGACAGAGCCATTCGCTTCATATCCAATTCCTTTATCGATAATTGTTTTTATAATCTCAATTTGTTCAATAAGATGCCCCGTAGCCGTAGGCTCGATACTTGGAGGTAAAAAATTAAAAGCCTTCAAAATTTCATGAAAGTCAACAGTGTAACGTTGTACCACTTCCATCGGCTCTAATTGCTCTAAACGTGCTTTTTTTGCAATTTTATCCTCTCCATCTTCTGCATCGTCCACAATATGTCCTACATCAGTAATATTTCGTACATAGCGCACTTTATAACCCAGATGCAGTAAGTACCTGAATATAATGTCAAATGACATAAAAGTCCGCACGTTTCCAAGGTGTACATTGCTGTAAACCGTTGGCCCGCATACATACATACCTATGCTGCCTTCATGAATAGGTACGAATGTTTCTTTCTCTCCTGAAAGAGAATTGTATATTTTTAACTTCTGGGTAGTATATAAAGGCATGTTTGTTTTTTTAGGAGCTGTTTCCTGCTTTCCGCTTCAATCTTTTTATTTTTAAGAAAAAATAAAAAGGATTTCCACTGCAATCAGGGCTAAGGAATTGTGGGTAAATAAGAAATAAATTACTTTAGAACTTTGTTTCTAATTTAATATAATCCAAAAACTCTCTACGAGCTTGAGGTTCTTTAAATTTTCCGCCAAATTCAGAAGTGACTGTGCTACTTTCGATGTCACTGATTCCTCTTGAATTTACACAAAGATGTTTTGCATCAATAACGCAGGCAACGTCTTTTGTACCTAGAGCATTTTGTAATTCCTGAACGATTTGCATTGTTAAGCGCTCTTGCACCTGTGGTCTTTTAGAATAGTACTCAACTATTCTATTCATTTTTGAAAGGCCAATTACAGTTCCATTAGAGATATAAGCAACATGTGCTCTTCCTATAATCGGTAATAAATGGTGCTCACAAGTAGAGTAAACGATAATGTTTTTTTCAACTAACATTTCGCCGTATTTGTAATTATTGTCGAATGTAGATGCTTTTGGTTTTCTTGCAGGATTCAATCCTCCAAAAATTTCTTTTACAAACATTTTAGCAACACGATTAGGTGTGCCTTTAATGCTGTCATCAGTCAAGTCCATCCCAAGTGTAAGTAGGATACTTTCAACATCTTTTTTTATGCTTTCTATTTTTTCGTCATCAGTAATATCAAAAGCGTCTTCTCGTAAAGGGTTTGTTGCGCATGAACCAATATGATTATCTCCTATTTCGTCATGAATTTCTTCATTATGTTTCATTAAAAGCTACTATTATAGTGGGTGTATATATTTAAGGCGTAAAGATAATTAATAAATACTAAAGAATTTCCATCCCTTTTAATAATTAATGATCGCTTTAACATTGTGATTGTGTAAAGGACTTTTTACGGTTTTGTATTAAAAACAAACGGCAATAACTTTATGGGTTATTGCCGTTGTAGTATATTGCTTTAATTATGAGAGTTATATCGCTATTTTTATAGTGATGTAGTATCTTTTATTGTCAAATTGTAGTGCTAATTACTTTGCATTATAAACGACAATTGCTTCTTTAAGTATTTGTACTGCTTTAATTAATTCTTCTTTCTTTAATACATAAGCAATTCTAACTTGGTTTAAACCTACTCCAGGAGTAGAGTAAAACCCAGCTGCTGGTGCAACCATTACCGTTTCTCCATCAAGATCGTAACTTTCGAGAAGCCATCTTGCAAAATCATCAGCATTTTCAATAGGAAGTTCAGCAATACAATAGAAAGCTCCTTTTGGAGTCGCTACTTTTGCACCTTCAATTTTATGAAGTTCTGCGATAAGTGTATCTCTACGTTCTCGATACTCTGAGATTACTTCATCAAAATAACTTTGAGGAGTGTCAAGAGCGGCTTCACTAGCTACTTGAGCAAATGTTGGCGGACTTAATCTTGCTTGTGCAAATTTCATTGCAGCAGCCATTAATTCTTTGTTTTTTGAAACAATGCAACCAATTCTTGCACCACACATACTGTATCTTTTGGATACAGAGTCAATCATGATAGCGTTTTCTTCCAGTCCAGGAATGTTCATTACAGAATAATGAATATCTCCATCATAAGTAAACTCTCTGTAAACTTCATCAGCGATTAAAAACAGATCGTGTTTTTTTACTAAGTCAGCAAGCTGCATCATTTCCTCTTTTGAATACAAATAACCTGTTGGGTTTCCTGGATTACAAATAAGGATTGCTTTTGTTTTTGGTGTAATTAGTTTTTCAAAATCAGCGATTGGAGGAAGTGCAAAACCAGTGTCAATTGATGAAATAACTGGAACTACATTAACTCCTGATGCAGTAGAAAAACCATTATAGTTAGCGTAAAATGGTTCAGGGATGATGATCTCATCTCCCGGATCCATAGTGCTACCCATTGCAAAAAGCAAAGCTTCTGATCCACCTGTTGTAATGATGATGTCCTCAAAATTGATAGGTAATCCTTGATTTTTATAGAATTGAGATAGTTTCGTTCTGTAGCTTTCAAATCCGGCTGAATGGCTGTATTCTAATACTTTAATATCAAAATTCTTAACCGCATTCATAGCCACCTCAGGTGTCTTAATGTCCGGTTGTCCGATATTCAAGTGATATACTTTGTTTCCCTTTTTCTTTGCAATTTCAGAAAATGGAACTAATTTACGTATTGGAGATTCAGGCATTTGTGTACCCTTGTTCGATATTTTTGGCATGATAGTAATTGTTGAAATGCAAATTTGCGATTTTTTTTTTGAACTAAATAAGCTATCTAGCCTATTTATTGTTAAATGTGCAATATTCTTTAGTTTTTTCAGTAAATTTATAGAAATGTTACTCTATGAAAAAACAGATCTTATTTTTTCTCCTTTTCATATACGCCCTCACTATTTCGGCACAGGGTGGATTTCGATTTAAAAAAGAGGTTAAGAAAATAAGTATTCCTTTTAAATTAATTAATAACCTAGTGTTTATTCCCATAAATGTCAACGGCGTAGAGTTGACTTTTTTAGTTGATTCTGGAGTAAAAGAGACTATCCTGTTTAGTTTAGAAGAGGAAAGTGACCTCAATCTTAAAAATATTCAAAAAATCACTTTACGGGGTTTAGGTAGTGAAGAGGCTATTGACGGTTTAAAATCTGAGGGAAATTTATTGGAGGTTAAAGGAATGGAATCCCGCAATCATCTTTTATATGTTATCGTCGATAAGGATTTTAGTCTGTCCTCACACATTGGAATTCCAGTAAATGGAATCATCGGGTCTCCTTTCTTTAAGAATAATTTACTCGAAATTAATTACGAAAAAAGAAAAGTTATTTTTTATCAAGACAGTAGGAGAAACAGTAAAAGGATAGAAAGAAGATATAAAAAAGTTCCTATTACTATTGAAAAATCAAAACCATATCTAAATGCTAATGTTGTTATTGATTCCAGTAGGTTTGCCGCAAAATTGCTTGTAGATGTTGGAAACAGTGATGCGATTTGGCTTTTTCAAAATGTTTCCGATAAAATACATGTTCCTACAATTAATTTTGATGATTATTTAGGTAAAGGTTTTAGCGGTGATGTAGAAGGAAAAAGAGCGCGAATTGCTGAATTTTTTATTTCAGACTTTAAATTTTTCAAACCTATAATAGCTTTTCCAGATTCCAGTTCGATAAAGCATGTAACCATGGTTCCTGATCGGGTGGGTTCGGTTGGAGGAGAAATTTTAAGGAGATTCTCAGTCATTTTTGACTACCCAAATGAATTTTTGTATTTAAGGAAGAATAGACATTATGCTGCTCCATTTGTTTACAATAAAAGTGGAATTGAAATAAGGCATTCTGGCGTGCAATGGATTCAGGAGACAGTGCAGTTGCAAGCTTTTCCAATAAAGGTAGACCATCTGGATACCAGTAGGGAAAGAAGTGCTACTAATTTAAAATACAAGTTTCAATTAAAGCCTATTTTTGAAATAGCCAATATTAGAAAAAATTCGCCGGCTGAAAATAGTGGCTTACAAAAAGGAGATGTGATTATTTCCATAAATAGAAATCCTGCCTATAAATATTCGCTACAGCAAATCAATTCACTCTTAAGATCAGAAGAGGACAAATGGATAACCATAGAAATAGAAAGAGAGAAGCAAAAGCTTAAATTTAGATTCCAACTTATTGATATTTTGTAAAACGAAAAACGTTCCTTGAAATAATTATCAAGGAACGTTTTAATTTTTTTAAGGTGACTAATACTAATTAGCGATTACATCTCCTTTAATTTTTAAAGGAACTCTACCTTCGTCATAATTGACAGCATTAGATTCTACCGTAATCGTTTTTCTGATAGGCCCTACAGCCATGTTATACTTCACTTCAATCTTACTTGATTTTCCAGGTAAAATAGTATCTGTTTGTTTAGATAGGATAGTAGAACTAGCAGTAGATTGAACAGAATATATAATTAGTGGGGTAGTACCAGTATTTGTAAATTCAAATACTCGAACACCATTATCTTTTCCTTTAGTTATGGTTCCGTAATCAATAGTGTTGTTTTCCGCTTTGAATTCAATTTTAGCCCCGTTCTGCGAAAATCCAATACTTGTAAAGAATATGACCGCTATTATTGTTGCTATTTTTTTCATAAGATTTTTTTTATAGATAAAAAGTAAATTTAGTTTCTTTTAATTAACCCACAAATTTTTATTTCTCTTTTTATAGTGTACTTAATTATTTACTTTTGTTCCCTATATGAATTACAAATATCAGACCAAAGTTTAATTTTGGTTTTAACAGTTGCTTTTTATGACAATTCCCGCACAATTTGACGCCAAGACTATTGAAGATAAATGGTATGACTACTGGATGAAAAATAATTATTTTCACTCTGAGCCAGACCACAGAACGCCATATACCATTGTAATCCCTCCTCCAAATGTTACTGGAGTTTTACACATGGGACACATGTTAAACAATACGATTCAAGATGTCTTGATCAGAAGAGCACGTCTAAAGGGCTTTAATGCTTGCTGGGTTCCTGGTACGGATCATGCTTCTATTGCTACCGAAGCTAAGGTTGTTGCTAAACTGAAAGCAGAGGGAATTAATAAATCGGATTTAACTCGTGAGGAATTTTTGAAACACGCTTACGATTGGACTGACAAATATGGTGGCGTAATTCTAGAGCAGTTAAAAAAACTAGGAGCTTCATGTGACTGGGAACGTACTAAGTTTACTATGGATCCTGATATGTCAGCATCTGTAATTCGTTCTTTTGTTGATTTATATAACAAAGGACTAATTTATCGTGGGTACCGAATGGTAAACTGGGATCCCGAAGCGAAGACGACTTTATCTGATGAAGAAGTTATTTTTGAAGAAAGACAAGGGAAATTATATTTCATACAATATAAAATTGAAGGAAGTGAAGATTTCTTAACGATTGCTACGACACGTCCAGAAACAATTTTTGGAGACAGCGCTATTTGTATTAACCCAAATGACGAACGTTTTGCTCATTTAAAAGGGAAGAAAGCGATTGTGCCTATTTGTGGTCGTGTGATTCCTATTATTGAAGATGAATATGTAGATATCGAATTTGGGACAGGATGTTTAAAAGTGACTCCTGCTCACGATATGAATGATAAAACTCTTGGAGAAAAACACAACTTAGAAATTATTGATATCTTCAATGAAGATGCAACAATGAATAGTTTTGGTTTGCATTACCAAGGAAAAGACCGTTTTGTAGTTCGTGAAGAAGTTGCATTAGAATTAGAAACAATTGGTGCACTTACAAAAACAGAAATACACTTGAATAAAGTAGGGACTTCTGAAAGAACCAAAGCAGTTATCGAACCAAGATTATCAGATCAATGGTTCTTAAAAATGGAAGATTTAGTAAAACCAGCAATACAATCTGTATTAGTGGACGGAGATATTAAATTGCATCCTAAACGTTTTGAGAATACTTACGCTCATTGGTTGAACAATATTCGCGATTGGAATATATCTCGTCAATTGTGGTGGGGACAACAAATTCCGGCTTATTTCTACGGAGATGGAAAGGAAGATTTTGTAGTTGCTGAAAATATAGAAGACGCTTTGGCTTTAGCCAAAGAAAAGACTAAGAACTCTGGACTAAAAACGGAGGACTTAAAACAAGATGTTGATGCATTAGATACTTGGTTTTCATCTTGGCTGTGGCCAATGTCGGTTTTTGGTGGAATAATGGATCCTGAAAGTGAAGATTTTAAATATTATTATCCAACGAATGATTTAGTTACTGGACCGGATATTTTATTCTTTTGGGTAGCGAGAATGATCATTGCGGGATATGAGTATACGGGTAAAAAACCATTTACTAATGTTTATTTAACTGGATTAGTTCGTGATAAGCAAAGACGTAAAATGTCTAAATCATTAGGTAACTCACCAGATCCACTAGATTTGATTGAGAAATTTGGTGCTGATGGAGTTCGTGTAGGTTTGCTTTTGAGCGCTTCTGCAGGGAATGATATTATGTTTGATGAAGAATTATGCAACCAAGGAAAAGGGTTTACTAATAAAATTTGGAATGCTTTCAAACTGATAAAAGGATGGGAAGTATCTGATACTATTCCGCAGCCAGAATCTTCAAAAGTGGCTATTGAATGGTATGAAGCGAAGTTGCAACAAACCCTTTTGGAAATCGAAGACAATTTCGAAAAATACAGAATATCAGAAGCTTTAATGGGAACTTACAAATTAGTTTGGGATGATTTCTGTTCTTGGTTCTTAGAAATGATAAAACCGGCTTACCAACAGCCTATTGACAGCGTAACTTTTGCGAAAGCAATAGAAATGCTTGAAAATAATCTAAAAGTATTGCATCCGTTTATGCCATTCTTGACTGAGGAAATCTGGCAGATATTAGCAGAGAGAACTCCCGAAGAAGCATTAATTGTTTCAACATGGCCAGAATTAAAGCCTTTCGATGCTGCTCTAATTGCTGGTTTTGAAAATGCTGCAGAAGTGATTTCTGGAATTAGAACCATTCGTAAAGACAAGAATATTCCTTTCAAAGACGCGATTGAATTAAAAGCGATTAATAACGATTCAGCTTCTACTTATTTTGATTCGGTTGTGACCAAATTAGGAAACATTACAGCATTAGAATATGTTTCTGAAAAAGTGGATGGTGCTTTATCGTTTAGAGTAAAATCGAATGAATATTTTATTCCGATTACTGGAAACATCAACGTAGAAGAAGAAATTGCAAAATTAACTACGGAATTAAATTATACAAAAGGCTTCCTGAAATCAGTACAAGGAAAATTGTCTAATGAAAAATTTGTAAATGGAGCTCCTGAGAAAGTTTTGGCAAATGAAAGACAAAAAGAAGCAGATGCTTTAGCTAAAATTGAAACAATCGAGCAAAGTTTAGCTGGATTGAAATAAGAGATTAGTCTTTTTAAAATAGTAAAATCCCAATGCTGATCATTTTTTCAGGATTGGGATTTTTTATTTTTATTTCAAATTCAATCACTATTTTTGAGTATAATTTAGGATTAATTTTAACCTTATTTTAAATGTTTTTTTTTAACTATTTCTTTTCTAAAAAATCATTAACCAGAGAATAGTAATCTTCTCCATAATATTTCATGAAATCTCCATTTGGTTTGAGAATGAAAAAAGCTTTACAGTTTTCATGGAGGGTAAATACATTATTGTAAAAAAAACCTGTATCTAAAATGAAATTTTCTTGACGTAAATCTTTAACGAAAGTATCTGCTGCATAAACAAAAAAGTCGGCAGCATTATACTTTTTACTTATTTCATTAGATAGACGAATACCATTTTCGCTAACTAACAAGTCATTCTTCTTGCTATGTCCTTCTGTAATACAGTTTGGCGCTTTTTGACTATAATTTATCAAAATTGCTTTGTCTTTAGATAATACCGTATTTAGTTCCTTTGCTAGTACAGTTGTTATTTTGGCGTACTGACTTTCATCTAATTTACCTACTAATGTTTTTGTACTAGCGATATATTCCTCATTGTATTTAGTATTAATAATAGAGTTTCTATTTGTTGTTTTTTGAGAAACACATGAAGTAACAGTGAATGTTACAGTAATGTAAAATAAATGTTTTAAAGAAAAGATCATCAGCTGTTATTTGAATTTGTTTTTTTGAAAAGTAGTAATTAGCTAGTATTGCGTCTTGTTTTTTATCACTTATGAAGGTTTGCTTTCCCTGTGAGTGAAAATGAATTAATTTGCTATACAGCACTGAATAAATTATTTACATATTCAAATATAGTATTTATTTTACAAATAAATCGATGAGTCAGAAACAAAGAGGATAGGTCTAATTTTCTAAAATTTAAGCAATCGAGCTGTGTTTAGCAGGATTGAAATAAGTCAATTATTAACATAAAAACAACCCCAAAATTGAAATTCAATATTGGGGTTTTCTATATAAATAAGTTTTAAATTTAATAGTAAGTGTATTTTTTTTCTCCAAAAGGAGGCCTAATAGGACTTGAAAAATAAGTGTTAATTTGTTCTATTGGAAAACCATCAGAGTTATAATTGTATTTATAGGTGTCTGATTCATTACGAATGACGTTGTTGACGTTATTTAAGTCTTGAATGTTGAAATGTCGATTAAAATTATTTGTAAACGAACCCGTGAAAAATAATTTATCGAATCCTATTATGTTGGTGTATTTATTAGGGCTCGTGTCATACTCATGTATTATGGTTGATGAAATCATTCCGTCAGTATTGAATTTTTCTCTTTTTACAATGTTCCCATCTTTAAAATAAATTTTCATTTTAGGGTATGGCGCAACTAACTGCCAATTATTGAGAGAATAAGAATAGATACCAATATCTACGGTATTATCAGGCTGATAAGTATAAACTAACTTATTTTGATTCATGGCCGGAAAAATTGTTCCGCTATTCGTGTCTTTATAAATTACCGTTTTTAACTTGTTATTCTCATATGTATATTCAGTGCTCACAATAAGCTGGTCATTGATGTATCCGTCTTCTTTTGTAATGTAATCTCCAGTATAGGTATAACTGATTTTATAAACTCCAATATAAAGATTACTTGTAACCTGGATGATTTTGTACCCGTTATAAGTGAATGCTGTTGTTAAACCATTTGTAGTATTTATCACTTCAATTGTTTTGAGTAGTGGTTTACTATTTTGTTTAATCGGTATATCAGTTTCGTCTGTTGAACACGAAGTGATAGTGAGCAATAAAAGTCCAAGTAGAATTATTATCTTTTTCACTTAATTTTTGTTTTAGAAAAGTGTGGCTAAATTTTATTCAATCATTAAAGGCATGAATTTACGGTAAACGAAACTACAATAGACAAAGATATGATAAAACAGATTTTAATAGTTTCGTTAATTTAAATTTTGAGAATAGTTTTATGTTTATATAATACCATTTGCACAATCTATTATATTACTTAAATCAGTATTTAATTAAAATTGTAAAACGTTAAATTTGTAGAAGGAACTCTAGAGAATGCTTTGTTAGAAGTAAAGAGCGCAAGTGTTTTTAATCTAAACTTTTAAGTACAGTGAAATGAAGACTTTTTATCGACGAACGACATCGCCATTGTATTTCAAAGGGTATTTTTCCCTTTAAACGATTTATGTGTTATTTCGGACATATTGTTATATATTTTTGTCCTTATATTGTTAAATACCACATTAATAAACATATGAAAGAAATATTTAGTTCTACTTATAGGATAGGCTATCTTGACGGATATTCAATGGGTTTAAACCCACATGAATCATCTGAAGGTAATACGGAGACTGCATTTAGTGCGGGTTTTAAATCCGGACGTTTAGATTATGAAAACATGAATGGTTTAATTTGTTTCGGAATTCCGCAACGAATTGTGACTGAAAAAGTTTTAGAAGACTTTCTCATCGCAGGTATGTTAGGTTTTGATGTCGATGCTGATGGCTACACAGCGAATCAAATGAATATAATTTCAAAATGGTATGAAAGTGGTATTGAAAAATATGAGCCCAATCAATATGCTAATCTTTCAGCATTACTTAGTGAGAACGAAATCAAAATGAACCAAGCAATGTAAGGTATATTTGAAATAGTTAAAAACTAAAAAACCGTAATAACGCATGCGCTATTACGGTTTTTTCATGTCTTATTCTCTCTTCTTAAGCTAATAAGAACAAGAAGATTAATGGAAATAGGATTCCCGCTACTGCTAGTTTCCATCCACGCTGTTTCCAACTAAATTTACCGGCTTTTACCATTATTGTTCCGCTTAGAGCAATGATGATTAGACTTAGGGCGAAAATATCTGAATAGTAAATCCAGAAATTAGAGGTGTTTTTATGTAAACTCATCGACTGACTGATGATCGGTGTTTTTATGAAGGAAACAATCTCTCCTTTTCCGGTTTTCATGTCTATTTCGACATCATGCTTTTCAAATGAAATTTTCAGATTTCCTTTTTTAACATTGTGACGGCGGAACTTGTCGTCTATTCCCAGTTTCGTACCTAAATCTTTAGCAAATTCTTCATTGATTTCGCTCTCTTTGGGCAGGGTAACTTCAATTAGTTTAGTCTCAGTAGTATATTTTTCAGGATGCCACATGTCGCGGTGATTCATCATAAGTCCTGATAAAGCAAAGGAAACGATGAGTCCAATATAGAAATAACCTAAATCTCTATGTAAATTTCTGAAGGTCTTTTTTTTCATTGTAGGTGTTGAATTTGTATTTGCGAAAATAATATATTCCTGTTTAGAAAAGAAAAAACTTTTCTCTGTTTTTCAATAAGTAATCATTCAGAAAAAACTTTTTTAAATAGTTTGTTTTAAAACTTATATTTTAAGGAAGTTAGTACTTGACGTGGCGCAATTGGGTTTACACTGTAGTTTTCATGAACGGTATAATCTAAAACGTTTCCTACGTTAGATAATTTACATAAGACAGAGAATTTACCCCATTCATAACCGGCAGATAGGTCTACGGTAGTATAATCATTTATAGGTACTTGTCTGTCTCTAAGAGTCACAACTTGAGTATCTGGGTCAATTAAGATTTGGTTGTTCCATCCAGCTACACGATTTCCTATGTAATTTGCCGATGATCCAATTGAGAGTCCTTTTAATATTCCTGATGGCACCGTGTAGAAGAAGCTTAGGTTAGCCGTGTTTGCTGGTGTTCTTGCTAGACGGTCTCCTACAATAAAGCTTCCGTTAAGGCCTGAAGTTTTTGTGTAGCGCATGTCATTATAACTATAACCTGCCATTAAGCGTAAACCTTCAGTAGGTCGAGCCGTGATATCCAGTTCTACTCCTTTACTTTTTGTAGCTCCACTTAAGACTTTTATACTTGAATCAGTATTATTTGATCCATCTGCTTTAAATTCGGCAGTTTGGGCTAAGTTGCTATTTTCAATTTGGTACAAAGTGATGTTGGTACTCAACAACCCTTGCCAGAAATCTTTTTTGATTCCCAATTCATATTGGTCAATTAAAGAAGGTTTAATTACTTTTAGGTCGACCGTTGTACCAGAGTTTGGAGTAAAAGAATTAGAGTAACTAGCGAATAAGGCCATGTCTTGAGTAGGTTGATAAACAAGTCCTAACTTAGGAGTAAAAGCATGATCGATACGTTTTGCATCAGTTGTAATAGTAGTTGGCGTTTTAGTTAAATCATAAGTTTCAGCTTGAGCTTCTTGCCATGACCAACGCAATCCTGCCAACAGTTTGAATTTGTCAGTAAGCGAAATTAAATCTTGCGCATAAATTCCAAAACGGTTTGTGTCTGTTTTTACTATTTTTGTGTTTGTTGCTTCTGGAATGGCACCACCTTGATCAAAATTATCAAAATCAAAAATGTTACCGCTACCATAAGTGTTAGGTGAGAATGTATAAGTATATGCTTGAGCATAAGAATTCTCAAAATCAACACCTGTATATAGTTGGTGTTTTATATTTCCAGTATTGAAATTTCCTTGTAAGCTGATTTGCTGTCCAAGTATTTGTTCTAGGTTTTTATTTTGTCCTAATGGTCTTTCCCAGTAGCCATCATTTGTTGGTTGGATGCGCTCTGTACCTTTAGATGTTCTGTTATAGTTTTGAAAAGAAGAGTTGAAGTTTAGTTTCCAATCTTTATTGAACTCATGTTTCACTAACCCTGAAACACTGGCTTGTCTTGTTTGACCGTTAGACCATGTGGCACCTAAATAAGTGTTTCTAGGTACGTCAGCAATTTCTTTTCCAGTCATTCCAGTTCCAAAATCAGGAGTCCAATCGTCGTGTAAATAATCTCCTTGCAATACAATTTCCGTTTTGTCACTTACTTTAAATAGTATCGATGGGTTGACATAATAACGTTCTTTTTTTACAATGTCTCTAAAGCTTTCTGAGTTTTCGTATGAACCTGTGAAGCGGTAAGCGATGGCATTGTTTAATGGACCATAAATATCAATAGATGGTTTGTAGAAGGCGTTGCTTCCCATTTGCATACTAATTTCTCCTCCGCTCTTGAAAGAAGGTTTTTTTGTAACCATATTCAAGATCCCTCCTGGAGCTACATTTCCAAATAAAAGAGCAGCGCTTCCTTTAAGTACTTCTATTCTTTCTAGAGAAGATACTTCTGGAAGGGAACCATTGCTAAAACGGAAACCGTTTTTAAACATATTATTAGAAGACATATCATATCCTCGAGACCAGAATGATTCTTGGGCACCACCACGGGCCGAACCAACATAGACACCATTCACATTTCGAATAACATCGCTCAACCGTACCGCTTGCTGTTGTTCTATAATATGATGTCCTACTATTTGAATGCTTTGAGGTAGATCTATCGGCTTTATATCCAGACCTGATAAAACGGTTTCTTTTTTCTTGTTAGGAGTTTGCTTGATTTTAATCACTAATTCCTTCAGGGTCGTGATGTCTTCAATTAGTCTAAATTCCACAAAATTTGTTTGGTTGGCCAAAACTTTAATCTCTTTAGATTGTTTTTTCATGCCAACACCCTCAAGTGTTATTGTATGGTTTCCTGTAGGGAAATTGGCAAATTTAAAGTCGCCATTGGCATTCGTTTCAGTTGCTTTTGCGTCTTTACCTAATTTAATAGCTATTCCCGGAAGCGGAAATCCATCAGTAGAAAGTATTTTTCCTTCGATGATTCCATGTTCTTGTGCGTTTATATAAAGTGAAGTAAGTAATAGGATGAATAGGATTCTAATTCGACTGTTCATAATTGTTTATTTGGAATGATTAAAAATAACAATGCAAATGTAGACTCTTCTTTTTGAATTATAAAACTTATTTAGACTAAATATGAATAATAATTTTAACTTTTTTTTAGTAAATTGAAAATCAACTTTTTATGTATTCAGATTAATTGTCTTTTTTACCAAAATCTAAAGGGTAGTTCAAAACGCTTTTTAGCGTCATAATTATAAACAAAATAAACCTCTTCTAAAGTGATTAAAAAGAGGTCTGTTTGTATTTTGTAGATAGATTGTGTTTAATCAAAAACGTATAGGTGCTTTCGCTTAATATGTGTTTTTAGGTAGGTAATGAGTTTATGGAGGTCATTTTTATAGGTTGATCTATTCTTTTTAGTAAGACTCAAAGTTTAGACTATAAATTTAAAAACGGCACCGAAAGTTCTTAGCTATTTTCTTCCAATATTTTATAAACCAGTTCTTTAGTTGGTTTTTGGTCTTTCAATTTTTCTCTGACCACATCAAAAGTAACTTTAAAATTACATCCTGATTTATAGTCGGTGCAACCGTAAGCGGTATTTCCTTTGATGACCGTTCCTTTTTGACATTTTGGACAAGGCAAAGCATCAGATTGTGTTTTGTTTTCTTTTGGTGGAGTAGGAGCAGCTAGTTTTTTAGGTTCTAATCTGAGTTTGAAGTTTTCATCAAAACGAAGTAAACCTTCTACTGTTCCCGCACTAGTTACGAAGTCTTTTAAATTTACTGTAGACCCTTTTTGAAGTAAACGCAAATATTGGTTCTCAGATATTTTTTTGTCGGCAAAAGTATAAGGCAATACAAAATCACAACCCGCTTTATAGCCGGAGCAACCGTAAGCTGATTTTCCTTTTAGAAGTGTCGCTTTTTTACATTTCGGACAAACTTCTGCCGAAATTCCTGCTGCTTTCTTTTTTTCAACTGTTGCCTCTTGTTTTTGAATACTTCCGGCATGCGAAATATTGGCACGCTTGGTTTCACTGCGCACTTCATACACCAAAGCTTCCACCATGCGTTTCATGTTATTGATAAATGCAGCGGCGGTAAACGTTCCTTTTTCGATATCTTTCAACTGCTTTTCCCAAGATCCTGTCAATTCTGCTGACTTCACCAAATCATTTTGAATGGTGTCAATCAACTGAATTCCAGTAGGCGTTGGTAGTACTTGTTTTTTGTTTCGAACAATGTATTGGCGTTTAAAAAGCGTTTCAATAATGTTCGCTCGTGTTGACGGACGGCCTATTCCGTTTTCTTTCATCAGTTCCCGTAAATCCTCATCATCGACTTGTTTCCCTGCTGTTTCCATCGCACGCAATAAGGTCGCCTCCGTAAACTGATTAGGTGCTTTAGTTTCTTTTTCTAAAAAAGAAGGTTGGTGCGGCCCTTTTTCGCCTTTGACAAAGTCGGGCAATAAATCAGCTTCTTTTTCTTTGGCGTCTGGGTTTTCAAAAACGACGCGCCATCCTTTTTTTAGAATTACTTTTCCAGTGGTTTTGAACAACACATCAGCCGCTTTCCCTATTACGGTAGTATTCGCTACTGAACAATCATCATAAAAAACGGCAATAAAACGTTTAGTGATGATGTCATACACCTGTTGCTGATTGTATTGCAAGTTGCTTTGAATTCCCGTTGGAATAATGGCGTGGTGATCTGTTACTTTTTTATCGTTGAAAACCTTGGTTGATTTTTTTATTTTTTTGCCTAAAAGTGGTTCCGTTAAAGCAGCATAATTGGTAAGGTTTTGAAGAATACCAGGCACTTTCGGGTAGATATCGTTGGGTAAAAATGTGGTGTCGACTCTGGGATAAGTAACTACTTTTTGTTCGTACAAAGTTTGAACAATTTTCAAGGTTTCATCTGCCGAAAAGCCAAACTTAGTATTGCAATAGACTTGTAAGCCCGTTAAATCAAAAAGCTTTGGTGCAAACTCATTTCCTTTCTTTTTTTCGATAGAGACAATTTCGAAATAACTTTCTTTTACTTTATTGGCTAAAAGTTCTCCGTCTTCTTTTTTCAAAAAACGACCTTCTTCGTAACTAAAAAGTGTTTCTCGATATAAGGTTTGTAGCTCCCAATAGGGTTGTGGTTTAAAATTTTCGATTTCTTTCCAGCGGTCTACAACCATCGCTAATGTTGGCGTTTGTACGCGTCCAATAGACAGTACTTGTTTGTATCCACCGTGTTTTACGGTGTATAATCTGGTCGCATTCATACCCAATAACCAGTCGCCAATGGCTCTGGAAAAACCCGCATAGTATAAATTATCGTAGTTGGCTGATGGTTTTAAGTTTTCAAAACCCTCTCTGATGGCCTCGGTCGTTAAGGAAGAAATCCATAGGCGTTGCACTTCGCCTTTATAATTGGCTTCGTTCATCACCCAGCGCTGAATGAGTTCTCCTTCTTGTCCCGCATCCCCGCAGTTGATGACCAAACTAGCTTTGTCAAATAAACTTTTTATGATTCTAAATTGCTTCTGGATACCCGAATTCTCCACGACTTTGGTTTCAAATTTTTCAGGAAGCATGGGCAGGTTGTTCAAATCCCAGCTTTTCCAATAGGATTTGTAATCGTTAGGTTCTTTTAAAGTACATAAATGCCCAAAGGTATAGGTGACAGCATAGCCATTACCTTCATAATAGCCATCATGTTTAGTATTGGCACCTAAAACGGATGCGATTTCTCGTGCTACACTTGGTTTTTCGGCAATACAGACCTTCATTTTTCTTACTGATTTTGAGGGTGCAAATTAGGAATTTAGAAGTTGGTATGGAAATGAAATCTGCAGGAGTTATGAACGAGATGGTTTCCCTGAGAAGGAGCTAAGTATGGAAGGAAGATAAATTAATTGGAGAAGAATTAATAACACTAAGTTATTAAAGCAAACTAGGTTTTATTCAAGTTCTATATTACGAGCCTTGAGGACTCCGTTTTTCTTTATTATAACCAAGTCATCAACATAAGTTCCCCTTATAGGAATTGCTTTGTTGTTTGTTATTTTGTAATATTCGGACGGATATTCAGTTTCGATCTGATTAGGCGTTAATTTGGTAATATCAAACCAAACGGAGTCGTCAAATTTGATTTTTCGAGCTTGAATGATTTTTTCTTTTACGTTTTTATCGTATTTATACGGATTTCCTGGGCTAGCCCATTTTCCATTTTTTACTTTATATAAATCAAAGTATTGGTATTTTAGGTGGTAAAGTTGTCCACAATATTCTCCCACAAAAAGTAAGACATTTTCATATTTACTAAAATTAGGAATGCCGTATTCATCAATGGCAGCAAAATTTATTGTGTCTTTCTGATAATTCCCATAAATGTTTTTTTCTATTTTGTACTCACTTTTAAACTCACCGTTAAATCCATGTAGAAAAATTACATCGCAATAGTTAGGGCCTTTTTCGTATTTTATATCGATCTTTTTTCCAATAAAAATATAAAATTTTGATGGCTTTTCTTGCTTACATTCAACATATGGAATACAAGGTTCGGGTTCCAATAGAATATTTATTTCCTTACTTTTAATTAAATCAGATACTGCAAATTTTTGTGTAACGTAAGTCAATGAAGAGAAAAATAATGAATCTGTTGGTTTAGCTGAAATACTAAAAAAACCTGTAGAATCGGTATGTGTTACGTATCTTTTGTTTTTTGTTAGTTCGGGATAACTATCCCATTTTTTTGTAAGCTTAGCCTTGTCTCTAAATTTTTTTAATGTGTCATTCACTTGTACTGAAACGTAGTTATTACCTTTTTTAGCAAATGAAACAATTCCTTCAATTTTAGTGTCTTGAGCGGAACAAATTATTGAGAATGAAAATAGTAATAAAAAATATTTTTTTTTCAATATGATTTTTTTAAAAGTTTATGACATGTATTCTGCGCTAGCATCAGAATAGAATATGAAAATTTTGTTTATATGTAGATTGAAAACCATCTAGAAATTAAATTTGTTATTTATTTCAGCCAACCTTTTCTAATTCCAAAAGTGGAGAACCATACTAGAAAAACTCCAAAAATAATTACCAGTATCGGCATGACTTCTGTACCTGGGCCATAAACTTCTCGAGCATTTGTAAAAAATAGATTTTGAATCATTTGAGGGATGATGGCAAGAAGCGAAATAATAAAGGCCGGCTTTGCCCATTTTTTCTTCATAAGCAATCCTACTGAACCAATAATTCCTCCGAATACCGCAAATGCAAAGGCAATGAACGTCCAAAGCGGGTAACTGTTGTACAGTTCTTGTTCGGCGAGGGATAATGTTTTTAATGCTTCACCAGTCATTGAAACTTGTAGATAAAAGGAGCTAACTCCCATTAAATTCCAGAGTAAAGAGAATATTGCTACTGCCCAAAACCACTTTGGGATTGTTGTTTTTTGATTTTCCATTAGAGTTCTTTGTTAAAGGTTAAAATTGGTTTTAGGTAAATTAAATGGTCTTTTTTTTTTGATAAGAGCTTAATTTTTTAGATTCTTCTATTAGCATAGCTTTCATTTTTTACTTTATGAACTCAAAGAAATAATAAGCTGTTTCTATAATTTACTACACTCCAAATTGTGTTAGATGATGATCAATATGTTTGTAAAACAAGTTGTTCCATTCCTGCGCGGTCAATTTTCCAAAAGAGTGAGATTCTTTATTATCAAAATGGCTTTCTCCTAAGGTCTGAGTTTTTTTAAGATATTCAATTAATTTCTTTTTCTCCTCTTCAAATTCTCTTGTACTTGTAATTAAAAATTGAGGTGCTGTTCTACCATTTTTTGGATATGGCTTATCACTTACAACGGCTTTTTTTACAAACGTTTTTAATAAAAATCTTTTAAAGGAATTCGGTTTGGGGTATTTGTCGGTATAAACCATTTCATAGGTTACGGTGCAATGGGCAAGCATTTGAGATACATTCATTTTTCCCCATAAATTTTTCGTTGTTGGAGATAGTTGGTTTATGCGATTTATAATTTTTGTTGTTTCAGCTAAATCAAAAATATATTTCATTTTAATTATTTTAAATTTTTTGGATTGGTTTTGAAGCTGGGGATATATAATGCTGTAAGAAGTCGGGAGACTATGCTAGTAATCGAAGCTTTTAATATGGAACACTTCGTATAGCAGGTCTGTTAGTGGCTCACTATTTTGGTAAAAAGTAGTTGTTAAAAACTCTTTTTATTAAGTCCCAAATAGCAGTTGTATTTTCAGGTGTAACATTTAATTGAATTACTACACTGATTATTGTACCCACAAATAGATTAACCCAGTCAAATTTACCTAAATCTTTAGCAGTTTCACTTAAGTGGTCAAGTCTTAATATTATCGCGTTTTGCTGATTCAAAATTAGAGGAATTTCAGATAGACAATTTTTTAGAACATCTATTTTTTCTGAAATTTCGTTATATTCAGAAAATGAAAATTTTTGATTATTAAAGTTATTAAGTAATTTTATTTCAGAAATTTCATTTTTGAATTGTTTCCAAAGGTTTGGAGATGTCACTTCTCTTTGCAAATAATCTAGCCAATTGATAAAAACATTTAAAGTTTGATTCCAATCAATTTGAGAAGTGCAATCAGTCATTTGTTCGTAACCAGGTGAATAATTTACATATAACGTATTATTATACTCTGAATCAAGAAAACGAAAATTAAATCCTTTGTTGGCTTTATATTCTATGTAAGTTGTATAACTTCCCATCACATCATCTTCAATTATTTCAAACTGATTATGAGAAAAGAATTCAAAATTTTGGATTATTTCAAATAATGAATTTTTTTGAGATGTAAGTAATTTCATGTTTATTTCGTTTTTTATTAGTTTGCCTTTAAATTGAATATACAAGCTCAACAATAGCGCTTGTCAACTCTTTATTCAAATATATACTATTTTATTTACAAATAATTAATTAAATAGCTGAAATCATTTTTAATGTTTAAACCAAAAAAAAACCTTGCTGTGGGCAAGGTTTTTTATAAAGTATTGTAGATATTTCTATTTAGTTCTTCGCATAACATATTTTTCAGAACTGGGTTTCCCTGATTGAATACCTGATATTTCAGCTACTAGACTGTCTTTCGAAACTTGGGTGTAACTGATTTTTTGTGGGTAATCGTGTGCGGGGTTAGTAAAAACAAGTTGGTTTTCTTTCGTCTCCGCAAGAAGGAAGGCGACTGGTTTATCATCGTTTTGACCTCTTACATTAGCATTGTAACTTAATTGCTCTCCTATTTGTTGCAAGACTATTGTTTCATAATGAATGGTGTCTTTTCCTTTTAGAAAAAAAGAGCTCCCATTATAAGTACTGTCGTTTACTTTTTTCCAGGTTTCGGTAAGTGTTCCGTCCTCGGACTTGGTTTCCCATTGTCCTAGTAGCCAACGTGCCGTTTTGATTTTATCTTTTTCGTTGTTGTCAGTTCCGGTATCGTCTGATTTTTTACAAGAAACGAAGATTGTTATTAGAACTAGAAAAGTAATTTTTTTATACATAGTGTTTTGAGATTGAGTTGTACTACAATGACGGTGCGAAATTATGAAAAAGATCGTAAATAGCCCAGATAAAAGCGGCATCCTTTTTATCCTGAAATTGGTTCTGGGAAGTGCACTAATTCTTGGATAAAAAGATAGAGCGGATAGCTGGAAATAGCTCCAAAAAAAACTGTCAGGAAACTAGAGTTAACTATAAACTATTTTTCGTAATTTTGCACTCCAAATATAAGGACTAATAATATGTTAGATAGACTTCAAATAGTAAAACAACGTTTCGATGAGATTTCGGATTTAATCATTCAACCGGATGTTATTTCTGATCAGAAGCGTTATGTGCAATTGAATCAAGAATATAAGACTTTGAAAGCTTTGGCTGAAAAGCGCGATGAATACGTGCTTTTGATGGCTAATATTGAAGAAGCAAATGAAATCATAGCCGACAATAGTGATGCAGATATGACCGAAATGGCCAAGATGCAACTCGATGAGGCAAAGGAAAGATTACCGGAATTAGAGGAAGAAATCAAATTCATGTTAATCCCAAAAGATCCTGAAGATGCTAAAAACGTGATGGTGGAGATTCGTGCCGGTACAGGTGGGGATGAAGCGAGTATTTTTGCAGGAGATTTGTTCCGTATGTACACTAAATATTGTGAAAACCGCGGATGGAGAACATCTGTAGTGGATATGAATGAAGGTACATCTGGTGGATTTAAAGAGGTGATTTTTGAAGTTACAGGTGAAGATGTTTATGGAACTTTGAAGTTTGAAGCAGGTGTACACCGTGTACAACGGGTACCACAAACAGAAACTCAAGGACGTGTGCATACATCAGCAGCGACTGTTATGGTGTTGCCAGAAGCAGAGGAATTTGATGTGCAAATCGATATGAATGATGTACGTGTAGATTTTTTCTGTTCTTCAGGACCAGGTGGACAATCAGTAAATACAACAAAATCAGCCGTTCGTTTAACGCACATTCCAACAGGATTAGTAGCGCAATGTCAGGATCAGAAATCACAGCATAAAAATAAAGACAAGGCATTTGGCGTTTTACGTTCCCGTTTATACGAACAGGAATTAGCTAAAAAACAAGCTGAAGATGCTACTAAACGTACTTCTCAAGTGAGTTCTGGTGACCGTTCTGCAAAGATTCGTACTTACAATTACGCACAAGGTCGTGTAACGGATCACAGAGTAGGATTGACTTTGTATGATCTAGGAAATATCATGAATGGTGACATTCAGAAAATTGTTGACGAGTTAGCGTTAGTTAACAACATGGAAAAATTAAAAGAAGCCAGCGAAGTTTTTTAATATAATAGCCTCATTTATTGAGGCTTTTTTTTGGAGCAATTTCCCGCTATTCGTTACAATCTTTTCTTTTTTAAATAAAAAAGAAAAGGATTTCCACTGCTATCGGGGCTAGAGAATAGAATATAATTCAAGAAAGTGCAATTAAGGTCTTATGGGAAAACCTGAAACTTTAAATTTTTAAACTTTAAACTTTTTTATGACGACACAACAACTTATTGAGCAAATCAAAATAAAAAAATCATTTCTAGCCGTAGGATTAGATGTTGATTTAGATAAAATTCCGAAACACCTTTTAGAACTCGAAGACCCCATTTTTGAATTCAACAAAGCGATAATTGATGCGACTCATGATTTATGTGTCGCCTATAAACCCAACACCGCTTTCTATGAAGCGTATGGAATTAAAGGATGGATGTCTTTACAAAAAACAATCAATTATATCAACGAAACCTATCCAGATATCTTCACGATTGCCGATGCTAAACGTGGCGATATAGGTAATACGTCCTCGATGTATGCCAAAGCTTTTTTTGAGGATTTAAACTTCGATAGCGTTACTGTTGCACCCTATATGGGAAAAGATTCAGTAGAGCCATTCCTTGCTTTTGAAAACAAACATACCATTATGCTTGCCTTAACCTCTAATGAAGGCGCTTTTGACTTTCAAACGCTTACTGTGGACGGAAAGGAATTGTACAAGCAAGTGCTGGAAACGTCTAAAACATGGAAAAACTGCGAAAATTTAATGTATGTAGTTGGTGCTACTAAAGCCGAATATTTCACTGAAATCCGTAAGATTGTTCCAGACAGTTTCTTACTTGTTCCCGGAGTAGGAGCACAGGGAGGAAGTCTTTCTGAAGTATGCAAATACGGAATGAATGCTAATGTAGGATTACTGATTAATTCTTCTAGAGGAATTATCTATGCTTCAAACGGAACTGACTTTGCCGAAAAAGCAAGAGCAGAAGCTTTGAAAATGCAACAGGAAATGGAAGGAATAATTAGTCTAAAGTTTTAGGTTTAAATTTTTTTGGAGTGTCCAAAAAAAAAGGATTCTTAATTTTTCTTAATGCCTAAATGGTTTAAATTTTTAGGCTTGTACTCAATTTAAAATTGAAATGTTTTTTGAACCATTAAGATATTAAGGTTCATTAAGTGTTTTGTGGTTATGTCCTTTACGGTTAAAAAAATTGAAACACATAGAATCATAGAATAAAAGAGAATGTTTGAGTTCAATACTTGAATTCACATAGCTATGTTATCTTTAAAAAAGTGGAATACCTTTTTAAGATTAAAAATCTATGTTTCTATGTGTTTAAAAAAAATCTTTTGGGACATTGCGTAGATCTTTGCTGTTAAATTTATAAAGCCTTAATTTTTCTTAATACCTAAATGGTTTAAATTTTTAAGCTTGTACTCAATTTAAAATTGAAATGTTTTTTGAACCATTAAGATATTAAGGTTCATTAAGTGTTTTGTGGTTATGTCGTTTACGGTTAAAAAAATTGAAACACATAGAATCATAGAATAAAAGAGAATGTTTGAGTTCAATACTTGAATTCACATAGCTATGTTATCTTTAAAAAAGTGGAATACCTTTTTAAGATTAAAAATCTATGTTTCTATGTGTTTAAAAAAAATATTATGGGACATTGCGTAGATCTTTGCTGTTAAATTTATAAAGCCTTAATTTTTCTTAATACCTAAATGGTTTAATAACTTTGTAAGCTTTGCGTCCCGATAGCTATCGGGATTGCGGATAAGAAAACCTTTGTGTTTAAATAAAACAATATGAAAACCCTAACAGACCAGCTCGGAACAACACATACTTTTGAAACTTCGCCTCAGCGTATAATTTCGTTAGTTCCTTCTCAAACGGAATTACTTTATGATTTGGGTCAGGAAGCAAAAATCATCGGAATTACTAAATTCTGTGTGCATCCGTATCATTTTAAATCAACCAAGAAGAGTGTCGGCGGTACTAAAAAAGTGCATTATGAAAAAATCCGTTTATTAAATCCGGATCTTATCATTTGCAATAAGGAAGAAAATACCCAGGAAATTGTTGAAAGACTAAGTGAAATTTGTCCGGTGTGGGTGACGAATATCATTACCGTAGAAGATAATTTTCAGATGATCACTGATTTTGGCCAGCTTTTTAACTGTAGAACTGAAGCACAAAAGTGGAATGATAAATTGGCTTTTGCTTTAAGCGATTTTAAAAATTTCATCAAAGATAAAACAGTAAAAAAAGTAGCTTATTTTATTTGGAAAAACCCTTATATGGCTGCGGGTTCAGACAATTTCATCAATGAATTGTTGAAGTTGAATCACTTCAAAAACATATATGATGATAAAGGACGTTACCCTGAAATTGAACTTGAAAAAATGAAGACAGAAGGCGATCCAGAAATTGTTTTTCTTTCGTCTGAACCTTTTCCGTTTAAGAAAGAGGATGGATACGAAATAGGACAATACACGAACAAAGCGCAAACAATTCTAGTAGATGGCGAAATGTTCTCTTGGTACGGCAGCCGACTTTTAAAAGCATTTGATTATTTCAAAATGCTGCGTAAAAATTTAGAAAAATAGTTTTTTCTTTTCCTGAAGTGACAATTCTCCTTTTTAACATTATTAAAAAACCATTTATAAATTAAGATCTGATCCTTAATTTATAAATGGTTTTAAATTTTAATACTTCTTCGATGTTTTAAAATACAAACTCCAGAGTAGTATAAAAAGTTCTAGCATCTGACGGAATGATTCCCGGCCCAGGATATCCTGTAGCTCTTCTTGTAAAATAACTGTTGTTTGTGAAATTAGTTACTCCAGCTTCTAGTTTCCATTTTTTCCATTTGTAAGATGCAGAAAAGTCGGCAACATAATAAGAAGGGATTTCTCCAAATATCCCGTAAGTGTTATCATTGATGTCTGTTTTGCTATTGTTCGCTTCTGTATATTGCGAAGAAACATAGGTGAATTGCAGGCTAGACATGAAATTTTTATATCCAATACCTGTTCCCGTTTTGATGTTAAAAAGAGGGACAAATTCGACTTTGTTTCCTTCTATATTGGGCGCATCCGATTTTAAGTATTGTGAATCGGTTAAGGCGATGTTAGAAAACACATTCCAGATAAAGTTTTCTTTTCGTTCAAAGAAAGTTTTGTTTAAACTCCAGTCAAACATGGTTTCAAAACCATAAGTAACGGCAGTACCTATATTAGAACGGTAACGTACTACAGCCGCAGATCCATTTGGATTACGGGTTTCATATTCACCAATTTTGTCGTTGTAATACAAGCCGTAAATACTGGCGTCAAAAGTTACTTTGTTGCCTAGTTGTCCACGTACACCAATGTCTGAAGTAAATCCTTTTTCATCGCTTATGTTGGGATCAATCACATTACTTGGACTCACGGTACGGATGTCGTTAAAAGTCACTGAGCGGTAATTTTGAGATACGTTTCCGTAAAATTCAATTTGGTTTTGAGGCTTGTAACTCAACCCAACACCTAATAATACAAAATTCCTGTCTTTGACATTGTTCTCTTGTTGATTTTCGTCAAGGATAACATTTCCAGCTAAGTCTAGGTTTATTTTTCGGTAATATCCTTCGGCTTGCGTACGTATTTTTTCAAATCTAAAGCCTGGTGTAATAGAGAAGTTTGACGATATTTTGAAAATATTTTCTCCAAAAATAGCAAGGTTTAAATTCGGGAAGGTATAATCTGACTGGTTTGCATAGAACGGGAATTCGTTATTGGCTAAATTAAAATTGGCATCACTACCTGAGCTACCCGGTCCTTGTAATCCGGTATTTTTTGATTGATAGTATTTAGCTCCAATTAAAAAGGCACTTCTATTGTCGTTAATGCTGTAGCGTTTTAAGTAACGTGCTTCGGCTCCCCAGTTCACAAAATCACCTACGATTAAATCCCGAACGGTTCCTTCAGCATCAGAACTTGAAACACGGTTTGAGAGATATCCTACCGTTTTTCTACTGGCATCTAAACCAAATAACTGTAAGGAAAAGTCAGCATCGTTATTGAACTTATGCTCTAATTTTAAAGCGAATAGATTCCAATCTACAGCAAACCAGTTTCTGGTTCTGTTGCTTTGTTTGGGATCTTGGTTGAACATGAAATCAGTTAAACCACCAGCTTGTTGAGCTAAGTAATTAAAATAGGTATAATCAAAATGCAAAGAAGTTTTGTCATTCAATTGATAGTTAAGATTAGCGTAATAATTCTTGCTTTCAAACTCGGAGTTGGGTCTAAAACCATTTCCTTGTTTGTGATTGTAAAAACTGTAGTAGCTAAATTTCTTGTTGGTTCCGCTAACGGAAGTGAAATTAGTAAACAAACCATAAGATCCTACCGTATTTCTAGATGTAAATTCAAAAGGTTTTTTAACCGGTGATTTTATCTTGAAGTTCACCAAACCTCCAAACTGGGTTCCGTATTGCAAAGAGGCAGCGCCTCTAACGACTTGTATTTCTTCTAAAGCTTCTGTGGGTGTCGCGTAGTAACTTTCAGGGTATCCTAGAACATCTGCGCTAATATCATAACCGTTTTGGCGGGTGTTGAAATTTGAGGTTCTGTTTGGGTCTAATCCACGACCACCTATACTTAGTTGTAGTCCACCATCGGAGCTTTCGTTAATTGTTAGGCCCACTACTTGAGCAAATATTTGACGGGCATTGTTGGTTGCTTTATTAGCGGTCAATTTATTTATAGATACGACCTCAGTCTTTTTACCGGCATAAATCGCAGTACCCTCAATATCTTTCAGCTTGTGAAGTGCAAATATTTTTTCGTTTTGTTTCTTGATGATTACTTCAGAAAGGTTGTTGATTTTAGTCAACGCAATCGTCAGGGTGCTTCCAGTTGTAATACTGTTTTGTTCTACAATAGAATAGCCCTCTTTGAAGAAAACAAAATCAAAGCTTCCTGATTTTTTTAAATCAATTTCAAAAGCGCCTAAAGCGTCTGTAAATACTTTCGTATTGGACGTTTTATTGTATATTTCTACAGCTATTAATTTTTTTCCGTTTCCATCAGTAACTACACCCGCAATTTTATTTTGGGCAAAACTACCTACAGAAAACAATAAAAGGATGAGAATACTAAAATCCCTTAATCGTGTCATTGAAAGGCAGTATCCAAGTTTTGTGTTTGAAATTTTCATTTTCGTTAGCTAGATTTATTTTTGGGTCTATATATTTTTGGCTTAATCTTCCGTTTAGTGCTACATAGCTTTCTACATAAACTTCCGGATTATTAAGGCCTTGTTTTTGATAATAATCGTGTAAATAATGAGCATATTCCAAAATGAAATCGGGCTGGAAAGCCATTTGTTTTTCTTGAAATGTGGTCAAAAAGTGACTGTTGTTGATGGTGATTTCCTTTTTAGAAACTGCATCTTTTACTTTAAATGTGGCATATCCTGCTTTTTCCATTAACATAACGCGCCACGAGAATCGGAAACCTTCTTCAGTCCAAAACAACTCATTGGGATAACATAAATAACGAAACGGGAATAGTAACTGAAACGCAATAAAGCAGCTTATAAAAACTAATTTTGTTTTATATAGAGAGTTAAGAGCGGGTATTTTTTCTTTTCCATTTTCGAATATTAAAATAGGAATGGAAATCAGTTTCCCTAAAAAGGACAATGCTTTTTTATGGAAATTAGCATCAAAGAAAATCAAAGAACTGATGATCATTACATAAGGGAAAACGCCAATTGGGAATAATATTTTAGTTAGAATATGAAATACAACAACTAAAATAAAACCGAATATTCGGGTTCTTTTGTAAAGTAATAAGACCACAATTCCGAGGTCATAGATAGCTCCAGTCCAGCTAAACACATAATGCACCCAGTTTTCATTTAGTAATGAACCTATTAATGGGAGATTAGAGTTATTAGGCAACCATATTTTAAGTGGCATAGCTTCCAATAGCCAGTCGGAGTTTAGTTTTGCTAATCCAGCGTAGAAGTAAACAATAGCCAATAATAATTTTAAAATGTCAATATTCCAACGTGGAACCTTCTCAAATCGGATTTTTTCATTCTTTAAAGCATCCACTGAAAAATAACAGTTTGCTGGTAAAAATAACAGCACAAGACTAATAATAGTGATGAAATAATAATGATTAAGGTAAGTTGTCTTGTCTAGTAGTTCGATGTAGGTAAAGCTCAAGAAAAAGGCAGCGATAGCCCACTTGTATTTATATCCTATTGCGACAAATAAAGCAGCGAGTCCAGCAATGATAAAAAGTAAATAGGTGTAGTTCCCAAAAGGTTTTACCCACTGAAACCCGTAATACGTAAAATGAAATTGCGGATCAATATAGAATTTCTTAATCCATCCGTAACTCGCAAAGCGAATTAAACTCAATAGCATCATCAAACCAAACGCTAGCCTAAAAAAAGCTAGCGTCGAGGCATTTGAATACGTATTCAGATATTTTTTAATTTGGGTACTCATAATTAATCACCGTCTCCATCAACATAGTCAATAGTAATGTTTAAAGCTTGCATCATGTCTAGTTTAGTATAGATTACATTTTGTTGTAACGCATCGTAAGCTAGGATCATTTTTGCATTATCTGTATTTATCTGACTTGAGAAGCTGTTGTTTAGAGTAGCATTTACTGCAAAAATAGCGGTAAATTGATTGTTGATAATCGTGCTCAGATTTTGGCCGTTACGAACAGTTTTAAGGTAATCCAAATAAGATGCTAAACCTTCTCCTGAGGTGGTTTTATTAAAGTGTTTTCCGTTAAAGAAATCTTGTGAAGCTTGAATGGCCGTGTTTAATAACTCTTTTGAAACATCGTTTTTATAAAAACCTTCTACTTTCTCTGGGTATTTTACCCCGCCAGAGAAAACCCCTGCTGGAATTCCAAGTTTTCCAGAACGTACATTTTTCTCTAAATTCTTTACGAAGTTATTTGTAGTAATGTTTACTGAACTGCTTACAGAAGTTCCGCTATTGGCAATGTAACTGTTTCTATAACTTGAATTCCAGTCTGCTAATACAGTATCTGCACTTGACTTTAAGCGCGTAACGACATCGGTTAAGTATTTTTTATAGTTTGCTGCATTTACGTTAGTGGTATAACGAGCTACAATTAACGCATCAGTAGTATTTGATCCATTAATCAAATAATCCAAAGCAGGGAAACCTTGTTTGTCAAATTGAGACAACAATGCCAAGTTGTATCCACCTGCACTAACATTAGCCTCAATGCCTGCGGCATTAGTAGGGTAAGTATTAGCGCTCTCTTTTAAGTTGATTTCCTCTGATTTTCCAAAACTGTAAATAGCAACATATTGATATGCTTTATAAGCTTCTAGCCAAGAGGTTCTCACAGCTTGAAGATTTGTCGTGGTTGAAACACTGTTAAAAGCAGTAATATTCGTTGCTAATATTTCGATTTTAGCTTGGTAATTAACATAACTAGGGATAATGATATTGTCTGCCCAGTTAGTCAAAAGCACTGTTCTATTATAGTTGTTGCCGTCTGTGCCAGCGTTACTATCGTCACTTGAAGAACAAGCTGCAATAGTTAGTAAAGCACCAAAGAATATAAATAGTTTCTTCATTTTAAAATATTTTTTGCAAAAATACAAAACCAATTGTACTTATTTGTATTAATTCTAAATTAATTTACCGTTGCAGCCTGTGCAACTGTGAAGCCAAATTTAGTAGCAATTTGTACTGATATGCTGTCTAACTTTGTTCCAAGGGTGTCAATATCCCAAAATCCATTTGTACCGCTTATCATAGTAGCTAACATCGCATCAACTTCTGCTTTTGTAAAATAAGGTTTGTCAGTACCTGGTTTGTTAGTGTATCGCAATGAAATGATAAAACCGTATGCTTCTGAAAGGGCGTGAAAAGCTTTGGCACCTTTATCGGTTGTTAATTTTCCTTTTCCTTCTTGAAGATAGAAAACGGCTCTAACCGCTGGTACTATAGCCAGTTTGGCTTTGATGATATCAATTTGTGCATCACGAGTAGTATAATCATTGGCTACAATTGCCGCTCTACCTGTGCGAAAAGCTAGGTTGATATCTGCTTTTACAGTATTGAAATCAGTATCAGCATTTACTTGGTCTATGTAACTACTCCAAAATTTTGTACCATCTACACCATAGATGTAACCGTAAGCCTCATCCCAAGTATGTTCCATTGTAGTGTACGTTTTACTGTCTTCTAAAACTTTATTGGTGTTGTTTATTTTATTGGTCCCTTCGTCTAATTTATTTTTGCTTAAATAATTATTGACAATTTGATCCATGAAAGAAGCTCCCATCATCCCTTTTAGTAAGACTTGTTGTGGCTCTAATCCATTGGATGCAAACAATCTTTTGCTGGTGCCATCAAGATAAGAACCTGCTACTCCTGCTGAGGCTGCTGTACCCAGACTTGCTGTATTTGCCAACGTTAGTTGGGTTTCAAAGAAAGCTTGAACACTTATTTTTTCAGTAGTTGTTCCGCCACCTAGAAATAATTGAAAGTAGTCTTTTGAAGCTGCAGTCTTATCTTTTAATTGTTTTCCCGATGTATTTAGAGCAGTAGTTTCAAAGGCGTTGTTTGTATTAGAATACATATTGGTCAAAACAGACTGACTTGCCACTGTTCCATTTGTAGCAGCAGTTTTGATGTTATTTCCCATTTCTTCAAGCATAAGTAAACGACTGCTTTGTCCAGAAAAGTCTACTGTTGTTGAACTGCTTCTTTCAAATGTGTAAGTTGCTGGAACGGTATAATTAGGAGTTTGTTCTGAATTATCATCATTTGAACATGAGGTAATTGTTAACGCTGTCATTAGTAACGTTGAGAGTAGAACTTTATTTAGTGTCATAACAGTTGTTTATTTAGATTGAATAAGAATAAATTTTATGCAAATATATAACTCAATTTTAGAATTCCAAAACTTTGTTTAGAATTTTTCTAAATAATATTTATTCGTTCAGATCAACAAGTTACAAGAGGTGTAGGGATGTTTTTTGAAGCTACATCTTCGAACAAAAAAGATAGGATTTGGATATTTATCCTAAATAACAGTAAATAAGATTGTTGTAAATGTTTCTTAATTTTTATTTAAAATTAATCTAAATAAGATTTTGTCGTTTAAATAAAAGCATATACTTTCGCTTAAATTTAATTAATCTAAATAACAATACTATGAATAAAGTGCTTTTGAGAACATCATTATTTTTATTAATCGGAGGTTTAATATTCTCATGTAATAACGATGATAATGCTTCAACTGATTCTAATGTCACTAAAAAAGAAGTTGTCGAAAACTATGCGAATATTGCTTACGCCAATTATAAACAAGCTTATGATGATGCTGTTGTTTTAGAAACAGCGATAAATACTTTTACGAATGCTCCAACTCAAGCTAATTTTGATACAGCTAAATCAAAATGGAAACAATCAAGAGAGAGTTACGGTACTACAGAAGCTTTTCGTTTTGCTAATGGTCCCATTGATGATGAAAACGGACCAGAGAGCTTAATGAACGCTTGGCCGTTAGATGAAAATTATATCGATTATGTAGAAGGAGCGAGTACTTCAGGTATTATTAACAATCCAGTTTTATTCCCCATTATTGACAAGGCTTTCTTAGAAGCTCAAAATGAAAATGGTGGAGAAAAGAATATTAGTGTGGGTTACCATGCTATTGAATTTCTACTTTGGGGACAGGATTTGACTGCGCCTTCTGAGAAAAAAGCGGGATTACGCCCTTTTACTGATTATGTTGTGGGTGGAACTGCTGCTAATCCATTACGTAGAGCGGCTTATTTAAAAGTTTGTGCTGACCTTTTGACGGATCATTTGGACTATATGGTAAACCAATGGAAAGTAGATGGAACATATAGAAAAACGTTTTTAGCATTATCTGATGATCAAGCAATCAAGAATATATATTTAGGAATAACAACTCTTGTTTCAGCTGAATTACCTGTTGAGCGTATGTATGTTGCTTTAGGAAATGCAGATCAAGAAGATGAACATTCTTGTTTTAGTGATAATACACACAGAGATATTGCTTTGAATTTACAAGGTGTTATTAATGTTTACCAAGGAAAATATGGCATTATTGACGGTCCTTCGTTAGAAGATTTAGTAATGCAAGCTAATGTAGCTGTTTACAATGATACTAATGTTGCTGTTAATGCTTCTTTAACCAAAGTAGCTGCTATTCAAACCCCTTTTGATTTAGCCATTTCTGGTGGAATCGACTCTGTTGAAGGTGCTAAGGTTAATGTTGCTGTTGTAGCACTTAAAAACTTAGGCGCTAATTTATTGGCTGGAGCTGTTAAAATAGGAATTATCGTTAATGGGTAATTTAAGAATATTTGTATAATCTAAAGTGTCCTTTTTTTAAGGACACTTTTTTCTGTTTTAAAATAATGAAGAATAGTGTAAAGATTTTGTTTTTGTTGATTGGTTTTCAATTCTATAGCTGTAGTAATAGTGATGATAAATACATTACGCTTACTGCCGAAGAAGGAGAACAATACTCAGGTGGTGAAACTACCTTTTTTAATGCTACCGAGGAGGCTTTTGGTTTTTCGGCGCCTAATTTGACTTTTGATGAACAAAGTGATTTCGGAATCGGGAATTCCTTTTTTCGTCAAAGTTGGGTAACAGCTCCGGCCTCTACAACCGCCAGAGATGGTTTAGGACCTTTTTTTAATGCTACATCATGTTCTAGTTGTCATTTTAAAGACGGTAGAGGTAGAGCACCATTAGTTGATGGAGAAACGGCACATGGTTTATTGTTGCGTTTAAGTGTAGCTGGTGTCAACAGTAATGGTAGTTCGTTTTCGGATCCTATTTATGGGGGACAATTACAGGATAATGCCGTTTTAGGACAAACTGTAAAAGGAAAATTCAATATTGTTTATCAGGATATAACAGAGACTTTTGAAGATGGAACTGTAGTAATACTTAGAAAACCCAATTATCAAATTAATAGTTTGGGTTACGGTGAATTTGCTTCAGGTATAAAAGTATCTCCTAGAGTAGCCAATCAAATGATCGGTTTAGGCTTATTAGAAGCAATTGATGAAAGCACATTACTTAAATGGGCAGATCCTAACGACAATAATAAGGACGGAATTTCAGGAAAATTAAATTATGTATATGATATCGCTTCTAATTCAAAGACAATAGGGCGCTTTGGCTGGAAAGCAAATCAACCCAATGTTCGTCAACAAGTAGCTGCTGCTTTTTCTGGTGATATCGGAATCACATCTAGTTTGTTTCCAACAGAAAACTGTCCCCCAGGTGTAGATTGTGATGTAATTCCTAACGGAGGTAGTCCAGAAATCACAGATTCTAATCTAAACAAGGTAGCCTTGTATTCGAGTACGCTTGCTGTTCCTGCCAGAAGAAATTACACAGAGCAAAATGTATTGGAAGGAAAGAAAATATTCGAAACAATTAATTGTACGAGTTGTCATATTGCTAAAGTACAAACCGGAAATACACATGCGATTACAGCGTTGCGCAATCAAACCATTAGACCGTATACAGATTTGTTGCTGCATGACATGGGAACTGGTTTAGCGGATAACGCACCCGATTTTGAGGCTTCGGGTAGTGAATGGAGAACGCAGCCTTTATGGGGAATTGGTTTAATCAGCACCGTAAATAAACACACTAATTTAATGCATGATGGTAGAGCAAGAAACGTTACTGAAGCTATTTTATGGCATGGTGGAGAAGCTCAGAATGCAAAGAATAGCTTTAAAAAACTAGCTGTAACAGATAGAAATAAGCTAGTGGAATTTATAAATTCACTATAATAATGTTATAAACAAAAAAAAGGGACTCTGATGATTTTCAGAATCCCTTTTTTGTTTCGAAATAAGGTTGAATAATTTTAAACTTCTAAATATTTAATATTCACATTCTTCCAGAATCAATTCTTCTTCAGGAATTGTAACTTTTGAAATAAGATCAGTATCGATATTAAAATTTAATTCAGAAAGTATTTTGTATTCTCTTTGGAGTTTTTCAATTTCACTTTTCTCTTGCAGTAATCCAATCATGGTGGTATTTTTTCGGCAAATTTACGGTATACTATCACAAATTAGGCATTAAAAAATGTTAAGATTGGGATTTAAAATTAAAGTGCTATTTTTACCAAAAAAAAGTGCTTAATTATACCATTTACAAAAATCCGGTCAGTACCCAATGGGTAACTTTTGTTCATGGTGCAGGGGGAAGTTCATCGATTTGGTTCAAACAAATCAGGGATTTTCAAAAACAGTATAATGTGCTGTTATTGGATTTGCGCGGTCATGGAAATTCTAAATCATCGCTAAAAACCGCGTTCAAACAAAAATATACTTTTTCGGCTCTTGCCAATGATATTTTGGAGGTTTTAGATTTTCTAAAAATTGAAAAGTCACATTTTGTTGGAATTTCTTTGGGTACAATTCTAATCAGGCAATTAGCTGAAATGCATCCGCAGAGAGTACAAAGTATGATACTTGGCGGTGCAATCTTAAAAATGAATTTTCGCTCACAGATATTAATGCGTTTGGGTAACACCTTCAAGTATGTTTTGCCTTATTTAGTTTTATATCGATTTTTTGCCTTTGTGATTATGCCTAAAAAAAACCACAAGCAATCGCGTATTCTTTTTATAAATGAAGCAAAGAAATTATACCATAAAGAATTTTTGAAATGGTTCAAACTTACCGCCGAAATTAACCCTATTCTTAAATGGTTTCGTCAGGTCGAATTAAATATTCCTACGCTCTATGTTATGGGTGAAGAAGACTATATGTTTTTACCGTCAGTGAGAAAAGTAGTAGAGAGTCATTATAAGTCCTCAAAATTATTTGTTGTTGCTAACTGTGGTCATGTGGTAAACGTAGAACAGCCCAATGTTTTTAACGACGCGGTTCTTTCTTTTATGAGTGGAACTAAATAAAAAAATGCCGGTACTCTATGAATACCGGCAGTTCTTTAACTAACCAAAACCAAATAATAAATAACCAGTTTATTACTCTGCAAAGATGGTTCAATTGTGAGCTAATTGTTGTTAAGTTTTTGTTATTAGTTTGTTGTACAAAAGTTAAGTTTTTACACTTTCTTTTATGAGAATTTTACTTTTTATCTTGTAAGGCAAAGACTTTCTTAAGAACATCAGAAGTTCTTGCGTTTAAATTGCCTCTAATATTTTTTTCTTCTACGGTAATCATTTTAAAAACACCATCAAGCGCTTTGTTTGTAACGTAATCTGTAATATCTGGATTTACCTTAGAAACGAATGGCAGTGTATTGTATTTTGTAATAATATTTCCCCAAATTACATCAGCACCAACTTTACCAATAGAGGTTTGTACCACGGGACTAAATTTGGCGTATAATGCGGTTGTTGTACTAGTTTGTAAATAATTAGTAGCCGAATTGTCGGCACCTAATAAAATACTTTTGGCGTCAGTAATACTCATGTTTTTTATGGCTGAAACAAAAATTGGCGTTGCTTCTTTTACAGCATCTTCGGCAGCACGATTTAGTGCTTTGATACCGTCGTCAGCTAAGCTGCTCATTCCCATTTTGCGCAAAGTTTGGTCTACTTTAACTAATTCTTCGGGCATTAAAATCTTGACAGCTTCATTTTTATAAAATCCGTCAGCCTGGGTTAATTTAGAAACTTGCTCTGTAACTCCTTTATTTAAGGCTTCTTTTAGTCCAGCTGCAATATCTAAACCCGAATTTGAACTGCTAATAGCGGTCGCTTTATCAGTAGCTTTTTTTAGTAAATCTTTGAATTGTGCGGAACTAATTAAAGGAACAAACAACAATAGTAATAGTAGCTTTTTCATTTTTTTAAATTTATTCAATAGGATTTTGTTCTAAAATAGTTTTAGGAAAAAACAACGGTTTTATTAGAATATACCATCACTTTTCTTTCGGCATGTAGTTTTATGGCTCTTGCCAAAACAGTGCGCTCTAAATCTTTTCCTTTCATGATAAAATCATCTACAGAATTGATATGAGAAACCCTAGTAATGTCTTGCTCAATAATTGGGCCTTCATCTAATTCCTCAGTAACATAATGACTGGTCGCACCAATGATTTTTACTCCTCTTTTAAAAGCCGAATGATACGGTTTAGCTCCTGGAAAAGCAGGTAAAAAGGAATGGTGAATATTGATGATTTTATTTTCGTAAAGCGAAATCAAATCAGGCGTGATGATTTGCATGTAACGCGCTAGGACAATAAAATTAATCTTATGCTTTTGGAGTAATTCAATCTGTTGCTTTTCTCCTTCTACCTTGTTGTCTTTCGTAAAAGGAACATGATAAAACGGAATGTTGAATTGATCAGCGATGGGTTTTAAATCCATATGATTGGATATAATCAAAGGAATTTCGACATTTAGTTCTCCAGCGCTGTAACGCCCTAAAATATCATACAAGCAATGATTGTATTTAGAAACAAACAATGCCATTTTAGGTTTTACCTCCTTGTTGTAGAGATCCCAGGACATATTGAAATCAGTGGCAATGGTTTGCTGAAAATCGGCTCTTATGGCTTCTACGCTACTTGCTGGATTAGTAAGTTCACTTTCCAGTCGCATAAAAAACACATTTTGCTCCATATCGACATGCTGATCTAAATAAGTGATGTTTCCTTCTACTTTTAATATAAAATTAGTCACGGTTGCAATAATTCCTTTTTGGTCTTTGCAATGTATAAGCAGGGTGATTTTTTGCATTATTGTTGGTTCTTATAATTTTTAATCCTTTTTTAGGGTAACAAAAAAAGTTTAGTTTTGATTTTCTATTTTCACTCAATGGAGGAAAGGAAAATCAAAACTAAACCATTTTACCTAAAATAAACAGATAAAGGATGTTTTAAATCTATGTTTACTTATGATTTTTTGTGTGAATTTGAACTAGCATAGTTACAAGCAAAAAGAATTACATCTTCTTGTCCTGCATAGCAAAAACTCTTTGTAATAAAACGGAGGTTCTTGAGCTAAGACTAGTTCTGATATTTTTTTCTTCAACAGCCACCATTTTAAAAACCCCATTCATTGCTTGATTGGTTACATAGTCAGTCAAATCCGGATTTACCTTATTTACCAGTGGAATGCTATTGTATTTAGTGATGATGTTCGTCCACACTTTGTCAGCGCCTACTTTAGTAAAAGAGTTTTTTATTACTGGATTAAATTTCCCGTATAAAGCAGTAGAAGTACTGTTTTGTAAATAGCTTGTTGCTGCACTTTCGTTACCCATCAAGATACCTCTGGCATCTGCAAATGACATACTTGTTACTGCATCTACAAATATGGGAGTTGCTTCCTTCACTGCGTCTTCTGCCGCACGATTCAACACTTTAAGACCTTCATCAGCTAGAGAGCTAAGACCAATGCTTCTTAATCCAGCATCGACTTTTCTCAATTCTTCCGGTAGAAGAATCTTCACCGCTTCATTTTTGTAAAAACCATCAGTCGCAGTCAACTTAGTTACTTGTTTAGAAATACCGTTATTCAGGGCTTCTTTTAGTCCTCCTGAAATATCAAGGAAACCTGTTCCGTCCGTCTGTGGAAACTGATTCATTACTTGTTGCATCTCAGCGCAACCAAAAAGAGAAAATACCATTGTTAAAAGCAAAAATTTTTTCATATTCATCGTTTTATTAGTTTACTTCAGCTGCGTTACCATTTGGCTCCAGCCAAAAATACTACTTCTTCAAATATAAAGCCACTATTTGTTTTTTGGAGCAGAAACTTTAGGTTTTTTTAAGAAGATGTTTGTTTCAATTATGAATGTTAATTTTTAGGTAACTTATATCAAAAGAACAATTGGTTTATCTACAGCAATATTTAATCGACTTAAATGAAGAAAGGGATTTAACAGAAGTTAAATCCCTTTCTTATTGAAATTAAAGTGAAGCACTATTTTTTTAATTCAAATTTCCCGCCTTGATTGCAGTAAATTAAATTAGAATTAGATTCGAATTTTTTATAACATGAATCTGCTGTTTTTTCAACTAATATGAAGTTGCTTTGGTAAGAAATGTAAATTAATTCAACCCCGTTGTTTGTTGTTATAGTCGTTTTATCGTCAACAAAAATAAAATCAACTTCACCATTATCTTTATAAATCCATACTTTTGGTTTTGTAGGATCGTTAGAACTCAAGATACTTCCTTCTGAAGCATTTGTAAAGCGATCTACTTTTAATTTTCCAGTTTGTGTTTTTCCATTTTGTATTACACTACCGTTGATGTAAATATAATAAGCTGAATCATAAGTTAGGTTATCAACTTTTACACCAGAGTTTTTTGAATTAACAGTAATAAAGCTATCGATAGTAGCTTTTGCCTCTGTTGGCCACATACTGAACATTCCGGCACCTTGTTTAGCTGTTTCTAAATAGTCTAAAGACTTGTCGAAGTCGTTTAGAAGTAGTTGAGTAAGTGATAGATTAAGGTAGATAACCTTGTTATAATCTTTTGTTTTTATTTTTTTATATTCTTTAGCTACATAAGTTAAATAAAATTTTTCCATTTCATTTAAGTATGTTCGATCTGTTGAATTAGTTTCGGTCTTTTTTAAAAACTCATCTGTTTTAGTGTTAAATGCGACAAGTTCAGCGAATTCTTCTGCTTTGTCAAAAAAACCATAATTAAAAGAAATCTCTTTTTCGCTAATGATGATGTTATTATCAGTTAAATATTTATACCCGATATTATTTAAATCATTTGTTAAACTTGTGTACGGTTTTCCATTATAAGTAGGAGAATATAACATAGCATTAGATCCTTTCTCATATAGTATCTCGTTGTTTTTTCCTAAAACTAAATATTTGAAATCTCCATCTAATAAATATTGACCATTACTCGCTTTTTTATAAGTAGCACCTTTGTATCCCATTAAAACTCTAACATCTGGATTAATGGTGTCTTTTTTAGAATAATCTTCGATTGTATTTCTTGTTAGCAAAATCAGCGTTCCAAGTGTCATCACCTTGAATGATAATGTTGTAAGTCAGAATGTTTTTGAATAATTCGGATTTCGGAATGTTAATTTTAATTTTTTTCTTTTCTGTATCTGCTTTTTGAGCATAGGAAGCACTACTAATCGCAGTTAATAATAAGAATAAGATTATTTTTTTCATATTTTTTTTTCAAAAGTATAATTCTAATCAATTATTGTCAAATTTTTACTACTTTTTTTAGTAAAAAAAAAATAATATTTATTTGATTATCGTGAAAAAATAATTTTTATCATTAAACTTTATATTAATACTCTTTTAAGCTAGTAATTGGTATTTAAAATTTATAATTAAGCTGTTATAACTATCAAAGTTGTATTTAATTATTTTGTTAACTTAAAATAACGAAGAGGAAACAATTATTAAAAAAATGTGTAAATTGCACTCTTAAAATTATCATATTCTCAAAATGAATCCACAAACACCCTATATCCCTAAGAATAAAGTAAGAATTGTTACTGCAGCCTCTCTTTTTGATGGTCATGACGCAGCTATTAATATAATGCGAAGAATTATTCAATCTACCGGTGTTGAGGTAATTCACCTTGGTCATGACCGCAGTGTCGAAGAAGTAGTGAATACTGCGATTCAAGAAGATGCAAATGCGATCGCATTGACATCTTATCAAGGAGGTCATAATGAGTATTTTAAATACATGTATGATTTGCTTGTCGAAAAAGGAGCAGGACACATTAAGATATTTGGAGGCGGAGGCGGAGTGATCTTGCCTTCTGAAATTGAAGAATTACAAGCCTATGGAATTACCCGTATTTACGCACCAGATGATGGTCGTTCTATGGGATTACAAGGAATGATAAATGATTTGGTTGAGCGTTCCGATTTTCCAACAGGAGATAAGCTGACCAATGAAGTGGAACAATTAGCGTCAAAAAATCCAACAGCGATCGCAAGAATTATTTCTGCGGCAGAGAATTTTCCGGAAATTGCGAAACCAGCTTTGGCTGCTATTCATAAAATGAACGAAACTTGCACTACACCAGTTCTTGGAATTACTGGAACAGGAGGTTCAGGGAAATCCTCTTTAGTGGATGAGTTGGTTCGTCGTTTTCTAATCGATTTTCCAGAGAAAACAATTGGTTTGATTTCTGTAGATCCATCAAAACGAAAAACAGGAGGAGCGCTTCTAGGAGACAGAATCCGAATGAATGCAATCAATAGTCCTAGAGTATATATGCGTTCTTTAGCAACGCGTCAATCTAATTTGGCCTTGTCTAAATATGTAGCCGATGCAATCCAAGTGATCAAAGCAGCTAAGTATGACATTATCATTTTAGAAACTTCTGGTATCGGTCAGTCGGATACAGAGATTATGGATCATTCAGATGTATCATTATATGTAATGACACCGGAGTTTGGTGCTGCAACTCAATTAGAGAAAATCGACATGCTTGATTTTGCTGATTTAGTAGCATTAAACAAGTTTGACAAACGTGGAGCTTTAGATGCTATTCGCGATGTTAAAAAACAATACCAACGCAACCATAATCTATGGGATGTGAATCCTGATGAAATGCCCGTTTTCGGAACTATTGCTTCACAGTTCAATGATCCAGGAATGAATACGTTGTACAAAGCGATTATGGATAAGGTTGTTGAAAAAACAAATTCCGATTTGAAATCAACATTCGAAATCACTCGTGAAATGAGCGAGAAGATTTACGTTATTCCACCACATAGAACTCGTTACCTATCTGAGATTGCGGAAAGCAACCGTCATTATGATGAAACGGCGGTGACTCAAGAACAAGTGGCTCAAAAACTATACGGTATTTTTAAAACATTGGAAACAGTTTCAGGAAAATTACCTGTTATTACAAAAGCTGGAATTGATGATGCCTCTGTATTACCAACTGCAATTGAATCTGAAAAAGTAGGAGTTGCTGAAAATAAAATTTTCCTGAATCTGTTACTGAATCAATTCGATAAAGTGAAAATGGATTTAGATCCGTACAACTGGGAAATCATATTGACTTGGAATGAAAAAGTAAATAAATATAAAAATCCTGTTTATACTTTTAAAGTACGTGATAGAGAAATAAAAATGGCGACACATACAGAGTCCCTTTCTCATTCTCAAATCCCGAAAATTGCTTTACCAAAGTACCATGCTTGGGGAGATATTCTACGTTGGTGTTTACAGGAGAATGTTCCTGGAGAATTTCCTTTTACCGCTGGTTTATATCCTTTTAAACGTGAAGGAGAAGATCCTTCTCGTATGTTTGCAGGTGAAGGTGGGCCGGAAAGAACAAACAAACGTTTCCATTACGTAAGTGCGGGTTTGCCGGCAAAACGATTGTCAACCGCTTTTGATAGTGTGACTTTATATGGAAATGATCCTCACATCCGTCCTGATATTTACGGAAAAATCGGGAATGCGGGAGTTTCTATCTGTTGTTTAGATGATGCTAAAAAATTGTATTCTGGTTTTGATTTGGTTCATGCCATGACATCAGTGAGTATGACTATCAACGGGCCAGCGCCTATGTTGTTAGGTTTTTTCATGAATGCAGCCATCGATCAGCAATGTGAGTATTACATTAAAGAAAACGGTTTAGAAAAAGAAGTTGCCGTAAAAATCAATGCTATATATAAAGGAAAAGGGGTTGAAAGACCACATTACCAAGGTGATTTACCGGCTGGAAATAGCGGTTTAGGATTGATGCTTTTGGGTGTGACTGGAGATCAGGTTTTACCTATGGATGTTTATAATGAAATAAAAGCGAGAACCTTGTCACAAGTTCGTGGAACCGTTCAAGCAGATATTTTAAAAGAAGACCAGGCACAAAACACCTGTATTTTTTCTACTGAATTTGCATTGCGCTTAATGGGTGATGTGCAGGAATATTTCATCACTAAAAACGTAAGGAACTTTTATTCGGTTTCTATATCAGGTTATCACATTGCTGAAGCAGGTGCCAATCCAATTACACAATTGGCTTTCACACTTTCAAATGGATTTACGTATGTAGAGTACTATTTAAGTCGCGGAATGAGCATCAATGATTTCGGACCTAACTTATCGTTCTTCTTTTCGAATGGAGTAGATCCTGAATATGCAGTTATTGGTCGTGTAGCACGTAAAATTTGGGCGAAAGCCATGAAAAATAAATATGGCGCTAATGAACGCGCTCAAATGTTGAAATACCATATTCAAACATCAGGTCGTTCTTTGCACGCACAAGAAATTGATTTCAATGATATCCGTACGACTTTACAGGCCTTGTACGCGATTTATGACAACTGTAATTCATTGCATACGAATGCGTACGATGAAGCAATCACAACGCCAACGGAGGAATCTGTGCGTCGTGCGATGGCGATTCAGTTGATTATCAATAAAGAATTAGGTCTGGCTAAAAATGAGAATCCAATTCAAGGTGCTTTTATCATCGAAGAATTAACTGATTTGGTTGAAGCTGCCGTATTGTTAGAATTTGACAGAATCACTGAACGTGGTGGCGTTCTAGGAGCTATGGAAACTATGTACCAACGTTCTAAAATTCAGGAAGAAAGTTTGTATTATGAAACGTTGAAACACACTGGAGAATTCCCAATCATAGGAGTGAATACGTTCTTGAGTTCGAAAGGATCGCCAACAGTTATTCCTGCTGAGGTTATTCGTGCTACTGAAGAAGAGAAAAAATACCAAATCACAATGTTAGATAATTTGCATAAAGCAAATCACGACCAAGTAGATGAGATTTTGAATACAATTCAAGAAGCGGCGATTAGTAACGAAAACTTATTCGATCATTTAATGGAAGCGACTAAGGTTTGTTCTTTGGGACAAATCACTGCTGCGTTATTTGAAGTAGGTGGTCAATACAGAAGAAATATGTAAGCAGAGAACCGCTTTTTTGCAGAGCAAAAAAGCGTGTGAATCGCTTATCCTGATTTTTATCGGGATCTCATCGAGCGGCGATTTTGTTTATTTTGCTCTGCAAAAAAGCGTGTGAATCGCTTATCCCGATGTCTATCGGGATCTCTTAAAGCAGAGTGTTAATTGCTCTGCAAAAAAGCATGTGAATCGCTTATCTCGATTTTTATCGGGATCTTTTACCGAAAAACCTTCCATTTATGGAAGGTTTTTTCATTTCTAGTATGCGCTACTATTAGAGTAGTAGAGGTTCAATATTTTAAAAGTAATAGCGGTTTATGGAACTTTAGAAAACCTACTGTAGTAACATGGTATAAATTTAAAAAAGCGTTCTAAAACAATGAAATAGTAATGTCTTGAGCTATTTACCAACTATTAGTAGTTTAACCGTAATACTATTCTTAGGTTAACAATTAATTTGTAATACAAAAGCTAATAAACTAATTATCAATACTTTAACAAGGCTAAAGTTGTTAATATTGTGTTTTTGTAATGGGTTTCTTTAATGACCCTGTTTTTTATCGGCGATAATAGGATTTTGTCTATTTGGAGATGTTTTTATTCTTTTTTTTTTGATTAATGGGTAACTTTATTTAACAATAAAAAGCAATTCATTTTTTAATAACGACATTTTTTAATAAGGATTTTTTTTAGTTTAAAACTTTTCTTTTCGAATATTGGTTTTATCACAAATTGGAAATAATGTTTATTTTTTTTAACGCTGCCCCAAGCTTTTTTTTATCAATTCTCCTACTTTAATTTTAATTATTGAGCTTTTAGAAGTTCAAAAGAAGGGTTTTGTTAGTAGCAAAATATCCTTTAACTGACGGTCCACTTCATATTTTTTATGAAGGTGTTTTTTCTTAATAGTTTCTTCCCTGAGTCTATAAACTACCTATATAACATGTTTTATGAAGTAAAAATACTATTATTATGAAAAAGATTACAATTTTATCGAAGCTAAAAGTATGGCAAGAGTATTGTCAAACTTTTTCCTGCCGTTTAAAAGCAGGTTTTTCAGATTTTTTTGAAACGAGTAGATCTACGAAGAGACTCGTTTTTTATGTAACGCTGCTACTTTTAGGGATTGGTTTTATATCAAATTCCTATGGGCAGGATGTAGGTTCATCTGCTGTTAAAGCTAATTTTGGAATTGATGGGGATGCTTATTCAGGCTTGTTTAAGTTTCAAACTAATCCACCACCTAATCCAGCTATTTCGGGACCATATGATGATTGGTTTTTAGGTGCATCTGGTTTAGGGGTGATAGATCAGGCAATACCACCTTTTTCAAATCCGGCTTCAGACGCAATTCCGAATCCGATGACAAATACGTCTTTTCAGCGAAGACAATCCATATTTGCCCCTACGGCTCCATTTCCTTTTCCTGTAGTTCCTCTTGAAGGTTATAAAGATGACGATCCTTCAACTTGGTCAGGAAAATATCTATGGCTGGATGCGGTTTACGGACGCGATACTTACGTAAAGGGAGGTAGTGCCGAAACATCCTATTTTGCAGGCGGCGCAGATAAAAATTCAGATAATCCGAATAGCTGGACTATTGGGACTGCGGGAAGTGTTCCTCAAAAAACTGACATCATTGATGTATATGCACATCTAAGAGGGCAAGATATTAGAATACCTTTTTCAGATGTGCCAGACCACAAAGATCCTAGACCTTTTGGGACCCTATGGGCTTATGCGGGAGCTTCTTTAGTGGTTACCAACGGTAACAAGCATGTCGATTTTGAATTCTTCCGTACTGCATTATCTAAACCGGCAGACTTGTCTGTTCCTGGAGCGACCGGTCCTGATGGAGGTCGAACCGCATTTACTTTTGACCCACTAGACGGTTCTGTTGCGATTCCGGGAACCATCATTATTTCGGTAGATTACATCAATGGGGGAAATGTTCCTTCTATTAGGGTCAGAGTTTGGATGAGTCAAGCGACTTTTGATGGATATACTACAAAGGTGAATAGCCCTTTTAATGTTGATAAAAGTGTAGCTTTCGAAAAAGGTACCGGTTCAGGGGTTTATGGTTATGCTGCCATTAATCCTATAGGATCGGGTGTAAATATGTGGGGTAGGGTTAATGATGATTTTGCTACATTTGAAAACTCTCGTACACAAGCACCACCATGGCATACATGGGAAGGAACTACGCCAACAGATGTAGATATGTATACTCGATATCAGTTTGTTGAAATAGGAATTAATCTAACGGCTTTTGGATTGGATAAACGTGGGGAACAAAGTCCATGTAGCAATTTACTGGGTAGTTTATTGGTTAAAACGCGTAGTAGTGGTGGTGGACCAAATGAGAGCGCTTTTGGCAGTGAGTTGAAAGACTTTGCCGGGCCTTATTTGTTTGGATTTACTGGAGAACAACCAGAGATCGCTGCGAAACCCCTCGTTAAATGCGAAAATGGCGCAACAGGTAAGGCTACATTTGACCTGAACGAAGCTATTGACACAGAGAATAGTACAGCAGAAACGACAATAACATTCCATAACAACGAAATTGACGCAGAGGAAGGGGATAATCCAATTATTTCTCCAGAAAGTTACGACCTGGAAATTGCTAATAGTCCGAAAACAATTTGGGTACGTAGTCTTCGTCCTGGTAGCGAATGTGATAATGTTACTTCTTTTACGGTTACCGTGAATGCAAATCCAACGGTTACGGTAAATAGCCCAACGATTTGTGCAGATGCTATAAGTGCAACTATTACGGCGACACCAAGTCCAGCAGGAACATATACATATAAATGGACAGTTCCGGCAACAGCGACAGATCCAGGCAATGTAGCCAGTTTTGATGCCAGTGTAGCGGGAGAATATAGTGTGGTGATTACCGATGGAACCAGTACAAAATGTACAGGAACCGGAAAAGGCAAATTGACAATCAATGCGAATCCAACGGTTACGGTAAATAGCCCAACGATTTGTGCATCTGATAAAACTGGAAAAATCACAGCGACACCAAGTCCAGCAGGAACATATACATATAAATGGACAGTTCCGGCAACAGCGACAGATCCAGGCAATGTAGCCAGTTTTGATGCCAGTGTAGCAGGTAAATATACAGTAGTGATTACTGACGGAACCAGTACAAAATGTACAGGAACAGGATTTGGTAATTTGACTATCAATGCGAATCCAACGGTTACGGTAAATAGCCCAACGATTTGTGCATCTGATAAAACTGGAAAAATCACAGCGACACCAAGTCCAGCAGGAACATATACATATAAATGGACAGTTCCGGCAACAGCGACAGATCCAGGCAATGTAGCCAGTTTTGATGCCAGTGTAGCAGGTAAATATACAGTAGTGATTACTGACGGAACCAATACAAAATGTACAGGAACTGGAAATGGAACATTGACCATTAATGCAAATCCAACCTGTGAAATTACTGGAGAACAAACCATTTGTGCCGGAGATAGTTCTACATTTACTGCAGTTGCAGGAATGAAAAGCTACTCATGGACTGGACCTGGAGGTTTCACTTCAACTGATCGTGAAATCACGGTGACAGTTGCAGGTATTTACGAAGTTACAATCACCAATTCAAATGATTGTTCAAGTAAATGTTCAAGAGAACTTACCGTTGAATCTTGCGGAGGACCATTATGTACTTATACTCAAGGAGCTTATGGTAATTCTGGAGGTAAATATTGTGATGGAACAGACGCAGGAATTTCCACTACTAATCTAATTGCACAAGCATTAGCTAATGCCGGAAATTCAATTACTATTGGTAAACCTGGTCAGTCTGTTATCATGAGTTTAGGGGATGAAGGTTGTATCATTAAAGTAATGCCAGGGGGAGGTAAAGCTAGCGAACTTCCAGCAGTTAATATTGGTATTTGTTCATTGACCCCTCCGTATTTGAAAAATGGCAGAATTAATAACGTACTTCTTTCACAAACCATTGCTATGGCGTTGAATATCAATATAACCAGTCCTTCAGATTTAGGAGGTTTTATATTGCAAGCAGGTACTTTGGCAACAGCCAAACCAGCTGGAGGATGTGGATCTGATATTCCAAAAGTGAGAGTATGTGGTTATTATGAAGGCGATATTTGGGTGCCAACTGTAAATGAATATACTTACAGAACATTCAGCGCCGCTGTTATTAATGCTATTACAGCTGATGGAAACGGAAAGAAAACCGTTGCCGGATTGTTAGATTTAGCAAACCGAGCTTTAGCTAATGTTGACGGAACTAAAAACATGGAGGATGGTGTATCATTATCTGAAATTGCAGGTGCCGTTGGTTCCATAAATGAAGTGTTTGACGAATGTGCTATATTCATAGGTTGGGATGTTTCTAAATGTTCTCCTGAACCAGTAGATTCTAGCACGACTTCAAAAATTGAACTTGCTGGTTTTACAGCTAGTCCGGTTCCTTTCAGAGACGTTCTTAAAATCAAATATAATTTTGATTACGTGTCTAATGTGAAAATTGAAGTATTCAATCCACAAGGAAAAGTGGTACTTACAAAATTGGACACAAATAGTTACTTGAACAAAGAAATCTCGTTAACACTTAGCTCTAACATAGAGCAAGAACAGGTTTATATTGTGAAACTGACTACTGATAGAGGAAGCAGTACTAAAACAGTAATGTCTTCACAATAGTAGAATTAATGATCTAATCCTATAAAATATAGAGAAGGATTATATACCAAAATTAAACCCCGAAAGTTTTACTTTCGGGGTTTTTTTATGTTGTTTTTTTTACTGTTAAATTTCTGTATGTAAAAGCAATAATATAATCAGTAAATGTATTGATTATCAATTAGTTATGTGGTTTGTGAGCGGCGATTTTAGCGTACTAATTTTCTGAATTAAAAGTTTTTTATCCGGTATATTTGTATATTGTCGGACATTTAATTTAAATATAAAATGGCTTTTATTTTATTGATTATCTTTGAGTACTCAAATGAATTGACTGCCATATTATTAAGTAAAATGGTATAATGGTATAATGGTAAAAAAGAATGTAGTTATTGTTCCCCACAATAAAATATCCTTTTGATGAAGGTATCTTCAAAATATTTTGAAGGTGTTTAAATGTTACAGTACCTTTTACTGACCCAAAAGAAAATCTACTGTTACACTTCTTATTTAGTATTAATTTTAAACAATGGTTGTTTACAATCCTTTTGCTAGTTAAAATTCGTATTTCCCCACAAAAAGTGTTTTTTTAATGATTGAAAACCTGATAATTTATTTTTAGGTTGGACACTTATTGTGTGAAAGTTTTAGCTACCGAAATGTTCTTAATCTATTTTTTTCTGTCCCTTATTTTTTAAGATTATTGCTGCCCCTTAATGGTTTGTAAAAGTATTTATTTCAAGGAATAAATAGCTTTTTGATGGTGTGCTTCATAGTTGTTTTTGTGAAGATTGTTTTTTTCCAAGTCTTTAAATTTCCTATATAATATGACATAAAAATACTATTATTATGAAAAAGAATACAATTTCGAAAATTTTCGACGGTTTTTCTGGTAAAATAATAAGTTGCCATTTAATGAAAAACACTATTTCTAAATTAGATAATTTGACATCTAACGAGAGAAATTCTATTGATTACCTAACAAGATTGTGGGCCAATTGCTGGCGACAGTCACTTGCTATGCCTCTTATGGTGGTGGCAATTTTAATGATTGGTTATACGGTTGAGGCGCAAAATATTCTGGGTCGTGCTCCAGTTGCGTTTCCTAAGGGTGGGTTTGCTATTGATGGGAATGCATTTGTTAATTATCCTGGGCCACCCGCAACAGATAATACAGCATGGGGTGATTTTTTATTCGAACCAGGTTATGTAGAAACTGTTCCAAATATCTATAAAGCAAAAAGCCCGGGAGGGATATTTGTGCCTGTGCCACCTACATACCTTTATCCGGACGGAGTATTACCACCTGAATTCTATGTATACCCTGGTTTTACTACTTTTTTAAGAGATAATATTACAAGTCAAGATCCAACGAGTTTCTTAATGAGTAATAAAATTGATCATAATGTGTCCGATTTTAAGTGGGGCGTGGGTTCTTCACCAGACAAAAATGAAATTCAAAATGCAATTGCACATTTCAGTTTTGGAGACCCTAGTATTCAATTAGTAGTGAATGGTGTACCGCAAGTTAAAAGTAATGGTGATCCTATAGTAGGAAATGTAAATGATTTATGGATGATTTTTGCGGCAGACCGTCAAGTGACTAATGGAAGTAGTTATATCGATTTTGAGATTCTGCAAAAACGATTAAACATGAGAACAGACGGAATTGATAATAAAGGATTCGCTTATGGTGGATTTGACAGTGAGGCTGGTACTACTAGTGGTCGTACAAATGGAGATCTTTTAGTGACTGTCGAGTTTACTCAAGGTGGTGGAGCCGCAAATGTTGTAGTTAGAAAATGGAATGGAATAGAGTATATAGTATTTACTCCTACTCCGGGGACAATTTTTGCTACAAATAATGACGTACAAACAATAGTTCCTTATCCTATTTATAATCAAGCTCCTATCTCCACTACTCCTGTTCCTGTATGGGCATATGCGCCAAATCAATGGGCAGAAGGAGCTGTTAATGTGAGTAAATTTTTTCCAGAAAATCCTTGTTTTACTATTAGCACCTTGTTTGTAAGAACCAGAACTTCTGGTTCTTCCGGTCAATCAGAATTAAAGGATTTCCCAGGAGCTCCTTTTCAATTATTTTTGGATTTGACACCAACAGCTACTGCTGTGGCTACTAATGTTTCTTGTTTTGGAGGAGCAACGGGTGCTATAGATTTGACAATCAAAGGAGGAACAGCTCCATTTACTTATGCCTGGACAAAAGTTGGTGATCCCACATTTAGTGCTGCTACCGAAGACTTAACAGGTCTTGCAATAGGTACTTATAATGTGACTGTAACAAGTAATAGCGGTTGTACAACAACAGCAACAGCTACAATCACCCAGCCGGCAGCGGCCGTTACAACAAGTGGCACACATACGAATGTGCTTTGCTTTGGTGCCAGCACAGGAAGTGTTACTGTTAACTTCAGCGGCGGAACATCACCTTACACGGTGAGCTTCAATGGCGGAGCCTATACTACACAAGTTTCCGGTGTTGTTTACAGCGGTCTTGCAGCAGGTACTTATGCCTGGATAGTAAGAGATGCCAATGGTACAACCGGTGGTTGTACAGCAAGCGGATCAGAAACAATAACCCAGCCTGCAGCGGCCGTTACAACAAGTGGCACACATACGAATGTGCTTTGCTTTGGTGCCAGCACAGGAAGTGTTACTGTTAACTTCAGCGGCGGAACATCACCTTACACGGTGAGCTTCAATGGCGGAGCCTATACTACACAAGTTTCCGGTGTTGTTTACAGCGGTCTTGCAGCAGGTACTTATGCCTGGATAGTAAGAGATGCCAATGGTACAACCGGTGGTTGTACAGCAAGCGGATCAGAAACAATAACCCAACCAGATGCCTTGTCAGCCAGTGCTACTCCATCTGCTGAAAGCTGTATAGGGGCCGATGGATCTATTAGTTTAACGGTAAGTGGTGGTGCGGCTCCATATAAATATTTATGGAGTAATGGTGCAACATCTAAAGACGTGAGTGGGTTGTCCCCTGGTGCTTATACAGTAGTAATAACTGATGCTAACGGTTGTGTGAAAAATTCAGGAGCAACAGTAAATGCACCTGATAATTGTGCACACATCTTCCCTACCCAAACCACATGTTGTAATTATTTGAAAGGAGATACACAAGTATTCGTCTTGAAAAATGTTTGTGTTACACTAGGTACGAAAGGGAATAATCCTAATGTAATTTCTAATGCAATTCCTGGAGTTTTCTTTTATTATGGAGATTTTACAGCTACATCAGGTGATCAGACAACAATTATTGTTGATCAGACAAGTTTCAATGTTAATGGTAAATTTGATCCTCAAAATATCAGTAACGTCAGATTGTTTGTAGATGACTGTCAAACTGTAGCGCCAAGTTTGATTACAATTATTGCAAAAGGTCCAAATAAAGGCAATGTTACAATAGTATTTACCCCAATAGTAGGGAAAAAATATGTTGTCTCTGTGAAATATGATACTAAATCTATAATTGGCTCAACTTTTCAAACAGGAGCGTATGCCACATTCGGTATGAACATAAAAGTAGGTGTTAATCCTTATGGACCTCGTGTAAGTGTTGGTAAAATAAATCTTGTAAAAGACTGTTCAGATAACACTCCATCACCTGGAAGTTGTTCGTTTAGTGCTACAGTTGCACCAGTTGACACAACAACTGCTAAAACAACTGAAGTTGCAGGATTTACAGCTAGTCCGGTTCCTTTTGAAGATCAGTTGACTATTAAATATGATTTTGATTATGTTTCTAAAGTAAATATTGAAGTGTTTGATGCCCAAGGAGGTAAAATACATTCTCAATTGGATACTAATAGTTATTTAGGCAAAGAAGTGGTACTTAAACTCAATGTAAAAAGAGGACAAGAACAAGTTTATATTGTCAAACTGACTACTGATAGAGGAAGCAGCACTAAAAAAGTAATGTCTTCTAAATAATTAATTTAACCAATTTAAATTAAAAGCATCCGCCAAAAGCGGGTGCTTTTTTGGTATCGTCCCGTCGTGATATAGGTTGACCTTTTAGTGATTTAATTTTTGGAATTGCTATTCACCACCGAAACTTGACGCAGGTATCACTATAAATTTTTCCTTTGACTTCAGAGCAAAAAGTATTCCTCTGTGGAATCAATTCCATCAGCGTACTACTAATTCTAAAAAAAATATCGTGTCGCTCTTTGAGTTGGTCTTCCCTTGCACAGCCTAGCATGACCATGTATAATTTGAGTTTTTTATCCATAATTCAAAGTCACATAATTTTCACAAAATAAACTTTGGCACAGTTCGTGGATATACGCAATCAAAGAAACCAATAAAATAAAAAACATGAAAAAGATAATTACACTTTTAGCCATTACAGGGTTGTTGACTTTGCAAAGTTGCACAACATCAGGTAGTTTTGAAATTGCGCCTATTGCGACAACCGAAGTTTTTGAAGTAACGACTTCATTCAATTCCACAAATAATTTCAGTCGATTGGTAACCTTTAATCCTCCAATTTATTCTTCAGATGTGGTTCTGACGTATCGATTGTCTGGATCGAATTCACAAGGAGACGTGTGGGAATTATTACCAGAAACCTACTATTTTAATAATGGAGCATTGGATTTTGGTTTTAAATTTGATTATACTAATCGCGATGTAAGAATATATATGATTGGAAATGATTTACAATCTGTATCTACAAACTTCAGACTTAATCAGGTAATTCGAATTGTTATTGTGCCTGCGAGCTACGCCAAGTCAATAAACAAAAATAGTTACTCTGATGTGATTACAGCCTTAAACATAAAGGATAGCCAAATTCAGAAAATTGATCTTTAATAAAAAATAATAAAAAAGGGAACTGAGAGGTTTCCTTTTTATACATCAAAACGAAAGGGTAAATCGTATTTTTTTCTCTCGTTATAAAATTATTTTTTTATTTAAATACCTGATTACCTGAAAAATAATGATGTAAATTGTGACTTTGGTATAATTAATGCATAATAAATAGTAGTGAAATAACCATTTAAAAGAGATAAATATGAAAAAGATAAGTACAATTTTGGCAATTATTGGAATGATTGTCCTTTCAAGTTGTTCAGGGCCAGAAGGGCCTCCAGGATATGACGGACTTGATGGACAAGATGGTTTAGTGGGCGAAGTTTTCGAACTTAAAAATGTTAACTTCAGCTATAACGCAACAGATGGTTATACTATTTATAGAGCATTGAATCCAAAGATTTTTGCTTCTGATGTAGTACTGATTTACAGAATGAGGGGAACTATCGATGCTAACACTCCAATTTGGCAACTTATTCCCAGAACTCTTTTTCTACCGCAAGGTGAGCTAGATTATGATTTTGATTTTAGCAAGGAAGATTTTACGATCTATGCCGGAGGTAACTATGACTTAAGTACTACACCATCATACTTAAACAATCAAACCTTTCGCATTGTAATTGTTCCTGGTAGTTTTTCTACTTCAATTAATAAAAATAATTATGCAGATGTAATTACTGCTCTAAATATAAAAGAAAGCCAAATTCAGAATATTAATTTTTAATGTTTTGGGTATTGCACAAAAAAAGGAAATCCCCCGATTTCCTTTTTTTTATGCTTTAATTTTAAATGTTTGCCTACGGACCTAATAAATCATAGGTAAGCGAAGCGGTATTGTTTAGTTTTCTTCTGCTGGCTTCTGTTTACTCATTCGTAAGGAAACTACAATTCCCGCTAAAAGTGAAAAGGCAATAAAAACCAAGGAAGCCCACTCTGGAATTTCAATAAACTCATGGAGTAACATTTTAAGACCTACGAAACTTAATATAGCAATAAGGCTAAATTCTAAATAACTAAATTTTTCAAGCATATTAGCCAGAAAGAAATACATGGATCGCAATCCTAATATGGCAAATATGTTAGAGCTAAAAACTAAAAACGGATCGCTTGTAATCGCTAGAATTGCAGGAACACTGTCAATAGCAAATACCACATCCATAACTTCAATGACTACCAAAGCCACAAATAAAGGAGTAGCGGCGGTGATATGTCGTCTTTTTACAAAAAAATGTTCTTTATCGATATGATTTGAAATAGGAACTAACCTTTTTAGACCTTTATATACAAATGATTTTTTAGGCTCAAATTGTTCTTCTCCGTTTGAGAATAGCATTTTCATTGCCGTGAAAATAAGGAAGAAGCCAAAAAGATAAGTAGCCCAAAAGAATTTATGTATTAATAAAACACCAAAAAAGATCATTAATCCCCTAAAAACGATGGCGCCCAATATGCCCCAGAATAAAACTCTGTGTTGGTATTTTTGCGGAATCTTAAAAGACGAAAAGATGATGGCAATGACAAATATATTATCGACACTAAGCGATAATTCGATTAAATATCCAGTAATGAATTTTATCGATGCGGCAAGAGGTTTAAGTCCGTCCGGGTTAGCAATATACTCGTTAGCATATATCCAATAGATAACTCCTGAGAAGAGAAAAGAAAGTGTCACCCAGATTATGGTCCACTTAGTAGCTTCTTTTGTGCTGATAATGTGGGGTGTTTTATTGAAGACACCTAGATCTAATGCAAGAATGATAATAACGATAACAAAGAAAGAAATCCAGACAATCATAAATCGAGTTATTTATTGATTGACAAAGATACTTTTTGATTTCTAACTTCGAAAGTTATTCCTATAAAGTTGAATCTTAAGACAAAAGGAGTCTTGTAGTTTAATTGAAATGTCAATATGAAAATATACGAGCTAAATATTAATAGGTTGTCAAAAAACAAGGGTATTATTACGAAAACCATAATTTAATTGGGTTTACCCTAAAAAAATAGAGGTATAATTTTATAAAAGCATTATTTGAATTATATTTGCACCTCAATAATAGGGGTTTAATATTTTAAATATAATTTTTATGTCAACAATACGTTTCCAAGCTTTGAGAGAGGCTTCTACAAGAAAACCAGTTCAATTTGAAGAATCAGGAAGAAAATCTGCTATTTTCGGTTCAAATGTGTTTAATGATAAGGCAATGAAGCAGTATTTGACTTCAGATGCTTTTAAAGGAGTTCAAGGTGCGGTGCAGCATGGAACTAAAATAGACAGAAAGTTAGCGGACTATATTGCAATGGGTATGAAAGAATGGGCCTTAGCTAAAGGAGTAACTCATTATACGCACTGGTTTCAACCATTGACAGGAGCTACTGCTGAAAAACATGATGCTTTCTTTGAAACCTCATATGATGGTAGTGATCCAGTAGAAAAATTTGGAGGTGCACAATTGGTACAACAAGAACCAGATGCATCTAGTTTTCCTAATGGAGGAATTAGAAATACTTTTGAAGCAAGAGGATATACAGCTTGGGATCCTACATCTCCAGCATTCATTTTTGGAACTACATTATGTATTCCAACGGTTTTTATCTCTTATACAGGAGAAGCTTTAGATTATAAAACACCTTTGTTGCGCGCTTTGCAAGTTATGGATGAAGCAGCTACAGACGTTTGTAAATATTTTGATAAAAATGTAAAGAAAGTTACTGCAACCCTAGGATGGGAGCAAGAATATTTCTTGATAGACAGAGCTTTGGCTGAATCTCGTCCTGACTTGATGATGACAGGAAGAACTTTGTTAGGACATACATCTGCTAAAGGACAACAATTAGATGACCATTACTTTGGATCTATTCCTACTCGTGCTTTAACGTATATGAGAGATCTTGAGCAAGAATGTATGTTACTTGGAATACCAGTAAAAACACGTCATAATGAGGTTGCGCCAAATCAATTTGAGTTTGCACCAATTTTTGAAGAAACAAACCTAGCGGTAGACCACAACTGTTTATTAATGGATGTAATGCAAAAAGTGGCTGAACGTCATGATTTAAAAGTATTACTACATGAAAAACCATTCAAAGGTGTTAATGGTTCAGGAAAACATAATAACTGGTCATTAGCAACTGATACTGGAGTGAATTTATTGAGTCCAAGTAAGACACCAATGACAAACTTACAGTTTTTGACTTTCTTTATCAATACTATAAAAGCAGTACATGACCATGAGTCTTTGTTAAGAGGAGCCATTGCAACTGCGGGTAATGATCATAGATTAGGTGCAAATGAAGCGCCACCGGCAATTATTTCTGTATTTATTGGAGAACAATTGACTAAGGTGTTAGCTGAATTAGAAGGCGTAACTGCTGGTAAATTATCTCCTGAAGAAAAAACAGATTTAAAGTTAAATGTTGTAGGTAAAATTCCAGACGTTCTTTTAGACAATACGGATAGAAACAGAACTTCACCATTTGCTTTTACAGGAAATAAATTTGAGTTTAGAGCGGTAGGTTCTAATTCAAACTGTTCTAATTCAATGACGACATTAAATGCGATTGTTGCAAAACAATTGAAAGACTTCAAGAAAGAAGTTGATACTTTAATCGAGTCAAAAGACATGAAGAAAGACGATGCAATTTTCAATGTTTTGAGAGAATACATCAAACATTCTAAAAAAATCCTTTTTGAAGGAGACGGATATAGTGAAGCATGGGAAATAGAAGCTGGGAAAAGAGGATTGAGTAACTTCAAAACGACTCCTTTAGCATTAAAAGCAAGAGCGTCTAAACAAGCGTTAGATTTGTTCTCTGATTTAGGGATCATGAATCATGTTGAAGTTGAAGCGCGTTACGAAATTGAATTGGAAGAGTACACTAAGAAAATTCAAATTGAAGGTAGAGTATTAGGTGATATTGCTACAAACCACGTAATTCCAACGGCTATTCGTTACCAAAACACTTTGATAGAAAACGTAAAAGGATTGAAAGATATTTTTGGAGCTGATTTTGAAACAATTGCTAAAGAGCAAATCATTATTATTAAATCAATTTCTAAGCACATAGAAGGAATCAATTCTAAGGTTCTTGAAATGACTAATGAAAGAAAGAAAGCAAATGTATTGACTGATGGTCAAGAAATGGCTGAAGCTTACTGTGATAAAGTAAAACCTTATTTTGAGGTGATACGTGAGCATTGTGATAAATTAGAGCTTTTAGTTGATAATGAACTATGGACTTTAACTAAATACAGAGAATTGTTGTTTACGAAATAGTAAGCAAACAAACTTATTGATTAAAAATGCCTATCCAGTTTTGGATAGGCATTTTTTATTGTTCTGATTTTAATATTTGGAAGAATAATTTCTCACTTCATAATTGAAAATTTAAGCGCTATTTTTTGAATAGAGATTGTCTTATTTTAAAATGTATTAAGGTAATTATTGGATGGTTTTATGGCCAATAAAAAAGAAAAATAACTTTATGTTATCAAAATAGATGGTATTTTAAATTCTAATTCGTGAATTTTTCCTTAACCGCTGTTGTCACTACCGAGACCTAAATAATTAATTATTAATGTCTTACTATTTAATGAATCTAAGAATTTAGATTTTAAGTGGTAAATTCTTTAGACTTAGTTTTTTTTTCCGAGTTTTCATTCAATTTATTTTTTGTTCGCGATTAATTTGCGGGAAATTTCCGAGGTGGTCGTTCAAAATAGATGTTTTTCATCGAGAAATTGTTTCTCTTTGTCGAAAAAGTAGAAGATGTTAATACTTAAGGTTCAGATGGTTTGGATTTCACCTTATGTTTTTTCTACATTTGAATTAAGATAATTGATTAAGACATATCCGATATAAATACTTCTATTTTAAGGTTAATATATCATAAATTCTTACACTGCAGAGTAACTATAAATACCTTCGTTACTTCAAATACCACCTCCTTTTTTTATCTTAAATCCTGCCCTGGGTTATATGTTATAATTACCTACATCTGAATATGTATTAATAACCAATTAAATATATTTATTATGAAAAAAGTAATTTTAAGCATCTCCGCGATGCTATTCGGAACAGCAATGTGCTTAGCACAATCAACAGCGCCTCATGGAGCTTCAGCTTCAGCATATGTAGCGCATTACAGTTCAGTTATGTCAACAGGTAACGGTAATGACGCTACTATTTCACAAGTAGGTACCCAGCACCAGTCAAATGTCATTCAAGACGGAAAAAATGGTTTAGTTCTTGGGGATGGATGGAAAAACGAAGCTTGGGTTACTCAAACTGGTTTAAATCAAGTAGCAGTAATTGGATCTCATGGTGATAAAAACGATGCTAGAATAGTGCAAGAAAAGAGATTTAATATGGCTACAATTGATCAAGGAGTGGGGTATGCAGAAAAAAATAGTGCTACTGCTAGACAAGACGGAGTTAGAAATGAGTCTATGCAAACTCAACGTTATGATAAAAATACTGCCCTTGTTGTACAAGACGGGAAAAGAAATGAGGCTGTACAAGATCAAAGAACTATGACTAACATGGCGAAAGGAAGTAACGCTGTTATTCGTCAAAATGGTGAGAGAAATCGTGCTGAACAAACTCAAAAAGGAGAAAATAATGATGCGAGAACTGTCCAAACAGGGGAGTTTAACGACTCAGAAACGACTCAAACCGGTAATGGTAATGATGATATAACTACTCAGTCAGGTGATTGGAATGAAGCATGGACTATTCAAACTGGTGATAAAAATGAGGCTATTACTAGACAAAATGGTGACTTTAATATGTCTGATATTACTCAAACGGGTGATAAAAACTTCGCTAGAGTTAGACAATTTAATGATTATCAAATCAGTACTGTAACTCAAATGGGGAACAACAATGGTGCTAACGTTTATCAATTCTAATAACATATAAAAAAGAGGTAGTTTAAAAAGAATTACCTCTTTTTTTTTAATATAAAACATCATGAAAACTAAAATATATATTCTTTTTATTATGTTTTCATTTTCAGAGATTGCTTTCTGTCAAAATGATAATGAGGAAAAGGAGAGTAAAGCTTTTAATTCATTAACTGACTTTTCTAAAGATTTGCGATATCATTTAATAACCCAAATTGATTATGCAAATAAAAAGAGTAGTTCAGAAAGGAATTTTCAACAAAACAGTAGTTTAAATATCAATCAAATTGGGAATTATAATACAGTTGCAGTGAATATAAAAGCGCAATCAGTAGATCTTGATATTTTACAATATGGAGATGAAAATACATTTCAATTAGACAATCAAGTCGATAACTTCAAACAAAAGGTAGTTCAGGTAGGACAAAAAAATACTATTAGAGATGTTTCTCGTCATACTAATACCGGTATTGATGTAAATATGGAGTTTATTCAAAAAGGGAATAATCAAAATATTCACAACTATGGAACTAATTCTATGTCAAAAGATATGAAAGTTATTCAAAAAGGCGACGGTGCTTCAGTCTTTATTATTAATCATAAATAAGCGAATAATGAAAACCAGTAATCAATTTAAAGTGTTTTTTGTTTTTTTATTATTTACTGTAGGATGTTATTCGCAAACAACAAATACAAAAGTTAAGGCTAGAATAGTATATGAAGAAAATGATGGAATCATTAAAATTACTGGTACAGCCGAAAATTTAACGGACATACTACAAAGCATGTCTTATAGCTTGTCAGTGATAAAAAAAAACAGATCTAGTAATAATACATCTAATAATGTACAAGAAGGCTTTTTTAGCTTAGATCCTAATGAAAATAAAAATTTATCTACTACTCAAATTAACCTTGGTAATGAAGATGAAGTGATTGTTTTGCTGCTTTTTTATGATGAAAGCAAAAAACTTATAGGGAAGGACAGAGTCGTATTTGGTGATGAAAAAAAAAAGTAGAAACACTACCAGTTGATGGTTTTGAATTAAGAGGAATAGTTTCAGACGAGACGAAAACTAAAATGGGAAAGGACTTCTATGATTTATATTATTATTTATATAATGAGTATAAAATTAACTCCAATAAACTTGTGGTGATTAATGAAGAATTTAGCTTTTCAAGAAATACAAAAATATCGATTAACATAAATAATGAAGTTGTTAATGAGTTTTTATCTCGACCAGATGAAGAATATATAGAGGCAATGGCTCAGCAATCGATTTATCAAACCTATCTATATTTAAAGAATTTGGAAAAGGAAAGTAAATATTTTACACAGTATTAATTTAATATATGATTTATGAAACTTTTATTTTCTCTTGCTATACTTTTATTTTCACTATCAGTCTTTGCACAAGAATTAGTGTATAAACCACGAAATCCAGCTTTTGGAGGAGATACATTTAATTATCAATGGATGATTGGTTCTGCAGAGTCTCAAAATAAATTTAAAGATAAAGAACTACAAAGCGACGAGCTGACTGAATTACAACAATTCACAGAGGATTTGAACTCGCAATTATTGAGTTCAGTTTCAAGATCCTTATTTACACAGCAGTTTGGAACAGAGGGAATATCTGTTGGGAGTTATGTTTTTGGGAGTTTGTCTGTTGAGGTATATCCTTCTTCAGGAGGTTTAACAGTTGATATTCTAGATACAAAAACAGGTGAACAAACTCAAGTAATCATTCCAAATCGATAATTATACGCCAAAACAATTATGAACTTAAAATCCTACTTAATAATTTCGATAGTTTTTCTGTTTTTCAGTTGTGGAGCTTATTATAATCAGCCTACAGGTATTGAAAAAGCAATTATTGGTGAGAGTACACCCGCTACAACTCTTTTAAAAGAGTTGCCTAAACCTAAAGAACCCATTGTCGTTGGCCTTTATAAATTTAGGGATCAAACCGGCCAGTACAAAGCTTCTGAAACCGGAAGTAATTTTAGTACCGCTGTAACACAAGGTGCTACCTCAATATTAATTAAAGCACTTGAAGATTCAAAATGGTTTGTACCTATTGAAAGGGAAAATATAAGTAATTTACTTCAGGAAAGAAATTTAATACGCTCTACAAGACAAGAATATACAAAGGATGTAGATCCAAATGTACCTCAAATTACTCCTTTACTTTACGCTGGAGTTTTGCTTGAAGGAGGTATTGTCTCATATGATTCTAATATTATTACTGGTGGTTTTGGGGCTCGGTATTTTGGCACAGGAGGAGCGATAAAATACAGACAGGATAGGGTAACTATTTACCTTAGAATGGTATCTACTTCTAATGGAAAAATATTAAAGTCAATCTATATATCAAAAACCATATTGTCGCAAGCCATCGATCAAAGTCTTTTTAAGTATGTGAATTTTAAAAGACTCCTTGAAGTTGAAACAGGATACACTACTAATGAACCGGTACAAATGGCAGTGAAAGAAGCAATTGAAAAAGCAGTTGTAACTTTAGTTTTAGAAGGAATAAAAGATGGAATTTGGGAGGCTGATATTCCGCAACCAGAAATTGATACACTGTTAAAAAACTATGCTAAAGAAAACGAAGAGGCTGATGTTACCGCAATTTATGGAAGGAAACTGGAAGAAAGAAGATCAAAGTTTGCAATAGAATTCTCAGGAGGAGTGACACTAATTGATGGTGATTATCTCGATCCGCTATTGAGACCCATGGGACGTGGAGCACTGAAATATTTCATAAGTCCTGGTTTGAATATAAGCGCATCTACGAATGTTTTTAAATTGGCTAATAAAGGTCAATCAGAGAAAGGATACGCTTCCTTTGACCTTAATGCCGAAGTTATTTTACTACCAAAAGATAAGTTTAGTCCGTATTTCTTTGGCGGTGGGGGTTTTGGACTAAACGATGATTTTGATAATGTACATGCCAAAGTGCAATATGGATTGGGACTTGAGTATTTAGTTTCTGATAATATTGGTTTAAAAATTTATGGAGAGCATAATTTAAACTTTAGCGATAATATTGATTATATCATTAGAGGTTCAAGGGATGATTATTATTATCGCTTTGGATTTGGGGCAACGTACTATTTCTCTAAAAAAAAATGAAAAATAAAATAAGCGCACCTTAATTAATGTTTCAAATAAATGATTTTTTATTCTCAATAAACCCAAAATCGATAATAATGAAAGATATATATATAAGATTTAGTTTAGTTTTCTTGGTTTTAATGATGTCTTGTTCAGAAGATAAATTTGCAGGAGAAGAATTTGGTACCGTTGAGGGTAAAGTAGTGAGTGCTATAGATTTTAAGCCTTTAGTAAATGTAAAAGTGTTTTCAAGCCCAAATACAAGTATTGTATTTACAGATGAAGAGGGGAAGTTTGTAGTTGATAATGTAAAAGTGGGAGATTATTCTTTTGAAGCTCAAAAAGATGGATATATTGCTAAATTTGAGGCTGCTACAGTAAATGCTAATAAAACGACTAATTTAGTTTTTGAACTTAAATTATCAACGACTAACAATAAGGCTCCAACGGCGCCTGTCTTAGTGTCACCCACTGAGAATGCGATTAATCAAGCTCTAGAAGTAAACCTAACCTGGACAGCTACTGATCCTGAAAAAGATAGTCTTAAATATGAAGTTATTTTAAGAAAAGACAGTAGTAATGACGTCGTAATTTATTCAGACATCTCTAAATTAAATTACACTTTAAAAGGATTGACCTATAGTACAAAGTATTATTGGCAGGTTTCAGTTTCAGACGGTATTAATTCTCCAGTTTTAAGCGCTATTCGAACTTTTACCACAACAGCTTTTCCAAATGCAAGATTTCTATTTGTTAAGAAGGAAAGTGATAATTATGTGATTTATTCGGGAGACGAAAATGGAAATCAATTGCAATTAACTAACTCTAGTATTAATAGCTGGCGACCAAGAAAAAATAACCAAGTTAAAAAGATAGCCTTTATTAGATCGAGTGGTGCGCAAAATCATATTTACACCATGAACCCAGATGGTTCAGGTATTTTAAAAGTGACTAATTCAGTTCCTATAGCTGGATTTAATTCTGATTTTATTACCTACTCATGGAATGCATCTGGAAGTCAGATTATCTACCCTTATTTTGACAAATTATATCGAATTAACAATGATGGAAGCGGATTAACGATGATTTATCAAACGCCAAATGGAAAGTTTATATCAGAATGTGATTGGAGTAATGATGGAGCAAAAATTGCATTAAAAGTAAATAATGCTAGCGGTTATAATGCTGAAATATATGTTATCAATACTGCCGGAACAGTCATTAATCAAGTTGTATCTGGTACAACTGGTGCTATTGGAGGTTTGAATTTTGCTGTAAATGGGGAGAAATTGGTTTTCACAAGAGATGTATCAGGTTTTGAAGCAGCTAATTATAGACAATTAGATACTAAGGTTTTTCAACATATTTTAAGTACTAACTTCACTTCTGAAATTGGGTTAGATAAACCTCAAGGAACCGTAGATTTAGATGTAAGGTATTCACCTAATGAGGCAGAATTAATTTTAATGAATACTTCAAATGATGGTATATCTGTCAAAAATATAGTGAAATACACTCCGTCGATAACTAATCTGAGCGTAATAAGAACGATTCTTTTTAAAGACGCAAGTATGCCAGATTGGGAATAAATTAATCTTTACTGGATTTTAAAAAAAAAAGCCTGTAGCAGTAGCCTGCCCCCAAAAGTTAGACACTATTTGGGGGCATTTTTATGGAAAGAAAAGTTAGGTGTGATTATGTATTTATGTTCGAATGTGTACATCTAGTTTTTGCGAAGAATTTATAAATTTTATTGGATTTATGATACAATTTCGTTTTCTTGTACGTTATTTGAAAAATAACGATTAAATTTTTTTACATGAAAATCAAGTGCTTTTTAATTTTATTGTTTTTTGATATAGTGGCTTTATCTGCCCAAGATAAACTAGAATTGTTTTTTGATTTTAATAAAGAGATTATTAATGAAAAATCAAATGAGGGGTTCGGAAATTGGTTGAAAAATTCAAAAGACAAAGAAGTCACAAAAATTTATGGGTTTTGCGATAGCGTTGGTACGAATGTGTACAATAAGGACTTGTCTATAAGAAGAGTTAATAATGTGCTTTCTCTTTTGAATTCTAATCAAATTCAGATTAATGAAAAAGTAGAATTAAATAATTTTGGGGAAGATTTTTTACAGTCCAAAATACAAAGTGATAACCGGAAAGTTGAAGTCTTTTTTAAAACGGTTTTGCCGATTGCGATAGAAAAGGAATATTCAAAAAAGACTGCTATTGAAAAAGAGGTAGGTGACTCAAAAATAGGCGACCTGTTTAAATTAGAGAATATAAATTTTTTCAACTCCAGTGATCAATTACTACCTGAATCGAGGCCTGCTTTATTGGAACTAGTTGCGGTTTTAATAAAAAATAAAAGTTTGACGATTGAAATACAAGGTCATATTTGCTGTCAAACTAAGGAAGATAAATATGATGTTTCTGCTGCACGCGCCAAAAAAATTTATGATATTTTAGTCAAGAGCGGAATAGAAAAAGAACGGCTTTCACACATAGGTTTTGGAAGTACTAGACCAATTTATTTACTACCGGAGCAAAATGAAGAAGAAAGAATTGCCAATAGAAGAGTGGAGATTATGATTGTCAAAAAATAGTAAAATAAATCCTAAACCCTAATTCTGTAATCCTAAATCAAATTAGTATCTTTGTCACACACAACAAAAATCACTACATGAGTTCAGATACTTCAAAAAGATACGCACTACGCGGTGTTTCGGCATCCAAAGAAGACGTGCATAACGCCATAAAAAACATTGACAAGGGATTGTTTCCACAAGCATTTTGTAAAATTGTTCCGGATTACCTTACTCAAGACGAGGAATATTGTTTGATTATGCATGCAGATGGAGCAGGAACTAAATCCTCTTTGGCATATATGTACTGGAAAGAAACAGGTGATATATCAGTATGGAAAGGGATTGCCCAAGATGCTTTAATCATGAATATTGATGATTTATTGTGTGTGGGAGCAACTGACAATATTTTGCTGTCTTCTACTATTGGTAGAAATAAAAACTTGATTACGGCTGATGTAATTTCTGCTATTATCAATGGAACAGAAGAATTAATTAAAGAGTTGGATTCTTTTGGGGTAACCATACATTCTACAGGTGGAGAAACTGCCGATGTGGGTGATATTGTTCGTACTATTATCGTAGATTCTACTGTTACAGCTCGTATGAAACGTTCTAAAGTCATTGATAATGCTAATATCAAAGCAGGGGATGTGATTATAGGTTTGGCTTCTTTTGGTCAGGCTACTTACGAAAAAAGCTATAATGGCGGAATGGGAAGTAATGGATTGACTTCTGCTCGTCATGATGTATTTGGAAAATATTTGGCTAGCAAATACCCAGAAAGTTTTGATGCGGCAGTACCCGAAGACTTAATTTATTCTGGACAAGTAAAATTGACTGATGCCGTGGAGAATTCTCCTATCGATGCAGGACAGTTAGTACTTTCACCAACGAGAACTTATGCACCTATTATCAAGAAAATTTTAGATAAATACGACGCTGCTGCCATTCATGGTATGGTACATTGCAGTGGAGGAGCACAGACAAAAATTCTGCATTTCGTAGAAAATCTTCACATCATTAAAGATAATTTATTCCCGGTTCCTCCTTTATTTAAGTTGATACAAGAACAGTCTAAAACAGATTGGAAAGAGATGTATCAAGTTTTTAACTGTGGCCATCGTATGGAAATATATGTTCCTGAGGCAGTTGCCCAGGATATTATCGCTATTTCAAAATCATTCAATGTCGATGCACAAATCGTAGGAAGGGTAGAAGCAGCCGATACTAAAAAATTGACAATCACCAGCGAATACGGAACTTTCGAATATTAATATAATTAGGAGCTATTCCTGCTGTCCGTTGTATCTTTTATTGTCTCGTTAAAAAACTCGACAATAAAAGGATGCCACTTCCATCAGGGCTAAAAACACAATGATATGTACGAATTAATTTTTTGGAAATATTTAGAAGAGGTTTACTTAAATCATCAAGAAGTGTATGAAGCATTTGATGACGAAACTGCAATTGAAGGCCTAGAAGAACTTCCTGTTCAAGTAATTTTGAATAGAATAGCCTCTGTATTTTCAAAATGGGAAAAAGTAGATGAGAATAGTTGGAAAAACAATAACGGGCCAGGAGCTTTTCAAGTACTAACAACACCACAAAGTATACAGATTGATTGCTATGGTACCGAAGGGAAAACAATGGATCAGTTAGTGAATATTATGGAAGAATATAAATGTCCATTGTATGACCCACAAGTTCCTATGCGCTACGATGAAATGTATGCGCCGGAGTAGTACTATTTTATAAATAAATAGAACTCAAAATACACAATTGAAGTAAAAACTACCAAAATACTGATTTCTGATAATTAGCAAATGAATTTGGATTCTTTCCCTGACTTAATTCTTGAAAATGAAGCGGTTTTACTTCGTCCACTTCTGGAAAGTGATTTTGATAATTTATTAGACTTTTCAATTAACGAGCCAGATACTTGGTACTATTCTTTAGTACGTGCAAACGGAAAAGAGAATTTAGAAAAGTACATTCAAATAGCATTAGCTGCCAAAGAAAGAAAAGCAGAGTTTCCGTTTATCGTTTTCGATAAGAAATCTGGAAAATATGCTGGCAGTACTCGTTTTTATGATATTAATTTTGCTCATAAAACGCTGCAACTCGGCTACACTTGGTATGGTGAAGCTTTTCGAGGGACAGGATTAAACAAACACTGTAAACTTTTATTATTACAATTTGCGTTTGAAACGCTTGAGGTAGAACGTGTTGAGTTTAGAGCTGATAATGATAATAAAAGAAGTATTGCCGCGATGAAAAGTATCGGTTGTAAGGAAGAAGGCGTATTACGAAATCATATGCCGACATATAATAGCGATGTGAGACGTGATACCATTATTTTAAGTATTCTTAGAGCCGAGTGGTTTGAGAATGTTAAGCAACGTCTTGTTGATTCTATAAAGGAATTGAACTAATCTCCAAGCTTAGATTCTTTTTCTTTGCCGTCTTCTTCTTTAGTATCGTCCTCTTCTATTTCTTCTGTTTTTCTAAAGCCTATTAGTTGTCTGTATTTTGTTTCTGTTTTTTTTAATTCTTCTTCTAAGTGTTTGTATTTACTGATGTCTTTTATAGTAACGACGGCAGCAATCACGTTATTATCCTGATCGATTAATGGCCTCCCACTAATAAGAACTCGTTTTTTTTCACGTTTAGCAGAGTCCCAAAGCACAATATCAATATCATTAGTAACTTCTCCGTTTAATGCGCGTTCCATAGGCAAATTTTGAGAAGGGAAAATCGTCTTTTCATCAGGGAAATACAGCTCAAAATGATCTGAGATATTGGGAGATATAAGGTCATCTTCTTCAATTCCAAACATTTCATTAGCATTGTAATTTGCCATGATTACTTTTTTATCTGCATTCGCAACGATGATCCCTTCGCTTATATTCTCTAGAATTAGTCGTAATTTTTGTTCGTTTTCGTAGAGTTCGTCAATTGCCTGTTGTTGCTCCTTTTCTAATTGTACAAGTGTGGTAATATCTCTTGCAACGGCATACATTAATCCGGTTTTTGAATCAGCGATGGCAGACCAAACAAGCCATTTAATGGAGCCGTCTTTACAAATCCACCTGTTTTTAAACTCAAGTATTAGTGAGGAGCCATTTTTAATCTTCTCAATTTCCTTTTGGGTACTTTCTTTATCATCTGGATGAACAAAATGGAGAAAGGGATGTTTTAATAATTCGACTTCTGAGTATCCTAATGTTTTAACCATTGTAGGATTTATTTTTTCAAATTTTTCCTTAGAAGCGATCGCCATTATGTCTAATGAGATATTGAAAAAATTGTCAGCTGCATTTAGTGACTTTTCATTTTCAACGGATTGAGTTACATCAGTGGCAACGGCATATAATAAACCTGTTTTTATATCGGGGAAGGTAGACCACTGAATCCATTTTATAGATCCGTCTTTACCAATATATCTATTTTTAAACTGTGTCGTAGTAGCTCCAGTTTCCAGTTTTACAACTTCTCCTTGCGTATTAGTTTTGTCTTCATCATAGACAAAGTTAAGAAAGGGTTGACTTAATAATTCTTCTTCAGAGTATCCTAATATTTTGACCGTGGCCGGATTTACTTTAATGAAGTGTGTTGATGACGCAATAATCATCATTTCTGCCGACATGGTGAAGAATTTATCAGATGCAACTAAGGATTCTTCCATTTCCTTTCTTTCAGTAATATCGGTAGATATCCCGCCGATGGCATAGATTCTTCCAGTTGAATCATACAATGGAAATTTTACAGCGAGGTACGTATGTTTGCCCTCTTTTTGCTGGATGGTTTCTTCTGTCTTTAACTCACGTAATTTTTTTACAACCTCGATGTCTGAGTTTCTGTAGACATCAGCAACACTTTCTGGTAAAAAGTCAAAATCTGTTTTCCCTATGATTTCATCATTCGATATTTTAAATAAATCCCCAAATTGTTTGTTGATCAATATATATTCCCCGTTGATTTTTTTTATAAAAATGGGATTGGACGTATTGTCAATAATAGACTGAAGCAATTGTTTGTTGTCGAATAGTAATTTTTGAGATATTTTTTTAGCTTTTAATTGGGAATGAATAATAAAATAGACAACAATTAGTAAAATTATGGATAGTCCAAATAAAGCAACCTCTAGCCAATCTAATTTAGAATCCATTGTTTTGTCTCTTTGCTTGTCAAGACGCGAAATGAAAATCCATCCCGAAGCAACGACAACCAGTACATTTATGACAAATCCTATAAATACTTTTTTTTCAAATGATATTTTCATGGACTAACATTTTAATTTGATTTGGAAAAAGTGCGACAAGGAGTAAGGCACTTGCTTATCAATATGAAAGTTAGTGAATTATATCCAATTTAGTATTGTGAAATTATATTTTTTAGAGTGAAATAACATACAAAAAAAGCAGGTAGGAAATAAGTAGTGGATGTATAGTGTCAATAATTGTTAGTAACCTTTCGTTGATTTTTATCAGCAAAAGGGGCAAGTTATTTGATAAATATAATTTCTTAAAATAAGAGATGCGTTAGTCTTTATTTATTTTCAAATTTCATCAAGTTCAGGCTCAATAGGATTACAACCAAAGTTACACCTACATCTGCTGCAATCGCGAAAACTAAATTGCTGTATCCCAGAAAGGCTAATGCGATAAAAAGCACTTTTACAGCGATGGCTCCTATGGTATTGGTTTTTATCCTTGACAGTGTCTTTTTGCTGAGACGAATTAGAAAGGGGATAAGGGAAAGTTTATCGTTCATCAAGGCGATATTGGCAGTTTCAATTGCGGTATCGCTTCCGGCGGCTCCCATTGCAATTCCCACCGTACTCAATGCCAGAGCTGGCGCATCGTTTATACCGTCACCTACCATGGCGACGCTACCGTACTTTTTTAAAAGTGCACCCATTTTTTCCGATTTATTTTCGGGTAGTAATCCTCCAAATACTTTTTTAATACCAACGGTATTAGCTACATAATGAGCTGCTTTTTCACTATCTCCTGTTAGCATTATTAGCTCGATATTAAGCGCTTGCAATTCTTTTATGGCGGCAATACTATCTGGTTTTATGGCATCGGTCAAGCCAATGATACCAGCTACGCCTTTGCCAAAACTAACGACTACACTTGTTTTACCTTGGGAAGCTAATTGTTCGACAATTTTTTCAGCTTCTTCGGTTACTTCGTGATATTCTCGAATGAATTCAAGTTTACCCACATAAACAGTTTCGTCCTCACAAACCAAACATTTTGCAATGGCTCCTTTTCCCATGATGCTTTTAAAACCTTCGGCTTTATGCGGTTCAAAACCCTCAGCTTTGCTTGCCGTGACAATGGCTTGCGCCAATGGATGTTCAGAGAAAAGTTCGGTTCCGGCAGTACAGGCTAACAGCTCTTCGCGGGCAGTTCCGTTTAGCGGAAAAACATCGGAAACGATGGGAGTTCCATAAGTGATGGTTCTGGTTTTGTCTAAGGCAATTGCTTTCACTTGAGCCATGGCTTCGATGTATTTCCCTCCTTTTACCAGAGCGCCTTTTGCGGAAGCATTACCTATAGCTGCATAGATAGCAACCGGTGTAGAGATTACAAGTGCACAAGGGCATGCAATCACTAATAGTGTAATGGCTTGTTTCAACCAAAGGTCAAAATCTAAGTGCAATACGAAAACGGGTACTGCAAAAACCAAAACTGCCAAGGCAATAATAGTTGGGGTATAGAATTTAGAAAAACGTTGAATGAATTTTTGTGTGTCACTTCTGGATGCCGCTGCTTCAAATGTCAGCCGGATTATTTTTGCAAAGGTGGTGTCTATGGAAAGGGTTGTGGTTTCCATTTCGACAAAACCATTTTTATTGAGCGTTCCCGCAAATAAAATATCACCAGGACGTTTGTCTTTTGGAATAGGTTCTCCGGTAATAGCCGCTTCATCAACCGTCGTTTCTCCTGATACTATTTTTCCGTCTAATGGAATCATTTCGCCAGGTTTCACTTGAATGATGGTGCCTACAGCAACTTTGTTTACGGGGATATTTTTATTTTCTGATTTTACAAAAGCAGTTTTTGGTGCTATATTAACTAATTGATCTAATGCCGATTTTGAATTTTCAAGACCGATATCCTCCAGTCGCTCACCCAAAACATAGAGAACAATAACAACTGCCGCTTCAGGATATTCTCCCAAATAAAAGGCCGCAACAACTGCGATGGTCATCAGTAAATTAATACTGCTGAATTTAAGTTTGAAGATTGCTTTTATTCCATTTATCAAAACGGCGTGACCAATTCCTATGATAAATGCGGCGAAAATAAAAGGTCCGTAGGGCATAGGAATGTGAATGCCAATAATCGATAAAATTTCTAAAATGACAACAATTGTTACAGCGGAAAGTAGAAAAATAAATTTTTTATCGTCTATTGGCAATTTCATAAGCTTAATTTTATTCTGTTTATTTTAATTGTTATTCTCTGTTTTGTTTAAAAGAACAGGGATTCCAAAACCAATTTGCTCTAACTTCTGCAATTGAGTCTCAGCATCGCCCACAATTAAGTAAATCATCTTGTTAGCGTTTAGATACTTATCAGAAAGCGCTTTTATATCGTCAATAGCAATGTTTTTAACTGTATTTTCCCTTTGTTTGGCGTAGTCGACAGGGAAGTTATAATTACTTATTTCGTAAAGCATGTTCAATTTAGAAGCCATTGTTTCAAATTCTCTAGCGTTGCTTTTAATTAAATATCCTTTTGTGACATTGAGGTCGTTTTCATTGAAATTTTTGCCATATTGTTCTACAATTTCTTTTATTAAACGAACAGACTCATAAGTTACATTTGATCGTACCCCGCTATATATAGTAAAAGGACCTTTATTGTTAGAACCGATAAAAGAAGAACCTATTCCATACGTATAGCCTTTTCCTTCACGTAATTCTTGCGTAAGCTGCGATGCAAAACTACCTCCTCCTAAACGGTAATTCATGATGTCAGCAGGGTAGAAATCTGAGTCTGTGGCAGCAAGTGCTGAATACCCAATTCTTATTACCGATTGCTTTGCGCCAGGGACATCATAGAAATAAATTTTAGAATTCGCAGGTGCATCTGCAATTTTTGTTGTCGGGATTGTCACTTCTTTAGGCTTCCAGTTTTTATTTAAAGTAGCTAGTGAGCTGTTCACTTGCGCTCTTGAAATAGCACCTACAATTTGGAAATTAGTAACAGAAGGTGAAATGTTTTGGTTGTAATACGTTTTTAAATCATCAATAGTAATGCTATTGATTGAATTTTCGGTACCAATTCGATTATTCATTAAAATAGATTCTTTTCCATAAACTAATTTCTTGAATTCATTTCTCGCAATACTGTTTGGATCCGCTTTTTGCTGTATCACTTGACTCAATGTACTTTGTTTTATCAAATCAAATTCTATGGTATCCCAACGGGGTTCTAATACAATTTCCTGAACTAATTTCATTGTTTCATTGTAATTCTTTGCCAGTGTATTTCCTGTAATTAAAATGGATTCATCGGTTGCAAATGCGTTAATTGTGGCTCCAAGGCTTTCAATAGCATTTTCTAATTGCTCCGGTGTTCTATTTTTAGTTCCTTTTGTCAGTAATTGAGCTAACATATTTGAAACACCTATTTTAGCAGGGTTTTCTAGTAACAGTCCTCCTTTTATTTGCATTTGAAACTGTACCAGTGGCACTTCATGGTTTTCAATTCCCAAAACAGTTAGTCCAGATGGCGATTTTTCTTTCCATACCGTTGGCAATACTACTTCTGGACTTGCACCATAGATAGGTTCGATACTGCGGTCAAAGCTAGAAGCTGTTTTTGCGTAAGTTGCAGCAATGCTAGCATCGAATGATTCTTCTTTACCTTCAATTATTTTTTCCTCAACAATCTTCGCTAAGGTTGACCCTTCTAATGCCAAATTAGCTTCGCCTTTTGGTACAAAACTAGTTGCGATGAAATGTTTGTCTTTTATATATTTTTTATAAACTCGCATCACATCTTCTTTCGTTACAGCAAGGATGTTTTTTACATCTTGATTAATAAAATCAGGAGTTCCTGCAAAGATTTCATATTGGGCTAATTGAAATCCTTTTCCTAGAACACTAGATAATCCGTTGTAAAAAGCAGTTTCCTGCCCCGCTTTAATTCGGTCTAAATCCTGTTGTGAAATACCTTGGTTTTCAAAGTTTTTAAAGGCTTCATTTATACCAGTCATCACGGTATTCAATTCTGTTTTATCAAAAGCAACAACGTTGAGGATGTATTGTCCCGCTATTTCAGAGTTGTATTGTGATAATTCAACTTCATCGGTTAGTTTTTTATCTTCTACTAGTGCTTTGTATAAGGGCGCTTTCTTGCCTTTAGAAAGATAACTAGCCAATACCTCTAGCGCATAACTATCAGGATGGTATTCGTATACAGACGGCCAGGTTAGTGTAAGCTGTGGCAAACGGGCAAAATTATCCTCAAAATAGAATTTTTTAGTTTCAGTGAGGGTTACGGGCTGTTTTTCCATTTTAGGAATAGCCTCACCACGTTTTATTTCGCCAAAATATTTTTGTACCCATGCTTTGGCTTGTTTGACATCGAAATCACCCGCAATGGTTAGTGTTACATTATTAGGAATATACCAGCGGTTGTAGAAATCTTTTACGTCTTGAAGCGACGCATTTTGTAAATCTTCTAAAGAACCAATTACTTCCCAATGGTAAGGATGGTTTTCTGGATATAAATTTTTATTGATTACGGCAAAATTATTTCCGTAAGGTCTGTTGTCGTAACTCTGTCTTTTCTCATTTTTAACGACTTGCTTCTCTTTGGCAAGCACTGGATCTGTAACCGTATTGATGAAATAGCCTAGTTTGTCGGCTTCAGCCCAGATCATTTTTTCTAAGGCATCTTTTGGAACAGTTTGAAAATAATTTGTACGATCTCTACTGGTAGAACCATTCGCACCAGAACCTCCAATACGTGCACTCATTTTATCCAGCCCTCCTTTTCCCAGATTCTCTGATTCTAGGAACAGTAAATGTTCAAATAAATGGGCAAAACCAGTACGGCCAGCTTTTTCTCGTGCTGATCCCACATGGCTAGTTAAAGCAACTGCAACAACGGGATCAGATCGATCGATATGGAGGATGACATGTAAACCATTGTCTAAGGAGAATTGTTCAAATTCTACTTTGAACTCTTTGGACTTTGTAGTTTTGGTTTCGTTTTGGGAATAAGAAACTAATACTGTGAATAGGAAAATTGGGAGTGTTAGAAACTGGAATGATTTCATTTCGAAAGTTTAAATTATTGTTTTTTACTAAACGGAGCTACGAAAGTTAGACTCCATATTTTAATGGATTAGACTCCTGTTTCTTTGACCAAAAAAGGGTGCTGTCTACTTTTTAATAACGGGAACTAAGTTAATGAAAAATAATGTTCCCTTCCGTTAATGTAGGATTTTTTCTAATAGCGTGAAGTCTGTTTTAAGTAATAGAGTACATAAAGTGACAGTAGTTTACTTAATAGGTGTGAAATAGCTTTATTAAAATAAAGTTTTTCGAGTAGTACTTTCATCTAAGGCTATATATTCATATCCGGATTTTCAATATCTGCAGAAAAAGAATCTTGTTGATGAGGTTTAGGTGCTATTATTTTGACGGTATTCATGTTTTTTATTTGGGATAAAGTTTCAACACAGTTGTCTACCATTTCTTCGGTGGTCCGCTTTATATAGTCACTCTTTTTAAATTGTAATACATTCTTATCCATGTCTTCGGCGGTCCATCCTCTGCTCCATCCTACAAAGCTAAAAGGGGGAAAGACAAAACCCAAATCAGTAAAAAACCACATTAATTGACCTGCAACGGATTGGATATTATCCTGACCACCAGTAATAATGAAAGCCGCTACCTTATTTTTAATTAAAATTTTATTGTTTAAGGTAATTTGATTTTGCACCGTATTAAGACGTTCCGCCATTTTATAATACAAGGATGACGCATTTCCCCATCGGATAGGGGTGGCCAGTAGAACGATATCAGCCCACAATACCATTTCCCGATAGACTTGCGTCATGCCGTCTTTGGCGTCCATTTCGGTAATGCTGCACGGCCAAGAGCAAGCATTCATATGTTGGGAATAATAGCCTTCACAATGCCGAAATTTTAACTGCCGTAGCTTAAGCATTTTTGTTTTTGCGCCATATTTTTTAGATGCATACGTCAAGGCTTTTTCAAGCGCGTCTTCGGATGTGCTGAACCGTGCCAAATTATCATTCATATTGGTTGTTGAGATTCCCAGTATGTTTAAAGAAGTTCCTGTAGTTTGGTATTTTAGTTGAATCAAATCCTCCAATGCACTTAGATCATGTGTCGCTGTTTTAGATTTAACAATAGGTTCATCGCTTATTAGAATACTATCATCTTCTATCTTTATTTCATAAACAGACTGTTGGTCCTCGTAACCCGGTGGCGCTTTCCCCGTTTCGATATTGTATTCCCAGCCATGCCAGGGACATGTTACATACATGGCACCGTATTTCTTTTCAATACAACCTAATCCTAGTGGTCCTCCTTTATGCAAACAAGCGTTACCAATAGCGGTAATTTTTCCGTTGAAATGAAACAGAGCCACTTTTGAATTGTTTACTTTCACTATTTTACTACAGCCTTCTGGTAGTTCAGAAAGCGAGGCTATTTTTATGAAATCCATTTTCGAATAATTTAATGTTTGAAACAAAAAATCGTGTTGTAATGTGAGCTCTTCTTTCCAATTATACTTTTAGAAATTGGTTGGTGATAGCGGTATTTTCTATAGCGATTAAGCTACTGTGAGTTCAAGACTTAGGTAATGATATAAAGCTGAATGTGTTCAACTACATAAAGATAGAGAAAAAGTGGGGAATGGCAAAATCGTTAACGGCAAAGGGTACCTCTCAAAAAAACGCTATTGTTAAGAAGACATTGAAAATTATAAAAAGATAAAACATAGCGCACATTGCCAAAAACTTTGCGAACTTTGCATTAAAATAGAATCAAATGAAAATAAACTTAAAAAACGGAATTGATCAACTCATTTTCGGGATGAAACAAAAGGATGTTACCGCTATATACGGTAAACCAGATAGAAACTACAAGGACGAAGATGACAACGTTATTTTTGCTTACAACACACTCAAAATCCGTTTGACATTCTACAAAGAAGAAGATTTTAAACTAGGATATATGGTAGCTTCTAATCCAAATTTAGAGTTATTCGGGCATAAAGTGATTAATAGAAAAATCAGTGAAGTCAAAAAAGAATTAACTGCAAAAGGAGTAGCTAAATTTACTCAAGAAGAATTTGATACTTTCGAAAACTATTTTAACGAAGACAACTGGATTATCTTTCAAACAGAATTTGATGAGGTTGTAAAAGTGGAAGTGGGTGCAATCATCAACCAGAAAGATGAATTTGACTGGAAATTTAAGAGTAAATAATAGTTAAAGAACTCGTGTAAATATAAAACCCGATACATTTTTTAATGTATCGGGTTTCTATTTTAAACTCTATCTAGAAGGGTTTGTTTACTATTTTGCTGTTGTTGGTTTTTCAAACATTTCCAATTCAAAAATAAGGGTTGCATTTGGCGGTATAACATCACCTGCACCTTGTTCTCCGTAAGCTAATTTAGCTGGGATAAATGCCATTACCTTGTCTCCATAAGACATTAAAGATAATACTTCTAAAAATCCAGGAATCATACCGTCTTTTTTTCCTGCTTGAAAAGGAAAAGCCTGGTATCCGTTTTGTGCGGCTCTATAGTGATCGTATTTACCGTACGATTTATTTACGTCTTCATAGCTGCTGTCAAATAAGCTTCCGTCTTCAAAATAACCGGCATAGTGAAAATAGAAAGTACTACCGTCAATCGGTTTTACATCAGTACCTTTTTGAACTATTTTGTAAGTCAATCCGGAAGCGGTTGTAGTAGCAGTTGCTTTTACAGTGGCGAAATAAGCCTTTTTTGAAGCAATTACCGGCGCATATTTTTCCATATAGACTTTTTTGCTTTCTGCTTCAACCGCTGCTTGCTTCGCTTTGCTTTCTGCTTCAGCTGCTACTTGCTTCGCTTTATTTTCCGCATCGATTAATGCTTGTTTTTTAGCATCTTCCGTTTTATTTAGAAAATAATCGGAGAATACTTTTGGAGCATCAAACTTTTTTGCCAAAGCACCTTTTCTTGTAATAGTTACCTTTGTGATTACATCACCTTGAGCGATAGCATTCACTATATTCATGCCTTCAGTTACATGCCCAAAAATAGTATGCTTTCCGTTTAACCATGGTGTATCTTTATGAGTTATAAAAAATTGAGTGGAATTGGTCGCTGGACCAGAGTTGGCCATAGCCAAAATACCACTTTTGTCAAACTTCAGGTCAGTGAATTCATCTTTAAAAGCATAGCCAGCAGTACCACCACCACTTCCTGTAGGATCTCCTCCCTGAATCATAAAGTCTTTGATGACTCTGTGAAATTTTAAACCATCATAAAAAGGTTTTCCCTTTAATTTGTCATCGGTAACAAAAGTGTTTTTTCCTTCAACAAGCGAAATAAAATTAGCAACCGTAACAGGTGTTTTTTCAAACTCTAACTGAGTGGTAATATCGCCTTTAGTTGTAGAAATAGTGGCAAAGATACCTTCAACAACTGGAGCTTTTACTACAGCTTTAACCGCTGAGACAGGTTTCTTAGTAGGAACTGGTTTTTTCGTGGTTTGAGCCTGTGCACTTAACATTCCGATGCACATTAAAAATAAAAGTTTAAGTTTCATTTTATATTTATTTAAGGAGTAATTTATAAAGATCTATTTGGCTATTGAGGCATTACTTCCATTAATTCAATTTCAAAAACGATATTTGCATTAGGAGGAATTACATCTCCCGCACCACCAGCACCGTAGGCTAAGTGAGAGGGAATGAACAAAATTGCTTTATCACCAAAAGATAATTTGTCTAACCCTTCAATGAAACCAGGAATCATGCCATCTTTTTTTCCAGCCTGAAAAGGGATAGGTTGATATCCGTTTTGAGCGGCTCTGTCTGGATCAAACTTTCCATAAGTTTGAGCTACATTTTCTATACTCGTGTCAAAAAGATGACCATCTTCTAGAAATCCTGCATAATGAATGTATAGAGGTGCGCCCTTTGTCGGTTTTTTACCGCCTGCTTTGTGAGTGATCACATATTTAAGTCCAGTAGATGTTTTTATTGCTTTATTTTTTAGAGCATTAAAATATTTCACCTTGTCTTCACGAACATCTTTATATTTCTCGTCGTATTTTTTTTTGCTTTGCTCTTCTAAAGCCAGTTTTTGTTTTTGCTTTTCAGATTCCACAGAGAAGTAATCGTAGAATGTTTTTACTGCGTTAAACTTTTTTGCAGCTTCTCCTTTTCGAATAATTGTAACTTTATTCAGGTAGTCATTTTGCTCAATCAAGTTTACAACATCCATTCCTTTATCAACTACATGTCCGAAAATCGTGTGTTTGCCGTCTAACCAAGGAGTAGCAACATGTGTAATGAAAAATTGACTGCTATTAGTTGCAGGGCCATTATTTGCCATTGCCAAGACGCCAGCACCTTCAAAACGCAAATCAGTGATTTCATCTTTAAATTTATATCCAGCATCACCTGAACCCGTACCTAATGGATCTCCAGTTTGTATCATGAAATCTTTGATGACTCTGTGAAATCTTAATCCATCATAAAATGGTTTTGCTTTCAGGTTGTCATTTGTAACAAAATCATTTTTACCTTCAGCTAAAGTAACAAAGTTAGCAACTGTAATAGGTGCTTTTTGATAATCTAAAGCTACTATAATAGGACCTTTGCTAGTTTCAATTTTAGCATATAAACCATCTGGAAGATTGCTGTTTTCTTCATTGCAGGAAGACAAAGTAACAATTGCGAGTAATACAAATAAGATGCTTTTTTTCATAACTATTGGGGTTAACTTACTATTTTAAAGTGTCTTTTGGTTTTATTGGGGTTGGGATTGCTTTTTTTATTGTGGTAGGTACCTGCGGGGTACTGTCTGTTATTACTTTTTTTAGAGTTGGAACAGTAGAAATTGATTTATTTTCTTTTTTATAAACGTCTTCCGGTTTGAAATCGTGTAATGTAACGGTGCAAATCAGAGGTTGGTTTGGTCCGATTCTTTTATTGTCACCGTGATAGCCATATCCCATATGCGAAGGAAAAAGAAAATTCACTTTTTCATTTTTATGCATTAGTTTGATACCATCTCTTAATCCCATCATGATGTCTTGTTTGTCGACATAATAGATTTGAGGTCTTAATTCTAATTCGGAGTATATGATGGCTCCGTTAAGGTCTTTTATTTCATAGTCAAAGAAAACAACATCTCCTTTTTTAGGGGTTAGAGTGTCTACTTCGTTTTCAGTGTCATAAGAATACCAATAGCCTTTTGAAGAAGCAATATAATCCACTTCTGGATTGCTTTTCATCAGTTTTTTTATCTGATCTTCTTCGCCAGCCACTAATTTTTTATTTCTTGCTACAGATTTTTTCATGAAACTTCCCGAAGTTTGTGAAATAGGTCTTCGGGCGTCCTGATGCTGCTTGCAACTGGAAACCATGACTGATAAAAATAAGGCAATTAAGATAATAGAAATAAATTTCATGATTTATTATACCGTTAGTTTTGTTATTAAATCCTCAAATTTGCTTACAGTTTTTTCCATCGATACTTCTGATTTTCCTCCTGCGGCATTGCGATGTCCTCCGCCTTGAAAATGGTCTCTTGCAAATTGATTGACATCAAAATCCCCTTGTGAACGAAAGGAAATTTTGATTATTTTTTCATCTTTATTTTCGATAAAAATGGCTGTAAAAACAATTCCTTTTATACTCAAACCGTAGTTTACGATTCCTTCAGTATCTCCTTTTACGTAACCAAAGGTATTCAATTCATCTTGAGTTAACGTAGTATATGAGGTGTGATGTTCTGAAATTACTTTCAAGTTTTGTAGCGCTCTACCCAATAGCTGTAATCTGCTGTACGAACTATTTTCAAAAAGTAAAGTAGGTATTTTAGTGTTCTCAACACCTAAATCGATTAATTCAGCAACAATTCTATGTGTATTTCCTGTAGTTCCTGGGAATCGGAAGGAACCAGAATCAGTTAGAATTCCAGTATAAATACAGGTTCCAATAGTCTTATCGATATCTTCTTTTTTACCAAGAAAAGAAATGAAGTTGTACAGCATTTCACAAGTGGAACCAAAAGAAGTATCTGAATAGGTATAAGCAGCATAATCATCCGGTTTTTGATGATGGTCAATCATTATAAATGGTGATTTCATCGAGGCTAAAGTAGCTTCCATATCACCACCCACACGGTGTAAAGCATTGAAGTCTAACGTAAAAATAAGATCGGCTGCCTCCAGTATTTTAGTGCAGTTTTCTTTGTCTTTTTCGAATATTTTAACGGTCTCTGAGCCTGGAAGCCAACCAAGGAAATCTGGAAATTCATTTGGTGCAATCACGATAGGTTCATGATTGTTTTTTAATAAAAAGTGATATAATCCTAATGTAGAACCCATAGCATCGCCGTCAGGACCTCTATGTGGAATGATTGCAATTTTTTTTGGTGTTGCCAATAACAACTGTATCGCTTGAATGTCTTGTATTTTCATAGTGTGCGAAATTACATTTTTTTAATGTAAAGTTGAAAATATTTAGAAATTAACGTTGTTTTTAAGATCAAAAATTGTCTAATCTCCTTCTTTTAAATTTTTGATACAAAAGATGCTTAGGTCCTTTTACAATTTGGGAATGGTAAATTCCTACCGGTCCCGATGCTAAATAAGCTATAAAACAGCTAAGACCGATAAATAGTCCGCTTTCTATTCCAAAGAGTTCCATTCCCATAATAGTACAGGCAATTGGTGTATGAGTAGCGCCAGAAAAAACGGCTACAAATCCCATTCCCGCCAAAAGTGCAATAGGTAACGGAACAAAAATGGATAAGGCACTTCCCAAGGTTGCGCCAATAAAAAACAGCGGGGTAACTTCGCCTCCCTTAAATCCAGCACCTAAAGTAAATCCGGTAAACAATATTTTGAGTAGAAAGTCATAGTATTCACTTGGATTCGAGAAAGATTCAACAATAATAGGAACTCCTAGTCCTAGGTATTTTGTAGTACCGATGAAATACATAACAGATGCAAATAGAATTCCTCCTATGAAGGGACGTAGTGGGGGATATTTGATTGTTTTCGAAAATAAAGTGCCCCAAAAATGAGTGCTTCTGGAAAAAAGCATCGCCGCCAAACCAAACAAAATACTAATAAGAATAATCCAAAGTAATACTGTTAAAGTAAAAGTAGGAACGATAGGAATAGAATAATGGGTGTGTTTTACTTCCCAGAACTCGACGGTGTAGTAAGCGATAAAGGCAACTAAAAAGGATAAAACAATACTTTTGTAGTTAATTTTACTGAAATAAAGTACCTCTAAAGCAAATAAAGCCCCTGCTAGTGGTGTGCCAAAAATAGAAGCAAATCCAGCACTGATTCCTAGAATGATAAGTGTTTTTCTTTCTGAATTATCGAGCTTGAAAAGCCCTGTAAATTGGTCGGCTATTGCTCCGCCCATTTGTACCGCAGTTCCTTCACGACCAGCTGATCCACCAAATAAATGTGTGATTAGCGTACCGATAAGCACTAACGGTGCCATTACTAAAGGAATCCTTTTTTTAGGAGTTTCATATTCTTCCAGTAATAAATTATTGCCTTTTACGGCTTCTTTTCCGTAATAATGATATCCTAATCCAATAAGTAATCCACCTATTGGCAAGAGCCAAATAATCCAGTTGTGCTGTCCTCGGTATTGTGCTGCCCATTCTAATGCCACTAATAAAATGGCAGAGGCTGAGCCAGACAAAAAGCCTATCAAAACACAAATGAAAATCCATTTGAGAGAGCTTTGTATAATTGTTTTTATTTTTTCTGAATTCATTCGTTTCAACAGTGGGATTTCCCAGGTATTTTTTGGCTAAAGTATTACAATCCTGCCGAAATATTTTGTTTTTCAGCAAGTACGGCCGTAAATTCAATTTCCACAAGGTATTCAGGAGCTACTAATTTACTGATTTCATAGAAGCCAGTTGTAGGTTTTACATCTTTAAAAAATTCAGCATGCGCTTTAGCCACGGCCTCAAAAGAATTGATATCAGTAGTAAAAATTCGGGTGCGAATGACATCGTTCATGCTTGCGTCTAAATCTTCAAGTACTTTTTCTACTCTTTCAAGAATATTAAATGTTTGCGAGTAAGCATCGTCAGCTTTTACTTTTTCCCCATCGACAATAGCGACCGTTCCAGAAACTTCAATAATATTTCCAATGCGTACTGCACGACAATAGCCCATTTTATCTTCCCAAGGCGAACCTGTTAATACGTTTTCTCTTTTCATTTGATTATTTTTTTTGATTGTTATTTAAGGAATGTTGTTTGGTTATATAGTTTGGTATATTTTTTGCAATTTATAAAAAATAATAAAATAAAAAATACTGATTTCATATAAAAAAGTTCGATTTTGATAGGCTTGCTTTAGCATATTCTATGTACTGAAACATACTATTTATCAAAATTTGAAGTTATAAAAGGAAGTTAAAGTATGCCATTTTTATGTTTTTATAATTTTGGTTTTTTATTTTTAAAAAAATTGAACAAATGATCAATAGATATACAAGAAGTATGAAGCGAATTTTCTTTTTTATTTTTTTACTAGGAATGATTTCTAATAGTTATTCTCAGGAAGAATTTAAAGACAAGTTTAAAGTGGTTCCTCCTAAAAACAAGAAATTGAAAATTGAACCAATAACTCCACATGATCCAGGGCCACCAACAGTTAAGCCTTATGTTGCTGCTGTCATACCAGAAAACACTTTTAAAGTACCCACAAATAATGTTATAATTGCTTCTGAAGCATATAGAAGAAACCAAGATTTAGGAGTTTTTAAAACTAATTCTAATACTGCGAAGATAAGATATCGCGATGGAGCTTATGTTGATGGGGATAGAATTAGAATTTATGTAAACTATAAGGTGGTAGATTATGAAGTTTTATTGGAAGGAGATTTTAAAGGATTTGAAATTAAACTGGAAAAAGGGATAAATAGAATTGATTTCGAAGCATTAAATGAAGGTTTTGCCTCACCTAATACGGCAGAATTTGAAGTTTATGACGATAAGGGAAAGATGATCTCTTCAAGCCAATGGAATATAGGCGAAGGATACAAGGCTACAATAATTGTAGATAAAGAATAATTTGAAAGCTGTTTATGGTTTTTAAAAAATTAGGAAGGGATATGATTCTACATTTAGAGTTTGTTTCAGTCCTATTTGGTTAAATTTTATTTAATGTTAGTTTAAGGTTTTGTTTTCTAAATAGAAAGCACGGTATATTTGTCGCAACTTGATATTTGGAGGATATAAAAACAAAGGGGTATAATATGAAACAGGGATTATTGTTTATTATGATGTGTTTTGCAATCAATGGCTATTCTCAAACTGAGTTTAGTTCTAAGTTTAAGGCAATTCCCCCGGTGGATACAAGCATTAAAACTAAAAAAGTAATTCCTGCAACGGTTGCGCCACCAGATATTGTCGCTCCTAATATTTTAAAAAAGCCCGAAGTCAAATTTCAGAGTACCAATTTTAAAATTGGTGATCCTGATCCTATTTCTATGATTCAAACCAATGATTTTATTAATCCAGGCGATGAAGTAAGGGATAAAATGAATAAGAGTATTGAAAAATCATTAGTCAATAATGGATTAAAAGAGGATACATCGTATTTAAATGTAAAAGACTTAGATTTTGGAATTATTCGTACAAAGTCAAAGTCTTTAATGATTCGAGTAAGAGACTATGGTGCAATTGATGGAGATTTGATAAAAGCTACCGTTATACACAATTATAAGGGTACTGTTTTAGCAAATAATTTGTACTTAGAATCAAGTTTCAAAGATATCAAAATAGACCTTCAAGAAGGACTTAATTATTTAGAATTAGAGGCACTAAACCGTGGTTCTTTGGGAGGGAACACAGGCGCTTTTTATGTTTACGATAAAGAAGGGAATTTGCTGCTGTCTGACTTGTGGAATAATTTTGATACAGGAGTCAAGTCTAAATTTACATTTATTAAAGAATAAAAGTTGCCTTTTCGAACTAAAACGGATCTGCAGTAACTTTGAACTTCATATCTGCTTTTACTGTAATGTCTTGGGCTATAGTTTCTTTAATTACGGCTTTAGTTCGCAATTTATACGAAGCGGCTTTGATGTATTTATCCAGTTTTTCAGTAGTCGTCGTAAGCGTTAAAGTGTTAGAAGTGGAGTTTATGTCATCTTTATAAGCCAATTCAATTTCGTCGTTTGCATCTGTTGAAATAAAAAGATGAATTGATTTTAAAAAGCTGAAAGATTTGTTAGCAGGATCAGTTATTGTCAACGTCAGCTCCTTTAGCTTCACATCCTTGACTAAGTTAGCCTTAGTGTTGTTATTCTCAAATTCGGCACTGGAGTTGGTCGTAACCTCCGGTGTTATTATACTCATAGCTGTTCCAATAGGAAACCCTGTTTCAATAGTAATACTTGTTTGATTAGAAATTGTAAATGTCAGCAACTGATCTACAATACTACAGGAAACAATAAAAAGGCTTAAAGTGGCTAAGGCTGTGTAAATATATTTTTTCAAAATGTTTTTTTTATATTAATTCTTTGCAAAAGTAATACTTATAAAATCAGTAATGGTTTATTAAACAGGCTTCTGTCACTTGTTTCGATTTTTACATGTTGTTTTATTTATAAGTAGCTGTCTGCAAATGATTTATGTCTTAAGAAGTACTTGTCTACCATGTAAAGTACTTTCTTACGCTATATGAAAATAATGAAGCATGCGTTCGAAGAGTTGCATCGCTTTACTTTCTGTGTTTTTCGCACTTTTTTAAGCTTAAAAGTTGTAGCGGAAAAATAATTTACACTTTTTCAAAATTCAATTTTTCAATTCCGAATATAAAAAGTATTTTTGCGCATGCAACACAACGTACTTATTTTAGATTTCGGATCGCAATATACACAGCTTATTGCGCGTAGAGTTCGCGAATTAAATATATTCTGCGAAATTTTCCCATACAATCATTTTCCGAGTGATTTATCAAGTTATAAAGCCGTAATTCTTGGAGGAAGCCCTTTTTCTGTTAGAGGAGAAGATGCGCCACATCCAGATTTATCTCAAATTAGAGGTAAATTACCTATGCTTGCCGTATGTTACGGAGCGCAATATTTAGCTCACTTTAGTGGTGGGGAAGTAGCAGCTTCAAATACGAGAGAATATGGTAGAGCTAATTTATCTTATATTAAAGAGGATGAAGTTTTCTTTGAAGGAGTTGACCTTAACAGTCAAGTTTGGATGAGTCATAGCGATAGTATTAAAGCTTTGCCTACAAACGGTGTGAAGTTAGCAAGCACACATGATGTAGAATTTGCTGCTTACAAAATTGAAGGTGAAACAACCTATGCTATACAATATCACCCAGAAGTTTTTCACTCGACAGACGGGTCAAAAATGCTGGAAAATTTCTTGGTAAAAATTGCTGAGGTTCCTCAAAATTTTACTCCAAATGCTTTTGTTGAAGAAATGGTGGCAGAGTTGAAAGAGAAAGTTGGAAACGATAAAGTGGTTTTAGGACTTTCTGGTGGAGTAGATTCTACTGTAGCAGCGGTTTTATTACACCAAGCCATTGGTGAAAATCTATACTGTGTTTTTGTTAATAACGGTTTACTTCGTAAAAACGAATACCAAAGTGTATTAGATCAATACAAAGGAATGGGATTAAACGTTAAAGGAGTAGATGCTGGAGATCGTTTCTTGTCAGAATTAGCAGGGGTAAGTGATCCTGAAACCAAACGTAAAATTATCGGTAGAGTATTTATAGAAGTTTTTGATGATGAATCTCATTTAATTGAAGACGTAAAATGGTTAGCACAAGGAACTATATATCCTGATGTAATTGAGTCGGTTTCTGTCAAAGGACCATCAGCTACAATTAAATCGCATCATAACGTAGGTGGTTTGCCTGATTATATGAAATTGAAAATTGTAGAGCCGCTTCGTATGCTTTTTAAAGATGAAGTACGTAGAGTAGGAGCTTCATTAGGAATTGATCCTGAGTTATTAGGAAGACATCCTTTTCCTGGACCTGGATTGTCCATTCGTATTTTAGGAGATATTACTCCTGAGAAAGTTCAAATTTTACAAGATGTAGATAAAGTCTTTATTGATGGATTAAAATCTTGGGGATTATATGACAAAGTATGGCAAGCTGGAGCAATCCTTCTTCCTGTAAACAGTGTAGGAGTAATGGGTGATGAGCGTACTTATGAAAAAGTAGTCGCGCTACGTGCTGTTGAATCTACAGATGGTATGACTGCTGACTGGGTGCATTTACCTTATGATTTTCTAATGAAAGTATCGAATGATATTATCAATAAAGTTAAAGGTGTTAATAGAGTGGTATATGACATTAGTTCAAAACCGCCTGCAACGATTGAATGGGAATAGGACACATAGATTGTCTACATTAAGAATTTAACTTTTAATGGTCTTTATATAAACGGTACCAATTTTTTAATTAAAATTTGGTACCGTTTTTGTTATCTTTGAACCAATAATATATATAACTACTATGATGAAGTATTTTTTTGCAATCTACATAACTGTTTTCTTATTTACCACAAATACTTTTTCACAAGAAAAAGTCATAACACATAAAGTGGAGAAAGGAGAAACGATCAATCAAATAGCACAAAAGTATCGCGTTACTCCTTTTGATATTTACCAATTAAACCCAGATGCGCAAAGCGGTCTAAGGCCGAACAGTGTTTTACTGATTCCAAATAAATCAGGGGCGCAAACTGTAAGTGTACCGCCTAAAACAAATGCGCAAGGGCAATCTCATGTGGTAATCGCAAAAGAAACATTATATGGAATCGAAAAGAAATATGAGGTTTCTGATGAAGATTTGAAAAAAGCGAATCCGTTTCTTGAAAATGAAGGGTTGCAAATTGGCCAAATCCTTACTATCCCTTCAAAAAACGCCCCAAAAAATGCTGTTGTTAATCAAGATAAATTCATTTATCATGATGTGCTTGCAAAGGAAACGAAATATTCTATTGCTAAAAAATATGGAATTACGATTGAGGAATTAGAAAAACGCAATCCTGAAGTGGTTACTAATTTACCTATTGGATACAGACTGATAATTAAGGGTGCAGCTCCAAAAGCAGAAAAAGTTGTAGAAAGAATAGCTGAGAAAGTAGAGTCAAAAGAGGAAAAAGAGAAACAAGATTTAAAAAAGGCTTTAACAGTAGTTGATTATGTTGCTTATGAAGTAAAACCTAAAGAAACGCTATACAGTTTGTCAAAGATGTTTGAGATGACTCAAGAAGAACTTATTGCGCTTAATCCAGAACTTAACAACGGAGTCGAAATTGGGATGCTTTTGAGAATTCCTTCTAAAACGCCAGTCTCAATTGGTGATAAAAAGGAGTACAAGTCTTTGTCTAAAAAGATCACCTACGATAACCGAAAAAGAATGGTTCTACTTTTACCCTTTAATATTGCTAATATAGAAAGTGATACCATTAACTCTACATATAGCCGTTTGAAAAAAGATAAGTTTTTAAACATGACTTTAGATTTTTATGCTGGAGCTCTAATAGCAATTGATTCGGCTAAAACTTTGGGGCTTCCCATCGATGTTGAAATTTATGATTCTCGTGAAACTAAAAACAGTTCAGATGTTGCTACTCTAATCCAAAGTAAAAACCTTGTAAATGCCAATGCTATAATTGGGCCGTTTTATCAAAGTAATGCGGAAACTGCTGCTCAGTTAGTGGGTATGAATAACGTGCCTGTTGTTTCTCCTTTGTCAAAAGATATTGGAAATCCTTATGCTAACTTGTACCAAACAATACCTACAAATGAAGCGATTAAGGGTGCAATGTTTGATTATATGCGTTCAAAGAATGGTAATATTATAGCTGTAGTTGACAAGAAAAAAGAATCTATTGTACAATACATAAAACAATACCAAAAAGAAGTTCCCTTTGTCGCTTTTAAGGAGAATGGAAGTTTGTCGGCTGAAAGTCTAAAAAGCATGTTGGTGAAAGATAGAATGAATTACGTAGTGATGGAAACGGGAAATACCTGGATGATAAAAACTACTATAGCATCTATGTTGAGTTCTATGTCTGCTTATCAAGTGCAGTTAGTGATTTTAGAGCCTAATGAGACATTAGATACAGATGAAATTAAATTTGCGAATCTTACGAAACTGAAATTAATGTACCCTTCGGTTACTAGTGATTATGTTTCTCCTGAAGTGGCAATTTTTGAAAAAAAATATAGAAAAGTAAATAATATTTTTCCAAGTGATTATGCTACTCGTGGTTTTGATATGACTTTTGATACTATGATTCGATTGGTTCAAAATAAAAGCTTTGAAGACACTGTAAATTCAGCAGCGACAAAACGAGGTGAGAATAAGTTCGAATATTATAAAAAAGAAGACGGCGGGTACACAAACAAAGGCGTTTTTATTTTGTATTATGATACGGATATGACCATTAAAGAAGCAAACTAATGACGTCAAAAGTAACCTACTTAGGAGATTTAAGAACATCGTCGATACATTTACAATCAGGGAGTGAAATTGTTTCAGATGCACCATTGGATAACAACGGAAAAGGAGAGGCTTTTTCGCCTACCGATACGGTTGCAAATGCTTTAGCGAGTTGCATGATGACCGTTATGGGGATAAAAGCCCGTGATATTGATGTTGATTTTACTGGGGCTACAGCTTCAGTTACAAAAATCATGAATGCAGAGCCAAGACGAATTGGAGCAATAGAAATTGTTTTTGATATGAACATCGATGCAGATCAAAAAAGCAAAACAATTCTTGAAAAAACAGCGATGACTTGTCCTGTTTTCTTGAGTTTAAATTCTGAAATAGAAAAACGAATCACTTTTAACTGGAAATAGATTAGAGAAGTTAGAGCAAAGAGCATAGAGTAAAGGAATGATTGCTTTTTGTAAGATGTTATATCATCTGGTCTTTATATTTTTGTTTTCTATTCTCTATTTTCTAACCTCTTACTTAATGGATAAAAATCAACAACAACTTGTAAAATTGGCACATACTAAAATGCCTTTTGGGAAGTACGAAGGAAAGTTCTTAATCGATTTGCCTGAGTACTACGTAGTATGGTATAATAACAAAGGGTTTCCCAAAGGAGAATTAGGCGAGCAATTAAAACTTATATATGAGTTAAAGCTTAATGGACTGGAAGAATTAATAAGAAATATTAAAAAAAGATATCCAAAACCTCACTAATTTAAGAAATTAGTGAGGTTTTTTGCTTAAAAAGGGTTGTATTAAGCAATTGTCAATTTTCCGAATTATCTCATTTTCAAATTAGCATATTCTCAATTTATAATCGTATTTTTGCCAAGTTTTTGACACAACTACAATACAAATAACAACAGCATGAATCAAACGAAATATATTTTTGTTACTGGCGGTGTGACCTCTTCTTTAGGGAAAGGTATAATCGCAGCATCTTTGGCAAAATTGTTACAAGCACGAGGGTATCGGACGACTATCCAAAAATTCGACCCCTATTTAAATGTTGATCCGGGGACTTTAAACCCATACGAACATGGAGAATGTTATGTTACGGATGATGGAGCTGAAACGGATTTAGATTTAGGACATTACGAGCGTTTCTTAAATGTTCCTACTTCTCAAGCTAATAATGTTACTACAGGAAGAATTTATCTTTCGGTTATTGAAAAAGAAAGAAGAGGAGAATTTCTTGGAAAAACAGTACAAGTAGTTCCTCATATCACCAACGAAATTAAAGACAGAATGCAATTGCTTGGTAATTCAGGTGATTTTGATATTGTTATAACTGAAATTGGAGGAACAGTAGGAGATATCGAATCCTTACCTTATATCGAATCTGTTCGTCAACTGGTTTGGGATCTAGGGGAGCATAATGCAATTGTTATTCACTTAACTCTAGTACCTTATTTAGCGGCTGCAGGAGAGTTGAAAACAAAACCTACACAGCATTCAGTAAAAACTCTAATGGAAAGCGGAATTAAAGCTGACATTTTAGTATGTAGAACAGAGCATGAAATTTCAGATGAAATTCGCAATAAATTAGCCTTGTTTTGTAATGTAAAAAGAGAAGCGGTTATTCAGTCTATTGATGCAGCTACAATTTATGAAGTGCCTAATTTAATGTTAGAAGAAGGTCTTGATGTTGTTGCTTTAAAGAAATTAGACTTACCTAAAAAAGCGGCTCCAGATTTGAAAATTTGGAATACTTTTTTACGCAGAATTAAAAATCCAAAACATGTTATAAATATCGGATTGATTGGTAAGTATGTAGAAATGCAGGATTGTTACAAATCAATTTTAGAATCTTTTATTCATGCTGGAGCTTCAAATGAGACTAAAGTAAATATCATTTCAATTCATTCTGAATATATTGATGCTTCAAATATTGAAGATAAATTAAAAGATCTTGACGGTATACTTGTAGCACCAGGTTTTGGAGAAAGAGGGATTGAAGGGAAGATCGAAGCAGTTCGTTATGCACGTGAAAATAAAGTTCCGTTTTTCGGAATTTGTTTGGGAATGCAAATGGCAGTGATCGAATACTCTAGAAATGTTTTAGGATATGCTGATGCTAATTCGACAGAAATGAACGAGGATACTAAACATCCAGTCGTTAATTTAATGGAAGAGCAAAAGAATGTGACTGACAAGGGAGGGACAATGCGTCTTGGAGCTTGGAAATGTGACATCAAAGCAGACTCATTAGCTTATAAAATTTATGGAGAGTCGACAATTTCTGAGCGTCACCGTCATCGCTATGAGTACAATAGTGCTTATGTTGATGTGTTACAAAAGGCAGGATTGAAAGCTTCTGGAGTGAATCCAGATACAGGATTAGTTGAGATCGTGGAATTAGAAGATCATCCATTTTTCATCGGGGTACAATACCATCCAGAATATAAAAGTACCGTGGCAAACCCACATCCTATTTTTGTGAATTTTGTAGCCGCTGCTGTAAAAGCAAAAAAGAAATAATTTCAGTATTTCAGTACGATAATAGAATATAACTTTTGTTTGTCGGGAAATGATAAGCAATGAAACATAAATAATTTTATAATAATGGAACAGAAGAAATTTGACCCGAATTCGATAATTGGTTTTGTATTGATTTTTGGGATATTACTTTGGATAATGTATCAAAATCAACCAGATCCTAAAGTAATTGCAGCTGAAAAAGCGCAAAAGGAGTTGGTGATTAAGGAAGCTAAAGCTAAAGAATTAAACGATAAAGTGGTTGCCGAAGCTACAGTTGCTGTTGCTGCCACCGGCGATTCTACGCAATTAGCAAGTTTGGAGAAAAAGCTTGGAAATTTTGCTTATTCTGCTGCATTACCGTCGGCTAAAGGAGGTGTTACTACTATTGAAAATGAATTAGTTACGCTAAAAATTGCTAATAAAGGGGGGTATATTGTAGAAGCTACTTTAAAAAACTTTGAAAGATTTAAAAAAGGATCTGGAGAATTAGTAAAATTAGTAAAAGATAATAATGCTAGTTTAAACATTCAGTTGTTTACAAGTGATAATCATACGTTAAATACAAAAGACCTCTATTTTGAACCTACATTGACAAAAAATGGTGAAGACCAAATTTTATCGATGCGTTTAAAAGCGGGTGCTAATGAATATCTAGAGTATAAATATGTGCTAAAGGCAGATGATTATATGTTAGACTTCGATATTCAGTCACAAGGATTGAATAAAGTATTGAATACATCTAAGCCATTAAACCTAGAATGGGATTTAAAAACCTATACTAATGAAAAAAGTATTAGTTATGAAAACCGTTATTCGGAGTTGTATTACGAGCACGAAGAAGGAAAGAGTAACTACTTAGGATTAGGAAGTCAAGAAGATGATGTTGTTCAAGATGTTTCTTATGTAGCATACAAACAACACTTTTTTACTTCGATTTTGTTATCAAGTACTCCTTTTGAAAAAGCAGAATTACATTCTACTAATTTAGTGAAAGATGATAAAGTAGATACAACTTTTACAAAACAATTTAAGGCAGTTGTTCCATTAGCATTTAAAAATGGAGAAATTGATCAAAAAATGAATTGGTACTACGGACCAACTGATTACACTTTGTTAAAATCGTATGACAAAAACTTAGAAGATATTGTTGCTTTGGGTTGGGGGATTTTTGGTTGGATTAACCGTCATGCATTCATTCCTATGTATGGTTTCTTAAGTTTGTTTATTCAACACGGTTGGGCTATTATATTGTTTACAGTGTTAGTTAAATTAGCGATGTCACCTATCACATACAAATCATTTTTGTCACAGGCAAAAATGAAAGTATTGAGACCTGAAATTAATGAACTTGGGGAAAAATTCAAAAAAGACCCAATGAAAAAGCAACAGGAAACAATGAAGCTTTATAATAAAGCAGGTGTGAATCCTATGGCTGGTTGTATTCCAGGACTGATGCAAGCGCCTATATTTTATGCTTTGTTTCAATTCTTTCCTTCTGCAATAAGTTTGAGGCAAAAAGGATTCCTTTGGGCAGATGATTTATCCTCTTTTGACTCTATTTATGAGTTGCCATTTCATATTCCAGCATACGGAAGTCATATTAGTTTGTTTCCAATTCTAGCCTCTATAGCTATTTTCTTTTATATGAAAATGACTACTGGAGATCAACAAATGGCTGCTCCTACACAGGAAGGGATGCCTGATATGGCTAAAATGATGAAAATAATGATTTATGTTTCGCCATTAATGATGTTATTCTTCTTTAATAGTTATGCTTCGGGATTGAGTTTGTATTATTTTGTTTCGAATACAATTACAATAGGAATCATGCTTGTGATTAAGAATTATATCATCGATAGTGATAAGATTCATGCTCAAATTCAAGAGAACAAGAAAAAAGAGCCTAAGAAACAAGGTAAGTTCCAACGTAAACTTCAAGAAGTTATGGAACAAGCTGAGGCTCAAAAAGCGAAAGACCAAAAGAAATAGTAATTTCTAGTTCATAAAAAAAGCTCCCAATTTTGGGAGCTTTTTTGTTTTATAGTGTTCCCTAATCTTTCTGGTTTAGGTATTGGTAAGTGTTATTCGAAAGTAAAGCTGAATATTAAAGGAATTTGTGGTAAAGAGTTAAAGCGTGGCATAAAGATTGACTTGTTCTGAACTTATAATTGACAGTGATAAATTGTGGGATAATAAAAGAAAAAGTAAAAACGTTTAAATATAAAAGCAGTAATTTTGTTTTATAATAATAGCCTTAAATCATACAATACAATGAAAGATTATAAATTTTGTCTTCTTCTGTTTTTAATGTTCTCTAGTCACATTATAATTGCTCAGTCAGATTATAATAAGCTTGATGAAAAAGGAAAAAAAAATGGAGCTTGGAAGGGGTTTTATGTTGATTCTAAAAGACCCAGGTATGAGGGGACTTTCGATCATGGAAAAGAAGTAGGAGTGTTCAGTTTTTTCGACGATACCAAAGCAAAATCGATAATTGCTACAAGAGAATTTAATATCAAGGACAATTCAGCTTATACTATATTTTATGATCAGGCAAAGAATAAGGTAAGTGAGGGTGTTGTTGCCAATAAGTTGTTTGAAGGAGAGTGGAAGTACTATCATCAGGCTGCTAAAAGTGTTATGTCTATCGAAAATTACAAGAATGGGAAGCTGGAAGGTTTGCGTTTGGTGTATTACCCTAGTGGTAAAATTGCGGAAGAAATCAATTATAAAAATAATGTGAAAGACGGTGTTTACAAAAGTTTTTCAGAGAATGGAATGGTACTTGAAGAATCGGTTTATAAGAATAATGAATATAATGGATTAGCCATTTTTAGAGATACGCAAGGTAATATAGTTTCAAAAGGTAAATTTTTGAATGGTAAGAAAGCAGGAATTTGGCAATTTTTTGCAAACGGAAAAATAGTCAAAGAAACTGACATGAGTGCTACTGGGAGTGCCTCGAAGTCCAAGGGTAATTAAGTGTATCCTTGAACAGCGGTTGTAATAAAAACATTGTAACTTTGCAGTCTTGTAAAAATTAATAAAGAATATAAAATGAAGCGAGTTGTAGTAGGACTTTCTGGAGGTGTGGATTCAAGTGTTGCCGCATATTTGTTGCAACAACAAGGATATGAAGTGATAGGTCTTTTTATGAAAAATTGGCATGACGATTCTGTTACTATATCAAATGATTGTCCTTGGTTAGAAGACAGTAATGATGCATTATTAGTTGCTGAAAAATTGGGGATTCCTTTTCAAACGGTAGACTTAAGTGAAGAGTATAAAGAGAAAATCGTTGATTACATGTTCAATGAATATGAAAAAGGACGAACTCCAAACCCTGACGTGCTTTGTAACCGCGAAATAAAATTTGACGTTTTTATGAAAATTGCTTTAAGCTTGGGCGCAGATTATGTAGCTACAGGTCATTATTGCAAAAAAAGTGAAATCGAAGTTAATGGTGAAACGATGTATCAATTACTTGCAGGTGCTGATAATAATAAAGACCAGTCTTATTTTCTTTGTCAATTATCACAAGAACAATTGTCAAAATCTTTGTTTCCTATAGGTGAGTTAACAAAACCTGAGGTGCGTGAAATTGCTGCTGAAATGGAATTGGTAACTGCCGAAAAGAAAGATTCTCAAGGCTTGTGTTTCATAGGTAAAGTGCGTTTACCTGAATTCTTGCAACAAAAATTGCAGCCAAAAGAAGGATCAATTATTCAAATTGAAAAAGACGATGCGGTATATACCATCGAAGAGCAAGAAGGATTGTCTACTGAAAAAGTATTGGCATTGGCTTCGAATAAAATAGCATATACTCCAGAGATGGGGAAAATAGTAGGGAAACATCAAGGCGCTCATTATTTCACGATTGGCCAACGAAAAGGACTGAATGTGGGAGGAAATAAAGATCCATTGTTTATTATCGCCACTAATGTAGAGACTAATACAATTTATACGGGTTTGAGTAGTCAACATCCAGGATTGTTTAGAAAAGGCTTATTTATAGAAAAATCAGAAGTACACTGGATTCGTACGGATATGACTTTGGATAATGGCGAAGAAATGGAAGTTATGGCAAGAATACGCTACAGACAACCGTTGCAAGCAGCCACTTTACATCAATTTGAAAACGGAATGTACGTTTCTTTCCGCGAGCCACAATCAGCTATTACAGAAGGACAGTTTGTTGCCTGGTATATAGAGGATGAATTAGTTGGTTCGGGAGTTATTTCTTAGATTAGTACTTTATTTATAAAATAAATTGCAATATACCTTTTCATTCGACTCATTCATTTTAATTTAGGAGTTGATTATTGGATCGTATCGTTTTGTCGAATGTAAAAGTTGACTATGAAAAAGTTTTTTCTATTCTTATTATTATCCATTACTACAGTAGCTTTTTCTCAGGAAGATGCATGGGTTTATTTCAATGCCAAATCCAATTCACAGTCATATTTTGATTCGCCTTTAAAGATGCTGTCTCAACGAGCTTTGGAAAGAAGAACTAATCAGAATATAGCAATTGACCTTAAAGATGTTCCTATCGATGCCACTTATATAAGTCAGGTGAAATCCGTAGCAGGGATTACTGTTATGGCAAAATCAAAATGGATGAATGCGATTCATGTTCGAGGGACTCAAGCCTTGATAAATTCTTTAAAAGGATTCGCTTTTGTCGATAAAGTGGATTTCGCTAATAAAACCTTGAATCAAGCAGGTAAAACGGCGAAGGTATTTAAGCAAAAAGAACAAGGTAGGACAAGAAAGACTAAAATAGACTATTCTTACGGTTCGTCAGATAATCAAATTAGGATGCTTAACGGCGACCTATTGCATAAACAAAATTATACTGGTACAGGAAAGATTATCGCTATAATGGATGCAGGTTTCTTAGGTGTAAATACAACTCAGCCTTTTCAGAGATTGAGAGATAACAATCAAATTTTGGGAGGTTATAATTTTGTACTAAGAGACTCAGATGTATACAATTCAGACTCTCACGGGACATCAGTTCTTTCAACAATGGGAGGTTATACCGAGACTAAATTGGTAGGAACTGCTCCAGATGCTTCTTACTATTTGTTTATTACGGAAGATGTTAGAAGCGAGAGCCCCGTTGAGGAATCACTTTGGGTTGAGGCAGCTGAAAAAGCAGATAGTTTAGGAGTAGATATTATTAATACGTCTTTGGGTTATTTCGAGTTCGATAATTCCGCTTACAATCATACGTATAATGACATGAATGGAATTACAGCTTTTATATCTAGAGGTGCTGAAATTGCTTTTAGTAGAGGAATGATTGTTGTTGCATCTGCAGGAAATGAAGGTGGTAATTCTAACCCTCATATTGGAGCGCCGGCCGATGCGGTATCTGTACTTGCAATTGGCGCTGTTAATTCATCAGAAACAAGAGCTTCTTTCAGTTCAATTGGGCCATCTTATGACGGAAGAGTAAAACCGGATGTAATGGCGCAAGGTGTATCCGCAGTTTTATCAAATCAATATGGTGATATTGTAACGGCTAATGGAACTTCTTTTTCGGGCCCTATCATGGCTGGCATGGTTGCTTCTTTTTGGCAGGCATTCCCCACGAAAACAAATAAAGAAATCAGAGCGTTAATTATTCAATCTGCCGATAGGTATACTGCGCCGACAGCTCAATATGGTTACGGTATCCCGGATTTTAGTGCGGCTTTAAAATCAACGCTTTCTTTAAAGAATCTTAACAAAAATTATTTTGTGGCTTATCCAAATCCAACTTCTGATTATATTTCCGTTCAATTTCCGGAAAGTTTTAATAAAGGAACAGTTGGTTTTTATACCATATTAGGACAGAAAGTTTTAGAACGTCAAGTAACCAGTCCAGTAGATACTTTTTCATTACAAGCATTAAGCAACGGAATTTATATTTATAAAATTGAATCAGAGGCTTTTTCAAAAAGCGGAAAAATAATAAAACAGTAATCCCCAACCTACTAAATGAATAGAATTACAAAACTTTTTAATATCAAATATCCAATTATCCAAGCAGGAATGATATGGGTAAGTGGGCATAAACTCGCCAGTGCAGTAAGTAATGCAGGTGGATTAGGATTGATAGGTGCGGGATCGATGTATCCGGAAGTATTGCGTGAGCACATTCAGAAATGTAAAAAAGAAACCTCGAAACCTTTTGGAGTGAATGTTCCTATGTTGTATCCCAACATTGAAGAAATTATGAAAATTATTGTCGAAGAAGGTGTGAAGATTGTTTTTACATCGGCAGGAAATCCAAAAACATGGACTCCGTATTTAAAAGAAAACGGTATCACAGTAGTGCATGTGGTGAGTAGTACTGTATTTGCATTAAAAGCGCAAAATGCGGGTGTTGATGCTATAGTTGCTGAGGGTTTTGAGGCTGGTGGTCATAACGGAAGAGATGAAACTACTACTTTTACACTCATTCCGATGGTAAAAGAGCAAATAGAAATTCCTGTTATTGCAGCAGGAGGAATTGCAAACGGACGAGGTATGCTTGCCGCAATGGTATTGGGTGCAGATGCTGTTCAGGTGGGGAGTAGGTTTGCGGCATCGATGGAATCATCGGCACATGAAAATTTTAAGAATACGATTATTGAGACTAAAGAAGGAGATACCCAACTTACATTAAAAGAGCTGGCTCCTGTTCGACTAATAAAAAATAAATTTTTTCAGGATGTTCAAAATTTATATGAGAAATGTCCAACAAAGGATGAATTAGTAACATTATTAGGTAGAGCAAGGGCTAAACGAGGGATGTTTGAAGGAGATTTAATTGAAGGAGAGTTGGAGATTGGCCAAATTGCAGGTTTGATACATGAAGTAAAATCGGCAGAGGGAATCATTTTAGAAATGATGGCAGATTATAATACGGCAAGGAAAGAAGTAGTAGATCTTGATTTTTAATTATTGAAATAATGACCAAAATTAAATTATATATAGTGTTGTTATTCTTAGGAATAGGATTGCAGCAGACTTACAGTCAGAATTACAAATTCAAAACTTCTGGCGTGAGTGTTTTGGAAAAAAACGAAAGAGGGAAATGGGGAAAATGGTCTGACTTACAATTGGTAAATGTTGTAGTTTCTTTGGATACCAATAAAAGTAGAATTGTTATTTACTCCGAAGTTATTCAGTTGTTTGAAATCGTAGAGTATCAGCCAACGGAGGAAAATGACACAGATGTTGTCTACTCCTTTAGTTGTAAGGATAATAATGGAGATGATTGTACTCTTTCTATAATAACCAGGAAACACCAGGATAATAGAAAGCAATTGTATATTAATTACGGAAACAGGATTATTGTTTATAATATTTTTAATTTATAGTGTTAAAGAGATTATAATTGTGGCTGTAGACTATTATGGGTATTTTAAATAAAGTACAACTGCAGCAGCAAAATTTATTAGATAAGCGACTGAGAATAGAGGAAACTCTATTCTCAGTCGCTTTTTCCGTTCGTAGTTTTTTTACATTACTATTGACTTAGCGTTTTCTTCAGAATGTTGGCAGTACTATTAGTGAAATAGTATTTTCGGAATTCGAAAAATAAAAATATAAGCTCTATTTTAAAACGAACTTTATGGATTTTTAAATATTGAACGGTATCTATTAAGATTCCTAAACTGAATTCAAGTTTAGTATGTAAATCTTCAAAAAGAAACCACTTCAATTTTATTGTACTTATAGAAGCATAGAAAGTCATGGAAGAATTGGTCAAGATAATTCCCTTCATGGTTGTTTTATTTTAAGAGTCGAGTTGAGATTCTTAAATTCAAGCACGCTTCAGTTTTGCTTCGATTTTAGCGTAAAAGAATGAAATTTTCAAGTCTGCCGTTTTAGAATTATTGCTAAATACGATTGTTTTTACCACGATTTAAAAACACGTGATTTTATTTTTACCTGTATTTTAGCAGGGTTATTTGTTTTTTTGGTAGTTTTTTCTTGGTTTTAATTGTAAAAAAGTGTGGTTTTTGCTTAGCTACTATTTAAAAAGTAGGGGTGTGTTGTAGAAAACGGATTATGAATATAATATTTTTATAATAGCAAAAATATGTATTTCTTGTTTTTTGGAAGTGATTTTTTGTAATCGATAATTCTTTCGAAATCAAATCAAAAAGTCATTATATATTTATTTAAGTAGAATAAAAGTTAATAAATTCGTCCCAAGAGAAAGCGAAAAACAAGCAGTAAACGAGTAGTAAATAACCAGAATAATAAATAACCAAAACAAATTGATGATGAAAAAAGTAATTTTAATTTTAGCTTTAGCGCTGACAGGGAACATAGTATTAGCTCAGGATACTCCACTAGAAATTTCAGGTTCTGGAGATGTGTACTATAAATATGATTTCGCTAAGAAAGAAAACATAGGAACTAGTTTTGCAACTGATCAAAATTCAGTTTCTTTAGGGATGCTTGATATTACTTTGAAAAAAACAACAGGTAAAGCATCGTTTGTAGGTGAGGTTTCTTTTGGTCCAAGAGGTCAATATCAGTCAATATTAAATGGAGATGGAGTTGATGAAAATTCATTCCACATTCAAAATTTATATGCAACTTATGCTGCTACAGAAAAATTGAGCTTTACAGCTGGTTTCATGGGTACATTTATAGGGTATGAAGTAATTTCTCCAGTAGCTAACTTTCACTACTCTACGTCATACTTATTTACTAATGGACCATTCCAAAATGCAGGAATTAAAGCAAATTATGCGATTTCTGATAAAGTAGGTTTGATGGTAGGTGCTTTTAATGACACTTGGAACATGTATAAAGCAGATCCAATTAAAGGTTTAAATGCATTTGGAGCTCAGTTATCTTTTGCCCCAACTGAAGGAGTAAATGCTTATCTTAACTTTATGGATGGTTCTGTTAGTGGAACTATTGTTGACTTAACTGCTTCTTTCCAACTTACGGATAAATTCAAACTAGGTTTAAATGCTGCTGATTTCTCTAATGATGGTAAAGTGGGTTATACAGGTGTAGCTTTGTATCCTGCAGTAGATGTAACGGAGAAATTTAGTTTAGGTTTACGTGGTGAGTATTTTAAATATAAAGAAGGTTCTGGTGATGATTCAGTAACTGCATTAACATTTTCAGCTAATTTAAAAGCGGGTGGCTTAACTTTTATTCCTGAGTTTAGATTAGATAGTGGTTCTGAAGAAATTTTTGAAAAGTCTAGCGGAGCTGCTACGAAGTCTGCATCACAATTTGCTGTAGCAATGGTATACGGATTCTAGATTTATAATTTTTTTTTTTTTGACTGCCAATATACTTTAATGTGTATGTTGGCAGTTTTTTATTGAGCCAACTTAAATAGAGTAGGTATAGTTGAGATTTTGGTATAAAAAAAAACAGTGCTTTGAGTTGTCAAAGAACTGTTTTAAGATGTGTTTAGAATATCGTTTTACTGTTTCTTATAGATTGAGTAAATTGTATTGATAGTATTTTGATTTAAAATTGAATCTACTTCCGTTTGGATAAAATGAAGCTTAAATGCTTTAATTGCCGCGGAAAGATTTTTTGTGTCATATCCTATGATTCGGAGTCCTTGTTCCGGATTGAAATCAAGCGGGGCTGTTTCTAAGATGTCATTTTTCCATACGCCAAATCCATTTTCTGCCAATATGTTCCAGGGGAATAGAGCGCTAGGATCATTTTTACGAGTAGGAGCAATGTCTGAATGGCCTATGATATTTTGAGTTGGAATATTATACTCTTTTTTTAATTTACTCAAAAGAGCCATCAAGGTGGTAATTTGTGCTTCAGAAAAAGCCTCTGTTCCATTATTGTCAAGTTCAATCCCTATAGAGGATGAGTTGATGTCTGTGTCTTTACCCCAAGAACCTCTTCCTGCATGCCATGCACGCAAATAGTCATTCAACATTTGCACTACGCTACCATCATCTGCAATCACATAATGTGCGCTTACTTGAGTTCTGGTTACAGTAAACGTTTTTATCGTTTGTTGAATAGAGTCTTGTGCCGTGTGATGAATGATAATATAATTAGGTTTTCGTAAATTGAAATTTACGGTCCCAATCCATTCAGTGCGTATTCCGTTGTCTAAAGCAGTTGATCCCATTTTGGATATAGTATCCTTAAAAGTATACAATTGTTTTGTATAGACATTGTCTATGCTAATTGTCGTTTTTGAAACGACTGGTAACGGCTCAGGCTCTTTATTCGAAATCGTTTCCTTAAAGGTTTTGAGTTTAGTGTCATATTCTTTTTCGCTCGCCTTGTAAGGATTAGTAGAACATGAAGCAAGAGCGACAACAACAATTAGGGAGTAAAAATATTTTTGCATACTATAAAAGGGTAAAAGTACTTTTGGGGTTGGAAGAATAATTATCTATTTCTTCTTGATTTTTTTTTGGTATTACTTTCTTCGTTTAATGCTTTGTATTTTACCTTTTGATCCTCATTTAAAAAATCATTGATTTTTCTGTCTGTGGTTTCAGAAAGTGCTTGAATTTCTTTTATTTTTTGTTCTTGAGCTGTCTCCGCTTTTAATAAAATACCCTGTGATCTGATACTTTCTATCAAAACGTTGGAAATTGCAATTTCTTGCAGAACATCAAGATTAAGTTCAGGTTTTAATTTTTCCATTATCTTCCCAACAGTTACCTCGACAGGGATTTCTTTGGGTTTGTCTTGGCTTGGGCCCTGTGGCATTTGGTTCATTCGGTTATTTCTACCGTATCCACCTCCACCGCCTCCGTTACTATAACCGTTGTTTCCATATTGTGCAGAAGCAGTATCTATGGACAATAACATAAGTGCCAAAACGAATAAGATTTGAATTGTTTTCATGGTTGTTTTTTAAAAAATGGTTGTCAAATAATGTTAGTTGATGATTGGGAAAAAAAAACTAAGCAGGTTCTCCGTACAAATCAAATTCAGTGGCTTCAATGATTTTTATCATTGCAAAGTCTCCTGTTTTTAAATAATGTTTTGATGCGTCGATAAGTACTTCGTTATCTACATCTGGGCTATCAAATTCAGTTCTTCCTACAAAATGACTGCCTTCTTTTCTATCGATAATACATTTGAATGTTTTGCCTAGTTTTAATTGGTTTAAGTCCCATGAAATTTGAGATTGTAATTCCATTATTTCGTTGGCACGGTCTTGTTTTACGTCAGCAGGAACATCATCTTCTAATAAGTAAGCATGCGTGTTCTCTTCATGAGAATAGGCAAAACAACCCATTCTGTCAAATTTCATTTCCTGAACCCAGTCTTTTAATATATTGAAATCTTCCTGTGTTTCTCCTGGATATCCTACTATTAAAGTCGTACGAATAGCCATTTCTGGAACTGCTGCACGGAAATCTTTTAATAGTTTCGTTGTTTTCTCTTGAGTTGTTCCGCGACGCATTGATTTCAAGATGGAATCTGAAATATGTTGCAACGGAATATCAATATAATTACAAATCTTAGGCTCGCGTTTCATGATTTCCAAAACATCCATAGGGAAGCCAGTAGGGAAGGCATAGTGTAAACGGATCCATTCGATTCCTTCAACTTTTACTAATGCTTCTAGCAATTCTCCAAGATTACGTTTTTTGTAAATATCAAGACCATAGTAAGTTAAATCTTGTGCAATTAAGATTAACTCTTTTACACCATCTCTTGCTAATCCTTCGGCTTCTTTGACTAGTTTCTCAATAGTTTGCGATACGTGTTTTCCTCGCATAATTGGGATAGCACAAAAACTACATGGTCTGTCGCAACCTTCGGCAATTTTTAGATAAGCATAATTTTTTGGAGTAGTTGTTAACCGTTCTCCCAATAGCTCATGTTTATAATCAGCGCCTAAAGCTTTCAATAATGCAGGCAATTCAGTTGTCCCAAAATATTGGTCTACATTAGGTATTTCTTTTTCTAAATCCGGTCTGTAACGTTCTGATAAACATCCAGTAACAAAAACCTTGTCAACTAACCCTTTTTCTTTTTTATCTGCATATTCTAAAATCATGTTTACTGATTCTGCCTTTGCATTGTCAATAAATCCACAGGTATTAATAACAATAATGTTTCCTTCTTCGGCAGCAGGAGCTTCATGCGCAACATCCTTTCCGTTTGCACGTAGTTGACCCATCAGCACTTCGCTGTCGTATATGTTTTTAGAACACCCTAGAGTGATCACGTTGATTTTATTCTTTTTTAATGACTTGGTTCTCATATATTTGTAAATTGGAGTGCAAAATTACGGTTTTTTATTCAAACAGAACTTTGTTTGACTTTCTTTTAGCGTTTATTTATGGAGCTATTCCTGCTATATGCTATATCCACTCTGATTGCTTCGTCCCTCGCAATGTCAGTGTGGGATGCCGCTTCTATCAGGGCTAAAAAAAAACCGCCTTCCTAAAATAAGAATAAGACGGTTTTAAGTGCTTTTTTGAGCGTGAATTACAGTTCGAATAATAATGTTAATGCTACATTATTTGTAATGGTATTGATAGTCGCTCCATCCGTTAATCCTTGAAAGAAAAAACCTTGTTGCGTATCTCTTTTTGCGTAAGCGTAAGATAAATCAACTTTAGTAGAACCAAAGTTGTAACCTAAACCTCCAGAATATCCGGTTAAGTCGCCTACAGTTGTTTTATTTTTATAAGGACTTTGCTCAAATCGGTATCCTGCTCTTAAACTCAATTTTTCAATTTTATACTCGGCACCTATTCTTAGTTCTCCAGTATTATCAAGCGTATTGCTCATGTAGTTGTTCAAGCCATTATAATAGGAGTCGCTCTCAGGTTTGAATTTAGTTTTACTGTAGTCTTTTATAGCATAATCAATACTTATTAAGCCTGTTGTTCCAAAAACATAGGCAAAACTCCCTGTAAGCTTACTGGGTGTCTGTAACTTGTATGGTGCATAAGTATTAGTGATTCTTGGATCTGCTATATCATTGATGTCATCTCCAGTTGAGCTACTGCTTACAGAAACCAGTTTTTGAGATAGTTCATCACTCAAGTGATACCATGTCGAAGATTCATATGCTAAACCTAAACGCATTTCATTTGTAACTTTGGCAATCGCACCTAGTTGAAAAGAAAATCCTGTCCCGTAAGTGTATAAGTCATTGTCAAAACGCAATTTAGAAATGGTATAATCTGAAGTCAAGGGAGCGTTATTGTCTTCGTAGAAACTACTGTATTTTCTAAAATCAGTAAAATGAGAGTTCAAGTTTACACCTATATATAGTTTGTCCTTATAGGAGGTTGCAGCATTAAAGGTAAGTTTTCCATTGTATCCTTGACTACTGATGGTATTTTCTTGGTAGTAGTTTCCGCTTCCGGGTACATTTGAATTGTAGGCAGTATTGTTTGAATCATTATTTACTGGATCAATAATATAAGCATTGTAGGCTAAAAAGGCTTGTTGTGCACCATTATTTAAACTACCGTAGCTTGAATTTTCAAGAGTATTTAACGGAACGCCATTGGCAAAGCTCAAAAAATAGCTGTCAACAGAATTGTTTGGATTTGTACCTGCTGAGAAAAGCGAATTATTAAAATTATTGGTATTTTCATAATTCACGCCCACTGAGAACTTTTTCCAGTTGCTGGTTGGATTTTGATTTTTGAAAACAAAGACGCCTCCTGCTTGATTTAAATCAAAGGAATTGCTGTTGTCAGTAGTTGTTGTTCCAAAATAGTTGGAGTTATTTTTAATGTCATTATTACTTAAGGTGACAGTGACTTGGTTATTGATGAAAACTGCCGATCCAGCGGGGTTAACATTTAAAGAAGATAGGTCGCCACCAAGAGCGCCAAATGCACCTCCCATAGCTCTAAATCGAGCTGTTCCGATTAGGTTATCTTGAGAGTAACGCAAAGCGTCAGTAATCTCTTGTGATTGTGCTGCACTAAATGTAAAACCTGCGATTAATACAAATAAATATTTTTTCATTTTTTTTGGAAATAAATTTTTTAATATAAAATTCTAAGGATTGTTATGTCTTAACGCCCACCTCGTCTTGAGCTTCCTCCAGATGATCTACCACTACTAGAACTTGACGAACTAGATCTGCTAGGAGAGTAGCTTTCGTTTCTTGAGCTATTTGATGAAGGAGTATATGTTCTGGTTGGAGCTGTACTTTCGCTTCTAGAACTATTTGTGTTTGTTCTGCTTCTGCTAGGAGTACTATAATTGTTGTTTTGATTTGTATTACGTCTATTGAAGTTACCGTTTGTTCTGTCAGTATTTGAGTTTCTTCTAAAATCTATATTATTAGAACTTCTATTAGTATTGCTCCTGTCCTGTGAATAAGTTCTTGAAGTTGTATTATAACTTCTATTTGTATTTACAGAATTTGAATAGGACGAACCTCTTCTGCTTGGATTATTAGAGTAGTTACGGTTGTTATAATAATTTCCAGAATAGTTCCCGTAACCATAATTAGAGTATCCGTAATTGTAAAAGGGAGAATTCCAGCCATAGTAATTAGAATATCCCCATCCATAATAAGGGTAATTCCATCCAAAATTTGAAAAACCATAATTTGGATAATTCCAGCCAAAATTCGAATAACCGTAATATGGATAATCCCACCCATAATTAGGGTACCCCCATCCGAAAGAGGAATAGCCATACCCCAAACCAAATGAAAACCCAGAATTATAAGAGTTTAAATTTATAGAAGTTTGCGTTGCGTTATTTCCCCAGCCTGCGTAAGAATCATCATTCGATTGATTATTATCATTATAACTATTGTTGTAATTATCTATGTCAGTGAAAATTTCATCAGACTGATTGTCGTCTTGAAGTGAAGAGAAATAATCTTGATAGTAGTTGTTTGGATTCGCATTCGATTCTCGTTCTACATTTCGAACCTCATTATTCCCATAAATCCCGTCTCTTTCGTAGTATGAGCTATTTTGATAAGAGCCACACGAAACCATCAAGAGAACAATGAAAATTGAGATGGAAAGTAGTAGTGATTTGGATGGATAAATATTAGTTTTCATATCTGTATGGTTTTTTATTGTTGCACATTGCAAAAATAGTTAGTTTTGCGGAACTATTTAGTTAAATAAAATAATGCAAAATTTGTGCCAAACTATTCAATATGAGTAAGAACCTTACTACAAGATCAGAAGATTATTCAAAATGGTATAACGAACTGGTTGTCAAAGCTGATTTAGCTGAAAATTCAGGAGTTAGAGGCTGTATGGTGATCAAACCATACGGGTATGCCATTTGGGAAAAAATGCAAGCAGAGTTGGATCGAATGTTTAAAGAAACGGGTCATCAAAACGCCTATTTTCCTTTATTTGTTCCTAAAAGCATGTTTGAGGCAGAAGAGAAGAATGCAGAAGGATTTGCAAAAGAGTGTGCAATCGTAACGCATTACAGATTAAAGAACGATCCTGACAAACCAGGTAAGCTAATGGTAGATCCTAACGCTAAATTAGAAGAAGAGCTTATTGTTCGACCTACAAGTGAAGCAATTATTTGGTCTACTTACAAAGGATGGGTGCAATCGTATAGAGATTTACCTTTGTTAATCAATCAATGGGCTAATGTCGTTCGTTGGGAAATGAGAACTCGATTGTTCTTGAGAACTGCTGAGTTTTTGTGGCAAGAAGGGCATACGGCACATGCTACAAGAAGTGAGGCGATTGAAGAATCGGAGAAAATGATGAACGTATATGCTGAGTTTGCTGAAAATTTCATGGCTATACCTGTTATAAAAGGATTAAAAACAGAAACAGAGCGTTTTGCTGGAGCAGAAGAGACCTATTGTATTGAAGCATTAATGCAAGACGGAAAAGCATTACAAGCAGGTACTTCGCATTTCTTAGGCCAAAATTTTGCAAAAGCCTTTGATGTTAAGTTTGCAAATGCCGAAGGGAAACAAGAATATGTATGGGGGACTTCATGGGGGGTTTCAACACGATTGATGGGAGCATTAGTAATGACTCACTCTGATGATAAAGGATTGGTTTTGCCTCCTAATTTAGCGCCTATACAAGTTGTGATTGTGCCAATACATAAAAGCGATGAGCAGTTAGCCGAAATTACTACTGAAGTCAATGTTTTAGTCTCAGAGTTGAAGAAACTTCATGTTTCGGTGAAATACGATGATAGAACTACTCAGAAACCTGGATTTAAATTTGCAGAATGGGAACTGAAAGGAGTGCCAATCCGAATTGCTGTCGGACCGAAAGATTTAGAAAATGGAACTTTTGAAGTGGCGCGAAGAGATACTTTGACAAAAGAAGTGAAGCCTAAAAACGGAATTGCGACTTATATTAGCGATTTGTTAGAAGAAATTCAGGCAGATTTATTTAATAAAGCATTAAATTATAGAGATACGCATATAACGGAAGTGAACAGTTTTGAGGAGTTTAAAGCGGTTTTAAATGACAAAGGTGGTTTTGTATCAGCACATTGGGATGGGACAGCAGCCACTGAAGAGAAAATCAAGGATCTCACGAAAGCTACTATAAGATGTATTCCTTTGGATGGTGTAGAAGAGGCGGGAAGCTGTATTCTCACTGGCAATTCTTCTGTTAGGAGGGTGCTGTTTGCAAAGGCGTATTAAAAAAAATGAAATTTTTTTGCCTCTGCTATTGTGCGTCTAAAAAATAGTTGTATTTTTGCATCCGCAATACAGAAGCACGGTCCGTTCATCTATCGGTTAGGATCTCTGGTTTTCATCCAGGAAAGGGGGGTTCGATTCCCCCACGGACTACAATTTTTGTTTTGCTAAAAGTATTCCTGAACTTTAAAAGGAAATGGTCCGTTCATCTATCGGTTAGGATCTCTGGTTTTCATCCAGGAAAGGGGGGTTCGATTCCCCCACGGACTACAATTTCAATTTAGATTGAAAAAAAACTTAGGAGGATAATGGTCCGTTCGTCTAGGGGTTAGGACGCCAAGATTTCGTCTTGGTAACAGGGGTTCGATTCCCTTACGGACTACAAAAAAATAGAATAGTAAAAGAAAAAAAATAATAAAATGGCAAATCATAAGTCAGCTCTAAAGAGAATCAGAAGTAACGAAAAGAGAAGAGTATTAAACAGATACCAACATAAAACTACTCGTAATGCAATCAAAGCATTAAGAATAGCAACTGATAAGGTGGATGCTACATCTAAGTTGTCAAATGTAATCTCTATGATTGATAAATTAGCTAAAAAGAATATCATTCATGATAACAAAGCGTCTAATTTAAAATCTAAATTAACGAAGCACGTAGCTAAATTGTAATTATTACATTTTATATATCATAAAAAAAGCTCCTCCTTGAGGGGCTTTTTTTATGCGTTTTTTTATAGTTAAGATTAAGAAATTGGGGATCAGGTGCAAAAGTTGGGGCTAAGTAGGTGGTTAGTTAATTTAAATAGGAGGAATGTACTTTTCTAACTGCTTCATGTTTATTTGTGAATGCTTTTATTTTTGCATTTAAGAATTGATTGAGCTCAGAAGCTTTGGAGTGGTAGAAATTAAGAATACTATTAGTTATTTTAAAAAGGAGTAAACTAATGTTTCTAACTCTTCTAAATTGAGGTCTAAAAGTTTTTATTGTCTCGTTTAGAGATTTTACAGAGGTCATGTTGTTTTTATTGTCAAAGGAATGTACGCTAGTCTGTGATTCGTCCTGGTTAATTCTTCATGGATTGTTGTAGGGTAGTTTAATTAGTGGTTAGATCGCTTCAGAAATATTACGGAATAATTTAGCTAAGTGCTAAAAAGTACTATGTTGATTATGTGGCGCTATGTTTTAATTGGGGGTATATTTCATTATTAATCGGAATTACAATTTGCATTTGTTTTTTTAGCGTTGCTAATTCTATTAATATAGTATCGCTAGAGTTTGATGGGTCAAAGCAACTCGTCAGGACTACTATTCTATTTGGGCGTTCCCTATTATAAAAAAAGAGGCTATACCTATATATAAAGGAGTAGCCTCTTTTTTTATAATGGGTCGGGCTATCCGTTACAAGTCCTCGTCTCGTCTCGTCCAAAAAGACGAGACGAGACTGTGGGCTTTCCACTACTATCCCTAACGCAAACAAAAGTAGGTTAGAAGTATCTGGTTTTAATTTAGTAATGAAAAACACGACTAAAGAATGAAGGATTAGTGGTTATTGAATACAAAGACACCTATACGGTCCTTTATATCGGTTCAAAAGCACAGTTATTATTCCTAATATATTACTGCAAAGCAACTGCAAAATCACTGCATTTACATAGAAACTCCACAAACCACTTCTGCAAAGTCTCCCTCTCCTTCGGAGAGGGCGGGGGTGAGGATTTTTTTTTCGTCTTCAGTACGCGTATTTCCAGCGAGTTAAACCCAAGGTTGAGGAAAGCACAAAAAATAGTCAATTAAAAGTATTGAATAACGGTATAAAGGGTCTACTTTTGCACCCGCAAGAGCGAATAAGTTCATTAAAAGATTGTCAAGTGATTAAGAGGTTTAGGATTAGAATTTATTTCTAAAAATAAATCAAAAAAAGCTTGTGAGATTTGATTTTGCTTATTACTTTTGCACCCCGCAAAACATGCAAAGTTCGTTGAAAGACTGGTAAGAAAATATAAAGAAATGAGGATATAAATCTTCAAAAAAAACTTTAAATTTTTCTTGCGAGAAAGAAAAGAAGTTGTACTTTTGCACCCGCTTCGAGAAACACGAAAAGTGATTAACGAGGTTGAAAAAAGATAAGAACACGTTCCTAGACATATTGAATTGACAGCCGTTTTAACAGAGATGTTAGAACAAAAGAATAAAGAGTAATAGAATCGAGAGATTTGAAAAAACCACTAGACCTTCAGTCAAACATAAATAGAATCAAAGCAATTTGATTCGCATAATATACGATGAAGAGTTTGATCCTGGCTCAGGATGAACGCTAGCGGCAGGCTTAACACATGCAAGTCGAGGGGTAGAAGAAGCTTGCTTCTTTGAGACCGGCGCACGGGTGCGTAACGCGTATGCAATCTACCTTTCACAGAGGGATAGCCCAGAGAAATTTGGATTAATACCTCATAGTAATACGACTTGGCATCAAGATGTATTTAAAGATTTATCGGTGAAAGATGAGCATGCGTCCCATTAGCTAGTTGGTATGGTAACGGCATACCAAGGCTACGATGGGTAGGGGTCCTGAGAG
>NZ_FNRD01000013.1 GCF_900107635.1 Flavobacterium gillisiae
TGGCACAAATCGAACCGGAATAGTGGCACAAATTGACCGAAATGGGTGGCACGGTCTAACCGAAATCAGTGGCACAAATCGAACCGAGATATCCATCCATAAATTTCATCGTTAAACTCTTTAAAGAAAGTAAATCTTTCCAATGCAATACCGCCTGAATACAAATCAATAATATAGTCGTAATATTCATCTCGTAATTCAGGTATAGGTGTAAAATTTCTTAGTGGAGGCCTTCTATCTCTTAATCCGCTAATTATAGTACGTGGTTCACTAATTGTAAATAATTTCGAATCTAAAAAAAAATCATCTGGGGTTAAATTTGACTGCTGGTATGTTGTAAAGTCAAGATAGCCGAAATATTTCATTTAAAATGTTTTTGAATTTTCCTGTTAGAGGATAGGATTTGACATTGAAGTCCTTCCGTTCGATTCTCTTCCTGTTTTGTGGCAATAGTTCTCTCTGTAATTCCAGTTTTCAAAAATAGCCCAAGTTTGATAAGCCTCATAACAGTAAGGACGTCTAGGGTCAAATGGTATTTGTTCACCTGTTCTTATACAAAAACCTGATTCTGCCTGTTGATTTCTTCTGTTGTAGTTGTTCTTAGGGGTATAACTAGAATATTGTTTTTTTTCTACAGTTTTCTCCTCAGGAACAAACTCTTCTCTCGATGGTTTATTGTCAGACTCTATTGTGTCAAAATCATTAAAATATTTTTTTTCAAAATCCCTGTTCCTATATAATGCATCAGTCATATCATATAAAATTCTTGACTCAACGTATTTTCGCGATAATCCTAAATTTGTTTTTTTGAATATTGGAAGTTTCACAAATACACATGGGTTATCAGTTATAACGCTATTTGTGTACTGGTAAGAATCAGTATAGAGTTTGTCTAAATTGAGTTTAGAGTTTTGAAAACAGATTCCATACTCGACATTTCCTGTCATAGATTTGCCTAAAAGATTAAGTGAAGTTAAAAGCGCTTCACTTTCATTGGCATAATATTTTGCGTGTAAGTTGTTGCAATAAATAATAGTAATATTGCTGAATTCTTTGAATATCTCTAAATCAGATGGAGTTAAACTTCTTTGAGTTTCACCTTCATTTTTACCAAAAACGATAATCACTTCTAGTTCAGGATTGTTTTTTAATTTTTTAAATATGCTTTTGCAATAATCATCAAGCCTTATGAAAGGGGAAAGAATGATAAGTTCTTTTTTTGCCTCCCAAATAATATCAGTTAATTTTTCATCTAATGCTTTGCCTGTAAGAAATTCTGCCATTGTTAAAGAGTAAAATAATAGTTTTTAATTTTTTGAGCCATAAGTTTTCTACGTTGAATCAAGAAATCTTGATAATCTTCGATTTCCATATTCATTATAGACTCAGGTATACAATTTGATTTTAAATTTTCGAAAAGTTCTGTGTGATTAGAAATTCCGCTTACTAATTTGTTATCGTCTTCAATTTGTTTATTGATTAATTCAAAGTAATTTTTAGGAGGTTTATTACCAACTTTAATATTAATTTCAGATTGCATATAAACATAGTTAGCAATTTGATTGTATTTTCCTCTTTCTAGACCATTTTTTCTTAAATAATCTTTTGGGAATAGGTGATGAATATCACCTCTCAAAGAAATTAGATCACCAACTAAAACATCTTTAGATAGAAAACCTTTATCGTTTGCTTTTACTTGCGACGCTAGGAAAACATTAAAATAAGGACTACTCGCTACAGAAGTATCAAGACTTTGTGGTAATGAAGCATTCCAGAAAGCATCTGATAATTCTCCTTCTTCTTTTTCTTTCAAATATTCATCAAACGGTCTATTATTGATCTGTTTAATGTCAAAATCAAAAAAGGATTCAGCAGAACCAGAATACCTTCCTGTTAATACCGAATACACGAACCAGCGTCTCACATAGCTTTCTATCGCAACAGAATTTACATTAAGTTCTTTCAGTTTCAAATAAAGAATGTAAGCAAAGTTTAAAGCATTTTGTGAACGTATTAATTTTGGGGAGATAAAACCTGCCGACTTGATTATCATCAAGAATCGTTTAAAATTGGTTTCATTCATAAAATTCATAATACCCACTTTAAATTTTGCAAAGGATTGTTCAGCTATTGCGTCTTCAAAGGTTCTGGTTTCAAAGTTCCTGCCTGAAAGCAAACTGACCAAATCTGAAAGTTTACCTCTGTTAAATTGCGAAGTAAAAGCAACACGAATCATATCAGTATAACTTGGATCGTATAAGTCTTCACTTTCAGATTTTAACCATTTCATTTTTTGAAAGAATTCCGTTTTTGCAAATTCTTTGTCGTTGTCTTCAATGTGTTTGTAAAAGTCTGGAGAGATCGCCAGATGACAGAAGTAATCAATTGCTTTTCTTAAGATATTCCCATTGTAATCTGTATTAGAAGCAATTTTACTCATAGCAAAATCTGCCTGACTTAAAACAACACCTTTTGAGTTGATCCGGATAAATATCTCCGTTACTGTTTCAATATCTAAATCGTGAGCCAGTTCAATAATACCAATTTGTTTTTTTGGAATATTGATAAGATTGGTAAATGATTTTTCAACTAAATCTTCATCAGCTTCGGGATTTTGAGCTAAATATTGACGTACTAATTTCAAAATACTAACTTCACCATTAATAGCTTCTGAGATATTGGGTAACCAACTGTTATCTTTTAAAATAGCTGGATTTTGCACTTCGAATTTTTCCAATAATGGATTGAAAGCAATTTTAATTTTTACTCTTTTATAGGTTTTATCAATAACATACTCACCAAGAATTGCAGCTGTCAAAGCGGTAACCCTTTGCTGACCATCTATTAGAATTTTCTTACCCTCGCTCATACTGCCATCCTTCAAGCGGACATTGGGATTTCGCCAAGCGATAACGTAGCCAATAGGAAAGCCTTGATATAAGCTGTCCATTAAATCTCTTACTTTTGAACTGTCCCACACAAAAGGTCTTTGTATTTCTGGTATGGCGATTTCTCCTGATTTTACCCAAGTTAAAAGCGTTTCTATTAAATGTTGATTGACTGAATATTTTTGCATTATTTATTTTTTATTTAAATCGTTTGCTAGTCGTAGTAAATATTTAGTTTACTGTTTTTACGATAATAATTCTCAAAGAATTCACATTCTGACCATAAAATCTCCCCATTATACTATCTATTTCAATTCTGTCTTTAGTAATCCTATTTTCAATGAGTTCATAATCGAAATTTCGTCCCAAAAGCATTTCATTTTCCAAGTCACCGAATTGTGGATTTGATTGCAAAGGTGCCATATTGGTGTTCGGGACACATTGAAATTGAATATATACTGGGTTGTTGACATTGGTAAAATGACTTTCAATACTTTCAAGATCGGTTGCGGTAGATAGAAATTCTGGATTGGTATATAAATTATCATTTAAAAAAGGCAATATTAATTCCTCAATTGTTGCTCTATGAAGAACAATTTCATCATTATAGGTATATTTTAATATAATTTTATCAAGAATTTTAGTTTGAGTTAATTGCTCATTAGTCAAAGTGTTTGATCGTAAATTGTCGTTTAGATTATAACAGAATGAGTTCTCATTTGATTTATATTTGTTGAATATAATTTTTTCTTCTTGTGTAAGTTGTGTATAGAAATTTTCTTTGTCCATTATTGATTTTTTTGCTTATTACTGTTAGCTATGACATCTTTTTAAATTGTAATTTATATTTCAATTATCTCCCATTTATCCCTATCTATGCCTGATAAATGATTATTGAATCTAACTTTATGTATAGCAATACAAAGAAAATTAGTAGGTCTTGAAAAACCTACATATGCCATTTTTGTTGATTGAATTATTTTATCGTGACTGTTTGGTATTGTTGCGAGTGTTTGGGTAATTGTTTGAGTCCCTATAAATTGATTACGTAACCTTTCAGACTCATAATTCCCGTAACCCCTGTCAAAAAAAGATTCTAAATATAATGTTGCACAGTGTGTCTGTCCTTTTACAGCGTGTACACTTGTTATCTCGATCTCTAAATCGGCCTCTTTATAAATGTTTGTAGTTTCTGGTTCTTCAACATTTTCCATTAAAATATCTTCTACATCTGCGGATATAAAATTCAAGCTGGTTGAAAGAGGAGTAGGTGAGAAAATATTTGAAAAAGTAGGAGCAAATTCTTTTATCTCATCCCAAACACCATTCGTTTTTCCTTTTATTATACCAATAGACCAATTGTAGATATTTAGACTAAATTGTTCATAAAAAGTAAAGTCTTTTTGCTTAATAAAATCTATTAATTTTTTCTTTGTATAGGTTCTCCCATCTTCACTATTTAAATTTTCTAAACGCAATATTTTTAAAAAAGCATTTAGTATATTTTTACGAATAGGTTCTAATGTCAGTTTATTTTTATCATAAAATAAAAGATAGCTTTTTAGACAATTGTAATCTTGTTTAGGTTTTTGATTATCTTTTTTGAAGCCATTAAAATAATCCACAAGTCTTAGTTTAGTAATATTATCTAAATCAGCTTGTGTTTTCCATTCAGTATTCCACGCTATTACTTTAGTAGGGTATTTATCAAAATCAATTAAACTGCCATCTTCTTTAAAAGTTCTCAATAGTTGAGTGAAATGTGGAATAATGTCTTCAATTGATGAATTATCAAAAACTAAAATATGAGGTTTTATTTCACAGTCATTCAATCCAACAATTTCAAATTCATCAGTGGTATGTAATGCAAAATTGCACACTATATCTGATATTGGCTTGCTTAGTCTTTGACTTCCACTTAATCTTAAAATTTCTAATCTATCACTCCAAATTTCACTAGCTTTAACAGAGTTATAAATTGCTTGATTTTTATCGCCTATTCGTTGAAAAATTGAAAGACTATTTCCTTGATCAAAAAATAACTTTTCTAATAAATCATATTGATGCGTATCCATATCTTGCATTTCATCCACATAAACATTGGAAAAACGTTTTTGTAAAATATTCTTTATATCAGGAAAATATTTTAAGTAAAGTTCAGCTAAAAAATATGCATCATCATAATGTAGAAACCCTGATTTTAATATCTTAGTTTTAATTGTAGTGAACGTTTTATATGTTTGGGAATTATTTTCACGACTTAGACAAATTTCTCCGTTCATTCCTTTTATTAAATTTAGGTTTACATCAAATCTTAAATTTTTAAAAAAGTCTTCTGGGTTGTGCTGTTGATTTAGCCAATTTTTAGCTCCTGAATTTGGTAAATTTCTGTAATAACTACCTGCTATTTCATCAAAAATCTCACTATCGATTCTAATAGGTTTCTTCTTAAATTTAGATGTATAGAAAGGAATCGCTAAAAAATCATCAACAAAACTTTGAATTGTACCAATGAAATTTGGGTAAGAAAATAATTTTGGGCAATGCTTTTGTATTTTATATTTTATTTCATCAATTGCGGCGTTTGTGTGCGATAAGACAAGTATTCCTGATCCATCAGCAAATGGTAATTTTCTTTCTAGTATTAAGAGTTTTGCCAATAAAACCGTGGTTTTACCACTTCCCGGCACAGCTTGTAAATCTAAGGTGTTAAGATTGCGAATAAAATCCTTTCTTTCATCGTCAAAAGTTTTTCCTTCCGGAAGAAGAATCTTTTCAGAATATAAAATGTCGTCATCAGTAATACTAATTTCCTGTAACATAGTTTATAGCTTTTACAAGATAATTAATACTGTCTTCTTCGTCATTAGTTGCAATATTTATTGTTTTTGCATCTATTTTTTTCTCTTCAAAGTTTTTTAAATCTTCATCAATTGCATTTGCAATTCTGTAAGCAATTTCTGTTTTTTTTAACCCTTTATTAATCAGTTTTTCAGCTAATGATTTTTCAAAATCAGTTTCCCAATCTGTTCCTGTATGAATTGATTTAGCATTAATTTGTAATGTACTTGTTAAGCTATTTGATTTAAATAATGAATATTCTAAAGTCCAATTGGGAGCAATAAAATATAGTACATTATTTTCTGATTTAGCTTTTAACTCAATGATTTTCTGGTCAGTTTCTGCTTGTATTGTTGCTAAATCTCTCTTTTGATATACTGCTTCACCCGCAATTAATACTTTCTGATATTCCCTAATATCGGAATCGGTAAGAATAGCTATTGGTATGGACATAAAAGGACCTTGCTTTCTAAGAAAAATATTTGCATATCTATTATATGCAAGACTTCCAACATTAACAATTGAAATTCCTTTCTCAGTTAAATTAACACCTATATTTTTTGAAATACTTGGAATAAGTATTTCTTCCGCCCATCCTTCAACTAAAATAATTCCTTTTGCAAAAAATAAATTAGCCTTTGTAGTGTCAAGAAATTTTTCCAAAAACTTATAATCAGCTGGATTAAGTTTTGTATAGTCTGCGCCCATTGGAAAAGCATTACCATTATTGCAAATAATTAGGTTTTCGAGTTTTAATTTAGATGCTAAATTAGGGCTATGTGTAGTGAGAATTAATTGTATTGCATTTTGTTTTTGAAGGGATTCTATAACTTGCATTTGGGCTTGTGGATGAAGGTGCGCTTCCAATTCTTCTACTAAACCTAATCTTAAACCACTCCAATTTGATTTGTTCAAGTGAAGTAATTCAGCGGCCATAAATAACCTATTAAGCGTTCCTAATCCAGGATTTAATTCGTCTTTCAAGAATAAAGTTAATTTTTCAAGAATACTTTTTATATCATTTGATGAAGCAATAAATTCAGTTTCATATTCATTACTATAAAAGTCTTTAATATATCCGTCGATTTTATTCTTAATAATCTTTCCTTCTTGTGGTAAAAATAGCACTTCTTCACCTTCATTGTTATTTGTTGAAACTTCAAATTGACCTTTAAAATATTTATCAATTTCTTTACTTAAGTTTTCAAATATAATGACAAGTTCATGGTCATTCTCTTTTCCTTTAAATGCTGAATCTCCCAAAAGAATTTGAGATAATCTTGAATTGCGTTTTGCAATCAATTCGTTTTCTGCATCCCTAAGCGGTTTTAAATACGTTGCTTTAAGATATTCTCTAGCTTCTGCAGTTAATTGATATCCATCTTCATCTGCACCTGCCTTTAAATCAGTTGGTAAAATTTTTTCCCCTTGTCTTTTTACATCGTAATTTATTTTCAAATATGGCTCCGCATTTTCTCCTATGCCATTCCATCCAAGCCATTCAGTAAAATTTTTTGCTTCATCTGGAATTAATCCATTAAAAAGCAGTTCAATTCTAAAACGATTTGAATTGCTAAAAAAGTCTTTATCCTCAACCCTAATGTAATCATAGCTATGTGTTTTAAGAGCAAGTTTTATAGCATCTATTATTGCTGTTTTTCCTGAATCATTTTCACCAATAATCACATTTAGACCTTTTGTAAAGTTTAAATTTAAATTAGGGTTTTCTATATCAAATTCTACATCGGAACCAAATCGTCTAAAATTCCAGAGTTTTATATTTTGTAAATACATATAAAATAATAGTTTTGTTCAATAATCTTTATCTCTTTCTTACTGAAATCATAAACCATTTAATTATTTTTCTTCATCGTTTTTAGGTTTAACTATAATCTTTGGCTTCAAAGAGTTTGATGGTGTAGGAACAACTCTTCCGGCGGTAATTTTAGCGCCCAAATGTTCTATATTTTCTACTTTTTTTGATGCGTCATTTAAGAGACTATTTATTTTTTTTTCCATCTTGTTTTATTTTTTCGGATTATAGGTAGGTCCGTTCTGTGGCGGAGGAGGAATTGTTCTTCCTTTTTCTTCTGTTTGAGGTTTTGGTTGCTGCGGAGTCGGGCTGTTACCTTTGTTTGTATTATCCATACTATAAATATTAATTGTTACAAATGTTATTAATGATACTATCCCAATAATTAGTGACCAAATTGACACTCTATTTAATCTGTTGATTATCCTATTTCTTACTTCAATATTCCTAAAAATTGTTTCGAATTTTTCATTATCGATCTCTTTAATCGTCGAATCAGAATCTAAGATTGATTTATGATGGGAATAAAGATTAGAAAGTAAGGTTACAACCATTAAAAACATCCCTGTTATTACAAATGGTTTATAGATTGCTTTATCTAATGGAACTATTTTTTCAAAAAAAGTTAATGAAAGAACAAGTCCTCCCGAAGCTAATATGTTAATATATTTCTCGAAATCATCTTGACTTTTGCTTTTGTTTTCTGTTACTGCATTTCTATACTCAATCCATTCTTGACGAATAGTTTCCTTTCTAATTTCTTCTTCTGGATTTTCCATATTTATTAACTCCCCTCCACAATTTTTATTTCTTCCTCACTCAAACCATACAACTCATAAACCATTGTGTCGATTGCTGCCTCTAAATCGCTGGTGTCGGCTTGTGGATTTTCGGATTTCAATAAAAGAATTTCATTGACTCTTTCTATAAAGGGTTGTTGATTTGAAATAGATATTTTTTTTATAGGTATCAGTGCTAGGTTTACACCTTTCACTTGAGCAAATGTACGTCCAGCCTCACCAACTAATTTTTGATAGAAAAAATTAATTATTTTAGAATTTATCAAAGCCAGTAAATAATTTAGGTGAAAAATATTTTCATTTGACAAAAGAACGAATACACTTTTCCAAGCATATAGTTTATTTTCATCAATTGTAGAAATTATACGATCTCCTGTTTGTCTTATTAAAATTTTTCTTGGTTCTATGAATAATCTTTCTTCTCTAGCTCGATGTAATAATTCTCTTTTATATTCAACGTATTTAGGGTCATTTTCAAATTGAATTGAATATTTATTGAAATTCCTACCACGAACTAATGGTTTGCTAAATTCAGTAATTGGTTTGTCTGAAATGAAATTAGGTGTGCATTCTATCCCTATTTTTACTTCGCAAATTTCATTTAATTGTGATGAGTAATTTTTAATTTTTTGTATAATCGCTCTCTCATCAGCATTTATTTGAATATTAAATGATAAATTTTCATTTTCTTTAAATGATTCTTGGCTAATTTGTTTGTAATCTTGATTTAAATTATCTGGTCTGAATAAAAAATTAACTAAATGATTTGTATTCTGTTTCTTCACAAGAACAATAATTACAGTTGGTACAACTGCTTCTTCAAAGGCTCCAAGTCCTAAGTCTATTATGAATTCAATACTATAATCTTTTAGTATAAGTTCTCTAATTTTTTTTCCAAACTTTTGAATTAATAAATTGTTTGGAACAATAAATGCTAATCTTGAATTTGATTTTAAAAGCGAAAATGATTTTTCAAAAAAATATATATATGAATCAAAATCACCTTCCATTGAATAATAATTTGATTTAATGAATGATTTTTCTTCTTGTCTGAAATTAACCCCATAAGGCGGATTCCCAATCACGACATCAAATCCTTCAAAATCCCCATTATCATTCAATACATCAGGAAATTCAAACCGCCATTCAAAAGCATTTTCATAAATGGCATTGCTTCTTATTTCTTCAATTTCAATGTCTAAAGTTTTAATATCAGTGGCGAGAACAGTTACTTTTTTGTTCCAATCGGTTTGCTCTTTTTTGCTTCGCTCAAAAAGTCCCGTTTGTTGGGTTTGGTTAAAGAGTTCGCCTTTTAGCTTTTCGAGTTTTAGTTTCTTCGGGTCGTTTGTGCCAATTTCGCTTCTAAAATTTCCTTTTATATCACTAATCAAGCGTTCCATTTCTTTTTTTTGCTCTTTGCTTTCGGCATTTCTATAGGTTGAAACCGCAAGTTTGTAGCTTTCAATATTCCATTTGCTTTGCTTCAATGCTTTTTTCAAATTGGCATCCAATCCAAAACGAGAAATTAAGGAGTTGCCACATTTTATATTGATATCAATGTTAGGTAAGGTTTCCAGTTCATTGCTGTCGGTTTTGTAATAAGCATTTTTCAATAATTCAATCCACAATCGCAAACGGCAAATTTTCACGGAATTTGGGTTGATATCCACACCAAACAAACAGTTCTCGATAATGGTTTGCTTTTCGTTAAATAAAGTTTCTTGTATGCGTTGGCTTTCTTTATTCTTTGGATTATACTGAAATGGTATTCCATCTTCGTCAGTAACAATCAATTCATCATTGACTACTTCAAAATGATATTCTTTCAGTCGGTTGCCATTATGGTCTTGCAAAACCCGTAAATCATTTTTAATAGCAACAATTTCATTCAGGGCAGACACTAAAAAGTGTCCTGAACCTACAGCAGGATCACATATTTTCAGGCTATTAATAATGGTATTGGCTTCTTTTCTGTCCTCAATTTTATCATAAAGGGAATCAAAATCTTTACAATCCCAATTTTTGGTTTCGTTGAATTTTTGAACTACCGCTCTCCGAATCGTTTCTTTACACATATACATTGTAATAAAACTAGGAGTAAAGAATGAACCGTCTTTGTAGCCATTTATTTTTTCAAAGATTAATCCAAGAACAGAAGCATTAATCAATGTTTTATTGTCTTCCTGTATGTCTTCACTTCCTTCGCTTGCAAAATCATAAGCATCAAGGAAAGAGAAGAAATAGTTCAAGGAATCTTTTGTTCCTGTTTCCTTCTTGCCTGTTGCGTTTTTAATTACGGTCGAGCTTAATAATTTTAAGGGAATATGATCTTCTAATTGAGAAACAAATAAGGTATCATGTTCTAAATCTGTAGGTTCAAATAACGAGCTATTCAAGTAAGGAACTTTTGCAAAATCAGCGGTAACTCGGTCATTACGTTCACTTGGTTTCTTTGCCAAAACTTGAAAAAACAAACTGTTTAAACTATCATAATCGGCAATTAAATTGGCATTAAGGAAAGAATAACTCTTGTCTCCCTTATGGTAAGTAATAAGTTGTGCTTCGAGTAATTTTAAAAACAAAATACGATTTACCCAAGTAATAGTTAGTTCTAGAGCTACTGTAAACAATCGTTCCTCATTAGTATCGCCATATTGTTTAGGGTTTTGCAAACGCGAAATTTTATCTAGACTGTCCAATTGGATAATGGCATTCTCTAGTAACGAGCCTGAATTTCGATCTTCTTTTTTATGCCGTTCTATTAGTTTTTTTCCACCTTGCTTTACTTCGGTTAAACCAATAATGTGCAACAACTCACTGTAAAAATTTTTGTCTAATGTATTACTGTCATTTGCAAAAGATAATTTGAGTAAATGCTCAGGAGAAAGTAATTTGTACAAAGCAACAAGTTTTCTGTCGTCTTCTTTATCTTCATTTCGTAATGGTTTGTCATATTTGCGTATGTCAAAATGGGTGAATTCGATTGTGGTAACGATGGAAGCTATAAAGGGTTTAGCAATTTCGTTATAGAAATAATCAGTTTTATGTCCCGACGAACGTTTTTCTTCAAAATCAATAAATTTCTTTGTAAAGGATTTGTCTTCGGCAAATAACTTATTGAATAATTGTGCGTCAAAAACAAACCACTCATAAATATTGGTAACTACAAGGTGTTTTAATTCGGTATTTTTATGTGTAATACGTTCTCTCATGTAATACAAAACCAATTCCTGTAATGCTTTACCGTTTAAGTTAGCAACGGTAATCATTTCGGACTTGTTTGTGAGGCTTTTTGCTTCTATAATAACACCTACATTGGTTTTGGCATCTTTACCGTTATGTATAACTAAATCATTTTTCCCTTTAGTATTTACAAAATAGTTAGGATCGTAATAAGTTTTTTTTAGAAAATCAATCACTAAGTTTTTATGAAACTCTTCACCTTCACCTTCGTTAATAGCATCTAAAATTTTTATCAAATTGGTTTTGAAATTCTCAATATCAGAACGATTAGGTTTAATTTTTAAAAAGGCTTTATTTAGTGCTTTACGAGGTTCAAGAAGTAGTGTATTCATATTCTTATATTGAAAAATTCTTTGTTTATCAAACCTACCACTAAAAAACGACATCTACAATTGTAAGATAAGTTCACTTGGATATTTGTTTAACGCACAAATTTAGAAGTTAGCAATGAATCTTTTTTACGGTTTTCCTCAATTTAAAAGGTTTGTTTATTAGGGGGCATTTATCAATATTGAAATTACTATATTGTTTTACAATGCATTTTGCAAAGCTGTTACAAATGTTTAATTCAACAAATGAGAGTAATCTTCAGGTAAAGCAGCATCAATATCTCTTAAATATTTTTCTAAGGCTTCCATAGTTTGATGTCCTGTTATTTGCATCAATCTACTCTTTGTTTCATAAGGTGTCAGTGTTCTAGAAAACTCTTTATACAAGTTGGTTATAGAAGTGTGTCTGAAACTATACAGCCCGTAATTCTTGTCTAAATTAAAATGGTCTTTGACCTCTTTAAATCGTTTAGAGAAGTAATCTCTCCTGTTATTCTCTTCGGTTTCCCATTCACCTCCAATTTCAGTTGGTGTAAAGAGAAAATGGTCTGGTCTAGCATTACATAAGTCGGGAAGTAGGTCAATTAATTTCTGCGGTATGATTTTTACTTTAACGGCTTTGTTTTTAGCTCGGACAAATAATTTCTTTCCTTCTAAATCTAAATCCGAAATTCGTAGTCTACAAACTTCTACTGGGCGTAGAAAATTATAAGTGATAAATTGGATGAATAGAAGCAGTATTTTGTCATTGGCTTCTAGATAGCTCAATATGTCTGTTTCTTGCGTTACAGAGTAGGTCTTGTTTCTCTCAGGAGCTGATTTCAAAGTATTAATACTCGAGACGAAGTTTTCCTTCATCAATTCATTATCTACTAATGTTTGGATTAATGAACTTAAGTCGGCTTTGGTATTATTACGATTACGTGCACTAGAGTTTATTAGTACAAAATTCAAGTAGTTGATGATTGATTTTTTAGATAAAGTGGAGATAGAATTAGCCGATGCTCCATTGTCTTCATCCATCCAAGTTAGAAAACGTTTAATGCGTCCTTGTAATCCACTATAAGAAGTTTTACCTATGGAACTCTTTTTTAATTTCAAGCCAAATTCAAATGCTTCCCTAATACATAGTATATTTTCCTGCGTTTCTGCAACGTCATTTTCTTTTTTTGGGATAGATTCTTCAATACTAATTGTAGATCGAATAGGTTCTGACTGTTCATTTGTCGATTTTCCGAATATTTTTGCTTCTAAATCTTCATTTTCAGTGTAAGGGTTGAATCCTTTCTCTAATAAATAAACAAGATCAATTTTAAGTTTTTCGAGATAATTAAAACGTTCCGCAGCAGTCTTTAATTTGTTTACTCCGTTCTTAATATTTGGTTGGCGAACTAAAAAACCAGTTTTTGGGTTTCTACAGGAATAATAAAGATACCAGCTTTTGCTAAGAGCAATCTCTTGTTCTTTTTTAGAGAGCTTATTCCATTGTCTTACGTCGACACCACCAGTAAATATTGTAGGTTGAGAAAAATGAGGTTTCATTGGCAAATCGTGTACTCTAGCGTGTACTGTTTGTAAAAGTAGAGAAATTTTTGACATAAAAAAACGGATTAGTGTAGACTAATCCGTGATTTTCAAAACTTTAAGTTCGTAGCGAAGACGGGAGTTGAACCCGTGACCTCAGGGTTATGAATCCTGCGCTCTAACCGACTGAGCTACCTCGCCAAATGTTCAAAGAATAACAATCCCTGAACGCGGGTGCAAATATAAAAATTATTTTAGAGCAAACAAGCAAAAATCAAAGAAAAAAAAATATTTTTAAAAACGTTTTTTTTATGGCATTATATTCTATATATTCGAAAAAAATATAAATGTAGCTCATGGATTTAAAAGTACGTTACGAAATAGAGTTCCCCATAAACTCTTCTCCTCAATTATTGTATCAATATATTTCGACTCCATCTGGATTGTCGGAATGGTTTGCAGATAACGTGAATTCTCGAGGTGAGTTTTTCACTTTCATATGGAATGATTCAGAGGAGAAGGCTAGGCTTGCCTCAAAGAAATCAGGCGAAAAAGTGAAGTTTAAATGGGTGGACGGTGACGGTAAGGATACAGAGTATTTTTTTGAACTTCATATTTTAGTTGATGAATTAACCAAAGATGTTTCGTTAATGGTAGTTGACTTTGCTGAAAAAGATGAAGTTGATGAAGCAACGCAGTTGTGGGAAAATCAAATATCAGACTTAAAACATCTAATTGGATCTGTATAGTAAAATTGTATATTATAACTTACATTTGCCCTAAACTAAATTTAGGGCTTTTTTTATGATTAATTTTAATGGAACTATAGTATCTCAGGATAGTAATATATTGACACAGAATCGTGCTTTTTTATATGGCGATGCCGTTTTTGAAACGGTTAAAATCGTAAACTCTAAAATTCTTTTTTTAGAAGACCATTATTTCAGGTTAATGGCGTCCATGCGTGTCGTTAGAATGGAAATTCCGATGAATTTCACTATGGAATACCTTGAGGAGCAAATTCTCTCTTTAGCGGCTAATAATTCGTTGTCGAACTCCTCGCGTGCTAGAATTACTGTTTTTAGAAATGATGGCGGGTATTATTTGCCACAAATAAATACAGTCTCTTATTTGATTCATACAATCGGAATAGAAGAAAAGCTCTATTCATTCAGTCAGCAGAAATATGAAGTAGATTTGTTTAAAGATTTTTATGTGACTAAACAATTGCTTTCTTCAATAAAAACAACAAATAGAATTCTAAATATTACCGCAAGTATTTTTGCTAGTGAAAATGGATATGATAACTGCTTACTATTAAACGATAGTAAAAATGTTGTAGAAGCAATTCAAGGGAATATTTTTATGCTAACGGGCAATAAATTGATTACTCCGCCAGTTTCTGAAGGTTGTTTAAATGGCGTTATGAGAAAACAGATTTTGGAATTCGCTAAAAAGGTGGGCAACTTAGAGGTGGTAGAAGAGGTGATTTCCCCTTTTGATTTACAAAAAGCAGACGAGTTGTTTATTACAAACGTGATAAAAGGAATACAGCCTATAACAAAATACAGAAAGAAAGACTTTGATGTTGTCTTGGCAAAAGTATTATTGGAAAAATTAAATGAAGTGGTAAGTGCGACTTAATTTAAATAGGGGTTTTCTGGAGCGTTAGACCAAATCATGTAGTCGCCTCCTAATTCTAATATTTGTTCTTTCCAGAAATGTGCTGAGGACTTGCCGATGATTTTGTTTTTATAACTATTTGGAGCAATAATCCATGAGTTTGACATCATTTCCATCTCTAATTGATTCTCTTCCCATCCTGTGTAGCCTAAAAAGAAACGAATATTATTTTTGTTTATTTTTCCGTTATTGATTAGTGCCTTAGTAGACTCAAAATCTCCTCCCCAATAGATGCCATTAGATATTTCTATGCTATTTGGTATCAATTCTGGGATATTGTGGATAAAATAAAGGTTGTCTTGCTCAACTGGTCCTCCGTTATAGATTTTAAAAGAGGCATTAATTTCTGGAAGTAGATCATTGATCGTGTATTTCAGTGGTTTGTTTATGATAAAACCTACTGATCCGTCCTTATCGTGGTCTGCTAATAAAATTACAGATCTATTAAATGATAGATCTCCAATTATAGAAGGCTCTGCTATAAGTAGTTGTCCTTTTATTAATTTTTCTGAAATCATAATACCGTAATTTTTTTAATAAATTTAAGAATAAATAAGAGAAAAAACCAAATAAAATCGTTTAAAGACAAAAAAAAACCCCCCATCAGGAAGGTTTTTATTATAATAGGTTTTAAAACTTACAATTAGTTTACTGCACCTTCTAATTCTGCACCTGCTTTGAATTTTACAACGTTCTTAGCTGCGATTTGAATAGTTTTTCCTGTTTGAGGATTTCTACCATCTCTTGCTGCTCTTGCTGAAACTGACCATGATCCGAAACCTACTAGAGATACTCTACCGCCTTTGTTCAAAGTTCCACTTACATTTCCTAGAAATGACTCTAAAGCTAATTTTGCAGCTGCTTTTGTGATTCCTGCATCAGCAGCGATAGCATCGATTAATTCTGATTTGTTCATAATAATAGTTATTAATTGTTGGTTATAAAAAATTGTTAATACACAAATTTAGCAGGAAATCCCTTCCTCGCAAGTGTTTCAGTGGATTTTAGTACGTTTTGTTGATAACTTATTTTTTTTGTTCATAAAACCACTGTTATTTGTTGTGATTTGTAAAAACCACCCTATTTTATTGAGGTTAATAGACTTTTGCGTCGGCAGAAAACGTGATTCCATTGAGGAATTCAGGTGTTGTCATCTTCTTTTTGCCAGGAAACTGTAAACTTAGAACCTGAATAAAGCCATTTTCTACTGCAATTTTCATTTCTTTCTTGGTGCAAACCATACTACCGGTATTTAAATCATGATCTTCAAGTAGTATTTTAGCATCATAGATTTTTACATTCCATTCTTCATTTTTGTCTGAAAACACACACCATGCAGTCGGATACGGACTCAATCCTCTAATTAGGTTATTGATTTCTGAAGTTGATTTTGTCCAATCGATTTTACAGTTTTCTTTGTTAAGTTTAAATGCTGATTTGATATCAGAGGAATCTGTCTGAATGGTGGTTGTTACATTTCCTTTTTCGATCAACTCTAAAGTGCTGATAACAGTTTCGCTTCCCAAATGCATTAAACGGTCGTGTAATTGTCCCGCATTTTCATTTGAATCAATTTCAATTTCTGAGCTCATAATCATCGCGCCGGTATCAATCTTGTCGTCAATGAAAAAAGTTGTAACTCCTGTTTTAGTTTCACCATTAATTATTGCCCAGTTTATTGGCGCAGCCCCACGATAATTGGGTAGAAGAGATGCGTGTAGGTTAAAAGTTCCTAATTCGGGCATTTCCCAAACTACTTTTGGTAGCATTCTAAAGGCAACAACAATTTGCAAATTAGCATTCAGAGATTTCAATTCTTCTAAGAACGATTCCTCTTTAAGGTTTGTTGGTTGTAATAGTCTTAAATTGTTAGCTAACGCATATTCTTTTACTGCTGAATATTTTAATTTTTGGCCACGACCTGCTGGTTTATCGGCGGCAGTAATGACGCCGACAACTGTATATTTGTTTTTTATTATAGTATCCAAAATGCCAACGGCAAATTCTGGTGTTCCCATAAATACGATTCTTAATTTTTCCATTATAGTTTTAAGGTATATTTATTATTTGACTTTATCAGTATACGTTCATTTTCTAAAAGCTGTTGCAGCACAAAGATAATATCGTCTGATTTTTTATTTGTTTTATTTTCAATCTCTCTCGAATTTAAATCGGCAATTTTTAGTAAACTGATTATTTCTTTAGAAAGACTGGAACTATCTGTTTTCTTGTTTTTTTTAGTAATGCAGTAGGAGCAAATGCCGCAGTCAGTATTTGTTTTTTCGCCGAAATAGCTCAAAATCAATTTGCTTTTGCAGACTTTTTCTTCACTAATGTAATGCAATACTGATTTAAGTTGGTCTTTTTTAAGTTGATTTTGGTTTTCTAAATATTTAGAAACTCGGGAAATAGTTCTTTCGTCTTCCCTAATCTCATTAAAAATTAAAGAGGCGTCATTGTTCTTTGATTGGTAATCAACAATGTCTTTTTCTTTTAATTTTTGTAAAACAGCCAGTACTTGAGCTTCAGTATGCTTTGATTTTTTTGCTATTAATTCTAAGTTAAAGGCAGTTTGCGTTTCGTAAATTCCGGCGTAGGTTCTGAGAATGGCCAAAATGATTTCCTCATCGTTGCGATTCAAACTCATGTATCGAATTAGCTCTTTAGAAGGGATAATGAACTGTAACAAAATCTTTTCTGAAAATTCTTGTGACAGTGTAATGATTCCTTGTCGGTCTAAAAACTGCATTGCGTTGTATGTTTTTAGAACTGGAAATTTATATTTTAAACAAAAATGATTCAAATTAAAAGAGAATCTTTCATTGATTCCTTCTCCGTATGCAATCTGGAAAAAATTACATAGTTTGTTATACATTTCATTTAGAAACTTTTTGTCAGGGAGAATGTGGATAAACTGATTTTCGGCCTGTTTAATATCTGAAGGGTTTGTGAGTAGCACGGCAAATGCTTTTTCTCCATTTCTACCAGATCGTCCTGCTTCCTGATAGTAGTTTTCAAGATTTTCAGGTAGCTGAATGTGAATTACGGTCTTGACGTCTGCTTTGTCAATTCCCATCCCAAATGCATTTGTAGCGACAATAACTTGTGCTTTGTCTTCCATCCAAAGCTGCATATTCTTATCTTTCTCTCTTGAGGTCAGTCCGCCGTGATAATAAGTAGCTTTAAATCCTAAGGATTGTAATTGTGATGAAATTTCGATACAGGATTTTCTGTTTCGAACATAGATTATTGAGGATTGCGGATTTTTCTTTAGAATTTGCTCGATTCGAAAGAGTTTATCCTCCACTTCAAAAACCATATAAGCAATGTTTTTCCTTGCAAATGATTTTTCAAAAAGCTGCGGCTCTTCTAAACCGAGTTCCGTGATAATGTCTTCTTTTACTTTTGGTGTTGCGGTTGCGGTTAAAGCTAAAAAGGGAACTGTAGGGAAATGTGTTTTTAAGTTGGAAATTTTTAAGTAGGCTGGCCGAAAATCATGTCCCCATTGCGATACACAATGTGCTTCGTCGATGGTTATCAAATTGATGGGCAGATTTTTTATTCTGTCCAAAATCCAGTCTGACTGCAGGCGTTCAGGAGATAAATAGAGAAATTTATAATTTCCAAATTGGCAATTATCTAGCAGGTCAATCATTTCATCTGATTTTATTCCGCCTGTCAATGCGATTGCTTTGATGTTTCGCTTTTGCAAATTGGCAACCTGATCTTTCATTAAAGCTACCAAAGGAGAAACTACTAAACAAATTCCTTCGTTCATCATCGCAGGAATCTGAAAACATACTGATTTACCTCCGCCAGTTGGCATCAATGCAAAGGTATCCTGACCGCTTAAAACGGAATCGATGATTTCATTTTGCAGCGACCTAAAGGAATCGTGTTTCCAGTATTTTTTTAGGATTTGTAATGCTTCTGACATCAATTATGAATTTTGATTACAAATTTCGAATTACAAATCAGAGATTCATAGTTCCTAACTCAAACAACTAATTACTTAGAAATTTCATCTAATATAAAAAGAATTCTGTTATCTATAGTGTCTTTGGGAACTTCTGTAAGAGAATAACCATAGCCTTCATAGGTTTCTATCAGGTGATTTTGGATTAATTTAGCTTGTTCGTAGTTTTCATAGCGGGCTTCATCACTCACGTAAATTTCTTCCCAGGGAGGAAGAATGAAAATTTTACTATAAACATGTTCTCTGCAAATCGCATCAAAAGAAGCAGGGTAACTGTCTCCAATATAATGCATATATGCCAAAACATCAGGAATTCCGCGGTCAATAAAAACAACATCATGCGGTTCATTCTGTGCATCAACGAATTGTTTTTTTCTTCCTTCAAGAAGTAGTTCGCTGAACAATAATGGCTTTTCGAGAAATAATTGCTCGATACCTTGTTTTTTTGCCTCTAAGGTTACTTCTCTGGAAATTTCTGGGTAACAACAAAAGCCTTTGTCTATTAATCCATCGATAATAGTACTTTTTCCTGTTCCCGGACCGCCGATAATTACTATGATTTCTTTCTGCACTTTTTGGAAATAAGGCGCAAAAGTACTCAAACTTATTGGAAATCGAAAAAATCATTACCATTAAAATAATAGTTTTCGGTAAAATTTAATAATTGATAATTCGTAATTTACATTTGAAACCGTATATTTGCTATTATTATTTTAAATATAAAATGGATAAAAATACCGAAGAATTTTATACTAGATTAAAAGTGGAGTTGGATATGAGTAATACTTGGCCTGCTTTATATTTGTTTAAATTTATTGTGCCTTCTGAAAATGATAACATTGTTCGAGTAGAACAGGCTTTTGACTGTATGGGCGCCGTTATTAAAACGACAAAATCCAAAACAGGAAAGTTTACCAGTATATCAGTTGATGTTCAGGTTAAGGATTCTCAAGAAATAGTTGATAAATACCTAGAAGTTTCTACAATTAAAGGTATCGTTTCCTTATAGATAGGGAAGAGACTGATTAAAGCAAATACAAACACTTAATTTGTTCTTTGTTTATATCAGGCTGTAACATAGATTCAAAATTAAATTCACTTATGAATTCAAAATACCAAAAAGAAATCGCGAACGATGTCGTTCACCATTTAGAATATAATGCAGAGCGATCGCATTTAATTATTCCTGAATATGGTCGTCATCTACAAAAACTTATTGAGCAGGCAACTGCAATTGAGGATGCAGAAGAGCGAAATAAAGCTGCAAAATATATCATTCAAGTAATGGGTAGTTTGAATCCCCATCTGCGTGATGTATTGGATTTTCAACATAAATTATGGGATCAACTTTTTATTATGTCTGATTTTAAATTAGATGTAGAGTCACCGTATCCTATACCATCACGTGAAGTTTTACAGCTAAAACCGGACGTGTTACAATACCCTCAGAATTTTCCGAAATACAGGTATTATGGTAACAACATTAAGTACATGATTGATGTTGCCAATAAATGGGATGATGGAGACATGAAAAATGCGTTGGTTAAAGTGATTGCAAATCACATGAAAAAATCGTACTTAAGTTGGAATAAAGACACCGTTAAAGATGACGTGATTTTTGAGCACTTATATGAACTTTCGGATGGTAAATTAAATATGATTCAAAGTACGGAGGAATTGATCAGTACATCTGATTTATTGCGAACGAACAAGCGAATATCTAATAAGATTTTGCCGGTTGGCCAACCAAAAATTCAAAGCAATAAAAACACAAAAACGGGCAAATCAAAAACATATACAAAAAACAATAATAATCAGAAATAGTAGTGCTTTAAAATAGGGCACGGATTGGGGAGCATCTCTTTCATTAAATTCGAGCAGTTTTAAATGTATTACATAAATCTTACTACAATCATATGGGAATTTTCAAAATAGAAGGAGGCATTCGACTAAAAGGTGAAATCACTCCACAAGGAGCAAAAAACGAAGCATTACAAATTTTATGTGCTGTTCTTTTAACCCCTGAAAAAGTAATAATTAATAATATTCCAGATATTATTGATATCAATAAATTGATAACACTTCTAGGCAATTTAGGTGTGAAAATCCAAAAAAATGGTCCTGGTTCTTATACTTTTCAAGCTGACGATGTTAATGTTGACTATCTTGAAACAGAAGCATTTAAGAAAGAAGGAGGATCACTACGTGGTTCTATCATGATTGTTGGTCCGTTTTTGGCCCGTTTCGGAAAAGGGTATATTCCTAAGCCGGGTGGTGATAAAATTGGAAGAAGAAGATTAGATACACACTTTGAAGGTTTTATTAACTTAGGTGCAAAATTCCGTTACAATAGAGAAGATCATTTTTATGGTGTTGAAGCTCCAGATGGTTTGACAGGTACTGATATGCTTCTTGACGAAGCTTCAGTAACTGGAACTGCAAATATTGTTATGGCTGCTGTACTGGCAAAAGGTATAACAACGGTTTATAATGCTGCTTGCGAACCTTATTTGCAACAGCTTTGTAAGATGTTAAACTCTATGGGTGCTAAAATCACTGGAGTTGGATCAAACTTATTAACTATTGAAGGCGTTGAAAGCCTTGGTGGATGTGAGCATAGAATTCTCCCTGATATGATTGAAATTGGGAGTTGGATTGGATTAGCCGCAATGACCAAAAGTGAAATTACTATTAAAAATGTAAGTTGGGATAACCTGGGAGTAATTCCAAGTACATTTAGAAAAATTGGTATTACATTAGAACGTAGAGGAGATGATATTTATATCCCGTCTCATGAAAATGGATACGAAATTAAAACAGATATTGACGGTTCTATTCTTACCGTTGCAGATGCACCTTGGCCAGGATTTACTCCTGACTTACTAAGTATTGTTTTAGTTGTGGCAACGCAAGCTAAAGGAGATGTTTTAATACATCAAAAAATGTTTGAAAGTCGATTATTCTTTGTCGATAAATTAATCGATATGGGGGCAAAAATTATGTTGTGTGATCCACATAGAGCTGTAGTTATGGGGCATGATTTTCAATCACAATTGAAAGCGACAACCATGTCTTCACCAGATATTCGTGCGGGGATTTCTTTATTGATTGCAGCGCTTTCAGCAAAAGGAACAAGTACGATACAAAATATTGAGCAAATTGATCGTGGTTATGAAAGAATTGACGAACGATTAAGAGCTATTGGTGCTAATATTGTTCGTGTTGAATAAAAAAATGTAACAACAAGTAATGACGAATGAACAAACTGCTGTAAAAGCAACTTACTTTAGTATCATTGGAAATGCCTGCTTAGCCCTTATTAAAGGGATGGCAGGCTTTTTTGGCAATTCATATGCCTTAATTGCTGATGCTATTGAGTCTACGACAGATATTTTTGCTTCGTTTTTGGTATTGTTTGGAATCAAATATTCTAGCAGACCAGCGGATAAGAATCATCCATACGGGCATGGTCGTGCCGAGCCATTAATCACCTTTATAGTGGTTGGCTTTCTAATAACTTCGGCTACTATTATTGCTTATGAAAGTATTTCAAATATTCGAACGCCTCATGAATTACCACAGTCTTGGACACTTCTGGTTCTGGGAGCAATTATTATTTGGAAAGAATATTCTTTTAGGTTAGTGATGAGAAGAAGTATAGAAACTAATAGTTCATCATTAAAAGCAGATGCCTGGCATCATAGGAGTGATGCAATTACTTCTGTTGCCGCGTTTGTTGGGATTTCTATCGCACTATTATTAGGAAAAGGATATGAGTCGGCAGATGACTGGGCTGCACTTTTTGCTTCAGGATTTATTCTGTTTAATGCGTATCTTATTTTTAGACCAGCTCTCGGGGAAATAATGGATGAACATGTATATGATGATTTAATTGAAAATATTAGAGAAGTGTCAACTCAGGTTGAAGGGGTTATCGATACTGAAAAATGTTTCATCAGAAAAGCCGGCATGAAATATCACGTAGACTTACATGCGATTGTAAGTGGCAATATTTCAGTTAGAGAAGGACATGATATATCTCATAAGTTACAAGACAGACTCTTAAAAGAACTTCCTGAATTAGGACATGTCCTGATACATGTGGAACCGGATAAATACAAGTAAGGATTTTCTTGAAATGATTAAAGACCGAGCCCTATTTTTAAAATGGAACTTGGTTTTTTATTTATCCAAAAGTTTTTTTTTTATTTTAATACATCCAGAGATTTCAATCCAAAAACTACTCCGTCTCCATTAACCCCATTTAGATACGAGCTTCTATAATCAACTATAAATATTTTAAACTTACCAAAACCAAGATTGTCAAGACCAACTGTGAATTCAGAATACGGTTTTGTGTTTGGTATGGCTAGTGCATTAATTATTGTTAAATATTTATAGGATTTTTTTGATACTTACTACAGAAACGAGTGTACAGCTAATTCGTAACTTTGTAGTCCAAACCCTAGGATAACTCCTTTTGCATTTCCTGAAATATAAGATTGATGTCTAAAACTTTCACGTGAGAAGGTATTTGAAATATGTACTTCGATAACAGGAGTCGTGATAGCTTTAATAGCGTCACCAATGCCAATTGAAGTATGTGTATAGGCACCAGCGTTTAAAATAATTCCGTCATAGCTAAAGCCATATTCCTGAATTGTATCGATTAGCTCTCCTTCAATATTACTTTGGAAATAGCTAAATTCTATAGTTGGAAATTTTATCTGTATTGTGGTGAAATATTCTTCAAAAGTAAGACTGCCATAAACTTCAGGTTCTCTTTTTCCTAATAGGTTTAAATTTGGGCCATTAATAATGCAAATTTTCATCGTTCTTGTTTTTGTAAAAATAAAAAAACCGTTCTAATTATAGAACGGTTTTTTGAAAATTGTTTTAATTCTTTTAGAAAAGGAATCCAGCTGAAACTTGTACTACTGAATTTTTTACCTGTGCGTCCTTAGAAGCGTCGGTCAATCCTAAGCTATAACGACCTTCAAGGAAGAAACTCTTAGTAATTTTGAAGCCAAGTCCCGCATTAGCAGCAAAGTCAAATGTACTGGCATCCTTCACATCAAAATTATTTCTTTCGCTCAATAAAAAGGAAGCTTGTGGTCCTAATTCAAGGCTGACTACTTTATTCAAATAAATTTTGGCCATAACCGGAATCGATAAATAGCCTAGTTCGTTTTGAAATTCTTCTACAGCATTTTTGTAGGTAGCTCCTTGTGTAGAGTACAATAGTTCAGGTTGTATTGAGAAGCTGTCTACCAGTTTAATTTCCGCCACTAAACCCGCATGATAACTAGTAATTGCAGATGTTTGATAATTAGTGCTGTTGATGGTGATATCTGAACCATTTTGATTAGCGTAATTTAATCCGCCTTTAATTCCAATTTTCACTAATTGGGCTTGAACGGAAGCAGACATAGCGAGTAACACTACGGCAGCAAAGATTGTTTTTTTCATAAAATTGTATTTAAGTAATAATTTCTAATTTGAAGCTGCAATTTATAACACTTTAATAATATAAATATTGCCTTTCACTTTTCTTTATTTTTTTGTTGTTATAACAGTGTCGCTAAATCAAATACTGAGCCGTAAATTAAAAAAGGATTGTACTATAGTTTTTCAAATGACTGTTTCGGTATTGTAAAAATGGTTGCTAGGAATTGTTAGTTGTTGGTATCTAGTGTTTTATGATGTAAAAATAAAATTTATATTTTTTAGGTTGCTAAATTTTAAATTATTAAAAATATGCTGAGTAGTAGGTTGAAGAGGTAAATTGTTTTTGGTCGTGTAAGTTTCATTTATCGAAATCTTAAACGCTATAAGCATTGTAAATAAAGTTGTATCAGCATTTATAATTCCCTTTCGATTATTAATTCGTTTTTTGGATTAGTTATTTAGTCGCCTCTATATTTGGTTGGTTTTTTTATGTGTAAAAAAGGCTTTACTTTGTAATATGAGTTGGAGTTCCTATATTAAAAGTTATCAGTCCTATTTGAAGATTGAACGAGGTTTGTCAAAAAATACGATAGAAAATTATTCTTTTGATGTCGAAAGGTTGTGCTTATTTCTCAGTGAAAATAAAATAGAAGTTTCGCCACTTAAGATCGGGGAGGAAACGGTGCAGCAATTTATATATGCAGTTTCAAATCAAGTTAACCCGCGCTCTCAAGCTCGGATTATATCAGGTCTAAAAAGTTTTTTTGGCTACTTGATTTTTGAAGATTATCGAATGGACAATCCTTTGGAATTAATTGAATCACCGAAAACGGGTAGAAAGTTACCAGATACATTGTCTATTGAAGAAATTGATGCCTTGATCAAGGCAATTGATTTAACTTCAAATGAAGGAGAGCGCAATCGCGCGATGCTAGAAACTCTTTATGGTTGTGGTCTTCGAGTTTCAGAATTAGTGTCTTTAAAGATTTCCGATTTATTCTTTGACGAAGGTTTTATTAAGATCACAGGGAAAGGAAATAAGCAGCGTTTTGTGCCTATTGGTGCCTTAGCACAAAAATACATTCATATCTATAAAGACACCATTAGAATTCATCTGAATGTAAAGAAAGAGCATGGGGATGTTTTATTTTTGAATAGAAGAGGAAGCCAACTCACAAGGGCCATGATTTTTACAATTATCAAAGATTTGGCGGTTAAAATAGACTTACATAAAAAAATAAGTCCACATACCTTTCGTCATTCTTTTGCGACTCATCTTCTTGAAAACGGTGCCGACTTGCGTTCCATTCAGTTGATGCTTGGGCATGAATCAATTACTACAACAGAGATTTATTTGCATCTGGATAGGAAATTTTTAACGGAAGTGATTAATAACTTTCACCCCAGAAAATAAAAAATTCCAAAAACCATTTGACTGGAATTTGGAATTTTGATATTGGAAATTAAAGTTTTACTTAGCAATATTTACTGCTCTTGTTTCTCTAATTACTGTTACTTTAACCTGACCTGGATAAGTCATTTCTGTTTGAATTTTTTGTGAAATTTCAAAAGATAGTGTCGCTGCATTATCGTCAGATACTTTTTCACTTTCTACAATAACTCTTAGTTCTCTACCAGCTTGAATTGCATAAGCATTTTTAACACCAGTGAATCCGTAAGCTACTTCTTCTAAGTCTTTCAAACGTTGAATATAAGAGTCTAATACTTGTCTTCTTGCACCCGGTCTTGCACCTGAAATGGCATCACAAACTTGGATTATTGGAGACAATAGAGATTTCATTTCTATTTCATCGTGGTGCGCTCCGATAGCATTACATACTTCTTCTTTTTCACCATATTTTTCAGCCCATTGCATTCCTAATAATGCGTGAGGTAAATCACTTTCTGCATCTGGCACTTTACCGATATCATGTAATAAACCAGCTCTTTTAGCTAATTTTACATTCAGACCTAATTCTGCTGCCATAATTCCACAAAGTTTAGAAACTTCACGGGAGTGTTGCAATAAATTTTGTCCGTAAGAAGAACGGTATTTCATACGTCCCACTACTTTTATTAATTCAGGGTGTAATCCATGAATTCCTAAATCTATAACGGTACGTTTTCCAACTTCTATAATTTCATCGTCAATTTGTTTGGCTGTTTTAGCAACAACTTCCTCAATACGGGCAGGGTGAATACGTCCGTCTGTTACTAATTTGTGTAAAGCTAAACGTGCAATTTCTCTACGTACAGGATCAAAACAAGAAAGGATGATAGCTTCCGGTGTGTCATCTACAATGATTTCTACTCCAGTTGCTGCTTCTAGTGCTCTAATGTTACGTCCTTCGCGACCAATTATTCTACCTTTAACATCGTCAGATTCTATGTTGAATACAGATACACAATTTTCTACCGCTTCTTCTGTTCCAACTCTTTGTATAGTATTAATGATGATTTTCTTAGCTTCTTGCTGTGCCGTTAGCTTAGCCTCTTCAATTGTATCTTGAATATGAGACATGGCCTTCGTCTTAGCTTCTGCTTTTAGACCTTCTACTAATTGATTTTTTGCGTCTTCAGCAGATAAGCCTGAAATTACTTCAAGTTGTTGTAATTGGCTTTTATGTAGTTTGTCAACTTCTACTTGTCTTTTGTCTAAAACTTCGATTTTAGCAGTGAATTCGGTTGTTTTTGCTTCAAAATCATCGTTGACTTTCTTTACCTTCGATAATTCATTAGAAACTTGTGATTCTTTGTCTCTGATTCTTTTTTCAACTTCAGCTACTTTTTTGTCTCTTGTCAGAATTACTTGTTCGTGCTCTGATTTTAATTCAATAAATTTTTCTTTTGCTTGAAGGATTTTATCTTTCTTTATATTCTCAGCTTCTAGGTTAGCATCTTTTAAGATGGATGAAGCTTCTTTTTTTGCGTTTTTAATAAGATTAGAAATATTGCTTTTTTCTATAATTTTAGCGATTCCAAAACCCGCTGCAATACCTATAATTCCTGAAATAACGATCGTTAATATGTCCATGTTTGTTAAAATTTATATATAAAAAAAGCCTACATTAAGTTGATTGAATAAACTCGAAAATGACAAGTTTTGAGCTAACTCACTGTTCAAGTTTCCTCGCCTAGGCGTGGCATGCTTTAGTAGTGATGATTTGCTCATTCTAAATTATTAGTGTTGAGTTTACCAAATGTGAACTAATGTAGGCAGTATCTTAGTTTCTGTAAAGAACGTTTAATTGTCGAGATATTGATCTAAAAGTGCATTCAATTTTTTAATTCTTTCAATAGTCTCATCTCCATTGATAGTATTATCTATTTGTTTTTGTTCTACTTGAGAAGCAAATTGCAAAGCGCACATGGCTAATACATCTTGTTTGTCTCGTACCGCATAGTTTTCTTCAAATTGCTTCATCATTACATCAATCTTTTTAGAAGCACTTCTAAGTCCTTCTTCCTGAGAAAGGTCTACCGTTAATGGATAGACTCTGTCTGCGATTGATATCTTAATTTTAAGCTTTTCGTCCATATGTTTTACTAATCAGATAGCTGTGCTATACAGTAATCAATTTCCCGAATTAATGAATTTATTTTAAGCTTCGTATCTCTTTTATTATCGTCACTGCCTAATAATGAGTTGGCAATCTTAAGTGTCTCATATTGCGATTTTAACGCTTCAATCTCGTTTGACTGAGTTTGTATGATGTGTGCAGACTTTGTTAATTCGATTTTTAATTCTTGAGTATTTTGATCTAAACGTTTAATTTTTAGAATCAGTTTTTCAACTTTATTTTCAAGAGTATCAATTATTTCTACAATTACACTCATTATTTATCCTATTCATTACTTAATATTACAAATTTAGTATTACTTTTTATTATTACAATATATTATTCGTTTTTTTATTAGAAAATAATCAAATTGTTGTAATGTAAATGGTTACAAAATGTATTATTTTATAAAGAAGAACAAATTACTTTTTTTATCTTAGCAAAAATGAATACCATGAGATTTTTACTTTTTTTTCTGTTGTTTTCGGGCGCTATTCTGGCACAAACAGAGTATCCCAAGGACTATTTTAGCCCTCCATTAGACATTCCTATGCAGCTTTCAGGTAATTTTGGAGAATTGCGGCCCAATCATTTTCATGCGGGTTTTGATTTTAGGACTTTGCAGCGAGAAGGCTTGGAAGTTCACGCTGTTGCTGACGGCTATGTATCTCGAATAAAGATTTCGACCTACGGGAATGGTAAAGCAATTTATATAACGCATCCAAATGGATTTACATCTGTTTATTGTCATCTTCAAAAAGGTGTTGGTGCCATCGAAAATTATATTGAAAAAGCACATTATAAAGAAAAATCATTTGAGATAGAAATGTTTTTGAAACCGAATGAGTTGGTTGTCAAAAAAGGACAAACCATTGCGTTGACAGGTAATACTGGATCTTCAGAAGGGCCTCATTTGCATTTTGAATTTCGCGACAGCAAAACAGAGAAAATTATCAACCCGATGCTGTTTGGTTTTGATAAAGATGTAAAAGACACTAAAAAGCCATCGGTTTCAGCCGTTTATGTATATCCTGTTGACAGTAAAACTTCGGTAAACCAATCGAAACGCCCGTTATTGTTAAATTTATCTTTGCAAAAGGATGGAAGCTACTTAGCAAATAAGGTGGCGGCTAATGGAAAAATAGGTTTTGGTATCACAGCTGTTGATTATGATAATGTTTCGGGTAATAGAAACGGAATTTATAAATTGCAAACGTACTTGAATGGAAAACCTAGCTTTGGTTATCAACTAGACACGTATTCATTTGACGATATGCGTTATGTCAATGCCTTAATTGATTATTCAAGATATAAAACAACTTCACAAAGGGTGCAAAAACTATTTATGGTGAATCCTTATAAATTGAGTTTTATAAATACAGATGATGCAAACGGTATTGTTACAGTAGTTCCTAACTTAACGTCTGTTTATCGTATTGAAGTTTCCGATTTTCAGGGGAATACAACAAAGATTTCAATTCCTATTAGTTATGACTTGTCGTCAACCATTATTGATAAGGAGCCAGTAGTTTCTAATTATTTCGTAAAGGTGAATAAAGACAACAATTTCACTAAAAATAATATGTCGGTTTTCTTTCCTGCTGGAACATTTTACGAAGATTTTGATATGAATTTTAATGTTAAAGACGATACCCTATATCTTCATGATGAGACGGTTCCAGTTCACTCCAATTTTACAATTACAATCGAGGATAATAAATACACGGAGAGTCAAAAGGAAAAAGTATTCATTGCAGATATTAGTAAAAGTGGACGAGTAGGCTACAATAGTACTTCTAGGAAAGATAATGTATTTACGACCAAGGTGAGATCATTGGGTAAATACACATTAGCAATGGATACTGCTGCGCCTACAATTTCTATTGGAAGCGCTATTGAAGGCAAATGGCTGAGTACCCAAAAAACGATTCAACTTTCAATTAATGATAGCGGTTCAGGAATAAAGAGTTACAATGGTTATTTAAATGGAAATTGGATTTTATTTGAATATGATAATAAAACTAGGCGAATTACGCATAATTTTAGTGATGGTATTGTGGCAGAAGGTGCTAATGATTTAAAAGTGGTTGTCACGGATAATGTAGGAAATTCTACTATCTTTGAAACTCAATTTTTTAGAAGTCAAAAATAATAATATACAGACATCTTGAGTATCAATAAAATAATCATTGTTTTTATTACTTTTTGGATTAGTTTGCCTTTGTTTGCGCAATCCGCACGCATTAAGGGAGTTATTCTCGATGTAAATAATCGACCGGTAGAAAATGTAAATATTACCGCTTCAGGAAGTAGAACACAATCTAATGAAAACGGATTTTATCTTGTCAAGGTGCCTTTAAACCAAAGAGTAGCTATCGTTTTTAGCCACGTTTCTTTAAAGAAAGCAACGGTATATCTTACCCTAAAAACAGATGAGGACTACGAGTTCAACTTGGTTATGAATAATCGGGAAGAGCAAATGGGTGAAATTATAGTAACTACAAACAATAGGAAGCAAATTCAAGGAATTACCACGATCGAACCTGAGGTTATTCGAAAAATTCCCGGAGCCAATGCCGGTATCGAAAATATTTTAAAAACACTTCCTGGAGTTAATTCGAATAATGAATTAAGTACGCAGTATGCTGTTCGAGGTGGAAATTACGATGAGAATTTGGTTTATGTAAATGAAATCGAAATTTATCGCCCTTTTTTAATTCGCTCTGGACAACAGGAAGGGCTGAGCTTTACCAATACTGATTTGGTTCAAAACGTAGAATTTTCGGCAGGTGGTTTTCAAGCAAAATTTGGGGATAAATTATCTTCGGTTTTAGATATTACGTATCGAAAGCCTACGCAATTTGGCGCTACAGTTGAAGCGAGTTTTCTTGGCGGAAGCCTGTCAGTAGATGCTATTTCAAAAAATAAAAAGTGGACAGCAATTACCGGAGTTCGCTATAGAAATAACAGTCTTTTAGTCAATAGCCAGGATACGCAAACTAATTTCACTCCCGCCTTTGTCGACGTGCAAACGAATATCAATTATCAGGCTTCAGCAAAATGGCAGTGGAGTTTTCTAGGGAACATCTCTCAAAATAAATACCAATACCAGCCCTTAACACGAGAAACCAAATTTGGAACCATAGATAACCCGATGGCGCTTACGGTGTATTATGAAGGTCAAGAAAAGGATAAATACGATACTTATTTTGGTGCTTTAAAAACAACATTCAAAGCAGCAGATACTTTTACATTAAAGTTTATTGGTTCTATTTTTCATACCTTGGAACAAGAACATTTTGATATTTTTGCTCAATATCGTTTAGGCGAAGTGGATTCAAATATTGGATCAGATACCTATGGCGACGTAGCTTTCACCCGAGGTATTGGTAGTCAACTTAATCATGCTCGAAATGATTTGGATGCGTTAATCATAAATACCGAAATAAAAGGATTTCACGACTGGAGAAAAAACCAATTGGAATGGGGAGTTAAATATACCCGTGAATCGATTCGGGATAGAGTAGTGGAGTGGGAAGTAATTGATTCTGCTGGTTTCTCTATAAACCCTCCAATTATTGATTTACCTAGAAATGACCAACCATATTCTCCTTATACTGGGCCATTAGTTCCGTACCAAAATGTACGAGCCACCAATTTTAATACAATCAATAGGTTTTCGGGTTACGGGCAATGGAGTAGAAAAGACAAGATAGGCAACAGTGAAGTTTGGTACAATGCTGGAGTCCGAATCCATAATTGGGAAGTTACAGGCGGGAATGTCAATGGGTCTGCTCAAACGACCTTTAGTCCCAGAGCACAATTTGCTATAAAACCAGATTGGGAAAAGGATATGGTTTTCAGGCTTTCAGGGGGTGTGTATCATCAGCCGCCATTCTATAGAGAACTCAGAGATGCTGACGGTGTGGTTCAGCCTAATGTAAAAGCGCAACAATCCATTCATTTTGTACTAAGCAACGATTATAGTTTTAAAATGTGGGAACGCCCTTTTAAACTGGTTTCAGAGTTGTATTATAGGTCACTTACGGATGTAAATACCTATACAATTGATAATGTTAGAATACGTTATGCTGCTTCTAATGTGGCCAAAGGGTACGCACAGGGACTTGATTTTAGGTTGAACGGAGAATTTGTTCCCGGAACTGAGTCTTGGTTTAGCTTTGGTTATCTAAAAACAGAAGAAAACAGCGAGAATAGAGGTTATATCGCTAGGCCTACTGATCAGAGATTGAAATTCGGACTTTTGTTTCAGGATTATATGCCTAATATTCCAAGTGTTAAAATATATTTGAATTTGGTTTACAATACTGGATTGCCGGGAGGTTCTCCTTCTTATGCTGATCCTTATTTGTATCAAAATAGATTAAATGATTATCGTAGGGTAGATGTTGGGTTTTCAAAAGTGCTGTTGGATAATACTATAGGAAAACCAAAAACAAATTGGTTAGGAAATTTTAAAGAGCTTGCCATAGGATTAGAAATCTTTAATCTATTTAATAATCAAAATGCGATTACCAATACCTGGGTGCGTGATGTTTATTCTAAGAACGAATATGCAATTCCCAATTATATGACTACGCGTGTTTTTAATGTTAAGTTGAGTGCTAGATTATAGGGTAGGATGAATAGTCATTAGGATAACCATTCGTTTTATCATATAAAATAGTTATAAATATCAGAACCGTTTTTAAAATTCATTACATTTGGATTTATTTTAATAGTACATCATCATGAAAAAATTACATATAGCATTATTAAGTATCACCGTTTTGCTTTTAGCAAGTTGTAAGCAGGAAGTGGAAAAACCTAAAGTAATTTATGATGCTGCCAATAAAGGAAAAGGAATTTCTAAAGTGGACTCTACTCAAGTAGCTATTTCTGATTTACCTATTCAAATGGAAGGCACTGATTATTTGATTCATCCTGTAGGAGATTTGAGAGTTTATGAAAGAGGAACGAAAGCAAGATATGGCTCTTCGAGTGTGATTGATTTGAGTTTTACGATTTCTAATTATGGAGAAAATGAGATTACGGGCTATTTGCAAAACTTAAAGTTTCAAAAGACTGATTCTGATTCGATACGACCATTAACGGATAAACCAGCTTTAATACAAACAGCTACTTATTTGAAATCTGTTTCTGATAGGGCCAAAAAACAAATTATGGTGTACACCATGTTTGATACGGATACAAATAGGGATGGGAAATTAGATAGTAGTGATATTAAATGCTTGTACTTAAGTGATATTAGCGGCAAGCGCTTTACAAAAGTGTCAGAGGATTTTCAGGAACTGATTGATTGGAATTTAATAGATTCTAAAAACCGTTTGTATTTTAGAACGGTTGAAGACACTAATAAAAATGGACAGTTTGATAAGAATGATGTGGTGCAGTACAATTACATCGATCTGTCAAATAATGAATGGAAAGTAATTAATTACGAGCCAATTTAGAATATAGGTAAACCCCTAAATCAGTATATCGCTCTCTAAATCTGATTTTTCAATAGTAAAATCAAAGCCAAGTTGTTTTACTAAATTGATGACAAGGTCTTTATACCAGTTTTCTGATTTTGGATGGATGTAAATTTTTTCAATCAACTGATCTATGTTTACATTAATTTTAAGTCCATCATTAAGTGAAATGTTGTTTTCGGATACATCAGATAGGATTCGGACTTCACGCTCGTACTGAAAGCTTTTTCGTTTGAATAAAAAAGGGAAAAACATATCGTCAAAAGGGATATATTCTTTTTTATAATCAATATAATTCACCTCGCCAATATACTGTTTGTAATTGTTTTCAGGAGTTAGTGCGTTTTGCAATCGACCAATTGTAGATTGTATGGCTAGTCCCTCACTGTTTTGGGTGAATATTTGCCACATAGCAAAAGATTCATATTCATTGATATGCCAACTGCTGATGGCTACCTTTTCACGGTGTATTTTGTAAAATTTTAAAAAATCAGGATTGTCGATCGATAATTTTCTGATTTCTTCAAAAGTAGGTTCGCTAAAAGTACCTTCATATTGATCCTCAAATTTATCAGAACGTGACATAAAAAGTTTCTGAGACATTAACAAATCCAAAAATTTAGACAAATCCAAATACTTCCAGACAATGGTGTCAGGATCTTCTGGAAGTTTTATATTTTGATTGTCTAGATACATTTTAAATAGATTTCGGAAATCGCATGGAATATTGACCAACAAAAAAAGCAATTAGAATCCAAATTACAATAAATTTAGAAATATACTCTTGTACAATCTGCTCTCCAAAAATATAATCGAAAGCAAATATAAAGCTAACAGAAACTATTATAAACAGCATTCCAAAATATTCTCTTTTCATGTTATTTTTTTATAAGTCTAAAAATAAATTAGTTATGTTTGAATTATTATTCAAATGACTGCAAATTAACTAATTTATTATACATTCCGTTTAAAGCAATTAATTCGTCATGATTTCCTTGCTCTACAATTTTTCCTTTTTGCATCACGATAATAGTGTCTGCTTTTTGAATGGTTGAAAGACGGTGTGCAATGACAATTGATGTTCTGTTTTGCATCATGTTTTCCAAAGCTACTTGTACAAATTTTTCACTCTCTGTATCCAATGCTGATGTAGCCTCATCCAAAATCATAATTGGAGGGTTTTTCAATACGGCACGAGCGATAGAAAGTCTTTGTTTTTGACCACCAGAAAGTTTATTACCACTGTCGCCAATGTTAGTGTGGATACCTTTTGGCAACTCATTTACGAATTCATAAGCATTAGCGATTTTCAGCGCCTCAACAATTTCGTCGTCAGTAGCATCTAGTTTTCCTATTGAAATGTTCGCTTTTATAGTGTCATTGAATAAGATACTATCTTGTGTAACTAGTCCCATTAATCCACGAAGCGACTGCAAGTTCATGTCTTGTATGTTCGTGCCGTCAATAGTAATAGTTCCTTCGTTAACGTCATAAAAACGAGTCAATAGATTAGCAATGGTACTTTTCCCGCTTCCGGATTGTCCTACCAGTGCTACGGTTTGCCCTTTTTTAACTTGAAGTGAAAAGTCTTTCAATACATTTTCATCTTCGTATTTGAAATTGATATTTTTAATTGTGATATCAGACTCAAACGTATTTTTTACAATGGCATTTTCTTTGGATGTGATTTCGTTTTCCACTTCTAGAACTTCAAAGACGCGCTCTGCAGCTGCTAATCCATTTTTTACGGAATACGACGCTTTAGAAATTGCTTTTGCCGGGGTAAGGATGTTAAATGCCAATGTCAGATAGACAATAAAAGCAGATCCATCTAAGGTTTTTTCGATAAGAACTAAATTACCACCATAGAAAAGTAAAACGGCTATGGTTGTTACTCCCAGAAACTCACTTAATGGCGTGGCTAAATTATTTCTACTTCCTATACTGTTCGTTAAGTTTAATAAGCGGGTTACTGAATCATCGAATCTGTTTTTAAAATTAGGTTCGGCATTATAGCTTTTGATTACTTTTAATCCTCCTAAAGTTTCATCTACAATAGAAATCAGGAATCCACTTTCTTTTTGCGCTTCTAGTGATTTAGCTCTAAGGTTTTTGGCTAGTTTTGAAATAATCCATCCTGAAATAGGCATGAAAATTAAAACAAATAAAGTCAGTTTTGTGCTTATGATAAACATCGTTGCTAATGCAAAAATAATAGTAAGCGGTTCTTTTACAACTAATTCTAAAATAGAAAAAAAGGAATTCTGCACTTCGTTGACATCACCAAGCATACGAGCCATGATATCTCCTTTTCTTTTTTCAGAATAGTAAGATATAGGTAATTCTATAATTTTATTATACATTGATTTTCTCAAATCTCTTAAAACACCATTCTTGAGGTGCATAATATGATGTGATGCCAAATAGTTGAATAAGTTTTTAAGTAAAAATGTAGTAATTACCATTAAAACAACAAATAACAAGGCAACTTGAATGCTGTTGTCTTTTGTTAATGATGAAATTTGAAAATACATATAATCAGTACCAAACTGTTTTATATCTCCTATTCCAGTATACACTGGTTTAGCTAGTACTGCTTTTGTTTTACCAAAAAGTACTTCAAGCACTGGGAGAAGGGTAAGCATAGAAATAGTACTAAACAATGCGTATAAAACATTGTAGACTACATTCCAGATGATATGTGACTTATATGGTTTTGTATAAGGAAGTAATTTTAATAAACTTTTATCCATTATTTCAATTGCATTGCAGTAATTATATTTTTAATTTTTTGATCTAAAACAGCTTCTACTTCCTTGAAGTCTGCAACATCATCTAATATTGTATTGACACTGATGTAGAATTTTATTTTTGGTTCCGTTCCACTTGGTCTTGCGCAAATTTTAGATCCGTCTTCTGTGTAATAGATTAGTACATTCGATTTTGGAATGTCCATTGCGCTTTCTGAACCGTCTAATAAGTTCTTAGCTACAGAGGATTGATAATCTTCGACTATAATTACTCTTTGTCCGTTTATTTCTTTTAATGGGTTTTCGCGCAAGTCAATCATCATTTGATTTATTTCTTGCAATCCTTCCATTCCTTTTTTAGTAATAGAGACTAAGAATTCTTTGTAAAATCCATTTTCTACATACAATTGCAGTAGCTCTTTATAAACAGTACTTCCTTTCGCTTTAGCTTGCGCAGCTACTTCACATATTAATAGGGTAGCGGCAACGGCATCTTTATCGCGCACTGCGTCACCTACCATGTATCCAAAACTTTCTTCACCACCACCAATGAATTCCTGCTCTGGGAAATCTTTGATCATTTTTGCAATCCATTTAAAGCCGGTTAAACCCACTTTACATTCTACATCGTAGTTTGTAGCCAGTTCCATCATCATCGGAGTAGAAACAATCGTTGATCCAACAAATTGTTTTCCGTTTATTTTACCTGCATTTTTCCATTTTTCTAATAAAAAAGCAGTCATCAAAATCATGGTTTGATTTCCGTTTAATAAAGTCATTTGACCTTCATTATTTCGAACAGCAATACCTAAACGGTCACAATCAGGATCAGTACCAATAACTATATCAGCATTTGTTTTATCAGCTAAAGCTAACGCCATTGTCAAAGCTTCCGGCTCTTCTGGATTTGGAGACTTTACAGTTGGGAAATCACCGTTTGGAACTCTTTGCTCTTCTACAATATGCACATTGCTGTAACCAGCTTGTGATAAAGTGTCTGGAACTAAAGTTATAGAAGTTCCGTGTAATGAAGTAAAAACGACATTTAAGTTCTCTTTAGCTTCAGCGGGAGTATTAAAACTTGCGTTTTCAATAGATGACTTTATAAAAGCGGCATCGACTTCTGCACCTATATAATGAATTAAATCTTCATTAGCTTCAAACTTAATTTGATTGAAGTTTAGCTTTTCGATACCATTTATAATAGCTTCGTCTTCTGGAGGAACAATTTGTCCGCCATCTTCCCAGTATACTTTGTATCCGTTATATTCAGGAGGATTATGTGATGCTGTAAGTACAATTCCGCATTGGCATCCTAAATGCTTAACAGCAAATGACAATTCTGGTGTAGGTCTCAATTCTGAAAATAAATACACTTCGATACCATTGGCAGAGAAAACATCAGCAACTAGTTTTGCTAAAGTATCACTATTGTGACGACAGTCATAAGCGATAGCAGCTTTCAAAGGCTGGTTAGGAAAAGCTTTGTGTAGGTAATCAGAAAGTCCTTGCGTACTTTTTCCAAGGGTGTATTTATTGATTCTATTGTTTCCTACGCCCATTACACCTCGCATTCCACCAGTTCCAAACTCAAGGTCTTTGTAGAAACTTTCTTCTAGTTCTTTTGGAGAACCAGCTATTAATTCTTTTACTGCTAGCTGTGTTGCTGCGTCAAATGTTGGAGTTAACCATTCGTTCACCGCATTTAAAATGTTTTGTTTAATTTCCATTTCTATATATTTTTAAGTTTTTAGTTCAAATTTAGGAGCTGATCCTGCTATCCGTTACAATCTTTTATGCTGAACCCCAGCATAAAAGGATTCCTACTTCTATCAGGGCTAGGGCAAATTATAAATTAACCTCGCTTGAAATTTTATAACGCTCTTCGTTGCTTTTAGTACGTAAAATTATTTCGCCAAGAAATCCTGCCAAAAATAATTGGGTACCTAATACCATTGTGGTTAAGGCAATAAAAAACCAAGGGTTGTCAGTTACTAAGTTATAGCGCATATTAGTATACATATGGTATAGTTTTGAAACTCCAATGTATCCCGCCAATAAAAACCCAATGATGAACATTAGCGATCCCATGGCTCCAAATAAATGCATTGGTCTTTTTCCAAATCGTGAAAGAAACCAAATCGTAATTAAATCCAGGAATCCATTGATGAAACGTTCCATTCCAAATTTGGTTTCCCCATATTTTCGAGCTTGGTGTTGCACTATTTTTTCTCCGATTTTTCCAAAACCAGCATTTTTTGCCAAAACAGGAATGTATCGGTGCATTTCACCCGAAACTTCAATGTTTTTTACCACTATATTTTTATAGGCTTTTAGCCCGCAATTGAAATCATTCAGTTCTACACCAGACGTTTTTCTGGCTGCCCAATTGAATAATTTTGAAGGAAGATTTTTAGCAACCACTGAGTCGTAGCGCTTCTTTTTCCATCCAGAAACTAAATCAAAATTTTGGGTAGTAATCATATTGTACAAGCCCGGAATTTCTTCAGGACTGTCTTGTAAGTCGGCATCCATTGTAATAATGACATCGCCTTTGGCTTTAGCAAAACCAGCATGTAAAGCCTGAGATTTACCAAAGTTTTTCATGAAACGAATTCCCTTTACATTTGGGTTTTCGGCCGCAAATTCTTCGATAATCGACCAGGATTTGTCGGTGCTTCCATCATCTAGAAAGATGATTTCATAGGAATAATTGTTCGACTGCATCACTTTAATAATCCAAGTATAAAGCTCTTTAAGTGATTCTTCCTCGTTAAGAAGGGGTATAAGTATGGATAAATTCATTAATTACAGGCTTTGAGGATTTTCGTTTTTTACAATTGCACCAACAATCATTGAATATATTAATCCGAAAAACGAATACATCGCAAGTGTTACCGGAAGGACAATTAAAGGGTTCATGAATTTTTTCATCATTGCAATTCCCACTTCCATATCCTTACTAGAAATATTAGGAGTTTGTTTGAGCATCTCATCTTTAGAAATAGAAATCATCTCGTTTATGAATTCTGGAAACATATAGTTGAATATAATGTTAAAGGTACCATAGATAAAAGCAGCGACAAAGGTGATAGAAACGCCTGTTTTTAGACATTCACCAAAGGAGATGAAGCCATTATTTAGGTTCTTTTTGTAATTAGTACATCCCAAATAGATGAATAGAAGGGGTAGTACGAGGTAATTAGCAATATTTACGATCACTCCGGCACTTGTGCCTACTAAGGATCGCATTCCTATTATGTACATAATAACGAATTCCAGAACCATTATAACACCAAACAATACACCATATACTAGTCCAGACTTAGCTGGGGATACACTTTTTTCCATAGAGACTTTATTTATTAATCCACAAATATAACAATTCCCAATATATTGGGCTACAAAAAACAGTTTTTACGATTTAATAAAAAAAATGAAACAAAGATTTGTTTATTGAAAAATAATTGTAAATTTGCACACTCAAAATAATAGTGTAAAACAAAAAGTTATAATGAGTTTACACCTTTTCTGTCGAAAGAAAAGCTTCAAAACAAGTTATAACCAAACAAATAAAAAAGATGAAAAAAGGTACGCACCCAGAAAATTACAGATTAGTTGCATTTAAAGACATGTCAAATGAAGACGTTTTTATCACTAAATCTGCTGCGGATACAAGAGAAACAATTACAGTTGATGGTGTTGAATACCCAGTTGTGAAAATGGAGATCTCTAGAACGTCTCACCCTTTTTACACAGGAAAAAACAAACTTATCGATACTGCAGGACGTATTGACAAGTTCAAAACTAAATACGCTAAACACGTTAAATAATCTTAGCTTGTTTTCAAATACACTAAAGCCTTCCTTATCGGGAGGCTTTTTTTATTTTTATCTATTTGAAAACTTTGTAACTTTGCGCTTTATTTAAAACAAATTAATGTACGGTCAAGTCGAGACTTGATTCTTCACAAATAAATATTTTATGAATTATATACTTTTTGACGGACCCGCCCGAAATGCCTTATTGCCTTTTACATTTACACGTCCTGTAGCTGATATTCTTATTGGGATTATGACGATTCGTCAAAAATGGGAAATGCATTTGGGGTCTACTACCACAACATTAACGGAGGAATATTTATCAGATAAATATCCGATGGTGGAGTTAGAAGAGAATGTGATGATTAATGCTTCTTTTCTTCCTAATTATGTTTTGGTTGAAATGGTGAGTAACTTAGGGCCAAATCAGGTTATTTTTAAAGGAGAAGAAGTTGTTGCATTTTATACAGATGAAAATCAGGAAGAGGTAGATTTCGACTCATACGAGATTATTGAGTATAATGAGGACTGTATAACAGTGATGCATACTTGGGATATTTTCTCAAAAAATGATGCAGCTATACGGGAAGATTTCGACTTTTTAACTGCAGACAGAAAATCAAAACCAATTCCGAAAAGTGTCAATGTACTTGGACATGAAAATATATTCATCGAAGAAGGTGCTAAGTTAGAGTTTGTGACTTTAAATGCTACTTCAGGGCCTATTTATATAGGGAAGGATACTGAAATTATGGAAGGCTCTGTAATTCGTGGGCCGTTTGCATTGTGTGAAGGCGCTGTGGTTAAAATGGCGGCTAAAATATATGGTGCTACTACCGTAGGGCCTTATTCAAGGATAGGTGGAGAGGTAAATAATTCGGTCATTTCAGCTTATTCTAATAAAGGACATGATGGATTTTTAGGAAATTCAGTGCTTGGAGAATGGTGTAACATTGGCGCAGACAGTAATAACTCTAACCTGAAAAATAACTACGAAGAAGTAAAATTATGGAGTTATGAAACGGAAGGTTTTGCTAAAACAGGACTGCAGTTTTGTGGTTTGATGATGGGAGATCACAGTAAGTGTGGGATTAATACCATGTTCAATACAGGAACTGTAATAGGGGTTAGTGCAAATATTTTTGGCAGTGGCTTTCCACGTAATTTTGTACCTAGTTTTTCTTGGGGTGGTGCTTCGGGTTTTTCTACATACATCACTAAAAAAGCATTTGAAACGGCAAGAATCGTTATGAGTCGCAGGAATGTAGATTTTGATGAGAAAGAAGCTGCTATTTTAGAGCATGTTTTTGAGGAAAGTAAAAAATGGAGAAAAGAGTAATTGCTTTGATAGATTAAAAAATAGTATAAATGCTTCATTATATAGTAATGAAGCATTTTTTTGTTGTGGTCGTGGTTGGTTTTTGATAATTGTTTTAATATTGTGGGTAATTACTGTTAAAAAACAGATTTTTGTTTAAAAACGGCTCTTTTTATTAGTGCTTGATTTTTAGTTAAATAATCAGTTTTTGTTATTTTATATAGCTGTTCGTTAGTTTTTTTTGCTGATATGTTATAGTTTTATAAAAAAAAAGTCGCAAAACGTTTGTTTTGCTATTTTTTTGATAATTATTAATGTAAAATATATTTATGGAAGAGATTATTGGAGTATTAAATGATATTGTTTGGAGTAATGCTTTAATCGTTTTGTGTTTAGGAACGGGGCTTTATTTTTCTATAAGAACACGTTTTTTGCAAGTGCGTCATATCAAAGAGATGTTCCGATTGTTATTTGATGGTAAAAGTTCTGAGTCTGGAGTTTCTTCTTTTCAGGCATTATCAATGTCTCTAGCAGGTAGAGTAGGTACTGGGAATATTGCTGGGGTAGCTACGGCGATTGCCTTTGGAGGACCTGGAGCTTTATTTTGGATGTGGATGGTTGCTTTTTTAGGAGCAAGCACTGCTTTTGTAGAAGCAACTTTAGCACAAATTTATAAAGAGAAACATTTAGGTGAATTCCGTGGTGGACCTGCTTTTTATATTGAAAGAGGGTTAGGCGTGAAATGGTTTGGTATCTTGTTTGCGATAGTTTCTATTGTTTCTGCTGGTGTATTGTTACCTGGTGTTCAAGCTAATTCTGTTGCAGACGGAATACAGAATGCTTTTGAAATAGAGACTTGGAAATCAGGAGTAGTGGTAGCGTTAATATTTGGAGCTATCGTATTTGGAGGTGTAAAAAGAATCGCCAAATTTACTGAATTCGTGGTTCCGATAATGGCTATTGGTTACATTCTAATAGTATTGGTAATCATAGCGATCGATATCGATCAACTTCCAGGGGTTATTGCCTTAGTTTTCAAAAGTGCTTTTAATATGGAAGCTGGTTTTGGAGCTGTTTTTGGTTTAGCCATTCAATGGGGTGTAAAAAGAGGGATTTATTCTAATGAAGCGGGTCAAGGGACAGCGCCACATATTGCTGCCGCAGCAAATGTTTCGCACCCTACTAAACAAGGTCTGGTGCAATCATTCTCGGTTTATATCGATACTTTATTAGTTTGTTCGGCGACTGGATTTATGTTGCTGATTACTGGTAAATACAATGTTCAAAATCCTGTGTTAGGAGCCAATGGTGCTACGCAGTTTTTATATCAAGGAGCAGAAAACGTTTCTGCAGGACCTGGGTTTACACAAAGCGCGATGGATAGTGTTTTTCCTGGTTTTGGTTCTTACTTTGTAGCTATTGCGTTATTTTTCTTCGCATTTACAACGATATTAGCCTATTACTATATAGCAGAAACAAATATCGCTTATTTGACAAGGAATTTAAATTCTCCTATTTACAGTCACTTACTTAAGGTATTGATGATGGTAGTTATTATGTATGGTTCTATTAATCAGGCAAAATTAGCTTGGAATATTGGAGATTTAGGAGTGGGATTAATGGCTTGGTTTAATATTATTGCTATTATTCTGCTGCAAAAACCAGCATTATTGGCCTTGAAGGATTACGAAAAACAACGAAAGGCAGGCAAAGACCCTGTATTTAATCCAGAAGATATTGGTGTTTCAAATGCGCATATATGGAATACGATAAATAAAAATAAAGAAGAGTAGTTCATATTTTGCTACTGCCTTTAAAAGCTTCTAGAGATCAGATTTTATTCTGTTTCTAGAAGCTTTTATTTTATTGTAGACAAATTACTTAATTAATCTATCTTTGCACTTTTTAAAACAAATCGGTTTTCAATGTAACGAATAACCGAATCTACAAATTTACAATTCAATGATTACAGTTAACGATATTTCAGTACAGTTTGGTGGAACCACCCTTTTTAGCGACGTCTCTTTTGCTATTAATGAAAATGATAAGATTGCCTTAATGGGTAAAAATGGAGCGGGTAAATCAACGCTTCTTAAAATTATTGCAGGGCAAAGCAAACCGTCAACAGGGAATATTTCGGCACCTAAAGAGGCTGTAGTAGCTTATTTGCCTCAGCATTTGTTGACTACTGACGGAGCTACTGTTATGGAAGAAACTTCTAAAGCATTTGGTGAAATTTTCGGTATGAAAGCGGAGATAGATGAGATCAACGAGCAATTGACGATTCGTACAGATTATGAAAGTGATGCGTATATGAAGTTGATTGAGCGTGTTTCTGATTTAAGCGAGAAATTCTATGCAATTGAAGAAGTAAATTATGAAGCTGAAGTAGAGAAAATACTAATCGGTTTGGGTTTTGTTCGCGAAGATTTTACAAGACAAACTTCTGAGTTTTCAGGAGGTTGGAGAATGCGAATTGAGTTGGCTAAAATCCTTTTGCAAAAACCGGATTTAATATTACTAGATGAGCCTACGAATCATATGGATATTGAAAGTATTCAATGGTTAGAAGACTTCCTGATTAATTCGGCGAAAGCAGTTGTTGTAATTTCGCATGATAGAGCCTTTGTTGATAATATTACGAATCGAACTATAGAAGTTACTATGGGACGTATTTATGATTATAAAGCGAAGTATTCTCATTATTTAGAATTGCGTAAAGACAGACGTATTCATCAGCAAAAAGCATATGATGAACAACAACGTATGATTTCAGACAATAGAACTTTTATTGACCGTTTTAAAGGAACGTTTTCTAAAACGGATGCTGTTCAGTCACGTGTTAAGATGTTAGAAAAGTTGGTTATAGTACAGGTGGATGAAGTAGATACATCTGCATTAAAATTAAAATTTCCTGCAGCGGTTCGTTCGGGACAGTATCCTGTAATTGTAAAAGACTTGTCCAAAGCATATGGAGATCATGTGGTTTTCAAGGATGCTAATATTGTTATTGAAAGAGGTGAGAAAGTAGCTTTTGTTGGAAAAAATGGCGAAGGTAAATCGACTATGATTAAAGCCATCATGAAAGAAATTGGTATTGATGCAGGAAGTCTTGAGATTGGTCATAATGCGCAAATTGGTTATTTTGCTCAAAATCAAGCTTCTTTATTAAATGAAAATGCTACTATTTTTGAAACCATTGATGATATTGCAGTAGGAGATGTTAGGACTAAAATAAAGGATATCTTAGGAGCTTTCATGTTTCACGGAGATGATGTGACTAAAAAAGTTAAAGTCCTTTCAGGAGGAGAGAAAACACGTTTAGCAATGATTAAATTATTGTTGGAACCGGTTAACTTGTTGATTCTGGATGAACCTTCAAATCACTTGGACATGAAGACTAAAGACATAATTAAAGATGCACTACGTGATTTTGATGGGACTTTGATCTTGGTTTCTCACGACAGGGATTTCCTTGACGGACTAGCGACAAAGGTTTTTGAATTTGGAAATAAAAGAGTAGTAGAGCATTTTGAAGATATTACAGGTTTCTTAGCACACAAGAAAATGGATAGCATGAAAGAAATAGAAAAATAATTTTTTATAAAATTATAAAAAAGGCATAAGTTGATTCTTGTGCCTTTTGTTGCTAAACTAGACATTAGTAAAAAAAAGCGGCTAAACATACTAAATGATACAGCCGCTTTTTTCTTAAAGCCTAATTCCTGGGGGAAGTAATTCTTTGTAAATAGGGTTTTTTTTAAAAAAAACCACGATTTTTGGAAGTATTGGAACTACTTTTAATTTTCGTTCAATGGCAATGGCCATTATTTCAGATAGTAACTGAGAGACAAACTCTTCGTTGTCAAATTCATCTGGAGTATTTATTTTTGTCAAAAATATCTTTTTTTCTTGAAAAGAGTATTCAACTGAAACTAACCCTTCCTCTACTGTAGTTTCAAATTGTCTTGCGAAAGTATTGTCTTTGATTTCCATGATAATAGATTGTTCCATATTGTTTGTTTAAGTATTTGTGACCGGACTAATATTCGCCCAATTTTATTATTGAAGATTCATTGGCGTTTCAACCAATAGTATTTTAATTTTAGTGTTGGTTTTATTTCAAATTAAATATATCCATGATTATCTATCGCTATTATAATACGCTTGTACCATTTATTCACTACAAGTGAGAAAACAGATAAGCACTCTCCTTCGTGAAGTCAACATTGTGTGTTATGGTTGTGGTATTTTCGAAAATTTGCAGATAAATAAAGGGGTTTTGTTAATGAACCTATATTACGTTTCTGGTGTTTTTTTTAGTGAGGCAACCTTTACAAAGGTATTGATTTGATTATCAGTATCAAATCATTTTAACGTCTATGTTGGAGGCGCTCTTCTCTTTGTCAGTAAACAATAGTCGTTGCACGTTAATTTTGGTTTATACAGCTACAGTTTCGTTTAGGTATTCATGGAATGAGCGGTCTGTCTCTGTTCAATTTTGTCTTCGGTTGTAAAGTTTCGGTATTTTAATCCATGTTAGACCCAAAGGGCAATAATCTTCGACGGGAAAGTAGAAAATGACTCTATAGCTGTTGCGACCACAGTTTTAGATTTGTAAAGTGGAACAGTCATAATTTAATGCTAATATAAAGGTAGATTCGAAGCTGGTTTCAATAAAAAAATTAATTTTATCAGAAATTTGTAATAATTAGATGGTAATCTGTTGTAAAATATCGAAGCACAATTATGAGTAAAATACCAGTTTATTTTATGCCTGGATTAGCGGCTAGTGCTGCTATTTTTGAGAGAATACAACTTCCGGAAGCTGATTTTGAAATACATCTTCTAGAGTGGGAGATTCCTTTGGTTAAGGAATCTTTGGACGATTACGCCAAGAGAATTGCTCTGAAAATCAAAAAGGAGAATCCTGTTTTGATTGGCGTTTCATTTGGTGGTATTTTGGTTCAAGAAATGGCAAAACATATCGATGCGAGAAAGGTAATCATCATCTCGAGTGTAAAAAGCAATTTAGAATTCCCCAGAAGAATGAAAATTGCTAAGACCACTAAAGCTTACAAACTCATTCCGATGAGTTTGATATTAAATTTGGAGAATTTAGCTAAATTTTCTTTTGGTGCAAAAATTAATCATCGATTGAAATTATATGAAAAATTTCTGTCGGTTCGTGATATCGGTTATTTAGAATGGGCGGTAGAGAAAGTGATTCTTTGGGATCGGACAGTCGTTGACGAAAGTGTAATCCATATTCATGGTGATATGGATGATGTTTTTCCAATAAAGTATATCAAAGAATGTAGTGTGGTAAAAGGCGGAACTCATATCATGATTTTGAATAAATACAGGTGGTTTAATGCTAATTTGGGCGCTATTATTTTGGGAACAAATACAACTGTGGACTAATTTTTGCTGCCTAATATACATGCTAAAAATGAGAAAAATGAAAAGAATAGAAAGAATAAGTATCCTCCTTACGGTAGTTTTTGCTAGCGGTCTGTTGATTTTTGCAACTACATATGAGTCGAAGGACAAGCTGGATAAAGAAAAAGAATATGTATCGCCCTATTTTCCGGTTACGGCTAATTTTGCCGGGGAAACTACACCATTGAAAATTTCGGATGTCAAAGAACGCTTGGATCGGGAATTGATCGTCAACATAAATCTTCATGCTTCTACTATTTTAGCGATAAAAAGAGCAAACCGCGCTTTTCCTGTTATAGAGCCCATTCTTAAGAAAAACGGAATTCCGGATGATTTTAAGTATCTAGCAGTGATAGAAAGTGGTTTAGTCAATGCGGTGTCCGGTGCTGGCGCTAGGGGGGTATGGCAGTTTATGCCGGAAACAGCTAAGGAAAGAGGGATGGAAGTGAACGAGATTGTTGATGAACGCTATGATTTAGAAAAATCAACACAAGCTGCTTGTAGTTATTTTTTGATTGCTAAAGCAAAATTTGGAACTTGGACTTTAGCTGCTGCTTCTTATAATGGCGGAATGGGAGGAGTTAACAAGCAAATGGATATCCAAAAAGAATCCAATTACTATGATTTGTTACTTACCGAAGAAACATCTCGCTATGTATTCCGAATTTTGGCACTTAAAGAAATTATGAAAAATCCTGATAAATTTGGTTTCTCCTTGGCAGATGAAGAATTGTATGCCATGTTGCCAACCAAAAAAATCGCTGTAGATACTACGATTAATGACTTAGCTGATTTCGCGAAAGCGCAGGGGATAAACTATAAGATTTTGAAAATTCATAATCCATGGCTCAGAGATAAAAAATTAGAGAATCCAACGAATAAAAAATATACAATTGAAATTCCATTGAGCGGATATTAATCTAAAACGACATGAAAATGACAGTTCAAACTATAATTATGTTAATGTGCATTGGCTTGACCGCTGGTGTTTTGAGCGGATTAATTGGAATTGGTGGAGGAATTATAATGGTTCCACTATTGTTATTGATGGGGTTTACACAGCAACAAGCTCAGGGTACTAGTTTAGCGGCTTTATTACCGCCAGTTACTTTGCTTGCCGTACTTAATTATCATAAAGCGGGGTTTATAGATTGGCGTTTTGCAATTATAATATCATTAGTGTTTGTAGTAGGTGGTTATTTCGGAAGTAAATGGGCTATTCATATTGATCAAAAAATATTAAAGAGAGTATTTGCAGTGACTTTATTGGTTATTGGAGGATTTCTTCTCTTTGAAAAATGACGAAAGTAAACGGTGGGAGAGTATTTTCCTTTTAGATTGTATAAAAAAAACGCAGCTTCGCAATTACTATTTTTCAATAGACCTGCGAAGCTGCGTTTTTTAATACTTTTTATTTGCTGATGAAAGTATAATAAAAAAGGGCAAATAAAATTATTTACCCTTTTTTGAATTATATTTTTTTCATTTGACCTTTCATCATGGTGATCTGTTCTTTCAGCATACCTTGTTTGTCTAGTCTTTTTGCTTCGTTTAGAAGGTTAGTCGCTTCTAGCTTTCTTCTTCTTGACATCGCAACTCCTGCTAGATTTAATTTGGCAACAGCCAAATCCATATCCATAGACAATCCTAACTCGATTGCTTTCTTGAAATATTTCTCTGCTTGATTGATGTTAGTTTGCGAAAGCATGATTCCATGTAGGTAATTGAAGTACCCTTGTTGTTTTCTTACTAAGGCTGTTTCTGGGTTTTTAATGAAAGACAGCCATTTTTTTGCTCCTTCAAAATCCTGTTTTCTTAGTTTTAAGAATGCTAAAAGGATCAATTCGTTTTTGAAATAAAGGAAAATTGGAATTGCAGTCAATAATATAAGGAAAATTCCATTGCCGATATTGTTTTCAGTAAATTGCCAAATGCCAGTAATTACGAGAAGTCCGGCGATAATAAGTTTAATATTCTTGTGAAACATAGTAAGTTTGTTTTATGAACGCAAATATAGTAAAATGAATTGAAAATATTTTTACAAAACTACTTGTGAGAAAAAAAAGTCTTTGTATATTTGCACTCGGTTTTAGGGTAACAGATACTCAAAAACGGGAAGACATATAAATAAGATTTTAAAGATACAAAGCAATGAGCAAAAGAACGTTTCAACCATCGAAAAGAAAAAGAAGAAATAAGCACGGATTCATGGACAGAATGGAGACTCCGAATGGAAGAAAAGTTCTTGCTAGAAGAAGAGCTAAAGGAAGACATAAATTGACTGTTTCTTGCGAACCAAGACACAAAAAATAATGTTTGTATAAACATAAATAAGGCGTTACTTTTTTTAGTATCGCCTTTTTTTATACCTTGTCGTTAAATTATTATTTTTTTTAGAAGCATATCCTGATTTTTGTAACAATTAAAAGCGCTATTTAGCTGATTTACAGTAAAAAGGATTAGAGAAGAACTACAACAATAACTACACATAATTTTAGTAAAATGCCGAAAGATACTTCCATAAAATCAGTCTTAATTATAGGTTCAGGACCTATTGTTATTGGTCAAGCATGTGAATTTGATTATGCAGGATCACAATCAGCTCGTTCTATCCGTGAGGAAGGAATTGAGGTTATCTTGATAAATTCGAATCCCGCAACGATTATGACCGACCCATCCATGGCCGATCATATTTATTTGAAACCCCTAACGACTAAGTCGATCATTGAAATTCTAAAAGCGCATCCTCAAATCGATGCCGTTTTACCTACTATGGGTGGACAAACGGCTTTGAACTTGTGTTTAGAAGCCGATGAAAAGGGAATTTGGCAGGATTTCGGAGTAAGAATGATAGGTGTTGATGTAAACGCCATTAATATTACTGAGGACAGAGAGCAGTTTAAACAATTGCTTAAGAAAATTGGAGTACCATCTGCACCTGCAGAAATATGTACTTCTTACCTTAGAGGTAAAGAGATTGCACAGGAATTTGGTTTCCCATTAGTAATCCGTCCTTCTTTTACTTTAGGGGGGACTGGAGCGGCTATTGTGTATAAAAAAGAAGATTTTGATGAACTTTTAACCAGAGGTTTAGAAGCATCACCTATTCATGAGGTGTTGATTGATAAAGCTTTAATGGGTTGGAAAGAATATGAGTTGGAACTTTTGAGAGATAAAAATGACAATGTTGTGATTATCTGTTCAATCGAAAATATGGATCCTATGGGAATTCATACTGGAGACTCCATTACAGTGGCGCCAGCGATGACGTTATCTGATCCAACTTTCCAAAGAATGCGTGACTATGCGATTTTGATGATGCGTAGTATCGGAAATTTTGCTGGAGGTTGTAACGTGCAGTTTGCCGTTTCGCCTGACGAAAAAGAAGATATCGTAGCAATCGAAATTAATCCTCGTGTGTCTCGTTCTTCGGCATTAGCATCTAAAGCAACTGGTTACCCTATTGCAAAGATTGCTTCAAAATTAGCTTTGGGATACAACTTAGATGAATTGCAAAACCAAATTACCAAATCTACTTCGGCTTTATTCGAACCGACTTTGGATTATGTAATTGTAAAAATACCACGTTGGAACTTTGATAAATTCGAAGGAGCTGACAGAACTTTAGGACTTCAAATGAAATCGGTTGGTGAAGTAATGGGAATTGGACGTTCGTTTCAAGAAGCCTTGCATAAAGCCACGCAATCATTAGAAATAAAAAGAAATGGTCTAGGTGCTGACGGTAAGGGATATACAAACTACGAACAAATTATCGAGAAACTGACTTTTGCAAGTTGGGATCGTGTTTTTGTGATTTATGATGCGATAGCCATGGGGATTCCTTTGAGCCGTATCCATGAAATCACTAAAATCGATATGTGGTTCTTGAAACAATACGAAGAGCTTTATACCTTAGAGAAAGAGATTTCAACGTATAAAGTAGATACTTTGCCAAAAGAATTATTGCTAGAAGCGAAACAAAAAGGTTTTGCCGACAGACAAATTGCACACATGGTAGGTTGTCTTGAAAGTCAGATACACGCTTTGCGAATGAAAATGAATGTCAATCGCATATTCAAATTAGTGGATACTTGTGCGGCAGAGTTCAAAGCAAAGACACCTTATTACTACTCGACTTTTGAAGCCGAAATTGAAAAGGCTGACGGAACACGTTATGTAGATAACGAAAGTATCGTTACTGATAAAAAGAAAATAATTGTTCTTGGGTCAGGCCCAAATAGAATTGGACAAGGAATCGAATTTGATTACTCTTGTGTACACGGAGTATTGGCTGCTCAAGAATGTGGTTATGAAACTATTATGATCAACTGTAATCCAGAAACGGTTTCGACTGATTTTGATACAGCCGATAAATTGTACTTCGAACCAGTTTTTTGGGAACATATCTACGATATTATCCAACATGAGAAACCTGAAGGTGTAATTGTACAGCTAGGTGGACAAACAGCTTTGAAATTAGCAGAGAAGTTATCTAAATATGGAATAAAAATTATAGGAACTAGCTTTGATGCTCTGGATTTAGCCGAAGACAGAGGACGTTTCTCTGAATTGCTAACGGAATTGGAAATTCCTTTCCCACAATTTGGAATTGCAGAAACAGCTGATGAAGCTTCTGCTCTTGCTGATGTACTAGACTTTCCATTATTGATTCGTCCTTCTTATGTGTTAGGTGGTCAGGGAATGAAAATTGTAATCAACAAGCAGGAACTAGAAGAGCATGTTGTCAATTTATTGAAAACAATTCCAGGAAATAAATTGCTTTTAGACCACTATCTTGATGGTGCGATTGAAGCAGAAGCAGATGCGATTTGCGACGGAGAAAATGTGTATATCATAGGAATTATGGAGCACATCGAACCTTGCGGAGTGCACTCTGGTGACAGTAATGCAACTTTGCCACCTTTTAACCTTGGTGAGTTTGTAATGCAACAAATAAAAGATCATACTAAGAAAATAGCGCTTGGTTTAAGAACTGTAGGTTTAATCAACATACAGTTTGCGATAAAAGACGATACCGTTTATATTATTGAAGCAAATCCTAGAGCATCTCGTACGGTGCCGTTTATTGCGAAAGCATACGGAGAACCGTATGTGAACTATGCAACTAAAGTAATGTTAGGTCATAATAAAGTAACCGACTTTACTTTTAACCCGCAGTTGAAAGGATATGCTATCAAGCAACCGGTTTTCTCCTTCAGCAAGTTCCACAATGTAAACAAAGCATTAGGGCCAGAGATGAAGTCAACTGGAGAAAGCATCTTGTTTATTGATGACCTGAAAGACGATCAATTCTACGAATTGTACTCTAGAAGAAAAATGTATTTGAGCAAATAAGCTTGAATTGAATATATTGAAAAAGCCACTCGATTTGAGTGGCTTTTTTTATGGGCTGTGATTTCGAAAAAATAGGAATCAGTTTTAATATTTAATATCAAAAGAACCTTCAGTGATTTTATGAGAACCACTACCTAGAAGGGAGGTAGCCGTAAAATTGAATGTACCTACAACTCTTTTGTTTGCAGTGTCATGAGATGATATGGTAAGCGTTCCAGAATCAGCAGCAAAACCAGGGTCTCCTGCCGTTAGAGTGTATTGACCCACATAATCTCCAAACGCTGAGAAACTATAAGTTCCAGCTGTAATATCAGCACGGAAGTTAAGACCAATTGCTTCAGCGCCACCGCCTCTATTAGCGACGATAGAAATCTTATTAGATAAGCTGATTTTTTGAGCATAAAGTATGGTTTGTACAAACTGAACACCGTCTAGTTTAGCAAAAAACGAATTGTTTGAAGGTGTGGATGAGGATGTTGTTGTTGTTGTAAATGTAACTTGATTTCCATAATAAGTACCAATGCTATTCGTGGCGTAGGCTCTTACATAATAAGTTGTATTTGCTAATAATAATGTGATTGATGAGGTGAAGCTTCCAATTCCAGTTCCATTTGTTGTTTTCGAATTTGCTGTAGTTGGATTTTGACTTGTACCCCACACAATACCACGAGCAGTAATTGAAGCACCGCCATCTGAGGTTATGTTACCACCACTAGTACCAGAATTAGGGGTGATATTATTCATAGCTAAGGTTGTTAATGTAGGAATTGAACTCGAGCCAGAAGTTATTGTTTTGAAAGACACTTGATTACCGTAGTAAGTGCCATTACTGTTTGTAGCATAAGCTCTAACGTAATATGTAGTGTTTTCAGTTAATGATGTAATCGAAGAGTTAAAGTTTCCGGTTCCAGTTCCATTATTTGTTTTTGAATCTGCCGTAGTTGGGTTTTGAGTTGTGCTCCAAACAATACCTCGAGCAGTTATTGGTGTCCCGCCATCTGAGGATATATTTCCTGCTCCGTCAGCTAAATTAGTCTTAATATTGCTTATTACAGAAGTTGTTATAGTTGGAATTGAACTAGAACTAATCGTTTTGAAATAGACTTGATTCCCATAAGCAGTACCAATGCTATTTGTAGCGTACGCCCTAACATAATATGTTGTATTTACGGTTAAAGATGTAATTGAAGAACTAAAGCTTCCAATTCCAGTTCCATTGGTAGTCTTTGAATCTGCCGTAGTTGGATTTTGACTTATACCCCATACAATTCCACGAGCAGTAATTGAAGCACCACCATCTGAAGTGATGTTTCCTCCAGTAGTTGAGGATGTAGCATCAATATTTGTAATTGGACTGGAAGTTAATGTTGGAATTGTCGTGGTTGTATCTGAACTGGAACCGATAGGTTCATTACTACAATTAAAAAATAAAGCACAGATTGTTAGTGATATACTTAAGATAATAGCTATTTTTTTCATTTTTTATTTAGTTGTTAGAAGTTTTTTATAATAGTACATTTTCTATTTTTGACTATTCAAATGTAGTATAATTATTCCCAAAAAAAATCAAACGAATTACTGCTTTTCTTATGTTTTTATTTACTATTAAAATCTAAAGAAATTCGATCTTGTTTTTTTGATTCAATACTTTTAACAAAACCCAATTGTAAGTTCTTTTTTTATTAAATGCCAGATTGTATACAAACCTCTTGAGCCAGAAATGAAATTAGTATGAGAAAGGCTCTTGTTTATTAATGACCTGAAAGATGATTAATTCTACGAATTGTACTCGAGAAGAAAAATGTATTTGAGTAAATAAGGTTGAGTTGAATATATTGAAAACAGCCCCATGATTGGTTTTTTTTGTGGGGTGAAAAATGGTTTTTTTACAATTATGTTGTTGTCCCTGATTATAGTTTATGGTTGTCGATAAAAACGGTTGTTTTGTCATTCTGACGTAAGGAGGACACGAGGGCTTACCCGAACTGGAATAGCAATTACATCAAACTGCTCACGTAATGAGATTCCTCCTTCGTCGGAATGACAAGTTTGCGGTAAATGATTTTACAGCAGTATAACAGCCGAAAACTTTTGGTTTTCAGCTGTTATACTGCTTTTGTATTATGGTATTGCATTTATTCTAACTTTTAATCAGCTATACTAATTCTCATGTGTTCATGAGGAATGCCTACTTCCACAAACGGTTCATCATAGATTTCGAACCCTAAAATCAAATAAAAGGGAACGGCATTGTCGCGCGCATGACAAACCACTTCTTTAATTCCGTTAGACATACAAAAAGACAGCAATTCCTTTACTAATAATTTCCCGATGCCTTTTCCTTGCTGATTGGTTTCAACTGCCATTTGCATGAGTTGTGTTTTGGTTTTTTCAGGGTTTAGTGGGTTTAATACCACACATCCAATAACAACATCGTTTTCAACTGCCACAAAATGCCAGGCCTTTTTATCGTGCATTTCCCAAGCATGGTCTGGAACACCAATTGGTCTCAGTAAAATGTGGTTTCTTAGATCTTGTTCTAGTAGATAGAGTGAATTTGTGGTATTTATTAATTGTATGGAAATCATTATCTATAATTTGTTAATCGTTACTCATCCTGTGATTGTAATTAAAATTAAGATTTATTTAGTTCCGCCTCCATTTGAATTAGGTTTTTGATATATTGGTTTTCTGTTTTTGACCATTTCTTAGTTTCAATTTTCCAAACATTAAATTGAGTTTTGTCTTTAGTTTTGAAATATTCGAACGCTAAATTATAGGCTGTTTCTTGTATGAAATTGGTCTCCTTACAGTATTTGACCATGACATCATAGGTAGCGATTACTTTATCAATTTGTTCTAATTTGGTATAGGTATAAGCTAATTCTTTATAGGTGTAACAATCCATAGGATTGTTAGCAATTGCTTTTTTTAGACTTTTTTCAGCTTTATCATAAAAACCGATTGCATTATATGAAAAAGCCAATTCAGTTTGTAAGCCTTTAAAATTTGGATCTATTTTTTCTGCTTTCTCTAAAAAAGTCAATGCTTTTTCAATTTCATTCCATCCATTGTACATAAAACCCCAAAGATACAGTCTGCCGACGGAACCTTCATCAACTTTGTAAATTGCAAGCCATTCCGGATTTTTTTGAATATTAAGTTCACTAAATTTTTCTTCAGGTAGGACTGCAATTGCAATTTTATTAGGTTGCAATCGAATTTTTATAAATGCAACATCCTTCTTTTTATCGGTGTCAACTTTGTAAAAGGTGCCTTTTTTATCAATTTTGAAACCTCCTTCGTAGTGAAGTGTCAAACCTGCTTGCGGGTCTATGTAAATAAAGCCATAATGATAAATACTGTCTTTATCCATTTGATACACTATCCATTTGTCTTCACATTGAAGATTAGTTTTGTCAAATGTTAGACTTTTCTGAGCGTTTAAATGAGTTGATAATAGTACTAATAGTAGTAAAAAGGATTTCATATTGTATTATTTTGAGTACTGCTTTGCCTATTTTTTTTATATGTTTCAAACTAGCCTTTATTTATAGTATCCAGATTTTCAACAGCATCGTTTTTCTTACCAAATATTTTTTTGAATCCTTTTACGACCACCAGTGCTATGATTCCGCCAACTAGTCCAGCAATGATTTCTCCTACTATCGAAGGTAAGTTTTGTAGTAAATGATGCAATGGTTCAATATTATGCATGAATATTCCCCCTGCTACCAGAATCAATGCGATTGTTCCTATAAAGGCTAGGCTTTTTATCACTATGGGTAGTAATTGTATCAATCCGTTACCGATTAATTTTGAGGTTTTGCTTTTGTGAGCTGTTAGTCGGATTCCTAGGTCGTCCATTCTAACAATTGCAGCTACAATTCCGTAGACTCCTACGGTGGCTAAAACCGCCACAAAAGTAACTACCATAATTTGAGTCGAAATAGGTTTTCCTAATACACTACCCAAGGCAATAATCACGATTTCTACAGATAGTATAAAGTCAGTTATTATGGCTACTTTTATTTTTCCTTTTTCGAGCGTTAATACTTCTTCTTCGCTAAGGATCGTGGCTTCAATTGTAGTAATGGCATGTTCATGAGGGACTACATATTCGTATATTTTTTCAGCACCTTCATATGCTAGATAAATAGCACCTAATATAAGTACGACTGTAATTAACCAAGGTATAAAATAGCTTAATAGAAAAGCCAGCGGTAGGATGATTAATTTGTTTAAAAATGAGCCTTTTGTTATGGCCCATAGCACGGGGATTTCTCTAGAGGAAACAAATCCTGATGCCTTTTCAGCATTAACAGCCAAATCATCACCTAATATTCCTGCTGTTTTTTTAGTTGCTATTTTACTCATCACCACAACGTCATCCATAAGTGCTGCAATATCGTCCAGCAGTGCAAAAATTCCTGATGCCATAATCTCCTATTTGTTTAGTTTTTCTTTAAAAAAATTAATTGTTCGTGTCCATGATAATGTAGCTGCAGCTTCATCATATCTGGGCGTTGTGTTGTTGTGAAAGCCATGATTGACTCCAGGATAGGTGTATGCTGTATTTTCTACTCTATTCTTTACGAGAATGGTTTCATAGGCAGGCCAACCTTCATTTATTCGGCTGTCTAAACCTGCATAGTGCAGTAATAGCGGAGCTTTTATTTGCGCGGCTTCTTCGGCGGTAGGCTGCCCGCCGTAATAAGGTACCGCTGCCGATAAAGTTGGAATTTTTACCGCCATCATATTGGCAATCCAACCTCCAAAACAAAATCCTACAACACCCACTTGACCATTACAATCTTTATGGGATATGAGATAGTTATAAGCTGCAATGAAGTCTTCAAGCATTTCTTCACGTGTTCGCTTTTTTTGTAATTCTCTTCCGTCGTCGTCATTTCCAGGGTAACCGCCTAATGGGGATAAAGCATCGGGTGCAAGAGTGATGAACCCTTCTACGGCAGCTCTTCGGGCTACATCTTCGATATAAGGATTTAGTCCGCGGTTCTCGTGTACTACGATTATTCCGGGCAGTTTTTTTTTCGTTTCTGTTGACTGAGATAAAAGTGCCTTGATCTTCCCTCCACCTTTCGGAGATTCGTATGTGATGTATTTCGATTTTAACCTTGGATCACCAGGTTTAATCAAAATGGAATCCAAATAATTAGGCGTCATAAAACTAAGTAAGGAAGGAACAGTAAGAGCTCCTACAGCAAACAAGGATAATTTTTCAACGAACCTTCTTCTGTCAATTTTGTTATGAGCGTAGTCATCGTATAGGTCAAATACTTCCTGACTAATATCTTCTTTAGTTAGTTTCTTCATGGTCATAGCTTTTGTTAAAGGTACACTTTGTTTCAATCAATAGAATACACAAATGTCTTCGAGTGCTTTTCTTTGTAAATCAGGAACCCAGCATTCTTCGGCAGGATAACCCACGGGAATCAATAAAAAAGGTTTTTCATTTTCTGGTCGGTCCAGGGTTTTGGTCAAGAAATTCATTGGACTAGGAGTATGGGTTAAAGAAACCAAACCAGCATTATGTATTGCTGCCAACAAAAATCCTGCCGCAATGCCTACACTTTCTTGAACATAATAGTTGTTTTTCTTCTTGCCGTCAGCACCAAATTCATAAATACGTCTAAAAACGATGATGAGGTAAGGAGCGGTTTCTAGAAAAGGCTTTCGCCAATCTGTTCCTAAAGGTTTTAAATCTTCCAGCCAATCACTAGACATGCGGGATTCATAACTTTGTAGTTCTTCCTCTTCGGCAGCGATACGGATTTGTTTTTTAATTTCGGGATTTTCAATCACACAAAAAGTCCAAGGTTGCTTGTGCGCGCCAGAAGGAGCGGTAGAAGCTGTCTTTATAATGTTTTCAATTACTTCGCGAGGAACTGGTCTATCTGAAAATTCTCGCGCCGAGCGTCTGCTGTCCATGGCTTCATAAAAAGATAGAGAACGTTCAAGCATTTCTTCGGCAGAAAGAATGGGTTTGCTGTAGCGGATATATGGATGGTCTTCAATTAATTTTTTTTCGTGCATTTTGAATGTTTTTTTTCCTAATGTCAAATATAAAAAAAATTATGAGTCTATCGCCCAGATGTAGTACTCAAGTCGCTGTTTCTGTTATTGCCAAAAAAAAATCCCTCAATGGGGATTTTGGTAGCGTTGTGGCTTAGTGATATTCCTTTTTATGGACCAAATGTTTTTTATACCAAGTAATTGCTAAATCAGCCACTTCTGAGAGTTTTCCTGGCTCTTCGAATAGATGGGTTGCTCCGGTAACAACTTTCATTTCTTTTGTGCAAAGTAATTCGTCATATGCCGTTTTATTCATTTCGATTACAGGCATATCATCGCCGCCTACAATTAGTAATGTTGGAGCTGTCACTTGGTGAAGAGCGCTTAAAGCTAAGTCAGGTCTGCCGCCGCGAGTGACCACCGCTTTTATAGTGTCACCAAAATAGGCCGCTGCCCGCAATGCCGAAGCCGCTCCAGTACTAGCTCCAAAATAGCCGATGGGTAAGCTCTTCGCTTCATTATAATTCATAAGCCATTCCGTAGTTTCAATCAATCGGCTAACCAATAAGTCAATGTTAAATCTGTTTTCGTAAACGCTGTCTTCCTCAACTGTCAGTAAATCAAATAGTAAAGTGCCTATTTTTTGTTTTCGAATGAGTTCAGCCACCATCCTGTTTCTGGTGCTAAACCGACTACTACCACTTCCATGGGAGAACACAATAATTGCTGCTGCCTCTTCGGGAATTATTAAATTTCCTTTTAGTGTGACATGAGTTAGAGGGATGTTTAGTTCTAGTTTTTTCATGATTTCCATTCTTTGAATAAGTGAATTGTATGGCATTTATGCAAGGGGGTAGGTGGCTTCCAGCATTTGGATTACTTCGTCGTCTTCTACTTGCTGAAAATTTTCGAAAAAACTACCTACACCCCTGAAATGTTTTGAGGCTATCAAATAGATAAGTTCGTCGGTCTGTTTTTCAAATATGGGGACAGTATCGTAGGGTAAGACTGGAACGGCAACGACAATTTTAGCAGGGTGCCGTTTTCGCAGCATTTCTATACTTGCTAATAGCGTATTCCCTGTCGCTATTCCGTCATCTACGAGAATAACATTTTTATCTTTAATCTCTAAGGGCTCTCGATCACCTCTATAGAGTTTGTATTTTTCGCGAAGTACAGTTCGGAGTCTAGTAATTTCATTTTCTATGTATTCCTTAGCTACATCAGGATGTTTATCTAGAATGGTAGAATCTAATGAAACAGCGCCAATCGCAAATTCTTTATTGGTTGGATGTCCAATTTTTTTAGAAAGAACAATGTCTAAAGGGAGTTGTAAGTTTTTTGCAATTTCATAACCAAGGGGTACGCCTCCTCTGGGTACTGCGAAAACAACCGAATTGCTGTTTTTGTACTTTTTTAATTTTTCCGAAAGTAAAATGGCCGCTTCTTCTCGGTCTTTTAAGATCTCGCTATACATGTCTCACTATTTTAAACGATAAAATACTACAACTTACATAAAGATACTGATTTTCAGTCGTTTACGAAATATATAATGAAAATTTATTTGCTATAGGAGTTAGAAAAATTCTTCAGCGGCCAATTGTGATAGGCCTGTGGGATCGGTATTCGATTTCCTGCGCCAATCGGGTGGTCTTCTGAAGGAACATAATATTTGGATGCTAGTTAATTTTATCTAATTTTGGTTTTATATAAGACATAGGAAATGGCATTATTAGAGAGAATAAACCTTCGGGCAAAAGCAGATAAAAACACAGGATTTGGGACCAACGCTAGCAGCTATGGCGGTCGTTTTGTAAATAAAAATGGAAGTGCTAATGTAGAGAAGCGAGGGATGCCTATTTTGCAGCGCATCAGCTGGTATCACACGATGATTGATATGGCAGTTTGGAGGTTTATGCTGATTATTCTTTCTTTTTATGTCGGAATCAATTTTATATTTGCCTCTATTTATTATGTAATTGGGATCGAACATTTAGACGGAATTACAAGTACAGACAGTGAATGGGTAAAATTTGGGCAGGCTTACTTTTTTAGTGCACAAACGTTTACCACTGTTGGTTATGGCCACATCAGTCCCACTGGTTTTTTGACCAGCTCACTTTCTGCTGCAGAGGCTTTAATTGGTTTGTTGAGTTTTGCTATTGCCACAGGTTTATTCTTTGGAAGGTTTAGTAAACCCACAGCTTTTTTAAAATTCTCGCACAATGCGGTGATCGCGCCTTACGGAGATATTTCAGGGCTGATGATACGTTTAACGCCTTATAAAAATACCAATTTTACTGATGCAGAAGCTAAAATAACTTTGGGGATGAGTATTGAGGAAAACGGAAAGAAAGTTAATAAATTCTATTCGTTGGAATTAGAATTGGAAAAGGTAAATGCATTGCCCTTAAGTTGGACCTTAGTGCATCCCATTACTGAAGAAAGTCCACTGTATCAATTTACAAAGGATGATTTCGCCAATACGCAAGGTGAAATTCTCGTTTTTGTAAAAACGTTTGATGATATGTTCAGTAATACTGTTGCCACTCGTACTTCTTATACTTTTGAGGAAGTAATTTACGGAGCTAAATTTGAACCGATGTACACCCGAAGTACAGACAATTCGAAGACAATTTTGTATTTAAATAAGCTTAATTCATTCAAGGATGCCCCACTAAAAGCATAGTTTTTAACTTATTTTCAGATTTATAACAAATAAATAAACTACATTTGTTTAATAAATATGAATAAATAATGAACAATATAAAAAATGTTTTTAGCATAAAGGACCTGGAAAATCTTTCCGGTATAAAAGCACACACCATACGTATTTGGGAAAAAAGGTATAATGTGCTGCAACCAATGCGCACAGATACTAATATCAGATTGTATGATTTGGCGAGTTTGCAAAAACTGTTGAACATTACTTTATTGCACGATTATGGATATAAAATATCTAAAATCTCTGCTTATCCAGAAGATCAGATCCCAGTGATGGTAAGAGAAATTGTATCTTCAAAGAGTGCAAAAAATCATGCTATCACCGCTTTCAAAATGGCTATGATGAATTTTGATCAGGAGCTTTTTTTTAACACGTACAATTGGCTTACTGAGGAAAAATCATTCAAAGAGATATTTAATCAGGTATTTATTCCATTGCTGGAAGAGCTAGGTTTGTTGTGGCAAACAGATACAATTACTCCTGCTCACGAGCATTTTATTAGTTATTTAATTAAACAAAAAGTATTAGTCAATACGGAAAAACTTCAGACGGTCAAGCCTACTAAATTAGAGCGGGTTTTTGTGCTTTCGCTTCCTATGAATGAAATACATGAGCTGGGGTTGATGTATTTGAATTACGAGATTTTGTTAAGTGGTCATAAGACCGTTTATTTAGGGGAAAGTATGCCCATTGATAACTTAAAAGATCTGAAAAAACATTTCGAATCCATTGTTTTTGTGTCTTATCTAACGGTTCAGCCGGAGAGAAGTGCCATTGATGACTATATAGGACAAATGACAGATGAACTATTAGATGATACGACAGAACTCTGGTATACAGGCTGGTTAACTCAGTTTATTGATAAAGAAAATCTTTCTGAAAGAGTAGTTGTTTTTGATTCTATTGCGGAATTAGTGGAAAAAATTTAGGTTTTGTTTAATCATTTTGTATATTTGCTAAACAAATGAAAAAGAAAATTACAATTATAGGTTCTGGGTTTTCAGCATTATCTGCTGCTTGTTATTTAGCAAAAGCCGGTCACGAGGTCGTGGTTTTTGAAAAGAATGCTACCATTGGTGGAAGAGCAAGGCAATTAAAAAAGGATGGTTTTACATTTGATATGGGGCCAAGTTGGTACTGGATGCCAGATGTTTTCGATCGTTTCTTTGCTGATTTTGGTAAAAAAACAACAGATTATTATGAGCTCATAAAATTATCTCCTGCTTATCGGGTGTACTTTGGAGTAGATGAATTTATTGCAATCGCAGATAATTTAGCAGAAATTGAAGCTACTTTCGAAGCTATCGAAAAAGGAAGCGGAAAAATTTTGCACGAGTTCATAACAGAAGCAAAAAGCAATTATGATATTGCTATCAAAGACCTGGTATACCGTCCTGGAGTTTCGCCATTAGAACTTGTAACGGTCGAAACAACAAAGAAGATTGGGCAGTTTTTTAGCAATATCAGTCGAGATGTTCGTAAGAAATTTAAAAACGAACGTCTAATTCAAATTCTTGAATTTCCTGTATTGTTCTTGGGAGCAAAACCGTCTGATACGCCGTCTTTTTATAGTTTTATGAATTACGCTGATTTTGGAATGGGTACTTGGCATCCAAAAACTGGAATGTTTGATGTGGTGCGAGCCATGGAAAGTCTTGCTAGAGAACTGGGAGTAACGTTTCATACCAACTCGAATATTGAAAAAATCATAGTCGAAAATAAAACCGCAACAGCGATCATAGTTAATGGCGAAAAGATTGATTCTGACTTAGTTTTAAGTGGCGCTGATTACCATCATACTGAAACATTATTAGACAAGGAATTTCGTGCCTACTCAGAAAAATACTGGGAAAGCCGTGTTTTTGCTCCTTCATCTTTACTGTTTTACGTTGGATTTAATAAAAAAATTGAAAACATATCACATCATGCTTTGTTTTTTGATGTTGACTTTTATCAGCATGCTAAAGATATTTATGATGAGCCGCAATGGCCAAAAGAGCCTTTGTTTTATGCTAACTTCCCTTCTTTGACAGACAAAACTGCCGCTCCCGAAGGAATGGAGTCTGGTTTTTTTCTTATTCCATTAGCTCCTGGAATCAATGATTCAGAAGAGCTGAGGGAGGAGTATTTCAATAAAATAATAGATCGTTTTGAGCAGTTGACACAGCAAAGTTTAAAAAATAATATTATCTTTAAGATAGCATTTTGCAAAAATGATTTTGTAAAAGAGTATAACTCATACAAAGGGAATGCCTATGGAATGGCTAATACTTTATTACAAACGGCTTTTTTAAGACCAAAGCTTAAAAGTAAAAAAGTACGTAATTTATATTTCACAGGACAATTGACCGTTCCTGGGCCGGGTGTGCCACCAGCATTAATTTCAGGAAAATTAGTGTCAGATTTAATTAATAAACAATTTTTAGACCAATAATTATGAAGCAATTATTTGACGACGTATCATTCAAATGCAGTAAGCTGGTGACAAAAAACTACAGCACTTCATTTTCCTTAGCGGTATATATGCTTGCGCCAAGTATTAGGGATGCTATATACAGTATCTATGGTTTTGTTCGATTTGCGGACGAAATAGTGGACTCTTTTCATGGTTTTGACAAAGAAGATTTGATTAATGATTTCGAAAAAGAATATTATAAAGCCTACAATTCAGGGATAAGTTTGAACCCAATATTAAATTCCTTTCAAAGTACCGTGAAAGAATATAATATTACGGATGATCTTATTCAGGCTTTCTTAAAAAGCATGAAACTGGACTTAATCAAATCAGATTATAACAGTCTTGAAGAGTATAATGAGTACATTTATGGATCTGCTGATGTGGTAGGTTTAATGTGTCTTAAGGTTTTTGTAGCTGGTCAAGACCAGAAATATGAGCAACTAAAAGGAGAGGCAATGCGCTTGGGGTCTGCTTTTCAAAAAGTAAATTTCTTAAGGGATTTAAAAGAGGATAACCTGGTGTTGAACAGAAATTATTTTCCTGGAATCGATTTGAATTCTTTCGATGAAAAGGCTAAAAATGCTATTATAAAAGAAATTGAAGAGGATTTTAAGATTGCCTACGAGGGAATTGTTAAGTTGCCTATTGAAGCTAAATTTGGGGTTTATACCGCCTATGTCTATTATAAAAAATTATTAAAGAAATTAGAGAATACTCCTTATCACCAAATTGGAAATGAAAGAGTACGGGTTTCTAATTATACTAAAGCGGCATTATTAGCACAGTCTTTCGTGTCTTATAAGTTGAAGTTGGTATAAGACTATAAAACCCATTTCCAGCAGTTAAAATTAATTAAATACAAACAACAATGATTTCTTTTTCTATTTTCCTTGGCGTTTTTCTGTTTATGGAATGTGTGACCTGGCTAACCCACAAGTACGTGATGCACGGATTGATGTGGTATTTCCATGAAGATCATCATCAGCCTAAATATGCGCATCCATTTGAACGCAACGATATTTTCTTTGTGATTTTTGCTATCCCTAGTATCGTGCTTTTTTACTATGGCGTTGAAGGAGGGATTAACTATTTGTTCTTCATTGGACTCGGAATCACGGCATATGGTTTTTCTTATTTTATGATTCATGATGTGTTAATCCACCAGAGATTCAAATGGTTCAAGAACACAAAAAACAAGTACCTTGTTGGTTTACGCAAAGCCCATAAAGTACATCACAAACATCTAGGTAAAGAGCATGGCGAATGTTTCGGTATGTTGTTTGTCCCTTTTAAGTACTATAAAATATAATAGTTTTATTTGGGCGTGACCACTTTGAAAAAACATTTTTTTTGTTTTTTCAAAGTGGTCGGGCTTTACACTCCCGCTTTTATGATCTCGTTTTAAGAACGAGACCATAAAGAGCTCCGCTGCAATCCCTCACGCACAACAGTAGCTAAGACTACAATTTAATCCAAAAATAATCATGAAAATATATAAAAAAGAAACTGTTCAACACGTAAATGCAACAGTAGAGGAATGTTGGGAATTTTTTTCCAAACCAGGTAATTTACAAAAAATAACACCAGAAACGATGGGATTCGAAATCACTGATTTCGATAATAAACCCATGTACGCTGGACAAATAATTCAGTATAAAGTTTCCCCACTTTTGGGTATAACAATTCCTTGGATGACAGAAATCAGTTTTGTTAAAGAAAATAGTTATTTTGTAGACGAACAACGTTTTGGACCCTATGCTTTATGGCATCACAAACACTTTTTTGAAGCTACTGAAAACGGTACTAAAATGACGGATATCGTTCATTATGCTTTGCCGTTAGGCTTTTTAGGTAGAATAATGAATACCTTGATGGTTAAGAATAAATTAAATGAAATTTTTGAACATAGAGTAGTAAAGGTAAACGAAATATTCAATTCAAAATAATGGCAAAAGAGACAGTATCTTTTTTTTGGTTTAGACGCGATTTGCGTTTGGAAGATAACATTGGTTTATTTCACGCTCTGGAATCTAATTATCCTATCATTCCGTTATTTGTTTTTGACGATTCTATCTTAGATAGTTTGCCAAGAAACGATGCAAGAGTTGGATTCATCCATGAATCATTATCTACTATTAATGAACAACTAAAACAAATAGGAAGTTCGCTATTGGTTAAAAAAGGAGAAACTACTGCCGTATGGAAATCGCTTATTCAGGAATTTGACGTTAAAGAAGTATTCTTTAATAAAGATTATGAGCAGTATGCCATCAAAAGGGATGATGTTATCTGTGAACTTTTGCAAAGCGAGAATATCATTCCGTTTTCTTTTAAAGACCAAGTCATTTTTGAAGAAAAGGAAATCACAAAAGCAGATGGATTGCCGTACACTATTTATACCCCGTTTAAGAATAAGTGGTTGGATAAATATAATGCTATGGCGCCAGTACGTGAGTATACAGGCTCAGATACTTCTTCTAATTTTCATAAATCAAATTATATTTTTCCATCCTTGGAAGAAATAGGGTTTGAGGAAAGTAATATTAAAGTGCTTCCGTACAATCTAAAACAGATTTCTGAGTATCAGGAGATACGTGATTTTCCAGCTATAGACGGTACGTCCTATTTATCACCGCATCTTCGTTTTGGAACGGTAAGTGTTCGAAAGATGGTCAATTGGGCGGCTAAAACAAATGCTGTTTTTTTGAGTGAATTGATATGGAGAGAGTTTTTTATGCAAATTCTGTTTAATTTTCCAAGAGAAGTGACGCATAATTTTAAACCGGCCTACGATGGAATTCAATGGCGAAACAATGAAGCCGATTTCAAGCGCTGGTGTTCTGGTACTACAGGATATCCCATGGTCGATGCCGGAATGCGCCAACTCAATGAAACTGGTTATATGCATAATAGAGTGCGTATGGTTGTAGCGAGTTTTCTATGCAAACATTTATTGATAAACTGGCAGTGGGGTGAAGCCTATTTTGCCGAAAAATTGCTGGATTATGAAATGGCGTCCAATGTGGGCAATTGGCAATGGGCAGCAGGAACCGGCTGTGATGCCGCTCCTTACTTCAGGGTCTTCAATCCTGAAATCCAACTGAAAAAATTTGACGAAAAAGGAATTTACATCAGGAAATGGATTCCTGAATTTGATTTAGGATATGGTCAACCTATGGTAGAACATGCTATGGCGAGAGATAGAGCTATAGCGACTTACAAAGCAGGAATATTGAAATAACCTTTTTTTTGTCATTTCGACGAAGAAGGAATCCTATGTACGGGAGTCGTTTGATGAGATTCTTCCTTTGTCAGAATGACAAGTTTGAGTTTATGTATTATTGAAGGATATTTAAATATTAAATATTTAAATAGTTTTACTTTATCAACTTACTCAGCATCCCATTAAAAATGAAGCCGTGAAAAGGCAATACAGAATACCAGTATAATTTCCCCCAAATACCCTTAGGCTTAAACGTTGCCGCTTGGTACAATGTATTATTTATTATTTTGAATTCGAGCCATGCCTGACCAGGTAGTTTCATCTCGGCATACAGCACTAGTTTTCCTTCTTCTTTATTGGCATACAAAACCCGCCAAAAATCCAAAACGTCTCCTGAGTGAATCTCATGTCTGTTTGTTCTTCCTCTTCGAGAGCCTACACCTCCAAAAAGTTTGTCGATAAAACCTCGAATTCCCCAGAGCCAATCTCCATAATACCAACCGGATTCGCCGCCTATGGACCAGATTTTATCAATCGTATATTCTCTATTTATAATTTCTTTTTTACGGCGGTCAATAAAACAGTCTTTCTTTGGAATTTTTAAATATTCAGAAATATTAGTGCTAAACCTTCCGCTTGCTAAGGAATCTTTCCAACTAGAAACTACTTTATCTTCACCTACTTTGATTAATGCAAGAGAAAGTGCTTGTTTGTATGACATGGGCTGTATACCAAGCAGTTCGTTTATTCTGGTGTCCCTGCAAACTACTTCAACCTTCATACTGCTTACTAATGCTGAAGCTAATTTATAAGAGGTAGAAGTAACAAAATAAAGCCAATAAGAAGACAATTTAGGAGTCATTAAAGGCACTGTATAAATCCATCTTTTTAAGTTTTTAGCTTTGGCAAAGCCTAATAACATCTCTTTATAGGTAAGTATATCGGGCCCTCCAATGTCAAAATTTTGATTGTAGGTTAATGGATTTAATAAGGACTTTGATAAGAATTCAAGGACATTACGGATGGCAATAGGCTGACATCTAGTATTGAGCCATTTTGGGGTAATCATGATAGGAAGCTTAAGTACCAGATCTCTAATAATTTCAAAGGATGCGCTTCCTGAGCCCACAATGATTCCCGCTCTTAAGGCTGTTAGTGCAAAAGTACCAGTGTTTAATATGTCTTCTACATTTTTTCTGGATGCAAGGTGTTTCGAAAGAGAATCGTCATTTACAATTCCAGTTAGGTAAATAACTTGTTGTGCATTAGTACTGTTTACCCTATTGACAAAATTAGTGGCTGAGGTACTTTCTAGTTCATCATAATTATCCTTTGAACTTGCCATGGAATGGATGAGGTAATAACCGGCATCAATATCATCGGGAATGTTTTTTAAAGTTTCTTCTTTTAGAAAATCAACTTCAATTACAGTGATGTTTTTTTCGAATTCTTTTGGCGTATAAAACCTGTTTTTATCTCTCACGCAACAAATTACATCATGGCCTTGCCCGATTAAAATGGGTAAAAGCCTTTTTCCAATGTATCCTGTTGCGCCGGTTAAGAGAATTTTCATAGATTTTATTTTGAGTATTAAATTTAACTAAATTTATTGGAAATCAGACTAATAAACTCTTTTCTTGTTTTGTCTTTCTCAAATGCACCTGTAAATGAGGAGGTAGTAGTTACTGAATTCTGTTTTTGAATTCCTCTCATCTGCATGCACATGTGTTGTGCTTCAATCACTACTGCAACACCTAATGGGTTTAAAGCCTCTTGGATACAATCTTTTATTTGATCTGTTAATCTTTCTTGTACTTGCATTCTTCTGGCAAAAGCATCCACTATTCTGGGAATCTTACTAAGCCCTACAATCTGTCCATTCGGAATATAGGCGACATGTGCTTTTCCGAAAAAAGGCAACATATGATGTTCACACATGGAATAAACTTCAATATCTTTTACGACGATCATCTGCCTGTGATCCTCTGTGAATAATGCCGATTTTAAAATTTGTAGCGGGTCAAGGCCATATCCATGCGTTAAATATTGCATCGCTTTGGCTGCTCTGACTGGTGTACTCACAATTCCTTCTCGATTTACATCTTCGCCTAGATTGTTTATTATTTCTTTATAATTTTCAGCGATTGCGTCTGTCATTTCAGTGTCATAACGTTCTACTTTTTCGTAACTTTTCATTTCTTTAGCTATCATATTCTTACCGTATTAACTCTTGATTTTATTTATATTTTAAAGGATACGATACCGTAATCCATTTCAAAAACTTGACCCGAAATTGATTTGGCTTTTTCAGAGATTAAAAAATCAGCCATATCTGCAACTTCTTCTGGTTTTAAGTATCCTTTCATCGGGTGACGTTCTACCATGTTTTCCTTCATTCGATCATTTCTTAAAATTCCTGCTGATAAAGAGGTTTCGGTAATCGTGGGAGCAATGGCATTGATGCGTACTACCGATGCCAACTCGGCTCCCAACGATTTAACTAATCCTTCGACTCCTGCTTTTGCTGTAGCAATACTAGCGTGAAATGGCATTCCTAGTTTTGCTGCAACTGTACTAAATAATACAATCGAAGGATTTGCTCCCTTTTTTAAAACAGGTAAATATTTCTGAATGACTTTTACAGCTCCTATTACGTTGATTTCAAAATCGTTTCTAAAATCATCTATACTTAAACTCCCTATTGGTTTTAAATTAATTGAACCGGGACAGTAGATCAGTGTGTCAATCATTTCTATCTCAGGCAATAGATCGTTAAGTACGTCTAAGGGATAATGGATTAAGTTAGGGTGTGTTACATCAGGTGCGGTGCGGCTGATGTTAAAAATTTTATTTTGTTCTAATTGTTGCATTAAAATAGCACTTCCTATTCCTTTGCTTCCGCCTATAATAAGTATGTTTTTCATTTAAAGTAGGTGTGAATATTTATCTTTTCGAAATTTTAGTATTATTTATTTGTCTTTGGCGTGTACATTTAAACCTGCCTTTTTCAAAATCACGAAGCTTTTCATGTTTTGTTTTTCTACCTTGAACACGTTCGCGCCACATTCTGAAACTGGATGGTTTCATTTCGGTTCGCATCAGGTCAATTACTTCTTGCTCTTTTAGACCAAATTGCATTTGGATTGCCTCAAATGTGGTTCTGTCTTCCCAAGCCATTTCAATTACGCGATCTTTTTCTATATCAGATAGATGATGTTCTGCCATTGTTAGTATTTTAGATATTCGGTCACTGTAATTTTGGCTTTTAAATCAAACATTAAATTATAGAGGCCAAAAAACGTTCTGTTCATATAGATAAAATGTTTAGAACCACGGTTTCCATTCATTTTTCTAAGGTTAGTGTCACTGGCAAATCGTTCACCTAATTTAGCTATACTTTCAAAGAAAACAGCGTCTGAAAAATCGAAAGTTTCTTCTTGGAACGGCTTCGTGAACAATGATAATAGATCATAAAATATAGATGTGAAATAAGCTATTTCTTCTTTAGAATCATCAGCCCTTAGGATTTCTAGTTCGAACAACTTTTCGCTAAAAAGCTTTTTGTTGTCAATTACTTTTGGATCTATCAATTCAAAATAAGGAACGTAAAACTCATTTGGTATAATTTTCATACATCCAAAATCAATCGCGATTAATTCGTTTTTATCATTGACCAAAAAGTTACCTGGATGAGGGTCAGCATGTACTTTTTTCAGAATATGGATTTGGTACATGTAAAAATCCCACAAGGCTTGCCCAATTTTATTGGCGATTATAGGATCTGAATTTTTAAACTCAGAAAGGTGAACTCCGGTCATCCAGTCCATCGTTATAATCTTCTCAGAAGAATACTCAGGATAGTACTCCGGGAAAACAAGATTCTCTATTTTCTTGCAGGCATTAACGACTTCTTGGCTTTGTTTTAGTTCCAATAAATAATTGGTTTCTTCAATTAGTTTGTCTTCAACTTCTTTAAAGTACTTGTCAGAGTCTTTTCCTTGTAGGTTAAACATTCTAATAGCAATTGGTTTTACCAAAGCTAAATCAGAAGAGATACTGTTAGCAACTCCAGGATATTGAATTTTTACCGCTAGTTTTTTATTGTTTTTTACCGCCGAATGGACTTGACCGATACTGGCAGCATTTACAGAATTAGCGTTAAACTCATCAAAAATTTCATAAGGCGTTTTGCCAAAATTATTTTTGAAAGTCTTTAATACTAACGGCGCCGAAAGTGGCGGTACAGAAAATTGAGACAAAGAGAATTTTTCTACATAAGCCTGTGGTAAAAAACTTTTATCCATACTTAGCATTTGAGCGACTTTCAAGGCGCTTCCTTTTAAGCTTTTTAAGCCGTCGTAAATGTCCTCAGCATTGTCCTCATTTAGTTTATCACGTGTCAAGTCTGAATTCACGATTTTTTCTCCGTAATATTTAAGGTAATTGACGCCTACTTTTGCACCTGTTTGTACAAGTTTTGTGGCTCTTTCAATTTTTGACGTTGGTATATAATCTATCGTTTTCATTATTTGTTTTGTATTTTTTCTTTGAAAATGAATTTTCCAAAGTCAATTAAACTATCTATTGGTGCAATATTCATCAACTCAAAACTCAGTTTCACCGATTTTTCAATGTAGATATCTGTTTTCTCAAATGATGGGGAGTCGTCGTCCAGCCAGAATTTTAGAGTTAGCAATAATTGAATCCAAGCACTTTCTTGAATTGCTTTTTTCTGAAAGTCTTGAAACTTTTCCTGCTTAATGCGATATTCATCAGTTATAATTTCACCAACATATTTCTTAAAAGCAGTTCTCAGACTTGAAAGCTGCATTAGATTTTTAAGTTGGTTATCGTGCTCCTTTAAAATCATGCTGACATAACTTCTATTAGCAGAAAGTAATTCGAAGAATGTAAAGTAGAAACTTAACATCTTTGTTTTCATATCATAGTCTGAATAGTTGTTATCTTTATGGAGTAATTCGATTGTCATTTCGAGAAATGTTTTAAAGATTTCTTTTTCGACACTTTCGATAGTTCCAAAAAAGGCATAAAAATCGGTTTCAGTAAAGCCATTCGATTTTGCGAAAAGATATACTGATTTGGGTTTTTCGCCATTCTCTAGTATATAGTTCATATACATAGAAACTATTTTCTCTTTTGTAATTGCAGTTTTCTTCGTAGCCATTTTCAATTAATTAATAAATTAGAGTATAAAGGTAAGGAATGTTTAACGAAATAATCATAAAGTTAAACAAAAATTAGTTGTATCTTTGATTTAGATGAATTGAACGATTAAATATACTGTTATGAAAAAGAATGTATTACTCACAGGAGGTACTGGTTTTGTTGGGAAGGAACTAACAAAGCTTTTGATAAATAGCGGATATACCGTTTCTATACTCAGTAGAAGTAAGAGAGAAAATACTGAATCTATTTTTTACTATACTTGGGACATACAAAAACAAACCATAGAAAAAGAGGCGGTACTCAATGCGGATTATATAATCCATTTAGCTGGTGCTAATATTGCTGAAAAACCATGGACTAGTAAGCGAAAAGAAGAAATTATTAATAGTCGGCAACAGTCAGCTCAACTGATTTATTCTGTTTTAAAAAAGAATGATAAAAAATTAGACGCCTTTGTTTCTGCATCGGCTGTTGGTATTTATGGAGCGGTGAATGGGGAAGAAATTTGTACGGAAAGCACTGCTTTAGGTGAAGATTTCTTAGGACTTACATGTCAAAAATGGGAAGCCGCTGCAGATCAGTTTAAAAAATTGGGAATACGTACAGTGAAAGTACGTACCGGTTTAGTCTTAGGTAAGAACGATGGTTTTCTAAATAAATTAACGCCTATCTTTAAATGGAGATTGGGTTCTGCATTGGGTTCTGGAAAACAATACATGCCTTGGATTCATGTGGAGGACTTGTGTGCAATCTATCTTGAAGCGCTTAAGAACCCAAATATGGAAGGGTCTTATAATGCCGCAATAAGCGATTCTACTACTAATGCTGGTTTTTCTAAAACATTGGCAAAGGTGTTTGGGTACAAAATCTGGCTTCCAAATGTCCCAGGTTTTCTGATTAAAATGGTATTAGGTGAAATGTCTAAAATAGTGTTGACAGGAAGAAGGGTTTCTTCGGCAAAAGTACAGCAATTAGGATTTCAATTTAAATACGAAAATCTTGAGGAAACGCTACGAGTATGCCTTGGTAAATGAAATTAGCTGAGGGGATTATCGTAGTAGAAACTTAGATTTAATGTTGATTTTTTTAGATAGTTTATTACTGACCACTTTTGGTATTGTTATATCGAAGTCATCAGTATTCACAATGAAATTTGTAATGACTTCGATAATATCTCCATTTCTTCTAAGTAATGCCGTTGTATTAATCTCTTTCGACTTTCCATGTAAGTCTAATTTACCCTTCATTTCATATTCTTTAAGTGTACTACCAAGTTTATCGATATTAAAATCTTTTAGCATACCCTTGAAAATCGCCTTTGGGTACTTATTACTTTCAAGATAATTTTCATTAAAATGTTCTTCCATCAAGGCGACTTTGAAGCGAAAGCCTTTAATTAAAGCAAGGCTAGCTATTTCACCAGTTTTCGCGTTTAAAATACAGCTCACAGATGTATTAGTTGCTGCAACTTCCTCAAATGAGGGCACTGAAGCTTCAAAATTCACCTCGCCTGTTTTTGTTACTTTCCTGTCTTGAGCCATTATTAAAGTACTAAGAAATAGAAAGTAGAAAGAAAATATTTTAATTAGTTTCATCTTTTTTATTGCTGCTATTTACACGGTTTTATATTTGATTATTCTACATAACCACTGTTACTCCAGCTTACAACCATATCTATTGTACTTTGAGGTAATCTGCTTCTGCCCTGTGGCATCATTCCAGAAGTACCTTGAGCTCTAGATATCCTTTCTGCTAAATTATTTTGTGTGGAAGTTTTTACTCTGGCGTAGGTGTCTAATGAGATGCTTGCTCCATTTGAAGGAGTACTGCCGTGACAGGAAGTGCAATTTGCCGTCATGATTCCCTTTATCGTATTGGTATAGGTTATTGAACTAGGTGTTGGATTCGGATTTGGATTGGGATTCGAGTTTGGTGCCGGAGCAATATCTGATTCAGAACCTGAAGAGCAGCTTAGCGCAATTATTGCAGACATAGCTAAAACGATTAGATTTAATTTTTTCATGGTCATTTTATTTTGTGTTTATAAAGTTAGGTTATTAATAACTGATTGTGAATAATATTACATTATGTTTGTTAAAATATTGTGAATATAAGTATGGCTAAATATAAAATTGTAATTGCATTGTTAATTTTTTTAGTGGTCTCAATAGGCGGATATTTGTTTGTTTATCAAGGACACAGAGATATTTCTAATGAAAAGGAAAGCTTTTCTGTAAACGTTGATACCTTATATACGGAATTTATGTCTGATGAGTTTCAGGCGAATGAAAAATATTTAGACAAGACCATTTCCGTCTCTGGAAGAATTACTAAAATTGACTATAAAAACAAATCAATTGTTATAAACGAAAAATTATTTGCGTTGTTTGATAATGATTTGCCAGCATCTATTAAGCCTCAACTTGAGGTAGAAGTAAAAGGGCGACTTTTAGGATATGATTCTTTATTAGAAGAGATAAAGTTAGATCAATGTGTTATTGTAAATTGAAATATTATAAATTATGAAAAAAATATTACTGACGTTTTTATTCCCACTAGTGGTACTAGGGCAAAATGATTTATTATCCGAGATAGATGATAAAAAAGTTGATAATACGGAACTTTCAGCATTTAAATCATTGAAAATAGTCAATTTTGAATCTACCAAATTAGTTGGAAAAGGAGATTTGTATTTTGTTGTAGCCCATCGTTTTGATTATTTAAATCGAGGTTTTGATGATTTTTTTGGATTAGATAATGCTAATACTCAATTGAAGTTTGCATACGGGCTTCTAGATAATTTGACCATTCAAGTGGCTAGAAGTGGTTTTCAGGAAACCTACGAGGCGGGAGTTAAATATGTATTGGTTTCACAAAAGACAGAAGGTTTTCCCATTACCATTGCGGGGTTTAATAGCTTGGCCGTAAATACAGAGTTCAAGAAAGCTAATTACCCAAACATTCAGTTTCAGGATCGATTAACTTATGTCACTCAACTTTTAATTTCTAAAAAGGTAAACGAAAAATTATCATTTGAGCTTGCACCAACATTTTTCCATGAGAATACAGTTAGGGATATACTAGATAGTAAAAATAATGTAATTCTTCCCAATCCACAAAGCAATAGTCAATATGCCATCGGAGTAGGAGGGAGATATAAATTTGCGAAACGGTGGTCTGTGAATGCTGATTATGGAGCACATTTAAATCGCGCTAACGAATCGATTTATAAGAATCCGCTTTCTATTGGTGTGGATTTAGAAACTGGAGGTCACGTGTTTCAGATGCATTTTACAAATGCAAAAGCAATGCACGAGTCCGGATTTTTAGGGCAGACTACTGGTGATTGGGTAAAAGGAGAGATCGCGTTTGGCTTTAATTTAGTAAGAGTGTTCTAGATTATAACTTGTTAGAAATTAAGATTTCTAAAAGGAACTATTTTAATGTTAGCATAGTTGTTCTATTATAAAACAGCTTTAACCTTTACATTTACGTTTTTCGATATTTTACTCCTAACGATATATGGAATTTCGATATTATAATCATCAGAGTTTAGGGTGAAATTAGATATTAATTCTATTCCTGCGGCTACTTTTTTAATTTTGGCAAGGACTCGAATGTTTTTTGATTTGCCATGCATGGTTATTTTTCCTTTGATATAATACTCTGTTGCATCAGGAGCAATATTTTTTAAATCGAACTTTTCAATTAATCCCTTAAAGGTAGCTTTAGGGTATTTTTTACTTTCCATATAATTTGCGTTGAAATGCTCCTGCATTAAACTTCTTTCAAACGAAAAACGGTCGATATAGACTACAAATGTGATGATTCCTTTCTTTGTATTTAAAATAAGATTTACCCCATCGTTTTTGGCTTTTACCGGCTCAAAAAAAGGCACCGATGCTTCGAAAACAATTACCCCCTTAGTAGAGGTTCTTTTTTCTTGAGCATCAATGATGAATGCAGTTAACAGCAAAAAAAGGAGTAGTTTTTTTTTCATTTTAGAGTCTGTATGATACTACTTAAAGTTACGATTTTTATTTCAAATAACTAGTAAAAAACAGCTGCTAAAACAGCAAACATGACCTAGAAAAGGGATTTTTAGGCCTCATTATAGATTTTAGACGATTTTATCTAAAATAAGGGGTTTAAAACAGTAGAATTAGCCTAATTCGACAAGAACATTATACTTTTCTAAGCTGGCTAATGTTTCGATGGAACTGTAATTAAATACTTCTTCATGACGGTCCTTTTCTTTTTTTAGGGAAATTTGCTTTAAGCAATTGCAGAAACGACGCACTTCTTCTAAATTAGAAAGAATCAAACCTGGAACTTTTTCATTTTTCCCCTCTTTGTCTTTAGAAACCATGGTGAAATAGGAGGAGTTACAGTGTTTTACCACTCCTGTTTGGATATTTTCAGATTCTACACGGATCCCTATAATCATAGAACTGTTACCCACATAATTGACACTGGCTTTCATAGTGACTAATTCTCCCACTTCAATGGGTTTTAAAAAATCTACTGTGTCCACGGAGGCTGTGACACAATAATTCCCGGAAAATTTTGAAGCACAGGCAAAAGCAATTTGATCGAGTAGCGAAAGAATATAACCTCCATGTATTTTACCGCTAAAGTTAGTGTGCGACGGCAACATTAATTCTGAAATGGTAATATTTGACGCGGCAACAGTTTTGTATGTGTTATTCATGTTTATTTTGATTTAAACGGAGATTCTTCTTCTTTTACTGCGATCACGAAATATTTTGTGTCGCCCCACCATGCGAATGTTTTGTATCGTTCTATATAAGACAGTTTCACATACTGTCCTTCCAGCTCTTTTAAATCACTAATAACTTGTTTGTCTTTATCCAATACAGAAAAAGCAAATATTTGTGAACCTGATATGCCTTGGCTTATTTCTCCTTCCCAGGTTTTGAAAGCGACTCCTTTATGGCTAAACTTGATTAGTTGGCCAGATCGAATACCTTCACTATAGGTGGCATAATAGACAAACGTAAAATAGCTAACTATGGACAGTATTAACACTGCCGCAATAATTCCTAAAAATTTTTTCATTTTATTTTAGTTTAATTGTTGGTTTTCATCTCTTTCGGCTCTTGCCAAAACACTCTCAGGAAGCGATTTTTTAGCTTTTGCGCCCATCTTTTTTAATTTTTCTACGCTGGTAATTAGGTTTCCTTTTCCTTCTACCAGTTTATTCATGGCACCGCTATATTCTGTTTTAGTTTCGTCAATTTTCTTGCCAATTTTTATTAAATCAGCTACAAACCCTTCAAACTTATCATATAAGGCACCGGCTTGTCGCGCTATTTCAAAGGCGTTTTCTTGTTGTTTTTGGTTTGCCCACATGCTGTCAATCGTTCTTAATGTAGCTAGCAGGGTAGCAGGAGTTACAATAACAATGTTTTTTTCGAATGCCTTATTGTACAAACTAGTGTCCTCATTAAGTGCCATAGCAAATGCGGGTTCTATAGGGATAAAAAGCAATACGAAATCAGGACTTTCTATTTGATATAAATCCTGATAGTTTTTATTTCCTAATTGTTCTACGTGACGCTTGATTGAATTGACATGCTCTTTTAAATAACCACTTTTTAAATCGTCGTCTTCTTCGTTGATGTATTTCTCATAAGCGGTCAAGGAAACTTTTGAATCGACAATCATCTTCTTACCGTCAGGTAAATTGATCACAACATCAGGATAAACGCGGTTTCCTTCATCGGTCGTAAAGCTTTGTTGCACTTCGTATTCGCGTCCTTTTTCCAAACCTGATTTTTCTAATACTCGCTCCAGTACCAGTTCACCCCAATTTCCCTGCATTTTGCTGTCGCCCTTTAATGCTTTGGTTAGGTTGATGGTTTCCTTACTCATTTGGATGTTCATTTCGCGCAAGCCTAAAATTTGTTGGCGCAAAGCCGCATGGTAATCGATGCTTTCTTTGTGGGTGTCTTCGACTTTTTTTTCGAATAACTGAATCTTGTCTTGCAAAGGAGACAGGATATTTTTCATGTTTTCTTTATTCTGTTCCGTGAATTTATTAGATTTTTCTTCTAATATTTTATTGGCAAGATTCTCAAATTCCTTGGTGAACTTCTCCTGTAGTTTTTCTACTTCGTTTTTTTGCTCTTTATTTCGTTCCCATAGATTCTCAAAATCAACTTCTTTTTTAGAAAGTTGGATTGCCAAGCTGTCTTTTTCATTACGAATGGCTTCTTTCTCAGTCGCACTATTTTCTATTTGTTTTTCAAAAGCAGTTTTGTCATTTGAAAATTGTTCCTTTAATTGATTGAATTGTGAATTTGACGCAATTAATTTTTCCTCTAAACTGATCTTCTCAGATTGGAATCGGGCAGAGAAAATGAGTTTTCCAATGAAAGTCCCAATAGCAAGGGCAATAATAAACAAGGATAAAAAAGGAAGCATGTTTAGCATAGAAATACTGATTGTTGTAAAAAGTAAAAGTAAGTAATTATATCAATTTTTAAGAGTAAACTTCTTTGAAAGAAGCGCAGTTAATGTAATATTTTCTCTTCCATCATTATTTATAGCTTATAATATAATTTCTTAACATAGGTGAATAAGAGGAAATAATATCTTTACTGAAAATTAAAGATTGAGAAATGAAAAAAATAATTGTATTGACCTTCTTCTTCCTTTTTGCCTATGGTTGTTATGCACAGCATAATGAGAAACCTTATGTTGTATTGGTTTCGCTAGATGGATTTCGTTGGGATTACAATAAATATTTCGACACACCAAACCTAGATGCCTTAGCTAGTAAAGGTGTAAAAGCGAAGTCGATGAAACCGTCGTATCCAACTAAAACTTTCCCGAATCATTATAGTATTGTAACCGGCTTGTATCCGGATCACCATGGAATTGTCAATAATAGTTTTTATGACCCGAAGCTTAAAGAAGCTTTCTCTTTAGGGAGTAGTGCTAAAACTGATGCTCGTTTTTATGGAGGCAATCCCATATGGAATGTTGCTGAGGAACAAGGTGTGAAAACGGCTTCGTTCTTTTGGCCGGGTTCTGATACTGGTGATAGAAGCCCAAGTATATTTAAGAGATACGATGCTTCAGTACCCTATGACAGCCGAATAGAAACTGTGATGGAATGGCTTAAATTGCCAGAAAAGGAACGCCCCCATTTGATTACTCTTTATTTTGACGAACCAGATTATACAGGACACACTTTTGGTCCTTTGTCTAATGAAAACAAGGTTGTTGTGCATAAAATGGACTCTATAATCGGCAGTCTTTCTAGAAAATTAGATGCATTAGCAATAGGAAAGGAAATCAATTTAATAATAGTTTCTGATCATGGAATGACAAATATTAGTGATGGAAAAAAAGTAAAAATTTTAGATTATTTAAAACCCAATTGGCTAGAATATGCCGAAGTAATAAACCCTATAATGAGTATTAGTACTAGCCTTAATAGTCAAGATTCGATATCTAAAGCACTTAGAAAAGTACCACATATTAGGTATTGGAAAACGGGTAAATTACCCAAAAGACTTCATTATGGTAATAACGACAGAACTTTAGATTTTGTAATAGAAGCTAAAAAGGGATATAGTTTAGTGAAAAATAGTAGTCAGAAAATAAAGGAAGGAACACATGGATATGATAATAAAGTAAAAGATATGCACGCCATATTTTATGCGAAAGGACCTGATTTTAAAGTAAATAAAAGGCTAAGAACGTTTCAAAATGTGAGTGTTTATAATCTTATTGCGCAAATTTTAGGGTTAGAAATTGAAGCAGTTGATGGTGATTTTAGCGAAGTAAAAGGTATGCTCAAAGACTAACGGTTTTATTAGCTGATTTTTTTGATAGGATAAAAAAGGAAAACCTAAATTTGCACCTCATTCCAATACGTATTTTATATGTCCCATCAGCACTTCATTCTTCACAAACCATATGGATATTTAAGTCAGTTTATCTATGAATTGAAACGAAAAAAGAAACTGCTAGGTGAATTGTACGATTTTCCAAAAGGAACGATGGCAATAGGACGTCTAGACGAAGATTCGGAAGGATTGTTGTTGTTGACCACGGATGGCATGATGAGTGAAATCATTCGCTCTAAAAAAGTAGACAAAGAATATTATGTACAAGTAGATGGCATTATTCATCAGGAAGCGATTGATAAACTGAAGGCTGGTGTCGAAATAGGTTTCAATGGAACCAAGTACATCACTAAAAAATGTGATGCTTCTTTGATAACTGAAATTCCTGCTTTTGGAGCGAGAGGTAAAAAAATACGAGACGAACGTCATGGACCCACTTCCTGGGCTTCGATAACGGTAAATGAAGGTAAGTTTCGTCAAGTACGTAAAATGACAGCTGCTGTCGGATTTCCCACTCTTAGGCTGGTTCGTGTCCGAATAGGAAATGTCTATCTAGACGATTTACAAGCTGGAGAAGTGATTGAAGTTGAAAATTTGCAATAGCAAAAATCAATAGCAATAACAAAAATCAATGGCAATGTCAATAGCAAAAAAGCAATTACAAAAATCAAAAATCAGCAATCGTTAATCATCAATCTTAAATCTTTTTAAATGTTAAACATCGTTTTAGTTGAACCCGAAATACCAAATAATACCGGAAATATTGGTCGATTGTGTGTAGGTACTGAAAGTCACCTGCATTTGGTTCACCCTTTCGGTTTTGTCATCAATGATAAAAACTTGAAACGTTCTGGACTGGATTACTGGGTGCATCTTGATGTTACTGAATATCAAAATGTAGCCGAATGGATTGCTCAAATTCCGGATGCTTCACGTGTTTTCTTAATGAGTTCTCATGCTGAAAAATCTTATTTGGAGATTGATTTTCAAGACGGAGATTGGTTGGTTTTTGGGAAAGAAAGCAAAGGACTAAGTGAAGAAGTTTTGGGGCAATTCGAGAATCATCTAAAAATTCCAATGTCCAATTTGATTCGGAGTTTCAATATTGCCAATTCGGTGGCTTTTGTTATCGGTGAGGCCAAAAGACAGATTATGCTCAAGTAAGACCTTAGCGCTAGGAGTTGTAAAGGAATCGTATTGTTACCAAGGAATTTTATATATTTGAGTACCGCATTTGTATTTTTAGCAAATAGCACTCATTTTAAAATTTCCTTTTTATGATCGATAAAGTCTCTCTACGAAGTACAATTTTCAGACATTTAGATGGTTTAGTGACTGCTCCGGTGGCTTATTCCCTGCATAAAAAAGGAGTTTTGTCTTTTTTGCTTGATAAAAAGGAAGCCACACTGGATGAACTTACTTCTCATTTTACGGCAAACGAAGGCTATCTTAATGTAGGCTTGCGAGTCTTATGTTCCCAAGGATTTCTCCATTATCATATCAATAACACTACAGACGAAATTAAATTTACAATTACTGAAAAAAGTGAAATGGCTTTTTCCTTATTTCATCTTTATGAAGACGTGGTAGATTTATTACAGTTTTCTATGCAGTTCCATCCTCGGTTATTTGAAGAGGCTCCTTTTGAGCGGTTGCGGGTGATTTTCGAAAAATATAAAAAAAAGTATGAGGTCAAATTCTCCAATGACCCATTAGAGCGAGAGATACAACATCAGGTTTTAATGCATATTGAGGGCGCTTTGGTTGGTCCCACTTTGGTGCGATTAGGTATGAACGGGATGTTTCATAAATATTTTATGGAGATATCTTTCCGCCCCGAAGAATTTCATAAGTCGCCCGAAAATTTCAAAATCATATTGGATTTCTTTGCCCATTTAGGTTGGTTTACACAAAAGAACGGAAATTATCAATTCACGGAAACGGGACTATTTTTTGCAAAAAGAGCTGCGGCTTATGGTGTGACGGTCTCCTATTTACCAACTTTTAGTAAAATGGACGATTTGCTTTTTGGCAACGCTGCTATTTTAAGGGCGATTGCTGATGGCGAAGATGAGGTTCATGTAGACCGTGAAATGAACGTTTGGGGAAGTGGCGGTGCACATGAAACCTATTTTAAAGTGGTGGATGAAATCATAATAAAATTGTTTAATTTACCTATAGAAGACCAGCCAAAAGGAATTTTGGATATGGGTTGCGGAAACGGAGCGTTTTTAGAACATGTCTTTACCGTAATCGAAAGACAAACGTTAAGGGGAAGAATACTTGATGATTATCCGTTATTTCTTGTGGGTGCCGATTATAATCAAGCAGCTCTAAAAGTGACTCGGGCTAATTTGATTAAAGCTGATATTTGGGCCAAAGTTATTTGGGGAGACATTGGTCGTCCGGACTTACTTGCAGATGATTTAATGGAAAATTATGGTATCGATTTGAAAGATTTATTGAACGTGAGAACCTTTCTAGACCACAATAGGATTTGGGAAGAACCAAAAAACAGTACAAAGGATAGAGTAAGTCAGTCCACCGGGGCTTTTGCTCACAGAGGGAAGCGAGTAAGTACTAATTTAGTGGAAGATAATTTAGTAGAACATTTTAATAAATGGTCGCCCTATGTTAGGAATTTTGGTTTACTGATGATAGAATTACATACGATACCACCCAGTGTGACAGCTGCTAATATTGGAAAGACCGCTGCAACAGCCTACGATGCCACTCATGGTTTTTCAGATCAATATATTGTGGAAATCCCCGTCTTGCATAAAGTAGCTGCCGAAGCAGGATTGTATCCGGATACGCAGTATTTTAAACGATTCCCGGATTCGAATAGTGCTACCGTGAGTATTAATTTATTGAAAGGAAAGTGATAATAGAAGCAAATGAGGAAGATGTTCTTCCTCATTTGTTTTAATTTCTAGCCACAAAATCACTTAGGGTAATGTAAATTTTCCCGGTAGACTGATCATGATATATGTTATACTTCGTTGGATAATTCCCCGCTTTTTCAAAATATTCAGGCTGAGAATAATTGAGGCTTGCTTCTTCATTTGAGAGTAAATATTCTGTAGTGATCATCGGTTCGATAAAATTTACTTTTCCATTATAGGAGCCATAAATCATAATTTTTGAAAAAGGTAAATAATCACCTAAGTTTACAGGAAGCCAGTGTTTTCCCATTTGACCCTCAGCTGTACCTGCGCCAGGAGGGGTGAAATAATCTGCCGGTAAATAACCAAGAGGAGGATAAAGATTAAATGCAGCATCTGTACTTGGAGACCATTCTGGTATTGTTAATTGTTCTGCAATTGAAATCATGTAAAAATGAATGTCAAAGTGAGGAACATTAAAAACGCCTTCAGGTTCATGACCATGAGGATTCCAATTGAGTCCAATGTGATCAAAAGGAGTAGCTTGTGTTGCTTTTAAATGCATAGGGATATTTATTGTGATGCCTGCAGCAGAAGATTTCTTTTTATCTCTTTCGGGATTCAGTAAGGCGTCTTTCGTCATTTCGATTCCTATCTCATTAGGAAAACCATTAGAATACATACTAATCCAAGAACGTACTTTTCCATATCCTACGGTAATCTCTGGACCTTTAAATACGTTAAGCTTATCGCTACTTTTTTTAGATGTTACAAACTGAGGTGAATTTTGTGGTAAATCACTATTAACCATTTCGTCTTTACTACAAGAATAGAGAAGAAGAAATGCCCCCAATAGAATGATTTTTTTTGATACAGTAAACAGATTTTCCATAATTAAAATTTTAAAATTTTGTTCTAATAATGTAGATAAGTTGATCTGGGGGAAACTAAATTTAAAGCAAGTAAAAATACAAAATAAAAGTATAATGTGCTGAAGTACAGTAGTTTTTGTGTGTTTTTTAGCTTTTAATTGCTGTTTATAATTTAATTCTGAATGTTGTAGGGAAAATATTGACTATACAATCACAAACTTCCCTTTTTCTGAGTCAAAAACAATATGTTCGTCTTTGAATATCGTATTAAAAGTTCCTTTGGAAATAAAATTGCAAGGCTCATCTTGAACAACAGTTTCAGGAGTCATAATGATCATTTCATCGCTCAATTGTATGGCCATATCGATATCATGAGTTGAAAACAGAATGCATTTATTCGTTTCCTGAGTGAGTTTTTTCAAGAGTTTGAAAAGTGCTACTTTATGTAATAAATCCAAATGGGTAGTAGGTTCGTCTAAAATTATTAGCGGAGTGTCTTGTGCTAATGCACGTGCAACTAATACTTTTTGTAATTGACCATCACTGATTTCGTAATGTTTTTTGGTTGTCAAATGACTGATTTGAGTTAGTTCCATGGCTTCGTGAACCTTAGTGGTGTCTTGATTGGTTATAGTTCCAATCCAATTGGTATAAGGTTGCCTACCCAATGCGACCAATTCAAAAACGGTCAGGTTGCTTGGAGGTAGTTTTTCGGTCAAAACAATACTTAGGTTTTTTGCCAGTTCCAAAGGTTGATAGTCACTAATTTTTTTGTTATTCAAAAAAACAGCGCCTTCTAGTGGTTTCTGAATTCCAGTAATCGTACGCAACAAAGTTGATTTCCCCACACCATTTGCTCCAATTAAAGCAATCAATTTCCCTTGTTTTAAAGTCAGATTGAGATTTTTGGCAATAGTAGTAACCTCACTTTTGGTTTTGTAACCAATGTTTAAGTTTGTCGTAATTAGGATATCTTCAGTTGTACTCATTTTATTCTTTTATTGAAAACTGCAGTTCATTGTATAAAATTAACCCATCATTTTCCGTTTTCGTACCAATAACCAAATCACTATTGGCGCTCCAAGTAAAGAGGTTATCGCATTTATAGGTAAGGTAATGTCAAATCCAGGCATTTGTGAAACCACATCACAAATTAGCATTATTCCAGCCCCAATGAGAAGTGTACTCCAATATAAAACCGAATGATTGCTGGTTTGAAATAGTAGTTTTGCAATATGAGGCACCGCCAAACCAATAAAAGCAATGGGTCCTGCATAAGCGGTAATGCTTCCAGCAAGGATGCTGGTGGCAAGGATAATGATTAATCGCGTTTTTTTGAAATTAAGTCCAAGGCTACGAGCGTAATTTTCACCGAGCAATAAGGCGTTTAGCGGTTTGATACTAAACAAACTTAAAAGCAATCCTATAAAAACAGAAATAGATAAAATAGTAATGGATGTCCATGATAAATTTCCAAGTGTTCCCATAGACCAGAAAGTAAATTTTTGCAATTGCTCCGCCGTACTAAAGTAGGTAAGTGTCCCTACAATGGCGCTGGTAAAACTACCAAACATTAAACCTACAATTAAAATAGCCATAGTGTCACGCAAGCGATGTGAAATCAGTAAAACTGCCAATAAAACAAAAGAGCTTCCTAAGGTTGATGCAAGCACAATTCCGTAAGAGGATAGTAATATTGAACTGATGAATGCAGGCATAAATGCTGCTCCCAATATAACAAAAGCTACTCCTAAACTTGCACCAGAACTGAGTCCCAATACATAAGGACCCGCTAGTGGATTCCTAAACAAGGTTTGCATTAATAAGCCACTAATCGAAAGTCCCATACCTACTAAAACTGCCGTAATTGCTTTGGGTAACCTGTAGTTAATGATGATGTATTCCCAAGTTGATTTACTCGCCTGCCCACCTGTTAAACTGCTGTACACTTCCTTAAACGGAATCGTAATCGAACCCAAGCTAATGTTGATAAAAAACAAAGCAATAAGCCCTAATCCGAGTAAGGAAAATAAAAATAGGTTACGTTTTCTATGGGTCAATTTAATTCAGTTTTTGTGCAAAGGTAAACGTATAATTGGGAAGTAATTCAGGATGAAAGATTTTGATATAATCTTTTAGCACTAAATCTGGTCGGCTTGGAGCTGTTTCATAATAAATAGTGCCTCCTGTGGCGCCTGTTTTTCCTTCAAAAGTATAGACTTGTTTGGTTTTAAAAGCATCAAATTGACTGTAATGTGGGTTAATTGCATTCAATTCGGCAACCGTTTTATAGGATCCCGAAGCTATCCAGTAATTGGCTGATTTGGCTTTTTCTAATACTTGTTCGAATGATAATCCTATGCTTCCTGTTCCTGCCACATCCGACCATAAATAATTGGCTTTGGCATCTTTAATAAATTGTGCTACCCAGCTGTTGGCTTTGGCCACATACCATTGGTCTTGGTACATCGATCCATACAATACAGTTGCCGTTGGTTTTTTGGTGGCAACCAAAGCTAGGGCATCCTTGTAATTTTTGACAATAGTTTCAAATTGATTTTTAGCTTCTTTTTCTTTGCCAAAAAGCGCTCCGTAAAGTTTAATCCATTCGGCTTTTCCAAGTGGAGATTGCTCCATCCAATCGGCCTGAATGAGCACTTTTAAACCACTTTTGGTCAAATTGTCCAGCATGGGGTTGTTGTTGTCGATACCAAAAGTCACAATAAGTTCGGGACTCCTATCGATCAACATTTCCATATTTAGTTTTTCGTTTTGGCCTACATTTTTGACAGTTCCGTTGTCAATTAATTTTCTGGTTTTCACCGAAGAAATAAAGTCGGTATGAGGGAATCCAACTAATTTATTTTCGACACCAAGCATTTCTAAATAGGGAACAATTGTGGTTGAAGTAACAACAATTGACTCCAAAGGCACTTGGATGGTATTGTATTTTATTAAGCTATCAGGGACTGTAGCATTTTTTTCTTTTAGGATATAAGTAAAATCTTTTTCGGCATTAGGCCATGGATTAATTACTTTAACGATCGAATAACCATTTTGTTTGTAAATGGCCAAGCTTGTCGCATATTCAATTTCGTTTTTTGTATTCGAAATAGTTTTAGTGTCTAGTTTTTCTGTTTTTTTACATGCGGTTAGCGTTAAAAAAATAAAAACAAAAAGAATGCGGTAGGAATTGATTTTCATGCTGCGATTTTAGAAGTAGCACAAAGGTAGAAGAAAATACAAAAAATCTTGTTTATTTTTTGTTCAAAAAAAATCAACAAATACTATCTTTACCAAATGAATGCTATAAAAGTGAAACAATGTTCTAGTTGCTCAACTCCTTTTGACTGCGGTGACACAACTGCTCAAAGTTGCTGGTGCAACAATTTTCCACCTTTATTTGTAGCAACTACCGCCGTCGATTGCCTTTGTCTTGAATGTTTTAAAAAAGCAAGTTCGGATAAAATTGATGATTATATAAATAGTTTAACTCCCGAAACGATTCTTGACAATAAAGTAACTGCATTACCAAAAGCAGCCCAATTAATCGAAGGAATTGATTATTATTTAGAAAATGGTAATTATGTTTTTAAGTCTTTTTTTCATCTAAAAAGAGGGAGTTGTTGCGGTAATGGTTGTCGGCATTGTCCTTATTAATTTAGAAAAATAAATTCATGATATATTTAATTACAGGAGGCGAACGTTCAGGTAAAAGCGGATTTGCTGAGCATTTGGCTAAAGAACTAGCGCCTAAACCGATGTATGTTGCTACAGCGAGAAAATGGGATGATGACTTTCAGAAAAGAATTGATCGCCACCAAAAAGACCGTGACGAACGCTGGGTAAATGTTGAAAAAGAAAAGTACTTGAGCGAAATTGATTTTTCAGGAAATGTAGCGATCGTAGATTGTGTCACTTTGTGGTTGACGAATTTTTTTGTGGATACTAAAAATGATGTAGCCCTTTCCTTGGAACAAGCCAAAGCAGAATTTGACAAAATTGAAACTCAAGAAAATACAACGATTATTATTGTGACCAACGAAATAGGAATGGGCGTTCATGCCGATACACACATTGGTCGGAAATTTACCGAATTGCAAGGTTGGATGAACCAATATATTGCCAAAAAAGCAGAAAAAGTAGTATTAATGGTTTCGGGAATTCCGGTAACGATAAAAGGGTAATTATGAATTTCTTGACTTCTTGGAGCGGTGGAAAAGACAGTTGCTACGCGATGATGCAGGCCATTGATCAAGGATTGGTTCCGCAAGTTTTGCTCAATATGATGAATGAGAATGGAAAGGTATCGCGTTCGCATGGACTGCCGTTATCCATTTTAAATCAACAAGCTCAAAAAATGCAGTTGCCACTCGAAGGGATTCCAGCAACTTGGGGCGATTATGAAGCTAAGTTTATTAGTACTTTGAAAACGCTTAAAGCAAAATATACTTTGGATGCCGCAGTTTTTGGTGATATCGATTTGCAAGCGCACAAAGATTGGGAAGACAAAGTATGCATAGCATCAGATTTAAAAGCAGTTTTACCTTTATGGCAACAAGATCGACTTGTTTTAGTCAATGAAATGATTGATAATGGAATCGAGACGATGATTGTTTCCTGTAATACAACCATGGGTGAGGGGTATTTAGGAAGGATTTTATCGAAAGAATTAGCAATTGAGTTACAACAAAAAGGGATAGATCCTTGTGGCGAAAACGGAGAGTTTCATACCTTGGTGCTTAATTGTCCGCTTTTTTCGGAACGCATTATACTACCTGAATTTTCGGTAAAAACCTATAAGGAGTATTGCTTTATAGTTTGGGAAGATTTTTGTTAGCAATAAACTCAAATTGAAATTTTAAATAAAAAACAGGATGACTAATTTAGATGAAATTTTACAAGCACGTCGTGATACTCGTCATTTTACAAATGATGAAGTGCCAGACGAGGTAATCAACAAAGCATTGCAGGCGGGGCATTGGGCGCCTTCTGTGGGTTTGACCGATGCTACAAAATATTATCTAATCAAGTCGGATGAAATAAAAAAAGCCGTTAAAGCGCTGTTTGTAGACTACGACAACAAAGCCGCCAATCAAACGGATAATGAGCAACAAAAAGCAGCTTATAAAGCATTAAAACTAGAAGCAATCGAAGAAGCACCCCTTGGTTTGGTTATTTGTTATGATCGTTCGGTATTGAATAATTTTACCATCGGAACAGTGGGAAGTAATGAATCTATTAAGTTCAGTGCCGTTTGTGCCGCTCAAAATATCTGGCTGTCCTTGACAGAGCAAGGTTTTTCGATGGGGTGGATTTCGATTTTAAATTATTATCAATTCAAGCAACTATTAGGATTGCCCGAACATATGGAACCGCTGGGGTATTTTTGCGTAGGCAAACCCGCTACTAATTATGACAACCAACCCATGTTGCAGCAACTAAATTGGAAACAAAAATCAGAATTTCCTTTTGTAGAGGAAATAAGAATCCTGCATCCAGTAGCTGAAATAAAGAGGGATAAGGAAATAAATAAAGATTGCTCAATTTCTTTATCAGAAGCCTTGCAATACAAAATTGATCATAAAACCAAGCCCACTGGTGCACTTGGTGTTTTGGAAAAATTAGCCAAACAGATAGGGGAGCTGTTCCAAACATTGAAACCAAAAATTATCCTGCCACACATTGTCGTTTTTGCTGCGGATCATGGTATTGCTCAGCATGGTGTGAGTGCCTATCCGCAGGATGTAACCCGACAAATGGTTTCTAATTTTCTAGAAGGTGGCGCCGCGATAAATGTGTTTTGCAAACAAAATAACATCAATCTTTCTATTGTAGATGCCGGAGTGAATTATGATTTTCCACCAAATGCAAAGCTAGTTTCGGCTAAAATCGATAAAGGAACGAAGTCGTTTATAGCAGGGCCAGCAATGAGTAAAATGCAAATGGAACTTTGCTTTACAAAAGGAAGTGAAATTGTTAAAACGATTGCGAAATCAGGCAGCAATTGTGTTGGATTTGGCGAAATGGGAATTGGTAATACTTCCACAGCCTCCGTTTTGATGAGTGTCTTGTGTGGTTTTCCAATCGAAGACTGCGTAGGAAGAGGTACTGGGGTAAATGACGAAAAGTTAATTGAGAAGCAAATGACCCTCAAGAAAGCTCTCGATAATTATAGTGGTTTACTGGATTTAGATAGCCAGTTGGCCTATTTTGGTGGATTTGAAATCCTGCAGATGGCAGCTGGAATGCTGGAAGCTTATGAAAACAGGATGCTTATTTTGGTTGATGGGTTTATTTGCAGTGTCGCTTTTTTGGTAGCAAGCAAAAAGAATCCTTTAATCATTAAAAATGCTGTTTTTAGTCATCAGTCGGCCGAGCAGGCACATGGAAAACTATTAGATTACCTTGAAGCTTCCGCTATTCTTAAACTCGATTTGCGTTTAGGAGAAGGTACTGGTTGCGCTATTGTGTTTCCCATTATAGAATCGGCAGTGGCTTTCTTGAATGAAATGGCAAGTTTTGAAAGTGCCGGAGTGAGTAGTAAATGATTTGGCTAAAGCCAAATACAGCTATAATTTGCTTGCCTTTAGATAAGTCAGGAGTTAATTTTGAAAACAGTATATTGAATTGCCAATAGCTTTAGCTATTGGATACTAAAAAAGAGCTTTAGATTGGCTTTAGCCAAGTCACACAAAAAATATTTTATTAAAAAATGAAAAAAGAAATCCATATATTTTTTACTGCGTTAATGTTTTACACTCGGATTCCATGTCCAAGAAACATTGATCATAATCCCGATTATTTGAATAAAGCGAGTCGGTACTTTCCTCTTATTGGATGGATTGTGGGGAGCGTGGCTTTTGGTATTTTTTGGTTGTTTAATTATTTGTTAGGTCCTGAAATTGCCGTTATCTTTTCAATGATTGCATCGGTACTGCTTACAGGCGCTTTTCATGAGGACGGTTTTGCCGATGTCTGTGATGGTTTTGGAGGAGGTTGGACTAAAGAAAAGATTTTGATGATTATGAAAGACAGCGCGATTGGAGCCTATGGTGCAATTGGTGTTGTATTGCTATTATTACTGAAATATCATTCACTTTCTCGAATTGTCTCTTCAGAAATACCAAATCTTAATTCGGAAATCCTAATTTTTATATTGTTTGTTTCCGCACATTCTTTGAGCCGATTGGCAGCAATTTCGATTGTTTTTACGCATGAGTATTCGCGAGAAGACGCTACTAGTAAAAGCAAACCCATAGCGCAAAATTTTTCTTGGCGAGAAGTGGTTGGCGCCTTCCTTTTCGGACTACTGCCACTTGTCATCTTGATTTGTTTTCAATGGCAATTCGTACTAGTCTTAGTTCCAGTTTTCTTGACCCGATTTTTCTTAGCGCGTTATTTCCAGAAATGGATTGACGGTTATACTGGGGATTGTCTTGGAGCAACCCAACAAGTGTGTGAAGTAGTATTTTATCTAGCAGTTATCGTCCTATGGAAGTTTATTTAATTCGTCATACCGAGACGGTGTGTGAAAAAGGAATCTGCTACGGACAATCGGACGTGAAGATTCAAGAACCTTATTTGGAATTGTTTGCGGAAATCAAAAATCAAATTCCAAAAGATTCAATAGTATATTCTAGTCCTTTGTTTCGATGTATAGAGTTGGCTAATTATGTGGCATCGTCTCCAATTATTAGGGATGATCGTTTGATGGAAATGAATTTTGGAGATTGGGAAATGGTCAATTGGGACGCTATTCCTCCAGATGATTTTGCGCCTTGGATGAATGATTTTGTGAATGTTGCTGTTCCTAACGGAGAGGCTTTTACCGATTTGTATGACAGAGTTGTAGATTTCATGGAAGATGAACTACAAAAAGGGCATACAAAACCGATCGTTATAGTTGCCCACGCTGGCGTAATCCGTAGCGTATTATGTAAAATTTCAAATTTACCATTAAAAGACGCTTTTCAAAACAAAGTTGATTTTGGAGCTGTGATTAAAATCGAAATTTAATAATAACTATGCTATTTTAATTTTTTTTCTAAATTAAGTATTACTTTTGCCGCCGTATTGAGGTTGTGCATTTGCTTTTTGCAAAACACATTAAAAGGGAATCAAGTGAAAATTTAGGAATTACGAATTTAGATTCAGGATTTTAAATCCGAAATCGTAAATCCCAAATCAAAAATCTTGAGCTGTACCCGCAACTGTAAGCTATCAAGCTTGTTGTTATCTACAAAACCACTGTTTCGTTCTATAAACGAGATGGGAAGGTAAACAACAAGACGCAAGCCAGGAGACCTGCCTAATACATAATTATTAACAAACTTTCGGGAGATAAGGTTTAGAAATTATGACTGCTAAAAAGCTACTAGTATTTTATTTTTTATTATTGTGCCAAATTATTTTGGCTCAAAATGATAGTGTTCATAAGTTAAAGGAAGTTATAATTTCAGATAGCAATCTCAAGAAATTTTCTAGTTCTCAGTCGGTTATTCATTTCAATGATTCGATTATTAATAAAAACGAAGCCTTATTAACGGATTTATTAAACTTCAATACCGTGCTTTATTTTAAGGAATATGGTCGCGGAATGTTGTCTACAGTTGCGTTTCGAGGAACAACCGCCTCGCAGACAGCAGTAATTTGGAACGGAATAAATATAAATTCCCAAATGAATGGAAGTACAGATTTCAATACGATTTCATCTGCCAATTTTAATTCGATCAGTGTAAAAGCGGGTGGAGGAAGTGTGATTTATGGCAGTGGAGCAATAGGAGGAACGGTTCATTTGAATAATGATTTGGTGTTTAAGAATCAGTTTGTCAATAGTTTAAAACTCGATTATGGAAGCTTTAATACCATAGGGGTGAACTACAAAATGGAGGTAGCTAATGAACAATGGAGTACTCAGCTTAGTTTTACTAAAAACAGTTCTACCAATGATTATCCCTATTTGAATTCTTATAATTGGAAAGGAATACAACGTTGGAACCAGAACGGGCAGTATGACGTTATGGGTTTGAATGCTAATCTAGGCTATAAAATTAATAACAACAACACTCTGAAATTATACAGTCAAACGTCCAATACTGATCGCAATATTTCATTAATTTCCGAATCGGAAGCAAAGACAAAATATGTCAATGGTTTTAGTCGTAATTTGTTGGAGTATGTTGGGTTTTTTGGTGGGCTTACCGCCAATGCAAAAGCGGCTTATGTCTTCGAGAGCTATAATTATTTTCCGGATATCGAGAGCAACGATCATAGTTTTGGAGAAACAGGAAGCCTAATTACTAAAGCTGATCTTGGCTATCAATTCAAAAAAGCATTCGAATTAAAAGGAGTTTTCGAATACAATAAAACGAACGGTTCGGGCTCTGGATTTGGAACTCATTCGAGAGAAATAAGTTCGGGAGCGCTATTAGCGAAGCATAGTATCAGTAAAAGATTGTTATATGAATTGGGTGTTCGAAAAGAATTTACTACCAACTATAAATCACCAGTTTTGGCTTCCTTAGGGTCAACTTATGAATTTAGTAAAATGTACAGTTTGAAAATGAATTTTTCTCGAAATTTCCGTATTCCAACGTATAATGATTTATACTGGGAGGAAGGAGGGAATCCCAACTTAAAACCCGAAAGTTCCTATCAAGCAGAGCTAAGTAATGTGTTTTTATATCATGATTTTACGCTTTCGCAAACGGCATACTTCATTAAAATTGATGATTTGTTAAGATGGATTCCTGGTGATAAAGGAATATGGTCGCCACAAAATACAGATAGGGTCAATACCTATGGAACTGAGTTTCTTTTAGGATGGGCACATAATAAGGGGCAGCATTATTTTAATGCAAATGCAACCTATGCGTACACCGTTTCGGAAAATAGAGAGACCAAAAAGCAACTTTTTTTCGTTCCATTTAATAAAACAACAGCGTCGCTGGGATATTCATACAAGAGGGTTGCTGTCAATTATCAGTTTTTATATAATGGATTTGTTTTTACTCGATCAGATAATGATCCCAATGAAATTATTAAATCATACACCGTTTCTAATGTAGGGGTTGATTATGATTTTACTTTTTTATCTTCTTTTAAACTGGGTTTCCAAGTTTTAAATGTCTTTAACGAGAACTATCAAAGCTTAGAAAATAGGCTAATGCCAGGAAGAAATTTTAATATGTACTTAAACCTTAAATTTTAATATAATGATGAAGTTATCAAGATTGTTTTTAATTGCAATAAGTGTTTCGCTTTTTGTATCGTGTTCAAAGGATGATGAGCCAGCAGTGCCAAAAGGCTTATACGAAAATGGAATTTTCGTTTTGAATGAAGGAGGTTCTGGATCAGGATCTGTTTCTTACATAAGTAATGACTTAACAGGCTTTACTCAAAATGTTTATAGTACAGTAAATGGTACTGATGTTTTAGGAAAATATGTACAATCTATGTTTTTTGATGGAGACAATGCTTATATTATTGTAGGTGGTTCAAATGTGATTAGTGTTGTTAATCGATATACCTTTAAGCTAATTGCTAAAATTGAAACAGGTTTAAAAACGCCAAGATACGGAGTTGTAAAAGATGGAAAAGCGTATGTAACCAATGCAAATACGTATTCGTACTCTAATCCAGCTACAGGAAATACAGATGATTATATTGCGGTGATTGATTTACTGACTAATACTGTAGAATCTAAAATTGATTTGAACGCAACTGCCAATAGAATTTTACTTGAAAACGGTAAACTTTATATCACAGAGCCTTACAATAATAACAAATTATTAGTTGTTAATCCTATTACAAAAGCGCTTGAAACGCCTGTTGCAATTGGATCGGATGCAAATACAATGGAAGTAAAAGATGGTGTTTTATATGTTTTGAGAAGCCCATACGGAGGAAGAAGCGAAATGGTAAAAGTAAAATTATCAGACAAAACAATGACAAAGCTTGTTTTTCCTCAAGCCTTAGACGGGGTTGGGAATTTAGATATTTATGATAATAAAGCATATTATACTTTAAATACATCGGTTTATGCGATGAACTTGAATGCATCTGAAGCTTCAACTACTGAAATTATGAAATACACATCAACTTCAGCTTACGGAAAAATGTATGGTTTTGCAGTAAGAGACAATCGTATTTACATTGCTGATGGAGGAGATTTTTCGGCAAATAGTAAAGCGTATGTGTACTCATTGACAGGAACGATTCAAAAAGAATTTACTGTAGGTGTTGGTCCAAATGGTTTCTATTTTAATGAATAGATAATTCATTGTTTTATACAACTAAAAAAGGCTTTCAGTGATGAAAGCCTTTTTTAGTTTTATGTTTACCGTTTATGAATTATTCCAAGGCTTTCAAGATGCCTTCAGGTGCTTTTTCTAAATACATTTGGTTTTGTATACCATTCAATGATTTTGTGTCACTAAAATAGTTGAAGTCTTTCTCTGGACTTTGTTTCAGCATTTTACCTGTTCCTGTAATTTTTCCTATAGCTGTGCTCAATAAAGGTTCGGTAGAATTTCCAAGGACATCCAGATTGCCGTAATTTTCTTTTAGCGAGTAATCAGGTGTTAGTCCATTGAAGTAATCTCCAAAACCTGCTGCATTTACAATTTTTAAAACAATGGGCTGCATGGCATAACGGTGATTTGGGTTTCTGTTGTCCTTGCCAAAAGTAGGGGAGTCATATAAGGTAACCGATCCAACATTTTTTCCTGTCGTTATATCTCCTATTTGAACTACAGTCATATAAGGTTTTAAACCATTGATGACAAGTTCACTTGCTGAAGCCGTGCTTTTTGTGGTAAGGATATAAATTTTACTTAGATTCAAACTGTTTACTGCAGTAGTTCCTATCTTATCTGTAAAGTTGTTTTTTAGCGCTTCTGGATTGTTAGATTCAAAGTAGCTGTTGATTTTTGGATTCCATTGCTGTTTTGCAAAAACTTTTCCGGTATACTGTCCTGTAATCATGCTGGCTAGACGAGTAGCGGTAAGTACTGATCCACCTCCATTATATCTTAAATCTAGTACTAAATCAGTAATTCCTTGTGATTTTAAGCTTCCGAAAGCATCGTTTAATTGATTGTCGTAATCCGCATAAAAACCATTATACAATAGATAGCCAATTTTATGTGTCCCATTAGTGATGACTTTATTGATTAATATTGGGTTTTCAGACAGTACCGTTTTCGTTAAAGCAACGGTTTTATTATTAGGTGTAATGGCTCCTGAATTGTAATCAGCAAGGTTTAAAGTGAAAGTATCATTAGCTAATAAAGACTGATAATTACTTATGGTAAGTTGGGTTCCATTAATACCATAAAAGATGGCTCCGCGTTTAATATCTTTAGTTGCTGCATCAGATCCTGGAATGATGTAACGAACATATCCAAAAATATCTGTAGTGCTTCCTGGTTTGTAAACTAATCCAAACTCAATACCACTATTTTTTGTAATTCCTTGAAGTGCGCCTTCAAGTTCCAAATAATCATCTACAATCCAACTAAATCTATCGATAGACTTATCGACTCTTAGCGCGTCAAATAATTCTTCAGGAACTGGATATCCTCGCAGGAAAACGTTTAGTATGTCTTGCGATGCAAAACGGTCATCGGATAGGTTAGGCACATCTGGTTGCCATAAATAATATTGGTTTAGTCCTTTCCAAATAAAATCCTGTACTTCCAGGTTTATAGGTGCTGCAGTATCATCATTATCTTGACAGCTTTGGAAAGAAAAAACTACTAAAAGAAGTAATAGCGCAAATTTGAGTGTAGGTTTCATATATTGAGGTAATTTATATAATGAACGTAAAAATAGTATCTTTAGTTTTAATTTTTAGTGTTTTTTGTAACAAAAATAAAACTGTCTCGTCTTGATACTATAAGCTGGACTAATAATGTATTGATTTATGAACCAAATAGAGTTTTTGCAGATTACAGCTTCATTCAAAGACAAAGTCTTTCGATTAGCAAAAAGGTTGCTCATAAGTACAGAGGAAGCTGAAGACGCTACTCAAGAGATTTTGGTTAAATTATGGAGCAAAAATGAAAGTTTGGTTGCTATTAATAACGTAGAAGCTTTTGCGATGACAATGACTAAAAATTATTGTTTAGATCAGTTGAAGTCAAGAAGAGCAGGAAACGTCAAGATCAGTCATGATAATTTTACTGATAAATCAGCAAGATTAGATAAAATACTGGAAGACGGAGACAGTTTGAATTGGGTTGAGAAAATAATTAATCAATTGCCTGAACAGCAAAAGTTGATAATTCAGATGCGGGACATTGAGCAATATGATTTTGAAGAAATTGCAAAAATATTAGAAATGAATGAAACAGCTATTCGGGTGGCACTTTCAAGAGCAAGAAAAACAATTAGAGAAAATATGTCAAAAATCCACAGATATGGAATTGAATAAAATAGAAATGTTACTAGAAAAATACTTTGAAGGTCAAACTAGTATACATGAAGAGAAAGAGCTGCAAAAATACTTTAGCTCTGCAGATGTTGCGCCTCATTTGGATCAGTACACGCCAATTTTCGGGTATTTTTCACAGGCTGCTACTCTGGAGTTGAAACAAGAGACTCAGGTACCGACGATAGTTAAGGGTAGGAAAAGAACAAAAGTATGGCTGTCGATTGCCGCTTCAATTGTTGTTATGCTGGGTGCCGGAACCTATGTGTATTTTGATAAAGAAGTTGTCAGTCAGGATCTGGGGACGTATGACAATCCGGAGGTAGCGATGAAAGAAACACAAAAAGCATTGGCAATGTTGTCAAGCCATGTGAATGTTGGCATAGAAAGTGTTATATGTTTGGAGCAATACGAGGATTCAAAAAAATTAATTTTTAAACAATAATAAATATAAAAGAAATGAAAAAAGGTATAATCACATTAGTATTTGCATTAATTACAAGCCCATTTTTTGCGCAAGCTGCTTTCGATAAATTTGACGGACAAGATGATGTTACGTCCATTATCGTAAATAAAAAAATGTTTGAGTTGATGAGTAAGGTTAAAGTTGATGCTTCTGATAAAGAAACTCAGCAATATATGAACTTGATAAAAAAGTTGGACAATTTAAAAGTCTTTACGACTAGCAGTACTAGAGCAACTAATGAAATGAGATCAGCTGCTGAGAAGTATATAAGAACTGCTGGTTTAGAAGAATTGATGCGTGTGAATGACAGCGGTAAAAACATAAAAATATTGGTGAAATCTGGAGCGACAGATTCTCAGATAAAAGAACTTTTGATGTTTATCGAAGGGGGAAGTAAATCTGACGAAACTGTTTTAATGTCATTAACAGGTAACTTTGATTTGAATGAAATTTCGATTCTTACTGATAAAATGAGAATACCTGGTGGAGACGATTTGAAAAGAGCAACCAAAGGAAAAAAATAAGATGAAAACGATTTATAGCTTTGCGATTTTTCTAAGTCTGTTAGTTGTTGGTTGTAACACAGAGCCTACGCTGCAGAAGTACTTTGTAGAAAATACTGAAAATAAAGACTTCATTGTATTAGATGTTTCGCCGAGTATCTTGAATTTAGACAAAGCGAAACTATCTGCAGAGGAAAATGGAGCTTTGGAATCATTTGACAAAATGAATGTTTTAGCGTTCAAGCTTGATGAAACCAACAAAGTACTATTCGAAACAGAGCGTGCGAAGATTAACTTGATTTTAAAGGGCAAAAAGTACCAACAGCTGATGAAGTATGGTTCTGGTTCGGCTGGAGCTTCAGTGAGTTATGTAGGCTCGGATGAGCACATAGATGAGTTTGTGCTGTTTGCGAATAGTAAAGATGCCGGGTTTGCCGTCGTGCGGGTTTTGGGTGACGATATGAACCCTAATAACATTATGACGTTGATGTCTGTTTTGAAAAAATCTAATATCGATATGGAGCAATTGAAGCCTTTGCAGGAAATGTTTAAAAAATAAAATTAAATACTTTTAATTATGAGCGTCCCGGCAGTTTGTCTGGGCGCTTTTTTTATGGACCCTATTTTGGTGTAGATAGTAAAAGTGTGTGTTTGGTATCTTTTTCTGTTATTGAGAATTTTTATTTGAATGGTGCGGATTGGTTTTGGGGAACAGTAGTTCTAAGGTTTTATAAAGTCTATAATTTCCTATTTATAGGTCCAAAATTGATTCGTAACATAATCCTGTTTTATTGTTGAAAATTGGGGTTTATTTAAAAAATCACTAAAAGTTGGTATTGCGAAAGAGGCGTAATAGGCGTTCCTTTACTTTACTGTAGGAACGGTCGTTACTGTACTGTTTACGGGATTAAAATAAAAAATAAGATGATGATTGACAAGAAATATAGAGAAGCTAATTTAGAGCTATTAAGATCGGAACATAAAAACGACAGATTGTTTTTGTGTATAGGTACTTTCGTAATTATAGCAATTGGTTTTTCAATATCATTTTTACTAATTATGTTTTTTTTAATGAAGCTTGGAGGATAGTTTTAGAAATAGCGTTTGATAAAAAAGGAGCTTCAGTAAGCTTCGCTATATTTCATGGATTTATTCTTGACCAGGGCGGGACTGACTTCGTCTTTCCCAACAAAGCTCTGCTTTGAAAAAAGAAATGCTTTTAAAATAATTTCAAGCAAGCTTGATTATTTTAAAAGCATTTCTTTTTATTCGTGACCACGGTGGGAACTAAGCCCGTGTATTATCACGGAACTACAATTTCCATAAAGTGCCGTTAATAAAGGGATTGTTAAAATATCAGTTCGTAATAATTTGTAATAATTCGTAATAATTCGCTTTATGTTGACTAAATGTTGACTAACTATTATTTTTGATTACATTTATACTGTTCAAAAATTACTACAAATGGCAACTATTAAATTCATACTTCAAAGCAAAACGGACAGTTCAAATATTTATGTTCGTTATTCCATAAGCCGAACTATAAACCTAAAACGAAAAACGGGTTTAATAATTGATGCTAAAGATTGGAACGAGAAAAAAGCACAGCCAATTTTAAGAAATGAAGATTTAAAAGGATTAAACTATAAACTCGATGATTTGGCAAAACATCTCGATACAGCTTATAACAATGCAATAAGTGAGGGAATAGAGCTTACAGGCGATTGGCTACAACTACAAATTGATATATTCAACAATAAAACACCCATTGTGGAATTAGATGTTTTAACTAACTATATTCAAAAATACATAGATGATGCACCATACAAACAAAACCAAAAAAAAGAACTGGGTTTGAGTGCTGGACGTGTTGCCAATATTAGACTATTCAAAAAAACCATTATACGCTATCAGGATGCAGTGCTGAAAGGTAAAAGTGTTTTAATTAAAAATATTAATTTGAAATTTGTTGAAGATTATAAACTTTGGTTATTTGGAAAAGGATATTCAACTAATTATGTAGGTAAGAACATTGCAAACATTAGAACCATTTGCCTCGATGCTTCAAAGAATGATATTGAAATCTCGACACAGATAAAAAATATTAAAGGACTTTCTGAACAGAAACCGCCCGAACAGATTATTTATTTAAGTGAAGCAGAACAGGAACTAATAAAAAATACAACCTTAATGCGTGAAGCTTTAATAAACACCCGCAAATGGTTGTTGTTAGGTTGTTTAATTGGGCAACGTGGAGGCGATTTGTTGAATATTACTGATAAAAATATAAAAGAGTTAAACGGTATTAAAATAATCGAACTTAAGCAACAAAAAACAGGCAAACTTGTTGCAATTCCTTTGCTACCTGATGCACTTGAAATAATTGAAAATGGTTTGCCTTATAAAATTTCTTTAACTAAATTTAACGAGTATCTAAAAGACGTTTGCGAAATTGCTGGACTGATAGAGCCGACAACAGGACGCAAGAAAGAAAAAAACAACGCACCAACAATAAAGAAAGTGTTCCTTAAACACGAATTGATAAGTTCCCACGTTTGCAGACGTTCCTTTGCTACTAATTTTTACGGACGTATTCCAACACCTGTATTAATGAATATAACGGCTCACGGCTCAGAGCGGATGTTTCTTTCTTATATTGGAAAAACTACTTATGACAATGCATATCAAATGCTTGAATATTTCAGTAAATTAGCACCTAGAGAAAAAACACCTCAAATGGAGGTTATAAGAAACACAGGCATTAAATAAACCATATTCAAATGTTAATTAACAGAATTGATAAAATAGAACTTGAAATTTTTAAATCATTATTTGATTATGAAAAATTAAATATGACGAATTTTGAATCTTTCGACGATAGATTTAAATACCCTATAATTGAAAACAATATGAATAGGATAAAAGCATATTTAAGAACATTAAAAAAAGATAAATATTTTGCAGAGTATGTTTATGCGTTAAATATGCTTAAAAATAAAATTGAAGTATTAAATGATGACCTTAAAAAAAATAATCTACTAGAAAGTTATGACCAATATTTATTTGATTTTGAGCCGATAAAAAACAAAGAGCTAATTAATGATTATTTAATAAATTTTATTGAAAGGTTTGTTCGGATTGCTGTTTTTAAACATTTTGATGAAATTTTAGAATATCAAAAAAAAATAAATATTGAATATTTTATAAATAGGCATCCAAAATTAAGGGATAGATATAAAATATTGAAAAAAAATATTGAAGCAATTAATAATGAAATGGCATTTGGAACTAGCAAAAACATTGTTTTCGGAGGTTTTGATATGCATACATATTGTAATGATTTGTTTTTGATTCCATTGATTGATAAAAAAGAAATTTTTGAAATCGAACTTGATAAGATAATTTTAAAAATTGAGCAAAAAGGAATTATTGTCAATAAATTAGTTGAGTCTTTACTAGATTTAAGCGACTCAACAGCCACAGAAAAAATAATCTATTTACAAAAGCTAGGAGTTATTGATTTTTTAAGAAAGAAAAATAATATTTCAATTAATGGTTTGGCTAGTGCTTTAAGTGCTATTACAGGAGAAAAAGCAACAACAATTCAGTCGGCTATAAATCCAATAATTAGTAAAGATGCTGGCCAAAAAAATAATCCTTTGAATACTGATAAGACAGTAAAAAAAGTTGAAAAACAGCTTATAAACATTGGTTTCAACTTAGATGAAACGATTTAGGGAATCCCTAAAAATACCCTAAGATTCATTTGTACTTCACTTTAAATAGTAAGTACAATGACTTCACAAATTTTAATTCAAGGCTACACAATAGAGCAATTAGCCGAAGCTCTAAAACCATTGTTTGAAACTCAAACAGCAACAGAGTCAAAAGAAACCGAAAATCCATTACTCACAAGGGATGAGGTTTGCAAATTATTATCTTTCAATAAAACTTCACTTTGGAAGCATACAAAAAGCGGTAAGCTGAAAAGCTACGGCATAGGAAACAAAGTCTACTATAAGAAGGTAGAAGTATTGGAAGCCGTGAAACCTATTAATCATTAATATTATGAAAAATAGGAACACACAGGCACAACAGCACATTGACTTTGTTAGAACCAGCGTTTTGAAATTTTACATTAGTGATTATTCATTTTTTAAAACACTTCCCGAAACAACTATTTTCTATAAAGCATTAAAGGTAAATCCCGAAACAAAAAAAGCGATTTGCACCGCCTTTGAATTGAATATCGAGGCAATGTGTCGGTATAAACGCCAACTAGAAAAACAAGGTTTGCTGGAGCAGTCAGATAAAAAAGTATACTGTAAATTCACAGGACACCGCGCACATTTATTGACTACCAATACATTTTTATTCAAAGCAAATAAAAAAGAATAGGTAATGAACACGGCAACAACACCAGCCGTGTCAAAAACCTATATTGCTGAATGGATTAAGTTAGATTTTTTTAATAATTCTAATTTAAAGACCGACATACAAAAACGTATTTCGGACAATATCGACGTTGTTTTTATTAATGCTTTAAATAATTTGAAAGGCGATAATAAGAACAACAGCGGTATTCCGTTTTCAGAGATAACACTTTTGGCAATGGCTTATTTTTATTCTGAGATATTCACGGATGAAATAAAAAACGAATATTATACGCTCGAAATGGTTAAAGGTTTTCTCGATGCAAACAACCTGACACCATACACCGCAATTCACGAAATAGATGTAGTTTTTTGTACAATGAAAGACGCACCTTATTTTAAACATTGCTGGTTAATTATACAAAGTGCTTGGTTTTTTAATTCTCAATATTTTGGCCACCACCAGCATATTGACTATGTAAATCACTACATAAAGACAGGCGAAAAGCTACCAACTGACAACTATAAATTTGATCAAAATTATTTAGAAAAAAAATATAATGATATAGACAGTAGAAAAGAAAAACGTATTCCTATAAATGGTTTCACATTGGTTAATCAATGGTATTACGGTATATTGTTTTTAGTATGTAATGAATTGAAATTACCAACTAAGAATTTTAAGAATTCAATAAAAGATGATAGGGAATATAATCCTTTGGTTAAGACTTCACGGCAATTAAGACCATTAGCACCGTTTAAAATTATTGAATGTGATATTAAGAGCGCGTTCCCTACTTTCTTAGACATAAAAGCTGGAGCAACTTTAAAAGACCACGTTTATAATAATTTGATGAAATCAAAAGGAATCAAACGAGGCGAAGCAAAGATTTTATTTAATACCATTTGCAATAGTGGGAAATATAAAAGCAAACAGGAAACAACCGCCTTTTTTATTGAATGTGGTTATACACCTCAACAATGCGAAAAGCTTATTTCGTTAACACACAACAGTAACAGAAAATTTATTTTCTCTATGACAGAATATGAAGCTTTGGCGATTACAAATTTTGTAACTAAGAATGATTTAAAACAAGGTGCGAGGCTACACGATGCAATTATATTTATAGATGATAAAACCAAACCGCAACTTTTACAAGTTCCGCCAAATTGCGATTTTGGGATTAAGGAATTAAACCGCCCACAGGTTAAAGAAAGTTTTGCAGTTGGTACGAAACGGTTAAAGTTTGCTTATATCAATTCGATACCTAAAGGATTAAATCTAATTTCAAAAGTCGAATATAAAAAACCCGAAATTAAAGGAATAGCAAACGGCTTTAAATTTTATTTAGGTAAATATGAATATCATAGCGCGAGTTATAATTTAAACGACTATACAGCCGATTACAGCCGATTTATAGGTAGTTGCAACGTTATGTTTAGCACGTTGAGAACATTGAATAACAGGCCGTTACAACCGTTTGAAAGACTTTTTATACTACAACATATTCGCCAAAATTCAAATTACATTTTTAATGTTCGTGCTTTATATTCAAAGTATAAACAAGTGAATTCTACATTTTTAATTTCAAAAAGTAGAAATTGGAATGTTACTGAAAATATGAACTTTAAAAGAAATATTGATTTTATAACAGCAAGAAGCGAAGCCGAAAAGCTGGTTAATATTCAATGCAACTACAAAGATTTATTTGATTTGTTAGAGGAGCGTATAAGTAATAATGACTTTGGTTATATTTATGAGTTAAGTTTTAAAGGCCGTAAAGATTTGAATAAATTGAGTTTTGCAATAGTTCAGTACTATAATTTAATATGTACAGGACACCACAGAAAACAACGAAAACAAGTTAGCAGTAACACCCTTTATAATAGCAGTATAAAGGATGTTACTATTAAGTCATTATCGTTACCAAAACAACGACAAAATGCATTTGTACAAAAGAAAATTAAGGTTTATGAAAGGGAACTAAAAGCGTTTAATCGATTAGTAAACAATAGACCAAAGGCAAAACAAATGCTTTTTATATTAATTGATATTACAGGCTTTAAAACTGATATTAGACTTAGTCGAAATGAATTTTTAATGAATGAAATAAAAACGGAATTGCTTAATATTATGGATATAGAAAATAAAACCAATAGGGCAAACGAGTTTAACGAATTATATCCAAAGCTTTCAACTCAACAAATACCTATTATAAATGACTTGAATACTATTTTTGATACTGATATACAAAATAGTATTTTCAATCAAATTGACATACAACAGGCGAATGACAGAGGCGAACTTTTCTTTCGAGAATATTTAAGGTTTCACGAAGTTGATGAGGTTAACGAAACCCCAATTTCAACGGGTGAATTGAAAGAAAAATATAAATTTCCTGAGATTGATTTTGAATAAATTACTAAAAATGAGGAAAACCGTAATAGTAATGCTGGTATTAATATTAGATTTGATAAAAAAATTATGAAAAAATTATTTTCCCTTTTAGCTTTAGTAATGCTTTTTAGTTGTGCTAAAGAATCCCCTTTTGAAAAAAGTATTTCTGAACATGTTAAAACAAATTTTAAAGACCCAGCAAGTTATGAAAAAATTTCAATTGAGATTTTAGACACTGTAACGGTAGAGAAAAAAATAAAAGTTTATGAATCAAAGGGAATGACACACGAACAATTTGACAATGAGCCAAAGGATAAATTTCTGTACTATACAATAAGTCATAAATACCGAGCAAATAATTCGTATGGTGCGAAAGAGTTATACAATGACATTGTATCTATGGATAAAGACTATAAAATAACAGGAAGTCACGCAGTAGAAGAATAATTTTAAAAAAAAAAGTAAATCAAAAAAACTAACCTAAACAGAATACCTTTTATTTGATTTAAAATATCACTAAAAGTGGGTGTTGTTTTATTTAGGGTTAAGTTGTTTATTGTATAGAATTAAAAATTGAAATTATGAAAAAAACAGCATTAATATTGTTGCTTATTACTGGATTAATAAACGCACAAGAATTTACAAACGAAGCTAAGAGTATAACGGGAGTCTTTGAGGCAAAAGATAAGACAAAATCTGAAATATTCTCATCAGTTAATAAATGGATTGCGATAAATTATAATTCCTCAAAGAATGTCATTCAAATGAATGATTTGGAATCAGGCACTATAATTATAAAAGGAATTAATGAGGTTCAGCAAAAAAGTTCTACAAAAATCCTATGTCCTAATATGAAGAATATTCCAGAATATTCCACTGTAAAATACAACCACACGATAGAAATAAACATTAAAGACAATAAATACAGAGTAATTTATACTTTGGTTAATATTGCATCCGAGAAAGACTACGGCTATGATGATTTAAATTTTAGATGCGTAAACCTTAATGGCAATATAGACACCCAAGTTAATGAGTTTAATGAAGTAATGGAAAAATTTTTGAAACAAGGTTTGATTGGCGAGAAAAAAAGAGAGCTAGTTAAAGAAGCTAATAAAGAATCTTTTAAAGAGCTAAATACAAATCTTGAAAAAGAAATAAAATCAACAATGGTAAATATTGAAAATAGCATAGTATCTGTTTCTAATGATGGTTGGTAGGATTTTGGATTTAGTATAAAAAACATAAAAGGCACTCCGCAATGGAATGCCTTTTTTTTGTTCAAATAGTATTACACAGGCATTGTATAAAACCAATACAAATATAATCAAAAACAATGCTGTTTTAGGATTTAATAAATTATATTTATACTTCGATATTCCTTAGTAATTTAGGTTTCACAGAAAAATACAAACTATGCCACGACCAGCAAATTATAATAAAACCGTTGATGATTGTCTAACAATCAGTATGACCAAATTAAAAGAGTGGGAATATTTAAAGAGAGGTTGTAAGTCTGGAGTTATTAGCTGGAGCAGAAACGGAGACACACACTCTAAAATCAATATCGAAGTTAGTTTCTTAGAATTTGAAAAATACATTGTATTAAATTACATAGCAAGTGGAGAGCCAAAAAATTATAAAGTTAAAATTATCGAAGTTCCTTCAAACTTAGGTAAAGGATATTTGTACTATTTTAAATGCCCTGTAACACACAAACTTTGTAGAAAGCTATATTTAGATAGTGGAATGTTTTTGCATCGTACAGCGTTTAATATGATATACGAAAAGCAAACGGAATCTAAGAAATGGAGAAGCTTAACAGCCGTATTCGATAAAGCCTTTGTTCCTGATGCCGTTTATTCAGAAAGATATAAGAAGTACTTTAAAACGCATTACAGCGGTAAACCTACAAAGCGATATTTAAAACTTGAAAAGAGGATTAAATTAGCCGATAGTTTTCCTAGTGGTACATTAGAACGTTTAATGATTATGTAATTCATTAAATTCATTAAATTAATTAAATAGCATAAAGTAGAGTAAAGTAGACTTGTATTAAGTAATATAAAGTAACACAAAAAGAAACGCCTTAAATCATAAGAAATAAGGCGTTTTTTGTATTTGTTGACTAAATGTTGACTAAAAAAGGCGTTAAGCCAATGAAATCAATACTAATAGTGACCACGGTGGGATTTGAACCCACACGCCCTTGCGAGCACCAGCCCCTCAAGCTGGCAAGTCTACCGTTTCTCCACGTGGCCTGAAAATAAAAAAGGTCAAGTAATAAATTACTCGACCTTTTGTGACCCGACTGGGGCTCGAACCCAGGACCCCATCATTAAAAGTGATGTGCTCTACCAACTGAGCTATCGAGTCATTGCATTCAATTTGAAATATTAGGTGTTGATCACTTAATTGTGACCCGACTGGGGCTCGAACCCAGGACCCCATCATTAAAAGTGATGTGCTCTACCAACTGAGCTATCGAGTCTTGTATTTCATTGCTTGAATGCGGGTGCAAATATAAGGACTTTATTTGATGTTTTCCAAAGTTTTTTGCTTTAAATTTGTCTTTTTTTAACAATAAATTTTAACGTCTTAGTTTACAAGGTTTTATTCTATGAAGAAAATTATATTATTAGGTTATATGGGTTGCGGTAAGTCAACAATCGCTAAAACACTAGCGAAAATCAATGGGCAACCATTTGTCGATTTGGATACATATATTGAAAAAAAAGCGGGTTTGACTATAAATGCTATTTTTGAACAGCACGGAGAAATCAAATTTAGGAAGATGGAGCATGAAGCGTTTGTTGAATTATTAGACGCTCCCGGGCAAATGATAATTGGTCTTGGTGGCGGAACTCCCTGTTATGCGAATAACCATGAGTTGTTAAATCGGGATGATGTAGTTTCTATATATCTGAAAGCGTCAATTGAGACCTTATTCAATCGACTTGTCGTTAATAAAAGCAAAAGACCCCTTATCGCCAATAAAAATGAAGAGGAGATGAAGGAGTTTATTGCTGTGCATCTTTTTGAAAGAAGCTATTATTACAATCAGGCGCAACATAAAGTTACTGTAGATGATAAAACTGTCGATCAAACAGTTCTGGATATTGTTGCGATTTTAGCTTAAATAGGCATAACTATTTTCGTTTTCATCAAAAACAACCTGAACGTGCTCTAGTAGAGACGTGGATAGAGAGATTCCTTTGAAATCAGCCTTTACTGGATACTTCTTATGATTTCGGTCTACTAGAACTGCTGTTTTGAATTTTTTCAAGGGAACGTCTAAAAAGTGTCTTATGGCGTAGATTAAGGTCGTGCCCGAGCTTAGGACGTCATCGACAAGGATTAGGCCCTTGTTTGCGTATTCTTCTTTTGTCAAAGAAGTGTGTATAGGTAATTCTGGGTTGACCTTGTTGATTTTAACTTCGCATAGCGAAACTTTTAAGGTCGCAATGTTTTGTAGTTCTTTGGCGATTTTTTCTGCAAAAACGAATCCATTGCTTGCTATCCCTGCAAGAACAACTTCATCTTCATCGACAAAGGTCTCATAGATCTGGTAGGCTATTCTTTTTATTTTATGTTCAATTTCTTGATTCGTTAAAATGATATTTTTGCTCATTTTTTTAGTTTAAAGTTTAGTTTTTGAAGAGTAATAGCGTTAAGACTAGTCCTCTTGCTCTTCGTCGGTTTTGATTTCATTTCCAAACTCATCAATATCCCTTCTGTCTTTCTTGGTAGGTCTTCCGGTACCATTTTTTCGATAGTGCTCCTTTGATAATTTCAACAGTTCTAGATGCTGGTAGGCTTCGGCTGGAGTATCATTTCTTCGATACATATCAACCAGTTTCGCACCTAAACGGCTTTCTGGAATATCTAAAACCGTAATGATTTGTGTAATCTGGTCTTTTCTGAACGTGATTTTATCAGTAGGAAAAACCTCCTTTGATGGTTTTGCTACAAGTCCATTTACAGTAACATGATTTTTTTTACATGCTTCTGTTACCATATTTCTAGTCTTGTAATATCGGACACACCATAAATATTTATCTATTCTCATAAAAATTCTAAAATCAGAGTTAAATTGTTTACAAAAATCAATCAATATTGTATCTTGCGCACTTAAAAATCAGCTATAATGAACAAATTTAAGTATTATTTTATTTTATCAATTACAACCCTCTCTTTATTTTCATGTTCGAAGAATGATACTACTGAAATTACACCTCCTAGAGACTACGCAGTACAATATGCTACTGATATTACTGATATTGAAGAATATTTGAATACCTATTATATAACGGTTTCAGATAAGCCTGGTTCTTCTGATGATCAGGATGTGGTATTTACTAAGATTCCTGTTGGAGGAACTCAACCTTCCGTAATGTCTTATAAAGGCAAAACAACTTTTCCTAAATTGCTAAGTAGAGATGTATCTTTGCACGATATTACTTATAAATTATATTATTTAGTACTAAGAGAAGGAACTGGTACTGCGCCTTGTAATGTAGATGCCGTTTTAGCATCTTATAAAGGTGATTATTTAGAGCAAACATTGGCATCAAGCGTTACTACATTAACCGCGACGCAGTTTGAAGAAGTGAAGTACCCTCAACAAATGTTAAGTTTGTATAGCGTTATTGCTGGCTGGAGCGAGATTTTCCCACAGTTCAAAACGGGAACTTACACTACAAAAGCAGATGGAACAGTAGCGTATAATGATTTTGGGGCAGGGATTATGTTTATTCCTTCAGGATTAGGATATTTTGCCTCTGGAAGTGCTGCTATTCCACCTTATGCACCTTTAGTTTTTAGCTTTAAGCTATATGAGTTACAGCGATTGGATCAGGATGGTGATGGTATACCATCATACTTGGAGGATTTAAATGGAGATGGTTATATGAGAATTTTAGCCACTGGTGTTGTGAATCCTGATGATACTGATGGCGATGGGATTCCTAACTTTTTTGATGTCGATGATGATGCAGATGGTTACGGTACAAGAATCGAAATTACAAATAATGGTGTTGTTTATCCTTTTGCTGCTATTCCAAGTTGTGATGGTAATACAAGTAACACGGCAAGAATTAAAAGGCATTTAGATAAAACCTGTCATTAATTAAGTATACACTGAAAACAAAAAAATCCCATTCTAAGCGAATGGGATTTTTTTTTGGATATGTATGTGAATTATTTTCTTTTAATAACTCTTTCTACAGCTTCAACAATTGCTTGATTGTTTAACTTGTATTTTTCCATTAATTGTTCAGGTGTTCCTGATTCTCCAAAGCTGTCATTAACCGCAACAAACTCTTGTGGAGCAGGATTGTTCAATGCTAATACTCTTGATATGCTTTCGCCAAGACCACCAAGGATATTGTGCTCTTCGGCAGTAACGATACATTTTGTTTTAGCCAAAGATTTCAGAATTGCTTCTTCGTCCAATGGTTTGATCGTATGTATATTGATTACTTCCGCAGAAATTCCTTTTGCTTCTAGTGCTTCAGCAGCAATAAGTGCTTCCCAAACTAAATGTCCAGTCGCTACGATTGTTACGTCAGCTCCTTCGCTAAGTAGGATTGCTTTTCCAATAACAAATGGCTCGTCAGCTGGCATGAAGTTAGGCACTACTGGACGTCCAAAACGTAAGTAAGCTGGTCCGTGATGATCAGCAAGTGCTAATGTAGCCGCTTTAGTTTGATTGTAATCGCAAGTATTGATTACAGTCATTCCTGGTAACATTTTCATTAATCCTATATCTTCAAGAATTTGGTGTGTTGCACCATCTTCACCTAAAGTTAAACCTGCGTGTGAAGCACAGATTTTTACGTTTTTCTCAGAGTAAGCTACTGATTGGCGAATTTGGTCATATACTCTTCCTGTAGAAAAGTTAGCAAAAGTTCCTGTGAATGGAATTTTACCTCCAATAGTTAATCCAGCTGCAATTCCAATCATGTTTGCTTCAGCAATTCCAATTTGGAAAAAACGCTCTGGGTGATTTTTCTTGAAATCGTCAAATTTTAACGACCCAATTAAATCAGCACAAAGTGCAACTACGTTTTCATTCTTTTGACCTAATTCAGTCATTCCCGCTCCAAAACCTGAACGAGTATCTTTACTTCCTGTATTTGTATATTTTTTCATTTTATGCTGAATTTATTTCAGTATCTTTTTACTTATTAGTAATCACCTAAGGTTTCTGGATTTTGAGCAAATGCAGTTTCTAGTTGTGCATCATTAGGTGCTTTACCATGCCATGCATGAGTATGCATCATAAAGTCAACTCCATTACCCATCTCAGTATGCAATAGCACACAAACTGGTTTTCCTTTTCCTGTTCTAGATTTTGCTTCTGTCATTCCTGCGATAATTGCTTCGATGCTGTTACCTTCTTTGATATCAATAACATCCCAGTCAAAAGCTTCAAATTTAGCACGGATACTTCCCATTGCTAATACTTCGTCTGTTGTTCCATCAATTTGTTTTCCGTTTAAATCGATTGTAGCAATAAGGTTGTCTACTTTTTTTGCAGATGCATACATGATTGCTTCCCAGTTTTGACCTTCTTGCAATTCACCATCACCATGAAGGGTGTAAACTAAATGATTGTCATTGTTCAGTTTTTTAGCTTGAGCAGCTCCAATACCTACAGACATACCTTGTCCAAGAGAACCAGATGCAATTCTAACTCCTGGTAAACCGTCGTGAGTAGTTGGGTGTCCTTGTAGTCTTGAATTGATTAGACGGAAAGTAGCTAATTCCGAAACTGGAAAATAACCACTTCTTGCCAAAACGCTGTAGAAAACTGGTGAGATATGTCCGTTAGAAAGGAAGAAAAGATCTTCTCCAATTCCGTCCATATCAAAACCTTCTTTGCGGTCCATTAGGTTTTGGTATAATGTTACCATAAATTCTGTACAACCAAGTGATCCACCTGGATGACCTGAGTTGACTGCATGTACCATTCGAAGGATATCTCTTCTGACTTGGATAGTTAAATCCTTTAATTGTTGTGTGTTAGGCTTCATTTTGTGTGTAAAAGTTAAACTGTGCCAAAGGTAATTTTTATTTTGCCGTAAGACAAATGATTTTTGATTTTGTTATTAGGGCTATTTGTGGCACAATTGACAAGGAATAAAGGCTGCAGCAGTATTTATTTAAGGATTTCCTTTTTACAGGTTGATCCTTTTTACAATTGGTTTTTTTAATTGATTCAGTAATTATTATCTTGCGAACATGTATGAACAATTAGCAAAAAGCATTGGAGATAAAGTAACACTAACCGAGGCCGATTTTGAGGTGTGTAAGACTTTTTTTATTCCAAAAAAAATACGAAAGAAGCAGACTTTGCTGTTAGAAGGCGATGTTTGTACCTATAACGCTTTTATTGAAAAAGGAATTTTACGTTCCTATACTACCGATGAAAAAGGACAGGAACACATTATGCAGTTTGCTTTTGAAGGCTGGTGGATTACTGATTTATCGAGCTTTTTAATGGGGGTGCATTCCACCTTTACGATTGAAGCTATTGAAGATTCAGAACTGTTGTTGTTAACAGCGACTGCAAGGGAGGAATTAATGGATGCACTGCCGGTTTTTGAACGCTACCAAAGGCTTTTGTTGCAAAATGCCTATATCGCCTTGCAGACAAGAGTCAACTCCGCACTAACAGCCACCGCTGAAGAAAAGTATACAAAACTCACTATCTCTTATCCTGATATCATTGCGCGTGTACCCCAGCACATGATTGCATCCTACCTTGGTCTTACTCCAGAAACACTAAGCCGGGTGCGAAAACAAATCAATCTTCGAAAATAAAATTGATTTAGATCAATGGTATTTCTTGTTCTAACTCAATGGAAATAAGCTGTTTCTTACTGTAGTTTTGCAATAGTAAAAACAAGGACAATGGAAAATGTAAGAACGATTGCCGTTATTGGTGCTGCTGAGAAAAGAAATTTTGCAGTACTCAAAGAATTATCTGAACAGTATCAACTTTTATTATTCGATAAAAACCAAAAAGCACTTTCAGATATTCATGAAAGTCTTTTGGCGCACAATCGCCATGGCTATATTGAGAAAATGGATTGTGCTGTAAATGCCAGTTGGGAAGCAGATATTATTATTCTTTCTGGTTTTTGTATCAATGATGCAGTCGTTGTTGAAAAAATAAAAGAAGTCGCTACCGCAAAAATCATCATTATTATGGAAAATGAAGATGAGTTTACATCGTCGATAAACAACCAACTGAGTTTTGATCTTATTTTTCCTCATTCTAAAATAGTAGAAATCATCAATATCTCTACAGATAAAAATTTAGAGAAAGAATTTCTGTTGGAAGGTCATAACTCAAAAGCTTTGGATACTGTTTCTAGTATTTTCGAAGGATGTGGTTTTACGACTTACTTATCTCAACTAAATTAATAAATAATACCAAAACGAATAATTCCATTTTATTAAGTTCGTTTAAACATAGTACGAGTTGCTAGCCTAATAGTAATGGAGCTATGGCCTATGAGAAAAAGCCAGGTAGCTAATGAAGATGATTAGCGACAACACTGTGGCTATATATTATGCTGGTTGTGCCGATGTTTGTTTACTGTCAAGGGAATGGTTTTCTAAAAATGGACGCCTAAATTTTATCTGAATATTTAATTTGTTGTAAGGTTTATAGTTTTTATAATCAAATACTAATGATGCAATACGAGTATTTGTTTGTATTAATTTTTAAACCTTAATAAAATAAAAAGCCCCAAATTGGGGCTTTTTATATGCTGTAATTCTAATTTATTTTGTTGTTATTTCTTCATATTCGACATCTTCCACGGTGTCATTATTCTTTTTCTTCAGTGGCACTGAACAACCATTCGCTCCACCGCAGCCAGAATTTGTAACGACTTGGTATAATAGAAAACCGGCTAAAAGCCCTGAAAGAATGCTTTGGGTTTGAAACGCTTGTATACCGATATAAACTCCAAGAGCAAGACGGATAAAACGCATGAAATGCCAATCATTTAATAGATTTTGTACAATCATTATATTTTGTTTTGTAAGCTACTCCAGCCTCCGCCGTTATGAACTTGTGCAAAACCACTCGATTTTAAGATGCTTTTTGCAGAAGCACTTCGAATTCCTGATGCACAACAAGTAATAATAGTAGCGTCTTTTTTTAATTTTGGAATATGTCTCGAAAGATCATTTAATGGAGCATTTATCGAACCTTTTATATGTCCCTGTTTGTATTCTCCTGGGCTACGAACATCTAAAATTACAGCTCCTTGTTTTACTAAATCGGCGTAGTCTACTTTTGGTCCGATGCCAAATAGTTTTTTTAATGTGTTTATCATTTTATTTTGTTGCTTGTGATTTATAATAATTTACGTCTAACCAAGATCCCCCGTTATAACACTCTATTCCAAGTTGAGAAAGGAAATGTTGTGCTTGTCCGCTTCTGTTTCCAGAGGCGCAACATAGTACTAAAGGGGCTTTCAGTTTTTTTAATTCTTCTACTCTTTCTGGTATTTCATTTAGCGGAATATTAAGGGAACCTATTACATTACCTCCCATAAACTCACCGTAAGAACGGACATCTACAATGGTTCCTTCGTTTTCTTTGATTATTTTTTCTACGCTCATTTTGTTTAATTTATAAAGTTAGAATTGGTCTCAAAAGGAGCACTGTTATTCAATCGTATGTATCGTGTACTCTAATTTGATAAGGCAAAAGTAGTACAAAGGAAAAGCTTTGTCAGTAACTTTTGTTACACAAGCAAATATTTAACGTTCAACATTTAAAATGCTTATTTCCTAAAATAGAAGTCACATAAAAAAAGCCTGTACGGAACAGGCTTCTTAAATAATTTATTTTTGGATCAAGAATTACATCCGTGGGTTTGAAATAGCATCGGCTTTAAAAGCTTTGTTGTTAATCGAAGCCATCGCTAACTCAGTTAATCCAGCGTCGGCTTTTTTATGCTCGTCAAGGGTCATAGCTAATAGATCAGCTGCTTTATTTTCTCCCATTGTTTTTGCAAAAGCATGTAAAGTACCATAAGTTGCAATTTCATAATGTTTTATCTTTTGTTCAGAGGCAATTATACTAGCGTCACGAACAATTCCTTGATCTGTTTTATTGATCATTTCGTCACTCTCTTTTAGAATACCTGTTATTGCTTCGCATTTTTTTGCTGCAGGTTTGATACCGGTAACTTCAAATATTTTTTCCAATCGGGAAATGTGTTCATTAGTTTCCGTTAAGTGTTTATTTAGAGTAGTAGTTAATTCTGGAGTTGAAGCATTTTTTGCCATTTTAGGTAGTGTTTTGCTCAGTATTTTTTCTGCATAATAAATATCCTTCAATCCCACTTCGAATAAATCTCTTAATCCATGAGCCGAATTTGTTTTTGCTGTTGTAGTTTCTAGTGTTTTTCCTGTTGGAGTTGCCATGATAATTGAATTTAAATATTAATATTTTGCTTTTTGTTTCTATTAAAATTAAAAAAAATAAGCTCATAAAAACTGTTAATTAACTTAAAATCAATAAAATAGGTATTTTTTAACTAAAAATAATAGGGTGTTTCTTTGTAATAACAATATGTGGTTTTTCTTGGTGAATTTTAGCTTTCTTTTTGGGTTATTTCCAAAGTAAAAAGGGTGATAAACAGCTTAGGTAATTAAAAGAAGTGTTGGACTTTAATGTCCGAATAAAAAAAATAAGCTCATTTATGCCCAGCTTGTTTCGGGTTAAATGAGCTTATTAATGATTTTTTTTTCGAAGTAAAAATCATGAAAAATTAAAATCTAGATGAATGATTTCATTCTTTAATTAGGGCTGTTTTTCCATTTGTTCTAACAGTCTGATTATTTTGTCTAATTTGTCGACTTCAATACTATTCAGTTTTGATGTCAGCGCTTCTATTTCTAGTTTGGCATCAAGATTAGTCTGATAGTCAGCCTGCGCTTGGGCTCGGTCTCTTTCGTTTTGTCTGTTTTGAGACATCATGATAATCGGAGCTGCATAAGCCGCTTGCGTTGAGAACAGCAGATTAAGCAAAATAAAAGGATAGACATCCCAATGTTTCATAAAGGCGATTAGGTTTAAGGTCATCCAAAGAACGACTAATACTGTTTGTACAATTATGAATTTCCACGACCCCATACTTTTAGCCACGGCATCGGCCAGACGGCTGCCAAACCCTAAGGTGTCAAAATGCTTTTGGTGCCAATTTTTTTTTGCTAACATAGTTTGGGTATTTGATAAAGGGTTATTGATTTATTTAAATTTTATTTTTTTGCCATGGAAATTTACCTTCGAGTTCGACCTGCAATGATAAACTCATTATCGTTCTGATAAATACAATTAAGCCTAAAATCGATACTGATTCCAACGTTGGCTCTGCAACTACTGTGGCAATTATATCAGCTGCGATTAATATTTCAAGTCCTAAAAGTATTGATTTTCCCAGCGTTTGTCTCAATTCAATAAACGGTTCTGGTTTTCTTTTATAAAACAGTACAAGTGACTTTACGAGGGAATAAACTACGCCTGTAAAAATAGTAATGCACCCTAAGATTTCGATAGTTGCTGCGATGTAGTTTATAAATATTTTGATATTTTCCATTTTGCTTGTTGATTAAAACCAGTTATAAAAAGGGTTTTGTATGAGCTACTTTATTTATTCGTTCCATATCGTAAAAAATGTTATGCTTAAAAGCAGCGACAAAATGAATCTAATTGACAGGTAAATATATAGTAAACTTCGTTTGTTTGTACAGTGCTGTACATTATGATGGAGTCATTTTGTTGATTTGAAATAAGTATAGATAATAGTATTATTTTTTTATGTATTTATTGAGGTAACAGTCGTAACATTCATCGTTTAGCATCAATTGACTATCAGTTCTCACGAAAGACTGTTTTGAATCATTTTCATAGATAATTAATTTTTTTTCTCCTCCAAAAATGGAATTTCCGTTTTGAATAGAGTAGGAGGATTCATAAACTAAAACCCCATCCGTATATCTTTTTACTGTTGTGTTTGAGATTTCTAATTGAATTGATTTACCGGTTGACTCTGGTGTTGTTGTAATTCCGGCAATTCCGCCTGAAGATTCAACCCAATTCCATTTTCCAATGATGGCTTTATTCTCAGAGTCGCTCGTATCTGTGGAACAACTGCTAATTGAAAATAGGACTAAGAGTAGGCACGTTATTTTTCTCATCATTTTAATTTTCGAAAGAAGGGAAAGAGGTTGTGTTTTGGTTGATTTATAACGCAATTCATCGCTATTTTATTTTGGTAGAACCGACAAGAGTTTAGATCAGATGGATAAAACTATTGATTCCTTTCTATAAACTCCAGTAACGATTGAAGGATTTCTTGTCCTTCGGGCCAATATTCTAATTTTGACTCGGAATTCAGATGGCCTTTCTCGCCAATATTTATAAAAGTACTTCCCCATTTTTCGGCAAGGAACTCGGCTCTTTCTACTGAAATATAAGGATCATTGGAACTTGTAATTACTACTGTCGGAAAATCTAATTTTAATAGGGGAATGGGGGAGAAGTTTCTGGTTTGTTCTGGGGTATGCGCTGGAGAATCTACATCTGCTGGTGCAACAAGTAAGGCACCAACTATTTTGTCAATTTTGTTTTCTTTTGACCAATGACTGATTAGCGAGCAGGCGAGACTATGAGCAACGATAATGATTTCGCCTTCCGCCGATTCGATTGAAGAGTTTAAGCTTTCCAACCAATCTTTTAAAAGAGGATTGTCCCAATCCTTCTGAACTACTTTTTGGGCAGTTTCAAAATGCTGTAGCCAATAGTTTTGCCAATGCGTCTCTCCTGAGTCTCCTAATCCTGGAACAATTAATATAGTGTGCTTCATGTTTTTTTTTAATTAAAGGGCAATTCTAAATGCAAAGACAATAACTTTCGGGTCGCTACAAATAGGGTCGCTTTCGGGTTTCTGATACCTTATTCTCATTCACTTTACTATTAGCAGCAAGCGTAACTACAAATCTACCATCCATTTCAAACGATCGTATATCGTTACAAAGCTAATGAATTCCATTTCTTTCCGTTATCATATTTTTTATTTTCATCGGAAGGAAAATTAGAGGATGGCAATTCAGAATTAATACGAGTCTTTTTTCTTTAATTTATATATTTGTAAAAAAACCATGCGTTATAAAATTGCGATACTAGTTCTCCTCAATAGTCTTTTGTTGGGGAGTTGTGCCTCAAAGAAAATTACAGATGCTTCTTATTTGGTTTCTTCGAAAGAAAACACAATAGCGGCGCCGAAAATGAATGTTTTTGTTCCTAGAAATTCAAAAGCAAAACAGCTGCCTGTGTTAATCTTTGTACATGGAGGCTACTGGAATAGTGGACGAAAAGGGACTTATGATTTGTTAGGTCGAAACTTTGCGCGCAAAGGAGTAGTCACTGTTATCCCCGATTATACTTTAAGTCCAAATACGGATTATGATGGGATGGCCAGGCAAATTGCTGCCGTGATTCAATGGACGAAAGACAGTATTAGTAAATACAAGGGTAACCCAAATGCAGTCTTTGTAACTGGGCATTCGGCAGGAGGACATTTAGGGGCATTAGCAGTTATGAATCCGAAGTACGGAATTGATCCTAAGAGTATTGCCGGAATTATATTGAATGATGCCGCTGGATTAGACATGAAATATTATTTAGAGGAAAACCCACCTACTACCGAATACAATTATATCACAACCTGGACTAACTCGCCTGCTAGATGGCAAGATGCCTCGCCCATTTATTTTTTAGATAAAAACACGCCTCCTTTTTTAATTTATGTTGGCGATAAAACCTATGCTTCTATAAAAACAACTAATAAGCGTTTTATTGATGCCTTGCATCCTTTTCAGCCAGAAGTGAAAGCAATACCAATAAACAAAAAGCATGTTCCTATGGTTACACAGTACTTTTATCCTTGGAGCGACCGCTTAGATGAGGTGATTGATTTTATGAATAGTAACTTAAAATAAATATTTTTTAAAATTAGTGAATAGTAAGGTAGGGTAAACAGGTACGAAGTTGTCTTACTATTGAAGTTATCAATGAGATACTATTGTACTAACACTAATTTTAAAATTATGAAAACAGTTAAAGCCGCATTATTACTACTAATTTTTTCTTTTGTACCCAATGTGAATGCTCAACAAGCCAGAGTTAGTAATGATACCCAAGTAGAAACAAAACATAGTGTGTCCTATTACCAACAAAGAGGTTTAGAAGATGCGCAATACGAACAAAAGTTTGAAGCAAAAAGCAAAACAGAGGAACGTACATTTTGGGAGGAACAAAAACAGTACGAAAAGGAATTAAAGAAAAACGACAGAAGAGGACATCGCGCTTATCTTCAAGGTAAAAAAGAAGGTTATGCAACGCACCACGACCATTGTGATAGCCATTGTCATCACAGTGAGTATTGGTATCAGCATGCAGGATACTATTACTATGAATATAGGGAACCACGTTATGAGAATAGATCTTCGAGAACTACAGTGAGTACACAAATAGGAGTGAGTACACCAAAGGTACGATTGGGAATTTTTTAATATAGAATTTACATGGAATAGCAATCAATTCAATATAAAAGACCGCTTTTAAAGTAATTTAAAAGCGGTCTTTTTTTGATTGTTTTTAGCCACAAGTAGCCGCAGCAATTATGTCAATGCAACGTTTTTATTTCAGAGGTAATTCTATTTTATTCAAAGTAAAAGTCATAGTTGAAATATCGCCAGTAACTTCATTAATCTTGGAATTTGTGAAGTACAAGTAGTTGTTATAGATACTAAAGGTATCGGCCCATCTAATTTTTTCGCCTTCAACTAATGTATGAATGCTACCTTCTTGTTTTCGGTACATGATTTTGTTGTTTTCTAAATCAGCAAAATATAAAGTACCATTTTCGTCTAGAATCATTCCATCTGGAGCTGCTGTTTTGGCTACTAATTTCACTGACTTTTCTACTTCTTTATTAGTTCCATTGGCTAATGCTTTTGTGGATACTGAATATAAACTATACCCCGTTAGAGCATGATAGTAGAGTAGGTCATTTTTTGTGTCTAATGCAATTCCGTCAGAATTAATCGTATTCTCCCATTTTTTGTCGCCAAAAGTTAAATAGGCTTGTTCTGCTTTTGTAGAGAAATGATTGTCTAAAACTCTAGTAGTTATTCCAGTAGTCATGTCTAGTACAATTAAACCAGCTCTACCAGAATCAGTACAATAGATTTTATTATGTTTTTTGTCTACGCGTAAATCGTTAATGTAAGAATTAGGGTAGTAACTACCTTTTTGTAACAGATAGGTTTTTTCTAATTTGTTATCACTTAGATTAAAAACAAAAAGTCGGGGTGCGTCGAGAACGGCACCAAATAGAGGGCTACGTGTGTCTAATACATAAAGCATATTTTCGAAAGCAACGACAGATTGTACGCCGATAAACTTATGATCTTCAGCCGTGTTACCAATTTCCCAGGAATTCCATTCTTTATTAGGAAAGGCTATTTTCTGATTGTCTTTGGTAATTTCAACAACTGAATTGTCAATCCCTTTTCTCCATCGAGGGAAGTTTACGAAAATTCGTCCTGCAGTACTCACAGTAACGCCTGTAACTTGCTGTCCTACGAATTCAGCAACTTGTTGTACTTGTGCGGTAAGACTGTCAGCTTGTTTTGATACTTCGGTGTCTGTTTTCTTGTTTGTGGCTTCTTTACAAGAAACAACTATTATAAAAAGAGAGAGTAGATAAAGACTTTTTTTCATTTTAGTTAAATTTGAAAACGTCCAATAGAATTTATTGGACGTTTTGTTTTTATTTCGTGTAGGCTCCCGAAGAATACGTTAGTTCATAACTGTGTGTGTATATTTCGAAAACAATTCCAAAAGGATCTTCGACGTAACACATTTTGAATGGTTTGTCTTTTGGATAATATTCTCTAATAGGCATTCTTTGTTTACCACCGTAAGATACAATTTTTTCGATAAGGTCTTCAATGTTTGGATCTTGTACACAAAAATGAAAAAGTCCCGTATTGAAAGGATTGAATTCTGGGGCTTCTTTAACTCCGTTAGGGAAAGAGAATAATTCGATTCCTATACCATCTGAAGTTGCTAAATGTGCAATTTCAAATTCTTCCCAATCTTCACCAAAAACGTCAATACACATTTGGCCAATAGCCGTTTCTTTTTCTTTCTTTACTGTAGAAGGTTCCATAATAATGTACCAGCCCATTACTTCGGAGTAGAATTTAACGGCCTCTTTTATATTCGGAACTGTAATCCCGATATGTGAAAATGATTTTGGGTAATTTGTATTTGTTGTCATATGTTATAGTATTTGATTGCAAAATTAGGCTATATTTGCATAATTAGCAAGTACTAACCATAAAGTACTATAGTTACTTAAAAGAGTAAAATGTAGATTATCAATATATTAAAAGTTAAAATGAGCGAAAAAAATTATTGTCCACTTAATTATACAATGAGTTTAATAGGGACTAAATGGAAACCTTTAATTTTATTTCATCTATTGGATGGAGGTTTGCGTTCCGGATTGCTGCAAAAGCAGATCTCAGGTATTTCAAATAAAATGTTTACGCAAACCGTCAGGGAATTAGAAAAGGACGGCCTTATTTCTAGAAAAGTTTTTCCAGTGGTTCCGCCAAAAGTAGAATACACATTAAGCGAGAGAGGAAGATCGCTAGAACCTATTCTGCGAAGCTTGGATGCTTGGGGTATTGAAGATGGCTCAAAATAGTTTAAGGAGGTTGTTTGATTTAGTTATGAACTATAGTAAGTAGATGGATGCAGTATTGTGAGGTTTGTATGTTTTTTTTTAAAGTAGTCCATAAATAAACGAAACAAAAATTGTGTTCTTAAGCTTGGCTACTTAACGAAAGCTCTCAAAGAGGTTATGGGTTGCAATAGTCACAATACATAGGGTCTTCGGTTGTTTTATTATGTGGGTACATTTCTTCTTTTGTGTATTGACAATGTTGGCACGTATAAATGTAGCTTAATGTTGAATTGGTAGTCGATCTACATAAGCTACACTTTAAGCCTTTTTTAGCGTCTGTAATTCCAAAACCTGGGATATTACATTGAGGACAACAAGAATTTATCTTTTCAACCAGTTTTTTAGTTGCGTTTTGAATTACAGTCATCCGGCTAGGATTGTACATGGCACGCATATCTGTTTCAACATAAACTTTGTTAAACGTTTCATGTAACAAATGAAAAGTATTTTTCAGATCTTTTAGGTTTGTAATACCTTTGATTATTGTACTATTTTCTGATTTTGATGGGCGAAGGATTAATCCGTGGGAAGGGAATTGTACTAGTTGAGCAAAGTCCAATAGTTCTTGTTCATTCGTAATTTCACTTCCGTTAAAATTGGTTTCCATACTCAGTTCTCTGACTATTATTTCCAAGTTGTTTTTTGTATCGATAAATATTAAAAACTCATCATCTGCACTTGCAATAAATATGGAAGGGTGAGCGCCAAAAGAACCTTCACTTGCTACACCTAAATCGCAGTTGCTTAGTTTCATTGCTAAAAGGCATTTTTGCCTTGCAGTTGCTATCGGGTCGAGTTCTCTCTCTATTTCTCCTGTAAAAGTGCCTAATAGGTCTGTGTCAAAATTTTCATTAACAAAGCAGATTACTCCAAGACTTTTTTCTAGTAAAGGAGCAATTACTTTTTCCTTTTCGTGCTTAGTAGCGATTAAGAGTCTTCTGTTTTTAAATAATAGGGTACTCATATAGTTTGGGGTGATTATGATATTTTGTGGCTTTTTGTAATCTATCATTAACTGATTTTCCTAATTCAAAATCTGGGAATTAACTTATTTTTTATTGTCAAAGTCTATTGCCATACCGAAGGTGTCTTCATGGAATTCTCCGTGGTCATAAACAAGTTTTCCGTTTACAAAAGTCTGTATTACTTTGGTAGTAAAAGTGGTGCCTTCCAATGGTGACCAACCACATTTGTACAAGAGGTTGTCCTTAGCAACTGTCCAGTGGCTATTCAAGTCCACCAAGGTCAAGTCGGCGAAATAGCCTTCTCGGATAAATCCTCTGTTTGTCATACGATAGAGGATAGCAGGATTGTGGCACATTTTTTCAACTATTTTTTCTAAAGAAATGAGTCCTTGTTTATAAAACTCTAACATGCAATTGAGCGAATGCTGGACCATTGGTGCACCTGACATAGATTGAAAATAGGGTTTTTGCTTTTCCTCCAAAGTATGTGGTGCGTGGTCGGTGGTGATGATGTCAATTCGATCGTCAAGTAGCGCCTTTAATAAGCCTTCTTTGTCTTGTTCTGTTTTTATCGCGGGATTCCATTTGATAAGCATCCCTAATCTTTCATAATCTTTGTCCGAAAACCAAAGATGATGCACCGAAACTTCGGTTGTTATTTTTTTCTCTTGTAACGGTATGTCATTCTGAAACAGATGAGTTTCTGCTTCTGTAGTTAAGTGTAGAATATGTAATCGGGCGTTGTGTTTTTTAGCCAAATCAATCGCACGCTTGGTCGCTTCGTAACAGCCTTTGGTACTTCTAATAATTGGATGATACTTAATGGGAACGTCTTCACCATATTGTTCTCTAAAAGCCTGTTCGTTTGCTTCTATTATTTCTTCTTTTTCGGAATGAATAGCAATAATGGATTTGCAGTTGGCAAATAATTTTTCCATTGTTTCTGGATTGTCAGCAAGTAGGTTTCCTTTTTTTGTAAAGTACAAGCCGTCATCAGAAACCCCAATAAATTGACTGGTATCGGTTTTTATAATTTCATCAATATTGTCTCCATTAACCCCCATGAAGAACGAATAGTTAGCTAAGGACTTTTTTGAAGCAATAGCATACTTTTCTTTTAGGCTTTCTACGGTCAAAATATTAGGAAGCGTATTTGGCATATCAATAAAAGAAGTCACTCCTCCTGCTACAGCTGCTTTACTTTCTGTATATAAATCGCCTTTATGTGTAAGTCCAGGGTCTCTAAAATGAACTTGTCCGTCAATAATTCCTGGTAATAGGTGTTTACCGGTTCCGTCAATGATTTTATAAGTAGGATCAATATCGATAGTGCCTATCTTGCGAATAACTCCGTCCGCTATTAGCACGTCTACGATAAATGATTTTCCCTCATTTACAATCGTTGTATTCTTAATTAGAATTCTTTGATTCATGGTTTGTTGCTTGTCTTTGGGTTCTTGTGAGCCGATTTTGTTGATTGAATGAAGATAGGAACTAAATCAATAATGTATTAAATAGTCCGCTGGTTCAAAACCGGTTTTAGTGGCTGTTTTTTTTGCTATCGTTTTATTATCTTCTTTTACTAAATCTAATAGGATCCAATCATTATTTTTAAACTTCAAATTTATTTGGACCATAAAGAAAACAATCCCTAATTGGGGTGTAGCTGCATAAAATAATTTCTTATGGGGTATCCATTATTTCAGGACCTATTTCATCACTTTTTGGGACTGTGGTTTTTTTTTATTTGATTTTTTTAGCTGCAAAATTAAGAATCTTAATTCATAATTTTTTATATATATTTATAATGTAATGCATAAATTATATTTATGAACAATGCATTAAATCAACTTAGGGTAGAAATGGAAATTGTGCAAACACATAGCGCTTCATAGTCTTCGGAAGTGTTGCACTTAACATGGGCTGGTACTTGTATTGAGCTAAATAATTTTCAAGACCAGTTTGAGATTACACACGGAAGTGGTTGGTCGAGAGATTACAGCAGTAGTAGAACGTAGTACCAGTCAAGTGTATGCCATTAATTACAAAACGATGGAGTATAAAGGACAATTGACTGGTAGGTTAAAAATTTCAGTAGTTTCAGCAGGGAAATATATAATGTCTTATTTTCTTTCTGATTTCATGAAGGAAAATAACGGTCTAAAGTTCATAATTGATGAAGGCAATATTTTTTTTAAACATTAAAATCCTCATTATTTTGATACTATATATTTTCTTAAATCAGAGGTGAGAATATCACTTAATTCCTTTTTATTACTGGCAGCACTTTCAATAAAAGCAAATCCAAATACAGGGTATTTATTTATATCTAATTCACGAATTAATACAGGTTTTTCAAAATCATTTGCAAGATCTAAATACTTAAATTTTACAATATCTGAAGGGATTATGCCCGAATTATTATCCAAAATAATGACACTAAATATTTTAGTCTCTTTTCCTTTAAATATAGTGTCCCAGTCCGGTTTTGTGTTTTCAAAAAAGCATTTGTATTCATTAAATCCTAAAGTTACTCCTAAAAGATCAGCTGTGGTACAAAAGCCACCGAATCGTAAAGGGTTTATTTCAATAGGGATTATTTTTCCGTCTTTATCTATTCGTACTTCTGCATGAGCAGGGAAGTTTTTTAAGTTTAACGCTGCACCAATTTTACTTAAAAAAGATTCAAGTTCAATTTTATACTTTTTAATTATCTCTTTTGATGTTGAATAAACCCTATCGCTTGTGTCTGTGCCAGATGAAAAAAGGTGATGTAAAACGTTTAACAAAACAGCATCTCCATTGTTGTCATAATAATAATCGATTGCATACTCTTCTCCTTGAATAAATTCCTCGATAATAAAATGGCTTGTGTTTAATACATTTTCAGGAAATATACTTTTAAGTTTTTCTGGTTGTAATTCACTTTTAGCATTTATCCAGTCTTTTTCATTTTCCACAATATGAACTCCTATACTAAAGAAACCAACAGCAGGTTTAATTACAAACGGGAAACGGATTTCATCATCAGACAATCGTTGGATTTCTTCAATACTTATTTGTTTGAAATAAAAGTCGGGAAAAAGACCTTTAATTAGTTCTCTAAACTTTACTTTATTTTTTAAAATTTTTAGTTGATTTGATAATTCACTCTCTCCATAGTTTTGATCGATCCAGGCTAGTGCGTTCTCTGAATTGCTATAAATAGAAATTTGTGGATTCTTTTTTAGTAAGACGATTGCTTCGTCTTCCTCTATCCATTGTAACGAATCATCTTGTACTAATTCTTTGGCTACTTTGGTTGCAATTATTTTAAAATTATTGTTTCTGATTGTATCAATAAGAAAATCGGAAACAAAGGGTTTGTCGATTAAAAACATACTATTTAGTTATTTTTTGTTATGTACTGTATAGCGTTTGCTAGCTACACGATGCAGAAGGGTTCGCAATCTGAGTGTTTTCGACTAAACAGAAACATCTTTGCGAAACGATAATTCTACTAAAGTTTTGTGTATTTTGTAACTGCGGTCGTGCGTTCGGCTTTTTAGTTAGTAAATTTAATCATTTAGAGGCTTCCAATTTCCTTTTTTAAAATACATATTATCGAATTTGTCGGAATAGAAAACCAAATAAAAACTCCAAGCACTTCTATAAGTTGTTGGATTACTTTTTATTATATGAATTGTTGGTTGTTCCATATTTATTATAAGTCTTACTGATTTATAAATATAAGGCTCTGTTGTTGAAATTGTCCCTTTATAAGTTTTCAAAACTCTTTCTTTGTCCGTAACATAAAAATATAAGCTGTCATTCTGTTTAATTTCAAATCTATACTTGTCATATTGCCAATTTGCCTGTTTGCCTTTGAAAAAGTCCCTGTCAATAATATACTGTCCATAATAGTCTTCTTTATCAAGTTCTGTTTTAGCTGTCAGCCATTGAATCGTTCCTGAAAAAACAACAAGTCCAATTATACCAAACCAAATAGCCCCAAGAGTCTTCCCAAATACTTTCTTTTTTGAAAATAACCAAATTAGCAAAAGGATAACTGATAATGGTAAAAGAATAAAAATGAAAAATAAATTAAATCCAAAACCCATTTCTTTCAATTTTTAAAAGCTCGTTTTCTGCTCTGTTTCTGTTTAATCTGTCGCGCAACTTGTATATACTCGGCGCTCAATAGCAACTATCCACCTAATATAGAATAGAGATTCGCTTTTGAGTAGCGTATTTATTTCAAATATATAAACAATTTTTTTATTACAAATCATCGAATGGACTTTTAGTTATTATCGTTTTTGTAGAACGAAATGTTTTTTTTAAAATAGTCGTTCTCGCTTTTGCGTGAGGGATAGTAGCGGCATCTCCCGATTTAGAAAAACAAGGCTTTTGGCCGTAGTTTTTATTAAGCGGGAATACAGCGAATAGCCCGACCTGAGTTAAATTGCAAAATCGAACAATGAAGCAATTACGAAGGGCACGCCCAAATGATTCTAGAACAATAAATAGTGATTTATGACTTTAACAATCGCCTATAAACAGAAGAAAGTTTTGCGTTTCAATCCTATTTTAGAAGGAAATCCTAAATCTTAATTAATTTTTGTAATTATCTAATTTTCAAATTGTCGAATTAACCTATCTTTGCGCTCCCGAATGGTCGGGAGAAAAACGTTACTATGAAGTTTGATTTATTACAAAAAGACCCGCAGACGAAAGCCAGAGCGGGAAGCATTACTACTGATCACGGTGTTATAGAGACACCTATTTTTATGCCCGTTGGGACCGTAGCCTCTGTAAAAGGGGTGCACCAAAGGGAATTGAAAGAAGATATAAACCCAGATATTATCCTGGGAAACACTTACCATTTATATTTGCGCCCACAAATGGAGATCCTGGAGAAAGCCGGTGGTTTGCATAAATTCATGAATTGGGACCGTAATATTTTGACGGATTCTGGTGGATACCAAGTGTATTCACTTTCGGCAAATCGAAAAATTAAGGAAGAAGGGGTGAAGTTCAAATCGCATATTGACGGTTCGTTCCACTTTTTTACACCAGAGAATGTGATGGAAATTCAGCGTACCATAGGTGCCGATATTATCATGGCATTTGATGAATGTACGCCTTATCCTTGTGATTACCGATATGCACAGCGCTCGATGAAAATGACACACCGCTGGTTAGACCGTTGTGTGGATCATTTAGATAAAGTGCCTGTAAAATATGGTTATGACCAAGCCTTTTTTCCTATTGTACAAGGAAGTTGCTATAAAGATCTACGTCAACAATCAGCGGAATATATTGCTAATTCAAACCAAGTAGGAAATGCAATTGGCGGACTTTCAGTAGGGGAACCTGCAGAAGAGATGTATGCCATGACCGAGATCGTTTGTGAAATTTTACCGGAAGACAAACCCCGTTACCTGATGGGTGTAGGAACTCCGATAAATATTTTGGAAAACATAGCTTTAGGAGTGGATATGTTTGACTGTGTGATGCCTACACGTAATGCTAGAAACGGAATGTTGTTTACGGCTAACGGTACGATTAACATTAAAAATAAAAAATGGGCAGATGACTTTTCTCCTATTGACGAAATGGCAATTACTTATGTGGATACAGAGTATACAAAAGCGTACTTGCGTCACCTGTTTGCCGCTAATGAATATTTAGGGAAACAAATTGCTACAATCCATAATCTTGGGTTTTATATGTGGTTGGTTCGTGAGGCGAGAAAACATATCTTAGCAGGAGATTTTAGAACCTGGAAAGAAATGATGGTTCGTAACATGAATCAGAGATTATAAAAAAATGTTTAAAGTTTTTTTAGTTTAAAGTTTAAAACTCCTAGCGTGATTTTGCAACTGTCCTAAACCTTAAACTTTTAAACCTTAAACCTTAAACTTTTTAAAATGCTTTCAATAATTGATAAATATATTCTGAAAAGATACCTGGCCACTTTTGGGGCTATGTTGTTTATGTTTATTCCTATCGGGATTGTTATTGATGTATCAGAGAAGGTGAATAAGATGATAGAAAACAAGGTGCCTATTTTAGATATTGCAATCTACTATTATCACTTTACAATCTATTTTGCCAATTCCTTATTCCCAATATTTCTGTTTTTATCGATTATCTGGTTTACCTCAAAGCTGGCTAATAACACGGAGATTATTGCGATTTTAAGTTCGGGAATCTCGTTCACCCGTTTCTTGAGACCCTATATTATTGGGGCTTCGCTTATTTCAGTTTTTGTTTTGATCATGGGATTCTATGTAGTTCCGGCATCGAGTGAAGGCTTTAATAACTTTAGATATACGTATCTAAAAGGTGGAGGGCAGGAGCAAATGCGCGGCGACAATACGGATGTGTACCGACAAATAAATGACAATGAGTTTCTCTATGTGAACAGTTTTAACGCACAATCGAAAGTGGCGTTTAATTTTGCTTTAGAGAAATTTGATAAAGAAAACCTGGTTTCTAAGGTTACTGCCAGCAGAATAAAATGGAATCCCCAGGACAGTACCTACACCATGTACGATTACACTAAAAGAACGGTAGGGGTATTAGGCGATAAGATTGAAAAAATGCCAGAGAAAAAGACCAAATTCAGTTTTGATCTCGAAGATTTGACTCCGGTAATTTATATTGCAGAAACCTTGAGTTTAGATAAATTGTATCAATTTATTGATAAAGAAAGAAAGCGAGGTTCTTCTAATATCAATATCTACTTAGTGGTTTTATATAAAAAGTACAGCGTACCTGTTTCGGCATTTATATTAACGATAATCGCCGTTTCTGTTTCATATAAGAAAAGAAGGGGAGGTATGGGGATGAATCTAACCATTGGTATCGCAATTGCTTTTGGCTATGTATTTTTTGATAAAATATTTGGCACGCTGGCCGAAAAATCTACTTTTTCGCCACTACTGGCCGTGTGGTTTCCCAACGTTATTTTCGGAATATTAGCGATTTTTTTACTACGCAATGCAAAACGATAAATTAAAAAGTTACATCAGTCTTCATCTAATTGTCTTTATTTGGGGTTTTACAGCTATTTTAGGCGCTTTAATTACAATTACTGCCGATGCCATTGTTTGGTATCGCATGCTCTTAGCTGCGGTGTTCTTATTCGTCTTTATCCTTTTTAAGAAAAAGCCCTTCCGAATTCCATTAAACTCCTTTTTCAAATTAATCTTTGTGGGATTCCTGATTGCGATGCATTGGATTACTTTTTTTCATGCTATCCATGTTTCTAATGTTTCCATAACGCTTTCTGTTTTTTCATTGGGTGCTTTTTTTGCTTCTTTGTTAGAGCCGCTTTTTTATGGTCGAAAGGTGTTGTGGTACGAGGTATTCTTTGGACTCATAATAATCGCTGGATTAGGTATGATCATGAAAGTGGAAGTAAATTACCTAAACGGAATGTTGTATGCTTTAGTTTCCATTATTTTAGGGGTTTTGTTTACCCTCATGAACGGAAAATTAATTAAAAATCATGATGCTACCGTAATCTCTTTTTATGAGTTTATTGCAGGTGTCTTTTTTATATCTATTTATTTTTTATACCAAAATAAATTTACCGCTGACTTCTTTGTACTGAGCTTTAACAACTGGGCCTTGATGCTAATTTTAGCATCAATATGTACGGCTTATGCTTTTACAGCCTCTGTGAAAGTGATGGAGAAACTGAGCCCGTATACGGTGATGTTGACCACAAATCTAGAACCAGTGTATGGAATTATTCTAGCTTATTTCATCATTGGTGGAAAAGAAAAAATGAGCGTTTCTTTTTATGTAGGAGCAGTAATTATTATTATTACCGTAATCTTAAACGGTATAATCAAACACAAAGCAGGGAAAAAAGCGGTAGCAACTATTGAGGATGCCAGTCCTGCTGACTTGGTATAAGTTTGACTTTCTATCCTTTTTCTGGAGGAAGTATATTGGGGCTTCGAACCTACGAAAAATCGATTGGATTTTTTTCATAAAGAATATTGCGGTCGCATAAAACGGTACATTTTTTATTTAAGATTAGGTAGATTGACTGCTTGATAAATAGCAGTAGGCGAAGTAGTTAAATTTCACTAGATTTACAATTGCTACTTTGCAATTCATAAATGAAAAAGAACAAGAAAATAATTGGTTATTCGCTGCTTGCGCTTCTCTTCGTATTCATAGGTAAATATGTTTACGACATGAATATCAATCATAATTTTGAGACTATTACGGAAGGAAAGGTCTACAAATCGGGAGTTATTCCTCCTGATGAAATTGAAAGCTATGTCAAGAAATACCATATTAAATCTATTGTGGACTTGCGGATGCCGGGAACGAATGATCTGGCTTTAAACCCCGAAAAAATTGGAGAAATCCAAGCCGAAAAAAATGCTGTTGCAAAAATAAAAGGGGTAAATTATTTTAGTAACCCATCAGAACAGGTTCCAAACGATAAAAACATCGAAGTCTTTGCGGAAATAATGGACAATACCGCCAATTATCCAGTGCTAATCCATTGTTATCATGGTACAGGAAGGGCTGAAATGTACTCTGCTTTGTACCGAATCGAATATGAAGGCTTTACGAATGAAGCAGCACGTCAAGGAGTAAGAACGTTAGTTAAATTTAGTTCTTTTGATGACGGAACTCCTAAAGGCGAATACCTAAAGGCATATAAGTCAAGGACGGAATTAGCCATTGGAAAACAATGACATAAATTTAAGAGTTGAGTTTTAAACGGGTATTTAAATATTTCTAAAAAAGTCAGTCTTATAGAAGGGTAGATTAGATTTATTTGTATTTTGGTTTCACTTTTAAATCAAGGAGAACTCCAGGTTTTACAAAGAATTTAAGGGTTAAATTAAGGTTTTAAAAAGCCTTTTAGGAGTAAAATAAAAAATAAACGACAGCAAACGATTTAAAATTTTATATTTGCAGTTCCAAATAAAAAATAAAAACGCACAAATCCTATGGAATATTTAGATTTTGAGCTTCCAATAAAAGAACTAGAAGATCAGTTAGAAAAATGTATCGTTATTGGTAAAGAATCAGATGTTGATGTTACAAATACTTGTAAGCAAATCAATAAGAAGCTAATAGATACCAAAAAGACTATTTATAAAAATTTGACAGCATGGCAACGTGTACAATTGTCGAGACATCCAAGCAGGCCGTATACATTAGATCATGTAAGAGCACTTTGCGGAGATACTTTTCTGGAACTTCACGGAGACAGAGGCTTTAAAGATGATAAAGCGATGATTGGTGGTTTGGGAAAAATTGGCGGTCAGTCTTTTATGATTGTTGGTCAACAAAAAGGGTATAACACAAAGACTCGTCAGTACAGAAACTTTGGGATGGCAAATCCGGAAGGATATAGAAAAGCTTTGCGTTTGATGAAAATGGCAGAGAAATTCGGTATACCTGTTCTGACACTTATAGATACTCCGGGTGCTTATCCAGGACTTGAAGCGGAAGAACGCGGACAAGGAGAGGCTATCGCTAGAAATATATTTGAAATGGTTCGCCTTAAGGTGCCTATTATCACTATTATTGTTGGTGAAGGAGCTTCAGGTGGTGCATTAGGAATAGGAGTGGGAGATCGCGTTTATATGCTTGAAAACACTTGGTACTCTGTAATTTCTCCAGAATCTTGTTCTTCTATTTTATGGAAAAGCTGGGAATATAAAGAAATTGCTGCCGAAGCATTAAAATTGACTTCTTCAGATATGAAAAGACAAAAATTAATCGACGATATTATACCAGAACCATTAGGAGGAGCTCACTACGATAGAGAAACAACTTTTACAACTGTGGAAGAATATATCATGAAAGGATTTAATGAACTTAAAGACTTATCAACAAAAGATTTAATCGCTCAGAGAATGGATAAATACAGTAAAATGGGTGAATACAAAGAGTAAAATCTTACAAATTTAAAAAGATCCGAAGCCCAACAGTTTCGGATTTTTTTTTGGTTATAAACAAAAATCAGTTACTTATAAACAATTATTTGTAATAAGTCAACAGCAATATTTTTTAATTTTTTGTTACTTTCGCTACATGGAAAACTTCAGGAATATAAACCCCGTTAAGGTCGACAAAACAACAATTATAAACCTGGAAAAAGGGAAACTGCCTCCACAGGTTTTAGAGTTGGAAGAAGCCGTTCTTGGGGCTATGATGATTGATAAAAAAGGAGTAGATGATGTTATTGATATTCTATCTCCTGATGCTTTTTATAAAGATGCTCACAAACATATTTTTGAGGCAATCGTTCAGTTGTTTACTGAAACACAGCCTATCGATTTACTTACAGTATCAGCACAGCTAAAGAAAAATGCGAAGTTAGATTTAGCAGGTGGTGATTTTTATTTAATTCAGCTTACTCAAAAGATATCCTCGTCAGCGCATATCGAGTTTCACTCTAGAATTATTCTTCAAAAATTCATTCAACGTAGTTTAATACGGATTTCTTCGGAAATAATCGAAGAATCTTATGATGAGAGTACGGATGTTTTTGATTTATTGGACAGAGCGGAATCGAAGCTCTATGAAGTTACTCAAGGAAATATAAAGCGAAGTTCTGAAACAGCTCAAAGTTTAGTACTACAGGCTAAAAAGCGAATTGAAGAAATTGCAGGACAAGAAGGCTTAAGTGGTGTAGCCACTGGTTTTGAAAAGTTAGATAAAATCACTTCAGGTTGGCAGCCGAGTGATTTAATTATTATCGCAGCTAGACCAGCGATGGGTAAGACTGCGTTTGTATTATCGATGGCGAGGAATATGGCTATTGATTATGGAATGCCAGTTGCCTTGTTTTCACTAGAGATGGCATCGGTACAATTAATTACGCGTTTGATTTCATCTGAAACTGGATTGTCTTCAGAGAAATTGCGTACTGGTAAATTAGAAAAGCACGAATGGGAACAATTGAGTACTAAGGTTAAAAACTTAGAGAAAGCTCCTTTGTTTATTGATGATACTCCTTCACTGTCTATTTTTGATTTAAGAGCTAAAGCGAGACGTTTGGTGTCACAACATGGAATCCGAATCATTATTGTGGATTACTTGCAATTAATGACTGCCGGAGGAAATGGTAAAGGTGGTGGAAACAGAGAGCAGGAAATCTCAACAATTTCCCGAAACTTAAAAGCATTAGCAAAAGAATTAAATGTTCCCGTAATAGCGCTTTCACAGCTATCGCGTGCGGTTGAAACCCGTGGATCTAGTAAAAGACCTTTGCTTTCTGACCTTCGTGAATCGGGTGCGATTGAGCAAGATGCTGATATTGTGTCCTTTTTATACCGTCCAGAGTATTACAAGATTGACGAATGGGATGATGATGAAGCTTCTCCTACTGCAGGTCAGGCAGAGATAATGATTGCTAAGCACCGTAATGGTAGTATTGAAAACGTTCGTTTGAAGTTTATTGGACATTTAGGGAAGTTTGATAACTTAGAAGATCATAGTGGTAATTATGATGATTTACCTTCTTCTATGAATGACGATGATAATCCGTTTATAACTAAAAATTTACCTTCGGCGCACGAAGCATTCGGAAGTAATCTGAATGACGACGACGACGACAGTGATATGCCTTTTTAGAAAATATCAAAAGCCTATTTTTATAGGCTTTTTTAATGCCTTATATAGCTGAATTCCTTTCTTTTTTGTTGCTAATTTTTCGATGTTAGTGTAATTAAGTTTTTATTTTTTTAAAATTAATTTAGTAGTTTAGCTCTCCTATTAATCAAGTTTAACTATTTATTCAACAGTAAATTATAAATATATGTCAGAAAAAAATTTCCAAAAAGATATTATTGTACCTGTAAAAGAAGCAGGAGTATGGACAAAAAACTATAGAGAGGATCTAACTATTGAAGAGAGTAAGAAAAAGGTAAACTCTTTTGTGATATTAAGAGAAACTCTAGAGATGGTTTTGGACCTTGAAACTACAGCCGTTAGAGCATATATAGGTATCAATGATAAAAAGCAAAAGACTTTGCTCTTTGTAGGTGCAGAATGGGACGAAACAGCACAGGTTTATCGAGATGTTTTTGGACCAAATGAACTTGGATTAAATAGTGCTGAAGAAGGTATTGTTTATGATTTTACAGAGCCTAGTCCTCCAAACAAAGGTGATGATACAAGTCCGTTAAATCAGTAAATTATAGGGTTGTATGTATACTACATTTGTAAATATAAGCTATGTTTTACTGTTTCTTAATTTTATTTTATATGTGATGCGTTTTTATAAAAACAGCAAACCCTATAAAATTTTTACTTATTATCTTTTTTTAATAATTACTGTTCAGGTTATAGCTCATATCTGTACTGAAGTGTATGGCGATAATCTGTTTTTATCTCATTTTTATTTTGTAGGTCAATTTATATTTTTGAATTTTTTTTATAAATCGATTTATAAATTAGACTGGCAAAAAAAAATGGCTAATAGTCTTCTTCTAGGTGGACTTACAGTAATTGGTGTTCAATATTTAATTGATCCAGCTGCTTTTTTTAAGTTTAATAAACTTGAAATTGTTGTTACCTCTTTTCTTATAGTAATTTTAGCTGTTATACATTTGTATAATATGTTGTCAGAAAAAAAAGAATTTTATTATGCAACCATTGGAATAATATTTTATTTATTCAGTAGTACAATTCTATTTTTGGTAGGCAATTTAATGGAAATGTTAGGCGATAAATATCATTTCTTCCCATGGACTATTAATGCTTTTCTGGTAATCTTATATCATTTGTTTATCCTTTATGAATGGAAGATAAGCTTTTATAAAACAGCAATATCCTCAGGTATAGATGCAACAGAACCAGTTTCTTGAAAGAAGGAGTAGATAACGAATTTTGTTGTTTATTTGTAAGGAATGGGTTGCTTCTGTTGTTTTACTTTGAAATTATTTTTGATATTTAAAAACTAGTAATTTTAAGCTGTTTTTAATAGTATAAAAAGTACAGTTTAAGGTGTTAAAATTATAAATTACACTAATTTAGCGGAGCCGTTTTAATTGTTAAGGTTGGGTTTTCTATAGGTGTTCAATATGGTTGTCATCCAAGTCTTTTTTTAAATTTAATCGGTTCGAAATATTCATTACAGCTTTGTTATTGATTGTTTTTACAACTTTTAATTTTTACAATATTCTGAATGAAAGAAGTGCTTTTTATTATATTATTATGGGACTCCAATTCTATTTGTAGATAAATACAGTTTTGTTTTTTGTAAGGAATTTGACGGCTAACCTAAGTATAAAATGGAGTCATTTTACATGGGCTTTGAATACTTTTCTTATGATGACAAATCAATATTTTATTTTAATGGAGTGGTATAAAAGTTTTCCAGTAAAAGAAATTCAATTAGAAAGATGAAAATAAATCCAGTTTATGAGAGAGAAATCGTTACAATCATATTGTACACTTCTGTCTTTTTTATAATCCTAGCAGTCGTATTGATTTTGTTTTTCTATTATTCTCGAAAGAAGATTCTCCAAAAAGAATTTGAGAAGAAAGATTTAGAAATTCAGCATCAAAAAGAGCAACTGCGGGCGGTAATTATTACCCAAGAAGAAGAACGCAAAAGAATTGCACAGGATTTACACGATGACATCAGTTCAAAACTAAATATTGTTTCATTAAACAGTCACTTGCTAAAGACACCTAATTTAACGGCTAAAGAGACGCTGGAAATTACTGGTAATATAATTGAACTTACCGCCAAAGCTTTAGAAAACACAAGAAGAATTGCTCATGATTTATTGCCTCCGGTATTCGATAAATTTGGCCTTCATGCAGGAATTGAAGAACTCTGTTCTGAGTTTAACAGTAGTAAAGCAGTACAAGTCGATTATCAAAATAATCTAGAGTTTGATGATGCTGATAAAGAGAAGGACCTTCATGTGTTTAGAATATTACAAGAATTAATGAATAATTCCGTGCGTCATGGTAAAGCTTCTGAAATTACTGTTTCATTTGACGAGAATGAAGTGGGGAGATATTGTAGATACACAGATAACGGAGTAGGTTTTGACATAAAAGACAAAAAGAACCATAACGGCCTGGGAATGAAAAATATTGGGAGCAGAGTTGATTTTTTAAATGCTACTCTGACTGTTGATTCTAAGATTGGCAAAGGAATTAGTGTACTATTAAATTTTTAGAGTATGAATGACACCATAAAGATTGTCTTAGTAGATGATGAAGTTCTTTTTAGAAAAGGTATTTCCTTTTTATTGGGTAGAGAAGAAAATATAGAAATTATTCACGAGGCTTCAAATGGATTAGAGCTGATTTCCTTTTTAAAGGAAAGTAGTCAGCTGCCTGATATCATTATAACAGATTTAAAAATGCCTTTGTTGAATGGTGTTGAAGCAACAAAAATTATTCATAAAGAGTTTCCTCAAATTAAAATTATTGCTTTGACGAGCTATGATTCGAAATCTTTTGTTGCTAATATGATAGATATTGGCGCCGTTTCTTATATCGTAAAAAATGCAACGCCACAAGAGCTGTTAAGAACGATTCATGAAGTGGCGAATAAAGGATTCTATTATAATGATACAGTAATGAAAATTATTCAGGATACTGTGTTGACGTCTAAGAATAACAAAAGTAAATTAGATAGTGGTTTTCTTACTTCGAGAGAACTAGAAGTGTTGCAACTGATATGCAATCAAAAAACAACAATAGAAATTGGAGAGAAATTGTTTATAAGTCCAAGGACAGTTGAAGGGCATAGAAACAATTTATTGCTTAAAACAGAATCCCGAAATATCGCGGGATTAGTAGTTTTTGCGATTCAAAATGAAATTGCTTCGATTACTATTTAACTCGTTTTAAAAGAAAGAAATTATAAACTAAGGAATATGAAAGATAAAATATAGAAAGATAGAATAAGAATTACTAAAACTCCTATTCCTAGTTTTCTGAGAGTACTGAATCGTTCAGACGGCTTGCTATTATCAATGAAGTTCATAACCATTTTTTTATCTGTTTATATTTATATAAAGTAACAATTCAAATTTAAGAATTGTTATTAGGGTGACTATAGGTAGTTTTACCTGTTTTTTAATTATTTGTATTCTACATTTTGTTTCAAGCAACTTCTTGTAATCAATAATCTTATAAGTGAATTGATTTAAAAAGTGAAATTTGAGCAGTATAAATCTTTTCCTTTTCTATCTTTGAGTTAAAATCTTATATAATGATTTCTAAAAGAGTATTTTTTATTTTAGTTTTTCTAGTGTCGATTACAGCAAAAGCATCTTTTATTTTGTTGCCGATGGACGAAAACACGCAACAAAATCACCTGAAAGCGTATGGAATTACTTTTTGGTGTTTAGAAAAAAAATTTAAAGCCAGTTGGTTACTCAACTACCGCGGTGGTTCTTTCCTATTGCCTGATGCTCCGGAAATTCGTAAGGAATGCCAAATTAGAGGGGTGAGTTTTGAAGTTCTTTCAGAGAGTGAAGAAGCGAGGATTTTAGATGAAATATCGAGCCCGTCTCAAAATATGGAAACGGTAATCCTTGAGAAAGCACCTAGAATTGCTGTTTATACACCTAAGGGAAAACAACTTTGGGATGATGCCGTAACACTCGTTTTAACCTATGCCGAAATTCCATTTACACCCATATATGATGAAGAAGTCCTTAGCGACCAATTAGTACTTTATGACTGGTTGCATTTACATCATGAAGATTTTACGGGACAATACGGAAAGTTTTTTGGCGCCTACAGAAATGTACCTTGGTATATTGAGGATAAGAAAGAGGCAGAAGAGTTAGCATCCAAATTAGGTTTTACAAAAGTATCAGAGGAAAAAGGAGCTGTAGCCAAAAAAATAAGAAATTTCGTTGTTGGAGGGGGATTTATGTTTGCCATGTGTTCCGCTACAGACAGTTTTGATATTGCATTGGCAGCTGATGGAGTGGATATTTGTGAACCGATGTTTGATGGAGATCCAAGTGATGCCAATTATCAGTCTAGTATGAATTATGGGAATACTTTTGCTTTTAAAGATTTTATATTAGAAAGAAAACCGGATAAATATGAATTTTCAGATATTGATATGACGGAGAAACGGCGTATTCCAATGGATAAAGATTATTTTACCCTAATGGAGTTTTCCGCTAAATGGGATCCTATTCCAAGTATGCTGTGTCAAAATCATACACAACTGGTAAAGGGTTTTATGGGGCAGACTACTTCTTTTGATGCTGCGCTTATTAAATCAAATGTTTTAATTATGGGTAGTTGTGAATTGAATGGGGAAGCGCGTTACATTCATGGCGAGAAAGGAAAGGGAATTTTTACCTTTTATGGTGGGCATGATCCAGAAGATTTTCAGCATCAGGTGGGGGAAGCGCCAACAGTTTTGGATTTACACCCTAATTCTCCGGGATACCGCTTAATTTTAAATAATGTATTGTTTCCTGCTGCCAGAAAGAAAAAACAAAAGACCTAACTTTGACCGCTTTCTAAAACAAGTAGTACATTATGGATTACGCATCAATTTTACAAGAGATACAACAAGAGTCGAATGGATTTCCCACTAAAGGAAATGTGACTTTAACCATACCGGAATTAGCTAAGGTGAGTCCAAATAAGTTTGGGATTCATTTGACTACAATCGAAGGAGGCGATTTTGGCATTGGAGACAGCAATGAAAAATTTTCTATTCAGAGTATTTCAAAAGCATTAACTGTGGCTTTGGCCTTTTCTTTTTTAGATGAAAAAATATGGGAAAGAGTCGGTGTTGAACCTTCAGGAACGGCTTTTAATTCTTTGATTCAATTGGAACATGAAAAAGGTATCCCGAGAAATCCATTTATTAATGCGGGAGCAATTGTCATAGCTGATATGTTAGTTTCCTGTTTAAAAAATCCCAAAGACGATTTTCTAGCCTATATAAGGTTGATTTCTGGAAGTCCAACAATTGAATATAATTTGGACGTAGCCCAATCGGAGAAAGATACCCGTTTTAGAAATGCCGCTTTGGCTAATTTCTTAAAGTCATTTGGAAATATTGAAAATGATGTTGACGTTGTTTTGGATTTCTATTTTCATCAATGTTCGATTGAAATGACTTGCAATGAACTTGCACATTCTTTTTACTTTTTTGCCAATGAAGGGAAAACGAAAGAAGGAAAACAAATTTTGACAAAGAGTCAAGTAAAAAGATTAAATGCTTTGATGCAGACCTGCGGATTTTATGATGAGTCAGGTGAGTTTACGTATAAGGTAGGACTGCCAGGTAAAAGTGGAATTGGTGGTGGTATTGTGGCGTTATTTCCAAAAGTTTTTGTGGTAGCTACATGGTCTCCTAAATTAAATAGGAAAGGCAATTCAGAATTGGGAATGCATGCCTTGGAACTACTGACTAATAAAACTGGAATGTCGATTTTTTAGCAAAAAAAAGCTACTGTTTCCAGTAGCTTTTGTATTTATATAAAAAAATTAAACGATACCGTATTCATTTTCTTTGTCCAAATATTCTTGTACAATTTCGATAGCATTAGTAACTACATCACTTAAGGCAGTAATAAAACTTCCTTCTTCAGCACAATTAATGGCATGTCTGATAGCTTCTGTTTCTTTTGGAATAATTTCGTAAGTCACATTTTTACCTGAAGCAGAAATTCCTTCTAATATTAGATCGATTATTTCATTTTCAGTTCTTCCTCTCAAATATTTTTCTTGTCGAATGATAATATGATCAAACATTCTGGCGGCAATAGTAGCACATTCACGAATGTCTTCATCGCGACGATCTCCAACACCCGCAATAATTCCAATTTTTTTGGTAGCGTCTACGCTTTGCAAATACTCTTCGACACCTTTGTATCCAGAAGCATTATGAGCAAAATCAATCAAGACTTTGAATTTTTTGAACTCAAAAATATTCATACGTCCTGGGGTTTGAGCAGCACTTGGAATAAAAGTCTGTAAGGACAAACTAATATCTTCTGTTTTGAATCCCCATAAATAACTGGCTAAGGTAGCTGCAAGAACATTTGCAATCATGAATTTAGCCTTCCCACCAAGTGTTAAAGGAACATGAGTAGCACGTTCGATTCTAATTTTCCACTCTCCTTTTTTGACAGTGATAAAACCATTCTCATAGACGGCAACTGTTTTTCCTTCAGCGCTTAGTTTCTTGATGAATGGATTATCTTCATCTAAACTGAAGTAAGCCACATTGCAGTTCAATTCAGCACCTATTTTTATACAATGTTCATCATCTCCATTTAAAATTGCCCAACCGTCTTTCTTGATACTTTTTACAACAGTCGCTTTTACTCTTGCTAAATCATCCAAAGTGTGAATGTCACTTATTCCTAAATGATCTTCTTGGATATTAGTAATAATCCCGATATCACAAATGCTGAAACCCAGTCCAGAACGTAATATTCCTCCTCTTGCAGTTTCTAAAACGGCAAACTCAACCGTAGGATCTCTCAATATATATTGTGCACTTTGAGGTCCCGTAGTATCCCCTTTTTCCATCATGTGATTTTGAATGTAAATCCCATCAGAAGTAGTGAAACCTACTTTATAGCCATTGTTTTTTACGATATGAGCAAGCAATCGTGTTGTGGTTGTTTTACCATTAGTACCAGTTACAGCGATAATTGGAATTCGGCATGATTTTCCCGGAGGATAAAGCATATCAATAACAGGAGCTGCTACATTCCTAGGTAAACCTTCAGAAGGCGCAAGATGCATTCTAAAACCCGGTGCAGCATTTACTTCAAGAATAACACCACCATTATCTTTTAAAGGTTGCGTTAAATTCTCGGCCATAATATCCACACCACAAATGTCTAATCCAATTACTCTTGAAATTCTTTCGGCTAGAAATATATTTTCAGGATGCATCATATCTGTAACGTCTACAGAGGTGCCACCTGTACTTAGGTTAGCGGTAGATTTTAAAAATACAATCTCAGCTGTTCTTGGAATTGTTTCTAAAGTATAGTTTAGTTTTTCAAGTAGGTCTTCAGTATCCCTATCGACATCAATCTGTGTTAAAACATTTTCATGTCCGTAACCTCTTCTTGGATCTAGGTTTTCCACGTCAATCAATTCTTGAATTGAATTTTTCCCATTTCCTATGACATGCGCAGGTACTCGTTTTGCTGCAGCTACTAATTTATTGTCAATCACTAAGATTCTAAAATCAAAACCAGTAATGAATTTTTCAACGATAATACGTCTACTGTATTCTTTGGCGAAAGCCAAGCCGGAAACAGCATCTTCCCAATTAGTAACATTAATCGAAGCCCCTTTACCGTGGTTTCCATCAAGTGGTTTAAGGACAATTGGGTAGCCAATTTTATTTATGGTCTCTGCCAAATCTTCTTCGTCTACACAAATACTACCGCTGGCTACAGGAATCGAGGCCATATCTAGCATTTTTTTTGTCAGCTCTTTGTTGCAAGCCATATCTACAGCGATACTGCTGGTCTTGCAAGTGATGGTCGCTTGAAAACGCATTTGGTTTATCCCATGACCCAATTGTACTAATGAATTAGTCCCTAATCTTATCCAAGGAATATTTCTCGAAACGGCTTCTTCCACGATACTTCCAGTACTTGGTCCTAAACGAACACGTTCCCTGATTTCTCGCATTTTTTGTAAGTCACTTTCTAGGTCATATTCGGTTCCCGCAATTAAAGCTTCAGCAATTGCAACGGAAGATTCCGCAGCAAAAAGACCAACATTCTCTTCTGTGTAGCTGAAAACAACATTGTAAGTCCCAAGGGTTTTGGTTTCACGAGTTCTTCCGAATCCAGTTTCCATTCCCGCTAAGGTTTGTATTTCAAGCGCAATATGCTCAATTACATGTCCCATCCAAGTACCACGTTCCACTCTGGAAAAAAAACCGCCTCGACAACCTTCTGAACAACGATGTTCAATCATTGTAGGAAACATTGCTTCTATTCTTTCTTTAAATCCTTCTATCTTATTGGTTGGAAATTGTTCCATTTCCTCCAAATCCAATCGCATTTGAATTAATTTTTTTCTTTGGATACTCCAAATATTTGGTCCACGAAGTGCTTGTACTTTTATTATTTTCATAAAAATGGAAGGGTTATTTTAGTTGAAACAAATTACTTTTTGTAAATTCTATTCTATCATTGTTTCTGTTAAAGAATATATTGCTACCAATATAAAGTTTTTTGTAACTGAATCAAAATTTATGCACATAAAATTAACATTATTCATGACGTTGTAGCTTTAAAAAAACAGAGTACTTCAGTAGCTCTTTTTTATATTTTGTCTATTTTTGCCGAATGAAGATAACAGGAAAATTGATAATAATAGGAGGTGCAGTAGACAAAGGAAGTTTTACTGAAACCGATTTAGATAAAAATAGCGCCAGTAATTTAAATTTTTTTGAAACTGGAATTCTTAAAAGAATAATTAGCGAATCAAAACATAAAGAAAATTCACGTATTGAGGTCGTTACTACGGCTTCGAATATTCCAAAAGAAATTGGCCCTGAATATGTAAAAGCTTTTTCTTATTTAGATGCGAAGAATATAGACGTTCTTTATATTGAAAAACGAGAAGAAGCGGCAGATCCTGCTGTTTTGACACGCTTAAAAGCAGCCGATATTGTAATATTTACAGGAGGAGATCAATTGCGTTTGACTTCAATTCTTGGAGGAACTCCATTTCATGATATCTTATTGGATAAATACCATAACGAGGAGTTTGTTTATGCTGGAACATCTGCCGGAGCAGCAGCAGCGTCTAACAGTATGATCTATCAAGGAAGTAGCTCAGAAGCTTTATTGAAAGGGGAAGTGAAAATCACAAGCGGACTCGGTTTAATCGATGGAGTTACTATTGATACCCATTTTGTTAGAAGAGGAAGAATTGGTCGATTGTTTCAAACGGTTGTAAGTAATCCAAGAGTTCTTGGAATTGGATTGGGAGAAGATACAGGTTTGTTAATAACGAATAATAACGAGATGGAAGCCATTGGTTCCGGATTAGTTATTTTAGTTGATGGACGCGATATAAAAGATACGAATCTGACTCAGGTAGAATTGGGACAACCTATTTCGATAAATAATTTGGTGGTTCACGTGATGAGTATGAATGATACTTATAACATTGGGACACATAAAATGCAAATTCATACTTCATAATATAACTAATGTAAGTTGGGGGTGGACGAATGCCAGCACAATGCTGATGTTCTGCTTATAAAATAGCTATGTCATACTACTGAATTTACAAGCTGAAATCAAAAAATAATGAAACTAATTATACACGGTGGTTTTTTCTCTGAATCTTCTACAAGTAATGAGACAAAAATAGCCAAACAAGGTGCTTTAGAGCAAATAGTTAAAGATTCGTATGACTATCTAAAGTCGCATTCAGCTGTGGAAACAGTTGTTTTTGCAGTTTCACTTTTAGAAGACAATGAATTGTTTAATGCAGGCATTGGGTCGCAAATACAAAGTGACGGAAAAATCAGGATGAGTGCTGCAATAATGGATGGGGAAACCCAAAAGATGAGCGGTGTTATTAATATCGAAGAAGTAAAAAATCCAGTTCAAGTTGCCCAAATATTAATGGAATACGATGACCGCGTTTTAGGTGGGAGTGGTGCGACAAAATTTGCAAGGAAAAATGGTTTTGAAGTATTTTCAACCGAAATTCCACAGCGTCGTGCAGAGCACGAAGAAAAAGTAAAATCTTTAGGTACTGGAACCGTAGGTTGTGTTGCTTTTGACCAAAATGGAAAAATAGCAGTTGCCACTTCTACCGGAGGTAAAGGATTTGAAGTTCCAGGTAGAATCTCTGATTCAGCCACTGTTGCTGGTAATTATGCTAATGCTTTCTGTGGAGTGAGTTTGACAGGAGTGGGTGAGGACATCATGAGTAATGCCACAGCTACTAAAATCGTAACCCGTGTTACTGATGGTTTTTCGCTAGAAGAGGCTTTCGCTAAAACGTTCAACGAACTAAAACCTTATGATGGCTTTGCCGGTGCTATTGCCATTGACAGCAAAGGGAATGTCTATCATCAAGATTCTCATCCTTCTATGGTTTTTGCAAGTTTTGACGGCGATACATTTGAAGTGTTCGAATAATTAATTTAGCGAAAATTCAAACCAGATAGGGATATGGTCTGATATTTTTCTCGCTTCTTTTAGCGAGTTGAAGTTTTTATAAAAAGAAATAACCCCTGAGTTTATACTTTTAATCTTGGAGGTTTTGTAATACATATTGTCAAATTCAGATGCAAGGCAGTTGTTGTTCTTGCATTTTTGTTTTAAAGATGTTTTTTGACCAACCAATATAGGTTGGTACCCCATTTTTTTCAAAGGATTAAAAACCGTATGTGATTGCGGGCAATTAAAATCACCAGCAAATATTAAATTTAGAGTAGGGTATTCATCAGGGAGGAACTTGAAATATTTTATTTCGGTTTCTGGCTGCATTTTTTTTGTTATGGCATGAAAGTTCACAACGGTAAATTGTTTTTTCTGATATTGAAATGTGGCCAAATAAGGCTCTCTATCTATTTCTAAATGGTATTTTTTTTCTAACCATGCGGTACCAATTAGTTTAAGTTTTGCGGTTTTCCATATAAAAGCATAACGCTCCGTTTTATAGGCACTACTACTCGTAGGGTCACTAATTACATAATCCCATTTGCTTCCCTTACGGTTCAGTTCGTCTGCGAGTTTTGCAACGGCTTGGGCACCGCCATAACCCGCTACTACTTCTTGGATTGCAATTATATCATAATCTCGTACTGTCTGAGCTATATCGGCAATTTCTACTTGAGATTTTGATTGACCGAAATTTTCAATATTCCAAGAGAGTAATTTGGTTTGGGAGTAAAGTAAAGTGTAAAAAAGGATAAGGAATACTAAGAGAATGCGTTTCATTTATTTGGGGAAAACTAAGATTGAATTGGCTGCAACCTAGTCAATTATTTTAAAATAATTGGTATTAAACGTCTATTTATAATGGAAAAAAGAAGCAGGTAAAAGTGAAATAGAAGATGTTATTAGCACTGAGTTAAATACTTATTGCATCAGCAAAAATTACTTTAGTTTTAGATTGTATTGATAACCTTCTGAATCGGTGGCTAATAATCTGTTTATTCCGTTCCATTCCACGACAATTTCAATGTTTTTAGTATCTTTCTTAACTAGGGTACCAAGACCAATTTTTCCTTCAATATTAATTTTTCCATGAACATTGTTTCCGTTTTCATCAGTACCTGTAACTTGTTGTGCGTATTGGCCAAGTTCTGAAGGTTCTATTTCTTTTTTAACGTCAAAAGCGGAATGATTGATTGTTTGTGGAGATTCGCTGGAATTTTTACAAGAGCTCAAGACTAGAGATAAGCAAAAAAAGGATATTTGTATGTTACTTATACTGATCATCTTGGTTTTTTTTCAAAAGTACAATGAGATAAATGGATTTCTTTACGGTAAACCTCATTGTGGGCTAATTTTTCTTCGATTTGGAATAATAGGTTGCGTCTAATGCATTAACTAACTTTTATGTAGATTGAAATTATTCGGCGCAGCTGTTAATTATTTTTGCTTTAATTTTAGTTATCTTTTTGATTTGCTTTTCTGTTAGAATATTTTTGTTGCTTGCCGTATTAAGCCGATCATTTAATGCTTCCCATTTTACTCTCATATACGGATATAATGCTCGTGAAACTTCATTTCCTTTCTGCGCTTTTTTATAATGTTTAATGTATTCCTTTACATAATTCTTATAATCATCAAGTTGTTTACCCCATTTGTTATCAATGAAATCTTCATTGCTTTTTATGGTAATATCCAATACTTCTTCTTCATTATGAATTTGCATGATTTGATTATTTAAATGAAATATTCCGTGAGTTTTAAATCAATACAAATTTAGTTGCAAAACAAGAGATAACCTTACGGGAAACCGTAAAGCGCTTTTTTTTATTCTTTCATTGTAGTTGTAGGATTGGTGATTTAAAACCAAATGTGTGAAAGTAGTCCGGTTTGTAATTCTTTGTCGAAGGGGCTACTCTTGAAGTAAAGAGTAGTTTGTAGGTTAATGTCGCAATATTAGAGCAAGGTTAGTTTTTAAATCAAACCTAAATCTTTAGCAATTGATATTAGATGTACGTTATTGTTGGCCTTGAAGTAGATTTTTAGTTTGTTAATACGTTTCTCTATACTGCTGCTACCATTTGGGATTATTCCAGATTTTTTGAATGCTACCGAAATTTCATCTAAGATGTACCCATTGGATAATAACTTCAAAAGTGAAATATCGTAAGCTTCAATTTCATGGAGTGATTTGTCGTTTAAGGTATAGTTTAATCCGGATGAAATAGTCTGTTTATCAGTATCAAATATGCTTTCCACTGCGTTCTTAAGTTCGGGGATGCTATTTCGACTTTTTGAAACATAAGCATTAATACCTAAATTGTTAAATAGAGATTTTATTCTATATGATTTGTCTTCTATTGAAAAGACAATTGTTTTAATATCGGGTTGAATTTTCTTCACCGCTTCAATTAGTTCATCACCGCAAGTTAGTTTAGTGTCGCGATGATCGATTTTGAAAGATAAATCGCTTATCAATAAATCATAGGGAGCATTGTCATGAAGTGCTTTTTTTACTTTTAATAGTGCATCGTCACAATATTTAGAATGTTCAATTTCTTGAATGGAGAGTGTTTCTAACGCTTGTACAACTGCAATGCTGATGCTGTCTAGGTCTTCGGCAACTAATACTTTTTTAAACATAATGATGACGATTATATGGGGAATAGTATACTTGATTTATATCCTTTGCTGGATTCAGGATCAAATGTAATTCTTCCTTTTGTAGTTAGAATACGGTTTTCCACATTTCGCAGTCTATTTTTAAAGTTAATTTTTTAAATGGCTATATCGTTGAGGTGGTGACCGTAATTGATTCGTAAAGTAGTTTTATGTTTTTCTAATGGAAGTTATTGCAAGGTAGGTATTCAGTATAGTTTTCTCTAATAACAAAAAACCCCATCACGCCAGGGCGAATGAGGTTTCTATATAAGTAAGTAATCTAAATTGAGTTTATAAAACGTTTATTTTACTTTATTAAGTACAGCTTTGAAAGCTTCAGGGTGGTTCATCGCTAAATCTGCAAGAACTTTTCTGTTCAATTCGATTCCGTTAGCTTTTACTTTCCCCATGAATTGTGAATAAGACATTCCTTCTAATCTAGCTCCAGCGTTGATACGTTGAATCCATAAAGCACGGAAATTTCTTTTGTTCACTTTTCTGTCACGGTAAGCGTAGCACATTGCTTTCTCTACCGCATTCTTAGCTACTGTCCAAACGTTTTTACGTCTACCAAAGTATCCTTTGGCTAGCTTCATTATTTTTTTTCTTCTTGCTCTTTTTGCAACTGAATTTACCGATCTTGGCATAATTTTATTGTTTTTTTGTAGCAGGCGGCTCGAATTTAATCAAAAGCACTTAATGGCCATACTCCAAGGTTATATTAAATTGTTTTAACCTAAAGAATTTAAAAAAGTGTTCAGTTTTCAGATTTTAGTTTTCAGTTAGAAACTACTTACTAAGAGCTGACGACTGATTACTTAATTATATAATTCTTAATTGTTGTTTGATGCTTTTCATATCTGATTTGTGAACTAGCGCTGAATGTGTCAAAGCTAATTTACGTTTTTTAGATTTTTTAGTCAAGATGTGACTTTTAAAAGCATGCTTTCTTTTAATCTTTCCAGAACCAGTAACTTTAAAACGTTTCTTGGCGCTAGATTTGGTTTTCATTTTAGGCATTTTTTCCTAGTGTTTTAATTTATTCTTACTTACTTATCTTTTCCTCACTTCGGCTCGCTGTCCAAAGGATAGCGAGCCGAAGTGTATCAGTAATCCTATTTCATCTAGTTTCCCCTCCTTCGGAGGGGCTAGGGGAGGATTCTTACTTTTTCTTCTTCGGAGCAATGAACATAATCATTCTCTTTCCTTCAAGAACTGGCATCGCTTCCACTTTACCAAATTCTTCTAAGTCCGTAGCTAATCTCAATAATAAGATTTGACCTTGGTCTTTATAAATGATTGAACGTCCTTTAAAGAAAACAAAAGCTTTCAATTTAGCACCCTCTTTCAAGAATTTTTCAGCATTCTTTCTCTTAAACTCATAATCATGCTCATCTGTTTGAGGACCAAAACGAATTTCCTTAACGACTACTTGCGTAGATTTCGCTTTTAGAATCTTATCACGTTTCTTTTGCTCGTAAACAAATTTCTTGTAATCCATGATTTTACAAACTGGTGGCTCCGCATTAGGCGAAATCTCAACTAGATCTAGTTCAAATTGATCCGCTAATCTTAGTGCTTCAGAAAGTTTAAAAACTCCTGGCTCAATGTTTTCACCTACAAGACGTACTTCTTGTACACCACGAATAAGATTGTTTATTCTGTGGGCATCCTTTTTTTCTACGCGAGGTTGATAACCTCTGTTGCTTCTTATTGCTATGACTTTATAATTTAAGTTAAACTGTAAATACTTTTAATGTCTTTTTGATTTCTTCGTCTACTATTGCAGCAAACTCTTCTATCGTAACGCTGATGTTGCCTTTTCCTTCCTGTCCATGGCGACGGATAGAAATAGTACCGTTTTTCTCTTCTTCCTCGCCTACAATCAGCATAAACGGGATTTTTTGCATTTCAGCGTCTCTAATTTTCTTACCTATTGTCTCGCTTCTGTTGTCTACGAGGGCGCGAATTTCGTGATTTTCTAGCAAATCTAAAACTTTTTTCGCATATATTTCATATTTCTCACTCAAAGACAATATAATAGCCTGTTCGGGCATTAGCCAGAGTGGGAAATTTCCTGCAGTGTGTTCCAGCAAGATCGCTATGAATCTTTCCATTGAACCAAATGGAGCTCTATGGATCATAACAGGTCTATGTAATTCGTTATCAGATCCTTTATAAGTCAAATCAAAACGTTCTGGTAGGTTGTAATCTACTTGAATGGTTCCTAATTGCCATTGTCTTCCTAAGGCATCTTTGACCATAAAATCCAACTTAGGGCCATAGAAAGCAGCTTCGCCATATTCGATAACGGTGCTCAGTCCTTTGTCTGCGGCAGCATTGATTATAGCATTCTCCGCTTTTTCCCAGTTTTCATCACTTCCAATGTACTTTTCTCTGTCCTCTTTATCTCTTAAAGATATCTGAGCAGTAAAGTTTTCAAAGCCTAAAGATCCAAATACATAAAGAACTAGATCAATTACTTTTTTAAACTCTTCATCCAGTTGTTCCGGAGTACAAAAGATATGTGCGTCATCTTGAGTAAACCCACGTACACGAGTTAATCCGTGTAATTCGCCGCTTTGTTCGTATCTGTAAACAGTTCCAAATTCAGCATATCGTTTTGGTAAATCTTTGTATGACCAGGGTCTTACGTTGTATATTTCGCAGTGATGCGGGCAGTTCATCGGTTTCAATAAAAACTCTTCTCCTTCATGCGGAGTAGATATTGGCTGAAAGCTGTCAGCTCCATATTTGGCATAATGACCAGAGGTAACATAAAGCTCTTTGTGACCTATGTGAGGGGTAACCACTTGCTCATAACCTGCTTTTTTCTGTGCTTTTTTCAGGAATTGTTCTAATCTTTCTCTTAATGCAGCTCCTTTTGGTAGCCACAATGGTAGACCTGCACCTACTTTTTGTGAAAAAGCAAACAACTCAAGTTCCTTTCCTAGTTTTCTATGATCGCGACGTTTTGCCTCTTCAAGTAAAAGTAAGTACTCAGTTAATTCTTTTTGTTTTGGGAATGAAGTCCCGTAAACACGTGTTAGTTGTTTGTTTTTCTCATCACCTCTCCAGTAAGCACCAGCAACGCTCATGATTTTCATCGCTTTGATGATACCTGTATTTGGGATATGTCCTCCACGACATAAATCGGTAAACGTATCATGATCGCAAAACGTAATCGTTCCGTCCTCAAGATTGGTAATCATCTCGGTTTTGTAAACGTTGTCTTTGTATAGCTCTAGTGCGTCCGCTTTAGAAACGGGACGAAGTTTGAATTCGTGTTTTCCTCTCGAAATCTCAAGAACGCGATCTTCAATTTTCTTAAAGTCAGCCTCGGTTATTTTGTAATCTTCAAAATCTACATCATAATAGAAACCATTAGCAATCGCTGGTCCAAGTGTTAGTTTGATACCAGGATACATTTCCTCAAGAACCTGTGCCATGACGTGTGAAGTCGAATGCCAAAAAGCTTTCTTCCCACTTTCGTCATTCCATGTATATAATATAAGACTGCCATCCGTCGTCAAAGGAGTGGTTGTTTCCACTGTTGTACCATTAAAAGAAGCCGAAATTACATTTCTAGCAAATCCTTCGCTAATGCTTTTAGCAACATCCATCGGAGTTACGCCTGAAGCGAACTCTTTAACTGACCCATCGGGCAAAGTAATCTTAATCATTGTTTGTTAATTTAAGAATGCAAATATAGGCCATTACAAAAACACAAACAATAGATAGCTAAGGTTTGTTCTATATATAGGAGTAAAAACAAATAGTTTATTGTTTGTTGCTATTATAAGGAAGGAGCAGTTTGATTTTAGTAGCTATTTCCCGCTATTCGCTACAATCTACATCGCCGAACCCGGCTCAGTAGGATTTCCACTGCTATCGGGGCTAGGGGAGTAATGTTTTACTGGTTGTTTTGTATTTTTTATAATGTAAATCGTAGTAATGTGGTGTGGTTGTAAACTTTTTAGTTGGATAAATGCTTTTCAGGCTACTTGGATAGCTCTTCATTCTTGTTCAGTAGGGTCTAGGCAGTTTGATTTGGTTTGGAATTTGTCATAGTAGCTTATTGAGCTAGTTGAATCTGCATCGACAAACGCTTTCTTTCCTGTGGAAGGTAGTAGTTTGGTTTGCATGTTGAATAAAGGCAGTAAATTCTACATTGCGGGCTGTTGTCAATTGAAAAACTTGCTAGGCGCTTGGGTTAAACACTGATAATTCCTACTTTTAACTAATGGAGGTAAAAAGCAATATTTTCAAACAATAGATTTCCAGCGAGTTAAACTCAAGGTTAATAAAAGGGCGAGAAAAAGGTAATTTAAAGTATTGTTTAACGGTATAAAGGTGTTACTTTTGCAGCCGCAACAACGAATAAGTTCTTTACATCCTGGTAAGCAAATGAAATAATAAACAAAATTTATTTTCTAAAAATTTCAAAAAAAGCTTGTGAGAATTAAAAGAGTTTATTACTTTTGCACCCGCTTCGAGAAGCACGAAAAGTGACTATCGAGGTGATAAAGAAGAAAAGAACACGTTCCTAGACATATTGAATTGACAGCCGTTTTAACAGAGATGTTAAAGCAAAAGAATAAAGAGTAATAGAATCGATAGATTTGAAAAAACCACTAGACCTTCAGTCAAAATAAATAGAGTTTCAATTAATTGAAACTCGCATAATATACGATGAAGAGTTTGATCCTGGCTCAGGATGAACGCTAGCGGCAGGCTTAACACATGCAAGTCGAGGGGTATAGGAAGCTTGCTTTCTAGAGACCGGCGCACGGGTGCGTAACGCGTATGCAATCTACCTTTCACAAAGGGATAGCCCAGAGAAATTTGGATTAATACCTTATAGTATTACGGAATGGCATCATTTTGTAATTAAAGATTTATCGGTGAAAGATGAGCATGCGTCCCATTAGCTAGTTGGTATGGTAACGGCATACCAAGGCTACGATGGGTAGGGGTCCTGAGAG
>NZ_FNRD01000020.1 GCF_900107635.1 Flavobacterium gillisiae
GCACCAACATTGGCCGTCATATTCGATGGACATGTTATAGTTGGATTGATATTGTCACTAACAATTACAGTAAAAGAACAGCTAACACTGTTATTTGCTGCATCAGAAACAGTATAGGTTACTGTTGTCGTTCCAAGATTAAAGACTTGCGTTCCTAAATTATTGATACCAGAAGCTGCAGAATTTCCTGTAGTTGCACCAGTTAAAGCCCAAGTCAATTTGGTAACGGAGCAGTTGTCATTAGTAGTTGGATTTGGAGTGATTACACTTGCGGTACAAGATCCTGCACCAATATTGGCCGTCATATTCGATGGACATGTTATAGTTGGATTGATATTGTCACTAACAATTACGGTAAAAGAACAGCTAACACTGTTATTCGCTGCATCAGAAACAGTATAGGTTACTGTTGTCGTTCCAAGATTAAAGACTTGAGTTCCTAAATTATTGATTCCTGTTGCTACTGAATTTGCAGTAGTTGCTCCAGTTAATGCCCAGGTCAATTTTGTCACCGAGCAATTATCTGCCGTAACAGGATTTGCTGTAGCTACACTAGCGGTACAAGTACCAGCTCCTACATTTGGAGTTAAGTTTGTTGGGCAAGAGGTAAAGGTTGGATTGATGTTATCAGTTACAATTACAGTATATGAGCAATTGGCAGTGTTTCCAGCTGCATCTGATACGGTATAAGTAACAGTTGTAGTTCCTAAATTAAATACTTGAGTTCCTAAATTATTGATTCCTGTTGCTGCTGAATTTGCAGTAGTTGCACCAGTTAAAGCCCAGGTCAATTTTGTCACCGAGCAATTATCTGCCGTAACAGAATTTGCTGTAGCTACACTAGCGGTACAAGTACCAGCTCCTACATTGGTATTCACATTCGCTGGACACGATATAGTTGGATTGATATTGTCACTAACAATGACAGTGTAATAACACACTTCGCTGTTTCCAGCCGCATCAGATGCTGTATAAGTAACGGTCGTAGTTCCTAGATTAAATGCTTGCGTTGCTAGATTATTGATTCCAGTTGCTGGAGAATTCCCTGTGGTTGCGCCGGTCAAAGCCCAAGTCAATTTCGTAACCGCGCAATTATCTGCCGTAACAGGATTTGCTGTAGCTACACTAGCGGTACAAGTACCAGCTCCTACATTTGGAGTTAAGTTTGTTGGGCAAGAGGTAAAGGTTGGATTTTCAATATCTGGAACAGTGCATTGCCCATAATTATAAAACGAACTTAGAACTAACAGTATTGTAAATAAGTATTTTTTTTTCATGGCATCTACATTTTAGAAATAAAATTCTAATAATTTATAAAATGGAAATAGAAGAATCTAAAACCGTTTTGTAACTGTAATAATGCCCGATTATATTTGTGGTATTTACATTAAGAGAGTAACAAAGTAGTAACTTGTTCACTAATTCTCTTTTTATCTAATATAGAAAACAGTATAAGTTTTCAAATAATTTATTAGTGTAAAATATAGATTATGGGCTTATCTTGCTGTAATATAACGAAGTAACAACTTTTTTCGGGAATTAAAAAGATTTTACCGACCAAGATGTCTTAAATATCGATGAACTACTTCTTTTAAAAAAATAGTTTCCTTTTTTATTCATTTTTAGCCTTAAGTTTCAAGGAAAAACAAAACTGCCTATTATGGCAGTTTTTTGTTTTTGTAACGATAGACTTGATAAATTAAGGGATAATTATTTTTTTACTAAAATCTCCTTTTGAAGTTTGAATTCTTGCGATATATACACCAGAACTTACTTTTTTGATAGGAAGTTGAATGTTTTGTTGGGATTGATTTTTAATTTCCCAAGTACTTATTGATTGGCCAACGATATTAAATAACGTAACTTTTGTAACAATTGTATCTAATAAATTATTATTGATTACAAGGCTGTTTCCATTTTGTAAATAATTGATTTTAATAGTATTATCATTGATTTTTTTTTCGTCAACTCTCAATTTTTTATATGTAAATCGTAATGAAAAACGAGTATTGTTTTCCCCTTTAGGAACGGTTATTTCAAATGCTTCATTGCGAATATCATGATACATATCAGTGTCATTATCATAAATAAAAATGGTTTGCTCAATGTCAATGTTTTCTAATCCATCAATCATGAATTTTACAGTTCCTTCCGCATCTGTTTTTATGCCAATGGGGTAGGAGGCACTTGTATCAAAGTAACCTTCTCCTTGAATCGCCAATTGATTTTCTTCATTCAGGAAGTACATGTCGTTAGGGAAATCATCAATATTCAATCCATCATAACCAGCATCTATGCCAGCAGTCGCTTTTTCATTCATAAAACCTAGTAATACCTGGCGGTGAAAATCATTATGAGAGTTGAAGCCTAAACGGATTCTTTTACTGGTATCTGCAGTTTCAGTATCATTTTCATTCGATTTCCAGGTTTGCTTTACATCTTTCTTTGTTTTATAAATAACATTAGAATAGGTAGCATCGTCTTCTTTATGAAAACCACGTTGACTATTTTTGAAAACAATTGTACCTCCGGATCCAATTTTCCCGTTTACAAAAAAGCCTTGCCCGACAGGAATAAAACGATTAGGGATTCCTCTTGACGGTGTTCCTGATTGACTGATAAAATCTATACCTGCTGATGCCGGTGCAATACCTCCAGTAAGGTTTCGTACTGCATATCCCCCTTGGTAATCACGAAGTATATGGGTGTTATTTGTTGCGTAATGTTCCCAAAAGTAAAGTGTTCCATCTAGAGATGGACTTGAAAAGGATTCGATAGCACCAATATTATCATTTATAAAAGCATCGGCGTCTATTGCTGATGGATATGGATTTCCTGTTAATAGTAATTGATCATCACCTACGGTGCTTGATGCGATTGTTCCATTGTTTGGTTTACCAACAAAAGTATAAGTTTGGTTTCCTAAAGCGCTTCCGCTTCCTTTCATAGTATATCCTAGACCTACTCTAAGAGGAGCTGTTTCTAAAAACTGTGTCCAGTTTGCATAATCATTATTCAAACTGTCAAATTTATACAACCAATAACGAGCTACACTAATAGGAGCAGTAGGTGACCCGTCATAACCCCCAACCCAATTGATGTTTTGTGGTGTTGTTGTAGTCCCATCTTTCATAACACCCGCAACAGTGTAGTCTTTGTTGTTTTGAGTTGTATTTATTGGACTTACAGGAGAACTCCAGTAATTGTAGTTGTACTTATTTGATTGGCCTAGCTGGTCTCTCTCAATCGAACCGCTACTCGCGACATCCAAAATACTTCCTTCGGTTTGTACCAATTGTGACCTACCCACTAAGTCTATTTTTCCATCTAACTTTAAATAATGCGAAATTTCGATTTTATTATTATTATTAGCTTCAAGCGTGTTACTTTCAACAAGTAATCCTAATACTGTTTTATTACCAGCAGTAGTTATATTGTTATTGGTTTTAACTATGTTCCAATCAATATACGTAGTCCCATCGACACCTAAAGTATTAGGTATATTCCAAACGCTACCGTTTGTCCATGTACTAGATGTTTCCCAAGGAGTATGTGCTGACGACGTGTATGGTAAAGGAGCTGTTTCTGGTTGTGCAGTTACAATACCAATTAATTTACCATTACGAAGATTGCTAGTTTTGTCTACCAAGAATCCGTTAAGGACGTCAGTAGACTGAGTCATCTGATAGTAGCCTTCTAGATTGGACCAACTAAGTCCTGGAACCGTTAATGGCACTATTGCACCTAGGACATTAGTACTCGTATTAGTAATACGTTGATTCATCATTTGGCGCGTTTGCGCAGTTGTGAGCGCAACATTCCAGATGCGTAATTCTTGCATCCAACCCTTGAAATAATTAGTAGGCAGATAAGGATAATTAGATCCTTGAATCATCGCACCTAGAATACATTTAGCATTATTATTCGCTACGGGGTTAGCGCCTGCTGTTGCATTTTTGACGCTAATTCCATCAATGTACAGATTGTATGATGTACCATTAAATGTAACTGCAATGTGGTACCATCTACCCGTATTTATTGCGTAATTTGAAGTTATAGCGTTACTGTTGTTCCAGTTGAAAGAAACAACATTATTAACTAATCTTAAATCGTATCCATCAGTAAGGGCACTGGAACTTCTTTTTGAAAAAATAGTTTGAATCCCAGCATTAGATGCTCCCGGTTTAATCCAAGTTTCGATACTAAAAGATCCAGTATTTAAATTATAATTATTTTTTAAATTAACATTATCGTCTATTCCGTCAAAATCTAATTTGTTACATAACCCTATGCTTACAAGTACGTCATCAATAATAGGGGTGCAGCTTCCACCACCAAAAGGGAGTGTCCATCTCAAGGTATACCCCCCCGTATTAGGACTTGAGAATTCAGTCGTTGGGCTATTAATATTGGAGAAAAGCTCGCCCCCCCCAGCTGGACCGCTAGCAATGGACCATGTGCCTGACGTACCTGCAGTGGCGCCAAGAGTTACAGCTTCTAATCCGCAAACAGGTGGTGCTTTATCAGGTCCTGCTAAAGCTGCGAAACAAGGGCTATTCGAGCTATTGAAATTCACTAAAATAGGTTTAAAAATCAGACCTCCACAGCTAGATGTTGGATCACTACCTTGCGAAATAGGTAAATTAAAAGCGGTGTTAGATATGGATCCATTTCCAGTAATCGCTCCATTTATTGAGATACTTGCATTACAACCCGAATTAAATAAGGTAGCACAATCAGTGGTTAATGTTACTTTAAATATTAAGCTTCCTAATAATGTGTTTGGGTCTGAAAGTAAAGGGAGATTACCTACGTTCCATATTACGGAATTAGATCCAGAATCATAATAGGGAGCATTCGCGGGCGTAAAAGAAGGATGAATAAGGCTGGTAGTAATACTTCCAACTCCATATAATGCAGATACAGGCACTGGAACGGTTATGATTGTGTTCTTTGTGGGCTCTGAACCCCTATTTTTGATGTCGATCTTGTACTCTATTTCATCCCCAGGCAGTGCCGTTAAGGGTGTGGCTGGAGTGACACCGCCAATTTTGTTTACAACAATAAGTCCTTGAGGCTCTGGTATGTAAGCGTCTACCGACATGGCAAAACCAAAGATGGTAAATATATCGCCCGATGAGCCAAAGCGAAATGTAGTAGATGTTTGGTTATTTCCAATAACTAAATTACTTGTGTTAGGAATCGTAAACATACTAAAATCGACTCCTGTATTATTTTTTAGGATTGGATCACTTTTGCCTGCAGCTGGAATCGGAAAAATAGAAGAATTGAAAAAGTTATTAGTCGTGTTTCCAGCATGATTTAAGGTTAAATAATTAGTTGCGTTATAGGTATTAGGATCCGCATTCAATTTTTGAACTGCGAGATAATCTCCACTTAGGCCCACATCTCCCTCGGCTGCCATTACCCCTAATTTCATGTTCACAGGTCCTGTACCAACAGTTGTGAATCCTGAAATAGGAATGTTTCCGAACTCGCCAGCATTACTGTTCAGTGTTCCGTTTACATAGGCATACCCATCAAAAAGGGTTACTGCTCGGCTTTTCATAACTGGATTTTCATAGATAACAATCATTGTCCATCCCCCTGAAAAACCGGGTGAGTCATTATTTGATCCCGCTTCTAATAAGGCAATATCAGCAACGGTGTAAGCACCTGGCCCATTTGCTTTTACGTAATCTGTTATTTCTTGATAACCCACAAAAATTCCGCTGTAGGTTGTTCCTGGAAAAAGAAGTTCTGAATTAGCTCCTACTGTTTTTGCGGTAATGGTAGTATAGGTGCTTGCTCCTGGTCCTTTTAATTTTATTGCTTTTTTATTAAAAGATTTGGAGTCAGTTATGTAGTTGGGTACAGTTCCTGATACATTTATGGCTGCCGATGATGTACTTTGAACAGTTGAATTATTATTGTCTGTAGCCGAACTTCTTATTAGTTGATTGATAGTTAGGTTTACTCCTCCATCTGCAATAACATAGGGAGTAGTAAGTGTGGCAGTATAGACACCACCCGAACTTACCGATGTAAAAAGGATATTAGATGTTGTTGGGCTATTATTTACTCTTAATGTTATGGTAGGAGTATTATTAAATTCGAAAGCATAGGTGTTACCATTACCGCTAAAAGTATAAACAGGCCAGCGACTATTACCAGAATTGTTTACAGTTATTGCAAGGCTATAATTGGAGTCAGTTATGCTTTGGTTATGACCTACAGTGGAGTTAGTATTCACTGTTTTAGTACCTGATTGAACTTGTCTTGATGCCGTAAATGTATCTGATGAACTTGACTTTCCAGTCCAATATAGTCCCGCAAAGAGTACAGTGGAGCAATTTTGACTGGCGGTATTTTCTCCTCCATTTGAAAGTTCAAGAGTTGCTTTAGAAGAATTGAAAGTTGCTGGGTCAGTGTCAGTGTCCACGAACTTCATATAATTATATTGATTGTCAATATTGTCTCCGTAGGTTGCAAGTGTCAAGTTAGTATTCCCCAACATAGTAAAATCACCTTTTACATTGTAGATCTTTTTGGTAGGTGTTGCTGCTGATGATCTTTGTAAAAAATTTACTTGTGGAGTAGTTACCGTTTGCGCGTATATTGTAAAAAAAGGAATAACAAAAATTAATAATAAAAATAATTTTTGTTTAATAGTAAAGTTCTCCATAAGTTGTTTTTTTAATTGAAAGCATTTCAGTTTTGGAGTGTAAAAAGAAGGACTGTTTTAAAAATCCAATTTTAGAGAGTAAAAGTATAAAACATTTTATTTTAGTATCGATAAAAAGCTTTAAAAATCGATTAAATACATAAAAAATAAAACAAAGTAGGTTAAGTATGATAAAAAACAGCAAAATAATTTTTGATAAAAGGATTGTCAATCCGGATTGAATTATCGAATTAACTTCAAGTCGATAATTTTGAATAACAAGTACGCATATCGCTTTTGATGTGATTTTTATATTGGGAATAGTACATTAGAGCTTAAAAAAAAGAGAAAATAATTAAGATGCACTAAATGATAGTTGAAAATGTGTTTGAATCGCATTGTTTTGACTAGTATAATCGTATCAATTGTAGAGAATTAGCGAAGTAAAATAAAATAACTGAAACAAATTGAGGATTGTAATGTGGTATTTTATAAAACAAAATCTATTTTATTTAGATTTTACTACAAATGAAAAAACCCTTAAACAGTTGATGTTTAAGGGTTTGTTTTTGTAGCGAAGACGGGAGTTGAACCCGTGACCTCAGGGTTATGAATTTGATTTTTTAATCAAAAAACCTGATTTATATGCTTTTATGTAACTTAAAATTCATAAAACCGTGTACGGATTGTGTACAGTGATTATTAAAATATAAAGCTAATTTAATCAATTTTAATTCAAATTAACATTATGACAATAGAAATTAATAAAACACTTGTTATGGATATTGTAAAACAAATTATTGGTCAACAAATAAATCTATATGTTGGTTTTAATCTTGGAACGTATTGATTTTTTTTAATTACGATAAATTCTTTTTGTATTAGATTAATTGAATCTTGAGTAATTACATAAAGGTCTTTACGGGAAACCACAAAAGAATGAAATATTAATACTATACATTTGTCAAGATTGTACTTTTTCTTACAATTAAAAGAGTTGCTTTTTTGTGTTCCTATTCAAAATATATTTATGAAACAGCTATACGGGATTATTTTTACCTGCATTCTAATAATTTCAGTTAATACATTAAATGCTAAAGTTAGTAGCACTTATTTAAATATTGAGAAAAAAATACTAAATAAAGTAGGCAATGATTTGGCACCTCCAACGGCAACCATAGCCGCTAGCACTTCTTCTGTGTGTCAAAATTCAACAAGTCCCTTAATAACTTTTGCTGGTAGCGGCGGTACTGCTCCTTATACTTTTATTTATAAAATTAATGGAGGAGCTAATCAAACAATTTCAACTACTGGTACTAATGTTTCAATAACACTTCCTGTAAACACTTCTAACGCTGGAACTTTTAATTATAGTTTAGTTAGCGTAATAGATTCCTCAACTCCATCAGAAACCTCCACTGTTTCAGGACAGACTGCTGTTATTATTATTAATACCCAAGCTAATGCTGATTTAAACTCGAGTGCTACTGCTGATACTTTTAATGGATTTCCAGTATTTAAAGTTTGTAGTAATCAAGCAACTTTAATAGACTTTTTTAATGCTTCTTCAACAATAAGTACAAATGTTAATTATACAATAAATTGGGGTGACAGTAGTCCAAACTTTACGTCAAACAACTGGACTTCAGTAAGTCATAACTATTCTGTAGGACTATGGACACTTACCTACAGTATAACTGCACAAAATGGTTGTAACATAACAAAAATCTATAAAGTCTTCGTTGGGAATAATCCAGCAGTAGGATTAGGTAATCCAGGAAATACAGATATTTGTATTAGCTCTGATTTGACATTTCCCATTACAGGAACAGGTAATAATCCGCCGGGAACTACATACACAGTTACCTTTAATGATGGTTCAAATCCAATAACATTTAATCACCCACCACCATCTTCAGTCACCCATACTTTCTTAAAGACATCATGTGGTACATCAAGTAATATTGGTGCGGCGACCTATCAAAACTCATTTTATGCGAGCATTGTTGCTATAAATCCATGTGACCAATCTTCTGCAACTGTAGTACCTATTAGAATATCTACTCCACCTATAGCTAACTTTAGTCTACCTCAAACTTTAAAGTGTACTAATTCACAAATTTGTTTAACAAATACTTCAACAGGTGGTGACTCAGCATCATCATCAAGTTGTACAACACCAAAAATTATTTGGTCAATAGTACCTAATACTGGTTTCAACCTTGCTAGCGGAACCTTAGGTAATGATTTTGGTTCAACAAATACTAATTCATGGAATAGTGGATCTACTTCTATTTGCCCGATATTTACCGTTCCGGGTAATTATTCAATAACAATGAAAATTGGAAATAGATGTGGAATTGACCAAATTACCAAAACAATCTGCATCGAACAACCTTTAGTTCCAAGTTTCATATTAAACACAAATTCTGGTTGTACTCCGTTATCTCTTACAACCAACAACACAACTCCTTCTCCAAACAGTTGTACTACTCCAACTTATGTTTGGAATGTTACTTATACAAACGGGAATTGTGGAACAAGTATAAGCCCTATACCAAATCAAAATACTACAAATGCTTCTTATAATTTGACTGAAGCTGGAACTTATACTATAAAATTAACAGCTACTAATTCCTGTGGAAGTTTTAATTCTACTCAAACAGTTGTTGTGAAAAAACCACCTACAACTTCAGCAATTAATGGAATACTGACAAATTATTGTGGTCCAACAACAATTAACCCTACAGCAACAGTTACTGCTTGTGCTCCTGGATCTGGAACACTTACCTACGCTTGGAGTTTTCCGGGCGGAACTCCATCGTCTTCAACTGCTCAAGTACCAGTCGCAATTAACTACACTGCTTCTGGGACTCATACAGTTACTTTGGTAGTTACAAATGAATGTGGAGCCTCAACTCCTTTTACAAAGACATTTACCATAAATGATGCTCCTACGCTAACAACAACTCCTTTAGCTCAAACTATTTGCTCAGGAACAGCAACGTCTGCTATTAACTTAACATCTAATTTAACAGGAGCAACTTACACTTGGGCTGGTACAGCTACAGCAGGAATATCTGGCTTTACTCCCTCCGGTGCAACAAATACAATTCCATCACAAACTATAACTAGCACAAGTTCCTCAACTGGAACTATAACTTATGTAATTACGCCTTCAATAAATGGGTGTAGTGGAACACCAACTAATTATGTAATTACAATAAATCCTGGTCCGAGTATTACATCCCAGCCCGTATCAAGTACAATATGTCTAGGTGGAACTCCAGCTAGTCTTAACGTTACCTTAAACAATACTTCCGGGGGAGCAACTTATCAATGGTATTCAAATACTGTAAATAATGCAACCACTGGAACTATTATTTCAGGCGCAGTAAATCCTAATTATTTGCCTCTTGCTTCTACAGTTGGTAAAACTTATTACTATTGCATAATCACTTTAACCTCTGGAGGGTGTTCTAGTATAGCATCAACTATTGCTTCGGTTACAGTCGTCAATTCTGCAAGTATAACAACCCAACCTCTAGCAAGTCAAAACCTATGTGTTGGAGCTGCTATTACTTCTGCATTATCCGTTTCGTATTCAGGTGGAACAGGTACACCAACTTATCAATGGTTTTCCAATTTAACAAATTCAACAACTGGCGGGACTGCAATTTCTGGAGCAATAAATTCGACTTATTTACCACCGATTTTTACATCTGCGAGTTCTTATTTTTATTATGTAATAATTACTTTAAGTGGCAATAGTTGTGGAAATCTAACTAGTTCGGTTGCTGAAATAATAGTGAATAGTGATCCAACAATTGCTACACAACCTTTAAGTTCTCAGAGCGTTTGTCAAAATACGATACCAACTAATTTAACAGTTATATTACCTAGTGGAAGTGGAGCGTTTTCTTATCAATGGTATAGCAATCTTGTAAATAATACTACTGGAGGTACTATTATAGCTACTGCTACTAATAGTACGTATACTCCACTAACAACAGTGGCGGGTACAAAATATTATTACTGTGTAATTACTCAAAATGGAGTTACAGGATGTGGGGTAACTAGTGCAACTGCTGCTGTTATTATTAATATTGCACCAAGTTTTACATCACAACCATTATCAAGTACAATTTGTTTGGGACAATCAACTCCTCAATTAAGTGTCACTTATGCAAATGGCTCAGGAACTGCGCAGTACCAATGGTATAATAATACTTTAAATTCTACTACTGGTGGAACTGCAATAGCTTTTTCCAATGCCGCTACTTTTCAACCTTCAAGTAGTACGATTGGAACAAACTACTATTATTGTGTTATAACTTTTCCCTCATTATCGGGTGGATGCGGAGTTATAACTTCAATCGTTGCTCAAGTAACAGTAAATCCAAAAGCTACAATATCCTCTAAGACTTCAACAATATGCAGTGGTGAAGCATTTACAATAACACCTACCAATACTTCTGGGGATATTGTATCGACTGGGACTACATATACTTGGTCAAACCCAACGATTAGCCCGAGTGGTTCAGTAACAGGAGCTTCTGCTCAATCATCTGCACAAAACAATATTAGCCAGACATTAATTAATACAAAAACTTCAATAGCAACAGTTACTTATACGGTAACGCCCACAACAGGATCATGTGTAGGTACAATATTTACAATTATTGTAACGGTAAACCCATCAACAAATCCAAATGCAGTAAAAACGGATGTCACTTGTTTTGGAATAAATAATGGTTCCATAACAACAAATATTACCGGAGGAATACCTTTTTCTACAGGAGCCCCTTATATAATTTCTTGGTCTGGACCAAATGGTTTTACCTCGACAGCTCCTATTATTAGCTCACTTAATCCTGGAGTTTATACTCTTTCAATTACAGATACTGGTGGCTGTCCAATATTGAATAATTATACCATTAGCGAACCAATTGACATTTCTATAACAACAGATACAAAAACAAATATTAGTTGTTTTGGAAGTGCTAATGGGGCAGTAGCAACAAGCGTTCTTGGTGGAGTTGGGAACTATAGTTATGCATGGACAAAGAACGGAATCCCATATGCTACAACTGATGATATTTCTAATCTTAGCGCAGGAACTTATGTCCTATCGGTTTCAGATGCAAATAATTGCGGACCAAAAACGGCAAGTTTTACAATAATAGAGCCTCCTGTTTTAGCAGTTTCTTTAGTAAGTCAAACGAATATTACTTGTTATGGAGCATCAACTGGAGCAATAGCAGTAACTACCATAGGAGGAACTGTAGCAAGCGATTACAATTATTCATGGTCTGGGCCAAATGGCTTTACAAGTTCTAATCAAAATTTAAATAATCTTTTAGCAGGAACTTACAATCTAACGGTAACGGATGATTTAGGTTGTAGTAAAATTTTAGCCATCATACTAACCCAATCATCTGAAATCGTAATTAATGTTGTTACAACACCAATTGTTTGTTATGGCGATAATAATGCAACTATATCTATAACTCTTTCTGGTGGGAATGCTCCTTATCAGACACAATGGAGTAATTTGGCAGTTGGATTAAATCAAAATAATTTAGCCCCTGGTGATTATACAATTACTGTTATTGATAAATTAGGTTGTCAAAAAGTATTAGCAATTAATATTCCTAGTCCACCAATATTTAAGATGGATCCAACAATTACTCAAATATCATGTTTTGGAGCAAATGATGGAACCATAAAATTAAATTTTGTTGGAGGGATGCCCACTGTAAAATTAGTTTGGAGTGATAATAGTGCTGCCGGAACAACGCGGAATAATCTTGGCCCAGGTACTTATACTGCGACAATAATTGATGGGACACCTTGTCAAATTACAAAAACTTTTGTGATGATTGAACCGCAAGCATTGGTTTTAGCAGCAAATATTACTAATGCATTAGATTGTAATAATGCCAATAGCGGAGCCATTAATTTATTGGTTTCAGGTGGGACAGCTCCTTTTTCTTACGCTTGGTCTAATGGTTCAGTAACAGAAGATTTAAATGCTATTTCTGCGGGTAATTATTTAGTTACCGTTACTGATGCTAGAAGATGTACAGTTTCTGGAAACTACTCTATTGTGAGGCCATCTCCGATCGTTGTAAAAGTAGAAACTGTAACCGATTTTAATTGCGAAACTAAAGTTATTAAGCAGTCGTTCGTTGCAAAGGCTTCAGGTGGAATTCCTCCATATCAATATGTTTGGTCAAGCGGAGTTGTTAGTGGTCCTAATAATGAAATAATGAATACATCCCAAAATGGTTTAATTGTATTAAATGCTTTAGATTCTCGGAGTTGTAGTGCTGCCTATACATTTGACGTAGTCATTCCGGAATTAGGGACGCCTTCTTTTGAAACTGAATCTATCGCCTTTGCTACCTATGGACTTTATTCAATTGAAGATCCTATTCAGTTTACCAATGCTGCAAGTGGAGATTATGGTAATATATCTTGGGATTTTGGGGATGGTACTTTCTCAAATGAAAAAAATCCTATTCATGTTTATAAAAAAGAGGGGACCTATATCGTAAGTCAGACGGTTACTTATCCTTTTGGATGTGTTTATATTCATACAGTTAATTTGAAACTGGAAAAAGGATACAGCTTAATTCCTCCAACGGGGTTTACACCTAACAATGATGGTATCAATGATTATTTCGCTCCTGTATTTTTGGGATTGAGCGATATCCATTTTGATGTTTATGATACTTGGGGTAGCTTAATTTATTCGGAATCAGGTGAAAACATTAGAGGTTGGGATGGTAAAATCAAGAATAAAGATGGCGAAAATGGTAATTATTATTTCAAAATCACTGCCAAAACATTTTATGGAGCAACAGTTAAAGAGCAAGGGGCATTAGTACTTATAAATTAATAAAAATGAAGTTCAAAATACTATTTACAATACTATGCAGTTTGTTTTTCTCTCAAATGAAAGCACAGGACCCAGTATTTACTCAATATTTTCTTATTCCTGAAACATTAAACCCTGGGTTTTCAGGGTTTTTAGAGACTACTTACGCAGGTATTATTCATAGATCACAATGGCCAGATTTAGATTTAAAGATTGACACTGATTATGCTTTTATTAATACTTGGAGCGAAAAAACGAATAGCGGTATAGGTTTTAGTGTCCTTAGTCATCGAGAGAATAATACGAAATACAGTTTTACTCAATTTAACGCCAGTTATGCTTATAGAGTTGCTCTCAATGACGAATGGTATTTCAGACCAGCTATAGAAGTTGGTTTTGGAACCAAATCGTTTGGATTTGGTAACCTAATATTAGCAGACCAGATCAATATTGGTTCAGGAACCGTCAATCCTACTAGTGGTGACCCCACAATTTTGAATGACAAATTTCAATTTTTTGATTTTACTGCTGGGATGGTCATTAATAATGAGAATTCCTGGTTCGGACTATCTTTAAAACACATCAATAAACCCAATATTTCATTTGTTGCAGATAGAAATATTCCTTTAAACATGTTTTTATCCGCGAGTGCGGGATATGAATTTCTAGTGGTTGATTATTTAGATGTGGTTTTATTCCCGTACGAAACAAAGTTTCTCCTAACAGCTAATTATATGAACCAGGGGGAATACAATCGATTGGATTTTGGATCTTCCATTATGTTCAAGACAGTTTTTTTCGGGGTGTCTGCTGCTACAAACCCTTGGACTAAGGCAGATAACAGCCACTTGGTAACTTCGTTAAATGTATTTGGAGGATTGCAATACGAACATTTAAAGTTTGGTTTATCACACGATTTTAGCACCTCAAAAATGGGGAAAACCGGGGGGATTTATGAATTGTCTTTGACCTATCAGTTTGATCTCAATGTTAAATGTTTTGGTTGTCCTAATTATATAACGGATTATTGAGTTATAGTCTTGTAATCTAACGTAAACCATTATTTATAGTCGCTTATGAGAATAATAAATTTTAATATTAAACGATTAAGTCCTTTGTCAAATTTGAAGTCAATAATTACATTAATAAAAAGCTACAATGCTGACATTGTGGTTTTAACGGAAACAAACTCAAAGACAATTGATTTAGGTAGCGAGTATTTTGAGCAGCACACAGCTCACTTAACAAGACATCATGATGATGTTGATTTCTATAAAGAGGGGAAAATAGAGTTAGTATTTACTCAAAACACCCAATAAATACTAGTTTTCAAACTACTGATGAAAATACAAATTTGGCGATAGAATTGGAAACTCCTTTGGGAAATTTAACTGTTTACGGAACAATAATTGGGGTTTTTGGTTATAGTGGAAAAAAGGATAGATTTATAAAAGACTATAATGATCAAAAAAATGATTTCAATAGAATATTCACAAATAGAAATGTTTGTTTAGTAGGGGATTTAAACATTTCGCTTTCTGGCTGGATATATCCAAGTAGAGAATATCGAGAAAAACTAAATGCCATAATAGAAGAATTTGATTTAGATAATTCTACGGGGAATTTAGGTGATAACATTGATCATATTTTGATTTCAAAAAAGTTTATTGAAGGTGGAGAAGTTGAAGTAGAGGAGTTTAATGTAGATAAAAAATTAAGCGATCATATTGGAGTATGCTTGACAGTAAAAGAAGAATCAAAATAGATGTTCTAAGACTAATAACAGGGTAAATCAACCAACATTAACAATCTCGTTATCATTATCATCAAGCAGTTCAAAGGTTTTGATTAAGTTCAAAATCTGAGGATTAATTTTGGCTAGTCTATTGATTTCAATTTCTGTTTTAGTGTATTGAATTTCAACCACCTTTGGTTTTTTAGATTCAAAATAGATATCAGCTAAATCTGTTCCTTCGGGAACATTTTTGCTTTCTACGTAATCGCTGCATTTGATAGTGAAACCATCAAGTTGTAATTGTTTGCTTTTTTTATTCCAGTCCTCATATTCACTTTTATCTGGGAAAGCAATTATATTAAACTTCTTGATAAATGCTAATAACTCTTTCTTGAAATTTGCTTTACTTCCAGTGGCCAACCATAAATAGTTGGGCAGAAATAAGCTCATTATGATTGCTGTTTTTTCAGCTTCAACTAAAGCAACAGTTCGTGTTGGAAATTCATTGATTAGGTGTAACCCGAAAAGGCACTGTTCTAATTCGAAGTTTGGAATTTTTAATATTTTGTGCATCCAGTTAATGTGATTGTATGGCTTTTTTACTCTTTTAGCAGTCGCTAAATCATATAACATTACCTTACCTGTAACTATCTCCTGATTCTGATTTACTTGCCAGAAAACAGTAGCGCCGTTCCAATGACTTGATGTTCCAATCAAGTACTTCTTTATAACTGCTTTTAATTCTTCATCAGAAAAATAAGTTCTTAAAAATTGGATAAAATTATTACTTTTATAATTCTTACCTGACTTGATTACCTCATTATATTTTATTGTAGATTTCTCCCTTTTTATTTCTTGGATGGGAACTATTGTTGACTGATATGCTTGTTTAGGGCTTTCATGAAACTTACAGCTGGTTTCTCTATCGCACTTACCGTAATTACCCTCTAAATAGCCCTTATTCTCGTTGTCTATGTATCTTACGAATCTTTTTTTGCCACATCGTGGACATATGAATTTCTTACTCGTTTTATCTAATGAAAATTTGTACATAACGTTATTTTATAGATTCGTAATACTCGTAACATTCGTACCTGTTACGAATGTTACGAGTATTACGAATACTTTAATTTCTTAACTTTTCTAAATTGCGTACTAAGTAGATATTCAATTCGCTCTTGTCTGTCTATCGATTCTTGATCTTCTTCGGACAAAAGTTCATCTAAGCTGAATACTTTCAATTCAGGTCTTAACTTATCAAATAAAGCGTCACGCTCGGAATCCGAGAGTGTCTGTATTATCTGATATGCTAGAGCTGCCGTCATCTATTAGTTATTGTCTTTTAAAGCCTTACGGATTGTTCCTTCAGAAACCCCAAGCGCTTTAGCTATCTCAGTATTTGGCATTTTTTTATTTTTCATAGCTACTATTTCTTGTAATCTATCATCGGTATCTTTGGGAGAGAATTGTTTAAGGTGATCCAACTCATTTTCAAAACCAACAAACGAAAATTGTAAAAAGTTGGATAGGTTTTCAATTTTGCTAATGATTACATTTTGCGTGTCGTACATATGCTCGGTGTTTCTTTGCTTAATTTGTTTTAGATACCGTAAGCCAGATTCTTGGTGGCTTTCTCCAATAGCAAAGCAGCTATCACAGAAGTTCATCAGCATTTTACTTCCTGACAAATCATTTTTAGTAATGGGTTTTGACGCATCTCTTTTTGGGGAATGTGCCAATACTAAGATTGATAGTAAATATTTCTTTTTCAAGCCATTTAATAATTTCATTAGCGGAAGAGCGTCTTTTGCTTTTTCAGTATCGTTATTCAGATAAGTAATGTTGTCAATTACCAGAATTTTTATACCGTCTTTAATGATCGCTTGCTCTATCGAACAACATAAAAACTCTTCAAAGGATTTAAAGTTGCTAGGCGTTTCCTGTTCAGGATTAATTTCAGCACGAAGTAAGTTTTCGTTAAATATATAATGGTCGGAATAGTTGTTTGAATACCTCTTTTCAAGTTGTTTGTCTGATAGTTCAAAATCAAAATAAAGAACTTTCTGCGGTTCTGTTTCCAGTTTAAAACCATAAATACAAACTCCTTTGCTAATGCTGTTTGCTATTTGTAAGGAAAGAATTGACTTTCCTAGATTTGTATCTGAAAACAAAATACAAAGTTCATTTTCAAACCATAGTTCGCTGAATAGCATATTAGGTATTGGTCTTCGCTTTGCTTCATCAATCCATTCATTCACACATTTAGTGATGAAACAATTTGAATTTGTCGTTGTAATAGATGCTGTATTAGGTTTAATTAGAGTTAGTTCTTGTATCAATTCTTCTTTAAATTGGTGTGTTTCGTTGCTCATATTGTTATTTTTTGGTATTTATAAATGACAGTATAGTGTATACACTTTGTATTACACATTGTATACATCATTGTATTACAAAGTGTAACACAATGATGTATACAGATAGATTTAAATGTAAATTCTGGTTATAGAGCCTTTAGAGGCTATGTGTGCGCTAAATCCTGAATAATCAAAAGACTCGTTTTCGAATAATTTGCAAAATTTGAACTGGTTATTTCCAGGGTTGTATTGGTTTATGACTCTAATAAGATCAACTAATACATTCTCAAATTCTTCTATTAAGTGCTTTGGTAAAGCGTTGTCTTTGATAACTCTCAATAGTATGTTTTTGAGTTCTATCAGAATGTGCTTTTCGCTATTGTCTTGTGGTTGTCCCTTTTTATCATAGATCCAAGTGATCAGATATAAAAATTCATTGGAGTTATAGAAGCCATTTGCAAATGCTGAAAAATCAGTGTTTTCTTCATCTATATCCTCCTTAATATGATTTGATAAAATGGCTCTAATGTTCTCTGAGATGGAGATCCCTTTGTTTGACGATTCTTCAATAAGGGCATCTCTAGTTTCCTCGGAAACACGTACGTTTAAGATTACTGTTTTCATAATTATCCTTTTTGGTTTAGATAATTAAGTACGTCGATTTTCTTGAATCGAATAGTTCCTTTAATTTTTGTAAAAGGGATCTTACCTTCCTTACGAAGTTTCCATAAAGTGACTTCACTGCAGCCAAAGATTTTGCAGGTTTCCTTTACGGAAATTCTCTCTTCATTTGATGTAAGAGATTCTGAAGTAATTGGTGTTTTGTTTTCTAAGACTAGTAGAACTCTTAATTGTAGTGTTTTGAGTTCTTTTACCTCCTCTTGGAGGTTTTTAAATGATTGTAAAAATTGTGTTTGTTGCATCATAAATTTTATTAAAATTATTTGATTGCAAGTAACTCAACTTGTTTAATTTCAGCAAATTAAATGTATGTTAGAGAGATGTTAGGAAGTGGTAAATGTATGTTAGGAAAGGGCAAAAGTATGTTAGATGCTAAGTTCTCATATTTTTTTTGGCAAATTCATCCCAAGCATCAGAAATTTTCAAGACTCTTTCGTTGTGTTCATAATTTATTTTTTTAGCAAATGAATTAATTATTGCAGGTTTAAAATTATATTCAGATTGCAGAAAATCAATAAATTTTGTTTTATTGTCAGTTATCAATTCTTTTTTTATAAGAACTTCATATAGACTATCTGTTTGTGCTTTTCTCTTGTCAGCAAAACTTTTGAATTGTAAATTCGTAAATTGATACGATTCTAATTTTGTGAAAATATGTCTGTATTTATTAAAATTAATTGCATCATCAACTTTATTTGTGAAATATAGATCATTTTCAAATCCAAAACGAGCGTTCAATTCCACAGCTACTTGTTTCAATGCTTCAAAAGTTGTTACGTCAGAGTATATTTGGAATTCAGTTCTGTTATGTTTTCGTTGTGGTTTTCCAAAAAGATAGTCGGCAATTGCTCCACTGACACTTAAATCATGTTTAATGTCCTCATATTGATAATAAATCATTTGTAATTTGGAGGGATTATATGTGTGAGCAACGCCATCGGAATCTACTTTGTGATCAAAAACGGGAAATGCATCTTCAAATATATCATTGTATATTTGTTTAAAATGTTTTAAGCCACATTTTTTTTGCTTTTTGAATTCAAGTCCATTGGGTATTTCGGTCGGACCGTGCCACCCATTTCGGTTGAAATGGTGCCACTTTGAAAGATATTACAATAATACAAAAAGTTTGTTCAGTTTAAA
>NZ_FNRD01000014.1 GCF_900107635.1 Flavobacterium gillisiae
CAGGTCTTGCCAGTGGATCAGTGTTCCCGATAGGAGTAACAACCAATACGTTTGTTGTAACAGATGCAAGTGGCAACACAGCAACCTGCAGCTTCGACGTAACGGTAAACGATACACAGTTACCAACGATCACCTGCAATGCACCGATCACCGTGAGCAATGACAATAATGTATGTGGTGCTGCTGTAACTTATACCGTATCATCTGCTGACAACTGCGCAGGTCAAACTGTTGCACAGACAGCAGGTCTTGCCAGTGGATCAGTATTCCCGATAGGAGTAACAACCAATACGTTTGTTGTAACAGATGCAAGTGGCAACACAGCAACCTGCAGCTTCGACGTAACAGTAAACGATACACAGTTACCAACAATCACCTGCAATGCTCCGATCATCGTGAGCAATGACAATAATGTTTGCGGTGCAACAGTAACTTATATTGTAACATCTGCTGACAACTGCGCAGGACAAACTGTTGCTCAAACAGCAGGTCTGGCTAGTGGAACAGTGTTCCCGATAGGAGTAACAACCAATTCGTTTGTAGTAACAGATACAAGTGGCAACACAGCAACCTGCAGCTTCGACGTAACAGTAAACGATACACAGTTACCAACAATCACCTGCAATGCTCCGATCATCGTGAGCAATGACAATAATGTTTGCGGTGCAACAGTAACTTATATTGTAACATCTGCTGACAACTGCGCAGGACAAACTGTTGCTCAAACAGCAGGTCTGGCTAGTGGAACAGTGTTCCCGATAGGAGTAACAACCAATTCGTTTGTAGTAACAGATACAAGTGGCAACACAGCAACCTGCAGCTTCACCGTAACGGTAAACGATACACAATTACCAACGATCACCTGCAAATCAAACCAATCACTACAGCCTAACAATGGATTATGTACGTACAAGCAAATGGGTACTGCAATGAATGCTACTGCAACTGATAATTGTAGTGGAACCACGATAAAGTATACATTAAGTGGCGCTACGACATCTACAGCTAATTTCTATTCAACATTAGAAAATGTAGTGTTTAATTCTGGAATAACTACTGTGAATGCAATCGCATCTGATCCATCAGGTAACAGTGCATCTTGTAGTTTTACTGTAAATGTAGCAAGTACATTGGCCTTGCTTCCAATGTCATCTAACAATCCACTACCTATGTACTTTGGTTTATCTGGAGATCAATCAAGAACTATCACCACAACACCTTCCGGAGGTACTGGTTCTTATACAATTGTATATACGATGAATCGTCCTTTGAATTGCAATGTAAATGGAGGAAGTGAAACATTGATGGTGACAGGAGCATCTGTGAGTAGTGCAACTTGCGCACCGCTCTCTTCAGTGACTGTACCGAATGGAGGTTCTCATTCAATTACGATTAAGTTGATGGCAGATGCAATCATTACCGCTACGGTTATTGACCGCTATGGTTGTACTGTAACTTCTAGTATTAAAATTTGGGCAGAGGATGTACGCTGTTTTGCTGGAAATAGTGGTAAAGCAAAAGTGAAAATTTGTCACAAAACGGGAAGTTTAAAAAACCCATGTCAAGAGATATGCGTTGATGAATCTGCATTGCAGTCACATTTAGACCATGGAGACTTTGTAGGTTCTTGCACATCCGATTGTAAACCAAGAACAATGGTAAAACCAGTTGTTATTGGTAAACAAAAACTAGCCGAAATAGAAATACCTTTCAATGTCATAGCATATCCGAATCCTTCTAATCATCAGTTTACAGTTGATGTAAAAGGAGGTAGTGATGAAAAAGTAGAAGTAATCGTTTATGACATGCTTGCTAGACAGCTAAAAAGGATTGAAAAAAACAATGGACAAGGGATCCAATTTGGAGAAGAACTTCCATCTGGCGAATACCTAGTGTTGATCAAACAGGGCGAAAACCAAAAAGCGATCAACCTTATTAAAAAATAGTATTCTTTTAAGTACTATTAAAGTAAAACCAGCCCAACATTCGGGTTGGTTTTTTGATTGAAGATAAGTTTGTTTCCAAACAACTTTTAAAATTTAGTTAAAATAAGGCTAGTTAGAAAGCCACGCATTTTAAAAAAGTTAAATTTGAGTAAACTATAAAACATATACTTATGAAAAGAAATGCAACCGCAGTATGGAACGGCTCTCTTAAGGAAGGTGCTGGAAAGCTTACGACACAAAGTAAAACATTAGAAAATACTCAATATTCTTTCAAATCTCGTTTTGAAGAAGGTGTAGGTACAAATCCTGAGGAATTAGTCGCTGCAGCCCATTCCGGTTGTTTTACGATGCAACTTTCGGCTTATATTACCGAAGAGGGTTTCGAAATTGAAAGTATTGAGACTAAATGCGATATTGATCTAGTGGATGGAACCGTTATTAGTTCTCATTTAACGGTAAATGCTAAAATAAAAGGGATTTCTGATGATACTTTTCAGCAACAAGTTACAAAAGCGGAGAAAAATTGCCCAATTTCTAAATTGCTGAACGCTGCTATTTCTACAACTGCCACATTGTTATAAAAAAGCAGTTTAAATGATAAATAAGAAAGTCTCTATTAAATTAATAGAGACTTTCTTATTTTAAAGTGTTTTTTGAAAACAAATACTATCTTCATTATTTTCATATTGTCCATAATTTTCGATTATAACAAAGCCGTTTTTTTTATATAACGCAACGGCTTCGGGATATTTTTGTCCCGTTTCTAAAATGCAACTTTTGTAGTTTTCTTCTCTTGCCCAAGATTCTAATTCGGTTAAGATTTGCGAAGCAATTCCTTTTCCTCGTATTTTTGGATCTACATACATTCTTTTTATTTCGGCAACATCTTCTTTGTAAAATTTAAAAGCACCGCAGCCTACTGCGATCTTTTCGTGGTAGATAACAATGGCATTTTTAATAGTATCAGTTTTATTGAACTGTGCATAAAAAACATGTTCGTCTCCATCTCGATGTTGAATGTCTTTATCCAGTAAGGCAATTAATTGAATGAATTCAGGATTGTCTGGGGTTGTTCGTATAATTTCGATCATAAAAAACAGGGTTTAATCAAATAAATCAGAAGACAAATAACGATCTCCTCGGTCACAGATTATAGCTACGATTACACCAGATTCTAATTCTTCGGCTATTTTCAAGGCCGCTGCCACAGAACCACCGCTGCTCATTCCTGCAAAGACACCTTCTTCAAGTGCGAGACGCTTGGTCATTGCTCGTGCTTCAGTTTCGCTTACTTCCATGATGCGGTCTACTTTTGAGGCATCAAATATTTTAGGCAAATATTCCTGAGGCCATTTTCGAATACCTGGAATTTGAGATCCATCACTCGGTTGCGCGCCAACAATTTGTACATCCGAATTTTGTTCTTTCAAGTAGGTTGACGTTCCCATAATAGTACCTGTTGTCCCCATAGCAGAAACAAAATGGGTTACAGTACCACGAGTGTCATTCCATATTTCTGGACCTGTCGTTTTATAGTGGGCTTTCCAGTTGTCTTCATTGGCAAACTGGTTCAACATGATATAACCGCCTTCAGCCACTTTTTTGTCGGCATAATCTCTAGAACCTAATATTCCTTCCTTGGCAGAAGTCAGGATTACCGTTGCACCATAAGCACGCATGGTTTGGGTGCGTTCTTTGGTTGAATCTTCAGGTAAAACGAGTTCGATTTCTATATTTAATAATTGGGCAATCATCGCCAATGCAATTCCAGTGTTTCCACTAGTGGCTTCAATTAATTTATCTCCTTTTTTGATGTCTCCTCTTTCTAAAGCGGATACAATCATATTGTAGGCAGCGCGGTCTTTTACACTACCGCCTGGATTATTTCCTTCTAGTTTTAACAATAGTTTTACATTCTTGTTTTTAACTAAATTGACTGTTTCTACCAAAGGGGTATTCCCAATAAGGTCTAATAATTTTTTAGGATCCATGCTATCTTAGTTCTTTTATTTTTACTTCTGTAGTTGTGGTGTTGGTCACAAGTGAATTTTCAGGAATAGATTTGGTAATCCATGAATTTCCACCAATGATACTGTTTTTTCCGATTACGGTATTTCCTCCTAAAATGGTAGCGTTAGCATAAATGCATACGTTTTGCTCCACCGTAGGATGTCTTTTTGCATTTTTCATGTCTTTGCTCACGCTAAGCGCCCCTAAGGTCACTCCTTGGTATATTTTAACATATTTTTCAATGACTGTTGTTTCGCCAATTACGATACCCGTCGCATGATCAATGAAAATAGGTGAATCTATTTTGGCTCCTGCATGGATGTCCGTTCCCGTAATTCTATGGGCATATTCGCTCATTAATCTTGAAAATAGAAGGAGGTCTAAAACATAAAGTTCGTGGCTCAGTCTATAAATCGCGATAGCATAAAATCCAGGGTAGCCAAGGTATACTTCCTCGATGCTATTGGAGGCAGGATCATTTTCCAAAAAGTAATTAGCATCTTGATTTAGTTTTTCAAGAACCGAAGGCAATTTTTCCAGATACTGATCCCAAATAGAATCACAGATTCCTTTTGGTTTTTTGCAGGCGATTACAGAAATTTCTTTGAAAAGAATTTTAAGCTCATCAATGCTTTCGCTCAAAGGAGCATTGGCATCAAATAAAGTATAGAATAATTTTTCAGTAAAATCTTCTATTTTTGTTTTGATTCCGTAATTAATTGAGGAATGTCCCTTTAAAGAGATTATATTTTTAATAATCAGATCTTTTGTCATGATTATGGGATTGAATGGTTAGTAGAAACGGCTTAAAGCAGGTAGTAATTAGAAACAACAGCAGCAATTCCCTAAAGAAATTGATATCTTGAAGTAAAAACGGAGCTGTCTGTTATTCATAATTTTGTTTTTGGTCTAAAAAAAATAAGACGAAACAAATATATTGAACTATTTTGAATTAAACTCTAAGAACGGTGATAGTCTCAGTTGAAGATTGCTGATTTTAACTTTAATTGGCCTAGGCTACATTATTTTAAAAAAGGAGATTTTTTAATCCGTAAATTAGCCTAGTAAAAACAACATAGATGGCTAGTATACCTACTTTTAAAAGTGATCTCTCAAATAAGGAATTCCCTTTGAAAGATAAGATATCCGGAAAAATAATTCGAAATCCAATTTTAGCATTGATGCAAAACGATTTTCCTAATTTTTCGAAAGAGGAATCTTTATCCGTTACAGAACTAAATTTATATAAGGAAAAATACATCTCAAGCTATTTATCCAATGAAATAGGGGCGCTTTCGAATATTGAAAGTAAAATTAATGATGAACTAAAAGAGTATGACTCTTTGGTAAGTACAATTGAAGAAAAAGCAGAACCTCGAAATTTTGGACAGATTATCGCTGATAAAGTCGCAGATTTTGGAGGGAGTTGGAAGTTTATAATTCTTTTTGGAGTCTTTATTGTACTTTGGATTTTATCAAATATTTATATCTTGTACAATAAAGGATTTGATCCTTATCCTTTTATTTTATTGAATTTAATTTTATCCTGTCTTGCGGCTTTGCAAGCTCCGGTTATTATGATGAGTCAAAACCGCCAGGAAGAAAAAGATCGGGACAGAGCGAGAAGGGATTATATGATTAATCTAAAATCAGAACTTGAAATTAGAATGCTTCATGAAAAACTAGATCATTTAGTGAGACATCAACAAGAGGAATTAATAGAAATTCAAAAGATACAAATCGAAATGATGAATGATATCTTGAGTAGGATCAACAAATAAATGAGCTGAATTGTTGTTAATCGAAGTTCCTTAAAAATGTTTGTAGAAGTAACCGGCAATCATAAAAAGAACATTAATAAAAGCGACAACTAGAATTAATTTTTGAGAAATAATTCCCTTATAAATAAAATGAAAACTAAGAAGGGTTAGGAATAAGAGCGAGGTAAATAGGGCAGGATACATTTGGAAAGAAGCGGTGAAATTCCCTTTTAAAAGTAATAGGAATGAACGCTGAAAACCGCAGCCCAAACACTCCACTCCAAAGAGTGTTTTACTTAGACAAGGAATCATATATTTTTCTAAATCCAATGGTTTGATTTTTTTTACAATTTACAAAATTTCAGCAAACCATTTAATAAAAAAGAGAGCTAATTTTAAATTTATTACATTTGGAATCTGATAGCTAAAGAAATGAAAAAATTAATAATTCCAATGATGATTGTGGCAATACTTGTTGCTTTCTTTGAGCAGGTAAGTGCCGAAAAAAATGTGTATATAACCGTAATTGCAATTGCCGTTTTTATGTTTGGCATGATGCAGTTGAGCGCTAAAACGCCGAGTAAAAATCAAGATAATCAAGATAAAGAAGAAAAAGATGTTTAATAAAGGAGACAATGTTTCAGTGCTGGACGAAGCCATAAATGGTGTAGTCGTGTCGGTGAAAGATAAAGAGGTTACAATAGAAACAGAGGACGGATTCATGATGACTTTTTTTGTCAACGAATTGCTTAATATGAACGATTCCAGTAATTTAATGGATTCCATTAGAAGGATTAATAGAGATGAAATAGCAAAAGAAAAAGAGATCCCAAAACCGAGGAGTTTTGTAAAAGAACGCAAAGATAAGCACGAAAGATCAGCCCCAGAATTCGATTTACACATAGAGAAATTGGTGCCAAACAAACAAGGGATGTCAAATTATGATATTCTTACTTTGCAATCTGAAACAGCTAAACGTCATATCGAATTTGCTATTCGCAACCGTATTCCGAAAATTGTTTTTATTCATGGTGTTGGTGAAGGTGTGCTAAAAGCAGAGCTGGATTTTTTATTGGGACGTTATGATAATATTGCTTTTCAGGAAGGCAATTATCAAAAATATGGTCAAGGTGCCACTGAAGTATTTATTAAACAAAACAGTAAATAAAGTGCAGCCAGTTTAAAAAAAAAGTCCCGTTTGTAAATTACAAACGGGACTTTTTTTTGTTGTTTTTTCAGGGTAAAATGGGTCGATTAATTGGAGGTTAATAGCACGCCGTAAGTGAAACTATCACCTAGTAAAAAACTGTTATTTCCTTTCTTTAAAGTTGCTTTTTTAATGACTATAGTATGTTTATAATTCCCAGGTCCATTCGTTGTCGTGGTTACTTCGATGATGCCACTCGTTCCTGTAACACCTGCGACACCATTCCATTCTTGACTCAAGGTAGGAGTAGTTGGGGTTGTTGTATTACAGAAATATGCTGCCGTTAGTAACCCCGAAAATAAGCGGTAAGTAAAGATGTTTGTAGTCGTTCCAATAACCCCTGTTCGTGGTGCATTTAATGGTGTTGCTTCGTTGATAATTAGACTAGGATCTATATTAAGCATTAGTGCCTCACTAGTGGTGTAGTTGTAAATTTGATTAGAAGTACCGCATTTTTCTACTGTTTCATCAAAAAGAAAAGGTAAACTCGTAGCTGTAGTTACGTAATCTCCAAAAGGGAATGTCTCATAAACTTGGGTTCCGTTAGTTTTTGCAAAAGTAATATTTTTGAAAACGATGTTATGATTGTAGCCTGTAATTCGGGTACTGTTTTGAGTTGTGTTTACTGTTTTTACTGCCGTTGTAAAAATTTGTATTTCACCGGCTGTTGCGCTCCATTGGTCCGTTACGTAAGGTGTTGCAGGCGCAATTGTTTCGCAAATGTTATCAGTTGCAACTGTACCATTGTAAAGTCGATAAACAACTCTATTTGTTGAGCTTATATCAATAATAGTTGGGGCACCCACAGTTGAAGGTTCAGTTGTAAATGAGGTAGAAGGGATGTCAAGAATCAGGGCCTCTTTATCATTTAGCTTGTAAATAAGATCATTTGTAGAGCAACTTTCGGTTGTTACGTCTTCGAAGTTGATGTCTTCTTGAATTAAATTACCATCATCGCAACCATTTAATGCTAACGCAAAAACCAATAGGCTTAGAACTCTTTTCATTGTAAAATATATTTTTACAAAAATAGCTAAAAAATTGACAATTGATATTGGAGAATACACAATTGATATTTCATAACTTTGCAGTAATGAAAAAAATATACCTCGATAACGCGTCAACGACAGCCATAAGACCTGAAGTTATTCAAGAAATGACGAAAGTAATGGCAGAAGATTTCGGAAATCCTTCTTCAACCCACAGTTTTGGGCGAAATGCTAAAAGTGTTTTGGAACTTTCCAGAAAATCAATTGCAAAGCAGTTGAATGCTGCTGCACAAGAAATTATTTTCACCTCGTGTGGGACGGAAGCCAATAATTGGATCCTTCGTTCTGCTGTGGAAGATTTGAAAGTAAAGCGCATTATTACCAGCAAAATTGAGCATCATGCCGTTTTATATACGGTTCAAGCATTGCAGAAAGAATTTGATATTAAGGTAGATTACGTTGCGGTCAAGCCAAATGGAGAAATAGATATCACAAATTTAGTGGAATTATTAGCGCAGAATCATAAAACTTTAGTGAGTTTGATGCATGTTAATAACGAAATAGGAACTGTTTTAGACCTAAGTAGGGTTGCACCAATATGCAAACAATACAACGCACTATTGCACTCTGATACGGTTCAGTCCATTGGAAAGAAAGAAATTGACCTGAAGGAGCTGCCTATTGATTTTTTGGTTGCTAGTGCTCATAAATTCCACGGTCCTAAAGGTGTGGGATTTGCATTCGTGCGGAAAAATTCAGGCTTGCAACCATTATTTTATGGTGGTGAACAAGAGAAGGGATTGCGAGCAGGAACAGAGGCAGTGCATCAAATTGCAGGAATGGCAAAAGCAATGGAGGTTTCCTATGCCAATTTAGAGAATGAAAGAGCTCAGATTTCCGAATTGAAAAAGTATTTAATTGAACAACTTGAAATCGATTTTCCTGGATTTATCGTTAATGGAAGTCAAGACGGTTTTTACAATATGCTAAATGTTTTATTGCCTTTTTCTAACGACAAAACAGCCATGATTTTATTTCATTTAGACATGAAAGGGATTGCGGTGTCGCGGGGAAGTGCTTGTCAGAGCGGAAGCATCAGGGCATCACATGTATTAGCTGAAATGCTTTCGGATGAAGATTTAAGAAAGCCAAGCTTGCGTATTTCTTTTAGTCATTACAATTCTAAAGAAGATATAGACATATTAATCAATGCTTTAAAAAGTATTTAAGTAAAAAAAATCCGCCAATTGGCGGATTTTTTTTAGACTGCTAAATTTTCATTAAGTTCTGCCTCTTTTGCTCTTCTTATTTCTTCTAGAATTGTTTTTCTCTTTTTAGCTGTTATCATTAAACCTAGCATCATTATAATTGCCGTCATCAAGATTACTTGAATAATTAATGACTTGTTCACTAACAGTATCATATGCTCAGGAGCAATACCTAAGAATAATAAGATTGTAATAAGCCCTCTAGGCGCTACAAAAAGCAAAGGAAATAAAGGCATTTTAGAAACTTTAAGCTGAATAAAACGCAATATAAAAAGCATTACTACAATTCCAACAGCCCAGATAAACGTATCTGGATTTACAATTTCAGTGGTTTTAATCAAATACCCAAATAAAAGAAAGAATAATGCTCTAACCAGAAAGGTAGCTTCAATTATCAATTCTTTAAACTTATGAACTTCTTTGTTCAGTAGGTCAAGTCTAAACTGTTGCGTCCATTTATAATGTCTTAACTCATCTAAATTACCAATTGACAGTCCAAAGACCAGGATAAAAATAAGTGCCGGTAAATGGAATATTTTTGATATTTCGTAAATCAATATAATAAGCAGAACGATTGGTACGAACTTAATGTGGTGTTGAATTTTATTTAAAAGGAAGGATAGTAATATAGTTGCCACAAAAGAGATTGCAATTATGATTAGTATCTCCAGACAAAAGTATCCAAATGTTTCTAAACCAAAACTCGAGTTGTAGGCGATGAAATTGAAGAATACGACTCCAAAAATATCAGATAAACTACTTTCGTAAATGATAAATTCTTTTTGACTCGAAGAAAGGTTTATTACGCTTGGAATTGCGATGGCGCTACTGATTACGCAAAATGGAATCGCATTTATCAGACTAGATCTAAAAGAATATCCTCCGTAATAGTGTAATAAATAGGCAAGAGAAAAGGCCAAAACAATCAAAGGCAAGAAAGCTCCTATAGACGATTTTTTTATTAATCCAATTTTAGATTTATTGAGTTCTAGTTCCAATGACCCTTCTAATACGATCAGAATAAGTCCAATTGTACCCAACACAGGTAAAGTAGCGGTAAGATCTGGTAGGTCAATGTCAAAAAAGTAGGTCGCTTCTCTAACGATCCATCCTAAAAGTAATAATAGTATAACTGATGGTATTTTTGTCCTTGATGCCGTAAGGTCAAATAAATATGCGATGAGCAGCAGCAGACAAAGTGAAATTATAACTGTCATAGAAAATTAATTATATTTTTTAATTTTTAATGGTTTCCACAAGCAATAATGGAGATCTATTTTCTGAAATATAGTACATTAGGTTGTCAAAACATAAATATATTTTTAAATATAAATAAATATTTGCGATTTAGCATTGTTTTTAGAAGCTAATAAGCTGTAAGTAAATGCTCTAATTTTTAATTGTAACAGTCTCTAATTTTTATAAAGGAAAGAGAAGCTAGCTATGATTCGTTGTATTTCTCGATTATTAAGCGAGTATTAGAAAAAAGTAGAGTCAGCACTTTAGTTTATATTTTGTGTTTATTTTCAAGACTATCTTTATAAATACTGGGGTATATGACGTCCGTGTTTTCAATTGCTAAGGTAGTGGGACTTAGAATTACGCCTAACTTTTCTACAGTAATCATAATGGACTATTTTGTGATTTCTTTATCTGTAGCTTTTAAATGTTACTTTTTTTGTTCCTTTAGTTTTTGTTTTTCTAGTCTTCTGAAGTAACCTCTAAAGAGAAAATTGTGTTTTAAAGCTTCTAAATTTTCGTTCAGTTTAGCACTGGATTCATTGACATTAGTCATTGTTGAGTCAATTTTATTTACAAGATTGGGATCATTAGAAAGGTAGTTCAAGGCGCCTTTTCCATCTTTAATGTTTAGAATAGTTTTATTAAGATTAGTCACGACCCTATTTATTTCTAAACTTGAATTATCTAGATTGTTAACGATTGTCTTTATACTATTGGCGACAGCCGTATCTTTTAAAAGACCTATTACGTTGTCTTTGTTGTTCATCGATTCAAGAAGTTTGTTTAAATTTTTAGTGGCATTTGAGGTTTCTCGTCCTGATATTTTTAAATAATGCATGGTTTGTTTTAAATCTCTGGCTAGCTCAGCATCATTTAATAAGAGGCCTACAGTTCCTTTTCCAGCATTAATTTCTTCGGTGATTGTGAGTAAGTTTTCAGTAAGTAGTGCTGCATTATTATTTGTTTTACTAAGGGTGTTCAATAATTCATCTGTACTGACGCGATTTACAGAGCGAATTTCATCTCCTGGTTCAACGGGCGCGTCAGTTCCTTTTCCAGGCAGAATATTTATAATCATACTCCCAACTAGTCCATCCGAACCAATCGTAGCTACTGCATCTTTTTTTATGTGTTTAAAGATAGTCTTGTCAATAATCATGTCCACTTTGATGTTAGTGTCATTGAGCATTTCAATCCCACGAACAGTTCCTACATTTACACCGGAGTAGCGTACATTATTTCCTATTTGCAAACCATTTACATTATTGAAAACAGTCTCCAAATGACTTGTTTTTCCAAACATTTTTTGCTTATCGCCAATGAGATAGGTAGCTAATATAAAAATCAGTAACCCAATTATTACAAAAAGGCCTAATCTTATTTTTTGTGATGTTGTTTTTTCCATGTCTATACTTATTTAAAAAAAGCTTGCACTTTTGGATCTGTTGAAGTTGATAATTCATCAAATGTTCCTTCGGCATAATTAATACCTTCGACCAGTAATATCATTCTATTCGAAATCACCCTAGCACAATCGACATCGTGTGTAATGATGATAGATGATGTATTGTATTTTTCTTGGATTGATTTCATTAATATCAGTATTTCTTTGGCTGTGATAGGGTCTAATCCCGTGGTGGGTTCGTCGTAAAGAATTATTTTGGGTTGTAGAATTAGTGTTCTCGCTAAGGCAATTCTACGTTTCATTCCGCCTGAAAGTTCGGCTGGCATTAAGTTTACGGCATGTGCTAATCCCACATTTTCAAGTGCTTGCATCACTAATGGTGTAGTGTCTTTTAGTACTCCAAATTTTTTAGTGTGACGACGCAATGGGAATTCTAAATTTTCTCTGACGGTCATCGAATCATACAATGCACTTCCCTGAAAAAGAAAGCCAATTTCTGTTCGGATTTCATCCAATGTTGTTCGACTGAGCTCCCCAATTTGCTCTCCCATAACCATAATGGAACCACTATCAGCCGTTTCTAGCCCGATCAGGCATTTAATCATTACAGATTTGCCCGAGCCTGATTTGCCCATAATAACCAAGTTTTCACCTTCATGCAAAGTCATGTTAAAACCATTTAGGACATGATTGTCTCCATAGCTTTTTTTCAAGTCTTTGATTTCTATAATAATTTTTCTCTCTTGAATATTGGTACTCATAATTAGTTATAAATCATAAAATATGTTAGTAACAAAAACAGCTATAAAATCGATAATAAAAAGGAGCATTGAGGTATAGACTACTGCAGAATTAGCGGCAACACCAACACCTGCCGTTCCTTTTTTACAATAATACCCTTTAAAGCATCCTACTAAGCCAATGGCAAAGCCAAAAAAGAAGCTTTTGATTGTAGCGGGGATCAGATCTCCAAATTCCAACGCATTAAAGACCTGATTGAAGTACAGTAAAAAAGAAACATGCCCTTTTACATTTTCAACCAAATACGATCCAAAAAGAGCGATAGCATCGCCAAAAAAGACGAGTAGGGGAAGCATTAAAGTAGTAGCCATGATTCTGGTGACCACTAAGTATTTGAATGGATTGGTACCAGATACTTCCATAGCATCAATTTGTTCTGTAACGCGCATGGACCCTAATTCAGCACCAATACCGGAACCAATACGTCCTGCACAAATTAAAGCTGTAATAATAGGGCCTATTTCTCGAATTATTGAAATACTTACCATAGAGGGCATCCAGGAAACAGCACCAAACTCAAGAAGAGTAGGGCGGGACTGTAAGGTAAATACCAAACCTATAATAAATCCGGTAACAGCGACTAACAGTAAAGAGCGATTCCCCATATAAAAACATTGACGAAGAAACTCTTTAAATTCAAAGGGACGTCTGAAAGACTCTCTGAAAAAGCGACCGGCAAAATAGGAAAGTTCTCCAATTTCAAGTAAGAAAGATTTGATCAATTCGATTATCTTAAAAATGGCATTCATAAGCATCATGAATTAATTTTTATAATAGCAGGCTACTCAAATATACGATTATTCTGCTGATTATGAGTGGTTTTAAATGCTGTAAAACTGATTTATTGGTCAGTTAATCGAGGAAAAAGACTCTTTTATACAGATGATTTAATATTTAGTAAATACACTCTTATAAAAGACTAATAAGAAAGTTAGTACTAGCGCAGAACTGTATTTTTGAATATTGAAGTGTGTGGATGGTCCAAATGATTTGTTATCGTCAGTTAATTATCAGATGGACCACTTTATTTAAAGGAGTAGTTCAGCGGTTTTAAGAACTACTGATTTTTTTGCAATTGTTAAATTAGAGAATCAATAAATCACTGATATCAATTTTATTGCTTTCATGCGGAATCGTGTTGCAGGTAATAATTTCCTTAGCACCAGATTTTTTTATTTCCTGATAAGCATTTTTGGCAAATACTGCGTGTACACCAATACAAATAGGGGGTTTCATTCCTGCATTTTTTAAATGTTTAATCGTTTCAATCATGGTTCGTCCTGTTGAAATAATATCATCAACTAAAATAGGAATGTGCTCCTTGTATTCATCGACATTTGGTATAGATACTTCTACATCACGGTCACCATGACGAATCTTGTTTAGAATTATATAGGGAGCATTGGCATTTTTTGCCACCTCAGCGACCCATTGCTCACTTTCGCCATCGGGACCAATCAAAATAGGTTTTTCGATAGTATATTTTATCCAGGCTGAGATATGACTTGCGGCATGTGACACTGTGGTAGGGATGCTGTAAATCTCAGATAGAGAACTTCTTCGATGTAGGTGTGGATCAATCGTGATTAAAGTATCTACAAATCCAGAAATGAAATTTGCAAAATACGTTGAAGTAACACTTTCTCCAGTATTGAAGGCTTTGTCCTGACGCATGTAAGCAAGATATGGTGCAATGAGGCAAATGCTTTTAGCACCAAATTCTTTTGCGGTCTTTGCCAAAAAGTAAAGTGGTAACAATTTTGAGTCTGGTAGATGAAGTGTGCAAACTAGGAATACTTTTTTATCTTTCACATCAGATACAATTCGAACGTAGGTTTCTCCATCAGGAAAAGAACGAATTTCGACAATTCCTTTTTCGGCCTTCTCTTTTTGAATAAGTATTTCGGTTAAATCTTCATTTCCGGGTAAAGCAAAATATATTTTTTTCATAACCGTTATTGAATTAAAATGATATCCTCTTCTGATTTCATGTAATCGATCGAGTATTTCAGCTCGCCTTTTGTTTCTGAATATATAGAATACAATAAATCCCCTTTTTGCACTTGCGTGTTCAAAGGCGTTTTCAGTAATACTCCTGCTTTGCTATCATGCGGGGCGCCAGCGAGTTTTGCAATTTTAGCAAGTCTTCTGTTGTCAATTTCAGTAACAGTACCTGATTTATCTGCTATAACATCTTCTTTATAGATGGCATATTCAGGTTCTCTAAAACCACCTTGCGCTTGGCATATAGCAAGGAATTTCTCGTATGCTTCACCTGATGAAAGGATTTCCTTTGCAAGTTGTAATCCGCTTTTGTTTTTTGTGCCGTTGACCATGTCAATAATGCTCGCCGAAAGAAGTAACGATTTATTTCTTAAATCTTGAGGCGCGTCTTTTTCGTTTCGCAAAACACTCAAGACATCCATAGCTTCAAGTGAGGGACCAATTCCTCTGCCGATGGGCTGTGATCCATCAGTAAAAAGAACATTTACCTTGATGCCCATTGCTTTGCCTACGACATTGAAGTAGTATTTTAGTTTTTCAGCACCTTCTTCTGTTCTTACTTTTGCAGTTTTTCCTATTGGAATATCTATAACTACATGTGTGGAGCCTGCTGCAACCTTTTTGGATAATACAGAGGCTATCATTTGTCCTTCACCATCTACATCAAGTGCTCTTTCTACACGTATTAATATATCATCAGCGGGGCTTAGCTTTATGGAGCCTCCCCATACGAAGCATCCATTTTCTTGCTCTACAACTTTCTGAATTTGTTTGATACTGAGGTCTATTTTTGTCATGGTTTCTAAGCAGTCTGCTGTGCCTGCTGGGGATGTAATGGCACGAGACGAAGTCTTGGGTATGGTAAGGCCTAGGGCAGCCACGATAGCTACGACGATAGGCGTTGTTCTGTTTCCGGGTAGTCCTCCTACGCAGTGCTTGTCGACTACAATTTTTTTATCCCAAGACAATCTTTGTCCTGAGATTACCATCGCTTTAGTGAGTCCTATAATTTCTTCAATATTTAAGTTGTCACCGCCGCAAGCAGTTATGAACGCTGCAATTTCAATATTTGAATATTCGCCCTTTACAATATCGTTTATTATGTTTTGTAAGTCCTCATAGTTTAGCTGCTTGCCATACATTTTAGCTCTAATACTTCTCATTGAAGTAACAGGCTGAACATGTGAGAAACTAATTTCGTCTCCCTCTTTAGCGTTTAAGTCACCCCAGGCACTTTCAGATAATCCCGCTTCTCCAGGTTGTAAAATGCCATCCGTAATGATGTATAAAGTGGCTATTTTAGCTTTCCCTTTTACAGTTACCAATACTCTATTCAGCGCTTCAAATCCTTCAGATGTACAGATGTGGCAATCTTTACGCATGAAAACAACATGTTCTCTTTGAGTGTCAATACCAAGATGGACTAATTTTAGAGTATTGAAAGTAGTATCCATTCTAATTTATATTTAAATGATTATTCCAATAGTATAGAGGAAAGAATTAATCGAATTATCCAAATTCATTTATCAGGAAAGGCAATCAACAATCGATTTGATCGTGCAAGATTTCTATTGTACCCTTCTTAAGTTATCAAAAATCAAATAAAATAGTTTAGATCTATAATTTAACCAGCTCTAATTTAGTCATTTATTCCATCATTTTTTTTAATTCTGCTATTGTTATAGGTTTTACTATATAATTACTTACCGCATCATAGGATTTTGCTTTAATTACATCGGCGGGATCTACTGAGCTTGTTATTATAAATATAGTTATTGGTCTATCATTTGGTATTTTAATAAACTCGTCAAGAAATTGCCAGCCATCCCAGACAGGCATGTTCAAATCCAATAATATTAAATCAGGTAATTTTTCACCACTCGATATAATCGGCTTCAATTTATCATAGGCTTCTTTTCCATTACGAAAGACCATAAAGGTTTCACAAAAATTAGCTAATTGCATTATTTTTTTTGTTCCAAAAACAAAAATGGGGTCATCATCAATTATACAAGCAATATCAATCTTTTTCATATTTAAAGTATGTTTTAAATGTTGTGCCTTTATTTTCTTCGCTTTCTACTTCTATTTTTCCACCGATGGCTTCTACTTGGTTTTTTGTTATAAACAGTCCAATGCCACGCGCATCTTCATTAGTATGGAAGGTTTTATACATCCCAAAAAGCTTTCCTCTATTCTTTTTCATGTTGATCCCTATACCATTGTCTTCAATATGCACTACTACATAATCATCAGTGATAGTACAATATACCTTGACAAAACTTTCTCTTTCAGCTGTTCTATATTTTATACCATTGGTTATGAAATTGAGCAATATACTTTCGAGATAGGCGGGGATTGCCTGAATAGATATTGTTGGGTCAATATGATTATATATAGTTACATCTGCTTCTGCTGCAATAGTAGAGATGTTTCTAATTGTATTTTCCATGAACTCATATAATCGTAAATTTTGTAGGTTTTCAGCTATTGAATTATTCATTAAAACAACTTCATTTAGATGGGTAATCGTTTCTTTTAAATTATTTGAGGCTGTATTCAAAAGTTGAATAAATTCATTCTCTGATAATTCAGGGTGCTCAAACGCTAATAAATCAAGCATCATAGTTATGTTACCAGAATGGGATCTTAAATTATGTGAGACTATATGTGCAAAATTCTTGAGTCTTTCGTTTTGGTCTTTCGTGACATGAAGTAAAGATTGAATTTCTTTTTCTGTTTTTTTGATATAACTAATGTCAACAGCTATACCTAAATAGCCAGTAATATTTCCATCCGTTTTTACTGCGGTAACGGTAAGTTGGACAGGAAGTTCCGTTCCGTCCTTTTTAACGTAGGTCCATTCTCTTGTGTCGTAATCGCCTTTATTTGCTGCATGCGTAAAGACGTCAAAGCCTTCGACGGTTTCATTATGTTCAATAGAAAGTTCATTAGCTCTCGTCTCTATTTCTTTTTTTAAATGAATCAATAATGGTGTTTGATGAAAAAGGATTTCTTCTTTTTTATATCCTAGAAGATTTTCTGACCCTTTGTTGAAAGTGGTAATGATTCCGTTTATATCGGTCTCTATAATCGATACCTGAGTGCTGGATTCGATTAGTCCCTGAATTTTAGAAATGGTATCTGCGAGCTCTTGTTCTGCTTTTTTTTGTGGAGTGATGTCTATAATTTGAGAAATAAAATACAAAGGCTCGTTGTTTTCATTTCTAACTAGTGAGGCTGCTAATATAATATTTATGATACGACCGTTTTTGCAAATGTATCTTTTCTCCATATGATAGAAAGAGCGGTTGCCTTTTACAAGTTCCTCTAATAACTTCAAATCAGCTTCTAAATCAGCAGGATGGGTAATATCTTGAAAAGTTTGGTTCATTAATTCTTCTTCAGAGAAACCTAACATAGTACATAAAGTATGATTTACCTTGAGCCATTTTCCTTTTTCATCTAATAGCGCCATTCCAATGGCTGCATTTTCAAAGTTTCCCCTAAAGGCCGCTTCGCTGATACGAAGTTGTTCTTCCGTTTTTTTTCTGGCAGTAATGTCTGCCGTATACATGATAATTCCTCCTACAGTTCCATTGTCATTATACCAAGGTTTTATTTCCCATTCGAGCCATTGGATTCTGCCATCTTTTCTTACAAATTTATCTTCGTCGCGCTTATCGGTCACTCCTTTTAAGCACTTTTCATGGATTTGTTTCCATTCTTCACCAATTTCAGGAAATAAATCATAATGGGAAGTTCCAATTATTACTTTGTCTTCCAAGCTGTAATCTACTTTCCATTTTTCGGACGACGCTAGATAACACATTTTAGTGTCAAACATGGCAATTGCAGTTGGTGTCTCTTCGATAAAAACAATATTTCTATCAATGATTTTTTTTTGTTCTGTGATGTCATATTGAGTCCCAAACATCATCAAGGGTTTATCATCATCAGTCCAACTGATGATTTTACCTTTATCTAATATCCATATCCAATGTCCATTTTTATGTTTTATACGGTATTCTGAATGGTAGTACTCTGTTTTTTTATCAAAACAATCCTTTAGTTTTTCATTAGATAATATTAGGTCATCTGGGTGTACTAGGTCTATCCAAGTTTGAATACTGATAGGTTTAAGTTCATTAAGTGAATAGCCAATAATATTTGCCCAAAGTTCATTATAAGAGGTTTCTCCTGTTTGAATATTCCATTCCCAAGTGCCTGCATTTGTCCCCTCAAGTACACTTAAAAGTTTTTCTTTTTCTTGTGTGAGTTGCAGGTTAGCTTCTTTAAAGAGGGTGATATCTTGGAAAGTCCCATATATACGAGTGCATACATCTTCTGAAAACACAGCCTGACCTATTGATCGTACCCAGCGGGTATTGCCGTTTAAAGTCTTTATCTGTAGTTCATGATCGTAAGGAATCCCTTTCGATACCGTAAGTCCAAATGAAGTTGTAATTAAATCTCTATATTCCCCTTCTTTATAAAAGTTGATAGCGGTATCCAGATCGGGTTCATAATTTTGAGGAGCCTCATGAATTTCTTTAGTCATGTCACTCCAATAGAGATTTTGATTAAGTAAATCAACCTCCCAATATCCTATACGGGCAGCTTGATTGCATTTTTCAAGAAATTCTTTGGCCTTAATACGTGAGCCAGTTTTTTCTTTTAGTACAGCTACTTGTTCATGACTTTCCTCTTGATGACTGATTTTTGTATGACCACTTAATATACGGAATGTATTTCCTTCATTATCTTTAATAGGCATTGCTCTATATCGTAGTGAAGTGATACCACCCATCTTATGATTGAATCTTAAAATTGTATCAACTTCATTAACGGGAACAGCACTGGCTTTTTTTAAATCTTCGGGGTGGATTATATTTTGCCATGAGGTATTGTTAGACATTTCTTGAGGATCGTAGCCAATAGTAGACCAGAATTTTGAACTAATCCACTCCTTTTCTTTTTGTTCTATATCTCTATAGGATATTCCATCTGAGCCCCATTCTTGAATGAAATCAAAAATGGAAATGTCTGTTTTTAACAGTTCATAGAACTCTTTTTTTAGGTAACTCATATATTTTAATTACTTTCAAGGAATGAAAAATGAAAACGCTTTTATTCGTTTCATTAGGTTTCATACTCCTTTTACAATTTAATTGCTCTATCTTTTCTTAAAAAAGATAGAGCAATTAAATTGTAGGTAATAGTTTTAAAAACTATTAAACCAATTTGTTGATTAATAAATATAGGATAAATTTGGAAAATGGAAAAATATTCAAAAAAACTATAGCTTTTTTTGAATTGCATTTTTGATGTAGTGGTATTTACACAAATATACAAAGAAATTGTTGGGATGCTTTATTTTATATCTTAAAAGTAAGGATATACTTATTAGGTTAATTTTCATAAAGTTGTAATCTGTTTCTTACGTTAATCAATTCTTTTTGCAATGCATCTATTTTTTGCAGTAAATTAAAAACAACATCAATGCCTTCTATATTGACATCTAATTCCTGATGCATTCGAATCATTTTTTCTATTTCATAAATAGAATCCTGATGTATATATTGTATGTGTTCTACTGTTTGAATTTCTACTAATCCAAGTTCGCTTAGATTATTAAAGAAAGTCAGTTCTACTTTATAATGGGTGACTAATGTGTTTATGGGAATGAAGTTTTCTATGTTCATAGGTTTTTTAGCTTAGAAAGTTCAGTGAATAATTCTTTTTCTTTTTCAGAAAGACTTGTTGGAATCTTTATTTCATAGGTGATGTAAAAATCTCCAAATTGATTTTCCTTTTTATAAACAGGAAATCCTTTTCCTTTCAGTTTTACTTTGGTTCCATTTTGTGTTCCAGGCGCTATTTTTAATTTTACCTGCCCATCAAAAGTATCGACGGTAATGTCTCCTCCTAAAATAGCGGAATATAGGTCTAAATCAACAGTTGCGTATAGGTTCTCTTTATCTCGTTTAAAAGCAGTGTGATTGTCTATGGTAAAAGTGATGTATAAATCTCCTTTTGGGCCACCTCCGGATCCTGCAGCTCCATGTCCGGTAATCTTTATAACCTGACCATTTTCTACCCCAGCTGGAATAGTAAGGCGAATGTTTTTGCCGTTAATGGTTAGCGTACGTTTGTGGGTAGTGTAAACATCTTTTAAGTCAAGATGCAATTCAGCATTAAAATCCTGCCCCTTAAATTGCGCAGTACGACCACCGCCACTTCCTCTTGCAGAGCGCCCGCCAAACATGGATTCAAAAAAGTCTGAATAATCTGCACCGCCGCTAAAACCACCACCATAATCGGCTTGTTGTCCACGTCCATTGTATTGCTGCTGTTGTCTTTTTGATTGTTCATACTGATCCGCATGTTGCCAGTTTTCACCATGGGCATCATATTTTTTACGATTTTCAGGGCTACTCAATACTTCATTGGCTTCATTTAGTTCCTTGAATTTTCTTTCGGCTTCTTTGTCGTTTGGATTCAGGTCAGGATGGTGTTTTCTGGCCATTTTACGATATGCCTTTTTAATCTCAGCTTCAGTTGCCTTTTTATCGACCCCTAATACTTTGTAATAGTCTATAAATGCCATTTTGTATTATTTTTTCAATTATTGATAAGGCCTTTCTCTTTAAATATCACCTAATATAATGTTCTTATCTTTGTAAAAAAAGTACAGAATATTACTTCATAAATTTAATCAATTTTTAGATGATATAGTGCAATAAAATGTTTTATTACAGATTATTATAAATTGTAAAAGTCCCTAAAAGAGACTTTTTAATACTATACTTGTTGTAATTTAGAGTTACATATTCTTAAACCCACAAAAGTTTTACCGTATTAGATTTCAAATCTTGCTTCTTTTTTAAGTCAATAAGAAATGATTTATAACCTATGAATTCAGTATCTTTTGGGTTAATCTGCAAAACAAAAGTTATTTTTCCTAGCAGGTGTTCTAAATAATTCCTTTGGTTAATTTCTTTGTATTCCCGATGCTCATCAATTCCAAATTTTTGGATGTAATACATCGCTTGTCTTAACTCATTGCGTTTGTGAAACACGACTTGTGGTTTTTCATTGACAACTATTCCTGTCACCGTTTGGCGGTTGCCAGGCGTCATGAGTTTGGTTTTGGCAGTATTGATTTTAAAATTCATTTTTTCAATGATTTCGTTTACTATCTCAAATAGTTCTTTTTCATCGAAATCGCCTGAAAAACTGAGATCATCGGCATAACGGGTGTATCTAATTTTTCTTTGAACACAATAATCAGCAATCATTGCATCTGCCTCTTTAAAAATTAAATTTGATAGGGAAGGACTAGTTGGTGCACCTTGCGGTAATGTATCATTGCGAGTACATAGTTTAGCTAGCAAATCAGAAACGCTTTTAGAATAGCCTAATTCGTTAAAGATTTTTTCGACACTATCTACGGTAATAGAAGGGAAAAAATTTTCTAAATCTATGGTAAATACTTTCGGCTGGTTTCTATGAAATTTAAGGTTTTCGATTAAACTTATATTTGGTTTATAGGCTTTGGCAAAAGGACTCACCGGAATATTGTACAAGATATTTTTTAGAATCCAATGCTGAATTTCTTTTAAACTAGGTAATGGTTCAGATATAGGTCTTTTTTTACCGTTTCGTTTAAGAATTTCAAAATCGCGATAGAAGTACTTGGTATGCAGTGCGGCTTTCTTGAGATATTCCTTTTTGTAGCCCACTAGTACTGACAAATGGGAAGTATTATAAATTACGGGAATATCATTGGAAAATAGGGGTGCAGCATAATCTAAACAGCGTTGGATATTCTGTTGAGAGTAGCCTTTTTTTAAAGCTTCTTTGGTGAAACTGTCTTTATAGTTTGAAAAATCCATAACGTTAAAATCGTTAATGGAGTGAGGACTTTTATGTCGCTCACTCCAATTAGGAATACGGGTTTAAAAGGTTCGGAGCTCTGCGAAGAATCTTTTAAACCCAGTGCTTGAAAAAGCATTCAATTACAGAACAGTGACTCACTGCTCCGATGTTAGCTGAACTAACACAATCTTTAAAAAACAAATCAGAACTGCAATTCATTCTGAAGTGGAATGTATATGGTTTTCCTAGACAATTTTGGGATTTTACTTTTTAAATCCTTCACTATCCATTCTTCTTTTTTTCTTCGTTGTATTTTTGTACGTTCCATAATAAAGCCCTCTGTTAAATCTTATTTAGGTATGGTAACTCATTTTAAATAAGTTGATTGTCTTATTTAAAGTTACGAAAAAATATTTAAAAGTTAATTTTTATACCCTTTTATTTTTGTTCCAAAATAAAAAAACCACCAAAAATTAATTTGGTGGTTTGAGATAATCTAAATGCTTAATTCTTCAGTAAGAAACTACTCTTTTACCAAGTACTTGATATTTTTTACTTTTCCATTAATAACTGTTTTCAAGAAATAGAATCCCTTATTTAAATTTGGTAAATCTAAGTAAGTTGCTGTGTTTCCAGCTTGAACGCTATGTGTAGACTGTTGTACTAATTGTCCATAAAAGTTGTAAGTTAAAAAACTTACAGTAGCATTTGATGAACTGTTAATACTAATAGTTACATGGTTCAAAAATGGATTTGGATAAACAGTAACATCAGTAACAACTATATTATCTGGAGTTGCTTGACAATTCTCTAAACTGTCTCCATGTGCTAAATGTGCGCTTACCGCATTTTCATCAACACAGATTACATTTCCTTTGTGACACATTTCTACTTTAGGATTTTTCGGGTTGTTACCACAACGAACATCTACAACAATTACTGTTTTTTCTATGGACGTAGAACAACCATTTGCATCTGTAACAGTTAAGGTGTAAGTTGTAGTTTCTTTAGGGCATACCTCAATAGTATTAGTGGAAGCACCGTTACTCCATTTGTAAGTATAAGGTAAAACCCCGCCACTTACGTTACCTGCAAGAAGTTTTGTGCAAGAAGTTTTAGCATAACCATAGTATACTGTAGCTTCTTTAGTGGAAGGAATTACAATAACTGATGGTTCATTTACTGTAAATGTAGTAGTGACTACTTTGTTTAAAGCATCTTTAACAGTTACAGTATAAACCCCAGCAGCGAGATCAGATATTGTATTTGTATCTGTTGTTGAACCTGTACTCCATTGGTAGGTATATGGAGTAATTCCTCCAGAAACAGATACTGTTGCTATTCCGTTAGCTTCTCCATTACAACTTACATCAGTACTAGTTATAGCATCAACAGTCATTAATTTTAACTGTAAACGTGCACTTACTGGGAAGTGATCTGAAGCTGTTTTTGTATAATCACTAGAGAAAAACTCATAATGTACTCTTGCTGATTGATCAATATATAAATCAGCTAGTTCGTTAGAAAGAGTAATGTGATCAATCATGTTTTCATATGTTGCATACGATCTAAATCCTTGCTCACTTAATGTTTTTGTTACCACATTATAATTTGCCGCATCATTAACATAAGCTACATAAGTAGAAACAGTCGTAGACACATCTGATACGGTATAATCAACATCGTCATTATAATCTCCAAGTAAGATCAAGTTCGCATTTGGATATTGTGCATCTAAAGTATCTTTTAATACCTCAACATCAAATTTACGCATGTTATATTTGCCTTGAGCATCACCACTTGTATTTGCTCTTGCATGAAGGTCAATAATGTTAATTTGTTGTTTGTTACCATCAATAGTAACATTAGCAGTTAACATAAAAGGTAATCTTCCGCTGGCAAAAAAACGTGATTTATCAGTGCTTGGATAATTAACTAATACGGATGTGTCACCACCATTATAATAAGGGTGAATTGTTTTTAATAGCACTTTGGTACTAACTGGTTCTACCGTTTTGTTTTTGTAAATGAATCCAACTTTTTGTTTTGGTCCTGTTACATCAAAAGGGTATGAAGTAGCTTCAGATAAAACAAAACTGTAATCATTCATTTCGCCTACCATTTGAGCCAATAATACATCATCAGAAACTTCTTCTACAGCGTAGATATCTGCATCTAATTGTTGCAATATATTCTTAACGGCTTCTTTTTGTATCGCATCTGAGTTTGGTTTTCCAGCTGCTGGAGAATTTGTTTCATCACCAAACCAAGCTACATTCCAAGTAGCAATATCCAAAGTTTTATCTTTAGAAATAGCTAAATCACTTCCCGTCTGTTGGTATTTATCAGCACATGGGAAGTCTGTCCTCATTCTAGGCAAAAGCTGTTGAGTTGTAAAATAATTACCTACAACACCTATAATTTCAGAACAAGTTTCTGGTTGGGCAAAACCTACAAGATCATTCACATCAGCATCGATACGCAATTGAGCCGTTCCGTTTGCATCAGTAATATTTGTATTTGAATTGCCAAACATAATTGCGCCCGGTTTAGGGAAAGTCGTATTTTGAATACGCACCAATTCCGCAGGATGGTTCACCATTTCGCTCAAAGTTATTGTAACTGGTTGAATAACCTGAGTAGGCAATCCATTATTAGTTACGGCACTTACAGGACTAATTTGAACTTGGTCATTGTACGAACTTCTTGTTCCAGTAACAGTAACAGAATCGCCTATTTTGAAAAGTCCAGTACCATGAACCGTTTTATCAAAAACAGCTATTGCACCAGTCGCGTCTTGGATATAAGCAGATCCTGCAAATTGATCAGAAACAGTTAAAACACCTGTAACCGTTACTATCTCGCCATCAGCTTTTGCTCTCGCTTCAGCAATGGGAAGTACTACAATTATGTCACTTGCATTTCCAAAAAACTGTCCTTTGTTAATTGCTCCATAAGTAGAAGTAGCTGCTTGCCAAGTAAAATCAGCGTAAGTAAAGCCTGCTCCTGTTAACTGAAGAGATGTTCCTATCGGAGCTGTACTAGCTTCGGATATTCCTATATCAGTACTTGTTAGACCCAATGCTGGTCCGTTAAGAGCTGTAAAACTGCCCTCATAGCTTAAAAACTGAATCACTTTTCCATTAGGATCTACTAGTGCAATTCCGTCAGGAGAACCATTTTGGAAATTTAGTATCGGGCTAAAAACAGTTCCGTAACCGTTTTGTTGTTCTGGTATAGTTCCTGATAAATTTATTACTGGTGTATAACTTTTACCGTCAGAACCATTATAAGGAAAAAGGCTCCATCCCGTTAAATCCATCCCGGCATAACCCGCTATTTCCACACCTTCTCCAACATCTGTTCCAGCATTGTCGTAGTGAATCTCATTGATGAAAACTAAATCTCCAAATTTTTGTCCTTTGTTAGTTTTACCAAAAGTACTAACAGCAGCTTCCCATGTAAAATCACTGTATTTTGTTCCTCGGCCAATTAACTGAAGCGAATTTCCAACTGTTGCTGTACTCGCTTCTGCAATTCCAATATCAATACTTGTCATCCCGATAGCAGGACCATTAGTTGCCGTAAAACTACCTTCGTAGCTCAAGAATTGTATTACTTTATTACTAGCATCAACTAAAGCTAATCCATCAGGAGGACCATTTTGAAGTCCAGGAATGGCTACAGATAGTGTGCCGTAACCGTTCAATTGATTCGGAATGGTTCCTGATAAAGTACCTATTGGTGTGTAGCTTGCTCCATTAGCTCCATTATAAGGAATAATTTTCCAACCTGTTAAGTCAGTTCCTGCAAGTCCTGCAATTTCAACGCCTTCATCAATATCTGAACCTGCATTATCGTAATGAATTTCGTTGATAAAAACAGATCCCGCCACTACAGGAGTAGTATTGCTTAATGTTTTTACATTAACTACAGTACTAGCTGTTGAGGTATTGTCATCAGCGTCTAATGCTACTACTGTAAAGTTATAATCAGTATTTGCGGTTAGATTGGAAATTGTAAAGGTTGTACTAGTAGTAGCCGCTACTTGTGTAGTGCCATTGTAAATTTCATATGATACTGCAGCTGTAACAGTGTCCCAAGATAAAGCAGTTGCAGTTTGTGTTGTATTGCTTGCTACAACATTTGTAGGAGCGGTAAGCGGAATTTTAATAGTCGAAAAAGACTGGACATTGTTAATTGCTCCGTACGTGCTAGTAGCAGAAGTTTGCCAAGTAAAATCACTGTATTTAGTTCCTGTACCTTTTAATTGTAGAGACAATCCTATCGCTTCAGTTCCGTTTTGTGAAACTATAATATCAGTACTTGTCATTCCATTTGCTGGACCGTTTGTAGCAGCAAAAACACCTTCATAACTCAAAAACTGAATTACACTTCCTAAGTTGTTCACCAATGCTAATCCATCTGGAGAACCATTTTGTAATGCATTAATCGCTATGAAAACGGTTCCAAAACCATTTGATTGATTAGGAATTGTGCCTGATAATGTACCAATTGGAGTATAAGAAGCACCGCCATTGCCATTATACGGAATAATGCTCCATCCTGTTAAATCAGTTCCTGCAGTTCCTGCAATTTCTACACCTTCACCTACATCAGTCCCAGCGTTGTCATAATGGATTTCATTAATGAAAACAACAGAAGTCGTAGGAGTTGGTGTAGGAGCACCAACGAGGGTTGTCACTGCAATACTATTACTACCATTTGATATGTTTCCGGCAGCGTCAAAAGCTTTTATAGAAAAAGTATAATTTGTATTAGCTGTTAATCCGGATAATACATAATTAGCAGTTGAAGACGAAGCGATTTGCATCGTTCCATTGTAAATTCTATATCCTAAAACACCCACATTATCTGTAGACTGAATCCATGCTAATGTAGTTCCAGTTGAGGTTGTATTTGTAGCATATAAATTTGCAGGGACTGACGGTACTTCTGTATCTAATACAATAGTTCCATTAAATCTGTTTTCTGCTTGTGGGCCTCCCCAAATTGTTGTTGCGAAAGCGGGGTTGTCAATAAAAGGGTTTCTATTTCCTTGAACACCTTCTAATATCGTATTTCTGTTTATTTCTACTTGGGAAACAGGATCTTCAACATTCCATTGCAATAAAACATCTGGAATATCTGCACTGAAAGTTTGTGAACCTACAGTAACTACATTAGGCAGACATTGATTTCCGTAACGCACATACATGTACATTACCATACGCGCTACATCTCCTTTCCATTCGTCACCTGGATACCAATACGTACCGTTTACGAGCTTTGAATTCCCAGAACCAGCACCAAAAGGATAGTTGTTTCTTGTTGCATTCAATGTAATATCAGAAGCTCTTAAATGATGCGCATCACTTCCAGGCCCATCAGTGCCTAAATTTGGATTCCCCAGTGACTTTGCATAAACATGCTCTCTGTTCCAGTTTCCTTGGTTTCCGCCATTTAAATCTTTAGACCTAGTACGGTCATTAGTAATATCGGTATCGGTATCATTGTAACCGTAAATCAATAAAACTTTGCTAGGATCAGTAGGATCTAAGTCAGTTTGTTTTAAAGCATCCCATACTCCAGGAGTATAGCTCAAGTTAGTCGTATTGCTACTTATTAAAGTGGCAAGACTTGTTTTTAAGGCATTTCCCGTTTGGTTGACATTGGTCCCAGAGTAATAAGTGGGAACCTGACCAAATGATAAGAGACTTAAAAAACAAAATACAGCAACAAGAAGCAGCTGCTTTTTTAGGTAAAGTTGTTTCATGGTATTTGTAAGTTTATTAAGTCGTAAAAATATACAATCCCACACTTTTATATTTATATTAATATTAACAAATTGTTATAATTATTAACAATATACGGTATGATGTAAATGATTATTTAATAAAAGCACTGCTTTATCATATAAAAACGTAATGTATTGTAGTTTTTATAATTTGACAAAACTAATTATTACGCTATAAAATTCTAATTAAACGGCATTATTTATAGTTTTTTTCTTTTGAATTTAAAGGCTAAATAGAAGGGTTAAATTGATCAGTAAAATTTTTTGAATCTATTTTGGGGAAAATAAGTAACTATATTTAGTATGAGCCTGGCAGTCCAATAAGACAACCAATTTATAAAACTCGAGGATATATTATTTCTTTTTTTTAGTGATTCGGGAGTTATTCTTTGACACTTTGATATTATTTCGTTGAGGTGCCCTAAATAAGTGCTGGAAAAGACGGTAGATTTAATTTCAACATTCATTTCGAGACTTCCATAAGAACTCAAATTATTGAGGTTGAAAGAACCGATAGTAGTCCAACAGCCGTCAACAACCGCTGCTTTTCCATGTAAAACGGTTTTATTCCATTCATATAATTCAATGTTATTGTCTAAAAGTGCAGCGTATATATGATAAGTAGCTCGTTTAGAAAGAGTAACATCTGATATGCCGGCTAGGATTAATTTAACTTTCACCTTGTTTTTTGCGGCTTTTTTAATTGCGTTATTCATTCTTCTGCCCGGAAGGAAATAGCTACCCACAATGACAATTTCTTTTTTAGCAGCAGCAAATGAATTAATGTAGGCATCGTAGATTTCATTTTTACTTTTAAGCCAGTCATTTTGAATAATACTGACCACAGTTTCTTGCTGTGTCATTAAAACAGATTCTATCTTTTTTTTGAAAAAATATCTTTTCTTAAAAAAGAGGTCTCGACACAACAATTGGAGTTTTTTGGCTATTGCCAAATCATCTATCTGAACTGCGTAATCTAGCCAGGGTTCTTTTCCAGAGGCACCATCGTATTTATTGGCAATATTTATTCCGCCAATCATAAGTACATGAGCATCTGCGACCACGACTTTATGATGTAACCTTCGGCCAATGTAAAAAGAGTTTGCTGAAAAAAATGGAGAAAAAAAGCGAAAGTGAACTCCGCTTTCGGTTAATTCCTCTACTAATTCTTTAGGAAATGAATAGGAGCCGAAGCCATCCAATAATAGGTACACCTTTACACGACGCGCTGCCGCTTCTTTAAGTTTTTCTATAATCTTAGTTCCAGTGGCATCGTTTTCAAAAATATAAAATTGAAGATGAATCTCGTATTTCGCATTTTGAATAATTTGTTCCAATCGGGAAAAATAGTCTGTGCCGCTGTACACTAATTCTAGGCAATCAGGATGGGTTATTTTTTGGATTTTTGGCATAGGCTTATCTTGATTTAACCCCTTTTATTAAAAGAAATTCCAATAGATTTTCAGTGTCAAGAGTGCCGACAAGGAAACCGTTTTCCATGACTAACATCAAGTTTGATTTATTAGCAGAAACTAATTCAAAGATATCTTCGAGCAAGGTTTCCACATCCAAATAGATCAAATTCTTGTTCATTGCAGAGCGTATATCAGTATTTTCTCCTCTTTCAGAAAGAGCTGCTATAATTTGATCCCGATTTAACGTACCAACAGGTTCATTATTCTCGGTGATCATAAATATCTTGGATTGACTGTCTAATAGTAGTGCTATAGCTGTTTTGATAGGCTCGTTTGCATCGATCGTTTGATATTGTTTCATAAGGACATCCCGAACTTTAAAACCTTTGAGAATAAATTTGGACGAGGTGTGCTCTGTTTCCATTTGGGCTCCCATAATAACAAACAACCCGATGAAAATTAAAAAAGGATTGGAAAAAAATCCTAAAAAGATAAAACCCATAGCTATAAATTGACCAATTCGTGCTGCTATTCTAGTTGCGATATGTCTCTTAAATTTAAAGGACAATAATGCTCTAAGGACACGTCCTCCATCCATTGGGAAGGCTGGAATCAAATTGAAAATCGCCAATACGATATTTACAATAAAGAAATAAAGGAAAAAATTACTGGCATTTACGCTGTTCGATAATTGTACGGCCAAGGCCTCCGGATTATCTGGAAATGTTATAACAAAACTGGTTATTAATGCCAAAAAAATATTTACCAGTGGACCAGCAAAAGCAACTACAAGTTCTTCTAATGGTTTCTCAGGCATTCTGTCTAATCGGGCTAGACCGCCAATGGGAAGTAGTGTAATGTCTTTCGTTTGTATTCCATAATTTCTTGCAGCCATGGCATGCCCAAACTCATGCATAACGACTGTGACAAAAATGGATAGAACGAAAACTAGCGACCATAGAATCTGTATAGCGTTATAACCTGTTCTATAATTGGTAAAAATAATAAAGGCAATAAGTAACGAAAATGTCCAATGTATAAATACACCAATACCAGCTACTTTTGCGAGTTTAAATGTTCCTTTCATTTTTTCTTATTTTGTAATATTATAAAATTCAGTATAATTAGAAAAAACACGCAAATATTTAAAATTCAGTAAATTGTAAGGTTTTATATAAAAGGAAAGGGGCTTATCCTTACACTAAAGTACAATTTTTTTTCGAAGAAATGATAAAAACAAAGATTAGGATAAATTAGTTTTTGGAAGTCCAACCTATATTTAAGGAGGATGTTTGGACTAAACTTTCTTAGTACGTCTAATGATCCATTTCCCTATTTCTACTGCCCAAAAAACGATGCTTGATGCCAATAAGGTTATAGCTAATTCATACAGCGACAGTGGTTGGGTTTTGAATACCATATTAAAGAAAGGGACATAGATAATCATCAGTTGGAGAAATACAGTCAACAGCAAAGCTCCCAAAAGAGGCTTATTCGAAAAAACTCCAATTTTAAAAACAGATTCTCCACCAGAACGAATTGCCATAACATGTCCCATCTGGCTAAAGCAGAGAACTGTAAAAGCAATTGTTTGCCAGTGTTGAATGTTTGCCTGTATTGCCCAGTATTGTATGCTCAGCGTTACCACACCCATTAGTAAACCAACACTTAGTATATGTAATGCCATCTTTCCTGCAAAAATATTCTTCATTGGATCTCTTGGTGGCCTGCTCATTATACTATCTTCAGCTGGTTCAGAAGCTAATGCTAATCCTGGCAATCCGTCAGTTACAAGATTAATCCATAAAATATGGATAGCGAGCAGAGGAAAGGGTAAACCAAAGAAAGGCGCAAGGAAAATGGCACAAATTTCGCCAAAATTTCCCGTCATAATGTACTTTATAAATTTTAAAATATTATCAAATATCACTCGACCATGCTTTACGGCGATCATAACGGTAGCAAAATTATCATCAAGTAAAACCATGTCAGCTGCTTCTTTGGTAATGGCAGTTCCATTGATTCCCATAGCAATTCCAATGTTAGCGCTTTTTAGAGCAGGGGCATCATTTACTCCGTCACCGGTCATCGCTACAAATTGGTCTTTTGCTTGTAGCGCTTTAATAATTTTTAACTTTTGCTCTGGGTTCACACGGGCATAAACACGAACATGTTCAACTATATCCAAAAATTCTTTTTCTGATAATTCAGCGAGTTTAGTTCCGCTCAATATGAGATCTTCTTCTGAGGTAATTATGCCTAGCTGCTTTGCAATGGCTTTTGCAGTGAGTATATGGTCGCCGGTAATCATAACAGGTATAATTCCGGCTTGTATACATTCTGAAACTGCTTTTTTTGCTTCGCTCCTTGGCGGATCAATCATTCCTGCAAATCCTATAAAGGTTAATGACGATTCTATCTCCTCTATATTTAAAGTCTCCGGCAAGGTTTGCATTTCTTTTATGGCATAACCAATAACCCGATAGCCTTCATTTGCTAAGTCATTTGCTTTTCGATCAAACTCAGCAATAAGTGGTTGTTGATTTTTAGCTATTTTATCTAAAAGTACATCAACAGCCCCTTTAGTAATAACGAGTATTCCTTTTTCTGTTTGATGTAGCGTTGTCATGCATTTTCTTGAAGAATCGAATGGAAATTCAGCTACTCTTGGAAATTCTGTTTCTAATTCCTTTTTATTACTGCTTTTATTTAAAGCATATTGCACCAATGCGATCTCCGTTGAATCGCCATGCCAGCTTCCGTCTTCTTTTTCTGAGACATCACTATTGAGTAGCATCGCTGTAAGCATTGCATTATTTTCAATAAAAGAAGTTTCAGTTTTTATATTAGGAGTTACATAAACTTCCTCAACGGTCATTTGATTCTTAGTCAGTGTTCCAGTCTTATCAGTGCAGATATAGGTCACCGAACCAAGTGTTTCGACGGCCGGAAGTTTTCTTATCAATGCATTATTTTTAGCTAATCGCTTAGCGCCAAAGGCAAGTGCAATTGTAACAAGTGCCGGTAAGGCTTCTGGAATGGCAGCCACAGCAAGTGAGATAGACGTTAGCAGCATGCTTAATATATTTTCGCCATTAAGGTAACCTATCATAAAAATCAAGGTGCAAATTATTAAGATGGCAATAGACAACCGCTTACCAAAAGCAGCTAATCGTATTTGTAGCGGAGTTATTGATTCATGTACTTGAATCATCTGAGCAATGTGACCTAGTTCTGTTTCCATCGCGATTGCTGTAACGTAGGCACATCCATGTCCTTTTGTGATAAAGGTACCTTTGAAGCCTAAATTGCTTCTATCTCCAAGGGAATAGTCGCCGTCAGGCAATTTGTTTGCCGTTTTATCAATAGTATTTGACTCGCCAGTTAGCGTTGATTCATCTACTTTAATTTGGTGTGTTTCAATAAAACGAACATCAGCGGGGATTCTGTTTCCGGCTTCGAGCAAAACGACATCACCGGGAACTAGGTCAGTAGAAGCAATGGTTATGGTTTTTCCTGCTCGAATTACCCTTGTTTCTTCTGGAATTATATTTTTAAGGGCTTCCATTGCTTTTTCAGCTCGGTATTCTTGTACAAAACCGATTGCCGCATTGACAATTATGATGATAAGGATAATAATAGTGTCTGTTAAGTCGCCCATTATGCCTGAGACAATTGCCGCCAGGATAAGGATTAGAATCATAAAGTTGGACAATTGATTAAAGATCATCCGTAAAACAGTATTCTTTTTTTTGAAGTCAATTTTGTTTTTGCCATACTGGGTCTGGCGGTCTTTTGCATTTTTTTCATCTAGACCTATTGGAGATGTGTCCAACTTATCGGATACTTCAGAAAGAGAAAGTAAGTGCCAATTCATGTTCATCTGACTTAGTTTTAATTAACCGTTCCTTCTGGTGTTTTAAATTTCAATTAAGGTAGTCATTAATTGAATCCGTAGTGACAATTATTTAAAAGAATTTTCTTAGAATTAAAAAAATAAAAATCAACAGAGCAGCAAATTTTTAATCAGGAAAAATAGCAAATGTAGTATTTAAGTGCTTAAATATTAATCAGATAATATGGTTTTATGATTATTCGAAACAACTTATTTAAGTTCGTTTTCAGAGAGACCGTTATAAGCCCAAGCATTAAAATTAACAATGGTGGTCTGTGCAATTCCCTCTAAAGCTTCGTTAGTCAAAAAGCCTTGATGTCCCGTAATTAAAACGTTAGGGAAGGAGCGAAGGATAGTGTATAAATGATCCTCCAGTTTTTTATTAATGTGATTGCCAAAGAAGATTGTTTTTTCCTTTTCATAAACGTCTAAACCGGCGGCTCCGATATTTCCCATTTTGAGTGCGTCTATTAAATCCTCCGTGTTGATGATAGTTCCTCTTGCAGTATTAATAAAGATAACTCCTCTTTTCATAAGGCTAAAATTGCTTTTGTTGAACATGTATTTTGTTTCCCGATTAAGTGGACAATGAACAGAGATTACATCTGAATTCTTACAAACATCTTCCAATGTGGTATAGGATATATCTATTTGCTGTATTAATTCTTCATTTTCCTGCGGGTCACAAGCTAGAATTTGGCAACCAAAACCATGCATGATTTTTGCGAAAGCGGCACCTATTTTTCCAGTTCCAATAATTCCCACCGTTTTTCCGTACAAGTCAAAGCCTACCAAATGATCCAGACGGTAGTCACCCATTTGCATGAGTTTTTGACCCAGAATTATTTTTCTATTTAACGCTAATAGTAATGTTACCGCGTGCTCCGCTACAGAATAGGGAGAGTAGGACGGGACATTTGCTACTTTGATTCCCAAGGCTCTGGCTTTTTTTAAATCTACATAGTCATATCCCACAGATCGTAAAGCAATATACCTCACGCCGTAGAAATATAATTTTTCCAATACGCTATCAGAGGCATTGTCAGGTGTAAAAAGGGAAATCCCTTCAAAACCTTCTGCCAGTTTCGCCGTATCTTCATTTAAAGCTTGGTTCGTATATTCTATTTCTAATTTCCCATGTGTGGCATTTTCGATAAATGGTTTGTCAAATGCGTATATGCTGTACATTAAAATCTTCATGATGTTTTTTTTATTTCCAATAAAGGAATGGTTGCTTTCGTTTTCGTAGCGGTGTTTTTCATTTTGCGAATCAATTATTTAGGATAAAGCAAATTAAATTGTTTTCCAACGGTCTAAAGTAGGCAGAATGTTTACGGCATCTTGGATCAAATGTTCTGAAAGTTTCAATTTCTTCATTTGCGTTTCTACCGTTTCTTTCATATCGCCAAACGTCATATTTGGATTAATAAATGAACCACCATCGTAACAAAATTTACAGTACTCATCCGTTTTTAAACCGTTTGCTTTCGTGCCTTTTAAGGCCTCGTTGTCAAGTGGAATTCCACAGCTTTGGCATAATACTTTTGGTTCCATATTTTCTAATTTTAAGTGTTCAATTAATATGTTTTAATCTCTTTAGGTTTAATTTCTTCTAACTTCCCTTCGTTTTTTTACCACAGATTACAGCTTTAAAAAGGATCTTTTAAAATATGTAGCTATTTGTTTGTACTATATCGTAGACTCTGCCCATTGATGATTTATTTATAACCGTACCGTATTTTTCTTTTCGGTTTCTAAAATATTTTCAATTCCTTTGATAATGGCATCGGGATTAAATGAAATGCTGTCTATTCCTTCCTCTACTAAAAACTGCGCGAATGCCGGAATGTCACTTGGTGCCTGACCGCACAATCCCACTTTTATGTTATTTCTTTTGGCGGCATGTATTGTTTCCCGAATTAAATTTTTCACCGCTGGATTCTGTTCGCTAAACAAATAACTGATTAATTCAGAATCACGATCCAGACCGAGGGTAAGTTGTGTTAAATCATTGGAACCAATAGAAAAACCGTCAAAAAGGGAAGCGAATTCATCGGCTAATATCACATTACTAGGAATTTCTATCATTACGTAAACTTCAAGTCCGTTTTCTCCTTGTACTAGTTTATTGGTGGCCATCTCTGCAAGTACTTTTTTCCCTTCCTCGATAGTTCTGCAAAAAGGAATCATCAGTTTTACATTGTGAAAGCCCATTTCGTTCCGCACTTTTTTCATGGCTTCACATTCTAGGGCAAACCCTTTTCTATAAAAATCGCTGTAATAACGAGAAGCACCACGGAAACCAATCATTGGGTTTTCCTCGTGGGGTTCAAAGTATTTTCCGCCTATAAGATTGGCGTATTCATTACTCTTAAAATCGCTCATTCTCACAATTACATCCTTTGGATAGAAAGCCGCTGCGACGATTGAAACGGCTTCCGCCAGTTTGTCAATAAAATAGTTTTTGCTGTCCTCGTATCCTTTCGTTAATTCCGATATTTGGTCAATCACGGCTTTATCAGTGATTTTATCTGGTTCACAAAGTGCAAGAGGATGAATCTTAATACTATTGGAAATTGCAAATTCCATTCGCATTAAACCAACGCCTTTATTTGGATAGTTACTCAATTCAAAAGCTCTATCAGGATCAGCAAGAATGAACATAGGGTCCGTTTCTGGCATGGATAAATGACTGAAGTCCTGTTCTGTTATTTTCCATTCTAATTTGCCTTCATATATGTTACCATCTTTCCCCTCAGCGCAGGAAACCGTAATTTGTTGCCCATTTTTTATCAGAGTAGTTGCATCACCGCAGCCTACTACGGCAACGACGCCAAGTTCCCGTGCGACAATTGCCGCATGACTGGTTCGTCCACCTTTGTTAGTGATTATGGCAGCTGCTTTTTTCATGATTGGGTCCCAATCGGGATTTGTCAAATCGGTAACTAGAATTTCTCCTTCTAACAATTGATTTCCTTCTTGCGGGCTATTGAGTATACGTGCTTTCCCCGTAGCTATTTTATCTCCCAGTGCTATTCCTTGTGTGATAAGGACACCTTTTTCTTTGAGTTTATAAATCTCTCGAACTTGTTTTTTATCTTTCCCATGAACCGTTTCAGGACGTGCCTGAACAATATAAAGCTGATTGTTTAGCCCGTCTTTTGCCCATTCGATGTCCATAGGTTTTTTATAATGTTTTTCAATTTTGTAACACCATTGCGAAAGTTGGATAACCTCTTTGTCATTCAATGAAAATTGATTTTGTTTTTCTATTGATGTGGACTTATTTATGATGGCATTTTCAGCGGAAGTTTCGTTACTCTTATCAGCATAAATCATGGTGAATTCTTTTCTACCGCAATGTCTTTTCAAAATGGGATTTAGTTTTGGGTTTTCTAAGGTGGGTTTAAATACCATCCACTCATCTGGTGTTATGGTTCCTTGGACAATATTTTCGCCAAGACCCCAACTGCCGTTAATGATAATGGTGTTTTGAAAACCGGTATCAGGATCAATTGTAAAAGCAACACCCGAAGAAGATTTATCACTTCGAACCATCTGTTGTACGCCCACAGAGATCGCGATATCTAATTTTGTAAAACCCATGTCATGGCGGTATTTTATGGCGCGATCTGTAAATAAGGAAACGTAGCAACGATGTACCGCGTCAATTAATTGGTTTTCACCACTAATATTAAGGAAAGACTGCATTTGTCCAGCAAAACTTGCTGTTGGTAAATCTTCTGCTGTAGCGCTGCTTCTAACCGCTACCCCAAGGTTCTTTTTGTCGCTTTGTTTGCTTAGCGATTGGTAGGCAGTTTGTATTTCAGCATGTATTTCGTCAGGAATAGGTGCTGATAGAATTAATGCTCTGGCTTTCTCGCCAACTTCAGACAGATTAGTGTACTGTTTTGTGTCTAATAGATTCAATATATTATCCAATGCTTTTTCCAAATTGTTTTTTTTTCGAAACAAACGGTAACCAGCTGCAGTAACTGCAAATCCATTAGGAATATTGACGCCAATAGGATTCAATTGGTTATATAGTTCCCCAAGAGAGGCATTTTTACCCCCAACTTGATCTATTGCAGTAATACCAATTTGGTCAAAAAACAAGATGTATTTATAATTTTCCATATTTAATATATTAAGTTTTTAGTAACGTCAGCTTTATCTCAACTAGGAAATAGGAAAATATTTGGAGCATATTTTATCTGTTCGAAATCAAAAATGGATTTTTAAACCCTACGCTAGAATTACATTTACATTTTGGAAACTAAAGGAAGAGCCTAGTAGGTGTGCTCTTTATAACTATTTTAGTGTACTACTAATTTAATCAAAAAAAGATATTTTTGATATAAAAAATGCGTTTATTTTAAAAGTAATTAAATTTAATAATCTAATTAACAGTAGTTTGTATGGTTTTTTTTAATCGTTCCCTTTTGTGCCTTTAGTGTAATTTGGTGTCTTTTTGTTTGTTAAATTCGATTACTTGTAGCGTTTTCCATTTAAGAAGCAGTTAAATGAAATACTTAGGTAGCTAGTATGACGAAGTATCATAATTAACAGGCAAATACAGCTTTAATTCAATTATTATTTTATTTTTGTATACCCTCGGGAATTAATTGTTTATTGGAGCTACGTTATTAATACTTCAAATACATAGTTTTTTTTCGAATAATTGACCCCAAATCAATACCGCCTCAAATAATGAAAAAATCAATATTGCCGTTAAATGAATCAGAAAGGCTAAAGGCTCTTGCAAGCTATTCCATTATGGATTCTTTGCCTGAAGAGGAGTATGATTCCATTACACAGTTAGCTTCTTACATTTGTGGTACTCCTATTGCCTTAATAAGTCTATTAGATGAAAAACGACAATGGTTTAAATCAAGTGTAGGTTTAGGCGCTAGCGAAACTGCTCGAGACATCTCTTTTTGCCAATATACAATTATGGGCGATGAGGTGTATGAAGTTAATAATGCAACAGAAAACAAGATTTTTGCTAATAATCCCTTAGTTACAGGAAATCCTGATATTCAGTTTTATGCTGGTGCTCCGCTGCAGGATGCTAATGGATTTAATTTAGGCTCACTTTGCGTCATTGATACGAAGCCAAGGATACTTTCGAACGAACAGAAAACCGCTTTAAAATTATTGGCTAATCAAGTTATTCTATTATTGGATCTTCGAAAAAAAAATGTAGATCTTAAAAATACCCAACTCGAATTTAAAAACTTTATTGAACTCTCAAAAGATTTAGTATGTATTGCTAATGTGGATGGAACATTCCATAAAGTAAATCCAGCTTTTACAATTGTTTTGGGGTACACTAAAGAAGAATTAGAAGGAAGGCCATTTGTAGATTTCATTCACCCCGAAGATTTAGATAAAACTTATAAAGAAGTAGAAAAACTAGCTCTAGGGCACAAAAAAATTAGTTTTGAAAACCGTTACCTCTGTAAAAATGGTGCGTATATTTTGTTAAGCTGGAATACATCACCAGACCCTGAGACGGGAAATCTATATTGCATTGCGCGAGATATTACTTTTGAAAGAGAGCAGCAAGAAAGTGTAGTGCAAACTAAGAATGAATTAACTGCCATACTTAATGCATCTGAATTCTCAATAATTGCAACTGACCTTGATGGAACAGTGAAGCAATTTAATAAGGGAGCCGAGAATTTACTAGGTTATCAAGCAGATGAAGTGGTAGGGAAAGCTACAGCAGCTATTTTCCATGTTGTAAATGAAGTGGTAAAACGTTCCCAAGAGTTAAGCGAGGAACTCGGTGAACTTGTTGAACCAGGATTTGAGGTGCTTTTTATTAAAGCTCGAAAATTTGGAATTGCAGATACGCACGAATGGACTTATTTAAGAAAAGATGGTACCACTTTTCCAATACTATTATCAATTACTGCCATTAAGAATAGTGTAGGAGAAATAACCGGGTACTTAGGAATAGCTAAGGATATTTCAAAGGATAAGGAAGCAGAACAGAATTTAATTAACAGCAATATCTTGCTAGATGAATCCCAACGGATTGCTAAAATTGGAAGTTGGAAATATGATATAAATACAAATAATCTGGTTTGGTCAAAAGGACATTATACTATTTTTGAATTGGATGAGCTACCCGAAAATAAACTTAATGATGCGTATCGTAGTCGTATTTATCCACAGGATCTGATAATCTTAGATGAATTAAGTGAAAATGTCATTAAGACCGGTGAGAATTTTAAAATTAGCTATCGAATAGTATTACCAGATGGAAGAACAAAGCAAATTGTAGAAATAGGCCAACCTTTTAAAAATCGAAGAGGAGACGTGATTGGCATGCAAGGGACAATCCAAGATGTAACAAATGAAAAAAGAATAGAACAAAATTTAAGAAATGCTAATAAACTATTAGATGAATCCCAACGGATTGCTAAAATAGGGAGTTGGAAATACGATTTAGTCACAAGTGATTTAATCTGGTCAAAAGGGCATTATCAAATTTTCGAGTTGGAGGAATTACCATCAGATCAACTCAATGCTGTTTCACGGTTAAGAATTCATCCAGATGATCTATCAATACTTGATGAGTCTGATAAAATCATGATGGAAACAGGGAATGACTTTAAAATTAGTTACAGAGTTTTATTTCCAGATAATAGAATAAAACAAATTATAGAAATTGGGCAACCCTATAAGAATGAAAAAGGGGAAATCATAGGAATGCAAGGAACGATTCAGGATGTAACAAAGGAAAAAGAAGCGGAGTTAAACTTAATTAACAGTAATAAACTCTTAGACGAATCTCAAAGTATGGCTAAGATTGGAAGCTGGAAATTTGATTTAATCACTCGTCATTTAAGATGGTCTAAGGGACATTATCAAATTTATGATCTAGAAGAATTACCCTCTGATCAGCTGTTGATTGCGTATCGAGATCGAATTCATCCCGATGACCTACTAATACTTGATAATATTATAGCGAATGCATTAGACACAGGTACTGATTTACACTATAATTATAGACTTTTATTGCCAGACGGCAGCTTAAAATATATTTTAGGAATAGGAAAGGTAAATATAAATGACCAAGGAGAAGTTATCGGTATCCAAGGTACCATCCAAGATATTACCGAAAAAACGTTAGCCGAGCAAATCATAATTGAAAAAGCAAAAGAGATAAATGATATTAGGTCTGCTTTAGATGAGTCATCGATAGTAACAATTACAGATCACAAAGGTGTTATCACCTTTGTGAACGACAAGTTTTGTAGCATTTCTAAATATTCGAGAGAAGAACTTATGGGGCAATATCATTATCTTGATAATCCGCATTATAAATTAAATAAGTTCATTAAAAATATATGGACGACTATTGGTAACGGCCGTAATTGGCAGGGAGAGATCTTGAATGTCGCAAAAGACGGATCATTTTACTGGGTTTATTCCACAATTGTTCCTTTTTTAGACAAGAAAGGAAAGCCATATCAATACATCGCGATAAGTTCAGATATTACCGATCAAAAAAAAGCGCAGAAAACTTTAAATAATGCATTAACTGATGTTGAGAAAAAGAATAGGGAATTAGATCAGTTTGCTTATGTAGTTTCGCATGACCTTAAAGCCCCCCTTAGAGCGATTAATAATCTTTCGGAGTGGATTATGGAGGACATGCCTGAGATGCCTGCTGATGTAAGTGCTAACTTTGGATTATTAAGAGGTCGTGTCATGCGTATGGAGAATTTAATTAATGGAGTTTTAGATTATTCTCGTATAGGTAAAACTTCAATCGAAGGGCAGCTGACGGACTTGAAAAAAATGTTACAGCAGATTGTTGAAACAATTGTCCCTACTGAAGGATATGAAGTTTATATTGCAGACACTATTCCTGAAATAAAAATTGCAAGAATATTATTTGAGCAGATTTTCGCTAACCTTATCAGTAATGCAGTAAAATATAATGACAAACCAATAGGGAAAATAGAATGTCTATATAAGTCATTACCTAACTTTCACCAGTTTACGATCAAAGATAACGGTCCTGGAATAGCAGAAGAATACCATGAGAAAGTGTTTAAAGTTTTTCAAACCATTGAAGCTCGGGATAAAAAGGAAAGTACAGGTGTTGGACTCTCCATTGTACAAAAGATAATTGAAGAGATGGGAGGGACTATTCACATTGAATCGGAAGAAGATAAAGGTGCAAGTTTTATTTTTACAATTCCAAAAAATAAAAAATAATGGAGTCAGAAAAGAAATGTCAAGAAGAGCTAACCGCTCTCAAAAAAGAATATGAAGATTTTGTTTACATTGTTTCCCACGATATAAAAACTCCAATGCGCGCTATTGTAAACATAGCTACTTGGATTGAAGATGATTTAGGGACAAATATTGATCAGGATATTTTAGATAATTTTACTTTATTAAAAAATAGAGTGGGGCGTCTAGAAAACATGATGAATGCTTTATTAGAACTTTCACATGCCAATCGAACCAAAATGGAACTATTCGAAGTGAGTATTCCAAAATTAGTAAATGACTGTATTGCTATGTTAGGTGATAAAACAAACATAGAATTTCATACTAGTTACAATTTAATTGATGAAAAATGCATTACTTTGGGAAAAAAACTAGAGAAAGTAATTTATAGTTTACTTGACAATGCCGTTCGATTTCATGACAAAGAAAAAAAGAATGTCTCGATTGAAATAGTTGAAAATAAAACCGACTATGAAATAGTAATCGGAGATGACGGACCTGGTATTCCAGAAGAGGTAAAAGATAAGATATTTTCTATTTTCTATACCGTTAATTCCAAAGATGTTGTAGATTCAACCGGTGCGGGTTTAACAATATGTGAGAAGATAATTAAAATGGTAGGAGGAACAATAGAATATACTCCTGGATTGAATGGAGGTTCCGTTTTTAAATTTAATTGGCCTAAAGCAATAACAATAAATAATTAAAATTATGATACAGAAATTGGTGAATATTTTATTGGTAGAAGATGATGAGGTAGATGTAATGAATGTTAAAAGAGCATTCTCAAAAAACAATATCAAGAATGACCTTTTTGTTGCAGGAAATGGTGTTGAGGCTTTGGATATGTTGCGTAACTCTATCGTTCCTTTGCCAAGAATAATCATATTGGATATTAATATGCCTAAGATGAATGGAATAGAGTTTCTTAAAGAACTAAGAGAAGATGAAAGTCTTAAAAATATCTCCGTTTTTGTGATGACTACTTCAAACGAGGATAGTGATAAAATCAATGCCTATAATCTTAATGTTGCCGGGTATATTTTAAAACCATTATCTTTTGAAAAATTCATTTCCTCTGTGGCTACGCTAAAAGATTTTTGGTCTTTATGTGAAATGTAAAATCTAATAGCAAAAAAAGTAAATTATGATAAACTCAAACATCTTATTCGTAGATAATAGTAAAGTTGGTATTGAAAGGGCTAAAAAGGCATTTACAACACTTGGTATCGAAAACACTTTGCATTTTGCTGAAAATGATGTGGAAGCATGGGATATGCTTAATGGGAATCATAAAATTTCTCCTGTACCTAAAATTCTTTTGATTGATATTAATCAGGAGGGGGTAAATGGTATAGATTTAATAAATAAGATAAGAAGCCATGAGGATTTAAAATCAATATTAGTATTTGTAATCACTAGTATAGATAATGAAAAAAATCGCAGCGAAGCTTTAAATTTAAATATTGCCGGATATATTCATAAACCAATTGATAACGACAACATTGATTTTTTTTCAATCCTATATAATTATTGGAATATTATTGAATATTCTAGTGAAAAAAAATAAAAATACTATAATATGGCTGTAGCCTTAAATATATTAGTAATCGATGATGATAAAGTTGATTTGATTACTATAATCCGTTCGATTTCACATTCTGGTATCTTAGCCGATGTGGAAAGCGCTTTTTCTGCCAAAAATGGAATAGAAAAGATTAAGGCATTTAACTATGATCTTATCTTTTTAGATTATTTGATGCCTGATAGTGATGGTATTTCTTTTCTAAAAATTCTAAAGGACTTGGGAATTGAAACGCCGGTAATTTTTGTGACTTCTCAGGGAGATGAAAAGATCGCTAGTCAGGCTATTTTAGGGGGAGCATCAGATTATATTCCAAAATCATTATTGACGCCTGACGGGGTTTCACAAAGCATAAGAAATGCACTTAAACTTCATGAAAGCCTTGCACAAAGAAAAAAAACAGAACTAGAGTTAAAAATTAATTCGAATAGACTTTCAGAAGCTCAAAAATTGGCCAAAATAGGAAGCTGGGAATTAAATCTAGTCGACGATGCCGTTTTTTTCTCGGAACAATTTTATACTATATTTGAAATAGAAAAAAACAGTACGCCATCATTAACCCTTTTAAAATCTCGCTTAATTAATTCAGATGACATCAAATTATTTGAAGACAACCTGAATTTGGTTGAAAAGAATAATTCAGAAGTGAAGTTCAGCCATAGCTTAACTGCTAAAAATGGTACTATTAAATACATTAATGAGTACATAAAATGTTTGAATGACGAACATAACCAGCCGTTCAAGATTTTAGGAACTATTCAAGATGTAAGTGATCAAAAAAATATTGAAAGGGAACTTATAAAAGCAAAAGAACTGGCAGAGCAATCAGTGCGCGTAAAAGAACAGTTTCTTACTAATATGAGTCATGAAATCCGTACTCCAATGAATGGTATTCTTGGGTTTGCAAGAATTCTAGAAGGAACGATTTTAGATAGTGATCAAGAGCAAAGTGTAAAAGCGATTAAAAGAGCTGGAAATAACTTAATGGTTATTATAAATGACATTCTTGATTTTTCAAAAATCGAAGCAGATAAAATGATAATGGAAGAAGTTACGTTCTCTTTATCAAAAAAAGTAAAAAGTGTTATAGAATTACTTTCTACTATTGCGGAGGAGAAGAAGGTAAAATTACTTTTTGAAATTGATTCCAATATTGAAGATTCTTTGATAGGCGATCCTACAAGGCTGTCTCAAATTTTGATAAATTTATTAGGGAATGCCTTGAAATTTACCGAAATAGGATATGTTGAGTTAGTTGTTTCACAAGAAAGAGAATCTGAAACAGATACTTTTATACGGTTTACTGTGACTGATACCGGTATCGGAATTGCAGAAGATAAAATAGATTCAATATTTGACAGCTTTAATCAAGCTTCTAATGAAACGTCAAGAAAATTTGGTGGTACAGGTTTGGGATTAACTATAACCCGAAAATTGATCGAATTGCAGGGCGGTACATTAGCTGTAAAAAGTCAAATGGGAAAAGGAAGTGAATTTTCATTGCTAATTCATTACCCAAAAGATAAAAGCGGAATAAAAGATGTTATAGTAACAGAAAATAAAACGCTAACACATGATTTCTTAAAAGACACAAAAATACTATTAGTTGAGGACAATGAACTAAACCAACTTTTAGCCGTTAAAGTTTTTAAGAAATGGGATAAAGAAATTGATATTGCAGATAATGGAAAGATAGCCATTGATAAAATTGAAAAAAACGATTATGATATTATTTTAATGGACATTCAAATGCCAGAAATGGATGGGAATGAACTGACAAAATACATTCGAAATCATATGGGCGCTAAATCGAACACCCCAATAATAGCAATGACAGCACATGCCACATTAGAAGAAGAAAACCGCTGTTTGGAAAATGGAATGAATGATTATTTATCAAAACCATTTCATTTTAATGTGTTACTTGAAAAACTATATAATAATTTAATGAAGACAAATACCACCGTTTCATCCGACTTAGCAGCAGAGAAAGTCGAATCTAAAAATTTAATTGATTTTACATATTTAAATGATTTTGCTGATGGAGATGCTGATTTTATTGAACAAATGGTAAATATATTTATACAAAACTCACCCATTTCATTAAAAATAATATTGGAAGCTAATGAAGCAGACGACATACAAAATCTAAAAAGTGAAGTGCATAAACTGAAGTCTTCTATCAATTTATTAGGAGTTGTTTCAGCATTAAAGAGTATTGAGGTTATTGAGGAAGAAATTAATAGTAATCCATTGGGGCAAAAAAGAAAAGAAGAAGTGATTCATCTTAACGAAATTTGCCAGTTGGTTTTCAGTGAATTAGAATCATTACATGGTTTCTCAAAAATATAGTCTAATTTTGTGCGTGAAATTCTAAAGAAAGATACTATCTTAAGCGTTTTATTTATTAACCATTAAAAATAAACCTACCAAATACTAATTTTGAAAAGTATACTCTAGCGATAGAATTATATTAATCAGTTTTTAAGAAATTATTTTCCCCAAATAATAATTAAATTAAAACAAATGAAAATTTTAATAGCCGAAGATGATGAGATGATGCTTAGAACAATGGAGTTTAAGCTAAAAAGAGAAGGATTTGATGTAATTGCATGTGCCAATGGTGAAGAAGCAATTATTAAAATAATAACGGAAATCCCAGATGTAATAATTACAGATATCATGATGCCAATAATTACGGGACTTGATATCGTTAGAAAGGTGAAAAGCGAGTTAAAACTAGATATTCCCATAATAGTATTATCTGCTGTAGGTCTAGAGAAAACTGTTTTAGAAGCTTTCGAATTAGGAGCAGATGATTTTATAACCAAGCCTTTTAGTCCAAATGAGTTAATTGTCAGAGTAAGACGACTTATGTTAAAAGTGTAAAGGTAGTTGTGTCGAATAGGGCAACGCTAATCCTTTCTTAAATATTTAAAAATCGTTACTTTTAGTAGCGATTTTTTTTTGTGTTAAAGGGAAATAAGCAAAACGAAGTAGTTAAAATTCTTGTATGTGTTTGTATTTTAGTGTTTTATTTTCCATGTGGTGTCATTTTAGTGATTTATTACTTAGTGCATTTTTACATAACTACATTCCTTTTTGAACACCCAAAAAAAACAAGTACATTTGCAGACCGAAGACAAAAAATATTTTTGTTAGTTGGTAACATTGATTTAGCCATTTCGGCAAATGACTTAGAGGTCAATTTTTTTATCGGTTTTAGAGTTTGGTGTATTATTGCTGATTCTTTTCCAGACCATAATCTCACAAATATTTTATAAAATAGAATGAAACAGTATTTCAACTTATTCGACTTTACGCAAAAAGTAAATTACAGAACGGAAGTTTTAGCCGGTTTAACCGTTGCAATGACAATGATTCCAGAATCATTATCATTTGCAATATTAGCTGGTTTCCCACCATTAGTTGGATTGTATGCTGCATTTATAATGGGGTTAGTTACAGCTATATTTGGGGGGCGACCTGGAATGGTATCTGGTGGTGCCGGAGCAACGGTAATTGTTTTAATTGCTTTAATGAAATCAAATGGGTTAGAATATGTATTTGCAGCTGTTGCTTTGGCAGGGGTAATACAGATTTTGATAGGCCTATTTAAGTTAGGCAAATTCATTCGACTAGTACCACAGCCGGTTATGTTTGGTTTTGTGAATGGTTTAGCGATTATTATTTTTATGTCGCAGCTGGAGCAGTTCAAAACAATAGTAAACGGAGAAAGTGTTTGGTTATCAGGTAGCCCAATGTATATTATGCTCGGTTTAGTGGCTTTAACTATTGCGATTGTGATACTTCTTCCTAAGGTAACTAAAGCTGTTCCTTCTTCATTAGTTGCCATTATTGTGGTTTTTGGATTGGTGTTAGGATTGGGAATTGATACAAAAACAGTTGCTGACATTGCTTCAGTAAGCGGTGGTTTTCCACCATTTCATATTCCAGATATTACTTTAAGTTTTGAAACATTAAAAATAATTTTCCCATACGCACTTATTATGGCCTCAGTAGGACTAACAGAGGGATTATTGACGTTAAACCTAGTTGATGAAATGACGGGAACAAAAGGGAGTGGAAATCGCGAATGTATTGCGCAAGGAAGTGCTAATATTTTAAATGGTTTTTTCTTTGGAATGGGAGGTTGTCCTATGATCGCTCAAACTTTGGTTAATCTTTCAGCTGGTTCAAGGGCTCGTTTGTCAGGGATAGTTGCTGCATTAGCGATTCTTGTTATCATTTTGTTTGGAGCGCCCGTTATTGAACTATTGCCTATAGCGGCTTTGGTAGGAGTCATGATAATGGTGGCGATAGGTACATTTGAATGGATTAGTTTTAAAATAATCAATAAAATGCCTAAGCACGATATCTTTGTTGGAGTCTTGGTGGCAATCATTACTATTCTATTACATAATTTGGCATTGGCAGTTTTGATCGGAGTGATCATTTCCGCTTTAGTTTTTGCTTGGGAGAGTGCTAAACGCATACGTGCTAGAAAATATATCGATGATAAAGGGATAAAGCATTATGAAATATATGGACCTTTATTTTTTGGTTCTACTACTGCTTTTGCCGAAAAATTTGACGTGCTTGATGATCCTGAGGAAGTAATTGTTGACTTTAAAGAGAGTAAAATTACTGATATGAGTGCCATTGACGCCGTAAATAAATTAACAGAACGCTATGCAAAAGTGGGTAAAAAGATCCATTTGAGACATTTAAGTGCTGACTGTCGTCAGTTACTTCATGATGCAGACAAGGTTATTGATATTAATATCATTGAAGATCCTACATATAAAGTAGCTGCTAATTAAAGCCTGAATAATTTAGGGTTTTTATCCACTTATTTTAAGATGATTAAATGAATTTTATAGAAACTGCTGCTATTTATTTTTCTTTGCATTTTAGTTTTTTTGTAACACTATTTTGGGATCGAATATAGCGACAAATAAAAAGCGAGCTCATTTATAATATTAAATGAGCTCGCTTTTCTTTTTTAGGAACTGTGAAAGTACCTCAGTATAGTAATGTATTGCTTTTTAGCAATTAAGGCTAGTTTGACAGTCTACATTCCACAATGATTGATTAATGATTATTCAAACGACCTAATGTGCTGTCAAGTGATGTTTTTAATTTGGTAATTGCGCCTTTCACTGCTAGCTCATGATTGTTAGCATGATTTGAAACAAGAATTGGTTTCATTCCTTCAAGACGTGCTTCTAGTTTACACAGTTTGTCATTTTGTCCTTCTTTGTGTCCATTTTCATCTGAAAAATGAGCTTCTATCCTTGTGATGTGCGCACCAAATCTGCTTAATTCTTCAGTTAGTAAGGTATTTAATTGTGCTCTGAATGCTTCGTGTAATGTTAAGTTGTTGTCTGAATTTAATTGAATAGTCATAAATGAATTTTTTTGTTATTTATTTTTTTGTTTAAAGAAGGTTAGTCAAATTAAAATAATGCTTTTCGACAATACTTCTGCAATTTGGGATACTCTTATCCTACTAATGTACAAAATTTGTCAGTACCGTTTTTTAAATGCAATTCCTTCTTTACACTTAATTTGTTATTATGTAAATTTAAGTATTATCGGACGAAAAGTGTTACATCTAAGCAAAAATAAATTATATGATTCACACATATAAGGGATACTATTCCGCAGCATGGGTATATAAAAAAGAATATATAGAAAAATGTATTTGAAGTCTCTTGAAGTTGCGAGAGCTTTAATTTAATAGTAAATATCTAGAATGATGCTGCGTTTTGAATCGTCAATTCGTTTTTCAATTCGTTGATAATATTGTTCATTTACCATCGGACAGCCAAAACTATATCCTATTTGATCATTCTGTTCTTCATAAGGTACATCGGTGCTTTTATGGAGAACAATATTCCTAGAGAACGATTTGTTGTTAGTAGCATCTAATCCGTATAATTTGTAGGCTTTACCATATTGTCCATTATAACTGTTTCCGATGCTATAACTGCCTAAGGAGGTACAAAGCGAGCCATTTTCATTACTGAATTTTTGGTTTCCATCGCTTTTTATTCGAGAACCAAAACCATGGGCTACTAACCCTTGATCTAGTAGTACATCGTTTTTTAGATCATAAACAAAAAACCTATTTTTTCCTGACATCACTTCCATGTCTATAAAAAAGGCGATTTCTTGATTGTAATTGGAATTACTGCGAACTAAATCCTTGATTCTTTTTACATGTTGCAAAAGTTTTTCTTCGGTTGCGCTATTCAATTCAATATAGGCAAAAGGATTACCATCAATATTTTTTGCAAATATGTTGGCGCTCAAAAAGAAGAGTCCTATTGACAGCGAAACAAAGAATAGCTTTCTCATTTTGCAGGGGTATTAAATTATTGAACTGCTTTACAAAGTTAAGAAAAACAAAGTTGTGGCGCGTTGAAAATCAGTATTTTAACAAATGCAAGGTAAAGATTACCTCTTTAAATTGTTTTATTAGAGCCTAAATAGATTTATACATCCGGTACATCCCTCTTAAAATGGGGTGGATTAGTTCATATTCTAATTCGAATGTACCGCAAATTTTGTAGTCCATTTTTTCATAAAACTGCAATGCTTTTTTCTGGGTATCTATGGCTTCCAACCATAAAAAGGAGTGGCCATTAGCTGCGAGTCTATTTTCTGCCCAATAGATAAGACTTTTTCCGATGCCTTTCCCATGAAAAGCGGGGTCGAGATAAATTCGATCTAGTTTTGCAGACTTTCTATCTTTATATTCAACCAAAGTAACACTTTCGATTAGTTTTAATATCCCAATTGCTTCACATTGATAATAGACAAAATAATACGAAGAATTAGGAGTTGCGAGGTCTCTTTCTAGATTAGCGTAGGAATATATTTTATTCATATACCAGGCACCGGCATCGAACCATAAATGACGGTATTCTGGAAGATATATTTTAGACATTAAGGCGAACAGTTTTTCCTGGTCATCAATTGAAATTGGCTTTAACGTAATCGTGTCGGATACTGCTATCATGTTTTTATTATTCGTTTTCTTTTTGATTTAGTATATCAAATAGCTCTATTCTTAAGCAAAAAGATCATTTACCGTAAAAGTAAGGAATGCTAGGAAAAAGTCTCTTTTTTGTCCCAATTTTATTCAAATAATCAGGTGACAAGAAAACGAAAGTGGTGTTGCTCATATTGGGCTGTTAAAATTTTCGACATTAAAGTGCTCAATTTTATAAATTTGGAGAACTCTGTACAATTGCGATTCTAATATAGGTTTTCAAAAAGGTTCATTTATTTTGTATAGGTTGGGTTCGCCAGTTATTGTAGTTTCCATAGAGATTATCTATAAGTATATAAAATCTATAGATAAAAAATATCGAAAATGTTTTTGTAAATTTGGAAAAGCAATCAACGTAAATTCAATAAAAATGGAAGAAAATAAACAATCAAGCGGATCGTCTTATAATACAAACAGCGAAAGCAAGTGCCCCTTTTCAGGAGGCGCTGCAAAGCAAAGTGCCGGTTCTGGTACTACTAATAAGGACTGGTGGCCAAATCAATTAAAATTAAACATACTTCGTCAACACGCAGCGCCGTCGAATCCGATGGGTGAAAGTTTTAATTACGCAGCTGAGTTTAAAAGTCTGGATCTCGATGCGGTGAAGAAAGATATCTTCGCTCTAATGACAAACTCTCAAGAATGGTGGCCAGCAGATTATGGTCATTATGGACCGTTCTTTATTAGAATGGCTTGGCACAGTGCAGGTACCTATCGTACAGCAGATGGCCGTGGTGGTGCGAGTTCTGGTTCCCAGCGTTTTGCACCGCTTAACAGTTGGCCTGACAATGTGAACTTAGATAAGGCGCGTTTGTTACTATGGCCAATCAAACAAAAATATGGTAAGAAAATTTCATGGGCCGACCTTATGATCTTAACTGGTAACTGCGCTATCGAATCAATGGGTTTAAAGACTTTTGGTTTTGGTGGTGGACGTGAGGATATTTGGCAATCTGAAGAAGACATCTATTGGGGTTCTGAAGGGAAATGGTTAGATGACAAGCGCCATACTGGTGACAATGAGTTAGAAAACCCTCTTGCTGCCGTTCAGATGGGACTTATATATGTAAACCCTGAAGGACCAAATGGTAATCCTGATCCACTGGCATCTGCACGTGATATTCGAGATACATTTGAGCGTATGGCTATGAATGATGAAGAAACTGTTGCCCTTATTGCTGGGGGACATACTTTTGGAAAAACGCATGGTGCTGCTGATCCAGACAAATATGTTGGACCGGAACCTGCAGCAGCAGGAATTGAGGCGCAAGGTCTTGGTTGGAAAAATAATTTTGGTAGTGGAAATGGGGAACAAACTATTTCAAGTGGGCTAGAGGGCGCTTGGACTACTACACCTACAAAGTGGAGTAACAATTATTTCGAGAACCTTTTTGGATTCGAATGGGAGCTTACCAAGAGTCCAGCTGGAGCACATCAATGGCAGCCGAAAAATGGAGCAGGCGCGGGTACCGTACCAGATGCTCACAATCCGTCAAAGAGTCACGCACCTTTTATGCTTACAAGTGATATTGCTTTGAGAATGGATCCTATTTATGAGCCAATTTCTAGACACTTTTTTGAAAATCCTGATAAATTTGCAGATGCCTTTACTCGTGCTTGGTTTAAACTGACGCACCGTGATATGGGACCTATAGAACGTTACCTTGGACCAGAAGTTCCAAAAGAGGAATTAATCTGGCAAGATCGCATTGCAGCTGTAACACACCAACTAATTGACAATACAGATATAGCAGCGCTAAAGACTAAAATACTTGATTCAGGGTTAACTGTGTCACAATTGGTATCTACCGCTTGGGCTTCGGCATCAACTTTCCGTGGGTCTGATAAACGTGGTGGTGCAAACGGTGCACACATACGCCTTGCACCTCAAAAAGATTGGGAAGTTAATGACCCTGCTCAGCTAGCGAAAGTATTGCAGACACTTGAACATATTCAGTCAGAATTTAATAATAGTCAGTCGGGGAACAAGAAGGTTTCAATTGCCGACTTGATTGTCTTGGGTGGATGTGCCGCTATTGAAAAGGCTGCAAAAAGCGCAGGTCATACTGTGACAGTTCCATTTACGCCAGGGCGTGGTGATGCATCACAAGAGCAAACAGACGTGCAAGCATTTGCTGTTCTTGAGCCTCAAGCAGATGGTTTTCGTAACTATTTGAAGGCGAATTATACGATATCAGCAGAGGAAATGCTGGTTGACAAGGCACAATTGATGACACTTTCTGTACCTGAGTTGACCGTTCTTCTTGGTGGGATGCGAGTTCTGAACACGAACTTTGATCACTCTACACATGGTGTGTTTACTAAACGTCCAGAAGTGCTTACTAATGATTTCTTCTTGAACTTACTTGATATGGGAACAACATGGAAAGCAGTTTCTGAGGATGAAAAAGTATTTGAAGGTCGCAATCGTATTACAGGAGAAGTAAAAGGAACTGGAACTCGTGCAGATCTTATATTCGGTTCGAATTCAGAGTTACGTGCTATTGCTGAAGTCTATGGATGCGCTGATTCATCAGAGAAGTTCGTAAAAGACTTTGTGACTGCTTGGGATAAAGTGATGAACCTAGATCGTTTTGATATCGTCTAATAGATCGCAAGACCAATAATAATTTTATAAAAAGAAGTGGTCCGGTAACGGGCCACTTTTTTGTTTTGTAGTATGAAGGCTTTCGCAAATTTATAAAAGTACCGAAAGACTGGACGTAGTCATTGTTTTTCCTAATTTTAATAGGTAAAAAATTCTCCAATATGCCATAGAATACCAGAGGGATCGTGCAAGAAACATTCTTTACCCCAGTCGTATTCCTGAATGGGAACAAGTTTCACATCAGTATATTTAGTGGTAAGGTCTAGGGTTACAAGTGTTGCCCAAAAATCATCGACATTATCTACTTCTAAAAAAAGCATAGAATTGTCTATCCAATCACGAACGTAAGCATCTTGCAAATAAAAGGCTACGTCTTCCATTTTGAATACAGACATCTTATTACCCAAAATAGTTTCTTCAAAGCCCAATTCAAGATAAAAATTTCGCGACAATTCAAAGTCTTTGGCACCAATAAAAGGGCGAATCGATTTAGTTTTCATAGGTTAGTTTTACAGCGTCCCGCGTATTAGCGTAAAGTTACATTTTTTCATGATTAACTTGATAGGATGCTGCGATGTCAAATTTTGCAATAAGTTCTAAAAGAGGTGCTTCACTCATTGTTAAGTGAAGCCCTATAATAGAGTTGGTTATAATTTACTATCCTTAATCTTTTTTTCCAGTTCTGCGTCTTTTTCACTAGTACTTGTTAAAGCATAAGCAAATGCAACACCAAACAATAAGGTGATTATTCCTGCGAAATAGGGTATAAAATCAGTCATTTTTTTTTCTTTTTATTAGATGTAAGTAAATGCCAAAACAAAGTATTGATGGTACCCAAAGTCCGATGAAAATCGCATGATTTTCGTGGCCATTAAAAAATAAAATTTCAGAGTACACTAATGAAGCAAAGGCCGCAATAAATAGCAACTTATCAGTCAAGTTAAATTTATAAAACATAGTTTATTAATTATTTTAGTCCTACATGTATGGCTTGTCGGATGACGCCCCGTTTTTTTTAGTGGGTTCTGGACTCCACGTTTTAAAGCGATTACTGTAATATGAGATGACCATGTCAGGTTCTTAAGCGAACTGGCTTGTATTATGGACCAACTTATTATAGCCTTAGTTGGTAGAATAAACCGTTACACTGCTGCAACGGTTCTTAAATAAAGAAGTTAAAATTTTATTTAGGCATTACCACGGTATCGATGGCATGAATAACTCCATTGGAAGCAGCTACATCAGCAAGAACAACTGTTGCAGTTCCGCCATTAGCATCAGTTAACATCACTTTTCCGTCTTTCAAGCTTAAAGCTATTGTACCTCCCTGAACAGTTGTAACAGTGTATTTTCCGTTATTTTTGTTTATTGCATCAATTACTGTTGTAGCGTCAAACTTCCCTGCTACTACGTGATACTTTAAAATAGCTTGCAATTTATTTAAACTTTCTGGTTTCAATAAGCTGTCTAGAGTTCCTGCTGGAAGTTTTGCAAATGCAGCGTTATTTGGTGCGAAAACCGTAAATGGACCGTCACTACTTAATGTTTCAACTAATCCAGCTGATGTTACTGCTGTTACAAGCGTTGAGAAATCTGCATTTCCAGCAGCTACACCTACGATGTTTGGAGTCTCAACAACTGCGGTTGTGTCCATTGCTACTGTTGTTGAATCTGCCATCTCCGTCGATTCAGCTTCTTTTTTTTGACCACAAGAAGCAGTTATTACTCCTACTAATACAAATGCACTAATTGTTTTTACTAATTTCATAGCTAATATTTTAAGTTTAAATTAAATTAAGATACTCAAAGGTAAACATTTATATGATTTGTTTAACATTTTTAGTAAATAATTAAACAAAATATAAATTTGATACTTAATAGGGTACTGGCAGTTGTCCCTAATTAGCCCAATTTAGAGGTAAAACGACTTTCTCACAACTATTCGCAACTTGTATTATAATTAGTAGTTTATTTATTTTTCAATCAAATTTCTCCACGATTCTTAATCTTGGAAAGTCATATCTCATTCTTAGGATGTGAACTTTGAATGTTTAAGTTGGGATTCTGTGTAGAAGCTGACACAATGGTTAAGCGGTTGTATAAAAAGAAGAGAAGGAAAACCATGCTATTGATGCCTTCCATAAAAAAAGAAGCATTAATGCTTCTTGTATACTCCAAACTCTGATAACGTTAAGATCAAAAGACGGAAGTGTAATTGGTAAGACCTACCAGCCGTGCAGCGTTTAATAATGGTTCATTATTTGTTTATTCATTATCGCTCGGTTGTTATTGGCTTTTGAAGACCAATGAAGCCATAGCCATGGGTGATGTTTTTACCAATATCTTTTCCAATCAGAAAAAAAACGGAAAGGAACATATCCTAGAAAAAAGATTGTAACCCATAGCCCGACCGCGCAGCAACGGAGTGGAAGCGGGGATACCCCAAAAAAATACGCATAAAAAAATCCGACTGGCTTTCACCAATCGGATTGCTGTAATTATGGGATGAGATTGCTAGCACGCTAATTCTGTCACATCGTAATTTGGGACGTTGGTAATTCTATTTTGTTCTAATGTTCCTCATTTCCAAAAGGTTTGATAATAATTCCTAAACTAAATATAAATCCGTCAGTAGGAGCATATAGTTCGGGAAACACTGGGTTTTCGTGAGGCGGCAATAGCAGTGGCGAAAATCTACTTTGTCTTCTGTCTGTAAAGTTTTCAAAATTCACGAAAACACTAGTAAATTTGAAATTTCGCATGAGCAATAAACCCATTGTAGCAAAATCTGTCGTCTCTGTCCCGTCTGATAACAACTGCTTTCCTGTATAAAAGGTTTCGAAGCCGATGCGCCATTTTTCAGATTCATACATAAACACGCTTCCTCCGTTGTGTTTTGCAGTCAAAGGTTTTTGAGGATTTCCTTCTAAATAATTTAGTTTGGTATCTATTAGCGCATAATTTAAAAACCATCTAAAGTCCTTGTAGCTGAACTTAATGTTAGTTTCAGCTCCTTTGCTTAGGATTTTATCCGTTGCATTCTCATAGTTAAAGAAGCCGTCATTTGTGCTATTCAATAGCAAAGCATTGTTAATTGCGGTGACGTAAAATAGTTGATTAATGGAAAAACCTACTTCGTCAAATAAGTTTACTTTATAGTTTACATCAAAATTAACACCGTAGGAACGCTCTGGTTTTACTATTGATTTATCGATAGCAAGTACATCCTTGAAATTAATATATTCTGCCTCTTCAGTAAAAATATCAGGAATTTTATAGCCTAAACCACCACCAATTCTGCTCGAAAATCCGCTATCATTTTTGTATAGTAAAGACAACCTTGGTAGTGGGAAAAAGCCGAAATCAGTGTTATAATCGCCTCTTAATCCTGTTTCCAAAATCCAATTGTCTGAAAGATCATAGATGTTGTTGACAAACATTCCATAAGTAAGATCTTTTTGGTCGCGCTGCAGTGTAGCAGTATCATTTTCATCAAAATTTGAGGAGTATAAATTGGCGCCAATAATCCATTCCGTTCTTTGGGATTCTCTTTGATAATTAATTTCAGTGAAGGTATTGATTTGTTTACCATCAAAGTTAAAATCAGGAACACTAAGGTTTCGGTCAAAAAAGGAGATACTATTTTTGATATGAAAAGAACTTACGGAGTCCAGTTGCGTTTGATAAACGGCTTGGCTGCTAAGCCTTTTTGAAATGTTTTCTTCCGTATATTGGTGAATTCCATTTTTACCACTTTTAATCGCTGTCATATCGCCACCGATTCTATCATCGTAAGTCCCGTTCAATCCAAACCAAAAAGTAGTTTTTTCTGATGGGTAATAATAGAATTTAGGATTAAATGAAATAGATTTTGTTTTGGGTAAATTACTAAAGTCATCGTCTTCTGTATCATATGCTTTTTGATAATGACCAGAGCCGTATAAAGAAACACCATAATTCTCATTCCTTTTGCTATAAAATACATTTGCAGTGCTTCCAAGTGCCTGTGTTTGCGTTAGCATAATATCTAAATCTGCCTCGTCACCAGGTGTTTTTGACACCATATTTACCAAACCTGCTATAGCGCCACCGCCATAAAGAGTAGAGGAGCTTCCTTTAATAATTTCAAACTGCTGCAAGTCTAAGGGCGGAATTTGCAAAATACTCAAACCACTCGAAAATCCTCCATAGAGAGGAAATCCATCTCTTAAAAGTTGTGTGTATCGTCCATCAAGACCTTGAATCTTAATATTCGTACTTCCACTACTTAAAGACGTTTGCTGCATTTGTATTCCTGTACTTTCGCGAAGTACCATCGAAATATTGGTTGGATTCATAGCCGCTTTTTCGCCCAGTTCTTCGCCACCAATAAACTCTATTCTTGTTGGAATTTTCCTAACGGTTCTTGTACTTCTCGACGATTGTACCACCACCTCGTCCAGTTCTTGATCGTCGTCAGTTGTTAATTTGAAAATTAAATCGGTTACACTAGGAGTAAGAATACTTGTTTTTAGGGTTTTATAGCCTAAATAAGAAATTGTAATAATGTGTTGTCCATTTGGAATTTCGGTAAAAGTGGCATTTCCGTCACGATCCGTTATTGCCCCTTTTTCTAATTTTTCAAAGTAAACCGTTGCACCCAATAAGGGTTCATTTTCTGTAATTACTTTTATTTGCACGGCTGATGTTTGCGCTTTTAATGAAAAGCACGCTGTAATGATGAGCATTGCGCTCAAGATGTATTTCTTCATTGAAGATATAAATTGATTAACTAAATTGTTTTTTTGACTTTATAGTCAGTTAACTAGCTAATTAATTGTGGCGGTTGCCAAATATTAGAATCAAAATCAAAGCGGTAGATTGATTGATAAGAAGAAAATACTGTTGTTGGAATTTCCGTGATTACTTCAAAATTGAACGACATAAGTGGTTCAGAGGTAATAGACATTCCGCAACAGTCGCAAATACAAGTAACAGGACATGAATCATCGCTGTCGTTTTGATGATTGTGGTTCACACTTATTTCGTCTTGGTGTTGGTCTCCCGTATTATTACGGTCAGAACAAGGTTTTATTGACAAAAAAAGTAGTATCAGCGATAATATGATTGTTATTCCTTTCATAAGCGATCGCAAAGTTAATAAATACAATTTTTATACTACTGAATTGTTTTGTTTGTTTTTTGTGATGATGTTCTCTTATGTATTGGGGAAAGTAAATGTGATGTTGGCTTTTCAGCAACAGCTTTCTTTCTGCTGTATCGAAGGGCATTTTACGGAGCCATAACTACAATATACACAACAGTCGCCATCTTTTGGACGTAATACTTTTTTACAGCTCTCACATTCATAAAAGAATTGACAGGATTCTGTAGGCATTTGCTCTACTTTTTTATGTCCGCAGTTTGGACAAGTGATTTCTGATTTTAATTGGATTTCCATTAGTTTTCTTTTTTGTTGGTTACTTTGTAGCCTGTTGAGTTAATTACTTTCTCAATTTCAGTTTCATTGGTTTTGGTGCTGTCAAATTCAATGATTGCGTTTCCATTTTCGTAGGATGCTTTTGAGGTTACAATTCCGCTGAGTTTATTTACTTCGTGGTTGACGTGTTCTTCACAACTCGCACAAGTCATTCCACTGATTTTAAATTCCGTTGTTTGAATGTTTAATTTGTCAACTACGATTATTTGCTTTTCTGTGTTTGGGTAGAATATTCCCGAATTGTATGGAAAAGCCAGCATTAAAACTGCAAATACCGTTACAATTCCTAAAAACATTTTTGATTGAATAAATTTTGGTTTTCCGGGCTTACCGGCAGGCAGCTCGTCCGTTTCACATTGGCAGTCGATTTCATTTTTAGGTTTTAGTTTATGATACCAAGCAAAACCAAGAACCAAAATTGTCAATCCAATCAGATAAGGTCTAAAAGGTTCTATCCAAGAAAATGTTGAGACAATTCCGCTTGTTCCTGCGATTAGAGCCAAAACAGGTGTAATACAGCATAATGAAGCTGTAATTGCGGTGAGCAAACCTGCACCTATTAATTTGGGTTCACTTTTCATATCGCGTCTACTATTTTGTTTTTATCAAGTATTTCAAAAAACGGATGTAGTAATTTTTCGTATTCAGTAGTGAGTGAGTAAAAAATAGTTTGAGCTTCTCTATCAGTTTCTAATAGATTTCTGTCTTTCATTTTTCGCAAGTGTTGAGAGATAGCAGAAATGTTCATTCCAAGAATATCGCTTATATCACAAACGCAAAGTCTTTTTTCCTCAAAGAGTAGGTAAAGTATTTTAAGTCTTACGTTATTTCCAACCAATGAAAGTCCATTCGCTAAATAGTCAAAGGATTCATTTAATTGCAAAACGGTGTCTTTGCAACGATTTATTTGTTCAATGTCTGCTTGTTGTCTTATGCAAGTATTATTTTCCATAACACAAAGTTACATTTATTTCTTATTTAAGCAAATGCTAAAATAAAAAACAAGAAAAAAGCTGGTCTTTCTGACGAGTTGTGTGGTTTTAGGCTTGTCATTAACTTGTAAATTACTTTGATGCTTCAGGCTTATTTATTAAGCTACTATATATATGAAATAGTACAATTCATTTTATAGTTGTGGTGTATGAGATAACCCCGATGCTTCGGGTGAAAATCCTTTTTAATTGCTCTCAAATTATAGTTAAAACTATTTGCTTTAGGGCCTCTATTTTTGGCTTCTGCTACTGTTTTTTTACGAATTTTAATAATTTGCACGAATTAATTAGTGCAGATTTGTGAAATTCGTGGCTAAAGTTAAAGCTTGCAGACTTTATGGCTGCTAAACCAAATCTATGGAATTTAAGTCCATAGTAGTTTAGTTTATGAATCTCATTTTTTTAACGTGAGGAATAAAGAGAGAAGATTGTAATAGGCCGATAGCTATCGGGAAACCTGCCCAAGCTGTAATGAAGTGGGAGCGGGGATGCATGCCCAAAAAATAGAAGAGATTATTTTAATTAAAGTAAAATATCTTTATAAAGTTATTAGCAGCGTTGTCTCTTTTAATGTTTCTTCCTATTTCGCAGTATGCCTCCGTTAGCTTCTTTAATATATTGAATGTACATAAAAGCATAAGGGTCGATTTTTAGAATATCTTGCTTAATACGCAATAACTCTAAACGAGTAACAATTGTTACAATAATATCGCAATCGTGTTTCACATCAAAACTTTTGGGTAAATAACCGCGTTCGCCTTTTACAATAGTAATACCCTTTTTAAACTTGTTTACAATTAGTGATTTAATCAACTCGCTGTTTCCCGAAATAATATTCAAAGCGGTATATTGTTCGAGCCCATTTGCAACATAGTCTAGCGACTTTATAGCCGCGAAATAAGTAACAATGGAGTACAACGCTGTAGTCATTCCAAAATACCATGCAGCAACCAAAAACAATAAGGTATTCATTGCAAAGATAACTTCGGAAACATTTAACCCGATCTTCTTAGTAGTCAATACCGCCAATATCTCAAATCCATCAGCAGCAGAACCGCCACGTATACAAAAACCCATGCCAATGCCAATCAAGCAGCCACCAAATAAAGCAATTAACAACGGGTCTGAAGTCACCGCTTCAAAATGAACAAATGTCACCCCAAGCGCAAGTAGCAGCACGGTTAGTAAGCTGTGTAAAGCAAAAGTATTTCCTAATAATTTTTTGCCTAAAAACAAGAAAGGTAAGTTGATAATGATAACCAGCCATGCGAAGGAGATATGTGTAATTTCATGAAGTAAAATAGAGATACCAGTAACACCGCCATCTAAAAATTTATTTGGTATCATAAATCCTTTTAAAGCCAAAGTCATAAATGAAACACCAATTAGGTTTAGTAAGATGTTTTTTGGATTGAGTAGGTCTTTCCAATCTATAGGAGGGTGTTCATCTTTCATGTTTTTATTAGTATTAAAAACGTTAATAAGATACTAATTTAAGAAAAACTATCTTAATTTCTTAGTAAACATACCGTATCTTTGTTATTCACTTTAGGTCATACTACTCCAAATCTTATTTGTGTTGCCCCACCAAATTAATTAATGGTCTTTAATAAATCTGTATTTATTAACCTTTAAATATTTTAATTATGGCAAAACCAGTAGTAATTACATTAACTGTTCAAGCAAACACACTTTTTAATTTGGTAAACCCCACGCCGGTTCAAATTGGTGCTTGTTGTTCGATATCTGATGACAATGGTGGTTCAGGATCACCTATTGAAAACTTTACATCAACAGTTTTTATAGATAAAAATGTAAAGTGGAAAGGAGAAACTCCAGATAGAGGATTTAGTATTGCAATTGACAGTATCGCCTATGAATCTAACGGTACAGATGTTAATTTTTTTGATGTATCTATAATACCTGGCTCAGGAGGAAGATCTGGAAACGCAAATGCAAACGTTAAAAAGGACGATAGTCTTAAAGGGAAATTGAATGAGTATATTTTAAATTTTAAAGTATATGATTCAGGAAATAACTTTAAATCTTTCCCAATTGATCCAAAACTAGCAATAAATCCATAGTAGTCATGAGATTTTATATTCCTTATATTAAAATCTCACTATTATACAGCTTTGTATTATTGCTGTCTACAATTATCATGGCTCAAGAGCAAAAAATAGCCGATAGCCTTACAGTAATTTATAAGAAAGGAAATCTCAATAAAATCGATAAATTCGAGTTATTGAGAAACCTTTCTTTTAATGAAATAAATGATTTGGATTTATCGCTGCGCTATGCTGATGAACTTATTGCACTTTCTACGGCCGAAAACAATTATTTATACCTTCATAGAGGTTATTATCAAAAAGGTAACAAACATCGTCTGGCAGGAGACTTAAACAAATCATTAGCGGCTTTCTTTAAAAGTGCAGTAGCAGCCACTAAAGCAAAATATACGGTAGGCGAAGGAGTTTCTTATTCTGCAATCGCAGATGTATATTCTGTTATGGGGAATACCAAAAATGCCGAACTCTATTATACCAAGGCGATTACCTTACTTCGAACTACTGATAATACTATTGCTTTAGCCTCTGCATTACTAAATGCAGGTGATGACTCCTTTAGAAATAAAAAATACGATAAAGCCTTAGTATATTTTAACGAATCTGGTGCACTTTTCAAAAAAGCAGATTACTTGATTGGTACGGCTTATAATTTAGGAAACATAGGTAAGGTTTATGCGGAACAAGGCAAAGATAAATTGGCTATGGTAAATATGACCGAAGCCATCAATACGCTTAGTGTACCAAGATTATTACGGCATTTCGGATTATCTGATTAATATTGCTGACATCTATTCAAAACGGAACGATTGGCCAAAGGCAGTCCATTATGCAGAAAGAAGTTTAGAATTAGCTCAAAAATATGGATTGAAAGAACAAGTTAGTGTTTCGAATTTAAAACTATCGGAACTCTATGAAAAAGGGGGTGACACTGCGAAATCATTAAAATATTATAAAGACCATATTACGTACCGAGATAGTGTTACAAATCTAAAAGCAGTACAGCAGATGGCTGATTTAAGGACTAACTTTGAAGTATCCAAAAAACAAGTACAGGTAGACCTACTCAAAAAAGACCAAGAGATACAACATCTAAAAACCAAGAGACAAAGAAATTTAATCTATGCTATTGGTTTTTCTAGTTTTTTAATTATTCTGTTAGCCTTAGGGTTATACCGTCGATATAAATTTATAAAAGAAACAAAAGTCATCATCGAAGAAGAGAAAAAACGTTCAGATACTCTATTATTAAATATCCTACCAGAAGAAACGGCACAAGAACTAAAACAAAACGGTAGAGTAGAAGCCAAGAAGTTTGAATCAGTTACGGTTCTTTTCACTGATTTTAAGAGTTTTACACATTATGCCAACATTTTGCCTCCAGAAAAATTAGTAGAAAGTATCGATTATTATTTCTCGAAATTTGATGCAATAATGGAGAAATATGGTTTAGAAAAAATAAAAACGGTAGGTGATTCTTATATGTGTGCAGGAGGTTTACCATTTCCAACGAAAGACCATGCAGAGAAAATGATTTTGGCAGCCCTAGAAATAAATGATTTTGTAAAAAGGTCTTTAACAGATGATTCAAATTGTCAAACCCGTTTTGAAATACGTATCGGTATTAATTCGGGGCCAGTGGTAGCAGGAGTTGTCGGGAGTAAGAAATTTGCCTATGACATTTGGGGAGATACCGTAAACATTGCTTCGCGAATGGAAACCAACTCTGAAGAAGGTAGAATAAACATTTCTGAGAATACATATGCCTTGATAAAAGATAATTTTAGCTGTGAGTACCGTGGCGAAATTGAAGTTAAAAATATTGGTAGAATGAAAATGTATTTCGTAAATGAAATTGGAAGTCTTTGATTATAGCGATAGATGGAATAAACGAGAAAGAAGGTATTATGTCTTAAATAACAAAACGGTCGTATAATTTAATAATCAAATTATTTAAAAAAACATGATTTAACTTCCAGATAATGGTGGTATTGCCGTTCTTGTTTGGGAATACTATGATTTTTTAAAAGCAATAGTTCGATCAACTTCTTATCTTTGTTCGGCTAGTTTATTCAAGCCTAAAAATAAAAATCATGATCTTAAATAAAACATTTATTCTCGAAGGAGCATTACAGCAAAAATTTGCAGTGGACGTAAGTTATTCTGAATCACAGGAACAAAAAGGAGTAATCATTTTTTGTCATGGATTTAAAGGATTTAAAGACTGGGGTTGTTGGCAAATGATTGCCGACTATTTCGTAGAAAATGGTTTTGCTTTCTTAAAGTTTAATTTCTCGCATAACGGAATGGGACTAGAAGATTCAGTTGAATTTACTGCTCTCGATAAATTTGCTATCAATACTTTAGGAAAGGAAATGGAAGATATTGAGAGTGTCGAGCAATTTATAGTCAACGAATTACCAGCAATTCTGCCAATAATTAACAAGGATAAAATGTTCATTATTGGTCATAGCAAAGGAGGCGTTTCGGCATTATTGTATTGCACGCAATACGATACTAAAATTGAGAAAGTCTGTACTTGGGCGAGTCCGTTTGATTTTCATCGCTCTTGGAATTCAAAATTTATGGACAAGTGGAGAGCTGAAGGTGTTCAGTATATTAAAAATGCGAGAACCAATCAAATGATGCCTTTGGATATCGCCGTTTTGGACGATGTAGAAACCCACAAAGAAAAATACAGTTTGGTTAATGCAGGTATAAAACTCCAAAGTCCGTATTTGATTATTCAAGGTACGAATGATCAAGCGGTGAAGATGGAAGAATTCAATTTACTAAAGAAACATTTTAACAAAGCAAAAAGTCATGTGATTTTAGAAGCCAATCATGTTTTTGGAGGTTCACATCCGTATTTAGGAACAGAATTACCAGGGCATACTCAAGAATTGGTTGGCGTGACCAAAGAGTTTTTCTTGTAGTTGAGACTAGCTTCAAGTCCTATAACTTGTATATAAAAAGAGACTACAAACAGATAAGTTGCAATTCACCGAGATGTACAAATTAAACGCAGCCTTTCGTAAATAATTTCTACAGAGTTTGTAGTTTTATATTACGGTTTTCGGCTTTGCGCTGTTGCGAGCTTCGGAACCGATTATTTTCCACTAAGATAATATTTCTTGCGGAAGAAAAACGCCCGGTTTACACAAAATTCGCAATAGCGCAAAACGTGTATTGGTGGCAGTTTTTTTATTCTATTGCTTTAATAAATTTTTTCATTTCGTCCATTTTACCCACTGTTATCCTTGTCCATTTGCCTTGCTCTTCATATACTCTTCCCCCTTCAACATTATTATCTTCTAATTGTTTGAAATAATCCTTGTTGTATTTTGCAAGTGAAAAATAGATAAAATTTGTATTAGAAGAAATGCACTCACAATTTAATTTTTTGAGTTCGCTGATAGTATATTGTCTTACATTTTCATTTAGCGAGTAGCAATTTGAAACAAATTTCTCATCTTTCAACGAAGCTATAGCAGCAAGTTTTGATAATACACTAACGCTATTATTTGTATTGGATTGCAAATTTGCCAAATTATCGATTATTGTTTTGTTTGCAATCGCATACCCAATCCTTGCTCCAGCTAATCCATACATTTTGGAAAATGTTTTGGCAATAATAATATTTTTGTGGTCATCTACGATATTGCTAAGTGATTGCTGTTTAGTAAAGTCCAAATATGCCTCATCAATTAATACAATTGTATTTTGTGAAATTTTGGTTATAAATTCTATCAATGCCTCTCTTTCACAAACTGTTCCTGTTGGGTTGTTTGGATTACAGATATAAACAAGTTTAGTATCTTGGTTTACAGCTTCCAACATAGCTTTCAAATTAATTTTCTTGTCGGTTGTAAGAGGAACTTTATTTTTTGTTAAACCTAAATTATCTAATGTACCTGTCCAATAATCATAGCTTGGGTCTGCAATCACATAATTTCCTTTGTCTAGTGACACAAATTTTGCAACCAAATCTAAAATTTCAGTTGAACCAGCTCCTAACAATATGTTTTCGTCTTTAACATTGTTTTTTTTTGCAAGGTCAGAAATCAGTTGTGTAGCAACATCCCAATTATATCGGTTACTAATATTCGCGTTGTCCACAAATGCTTTCCTTGCTAATGGAGATGGACCATAAGGGTTTTCATTTGAGCGTAAAAAAATTAAGTTAGCATCATTCTCAAAACTATTAATAAAATTTTCTGATACAAGAGGAGAAGCAAATGAATTGAAGCTTGTAAGTCCAATACCAGCTACTCCAATTCCAATTTTTTTCAGCCAAAGTCTTCTGTTCGTTTCCATATTTTCTTTTTCTTTAATTAGACTTTAAAAAAAATAGTTTGTTACAATCACGGATTTTTAAAATTGCCACCAACGTTCCCGCGCCTTGCGCAGTTTGCGACTTACGAAGACGAGTATTTTCTGCTAAACGAAAATATGATAAAAAACGGCAATTCCAATAAACTCCAGCTAGTTCAAAATGGCTGTTAGTGGCTGGTTATTTAGTTAATGTAAATTCATCCTTTCCACGAATTATTATTTCTTTGGATTTTTTAATATTCTCTTCGGATTTTGTAATCAAATTGATGGAATTAAAATTCAGTTTTTCATTCTTGTTTTCAATCTTCTCTACAATAATTTTCAAAATAAATTTTTCATCAACTATAAAATTATCATATTCAGCATTTATTATATCGTCATCAATTTTAAAAACTGTTGAATTCTTTTTTAGGTTTGTATATTTTGCTTTTAAATTATTTAATGAAATTAATTTAGGATTATATGTTGATTTGGTTACAATATAAAGTTGTTCGTGGTATTTTATATTGTCGATTTCAATATTTTTTTTTTCAACATTAAAAGTTGCAATTTCATTAGGATTTAATGTTCTTAAAATACTTTCATTTGTTAGTTTACCATTAATAAAATAAGCTGGTTTTCTATTATTTTCAATTCCATTTTTATATATGACTTTAATAATCGTATCATTTTCAGATGCAATTTTGTGATTTGTTATTGTTAAACCAGGAACCGTCCCAGTCAGTTTTTGTCCGAATGTATTAATCACTAAAAGTAATGTTGAAATAAAAAGTAATTTTTTCATAATATTTTTTTACGTCTTTTTGGTTTTTAACTTGCCACTAACGTGTTGCGGCTTGCAAAAGTGGCGAGCTTCGTAACCGATGTTTTTCTGTTGAACGAAAATTTATTGCGAAACTAAAATTTGAATTTTACCCTTTATTCGTCATTTCTTGTAATGGCAATTCGCATTAGTTTTATTTTTTTTCCAAAGTCCATTTTATTGCTCTCCCTTTTGCAGCTCTAAAAATCGTATTATGTTCTTCTTTCGGTTCGGGCAAATAATTCCATTTTATGGTAGATATATTTTCCGTATTTAATATTTCTGATAATTCTTTTGTAAATGGTGAAATATCTGTTGCACTTGAACTAGCAAACCAAATTCGTTTTTCTGTTTTTGGAAATTTCATTAAATTTTCTTTTGCAGTTTTAACCAAAGAATGATTATTCCACCATAATGAAGGGTCAAATGCAATGTAATTGTCAAACATATCTGGTGTTAAAAGGAATGTTTCAACAACAAAAAGGCCAGACAATGATTCTCCAATAATACTTTTTTCATTTGTTGTTCTATATCTTTTGTTTATTTCAGGAAAAAGTTCTTCTTTAATAAATGCTCTAAATTTTGCTGAACCACCAACAACTGGAGCAATTTCTTTGTCTTTTTCAACTTCGGTAAAACCTGTTAAATCTCTTCTGCGTTGCGTATTTTCAATTCCTACTAATATCATTGGCGGAATTTCTTTTGACTTTATAAGTTCAGCAAGTGTATTTGCAATATGCGGAAAGTCTTCTTCGATTATACCACCATCTGCCATATACATTACTGGTAAAGAGTCTTCACTTGTTTTATATTCTGGCGGTGTCCAAACATTAATGGTTCTTTTTTCTCCAACTTGTTTAGACTCTATAGTAAATTCATCGTGAGCTGGAATTGGGTCTTTCTTTTGTGGTGGATTTGCACAACCTATAAAAAGGATTGATATTAATAAATTACAATAAATAAATTTCATATTTTCAGTTTGTTAATCGCGGTTATTAAAAAGTACTGCCGCGGTTTTGCTGCTTTGCGAGGTTGCGAAGTTCGTGATCGTTAATTTGTCGGTTTTACGAAAACTTAATGCGAAACGGTAATGCCACTAAATTCCAGCTAGCTCAAAATAACTGTTGTGGGTGCGGATTTTTGGTAAGTTTGTTGTTTAGTCCCTGTAGTTCAACGCTGGTTTCCTGTCGCCAAGCAATGCCTTGTATTTATAATCACCTTTTGTTTGTATAAATTCTTCTTTTGCTTTTATTATTAATTCAGGGTTGGTAAATAAATCAATGGCTGTAAATGCTAATGTTTTTGAAGCAACCATCATTCCTTTTATACCTATTTCTGTACCGCCAGAGGCTACAGCTTGCCAACTATGTGCGCTAGTGCCAGCTACCCAAGTGGCAGCTCTTAATCCTACTGTGGGTATTGCATAACTTACATCGCCTACATCTGTAGAGCCAAGCGTTTTTGCAATGCTTAAAGGTTTTACAATTGCTACAGAATTTATAGGGTCGTATTTATCCGTGAAGGTTGATTGAATTTTTTGTGCAAAAATTATTTCATCATCAGTATACTTTACACCTCCAACTTTTTCTAAATTGATTTGCATGTTTGCAGCCAACGTTTTATTAATCAGCAGGTCGTGTGCACCGCCAATTATTTCATAGTCCATTTTTGTTTCTGTCCCCAAGGCTGCACCTTCAGCAGCTTTTTTAATTCGGTCAAAAGTAGACACAACCACTGTTTTCTCTGGGTGTCTTACATAATAATATACTTCGGCAAATTCAGGTACTACGTTAGGCGCTTTACCACCATTTGTAATCACATAATGAATACGAGTTTCTTGCGGTACATGTTCTCTCATCATATTCACCATATGATCCATCGCTTCCACAGCATCTAATGCAGAACGCCCTTTTTCTGGCGATCCAGCAGCATGGGAGGCAATACCATAAAACCGAAACTTAGCAGATATATTAGCCAATGAACTTGAATTACTAACCAAATTATCATCGCTTGGATGCCAATGTAGTACTACATCTACATTGTTAAATAGGCCTTCTCTGACCATATATACTTTTCCGCTTCCACCTTCTTCGGCTGGGCAACCAAATACTTTAATTGTTCCTTTTAATTTTCCTGACTCTAATAATTTTTTTATGGCAATACCTGCAGCAACAGAGCCAGTACCAAATAAATGATGTCCACAAGCATGTCCACTTGTGGTATTTGCATTTGCTGTTTTGATGGGTGAATTGTCTTGCGATAGACCTGGTAATGCATCATATTCTGCCAAAATTCCAATTACAGGCAAACCACTACCATAAGTTGCGACAAAGGCTGTTGGGATTCCAGCTACTCCTGCTTCTACAGTAAAACCATTGTCCTTTAATGTAGTCTGTAACAATGTAGAACTTCTATCTTCTTTATATCCTAATTCTGCATAATCCCAAATACTTAAAGCAATTTTTTTATACTCATCATATCCCGATTGTATAGTTGTCGCTGTTTCATTTTTTAACGCATTAGTAGTCTTGTTATTTTTGTTTTGAGCTAAACAACTGAATCCAATAGTAAGTGAAAGAATGGAAGTAATGATTAATTTCATATTGTTTGTTTTAATGATGATTTATCTTTCAATAATGTGATACTTAATAATTTGATAAACAACGTTTTTGGTGCTTTTAGATGGCTGGAAGTTCGTAATCGTTCAATTTTCGGCTTAACGAAAACTTGATGCGAAACGGCAATTCCACTAAATTCCAGCTAGCTCAAAATGGCGGTTAGCAGTAGGCATTTATTCCCACCATTGTTTTGTTAACTCTACTTTTTTGGGTTTTATAATTGCGCTATTTGGCATCTTGTTTTTCAAGACAATATCTAACCAACCTCTTTCCCAGTATTTTTGTGCAACATTGAATTCGCCAGTTCCTATATCAAAATTACAGTCTGTGTTTGGAACTCTGTAATCTCCCCATCTACATATTTTTTCAATTTTAGAATTATACATTTTCCAAGTCCCAACAAAAGCATTATTAAAATAGCCGTCTGAAACTGAGTTAATATCATCATACTGCAATTTGTCATTTTTATCTAAAAACCATTTTGTTTGTAAGGTTCCTGAAAAAAAACCTGAATGATTTTGGTGTTTATCTTCAAAAAACTCATATTTAGCCGTCAGTAAACCTTGTGTTTTTATACCTTGATTTTTAAACTCATCATCTACACCAAAATGTTTTCTTTTAGATTCTTGAATTTTAATGATTGTTATTTTTCCAACAAACACACAAAGATTTTCCTTTACACTAGATTTACCATAAACGAAATATTCATTATCGTTATTTATATTTTTCTCGACTGTTAGAAACTTTATTAAGATTCTTTGATATTCATCTCCAATTATCCCATAAACTGAGCTGTTTTCGCTTTTCATCCATAGTTCAGAGAAATCATATTTTAAAAATTCGGATACCTGATTTTTTGGATTTAATTCTTCTTTATTCATAATATCGTTTCGACATAATGATTGTGAAAAAGAACTAATCGAAAAAATAGTTAATAGTATTAGAATTTTATATTTCATCTTTTATCACGATTTTGTGTTATGCTTACTGCTAACGGCGGACGCTAACCGATGTTTAGGGAAAAGTAAGCCTAAACTTTCAGATTATTACAAATATTTACAGACACAAACAAATTATTAAATTAAACCAAAAGCCTAAATAGCGGTTAACGTATGTTAGCATTTGTGCGGGTTTTAAAACAAAAAGTGATGAACAGAAATTCAAAAAAAATAGTAAAACAAGATATTAAATTTATTGAAGAAATGATTTTTAATTTAGAATTAGGGAAAACAGATATAGTATCACAGGAGCATTTAAAATTAATGATGAATGATTGGAAAAATGAATTAGAAAAATTTATTTTAAAACCGAAATCGTAGCATAGATGCTAACGTGTCGCGGCTTGCAGAAGTGGCGAACTTCGTAACCGATTATTTTCCGTTAAAGATAAAATTTCTTGCGGAAAATAAACGTGAATTTACCACAAAATTCGCCATTTTGTGAAACCGCTGTTATAAGCTGGCCTTTATTTTAATTTCCATATTCGTCGTTAAATTCTGTCATCATTAATTCAGGTTTCGATTTTGAATATTTTATAAAAACGTTGTCGCCTTCTTCAACTTTATCATTTTCGTTAAATCCATCACTATCTTCGTAAAATTTTTCTCCAACTTTATACTTGACTGTAATATGTCGACCTTTATAAACGGATTTTTTTGTAATTATTCCACGTGTTAAAGAGAAATCTTTATTAATAAATGCAATTTCTTCTTCTCTTTGTTTAGTTAAACTCGTAGCAATAAAATACACTATGCTTGTCATTCCTAATAAGACAAAGAAAATACAGATTTTCTCTTTAATAGTTTTTGGTTGGGTTTTAATTTTGTTCATCTTGAATTTTTAACCATTTATCTAATAACTCAACATAATGATTTGTTGAATTTGTTGACTCGCCATTTTCTGTTAAGCTTTCAACTTCTAATTCGCTAAATAAATCAATAATTTTATCAATAATTTCGCTGGATAAATTAATTTCGAAATAGGAAGTAGTTATGTCTTTCTTAAGATTATGCTTTTCAGGTTTTGGAAGTTCGTTAAGATTTATTATATCTAAAAGATTATTTGCAATTTCTGTTTCGCCAAATTTTATCAATTCGTCTAGAGTTGATTTAATAGAGATATAATCTAAAATATTTTTCTTCATAGTCTATTTTTGCGGCATTTTTGGTAGGCTTGCTTATAACGTGTCGCGGCTTGCAGAAGTGGCGAACTTCGTAACCGATTATTTTCGGCTAAGATAAAATATCTTGCGAAAGATAAACGTGAATTTACCACATATTTCGCCATTTATGCAAACCGCTGTTAGCGGCTGGTGTTTATCTTCTGAATAACTTTTTTAGAGGTTTTATTCCACGACCTATAATTTTAGTCCTTTCCATTAAATCGATTAATTTAAGCATTTGATTATTAAACTTCCGTTGTAAGTTTTCATTATGAAAGTAAACTTCCCAAACTGCTCCAGAACCTCCCCACATATCAACGCTATTGATTTCTTTTTTAAATTTAGGAAAATCTTTCTCTATTAAGATTTCTGATATTTTTTCCACAACGTTGGCTTGCGCATTATTTTTACCTTCTCTTAATATTTCTTCTATATTTTTAATGATAATAAGATAATCTTCTTTTGATTTTTCCAATAACAGAAAAATATTTTCATCACTTTCTCGGATTCTGAGTAACTTAAAAATACTATCTATTATATTCATTTTGTTTTCTTAAAAAGTGTGTTAGGTTCTTGAATTCTCCGATTCTGCGCGACACTTGCCGCTAACTAGTATATAGGCGAAATAAAACTTCGCCAATTCACCCTTTTTTGGGTGTATATACGAAGTTTTGTTTCGTTTTATATATTACCAAATATATTAATTATTTTCTTACAAATCATCAAAGGGACTTTTTATTTGTTGCAGGCTTTTCGTACTAACGTGAGTGTATATTTCAGTGGTTTTACTGCTATTATGTCCTAATAATTCCTGAATATAGCGCAAATCAGTGCCACTTTCTAGTAGATGAGTTGCATAACTGTGCCGCAACCAATGTAAAGTGACAGGCTTTGTGATTCCTGTTTTTTGTAATGCTTGTTTTATTATTAGCTGTAAACTTCGTGCATCATATTGCAGTCCCGTTGTTCGACCTTCAAATAAATAAACCGTGGGTTTGTATACTTTATAATACTCACGCAGCATTTCTAATATCTTTGGACTCAAGGGCACAATCCTATCTTTTTTTCCTTTGGAGTTTTTAAGTAATACGATGTTTCTTTTTGAATCGATATGGACGGGTTGAAGAGCCAATAGCTCGCCACTACGCAAACCACAACTGTAAATCATACTTAACATCATTTTGTGTTTGATGTTGCTATGCGCATCCAAGATCAACTTTATTTCTTCTTTGCTCAAAACGTTTGGTAAAACTTTGGATCGTTTGGGACGGTGAATTTTGTCAACTTCCATTTTGGTTTCTCTGATTGTCATAAAAAACAATTTTATGGCATTCACGATTTGATTCTGGTATGATGCTGACAAATTGTTCTTCAATATATAGTCGTTGTTGTATATAATCACGTCTTCATTAGTGATTTTGGCAACTGGTTTTTCTCTGTAGAAAACCAGGAAAGATTTTAAGGCTTCGCTATAGGTTGCAATGGTGCTTTGGCTATAGCGTTTAGAACGCAGCCATTGCTTGAATTTCTCAATTTGCTCTATTCCCTCCATTGATGGTAAAGAGTGGGAGAGTGGTGCTATGTTGAAACGCTCTCTGTTTTCTATCGTGTCAGGAATATGCCAAAGCACTTTTTGTTGGCTCCATCTTGCTCCGTCTACTTGTTTGATACGGGATATTAAGTCGGCATTTTTTTCAAAATATACGGCTATACGTTTTTCTGTCTTGTGTACGATGAGTTTTGCTGTCCAGTTCATAGTGTGCTGATTTTCTGGTTTTAAAGGTAAGAAAAGAGTGTGTAAAAAGTGAGAGGTGAGTGGTGAAAATATAAGTGGTGTGTGGTGCTCGCGTGAAGGATGGCAGTGGAAATCCTTTTATGTAGTGCAACGAAATAAAAGATTGCAACGTACAGCCTGACGCTGCTGGAACGGAGTGGAAGCTGGGGCACGCCCATAAAAAAATCCGACTTGCTTTCACAAATCGGATTGATGTAATTGTTGTAGGGATACACTTCAGTGCATCTTTTCCTGTTGATTGTTTTATAAATGTATTACTTCGCCATAAGCGTCAGCAACTGCTTCCATTACGGCTTCACTCATTGTAGGGTGAGGGTGAATTGCTTTTAGGATTTCATGTCCTGTAGTTTCCAGTTTACGAGCTACAACTGCCTCAGCAATCATATCAGTTACTCCAGCACCTATCATGTGACATCCTAACCATTCGCCATATTTGGCATCAAAAATTACTTTTACAAATCCGTCTGGTGTTCCAGAAGCTTTTGCTTTTCCTGATGCTGAGAATGGGAATTTACCAACTTTTAATTCGTATCCTTTTTCTATCGCTTGTTTTTCAGTTAAACCTACCGAAGCAATTTCAGGAGTAGCATAAGTACAACCCGGTACGTTTCCGTAATCGATAGGTTCTACATGCATTCCTGCAATTTTTTCCACACAGTTGATTCCTTCAGCAGAAGCTACGTGAGCTAATGCTTGTCCCGGTGTAACATCACCAATGGCGTAGTATCCAGGAATGTTTGTTGCGTTGTATGCGTTTACAAGAATTTTATCTCTGTCAGTAGCGATTCCTACTTCTTCTAGTCCAATGTTTTCAATGTTAGTTTTAATTCCAACAGCCGAAAGTAAAATGTCTGCTTCTAGGATTACTTCTCCTTTGGCCGTTTTTACAAATGCTTTTACACCTGCTCCAGTAGTATCAATTTTCTCAACAGAAGAGTTGGTCATGATTTTTACTCCAGATTTTTTCATTGAGCGCTCCATTTGTTTCGAAATGTCTTCGTCTTCAACAGGAACAATGTTTGGCATGAATTCAACAATAGTTACCTCAGTACCCATTGAATTGTAAAAATGTGCAAATTCTACTCCTATCGCTCCAGAACCTACGATAATCATCGATTTTGGTTGGGTAGGTAAAGTCATTGCTTGACGGTAACCAATTACTTTTACGCCATCTTGTGGCAAGCTTGGTAACTCACGAGAGCGAGCTCCAGTAGCAACGATAATATGGTCTGCGCTATATTCGGTAACTTTATTGTCTTTGTCAGTAACATCAACTTTTTTTCCTGGTTTTAGTTTTCCAAAACCATTGATTACGTCGATTTTATTTTTTTTCATCAAGAACTGCACTCCTTTGCTCATGTCTGAAGCAACAGTTCTACTGCGTTGTACTACAGCAGGAAAATCTTTGTCAAATGATGAAACAGTCAATCCATAATCAGAAGCGTGTTTTAGATAATCAAAAACCTGAGCTGATTTTAGTAAAGCTTTTGTTGGGATACAACCCCAGTTTAAGCATACACCACCTAAGTTTTCTTTTTCAATTACGGCTACTTTAAAACCCAATTGCGATGCTCTAATGGCAGTAACATATCCACCTGGACCACTTCCTAAAACTATGATATCGTATTTCATTTGTATAAGTTTTCTAAATTAATTTGAATTGCGAATTTAAGAATTTATTCTGTTTTGGGAAAGATTAGGAGTAACAAAGTTTTAAAGATTAAAAAAGTGAGGATTAAGAGTGTGTTTGATGCGATGGTAATGGGGTAAAAGAAGGGGTGAAGCTGGGTAAAAGTGAGGAATTTGGGTTTAATGATGTCAAAAAACAGTAAAACATATAAGTCATATAAGTTCTTTATTGAATAAATATACAAGTAGTACCTGCATGTATGTACATTGCTTATGAGTTTGAAAAAAGTATACTGGTGTTTTTTTTTACCACATAGAAACATAGATTATTTGTGAGTATAAAGAAAGTCGCTTCGCTTTAATTAGAGCTCAAACTATGTGTGGGAATAATGTTCTAACCATTTTTCTATCTATAAACAATGGCTGTGATTCTATGTGGTTAGATTTTTTTAAACACATAGAAACATAGATTTTATGTGTTGCTTTGAAGTCATTTCATTCTTCATAGTATTACATAGAAGTCCTGTTTTAATGCAATAAGTGATTTAATCAAAAAGGTATAAAATAGACGTCACGGTTTATTGTCGATCGTTATAGAAGAAAAAAATAGAACCTTTGCGATACCTTTGTGCTCTTTGCGGTTAAGATTCTAATTAGCTACCGAAAACTGTGAATCATACAGGTTTTTATAATAGCCGTTTTCTTTATTGATCAATTCCTGATGCGTTCCTTGTTCTACAATCAATCCTTTGTCCATGACCACAATTTTATCAGCATTGATAATAGTTGCTAGTCTGTGGGCAATTACAATCGAGGTTCTTCCTGTGGTTATAGTTTCCGTGGCACGTTGTATCAATTCTTCAGAATAAGTATCAATCGAAGAAGTCGCTTCGTCCAGAATAAGAATACTCGGGTTACTCACATAAGCTCTCAAGAAAGCAATCAATTGACGTTGTCCAGAAGACAGCATTACGCCGCGTTCTTTTACATCAAAGTCGTAATTATCTGGTAAACTCATGATAAAGTCATGCACCCCAATTTCCTTGGCCGCAGCCAAAACATCTTCTCTTGTAATTGCAGAATTGTTCAACGTTATGTTGTTGAAAATAGTGTCGGCAAATAAGAATACGTCTTGCAGTACCACCGCAATTTGCTTGCGGAGCGAACCTAAAGTATAGTTTTCGATATTTTCATTATCGATGCAAATGGTACCGCTGTTAATTTCATAAAAACGGTTTAGTAAATTGATAATAGTAGATTTTCCAGCTCCTGTAGAACCAACGATAGCAACAGTTTCTCCCGCTTTTACATTTAAATCAATTCCTTTTATTACCTCTTCATCAGGAATGTAGCTGAAACGCACGTCTTTGAACTGAATATTTCCAAGGAATATAGGTGCTTCAACAATCCCTGTATCTTGAATCTGATCTTGTGTATCGATAATGGCAAAAACACGATTGGCAGCAATCATTCCCAGTTGCATCTCATTGAATTTATCAGCAATTTGGCGCAAAGGGTTAAATAACATTCCTATGAACATCGTGTACGAAAACAAATCTCCAAAAGTGGTGAAGTTATCACCATTCAGAATCTTGATTCCGCCATAAAAGATAATGAAACCAAGGGTTAATGAAGAAATAATATCAGCAATGGGAAAGAAAATGGAGTTGTAAAGAATTGTTTTTATCCACGCCTTTTTATGTTTGTCATTGATTTCTTTAAATTTATTGGCTTCAATTTCTTCCCTGTTGAACAGTTGTACAATCTTCATTCCCGTCACGCGTTCCTGTACGAAGGAGTTCATATTTGAAATTTGGTTTCTAACGTCCTCAAAAGCCACTTGCATCTTGCGCTGGAATATTCTCGTGATAAATACTAAAACGGGCATCGCCACAATCACAATCCAAGTCAATTGCCAGTTCATATAGAACATAAAAAACAGCACAACCACCATTTTCATTAAGTCACTGATAATCATAAACAAACCTTGACTGAAAATACGCGCAATGGATTCAATATCTGATACAGAACGGGTTACCAGTTGACCTACCGGCACCAAATCAAAATATTTCATTCTGAAACTCAATATGTGTTTGAATAATTTTATCCGAATGTCTTTTACGATGTCTTGCCCCAACCAGTTTGCCCAAAACACAAAGTAAAACTGGGAGAAAACTTCGAGCAACAGCACAATACCCATCAAGGTGATGTAGTATAATAAGCCCTTGGCATCTTCGGTTTGTATGTATCCGTCTACGGTTTGCTTCAGTAAATACGGGCGTAACGCTGCAAATACTGATAAGGAGATGGCAAATATAATTACGCCGTTAAAACGCCATTGATACGGTTTTGTATATTGTAATATTCGTTTGAATAATCGAGTGTCGAATGCTTTTGCTTTCATTTTTTTTAAGCTGAATTTAGTTCAGTTTTTTTTAGGAGCTTAATCCTGCTGTTCATTACAATCTTGACCGCCGAACCCCGGCGCTCAAGGATTTCCATTGCCATCAGGGCTATGGATGTATTTATATTAAAGTCCTCAGTGCTAAGTATTAATCACTATGTACTAAGGATTTTGTCCTAAGGACTAATGTAATCGTATTCTATTTCAGTCAGATATAAACCATGTGCCGGTACTGAAAACCCCGCTTTATCTCTATTTTTATTTAGTATGATGGTATTAAAATCATCAAGTGTAATCTTATGTAATCCCACATTTACAAGTGTTCCCACGATAGAACGCACCATATTTCTCAAAAAACGATTGGCCGAAATCGTAAATACAAGTTGGTTTTTGTTTTGTTTCCAATTCGCTTCAAAAATCGTGCAATCAAAGGTGTTTACATCCGTGTTTACCTTCGAGAAACATTGAAAATCGATGTGATTAAACAACAGCGCTGCCGCTTTATTCATCAGCTCAATATCTAATTTTTGATGAAAGTACCAACTTTGCTCTTGCAAAAATGGATCTTTAAAAGTGTTGACATGGTATTCATAAGTTCGCTTTAAAGCATCAAAACGGGCATGGGCTTCGTCTGGAACGGCAATAATATCGTAAACCGAAATATCTTTTGGTAAAAAAGAATTGAGTTTATGCACTAAACTCGGAATGTCAAAAGGGGTTTCAAAATCAAAATGGGCATACATTTGTTTAGCATGAACACCAGTATCTGTGCGTCCTGCTCCCATAATACTGATTTCAGAGTTTAGTATTGTAGAAACAGCCTTGTTCAGTGTTTCTTGAACTGACGCCGCGTTCGGTTGGTATTGCCAGCCGTGGTATAGGGTTCCGTTATATGCTAATTTTATAAAATACCTCATTTGAACTTTCAGATTTCCCTCTTTATACTTCACAATCAGATTGTGCTGGAGAAAATCGTGTTTACACATTTAATGGCACAAAGGTACTTATTTAATTTTTTTCAAGTAGAGCCAAAGTCATATTGTTTTTTGAGGTGAAACTTATTTTTTATTTGGATTCGGAATGTCTATTTTTACCCAAATTCCTAGCCCAGATAGTAGCGGTATCCTTTTTATTTTTGTTCTTTAAAAAATAAAAAGATACAAGCGGATAGCTGGATTAGCTCCTGAAAATTAAATCCGAAGTACACAAAAGCCTAAAAAAAACATACAATTTTGAGTAAAAAAATCCTTTTGCTTTCTGATACACACAGTCATATTGATGATACTATATTAAAATATGTCGCTCAGGCTGACGAGGTTTGGCATGCTGGTGATATTGGCGATTTAACCGTGACTGATACTTTAAAAAAACTAAAGCCGTTGCGAGCGGTTTATGGAAATATTGACGATGCCAAAGCGCGTTTAGAGTTCCCGTTGCACAATCGTTTTATGTGTGAAGGAGTTGATGTTTGGATTACGCATATTGGTGGGTATCCAGGGAAATACAATCCTGCTATGAAAGCGGAGATGGCTGCAAATCCACCCAAATTATTTATTTGTGGGCATTCGCATATATTAAAAGTTATGTTTGATAAGAAGCATAATCTTTTGCACATGAACCCCGGAGCTTGCGGAAAAAGTGGGTTTCACCAGGTACGCACCATGTTGCGCTTTGTAATAGAGGGAGACAAAATAAAAGACTTAGAAATTATTGAAATTGAAAAACGAGTCTAGCTACGCACTATGTGAAATAGGAACTTTAATGTGTATCGACGTACCAGAATTTAATTTGGACTGTACAACTAGTTCACCTTTCATATTGTTTATTCTGGCATTAATTTGATTCAGCCCAAAACCTTCAATAGTGTTGTATTTGTTGGTGTCAAAGCCTGTTCCGTTATCCCAAACATGAATTAGTAATTGATCGTTTACTTCCTGTAGGCTAAGCGTTGTGTTTTTTGCACCACTGTGTTTGTTGATGTTATTCAATAACTCTGTTATCATAAAATACATTTTCATTTCGAATTCAGCATTGTATCGTGTTTTTTCATCGATTGTACTTGAATATTCAAACTGGATACTGGAATTGGAGTTTTTTTCGCACAAATCATTAAGTGCATAAAAGAGGCCAAAACGCGCCAGCAATGAAGGTAAAAGTTCGTGGGACAAATCACGTACCTTATCATGGGCTTCTTTTAAGATGGCTTTTGTTTTTGCTATTTCTTCTGATTGGATAGTATTCTTCGAACTAAATACGCTCAAATGTAAACCCGCCGATGATAGTAAAGCGCTGATGTTGTCATGCAGGAAGTTGGCAATTTTCTTCCGTTCCAGCTCTTGACCATTGATGGATGCATTAATGATATTTTCCTGAATTTTACTTTGAATTTCGTTGAGTTTGTTTTTTTGTTTCAGTTTTGTGTTTTGAAAGAAAAAGTAGAAAAGGATGATGGCTAATAGCAGTAATGAGATAATAATAACACTTATTTGCTTGTTCTTGGTTTGTTTTTCTATCAGTAGCTGCTCCTTGGTTTTGTATTTTGTCTCGATATTATCAACCTCTCTTTTGTATTCATCTACTTGGAGATTGATTCCAGCAACATTGATTTTTTTTACCTTCTCTTCATAATTGAGGTTTGCTGTGATGGTATTATAGGCTTCTAAATTTTGATATGCTTTTTCAAAGTCGCCATTTTTCAATAAAAACTTAGAATATTCCTGATGTGTAAATGATAGATCTGATTTTTCGTTTCCTTTTTCCCCTAGTAAGATCGCTTTTTCAAAGAAAGAAGTGGCTATTTTAGGTTCGTTTCTGTAGCCATAATACATTCCATTAAGCATATTTAAGGCAACAATTGTTGATTCATCGCCAAATTTAGGATGGTATTTATTGACAAAATTGAGGTGCGGAGAGCCTGAGTTGAAGTCGCCAATGTCAAAATAGGCCCAAGTTATATTCAGATTTGTAAAAACAATTTGTACTGAATCGCCAATTTTTTTGCTGTAATCAAGTGACTTTTTATAATAGTAAATCCCTTTTTTGTACTCTTTTTTATCAAAACAGTAGATGTTTCCTAGATTGTTGTAGAGCCAGTTTTTTAATTCACTATTGTTAGTTCTGCTAGCATATACAAGTCCTTTTTGATAGTAGAAAAAAGCTTTGTCGAACTCACTTAATTCGTCGAAATTAGCTGCGATAGTGTTATAACAAGTTGCTATTAAGTAATCATCATTAATTTGGATTGATTTTGTTAAGGCAATTCGTGATTTTATTAATGATTTCTCGTACTTCTGTTCTTTCATAAGAAGCGTTGCTTCGCTAATTATATCTGCTATTTTTTGTTTGGCAACTAGATTAGATTGAGCAAATATACTAGTACAAGCAGTAAGCAGTAATAAAAGAATTAATAACGGTTTTTTTTTTAAAAGCATAGACAACTACAGATTATGAAAAATAAATAAACTTATGATTTAATCAATTTGTTTTTAAGAGCAAACTTAACCAAGCTGATTGTGTTCTTTGCTTTTAGCTTTTTCATGATGTTTTTACGGTGTGTTTCGACGGTATTAGTGCTAATAAACAATTTCTCACTAATCTCTTTTCCACTATGTTCTAATGCAATTAAAATGATGATTTCAAGTTCTCTCCCCGTTAAAATGGAATCTACGATTGGGTTTTCCTTGTTTAATTTTGAATTGTCTTTTGTTGCGGTATTGAATATTTTTTCTCTAACAGTATTGCAAAAATATTCTTCTCCGTTAGCAACAGCTTGAATAGCTTCCACAATATTTTCTCCGGCACATTGTTTTGTCAAATAGCCGCTCACGCCTAATTTCATGACTTCCTGAATAATCTTCAAGTCATCATAACTAGATAGGATTATTACTTTGCACGGATATCCTTTTTTGGTAAACTCTTTAATTACTTCTATTCCATCTTTATTTGGCATGCTAATGTCCAGGATAAGAATATTTGCCTTATTGCTAATTACTTCATCATAAAGGTTGGTACCGTCTAAAGAAAACCCGATGACCTCAAAATTAGGGACCGTATTTAGCAGCGTACGCATACCGTCTATTAGTACTTGATGATCGTCTGCAAGGTGTATTCGTATTTTATCTTTCATGCCGTAGAGGGTTAGACCAAAATTAGAAAAAAAAAGGACAATAATTTACTTAAACAGTTTTATTTGTTGCGCTATTCTCAGTTATAGGCACAAAAAAACCCGAATTTACATTCGGGTTCTCTTCGCACTAATAAACTAATGTTATGGGTCTACCTCAATCTGTCCACAGATTTTACAAGATCTTCGTCCTTTTTGATGGCCTTATTAGCTAGTACTAATAATACGATAGCAACAATAGGAAGAAACATCCCAATACCTTTCTCAGAAACAAGAACTGTTTCTCCAGATACGTTTAGTGAACGATATACAAATAATCCCAATAAAATTAAATTTAAAATTATATTCAATCTGCCAATAACAAATTGATTTTGTCTTTTTTTATAGGAAACAACACTAACAATTGAAATCGTCGTGCTTAAACCCAAAAGTATAACATAAAACTCATTTTGCATAAAAAAATAATCCTTTCCGTCGCTCATGGTCCAAAGCGGAAATAAAAAAGGTAATATTCCTGTCACTACAAAAGCAAGAAATAAATATATCGTCTGAATTCTTTGTATCATTTTGTGAATTTTGTTTGACAAAAATATATTTTCTTTTTTTAAAATACTATTGTATCATTAAATTTTATTCGTATTATTGCATAAGAGTACCGTAAGCACTTCATACTGCGGTCAATTCATAATGATATAGTTACTACCTATCTTTTTAGTATTATCCAAATTAATTAAACCAATAGAACATTCATGTTTGATATTTCTGCATTAAAAGAAATGAAGCTTTCTGAGCTTCAAGCTATAGCTAAAGCAGCTAAAACCATAAAGTTTAACGGTGTTAAAAAAGAAACCTTAATAGGTCAGATTTTAGAACATCAAACGACTAAAGTTGAGCCAGCTTTAGATTTACAAATGGAATCCATTGTCGAGGACGATAAGCCTAAAAGAGCTCGTATCGTTCCCGTTAAAAAAGCTGCCATTCAAAAAGCAAAAATTACTCCTTCTAATAATGAGGAAGCTCCAGTAGACACAGATCTTCAAGCTAAGGTTGATGTTCCTGCAGAAGTTCAGGCTCAAGTAGAAGCTGCAAATGAGGCTGAATCAGGAAATGAATCTTCAGTGTCAGAAAAAAAAGTAGGCAAGATTATTAAGTTTAATAAATCAGCATACGAAAAGAAAATTGCTTTAAAAAAGGATAAAGAAGAAGCAAAGGAACTAAACAAGGAAACGGAAGAGGTTGTTGCAAATGATTCTGCCGAAACGCAAGAAGTTGTAGCGCCTGTAAAAAAAGTAAATCCAAATCAGTTAAATAAACAAAATCAAAACCCAAATTTTAAAAGTAAGAAAAGTAATTTTAGGGATTCTGATTTTGAATTTGACGGAATAATAGAAAGTGAAGGTGTTCTTGAAATGATGCCTGATGGCTATGGTTTCTTGCGCTCTTCAGATTATAATTACCTAGCGTCACCAGATGATATTTATTTATCAACCTCTCAAATCAGATTATTCGGACTTAAAACTGGAGATACGGTTAAGGGAGTGGTGCGTCCTCCTAAAGAAGGAGAGAAGTTTTTTCCATTAGTAAAAGTATTGAAAATAAATGGACATGATCCTCAGGTCGTTCGTGATAGAGTTTCATTCGAACATTTAACACCTGTTTTTCCATCAGAGAAATTTAATTTGGCGGCAAGACAAAGTACGATTTCAACTCGTATTATTGATTTGTTTTCTCCAATAGGAAAAGGACAACGTGGTATGATTGTGGCTCAGCCAAAAACGGGTAAAACCATGTTGCTGAAAGAAATTGCTAACGCAATTGCTGCTAATCACCCTGAAGTTTATCTTATTGTTTTATTGATTGACGAACGTCCAGAAGAAGTTACAGACATGCAACGTAGTGTGCGTGGAGAAGTTATTGCTTCTACTTTTGATAGAGAACCTCAAGAACACGTTAAGATTGCTAATATCGTGCTTGAAAAAGCAAAACGATTAGTGGAATGTGGTCACGATGTTGTGATTCTTTTAGATTCCATTACGAGATTGGCCAGAGCATACAACACGGTACAACCTGCATCAGGTAAAGTATTGAGTGGGGGAGTAGATGCTAATGCGCTACAGAAACCAAAACGATTCTTTGGAGCTGCTCGTAATGTTGAAAATGGTGGGTCTTTGAGTATCATTGCCACTGCATTGACAGAAACTGGTTCTAAAATGGATGAAGTTATTTTTGAAGAATTCAAAGGTACCGGTAACATGGAATTACAATTGGATAGAAAAATCGCTAATAAACGTATCTTCCCAGCAATTGATTTAACCTCTTCTAGTACAAGACGTGATGATTTATTATTAGATCAAAAGACCTTACAGAGAATGTGGATCATGAGAAAATACCTTGCAGATATGAATCCTGTTGAAGCTATGAGTTTTATAAATGACCGTTTCAGACAAACTAAAAACAATGAAGAGTTTTTAATCTCGATGAACGATTAAACTATAGAAAAGAGAGTAGAGAAAAGAACAAAGAAGATAGATTGAGCTATACATCGATCTTAGCTTAGAAGATGCAATGAAATTATTCATCCTTTGAATCTAAAATGTTTACTTGTCATTCCGACGAAGAAGGACTCGAGGGTTTACCCGAACAGGCGAAGCAATCTCATCAAACTGCTCAGCTAACGGTGATTCCTCCTTCGTCGGAATGACAAGTTTGTGCTATGTTTTATTGCAGTATCTTTAAAAATAAAATAGTAGTATTTATAACTTGAATTCAGCAATTATAAAAAAATCCTCGAATGTAGAAAGCTACTTTTTGAGGATTTTTGTTTTAAATTATTTTCTAATAAAAAACGCCTTCAATTTGAAGGCGTTTTTGTGTATAGAAGGTAAAAGGTGTTATTCTTTTTCTTCCGCTGTTTCTTTTGCAGCTTTTAATTCTTTAGGTTTTAAAACTTCTTCTTTTCTTTCTAAAAGAGCCATGTAAAAACCATCAAAACCAGATTCATGAGCGAGAATTTTTTGATCTTTAATGAATGTAAACTCTTTACCAATATCAGTAGTTAAAAACTTAGCGATCTGATCTTGATTTTCAGAAGGTAATATAGAACAGGTTGCATATACCAGTTTTCCTCCTGGTTTTACAATTTTAGAATAACTTTCTAAAACTTCTGATTGTATCTTACGGATATTGTCAATAAATTCAGGTTGCAATTTCCATTTAGCATCAGGATTTCTTTTAAGAACTCCAAGTCCACTACAAGGGGCGTCAATCAATACACGATCCGCTTTTTGGTGTAGTTTCTTGATTACTTTAGTGCTATCAATGATACGGTATTCAATATTAAAAGCACCATCACGTTTTGCTCTTATTTTTAACTGCTTTAATTTACTTTCGTATAAATCCATTGCAATCAGTTGCCCTTTGTTTTCCATTAAAGCAGCGATATGTAATGTTTTACCACCGGCACCTGCACATGTATCCACAATGCGCATTCCTGGTTTTACATCAAGGAAAGCAGCCACAAGTTGCGAGTTAGCATCTTGAACTTCAAAGAAACCTTTCTTGAACGCGTCTGTCATAAAAACATTAGCTCTTTCTTTAAGTACTAAAGCATCCGGTTGATCTTTTAGTAAATCAGTATCAATGTCTAAGTCCATTAAGATCGCTCTTAATTCCGCTTTAGTCGTTTTTAGCGTATTAACTCTTAGAATAACTTTGGCGGGTTGATTTTGAGCTGTAATTTCTTTAGCCCAAACTTTTTCACCTAATTCTTTTACTCCTAATTCGTCCATCCAATCTGGAATAGATTCTTTAAGGGCTCTCACTTTAGATAATTCATCAAAGCGACCTTTTATTTTTCTTTCTGGAGTTCCTTCTAGTTGACGCCAATCAGGGATTGGATATCCTCTTAATACAGCCCATACTGAAAACATTCTCCAGATATTGTCTCTGTCAAACGGTGCCTTTACTTCTGCAATTTCAGCATATAATCTTTTCCATCGTACTACTTCATAGATGGTTTCGGCAACAAATTTTCTGTCAGAGCTTCCCCAACGTTTGTCTTTTTTTAAGGCTCTTGCAACCACTTTATCTGCATATTCCCCTTCGTTAAATATTGCATTTAGGGAATCAATGGTGGTATAAACTAAATTTCTGTGTAATCTCATTTTAAATAATTGAGGTGCAAAGGTACTATTAATTGGTCGAAAGTTAAATTTTAAATAATGAATGTTGGTTTTATATTTTTTTAAAACAAAAAACACTGCTCTAAGAGCAGTGTTTTTGAAATTTTTAAAGAGGAATAGTTACTTAACTCTTGTTAAACCAATGTTTTCAGGAGCGTGAAGCACCATAGGGAATTGTTCTATTTTTACAGAACTACTGTCAAGTCCAAAGGCTCTTTCTTCAGACAAACTTAATTTCTTAATAAAGAAGTAAGAGTTCATAATTATTTTTTCATGCCATCTTAAATCACTGTCATTTGAAAGGAATTTCTCAGACAATACAAATTTGAAATCACCTATTATATTGTTTTTACTCAAAGATTCATATCTACTTGTAATATCTACCTCTCCTTTTTTCACCATATCCTTGATAACTTCCTTGAACATCAGGTTTATTTTTGTAGGCTCTCTAAACCCTAAATTAAAGTCGACGCGATATAAATCATCCTTAATGATTTCTGTTACTTTATATTCGGTTTTATAGGGTTCAGATAATATGTTCACGTGAACAAACCAATAGATATCGGCTCTTTTTGGTCTTTTTTGTAAAATGGAATACATTACTTTTTCTTCAATTTCGTCCACACGATTTGCATTGGTCATATAAACCAAGTGGGTCGCATATTTTGGAATCGAAAGGTCGGCACCTAATTCGGTCAATACTTTTTTATAATCTTCAATTTTTACAATTTTTGTGTAACTCTTGCTGATTTTTTTGGCTAAGTACCAGATAGTCATAATCGAAATTAAAGCGAGGGCAATAATTAATGTTACATAACCACCTTCTGAAAATTTTGTGATATTAGCCACTAGAAAACTAACTTCAATCAATAGATAGGTTGTGATTAGGGGGATGATAAAATATAATTTTACTCGTTTCATGATTAAGTAGAAATTAAGTAAAATAGTAGTCATTATCATGCACAAGATTATGGCCAGACCGTAGGCATGTTCCATATTTCCCGATTCCTCAAAATGCAAAACTATTCCAACACACCCAAAAAACAATAACCAGTTTATTGAAGGGATGTACAATTGTCCTTTTAGTTCAGTAGGATATTTTATTTTTACTTTTGGCCAAAAATTTAATCGCATGGCTTCGTTTATCAATGTAAATGAACCACTAATAAGTGCCTGAGAAGCAATCACAGCGGCAAGTGTTGCGATTACAATACCGACAGGTTGAAACCAGTCTGCCATGATCAAATAAAACGGATTACCGTTTGGCCCTCCCAAGGTTGTCAGTGTTTCTCCTTCATGATGGATTAAAAAAGCTGCCTGTCCAAAATAATTTAAGACCAAAGTAGTTTTTACAAAAATCCAGCTGATTCGAATGTTTTTCCTTCCGCAGTGTCCCATGTCGGAATACAATGCTTCGGCACCTGTTGTACATAGAAATACAAAGCCCAAAACGAAAAAACCGTCTGGGTGAATCGATAATAAATGGTAAGCATAGTAAGGGTTAAATGCTTTAAAAACTTCAGGATGCTTTGTGATTTGGATCAAACCAAGGATTCCAAGCATGCTAAACCAGATAAGCATCATGGGAGCAAAAAACTTACCTACTAATTTTGTTCCGAATTGTTGAATGCTAAATAGTACGAATAGGATACCAATAACAATAGGAATTGTGTTTATTTGAGGGTAATAGGTTTTAATTCCTTCGACTGCAGAGGACACAGAAATGGGCGGGGTGATAATTCCGTCTGCAAGTAGTGCGCTACCACCAATAATGGCGGGAACGATTAACCATTGAATTTTTGTTTTTTTAACTAAGGCATACAAAGCAAAGATTCCTCCTTCACCATGATTATCGGCACTTAAAGTAATGATAACGTATTTTATGGTAGTTTGTAAAGTAAGGGTCCAAAAGACTGCTGAGATTCCTCCTAAAACAATATCTGCATTAATAATACTTTGACCAAGAATGGCTTTCATAACATATAGAGGGGATGTCCCAATGTCACCATATATTATTCCCAATGTAATCAATAATCCACCTAAAGATAATTTTGAATGTAGGTTTTTATGCGATGTGCTCATGTAGTACTTTTAAAAACTCGTCAAATTTACTCTTTTTAAATAAAATAGGCTTGTTTATTTAGAAAAAGACATAAAAAAAACACGCTCAATTGAGCGTGTTTAAAATCATTGTATTTCACTGTTTTTAGGATCTTCTATTGTTTCCTCTGGAAGAATTATCTCTACCTGATTCGGTTCGTTGTGGAGCACTCTTTTCAGAATTTCCTCTTTGAGTTTGAGTTCTTTGAGGAGCACTTTCTCGAGGAGCGTTTGCTCTGTTTTGAGAATAGTCTCTTTGCGTTTGAGTTCTTTGTGGTGCACTTTCTCGAGATTGATTAACTCTGTTTTGAGCGTTGCTTCTTTGCGCATCAGTTCTTTGTGGAGCAGATTCTCTAGAAGTGTTATTTCTGTTTTGAGAATAGTCTCTTTGCGTTTCAGTTCTTTGTGGGGCATTTTCTCTTGAAGGATTTGATCTGTTTTGAGAATAGTCTCTTTGTGTTCCTGCTCTTTGTGGCGCAGTTTCTCTTGAAGTTGTACTTCTGTTTTGAGAATTAGCTCTTTGATTTGTTGTTCTTTGTGGTGCAGCTTCTCTTGAAGTTGTACTTCTGTTTTGAGAATAATCTCTTTCATTTGTATTTCTGCGTGATTCTGTAGTTCTTGATGATTGGTTTCTGTTTTGAGAATAACCAACTTCGTTTCTAGATCCTACATTTCGAGTACCTCTTCTTTGTTCTAATTCATAACGATTAGAAACATTGGCGTTTCTTCTTGAAAAGTTATTATTAGGATACTGTCTTTCATAACCATTTGAACGTCTAGAGTTATAAATTACGACCGCTTGGTTACTTCTTCTGTAATTCACATAATTATAGTTGTTGTATACATTCAAACTAACTTGGATATTATTTCTATATCTGAACACAGGGAATGGGTTCCACGCATAATAGTACGATGGGTAATAATTCCAATACCAGTTAGAAACATATGGTCTGTAATTGTACGACCAAAATGAAGCATAAATAACAGGAGTTCTATAATATACGGGTTCGTAGATATAGTTTGGACCGTACATATACTCATTACCTACAACTTGTAGATGTACCTTATTGTATCTGTCTTTTTCTATTTCGATCGTTGCAACATCTTGATAAACATCACGGTCAAGGACAGATTGTATTATAACAACGTGGGTTCTATTTTCCACGGTTTCTATAACCCGTAAATAATCAACTTCGTTATCGTTGTTTAAATCCAAATTTGATATTTGTAGTTCAGGGTCATTTAATTGTCTCTCAAATTCCTGAAGATCTCGTGAATCTCCAAAAATATCAGCAACGGCTCTCAAATCTAAATTATCACTAATTTCATTTGTCATCGCACTAACCCTGTTTCTATCTTGCGCTTGCACTATAAAAACTGAGGTTATCAGGCTTAATAATAATAGTTTAGTTTTCATAGTATGTGTATTTATGTTTAACATTTACTGATTATCCAATTACTGTGCCAATAAATTTTAAGACCATTTGGTATTACTATATTAAATTGTATTTTAGCTTCAAATAAAAGGATTGAAATGAGAAATATTTTTTTAGTAGTACTGGGTTTATGTTTTTTAACTTCTTGTAAAACAAAAGGTTATGTAGGCATGGGTATTGATAAGACTATTTTTAAAACAGTGAATATAGATACACTGTTTCAAGATAATATTAGTATTAGAGCCATTAGCACTGATGGAAATAAAATTTGGTTTGCAGCGAATAATTCTAGATTTGGTTATTATGATTTGAAAATAAACGAAAAAATTCAGCGTAAAATAACGATGGATACTTTAAAATTAGAATTTAGAAGTATTGCTCAAACCACAAAAAATATCTTTTTGTTGAGTGTTGCTAATCCGGGTTTGCTTTATAAAGTTTCTAAGACGGACTTAAAAACAAGCTTAGTGTACCAGGAAAATAATGCAAAGGTTTTTTACGACAGTATGCAATTTTGGAATAAAAACGAAGGAATTGCAATGGGCGACCCTATAACTGATTGTCTTTCGATTATTATAACCAGAGATGGCGGGAATACCTGGAATAAAGTTCCGGCGGACAAACTGCCTAAAATTGTTGAAGGGGAAGCTGCTTTTGCAGCAAGTAATACTAATATTGTGATAAAGGGAAATAATACTTGGATTGTTTCAGGGGGGCAAAAAGCCAGAGTATTCTATTCTGCTGATAAAGGGAATACTTGGAAAGTATATAATACACCTATTGTACAAGGGAAAGCCATGGCGGGAATTTTTACAGCCGACTTCTATGATGCCAAAAGAGGGTTTGTTGCAGGAGGTGATTATGAGGCACTGAATCAAAATTCAGGAAATAAAGCGAGAACTGCTGACGGAGGTAAAACCTGGGAGCTCATAGCCGAAAATCAAGGGTTTGGATATGCTTCTTGTGTGCAATATGTTCCACATAGTAACGGAAAATCATTAGTTAGCGTAGGTGCATCCGGACTTTATTACTCTTATGACAGTGGGAATACCTGGAAACAACTAGCTTCTGATCCGAGTTTGTTTACCATTCGATTTTTAGACAACCATACTGCAATTGCTGCGGGTAAAAATAAAATGATTCGGATTCATTTTCTAAAATAAAACCCTATTCTATGCTACGATGCATGGAGTAGGGTTTTAGATGTTTTAATGTGGTATTGTGCTATTTTTTCGAATTTCTATATTGATGCAATAATTTTCTATTAAAATCTTCTTCAGATTTTCTAAGTTTTATAATTTTTACAGCAGGTAGTACTGCTTTTAAATCCTTGGTGAATTTTTTTCGTAATAAGAATAATTCCTCATCTGCGCTTTCTATTTGGGTAAGCAATGTACTTGCCTCTTTTTCACTCATGGAATCTAAAGCACTATCATTCATTCGGCTTTTAAAATCTCTCATTTTTTGATACCTAATATCAAATTGTTTATCATCAAACGTATTGTAGATAGGCCAAAACTTTTGGGCTTCACGAGTTGTTAAGTCTAATTCGGTAGTCAAAAAGGCCACTTTTAGTGCTTTGATTTGCTCTTTTTTGTCCTTCATTCCGGAGTCTTGTGCGTAAAAACTAAAGGAAGTCAATAAGAGAAGTATTAGGATAATTTTTTTGATGTTCATTGTTTATGATTTTTTATTATACTTTTTCACAAGATTTATTCTATTATAAGGTGCTCTAAATTACCATTGCTCACTAATATATCTTCAATAGTTGCATCTTCTAAAGCAATGGTAGTGTTGATATTATTAATTTCATCAGCCTCCAAACCATTAATTAGATCGTATTGATTTATATTGGATTGGTAACTTAAATAATTTTCCAAGGTGGCTGTGTCTATTTCTTTACTATTTACATTAACAGTACTAGTGTAAAATACAGGAATAAGTAGTGCTATAATTAAAACAGCGGCAACCATTATGAATGTCTTTTTATTTTTTTGAAAAAGAGAAATTACCTTTGGTTCATTTTCAGGTAATTTATGCATTAGCTTTTCTGAAAAATTTTCAAAGTAATGCTCTGGAGTTTTAAATCCAGACTCAATTTTCGGCTCGTTTTCTAATTTAAATGCTTTCATAACATATATTGGACTTGATTTTAGACAAAAGGTTTAATTTGAGGTTACAAATGCTTCTATTTTTTTTACGGCATGATGGTAGGAAGCTTTCAATGCACCCACTGAAGTACCTAATATTTCTGATATTTCTTCGTACTTTAATTCTTCAAAATATTTCATTTTAAAAACCAACTGCTGTTTTTCCGGAAGGGTAACAATCGCTTTCTGTAGCTTTATTTGGATTTCATTTCCGTCAAAATAGCTATCGGATTTAAGGTTGTCAATAGTTTTGTTTTGTAATGTTTCAGATGAAACCCCTCCTTTTTTAGCTTTTTGACTTAAAAAACTAAGGGCTTCATTTGTGGCGATGCGGTACATCCAAGAAAATAACTTACTTTCTCCTTTAAAATTTTTTAAATTTTGAAATACTTTAATAAATGTATTTTGTAAGACATCATCAGTATCATCATGATTTAAGATGATGTTCCTAATGTGATTGTATAGAGGCTTTTGATAGGTTAACAAGAGTTTTTGAAACGCCTCGTTTTGCGTTTTTGGGTTCAATAACTGTTGTATAAATTCCTCTTCTTCCTGCAAAGTTGTCTTTTATATAGTTAGATAGGAAATTATGAAATAGGTTTAATCAACAACTAAAAAAAAATTAAAACTCTGAAGTTTCTTCCTCCGTAGTTTTATGTGTAGGTAGTTTTTTTGGTTCGGTAAGTTTTATTGTTGGTTTCACTACCGGCTTAATAACTTTAGCGGGTACAATTGAACTTACAGGCGTTGCTTCTGGAGCGACAACAGTTGTTCTTACTGGAGCAGGAGTGTACGCTTTTACAGGTGCGATTTTCGGTAAAACGGGAATGTAAACTTCAGTAACCCATTTAGATGGATTTTTCATTTCATTTTTACCTATTGAATAAATCTCGATATGTGAAATTAGTGGGTCTTGAGTTAATAGGTTTTTATTAAGAAACGCTAGAGCCTTGTCATATCCGTCTTTGATATGCGAATAGTCTCCTGTTAAAGTTGTTTTTACCCCTTCGGATGCTTCCAGTTTTCCAGAAACCATGTCGCTCCCATAACTAATGAATATTTCCTTTTTTATCGGTACGCAGATCGAAATTTTAGCTAATCCTTTTACCACATCATACGTATGATAAATTACAAAAGGCTTTCCATTTACATCAATTTCATTCTCTTCACAAAATGCAATTATAGTCGGGATGACTATTTTAGTGTTTTTATTGATTTTAGATAGTTCACTTGTAAAAGTTTGAGCTAAATAAAAACTTTGAGGTTTTTTTGATAGTCCGTTTACTTTTACTGAAAAGGTGTTTATTTCATAATCAAGTGATTTGTCTAAATTCGCTAGGCTTTTTTCATACATTATTCCAATAACTTTGTCGACTCCACCATTTAAAGCAGTGTAGACTTTAAAAAGAAAACTCATCTCTCCAGTAGTTTTCCATGTGACCTTTGTACCACCAACGGTGTCTTTAAAACTCCAGAAAACGGACGAAGAAGTTCCATTGTAATTCATTTTTTGAGCTATACTGTCATTTTCTTTGACAAAAAGAGTTCGCATTTCTCCTGGTCCATCTTTTCCTTCCCAAGAATAGGACGCTCCTTTACCAACAGTTACTTGCGGATATACTATTTTCATCTCTGGATCTTCAGTGGTCCAAGAACCAAAGTCAGCCCAATTTCTGTAATCGTTTACATAGTTAAATACGGCACTTTTTGGTGAATTGATGATTTTGCTTCTTTCGATAGAAAAATTGCCTTTTTGAGTTGCAATAAAGATGGACAGAGCCACTATACTAAGTAATAGTAAAAGAAAAATATATTTTAAAATCCGCATAATAGATTAATTGTTTTCAGTGGTAAAGTTAGAATTTTTATTAATATCTAAGACGAATCATATAAAAATTATGGAAATGCTAATTTTTAATGTAGGAGTACTTTTTTCTCGAGTTATTTAATAATTAGATTACCACGACTATATCTAAATGATTCTAAATGTAATAGTACGGCTAATAAATAAAATAATGAAAATAGTTCCTAGAAAATGTTTTATTCCCATTTGATATTTGAAGCATTATGAACCCTGATTTTTATATTTTATTTAAAGAATATGTATATTTGAGGAATTATAATTTATTAAACATCTAAAAATTAATAATAATGAAATTATTTAAAACCGCGGGTCTTTTTATGACTCTAGCAGTTTCTGTTGTTTGTAATGCTCAAAAAGTGGAAGCAACAACAGTAAAAGCAGCAGAGAATGAGCCTTTTAATTATCTTGTGGAACAGTTTGCCGACATTAAAGTGTTGCGTTATCAAATTCCAGGATGGGAAGACCTGACTCTTAAGGAGCAGAAACTAGTTTATTTTCTTACTCAGGCAGGAACTTCGGGGCGTGATATCATGTGGGATCAACATTATAAATACAACCTAAAGATCAGAACTGCATTAGAGCATATCTATCAAAATTACAATGGAGATAAAGCGACTGCAGATTGGAAAAATTTTGAAATTTATCTAAAGAGAGTTTGGTTTTCAAATGGAATTCATCACCATTATTCGAGTGATAAGATCAAACCTGATTTTTCAAAGGATTATCTTGAGACTGTGATGAAAGCAACCAAAACTGAATTAGAGTCTGCGGTAATTGCCGTTATTTTTAATGATGAAGATTCTAAAAGAGTTAATCTTGATGAGTCGAAAGGGTTACTTGAAGGTTCAGCGATTAATTTCTATGCCAAAGGGATCTCACTAAAAGAAGCAGAAGATTTTTATGCTAAAAAAGTAAGTCCAGATTCTACTAAACCTTATTCTTATGGATTGAATTCTAAATTAGTTCGAAACGCAAAAGGACAGTTAGAAGAAAAAGTGTGGAAGTGTGATGGCATGTATAGCGACGCAATCGAAAAAATTATCTTTTGGTTGAAAAAAGCAAAAAGTGTTGCTGAAAATAAAAAACAAGGAGATGCTTTAGGACTGTTAATCAAGTACTACAAAACAGGAAGTTTAAAAACTTGGGATGATTATAATATCGCTTGGTTATCAGCTACTGAAGGGAACATTGATTACATAAACGGATTCATAGAAGTGTATAATGATCCTTTAGGATATAGAGGTTCTTATGAAGGAATTGTACAAATTAAGGATTTCGATATGTCCAAAAAAATGGAAAAGGTTTCTAAAAACGCACAGTGGTTTGAAGACAATTCTCCATTAATGGAACAACATAAAAAGAAAAACGTAGTTGGTGTTTCTTATAAAACAGTGATTGTAGCTGGAGAATCTGGAGATGCGTCACCAAGTACACCTATTGGAGTAAACCTTCCAAATGCAGACTGGATTCGTGCCGAACATGGTTCTAAATCAGTTTCTTTAGGAAATATAATCGATGCATATTCTAAAGCTGCCGGAAAAGGTAAGTTAGAAGAATTTGCAAATGATGAAGAAGAAATTATTTTGGCAAAAAAATATGGAGAAATAGGGGATAAGTTGCATACCGCTTTACATGAAGTAGTAGGACATGCTTCAGGGCAAATTAATCCTGGTGTAGGAACTCCTAGAGAAACATTGAAAAGCTATGCTTCAACTCTGGAAGAGGGAAGAGCTGACTTAGTTGGATTGTTTTATTTGTATAATCCTAAAATTCAAGAATTAGGTTTAGTTGACGATTGGAAAAAGACAGGAATGGAGTCTTATGACAGTTATATTAGAAATGGTTTAATGACGCAATTAGTACGTTTAGACTTAGGAGCTGATATTGAAGAGGCACACATGAGAAATCGCCAATGGGTTAGTGCTTGGGCATTCGAAAAAGGAAAGAAAGACAATGTAATTGAAAAAATTAGCCGCGATGGAAAAACGTATTTCAATATTACAGATTATGAGAAGTTGCATGATTTGTTCGGACAATTGTTACGCGAAGTACAACGTATAAAATCCGAAGGAGATTATGCTGCAGGTAAGGCTTTAGTTGAAAATTACGGTGTGAAAGTGGATCAAAAGATGCATGCGGAAGTATTAGAACGTAATAAAAAATTCCCTTCAGCACCTTATAGCGGTTTTGTAAATCCGGTGTTGGTTCCTAACGTAGATTCAAAAGGAAATATTATTTCTATTGATGTAAAACAACCAAAAACTTTTGCAGAGCAAATGTTGAACTATTCTAAAGACTTTAGCTTTTTACCGCTAGAAAATTAGAATTAAATGAATAAAAAAATGCCCGCTGAGAAGCGGGCATTTTTTGTTTTAAAAAGTATGATTAACGTTTGAAATAAACTTTTATTACAAATAGAAGCCCAATAAAAACAAGGAAGCCTATTAATATCTTATAATTTCCTTTGTAAAATTCTTTGTGAATTTTTATATCTTTTCGATAAGCAAATATCATTGCAATAACAAAAGCAACAAAAAAGCAGACTGCAAATATCAATTGTCCTTGGCTAAACATAGTGTAAATTATTTTTGGCAAATTTAATCAATTGTTTGTGATTAGTTGCTAATTTGCGATCTCATTTAATCAAATAAAATTATGCAAAAGCAAATCGATTCAGTTAAAGAGTTTCATACGGCATTTAAAATAGGGCATAGTGAAACACCAATCGCCAATTTAGGAGAAAGTAAGAACACGCTGCGATATCATTTGATGAAAGAAGAAAATGAAGAATACCTGGAGGCGGTTCAAAATAATGATTTAGTTGAAATAGCAGATGCCTTAGGCGATATGATGTATATCCTTTGTGGAACTATAATTGAACATGGATTACAACATAAAATAGAAGCTGTTTTTGATGAAATTCAACGCAGTAACATGAGTAAATTAGACGAGTTAGGGAATCCTATATACCGTGAGGACGGCAAAGTAATGAAAGGGCCTAATTATTTTAAACCTGATTTTTCTAAAATACTGGGTGAATAACAAACTTGAGTGTGGACATTTAATTGTAGGTGTTTTACGTTTTAGATAAAGCCTGTATCCATATCCTGAAAAATGAGTTTATAAAAAAAGCGATTTCCAAATCTGGAAATCGCTTTTTTATATAAGGTAGTACCCGTTAATTAATGGGGACTGAAATCTATACTTTTACAGTCCAGCCAAATGTATCTTCAGTCAGTTTGTGTTGCATATTTGTTAATTTATCTTTCAATTGCGTTGCATATGAATTTTCAGTTTTTGGCAATTCATAATAAACATCTTGATAGGAAAATCCAATAATCGGATTAACTACGGCTGCAGTACCTGCGCCAAATATTTCTTTTAAAGTACCATTTTTAGATGCTTCAACAAGTTCTGAAACTAAAACTGGGCGAACTTCAACAGTGATGCCTTCTTTTTTAGCCAAGTCAATAAGACTCTTTCTGGTAATACCATCAAGGATTCTTTCACTTGTAGGAGCAGTAAATAAAGTGTCGTTTATTCTAAAAAACACATTCATTGTACCAGCTTCTTCCAGTTTTGTATGTGTTGCATCATCAGTCCAAATTACCTGTTGAAAACCGGCCGCATTTGCTAAGCTAGTTGGGTAAAATTGTGCAGCATAATTACCTGCTGCTTTAGCGGCTCCAATTCCACCATTTGCTGCTCTACTGAAATGCTCTGCGATCAATACTTTTACTTCCCCAGAATAGTACGATTTTGCAGGAGATAAAATAACCATAAATTTGTAATCATCAGATGGGTTTGCAATAACTCCCTCACCGGTTGCTATCATAAAAGGTCTGATGTACAATGTGTTTCCTTTTCCTTTTTTTATCCAAGCTTCATCTAACTTTAATAATTCGTTTAGACCATTCATAAAAACATCCTCAGGAACTTCTGGCATAGCCATTCTTACAGCTGAATTATTGAATCTTTTGTAATTCTCATCAGGTCTAAAAAGCCAAACGTCATCACTTTCATCTTTATAAGCTTTCATTCCTTCAAAAATAGCTTGGCCATAATGAAAAACTCTAGCCGAAGGGTCTAACAAAAATGGTGCGTACGGTTTAATGACCGGTTTTTGCCATTCTCCATTTTTAAAGTCACATTCGAGCATATGATCTGTGAATACAGAACCAAAGCTTAAATTGTCAAAATCTACTTCATTAATTTTTGAAGTCGCTGCTTTTATGATATCAATTTTGTTAGTGTGAGTTGTGCTCATAATATTATTTTGTTTTTATTTTAGTGTTGAAAATAGTGTTAACGGTTGGTTGCAACATGCTATTAATGCAAATTAAACTTTAATTCATGCAAAATTAAATAAAAATCAATGAAATTCTTATGAAAAGCACATTAATTATAGCTTTTAATTGTGATTTATTTACAGTTATTAAAATCAAATAAAAAGCTTGTATTTTCTGCCGAATTTACAATAAATGGGGTTTTTAGAGAGAACTATAACGGATTTTATTAAATTTGACCAAGTACAAAAAACACAAAATTAATATTACCTTCAAAAACAGTATTTTGAAAAGAGAAATTATACAGACACTTGATGGTTCGACCACCATACAAATTAAGGAATGGGATGAATGCTACCATTCTAAGCATGGTGCGATACAGGAAGCGCAGCATGTTTTTATAAAGAACGGACTATCATTATTTCAAAACAAGCAAATTTCAATTTTAGAAATAGGTTTCGGTACAGGACTGAATGCTTTTATTACATTTTTGGAGGGAAGGAAGATGAATCAATCTATCGATTATGTAGGAGTAGAAGCTTACCCTATATCAGCAGAAGAATTGGTTTCTATGAATTATGTTGAAGAATTGAATGCAACTGATGATAAAGGTGTTTTTGAACATATGCATCAATGCAAATGGGAAGAAAAGGAGACTTTTGGGAATGATTTTTCATTAACCAAAAGAAAACAGTTATTTGAAGAGATTAATGATTTGGATCGATTTGACCTGATCTATTTTGATGCTTTTGGTTATCGTGTACAACCTGATTTATGGAGTACTGCCATATTTAAAAAAATGTTTGATGCGCTTAAAGACAATGGGGTTTTAGTTACTTATGCGGCTCGTGGTGTTGTGAAAAGGAGTATGATTGAGGTAGGTTTTACGGTAGAGAAACTGGCAGGTCCTCCTGGTAAAAGAGAAATGTTTCGCGCAAGAAAGTTAGTTTGATTTTTTAGTGGATTGAATTGTAAGTTTTATTATTATTATAGCATGTTGAAATAATAATGAAAATTACACGTTAAATTTACAAGCGATAAGTATAAAAAATGTATTTTTACAATAAGTTAAAAATCAAAATTTAACCATAAATTCTTAATTTATTATGTCTAAAATCATGTATGATTACACAAAATCAATACTAGAAAGAGTGAGTTTCGACCCGATACTTTTTTGCAAAGAGTTAGAAAAAGCGATCAAAACATTGTTGCCTTATGAGATGGAACAATTGCGAGAGTGGTTATTTAACTTTATAATTGAAAAACCAGAATTACAGCAATGTGTATTAAAAGTAAACCCATAAATAAAAAAAAGGAACCTTGAAAGGTTCCTTTTTTTTACTTTAAAACGTAAAAAGTATACTACAATCACTATTTAGTTTAAAATTAGTGACGTAGGAATTTTAATAAATTACATTGTGAAAGGTGTATTTAAACGATGTTTATTGCGTTTAATCTGCTTTTTCACTGCGATTATTGTCATTAATCAATATATTTACAATATGTTTTATTAAGATAATTTTTAAACCCTGTTGTTATGTCTAGAATGATTTATGATTACACAAAAGAGGTACTTGAAAGAGTGAGCTTTAACCCCGAGCTTTTTATTAAAGAGCTTAAAAAAGCAATTAGAAATTTATTACCCTACGAAATTGACCATTTAAGGAAATGGCTTTTGTTCTTTACGAATGAAAAACCAGACTTAAAAGTGTGTCTTTCTATAATTGAATGAAGACTAAAAAAAAGGAACATCGCGCGATGTTCCTTTTTTTTATTTGCTTTTGAGGGGACTTACAATTTGTACGTTTTGAAAAACAATAGCTCCTTTTATTACTCCGGCGATTGTGGTTCGTAGTGCGTCAATTATATGCATTTTCAATTCGCTTTTTGGAAAAATTAAGCTAACTTCTCTAGCTGGTTTTGGTTCTGCAAAGTGACGTAGTTTGACTTTGTCAGATTCTTTTAAATCCAAAGTATGCAAATAGGGAAGGAGTGTTGTACCTAATCCTTCATCGGCTAGTTTTATTAATGTTTCAAAACTTCCGCTTTCTATTTGAAAATGGCTAAATTCATTTTTTGGATTGTTTTTGCATAAATTCAAGATACCGTCTCTAAAACAGTGACCATCTTGGAGTAAAAGGATTTCATCTAGATTTAAGTCGGAGATGGTAATTTCCTCTTTATTAAACTGCTGATGACTTTCAGGAATGTAAGCTACAAAGGGTTCGAAATATAAAACGATTTCCTTTATTTTTTCTTCCATCAATGGAGTGGCTGCAATTGCAGCATCCAGATGACCATTATTAAGTTTAGTGATAATCTCCTCCGTATTTAACTCTTCTATTATCAGTTTAACTTTTGGATATTTTTTTATAAAATTATTTAAAAACATAGGAAGCAATGTGGGCATGATTGTCGGAATTATTCCTAATCTAAATTCCCCTCCTACAAATCCTTTTTGTTGTTCGACAATGTCCTGGATACGATCCGCTTCATTGACAATATTTTTAGCTTGATTGACAATCTTTTGTCCAATATCAGTAAGCTGAATTGGTTTTTTAGATCGGTCAAATATTAAGATGCTTAATTCCTCTTCAATTTTTTGAATTTGCATACTTAATGTAGGTTGCGTAACAAAACATTTTTCTGCAGCTAAGGTGAAATTTTTATGTTCAGCAACTGCTAAGACGTATTTCAATTGAGTAATTGTCATTTTTGATAGTATTTTACAATGCAAATATAAAAACAATCAATTTAATTTATAGTGTATTTCGTGCTTTTCTTGGTTACTTTGTTAAAAATAAAAACATGAAAACAAATATTTTAGGTCTACCAGTAAAAGAAACAGAAATAATAATCAGTGAACTAAATTCATTATTGTCCAATTATCAAGTTTACTATCAGAATTTAAGAGGAATTCATTGGAACATTAGAGGAAAACGTTTTTTTGATTTGCATGTAAAATTCGAAGAATTGTATAATGATTCACAATTGAAGATTGATATGATAGCAGAGCGTGTTTTAACTTTGGGAGGTACTCCTTTGCATACATTTGAAGATTATATTAAGCACAATAAAATAGAAGTTGGTAAAAATATTTCAAATGATGAAAAAGCGGTTCACCTAATTGTGAATTCATTGTCTCATCTATTAATTTTAGAAAGAGAAATTTTAAATAAAGCAGCATTGGTTAATGATGAAGGTTCTAATGCCATGATGAGTGACTTTATTGCTGAGCAAGAGAAAACAATCTGGATGATGCAAGCTTGGTTAGAAGAATAACAGATTCCCTTTTCAGTTTATTAATATATAAAAACCAAAATAGTAGTTACATATTATTTTGGTTTTTTTGTAAATGTTAAATTTTAACAAATTTATTTCTCCTTAGTTCCAAATTGAGAAGTTTAATCATACTTTTGTAATAATGAAATTTATAGCTCGCATTTTTTTATTCTTATTTATAGCTTTTCTAGCAACGCCAGCAATAGTGACGATGATAGAGAAGTCGTGCGACACCTCTGTTTTTTTTAGTTTATCTGAAGAGGAACATACTCAAAAAGAGGTTAAAGTTTTTGCTTACCACACTGAAATAGAACTTGGATTCTTATTGGGAAAGCATAATAAATCAAGCCTTATCCATTCTGTAAATCTCTCTAAACACGATAAGATTTCGGCCACTATATTTTCCCCTCCACCTAACTTGGCTTAATACTTCCGATTGTATTTTTTAAAAAAATAACTGTTTCATTTAAAAATGTTGTGAACAGTTTACGTATAAATTATTGTAGTATTATGACAAAGAAAATTAATCTTTTTGCCAACCTTAAATCTGATTTCGCATCTGGTTTAGTGGTTTTTTTGGTGGCGCTCCCATTGTGTTTAGGAATTGCGATGGCTTCTGGTGCACCTTTATTCTCAGGAATTATTTCCGGTATTATTGGTGGAATTGTAGTAGGGTATTTAAGTAAATCACACCTTAGTGTTTCTGGACCAGCAGCTGGTTTAACAGCTATTATATTAACAGCAATCACTGATTTTGGTGCTTTTGATATTTTTTTAACGGCAGTTTTAATTTCAGGGTTTATTCAACTTGGTTTAGGGTTTATAAAGGCAGGTAGTATCTCTAATTACTTCCCAACAAATGTAATTGAAGGGATGCTTGCCGGAATTGGACTTATTATTATTCTAAAACAATTACCTCATGCCTTTGGTTATGATGCTGATTTTGAAGGAGATCAATCTTTTGTGCAAGCAAATGGCGGTAACTCTTTCTCTTCATTATTTGAAGTTTTTAATCACGTTCAATTAGGTGCTATTGTAATTACGGTAGTTTCCTTAATCATTCTTATTTCTTGGGATAAAGTACCTTTTTTAAAGAAGTTGAAATTAGTTCCAGGTGCCTTAATTGCTGTAGTCGCTGGGATTATTTTAAATGAAATTTTCATTTCATCAGGAAGCTCATTAGCAATATCTAAAGAACATTTAGTTTCGTTGCCAGTTCCTACCTCTTTTGATGAACTAAAGTCAATCATAGTTACACCTAATTTTTCAGGTTTCACAAATCCTAAAGTATGGGTTGTAGGTTTGACCATTGCCATAGTCGCTTCTATCGAAACATTATTATGTATTGAAGCTTCTGATAGAATGGATGATCAAAAAAGATATACAGATACTAATGTAGAGCTTAAAGCACAAGGTATTGGTAATATTGTGAGTGCATTAATAGGTGGTTTACCTATGACATCTGTGGTAGTACGTACATCTGCTAATAATGCAGCTGGTGCAAAATCAAAAATGTCTGCTATCATTCACGGAGTTTTACTTTTAATAAGTGTATTAGTTATTCCAGTTATTCTTAATAAAATACCATTAGCAACACTGGCTACAATTTTAATTTTAGTAGGATATAAATTAGCTAAGCCAGCTACTTTTAAACATTTTTGGGAAAAAGGAAAATACCAATTTATACCTTTTGTAGCTACTTTAGTTGCGGTTGTTACAACTGATTTATTAAAAGGAGTAGCGTTAGGTATCGTAATTAGTATTATTTTTATCTTAAAAGGGAATCTTAAAAGAGCTTATAGCTTTAAAAAAGAGGAGTATGTTGATGGAGATATTATTCATATTGATTTAGCCCAAGAAGTTTCTTTTTTAAATAAAGCAGCTATAAAAAGCACATTAAATGATATTCCAGAAAATTCTAAAGTAATTATAAATGCTGCTGACACTGTTTATATTGCGCATGATATTTTAGATTTGATTAAAGAGTTTAAAGAAACCCGTGCTAAAGAAGAGAACATTAAAGTAAAACTTAAAGGCTTCAAAGAAGCATACGATTTAGAAAACTCACCTGATAGTGCTAATCATGTTTCTTTTGAACATTATTATGATGTTGCAAAAAGAAAAATGGTAAAAAAAGAAGTAGCTACTGAGACTTTAGAAAATAATTAAACAAAAAAAATTGACGATTAATTAATACTCTTAATTTTAGTAAATTATAGAGCTAGTTATAAATTTTAAAACATAAAGAAAAATGAGTGATTTTTATAAAAAAATATTAGAAAATAATAAAGAATGGGTTGAAAAAGCATTAGCTGTAGATCCAAATTATTTTGCAGATTTGGCTAAAGGGCAAACACCACCATTATTATGGATTGGTTGTTCAGACAGTCGTGTGCCAGCAAATGAAATTATCGGTGCTAAACCGGGTGAAGTTTTTGTACATAGAAACATTGCTAACATGGTTGTTCACTCTGATATGAATATGCTAAGCGTACTAGACTATGCAGTTAATGTATTAAAGGTAAAGCATGTTATTGTTTGTGGACATTATGGATGTGGTGGAGTTAAAGCGGCTATGGGTAATCAGTCTATTGGTATTATCGACAACTGGATTCGTCATATTAAAGATGTTTATCGTTTACATAATGACTATTTAGATTCTATCGAAGATGAAACAGAACGTTTCAATGCTTTTGTTGAAATTAATATTAAAGAACAAGTTTTTGATTTATCTAAAACTTCAATCGTTCAATCTGCATGGAAAAACGGCCAAGATTTAAGTATTCACGGTTGGGTTTACGGTTTAAACTCAGGTTTTGTAACCGACTTAAATGTAAATATTAGTTCCAACAAAGAGTTGGATGAAGTTTTTCAATTGAAGTTCTAAAAATAAAAAAAATCGCCTTAGGGCGATTTTTTTATTTAATCTATATCTATATCTGAATTTTCATTGAAAGCCGAAGGAAGTAATTTTGGAATAAATTTGATAAGGATAGGCAATAGCAAGCTACCTCCAGGGAGCAAAAATATAGTGAGGGACGGAATGGTTTTGCAAATTTCCAATAGCTGCTTTTTTACCTTTTTCTTTTCTCTTTCATCCAAGTCTCTCCTTGTAGAGATTCCTAAAAGAATCATTAAATCTCTACTTTGAACAATTTCTTTGACCAATCGATTTTTGTTTCGTGTAATTAATGTGATTACACTTTGAGTAGTTTGGTCATAAAAATGTTTAACTGGATTCGAATAGTTGAAATAAGGAATTTTGCTTTTATGTTTTGTGATAAAAGCATCGGTATTGTTGATGCTTTCCGTTACAAAGGAGTCAGGAACTGAAATCAATTCTGCTAATTTGTGCAAAAAGTAAGCTTCTTCATTTTCAATCTTTCCATCACTCCACAGTGCCATTCCCGCCATATCAATTAGATAATATTTCTCTAATTCAGATTCAAAATATTTCAGATTGAGTTCTTCCAGATTTTGAACACTTACTTTTGAAAATTTGCTATAGCGTACTGAGGCTTCAAACAACTTATTTAATAAATCGTCATACTTGGATTTATTGGATTTGGTTTTTAAAGCAAGAGAAACAATGCTAATGACTGCTTCTTCTATTTTTTTTAGATATTTCTCGGGTATTTGACCATGAATTAAATATTGGCGAAAAGCCAAAACATCTATAAAAAGTAAAGCATTCGTTACAATATGAGAAAAGTTTTTGCTGATGATGTCAATGTTAGTTTGAACTCGATCATCAATTATTTTTTCCAAATTTAAAGAAGGCGGACTATCAGGCAATATTTTTTTTAGCAAATTATACCCTTGAGGAGTCATCTCATTATAGAAGTCTAAGGCTTTAGATAGAAAATTATCTGGATTGTTGTCACGGGTACTTAATCCATAAATAGCATAAAGTGTATTTAACAAAGCGACCTTTGGGATTTCATTTTGAACCCAGCCCTTCGTTGTTATAGGAACGGTGGTTTCAAAAGAAACAATATGACCGTATATGAATCCTGTTTTTCTAATATTGATGTAAAACAAAGCAGGACTCTCGTAAACAATTTGTTCCTTGTTCTTTTGTTTTGAAAAATACTTATCTATCCAACCGGATGCTGAAGGGTTAATCATTGTTTATTTTTAATAGTACAAAGCTATGTTATTTTATTGTCTTGGGATTAAATAAAAATAAAATATGCCTACCGTTATTTTAAAATAAGTATAGGCATATTTATACTAGTAAATTACTTGATGATAGCTGAACATGCTACTCTTGCTCCGGCATTACCAGAAGGTTGCGATACAAAGTCATCAGATCCTTCATGTACAATTAATCCTTTGCCTAAAATATCTTTTGTAGGATCTCCTGAACCAATATTCCATTGATCTGTAGTTATAGTTATCGTTCCATTACCTTTAGTGTCAGCCGTGAAATTCCCTATGTCTCCTTTATGGTATTCGCCCACGCCCCATTTTCCGTGTTTTTTGAAGGTAGGGTTCCAATGCCCGCCAGCTGAACTTCCATCTGCAGCTGAACAATCAGATTTTTCATGGATATGAATGGCATGAATTCCTGGTTTTAACCCTGCTAATTTAGCTACGAAAGTAACTTTGCCATTTTTCTCAATAAAAGTGGCTGTACCAGAAACGTTACTGTTGCTTTTTGCTTCAAAAGCAATAATTAATTTTTTAGCATCACTGGAGCCGCTGTTGGTTTTACAACCAATAATTACAGCAATTATAAGCGCGATTGAAAGTATGATTTTTTTCATGATAGTATGTGGGTTACAATTATTATATAAAATTACGTATAAAATTACTATCCATAAATTAAATCACTATTAAATTTTTATTAGGATTATCTCACAAATTGTGTGTATTTATAAATGGTTACTTATATACAGTCGTAAGTATTTCTATTTTGATTATTATTTGTACGCTAAATAAGTAGTAACGTTCTCTTTTTGGCGTTTTATAAGTGTGCTTATTCCTGGTATTAATACTTTTTATTGCTCAAATTGGGTTATAAAGTACTTTTGTAACGAGCGCGTTAACTGTTATTAATGAACTTTTTAATAGAATAAATGTAAATTGTTCATTATTCTGTTTCTATAGTTATGGTATTCTCTGTGAGTTTTTCTAATGTCTATTTATGGGTTGTAACGGCTCTTTTTTTACTAAATTTGCATTCCAATATTTTGCTTTTTTAAGACTGTTTAATTAAACAGGTTGACACCGATTAAAGATCTTTAATCATTTACTCATTTAAAGTTATTTTTTTGCTAGACCTACAAGGGCATTTAGCCATTTTAGGTACTATGATTTGCTTTGATGCAGATAAAAGCGCGCTATTTACTGATTTTTAGGTGAATGTGAAACGAGTTTTAGCCTCTGTTAGAAGAATAGGTGTACGTTCCCATCTGGTTTAGCGAAAATTTTTAAACAATTTTTCAAAGGCAATACAAAAGCCCTTTGTGAAATAAGTTTTAAGATTAATATTGGGCACTATTTTTAGGTTTTATATATAAATGGAGAGTTTCGAACTCTCAAAGAAATTAAATTACATCAAAAAACAAGATGATTTATGGCTAAGAAAATTATAAGAAGTGATGAGAGAAAATCCATTTTTGGGTTAGAAGTAAATGGGCCTGTGTTTTTTACATCAGCGATTACAATCATTATCATAATAGCATTAACCCTAATGTTTAAAGACGGGGCAGAACAATTTTTTACAGCAACGCAGAATTATGTTGCAAATAAAGCAGGCTGGTTTTTTATACTAAGTGTAAATGTTTTTCTAATATTTATGATTTATCTGGCCTTCAGTAAATTTGGGCATTTAAGGATTGGAGGGCAAAATGCAAAACCGGAATTTAAAACACTTTCCTGGTTCGCAATGTTATTTAGTGCGGGAATGGGAATTGGATTATTGTTTTGGAGTATTTCAGAGCCTGTATATCATTTTCTTAGTCCACCGATGGCAGAAGGCGGAACTGCTGAAGCAGCCAAGGAAGCTATGAAATTTACATTTTTACACTGGGGTTTTCACGCTTGGGCAGTTTATGCATTGGTAGGTTTGTCCTTGGCGTATTTCACCTATTCTCGTGGTCTTCCACTTACCATCAGATCAATTTTTTATCCTTATTTGGGAGACAAAATTTACGGAAAAATTGGAGATGCCATAGATATCTTTGCTGTACTGGCGACTTTATTTGGACTAGCTACTTCTTTAGGAATGGGAGTTCAACAAATTGCAGCAGGATTACAGCACTTATTTGGAATAGATAGTGGTGTACAAACTCAAATCATTTTAATTGCCGTAATAACATCAATTGCTACTGTTTCAGTTGTTTTGGGAGTAGATAAAGGAGTACGAGTTTTGAGTGAATGGAATATGAGAGTAGCAGTGCTATTTCTTCTTATAGTATTGATATTAGGACCAACCATCTTTATTTTTAAATCTTTTGTACAAAATACAGGGAGTTACTTATCTGGCTTTCTTGAAGTTGCTACATGGACAGAAAGTTACACAGGAACGAATTGGCAAAACGCTTGGACCGTTTTTTACTGGGGATGGTGGATTGCTTGGTCTCCATTTGTAGGAATGTTTATTGCTCGTATTTCTAAAGGGCGTACGGTACGTGAGTTTATCTTAGGAGTTTTATTAGTACCGTCACTTGTGACTTTTTTATGGATCTCTGCTTTTGGAAGTACAGCATTACATCAAGTGCTTCTTGGAGACGATACTATTGTAAAAGCAGTAAATGATAACGTTGCTACTGCCTTGTTTGTGTTTTTAGAAGATTATCCTTTCTCATTTTATCTTAACATTATCGCTGTAATTTTAATTGCCGGATTCTTTATTACCTCTTCAGATTCAGGATCTTTGGTGGTAGATAATTTAACTTCTGGAGGAAAAATTGATGCACCGGTAGGACAAAGAATATTTTGGGCTCTTGCTGAAGGTGGTGTAGCTGCAGTTCTTTTAATAGGTGGAGGATTACAGGCGCTTCAAACGGCCACAATTGTAACCGGATTGCCATTTGCAGTGATTTTAATAGTTATGTGCTTTTCACTTTATAAAGGTTTAAATGAAGATTTTAACAAACTTAAGAAGAGAGAATCCCAAAAAGAACTTGAAAATTACGAGGAAATTGTTTCTGACATCGTTAAAAAACAAAACACTAATCACCACAACAAATTAAATAATCCTACTAATGACTGAAATTAAAAACATCTTGGTCGCTTTAGACCTTTCAGATATTGATAACACTTTAATTGAATATGCATCATTTATTGCAGATACTCTTAAGGTTAAAAAAGTGTACTTTGTACATAATATCAAAAAATATGAAATCTCAGAATTATTTGAAGAGCAGTTAAAGGACATTAACCTTGACGAAATAATAGGGGATGAGTTAAATGAAAAAGTTGAAGAAAAGTTTACATCTTCAGCCGAGTGGGAAGTTCTGATTTCAGAGGACCCATATTCAGAATCGCTGATTAATTATATTGTAAATAAATATGAGGTACAGCTTGCTTTAATCGGAAATAAAAATAAAATAAAAGGTACTGGAGTGGTGAGCGGAAAATTACTGCGTTTGCTTAAATGTAATATACTTTCTATACCTAAAGGTGCGAAACCGGTGATTAGCAATATTTGGGCTGGAACAGATTTTTCAAGTGCTTCTCATAAGGTTTTTGAAGTGGCTGAAAACTTGCAGAGTACCACTGGGGCTAAAGTAAAAGCAGTACACGTATACAGTGTGCCAGTTCAATTCTCTCCGTACATTCCAAAAGAACACCTTGACATGAAGATAGAAAGTCATTTAAAGGAGAAGTATGAGAAATTTATAAAAAAGATTGGATACAAAGGGACCTTGACTACAGAGATTATTCCAGGTAGAGATAGTGGGGTTGCAGAAAAACTGCGTGTTAAAGCCGAAGCTTCCAAAGTAGATCTTATAATTGTGGGAGACAAAGGTAGAAATACGTTCTCTTCTTTACTTGTAGGAAGTGTTACTGAGGAGCTTTTTAATCAAGATCTAGAAGTGCCTTTATGGATTGTAAAGTAGGAAAGTCAAACTTGACATAAGTGTGCTCTCTTTAATTAATAGAATTAATAAGTGTTTGACTTTATTTTAACGGGTTTGTCTTTTTTAAAACTAGTTAAATTCGGTCTATATATTCATGGCTTTACTAATGAAGATTAGTCCAAGATTTTATTCTTATGATATTGGGGTTATGTTTTGAATTATTTGGTTTTAACCATTTCCATAAACAAACCAATGGACAATGTGAAAAAAATAAAAACCGCAATCAGCGATGATTGCGGTTTTTTAACAAATAAAATTTAACTAAAAACTATCTTCTTTGCTTAAAAGCAATATGCATTTTCTGCAACTAATTTAGAAGTAATAGTCTCTCTTAAACCTACAATATTTGGCATATTTGTATATTTAGTGAAACGTCTTAATCCCATAAGCATCATACGTTGTTCGTCTCCTTCAACAAAAGAAATAACACTTTCTTTTCCTTTTAGAGTAACGATATCTACTGCTTGATACAAGTATAGTTTTGCCATAGCAATTTGCTCTTGTACTTTATCTTCACCTTCTTTTTTAGCTAATTTCTCCGTTCTAAGGATCGTACTTTCAGCCATGTAGATTTCGATCAACATATCTGAAGCTGCCATTAAAATTTGTTGGTGAGAGTCTAAATCAGTTCCAAATTTTTGAACTGCACTACCAGCAACCATTAAGAAAGCTTTTTTCAATTTACCTACCATTTCTTTTTCTTCAGCAAATAACTCAGAGTAATCTGGAGTTTCAAAAGAAGGTATACCCATTAATTCTTCAGCTACTTTAGTAGCAGGTCCTAATAAATCTACGTGTCCTTTCATTGCTTTTTTAATCAACATTCCTACAGATAGCATTCTGTTAATTTCGTTAGTACCTTCATAGATACGAGCGATACGAGCATCTCTCCAAGCACTTTCCATTGGAGTGTCTTCAGAGAATCCCATTCCACCAAAAATTTGAATTCCTTCATCAGAACACGCTTGAACGTCTTCAGAAACAGCTACCTTAAGGATTGAACACTCAATAGCATATTCTTCAACACCTTTCAATTCAGCATCTTGATGAGTAGAACCTTCTGCTTCACGTGCAATAATTCTGTCTTCGATGTTTTTTGCTGCTCTATAAGAAGCACTTTCACCAGCATAACAGCTAGTTGCCATATCAGCTAATTTAGATCTAATCGCTCCAAACTGTGAAATAGGAGTGTTAAATTGAATTCTTTCGTTGGCGTAGTTAACAGAAGAAGAGATTACTCTCCTTTGAGCATCTAAACAAGCTGCTGCTAATTTAATACGTCCAACATTTAAAGCATTCATAGCGATTTTGAATCCATTTCCTCTTTCAGACAACATGTTTTCAACAGGAACTTTCGTTTCGCTAAAGAAAACTTGACGTGTAGATGAAGAGCGAATTCCTAATTTATGCTCTTCTTCACCCATTGAGATACCGTTATCAGCAGTATTTTCAACAATGAATCCAGTAATATTTTTATCATCGCCAATACGTGCAAAAACGATAAAAACGCTACAGAAACCTGCATTCGAGATCCACATTTTTTGTCCAGTGATGGAGTAGTATTTACCATCTTCAGATAAAACTGCTTTCGTTTTTCCTGAATTAGCATCTGATCCAGCACCTGGCTCAGTCAAACAGTATGCACCAAACCATTCACCAGAAGCTAATTTAGGAACATATTTTTGTTTTTGTTCTTCAGTACCATATAAAGTAATTGGCATAGTACCAATCCCTGTGTGTGCTCCAAACGCAGTTGAGAAAGATCCCGTTGCACCAGAAATATAATCACAAACCAACATCGTTGATACAAATCCCATTCCTAATCCACCGTAAGCTTCAGGAACAGCAACACCTAAAAGACCTAAGTCTCCGGCTTTTTTCATACATTCCTCTGTATAAGCGTAATCTTTTTTCTCAAAACGATCTTTATGTGCCCATAATTCTTTGTCTACGAATTCTTTTACAGAATCACGCATCATTAATTGTTCTTCCGAAAAATCCTCAGGAGTGAAGATATCTTCGCACTTAGTTTCTTTTACAAGGAATTGACCTCCTCTAGTTACGTCGCTCATTTTTTTTGTTTTTTTAGGTAAAAGATGAAAGAATCAAGAAGAAAGACTAGCGTCTAACTTACTAATGAATCCTATAGTCATCTTTTGAAATTCAATTATTTTGTTTTCTATTTCTTCAGTTTTATCCTTTGACAGATATTCGTTTTGACAAGCGATCAATAATTGAGTTTGCAATTCAAACGAAGAACCTAAACTAATATCTATAAATCGTCGTTTAAACAAAACATCTTATCTAGTGAATCTTGTCTCTATTATCTTATAATCAAATTACATAAGTTCATAAACCCCAGCACTTCCTTGACCAGTTCCTACACACATGGTAACGATTCCGTATTTGTTACCACGACGTTTCATTTCGTCAAATAGTTGAACTGACAATTTAGCTCCAGTACATCCTAGTGGATGACCCATTGCAATTGCCCCACCATTTACGTTGATAATATCAGGGTTCAAGTTAAGTTCTCTTATTACTGCTAATGATTGAGAAGCGAATGCTTCATTCAATTCGATTAAGTCAATATCATTGATAGTTAAACCTGCTTGTTTCAATACTTTTGGTATTGCTTTTACCGGTCCTATTCCCATGATTCTTGGCTCAACACCTGCAGAAGCAAAGTTTACTAGTCTTGCAATTGGCTCTAGGTTTAATTCTTTTACCATTTCTTCACTCATAACAAGTACAAAAGCAGCACCATCACTCATTTGTGAAGAGTTACCTGCTGTTACACTTCCTCCAGCTTCAAAAACAGGTCGTAGTCCAGCCAAAGCTTCTTTTGACGTTCCTGCTCTAGGTCCTTCATCTTTGTTTACTACGTATGACTTTGTTTCTTTTTTTCCGTTTTCATTAAGAAACGTTTGTTCTACAGTGATTGGAACAATTTGTTTGTCAAATTTCCCCTCTGCTTGTGCTTTTAGAGCTTTCATATGAGAGTTGTAAGCAAACTCATCTTGATCTTCTCTTGAAACTTTAAATTGTTGTGCGACTGCTTCGGCTGTTAAACCCATTCCCCAGTAGTAATCTTCGTTTCCTGCTTTTGCTACAGCATAATCCGGAGTTGGTTTGTAACCTCCCATTGGAATAAAACTCATGCTTTCAGCACCACCAGCAATAATACAATGTGCCATTCCTGACTGTATTTTGGCAGTAGCCATTCCTATTGTTTCTAATCCAGAAGCACAATATCTATTTACTGTTACTCCAGGAACATCTTCCACTTTTAGTCCCATTAACGAGATTAAACGTGCTACATTTAAGCCTTGTTCTGCTTCAGGCATGGCATTTCCTACCATAACATCATCAATACGAGTTTTGTCAAAATCTGGTAATTCATTCATCATGAATTCAATAGTTTCTGCTGCTAACTCATCAGGTCTTTTAAATCTGAACACCCCTTTAGGAGCTTTTCCTACGGCTGTTCTGTATGCTTTTACTATATAGGCTGTTTTCATTGTTATAAAGTATTAAGATTGGAGAATTAAGTATTAAGATTTTCCAACCGTTATTTGTTATTAGTTTTTAGCGATTTTTGAAGTGCAAAATTCATATTACTGACTTCTATCAAATTATTGATAATTGGAGTAACTTTTTCCTCTTCAACTAACTCTAAGCGTTTTGAAATTATCAATTGAGTCATTAATTCATAAGTTGAACCATTTGCAATACCAAGAAAATGTACAAATTCATTATTTGAATTTCTTCCTGAACCTTCAGCAATATTTGAAGGAATCGAAACTGCGCATTTTTTAATTTGATGTGTTAAGTTAAATTTTTCATCATAAGGTAATTCTGAAGTGACTTTATAAACATCAACAGCAATATCCATTGCTTTTTGCCAAATCTTTAATTTTTCAAATTGATGCATTTTTCTAGGTCTCGTTACTTAATACTTAATTCTTGGTACTTAAATCTAATTTCTTAGCGGTTTCCCTTTGGTTAACATAAACTGGATTCTTTCCAATGTTTTTCTTTCCGTACAAAGTGATAAGAATGCTTCACGTTCCAGATCCAATAGGTATTGTTCTGATACTAATGTTGCCTCAGATAAATCACCACCAGCCATTACATAAGCTAGTTTGTTAGCAATTTTCTTATCGTGCTCAGAAATGTATTTTCCAGCTTCCATTTGGTCTGTACCTACTAAGAACATCCCTAAAGCTTGTTTTCCTAATACTTTTACGTCCGTTCTGCGGATAGGTTGTGTATAACCCGCTTCGGCCATAAGTAAAGCATGTTTCTTCGCTTCGGCGATTTGACGGTCTTTATTTACCACAATAATATCTTTACCGTGTTGTAAAAGTCCCGTATCAAAAGCTTCGTAACCTGAAGTTGATACTTTTGCCATAGCGATAGTCAAGAAATACTCTTGCAATACATTAAGCTCTACATCATTTTTATGGAATAAGTCTGATGCACGCAATGCTAGTTCCTTAGAACCACCACCACCAGGAATCACACCTACACCAAACTCAACAAGTCCCATGTATGTTTCTGCAGCAGCGACCACTTTATCAGCGTGTAAGCTCATTTCGCATCCACCACCAAAAGTCATTCCGTGTGGTGCTACTACTACTGGAATAGAAGAGTAACGTACACGCATCATGGTGTCTTGGAACATTTTGATTGCCATATTCAACTCATCATATTCTTGCTCCACCGCCATCATAAAGATCATACCGATATTTGCTCCAACAGAGAAGTTTCCTGCTTGATTACCAATAACTAATCCTTGGTATTCTTTTTCGGCTAAGTCAATTGCTTTATTGATCGCTTGTAAAACATCACCACCAATAGTATTCATTTTTGATAGGAACTCTAAGTTGATGATTCCATCACCTAAGTCAGTGATCACACCACCACTGTTACTCCATATTTTTTTGCTTTCGCGAATGTTGTTCAGGATGATAAAATCATCTTGACCTGGAATTTTAGTTTGTGCTTTTGTAGGAATGTTGTAAAAATTAGTAGCACCATCTTTAACAGTGTAAAAACTTTTGTTTCCTGCAGCTAGCATCTCATTTACCCAAGCAGCTGGTTCAAGACCTTCCGCTTTCATAATAGCTATCCCTTTTTCTACTCCAATGGCATCCCAAATTTCGAACGGACCATTTTCCCAACCGAAACCAGCTTTCATAGCATCATCGATTTTGTATAATTCATCTGAGATTTCAGGTATTCTATTCGATACGTAAGCAAACATACCTGCAAAACTCTTGCGGTAAAATTCACCTGCTTTGTCTTTTCCTTTTACAAGAACTTTAAAACGATTGATAGGCTTATCAATAGATTTTGTTAATTCAAGTGTAGCGAATGACGCTTTTTTAGCTGCTCTATATTCTAAGGTGTCTAAGTCTAAAGTCAGGATTTCTTTTCCTACTTTTTTGTAGAAACCTTGTCCTGTTTTACTACCTAGCCATTTATTTTCCATCATTTTATTGACGAAATCTGGTAATTTGAACAATTCATGTTGTTCGTCATTTGGACAGTTTTCATAGATACCGTTCGCAACATGAACTAAAGTATCTAATCCTACCACATCCACTGTTCTAAAAGTAGCCGATTTTGGACGACCGATAACTGGACCAGTCAATTTATCTACTTCTTCAATCGTTAAGCCCATTTCTTTAACCAAATGGAATAAACTTTGAATACCATAAATTCCAACACGGTTTCCGATGAAAGCTGGAGTGTCTTTAGCAACAACCGAAGTTTTTCCTAAAAATTTCTCTCCATATATAGTAAGGAAATCCAATACTTCAGATGAAGTTTGTGGACCAGGAATAATTTCGAATAATTTTAAGTAACGTGCAGGGTTAAAAAAGTGAGTCCCACAGAAGTGTTTCTGGAAATCTTCACTTCTTCCTTCACTCATAAAGTGAATAGGAATTCCTGATGTATTTGAAGTAATCAAAGTACCCGGTTTACGGTATTTTTCTACTTGTTCAAATACTAATTTTTTGATATCTAATCTTTCTACAACTACTTCTATAATCCAATCAACGTCGGCAATTTTTGCCATATCGTCCGTGGTGTTTCCAGTTGTAATTCGGTTTGCGAATTTTTGGCTGTAAATAGGAGAGGGTTTCGATTTTAAAGCATTGTTTAAATGCTCATTTACTAAGCGATTGCGAACAATTTTACTTTCTAATGTCAATCCTTTCTTTGTCTCTACTTCAGTAAGTTCTCTAGGAACGATATCGAGAAGTAAAACTTCGACACCAATATTGGCAAAATGGCAAGCAATTCCCGAACCCATAATTCCGGATCCGATTACTGCAACTTTTTTAATTGTGCGTTTCATTGTCTATTTTTTCAGTTTGATTAAATATATTTTTATTTTGAATTAATTCGTTGATCGTTTCGGAGACTTCGATAAAGTGTTGTAGTTTCTCATCCGTAATGTGATTTTTCACGGTTTCATTAAACTTTAAAACAGTGTTTTTTGACAAATCTCTTTTTTCTTTACCTAACTCAGTTAAGTATATTAAGACGCCACGACCATCATCTGGATTTTTCTTTCGAATAATCAAGCCTTTTTCTTCCATAGATTTTAAGGTTCTGGTAAGACTGGTAGCCTCCATTCCCATTTTAGGACCTAAGGACGTAGAAGGCGTACCTACATTTTTATCCATACTCAACAAAGCAAACCCTGTTGCCATTGTGGCACCATACTTAGAAGCTTCTTCATTGTACATTCTTGAAACAGCTTGCCAAGTAGCTCTTAAAATGTAATCTATTGTTTTATCTTTCATATATAACTATATCGATTTCAAATATAATAAAAAAATACTATGCACGCATAATAAAATTAATTTATTTTTTTGTTAAAAATTTATGATTACAAAAAAACTCCTCACAAAAGGAGAAGTTTTCTTAGAAAATGTCAAATTATCAAAGTTCTATTTAAGCTTTCCGTTTACAAAAGCAATTGATGTTCCCACACAAGCCCCTGTTATTATTGAAATAGGAATATCAATCGCCATATTTTCATAATTTACAGGCATATTGGAATACATGAAAAAGTTCATCGACAAACTAAAAAAAATCCAATTATAGATCCTATTTGTAAACCGATAACAGCGTTTTTAATTATCGAAAACCGATTCATTATATAGGAAGTAAAGAATCCATAGGTCATACTTCCTAAAAACACAAATAGTAAGTTCCTATTTTCGTCTTGGAAAAAATGCCTTTAAAGACTATTCCATAGAATAGCGCACCTAAGAGAAAGTAGAAAATACCTGCTATAATACCTGAAACTATAAAGTTTGCTGCTCTCATTAGTTTTTCAGTTATTAAGCTTAAAGGTATTAAAAAATTAGCAATTGATTATTATTTAGCATAAAATAATGTTAAATATGCAATATTAAGAGGTTGTTTTCTTCGGAAAAGGAGGAGAGGGGGAATGAGGTTAGAAAAAACAATCTGTATTAGCAGTAATTATGTGGTGTAAGCACTAGTCGTGTTATCCCTTTTTAAAAGTTCCGTTATCTACGTCTTTTAAAAACTTTATCAATCCGTTAAAGTATGTTTTTTGATCATCATATTGTGAAAGGTGACTGCCATTTGGGCAAAATAGAAACCTTCCGTTTTGAACTTCATTGGCGATCCATTTCATATGTTCCGGATCCATGGTGTCATATTTAGAGCCAATTGACAATGTTGGAACCGTTAATGTTTTTAGTCTGTCTTTTACATCCCAATTTTTTAGCGACGCATTTCCAGTAATTCCAAATTCACTGTGCCCCTGCATAAATACATAAACATTAGGGTTGATATGCTTGAAACAGCGATTGATTGATTCTGGCCATTCTTCCAAAGGCTTTCTTAGAATGTGCTCTGTGTAATAATATTTGAAAAGTAGCTCGCTGTATTTTGGATTATCAAAATCATTATTTTTCTCCATTTGCTGCAGTTCTTTTAGGATTTTCGGATCCATTTGTGGAGCAAGAACTTCTTGGGCATAGGCATTGTATTCAGGAATACTGGCCATCATATTGGATATAATTAAACCTTTTAAATTCTTTTGGTATTTTAAGGCATACTCCATAGCTAGGATTCCGCCCCAAGATTGACCTAAGATATAAAAATTAGAACTGTCTGCACCCAGTGCAATTCGGACTTGTTCTACTTCCTCAACGAAACGTTCGTTAGTCCATAAGCTGTCATCATTTGGCTGATCACTGTAGTAAGATCCTAATTGATCGTAATAAATGTATTCGATGCTTTCGTTTGGGAAATAACCGTCAAAACATTCGTATAATTCGTGTGTTAATCCAGGTCCACCGTGAAGTAATAATACTTTAATTGTAGGGTTATTACCCACGGTTTTTGTCCACACTTTAAAGGTTCCTTTTGGTGTAGTAATAGGAATCATTTTTACACCTCCCGTATATTGGTATTCTCGTTTAGAATAATCCAAATAATTCGCTTTAATAGGATCTTCTTCTTTCTTTTGCTCGCAATTAGAAAATAACAAAATACTTAATAGAGAATAAAACAGGATTTTTAGTTTCATGGTTACCGTATTTATTAGTTATAATTCTAAACGAGAGTATTACATTAATTATAGATTTTATGGAATAAATTGATATATTTTTCCATAACTATTTTTCTTTTTAGTTTGAGTGTTGGTGTAAGTTGACCACCTTCTATCGACCAAATATCTGGAGTTAATTCAAAACGTTTAATCTTCTCCCAATTTCCAAATTTCTCGTTTAAACCGTCAATTTCTTCCTGAATTCTTGCAATTACTTTTTCGTTAGACACAATGTCTTCATTGCTTACTCCTATGTCTATTTTATGAATAACCGCCCATTCTTTTACGAATTCAAAATCAGGTTGAATGAAGGCTGCCGGCATTTTTTGTCCGTCACCTATCACCATAATTTCAGTTATGAAACGAGATTGTTTCATTGTGTTTTCAATAAGTTGTGGTGCAATATATTTCCCTCCGGAAGTTTTGAACATTTCTTTCTTGCGATCCGTGATTTTTAAAAACCCATCCTTGTCTAAATTTCCTATATCACCAGTGTGAAAATAACCATCAACAATGACTTCACTAGTTAATTTTTCATCTTTATAATAACCCATCATTACATTAGGTCCTTTACAAAGGATTTCGCCGTCTTCGGCAATTTTAACATCTACATTATCAATTACTCTTCCAACAGTTCCAACTCTGAAACCTCCATTTCTTAAATCATTTACGGATATAACTGGTGAAGTTTCGGTTAAACCATATCCTTCCATTACTGGAATTCCGGCCGCAGCAAAAATTCGAGTTAATCTAGGTTGTAATGCAGCACTTCCTGAAACCATTAAATCCAAGTTACCACCCAATCCTTCTTTCCATTTGCTGAAAATTAATTTTCGCGCAATTTTAAGTTGCATTTCATACCATAGACCATTAGCACCATAAGGTTCATAGGCTAATCCTAATTCAATAGCCCAAAAGAACAATTTCTTTTTAATCCCTGTTAGTTCTGCTCCTTTGGCATAGATTTTATCATATACTTTTTCAATAAGCCTTGGAACAACTGTAATAACTGTTGGCTTTACTTCTTTTATATTATCACTGATTTTCTCAATAGATTCGCCAAAATATATTGAAACACCATAGTATTGGTGTAAATACAAAATCATTCTTTCAAAAATATGACAAACAGGAAGGAAGCTTAACGCAGTACTTTTTCCAGCCTCAAATGGAATTCTTGGGGCGCTGTTTAATACATCTGACACGATATTATTGTGTGAAAGCATAACTCCTTTTGGTCGACCTGTTGTTCCTGATGTATAAATGATTGTGGCTAAATCGTCAGGAGTAACTAAACTTTTGCTATAATCAACATCATTTTGGTTGCTTTGGTCTTCACCAAGAGCAAGTAATTCCTTCCAGTTTTTACAACCTTCAATAGGGTTAAAAGAAAAGACTTCTTTTAGGTTAGGAACTTTATCTTTTATTAAGTTTACTTTTTGAAGTATTTCTGCATCAGATACAAAACAATATATTGCTCCTGAGTGGTTCAATATGTATTCATAATCATCTTCGGTAATTGTAGGATAGATCGGTACGTTTTGGGCTCCGGTTTGTAGAATACCAATATCCATAATATTCCATTCTGTTCTGTTACTAGAAGAAATAATGGCGATTTTATCGTCTTTTTTAATTCCCATTCGCAATAACGCTCTAGAGACTGCATTGGCTTGAGCAATATATTCTTGTGTAGACGTTTTTATCCAAACACCATCCTGCTTTGTATTTAAAGCGTCTGGAATTGAAGTATATTTATCTTGTTGATAATAAGGAAAATCAAAGAGTCTGGTTACTTGAGTCATTATGCGAAGGTTGAATTTTATCGCAAATTAAATAAAAAATGACAATAATTTTGGATTTTAAAAATTAAAATAGAAAAATTAAATGTTATCTGCATTCTTTTACGAAATCGATTTCTTTGTTTGGAGTTTAAAAGCTTGAGTATAAGTGAAACAAAGAGGTAGAAGTAGTGAATGTTTAAATACGTAGTACTTTTTTTCAAAAATAAAATTTCATGTCAATTGGATGAATTTGTACTTTTTATCCTCATTTATTCCTCAAAAAACATGAATAGTGCCTTAATTTCGGCACTATTGTAAGGCCTAATAGCTATGTTTTTCTGTAAATTATGACTGCACTAACTGTATATTTTCTGATATTGCTCTTTATAAAGCTCTTTAATAATTTTTCTTTTTAGTTTCAGGGTTGGAGTCAATTGTCCGCCGTCAATCGACCAAACGTCAGCTGTCAATTCAAATCGTTTGATTTTTTCCCAGCTTCCAAATTTTTCATTTAAATTGTCAATATCCTGTTGTATTCGTTCCAATACTTTTTCATGAACTACATGTTCACTATTGGTTTTTCCAATATCCATTTTATGGATAATAGCCCACTCTTTTAGGAATTCAAAATTAGGTTGAATAATTGCGGCTGCCATTTTTTGTCCTTCTCCTATGACAATAATCTGTTCAATAAAACGAGATTGTTTCATTGTGTTTTCGATTAATTGTGGTGCTATGTACTTCCCTCCGGAGGTTTTGAACATTTCCTTTTTTCGATCCGTTATTTTTAAGAAGCCGTCTTCATCAATGATTCCTATATCTCCAGTATGGAAATAATGGTCAACAATGACTTCATTGGTTAATTTTTCATCTTTGTAGTAACCCAACATTACGTTAGGACCTTTACAAAGGATTTCCCCGTCTTCGGCAATTTTTACTTCTACATGCTCAATTACTTTTCCTACGGTTCCTATTCTTAATCCTTTATTATTTAAGTCATTAAATGAAATTGCTGGGGAGGTTTCGGTTAATCCATAACCTTCCAAAATAGGAATGTCTGCTGCCGTAAATACACGAGCTAATCTGGGTTGCAAGGCAGCGCTACCGCTTACTATCAATTCGATGTTTCCACCTAATCCTTCTTTCCATTTGCTGAAAATTAATTTTCGGGCAATTTTAAGTTGTATTTCATACCATAAACCGTTGGCTCCATATGGCTCAAATCGTAATCCTAAATCTACAGCCCAAAAGAAAAGTTTCTTTTTTATTCCGGTTAGTTCCGTTCCTTTTGCATAGATCTTATCGTATACTTTTTCAAGGAGCCTTGGTACCGCAGTAATCATAGTTGGTTTTACATCTTTTATATTTTCGCTTATTTTCTCTATAGATTCCCCAAAATAAATGGAAACACCATGATATTGATATAGATATAAAGCGGTGCGTTCAAAAATATGACAGACAGGGAGAAAGCTCAATGCTTTAGCTTTTCCGGCTGGGAATGGAACTAAGTTAACAATTGCAAGCACATTGGAAACTAGGTTGTTATGCGAAAGCATAACCCCTTTTGGTGTTCCGGTGGTTCCAGAGGTATAAATAATGGTAGCTAAATCGTTAGCTAATACTTTTTCTTTTCGTTCTTCTAGTTCATTTTGATTGCTTTGGTCTTCTCCAAGAAGAAGCAATTCTGACCAGTTTTTACAACCTGGAATTTCATCGAATGAGTACACTTCTTTTAATGCTGGAACTTTATCCCGTATTGTATTTATTTTTTCAAATATTTCCACATCAGATATAAAACAATAAGTTGCGCCAGAATGATTGAGGATGTATGCATAATCGTCTGCCGTGATTGTTGGGTAGATGGGTACATTTTGGGCCGCTGTCTGTAGAATCCCAATGTCCATAATACTCCATTCCGTTCTGTTGTTTGTAGAAATCATCGCGATTTTATCGTCTTTCTGAATACCCATTCTTAAGAGTGCTCTGGAAACAGCATTGGCTTTGGAAATAAATTCTTCAGTTGAAGTTTTTATCCAAACACCATCTTTCTTTGTTGCTAAAGCATCTGCGATTGAAGAATATTGTTCTAGCTGATAATACGGAAAATCAAAAATTCTAGTTACGGATGTCATCATATAATATTTAATAGTGATGCAAAGTAGTTAAAAAACAACGATAATAATGTTTTTTTTGTAAATTATACAGTGTTATTGATGGAATTTAATCCTATTCGGGAGCTTTGTAATAAACCTATAGTAAATTTTATTTATTGTAAAGAAGTCACCTTTCATTTTGTTCGAATGGCAGTTTTTCGTTTTATAAAGCTGTAATGGTATCCTAATAATAATAGACTTTGTAAAAGAGGAAAGTCGCTCCTGATTGAAGCCTGAATAATTGATTTCCTAAAATTTAGAGTTTAGATCAATAGAATTTATGCTTGTTTGTATGCTTTTTTTGATTTGAAATTAATTTATATATTATTGTTTATCAAGTATTTAGGTATATTTTTGCTATATTTAAGGTATTATTAACTAATACTATTAATAAAATGAAAAAAGCAATACTAATTGTGATGATGGGGACAACTCTTATCACATACGCGCAAAAGAAAGCTAATGGTACTATTTATGTTGAGCATCCTGCTATTACCGTAGTTGAAGCCATGACTAAAGCCTTTGTTAGTGGAGATGAAAATAAAGTAGCTAGTTATTTAGCCGATGATTTTAAATCCTATAATGGTACCAATCAAGCTGATAAAGGGAGTGATAAAGCTTCTTTTTTAAAAAGTGTTAAAAATTGGAAAGATAATATTGATTATTTAAGTATTAAACGTTCTCCAGGTGCCTATCCTGATGCATTAGAATATACAGATGACAATCAAAAAGATGTTGTTTGGGTACAGACATGGGAAGATGTGAAAGGAGTGCACAAAAAAACGGGCGTAAAAATTGACATGCCAATACATAAATTATTCGTCGTAAATAAAGACAAGAAAATAAAATCAATAATGACTTATTCAGACGCTGGTGTTGGTAGTGAAATTAATGATAGTTATAGTGTCAGAAAAAACGGAACGATATATAATCATCATGACTATATTAATAAAGTAAGGGTGATGGTTCAAGCATTTGGAAACAAAGATTATGATAAGGCCTATAGTTTTTATGATAAAAATGCAAGTTTCAGAAATATAAATATGGCTCCAGATGAAAAAAGTTTAAACCTGGACCAAATGAAGGAAATGGATAAAAAGATGACGCAACAATTTGATGTTTTAAGTATGGATATGGTGGGGTATCCGGATTATTTTAATTATGAACTTGGAGATGCAAAAGTTGTTCAGTCGTGGTGGAATTGTAACATGACAAGAAAATCGGATAATAAAAAAATAGTATTACCGGTCCTTTTTATTGATACTTTCAATAGTGAAGGATTAATTACAGATGAAATAGCATATTATAGTGAGAAACTATTGGAAAAATAAATAGTGTGTGCAAATATTCATTTATCTATAAAATCAAAAGCCGAAACAATTTGTTTCGGCTTTTGATTTTATCGTTTACTCCATATAATCTTTACTTCTTTCTCCTAAGATGAACATTTTCTTCTTTTCAAAGTGAATTGAAAAATGTGCATTAATCCAATTATTTTTAACATCCGTTTCTGTAAACTGTTCATTGCTTTTATACCAAAGTGTGTATACGGCATAATTAAATCCTTTTTGGTAAATGGGTGTACCATTCTTAAAACATTCAATTCCCCACACCATAGGGGTTTTTGACAAGTCGGGTAGTTGAAAAACGCCAGTTCCATTGGGATTTAATTGTACAATAGGTTCCGTTTCGCCGTCAAAGAGGTAGGTACCTGTTATAGGGTAATCAATGGATGTTGTTATATAGTGGATTCCGTCTCTTGCTACAATTTCTTCTACTTGATTCTGGGCATAAGTATTTGTTACCGCTAATAGTATGGTAAGAAATAGAATGGTAGGGTATTTTGTCATTTTAGTTAGATTTTGATTTTTTTTTAAACTTACTAGCGCTATATAATTGAATAATCAATTCTTGTGGTATTTTTTCGAAAGACAACTTTTAGCTTTTATTACGTTTGTTTGCAGTCAGGATTTCGATAGTGTTTCGTTAGATTGTATATATTCACACCTAAAATAAAGGCATTCGTAATAATAATAGGCCAGGAGATTGAAAGCACAATTCCATAAAGGATAAATAGTACTGCTCCTATTGAATTGATTACCCGAAATGTGTTGAAATTTTTCATTAAAAATGAAATTATCAATATTAGGGATGCTAAATAACCTTCCGACTCTTTTAAATAAATATCAGATATTTTTTATTAAAGTTAAAAAAAGTTTCAATTTATCCTAAAATTTATAAATTTAATTGATTTTAAAATGGAAGATATAAAGCAATATAAACATCTCTATCCCTTATTTTTTTTGATTGCTGCTAAATAATTTCTATTTTAGAAATTAAGAATCTTTTTTACATGCAAAATATCACTAAAAGTGGGTATTGTCCTAAAGAGTTAATTCATTTACTTTAGCTTGAAAATATAGAAAATCTACGTGTTTATTAATTAGAAGTAATACAACGGTTTAGCAGCTATATTTAGAAAGTTTTAGATACAAAGTGAAACTGTAGTTAGCAATCAAATAATTAATTAGGATGACGAATTTAGAAAAAATCAAAAAAGTAAATGAATTACTTATCGAAGTAATTAAAGACGAGGAGCATCAAGTTGAAAGTTCTTTAAGTGGTTTAAAGGATATTATTTTAAGCATCGTTGCCGATTATTGGTTGACTATAAGGGAGCCTGAAATTTTTATGGCTAATGTTGAAATTGACCTAGATGAATATTTAGAAACAGATGTATTGGTACAATAAGACTTAAATAGAGAAACAAGTTTGCTTGAGTTGCATTTCAAAGTGAATAAGAGCTTAATGAATAGCTATGTTTAATTGCAGGTTATAAGTTTTTACATTTTAGCCGTAATTTTGTGAAGCTAATTGTTGTTAGAAGATATATATAAAAGGCAGAAAGTATTAAGAAAACTTTCTGCTTTTTTTGTGCGACAAAAACTTTAACTCTAATGGGTTTCGGCTAACAGCAACCCGAATTTTGGCAGCTGGGAATTGTTTATTATTTACCCACAAAAACGAACTATATTGTTTAGGTAAATTTTGATATATTTGGAAAATGGCAAAGAAAATGGCATTTATAATCAATGGCTCACGTAAACTGTCGGATCAGGTAAAACGCAGCATTACGGATTGCGAAAATCATATTGCAATTGAATCCATATCATTCATTAGTAAAGGACCGAAAGAGGCTATCATTTTTGCAAATCAGGCTTGTTTGAGTGGGTTCGACGTCATTGTAGCAGTGGGAGGGGACGGTACCATAAATGAAGTGGTAAACGGAATAATACAAAGTAAAAAAAACAATATCACTTTAGGGATATTGGCTAACGGTACGGGAAATGATTTCGTACGAGGAACTAATTTAGCGCTAAATCCCAACTCTTTGATAGAGGCTGTTCTCAGGAACGAAATACAGTCTGTTGATGTGGGCAAAATCGAAAGCTCGCTTGGAGTAACCTATTTTATAAATATCACGGATATCGGTTTTGGAGGGAAGGTGGTACAAATTCTAGAGAAGCAACGCCGGTTTCTCGGGGGAAAAACATCGTATGGAATAGCTATATTACGTGCTTTTATTGGATATCGCGTACCTGTTTTGAAAATTACAACCCCTAATTTTAATTTCGAAGGCCCCGTACTCATGGTGGCTATCTGTAATGGAAGTATCTTTGGAGATGGGCTTACAATTAATCCATTTGCTAAGATCGATGATGGGAAATTAAATATAACCCTACTAGGCCGAGTAAGCTTGGTAGACTATATCAAGAATTTGAATAATCTGAAATCAGGGAAAAAGGTTAATCATCCTGAAGCAATTTACTTTGAAACAGGAAAAATAGATATCAGGGTAAAGGATGGTGTTGCTGTATCAGAAGTGGATGGGGAATATTTAGCATCGGGAAACCTAGGTATTTCCGTTTTACCAAATGCAATTTCGTTATTAGTGTACTGATTTACAGTTTTTATGTTAGCTAAAATTTACTGTTGCTGCGAGATCTACTTGTTTGTGAAAGGAGTTCGACTGTGAATTAAGCCTCGTGTTTTGTTTTAGTGTATAAATAGTAGGCGTGCATAGTATATTTGGTTATATTTGTTTGAATTAAAACTTTAAGTAATGACAAAGCCTACGTTAACTTCCCTTTTGAATATTGATCGTCCACTAATAATGGCACCTATGTTTCTGGTTTCAAATACTAAAATGGTAATTGAAGGAATGAAATCGGGTGTAGCGGGTTGTATTCCAGCCTTAAACTACAGAACATTAGAGGAACTGCGCGATTCCATTTTAGAACTTAGGGCAGCAAAAGTACCAGGAGGTAGTTTTGGTTATAATTTGATTGTGAATAAATCCAATATCAAATACAAAGATCAACTGGAAGTTTTGTGTGCTGAAAAAGTTGATTTTATAATTACTTCTTTAGGCTCGCCGGAAGAAACTATTAAGGCAGCTCATAAAGTGGGAATCAAAGTTTTTTGCGATGTTACGGATTTAACTTTCGCCAAAAAAGTAGAAAGTTTAGGAGCAGATGCTATTATTGCAGTTAATAATTTAGCGGGAGGTCATCGAGGACCACAATCTCCAGAGCAATTGATTAAAGAACTAAATGAAAAGACGGGATTACCTGTCATTTCTGCTGGTGGAGTGAGTACTAAATCCGATTTAGACAAAATGTTACGCTATGGTGCGATAGGTGTATCTGTGGGCAGCCCTTTTATAGCCTCGATTGAGTCTGGCGTTTCTGAGGAATACAAACAAGCCTGTGTTGATTATGGTGCGAAAGATATTGTCTTGACAGAGAAAATATCAGGGACGCCTTGTACGGTTATTAATACGCCTTACATTAAAAAAGTGGGTACGAAACAAACCTGGTTAGAGCGTACTTTAAATAAAAATAAAAGCTTGAAAAAATGGGTAAAAATGATCCGATACATGATGGGATCTAATGCCGTTACTAAAGCTGCTACTGAATTCACGTATAAAACCGTTTGGGTTGCCGGACCAACGATAGAAAACACGACTGCAATACGTCCAGTTTCTGAAATTGTCGATGCATTAACTGCGTAATTTTGCAATGCTAATCTATTGAATTTTCATTCCTAGTGATTTATTTTTGTATCATTATACAAAAGGTTACTAGGAATGTTTTTTTTATTCAAAAAGCAATGATATTGGATAAGTGAGAAGTTTGTATTGGCAGGGGAAGTCATTCATTCAACACCATTTTTGCGGTTTCTTTCGCTATTCCAATTGTTGCAATCGCGCCACTATTAAAGCGTAAAAAATCAGATTCTACCCCATCGCTGAAAATGACTCCGCTTGTGGGCATTAGTGATTCAATCGTTAAATTATTTTGGTTTTTAATAATTCCTGCTGTGATCCCAATTTGGGTTCTGACGCTTTGAAAAGGTTCCCTAACCGCAAACAGCAATTCGTCGTCCTTCAATTTGGGTCTTTTTAGTTTTAGGTTCTTTTCAAAAAGGCCTGTGATTCCATAAGACATATTAAAAATTGAACTTAACCAACCTGTAGACCCCGCGGGGGTAGAGACAATTAATCCGCTAGAAGATTGTTCTTCCTTCTTATTATCGTAACTTATTTTATATTTGGCAGAAATATGCGTCGATGCGCCAATAAACAAATCATTAAACGCTAAGAGTCGTTGTCCATCATTGAGTTTTGCTTCTGCAAATCGCATGGTTTTTGAGTTGAATTTATTGGTGATTACATTTTCTACACCTCCAATAAAATTTGAAACATCAAAAGGCAATAATATTCCATCATATCTTTCTTTATCTGGATTTACGGCAATAATGGGGGTGTTTTTAGAATATTTTGCCGTGTTGGCTACTAATCCATCTTGACCTATGACAATGATTAATTGATTTTCTGAGAATATAAACGACGAAACAAAGTTTCTTTCGACGATTTTGTTTTTGATGACTTTCGAAAGCTGAGTTTGCAACGACTGCAAAGCATTTTGGAAAATCTCATTTTCAATTTCGTAATCGTCAAAGTTGCCACCAAGGCGCTCTATATAGAACTTTGCTTGTGCTTTTGTGTTGAATCGTTCAATTAGTAATTCGAGCCGAGTTTTGTTTTTGACAATAATGGCATATTCCGTGCTCATGGTTTTCTTATTTTTCGCTTAATAAAGAATCCAATAGATCAGGACTAATGTTTAGTGTTCCAATTTTATCTGCATTTTCAGCTAGTTGTCTAAATGCAAGGGAAATATTGAATTTAGGATCTGGATTGTTGTTCAAAGCTGTCAGAATTCTCCAATCCATTTCTTTGTAGGGTTTCAAAGTTGCTTCAATCACATAACCTTGTGTTTCTGCTTCTATTTTATCGTTTTGTGTTTTCTCCTCAATTAATAATTTCCGTTGGTTTTCTACAGAAATATCTGCTTCGAGCTGCATTTCTCTCAATTTTCGATTGTTTTCCGCTTTTATAACCTCCGATTCCATTTTCTTCTCTGTAATTTGCTTTTGTTTTTCTTCAATAGCAATTTCAGTATTTAACTCTGTTTCCTTAATTTTTCGTTCTTGTTCTACCGCAAAATTTCGTCTTTCATAAATGGCTTGATCCGCTTCTTGCTGTAGTTTTTCTCTTGTTTCGGTTTCCAATGCTCTTGACATTTCCGGAGTTGCGGAAATCGCCAATATATTCGCACCCAAAATTTCTATTCCGAGCATATTGATAGCGGAGGATTTTTTCAAACCTTCGATGATACTTTCTTCGATGGTTTTAGCAGAACGAATGGAATCTTTTAATTTTATACTATGAATAAAAGAAGAAGTTGCTGTTTGCGCCTCATTAATAAGTCTTTGGTTCAACTTCTCAATGTCATTTTTCTTGTATTGTCCGTTATCTTCAACGGTAAAATCCAAAACATCTGATAAGGTTTTTGGATTGGTAATTTTGTAGCTTATTTGCCCCTGAATGGTAACCGTTTGGTAATCATTAGTCGATTCGCTAAAAATAAACGGCAAATCATTACTTCCCATGGGAATAGCAACGATAGAACTGTTTGGCGAGAAATAGAAGAACGAAAGTCCACGTCCTTCTTTTTTTATGCTTCCATTCTTAAAATGTAAAACATAAGTCATTGCATCAAATTTTATGTGCTTAATTCCGAACATGGTTTGATTTTATAATTATATTAAAAATAGTTTATTTGTAAGTCATTATTTTCAAATGTACTAAATTAACCGATTGTGATTTTTTTAACACAACTAAGTTATTAACAAGAATTTAAAAATATATTACAAAAAAAAAGCGTTCTCTGTGGAGAACGCTTTTACTATATAAATAACTAAAATTTATTTTTTGTCAATCCATTTTTTGGCATTCACAAAGGCTTCGTGCCAAGGCGAAACTTCATCGTTTCTATCCTTTGGGTAATGTGCCCAGTTCCATTGAAATGTAGAACGCTCAATGTGCGGCATCATTACTAGATGACGTCCAGTTGTATCACATAACATTGCCGTGTTAAAATCAGAACCATTCGGGTTTGCTGGATAACCTTCATAACCGTATTTAGCCACGATATTGTAATTTTCTTCACCCATAGGTAAGTTGAATTTACCTTCTCCATGTGAAACCCAAACTCCTAAAGTGCTTCCTGCTAATGAAGACAACATCACTGATTTGTTATCCTGTACCGTTACCGAAGTAAAGATACTTTCGTGTTTGTGGCTTTCGTTATGCAACATTTTCCCGTGTACTTCGTGCTCTGGATTGATTACTTCCAGTTCCATAAACAACTGACAACCATTACAAATTCCTACTGACAATGTATCTTCACGTTTGAAGAAGTTTTTCAAGGCCGTATTTGCTTTTTCGTTGTATTTAAAAGCTCCTGCCCAACCTTTAGCAGAACCCAATACATCTGAGTTAGAGAAACCTCCCACAGCTCCAATGAATTGAATGTCTTCTAATGTCTCACGACCTGAAATCAAATCGGTCATGTGAACGTCTTTTACATCAAAACCGGCTAAGTACATAGCGTTTGCCATTTCACGTTCCGAGTTACTTCCTTTTTCACGGATAATAGCCGCTTTTGGACGTGGTTTCGAAGCATCGATTACTGGTTTCTTTCCTGTGAAATGTGTTAGGAAAGTATAGTTTAATGCTTGGTTTTTGTAATTATCAAAACGTGCTTGCGCCGTTCCGTTTTTAGATTGTTTTTGGTCTAATAAAAACGAAGTTTTAAACCAAATGTCTCTGTATTTAGCGATGTCTAATTTGCAAGGACCAAAGTCTAAAGTAGCTTCGGTAGTTACCGTCCCCATTTTGTAGAAAGCGATATTGTTTGCGTTTAGTTTGCTTTCTAATGCTGTATCGTCTTTGGCTTGGAACACGATTCCGATGTTCTCAGCAAATAAATATTTGATGATGTCTTTCTCTTCAAAAACAGAGAAATCTATTTTAGCACCTAAATTATTGTCAGCGAAACACATTTCCAATAGGGTAGTGATCAAACCACCACTTCCGATGTCGTGTCCTGCAAGTATATTGTCTTCCAATATTAATTCCTGAACGGTATTGAAGGCTCTTTTGAAGAAAGCTGAGTCTTTAATTGTTGGTGCGTCTTTCCCAATCGTGTTCAACGTTTGTGCAAGCGAAGAACCACCTAGTTTGTATTCATCTTGTGATAAATTGATATAATAAATAGATCCACCGTTTCTTTGCAGTACAGGTTCTACTACTTTTTTAACATCAGTACAATTTCCTCCTGCGGTAATAATAACCGTTCCCGGAGCAATTACTTCTTCATTTGGATATTTTTGTTTCATCGAAAGGGAGTCTTTTCCTGTTGGAATATTGATCCCTAATTCGATTGCAAAATTCGAACAACTTTCTACGGCTGCGTACAAACGAGCATCTTCTCCTTCGTTTTTACAAGCCCACATCCAGTTGGCCGAAAGTGAAATTCCGTCCAAGCCGTCTTTGATAGGAGCCCAAACGATATTTGACAATGCCTCAGCGATAGCGGTTCTACTTCCTGCAACAGGATCAAGTAAAGCGGCTACAGGCGAATGCCCGATAGAAGTGGCAATTCCTTCTTTTCCGTTGTAATCCAAAGCCATTACACCACAGTTATTTAACGGTAATTGCAACGGTCCAGCACATTGTTGTTTGGCAACTTTACCACCCACACAACGGTCTACTTTGTTTGTTAACCAGTCTTTACAAGCCACAGCTTCTAGTTGAAGCACTTGTTCAAGATAAGTTGATATGTTTCTTACACTGTATTCTAAATCAGCATAATTTCTGTCGATTGTTGAATCGGTCATAACCACTTTTGGCGAACTTCCAAAAAAGTCTTCCAAAGCAAAATCCATTGGTTTAGCACCTGTAGTTTTTGATTCGAATGTAAAACGATGGTCTCCGGTCACGTCACCTACTTGGTACATAGGAGCGCGCTCTCTATCGGCAATTTTTTGTAAGGTGTCAATGTCTTTCTGACCAATAACTAATCCCATTCTTTCTTGAGACTCGTTACCGATGATTTCTTTTGCCGAAAGGGTAGGGTCGCCCACAGGCAATTTGTCCAAGTCAATCAAACCTCCAGTATCTTCCACTAATTCTGACAGACAGTTTAAGTGTCCTCCAGCACCGTGATCATGGATAGATACGATTGGGTTTTCATTGCTTTCTACCAATCCACGAATGGCATTGGCAACTCTTTTTTGCATTTCTGGATTCGAACGTTGGATTGCGTTTAACTCGATACCAGAACTAAAAGCGCCGGTGTCTGCAGAAGAAACCGCAGCTCCACCCATTCCGATTCTATAATTTTCACCACCTAGGATAACGATTTTGTCTCCTGTTTGTGGTGTTTTTTTGATTGCTTGCTCTAGTTTTCCGTAACCAATTCCACCCGCTTGCATAATCACTTTGTCGAAACCTAATTTACGGGCGTCTTCTTCATGTTCGAAAGTCAGAACAGAACCTGTAATAAGCGGTTGTCCGAATTTGTTTCCAAAATCAGAAGCTCCGTTTGAGGCTTTGATTAAAATATCCATTGGAGTTTGGTACAACCATTTTCTCTCGGCCATTCCGTTTTCCCATGGTCTGTTTTCTTCTAGACGAGAGTACGAAGTCATATAAACTGCCGTTCCTGCCATAGGTAATGAACCTTGTCCTCCTGCTAAACGGTCGCGGATTTCTCCACCTGAACCCGTTGCAGCTCCATTGAAAGGCTCTACAGTGGTTGGAAAATTATGTGTTTCTGCTTTTAAGGAAATAACCGAATCAAATTCTGTTACTTGATAAAAATCAGGTTTGTCTGCGCTTTTTGGAGCAAATTGCTCTACACGAGGCCCTTTTACAAAAGCCACATTGTCTTTATATGCCGAAACGATGTCGTTAGGATTTTCTAACGATGTTTTCTTAATCATTTTGAATAAAGAAGATTCTTTTTCTACACCATCAATAACAAATTTTCCGTTGAAAATCTTGTGACGACAGTGCTCTGAATTGGCTTGTGAGAAACCAAATATTTCAGAGTCAGTTAGTTTTCTACCTATTTTAAAAGCTAAGTTATCAAGGTATTCTACTTCTTCTGGACTTAAAGACAATCCTTCTTGTTTGTTGTATGCTGCAATATCATCAATATCTAAAATGGCTTCTGGTGCGATATCGATGGTGAAAATAGTTTGATTTAACTCGGAATATTTTTGCGAAAGCATTGGGTCAAAATCGGCAGAATCAGCTGTAGCATACTGAAACTCCTCAATTCTAATAATCCCTGAAATAGCCATATTTTGGGTGATTTCAACGGCATTAGTACTCCAAGGAGTTACCATTGCGGCGCGGGGACCAACAAAAAAATCCGTCAGTACGGATTTTTCGATTTTATTTGAGTCGGCAAAAAGCCAGTTTAATTTTGAAATGTCTTGAGCTGAAATTTCGCCTTGCGTTTGTACTGCAAAAATTGCTTTGCTTTGGTTTTCAAAGAAATGGATCATTGTTGTGTAGTTTGTTGTATTACGGTGCAAATTTAGTCTAAAAAAACAGTAAGAACAAGTGTAAAAAACGACTTTTTAAAGAAGGTCTAATTTAGACAGAATGATCAGAATATGAATATTCGGCATTCGAAATTCTACACTCTAAATGTAAAAAAAACAATAAGGTCGAATGTTCAATTTAGAATATTGAATAACGAAGTTTTAGCTACTATTATTTTGGGAATGGTTTATTTTGATACGCACCTAAATCAGGGGGTGTAGTTCGAGTGTTTCCTAGAATATCTAATGGAATCGAATAGGCCGTATTCCCTTTTGCGAAAGCAGCAGAAGTTGCATCAATATTCAGTTTATTCAAGTTGATATTGTAGAATTTCGGACTCAGATTTAAAATAATTGCTGAATAATGAGCGGGATCAGTTGCAAATTGATAATCTGGATTTGTGGTTGTAGCATCATATTTTATCAAGCAATTGTTGAATTGATAGGCAAATGTGGCCGTTGTTTTTTTTGATAAGCTCAATTCATTCGAATACGAACCATAAATAATACAATTATTAAAAGTAGCTTGCGTTAGGTCTTTCACTTCGGGAACGGCAGCTGTAATAAAATTGTCTATGGAAACGGCAACTTGCGACGAACTGTTCCAGTTATTATTGAATGTGGAATGACTGAATTTATAGTTTCCGCCGTAAGAACAGGATAGACTAGCTAGTCCAGCAGAATTAATCACTATGTTTTCTCCATTGATTTTTGCAGTTTGTGCTAAGATCCCATAATTGGAAGAATCGTAAATTTGGGTATTTTTAATGGACACCGTAGTTCCGTCATTGTTTTGAATTAATAAACCAATAGTGGCATTTTTTATAGTTAAATGATTTATGATATTATTTGTGCTGCCATTTGTAAGCCAGATTGTTCCCCATTGTCCGGGAACATCAGCATATTCAGGTTCGAGGCGGTCGCCTTCAAAAACAACTTCATTTTCAGAGAGCGCTGAATTTGATTTGGATCCATTGATATTTATGGAGGCATTATTGCTCACGATAAGTCCGGAGTTTGCATGGAAATGAACACGAGATCCTGAATTAAAAACAACTTTTTTTCCTGTGGGAACTGCAGCGTAACCGTATATAACATACGGCTTTTGGTTAGTGAATACGAGTTCGTTTCCATTTACGGGATCATTTTCATCCAGATAAAAGCCATATATTTTTTCGTCAGCTAGCGGCAGTGTTTCGGTAGTACCATCTGCAAAACGTTTTGGATATAAGAAAACGGCATCTTGGATAAGCGTCACTAATTCTACCTTTTGTAAATTTGTTCCGGCGTCAAATTCAATTTGGTCGGTATAGAGGAAGTCTGATGGGCTAGCATCGGTAATGTTGGCAGTCGTTTCTATAAAAATATATAGGCTGTCCTTAGCAAGTAGGTCTACGTTTTTAAACGATTTCCCTTCGCTTCCTTGCATTCCGTCCACGGTCATGCGGTATTTAGAATTTAGTCCTTTTGCCAGTTTTATCGTGGGAATAGTAATGTCATTTTTACTTTTATTGTACACTTTTAGTCGGTACGTACTGGAGCCTATATTGGTAAAAACGGTGTCTAGATAAATTGTGTCCTTTGAAAAAGTTAAATCTCCTGTACTTGCAACCGTTTCAAAATCAGAACGGCAAGAGCAAACTAACAACAGAAATCCAATAAGAAACAATAGAGAGTAAGGACGCATTTCGTTTGATTTTGTGTAAAAATAGCAAAAAACTCATTTGAATGGTACTGAATTTTAGATTAGAATATGTAATGTGACGTTATTTAGTGGGTACAGAAAAGCGTTTTCGTGATTATAGATGAAGAAAAACAAAACGATTACATTATCAAAGTTTACTTTTTTTAATAGTTTTAAAAAAAAGATTGTTCCTGATTTTAAGAATAATTACTTGATTTATGTTTTGAACAGATGCTAATTCTATGCTAAAGATTGTTTTTAGTATTTTGTTTCTCGTCTTTTGTCTAAATTTACATTCTATAAAATAAAATTCATGACATTCGATAAAGAAAAAATACTGGAATACTGTAATCGTATTTCCAAAAACACTTTAATGGAAACCTTAAATATTGAGTATGTTGATGCTGGAGAAGATTTTTTGACAGCAACAATGCCAGTGAATCCAACTGTTCACCAACCTATGGGGCTTTTGCACGGCGGTGCCTCGGTGGCCTTGGCAGAAAGTGTCGGTAGTGCGGCTTCATTTTTATTTATCAATCCAGAGCTTAGTGAAGTGCGCGGAATTGAGATTTCGGCAAATCATTTAAAGGCAAAACGCAACGGGATAGTGACTGCGACAGCAAAGATTATTCATAAAGGTAGAAGCATTCATCTTTGGGAAATACGCATTACCGATGAAAATGACAGTCTCATTTCACTATGCAAATTGACCAATATGGTTTTGCCTAAAAGAACGATAAAACAAGAATAAGGGGGCTTTTATATTAATTAAACTTCGGTTTATAATAAAGTAAATTATGATTGATTTTTTTATCAAAGTAAAACAACAAGAATCGCAGAACTTACCTTTTGTACTCTACAAAAAGCCAGATAATATTAAAGTGGTTGGGTATTTTCAGAAAAATGACCACTTATATTTTGCTGAAAATTTTGAGGAAGCTGGTTTTGTTTTTGCTCCTTTTGTAGGCAGCCAAATGATATTGATTCCTTTTGAACAGTCAGTAAAATGGAGTGCATTGATAACTTCTGGTGAAGAAACTCCTGATTCTGAATTTACTCAATTAGAAAATAAACAAAGTCAGGAACATTTTGAATCTTTGGTGCAAAAAGGAATTGACGCTATAGGCGAGGGTGTTTTTAAAAAGGTTGTGGTTTCCAGGAAAGAAACTATCGATCTGGCTAATTTTGATTTGGTTTCAGTCTTTGAAAAATTGATTCAAAGCTACCCAAATGCTTTTTGTTATTGTTGGTTTCACCCAAAAATAGGTTTGTGGATGGGCGCTACGCCGGAACGATTGCTTAAAGCTGATGATAAGAAGTTTTCTACTATGGCATTAGCGGGAACACAAAAAAGCCAGGGTTTAGCCGAAGCAATTTGGGAGAAAAAGGAAATGGAAGAACAACAGTTCGTCACCGACTTCATTTTAAATAATTTAAAAGACCTGACTTCAGAAGTAGCGATATCAAGTCCTTATGCTTTAAAAGCGGGTGCTTTATTACACATTAAAACAGATATTGAAGGTGTATTAAGCGATAATTCCAATTTGAAGCAGGTGATTTCTGTTTTGCATCCTACGCCTGCGGTTTGTGGTTTACCTAAACAGGAAGCAAAGGATTTTATTTTGGAAAATGAAGGATATGATAGAGAGTATTACACCGGTTTTCTTGGAGAATTAAATAAAGAAGCATTTAATAAAGAGACTTTAAAATCTGATTTGTATGTCAATTTAAGATGCATGAAAATCAAGGACAAGCAGGCACATTTATATATGGGTTGTGGTATCACAAAAGATAGTAATCCAGGAAAAGAGTGGAAGGAGAGCGTCAACAAATCCATGACAATGAAGCGGGTGTTGTAAGAAGAGAACTGGTTAGAGAAAAAAGAAAATAAGTAAGAAAAAGATACAAATAAATATAAAAATGAAATTAGACATATTAGCTTTCGGGGCCCATCCAGATGATGTGGAATTGGGATGTTCGGGAACCATTTTAAAAGAAATATCCTTAGGGAAGACCGTTGGTATTATTGATTTGACTCGAGGGGAATTAGGGACTCGAGGCTCAGCCGAAATTAGAGATCAGGAAGCAAATGCTGCCGCAAAAATTCTCGGGGTTTCTGTTAGAGAAAATTTGGAGATGCGAGACGGTTTTTTTGTTAATGACGAAAAACACCAACTTGAAATTATAAAAATAATCAGGAAGTACCGACCGGATATTGTGTTATGTAATGCTATTGACGATCGTCATATTGATCACGAAAAAGGGAGTAAATTAGTTTCTAACGCTTGTTTTTTATCTGGATTGAGGAAGATAGAAACAGAACTAGACGGAGAGCTGCAGTTAGCATGGAGGCCTAAAGCCGTTTATCATTACATTCAATGGAAAAACATTGAACCTGATTTTGTCGTAGATATTACAGGATTTACAGCTGCTAAAATAGAATCGATATTAGCTTATGGTTCTCAGTTTTATGACAAGGATTCTAAAGAACCCGAGTCGCCAATTACCTCTAAAAACTTCTTAGAAAGCGTGAATTACCGCTCGCAGGACCTAGGTAGACTTGCAGGAGTAGATTTTGCGGAAGGTTTTACGGTAGAAAGATATTTGGCAGTCAATAGTTTAGGAGATTTGCTCTAAATTTCCTGATTTTTTTGAAAAAATTATTTGCAAAAGTGAACTTATGTTGTATCTTTGCCACCGCTAAGCATTATGGTGGTTGTAGCTCAGTTGGTTAGAGCATCGGTTTGTGGTACCGAGGGTCGCGGGTTCGAGCCCCGTCTTCCACCCAAAAGGCAAAAGCCTCTCAGAAATGAGAGGCTTTTTTTGTGCGTTTAATTTTGAGTATTATTCTTATACGATAAACAAGCTTGCAATCGCAACAGCTTCGGGTCCTGTTAACGGTTCGTCATACGCTTCAGAACCAGCTGCAGCTCCAAATAGAAAAGCGGTATCATAACCTGCTTGAGAGGTAACTTCTTCTCCATTGTACACCGCCTGTGTTGCTACGGGCATACCTGCACCTCTTTCACTACCTGTTATCCATCCTTTAAGGCCTCGAAGCCTTCTTACTTCTGATGCATGTCTAGCCTCAACAGAATGGATTCGTAATGCTGCAGTAAGTAAATCAGGTGTTGAAATTAGATTAGCGGCTTGTCCTTTGTATGCTCGTACTCCTGTATCTTCAAATGCTTGGGCAAGAGCTAGAAATTGAGCATAATTATTAAAGGGATCGAAAACACCACCCACAGTAAAGTCAAATGTTGGTTTAGAGATAGAATTAGCGCCAAGACCGTTTTGTAAAAAAGTTACATGATCTGATTCGTGTGCAGCGATCTGCATAAACACTTTTTCTTCTCGTCCTCCTGCTGGTATTACTCCTGAATCTAAACCTAATTGGTAAAACTCATCTTCCAAATATTCTAATGTAAGTGCTAATTGCAATGCAGCAATAGGGTTTCCTGATGTACTATCTTTTACAGCTGCGGTAGCTTTTGTTGATGTTAACGCGGCAATTCCAAACGGGATTGCTGTTAATGCTGCATTTTTTCCTACCAGACCCACTTGACTAAAAATATCTCTTCGAGAGCCTTTAACGTTCATCATATTCTCTGTGGTGAACGATTCTATAAATTTTAAAATATTCATAATGTTAAGGTTTAAGGTTATGGTAAGTATTTTGCGGTAAAAGGAGTAGTGATAAAAGTAGCTGCGATTAAAGCTACCTCCGATGGATTTTTACTCACATCAAGACCTGTAGTCATATCTATCACATCATCCCCAGCAAAATCAGCTGAGTTAGGATTAATTAAGCTTCTAATGGCTGAAGCGTGTCTCGCTTCGACAGATACTATTTTTCCTGCTAATAATAAATAATCGGGATTGGATAGTAATCTACCAGCACCATTGTAAGCAGCAACTCCAGTGTCTTCTAGTGCTTTTGCAGTTGCTAAAACCTGATCTCTATTATTGAAATTTAAATTACCATAAGCAAATGAAAGGTCTGGCAACAATTGATGTTTCGGGTTTGGTAAGCCGGAAGTCAATGCAGTTTTGAAAAATTCACGATGAATCACTTCATGGTGATACAGATCGGTTAGCACTTCTTTTTCGATATCATTAAAAGTAGAAGAAAAACCTGAAGCATTTACTACTTTAGTATAAAAGTCGGCTTCCAGTTGTTCTAATGCATAAGCGTAGGTCAATACGCCAAAATCATTTCCTCCTAGATCAAAGATGCCGTTTTTAACACCGGGGAAATGTCCATTATTTCCCATTTTAGCTGTGTTGTTAAAAGAACCATTTAGCTCTGTTTTTTCATCATAACTGCATCCAGCCAGAAATAGTCCTGTTCCGGCTACTGCCATTCCACTTAATTTAAGAAACTCACGTCGGCCTTTGAGGGACGAGGAGCTCACTTCATGAATTTTTACTTCATTTTTCATAATTAAACAATTAAAAGTTAAAAATAATCAGTAACCATTATTTAATTAAGGATATGGGAGGTTTGGGGAGCTATTTAATAATTTATTTTTTGTTGGGGCCGCAATTTATAATGCAGCGGTTAGTATATAGTTTCATTTAGGAGAAAACGTAAATCATGCAAGTTTGGGGATGTGACAGTGAATCAATTTCTTTCTAATTCTTAAATACGAGGGGGAATTGTACTTATATTTCTAAAGATCATTTGAAATTCAAAACCAATCAAATTTACATGATATTTTTTATAAATCGAAGCTATTAATGAAACTTAATATTCTGTTTAACAACTATTTAACAAATTGTTTATTGGTTCTATTAAAAATGTAATTTTTGTATTACTTTTTTATTTTCACTTTCGATTTTGGTAAGTACTTCTTGTAATCTAATCTTATTGTAAAAGTTTATTATGGTTAGGAGAATAAATAATCTTATAATCGACTTTTATTCATCATAATGAATAATATATTTATAAAACGGGTATGGTATAATTTTGTTGAATTGCAAATGAAGTGTGTGAAAAGGGATTAAAATAAAAAGAGCTTTGAAGTAATTCAAAGCTCTTTTTATTTTGCATCAGGAACTAGTCCTCTGCAACGATACGGGAAGCGCGGAGCTGCCCAAATTTTATTTTTTATCTACAACAGGTCTGTTTTCTCGATTAGCTAATTCCCAAGCCATAGTAAAAGCCAGTTGGGCTCTCTTTGCCAATGCATCGTATTCGATTTTATCAGGTGTATCTGTTTTTTTATGGTAATCAGCATGAACACCATTAAATATAAAAACAGAAGGAACTCCATGCTTTGCAAAGTTATAATGATCAGAACGCTCATAAAAGTGATTAGGGTCAGCTAGGTCATTGTATTTATAGTCCAGCTCCATTTGAACGTATTTTTTATTTGCATCTGTAGTGATGTTGTCTAAATCAGTTGACAGACGGTCTGCACCGATAACGTACACGTAGTTATTTGAATTAGCATGTGCTTCGTCGCGACGACCTATCATATCGATATTGATATCGGTAATGGTATTCTCCATAGGGAATAAAGGATTTGCCGAATAATAGCTAGAACCTAATAAACCGTGCTCTTCGCCTGTTACATGTAAAAACAGAATAGAACGTTTAGGGCCGTGTCCTTCTTTTTTTGCTTTTTGGAATGCTTCGGCAATTTCAAGTAATGCAACGGTTCCAGAACCATCGTCATCAGCGCCATTATAGACATCGCCATTTTTTACTCCCACATGATCGTAATGTGCAGATATGACCAAGATTTCGTTAGGCTTCTCTGAACCTTCAATAAAGGCCCAAATGTTCTCAGAATCGGGTAGGTTCTCATTTCGCTTAGCGTTTAAAAATGCAGCAGGGACTTTTTGGTAAAAGCTGCTAGCTGCTTTAGGGAAAGAAATGCCATTTTTTTTATATTGATTGATAAGGTAAGTTCCTGCTCTTTTTTGTCCTGCAGAACCAGTTTCCCGGCCTTCCATTCCGTCTGCTGCCACAATGTAAAGATGTGTTTTTAGCTCGTTAGCAGTAATCGTATTCATATATTTTGTAGGATCAGAATTATCAGCTGATTCCGTAATTTTTGTACTACTACAGGATAGTGTAGTGGCTAGCACAAATAAGGCAATAATTTTTTTCATTTAGAGGTTCTTTTAGATTGATGACAGTGTAAAATGCAAATAGTGTACAATTTGTTAAAACTATATAGTCTATTATTGATCCTAAAGGCATGTTGTGGTCAAATTTCCCAGTTTTAATTAAAGGTTTTTTAAGGTTTTCCAAAAAGTATTTTCAATAAAATCCTCTTCGAGTATAGCATTAGTACAAATTGAGCTCTAATAGTTACATGCTTTGGGATACTATATTATTTTTTTAAAACCTCATTCAGGAAAATTTTCAAATGTTCGAATGAACGTCTTGCCGCAATGGCATTATAAGCTGCCCCTTTTGAATTATCATTTCCATATTCCGGATTGGTAAAACCGTGAACTGCATTTGCATAATAAATCATTTGCCAATCCGCTTTTGTGTCACGCATTTCCTGTTGAAATGCTGTAATTTCTGCTGCAGATACATAAGGATCGTCAGCTCCATGACAAACTAAAACTTTAGTGGTGATTTCTTCAGTAGGTCTTGTTTTGTCTCTACCTAAGCCACCATGAAAGGAAACTACTCCTTTTACATTTAGATGCCCACGAGCGGCTTCAAGTACTCCTGTTCCGCCAAAGCAATATCCAATAACTACAATATTATCTGGATTAGCACCAGCCTTAATCAATTGTTCCAAGGCTAATGAAATTCTTGTTTGATATTCCTTATAATTCGTTTTATAATAACCAGATTTTTGACCCGCTTCTGCATTATCTTTTGGATAATTTCCCTCTCCGTAAATATCTGCTATGAAAGCGTGATACCCCAAATTTGCTAATTCTCCTGCAATATCCTTTGACGCTTTGTCAATTCCATGCCAAGCTGGAAGAATCAAAATCCCAGGTTTTTGAGCGCTTTTCTTTGTAGGTTTAATTTTAAAACCGTTTAAAATCTTGCTTCCGTCATTATAAGCAACTGCTTTTAGTTGGCCAAAAGAGGCGTTTGAGTAGATAAGTACTCCTAAAATAAAATATTTTAAATTTTTCATCGTGTGTTATTTGTTTATACAAATATCAGAAATAAAAATAAAAATTTAGCGCAACACTATAGAATATATTTATTGCGGTATTTCTTTATTTTAGAAAAGAAGTAAATCCCAACTGTTTTAGCTATACGATATTACAACGAAATATTCCTCTTAAAAGCACAACCCAATTCAATCATCGAATCTGTTTTAGCAATTCCTTGAATGGTGTCAATTTTTTCGTAGAGCAATTTTCTCATGTGTTCGTGATCGCGTGCAATCATTTTTATATATAAGGTATAAGAGCCGGTGATGTAATAACACTCTGTCACCTCAGGTATTTTTTTAAGTTCATCTATAATCCTGCTTGAATCTTCATCTTTATTCAGTGTAATTCCGGTGAAAGCACCCCAGTCGTAGCCGATTTTTTTTTCGTTGATTATGGGTTTTATTCCTGTAATGATTCCTTGCTCCATCATGCGATTGATTCGCTGGTGAACCATAGTATTAGATATTTTTAATGTCGCAGCAATTGCAGAGTACGCCATACGACCATCTTTTTCTAATTCCTTAATAATATTAATATCGAATTCATCTAGTATGTCCATGAAATTTATTTTAAATTAAAATGCGTAACTTTATTAGCTATAAAAGTAATTGTTTTTTTTCTTTTACCGTTATAAACGCAAGTATATTTTATAAAATATGACTTTTTAAAACACGTTTATTAAGATAATTGACTTTTTAATATAAAAAATAAGTCAAAAACATCTATTTTTATTGTGAAAGTAAAAAATATTTGTATTTTTGTATTCTAAGCATTAAAAAAAACAATATATCATGGAACAAACACATCAAGGACTTTCTTCTAAGTCAGAAGCGTTAATAGAAAAAGAAAATAAATATGGAGCCCATAATTATCATCCATTACCGGTAGTTCTTGACAGAGGAGAAGGGGTTTTTGTTTGGGATGTAGATGGTAAAAAATATTATGATTTTTTGTCGGCCTATTCTGCAGTAAATCAAGGTCATTGTCATCCAAAAATTGTTGGAGCAATGGTAAAACAAGCGCAAACATTGACATTAACTTCTCGTGCTTTTCACAATGACCAATTGGGCGTTTTTGAAGAGTATGTGACTAAATATTTTGGTTTTGACAAAGTATTACCAATGAATACAGGTGCTGAAGCTGTTGAAACGGCTTTGAAGATTTGTAGAAAATGGTCTTATGAGGTAAAAGGAATTCCTGAAAACCAAGCACAAATTATCGTTTGTGAAAATAATTTCCATGGAAGAACAACGACTATTATTTCGTTTTCAAATGACGAAAATGCACGTAAAAACTTTGGTCCTTTCACAGAAGGTTTTATCAAAATCCCATATGATGATACAGATGCGTTAGAAGCAGCTTTAAAATCAAGCCCAAATATAGCTGGTTTCTTAGTAGAGCCAATTCAAGGTGAAGCAGGAGTTTATGTTCCTACCGAAGGCTATTTGGCGAAAGCCAAAGCACTTTGTGAAGCGCATAACGTATTGTTCATTGCTGATGAAGTACAAACTGGAATAGCGCGTACTGGTAGATTATTAGCTACTTGTGGAAATTGTTCTTGTACTAAAGGATGTGAAAATACGCCAGAAGTAAAACCAGATATCCTTATTTTAGGAAAAGCAATTTCAGGAGGAGTATATCCAGTTTCTGCCGTATTGGCAAATGATGGAATTATGAATGTAATTAAACCAGGTCAACATGGTTCTACTTTTGGTGGAAACCCAGTAGCTGCGGCTGTTGCTGTTGCGGCTCTTGAAGTAGTTCGTGACGAAAAATTATCAGAAAACGCAGAACGTCTCGGAATAATATTGAGAAAAGGACTAAACGAAATCGCTTCAAGAAATTCATTAATTAGTTTAGTGAGAGGAAAAGGATTGTTGAATGCAATCGTAATCGATTGTGATGAAGAGTCTGATTTAGCTTGGCAAATTTGTTTGAAATTTAGAGACTACGGATTGTTAGCTAAACCAACTCACGGGAATAAAATTAGATTTGCTCCGCCATTAGTAATTACGGAAGCTCAAATTCAAGACTGTCTTGCTATTATTGAAAAAGCACTTAACGATTTCAAATAAAATTTTGTTATGGAACGATTTGTAAAATTAATAAAAAACCGATCAGATATTGGTGCGGGAACGCGCGGATCTGATTTAGGGGTTGATGCTATCGAAATTGCAGCTATCAATAAAAACAGTGATTATTTTAATCGATTTGAGTTTGAAGACGTGAAAACGCACAACGAAAGCATCTACGATAAAAATAGAAACAATTTTGCTAAAAGAATCGAACACGTTGTAGAACAATGCACGCGTGTAAGCTATGCTGTAAAACATAATTTACAAGCTAATTATTTTCCTCTTGTACTTTCAGGTGATCACTCGTCAGCTCTTGGAACGATAAGTGGCATCAAAGCGGTTTATCCAACAAAGTCATTGGGTGTCGTTTGGATTGATGCACATGCCGATTTGCATTCGCCTTACACTTCGCCATCAGGAAACATCCATGGAATGCCTTTGTCAGCAGCTTTGGGAGAAGATAATTTAGACTGTCAAGTCAATGAAATTACTCCCGAAACCTTAAAGCATTGGGAAGACATGAAAAACATTGGTACTCCAGGTACTAAAATACGTCCAGAAAATTTAATTTATTTTGGTGTTCGTGATACGGAAGAGGCAGAGGATAGCCAAATCGAAAAATTAGGTATCAGAAACTATATGGTAGATGAAGTACGCTATAGAGGACTTCAAACCTGTGTTTCTGAAGCATTGACAAAATTATCAAATTGTGATTTAATTTACATTTCGTTTGATGTGGATTCTATGGATTGTGATATGATTTCATACGGTACGGGAACCCCTGTTGCTAAGGGATTTGATCAACATGAGGTAATCGCCATTATCAATCAGATTATTAAGAGTAGAAAGGTAGTTTGTCTCGAAGTGGTAGAGGTAAATCCACTTTTGGATACTAAAGGAAACAAAATGGCAGAAACCGCTTTTGAGGTTTTAGAACAAGTGACTTCCACTATAGTTTTACCTATCGAATAGTAGTTTTTACTTTTCATTTTAAATATAAAATCCCAAAATCTACTAGTTAGATTTTGGGATTTCGTTTTTATGAGATTATCATATTCGATGCGGTCTGATTCCTATTTCAATAATTAAAAAGGCAAAAATCAATCATAATTGAATTCGGATGCAATAGGGTTAAAATTTTCGTCTAGTATATAGTAATTACTTATATTTGTTTAAGTATTTATACTTAGTTTTTTGATTTTACTAATGCAGTTTATTCTTTATAATATGAAAAATTTAAAGACACCAAAGTTAACCATTGTAGGCGCAGGGCCAGGAGACGTAGATTTGATTACCATAAAAGCGGTAAAAGCATTGCAAAGTGCTGATGTGGTATTGTATGACGCCTTAGTGAATGAGGAATTGCTAAAATATGCCCCAAATGCGGAGCTTGTCTTTGTAGGCAAGCGTTTTGGTTGTCATGCGTACAGTCAGGATCAAATTAATGAACTGATTGTGGTCATGGCCAAAAAACACGGGCATGTCGTGCGTTTAAAAGGCGGTGATCCGTTTGTTTTTGGTAGAGGAAGCGAAGAGATAGAATACGCACAACAATTTGGTTTAGAAACCGCCATTGTTCCCGGAATTTCGTCAGCATTAGGTGTGCCCGCTGCAAACGGAATTAGTTTAACCCAACGTAGCATTTCCGAGAGTTTCTGGGTGATAACCGGTACTACATCGGATCATAAGTTATCCAAAGATGTGAGCTTGGCGTCACAATCATCAGCAACCGTGGTTATCTTGATGGGAATGCACAAACTAGATGAAATAGTCGCTTTGTATCAAGAAAATAGAACTGATGATCTGCCTATTGCCATCATTCAAAACGGAACTACTACCAAAGAGAAAAAAGTCATAGGAACCATCAGTTCCATCGCAGCATTGGTAAAAGACCAACAAATAGCCTCTCCCGCTATTATTGTGATTGGAGAGGTGGTTAGAAACACTTCAAAACTAACCGCTTACTTTCAAGAAGAAAATCAGGAAGACGAATTTATTTTTCAAAATCTAGATTTCAGCAGTATTATTTAATATTATTTTCAGGAGCTAATCCCGTTATCCGTTACAACCCATTTGGTCTCAAACCCTTTTCCTAGGCACTGGCAGGAGCTTCCTGCGGTCGCTCTGCCACTACCTACAAAAGTGGTTTTCGACCTGCATTTGGTTTTCACTGCTACCGGGGCTAGGGGAGTTGTGGGGTAATTGGAGCGATTGTGGTTTTCCGTAGATTGGTATTGTGAATTTGATTCTAAAATAAAAAATCTATAGGTAATAACTATTGTTTTACAGCTTTTTTAGTGCTTGTTTGGATATATTTTTTTTCTTCAACAAAATAAAAATTGGTAATAAATATTTTGTACATATTATTTACAAAATTGAAATTGTAACCATTGTTTTCGAATTTGTGTCTCTTACCTTTTATTATTTTTGAATAGGGTTCTCCGAGTAGTTCAATAAAAACGTGTAATTCGGCTTGATCTATTTCTGTAAAATAAATATTGAAAAGTTTGATTTTATCTTCTACTGATAGGCTTTGAGTAAGTAATTCTTTTAATAGGTCTTGACTAATGACTGTTTTTGAGTTTTTAGATAATAAATGACATAACTTTTTAATAACCATTCCACTTTCAAGAAGTATAGAGTCTGGAATATGATTTATTATAGTGATTATCTGTTCATCTTTGAATATTTTAGAATCAATTAATTTTAAAATTATAGCAGAATCAAGTGTGTAATTACCAATATCCTTAATGAAATTATCCTTGTACGTTTCCAATAAAGGTAAAAGTAAATCAGTAAATTTAGTTTCTACTACGGTGTAATTTTCGAGGCTTAATTTTAAAATACTGTTTTCAATTAAAACTTTCATTTTTTCACTTGAAACAATATCAAAACTACTGACATCAGGATAAATATATGGTATCGTTAAATTAGTGATTAACATCTTATATGAAAGTAATGAAATTTTACTTTTAAAAAGTTCAATAATAAATTTTGTAACTAATTTTGATTTTACTTCATCAAAATCTTTATTTATACTTTTTTTACTTAACACAGTGTAATTACTTTCCATATTCAAGTAATCAATTATTATATTGTCAAATTCATTCTTCTCTTTGAAGTAATATAACAAGTTATCCCAAGAAATATCAATTTTGTCTTTTTGAAGTAAGGTAGTCCATAATTCAGTATGTGAAATTCTTGAAATATCGTTTATTGATGTTTGGTTTTTATTAATAATCTCAATCGTTAATTCTGGACCAAAATCCTCATAATTATTATTCAGTAAATCAATTATAATTTCTTCGGACTCATCGCTGGATATCTCGGTTCGATTTGTGCCACTGATTTCGGTTAGACCGTGCCACCCATTTCGGTCAATTTGTGCCACTATTCCGGTTCGATTTGTGCCA
>NZ_FNRD01000016.1 GCF_900107635.1 Flavobacterium gillisiae
TTTTCAAATCTATCGATTCTATTACTCTTTATTCTTTTGCTTTAACATCTCTGTTAAAACGGCTGTCAATTCAATATGTCTAGGAACGTGTTCTTATCTTTTTTCAACCTCGCTAATCACTTTTCGTGTTTCTCGAAGCGGGTGCAAAAGTACAACTTCTTTTGTTTCTCGCAAGAAAAATTTAAAGTTTTTTTGAAGATGTAAATCTCCGTTTTCTTTATCTTCTCTCACCAGTCTTTCAAGGAACTTTGCATGTTTTGCGGGGTGCAAAAGTAATAAGTAAAATCAAATCTCACAAGCTTTTTTTGATTTATTTTTAGAAATGATTTCTAATCCTAAACCTCTTAATCACTTGCCAATCTTTTAATGAACTTATTCGCTGTTGCGGGTGCAAAAGTAGACCCTTTATACCGGTATTCAATACTTTTAATTGACTATTTTTTGATGCTTTCTTAACCTTGGGTTTAACTCGCTGGAAATACGCGTACTGAAGGAGAAAGTTTTTTCCTCTCCGCGGCCCTCTCCGAAGGAGAGGGAGACTTTGCGGACGTGGTTTGCGGGGTTTGTTGGTAAATAAAGTGTTTTTACTATGGATTCACCATGCGATAACTGAATTGCCAACCTTCCTTTTGTACTCATATAAAGCCTCAGCTTTGAGTATTTGTATTCAATAACCACTAATCTTTCTTTTTTAAGTTGTGTTTTTCAATTCTAACTTAAAACCACGTACCGCTAACCTTCTTTTGCTTGCGTTAGGGATAGTAGCGAAAAGCCCACAGTCTCGTCTTTTGGGACGAGACGAGGACTTGTAGCGGATAGCCCGACCCATTATAAAAAAAGAGGCTACTCCTTTATATATAGGTATACCCTCTTTTTTTATAATGGGGAACGCCCAAATGATATTTATGGTTTTGGTTGCTGTGCTTTAGCTTCCCAGAAATCATTCAGATTATCTATGTCTACTGGATGTGCCGGTGGTTGATTCTGCAATCTCCCAGATTCAAATGCTCTTGTGAGTATAGTTTCTATCAAAAAGTCTTCATTAGAAACGTAAGGAGCATATTCTGTTTTTAAATTAATATCAAACATGCTGGCTGCGGTGTTAGACCAAAAGGCTTTCCACCCGCTTTTCAGTGTTTTTACCAGGTCAAAGGTTGTTGTTCCAGTTTGGCGATGGATTAACTTTACTAATATCCGTCCTTGACTGCGAGACAGTTTTTTCAGCTTTGCCTCAAATTCATCATTAAGGTAACTTTCCACTATTTTGAAATACTTCTTTTTTTCTTTATTGGTAGAAAGCCTTTCCATTCCTTTATTCAAAAGCGTTAATCTTTCGGAAGCTAACTTAGCATAAGGATAGGTTCTATAGACTCTACTTTGCAAAATAAGAAATTGCTTCTTAGCATCAGGATCCAACTTTTCTTTTGAAACAATAATTTCTTCTAGTTGAATAGTGTCATTAAGCGCTTCGTCTGTATCCCTTAAAACATAACCCATTTTTGTAGTGTCTCTAGAAATCACTTGTCCATGAACCACTGCCGTTAAAAAAAGAAAGAAAATCGAAAATTTAATAAAATGCATAAAAAAAAATTTACCGTAAAATTATACATTATATACGCAAGTGTAATGCCAATTCTATAATTTAGCAAAAAATATATTTTATGAGCACTAAATCGATATTAAAAGAATCCTCTATTACATTTTTAGAGCAATATTTAAACAACGCATCCCCAACTGGCTTTGAAGCCGAAGGCCAGAAATTGTGGATGGAGTATTTAAAACCATATGTTGATACATTTATAACAGACACTTACGGAACAGCAGTAGGAATTATTAATCCAGATGCTCCTTATAAGGTAGTAATTGAAGGACATGCTGACGAAATTGCATGGTATGTAAACTACATTACTGATGAAGGAATGGTTTATGTAATTAGAAACGGTGGATCTGATCACCAAATTGCACCTTCTAAACGTGTAAATATTCACACAAAAAAAGGAATTGTAAAAGGAGTATTTGGCTGGCCAGCTATTCATACTCGTAATAGAGACAAAGAAGAAAATGCTAAAATAAGTAACATTTTCATTGACCTAGGTTGTGAGACTAAAGAAGAAGTTGAAAAACTAGGCGTTCATGTGGGTTGTGTAATCACTTACCCTGATGAATTTATGGTTTTGAATGAAAACAAATTTGTTTGTCGCGCCATAGACAACCGCATGGGTGGTTTTATGATTGCCGAAGTAGCGCGTTTATTGCATGAAAACAAAGTAAAATTACCTTTTGGATTGTACATCACCAATTCTGTTCAAGAAGAAGTGGGTCTTCGTGGTGCTGAAATGATTACTCAAACCATCAAACCAAACGTAGCTATTGTTACTGATGTATGTCACGATTCTACTACTCCTATGATTGACAAGAAAATTGAAGGAGATACTAAAATAGGAAAAGGGCCAGTGGTGACTTATGCACCTGCAGTTCAAAATAACCTGAGAGAACTAATTCTAAATACTGCCGAAGAAAAGAAAATTCCTTTCCAACGTTTAGCTTCTTCAAGAGTTACTGGAACAGACACAGATGCATTTGCGTACAGCAATGGTGGTGTGGCTTCAGCATTGATTTCGCTTCCTTTGCGTTATATGCATACGACTGTTGAAATGGTGCACCGTGATGACGTAGAAAATGTTATTAAACTAATTTACGAAACACTTTTAAAAATAGAGAACAACGAAACATTTTCTTATTTTAAATAATAGTTTCAGGAGCTAATCCCGCTATCCGCTGTATTCCCGATAAACAAAAACTACGGCTAAAAAAAGCCTTGTTTTTCTAAATCGGGAGATGCCGCTACTATCGGGGCTAAAATAAAAAAAGCCGTAATTCTACAATTGAATTACGGCTTTTTTATTAAATTTACTTACCAAAGAACCTATAAATGCAGTCAAAAGCTCAAAATATCGAAGAGTATTTAAACGAACTTCCCAAAGACCGAAAAACAGCAATGAATAACCTTCGAGAAACCATTCTTGCCAATATCCCTAAAGGCTTTAACGAGGAAATGAGTTATGGAATGATTGGTTACGTTCTACCACATTCAATTTATCCAAACGGCTATCATTGCAATACTAAACTTCCGCTACCTTTTATCAATATTGCTTCACAGAAAAACTTTATCGCTTTATATCATATGGGCATTTATGCTAGTCCTGATTTATTGAAATGGTTTACCGATGAATTCCCTAAACACAGCAATCAAAAGTTAGATATGGGAAAAAGTTGTATTCGATTCAAAAAAGCAGACCAAATTCCTTTTAATTTGATTGCTGATCTAGTTCAAAAAATGTCCGTTGAAGAATGGATCGCAATTTATGAATCACAGATCAAAAAATAAAAACAACCTTAAAATTTACAACTATGAAAATTATCAAAGGAATTCTCTTTACCATCTTAGGAATCATCGCTCTGGCTTTAATTATCGCATTATTTATGCCAAAAGAATATGCAGTTGAGCGAGAAGTGGTTATCAACCAACCAAAAGACACCGTTTTTAATTATGTAAAACACTTGAAAAATCAAGATAATTTCAGCGTCTGGTCAAAGACGGACCCAAACATGAAGAAAACTTTCACCGGAGTAGACGGCACTATCGGTGCGATTGCAGCCTGGGAAAGTGATAATGAAGAGGTAGGTGTTGGCGAACAAGAGATAAAAAATATCGTGGAAGGAAAACAAATTTATTTTGAATTACGTTTTAAAGTCCCATTTAAATCAACCGCTAAAGCCTACATGATTACAGAAGCAATTTCACCTAATGAAACTAAAATTAAATGGGGATTTAATGGCGTTATGGATTACCCCATGAATTTAATGTTGCCTATTATGCAAATGGAAAAGCTTATTGGTAATGACCTACAGACTGGACTTGATAATTTAAAAGTCATTTTAGAAAAATAAAAGTTAGCTATAATAAAAGAGAAAGCCGCATTTCCATACAGAATTGCGGCTTTCTCTTTTAATATGTTTATCTTACTATCTATTCTCTAAATAAGCCAAGACGTTTTGTTCAATTCTTTCATTGATATTTGAAATGTCAGCCTTAACGAATTTTTCACCAAGGATCTTTTCATATAATTCAATATATCTTTCAGAAACTGTTTCGATGTATTCATCAGACATATCAGGAATCTGTTGTCCTTCTAAACCTTGAAAACCATTTTGAATCAACCAACGGCGTACAAACTCTTTAGATAATTGTTTTTGCTCTTCTCCTTTGTCTTGTCTATCTTGATATCCTTCAGAGTAAAAATAACGAGAAGAATCTGGAGTGTGGATTTCGTCAATTAAAACAATTACACCTTCTTTAGTTTTTCCAAACTCATATTTGGTATCTACCAATATTAAACCGCGACTTGCAGCTATTTCAGTTCCTCTTTGAAATAAAGCTCTGGTGTATTTTTCTAAAACTAAATAATCTTCTTCTGTTACAATTCCTTTTGCTAAAATGTCCTCACGAGAAATATCTGCATCGTGTTCTCCGTTATCTGCTTTTGTTGTCGGCGTAATTATAGGAGTTGGAAATTTATCATTTTCTTTTAATCCTTCCGGCATTGGAACACCGCAAATTTCTCTTTTACCAAGAGCGTATTCACGAGCCGCATGACCAGATAGGTATCCACGAATTACCATTTCTACTTTAAAAGGCACACATAAATGACCTACAGCGACACTAGGATCCGGAGTTGCAATTAACCAATTCGGAACAATATCCTGCGTTAATTCCATGAACTTAGTAGCAATTTGATTCAGAATCTGACCTTTGTAAGGGATTCCTTTTGGCAAAACCACATCAAAAGCTGAAAGTCTGTCTGTCGCTACCATGACCAATAGATCGTCATTGATATTGTACACTTCCCTTACTTTACCTCGGTAAACCGATTTTTGATTTGGGAAGTTAAAATCCGTAGTTGTAATTGTATTACTCATTATGATTAGTGTTGCGTTGTTGTTTTGCAAAAATAGGTTGTTTCGCAGAGAAACACAAAATTGTTGAAACATTATTAAGGTAATAGAACGCACTATTTTTCAAGAAGCGTATCATTAAATAAATTCAATATTCTACTATACTCATCAACCCATGAATAAGTTTCTTTAAAGCCGTGAGCTTCAACTGGGAAAGAGGACAGACTCCAGTTTTTCTTTCCAAGCTCAATGAAACGTTGTGACAAACGAACAATATCTTTATACTCCACATTATCATCCACCATTCCGTGAAGCATTAATAAGTTTCCTTGAAGATTATCCGCGAAATAAATTGGAGAACTTTTTTTGTAAGCATCAGGATCAGTTTCCGGGAAATTCAAAATATTACCTGTATATCCATGATTGTAATGTGCCCAATCTGTAACTGAACGTAAAGCTGCACCCGATTTAAACTCGGTAGGCTCTGTTAACATTGCCATTAGCGTTATAAAACCGCCGTATGATCCACCGTACATACCTACTCTATTTGCATCAATGCCTAAATTTTGAACTAAATAATTTTTACCATCTATCTGATCTGATAAATCTTTCCCTCCCATAAATCGGTAAATTCCCGTCCTGAAATCTCGTCCATAACCATCACTGCCTCTGTAATCGATATCTAGAACGGTGTAACCCAAATCAGTCAATAAATTATGAAACATATATTCTCTATGGTAACTACTCCAGTAATTGTGGGCGTTTTGCAAATAACCCGCACCATGAACAAAGACAATGGCTGCTTTATTTGTTTTGGTTGCTTCAGGTTTGTATAGTCTTGCATTTACATTAGTCCCATCTTGTGATTTGAATGTGATTACTTCAGGAGTTCGCCAAGAATAAGATTCAAACTCTTTGGAGGTAGAATGCGTTATTCCGCTTAATGCTGTTTCTTTTTTATTGGCAGCTATATAAAATTCCCAAGGTTTATTTTTATATGAATAACGAACAAGCATTGTACTTTCATCAGGAGATAGACTTACTTCATGCGCTCCATCTTTAGTCAGAATGGGTTGTAGTTCACCGCCAGAAACTCCCAACTTATAAAACTCCCGATTTCCTGGATGTGTTGTATTTGTAGTTAAATAAAAAGATTTCTTATCCCTAGAAAGTGTTACTTCTCTTACTTCCCAATTTCCCTTTGTGAGTTGGATTTTCTTGTTTGACTTTAAGTTATAACTATACAAATGTGAATATCCTGATACTTCCGACTGGAAATAAATAGTTTCATTATCTCCCAAAAATTCTAAAGTTCCTGAACTATTAGCATATGGAGGAATACCAGGTCCACCAATCCAAGCTTCATCGTGCTGGTGCTCTAACTCCTTGAAAGTTCCTTTTTCTAAATTTAATTCAACGATCCATCGGTCTTTATTGTCCAGACTTCTAATCTCTGTAATGGCATGCACGCCATCTTCACTATAGGTAGGTTCTTGAACAAAAACCAACTTATCTTCCTTTTCTTTATTTTTTAAATTCTCATATTCGTTGTAGTAGGCAGGATTATCTTGAATATGACTTAAAGTAGAAAAATTGACAAAATAAACGGAATCTTTAGCCACCGAATAAATTCCGAATTTTGATTTATTTAAATTTGCTACCGATACTTTTCTCTTTGTATCTACGGATTGATTGTAACCGTCTTTTGTAATGAAATTTTCCATTATTTCGCTTTTACTCTCAGCAGCATCAACTAATCTAAAAGTGGCGTAATTCCCTTTTGGAGCCATCTTCAGACTTTCAAAAGAACTTTTTCCGTAATAATATGTTTTAGGGAAGTCTGATTTATTTTCATCAGCTTTTGCTTTATTCCATTTTTTCTTTGCTTCTTGATCACGAATAAATTGAAACAATTCTTTTTGCTGAGAATTTAAAAAACTGTCTTTCTCCTCTTCCTTTTCCTTTTCTTTTCCTTGTTTAAAATTCGTGAGTTGGACAAGTGTCCCTAGATTCGTATCTAATTTAAGGATGTTTTCATTTTGCACAAAAAACAACATTCCTACATCTGTTCCTAATTGTAGATTAGAAACTGGATTAGATTGTTGCAGTAGTTTTTTGTTCCTTTTATTTTGGATAGAATACGAATACAAAGCTCCTTTATCAATATAATATACGATATCTGCATTCGGTTTTCCTTTAAAATCTAATTTAGAGAACGAAGCTTCTGGCGCAGCAACTAAAAGAGGTTTTGTCATTCCTTTTTCCCAGAAATAAGTACTGGCTCCCAACTCATTATTGGGGTTCCATTCAAAATATACTTTTTTACTATCTAAAGACCATCTACCATAAAAAGGCTGCTCTCCAATGAAAGTGTCTCCTTTCATGATGTCTTCAAGCTGAAGAACTTGACTTTGGGACGTAAAGGAGAAAAATATAAATGCTACGATAAAAAGAGTTCTGATCATTTTTGTACGGTTTGTTTCACACAAAAATACACTTTGAATCGTATTTAAAAAAATATCGTGACTTTTAGAATACTTAAATACTTAAAATAGTATGCTTCAGTAGTTTTTCAGATAGATATGTAGCTACGCCATTGTCGTAATTAGTTGCTATTACTTCAAGGTGAGAAAGCTTGTTCTTTAAACTATCAGGAGCATTTCCCATTAGTAATCCTTTGGCTGTAGCATTTAACATATTTTCATCGTTGTATCCATCACCAAAGGAAATGGTCTGATGAAAACTTAGACTTTCTATTTCTAAAATCTTGGCAATAGCCACACTTTTATCGACCGTCTTGTCCATAAACTCCAAACAAAGCGGTAAACTAAATGCGTGACTAAAAACACCTGAATACTTTTCTACTATTTTATCTCTCAGCTCCATTAATCTAGAATGGCGCTCATGAGTAAAAAACATTTTTATGGCACTCAAGTCTTTTACGGTATCAAAATTTACAAGCTCAGGCAAATAATTCAATTCCGTCTGAAAACTGTTTAAAGCCTCATTATGTTTATTAGTCAACCAAACATCCTCCTTAAATACTACTGTGGTAAACTCTTCATCTATTCCCAGTGATAAAACTGATTTTATCGCCTCGCTACTAATATTATGAGAAAAAAGAAGTTCATTTTCTGGCGAGTGAATTCTAGCTCCATTTGATGTTACTAAATAGACCGGACATCCTAAGCCTTTAACAATAGGCATAGCATCGAGATGATGACGACCTGTAGCAACAATTAGCAGATAATTCTGCTTGTGCAACTCTTGAAAAACTGTTTTGGTATATTCTGATATTCGGTGTTCTTTGTTTAATAATGTTCCATCTAAATCAGTAATTACTACTTTTATTTTCTCTTCTAACATTTTAATTTTCATATTCATTTGTAATCTTTTCAAAAATATTGAATTTTAAATAGATTTCCAATAGCAAACCAATAGTTAACAAGTTCTTTACATTTAAAAACGCTGCTGTATTTATACCTTATACGAGGGTAACCAATTGTCTTTTACTTCACTTATTACCTACCATTTCTCACCACCTATCAAATCAAAATGATGTACAAATATTAATTGTTGCATTTTAAATACAACAATTAAACTTTTAGCCTACCTTTGTAAAAATATTAAATACAAAAATCATGAATACTGCACAAAAAGAATTAGTCAAAGCTACCGTTCCTGTCTTAAAATCCAGTGGTAACGCCTTGGTGACTTATTTTTATCAAAGAATGTTGACAAACAACCCTGAACTAAAAAACATTTTTAATATGGCTAACCAAGCCAATGGTAAACAACAAAATGCCTTAACTGGAGCTGTATTGGCTTACGCCGAAAATATTGACGACCCAACAGTTTTAATAAATGTTTTGAAATCCATAGGGAATAAACATGTTAGCTTACACATACTTCCTGAGCAATATGATATCGTGGGACATAATTTAATCGAATCTATCAAAGAAGTATTGGGCGACGCTGCAACTGTTGAGCTAGTGGAAGCATGGACCTGTGCATATACCGAACTAGCTCAAATAATGATTTCTATTGAAGCCGAAATGTATCAAAAAACAGCAGATCTTAAAGGCGGTTGGGTTGGCTGGAGAACGTTTGTAATCGATAAAATAGTAACCGAAAGTGATGAAATTAAATCTTTTTATCTAAAACCTAAAGATGGTAATGCTATTGCTACTTTTTTCCCAGGACAATACATTTCTGTTAAAACATTTATACCTGAATTAGGACATGAACAACCCAGACAATATAGCTTATCTAGCAGTTTTCATGAAGAGTATTACCGTATATCAGTAAAAAGTGAAAAAGGACGCACTACACCTGATGGCTTTGTTTCGAATGTACTACATACTAAAAAAATCGGAGAAACTATTGATGTTACCGCCCCTGCGGGAGTTTTCTACGCTGATCCCGAATCCGTAAATCCATTAGTATTAATTAGTGGAGGCGTTGGAGTAACTCCTTTAATGAGTATGGTTGAAGCCAATAGCCATTCACTTCAAAAAAACAAAACAATTTGGATCCATAGCTGTCGTAATGAAAATGTACACGCCTTTAAAGACGCAATCGAGGATTTGAATAGCAAGGAGAACTGGTTAACTTCATTCGTTTTTTATGAAACACTACCCGATTATGAAACTAATGCTATCGAAGGAAGAGCAGAACTGCATCAATACAAAGAAGAAATAATTATTAACGATGCAAAATATTATATTTGCGGACCTGAATTGTTTATCAAGAAACAATATCAATCTTTAATAGAACTTGGTGTTACAAAAGAGGCTATCTTTTATGAAGAGTTCGGACCTCAATTATTAGCTTTAAATTAAAAAAAAATTATGAAATTAAACCACTTTACCGATTTTAGTATGCGTGTTTTGATGTATTTAAATCAAAAAAAAGACAGCCCTCAAAGTTCTTTGGATGATTTAGCTAATGCTTTCAAGATCTCACGAAACCATCTCGTTAAAGTGGTTCAATTTTTAGCTACAAATCAATTGGTACTAACTAAAAGAGGGAAAAACGGTGGGATATCAATTTCCGAAAAAGCGAAACAAACTCCTTTGGGAGATTTAATCCATTTATTAGAACAAGATGACTCCCCTATTGTTAATTGTGATGCTAAACCCTGTGTTTTCAAATCCCATAATTGCAAATTAAAATCATTATTCAATAAAGCTTACCTGCTATTTATTGAGAGTTTAAACGAATCTAATCTGTCGGATCTTGAATTCAATGATTGGAATTCCATTTTTGAAAATAATACAAATGCGCAAAACAATTCTTAATAGCGTCATCGTAACTTGTTTTATCACATTCACACTGACATCAATTAATACAAATACCAAAAATAGTATTGATTTCATTTTACTATGGACTCAATCGTGGATAATAGCTGCTTCGATTTCCAGCATCTTCAACATCTATATTATTCCTTATTTATATAAGAAAAAAGTAAAGCGGGTTCTCAAAAATATTTTTTTGAAGGATCAAGCTCTTTAATTTGGCAAAAACAGCTGCTATTTATTTAAAAACAGATTGTCTGATTATCCTACCGAATAAACGATAACCAATTCCAGACCTAAGATAACTCAAACTATTGGCATCAAAACCAATCGTATACCTCTTGAAATTTTTAGGTGGATTTTCAGCGATCTTTAAAACTTCCTTAATAATTTGCGGTTTTAAGTCGGTATTTTTCTTGGTTTTATTTTCCAATATCAGACTTATTTTTTCCATTAAATTATTGTACGAAGGCAAAGACGATCTACACGATTTAACTACATTTTTTTGAAAATTAGAAGGTGTATTTCCAAATTGAACCGTAGAAACGCTGATATTAAAATCAATTAATTCGTAAGCCATGCATTCAGAAAAACTCTCAACGGCATGTTTCGTCGAATGGTAAAAGCTACCTAAGGGTAAGTTAACTAAACCCGCAATGGAGGTTATATTTATAAAATGTCCCTTCTGCTGCGCCCTAAATTCAGGAATAAATGCCCTGCATACTTTTACCACTCCAAGCCAGTTTACATCAACAATAGTATTGATTTCAGTATCCTCAGCTAATTCCACAAAACTCCGGTAGCCCACTCCGGCATTATTTATTACAACATCGACAGTTTTAAAATCTTCAATTATTTTTTTCTTAGCAAGGGCTATACTTTCGGTTGAAGTCACATCCAGCAAATAACAGCTGATGTTTTCTACTCCTTGCAGTTCTTTACCGTGATCTAGATGAATCATAGTAGCTATAACATTCCATCCATTTTCAGCAAAATGAAATGCAATTTCCTTCCCAATACCTCCGGAAGCTCCGGTTATAAGTACATTCTTCAACATTTATATTTTTATTCTATTATTATTATAATACAAACAAACTGCTACTTTTTGAACTTGTTTCAACGAAAAAATCAATATTCATTTAAAAAGTACGACCCCATATGGGGTCGTAAATAGTACTGATTTCACTACCTGTCAAAAATACAGTTTTTATTTTTAGTCTGGATTCTCGGTATATTTATAAGCATCTAATACTTTTTTCACTAATCGGTGTCTTACAATGTCTTTATCATCCAGATACACGATTCCAATTCCTTCAATATCCTTTAAAACCAACAATGCTTCTTTAAGACCTGAAATGGTTCTTCTTGGTAAATCAACTTGTCCTGGATCTCCAGTTACCATGAATTTCGCACTTTTTCCCATACGAGTTAAGAACATTTTCATTTGGGAATGTGTTGTATTTTGCGCCTCATCCAAAATTACAAAAGCATGATCCAAAGTTCGTCCCCGCATAAATGCAAGCGGAGCAATTTGTATAATCCCTTTTAGAATATAATCTTCTAGTTTCTCATTTGGTATCATATCGCGCAAAGCATCGTATAACGGCTGCATATAAGGATCCAGTTTTTCTTTCATGTCTCCAGGAAGAAACCCCAGATTTTCCCCTGCTTCTACTGCCGGTCGAGTAAGAATAATACGTTTTACCTGCTTTTCTTTCAATGCTTTTACTGCCATTGCCACCCCGGTATACGTTTTCCCTGTTCCTGCTGGACCTACGGCAAAAACCATATCATTTTTATTTATCGCATCAACTAGTAATTGTTGATTGGGTGTCATGGCTTTGATAATTTTACCACCAACACCGTGCACCAGAATTTTATCGTTTACTAATGTTCTTCGATCGTCCTCCCTCTCGCCTAAAATAACACGTTCAATAACATTATTATCAATGTTGTTGTATCTTGTAAAATGCAACATTAACCGTTGAAAACGTTTTTCGAACTCCTCTAATATTTCCTTTTCTCCAAATGCCTTTAAAGTAGTTCCTCGAGCAACAATTTTAAGCTTTGGGTAATATTTCTTAATTGTTTCAAGATGAGTGTCTTGAGCGCCCCAAAATTCTTTTGGAGCGATGTCTATGAGCTCGATTGTTTTTTCGTTCAAAAGTTGTAGTTTTAAATTAAATTAAATTGATTAATAAATCTAATCCGTTTTGGTTTTAAACCTCAGTATTATTTGTCTTATTATTTGGAATTTGTTTTTCGTTTTTTGCTTTTTTGAATTTACTATTATTAGATTTGCATTTCTCAAATTTAATGAAAATTAGTTTTAGAATCCACCAATATTTATAAAAAATATATGTCAATAATTACCCTTACTACCGATTACGGCTTGAAAGACCACTTTGTAGGTGCGTTGAAAGGGAAAATATTATCTGAGTATCCTGAAGCTTCCATTATCGACATTTCACACGACATTGACCCATTCAACACAGTTGAAGCAAGTTACATTATTAGTGCGGCCTATTCGAGCTTCCCTAAAGGTACCGTTCACTTGATAGGAGTGGATATGGAATTGAATAAAGAGAACCAACATATTGTAATGCAATGGAACGATTCTTATTTTATTGCTGCCGATAATGGTATTCTAAGTATGCTTTCGCAAAAAATTGTTCCACAAAAAATGGTTGCTATCAACATTCACGATCGACTGCCTAGTGAAGCGACCGGCATGGATGTTTTTGTTATGGTCGCCTGTCATATCGCCAAAGGAGGATTATTGAATGTTATTGGAAAAGAAATTAACAGCATCAAGCAAATAACAGAACAAAAAGCCGTTATCTCTGATGACAATAACATATTGAAAGGGCATGTTATCTATATAGATCATTTTGGCAATGTGGTGACCAATATTAGTAAAAGACAGTTTGTAGAAGTTGCCAAAGGCAGGCCTTACGAGATTGTAATGAAAACTAAAAACATAAAAACTATTTTGCCAAATTATTCCGCAATTGCCAGTTCTGATAAATATCCTATAAAGAATTATGAAGGGGAAAAATTGGCTATTTTTAATGAAGCTGGTTTTCTCGAAATTGCCATTTTTAGGAGTAACCCTTCCAAAGTAGGCTCAGCTAATAGCCTGTTAGGATTGAATTATCGAGATGTGGTTTCCATCCAATTTAAGAATTAGAAGAGTATCATAAATAGAAAAATCTAAAATCATCAATCGTTAAATATAAATCACATGTTTGTACGAATAGTAAAATTGAGTTTTCACGAAGAAAACATACCTGCATTTCTAGAAAATTTCGAATCCATTAAGGAACGTATCCGTAGTGCTCCTGGGAATCGTTTATTGGAGTTATATCAGGACAAAGACAACAAAAGTATCTTTTTCACGTATAGCTATTGGGACACCGAAGAAGACTTAGAAAATTACAGAAATTCTGAGTTTTTTAATGAAGTATGGAGTTTTACCAAAAAATTATTCAATGCTAAAGCTGAGGCTTGGAGTGTGGATAAATTAGCTTCTTTAGTTTAACGTTTTTGAGTCTCAATTTAGACCACTTTAAACCTTAAACTTTTTAAATAAAAAATTAATGAAAGCCATATTATTACGAGAAATCAAATCCTTTTTTGGTTCGCCCATCGGTTATTTAGTCATTGCGCTATTTCTAATTCTCAACGGATTATTTCTTTGGGTTTTCGAAGGAGACTACAACATTCTAAATACCGGATTTGCCGATATGACCCCGTTTTTTACTTTAGCACCCTGGATTTTGATTTTCTTGATTCCTGCGGTAACCATGCGCAGTTTTTCGGATGAGAAAAAGCAGGGAACACTTGAATTACTTTTAACAAAACCTTTGAGTCTGTGGCAAATCGTAAACGGAAAATTTCTTGGCGCAGTACTACTGATTGTAATGGCTATTATTCCAACATTTATTTATGTCGAAGTAATATCTAGTCTGGGTATGCCAGAAGGAAATCTTGATATGGGAAGTACCATTGGTTCTTATGTGGGACTGTTATTTCTGATCGGTGCCTATTCTTCCATTGGCGTTTTCACTTCTACCTTATCCGATAATCAAATCGTAGCTTTTATATTGTCCGTATTCGTATGTTTCTTTTTCTATTTTGGTTTCGAAGGCCTCGCATCATTAACACCTTCTTTTTCGACATTTATCTCCGCTTTTGGAATGCAAGACCACTTTAAAAGTATGAGCCGTGGCGTGATAGACACTAGAGACGTGCTCTATTTTGTGAGTGTAACCGTATTGTTTCTTTCGTTTACTGTTTATAAACTTAAATCTTTTAAATTGTAATGGTACCAATTAAAAAAAGCAACCTGAAATCGGTTTTGATTACAATCGCAGTATTACTGGTTATAAATGGTATTGGGAACCGGTTTTTTCATCGTTTTGATTTAACAAAGGATAAAAGATACACACTTTCTACCACTTCTTTGAATATAATCGAAGAAGTAAAAGAACCGTTGTACATCAAAATATACCTGCAAGGGGATTTGCCAGCTGAGTTCAAAAGACTGCAGCAAGAAACACAGCAGTTGTTAGAAGAATTTCAAGCGTATAACAAAAATATCGTATTTGAATTCATCAATCCATTGGAAAACGAAGATACCAGTATGGATAACATCAAAGAGTTGTATCGAAAAGGTTTAACTCCAGTAAATATAACAGTTGATGACAAAGGAAAACAATCTCAAGCGATGGTTTTTCCGTGGGCTATCGCAGTTTACCAAAACAAAGAAGTTAATATTCCATTGTTAAAAAATAGAATGGGCGCTTCAACCACCGAAATGGTCATTGGTTCGGTGCAACATCTTGAATACTCCATTTCGGATGCCTTACATAAAATCACAACTGCCAAGCAAAAAACGGTTGCCGTAATCAAAGGCAACGGGGAACTTCAGGATGTATTAATGGCTAAATTCTTGTTACAAATAAGAGAAAGTTATCACATAGGCCCTTTTACGTTAGATTCGGTTGCAAAAGATCCTACTGGCAATCTAAACGCCTTAGAAAAATACGATTTAGCTATTATCGCCAAACCTACCGAAATGTTCTCTGATGCCGAAAAACAGGTCTTAGACCAGTTCATCATTAACGGAGGAAAGACTCTTTGGTTAGTGGATCAAGTAAATGTGGAAATGGACAGCCTTTACAATGAATCTGGATCGACATTAGCTTTCCCAAGGGATTTGAATTTGAACGATATGTTCTTTAAATATGGTTTCCGTATTAACCCAGACATCGTCAAAGACGAGCAAGGAAGTCCAATAAAACTGGCGACTGGCGAACAAGGAAGTGCTACTCAGTATCAGGAATTCAACTGGAAGTTTGCTCCATTGGTTTATCCAGAAAGTACGCATCCTATCGTAAAAAATTTAGGGGGAATCAAATTTGATTTTGCGAATCCTATCGATACCTTGAAAAATGGAATTAAGAAAACCGTACTACTTCAGTCATCTCAATATTCTAAAAAAATAGGTGCTCCAGTAGAAGTGAATTTGGATATTGTTGCTGAAGAAACCAGTCCGAATCATTATATCAAAACCGGAAATATTCCGCTTGCTGTATTACTCGAAGGATCCTTTCATTCTATGTTTGAAAATAGGGTTTTACCTTTTGAACAAACTAAGTTTGAAGCTGTAGGAAAGAAGAATAAAATGATTGTGATTTCTGATGGAGATTTGATAAAAAACCAATTGGATAAAAACTATCAACCTGTAGAACTGGGTTATGATCAACGTTCTGGAAATTTGTACGACAACAAAGATTTCCTGCTGAATTGTGTCAATTACCTATTAGACGATACTGGACTTATTAACATTCGAAGCAAGGATTTAGATTTACCGTTATTAGATAAAGAAAAAGTTTTTGAGAACTATACAAAGACGCAAGTCATAACTATCGGGCTGCCACTCCTTATCTTAGTGTTATTTGGCGCTTTATTTACCTACCTTAGAAAAAGGAAATACGGTCAATAGATGTTAATAAAAAAGTTTCAATACTAGCATAGTTTACGATATATTTGTAAAATGTATTGTGTTTTAAAAATTAAATTAAAATAGATACCCAAAAAATAAAATTAAACAGATGAAATTTATAGTATCGAGTTCGTACTTATTAAAACAATTACAAGTTTTAGGTAATGTTATCAACAGTAGCAATACTTTGCCCATTTTGGACAACTTCCTATTTGAATTAGACAATAACGAATTAACGGTTTCGGCGAGTGATTTAGAGACTACTATGTCTGCTAACTTAGCTATTGATTCCACGAGTAAAGGAAGTGTTGCTGTACCAGCAAAATTACTATTGGAGATCCTTAAAACTTTTCCAGAACAACCTCTAACTTTTACTGTTGAAGAAAATAGCACGATAGAGATTAGTTCAAACTCTGGTAAATATGCGTTAGCGTATGCTCCAGGTGATGAATTTCCAAAATCTGTTAACCTAGAAGAGCCTTCTGTAACTTTAGTTCCTGCTGATGTATTGGCAACAGCTATTAGCAAAACAATCTTTGCTGCTGGAAATGATGATCTACGTCCAGTAATGTCTGGTGTATTTTTTCAGTTTTCGCCAGAAGGATTAACATTTGTGGCCACTGATGCACACAAATTAGTAAAATATGCACGTACAGATGTAAAAGCATCTCAAGTAGCTGATTTTATCATGCCAAAGAAACCTTTGACTATTCTAAAAAATATTCTTTCTACTTCAGATGCTGAAGTGAAAATTGAATACAATGATTCGAATGCTACTTTTTCTTTTGATAATTATATTTTAATGTGTCGTTTAATAGATGGAAAATATCCAAACTACGAAGCGGTTATCCCAAAAGAGAATCCAAATAAATTAATGATTGACCGTTCTCAATTTTTGAGCTCCGTACGTCGTGTTGCTATTTTCTCTAATAAAACAACACACCAAATTCGTTTGAAAATTGCAGGTGCTGAATTGAATGTTTCTGCAGAAGATATTGATTACTCTAACAAAGCAGAGGAAAGATTGACTTGTGATTATCAAGGAGACGATATGCAAATAGGATATAACTCCCGTTTTCTTACTGAAATGTTGACAAACCTGCAATCAGATATGATAATGCTTGAAATGTCATTACCTAACAGAGCTGGGATCCTTACTCCTGTTGACGGACTGGAAGAAGGTGAAACTGTAACAATGCTGGTAATGCCAGTAATGCTGAACAGTTAACAATAAATTGTGATTTTGTTGTATTAAATTTTTAAGATTCAAATATAATACCTATCATTGTGAAACGATTACGCTATTAACCAAACCATTTTTTATATTTAAAAAAACCGCTATTTCCTAACCAGGATATGCGGTTTTTTTTTGGGTCCTCCCCCCGGCCCCCTCCGAAGGAGGGGGAGACGAAATGGAATTTTTTGTGTTTTTTACTTTGTGTGTTTTACTTTGAGTGTTTTACTTTGTGTTTTTTACTTTGGGTTTTTTACTTCCTGAATTTTATTTCTAATTTCTATTTTCTTTTCTCTAACTTCTCTTCTCTATTTTATATACTCTTTCTTCTTCTATCAATACCAATGCTATTTATAAAGCAGCCCAATTGTCAGTTCGACCGGAGTCGAGAACCACTATTGCATCTCGACTCCGCTCGATGTGACAAAAATTAGTTATGACTATACTGTACTTGTGTTTGGTATTAAATCACTCCCATTTTCTTCATTAGAAAAGTAGCGCTTTTATTTTTACATATTCCGTCACGGAGTTTATAATCAAAATGCAAGTCGTCATTAACTATTTCGACTTCAAAGCATTTGTTGGTTAGAATATCCGGATATTCATTTGTAGTCAGGCAAACTTCGATATCATGTGTTGCAATCGCACCAATGGCTTTATGGGCAATTACTTTCTTAACGACTTCTATAGTTCCGTTTCTTTTATCATCAGAATTAGTTCCTCTCAGAATTTCATCCAATAATACAAAAGCAGCATTTCCTTCTAATTCATCCATAATCTGTTTTAAGCGCTTTATTTCGGCGAAAAAATAAGATTCACTGTCTGACAACGAATCTGACAAGCGCATCGAAACTAACACCGGCAAAGGGTGTACATTGGCTTCATTCGCACAAACCACCGATCCCATACCTGATAAAACCATGTTTATTCCCAAACTACGTAGAAACGTACTTTTTCCTGACATATTCGACCCTGTCAATATCATAAAAGATTGCGGATGAAAAGCTACCTCATTCCCTACTCTAGTTTTAGGATTCAATAAAGGATGACTCAAATCTGAGAAATTGATTTTAAATTCGGTATTTAACGTTGGATAAACAAAATCAGTGTTATTATAAGCAAAATTAGCCAAGCTATTCAACATTTCGAATTCACCAATAACGTCAAGCCAGTCTTCCATTGCCTCAGCATGCTCTTTTTTCCAGTTGAGTAATTTATTTAATACATGAAGATTAAAAAGGAAGGTACCATTGAACAAAGAAGCCGTCAATAGATTTCCAATCGTATCCATATTAGAAAACAACTCTGATAATTTTTGGAGGTGATGACTTGCGTTTTCTGCTTTAAATTTTAGTCTCTGTTGCAAATCCATCAACTTTTGAGAATGAAAGGATTCCTCTTCTATTTTTTTAAGCAATAAACCATATTGACTGATCACCTTATCGATATCTTCCGCATTGGCAATTTCGATTTGGATTCGTTTAAAAAAGGCACCCATAATTACCAAATTCAATATAAACACATAGGATAGATAGGATAGTAAAATTGCCTCATTAGTACTTATATACGAAACAAGAATGCCTAGAAATAGCAAAGGCGTAATATAAGAAAGCACGATTGCCCCTTTAGATACTGGTGCACTCTGAAATTTACTCCATTTCATTAATCCTTCATAACTCGCTTTTGAATCATTGCTTATTATGGCTAAAGCCAAGAAATTCTGACGCCAGTCTAACTTTTCGGAAAGCTCCTTGACAGCTGTCTGGTTTCTAATGATTTCTTCATTTGGGGATAATGTAAGTAGTTGATTGGCTAACTTCTTCTTTCCTATAAAAGTGGCCGTTCTATTTAAGTTTTGGAACAGGGAATGCTCACCAAAAACATCCAAATCATATGCATAGGGATGATGAAAATCATTAAACTCTTGTCCGTTTTCAAATGGAATGTTTTTTTTCGCCAAATAGGATATTTCATTTTCATTGATTCCCACCAGAGCCGAATTTATCTTTTTTTCGAAAAGCAACTTGGAATGAATTCGCATTAAGATGATAAAGGCAGCAAAAAAGAAAACAGCGGAAATTATAAAAATAACTTCGCTGTTTTGTATGTAATAATAAAGAGATCCTAAAAAAAGAACAACAGACGACAGTCTAAGTAAACTGATTTTATTGTATTTTTTATTGATTTTGCTTAATTCCTGCGAATAGCTTTTACTCTTAGTACTGTATGAATCCATATTTCGATTTAATTGAAATACAAATATAGGTGTACCGCAATAAATAAGCTATTAGAATAAGGAACAATATAACAACACTGTAAAGTTAATCTTCCATAGGAATTGCCAAAATGGGAACGTCAAAATTATTGGCAAATTTCTTAGTTAGGCTGGGATGGAATAGGCCTTCAAAAAACGTTCTTTTGTATGTCACCATCGTCAAAACATTAATTTCTTGGTATAAGATAAAATCTAAAATAGTTTCCTTTACTTCGTCGCTATCAATCACAAAAAATTCAATTGGCTCGTTCTCAAAATCCTCTTCCCAATTCTTAATTGTTGATCGATCAACATCCGATTTGCTAGTTTTTACATAAAGACATTTTACAACTGCATTAGCCATTTTTGCTAATTTTATAGTGTTTTTAAGCGCTTTTTTATCCTTAGCTCTAAATCGTGTTGTAAAACCTATGGTTTCTGTTTTTTTGAATTTAGCATCAATAGGAACACATAGCATCGGAACATCAATATCGGCCAAAACATTACCCGTATTCGTACCAGAAAAAAACTCTGACCATCCTGAAGCTCCTTCAGTACCCATAACCACATAATCTATTTTATCATCCTTGATTGATTTGTTGATATTATACAGCAAATTACCATCCATCAGGCGATGCGTCATTCTAATTTTATCCAGATTTCGCTCTTCTGCTATCGCACGAAGTTTCGGAATTTCTTCTTTAAACATTTCAAATTGTGACAATTCTACTGATTCATAGATAATCATATAATTTTCCGGAAAAAACTGATTGTCGAATACTGGCAACTCAAAGGCGTGCAATAAAACTAGTTCGCCTTGTACTATTTTCGCAAATTCTAAAGCATGTACAAATGCATTAGTAGCGGCTTCAGAAAAATCGGTTGGAAATAATATACGTTTCATACTATTATGTTTTTAAGTGGAAGAATATTCAAATTTACACCTAAAGTTACAATTATAATATGATAAATATCAGTCAGTTTGATTTATTTTAACAAATAAACTTCTGCATATTTAAGATTGTTATTTTTTGAAATTTTAAACATATTCAGCTAGGACCTTAGATAATTAGGAGCTATTTTTATACCTACATTATTACCTAGTAGCTACGCTTTTTCTTTAATCGATATGGATGGCTAAAATTGGGATGTGAAATTCTGGATGTGACTTTTTAGTATAGCTAGGTTGAAACAACCCTTTAAAGAAACCTCTTTTATAGATTAACATGGTCAACACATCCACGTTTTTATTGGTAATAAAATCTAAAACTGCTTCATTGATTTCATCACTTTCGACGACAACGAATTCAATAGGTTGTTTTTCAAACTCCACTTTCCATTCTGCAATAGTTTCTTTTGAAACATCAGAATCACTAGTTTTTACATAGAGGCACTTCACATTGGCATTTATAATCTTTGCCAAATTTAAAACTGCATTAATTGCTATCTTATCTTTAGCTCGATAACGGGTCGTAAATCCAATCGTTTTAATGGTTTTATGTTTGGCTTCTAAAGGTATGCATAAAACAGGAACCGCTATCCCAATAATGACATCTCCTGAATTAGAACCAACAAAAACGGCATCCCAATCTGTTACACCGGAGGTTCCCATAACAACGTAGTCAACTTTATCCGTATCAACAACCTTTTTAATATTATCTATTAAATCGCCTTCCATTAACCGATGCGACATCTTTATGTTATCCAAATTACAAGCTTCTGCAATAGCACGAAGTTTTGGAATTTCCTCTTTAAACATATCGAACTCCGTTAACTCAACTGTGTCGTAAACCATCTTAAAATTCTCTGGAAAAAATTGGTCATCAATCGGCAGCAGCGGGTAAGAATGCAATACAATAAGTTCTCCTTGTATTATTTTTGCAAATGCTAAGGCGTGAACGAAAGCATTGGTGGCCACTTTAGAAAAATCGGTTGGAAATAGAATACGTTTCATGTTTTATCAGTTTAAAGTAAATTGTAGCAACGAATACAATTCTAAAGTTACGAAATAAAATTCAGCCACCTACCGCAACAAGCTTAAATCAAGTCATTCAATTTTAATTTTTCCAAAAAAAAATTGCCACGAATGTCACAAATAGTCACGAATTTTAAAACTTAAAAAAGACTAATTCCACGAATTTTGTTCGGGCTGATAATTTATTCGTGCGAATTCGTTCAATTCACGGCTAAAAAAAAATTATTTTTAAAAAATCATATTCAATAAGTTTTTAAAAGCAAATGCCCTGCGCTTAACTTATAATAACAAAAAGGCGCTTCCTTAAATAAATAGATACTTACATAGATTTAGTACCTTTGTCGCTTAGACAATAAAAATATGTTATATAACGATTCGATCGTAGCCTTAGCGACACCTTCTGGAGCTGGAGCTATTGCAGTCATCCGAATTTCAGGCGCTGAAGCAATTACTATTGGTAATAGTGTTTTTAAATCCATTAAAAACAAAGATTTAACCAAGCAAAAAACACATACCCTGCATTTAGGGCATATTATCGACGACCAAAAAACGCTCGACGAAGTATTAGTGTCACTTTTTAAAGGACCCTACTCTTATACAGGCGAAAACACGATTGAAATATCCTGTCATGGTTCTACATATATTCAACAACAGATTATACAACTACTACTGCGTAAAGGCTGTCGCATGGCTGACCCGGGAGAATTCACACTACGTGCTTTCCTAAACGGAAAATTAGATTTATCGCAAGCCGAAGCCGTTGCTGATTTAATATCTTCTGATAATGAAGCATCACACCAAATCGCTATGCAGCAAATGCGTGGTGGTTTCTCTAATGAAATAGCTAAATTACGAGAAGAACTGTTAAATTTTGCTTCGCTCATCGAACTCGAACTCGACTTTGCCGAGGAAGATGTGGAATTTGCAGATCGTACCCAATTCCACGAATTACTGAACAGAATCGAATTTGTTCTAAAACGCCTTATCGATTCCTTTGCAGTGGGGAACGTCATCAAAAACGGAATTCCTGTTGCCATTGTGGGAGAGCCTAATGTAGGGAAATCGACATTGCTGAATGCTTTATTGAACGAAGAACGCGCCATTGTTTCGGAGATTGCCGGAACAACCCGTGACACTATTGAAGACGAACTAGTCATTGGCGGAATAGGATTTCGATTTATCGACACGGCAGGAATTCGCGAGACACAAGATGTTGTGGAAAGCATCGGAATACGCAAAACATTCGAAAAAATAGAACAGTCACAGGTGGTATTGTATCTGTTTGATAGTTTGAAGTTTAAAGTTCAAAGTTCTGAATATATCGTAGAAATCGAGAAAGTAAAGAATCAATTTCCGCTAAAACCATTAGTGGTGGTCATCAATAAAACCGAACTACTGTCGGATGCCGAAGTTGCCGAAATCAAAAATCAACTCCAGCCGTTGAACGTGATTCTCGAAATGATTTCTGCTAAACAAAACATCGGGGTTGATGAATTAAAAAACCAACTGCTGTCTTTTGTCAATACCGGAGCACTAAGAAATAACGAAACGATAGTTACGAATACCAGACATTATGACTCCCTGCTGAAAGCATTGGAGGAAATAACCAAAGTAAAATACGGACTAGAAACGAACCTACCTAGCGACTTAATGGCTATCGATATCAAGGAAGCCTTGTATCATTTTGGTACGATTACGGGTCAGGTAACGAATGATGAATTATTGGGGAATATATTTGCTAATTTTTGTATCGGTAAATAACAATAGTCTCGATTCAGTAGTCTTTAAACTTCATCAAAACTTCAAATAAAAAGAAAACAACCGCAATGTTTTGATCATCTAATTAGCTAACTGTAATTAAAACGAACATTGTTTTTTGGCACTAATTGAGCAAATAATTTAAATCTTAAATTATTTTTAACATAATTTTACTAGGCTATCTTTGGCAAAATTCTATTTTTGTAACTTAACTATAATAAAAAAAACATGAAAGAATTAGTAGCAAAGATTAACGCTGAGTTTGAAGCATTTACTGCAGAAACAGAATCTCTAATTGAAAAAGGGGTAAAAGCTGCTGGAGCAAGAGCACGTAAGTCAACTTTAGAAATGGAAAAAATGCTAAAAGAATTTAGAAAACTTTCTATCGAAGAGTCTAAAAAATAATTGCCTTTTACACAAAAGTCCTTAGTCAATCTAAGGACTTTTGTTTTTTAATTCAATTAAGTCGTATTCAAACGGAATTTACTTAGTGAACAGCTGTATAGTAATAGTCACAAGGCTGCCATTTCAGGCTATTCACTAAAAGTCCGCGGGAATCTCCCTTAAAACATAAACCCAAAACGAGCTTCCTACGGTCGCTGTTTTGGGTTTTGTTTTATACGGTGCTCCTTCCCTTGCGGGCTTTCCGCTGCTATCCTGGGCAGGACGTAAACCTTCGATACGATCTATTGCTCCCCATCAAGAAAATCGCTACTATCAAAATCATCTTCATCAAAGCTATCACTCTCAGTCGGCGGAACTGCTCCTTCTGGATTAAACAAACCCCATTCGTCCCAAATATGATTACTAATGTCAAAACCAGCTACCCAATCTAAAAACAACAACCGAAATTCATCAATTTCTTTTCTAATGAGTTTTACATATTCTAAATCTTTATAGCTCTCATGAAATCGTAAACTTCCCACTTGTACATATAAGTGCATCGCATGATCTCTAATAATTGCTGCGTTCTGCATCCGAATACTATATAAATCACCTCCTTCAGCTCCCGCAATTTTTGCCATAATAATCATAGCATCAGCTCGCATCAAGTCTTTTGTGCCTTGAATATAATCATCGTCTTCTGGTAAAGAGCCCATCAAGCTTTCTACTAATTGGTAAATTAATTCGGCTTTTTGATAGATTGCTAAGTTTTGAGTATTCTCTAATCGAGACATAGTTGGTTGGTTTTATAATTTAATTAAAATTTTAATTTACATTAGAGATCGAAAAATAATAAAATTTCTAACCATAACCACTCTAATTGAATCCATTTTAGAAGAGTGCAAGTATATTCTTTTACGGAGATTAAAAATACTATTTTTTTCGAAAAACACATAAAATAATTGAATCTAGTTCTAGATAAAAATTAACATTAAATTCCGTCCTAAGAACTAAAAAGTCTCTTTAAATATTTTAATTTAGCCTAAAATTTAAGAATACAAAACATAATTTCATGGACGATGAAACCTTTATCTTCTGCCTCGAAGGTGTTCCTGACGTAGATACCACTACAACTACTGAGGTGGTAAAAAACTTAGAAAAATTTGCCCTTGAGCATAATATTGCCAGTATTTACAAAACCTGCGATACCATTGAAGGATTAGAAGAAAGCTTAGGCGCTTTGCTATATGATGATCATAATTTTAAAGATTATGTCATCATTTATTTAGTAATGCCCGGACAAGAAAACAATATTTGCTTACATGATTACTATTATAGCTTAGAGGAAATCGCTGAGTTATTTGAAGGAAAATTAAGAGGGAAAATTGTTCACTTTTCGAATAAAAAAGTTTTAGATTTAACTACAGAGGAAGCGCAATACTTTTTAGATATCACTAATGCTCGTGCCATTTCAGGCTATGGAGAATCGTTGCATACCTTGAGTAGTATTCACTTAGACAAAGCTTTTTTTAGCTTATGTGAAGAACAAGATGACCTTGTTGAAATAGTTGAAGAATTACATCAAAAACACTATGCACTTTGTAAACTCCTCGATTTTAGAATGTATTACTAGAAAACAACATCAAAGTGCATTCACTTTTAACTTTCGATAAAAAAAGTTGACACGAATTTCACAAATTGACACAAATTTTAAAACTTAAAAAAGACTAATTCCACAATTTTTGGTCGCACTAAATGTTTATTATTATTTTAATAAATTAAAAATCAGTTGTTTATATAAAATTTACTAACTTTAGTAGATGAAAAAACATTTCAATATTATTATCGCAGGAGCTGGAGGTATTGCTGAGGCTGTTAGTTTAATTTTAGCCGAATGGAGTGACGTCACACCTACTCTTTATATTGGGGACAGAAGTTTTTTAAAAGCTAAAAAAGTAGCCAAATGGGTTGAGGAAGGCACTACAAAACCTTGTGTCGTTAAAGCGTTTGACCTTAGCGAAACGGGAATTACTGATGAAATGAAAGACATCTTTCAACAAGGAGACATCATTCTCGATTGCCTTCCAGGAAGTGTAGCTCCGAGAATAGCCCAATTTGCAAAAGACTTCAACCTTCACTACGCTAACCTTACTGAATATGTTGCCGAAACGGAAGAAATTATAGCTTTGTCTAAAAATACGGATACTGGTTTTCTATTGCAAACGGGCTTAGCCCCAGGTTATATTGATTTATTGGCCCATGAGTTATTTCAACAATTTCGAAATGACTACAAGGTAAACTCTGTTCACACGCTAGAATTTAAAGTTGGTGCCTTAACAAAACATGCCGTAGCGCCCCACTTTTACGGCTTTACTTGGAGTCCAGTAGGTGTCGCAACCGAATATCTAAAGGATACCATTGTTCTGAGAGATTATGTAAAAACCACGCTACCCTCCTTATCAGAAAGAGCTAACATAATTATTGACGGCATTACTTACGAAGAAGATCTCACCTCTGGAGGTGCCGCCGATCTACCCGATGCTTTGTCCGGAAAAGTGTGCCACCTCGATTATAAAACATTGCGTTATCCCGGTCATTACGCTTGGGTGGACAAACAAATTAAAAAAATAGGCAACACAGAAGCTGCAATTAAAACGCTTCAACAAAAAATGCAAGAGGTTATTCCGCATATTGAGGACGACCAAATTGTATTGTATGCTGCCATCGAAGGCAAAGATATTGAAGGAGTTTTACGCCGTCGCGAAATAGCCAAAACCATATTTCCACAAAAAATAGGGAATCATCAATTAAGAGCCATTCAAACAACTACCGCAGCACCTTTGGCGCAAGCGGCACAATTACTGCTCGAAGGTAAGTACAAAGGTGCTCTTCTACAAAGCCAAATTGACTCCGCAGCATTCCTTAATGGGAATTTTGTTTCTAGAGTATATGGAAAAATTTAATGCCTAATTAGTATGAAACAAACTTTGGTTTTCCATACAAACAAAATGCATTTTTTTGTAATATTACGCTCTATTAAAGCATAGCAAATATTCGCAAATAATGAGAACCTACTACATCAATAATGGGAAGGAAAATGGTGGTCCATTTACCCTGGACGAATTAAAAAACGAACACCTAAATAAAGCTACTTTAGTTTGGCACCAAGGAATGGATGAATGGAAACATGCCCATGAGATAGAAGAACTTAACTCTTTTTTTAAAGTAATTCCTCCACCTTTTAAACAAGTTATTGCTACTCCCGAAATAGAACAACAAAAAACTTCTGCAACCATTTTAGGATTAAAGAAAAGTCACTTTTTTTTAGCAATATCATTTTTAGCCATTTTCATAGCCGTATTTGTTCTCAATGTCATTCAAAATAATAAAAGAAGCGTATTAGACTTGAAAAACAAACAAACAGAATTTAGTAACGAAAAAATTACACTGGAACAGAACGAATTTAATGAGCAGCGCATTCAAGACGAAATTCGAAAAAGAATAGCATTAGAAAATAATAACCTGAGAAGAAGAGATTCAATTAACAGTCGTATTACTGAAATAAAGACCTTGCTTATTGACAATAAAAACCAATTAGAGAAGGCGAAAAGTGATTTAATTGATGCCGAAAAATTTAAATTCTTTCGATCTGAAAATGAAAAAATGGAAGAAATGAGTTTGTTGCAAAATGATCTTCAAAACCTAAAGACTCAAATAAACCAATTAGAAAATGAATCAGACAGATTGTATTTACAACTTGAGACGATTCATTAATAACCCTTTCCTTAAAACCGACACTTAAATAATACTCTTTTAAAAGTATACTGAACGGACTAAATTACAAAAATAGCGCAGATACAGCAGATTTAAGACGATACGGATTTTTTACATCCTAAAATATCAATCTGATGAAATCTGCTTTATCTGTGTGCCATTTCTTAATACTTGGTATAAAAAGATATTATAAAATCAATCACATTTTAACCATCCTGTAATACTCATTCTAGTATTTTGAGTCACTAAAACTTCATGAAGTAATTCATCGCTTTTAAAGAAAACTGTCTTTCCTTGTGTAGGCGCGATTTTCTGATTATTATTTTCTTGGTGAATTAGTAATTCTCCTCCATCAGCCGGTTGCCAATTGTCATTTAAATAACTAATCATCGAATACTTCCGACTAGGGTTATTATGAAATTGATCAAAATGCTCGAGGTAAAAATCCCCTTTTTCATACAAGGAATAATGGAATTCATAGCCCGTAATTCCAGTGTAACAACTCTCATTTAAGTAAGCAATAAAAGCTTCGATTTGTTCAAAAAAAGCATTTTCAAATTCGTTATTGTGTTTTTTATCCAACCAATAAATAGAATCGCTTCTCACGGCGTTATCATAAGTAATCACTTCTGAATTTCCTGTTCCTGCTACAATTAATAAATTTTGTTGGTTTAAGGCGAGTAAATTTTGCTTTAAGCTATTGGCCAAGTCGTTGCTTAAAAAATGTTCAGATATACCTACTTTATTCTCAATATAAGAGGTAATTAAAGCTTCAAAGCTATTTTCCATTGTAGTACATTGACCGAAAGTGATGCCAACGGAGCAAGGTAGCTTAAAAAGAAATAGCAATAGGTTTTTATAAACTAAACTTAATAATCTATACAATATACGTACACAAAAAAAAGGATTCAGAAGTGAATCTGAATCCTTTTTACAATTATATAACTACTATTTTCTAATTACAATTTACTGATATAACTGCCGTACATATCCTTAAACTGATAGCCATCCGTTATTCTGTCTTTGCTCAGTTTTTTATATTCTACCATCGCCCAAAGAATAAATTCTTTCATAAAAAATCGATCTTCTTTTTCTAATTGGGGTTGGTATTTCTTAACCAATATTTCCAGTGGGACTATTGATCCTAGAATTCTTTGATACTGCTCGTCTGTCGCGTCGTCCAATAGTTCAAAACCGCTTTCGGCAAAAAACCACTCGATTAAATCTGTATAGGCCGTTTTTTCATCTGGCTTCTCTAGTTTTTCAATTTTCGGAAAATAGCCTGGAAAAAAAGTATGAATCGCTGACGCAATCAGGTTTTGGGCTACATAAGCCGCTCCCTCCTGCTCTCCTTCATAAACCAGCTCTACCTTTCCGGTAATCGACGGAATAATTCCCATAAAGTCCGACAAACGCAAGGTCGTTTTATCAACTCCGGCTTTAAGCGCGCGACGTTCTGCCGTACTTAATAAGTTTTCATAAGCGGTTATACTCATACGGGCACTTACCCCACTTTTATTGTCAATGTATTCACTTTCTCTAGCTTCAAAACTGATTTGTTCTAGTAAATCTTTGGCCAAAGAAGGAACATGAACCATATCACTCTGAATCACATCTAGATTTGCTTCTTGCTCCGTAATAGTACGGGCAATTTGCACTGTTTCAGGATAGTGCGTCAATATTTGGGATCCAATTCTATCTTTTAACGGAGTCACAATATTCCCACGATTAGTATAATCTTCAGGGTTTGCAGTAAATACAAATTGCATATCGAGTGGCATTCTTAATTTGAATCCTCTAATTTGAATATCACCTTCCTGCAAAATATTAAACAATGCCACTTGAATTCTGGCTTGTAAATCTGGTAATTCATTAATTACAAAAATGCAACGGTTAGCACGCGGAATCATCCCAAAATGAATCACACGATCATCAGCATAAGACAGTTTTAAATTGGCTGCTTTTATAGGGTCAATATCACCTATTAAATCGGCAACGGTTACATCTGGCGTCGCTAATTTTTCAAAGAAGCGATCACTTCTATGCAGCCATGAAATAGCAGTTGCATCTCCGTTTATTGCAATTAAATCTTTGGCGTAGCGCGAAATCGGTTTCAAAGGATCATCATTAATCTCTGAACCGGTCACAAACGGAATATACTCATCCAATAATTCAACCATTTTTCTGGCTAAACGCGTTTTGGCTTGACCACGAAGTCCCAATAAATTGATGTTATGACGCGATAAAATAGCACGTTCCAACTCTGGAATCACCGTATTCTCAAAACCGTGAACACCATCAAACGTTGGTTTTCCTGATTTTATTTTCTCACGAAGATTAGTGCGCAATTCTTCTTTTATACTTTTACTTTGATATCCTGAAGCCTTTAATTCGCCTAATGTATTTATGTTTTCTATTTTCATTTTTTTTAATTTGTTTAACCGCAAACTGCGCTACGTTATACGCAAGTCTCGCTAGGTCTAATTTTGCATAATTTTATTTAAACCATTTAGAAATTAAGATTCATTCAGCTATTTCTTAATTTTCTAAATATCTTAATGGTTTCCTCTTTAAATTTTAACTGGATTACTGAACACTACTTTATTCTCTTCTTACGATTGGTCTCATAATCCTCAAAGATCATTTCGCCAAGTCCTTTTAGTCCAGTGTAAAAAGCTTTCCCTTGATTGGCTTCCGTAAATTTATTGACAAATTGCTGTAAATACGGATCATTTGCGATCATAAACGTTGTGATAGGAATGTGTAGTTTTCTAGCTTGTTGTGCCTGACTGTAGCATTTATCGACAATATATTCGTCCAGACCATTACTGTTCATGTAGTAACTACCATCTTTTTCGCGAACACAGCTCGGCTTACCGTCCGTGATCATAAAAATTTGTTTGTTGGTATTACGCTTTCTTCGCAGTAAATCCATTGCCAGCTGCAATCCCGCAACGGTATTAGTGTGAAAAGGGCCTACTTTCAAGTACGGCAAATCTTTGATTGCAATCGTCCAAGCATCATTTCCAAAAACCAAAATATCCAATGTGTCTTTTGGATAACGCGTTGTAATCAGCTCAGCCAGCGCCATAGCTACTTTTTTGGCAGGCGTGATTCGATCTTCTCCATACAAAATCATACTATGGCTAATGTCAATCATCAACACGGTACTCATCTGGGATTTGTATTGGGTATCTTCAACAACCAAATCATTTTCGGTCAGCATAAAGTCCTCCACTCCGTTATTGATTTGGGCGTTTCGCAAACTCTCGGTCAAAGAAATTCGTTCTAGGCCGTCGCCAAAATGAAACTCCCTAAATTCTCCCGTATGCTCATCCCCATTACCGGAATGTTTTGTTTTGTGATTTCCGTTTCCAGAGCGTTTTAAGTTTCCAAATATCTGGTCTAAAGCTTGCTGCCTGATCGCTCGTTCTGTCTTAGCCGTTATTCCAATACCCGAAGTTCCATCGTCCTTAAGTTCGTCTCTGATGTATCCTTTTTTCTTTAAATCTTCTATAAAATCGTCGATGGTATAGTGTTCATCTGTGAGTTTATATTCCTTGTCAAGTTCCCGCAGCCAGTCAATTGCTTCGTCAAAGTCTCCTGAAGTATGAGTGATTAATTCCTTGAAAATCCCAAAGAGTTTATCAAACGGAGACTGATTTGGCGCCTCATATTGCTTGAAGTAGAAACCTTTTTTATTATCATTTTTCATAGACTTTAAAATTACATTATTTTGAAACAGCGACTCCGCAAACGATTATTAATTTTTAGTTAAAAAAGAGTTTGTGGTTACATTCTATAAAAATTTTTATTGTCAAAAATTCACATAAATATTTCATGCGCCAGCCAAAATTCATAGAATTAGTATTTTATAAGTTTTAAAAATTCTTGGCAGTTCTTGGCAACTATATTTATTTTTTAAAGAAAAGTTCTACGATTCAGTTTGCGCTACAATAAAATAAGTTTAATTTTATCGTTTTAAAAAAATAAAATGGAACCACTAGAACATTGGGGAATCTTTCTATCCAATCAGGTCGATAAAAATGCCTTTATAGAAACTATACTTTCTGGAAATTCCAGCTCAGAACTAAGTAATTTCAATACTAAAGAAGGAATCCTATTTTCAGATATTGCCATAGACAACTATATCAAAAAAGAGTACCAATATGATACTGTTGAAACTTCGTTTGAAACCTCACGGAAATTAAGAACATTTTCATCTGGCGAACGAAAAAAAGTTTTTCTGAACTACTGCATCAACCAAGAACCTGATTTTATTATTGTAGATAACCCGCTAGACCATTTAGACCAAAGTTCGAGAAATGCAATCACTCTTACATTACAGCAATTAGCTCAAAAAACACAGTTAATTCTGCTTGTAAACCGTCAAAGTGATTTATTGCCTTTTCAAGTAAAAAAAGCACATATTAAGGACAATTCATTCGTACTAAACGAAATGAACGCAGCGCATAAAGAGCAAAATTTATTTAAAGCAAATAGCATTCCCGCTCCTATCGAGAACATCGTTTTCGAACAAGAGATTTTAATCGAAATGAAGAATCTTTGCGTAAGCTACCATGAAAAACCAATTTTAAATACTATTAATTGGACGATTAAAAAAGGAGATTTTTGGCACTTATTAGGCCCTAATGGTTCCGGAAAAAGCACCTTGCTCTCCTTAATAACTGGAGACAATACAAAAGGTTACGGACAGGATTTATATCTTTTTGGTGTAAAGAAGGGCAGCGGAGAAAATATCTGGGATATAAAAAAGAATATTGGCTACTTTTCGACTGCTATGACTGATTTATTTCAAAAAAATGACAGTCTCGAACAAATGATTTTATCTGGTTTTTTTGACTCCATTGGCTTGTACACCCAACCCTCAATTTTACAAAAAAATATAGTGTCTCAATGGCTAGAATTGATTCATTTAAGTCCACTTAAAAATAAACCTTTCAAAACACTTTCCATTGGACAACAAAGACTTGCCCTAATTGTGCGTGCCGTGCTAAAACATCCTCCATTATTAATTTTAGATGAAGCCGTAGAAGGCTTAGATGATGAAAATGTAGCTTTGGTGGCACAACTCATTACCCTTTTATCCAAAGAAACAAATATGGCAATTTTATACGTTTCGCATAGAATTGAGCCCAATATCATTCCAGAAACAATATACGAACTAACCCCAAACACAACAGGTTCAACAGGCAAAATTAGAACTTAAATGAAATATTTTTTTGTGGGCGTGACCACAAGGGTCGTGCTTTACGCTCTCAATCTCTTTGTTCTCGTTCTTAGAAACGAGAACAAAGAGGATTTCCGCTGCAATCACTCACGCAATTAAGTGCTAATAATAAAATTGAGACTGATTAGTAAAATTCTCCATCCACATAGAACCAACTCCCATCTTCTAATTTAAAAGTAGAATGTTCGTGATGAATTTGCGCCTGAAGTTCGCTGTCAAGGTAAAATGCTTTGAAGGTAACGGTATATGCAGTAGCCGCTACAACAGCTAATTTAATCCATTTATTGCTTTGAGACCATTCTAGAATGTCCTCTTTCTTATGTTGTTTTCTAGTAGAAAAGTGAGTGGTAGCAACTAAATAATCTGCTTTTTGGGTAGCAAATGCGGAATAGCGCGAGCGCATTAAAGCTTCTGCAGTAGGCGCCTTTTCGATTCCTTTAATGTAGGCTTCGCAACATTGACTAAACTCCTTTAGCGAACCGCAATAACATTTTAATGTTGTCATCTGTAAGTTATAGTTGCCCGTTTAGAGCAATTATCTTTTGCTGTAATTGATTTAATAACACTTGGTATTTACTGATTTCAATCAAATCCTCGTCCTCATCTGAAAAATCAAGAAAATCGTCCAGCTGCTCACTTACTTCCACTAATCTATTATTCGCTTCTTTTGCGTTTTTCGCAGCAATCAAATCAATTATTCCTTGAACATTTGCTTTTAATTCGATGAATTTTTCGTTTTCCATTATTTCTTTAATTATATTATATCGTATCTGAATTTTTAGCGTCGTGGAATTTTTTCGTAATTTGTTTTAATTTTTCCTTGCGAAGAATTTCTGCGTTTTTAACCCTATCCTGCGCTTTATGCAACTTATCGTTGTGTTTTTTGATATTCTTTTCGTTATTTCTACTCATAATAATTTGTTTTTCAATCCGTTTCTATACTACCAGTTCTTAACGAACAAGGTCTATAATGAATCACTAAAAAAAATAACAGGGGTATTTATCTTAAATGGAAGATTCTTGTACTACAGAATTCTTCGGCAAAGTTCGGCATTTTAATTGAAACTGATAGTACGCTCAAGTAACTAAACATAATCTTTATACCAATGGTTTGATCAAAAAACAAAACTTGACTCCTGATTAATAGACATCAAGCAATTGAAAGTTAATAATTTAATAACATTAGTTATTGGTTTATAAAAAGTAAAAGAGATATTTTAGTTACTAATTTTGTTTGTTTAATATTTAAAACGATATCCAAACACGAAAATCACTCATTATAATAGTATAATTAAGTATCTATAAATTTACGGTTTTCAGTAATTTCTTATATATTTATAAAATCTTTGTAATTTAAATTGTAAAATATTAAAAGTTCCCAAAATCTATCAAATAGCATAAATGAAATCTGAAAATAATAGATTAAAATTTTACAGTTTATTTTTAACAAAGCCCAGAGCAACAGGCTTCTTTACGTTCCTGTTATTGAGTATTATTGTTGGTTTTATTGGCTTTCAGCAATTTAAAATAGTTAAAGACGATGAACATCGTGCAATGAGGAGTAAGCTTCAAGTTATTAATCAAAACATTGAACAGTCACTTAAAAACTCTTACACCTCCACACTAACACTAGCCCTTACCATAAATGATCAGGGAGTTCCTGAAAATTTTGACAGTATTGGAAAGAAATTAGTAGCTTCAAATCAAACCATCTCTGCAGTACAATTAGTACCTAATGGAGTAATTCGATTTACCTATCCCGCAAAAGGCAACGAAGCCGCAATGGGTTTAAACATTTTAAAGTCAGCATATCTTAGAGAAGAAGCGTTAAAATCAATTCAAAGTCAGAAAATGTACTTTGCTGGACCCATTAATCTAAAGCAAGGTGGCGTTGGAATTGTCGGGCGTCTTCCTGTATTCCAAAACGATAAATTTTGGGGTTTTTCAGCAGTTATCATTAAATTAGAAGACTTATTAAAGTCTTCGGGGGCATATAACATAGACCGTTCTAAATATTACTTTCAGTTTTCAAAGGTAGATCCTACTACTCAAAAAGAGGTCTTTTACCTACCCAAAGAGAACGAATTTTCAAAAAACTATAGCGTATCAATTGGTATTCCTGACGGTGATTGGGAAATACATCTTACCGCTAAACATCAAAACTATTTATATAGCCAAATTGTAGTACCGGCTATTTTCGGCTTGCTTTTAGCAGCTTTATTTGCCTTTCTAGTAACCATGATGCTAAAAAAACCGGCAGAATTACAACTTTTAGTCGAAAAACAGGCAGCAAACCTTATTAAAAGCGAAATAAAATTCAAATCTATCTTTGACCAAGCTGCTGTGGGCATCGTATATGTGGATTCTCTTAGCGGTTATTTTCTCGAAATCAATGAACAATATTCTAAATTACTAGGATATTCAGCTCAAGAATTACAGAAAAAAACTTTTCAATCTGTAACGTATCCTGACGACTTAAACGAAGACTTGTCTAATTTAGAAAAACTGAAGCAAGGAACGATCAGAGAGTATGCAATGGAAAAACGATATATAACCAAATCCGGAAAGATTATTTGGACTAATATTACCGTTTCTCCACTTTGGAATATCGATGAAAAACCATCCAAACACATTGCAATTGTTGAAGATATTTCATTAAAAAAAGAAGCAGAACAGTTAATTAAAAAAACTGAAAATCATTTTAAAAGTCTGTTTGAAGACTCCCCCTTACCGTTAAGGGAAGAAGATTTCTCTAAGGTAAAATCTTATCTTAAAGAACTTAATTTAATGAACCTGAAAAAGGAGACTGTAGAACATTACCTCCTTAGTAATCCAAAAGAAACCAATAAACTACACTCCTTAATCAAACTAGTAAATGTAAATAAAGCTTGTCTAAAATTATATAAAGTAAACTCGAAAGAAGAATTACTAAAGGTCAAATCTGAATTGTTCAATCGTAGCTCTTATGAAGGTTTCACAAAACAACTTATCGCCATCACTCAAAACCATGAAAAAGTGGTTTTAGATACAATTATCAAAAATTCAAAAGAAGAATTACGCTTCATTAATTTAAGATGGAATGTAATAAGAGGATATGAAACATCATTAGACCGAATTATTGTTTCTAATGAAGATATAACAGAACGAAAAACGGCGGAGAAAATCATTATTGATTCACAAACAAGAACGGAGTCTCTAATCAATACGATTGATGGAATTGTCTGGGAATGCGATATTGAAAACTTTTCTTTTTCTTTTATCAGTAAAAAAGTAGAAAACATACTGGGCTATACAGATGAAGAATGGTTAGCAAGTCCTACCTTTTGGGCTGACCATATTTATCACGAGGATCAGGAATCAGTAATCAATTATTGCGTTTTAAAAACGAGCCAGAATTTAAACCATGATTTTGAGTATCGAATGATTGCCAAAAACGGTTCAGTTATTTGGCTGAGGGACATCGTGACTATCGTTTTTAAAAATGACAAGCCCTCCGGTTTGCGCGGAATTATGATTGATATTACCAAAAATAAAGAAGCCGAAAAAGATTTGAAAAATTCTTTTAACCTCGTCACAGAACAAAATAAAAGGTTATTGAATTTCTCTTATATCGTATCTCATAATTTAAGATCGCATACCAGCAATATTTCATCAATTATGTCCTTAATTGAAACTTCTGAATCTGAAGAAGAAAAAAACGAAATGTTACTATTGTTAAAATCGGTATCTAATTCTTTAAACGAAACGATGTTGCATCTTAATGAGGTTATAAACATTAGAAATAACATCGGCTTAGTATCGGAGTCTTTAAACTTAAAAAACTATTTAGAGGCAACACAAAATGTTCTTTCTGAACAAATAATTGCCAAACAAGTAACAATTATGACAAACGTTCCAAGCGATGTAATGGTGAATTACAACCCCGCTTATTTAGAGAGTATATTACATAACATAATATCTAACTCCATTCGCTATAGTCATCCAGATAGAGAACCTCTTATTGGTATTAAATGGTTAATTGAAGACGAAATGAACGTGCTCCAAATTTCGGACAACGGAATTGGAATTGACCTTGTGAAAAATGCCGACAAAATTTTTGGGATGTATAAAACATTCAGTAATAACCCAGAGTCAAAAGGAATTGGATTATTTATTACAAAAAACCAAATCGATGCCATGAACGGGAATATTACAGTAGAAAGTAAACTAAACATTGGTACCATATTTAAAATCTACATCCGATGACAAAAAAGAAAATATGGGTGATTGACGATGATGCCATTTACCAAATTATCGTCACTAAAATTATTCAAAAAACAAATTTATTCTCAGTTACTTCTTCTTTTTATGACGGTAAGGATGGAATAGAAGCTTTGATTCATGCAATAGAAAACAAGGAGCCACTTCCAGACATCATCTTATTAGATATCAATATGCCGGTTATGGACGGATGGGAATTTATGGAAGAAATGGAAAAACTAAAACCTTTAATAAATCAACACATCGCTGTATATATTTCCAGTTCATCTATTGCCATTGAAGACAAAAACAAATCAAAAACCTATGCTTCAATTTTAGGCTATTTATCTAAACCTATTACTAAGAACGATATCGAATTGATTGCTTCTAATGATTAAAAGGCCATATAACAATTAAGTTCTAGCATTAATTAGACAAACTCTCTCTTAATTTCCTCTAGAGTTTTAGTAGTGAATATCAATTCGTCTATAATTTCTTTACGCAAAACATCTAAGTCATCATATTCATAATACTTAGCCCAAGACGTTAAATTAAGTAGATTTCTAATTTGCTTGATTTTCTTAGTCGTCTCAAAACTTGTGCGAAGTATTGCTTTTCCATCATATTCCGGATTATTTTTATGCTGGTAATTAACAGTATTCTTGCCATAATTCATTTCTAAATAATACAATTCCTCAACTGCATTATCAGGATAAAATTGAGGCCAAGGCGCAAAACCTAATTTGGTTTTTGAGTCAGACTCAGGTTCCATAGATTCCAATCGCCATTTACTGTTGGCTAATCTTCCCCAATGGTTTGACAACCGATACATCCCTAATTTAGTATAATAATAACTACTCCCCGACTTACTTGCATATTGCACCGTTAGTGCTTTAAGGCTGCTTAATGGTAGCTCTTGAAAAACACAAAAAGTGTTCTTGAAAGATTTGGGACTGGGGCGAAATATTTTTTGCATTGCACAAAGGTAATCAGAAAGTCTAAAATGCGATAGTGGGAACTAAATATTTGCTTAACTTTGCAAATTAGAATTTTATAAATTAAATTGATTATGACGAAGTCTTCACAAGAAAAAATGTTACAAAAAGGGGTTTATACCGGGATAATGGAAAAAGATGAAAACAACAATTTCTTTTGTGGTGAATATCTTTTAGATTATAAAATGGCTATTTCTAACCATACTCTAGGCGATTATATTACAATTAAGTCGATTATTGAAAACCCTAGTGATATCAGCCACAATAAGTACCCTAAGAAGTCTAAAAACTTTGATAAAGCAAACAATAAACCGCAACAATAACATTTATTTGTGTCTCTTTAATTGAGAAATAAGAACTGTTAAGTGCTCTTTTTTTGGAATATTTTTTAGTCTCAAACTAAAAATTAAAAAAAAAGTGTACTTTTGCAAAAAATTTGTCGGTTCTGAAACCAAATTATATTGATTTTATACTAAAAGACAAGTAGTTACCATATTTATGAAAAAAATAGTTGAATACCGCAAACTGCTAAATGTAGAAAAAACTGCAGAGCTAAAAGAGTTAAAAACAATCTACCGTAATTCTATGAAGGAATGTCATCCTGATAAATTTCAAGGTGATGAGGCAGGATTAAAAGCAGCAGAAGAAAAAAGTAAACAAGTAATTGAGGCTTACCACTTCCTAGTAAGTATCAATCCTGAAACTACAAAGCTGAACTTACCTGAATATACTGAAACAATTACAACCGCAACAATTACAGATTATAAATTTGTTGAAGGTAGATTGATTATCAATTTTTCAAACGGTAGTGTTTATGAGTACATTAGTGTACCTAAAGCAACTTACGTGAAAATGGTAAATGCATCTTCTCCAGGAAGATTTGCAAAAAGACATATTCTTACTTCTTTTACTTGGAGAAAAACGTTGAACCAAGACTAGACTTATTCTATAATAGAAATACTAAAGCACCCTTAACGGGTGCTTTTTTTATGCATTGTTATTTTTTCCCTTAGAACTTATTGAGTCTAAAAATAAAAACATATCATATAATGTAGTATAATTCACTTGTTTTTAGTACTTTCCACATCCCTAAATCAATAAATACTATTATACAAATGACTAATTACTACGACCGGTACAAATTACAGCACAAAAAGGCTGAAGAAACCCTAGCTATTTTAAAAACAACAAAAGCGAAAATTGAATTTAAACTGGAAACTGATTCTATTAGCGCTGTCTTGCACAAAGAACTAAGAACGGTAAATCTGGAAATCAAGATTACTTTAAATGAATTAGAACAAGCTGAGTATGATATTCAACAATGTGAATCACAACTTAAGTTAACCTAAAAAACACCTTTATTATCGACCTGGAAAGCAAAAAATGTCGCTCTTTTTTAAATTAAGACATGATTTTTCATTGCGTCAGTTGTTTTACAGCAAACCCAGTTTACCTATATTAAGGGACTCAATACTATTTTAACATATTGATAAACTAATGATTACCGACTAAGTCAGAATCGCATTCGCCTATGCATATACTAACAATATGATTCGGTGAAACAATGTACTAGTTTCGTCTTCTCCTATAAGTACAGCCCTTTTATTAGATAATTTAACTACTATTCGCCGTATTTCATCATTTTGAATACTAAAAAAATAACAAAAATTTAGGTTATAAAATTAATTATACTTTAATAAATTTAAATACTTTTGCACACTTAACTTAATTAACTAATTAATAATGAAAAAAATAATTTTATTACTTTCTGTTGCTGTTGTTTTATTTTCTTGCAACAAAGTTGGAAAAGATGAATTCCTTATCACTGGTACTGCAACTGGTATTGAAAATGGTAAAACTATAATCTTAGAAACTCAAGATCCTACCACTGGTGCTATTACAGCTTTAGATACTGTAAAAGTAGAAAACGGTAAATTCGAAATTAAAGGAAAAGTTACTGAACCTTCTTTTCATACTATTCAGTTAGAATCAGTAGCTGGAAAAGAACCGTATACAAAAATTCCTTTTATTTTAGAAAATGGAGAAATCACTATCGCTATCGATAAAGACAGTATTCAAAAATCTAAAGTTTCAGGTACTTACAGTAATGATGAGTATGTTAAATTCAATGAGGAAATTAAAGTAGTTCAAAAGAAACTAATGGATTTCCAAACTCAAAACATGCAAGCAATGAATACAGCGCAACAAGCAAAAGATACAGCTGTAATCAATAAATTGATGAAGGGTTACACAGAAATTCAAGCAGAAGTTGGCGCTGCCACCAAAACAAAATATACAACATACGCTGAATCACATCCTAAATCATATATCAGCGTTTTAATTGTACAAGGAATGGTTAACGATCCTAGTGCTGATATTAAAAAAACAGAAACGATTTTTAATAGCTTAGAAGAGCCTTTAAAAAAGACTAAAGCAGGTATCGCTGTAAAAGCTAAACTTACTGAAGTTAATTCTCCTGCTGTTGGTGCTACTGCTGCTCCAATGGGAGACGCTAAATGAACTTCTAATTTTTCTGCTCCAAACCCTGAAGGGAAAGTCATTTCTCTAAAAGAAAGTTTAGGAAAAGTTACAATTGTAGATTTCTGGGCATCATGGTGTGGTCCATGTCGACAAGAAAATCCAAATGTGGTTGCGATCTATAAAGAGTTACACTCAAAAGGTCTTAATATCATAGGTGTTTCGTTAGACAAAGATGCAGCTAAATGGAAAGAAGCTATCGCAAAAGATAAGTTAAGCTGGAATCAGGTTTCTAATTTAAAATTTTGGGATGAACCAATTGCAGCTCAATATGGAGTTGAAGCAATTCCTGCAACTTTTATCCTTGATGCTTCCGGTAAGATTGTAGCAAGAGATTTAAGAGGCGCTGAACTTAGAGCAAAAATCCTTGAACTTTTAGCTAAATAATCGATTTTCAAGTACAAAATAAAAAAATCTCCCTAGTGGAGATTTTTTTATTTTATTCAATACCAATGTGTTAAAAATAATCTTGAAATTAAGTGCAAATTTTGTTTGTAGAAACGAAAAGTGTTCCTATATTTGCCACCGCTAACAACAACAAGTGTTGTTATCAAAGGCCTCGGGGAGATACTCAAGCGGCCAACGAGGGCAGACTGTAAATCTGCTGACTACGTCTTCGTAGGTTCGAATCCTACTCTCCCCACTAAAAGGGATTAAGATAGAAAAATGAAAGCTTTTCAATCTTTTCAAAAGTCCTCAAAAACAGTGTTAAGCCTGCAAATCGAACGATTTGCAGGCTTTTTTCATTTTCTGCACTTTGTCAAAATTTATAATAACGCTCAAAGTTTCTATGGCAGAATCGTGGCACATTTGTATTTTTTAAAATGTGCCACAGAATACCATTTAAACCCATATAAATACAGGGGTTAACGTGCTTAACAACTTGATTTTTTGAAGTTATAATTCTACATTTATTAACCTTAAAAGTTGAATTATGTTAGAAAGCAGTTTTGGGCTGGTTTTCTTTTTGAAAATCCCCCGCAATGAAAGTAAAATTAGAGTCGTTTACCTTAGAATTACCGTTGATGGAATACCTAAAGAAACATCTACAAAACGTAAGTGGGATAGCTCACGTTGGGATCAAAAACTAGAAAGAGCAATCGGTTCCAAGGAAGATGCAAAATCTATTAACTTTTTCTTGGATTCTCTTATTCTTAAAATCAATCAATATAAGACTGAGAATATGTATAACGGCAAACTTATAACTGCTCAGAAAGTTATGGATTACATTTTGGGAAAAAATGCTGCAAGAGCGAAAGTTGTTGAAGAATTCCAAAAACATAACGATGAAATGACGGCTCTACTAGGTAAAGGATATGCAAAAGGAACTCTTGATCGTTTCACTATCACTATTAATCATTTAAGAACTTTTATACGACTTAAATTTAATGCAGAAGATCTTGAATTTTCTGATTTGAATCTCGCATTTATAAAAGACTTTGAATTTTACTTACGGTCTGTCCGCAATTGCAGTAATAATACAACCCTTAAATATATCGCTAACTTTAAAAAGATAGTTATACGTGCGATTGACAATGAAGTCATCTTAAAAGATCCATTTAAGAACTTTAAAGGTAAAAAATCAAAAATTATAAAAAAACCCCTTTCTACTCAGGAATTATATGAGTTAGAACGGCATTATTTCAGCACTGAGCGACTTAATGTGGTGAGAGACGTGTTCGTCTTTCAATGCTACACAGGCTTAGCTTATATTGATGTATATCAATTAAAAAAGACTGATATTAAAGTGGGTATAGACAAACAAGCATGGATCATGTCTGAAAGACAAAAAACAGGCTCTTCAACTAATGTCCCTCTCCTACCTCAAGCGCTTAAAATAATCGAAAAATATAAGGAACATCCTCTTTGTTTGCAACGTGGCACTGTTTTGCCTGTTGCTTCAAATCAAAAAATGAACGAATACCTAAAGGAGATTGCGTTACTTTGTGCTTTTCCGTTTACTCTCAATACTCATATGGCTCGCAGGACCTTTGGAAGCACCGTTACCTTACAAAATAACGTCCCAATCAATGTTGTGAAGGAAATGCTTGGACACTCCTCTGTTAAGCAAACAGAAGCGTATGCGATTACGGAACAAGTTACAGTTGGACGGGAAATGGCATTACTTAATAAGCGGATAAATAAAACTGACCATGTAATGTGTGAGTCAGATCTAGCCATCCTCACCAGATTAGAGAAGGAAATAAAAAAGATCAAGCAAAAATATAACCTATCTTGAAATCGCACCAAATACTGTATATTAACTAGTACTTAACTTATAGACTACTAGTACACATTGATTCAAAACAAAAAAAGGTTGCTTCCATCATGGAGCAACCTTTTTACCTTTCAAATAGACTTCACTTCTAACACCGGGATGGTAGGAAGGAAAATATTCGATGTATCCTAAATTCTGTAATTCTTTGAAATATTTATGATAAGTCGGTATTGTATTAATATGAGAAAGTGCCATGATTTTGCTTCGACTCACTTTAATATTTTGCATTTGTCCTTGCTTATAGCCTAAACTAATTATAGCAAGTAATAGAGCCAAATGCCAAACGTTTAGTCTAGGATCTTCCATATAAATTAGCAAAGAATTCATCAAATGACCCTCGCTACGTTTATTTGCATTTTTCATCTATGAAAAGTTTTAGAAGATCAGCCTTATTATAGTAGTATGAGCCGACTATTTTCTTAAATCGTACCTTTTCGGTTACTCGTAGGTTTTGAACAGATCCTGGGGACATATTCATTAATTTTCTCACTTGCCTACTTTTGATCCATTCTTGCTCCGTTACGTCGCTATGACCTTCTTTCGTCTGTGTTATTAAGTTCTCAATATTACCCAATAATTCCAAACCAAACTGTCTTAAATCCTCTTTTGTTACTACATCATTCATAATCTCCATTTATTAAAAATTTAAACAATAAATACTCTTATTTTTTAATCTCGAATAGCTACTTACTATGCTCATTATTTTATTCAGATAGAAAACTATTCAACTCTCTTTTTATGTGAAACACAACCCACTAAACTGCCCAATTTCAATTCTTTTTATCTAAAGTATACACATAAATAAAATCGCCTATTTAACTGATCATCAATGGTATTATTTGTCCTTAGATGGCGGTTTAAATAAAAATTGTAACATGATTAAATTCTTTCTATAAAAATGATATATTCTGAGGAAGCGATTTATACTTCAATTATTTTACAACCATTCAGATCCTCAAAGCACATTTATACTTTCGCTATGCTACAGAATAAAAGAGTTTTAAGGATACTCAATAAAAGAATCTTGAAAATTAAAGCCACTAGCTACGTATAATTTTCAAGACCCTTTTCCATGGCTTATTTAACCATATTATTACTCCAAACTATAAGCCGATTAAAACCATCAAACATTATTTCTAGTGTTTACCTTCTTCTTTACAATCACACATAATACGCTTTACAACCTTGCTTCCATCCTATCTATATTCAAAAGCCAGTATGCTAATTGTCCCAATTCAAGAGCAAAGGTATACTAGTGTTTTTAACGCAAAAAAAAGGTCAAGCCCTGCGGGTTTATCAAAAAATCTCCACCCATTCGGGTAGTATTTATTTGATAAAACCTTGTTTTTGCTAAACACTAACCTTTTATGCTCTCGAAACGAAACATAGCATACTCCGACTCTTTAGACGAATAAAAAAAATGTCAACAATGAAATGTAGTACTATTTATATTGGATTTAGAGTGAAACAAAACAGCTCCTCCTCTCATTACCGAATAAATTAATTTAAAAAAAAATAACCCTAAAAACGGAAAATCATGAACATCATCGGAAGATTAACAAAGGATTCGGAAGTACACAGAACCGCGCAAGACAAGCAAGTAGTGAATTTTTCTGTAGCCATCAATGATAGCTACAAAAATAAACAAGGCGAACGTGTAGAGCAAACAAGCTATTTTGATTGCTCCTACTGGATAAGTCCAAATGTTGCAAAAATACTCACCAAAGGCGCTTTAGTTGAGCTTACAGGTAGAGTAAGTGCAAGAGCCTGGACAGCTAGTAGCGGAGAATTAAAATCAAGTTTGACTTTTCATACTTCGACTATAAAATTGCACGGAGGCAGTAAGAAAATTGAATTTACACAAGGGTTTACAAAGCAGGATAATACAAAGATCATCACACCAGAACCTGCTGAGGATTTACCCTTTTAACTCTAAACATATAATAATTTTTTCAACTTTTAAAATTTTAATATCATGGCACACAATTTAAATTTCAACGAAAGAACGGGACGTTATTCATTTTTTAGCGTACAACAAAAAGCTTGGCACGGTTTAGGTCAAATAGTATCAGACTATCCGACAAGTGCAGAAGCTATTAACCACGCAGGACTTGACTATGAAGTTATAAAAAGTCCTCTTTATTCCAAGGTATCAAACATAATTGATCCTACTGACAGTTTAGCAATTAGAGACAATGAACTAAAAGTGCCTAATTATTTTGCTACTACCCGTACCGATAACAATACTGTTTTGGGTGTAGTCGGTAAAGAGTATCATATTGTCCAAAATCGTGAAGCATTTGGTTTCTTTGATGCTATTGTAGGTGGTACAGATGGAATTATGTACGAGACTGCAGGCGCTTTAGGAAATGGAGAACGCATTTTTATTACAGCAAAATTACCTAACTATATTCGTGTTGGTACTGGTGATGATGTTACAGAAAAATATATTTTCCTCACTACTTCACACGATGGTAGCGGAAGTATTACGGCAGCTTTTACACCTGTTAGAATTGTATGCCAAAATACACTAAACGCTTCACTTCGAAATATGAGCAACGTGGTACGCATCCGCCATACTTCGGGAGCAAAACAACGTTTGGAGAATGCGCATAAAGTAATGGGATTAGCAAACGAATTTAGTAATCAACTAGAGGGAATTTTTAATGAATGGTCAAAAGTAAGAGTAAACGACAACGAGGTTAAAAAATTGATACAATTAGCACTATGTCCAAACAAGGAAACCTTACAGCATATTAAAAACGGAAATGAGGACGAAATATCAACCGTTTTTAAAAATACGGTTGAGGATGCCTTTGCCTATGCTATGACGAGCGACTCACAACAAATGGAAACGACAAAAGGCACTTTGTTTGGATCTTATAACGCAGTTACAGGCTACTACCAAAATGTACGTAGCTATAAGAACAATGAAGCAAAATTACAATCTATTATTTTGGGAGGTACTGCACAATCAAAATCGCAAAAGGCTTTTGAAATCTGTACCTTATTTCAAAAAAATGGTACTGACGTTTTCAACTTCAATTAAAAAGGCTTTAAAATTAAAGGCGACTACTCACAAAAGTAGTCGCCTATTTTAACAATTTCTATTATTTTTCAGAATAAAGTTTTTTTCTAAATCTTAAAGATTTTAGGGCACAACCTATTCCGGTTGCATTACTTCAAAGTCTGGATGCAAAAAGACACTCCCTTCCAATGGTCGGGAAAGTCTTTTTGCGGGAAATGATACAACCATTTTGGTAAAACAACAATCGCACAGATTCTCATTGCTCTTTATATTTTACCAAAAAGCTCGTGATTATTGGTTAGGATAGTCAGTATCCTATTTTTTTTTACTGGACTTCTTTTCTTTCCACATAAGTGACAAAAGAAAAGAAGCAAAAGAATGCCACTTTATTATTTTGGATTTTGATCGTGTTTAAATGGAACTTCTTTTTGAATTAGCACTTTGTTATCTTTCTGTTGTTTTGAATAACTCCATAATAAAAGTAGTCCAAAAATAATCAGAATATAAGCAATCCATTTTCCTGTACGTTCCAAAAATGAAATAAAGACTGATTTTTCATAACTTGAAAAACTTTCCGCTCCCAAAGGACTTCTTCTGTAAAATTTTCTTCTGTTTATCCAATAACGAATACCAAAACCACTTAGCAAAGCTAAACCACTTAAAACCATTGTTGGATTCATAATTTGATTTTTTTAAATTTTAAATTTTAAATTTAGTAAAAACTACCTCATCAGTACGGAACTTACTATTTATAAATCAGTAAGTTGCGTACTTATTTATAAACAGTTAAAAAAACACTGTAATATACCCAACAAAAATAGGCTATATCACAAGTCGTGAAACAGCCTATTTTCCCATTATTATATTTTGAATACTATGAGAGAATTATCCTCAAATACCTCCTTTATAAAGAACCAATTTTAATTATGAAACTTCCTATCTTTTATCAGTATTGCTTTGAGTAAATCTGAATTTTTAAGTTTTATCAACTGATGTCTCGCTCCATTTTTCTCATAAATTTCTATCAGGAGTACTTTGTCATCGGCAATAGTAAATTGATCCAATAAAAATATATTTCGCTCTACCGTTTTACCTTTAATTTCGTCCAATGGTTTGTAAATTCTTAGTGGATTAAACGTCATTTCTTGTATAACCGTACGTTTGGCTAGCTTTTTATCAACTACTTTGAAAGTAACAAAATCGACATGGAAAGAGACATAACTACAATTAGTAACTTGAGTATGGAAATAGAACTTGCCATCATCTACATAGATTCCTTTTAACATGAACTCGACACCATAACTTCTAGCACCCTTATTCTTTATTAAACGTTTGTCTTTTTTGTATATCGTTCCCATTAAATCGTCTACCAGTGAAGGTGAATTTTTTCCGAGTTCCTCAAATAGGACATCATTTGAATTCTCTCTATTTATCCCTTTCTGCATTTCCAAAAGATTATAATTCATATCCACAGGACTAGAATTGTAGAGGACATTGAAATTATAAAAATGCCCGTCTTCGGTAATTACGGAAAAGTTTGTTTCCTCATCGAAATTACGGACTGAAGCTTTTACTCTTAATACATTTTCTGCATCTTCTGCTTTGCTTGCAATCAAATAGTCACTTCCTAAATCTACGTATCGTATTGCAGAAGGAAAGAGTAGATGCGACGTTTTACTATAAGTTACCTCTATCGGGTACGGATCTATTTTTTCTAAGTACAATTTTTGGGCATTAGTAACAGTCACTTGCCCTTCAGATTCCATACTGTATCCTAAAAATAAGACCAGTACTATTACCATACTTTTTTTTATAGTTTTCATATTTAAATTTTTTATTAAAGTGAATAATTATTTTTTTGACACTAGAAACACTTGAAGGCCTGCCTTCAAAGTGACTTTTGGAGTTTTCATTTTTTTTGAAAAATAACCTGAAATGCCCTGCACAAGGCCACGGCTCAAATCGCCAGCTATCTGCTGTCCTGGGGAACTTGAAAGCATAATACTGCTTCCTGAAGTTTGTCCCATATTGGCAGCCATTTCTTTCACAGCGCTCATTTCGGGAGAATAGGGTACAAATAATCCTTGTTGTCCATCTAATCCATAGATAGTAAGATCAACAGGGAGGATAGTACCATCCAACTCAATAGAAGTAATTTTCATTTGCAGCCTTCCTTGATTAAATTTTGAATTTGCCGTCAACACCGTTCCTTGCGGAATAATATGATTTTGCATTTTGGCAGGCTCTAATAAACGCAAACGAACACTACTTTCCACTGATACTAACTGTGTGGTATGGATAACTGCTCGAATACTATTTTTGAGCTGTGTCTCCTTTTCGATTTTCCCTGCAGTGTAAAATCCTCGATTACGACTTTCGCTCCAATTGGCTATAAAAGTACTGTCAGGAAGATCTCTATTTAATGACGAAACAGCATTTTTTCGAGCAGGAATAAATGAAATAAAAGATTCTTTTTCGGTTGAAGCAGTAGAAAAAGCCATTGTTTTTTCATTTAATTGTTCCGTTGAAGTCTTATTGACTGGCAAATATTTAGCCGCCATTTGATATGACTTCTCCATTAACTCCAATTGATTGTCAACAATATTGGTAGGTGTTTCTTCCTTTCTTGCTAACTCTTTTTTTACCTCATCTAATTGTTTGCGTAATTCCTGCGTTTCAGATTTATCATTATTGTAAAAACTGCCCAATGTATTTTGTGCATTGCGATAACTATTCAGCGAAGTATTAGTATTGGTTTCTTTTTCTGTTTCAGGAACATCTTGCAATGATTCTTCTGTACTCCCCTCATTCCAGTAATCAGAAAGAGAGGTTAGCGCATTTTGTTTTTCTCGATTTTTTTGTTCCACTATTTCCTGTTCATAGGCTTTTTGTTTATCATTCTGTAAACCGATAGTAGAAGCCTGAGGAACGGAATCATTGAGACCTACATCTTCTGTCTTTCTTATGTTTTCCGATGGTTTGAATAGTAGATACATACAACCAAGAAATACTATACCCATCAACGCAAACAGGATTGGCTTTTTAAATTTTTCTACATTATTATCTGAAGATTCTCGCGCTATATCTGTACTTTTATCTAAGCTACCATCCGTAACCAAGACCGTATTTTTTTTGTTTTCACTTTCTTTCATGTTTTCTGTTTTTTATAATTAACAACAAGGAATCCCTTAGCGATGCTGTGGATTCGTTCTTTTTGAGAAGAGCGTTTTCAATACGCTCCTCATCCAGCTTACTGCTGTGTTTTCCGGTTTCAAACCAAACGCTAAGTATAACAACTACAGTAAGAATCAAATAACTGATAAAAGAATACAGAATGTACTTGTACTGTTTTTGAAGAGGAAGTGCTCTCCAGCGTACATCAATCTTTATTAACCATAAGTCAATATTTGTTCGAAGATTTTCCATCTTGGTTTATTTTAACGTTCAATAATTTCTAGATCATTATTCTGCAGTACAGTAAACTTTTCTATATTGAAGCCTTGCGGATTATTATCCGAACGAACGGAATTCACAAGGTAACAGGAGGTAACTAAATTGCGTTTGGTTACATTACTAGAGCGAATGATGTACTGCTTGGCATAAGTTTTTACAGCATAAGGATAGGTTTCAAAGTTGCATATCACACTATCTACTTCAAGGCGTTGTTGCACATTACCTGAAATAATCCGATTGTAATACCCCTTTTCAGCTAAGTCTTTGTAATAATCAAAAGCGCTTTTGTCTGCTAGATTAAATGCTCTTTTCATATTATTTTCTATAGCACTCTTGTCTGGTGCCAGTGTAAAGAAAAGCTCATGAAAGCGACGTATGTGTTCCCGAGCTTCTACAGGACGATTGATTGAAGCGTCTTGCGCCAGCGCTAGCATTAATGATTTACCATTATCCAACACATAAACCTTTTGACGCTGCAATTCTGCAAACCGATACGATTCCCAAATTGCATATCCTGCTACTCCAACACAGAGTACTGCAAATACTATGGCATACAGTCTGATTTGTTTAAAGCTATTTTCGATATTTCTTAATATTTTAAATTCCATTTTACTTTAATTTTAAATTGTTACTTCATTAATCTCCCCCCAATATTTCCAGTAACTGCTCCCGTGCCAGCTCCTACAATATTTCCAGTTTTAGCGCTAGTTTGATTTATATTACGAACAAAGTTTCCTGCTCCGCCAGCCTGAATAATCCACCCAGTCACCGTAGGAATTGTAAAATATCCAATGATGCCAATAATCATAAAGATGATGTACACTGTACTGGATGAATCTGGAATAAAATTAGGATCGGATAAACTGTCAATATCCTTTTGCAGTATTAACGATTGGATCTTGGACAACATCGAGCTGAAAAGGTCAGAAACGGGCAACCAGAGATACACACTAATGTATCGGGTAAACCACTGTGTTAAGGTGGACTGAAACCCATCCCAAACCGAAATAGCAAAAGCTATGGGGCCTAAAATTGATAGCACAATCAAGAAGAAAGTTCGTATCGTGTCAATGACCAGTGCAGCAGCTTGAAAAAGCACTTCTAAAAATTCTCGAAAACTATCGCGAATCATTTTCTTGATACTATACATTTCTCTTTCAATATACATACCCGATATGGTTGCTAAATCGGAAGGCGTCCATCCTAATTCATCCAATTTCTTATCAAATTCATCATCCGATGCCAAATAAGCTGTCTCTGGATTTCGAAGCATAGCCTCTCTCTCCAATAGGTCTTTTTGCTGTTGTAAGGCATTCAGGTCTAAAACCTGGTTTTCTAAAATGCTATGTGTTCCTTGTACAATTGGACTAAGTACCCCATTGAGCGTTCCTAAAACAATAGTTGGAAAGAACATGATGCAGAGTCCTAAAGCAAAAGGTCTAAGTAGCGGAAATACATCTATAGGTTCTGCACTACTTAGTGCCTGCCACACTTTTAATGCTACATAAAACAAAGCTCCCAATCCAGCTAAACCTTTAGCTACTGCGGCCATATCAGCTGATAGTGGTAGCATCTCGTCATAGAGCGATCGTAGTACTTGGTGTAGATTACTAAATTCCATGATTACCAATATTTTTGGTTAGCAGTTCCATAAAGCTCCAATACCCTTTTACTACTGTTTGCTTTCTTAGCTCGCAGATAACTAACCGAAATATTTTTATTCGTGAAATAGCGAACCAAATTGTGGTACTCTTTTACTTTTAGATAAACACGATCAATAATATCCATTCGCTCCTTATCCGTAAGCGACAAGCTGGAAGTGCTTACAATTTGCTTTAACTCTTTCAGAAGTTCAGTACTTTCATTTAACAATATGGAATACCCATTAGCAATAGCCGTTAATTCTTGTTCATTAAAATTAGGATCGTTCAACATTTTCCCAAAATTACTTACATACATCTCAGAGACATCACCAACAAGTAATACGGTCTGCTGTACTTTTCGAGCATCCTTTACTAGGTTATTTACAGCCTTTAGCTTGTCATAATATTCTTTTCCTTGATTATATACTTTTTGGACTTCTTTAAAGTTGTTAATCATGTTAGTCGCTGTGGTTGAAGTTTGTATAATCTGTCTCGCTGAATTGACTATTCCTTGAGCCAAATTGGTTGGATCTGTTACCACCCACTGTGCTTTAGCAGTCGGCATGACAGCAAATAAAATTACCATGCACACCATAATTTTTAAATTTTTCATTTTTATTCGTTTTTAAATTTTTACTATTTGTTTTCTTTTTCTCTTTTCTCAAGAGCTAACCTTTTAATGGCCTGTTCTACATTTCCATCCAGTTCTCCCGCAAGACGCATCACTTCTAACTTTTCAGTTTCTTCTGTGGTATAGGCTAAATATTCTTCAAGACTCACTTCTGTAGCATATACTGCTGAATGCGTACCTCCTAGTCCAATCCAAACTTCTTTGTATAACCTATTGGGATCATTGTTCATATTAATCGAAAGTACCTGTGCTTTTTCCTTTTCAGTAAGACCAAGCATGGCTTGGATATCATCAAATTTGTTCATGTACTTTCGTTGGTCAAGGAGTATTTTACAATCCGAATTATTGATAATACTTTCTTTCACAATTGGAGATTGGATTATGTCATCTACTTCTTGGGTAACAACAATCGCTTCTCCAAAAAACTTCCGTACCGTTTTAAAAAGGTATTTGATGTATTCTGCCATTCCCTCTTTTGCAATAGCTTTCCAAGCTTCTTCAATCAGAATGAGCTTCCTAACTCCTTTTAAACGTCGCATTTTATTGATAAAAACCTCCATAATGATGATCGTCACAATGGGAAAAAGGATTTTATGATCCTTGATTGCATCAATTTCGAAAACAATAAATCGCTTACTAAGTAAGTCAAGTTGCTTCTCTGAGTTTAGCAGGTAATCATATTCTCCACCCTTGTAGTATGGTTCTAATACATTGAGAAAGTTGTCAATATCAAAGTCTTTTTCCCGTACCTTTTTATCTTCCAATACCTTTCTATAACCTCCTTGTACAAATTCATAAAATCCATTGAAGGAAGGAAATTCATCTTTCTGCTTAATCCTTTCAATATAACCGCTCACGGCATTTGAAAGTGCTACTTCTTCGGACCGTGTTGGTGGTTCATCATCCCTTTTCCATAAGGTTAACATCAAAGTTTTGACACTTTCTCTTTTCTCAATATCGAATACGCCATCATCGGTGTAAAAGGGATTAAAGGCAATCGGATTATCTTCGGTATAGGTAAAATAAACACCATCTTCTCCTTTAGTTTTTCCTTTGATGAGTTCACACAAACCTTGATAGGAATTACCCGTGTCTACCAATAAAACATGTGCACCTTGCTCGTAATATTGCCTGACCATGTGATTGGTGAAAAATGACTTTCCAGAGCCTGAAGGCCCCAAAATAAACTTATTCCTATTCGTGATAATACCCTTTTTCATTGGCAAATCAGAAATATCCAAATGGATGGGTTTTCCTGTAAGTCGGTCAGCCATTTTAATTCCGAAAGGAGAAGGTGAACTTTTATAGTTGGTTTCCTCCGTAAAAAAGCAGAGCGCAGGTTCTATGAAAGTATAAAAACTTTCTTCACTCGGGAAATCTCCTGCATTGCCTGGCATTCCTGCCCAATAAAGCGTCGCAACATCGGTAGTGTTGTGCCTTGGTTTGCATTCCATCAACGCCAAAGCGCTACCTGTATCGTTTTTTAACTGTTTTAGTTCAACTGGATTGTCTGACCACGCCATCACATTGAAATGCGCTCGAATCGAAGCATGTCCGAAAGAATGTGCTTCGTTCAAATAGCGTTCGATCCATTCTTTATTGATTTGATTGGCTCTGCTATACCTTGCCAAGGAATGCATGTTTCGTGCTGACTTCTCAAACTTCCGAAGGTTGTCCTCACTGTTATCCAAAAAAAGATACTGGTTGTAGATGTGATTGCAACTTAACAGTAATCCAACTGGCGCAGCAAAAGACAACAAACAATCACTTCTATCGGTGGACAGCTTTTCGTAACGGGTTTCTGCGGATACGGAACTAGGCAAATCATCGGTATCGGACAACGTATGCAGACAAAGTCTTTTGTTTCCAATACGAACTTCTTCCCCACCCAAAGCAATATCCTGCATTGGTGTTCCCTCCTCTCTTGAAAGGCTTAGGTATTGTTCCAATAATCCTTGTTTATTAGTTGTTCCGATGATGTCTTCCTCACTCAATCGTTCCAATTTTATAAAACCCGAATCATTGACAATACGTTCAAATTGCGCCACCGATTCCATAAAACGATGGATGGTTTCTTTATCTCTTATTTCTTTTGGAATAAGTACCCCTTTGCAAAGCGAAGAGAAATTACTCTGCATTCGCATGCGCTCTTTGGACGTTTTTGTTAGAAACAGGTAGCAATAATGATTGAGAAACGGACGCTCATTAAAATGTTGTTGGTAGGATTTCGCCAAAAAACTCAAATCTTCTTTTGCAATTTCAGGAGCATAATTTTCTTTGATGTACCAATCCTGTTTGTGTACCACCGTGTAATCGGGCAAGGTCTTTATAGCCTTATGCCAAGCGGAATGAATGGCTTCATATTCCGCAGAAGCTACAGTGAAAAGTTCTGGAAGCTGTACTCGAAAACAAGCTGTGATATCAGCATCCTTTGAGATAATGCAATTATGTTCTACTGCCAACAACGGAAACTTAGATTCCAATGTCGTTGCTTTTGATTTATTTCTCATAGCTGGTACAATTTGGAGTTGAACTTGAAATAACGATGCACTGGCTTACGACAGATAATATATCGTGGATGTCTTTTATTGGCTCCTACTTTCATCAAACCATGTTCACCATACTTTTTGTTTAGTGAAAAAGTTTGCCACACTAACAGCGATCCCCCACCAATTCCTATAAACAAACACAGATAAGAATTGACTCCTGTCATATACAAGATCATTACCAGGATAAGCATCCCTAGCAGTCCACCTGCGAATAAGAACAGATACTGTGCTTTCAGTCCTTTAAACTCTACCGTTCTTCCTATTCCCTTATTTATATTGTAAGTATTCATAAGGAAATAATTATAGGAAGAAGGAACGTAAAACAGTAGCCGCTACAATCAAAAAGATGCAAGCTCCAAACCAGCTCGCCGCTGTCTTACTAGTATCAGGATCACCGCTACTAAACTTGTTGTACACCTTTACCCCGCCAATGAGCCCCACTACTGCTCCAATAGCGTAAATGAGTTTTGTAGCAGGATCAAAATAAGAGGTTACCATTTGAGTCGCTTCCGTGATTCCTGCAGTACCATTTCCTTGTGCAAATACACCAAAAGCTGACAGCATTATAACTGCTATCAACACTACTTTTTTTCTGTGTTTTTCCATGATTTAAATAGATTTTTTTATCTTTTACCCTTGCACTTTGCAGGATTTATGGACAAATATCTTATGGGATAGATAATATTATTTTAAATAGGAAGTCATTGGAGTTTCTTGGCATTGCTTGACTAATCCGAGTAAATAACTTAATATTTTCAAAATCTACTTAATTTACTCACAAAACAATGGATACTTTTGAGGATAGTAGGGATATGCATTCCTAGATTTTCTTGACATAAATTAAAGCACTTCATCAATAGTTGAAGCACTGAAGAGGAATTACCAAATGAGTAAAAAAATATATCCATCTAGGGAAAAATCCAGAAGCAGTTACTACGGAGTTTTCCAAAAGTTTCAGATACGCGAATCATTAAATTTTGTGAGCTATATCTAACATTTGTTGACGAAAGTAGGATTTTAACTCTCCTTGATTGTTCTGACCCTATATAGGAAGTTAATTAGCTTAAATAAATATTTAAAAGAAACTAATCTAATTCAATTGGAAAATCAATGGGGTCAACTATCACAGCAGCAAACGACCTAATTAGACGGATTTAGCTATTACATATCTTACGGAAAGCACTTTGAATTTTCAATGTAATAAATATTATTTTACAGGAGTTTTGATTGGTTATGCATTTAAAAACCAAGCAAAATCTGAAATTCTATCTCAAAGGAAAAGGAAGCAAATTAGTTTAGAAGAAATACGCTAAAATATAATTTATATAACGTTGAAGCTTAGTAGCCAAAAACTAAATAAAGATGTATTAGGTAATTCGAATAATTTAACAACTCATTTTGAAAAAATTGATTAATTAAAAGGAGATAAACTGAAGCACCTATCTCATATTAATAAATATGAAGAAGTTACTATGTTAAAAGCATTTAACTTAAATCTTTAAATAATGCAAAGAACAGTTTAAGAAGTTAAAAATTTGTACCTTTAAAATATTGGTTTAAGAAAAAAACTATCTGTTAGTAGTACAGCGATTTAAATATATTAGACTTAAATTAACGATTTACTTTAGCTGCACGTTAATTTTACGTGTAGTAAACAAGTATGATTATGAATCATAAAAAAAATGAAAATGAAAACTAAAAAAGAACTAGAACAAAGCATCATAAAGATTACTACCACGATTCAACAAGAATATCCTGAACTGTCAAAGTTTATAATTGAAATGCCCGACAACAATTCGGAGAGTGAGGAAGTAACTATCAAAAGCCTTGAAGAATATAATAATTCTTTAGAAGATATTTTGCGTAAATATGCTAAAACGCATGATGAAACTGATTCTAAAGAAGTTCCTAAAACACCTGAGTATGCAGACTTACATATCTATCCGCCATCTGAAGATATTTATCAACAATTGAAGGAAGAAAAGGATTTGAATCCAGAAGATATTTCCAAAAAGAAAGCACCAAATGAAAAGGAAGGTACTTGGAACGAAAAGGACTTTAAAGATGTGAAAACGGGTGCTGATTTAGATGTTCCAGGTTCAGAGCTAGACGACCAACAAGAAAATGTGGGAAGCGAAGACGAAGAAAACAATTATTACAGTTTGGGCGGAGACAACCACAACGATTTAGACGAAGACAAAGGATAGTATATAAACTAAAATAATACAATTATGAAAATTCAGATAAACACCGACAAAACAATCTCTGGTTCCGAAAATCAAGAAGACTATTTTACTTCCTTGATCACCGAAAAGCTAAACCGATTTCAATCGCATATTAGCCGTATAGAAGTACATTTATCAGACGAAAACGAAAAAAAAGAAGGACACGATGATATACAATGTATACTAGAAGCAAGAATAGAAGGCAGAGATCCAATAGCGGTTACCTGTGAGGCCGATACTGTCAAAAATGCTGTTTCAGGTGCCATAGATAAAGTGAAAATATCGTTAGAGACCATTCTTGGACGAATGAAAAATCGTGAAAGATAAAATTTAAAGGCATGAAAAATAGAAATGTTACTTTACCATTAATTAAAAACATTATCATAGAACTTGCCAAAATAAATGAAATAATTCAGCCCGGTGAACCTCTCTCTTTGTTCCATCAGCTCCCATACATTTGTATCGAAAATATAGATTTATTGAAAGAAGAGCTTGATGGAAGAGCCAATATTAAAATAGAAAAACAACTTTGATGCAAAAAATACAACTGTAGAAGACTCAATACAACAGCACAAATTTTTAGTTTTAATTAATATTGCAGATCCCTTCACTATAATTTTATGAAAAATTAAGGATCGAACCAAAGTTTAAAAAACTAACTTGCAAATTGTAAAGTCTTCGATCAGATAAGATAAAAATTTGCGCTTTGATTCTAACTATATAAAACAAAGAGCGAAAAATTATGCTATTCATTAAACAGAATAGTCTAACAGCTAGTTTAAACTAGTTTCTCAGCTTGAAACGTTAAAAAAAATTGGACGCGCTCCCACAACAAATAGCTCCCTAATAATTTCACTATATGAAAGATAATCCTTTGACGATGGAAATGCTGTTAGAGCAACTAGCTGGACTGAATATTATCCAAATCGCAGCAATTCCACTGATTTTGCTTGTTGCTTTAGAATGGATTCTTACAATTGTTCAAAAAAAAGAATACTACAATAGCTTAGACACTGTATCGGCCACATTTATAGGGCTTGTAAATATTGGTATCTCAGCATTTTTAAAAATTGGGATTTTCGGAATTATATTATTTTTCTATAATCTCGTTCCGTGGAGTATTCCAACTGTATGGTGGGCCTATATACTTTGCATTCTTACATTAGATTTTTCTAGATACTGGTCCCATAGATTAACACATGTTAATCGTTTTTGGTGGGCAACTCATGTTACTCATCATAATTCAGAAAAATATAATTTGTCTGTGGCTTTTAGGTTGAGTTGGACACAACACATTAAATTTATCTTCTTTGTTCCTGTAGTTTTAATAGGATTTGATCCTGTTCTTTTTTTTATATGTCATCAAATCGAAGTACTCTATCAATTCTGGGTTCATACCGAATATATTAGAAAATTACCAGCACCAATTGAATATATTTTTGTTACACCGTCTCATCACAGAGTGCATCATTCAACAAATGATAAATACCTGGATAAGAACTTTGGGTCAACACTTATTATTTGGGACAGAATATTTGGAACTTTTCAAGCAGAGGAAGAGCAAACAGTTTATGGCATTACTACACCAATTAATTCATACAACCCCATTACTTTAAATTTTCATGAATGGAAGGACATCGTCTTAGATGTAATAAATAGTCGCTCTTTAAAAGAAGCTTATGCAATGCTATTTACAAGTCCCTCTAAATTAGAAACTGTTAAAGCTAAATTCAATTCTATTCATTTAAAGGAGTTTGAAAAAGCAAATAAGACGGATGTTAATTTTATAAAAATAAATAATATTGATAAGGAAAGAAACAGCACCATTAGTCAATCATGGAATATGAAAAACTAATGCCAACTACTTGCCAAATTCATAGTATTTATGAATTATCCCCGAAAACCTATCGAATTTCTTATACCTACATCGCTTTTTGCTGTCTATAATACAAGAATGCAAGCCATACACGAACACTTTGCGAAACATCTTTCTTCGGGAGCGAACTCCTCGGGAAACGAACACCAAGGAGAGCCGGAGCGTGGCAATAATGAGAAAAACAACAGTTATATAAATATCTTTATACTGCCATTTTACAATAATTTTTTTTTTAATTTCACCAATTAAAAACCCACTAAAATAAAGGTACAAGACAATTCGTCCGCTCAATTATCCTAATTTTAGAATCAAATTTTAAATAGGCTTGAAAGAAAAACTCAAACAACTAGAATTGTTTCTAAAAAGTACCCGTTTGGACCGAGCAATTCGGATTGGAATTGGGATTGCTGTGCCATTTGCGGTACTCTATTTTTTAGGGTATTTTAAATATGCTCCAGCTATAGTTGTGGGTGCTTTTTTAAATGCGCCAGGCGACATTCCAGGAAGCTTCAAACGTAAGGTCAATGCCATTTTAATCAGTATCGGGTTGACAATGGTTATTACAACTATAATCCTATTTTCAAAACCTTTCCTCCCCCTACTGTTGCTGGCGCTTACTGCAATTACGTTTATCGTGTCGCTAATTTCGGTTTACGGTTTTAGAGCATCTTTAGTATCCTTTTCCGGCTTGTTAGCAATGGTTATATCATTTGCCATTCAAAAAGAAACAGCACATGAAATTTTTGTTCAGGTGGCTTTAATGGGAGTTGGTGGTCTTTGGTATCTGCTCGTTTCCTTTATTTTCCAAAAACTTACCCCTGTAAAAGATCAGAATCAGTTATTGTCAGATACGCTTCTCCTTACCGGTGAGTACCTAAAATTACGAGCTAAATTATTGACAAAGAAAACCAAGCGTGACGAACACCTTAAACAAACCTGTGTCCTTCAAAATCAAATCAATGAAAAGCATGAAACACTTAGAGAATCAATGCTTACCGCACGTAAACGTTCTGGACGTTCTCATTATGAAGAAAAGCAATTATTGATTTTACTTTCCTCTATCAATATATTCGAATTGATAGAAGCGAAACATTTGGATTATAAAATGATAGATGCCATTTTTGGCAAGCGTAAAGAATTTCTAAAAGCTTCGATAACGCTGAGTAAAATAATGGGAAACCATCTCATACGTTTGTCGGAATTACTGATTCAAAATGATAACATACCAAATAAAGATAGTCTATTAGATGCCTTATCAAAAGCTAACGAATCGATTACAAATTACATTGAAACCGTTAAATTACCTGAAGCCCGAGAAGGTGCTTTGGTATTAAAAAATCTATACGATTACCAAGAACAACTACTTCAAGAAATCAGGATTATTAGACGTGTAATGGCCAATGTGAAAGAGGCTTCTAAAGTTTCCTTAAAAAGACAAGATTCGAGTCAGTTTTTAACGCTGCAGGAATACAGACTGAACGTCCTTGTTCAGAATTTCAGTTTGGATTCTACAATGTTCAGACATTCGTTGCGTCTTACTATTGCTATTGTATTTGCCTATGTGTTAGGTATTGTTTTTGAGATTCAAAATACCTACTGGATTTTGCTGACTATCCTTGTGATCATGCGCCCTAGTTATGGTTTGACTAAAGAGCGTTCTAAAGATCGTATCATTGGCACACTCATTGGGGCTGCTGTTGCCGTAGGTATTGTGCTGCTTACTCATAATCAAGTCGTCTATGCAGTACTGGCATTTGTTTCCTTTATATTGGCGTTTTCATTGATTCAGCAGAATTATAGATTTGCTGCCGCATTAGTTACCATTAGTATTATCTTTTTGTATTCATTCATAAATCCTAATGCCTTTGAAGTGATTCAATATCGTGTCATCGACACCATCATTGGAGCCATTATCGCTGTCGTAGCTAATTATTTAGTTTTACCCAGTTGGGAAGCCAATAATCTAAAACAGGTTCTTTTGAATGCTTTAAAAATGAACAAGATATATCTATTAGCAACACAAGAGTTATATCAAAATCCCTCTAAACACAAACTCTCCTATAGTGTAGCAAGGAAAGAAGCATTTCTTGCCATCAGTAATTTAAATGCTTCCTTCCAGCGATTAACCCAAGACCCAAAATCGAAACAGAAAGAATTTCAATTGATTTATGAAATTGTAACGCTGAACCAGACAATGACCTCAGCCATTGCGTCCATTGGAAATTTTATCAGCAATCATAAAACTACTCCTGCATCTATAGAATTTAATGTACTGATCAAAAAGATTTCCAATACCCTACAGATGTCTTTCGATTCTTTAGACGACATTCACATAAAGAAAAAAGTCGACAAAGAAACTGTTGAAGATGCACAAGAAAAGTTGTTGGGAAAATACCAGCAATTATCTAATATTCGAGATGAAAACATCAGACAAGGTAACACCGCATTAGATACAGATACACTTCATAGTCTACAGGAAGCCTATTTAATTACCAATCACATGAACTGGTTAATTTCCCTTTCAGAAAATCTAAAGAAAGCAACTGAACGCTACCATTCCTCGATTATAGAAGATCAGTAGTGGTTTTATTAAATTTCAGGAAATACTCCCAACGTACCTTATATTATTACTTGCAGCACTTACTCACGAACTAAATTTGGAACTTGTCAATGGCATCTATTAGGCACTATCCTTTATAATTCAGTCAGTTTCCAATTTTAAAAAATGAATTACCAAAAGATAAAAAATAATTACCTTATTAATATTTTTTAAACGCAAGCTTTCTACTAATTGGTTTGTCATATCCGGGAATTCGTACCTCCTTCTAATCAAATATCAACTCTTCATTTCTTTATAGTCAGCCTCTTTACTGCCATCCTTAAAGTTGCGCCTTTTGTTTTTTTATAAACCCTACTCATTTTTTGAATCAATTCGACTCGACTGCTAATAAAATGGCAACGTAATGACAAACCGCAGCTGCGAGCACAAAAAAATGCCAGACAGCATGGTTGTAAGTATATTTCTTCCATAAGTAAAAGACAACACCCATGACGTAAAGCGCACATCCAATTAAAATCATAGTGAGGATATTGAAGGGAATACTTTCAAAGAAAGTACGTCCGCCAACAATCATAATAAAACCCATTGCTATGTAAACTAACGTTGAAAAAACCTTCCATTTCCCTGTAAAAAAAATCTTAAAAATGATCCCCACTGTCGTAAGCCCCCACAAAACAGATAGCAAAGTAATCCCAAAAGAATTATACATATACATAAGTAAAAACGGAGTGTAAGTACCTGCTATCAAGAAAAAAATACTGATATGGTCAAGGATTTCAAGTGTGCGTTTTGCCTGAGCATGCTGGATTCCGTGGTAGAGTGTTGAAAAAGTAAAAAGTTGTAAAAAACAAAAACCATATATAGCCGCACCAATAATACCAGAAGTGTTATCACTTTTAATGGCAAATGCTATTAGGATAGGAATACTTACGATACCAAAAATAATTCCAAAACCATGTACGATACTGTTTACTAGTTCTTGCCTGATTTTTATATTTGAATTCTGAGTTCGCATAAAATTGATTTGATAAGGCTTATTGTTCTAACCCTTTTTTGTAAAATTACTCAAATCTATTCCTAACTTAGTTCTATTAGCTATATAATTTACCGTTTTATTACTATCTATTTTATTTTCAGAAGGCCTTCATCTTGTAATAGTTTCAAAGAAAATTTTGTTTTATTTCTTTTATAGGTCGGTACTTTATATAAAATAAAAATACCGTTTTACCGAAAAACTTAATATGACCAGAATCAAAGTAAAAAATAATTTAAGTACTGGATCAATATCGTTTTTTCCCTTAACACTATCGCATTGAATTAAAAAAAAAATGGTGTAATTAAAATTGATAATAATATAGGTATACACATTAGAAATTTAGTCCTAAACCTGTTTTTTTTAGACAAGGAATAGCAAGGCCTTTAACGAAATACAATTTGAATACATTTAATTCTTTTTTTTGTTGTTGAAACTGGGTTGTAAATTAAACCAGCAGATATCAAACTTTAGCAGCAAGTGCAGAGAATATCAACTCACAACAGACCGCTAGAAATGAGAAAAGCATAAACCGTTATCACAAGTAACTTTACGTCACAATAATTTTTACCAATCGAATTTGTAGATAAGATAACTATATAACTATCTGATAATTAATTAGTATCAACTGGTAATATTCACTACCTTCACTAAAATCGCATTAAAGTCCTACATGAAAATTGTAGTGTATCCATTTAGATCAATGAACTTGATGTATTCTTTTGGAAATGAGTTCAAAACGGTTGCGGAATATTTCCGCAGACTATGTAATTAAATACGAGTCAATATGTCCATACAAACAGTTAATCCAAACACAAACAAGATAGTGAAGTCATTCGAAGAAATGACAGAGAAAGCAGTTGATGCTAAAGTGGCGAAAGCCCATCTAGCTTATATAAACTGGAAAGAAACGAGCTACCAGCAACGGGCTGATTTACTACATAAAGTAGCTAAACTCATGCGAATCAAGAAATCTGAACTTGCCAAAACTATCACCTTAGAAATGGGTAAGCTCCTTTCCGAAGCAGAAGGAGAAATCGACTTGAGTGCTGATATAATAGATTACTATGCCGATAACGCAGAAGGTTTTCTTGCCGATAAAGTACTTGATCCAGAACATGGAGAAGCTATAATTCGAAATAGCCCTATCGGTGTATTGTTAGGTGTGATGCCATGGAATTTTCCTTACTATCAAGTAGCACGCTTTGCAGCTCCTAACATTATGGTGGGCAATACCATATTACTTAAGCATGCATCCATAGTACCACAATGTGCTGCTGCTATCGAAAAACTATTCGAAGAAGCAAAAGCACCTGAAGGATTATATACCAATTTATTTATTACAGGCAAACATGCATCAGCATTGGTTTCTGATAAAAGAATAAAAGGTGTTTCCTTAACAGGAAGTGAAGAAGCTGGTGCAAGTATTGCCATGGAAGCCGGAAAACATTTGAAAAAGGTTGTATTAGAGCTAGGCGGTAATGATGTGTTCATTATACTGGAAGATGCCGACATGGAAAAAACAGTTGAGTGGGCAGTTGTAGGCAGGATGAATAACAACGGTCAATGTTGTATAGCCTCCAAACGGTTCATTGCCGTGGAAGCAATAGCCGACGAATTTATTCAAAAGTTTAAGGATAAGTTATCAAAAATGAAAGTGGGTGATCCAATGGATCCCGCTACCGACTTAGGCCCTTTAAGTAGTGAAGCAGCCGCAGTTCATTTAGCCGATCAAGTAAAACGTTCTGTTGATGAAGGTGCAAAAGTCTTATTGGGCGGTAAACGTGCAGATCGTGAAGGTGCCTTTATGGAACCCACCATACTTACCGATTTGAAACCTAGCATTGCTGCTTATCATGAAGAATTATTTGGACCTGTAGCCTCATTCTATGTGGTGAAAGACGACCAAGCTGCCATTGATTTAGCCAATGATTCCAATTATGGCCTTGGAGGTTCTGTATTTACACAGGACATTCAACGAGGAAGAAGAATTGCCGATCAAATTGATACAGGAATGGTCTTCATCAATCATCCCACTTGGACACAAGCAGATCTTCCATTTGGCGGAACAAAGCATTCAGGCTTCGGTCGGGAACTATCAGAGTTAGGAATTCAAGAGTTTGTAAATAAAAAACTAATTCGTGTAAGTGGACTAAATGATCCATTTTAAAAAAAGTAATAAATTAGAAAAACCTGATATTAAATACTCAATACATGTTAAATATTTAGCAACTATAATTTAGATACTTTGTATATTTTTCTCTCTATCTTCAAAGAAATAAAATGAATTAACCTCATGAAAATAAAACAATGTATTTGACAAATCAATAAAACAATGTAAATAATTATTTAACAACTAATAAATCAAAACTATATGAATTTACTTACTAAAGACATGATGCCAGAATTATTAAGTGTGAATGAAGGAAGCTGCATATCACTATATATGCCCACGCACCGTGCCCATCCTAACAATCTCCGGGATCCGATACTATTTAAAAATCTGTTGAAAAACCTAAAAAATTCCCTACTCCAAAAACATTCAGAGTCAGAAGTTGAAATACTGCTGGAGCCATTTGTAGCGCTTGAAAGTAATAAAGAGTTTTGGAGACATACCTTAGACGGACTGGCTGTACTTGGTACAGTTGATACGTTCAGAACTATAAATTTACCCGTACCAGTAAAAGAATTAACCGTTGTGGCTAACAGCTTTCATACAAAACCACTTCGCAGATATTTGCAGTCAGTGGAGCGTTACAATGTATTAGGTTTAAGCTTACATGATTATCAAATTTATGAAGGAAATAGGCATTCACTTACAGAACTGGAGCTTCCCTCAGACACTCCAAAAAATATAAATGAAGCATTGGGTTATGATTTAACCGATAAGCATACCACTGTTGCATCTTATGGTGGTGTAGGTAACCAAACCAGCAACATGCATCACGGGCAAGGTGGGAAATCAGATCAAGCGGATATCGATACCGAAAAGTTTTTTCGCTTTGTCGCAAAAACGATTAATGATAACTATTCCGGTCCATCCGGATTGCCACTTATACTGGCTGCATTACCAGAGCACCACAATCTTTTTCATAAGGTAAGCAACAATCTTTCATTGCTTCCAAGCGGTATTGATGTGAATCCAAAGTCTGTAGAAACGGATGAGCTGGTGAAACATGCCTGGAAAGTTATGGAGCCTTACTATAATGAAAATATCGCCAAAATTTGTAATGAGTACCATCAGGCAAAATCAAAAGATACAGCAAGTGATAATATAAGTGAAGTAGCTGTGGCTGCGGCAGCCGGTAAGGTGGATACACTATTAATTGAATCAGAACTCCAAATTCCGGGCAAGATAATAAACGAGACAGGCAGCATTGAAAAAGGTGATTTGGCCAATCCAGAAGTGGATGATTTGCTGGATGACTTGGGCATACTGGTAACAAAAATGGGCGGCAAAGTAATGATTATTCCACATGAAAAAATGCCTACGAAAACAGGGGTTGCCGGTCTGTTTCGTTATTAAAATCAAGCAAATAATGCTAATTCAAACAACTAAAAAATACTAGAAATGAAAATCTTACTAGAAACAGATTTTAATATCTCACGAACTGAAGAGATCAGAGAAACTTTGAAAGCTATAATAAAAGATGCTTTCGATAGGATCAGTGAACATAGAACTAGATTAGAAGTAAAATTCAGAGACGAAAGTAGCTATCAAGATAGTAAAAATGATAGAAGAAGTTTACTAGAAGCGCGCCCAAAGAGGATGCAACCTTTAGCCGTTATGAGCCATAAAGACCCCTTTAATCGCTAAATACCATATAGACATCGCTAAAAACTCCGTGGATAAAGACATAGAAAAAATGAAGACGTGTCTTGATACAGTATTGTGTCGCTTATGAATTTGCTGCCCTTAGAATAAAATATTCTCCAGAAGTTTAAGCGAAAAAATAAATACAAAACGACAGTAAAAACTAAAAAAAGAGGTTGACCTATAAAACTCGACAATGAGAACCTCATATATCTTTGCTTATTTGTATAAAATGACAATTCAGTAAAACAGTTTTTTTTTTAGAATCAAGCGACCACTTTTTGAAAAATAAAGTGATGAATAATTAGAAGTTTAAAAAAAAACAGGCTTACAAGTTTAAACTAGAAAGCTAAATTAAAATATTAAAAACAGGAACATATGAAACAAGGAAAAGAAGAATTTAAATTTGTAAAAGAAGAAAACAATAAAACACGAAACTATATTTTTCAAAAAAATAAATTGACAAAAGTTACTGTCTATATCATTGCCGGTATAATAGCCCTTTGCTTCATAGGATTTATTATATTTACTATCGATTTATTTTGATGTAATTACACGAAAAGTCTTTTAATTGCACAAAATTACAGAATAAGATACCCTGTAAAATAACAGATATTAATTAAGGTTCAAAAAGTATGCAGAAGGAAAAGAAACTATATATCGATGAGAAAAATTGAAAAATATCACGTTTTTCCTTATTAGTACTTAGAAAAGCAAAATTATTTAAAAAAAATATTATGAAAACGAATAGACTTTCAAATAATCTCACAACCGCATTGAATGAGCAAATGACTAAAGAAGCACATGCTTCCCAAATATACTTATCATACGCTGCATGGGCTGATAACAATGGATTCAGCGGCATCGCAAATTTTCTTTTCCGTCATGCAGCAGAGGAACGAAACCATATGATGAAAATACTCGAATACATATTAAACAGAGGTGCAAAAGCCACAGTTACTGCTATTCCTGCACCTGCAACCGATCCTGTCAGTGTAAATAATTGCTTTGAAAAAGTATTTGAACATGAAGTGGATAATACAAAATCCATTTATAAAGTGGTAAAAATGGCACTCGATGAAGAAGATTGGGCTACATGGAATTTCTTACAATGGTTCGTAAAAGAACAAATTGAAGAAGAAAATCTTGCCAGCATTTTACTGGATAAAATTAAAATTGTGGGCGGTGAAAAAGCAAACGGTGATGCACTATACCTATTAGATAAAGATTTGGAAAAAAGGTCTGGTGAGGTAAGTATGGCTCAAGATGCTACCACTACTAATCCCTAATAAACAGGTTAAAGGCTTGGGTTTTTATTGATGATTTGAATTAATGTTCGGATGAAGCCTGCTTAATCCTAGTAATGAACCAAATAATTAAAGTAATAATATGAAACGAAGTATAAACAGTTTATTAGGCTACATCATTAAAGGAACTGATGGTGAAATTGGAAAAGTAGATGATTTCTATTTTGATGACCAAACCTCAACCATACGGTATATGGTGGTAAAAACGGGAGGATGGCTTTCCGAAAAAAAAGTTTTGATTTCGCCCGAAGCATTTCAAAAACTGGATAGCGAATCAAAAACATTATCTGTATATCTTACGCAGGAAAAAATAAAAAACAGTCCTGATATTGACACAGACAAACCTGTTTCAGAACAACAGGAAGAGCTGATCCGTGGATACTACGCTTGGCCCGGCTACTACGGAAACGGAATGTACGGACACATGGGGTTAGGCATGTGGGGATATCCGTTAGTTGAAGTAAGAGAGACAGAAAAGAAATTGACAAAAAGGAAAGCAGAAGAACATACTAATGACAAACCGCATCTGCGAAGTACACGTGAAGTTACAGGGTATGCTATTCATGCAACGGACGGTGACATAGGCGAAGTCGAAGATTTTATAATTGATAATGTAACCTGGAAAATCAATTTTCTTGTTGTGGAAACCGGCAACTGGTTTTCGGGAAAAAAAGTGATCATTTCTCCACATTGGATTAAAGAGGTAAAATGGCAGGAGCAAAAAGTTACCATCAATCACTCAAAGGAGCAGGTGAAAAACAGTCCCAAGTATGATTCTTCGCAACCGATTAACGATTCATATGAGCATTCACTCAATGACTATTAAGAAAAATAAAATAACAATTATGGAAATTTTACAAGAAGCAGCCGTTTTTGAAAAAGCTAAAATGAGTCATATGTCTAATAGTGATAGAGTGACAGCTTCAAGAGAAGCAAAACGGCTTGTATTAGCAATCAACAAGATCTATAAGAAGACAAAAGAAGCAACCTTAATGGATGTAATGAAGCGATTAACCGTTAAGAAAAAAAGAATTGATATTCGTTTGAAAGGACTGCCTAATTCTTGAGTATAGTTCTAATCCTTAAAAAATAAACACCATGGATAATCATATTGTAAAAATAATTTCAGTAGAGCCAGTAACGCATGATGTAAAGCGATTCACAATACAAAAGCCAGAAGGTTTCAAATTCAAACCGGGACAGGCAACCGAGGTGTCCATAAATACTCCTGCACTTAAAAATGAAAAACGACCTTTTACATTTACTAGTTTAAATGATAATAAACATCTAGAATTTACAATTAAAATTTATGATAGTCATAACGGAGTTACAAAAGAATTGGGAAAATTAAAGAACGGTGACGAACTTATCATCCGTGATGTTTGGGGCGCAATTGAATATAAAGGCGAAGGGGTATTCATTGCTGGTGGTGCAGGTGTCACACCATTCATTGCAATTTTGCGGCAGTTACAAGCGGATGAAAAAATTGCTAACAATAAACTCATTTTTACAAACAAGACCGAAAGTGATATAATTCTGAAAAAAGAATTTAATGAAATGCTCGGTAAGAATTTCATCAACACGCTCACTGATGAAAAAAAAGAGGGTTATGAAAATGGTAGGATTGACTATACTTTTCTAAAAGAAAAAATAGATAACTTTAAACAGCACTTCTATGTTTGTGGTCCACCACAATTTGTAACAGCCATCTCAGAAGCACTCGCCCAATTAGGAGCGAAAACTGATGCAGTAGTTTTTGAGAAATAATCTGTTAAAACGTCTTTAACTATTTATGTTCTTTTCTCGAATTTAGAATTATATAAAAATCTCCTTAAATTCATATTGTGTACGATACAAACGCATCCGATAGCAATAAATCATGAAAAAAAAACATAAAAACGACAATAACCCAAAACATATTTTGTCTCCTAATGGCGTTAATTTTTATTTTATTTTTTTCTGAAAATATTGGTTAATATCTTGATGAAAAAAATACTTTTGGCACTTTACATTCCGATAAGACACTATTATTCAGTCTTTTATTTCAACTAGTTCTCATAGCTTGAATCCTTTGGTCATTTGGCACCTGGCAATCATAGATGAGATTCCGCAAAATAAAAAAACATACTGTTAGATCTAATTGTAAAGATAAAGATTAGAAAATAACACGGTTGATGTTTGGGAAGAGCTTCTGAACACTTATCTAAATAAAGATGTTAAGCTAGCTAATCGATAGTTTTTTAGAAAACTAAAAGCTAGATAATAAATAATAATTTACATGAAAGCACTACAAATCGTGAAATAAAGTAAAATTAAAGACAGCTTATCCATCAATGAGATCGAAAAACCTTCTTTAAAACAAAATGATATTTTAGTTGAAGTTAAAGCAACTTCGTTAAATACTATCGATTACAAAATGGTAGAAAGTAAACTGAAAGAGATGATTTCTTTAAACTTACCAAGCGCAATAGGTTTTGACGTATGTAGTGTGGTGGTTGAGAAAGGTGCAGATGTAAACAATTTCTAAATAGGAGATGAAGCCTTTTCCAGAGTGCCACAAGAAAAAATGGGTACTATTGCAGAATTTGTAAGTGTAAATAGTGACCTAGTTACTAAAAAAACCAAAAATAGTTCTTTCGAAGAAGCAGCAGCACTTACACCAATACAAGCCTTGGAGAGCGTTGGCATTAAAGAGAATGATAGAATTCTTATTCATGCTGAGGCTGGTGGTGTAGGTAGCTTTGCAATTCAATATGCTAAAGCTAAAGGAGCTATCGTATATACGACTACCAGCAGCGAAAATGTAGACTGGGTCAAAGCTTTGGGTGCTGACCGAGTAATCGATTATAAACCTGAAGATTATAAAGAGGTTGCAAACAATTTGGATATTGTTTTTGACACTTTAAGGAATGAGTACACCTTTGATGCTTTTGAAATCATTAAAGAAGGTGGAAAAGTGACTACGATAGTAGGTCCAAAGAAGAGTTTTTAAAATTCAATCTTAATAAGTTATCGGAATTAAATAAACTTAGCATTGAGGAAAATAAAATATTGTTTTGTAGCAAAAACATAGATGAAATAATGTACTTAATAATGAAAGGGTTACGGAGATTATAAAATACTTAGAGTTGAAAACGAAGGTTGACTGAAATCTTTATGAATTACTTTGTAATTAAATATTACTAAATTACTATTTAAGATTCTGAAAAATATTGGGGAGCCTAAATAAACTCCCCAATATCAAAATCTTTCAAATCCTTTTTATGCAAAATAGAAGAACCAGAATCCGTCTCTGAAGAAAGTGTACCGTCAAGCAGCTTGGCTATTTTTTGAGAAGCATCTTCTATAGAATTTTCCAATAAGTCGAATAATTCGGTTCCTTGTATTTTCTGAAGTAGGACTGCGGCTGTTTCCTTTTGAGAGGGTCTCAGTTTCTCTTTTTTTAACAACATCCCTACAGCACTTAATTCTTCAAAGGTAACCCCTTGGGCAAAACCGTTATCACCATCAGATATTCCACAACTATTCCATTCTTCCTCCTCATCCTCATCCTCAAAATCAGGTACATTTCCAAAAACTTCATCCAATTCTTCTTGTGCTATTTGTGAATCAACTTTTTCTTCGCCGATTTCAATATCAAAATTATCCGTTTTATGTTCCTGCTCTAGCTTTTGACTTTCATTGTCGTTTTTTGGCACAGCAAGGCTTCTTTGAGGCTTGGGCAGTCCCATAATATCAGGAAGCTTTGGATTGTTTTTTTCTTGTACTGGCTTTTGTCCCTGATATTTCTTAATTACAATTTTGTCTTGTAACAGCAGTACAATAATGATCAGCAAGCAAATTACGATTACTGTTTCCATAACTTCTTTATAAAATGGGTTTGTATTTATCGTTAAAACTCTTGGTAATCTGCTCACCAAATTCCTGAAAATGGTAATCTAGCATATTATCCAAATAAGCATAAATAGTGATCTTGTCTTCGCCTATCACCTGGACAATACGGGAAAGCTTTTCGTGGAAATCAGGTCTGATATAGACCGTTTTTCCGTCACGTGCATTGGTGTCAATTCTTTTGAAAAAGATACTTTCGTAATCCCCTTCGCTTGCCCGTTTCCCCCTACTCTTTTCCTTAATCATGGTTTTCTCTTTGGGAGGTTCTTTATAATTCCCGTTTTCCCTTTCCTTTTCTATTGGAACTTGTAAACCTTCTTTTTTTATACCATCCACCATCAAGTTCATCATCAACTCTTCGTTGATTTCGGGAGTACTTTTTTTCTTGCTTTCTTTCTCCATAACTCTATAATTGAATGATTTTTAAAAATTCGTTTATAAATTGATCTAACTGACAGGCTTTCATCAAACGTTCATCAGGTGGCATTACAGTAGATCGAAATACAGTTTTGCTATGTTCTTCACTTTCTTTACGAAAGCGAGTGCTGCTCTTAATTTGGCTTTGCATTAAACTTAAACCCAATTCATCAATTAGTTGGTTGTAAACTTTGTATAAAGGCGTACTTTCTCTACCGTCTACCTGATTCCAAAACAGGTTAATCGTTTCTATAGAAGTTGCTCCTTTTTTCATAATTACATCTTGCAATAGCTGCGTAAAAATGAGTGTGCTTTCCATAACCAAACGATCAGCCGTAATTGGCGTAAAAATGTGGTGCATTCCGGCCAAGGCTTTCAGAATACCAGGAGTATTCACCGTTCCAGGGAGATCAAAAAACAGAACATCAATTGGTATATCAGAAGTATTTAAAAATTCCTGAGCAGCCTTCAATACGCTTTCCGCTTTGTGTTGTAGAATGGGATAGGCTTTTTTGTTGATGGTGGTAAATTGTTTGTAGGCTAGTTTTTTCAAATGCTCATTTTCCATAACCATAGCCAGATCACGAGATTTCATTTTAATCAAACTATGTTGCGGAAAATCGGCATCAAAGACGGCTACGTTGTAACCTAATCGATAGTGCAATGTACTTGCAACTAATGTCGTAAACGTACTTTTTCCGACACCTCCTTTTTGAGAAGAAAAAGCGATAAATTTTGTGTTTTGATTTGCATTCATAGTTCCACTGTTTTTAATTATTTATATTGGTATTTACTTGCATTTGTATTTCTTTAAATAGATACCTAGAGCAATATGTCTGTACCTCTTTATCTATGATTTTATGTAGTTAAGTAGGCCGTTAACAAAATATCTGCACATTGCGTTATGTATGTATATCTGTAGGCAATGCCATGAATATTTATCCGCAGAAGTTCTTAATCATATAACTACCTAGTTCAATCTATCTCTATTTATAACTGTATGACTGTACTTTTCTATAGTGATACTTATGTAATTATGTTGTTACGTACATAGCTAACTAGGTATACCTGTTTGTTTATAAGTACAAAGAAACAGAGCGATATAAGTGCTTTTAACATTGTGGTTGTTCTTGGCTTTTATTGACACGGTTTGGCAATTCCTTTAAGCATAACCCTAAACCAATCAATGTCTTACTTTGTAAAAAGACAAAACAGATTAAAAAATGAAGGCCATAAATCGAATTTCAAACAAGAACTGGAACGGCCTTAAGCCGTTTTTCCCTGCTCTATTAAATCTGTCCTGCCGACAGGCGGACGGATTATCTGTTCACCAGAACAGAGCAAGTTGTGTTTTGAGGCACTCGAAATGAATTCCGTGCCTCAAAACAACTTACCCGCCGCGGCGGGGCTAAAACTCCCTCCGAAGTCGGGGTTTTCTAAAAATTAAAATTGGAATGATGATGGAGAATCAAGAGAACAAAAAACAACACAAAGGTGGTAGGAATCCCAAAAAGGATCCTAGCATTCATCGTTATGTTTTTCGTTTAACGGATCAGGAAAATGCTAAATTCCTTTCGCTTTTTGAAGCTTCGGGATTAGACAATAAAGCTCGTTTTATTACTTCTGTTTTATTTGAAAAGCAAATAAAAACGGTAAAAGTAGATATGGCAGCAATGGATTATTATATGCGCTTAACCACTTTGTATGGTCAATTTCGTGCAGTTGGTGTCAATTACAATCAAATTGTGAAGATATTGTACCGCAATTTCTCCGAAAAGAAAGCAGCAGCTTACCTCTTTAAATTGGAAAAACAAACAATAGAATTAGCGCAGTTATGTCGCGATATCGCTCAATTAACAGCAGAGTTTGAACTGAAACATTTGAAACAAGAAGAAAAATGATAGCAAAAATTGGTCGTGGTGCAAATATAATTGGTGCGCTTTCGTATAACCAATTAAAAGTTGACCAAGAAAATGGAGCAATACTAGCGACCCATAGAATAAGAGAAACAGTCAATGGACAGTTTACCGTCAATCAATTATACAGGTCTTTTGAACCTTATTTAATGGCAAATAAACGAACAGAAAAACCTGTTTTGCACATCTCAATAAATCCAAATCCAAATGATAGTGTTACTGATGATGACTTCAAAAAGATTGCGAAAGATTACATGGGCCTTATGGGATATGGTGACCAGCCTTATGTAGTTTTTAAACATACTGATATTGAGCGAACGCACATTCATATCGTTTCGACCTGCGTTGATCGTTACGGTAAAAAGTTATCTGATTCCTATGAGAAATTGCGCTCTATGAATGCTTGTCGCGAACTGGAACAAAAATATCAATTACTTCCTGCTACTGAAAAGAAACACAATTCGAAAGAAGTAATTTTCAAACCTGTTGACTACAAAGAAGCTAATATAAAAAGTCAAATAGCATCGGTAATTCGGCATTTGCCAAAGTATTACCAGTATCAAAGTTTAGGAGCTTATAACGCATTACTCTCTCTATTTAATATCACTGCCGAACAAATAACAGGAGAAATTCAAGGTAAGACGAAGCAAGGACTCATCTATTTTGCATTGGATAATAAAGGAGAAAAAGCAACAAATCCGTTTAAATCCTCTCTCTTTGGAAAACAGGCTGGAATGGAAAGTTTACAAAATCATTTTGAACAATCAAAAGTTAAAATGAAAACAGAACCTTTAAAAGAGATCCTGAAAAATTCGATTGAAGTTGCCCTACACACCACAACTAGTGAAACTGACTTAAAAAAACAATTAATAGATCAGGGAGTTAATACCGTTGTTCGAAGAAATGACCAAGGGCGAATATACGGAATGACTTTTATCGACCACGAATCCCGTACTGTTTGGAATGGATCCCAATTGAGTAAAAATTTATCTGCCAACGTTTTTAATGAACTATGGAAAAAGGATGGAACTCACCAAGTTCCGAATCCTATTAAAATTGACAAAACAGTTTTACCTAAAAATAAAGAGAAAGATTCCAAACCCGAAAATGAAAAACCACACGCCCTTTTCGATTTCCTTAATGGAAATAATTCAACCCATTCTACTACTGATTTTAGTCTTGTAGAAAGCCTTGGAAGTTTGTTACCAAATGGACAAGGTGAAGATTATGAAGAGCAAGCATTTGCTAATCAAATGAAGAAAAAGACGAATCGAAACAATCATCGCGGCAAGAAATAGTTTCAGCGAGAAAACAAATGCCAATGAACGCCAATGGAGGTCAGTTACCTCAGATTCCTTTACGTTTGATCTACTTTCGCTCGTTACATTTTAAATATTTCTACTATGCAAGGAGAAGACGATTTAAGAGGACTTGCCAAAATAATGGCTTTCATGCGTGCGGTAAGCATACTATTATTATTGATGCACTTTTACTGGTTTTGCTATAGTTTTTTCTTAGAAAAAGGTTGCACGCTAGAAATCATCAATAAAATACTTGGCAATTTCCAACGAACAGCCAACCTATTTTCTCATACTTTGTATACCAAGTTATTTGCTTTGGTTTTATTGGCGTTAAGCTGTTTGGGAACAAAAGGAGTAAAAAACGAAAAAATTAGTTGGACAAAAATATACAGTGCCTTAATCATTGGATTTATACTTTTCTTTCTCAACATACCCTTATTAAAATTGTCAGCCGAGATTGCTACTTCCCTATATATTTTGACCACCTCAGCGGGTTATATTTCGTTAATGGTAGCTGGTGTATGGATTAGCCGCCTACTGCGTACCAATCTTATGGACGATGTTTTCAATAATGAGAATGAAAGCTTTATGCAAGAAACCACATTGATGCAAAATGAATATTCTGTTAACTTGCCAACCAAGTTTTATTACAAAGGAAAATGGTATGAAGGTTGGATTAATGTAGTAAATCCATTTCGAGCCTCCATTGTTTTAGGAACACCTGGATCTGGAAAAAGTTATGCTATTATAAATAACTACATCAAGCAGCACATTGAAAAAGGATTTTCGATGTACATCTACGATTTCAAATTCGATGATCTTTCCACCATTGCTTACAATCATTTATTAAAGCATAGCGATAAGTATACCGTTAAACCAAAATTCTATATTATCAACTTTGATGATCCTAGCAGAAGTCACCGATGTAATCCCATCAATCCCCATTTCATGACGGACATCTCAGATGCTTATGAGTCAGCTTATACCATTATGTTGAACCTTAACCGCAGTTGGATACAAAAGCAAGGGGATTTCTTTGTGGAATCTCCAATTATATTACTGGCCGCCATTATCTGGTATCTGAAAATTTATGATAACGGAAAGTACTGTACTTTTCCGCATGCTATTGAATTACTGAACAAAAAATATGTTGATGTATTTACCATCCTTACTTCCTACCCTGATCTCGAAAACTATTTATCTCCGTTTATGGATGCTTGGCAAGGTGGTGCTCAGGATCAGTTGCAAGGGCAAATCGCTTCCGCAAAAATTCCTTTGTCTCGAATGATTTCGCCTCAACTTTATTGGGTTATGACTGGAGATGATTTTTCGTTAGACATCAATAACCCTCAGGATCCTAAAATTCTTTGCGTTGGAAATAATCCTGACCGACAAAATATTTATTCGGCGGCACTGGGTTTGTACAATTCTAGAATCATAAAATTAATCAATAAGAAAGGAAAATTAAAAAGCTCCGTGATCATTGATGAGTTACCAACAATTTATTTCAGAGGTTTGGATAACCTGATAGCCACCGCCAGAAGTAATAAAGTAGCGGTATGTTTGGGTTTTCAAGATTATTCGCAATTGACACGAGATTATGGCGATAAAGAAAGTAAGGTAATCCAAAATACTGTGGGGAATATCTTTAGTGGTCAGGTTGTGGGAGAAACAGCCAAAAGCTTATCTGAACGCTTTGGAAAAGTATTGCAGAAGCGTCAGAGTCTAACCATTAATCGAAACGATAAATCAACTTCAATTTCCACACAATTAGACAGTCTGATTCCAGCTTCTAAAATCTCTACACTTACGCAAGGAATCTTTGTAGGAGCTGTTGCAGATAACTTTGATGAACGCATTGAACAGAAAATTTTCCATTCTGAAATTGTGGTAGACAATCAGAAAGTAGCTGCAGAAACCAAGGATTATAAAAAAATACCGGTAATCCTATCTTTCGTTGATGAAAACGGACAAGACAATATGAAGACTGAAATTGAGGCTAATTACAAACAGATAAAAAGAGATATTGTTTTAATTATCGAAAGTGAATTGGATCGTATCAAAAATGATCCTGATTTACAACATTTGGTGCAAGAGGGTTAGTTGAAAAGAATATCAACTATCAAGCAGACTTAATTACATAATGCTCCAATAGAGTTTCTAAGTATTCTATTTATATAAAACCATTCAAGAAACAAACGCAAAAATGTTTGTTATTATGTACAAATTGATTGTTTTTGTTCATAATAACGAACGTATGTAAAAATGAGCACCAAAAAATAAATCTTGTTCCATAACCACCTATGCTCCAAGAAGCGAACAAGAACTAACTAAAAAGTATTCAATATTTAGAAAAAAATAGTAAGAAGTAAAAAATAAATGATACAAATTCAAAGAATAATTATAGTTTTATCTCCTCTTTTTTGAGATATAATAGTAATTTAGATGCCTTTACTTACACAGCAATAAACTGTATCAGTAAAGACCTTAAAAGAACGGAATCAACAGTACTAGAATAATTTGAATTCCTTCATAAAGTGCAAATAGTACTTTTTTACATAAAATAATATAAGTTAACCCAAAAGATTTACAAAAAGAATAATAATGACAAGTACAGCACAAAGAGCAGAATTACAAGCGAAAATATGGAGAATAGCCAACGAAGTACGTGGCTCAGTAGATGGATGGGATTTCAAACATTTTGTTTTAGGAGCGCTTTTCTACCGATTTATAAGTGAAAATTTTACAAAATATATTGAGGGTGGTGATGAAAGTGTAGATTACGCCAATTTTGCAGATGATCAAATAGTAGCAGAAATAAAAGACGATGCGATAAAAACAAAAGGATATTTCATTTATCCTAGTCAACTTTTTGTAAATATTACTAAAACTGCGAATACCAATCCAAACCTGAATACCGATTTAAAAACAATTTTTACTGCTATTGAAAGTTCAGCGAATGGCTATCCATCAGAAGAAGATATCAAGGGATTGTTTGCCGATTTTGATACTACAAGTTCTCGATTAGGAAATACTGTTGAAAATAAAAACAGTCGTTTAGCAGCGGTGATTAAGGGCGTAGAAGAACTAAATTTCGGAAATTTTGAAGACAACGAAATTGACCTTTTTGGGGATGCCTATGAATTTTTAATCTCCAATTACGCAGCTAATGCTGGTAAATCAGGAGGTGAATTTTTTACACCACAACATGTATCGAAATTGATTGCACAGTTGGCAATGCACAAGCAAACCACTGTAAATAAAATTTATGACCCTGCAGCAGGTTCTGGTTCTTTACTCCTACAAGCCAAAAAACATTTTGATAATCACATTATCGAAGATGGTTTTTATGGCCAAGAAATAAACCACACAACATACAACTTGGCGCGTATGAACATGTTTTTACACAACATCAATTACGATAAGTTTCATATTGTATTGGGAGACACGCTAAAAGACCCACAATTAGGCGATGAAAAACCCTTTGATGCTATTGTATCTAATCCTCCCTATTCGGTAAAATGGATTGGAGATGAAGACCCAACATTAATCAACGACGACCGCTTTGCACCTGCTGGTGTATTAGCACCAAAATCAAAAGCAGATTTTGCCTTTGTGCTTCATGCATTGCATTATCTATCTCCAAAAGGAAGAGCTGCATTGGTTTGTTTCCCCGGTATTTTTTACCGTGGTGGTGCCGAACAAAAAATTAGAAAATACTTAGTGGATAATAACTTTGTAGAAACCATTATATCCGTAGCTCCCAATTTGTTTTATGGAACCTCTATAGCGGTTACGCTTTTGGTACTTTCTAAACATAAGACAGATACTACCACACAATTTATTGATGCCAGCGGCGAAGATTTCTTCAAAAAGGTAACCAATAACAATATGATGACCGATGCGCATATTGAAAAAATAATGGACTTATTTGATCGTAAAGAAGATGTGCCTCATGTTGCCATTTCTATCGACAATACTAAAATTGCAGATAACGATTACAACCTATCTGTGAGTTCTTATGTAGAAGCAAAAGACAATCGTGAAAAGATTGACATTACCGAATTGAATAAGGAAGTTGCCAAAACAGTAAAAAAAATTGATAAGCTGCGTGTGGATATTGATACCATTATAAACGAAATAGAAAGCTAAATCATGGACGAGAAGAAAACAAATAGCAAATCAATTAGTAGATCTTCTGCTGCAGAATACTTAACATTTATTGCTGCCACAGGAGATGGAGGTGTAGATGTTATTTATGCAGATGAAAACATTTGGCTGTCACAAAAAATGATGGGCATTTTGTATGATGTAAATATACGCACCGTAAATGAGCACTTAAAGCGTATTTTTGCCGATAATGAAGTAGATGAAAATTCAGTTGTCCGGAATTTCCGGATAACTGCCACCGATGGAAAAAATTACCAAACCAAACACTACAACCTCTCTGCAATTATTGCCGTAGGTTACAAGGTAAACTCTGAACGAGCCGTATTATTTAGAAAATGGGCAACGCAAATTGTAAAAGAATTTACAATTAAAGGTTTTGCTATGGATGATGAACGTTTGAAAAATGACGGCACCATTCTGGGTAAAAAATACTTTGAAGAACAGCTACAACGAATAAGAGAAATTCGAATAAGCGAACGAAAATTCTATCAAAAAATAACCGATATATACGCCACAGCAATTGACTATGACGTAACTGCCAAAGCAACCCAACGCTTTTTTGCCACCGTACAAAACAAATTACATTGGGCAATTCACGGCAATACTGCAGCAGAACTCATTGTAAACAGAGCCAACCATCAAAAAGAAAACATGGGTTTAGCTACTTGGAAAGATGCACCAAGGGGTAAAATTCAAAAATTTGATGTTGCTGTTGCTAAAAATTATCTATCCGAAATAGAGATGCAACAATTACAGCGTTTGGTTTCTGCTTATCTGGACCTTGCCGAAGATATGGCTTTGAGACAAATTCCGCTAACTATGGAAGATTGGGAAACGCGCTTGAACAGATTTATAGAAGCAACTGATAGAGAAATTCTCCAAAATGCAGGCAAAGTAACGGCAGAAATTGCCAAAGCACATGCCGAGACCGAATTTGAAAAATATAGAATCGTACAAGACAACTTGTTTGAAAGTGATTTTGACAGAATGCTTAATAAACAATTACCTAACAAAGAAGATCAAGCATGAGTTATTTAGAAAAATTATTGGATGGCGTGGAAGTGGAATGGAAACCTTTGGGTAATGTTTTTGATATATTTGCTGGTGGAGATGTTCCTAAAGAAGCATTATCTGAAATTGAAACAAAAGAGTTTAATATTCCAATTCTATCAAATGGTATTGATAAGAAGTCTCTTTATGGCTGGACAAACATACCTAAAATAAAGAAACCAAGTTTAACAATATCTGCTAGGGGTACAATCGGGTGGACTAGCTATCGAGACAAACCTTTTTTTCCAATAGTAAGGCTACTAGTATTGACACCAAAAGTAGAGTTAAATCCAAAATTTGCGTACTATTATATGAAAACTATTGAGGATAAATACAATGTACCTCAAAATGGGATTCCTCAACTTACCAAGCCAATGGTAAAAGATATTTCATTCCCAATTCCCTGCCCAGAAAATCCTAAAAAATCACTCGAAATTCAGCAAAAAATAGTTGCAATTCTTGATTCTTTTACAGAGCTTACAGCAGAGCTTACAGCAGAGCTTACAGCAGAGCTTACAGCACGAAAATTGCAGTATAGTCATTATAGAGAGAAATTACTAATCTGTGATGATAGAAAAGTGGAATGGAAGACTTTGGGAGAGGTTGCAATTTATTCAAAAGAACGCATAAGTTCCGAAAAATTAGATGAAAAAAATTACGTAGGTGTTGATAATCTATTACAAAATCGTGAAGGTAAAACAATTTCTACTCACGTTCCTCAATCTGGAAATTCAACAAAATTCAATAAGAACGACATCTTAATAGGTAATATTCGACCATATCTAAAGAAAATTTGGTTTGCAGATTGCTTTGGTGGCACAAACGGTGATGTTTTGGTTATTCATCCAACTGATAAAAATATTTCCTCAAGGTTTTTATATCAAATTTTAGCTGACGACAGTTTCTTTGAATATAATATGCAACACGCTAAGGGTGCTAAGATGCCTCGTGGTAATAAAGATAAAATTTTAGAATATCGTATTCCAATTCCACCAATGGAAGAACAAAACCGCATAGTTTCTATTCTTGATAAATTCGACACGCTTACTACTTCAATAAGCGAAGGTTTGCCAAAAGAAATTGAATTAAGAAAAAAACAGTACGAGTATTATAGAGATTTGTTATTAACGTTCAAACAGCAAAATGTCTAAAATTTCTATACGTTTTTTTGATGATCGCGAAGTGCGAGCCGTTTGGGATGATGAAAATGCCAAATGGTGGTTTAGCGTGTTAGATATGGTAGCGGTTTTAAGAAACAAAGAAGATTACACTAAAAACCGAAACTATTGGAAATACCTAAAAGCTAAACTAAAGAAAGAAAATAGTGAGTTGGTTAGTAACACTACCCAACTGAAATTAGTAGCTAACGATGGCAAGCGATATGCAACAGATATGCTCGACTATGAAGGTATAATAGCCTTGGGGAAACAATTCCCTAGCAAAACCGCCAACCGTTTTATCAATTGGTTTACTTATAGCCCAGAAAGTATAGATGGCAAGAGCAAAACCAAGGCGTATGCCTTATTTGAAACCAGTTTTGTAGAGAGTCTTGAAGTAGGAACAGCCAAAGGTTTACAACAAATACACGCTTATTTATTTGGGGGATTATATGATTTTGCTGGACAATTACGAACTAAAAATATTTCAAAAGGAGGATATAGATTTGAATATGCACACTATCTAAATAGTACTTTGCTAAAAATAGACACTATGCCCGAAACCAATTTTAATGAAATTGTAGAAAAATATGTGGCTATGAACAAAGCACACCCATTTATGGAAGGCAGCGGCAGAAGTACCCGAATTTGGCTAGACTTGATATTGAAAAAACAAGAAAAAAAATGCATCGATTGGAGCAAAATAAGCAAAACCAATTATATGAATGCAATGATTATAAGTTCGGTAGATAGCAGCGTTTTAAACGCACTACTTAAGACAGCAATTACCACTGACATTAACAGCAGAGAAATGTATATGAAAGGCATCGATTATTCATATTATTATGAAGAAAATGAATAATCAAACTAAAAAATTAATAGAAATGAAAGAATACACCACTATAGCAGAATCAAACAACTTCATTGTTTTAGATAAATTCACCAAGTATTTAGAGGTCAATGAAGCTCCTGCAAGTTATCAAACAGAAGCGGCTTTAGAACAGGAATTCATCCAAGATTTAATCAATCAAGGATATGAAAACCCTACTAACCTTACTACGCTACAAGCTATGTTAGCTAATGTGAGAGTGCAATTGCAAGCGCTTAATAATATGGAGTTTACTAACAATGAATGGACTCGTTTTGTAGAAGAGTATTTAGATCGACCAAGTGATAATACCATAGATAAAACAAGGAAGTTACATGAAAATTATATCTACGATTTTGTTTTTGACGATGGACGTATCCAAAACATTTACTTAGTAGATAAAAAGAATATTGTTCGTAACAAAGTGCAAGTAATTTCGCAATTCGAACAAAAAGGCACCCATTCTAATCGCTATGATGTAACCGTTTTAGTAAATGGTTTACCGTTGGTGCAAATAGAATTAAAAAAACGTGGAGTAGCGATCCGTGAAGCGTTCAATCAAGTACATCGCTACAGCAAAGAAAGTTTTAATAGTGAGAACTCCCTTTTTAAGTATTTGCAAGTATTTGTAATAACTAATGGAACGGACAGTCGTTATTTTGCTAACACTGTGAAACGCGATAAAAACAGTTTCGATTTTACAATGAACTGGGCTAAGTCGGATAATTCTTTGATTAAAGATTTGAAAGATTTCACAGCAACTTTTTTTCAAAAACATACGTTGTTAAATGTACTACTCACCTACTCCGTTTTTGATACAAGTGATACCTTGCTAATAATGCGACCGTATCAAATCGCTGCAACGGAGAGAATGCTGTGGAAAATAGAAAGTTCCTTTAATACTAAAAAATGGTCAGATAGAGAAAGCGGAGGCTACATTTGGCATACAACAGGTTCGGGTAAAACTCTCACTAGTTTTAAAGCAGCAAGACTAGCCACAAATCTAAATTTTATTGATAAAGTTTTCTTTGTAGTAGACCGTAAGGATTTAGATTTTCAAACTATGAAAGAGTACCAACGCTTTTCTCCTGATAGCGTCAACGGTTCTGATAGTACGGCTGGTTTAAAAAGAAATATAGAGAAAGAAGATAATAAAATTATCGTTACAACTATTCAGAAGCTAAACCACTTAATGAAAAGCGAAAGTGATTTAGCCATCTATCAAAAACAAGTGGTATTCATATTTGATGAAGCACACCGTTCTCAATTTGGTGAAGCGCAAAAGAACCTGAATAAAAAATTTAAAAAGTTTTATCAATTTGGTTTTACAGGAACGCCTATTTTTCCTGAAAATGCTTTAGGTGCAGAAACAACAGCAAGTGTATTTGGTCGCGAATTACACTCCTATGTTATTACGGATGCCATTAGAGATGAAAAAGTACTGAAATTCAAAGTAGATTACAACAATGTGCAACCTAAGTTTAAAAGCTTTGAAACAGAAGTTGATGAGAAAAAATTAACGGCTGCAGAAAACACAAAAGCATTACTTCATCCGGCTCGTATCAAAGAAGTTTCTCAATACATTCTAAAAAATTACAGAATAAAAACGCACAGAAGTCACGCAGGAAACACAGGCTTTAATGCCATGTTTGCCGTAAGTAGTGTTGTAGCGGCTAAATGTTATTATGAAGAACTAAACCGTCTTCAAAAAGATTTAGTGAAGCCTTTAAAAATTGCAACGATATTTTCTTTCGCCGCCAATGAAGAGCAGAGTGCTGCTGGTGAAATACCTGAAGAAAACTTTGAGCCATCGGCGATGGATAGTAGTGCCAAAGAATTTTTAACAGCAGCAATAAAAGACTATAACGCCATGTTTAAAACTAGTTTTGGCGTGGAAAGTAACGAATTTCAAAACTACTATCGTGATCTTGCCAAACGGGTTAAAAGTAAAGAAATCGATTTAATTATAGTAGTAGGTATGTTTCTTACTGGATTTGATGCACCAACATTGAATACCTTATTTGTAGATAAGAATTTACGTTATCATGGATTAATGCAAGCTTTTTCTCGTACCAATAGAATCAATGATGCTACAAAAACCTTTGGAAACATTATTACATTTAGAGATTTAGAAATGGCTACTGTAGATGCCATTACCTTATTTGGCGATAAAAACACTAAAAATGTAGTACTCGAAAAGAGCTACAAAGAATATTTAGAGGGCTTTACAGATATTGCTACTGGAGAAGCACGAAGAGGTTTTATGGATGTAGTTAAGGAATTAAATGAAAAGTTCCCAAAACCAGACGAAATTGAAAGAGAAAAAGACAAAAAAGAATTCTCAAAACTATTTGGAGAGTACTTGCGTGTAGAAAATATTTTGCAGAATTACGATGAATTCAATAATCTAAAAACTCTTCAAACAATAGATGTTGACGACGTTGAAGCTCTTGAAGCATTTAAAGAAACTAACTTTGTAACAGACGAAGAACTAGCTACTATGCTAGAGATAAAACTATTACCAGAACGAACAATTCAAGATTATCGCTCAACCTATAATGATATACGCGATTGGTTACGACGAGAGAAAAACGGCAAAGATGTTGAAGAGTCAACTATTGATTGGGATGATGTGGTATTTGAAATTGACTTGCTTAAATCGCAAGAAATAAACTTGGATTATATTCTTGAATTGATTTTTGAGCATAAAAAAAAGAACAAAGATAAAGCAACCTTAATTGAAGAAATCCGTAGGGTAATTAGAGCAAGCATTGGCAATAGAGCAAAAGAGAATTTAGTAGTAGATTTCATTAATGAAACAGACCTTGAAACCATTCATGATAAAGCGAATGTTATAGATTCTTTCTTCAAGTATGCACAAGAAAAACAGAAAAAAGAAGCTTCAGAATTAATAATAGATGAAAATTTAAATGAAGAGGCTACAAAGAGATACATAGCTGCGTCTTTAAAACGGGAATTTGCAAGTGAAAACGGCACCGAATTAAACGCTATTTTACCTAAAATGAGTCCCTTAAATCCTCAGTATTTAGCAAAGAAACAAAGTGTTTTTCAAAAGATCAGTGCCTTTATAGAGAAATTTAAAGGTGTTGGTGGGCAATTATAAAATTTATATCTCTATCAAAACCCGATGGAGCGGATTTATAATCCGTTCCTACAATCATACACTAAACAGCTATGTCCAACTTTGATAAAACCGAAAACCTACCTATCTACCAAAAAGCAGAACTAATTTTCCAGTTAGTAGAAAGCTTGATGGCTTCTTTACCCGAAGAGGACGAATATATTCAGCATACAAAAGAATTTATGCGAGCTGATGCAATGATCATTCCTGCTAAAATAGCTGGGGCTGAAGGTGGCGACTTATATAGTATTCGCATGCAAAACGCCGCTATTATTAGAGATCATGCCATGCAATTGTATGTACAAGTGGGTAGTTTACGTTTTTATGAAAGCTACAAAGATTTAGAATATGTAACACTCATCCGGAAAGAACTCGATGAATTCCAATTGCTATTCATCGATTGGGTAAATGGTTTTGATACTAACAACCACATATGGGATGAATGGTGTCTATTCAATCCACCTGGCGCCATCCCTCCTAACGAGATTGATCGGTTTGACGAAGATGATTTTGATATTGACGATTTTTTTGATAAGGAAGATTAAAGATTTTTGATCTACGTCAAAACTCTCTAACTTAGAAAAGGAAATTCCTTATTTTTTAAAAACTAAACAACTTCCTTCGTATGAAAATCCAATATTGTTCCGACCTACATCTAGAGTTCCCCGAAAATAAAAAGTATATACTTCAAAACCCCATTAAACCAGGAGCAGATATTCTAATTTTAGCTGGTGATATAGTGCCGTTTGCCTTAATGGATGAACATCAGGATTTCTTCGATTACATTTCAGAGCATTTTAAAATGACTTTTTGGATTCCTGGAAATCACGAATATTACTATTACAACATTACAGAAAAAAGTGGTGTTTTAGAGGAGCAAATCCGTCACAATATTTTTTTAGTAAACAATTGCGTTAAAGAAATTTCAGGTGTTAATCTGATTTTTTCAACATTATGGTCTAACATTTCGCCTTTAAGACAGTGGCTTATTAAAGAAAGTCTTTCTGACTTTAAAGTAATTAAATACAAGAATCGTTTATTCAATCCGGATGATTATAACATCCTGCATCAAGAAAGTTTGGCATTTATTAAGAAAGCAGTACAGGAAACTGCTAATGAGAAAACAATTGTAGTAACACATCATGCGCCAACATTTATCAATTATCCTGAAAAATATGCCGACAGCAAAATCAATGAAGCCTTCGCAACAAACTTAGATCTCTTTATAGAAAATAATACTATCGATTATTGGATTTATGGACATCATCATTGCAATGTTGGTGATTTTGAAATTGAAAACACAAAACTATTAACCAATCAATTGGGATACATCAAATACAATGAAAATGTTGGATTCAATGATAAAGCTATTATCTCAATTTAAATAAGTCAACAAATTGTAAAGTAATCAATTGACTTTATCTATCAATTAATTGATATTTATTCATTAATTAATGAACATTTACCTTAATAAACCTATATTTGCATAATAAACCTATCAAGTTTATTATAACTTTTATTAGTTTATTATGGAGGAATTAAAAAAATATTTTCAACAAATACTCGGCGTACAACTCGAAATAAAAGAGTTAAAAAAGGAACAATTGAATAAACTACCTTTTGTATTCAAAAGCAATTTTAAGTTCTATAGCACCACCTTTAGAACCCATCAATTAATTTTATTGGAGTTGAATAAAGAAGATACTTTCAATGCAAATCAGTTACGAAAACAAGTAGTTGAGATTCAAAAAAAATTGGAGAAAAGAATAATTATAGTAACTGACACTATAACCGCAATAAATCGCAAACGGTTAATAGAAAATAGAATAAATTTTATTATCCCTGGGAAACAAATGTTTATGTCCGAATTGTTAATAGACCTTCAAGATTTTGAGAAAGATAAAGCATTTCAAAAATCGGTCTTACTACTACCCTCAGCTCAATCAATCTTGTTATATCAAATTTTACACAAAGAGGATAATTTAAGCCAATATACATTCAAAGAACTAGCTGAGAAATTCCAATACACACAAATGGGAATTACCAAAGCAATAGAAAACTTGAAAAGATTAGCCATAGTGAAAGTAGAAGGGACAAAAGAAAAGAATATCATATTCGAAAAAGACAGTGAAAAACTGTGGAAAGACAGTGAAGGATTGTGTATTAATCCCGTAATGAAAACGGTTTATGTAGATGAAAAACTAGAAGGGTTGTTTAAGTCAAACACAACCGCACTGGAAGAATATACGGATATGAATCCAAGTTCAATAGAATACTTTGCTATTGAGAAAAAACAATTTTACGAATTGAGAAAAAACAATCTTTTAGTAAACCTAAATAGTGAAAATGGCAACTATGCATTAGAAGTTTGGAAATACAATCCGGAACTACTCACAAAAGGAATAACAAAGAAAAATAATGTAGATCCATTGTCATTATATTTAAGTTTAAAAGACGGATTTATTGATGAACGAACAGATATGGCATTAGACCAAATAATAGAAAAATACATATGGTAAGAGGTTTAGAAATTTTCAGACAGCATTTCAAAGAATTCACAGATAACTACATTATTATTGGTGGAACCGCTTGCGACATTATCATTGATAGCGTTGGACTTACACCAAGAGCAACAAAAGACATTGATATAATTTTAGTAATCGAAGCATTAAGCCCCGAATTTGTAACTCATTTTTGGGAGTTTATAAAGCAAGGAAATTATGATGTTAAGGAGAAAAGTGAAGAAGACAGAAAATATTACCGCTTCCAGAAACCACAAGTAGAAGAATTTCCATTTCAAATTGAATTATTCTCTAGAATACCTGATTTATTAGATTTAAATGAAGAAACATATTTAATACCTATTCCTGTTGACACTGAAATTTCAAGTTTATCAGCCATATTGATGGATGATGATTATTATAACTTCACCATACTACACAGCCAATTAGATAACGGAATACATCTAGCCAATACAGAGGCTTTAATAGGATTAAAAGCCAAGGCATTCCTAGACTATAAAACTAGAAAAGAAAGCGGAGAAAAAATCGATGAAAGACAACTCCGTAAACACAAAATGGATGTTTTCAGATTGTCATTACTGCTAACTCCCGAAGATAATTTTATAATTCCACAAAGTGTAAAAACCGATATAACAAATTTTGCTGAAGTTATAAAAAATGATTTACCAGACAAACAAATTTTTAAAGAAATGGGTGCAGGAAATGTGAATGTAAAGGAATTATTTGAGCAATTGATTAGGGCTTTTAATATTTAAAAATAAATGGGAAAGTATTTAGGACTTGATTTAGGAACAAATTCAATTGGTTGGGCTATAATAGACAATGATGTAAATCATGCGATTAATAGCGGAGTGAAAATTTACAAAACTGGTTTTAAAAATAAACAATTTACTCCGTTCAAAAAAACTAAAAAACGACAAAAAAGCAGCATTGCATTATGTGTTATCGCTACTATTCTACTAATTGTCAGTATCATAGATATTGTAAATTGGCGATTTTGGCTCAATATATCGTTGACAACATACATTGCAGTTCTGACACTTTATCTTCAACGCAAGAAATAATAGAATTTAGAAACTATGATAAACACGATTACCAATTTAACTCAATAGCAGAAACGTTCTAAGAGACAATCTAGGTAATCAATAAGTCTCACTCCAGTCATTCCCTTTGCGCCGTTCGGCTACTCCAGTCGGTATGCCATCAACAGTAAGCTGTAAACGAAAAATATTTTTTTCGGCATCCCTACCTTGCGAAGGCACTTCACAGCCAATAAAAAAACAGCCTCTTAAAAATAAGAAGCTGTTTTTTTACGCTGTTCCGTTCCTCAGCTTCACTCGTTCATTCCTTGCGTTCGGTCAGGCTTTAATAACCAGGATAAAGCTTCATTTCGTTATGCTCCGTTCCTACGCTCCACTGCATTCCAGCCCTATCCAGTTTATAGCCTTCCTTTTTACAATGTGAGTTGGTACTCACGTAATTTATCTCCCATTTTTTAGTGAATTATAGCATTCACTCATAGTTACATTTTGCTAAAAATAAACAGAAATTAATCAATGACTTTATCTCCTTTTTTTCTTTTGTGGAAACACAAATGACGTTTCTCCATTTTCATTCATAACGATAAAGGCGTCAAATTTCTTTCCAGATTTACTAATCATCCCTTTTAAGAGGCTTGTTTTGCCTTTAGTAATTAATGCTTCCAGATCCACAAGGCTTAGCTGTACGCCACATATATTTCGAAATTGAACCCAATTGCAATTTTCATCCTTACATTTAACCAACTTATCCCGAATCGCTATTTTCTGAACTTTACACCTTGGACAAATAAATTCAGGTTGATTTTCGACGGCAATAGATAAAGCAAGTATCTCGTGTGTTATAGTTGTTGTATAAACTTCTATTTCTCTTTGAAAATTTGCTATATTCTCTTCGTTGTTTTCTATTTTTTGCAAGGCTAGTTCCCACTCGGAGGTCATAGCAGCATTAGCGATCTTCATTTCTTTTACCATTTCGTAAACTTTTAATCCTTTTTCTGAAGGTACTAATAATTTCTTATCACGTTTTATATAATCTCTTTTAAAAAGTGTTTCAATTATGGCTGCTCTAGTGGCAGGCGTACCAATCCCTATACCTTGCAATACTTTACGTTCTTGTTCATTTACTATTTGATTTCCTGCATTTTCCATTGCGGAAAGTAAACTTGCTTCCGTATAAAGAGCAGGTGGTTTAGTTTTCTTTTCCAATACTCTTGATGCCTTAATCTTGACTTCATCATCGATTTTTAGTTCTGGTAAGTCTTGAATAGGATCTTTTTCTTCATCTGAAAAACTTCCTTTAATAGCTCTCCAACCTGCATCAATAATTTTAATCCCTTTTAGTTCAAAATCATAGTGTATAACTTGGAAGACAACATCAGTTATCTCTTTAATACAAATAGGAGAAACGGCTTCAAGTAAACGGTATGCGATCATTTCATAAATAGCTTTTTCCTTTGCAGACAAAGCTGATGGAACCTTACCTGTAATCAATAAACCATGGTGATCAGTTACTTTTAAATCGTTAACAATTCGTTTATTTAAACGTCCTATTTTCATTTTAGCAACTACTCCTTTAAATTTCTCCATCTCTTCTAATATCCATATAAGCTTAGATACTTCTACCCACATATCTTCTGGAATATACTTACTCCCGGTACGAGGGTAACTAATGAATTTATTCTCGTATAGGCTTTGAGCGATATTGAGAGTTTCCTCAGCGGATAGATTTAGATTTATGTTAGCCTCTTTCTGTAATGCTGTAAGATCGAATAGTAATGGTGGCTGTTCATTGACTGTTTTTATTTCTATGCCAATTACCGTGGCTATCCCGCGTCTCTGTAACGATTTCAATGCCTCTTCAGCTTGTTTACTACCTTCCCATTTTATTGTGGAAAGACTTTTGAAATCAATAAACTCTTTGCGATGTTCTAATTCAATTTGCCAATATTGCTTACTAACAAATGACTTGTTTTCTAAAAATCGTTTGCAAATGATTGCTAGTGTTGGTGTCTGAACCCTTCCCAGAGAATAAATACAGCTTCCGTTTGCAATAGTTAATGCTTGTGAGGCATTAATTCCTACTAACCAATCTGCACGGCTTCTACCTAGTGCTGCTTGATGCAGACCATCGAAATCCTTTCCTGGTTTCAAGTTATTAAACCCATTTAGAATGGCTTTTTCAGTTAGTGAACTAATCCATAAACGTTCAAAAGGCTTACTGCAATTGAGATATTCATAAATATAACGAAATATAAGTTCACCCTCTCGTCCTGCATCTGTAGCCACGATGATACTTTCGCAGTTTTTAAATAGTTGATCAATAACATTCAGTTGTTTTAATGCCCCTAGATCACGAACATAACTTTTATCTTTCTTGATCTTGCGCACTGTTAGCAAGAATGGATTAGGTAATACAGGTAAAGCCTCTCTTTGAAATCCAGTAACACCATAATCTTCTGGCATTGCCAAAGTCACTAAATGTCCAAACGCCCAGGTTACCTGATATCCATTTCCCATCAAGTAACCTTCCTTCTTCTCTTTAGCTCCTAACAAGATAGCGATCTCTCGAGCAACACTTGGTTTTTCTGCAATTACTACTTTCATTCGATTAAGTCTTTAGAATAGTTACATTTTTCGACCTTTCGATTTAGCTGCTGCTTTTGACTTATCCTGTTGTTCTTGCTGTTTGGCACTTTCAGGATTATTCTGTTCGCTTTTTAAAGGCTCTTTAATTTTCTTAGTAGCCTCGTTGGTTTTACCTTCTGAGTTAACCGCAACCTGTGTTTTACTTTGCTCTTTAGGTTGTGCTTTCTCTTGTAATTTATTAGGATTATCAAAAGAAAAACCAGTTTTGGCTGTTTCTTTATCGAATGTAATATACCCTTGGTACTCTTTACCCTTCTTATCAACCAAACCACTTACATAAATTGTTTGTCCGTCTTTAAGTTTTTGGTGTTGCAGTTCGTCAAGTTCTTTTCCTCGGAATACCTGTGGAGCTTCCTTTTGTTGACTTTGTGACTGTTTATTAGTATCTAGTCTATCAAAAAGGAATTCAACGTAACGTTTATCCGCATTGAATTGAACAGATGCATTAAACAGCTCTCCTTTTTTTGAGATCATACCTTCTATGTGCAAGGATTTACCATCTGCCAAAGTCTGTTTTTGTTGCTCATTTAGTTTTATCCCTTTAATCTCTTCTGGAATTTTAATCTGTTCCGTGCGTAGTGCAATAACTTCTTTGGTTAAACGGTCAATGCTAATAATCGAAGGTATTGTTTCACCCGATTTGGGATTAATCAAATCAACCACCCTACCCATGTTACCACTTTTGAGCAAGTTTTCTTTATCTTCTTTTGAAAATTCATGTCCGAAGAATTTGTAGTTTAGCTGAGGTTCTTTTCGGATACCATGAATAGCAAGAACTACTTGTCCGTCCTCTTTAGCTTGCAAAGAAAGCCTAGCGTCCATGCGTGTTATAGAGGTTCCTAAATCAAGACTTATAGGAACTAGTTCATTTGTTTTGTAGCCTTTTAGCAAAGGCTCAAGGACATTCATTTTTTCAAGTCTTTCTTTAGATAATCCCAAATTAGACATTGCTTTCCAATCGATTTGTTCTAATTTGTAGCGATACTCGCCAACTACGGGCATTGATTGTGTGTTTTCCATCTTGTTTTTATTTTCAGGTTTATAATCTACTTTTATCTGGTGATATTCAAATTGCTTCCCTCCCATTTTGGTCGGTTTGTCAACTTCTTTCTGCATTCTTTTCACTATTTGTATTGCTTGGTTTTCTGGAACTCTAAAAAAGATAAAATGTGTTGGATCTTTTAATTGCCGGTAAAAGTTGGAGAAAAAATTAGAAAACAAATCACCTTGTTTGTCTACACGCAGGAACTGACTTTCATTTTTTTTATCCGGGACTACTGTTTGTAATTCTTTATCTTTTCCAATTCCATTAACTTCCCTTATTTCCTTTTTATTGGTATCAGATACCAACAAAACATCCGAAAATTGCTCCTTTAATTTTGGATTACTTATAGTTTCTTCTCTCATGTCGATGCGGTTTAAAATTTACTTAATCGAAAATAAATAGTTAAACCCGCATTATTTACAGACTGTCTTTGGTTGGTCTATGTTGTCGTTCGTTGGCTTTTAATTTTGTCTCGGCGCATTAAAACTGTCTCGAATAAATTGATGAACATCGGATAGTTTATAATAAATTTTTCCACTAATCGTATAATACGGTAGTTTACCAGTTGAACGATAACGCTGAAGTGAGCGGTTACTAATTTTCAACATTTGAAGGAGGTCCTGATTGTCCAGTAATTCTTCTCCGTCAATGTTATTTCGCTTTTTTTGGATATCAGTAATATGTTCGCTTAAAATATCAAAACGATCCATGATCCGTTCCATCCATGCTATAAATTCCATTCTATCTATATTCATAAGGGTATGTTTTAATAGGTTAAAACTTTTAAATTTCAATATCTTTTTGAAGAATCTATATATGAAATATACTTCTTCACAACAGGATTATTGTTAGTTTACGCACATTTAAATTTGGATTCTAATTGGCTAATAAAATTTTAAATTTATATCGATAAATATTAATTATTTATTAAATTCTAAATTAGAAAAAGAATTATTTTTTTGATGGAGTAAATTTTATATAAAAAAAATGGATGAACTTCACAAGTACTTCACAAGTTGTGAAAGGTTTATTTTAAGACTAAAAAAAAATATTGAAAACAGTAGTGCACATGATTGCTAAAAAAAAATAAAACCTAAAGTAATTAATAATCAACTCTTTAAAAGGTTTAAAACAATGATTGAAATTTAAGGAATATTATTGTTTTATAGGGTTAGAACAAATCAATACAAAGATTTCTTAAGCGGTTTTAAAACTTGGGACCAGAAATCTCATGCTAAACAATGGCTTCTATTTCCTGAAAATATAGGTAACCTTTTATCAATAGACGAAACTTCGCTCTCAAATGGAGAACTTTACACCATTTTAACTAATAAAGCTTGTAAAGGGAAGAAAGGCAGCATATTAGCTATAATTGCTGGAACTAAAACAAGTGATGTCATTGTTGTTCTTAAAAAAACAGCTCTTAAGCGACGTAATTTAGTTACAGAAATAACTTTAGATATGGCCGCAAATATGGGACTCATTGCTAAGAATTGTTTTCCCAACGCTATTCAAGTGACAGATCGCTTCCATGTACAAAAACTCGCTTTAGAAGCTTTACAAGAAATTAGGATTAAACATCGATGGCAAGCTATTGATTCAGAAAACAATTCCATTGAACAAGCTAAGGAAACAAAAATAAAATACACACCTACAACATTACATAACGGTGACACAATTAAGCAATTACTAGCCAGAAGTCGCCATATTTTGTATAAAAACAAATCTAAATGGACTGAAAACCAAAACGAAAGAGCTAAATTTCTGTTTGAATTATATCCTGATATTGAAAAAGCATATGGGCTTGCTCAAGAATTAAGAAATGTATTTGAAAAGACTACTGATAAAATCTACGGCATAAGCAGATTAGCAAAATGGCATGAAAAAGTAAATCAATCTGGCTTTAAATCATTCAATACAATATCTCGAACGATACAAAATCCTTATCAAACAATATTAAACTACTTTGACAACAGAAGTACTAACATGTCCGCGGAATCTTTCAATGCAAAAATTAAAGCGTTTAGATCCCAATTTAGAGGCGTAAGAAATATCGAGTTTTTCCTTTTTAGACTTACTAATATATGTTTAAATTTTGCTACTCCACAAGTTTTAGACTTGATCCCTAAAAAGCCCTATTCAACTACATGAATAGGGCTTTAACAAATCTATTTTATAAAAAAACTCCATTAAGCATACACCTAATGAAGTTATTTTGTACTCAGAGCGGGACTTGAACCCGCACGAACATTGCTGTTCACTGGATTTTAAGTCCAGCGTGTCTACCAATTTCACCATCCGAGCATGATGCGGTTCCTTCCCATCCCGATTCTTCTTAAAAGCATCATAGATAAATGGACTTTCGATCCATTGGGCTACCACCTCGATGATGGTACTACAATAATTCACTTTCGCAAAGCACTATTTAAAAAAATCAAATAATATAATAAGCTTAGTACTCTTTACTCCTACCGCTTCGGTTTCTTATTACTATTTTCAATACACTAAAACTTTACGACTAATCGATTTCCCTTTGCTGTTAGCTACTACAATATAAAACTCGTTTTTTGGATTTATATCGAAACGATGAATCATTTTACCTTCTACTTCTTTATCCAGAAGTAACTTCCCTAGCATATCATATATTTTAATGTCTGTTAGTTCTTCCACCAAAGTTAAATCAACATTAATTTCATTCCCATCATAGTAAATAGCCGCTGGCAAGGATGTAACCTCCTTTTTTATGGGCGTAAAGTGAAGTACAAATCTATCTTTAGTATCAGTAGTTGATCCCTTGAACTGGTATTTTGGAGTCACTTTTAAATCTGATATTGTATTTGTTTTTTTATCTTCTAATAGTACGACATCCGCATTTTTACTTTCCAAATCAATACTAATCGTATAGTTTCCATTAGCTCCCGCTTTAAATAGAAGAGGTACTGACTCATTTTCAACTCTATTAGTCAAATTTAACATTGTCAATTCCTTTTTTTCATGAGTTAAATAAAGCGATGGTGCCGTATTCATTCTACTAAAAAGTTTTGCGGACCCAGCCTCATTTGCAGTAGCGCCAAATTGAAGTAAGACTTCATCATATCCCAAACTTGAATCAGATTCCACTCGAACTTTAATAATATCTGTCTTATTGTTTGTTGTTTTAAACCAATTACTTGCAGCCGTATTTACGCGGATATTATTTGTCATACCCACACTACCATTGGCAGCCGCCCTTACATAAAAACCTTGCATTGGTGCGATATTTTCAGTAATTCCGTTTGTCCCTACCGCTACTGCAGTATTGTAGACTCCGTAATTATTTGCTGCAGGATTCCATATCCACATGTCGTAACCACCGCTTGTCAAAAGCAAGTTTGCACGTATCCACCCTGTAGCTTTCCAATCAATAGCTGATGGATAAGGATTCCCTATTAAGTTAAATCCTCTCACATCTTCCTCTATAGTACCTCTATCAGGACCTACATTGGTCACTGGATAATTAACAGCCCCGTTGTTTAATAGTCCAATAAATTCCTTTGTTGGATTAGCTGCTTGGGTTGAATACAAATAACCGCGCCCTTTTACAAAATTTGCAGAAGGATGGATTGAAGGCCAGGTTGGCGCTACTGTTGCGTTTAATTGATAAGTCCAACAAGGCGTTGGTTCATTCCAGATATACAAATCATATCCTGTACCATTACCATAAGTACCCGATGGAACCCATGAACTACCGGCGATAGCTTGATTTGAAACCGGAGCGGAAAGAAAGTGCCAATCTTCGGCACCACCACTAATGTAGCGTTGCACTGTTGCGGACACATTATCTGTATTGTGAATTAACGAGGCAGTACCAGCAACGGTTGATTTTAAAACTAAACCTGCATTTCCTCCAGAATTTGCGATTAGTCCATTAACCGTTAGGATTTTATCTGCTTCAATTTTAAATATTTTACCTGAATTAATAGTAAGATTCTTTGTAATTGTTTGAGTAGAATATAGACTAACCCCTACTGGATTGTCGATTATTAGATTGTTAAAAGTAGAAACTGCTAGCGTCATGTTCTGTGCCAATGTACCATTCATATTTACAGTACCTCCACTGCTAAAAAACGTCCCTGTATTTGTAAAATCACCTGCGATATTGTAGGTGCCATCTCCTTGGGTAGTTCCTGCATTATTAAAGGTATTCATAGTAACAATTCCTTCATTAGCCAAAGTTGTGGCATTATCATTATTGATAGTGTCTATGCTGACTACGGTACCACTTGAAATAGAAACAGAAGCGCCGTTATTAGAAATATATTGTGCCTGTATTTCCTGTTTCAGTAATAAAAATACAATACCCAGTACAATGGCCTGCCATTGTATCCCAAAGATTCTATGTTGAGTGAAATTTTTCATGCTGGGTTTATAAATTCGTATTTAAATCGCTGTACAATTAAAAGTACCGTTCGTGCGAGCTGCTTTTCCTGTTGCATGCGCAACTAGTATTGTTTTGTTAGTTTCCCACCTTAACTAAAGTTAAGATTCGATTGTTAACACTTATGTCCTTCAAATCAGAAGGCTGTTCGTCAATTTTCCATCTCACATCAATAGTATCTCCTGCTGCCGCTGCGGCGAAGCCCTGCAAAGAAACATCTGATGGATTTTTTAAGTGGGTTCTTGTTCTACTGGAATTTAGAATTAAAACGCCATTTTTATAAAGACTAAAAGTTGCCATATGATTAACCGCTGTAACGGTAGTAGTTGACCCTGCTTGATATATTGTCCCATCAACAGTGGCTGATTCAAATCCTGTGATAGCTCCTAAATTAGTCCCTATATCGCTCGTATAAGTGGAAGCGCCAGTATTAGCAACTCCACCACCACCCGTAAACATAATAAAGGTATCTACTGTTCTAAAATCGATGGAGGAATCATTTAGAGGCAGTGAAAGTTCGCCAGGTCCAAAAGCGAGAGCACCGCCCTTAGTTAGTAACCTTCCAGTTACTTTACAACCAGCACCTACTGCAATGGCAGCACTATTAGAAAATAAAGTTCCCTGAATAATAGTATTAGCTCCTAAGCCTATTGCATCATTAGCTACCCAATAAATATTTTCAGCCGATGCGCCGTTTATCAATTTAACAGTGACATCAGCCCCCGTATTAAATGCTGCACTTCCTCTAATAATAAATAAGGCATTGGCGTCGCCTTGTCCATCTAAAGTAAGCGTACCTGCTATGGACATTGCGCCCGTTATAGTGTAAACTCCGGGAAAAAGAATTTCTCCACTGCCAAAAGTAAGAGCATGTGCGGTGTTGGTTACTGGTATATTTGTTATGTCAGTATAAATAAAGTTCAAATCTGATTTTGCGGTTGCAGTACTAAAACCAACTGAATTAGAAGCTGCGGGTATAATAACCTGACCATTAAAAAGGGCTAAATAGGTACCAGCTTCTTGTACTGTTTTGCTCATACCTTCAAGTACAACATCGGTAGTAGAAGAGGTGGACAGAGTTGAACCAGAGTCTACAGAAAGGGAGCTTGCACTACCAGATAGCAAAGCAACCCAGAAACTTCCGTTATAGAAATTGAACTGCTTGCTTACTGTGTTGTAAATCATCAGCCCATTAGCGGGTGTACTGATGGCATCTCTATCAGTTGTTGTCATCCGTGGGATGAGCATTCCTTTGCTTGTTGTTCTTAATTCAAGAATGGATGAGGGATCAGGGGTGATCAAAGTGTTACTAATACCCATTGATTGAGCATAAAGTGAAGTGCCGCTGAAGCTCAAGGTTAGCATTACAAGCAATGATGCTAATCCTTTTTTATAATTCATTTTTAATACAGCATTTCCGTTACCGTAGTGATTGATGAGGGATATTTTATTTTTCATATGGTTTTATTTAAGGCGGGTTCAAAAATCCTTTTAGTTCGTTTTTGACTAATTCCTAATTGTAGCGGTATCAATCTTTTTACTACTCTTATATTTAACGATATAAGCGTCTTTTACTCCTTTAACGATAATTTTATTTTTCGCAGCCTTAGCTTCATTTTTTAAATCAAATTTACCTGAAATATATCTGATCATTCCATCTGCTAAAAACTCATAAAACACTGGCGCAAACTTTAAAAGATGTTCCGAATCTACATAATTTTTAAAGACCCCTATCTGAACGCTATAAAAAAGTCCTTCCTGATCCAATATTTTACCAAAAGAAGTATTGAAATGACTTTCCGACTGCTTGTGCATTATAGAAGCTTTCTTAGAGGTATCAGTCAAAATAATTTCAGCTTTTTCTAGAGGGACTGCCGGTTCAACTGCTTTTATATTAAAATCTAGTCCGTCCACTATAGTTCCATCCTCTGAAATTTTAATAAAAGCATCGTACTCTTCTGGTGAAGATTGATAATCTAGTTTATCCAACTGATCGTCATCAACGCGTATCGTGTAATTCCCTGGCTTTAACCCTAAATAATTATAATAACCATCTGATTCACTCAATGTTTCAGCTACTTTTTGGTTGTGATCATTGTATATCTGTATAGTAATACGACCTTGACCTTTTAAATCATCCGCTGTATGCAGATAAATCATTCCGCTTACTTCACCTACTACCAAAATAGGCACTTCCACTTTTTTATACTGGTTTGGATCTACTAAGACTTGGTAGGAATGGTGTTTAAACCTCCAAGATAAACTCTCCAACTCCGCATCCGCAAACTGTATATTATAATTCACAAAAGAATTTAAATCAGAGATCCTTACTATGGAATCTCTTTCACTGGTAATTGCCTTGCCATTTGTCATTTTCACATCTTTTACAAAAACTGTTGGTTCACCTACATCTTTTTTGCCATTGTTATTCAAATCAAGAAACGGATATAATAAAATACCGCCTTTTCCCAATGCAGAGTTGTTCCCCGTTTTCACATAGCCATTATCCCCACCAAAAGCCAAACTTCCTTGTGCACTTTGAGATGAATTAAAACCATTATTATTATGTGATACTGAAAAATACGTTCGTGCAAAATTAAAATCGTATTTAAAATTCAATAAAAAATTGTTCGTTTCTATTTGTTCGTTTCTCTCGATAGTCGCAGAAAAAGACATTTTAGAAACCCTCTTTTCTAAAACTGTACCATAACGCATTAATTGATTAGAAGAAAAATTATAATCAATTGACGGGCGAATGACCAAGCCATTTGTCATTTTAAAGGACATTGCTAAATTGGAAGTTAAAAAAACATCACTATTACTAATCCAGTTTGAAGTTAATGAAAAATTAGCAGAATAATTTTTATAGTTACCCGAAAACACGGTATTAACCTGATTATAATTAAAAGTATTATATATAAATTGATTATAACTCAACTTTGTATTAGTTGAAATAGCATATAGTTTACTTGGAAATGAAAATTTCACTCTTCGCTCTTCATTTGCAGTATTAAAAGTCGCCTGCTGTCCTTCAACATATTTGCGATAATCTAATTCTAAAAAAGAACTACTACCTAGGTAATAGTTTACCAATCCTTTAATACTTACATTATGCGCATATTCCATATTAATCACCATTTTAGAAAACGGCTGTATGGCGGCATGTGCAAATGGAATTGCAGTATGTTCCGGAATATTTGATAAGTATTCTAAACCACCACCAATTGTTAAAAATCTAGTAAGTCCATAATTAACTTCACCGCGGCCAAACTGGCTTGAATTTTCATCTTCCAAAACTCCTCCTACAAGATTATATTCCAATACATTTACAGGCATAAAAGTATAAGGTGTATTCATAACTCGTTCTTCTATGCGCTCTTCTCCCAAAAGCCCATAAAATTTTAATTTCAAGGTGGTATAACCATATACGATAGGCACTTTAAACAGATACAAACCCGAAGCATCCGCAGAAGTGTAATCCACTAAGGCATCGTTTATATACAATTCAACAGTCCAGTTTGGTTCGGTATATTCGCTTATTGTAAATGTTCCTTTTGCTTTCCTTACCGCATTAGAAGAGTTCGTTATACTAGCTCCTAAAAGTGGTGCTTTTAAAAAGGAAATACTTTGACTATTTACTTTACCTACTTGGGCCTGCTTTATATTTTTTTTTTCATTATCTATCCATCGCCAATTATATAATAGTTGTCGACTATCAAATTCACTTTGTGAGTTTAGAAATATAGAGACATTTGCTTCACCATACAATAATTCACTTCCTAAACTCAATCCAAAATTATTAGCTCCTCCTGATTGAGATGTTTGAAAAGTACTTGCAGACCAATTTAATGTACCAGCTTTAAATAAATGATAATTTCTAACTACAATTGTATCTTTGAAATTTTCAGTATTAGTTTGAAGTTTACTTATATTATTACGCATCTTCTCTAATCTTGCCTGTTTAATTTTTGGAAGTTCAAAAGTAGCATCCAATTTTACAGATAACGAACGAAAATTGAATATTATATTTAAACCAAATGCTTCCGTTAACAAATTTGATTCTACATAAATAGAATTCATTTTCTGTACAATACCATTTATAGATTTTATATTTTTAGCACCTACAATAATCTGACTGTTCCCTATATCAATTCTATAGGTTTTATTTTCATTCTCAACAAACCCACTTAATATATTCCCATTATTTTCAATCTTTACGTTAATACCTAATTTATTAAATAAATCTTCAACATTAAAGTACAAAATTTTGGAGTCCGTTATAATAACTTCTGTTTCAAAATGGAGAATTCCTTTGACATTTACCTCTACAGGTATAATATCAAAATTGTTTACTGGATCCAAATTATTCTCCTTCTTAATACCGTTGTTTCCAAACATTGTAAAAGAGCTAAAAATTGTAAAATACAATAGATAAGAATTCAAATATCGAAATTCATCAAGAAAATCATATAGCACTTTAAAAAAAAGTATCATTTATTCTTGATTAAAAGTAATTTCAAAACTGCCAGTATAAATACCTGGTAAGGAATTTGAAGGTATATGCAAAGTTCCACCAACCCGCAAAATTGTAATAAAGTTACAATTGCCTTGTAATGAAAAAGTATCCCCATTTTGCAAAGTAGTATTTATTCCCTCTCTTTTTGCTGGCCCAACATTAAGTGTCATTGTACCGCCTCCAATACGTATTAATGGTGTTGTAGAATCATAATTAATAGTTACATTTCTACCTTGACATAATTTAATTTCAAAAATGGCAGGTTGGGCTGTAGGTGTCAATTCCGACAGAAATACATTTTGAATTGCATTTCTATATCCGTCTGTCACAACGGAAAGAATACCATCCCCTCCACCAGTGAGAGCAAATGTACCAAAATGCAATGCTTGTGTTGATTGTACAGAGACACCTCTTGGCGGCAAAGCAGGCTGAGCATAAATAGATGTTATAAAGAAGTAAATTGCCCCAAGAAATGGCAATTTAAAACTTGTTTTATATAAATGTCCTCTTTGCATTTAATAGTATTGTAAGCGTACAAAGCTTGTAAAAAATCTAATAATCATAAATTGATTTCGGCCTCAGCAATAACTTCCTTATCACCTCTACCAATGTAACTTATCTTTAGCTTGCCTTTACTTAAGTTAACATCCTGAGCATTGAGCTGAATAGCCATTTTTCTTTTCTTGATATTAGTATAAACTGCTACGCCACTAATTTCACCTATCTCAATAGGCTTTTTGTTTTGCTGAATATATTCCACTTTTAAATCTCCATATACGGAAGCATTACCTTCTCGGTTTATAGTAAAAGTTAATTCATTCTTTTTATTCTTCAAATCAAGAGACAAATCATTCAAGGTAGTTGTTGCACTAGTATTTCCCACTCGAATAATAATCGGAATACTGATACCAAAAACAGGAATTAATTTTACACTAACCGTTTTCAAAGTATCTTTAGCTTCTTTACCAAGTGGAACATAGTCATTTTCCGAACGAAAATAAATATGAGAACGGTATTCACCTTCTGGCATAGTACCAGTACGTTTCACTTGAAGCACTATTGACTGACCTTCTTTCGGCTCTAAAGTTACTTGACGAGGATAAATTCTCAAATAGGGATCTGCAAATGGAGCATCTTCGTCTGCAGTCTCAATAACTGTAAAACTACCATCTTCATTCATACGCCTTTGCACAAATGAAATAGAATACGTTGCCGTTTCATTACCAGTATTGGCTAAGCTCAAAACTTCTTTGAGATTTGTACCTTCGAACACAACCCTATTAGGTGTTACATATAAATTACCTTGGGCAAATACACTTAAACAAAAAAGGGATACAAATAGATTGACGAATACAATTAACTTTTTTTGCATTAATAGGGGTAGTATTTATAATAAGCTACAAAAATACAAAAAAACAAGGGGAATATACCCAAATAGCACATTCCTCTTATTTATGATATATTTTTTCTAGTTATAATCTACAGTAACATTAAATATACCTGTATAGTCTCCAGGTTTTTGAGTAGCATCAATATTTAGAGTCCCTCCTACTGCAAATGAATCAGTACCTGTTGTAGATAGTTTACTAACAACTGCATCAGCACTACCCCCACTAAAACGAGCTTTCAAATTATCAATAGTCATTGTAGCAAGGCCTGATCCTAAAGTTGCAGTCGTCAAACTTACTGTAGTAGGCAAAGTTAAAGCATAAGTCTCATTTGGCGTACCTGTTACATTATATTTTGCAGTGTTTGCAGATTGATTTGCATTTACAGCTGCCGCACTATTTGCTCCATAAACCCTAGTTGCATCTACAGCCGCCATAGAAACTGTACTTGCCCCAGCTGCAGTAAGAACAATAGTTCCAAAATCCAAGCCGTCTGTATCAGCATTTGCCAGACTCATTACTTTAATAAGTTTAGCATGTGCATTTGTCGTTTCAGTTGCTTCCGTCTGAGCGTTTACATTGTTTGAGAATAAAGCAATAGCTATTATAGCTAATAATGATAATTTTTTCATAATAATTGTAAGCTTAATGGTTAGGCGATAGAATTGGGCAATTTTATCTTTTTATTAATTTGTTTTTCTCGTAAAAACCAGAATAAAATGATTTGGTTTTTATTTCGAGCGCAAATAAAAATCAAAAAAAAAGAATCTGCAACTATTATCGTTAACTAACCATTAAACTCGTTGAAATACAAGGTTCTGTAGCTTTAGGGGTATAATTTAATGATCATCTAACAAAACCAGTAAACACCTAAGTAAAAAAAATCAGTTTTTTCATGGCACTATTTACGCAAGGCTCTAATATCAGCTTTATAGCACTACTAAAAATATATGATTTATTTTTTGAAACACTAACACTGGATTCAAGTTACAAATGCGGCTTTTTGGTTAAACATATAGTTTGGTGTTTCAAAATTAAATCTTTTCAGTTAGTCATTTGATTTCTCTACATTTAATCCTTTAAAATCAGTATTACGGAAGTATTTGAAGGAAAAAGTATACTAAACTTTATAAGAGAATTGCCAAATAATGAAGCTTGTAAAGCTTATTTGGCAAAAATTAAATGGAAAGACGGCTTTACTTGTATGAAATGTGGTCATACCAAAGGCTGTAAAAAATCTGGTTATAATTATCAATGTTATGGCTGTCAACACGCAGAAAGCTCTACAGCCAATACACTTTTCCATAAAGTGAAGTTTGGTTTGCACAAAGCGGTCTCTCTTATATTTGAAATGACTACCAGCAGCAAAACTGTTTCAAGTATTCAAATGGGAAAACGTTTTGATATTCGCCAAGGTACAGCTTGGTAGTTTATGCATAAAGTTAGAAAAGCAATGGAAAGTAGCCAGAAATATCCTTTATCAGAATTGGTTCATGTAGATGAGTTTACTGTGGGAGGAAAAGAGGAAGGAAAACAGGGAAGAAGTTATGATTCTAAAAAGAAAAAGGCAGTAATAGCAGTAGAATTAAACCATAAGCACCAAATAAAAAGGGTTTATTTGAAATCAAATTGATGACTATTCTTCCAAATCATTAACTCCAATTTTTGAAGAGCACATAAGTAATAATGCGCAAATAGTTACCGATAAATCGAGAGGATATGAACCTCTAAAAAAGCATTACAATATTGAGAAAAAATTAAGTGCTCAGGGGAAAAACTTCAAGGAATTACATATTGTGATTATGCAATTGAAATCTTGGATTAGAACTATACCAATACATGTTAGTAAATGGCACATTTAATCTTATTTTAATGAGTTTTGCTTTAGGATAAATCGTTCTCAATTTAAAACAAGTATTTTTCATAAAGCCATTGAAAGAATGGTAATTGCAAAACCAATTTTCCAGAGAGATATAAAACATACACTAAGCGTATAACTCAATAAATCTTTCTCTTGGACGGTTATTTAGTTTCTCTTGTATTTCTAAAATTCTTTCGATGGTTATTTCTTCTAATAATGTCGATTTAGGTATATATTGTCTTAAAAGTCCATTTAGATTTTCATATGCCCCACGCTCCATGGGCTGTAAGGATTTGCAAAATAAAAATCCATTTCTAGCGCTTTTGCGATTTCTTGATGCATTGCAAATTCTTTTCCATTATCAGATGTTATTGTAAACAAATAGGACTTCCAGTTCTGTAATAATTCAATGGTCATTTGTTTAACCAATTCACTTTCTTTAGACTTTATCTTTTTCATCCTTACCATTCCGGTGGCTCTATCATTTATAGTTACAATGGCTCCTTTGTGATTTTTACCGATTATAGTATCTATTTCTAGATCTCCAAAACGTTGCTTTAAATCAACAATTTTAGGGCGATCTTCAATGAGTCGCCTGTTACTTAAGACACCTCTGGAATCTTTAGCACTTCCTCTTTTTCTATACCTTTTCCCGGTTGTTCGTAGACTTAGATATAGATCCCCCTTTTCTTTTTTGTCTTTCCAAATATGTTGATAAATAGACTATGTTGAAAAACAAGATAATCCGTTTTTTGAGCAAACCCCAACTATTTGTTCCGGACTTAACTCCTGATGTAGGTATTCTTTAATCCTCTCTTTAATTTCTACTGTTAAATCATTTCTTTTGGGTTTTCCTTTTTGTCGCTTTTCATATTTTTGCTATGCTAAATCAGAATCATATTTGCCACTGCGTAAATCACAATTACGTTTTAGCTCTCGAGTCAATACCGACTTATCCTTTTTAATGAATAATGCTATTTCGCTCTTGCTAAAATTCCGCTCTAATAATACACTAATAGTATATCTTTGGTCACTGGTTAAATGGCTCATTATTTACAACTTTGGTCAGGAGTAAATAAAGACAATTTATTCCATTGGAAGGAGAAGACTTTAATGTCCTTTCTTTTGAAAAAATTATCTTATCTCTTTTCCTGAAAGTTGCATTAATTAATTGAATCTAGTAATACAAATTTAGATAGGTAGAAAAAAAAGGAGTCCGCGATTAATTATAATTAACAACAACCTCAATTCCGGAACCCAAATTAGTATATGCACCAACAGCTTGAACAGCACTCACATGTACGGTTGCCCCAAGGTATACTATTTCCATTCCGTCTGAAAGCACCTTTGATGCCGAAGTAGTAAACTCATCGACAACCATACTTTCTGACCCATTGTAAACTAAAATGTCGTTGGTAAGAAACGTAATACTATAAGCAGCATCCCCTTGACCTGTAACAGTAAAAACAGCTGCTGCAACCTTTTCAGACTCGCTCGCCATGGTAATATTGGAAGAACCTTTTCTCGAACCTGTATTTCCTGCACCTAACACAACATTACCTACCCCGCCTTTAGCAACAAATGTACCAAAATTTAAATCTGAGTTTTTAGCGATTTTAATAGGAGTTACTATCGTCGCTGAAGCAGTAGACCTAGCAGTCGCTTTAACAATACCTTGCGCACCCAAAATATTTGAAAAAACCGCTAGAAAAAGTATTTTTAATAAAGTAGTTTTTTTCATAATGCATTTTTTTAGCATATTCACCGTTTCTGTTTCAATTCGCTCCCCATTAAAACAACCTTACTAAAATTGCTGATTTTCAACAATTTAAACAGGATTTATTTCCAAAAAAAAAAACATTTCAAACTATAAATTCGCTATGCATTTTAATCTCTCTTAAAAATACGTATTAATTCGTTAAAACGTTTAATATAATCGACTAACTACATCATTTTGTAATAAAAGTACAACTTAACTTACTTTTAGCTTTATCTGCCTTAATCTAAGAGAACGAATTGATTTTCTCTTGACAAAAAAGCCGTGTATAGGGGCTATATTAAGGCTCTGCTTTTTCTTGCGTAAATCACAAAACTGAAAAAAAAACTAAAAATGTATATCGTGTGTACTTGTTAGCAAATGAAGGTATGAATGGATCAAGAACAAAACTATGCTGCTCCCCAAAAACCGTACAACTTTTTGTTGAAATTTAAGATAGAATTAAAAACCCTAAATTAGCAGAATTATGTCAAGAACAAGAAGAGTATATGGAAAAGAATTTAAAGCAAAAGTTGTTTTAGAGGCATTAAAGGAAACAGAAACCCTTGAGGTTTTAGCAAAGAAATACGAGTTATTATCGACTCGAATTTAGTCATGGAAAGCAGAAGCCATAAAGAATATTTCAGCTTTTTTTTCTCAAGAAAAAACGGTTGTTGTTAAAGATGAAATTCCAACTGAAAAACTCTTTGCAAGTATAGGTCAAATTACATTGGAGAATGATTTTCTAAAAAAAAAGTTACGCTAGTTTCATTGGAAGACAGAAAAAAAATGATTTATTCAAAGATGAAATTAAGTATTTCTAAACAATGTAAGTTGCTGTTTGTTAGTAGGAATTATTTCTATTATTCTCCTAAAGGCGAATTGGGAGAAAACTAAATAATAATGGATTTATTAAAAACTCAATATTTGGCAACTCCGTTTTATGGCTATCGAAAGATGTCGGTATGGCTTGAAGCAAAAGGTTTTAAAGTAAATGAAAAACGCGCACGAAGACTGATGCGCTTAGCCAATTGGCAAACCATTTACAGAGCACCACGCACCACAATTGCTATTAAAGCACACAAAAAATATCCATATTTATTGAAAGGATTGGAAATTACACATAAAAATCAGGTATGGGCTACCGATATTACTTATATCCCCATGAATAAAGGCTTTATGTGTCTTTGTGCCATCATAGATTTACATACCCGATATGTCTTGAGTTGGAGTACAAGCAACACAATGAGTGCTCAATGGTGTGCAGAAACATTGCAAGAAACAATAGATAAACATGGCGTACCAGAGATATTCAATACCGACCAAGGTAGTCAGTATACTAGTGAAATACACACCAGCATACTGATAATTAACAATATAAAGATTTCCATGGATGGCAAAGGAAGAGCAATAGATAATATATTTGTGGAGAGATTATGGCGAACCGTAAAATATGAAAATGTATATTTGCAGGCCTACACTAGTACAATTAGCCTGTACAACGGCCTTAAAAAGTATTTTGAATTATATAACGAAGAACGTTTTCATCAATCCTTAGATTATAGCACACCGAGTAAAATGTATTAAAAAAAACAAGTGGCATAAAATCAGAATAACTTTTTTGGCTTTTAAGGAGCCAAAAGTTATCTCCAATTATAGCCAGAAAACTGGAAAATAAAACTAAAAAACTATCTTAAGATTTTGAAAAAGTTGTCTTAGCAAAGCGTCGCATCATATTAGTAAACTTAGCTGAACCGGGTTAGCTTTCCTTACTTTCGTAAAATAAATATTCTCCGTTTTGAATAGCCCCATACAAAATTTCATTCCGGTAAAGCGGAAAAATTTCAGTACTTTCTTTTACTAAAATCCTCTTTACTTGACGAGTTCCGGGATTTTTGCAAAGTCCATTTTTTAAGTCGTAAAGGAATTTTGTTTTATCAGAAACTCCGTCTTTGACGTGATAAAATTTTAAGTTTTCGCTTAATAAATCTTCGTACTGTTTGATGTCACAAGTGTTAAACCCAGCATCAAACAGTATGCTGTCCTTAGATAAAATAGTTTTGTAAAGTTCTGAATTTTTGTTAATCTGGGCTTTGCTGATTGTACTAAAAATGATGGTAATAATGAAGCTTAAGATAATTTTTTTTGTCATAACCAATTTTATTTTGCTATAATTATATTTTCACCAAAGGTCAAAAAAGTACTTTTTTTACCCTAAAAAATTCCACGACAATAACCTGACAAATTCCCGACAAATTTCATATCAAATTGAAATCCAGTTTATAATAAAGAGTTTTATTTCTGTCTATTTCTATTGCATTACGAAGGGTAATGAATACATTGGACAAAACTATTAGTACTATAAGTAGTAGAGTAAACTTGTTTCCAAGTTTAAAAAAAATGCCCAACATAAATACAATAGGCGCAACAATTGTCCAAAGTATTTGAACAGAAATGAGTTGTTTTGTTAAGGCATTTTTTTGTTTCAGTACCAGCATAAGTATTAAAGGCACGAGAATGTTTAATAGCGGAATTACTGTAAATGGAATTGTTGAAAGATTGATTAATTTCAGATATGAATAGTTAATAGAAATACCTTCTTTCAGTGGTTCGTTTTCTTCAACAATGATGTTTTCTGCTTTCGTTTGTTGGGTGACTAATTCGCTTTCTTGTACTTCTAACACTTTAGCCAAAACCCGTAGAGTGTATCCTTTAGGATTTCTTCATGACTCAATCCGCTGAATCGTTCGTGCCGAAATACCTGATTTATCTGATAATTCTTCTTGAGTCAGATTTTTTAATTCTCTAATACTTTTTAGTTTTGACATGCTGTATTTTTAAAAACACCATTATTATCAGCTAGCTTAAAAAACTTCAAAGTTTCTCAAACTGCATTGCGAGTTGGTAAATATACTTGATTTGTAATACAAAAAACCGATTCATAAAACACTTCTCACTCTACCATTCAAACAATACAATCCATTAAGTAAACTACTACCGGCTCCGTTCAAAATAGGCTTCATTACTGGCTTTGAAAGTCCAACGAAGTCTAGACGTTCATTTGCTATTTTTCTTGTCCTTGCGATACTGCTGGTATTAAATAACCTTGCATAATCTTGTCAACTTGTTTGTGAGCTTGAGGTGTATTATATGCTGTCGAAGTAATTACAATTACAATAGGCTGGTCTTTGAAAATAAAAATTCGATTACCACCATTACCACTCGAATAGTAAACTTCATAGTCAACATCATTTATTTTGTATGTTTTATTCCAAAATAGATAACCATAATACTCGTCTTTTGATATTGTCATCTGGTGTGATAAACTTTTTTCTATCCAGTTTTAGGATAGAATTTGTTTTCCATTCCAAGCACCTTGATTTTTGTATAACTGTCCAAACTTCGCATAATCCAACGAACGCAATTGTAAACTACCTGCCGTATTAGCTACTTTTTGAGGTGTGAACTGCCATTTATAATTTGTAATGCCGAGAGGCTGAAACAGGTTTTTATCAGCATATTTCTGCAAACCATCGAGATCGACAAAATAAATCATGCCTTTATTACCGACTATGAATTCTACTTGCGCAGCGTTCGGAGTTGCGCCAACAACACCGCTGTCAAATACATCAAGAACTTCAGTAAAATCATCAAAATATGTTTGGCCAATAATTGGATTGACAGAAACCCTTTCAGTAACTACAAAGCCAAAGTCAGAGAAGTGGAACGCGTGTATTTATCAGAGGAAGAGATTCAAAATATCATCAACAAAGATTTCAAAACCGATAGATTATCACTAGTACGCGATATCTTCCTTTTTAGCTGCTTTACCAGCCTGGCTTACATTGATGTCAAAAATTTAACAAAGTCCCACATAAGCCTCGGTATTGATGGAGAAAAATGGATATTTACCCACCGTCAGAAAACAGAAACGGCTTCGAAGATTCCAATTCTTCCAATTACCCAAATGATTATTGATAAATACGAGAACCACCCGGAATGCTGCAATCAAAATAAATTATTACCCATCTTGAGCAACCAGAAAATGAATGCCTATTTAAAAGAGATTGCCGGCGTTTGTGAAATAGAAAAAGAACTCACCTTCCACATTGCCCGACATACTTTTGCTACGACGGTAACACTAACCAATGGAGTTCCTATTGAAAGCGTAAGCAAAATGCTTGGACATAAAAACTTGCGTACTACACAACATTACGCAAAGGTGTTGGATAAAAAAGTAAGTGAGGACATGATGATTTCGAGAAACAAAATGTTAAACAGCAACAATGATAAAATTATCAAAAAGGCCAATTAGAATTTTCACGAGTCGAATTTAGCACTTAGTGAGTTTAGAATAGTGTCTAGTCCTAAAAAAACGACACTGGATTTAAATTATCAAAAGCAAATAATACAGTGTGTAATTCTGCAATTGAAAACATTAAATTCTAGAATTAAACACTCTACATTCAACCTTAAATTAGCTAGAATTAAAAGCCCCTTACGTATTTATTTTTTTTTCTTAATACGTAAATAAAATAGTGTGTAATTCGCGAATCCAACACTATAACTTTGCTTAAACCACTAAAAAAAGAGGCAATAAAGACTATTATATCTTCTAAAATCGAATCACGACAACATCAAAGGAAAGTAATTTTATACTTGAAAAACACCTTGTATATAAACCTCTCAAAAGTTTTTAATAACTTTAATTGCTTTCCATAGGAACCCTTAACTGTTGTAAGCAAGTTTTATTATCTTCAAATTTATTAATTTCTACAATCAATCATAATTGTTCCAGCTTGGCAGATATACACCTCATTAACTTTTGAATTACCTTCATAATGGTCTTTCAAATTTTGTTTTAATTCTTCATATTCTCCATTTTCTACAACTTTTTGAATTTTAATGTTTATTAATCTTCCAATTGGTGTAATTGTGTACAACCCGTCACTTGTCGTTTTTATATGCTCTGTACCTCCAAGCATTCCATAACTTTCGTAAGTTGTTTGTAAAGATTCAACAAAAGAATCAGTTTCTTTAAACAATTCACTTTTACTTGGAGAACAACCAATTATTAAAAATAAATAAACGGTTAGAATTAGTATTTTACTTTTCATATTTTAATTTTAGATTTTACTGCTCATTAAAGACTTCAAAAAAACCACTACGAAAGGTGGTTAAAATTATAAACCTACGAATTCATCTGCTTTAACTGCTAAAGCTTTTTCAAGAGTAACTTTTAAATCACTACAAACTTTTTTCATGTCGGACATTGCTTGACCAGAAGATTTTGTGTTATGCCATAAAGTTGTATCGGGTAAATGATGAATTTTTGCATGGGCTCCTAATTTAAAATTATCATAATAATTTAAACCTAGTAGTGCAGCTTTTACTTCTGGATTTTTTGCGCTAACATCATAAGATATTAATACTTTTGAAACTGTTGTTTCCATATTTTTAAAATTTAAATTTTCGAAATTTACAATAACTAAATTCTAAATCAATACGGTTTTCCGTAACTGTTTCATTTTTTTAGATTGTATAAGTTTTCCAAAAGATCTCATTTTGCAGATTCGTTTTTTGGAACTTGCTAACAACAGCTAAGGGTTCGTTGGGCCTACAAAGCCAATAATAACCCTTAGTTGTTGTATGTCGTAAATAAAAGCTTTTCAAATCATTGTTACAATACCCATTTTTAGTGATATATTGAGAAATTTAATTTGAAGCGAAGCGGTAATTCCACTAAATAACACACTATATCAAAACGGTTGGACACAGTACTTATTTTTTCGGAGCAATTTCATAAATAATACTCACACAATCATCAACGTCTCCACAACGGTGCCAGTCTTCTTTTGAAGTAACGGAACAATATATTGCGTACTCGGTTCTTACATGTTGATTTTCTATATTAATGGTTAATTTATTAAAGTTCTATTGAAATCCTCCTGACTCTTTTACAATAACCCCATAGTTACTTAATCTCTGCGGTTCCGTTCAACCGCGGTTCCTTGTTGGCTTTCCAATTCCAACGACCTTAGCTGTTAACTGTAGTGCTTCGTTCTTTTGTAAATAGTAGAGATTTGTTTTATAAAATAATATTAGTTTGATTTTTCGGTTTCTAAATCGTTAGAATTTAAGCTTTTACAAGAACTATTTTAATTGTATGATGTTATAATTTGATCTTCTTCACTGTAAAAACAAGACGGCGTATAATCATCCCAACAAAACTGATAATGAATACCGTTTCCATAATTAGATGGATTTATAGTATTTGGTTTTCCCCTTTGATAAACAAGCATTTCATACGTCATTCCAATCCATATTTCTCTATCTGCTAAGCTTTTACAATCTTTTCTTGACCATCCTGGGTGCCTTTTTTGAATTTTACCTGCTTTACTACTATACCATTCTTTATCAGCTTCTTTTTCTTTTACTTATATTTTTTTAAGATTAACCTTGTCAATAGCTTCAATATTTCTTGAAAGCTCTTCACTTTTTGATTTTAGTTTAATAGAATAATCATTCAGCTGCTTAGCAAATTTTAATTTCAATTCAGGGTCTTTAATCTCCTTGAAAATAGAATTAATTGAATCAATATTCGTGTAAAATAATGATGTTTTAATACTTGCTAACGAAGTATCAAAAAGAAAATTAGATTTGATTTCGTCTTGTTTTTCCTTGTCAGATTTACACGATACAAATCCTAAGATAAATACCATTAATACAATTATAAATTTCTTCATTTATTCGATTATTTAAGTTTATTCAATATTTTAATCGCTTCATATTTTTGAGAAAAACTGTCTTTTGCAATACTTTGTCCAAATTTATTTATTAAAGAGTAAATAAACATACTTTAATATTTTTTAATTGTAGATTCAAATTTTATCGCGCAGGCATTATAGTTAACGTTTTGCCACTTGGAGATGGCTGGAAATCCGTAACCGTTCAATTTTCGGCTTAACGAAAACTTCATGCGAAACGGTAATTCCACTAAATGGCAGCTAGCTCAAAGCATCAATGTAAAAGCATAACTTTGAGAGTACTAAAAACGAAGATTATGCAATTACAAGACGCCTTTTCTATTCCAAAGATATTCATTGGTTTAGATATTCACAAAAAAAGCTGGACAGTTTCTATCCAAACAGATTTATTTTTTCACAAGACCTATTCGATGCCTTCTAATGCTGAGGATTTGTATTTATATGTGGAGCGAACATTTCCAGATCACGCCGTTGATTTAGTTTATGAAGCGGGTTGTTGCGGATTCAGCGTGGCTCGATATTTTTTAAACTTGGGATGGAACGTTCTAGTTGTTAATCCCTCAGATGTAAAGAGAGGAGATAAAGAGCGCTATCAAAAAACTGACGCCTTAGATTCTAAAAACTTGTCCAATCAATTAAAATCAGGTGTTCTAAGAGGTGTTTTTATTCCCACCGAAGAGTACGAACAATTTACGACCTTGGCTCGCCATAGAACGCAAGTGACCAAGAAACTGCGACAAACCAAATCACATATCAAAAGTATGTTGCTGTTTCATGGAATTAAAGTTCCTGAAGAGTTTGATAATTCTAATTGGAGTAAAGCTTTTATTGCGTGGTTAGAGGATATTAAATTCAGTAGCTCTTGTGGAGATTTAGCCTTGCAAGGAAAAATACGAATGTTCAAGTTTATCAAATCAGAATATTTAGAAATTGCCAATCAAATGCGTGCTTATTGCAGAAAAAATAATAAGAAAGATTACAATCTTTTGAAAAGTATTCCAGGAATAGGAGGCTATCTAGCAAGTGTAATCTTGGCAGAATGTGGAGATTTACGTCGATTCAATAACGAAGGGTAGTTTAGTTCCTACATCGGATTAGTTCCTGGAATGTATAACAGTGGAGAGTCAGAAAAGTGTTTAGGAATTACGCCAAGGAGTCGCTCACAATTACGCAGTTATTTAGTCGAAGCGGCTTGGATAGCCATTAGAAAAGATACCGAAATGCAGAATTATTAACGAAAACATCAAGGTAAAAACGTAAAGAGTGTCATTATAAATTAGCCCATAAAATGGCAAGAAGAATTTTATCAGTTATTAAAACCGAAACCGCATATCAAATTAATAGAAATATAGTCCCGATAGCTATCGGGGTAGAATAGTAAAAATAACCTTCTTAACAAGCTCAACCATACAAGAAAAATAGACTACAAAACCGCCATGGTGGTTCCGTTAAATGAATCCACATCTCAAAGTAGGTAGCTATTTTATTTATTGCTTCGCCAGTTCGAGCGGAGCTCTTGGATCTTACAATCATACCGATGCTGGTGGCTGCCATAAGCAGACCACATATAGGAGTGTGAGCTTTAAGATTATTAAAAGATATATTATGAAGTAAAAGAGAAAATAATTCTGGGCATCATTGAAAAAGTTAGAATAACTTTTTCAGTCCTAAGCCTTCGGCGGACAAAAAGTTGGTTTCCAACTTTTCCAACAAGCCGCTGGAGCGGAATTTTATACTCGAAAAATAACCGACATATAACCCTCTTAAAAGTTGTTGAAAACTTAATGATGCTTTACATAGGAATGGCGGTTATGCAACGTTTTTTATTTCATTATCAATGTATAATTGCTTGGATTTAAGTCTTGTTTCAGCATTGCTTTTTCATAAAGGTCAAAATGATATTTATTATAGTCAACCATTTCTAAATCTATTTTACTACCTGTGTGAACAGATGCTACATCTCCCATTTTTGTTTCTCTTTTTAGATTATCCCAACGACCCTTAGCTATTAGCGGATGGTTATTTTCTACATTCCGCTTAAACCGCAAATATTTTACATTTTGTTACCTTCTATTTTATAAATTTAACTAATTCTGATTTTCTTGAATTATACTCTTCTGCTGTAATAAGACCTAATTCCATTTTATCTTTTTCAGATTTCAATTGCACCATAGCTTCTTCCGAAGTCATTTTATGTTCTCCAATTTCTCCAATTTCAACTCCATATTCTAATCTTACTTGAATATTATGACCAACACCATCTAAATTTGCAGATATAGAAAAGCCTTTCTTTTTATCTCCTTCAATAACAAAATATTTAATTTTTAAAGCAGTTTTTGCAATAGTTCTTGAATAAACATTGTAGTCGAAGTTTTTTTGTTCTTGTTGACTAAGTGCAAGCATTTCAAATGTTGTCATTCTAATTGACATTGACGAGAAAATTTGACCATTTATAGGTTTGTCAATTTTGAGTACATCGCCGATTTTAAATGAAGTACCATTTTCACTGATATATTCTATAATATCTTCTTTATTAATGTCACTCTTCTTTTGTGCGTTTTTAACTTGTTCATATTTTAGAACTTGTGCAGTCATATTAAAACCGCTAATCAACATAATTGTAATTAATAAAATTCCTTTCATTTCCTTTTTTTGATTTTTAATTAAATGTTTTGTTTATAATACTCATTTTGAGTTTCGTTTTGGTATTGTTGTTAATTCCAACTTTTACACTTCTGTTTTATTTTTTCTGCGGAAATAAATACATTTTTTTTAACTGTAAATTTCCTGCGTTGCTCGTAACTATCCACTAACGGGTTGCTGCTTTGAGATGGCTGAAAAATCGTAACCGCTCAATTTTCGGCTTAACGAAAACTTGATGCGAAACGATAATTCCACTAAATTCCAGCTATATCAAAACAGCTGTTAGGCAATGTTATTCTAGTAATTTATTTCCGTCTATTTTATAACCAATTGCCTTCAACTCTTTCGCTACGGAAAGTTTCCAATTTCCACTATTATCATAGGGAATATATAAAACACCTTGATAATCAGAAGGAATTTCGAAATTATCAACTTGTTCATGTAGAACAACTACACATTCTCTTCCAATTTTACCTATAAAAAAACCTAATTCAAAAATCACATTTTGTCTTGCTCGGAAAGAAGCATTTTCGACTTCTTCATTTTTACTAAAAGCTACGTCATCTGCAGATAATAATACAATTGCAAAAGATACGTTTGAGTAATCATTAAATTTTTCGATTATTGTTTTGCCTTTATTAGGTTGCTCATGAAGAATAATAGGTTTTAAATCTATTTTTTCTAAAAATCTTGCCGAAGACTGTTTCATTTCTTCGTTGTGACCATGAACGATAAAAATATTTTCTGATAATTCTGAATTTAGAGTTTCTAGATTTTGGCTACCGTCTAAGACATTTGATAAATTTACGTCTTCTAACATTACATTGATCAAATTTATAAGTTCTCTTTTTCCGCTTTCAAATGTTGAGTTGTAAATACTTCTATCCATTCCACTCCAAACTATTGAAGGACTAAATCTAATTTTATTCAATTTAGCTATATATTCAGATTTGTCTCCAAAAACTTTTTTGGCAATCATTTCAGACCTTTTTTTTACTTTATCAAGATTATCATCATTATAAGTTAAAGCTGTTGCTTCACTTAAAAGACTTTCAATTAATTCAATTTTGGTTTTGGTCATATTTAGTTTTTTATAATATTACCTAACTTGTCAATAGCATCAAAAACTTATACTTTTTTTTTAAAGTTTCAAATCAATTTGCGCTATTTATAGCAGCTCGTAAATAAAGGCTGTTCTAATTATTATTACAATACCCACTTTTAGTGATATTCGTACATTTCTATAAAGTAAAAGTAATGCGTTATAATTTTAGTTCTTTCCGGTTTCCCTCACTATCAAAAAAAATCGCATAAAAACAAACACCTCTCACTATCTTTCTATTTCTATTTCCATTTCTTTCTCCTCCAACTATCATTATAAAAATAATTCTTCCTAAACTCATAAAGGGGTACCCCTTATGAAAACTCCAAGTAAGTATATCACAACTAGCTCTATTATTTCATTCCATACCTCAAATGTAAAATGAGTAAGTATGGTTCCTTTTACGAGCAACTCAGAAATTTCGTTTTCGACAACTCTTCCTCCTGAATAGACAACAAATATTCCCAAATCGACAAGTACTCCCAAATTGACAACAAACGCTCCCGAATTGACAAGTCCTATTCCGATATGACAATAAATACTCCCGAATTGACAACTATTTATCCCGAAATGACAAGTCCGCTCCCAAATTGACAACAAATACTCCCGAATTGACAACTCTTTCTCCTGAATAGACAACAAATATTCCCAAATCGACAAATACTCCCGAAATGACAACTCCCCTCCCGAATCAACAACAAATACTTCCGAATTGACAACTATATCTTTAAGCAGTAACCAGATAAAATATAGAAGTATATTTAAATTCAATGCATCTCATTCAAATTCAAACAATCCTAAAATTATACTCATAAAACTAATTTAAGACCATAATCGAACTTAATTTCCCCTATTCAATTCCCGAATTGAACACTATACTTTTAGCTTCAAATAATTTATTTTGATA
>NZ_FNRD01000015.1 GCF_900107635.1 Flavobacterium gillisiae
CGGATACAATTATCAATACCGACTTTGCTAAATTAATTGCCCAGCAATCGAAAGATATTTGGAACGGTATTCTTGATGAATTAAATAAAAACTCCCATTACAACACTACTTTGCAATTAATTTTCATTACTGGTGATAATCACCTACTGCCGTCAATTTGCACAATATCAAGATTATTATATAGCGATGAAATAATTGTAAGTTCAGTATCAACCCTACTGGAAGACATGCGTAACATTAACGACCGTCTCTCTGGTTCAAAAATTCGTAGACAGAATGAAGTTACTGCGGTGCAAAATCTACATGATTATATTTTAAGTCATCTGGATGAACCATTACCCACTTTACATTACTTGGCTCAAATGTTTGGTATTGAAGAACACATATTAAAAAATGGTTTTAGAACCTTATTTAAAACCAGTGTCTATAACTTTTATCAAGAAGAACGCTTAAAAAGAGCGAATCTAATGATCCAGCAAACATCCGTTTCTTTAAAAGAAATTGCCTACCTGAATGGCTTTAAGGGCTATCTTAATTTCTATAAAGCCTTCAAAAAAAGATTTGGCTACAAACCAAGTGATATTTCAAGACCTAAAGAAGATCTTCAACCCTAATACTTTTGCACTGTTTTATTTTTTGAATAACGAAATGCCTGATTTGCATAATGTTATATGTTTTTTATTTACAATTTTACAATATAAAACGGACATAAAATGAAACCAACAACAAATTCAAAGAATAATATCATTTCAGCAATCTGCTATTTGTACGCATTCCTTTTTACATATGCTGCAATTAGTAAAATTCTAGATTATCATGATTTTAGAATTAAATTGGGTCAATCTCCATTACTGAGCGTATTTGCTGGTTATGTTGCTATTGGTATCCCCGTTTTAGAGCTGATAATAGTTCTGATGTTGATTTTTCACCAGTGGAGGATTAGTGGGTTATTTGCTTCATTCTGTCTAATGATTGCCTTTACAGCTTATATTTTCATCATCTTAAATTTTAGTTCAAATATCCCGTGTTCCTGTGGTGGAATTTTACAGGAACTTGGTTGGAATGAGCACTTGATATTCAACATAGTATTTATTTTATTAGCTCTTTTAGGGCTTATACTCACCTATCCGGACCAAAGAAATTGGCTTTCAAAGATGAAAATTATTCAATTTTCAATTACATTAACTGTTGCGGCTCTTTTAAGTATAACTTCAGTAGTGGTGCTGTTTTTAATTTCTGAAGACATTATCCACAAACGAAATAATTTTATTCGCCGCTTTCCATCGCATGCTGAACCTGCATATAACAAATATGACCTCCAAATAAATTCGTACTATTTTGCAGGTTTTGATAAGGACACAATCTACTTAGGGAATTATAGTACACCGCTGTATATAACAAAAATTGATACTGCATTAAAATCTAAAAATCGCGCAAAAGTGCAGCTTGACCAACCCCAACTTCCTTTTAGGGATATAAAGTTAAAGATAGTTGCTCCTTACTTTTTCGTGACAGATGGAACAGTACGTTCAATCTTTAAAGGAAAAATGAAGGATTGGAAAGCTACGAGCCAATTAGGGAAAATACCCTATTTTACGGTAGCTGAGCCAATGGATTCTACAACTGTTACATTAAGACTCACTAGTTATATTAAAAAGAATAACAGGTTGGTGACGTACGGCTTAAATGAAAAAAGGATAATAGCGGAAAATAAAAACTTACTTAAAAAACAAGTAGACGGCATTTTTGATACCGACGGTATGCTGCACTACAACAATCAATTGGGCGAGTTAAACTATATCTTTTATTATAGAAATCAATACTTATCCATCAGTCCGACAATGAAATTGACTGCTCAGGGAAAAACTATTGACACAGTACAGATCGCACAAATTCAGGTTTCTCAAATGACAAGCGGCGAAAAGCAAATGTCAAAACCACCTTTGATTATCAATAAAACCTCAGCAGTATATAGCAATTTACTATTCGTTAAATCCCTGCGAATTGGCAAATATGAGGACAGCAGAATCTTAAAAGAAGCTTCGATTGTAGATGTGTACAACCTATTAAATGGAAGCTACGTTGGTAGTATATATATTTATAATCTCGACAACCACGAAATGTCAAGCTTTCGAGTAAATGGTAATAAATTATATGCGCTTTCCGGAACATACCTTTCTGTAAATAGAATAAGCAAAAAGATAACTGATAGTTATGAAGCACCGTATCAAAAATCAAAATAAACATAACTAAAAACATACCCGGCCGGTATCAGGGAAAAGGCTGAAAACCTGTAAATAGAGTAAGCCATCACCACAAATTTTTTATATTATGAAAAAATTAATTGTACCAATGCTGGTAATTGTTGCAGCAGCAACCAGTGCATTCAATACGAATGCATCAGCAAAAAGAAGTTCAGCTCTCGTACCGGGATTTATTCCCCACAACGCACAAGGTACGAATTGTGAACAAAAAAATAGTTGCAGTGACGTGAATACTGGCATAGTCTGCCGAGTGGGACAAGTAAGTAGCGGAGCCCAGTTAAAGATTATGGACGGTAATGACGAGTGTGTCCTTACTGGTTACAAACCATAAATAGTTAAAAAAAACAATGCAGTCCCTTCGGACTGCATTGTTACTATTTCCATATTGGAGCAGCCATACCCTTAAGGTAATGATCAAACCATTCCTCAATTTTTGTAGTTAGGTCTATTGCACTCTCTTTCTTTTCTATACCATGGCCCTCATTAGCATAAGCAAGTAGGATATGCGTTTTACCCAATCGTCGCAACGCCATATAAAATTCAAAGCTTTGCCTCGGTTCTACCTGCAGATCTTTCAATCCGGTCCAAGATAACAGCGGAGTCTTAACATTCGCAGCATGAATCACTGGCGAATTCTTCAGATACCATTCCATATTCTCGTACGGAGATAGTTTCATCCTAGCCTGTCCATATTCCATTTTGAAGAAATTTGGAATCCCTAAATTTTGGGCAACAGATAAGTAGGAACTTAAGTTATTCGTGGTAGCAGATCCCGCTACCGCACAGGCAAACAAATTACTTTGGGTTATTATAAAATCTGTTTCATAGCCACCGAAAGAGTGTCCAATTAAACCTATTTTGCCATCGTCAATTAGAGATAATTTTTTTACCTCTTTTACTGCGGCTTCCACACATTCCAATGCCGAAAATCCAACATTGCCAACTTCATAGGTAATATCTGGAAGCAAAACGAAATACCCTTTAGTAGTCAAATTACTGATGTTGAAACCATCTTCATTCGTCATAGTGGGATTAACATAGGAATGCCGTTGGTACGATTGCTTTTCATAAAGGTGTACAACCATTGGATAAAGCTTGTTTTTATCGTATCCTGAGGGGTAATACAAAAGCCCCTGTAGTGCTTCACCCTTTAAATTTTTATAGGTTATCATCTGTAATTTGGTCCAGTGAAATTCTTTATGATGTACATTGCTATCCACCACAGAAGTAGATTTACCGCCAACTTTTCCAACCACGATACTTCGGGGCTGGTCTATATCTTCTTCCACCCATGCATAATCACCTCTTTCAGATTTCATTATTCCGGTTACACTTTTATTCACATAGCATATTTTTGTCATTCCCTTTTCTGGCTTCAATAAGTAAAACCCATTAAAGGAATAATCAACAGCTCTCGCACTTAAAAGCAGTGCGCTATTAAGGTCAAATTCTGCATTAGTAAATATCCTGTCGGTTATAGTTTGTGTTTGCTCTTTACTTTGTGCTACAATCCTAAAAACAATGCCCTGCTCACGACCCTGCGTTAAACGTACGGGATGCGATCCGTCTGATTGAACTTTCCAGATGTCAAATTGATCATACAACAAACATTCGCCTTTGGTAGTCCATCCGGGATTACCATAGCCATTCTCCTCTTTCTCAGTAAGACTTGGAACGCTTAAGGTATAAGGTACATTACTGCTGATTAATGTATGAGTTCCCTGTGCTACATCATAAACATACCAATGCCCTTCCTTAAAATAACTGATATATTTTGCATTTCGCGAAACTAGAAGATTGAATTCGCCACCAACATGCCTCCGAAGCATCAAGCTACTTTGTCCAGTTTCAAAATTTTTAATATACACATCCTTGTCTGGTACCGACTTGCTCTGTGGCTCATAGTCGTTTGGATTAAAAGTCAAAGCAAAGCTTTCGTCACCTGGGGTTGAACCATAAGGCTGTATCGAATCTGTAATCTGCAAGAAGCGACCTGTATCGGGTTCCCACATCGCCAGCTTTGGATTCTTAGAGTAACCCTCTGTAACAATGTGACGTGGATAAATATTTTTGTCAGCAGCATTCCATACCTGAACATCACTTTCTTTTCGCACAAGGTCAAGTTCTTGGCGTTGCTTTATTTTAAAGAAAACACGCTTGTTGTTCTTCGATATCGTTAATTTCCTTGACGGTATTAAATTCATGGTTTTTGGAAATTCGACAGCATTGGTAGAAAACGTTTCAAGTCTCTCTTCACCCAAATTGTAATAAAAAAGATGGGATTCCTTTTCATTGTAATTCATAAAAGCAATTGCTTTCCCGTCATCTGACCAACTAAGGTTTAGGAAAGGTCCACTTTTTTCACTTTTAGCTATGATTTTTTGCTTTTGAATAGCTGCAATATTGAGCAGTAGTACTTGATTGGTATTTTCTCTTTTCACTGACACTGCAATACTTTTAGTATCAGGACTAATAGAGAAAAATACTACGTCTTTTTCAGTGTGCAGCAAAACACCATCTAAAGTATAAACTGATAATAAATCCCCAACGGTACTGTACTCCGTCACAACTATAAAATTCTTAGAAACCGTAAAGGCTTTAACATTTCTCAATTTCCTTTCAACTCCATGCTGCAACGAAACAATATGAACGATGCTGTCAGGGGTCTGGCAAACGAAATGATCACCTGTAAAAGTCCCGTCTTTTCCCTTTGCAAAACTATAAAGTGTAGCAGACCTGCGGTGTTTAACAAATAACGAATCAGTGGCATCATAATAATTACGGTAGCTGATCCAATTTCCATCATCAGAAATTGCTTCGGCATCCATAGAATGCCACAAAGGATAATCTTCTCGTGTTACAGTTTTCTTTTCTAACACCTGCCCGATCAAAGGGCAGGAAACTACTACAAAAAAAAGGAACAAAAAAACCGAATGGCAACCTCTATCTAAAAGGTTACGTCCAATACTATAAAATAGAGCCTTCATTAATAACCGGGATTTTGAGGCCCAATATTAGGGTTCAGGTTCAACTCAGTCTGTGGTAGTGGTAACAAGTTATCAGTGTTGTTCCAATCAGCTTTAACACCTGATAGTGTCCTGTCTAGTGCATCAAAACGTCTCAGGTCAAAAAAGCGGTGGCCAAACTCACTAAACAGTTCCACTTGTCGTTCATGCAGTATGGCAGCAAGTATTTCATCTTGGGTAACAGCGCTTGTGTTTCCAAGTCCAGCAGTATTCCTGATTAAATTAAGGTCATCTTTAGCATTGCTAAGTTCTCCTTGCCTTGCACGGGCTTCCGAACGAATAAGATACATTTCAGCAAGACGCAAAACTATAGAAAATTCAACCTGAGGGCTATTACTGCCTGTTTTCTTGTACTTATAAGCATGATACCAGGTGATACTGCCTTTACTTATTGATCGAATCCATTTAGCCTTCCTTTGGTCATTTGCCTCAAATGCATTTACTAAGGAGTTAGTCAATGCCACAGAATTTGGCGGACCCCCATTAAATATGTAAGTGGTTCCCTCATCGGTATTTCTTGTTGGCGTTCTTGGGGCATATTGCCAGATGGTGGCGCTACTTCCTTTTAAAAACACAGCATTTAGTTCAGTAACCCATGTATAGATATCAGTCTTGTTAAGAACTGCAGAAGCACTGTTGGCTGCCTCAGGCCACATTCCGGCATACAAATATACTCTTGCTAATAACGCTTGCGCAACATACGAATTGGGACGAACTCGTGTCTGACTTATATATTCCTCAGGTAACAATTTTATGGCAGATTCTAAATCTTCAATAATCTTTGCATATACTTCAGCAGTGGGCAAACGTTTAACCATACTGTTGTACGTGTAATCTGTTCCGGTAATGTACGGCACATTGCCCCAAAGCTGCAAAACATAAAAATGTAAAAACGCTCTGGCAAATTTTGCCTCCCCTGTCAATTGCTCCTTATCAGCCTGCAAGAGTTTTGTCGATGCTGCTACACCCTCAATTACGGCATTAGCGGCATAAATCTGGCTATAGCTGTTATTCCACCAAGTTGCTAAAGTGGGATGCGTTGGAATGAGCGTATTAGTGAAGAAATTAGCCGAACTCTGAGCACTGTTTCCATACCATGTGAGTTCATCGGCATACAATCCCATTTCTTTCTGTATTCCAGTAGTTTTACCCGTTAGCATTCCATTGTCGCGCATTTGCGCAAAAACATTTGCCATTGCACTATATGCTGTGTTTTTTTCTTCAAAAACAGCCGCTGTGTTTAGTTGTGATACTGGCGTATCGATCTCTGTAAAGTCACTGCAACTGTTAAGCCAGAACACAATAAATAAAAGGGCTAGGGCGGAAAGAATCCTGTAAACCCTTGCGTTTTCGGTACAATACCGTATCAAAAAGTTATTGATAATCATATCTCTTGTTTTAAAGGTTAAAAGTTAAATTGTAAACCGACCGTAATAATCCGCAATGGTGGCAAAAATCCATAACCGGCAAATTCAGGATCAGCCCCTTTATAACCAGTAATCGTGAACACGTTTTGACCTTCAACTGTGGCCTTGCAGTTAACATTTTTAAGCCACCTCTCAGAGAATTCATAACTTATGGAAACGTTCTTCAGTTTTATAAACGATGCATCGGTTATCCCTGCATCACTGGCGGCATATTGGTAAAGGGCATTTTCGGCTGTGCCATTTGCACCCGAAGTATATAATTGGGAAGAGGCTACGTCTCCCGGAGATTGCCAACGGTCAACGATAGCGACGCTTTGGTTGTTCATCGTGCCAGCAACTCCCAGCGTTCGCGGTACATTATAATTTTGCTGCTTTACAAAACTGAACAGAAAATCAAATTGCCACCTTTGAAACCGTACGGTGTTTTGAATTCCTCCAAAATAAGCCGGGTTTAGATCTTTCACTATCTGCTTGTCTTCGGGCTCTGTCAATATACCGTCTCCATTTACATCCTCAAAGTTGTAAATACCAGTTTCAGGATCAATGCCGGTATAATGATAAACTTTTACAATATTCAATGGCTGTCCAATGACGTACGAATTACTGTAGGTAGAACTTTCAAGGTCTGGAAACGAGCGCAGCTTGTTTTTTGAAGCCGCAAAATTGATTGTGGTACTCCAGTTAAAATCAGTAGTTTTCACATTGAGAGTGTGCAAGGTTAGTTCTACACCGCGATTCTCAACTGAAGCATTAAGGTTCGACTGTATTTCAGTAAAACCCGCAGTCCCCGGCAGCGGTATCCCTACCAATTGGTCGGATGATCTATTGCGGTACCATGCCGCAGTCAGGAAAATGCGATCTTTCAAAAATCCGGTTTCTATCGCTACTTCCAGCTTTTTGTTAGTTTCCCATCCAAAACTGGAATTATATAAACGCGATGGAACCAGCCCCATTACTCCATCATAATTGGCATTTGATGGTGTGTACGTATTCAGGAATTGGTAATTCCCTATCTGGTCATTTCCTGTTGTCCCATAACTGGCACGAAGCTTTCCAAAACTCAGCACGGTATTGTCCTGCAGTAATTTCTCGCGGGAGAAAAGCCATGCTGCGCCCACGGCCCCAAACCATCCAAAACGTTTACCAGCACCAAAACGGCTTGAACCGTCTCGCCTTCCCGTAAGGTTAATTATATAGCGTTCTTTAAGGTTAAAATTAGCACGTCCAAAAAAAGATTGATACTTATACACTGATTCGTCAAAACCAAGTATCGAAGTATTTGTAGCTGCAGCAGGATTATAAATCATGCTGTTGCTGGAAAAGCCACTGCTTTGAACCGAAAGGGAGGTGTTATTTTGACTTTGGAAAGCGCTTCCTATCAGCAGCTCTGTTTTTACAACTCCTAATGTAGGTTTCCAGTTCAGTTGTGGTTCAATAATCCACGAATTCCTTTTAGTATCGGTATAAAAAATACGGGAAGTTTCACTACCAATTCCTAAGGATGGGTTATACATTGTAGAAGGAAACGTACTGCTTTCATGATGGTTGAGATCAGTATACCCAAAACTGCTTTTTATTTCAATGTTTTCTAATAAGTTATAGGAAAGTGCTGTATTGGCAACAAGGTCATGGGTTTTAGATTTCGATAACCCTTTTAAGTATCGTAGCGGATTTTCAAAAGTGTTGTTTTCCCAATTAAGGTTGCCTTCCGCATCATAAAGTGCCGGAGCATTTGGGGCAAGTCGCCAGGCCTCCGTGGTAAGGTCGGTCGATGGTTGATCGTTATTCTGTATTCCATAGCCACCGGTAAAACTTATTTTAAATCGTTGGTCCGCCGAAGCGTGATTAATGCTTGAACGAACATTGGCGCGATTATAACCAAAATCACCAGGTAGCACGGTTGTTTCTTTGCCATAGGTTCCGGATAGCATAAATTGGGTTTCCTCAGAACCTCCGGAGATAGAGCCGTTGATATTGGTAATTTTTGAAGTGCCTCCCATTAATTCTTTTTGCCAATTGGTAGATCGGGTTTGGTCCCAAGTTCCATTAATGTCATAGGCGCTTTCCGGATATTCCGTTATGCCGTCGTTCGCAAATGCTTCAGCACGCATAGCAAGGTATTGTTCCGTGTTCATCATTTTCATAAAATGCGGTACGCTTCCGGTTCCCTGTGCTACCGATGCGCTAAAACGAGTCTTACCTTTCTTACCTTTTTTGGTTGTGATCAATACCACACCGTTCGCCCCACGCGATCCATAGATGGCAGTTGCATCCGCATCTTTAAGAACTTCCAGACTTTCAATATCGATTGGATTAATGTTGTTTAGCGGATTCGTATTCATCGACATGACTGACATCGACATTCCGTTCCCGATTTCCTCACTTGAATACGGCACACCGTCAATAATGTACAAAGGCGAGTTACCTCCTCTTCTCACACTGTTCTGTCCACGAATCTGGATATTAAACCCACCTCCTCCAGTTCCTGTCTGTTGTGTAATATTCACCCCCGCCATCCTCCCCTGCATTGCTGCAAGCACATTAGTGACTGGTTGCGTTTCAATATCCTTTGAAGTTATTCTGGAAATACTGCCCGTGCGTTCGCTTTCTTTTACGCTGTAATAACCAGCGTTGACTTTTACTTCTTGCAAGTTGGTGGCATCCTCCTGTAATTGTAAACTAACTACTGTACGTCCCGCTATAGGAATATTTAATGTGCTATACCCTACGAAAGAAAAAACAAGAACATCAGTGGCCGTGGCCGTTATGCTATATTTCCCTTGATAATCGGTAATGGTGCCTATTGATTTTCCCTGAATAGATACAGTAACACCAGGCAGCACACCCTGACTGTCTCTTACAGTTCCAGTAATATTTTGTTGTTGAGAAATGGATTTTGGCAATGGTATCCGAGCCATAACAAGTAATGGAGTCAGGAATAACCCGATTATAAGGGAATACAACATTGCCCTTATACCCTTGTTTAATGAAATATTTTTCATAATATTGGTTTAGTTAATGTAAATGAATGTTTTTGTTAGCTATAGGTCCTTTATACAGTTGTCGAGACGGTGAGAGGGCCTTTTTTTATGTGTGTGCCACGAAGGCGCTACGGTTTAAAGTTTTTATTTTGTCATAGGCGTTTTTTAGAGTTAGGAGTTAGTGTTACTACTAAATAAGCTGTAGCTGTTTTTAAATATTTAAAAACAATTGCAACCATACAACCACAGGCATATTATTGCTAGTAAAGCTGCTATTAATGCAATTTGAATTTGTTTATAGTATTTCATCTTTGCAATTTTTGTATGTTATGGGTTATCTGATCACTGCAATCTGCAATCTGACCAATGTTGGCTATTTTCTATTATTGACATTACTATTAAAATTGCTATTGCCATTGTAATTGCTATTGTCATTGACATTGTAATTGCTATTGCTATTGCTATTAACATTGCTATTGTCATTGACATTGTAATTGCTGTTAAAATTGCTATTGCTATTGCTATTGCTATTAACATTGCTATTCTTATTGTGTTTTTATTGCATAGGCAACTGGGTTTTAAAGTTTTTTTTAAAGGAAAGTACACTGCCGTTGGCAGTTGCAGCCTGACGAAGACAGTGTATTTCCAAACTAACTAATTCAACAAATTAATTTGCGTGCGAGACTTTAAATAAGAAGGAAGATTGGCTAAGAATGGCAGCTGGCTTTGTGCCAATAAAAAATGGCGCAGAACTCAGCTTATCGTATCAGAGGTACTGGTATACCGGGGAACAATAAGTGAGCCCACGCCATGGGACGTGAGCATCATACTTATCTTCTCGTTCCTATAAAATTACCAGTTTTCTGATACGAGATTCAAAGCGAATGCTTCAATGTTTCTTGAAGAGTCGCAAAATTACAATTTTGAATTGTAATCTTAATACAAAGATAATTATTTTATTTACATTACCGAATTCGGTAATGATTATTTTTTGAGTTTTATTCAAATTGCATTAAAAGATAATAATGAAGAATGAAAATAAGACAAAAGAAATTAAAGAACTGATTGCTCAAAAGATAAAATCTTTAAAAGGAGATACTACTTATACAAAGATTGCTGCTAAATGTGAAATTCATAGTGGAAAGATAAGTAATATCGCCAATAATAAAATTGATTGTCAACTTTCAAGTCTTATAGAACTTGCTAAAGGTCTTCGTGTGCATCCTAGAGAACTATTTGAAATAGATTTCGATTTTGAAACATATTATGACGAATTAGACTCCGCTGATAATTCAAAAAAGAAATAAAATTTATAAAGGAAAGCTATATTTTTAAATTATTCTTCATAGGATTTATGGCCAGAGAAACCGCTATAAATATTAGATTAAAAAGATGCCTAGTGCATCTTTTTTTATGAAAACATTTAAATTACAGTATTAAATTCGCGAATCACATACTATACTACTTGCTACTATATCAATAAAATTATAGGTTTGACAATTAATTAAATTTATAATCTAAATGGAGTGGTATGAAATAATAGGGATAATTGTGGTTTGGATTGTAGGCCTTTACTTGAGAGGGAAACTTTATGAACGTATGAGAAACCGGCATTTTAATGATAGTTGGAGGGATAGGAATAAATGAAAGGTGCTGCGAGGTGTCTTTTTTTTTAGGGATTATGGAAAACCGTAAAGAACCAACATTATATTGCTATACTTTTACTTCAAAGGAATACATAAATATCACTAAAAGTGGGTATTGTGATAATAATTTAAAAAGCTTTTATTTCCTAATTAGATAAATATCGAAAATAAGTTGAAACTTTAAAAAAGTATAACTTATTGATGTTGTTTACTAGTTGGCAAAAAACCTATTATGAAGCATTAGAAATAAAGGAAAACAACAAAACTCAGAGGAAAATGAAATGGCAAGAATATCAAGAAGCGGTTGGAGTTTTATATGAACAAATGTCCGAAATGGGAGAAGTTAGAAAAAACATAACAATTCCAGACAGAGTTACTGGTCAAGCTAGACAAGTTGATGTTTGGTGGGAATTTCAAATCGGAAATCATACCATAAAAATTCTAATTGACGCTAAAATGAGAGCTTCAAAACTTGATGTTAAAGATGTTGAAGAAATATTAGCACTTGCAAAATCTGTAAAAGCAGACAAAGCAATAATAGTTACAAATAATGAATGGACCTCACCAGCACAGCTATTTGCAAATCACGAAGGGTTGGATTTTTTGATATTAACTATTGACGAAGCAACAGATTTAATCATTGATGGAAAATGGTTAATGTGCAAAGATTGTGGTAAAGATTGCGTTGTAATGGACTCAGATGGAGCTGTAGAAATAGATGAAAAAATTAATTGGTGGTTAGGAGGAAAATGTAGAAGTTGTAGAACTCTTCATATAATTTGTCAAGCTTGTGGCGCCAAAGGAATGATGAGAATAAATGAAAGTTGGAGTTGCAACTGTGATTTTGAATGGAAAAATACTGAAGAGTACTACGAGTTTAAAATTATAACAGAAAATGACGTAACAGAATTCAAAGACCCAAATCAACGAGAAATAGATTTTAATTAAAAAGTAATCGATAAAAAGGACATCCATAAACATCTCGCTTTTCGTTGCATGCGCAGTACGAATAATGAAAAATCAGGTTGAATGGAAATCAAAAGCAGTTAAAAAAGTGTTGTCTTGAAGTTGCGGATTTTGAAGACCGAAATAATACTATATAGAGTAAAGATGCTGAGTAGTATCTTTTTTTATCTAAAATAGATTAAACAATTTTAAAATTCCATCACAATGAACAATAAATTAAAATATTTTTTCTATCTGCAAATTATAACGTAAAGTTTAAAAGCTATATTTGTCAATAAAATTTTGTAAGAAACTAATTTACTTCAATGGAATCTTTAAAAAGTATGAGTGATAAAAAAACCTATATCGATTTATTTTCGGGCTGTGGAGGTTTATCTCTAGGATTACATAATGCTGGTTGGAAAGGTGCTTTTGCTATAGAAAAAAGTGAAGATGCTTTTAAAACCCTAGAGTATAATTTAATAAAAAAGAAAAAACATTTCGATTGGCCAACTTGGTTGGAACAAAAACACCACGACATCAATGAAATTCTTGAAAATCATTCTGAAAATTTAATTTCATTAAGAGGTAAAATAGATTTAGTTGCCGGTGGTCCGCCGTGTCAAGGATTTTCAATGGCTGGAAGAAGAATAGAAAATGATTCAAGAAATGATTTAATTAATTCATACATAAAGTTCATTGAATTAGTAAAACCTAAATTATTATTTTTTGAAAATGTAAAAGGGTTTACATTGGGTTTTAAAAATAATGATACAAAAGGTACGGCATATTCTACTTATGTTTTAGAAAAACTAGAGAGTTTGGGATATTCTGTAAAAGGTCAATTAATTGATTTTTCAAAATTTGGAATCCCACAAAAAAGAACTCGATTCATCTTAGTAGGAATTCAAAACGACTTTCTTAATGAAAATCCAAAAATAAATAAAGATACTTTCTTCGAAGAAATTAAGAATAACAAAGAAAAATTTCTAATAAATAAAAAACTTGTTGTAAATCCGACATTAGAAAATGCAATATCAGATTTACTTCAGTCCAACGGTCAAATAGAATCCGAAACACCAAATTTCAAAGCAGGAGTTTATGGAGAAATAGCCTCAGAATATCAAAAATACGTTAGGAAATACACGAAAAATGAAAGCAAAGTTGATAGTCACCGCTTTGCTAAACATACAGATGTCGTAAAAAATAGATTTAAAACAGCTTTAGACGAAAACTTAACTAGTTCAATGTTTAGAGCACGTTTTCAATTAAAAAAAAGTAGTACAAAAATTCTTGAAGCAAGTAAACCTACTCCAACCATTACGACGTTGCCAGACGATTATATTCATTATTGTGAACCAAGAATAATGACTGTTAGGGAATATGCACGTATTCAGTCTTTTCCTGACACATACCAATTTAAAGGAAAATATACAACTGGCGGAAAAAGAAGAACTCAAGAAGTTCCTAGATATTCACAAATTGGAAACGCAATTCCTCCTTTATTTGGAGAACAAGCTGGAATAATTTTAAAAAAATTAATTTCATAATGGCTAAGCAAAACGATTTACATTTTAAAACTAATGTTCAGTTAAAAAGCATTATTGGTAAAGATCTTATCAATGATGACAATATAGCGATTTTAGAATTAGTAAAAAACTCCTTTGATGCTGATGCTAAACAAGTTAAAATAAAATACTTTAACCTTAAGCAAAATGATGATAAAAAAGTTGAGACCTTTTCAGATTTCACATCTAGATTAATTATACAAGATGATGGTATTGGAATGGATATTACGGACATAAGGGACAAGTGGTTAAACATTGCCTACTCTGAAAAGAAGTCTAATAAAACACAGCACAAGAGAAGAATGGCGGGTGCTAAAGGCGTTGGCAGGTTTTCTTGTGACCGTCTCGGTGAATATCTAAATCTTTATTCCAAAACAGCCAATGATGATAAATATTTCAAACTATCGATTGATTGGAAGAAATTTGAAATTGAGGATGAAAACAAAGAAATACAGTCCATCCCACTAAAGTATGAAACATTAACACCTAAAGAATTTCAAGATTTAGGTTTTATAAGATTCGAACACGGAGTTTTACTTGAAATAATAAAATTGAGAAGTACCTGGGCTTATTCTATTTTAGATAAAAATGGAAATATTACAAATTGGGACGCAAACAAATTTGTTGATTTAAAAAAATATCTTGAAAAACTTATAAACCCAAATCAAGCATTTGAAAGTAATGATTTCGGGGTTTTTATAGACTCCCCTGAATTTATTAATGAGAATAATTCACTTAATGATAATTCAAAATTTATTGGTAAAGTTGAGAATAGAATTTTTGAGCATTTAGATTTTAAAACTACAAGTATTGAAACCAAAATTACAAATAATGGGAATGAACTTTATACTGAGTTAAAAGATAAAGGTGAAACAATTTTCTGGATTAGAGAGAAGAACCCATTTTATCCAAGCATTACAAATTCCAAAGCTACAATATATTACTTAAGTCCCTATGCAAAATCATTTTTCACAAAACAAACAGGAATAAGATCGGTTGATTATGGTTCAATTTTTCTATTCATTAATGGATTTAGAGTCCCCCCATATGGAGAATTTGGAAATGATTGGTTAGGGATAGATCAAAGAAAAGCGCAAGGACATAGTAGATATATTGGTTTAAGAGAATTAGTAGGACAAATTGAAATATTAGATGAGGAAAATGACTTTCAAATAGTTTCAAGTCGTGAAGGGATTGTAAAAAATGATAGCTTTAAAACTCTAACACAATCAGACAATAATAATAGTTTTTTCTATAAGGCATTTAGAAGATTAGAGCGATATGTAGTTGAAGGCTTAAATTGGGATAGAGCTCACGAGGATGAAGATCTTCTAAAGATTCACAAAAAAATCGTTAGTGGGGAAACAAAGGAGGAAGATTTAGAATATTATGAAGATACTATAACCAAACAAAAAAGAGTATATTCAACTATACATAATATTATTTCTGCAAAAGCGAGTGAGGTAATTGAATTGTACATAAATGAAAACCTCATAACTCAAAAAATAGATGAAGAGAGAGAAGTTACAGAGAGAGAGTTTAACCAGCTAATTGAGGATTTCAGTAATAAAAAAATAGATTCCAATACACTAAATAAAATACTTCAAAAAAAGGCTCTAGAAAATGCAGACCTTGAAAAGCAATTAAAAGAATTCTCGAAATATACCACTAATGAAGCCACATCAAAAGCTATTTTGGAATTACAGAATTACAAAGAAACAATTGAGAAACAGACTAAACTCATTCAGGAGCTTCAAAATCAACTTGAAGAATTAAAACGTCAAAAAGATTCTGCAGAAAAATCTGCAATTACATATAAGGAAAAGGCAAGTAAAGTAGAAGAGGATTTAACCACTGAAAAGGAAAAAAATCTTTATCTCTTAGCTACAAGAAGAACATTAAGTCCCGATGCAGACGGTTTAATTCACACCATAAAAATCAACAATATTGAGGTTAGAGATGGTATTGAAAATATAATTGATGACCTTACAGAAGATGATTATAATGTTCAAGATTTAATAAAAAAATTAGGGTTTTTGAAAATTTGTGCAGAAAGGTCCTTGAAAATGGCAGAGTTTGCTACTAGAGCAGATTTAAAAGAAGATATTGAAAAGAGAGAAATTGACATAGTTACATATATTGAAGAATATGTTACTCTTTATGGAGAAACCTTTTCAGAAAAACTCAAATTCACATTTTCAAGAAATAATTCCAGACTCACTAAAAGTTTGAGTGTTCTAAATATGTCTATAATTCTTGATAATTTAATAAGTAATGCCGTTAAATGGGGAGCAGACAAGATTCATTTTGAGTTTGAACAGAATTCTGATAAAAAGCTATCCGTTTTTATTTCAGATAATGGAAATGGTTTGTCTCAAAGATATCTTGACAATTCCGACAAAATATTTGAACTTTCAGTCAGAGACACTCCTCCTACTGGTTTAAGTGGTTCTGGTATTGGACTCTACTATACAAAAAATTTATTGAATGAAATGAATTGTGATATTGAGTTTGTTGGAAATGGAACAAAGCTATCAGGCGCAACTTTTGAAATAAAATTTAATACAATATGAGCGTAAAAAAACTCCTTTATATTGATGACAATAAGATAGATTCACAAATCGAAAACTTAAGAACTAAATTAAAGCGTCAAGGCTATGATCTTAATGAAACATTTATACATCTTAACGATGCATTTATGATGAAAAACCCTGAAAACGGAAAAACCATACTTGACAAAGCTAAAATACAATCTTTTATTACAGACAATTATCTAAATCAAAACTTTGATATCGTTGCCTCGGATTATGATTTTAAAGATGAAAATTTAGATGGTTTTGAGTTATTAAAATGGATTAAAAATGAAAGTGTGTCGAAAAAACATAAAATCAGAAGAGCCAAGTTTTGTTTGTATTCAGCAGAGCAAGATAAAGTTGCTAAGATTTTCAGTACTCCAGAACAAGTAAAAAAGCTTATAAAATTAAAGATTGATGATTTTATAGATAGAGCTAGAATCCCTGATGAGATTTCTCAAATTCTTATTGCTCCTCAAAAAAGTTATTATTTCAAAGAGCACATAATAAATTATTTAGAAAAGTTTGGAGATAAAACTTTCAAAAGTACATATCCGAAATTTAAGGGGATGACGCTTTCTGAGATAGCTCACGAAATTGACAAAGATTTGCCAAATGGGATTGAGTTCCAGAATAGTCTTGTTGAACTAACAGTGGCTCATTTAATAGAACTAAATAACTTATCAGAAGAGTGATACAAATAATCATTTCAATTGATCCCTCTACCAAATTTTTATTTGAGATAATTGAAAAATTAAGTTCAAAAGGAATCGAGTACAATTTGACCGAAATACATCCTAATGAAGAGTCTTACAGGACTTCGTTCGAAAATATCTCGAATTTTGATAAAAATTCAATTATTTTGTTCTTTGGTCATGGTCAGTCAAATCAACTATATGGAGGAGAAAGTCCTGATTCTTTTACTAAAAAACCTTTTATCAGACTAAATGAAATGAGTATTTTTCAAGAACAATATCTGTTCTTGCTTGCTTGCGACTCTGCAAGTTTAATTAAAAGTTCATTTAGGATGTCAAAAACAATCAAATCTATAGGTTTTGGTGCTTTACCAACATCAATTGAAGAAATAGAAAATGACAAGAAGTTATCTCTGGAAGGCATTTCGGTACAAACTATAGAGGATTTCAAGAAAACCATTGTTGATACTGTATCAAATGCATTATTAATATCAACAAAAGACTTCATCCATTTAAAAGACTACCTAATACTTTTGGTTGATAAAAAAATTAATGATGCAGTGCTTTTAAAGAATGACAGAAACCTTGCAGATTTGTTATATAGAATGAGAAATGAAATGGTAGTTTATTAATAATAACCGACCGCTCGGATATGTTAATTATTGATCGGTTTGTTAGCGACCGACCGCTCGGATTTGCACCATTCTGGTGCCCGTTTACAACAACAAGTACATATCTACTTTCCAAACGTAATAAAGCATTTGCAAAGTGGCTTATTACTCAACAGTAGAGCAGTAACTAAAAAGAAAAGCAACCCTAGATAGTACCACAAATCTTTATAAAAATCACGCAAAATATTTGAGTCAAATAATTTACTAGCTATAATTGGGCTTAAAAAAACTATTAAAACACTTAAAGTAATTTAATGCTTAATTCATCCAAGAAAACAAAATGGTTTAAAATTATAAAAGTAAAATCATTAAATTTTCTTGGCTGTATCTACGGTAGAATTTTAAATATCCTAAATAAGTGATATAAGTCAGAAAAAATGAAATCAACATGATAATTAATTCTATTTTTAGATTAATTTCTTCTAAAAATAATAATTTTAGAATTAAAAAAACACTTAACAAATTAAAAATAAAGCTAATAACTCTTAAAAATCCATAAAGCGCCACATAATTCATAAGTTTAGATTGATGAGGTATGTTAATATTATAACTGTGATGAATTAATAATTTATTATAATCATCATTGATAAAATCCATTCGATAATAAATATCGTGTTTCTTGAAAATATCTTCTATTTTTGCTTTAATAAATCTTACGTAAGGTTCTCCTAATTCTTTCTTATAAACAGAATTGTTTAAGTTTAAAATGTTGCCTATCGACACACTTGAAATTGAAATAGGAATTAAAAATATAAATAATAAAAATCTGAGAAGAAAAGATAATAAAGTTAAACCCCAATTGAACGTGTTATTCTTTTTCTTTTTTTCAAAGTACTTTACTACTTTAGGAATACCTAATAGATTTTTAGAGGGATATCCAAACATCCACACTGTGAAATTTTCAATAGTCAAAGTAGAAAGAAAGCTTAGAACATGACCTAAAATATAAGATAATATAATGAAAAATGTTATGTAGGGTATTGAAATAGTATTATTCAAAGTTTTAATATTTTCTAATTTGAGATAAAACAAGATTCCTTCGTTATTTTGTAAAAAACAAACTAAAAATATTGCAAAGGCCCCCGGTATAAAATATCCAAGAAAGTCGAAAAGAGAAAAAGGATTTTTTTCCATAGTATAATACATAAATTTATTTTCAAATGTATGTATTATTCTATTATAATAATATTTTGTGGGTTCTTTAGTAGATGTTTGTCACTTTTTCTTTAATGAAGCGTGGAAAAATCTTAATACAATTACAAACATTTTGGTTCAACATACAATACATATCAGGTTCGACATTAATACTCACTACTCGAAGTCTTAACAAAATTAATATTGAAAGATCTACTGTACGAAGTCCCAGCTACACAAAGTGTATAGCCAAAAGTTCTATTCAAACATAAGGAACTGAAATTATAATGGAATACTTTTACTTCAAATAAAATCATCAATATCACTAAAAGTTGGTATTGCAATAGCTAATTAAAAGAGGTTTCTTTACATAAAGATGAACAGTACAAATTGAGTATATATTCCAGTGATGATGTGTTGTAACTTTACAAAAAGTGTGGATTATTGATGTTATTTAATAGTTACCTACTATTTTGCCCAACAAACTAAAAAAACATAGAATGGGACATATAAAACTTAAACCATCAAGGGAAATTAAAATTGATTTCCATCCTTCAGACTTGGATGAAAGTATTGTACCCGAAGAGAGTAAAAAAGTTGCTAAAGAATATCTTAATTCAAAAAAATTAGCAGAAAATGCAAATTTTGATATTATGATGATGTTAGAAGGTAAAGTAATTTTTGGTTATGATTATTTGTATAAAGGGAAAAAAATAATTTTACCCGAAGTCAATCCTGTTACTGTTTTTTATTCTAATTCTGTCATGTCATTTGGTTTGTTGAATCATTATAAAGAAAAATTACTTTCTGAATCTTCCGAAGTAGGAAAAGCGGGGGAAATGTTAAATCTCAATCATTCGGGAATATTTTTCCAATTGGCTACAAACTGTATTATTAATCTTCAATCAGCATTAGAAAGTTTTGCAAACCGTGTTATTCCTGAGAATTATTTATATATTGATAAAACGGGAAAGACAATTTTCCCAACCGTTTCATATAAATTATACAATACTTTACCAAAGCTAAAAACTATAGACTGGATATGCAAATAAAAGCCGCAGTATTAGTTAAGCAACATTTTTAAAATTATTTTTCTGTTTCCAGAATTCTTCTATTGTTTTGTAATCTAAAGCGGAATGCCTTCTTTTTCTGTTGTACCAGATTTCAATAAATTCGAATATATCGAGTTCCATTTGCTCTTTTGATATAAGCTTATTGCCATAAATCTGTTCCGTTTTTAAAGTTTTAAAAAAGCTCTCAGCTACCGCATTATCCCAACAATTCCCTTTTCTGCTCATACTTCTTGTAATCATTTTATAGGAATCAATCACATTGGTAAACTTCTTGCTGGCGTATTGAACACCTCTGTCGGAATGAAATACCAATCCTCTTACAATACTTCGATTTTTAATAGCCATTCTCCAAGCCGCCAAAGATGTTTCCTCTACACTCATCCCGCTGCTTAAACTCCAACCTATGATTTTTCTATCGTAGAGGTCTAAAACGGTTATCAAATATAAAAAGCCTTCTTTTACTCGGATATAGGTGATGTCCGACACCCAAGCTTTTGACGGTTCTGTAACCGTAAATTCTCTGTTCAAAACATTGGGAACTACTAAATACTTATGCTTGGAATTTGTTGTCACCTTGAATTTCTTGCTTAATTTGCTTCGTAAACCGAGTTGGTTCATATATTTGGCAACTGTAACCCTTGATGTTTTATTGCCTAAAAAAGCCAATTCAGCAGTCATTCTTGGACTTCCGTATCTCTGTTTCGAGTCAAAATAAATGGAAGTTATTTTTGCTTTAACAAGTTCAGCTCTTTGTTTTCTCTCTGAAACAGACTGGCTTTTCCATTGATAATAACTCCTTTGACCAACTTGCAATACTTTGCACATCTTTTCAATCGTAAATATCTTTTCATTATTTTTGATGAAAGTATAAATCATCGACCGTTTTTGGAAAAGATGCCTATTGCTTTTTTTAATATATCGCGTTCTAGTTCTGCGTCTTTGAGCTTTATTTCAAGTTCGGTAATTCGTTCCTGTTCTGGCGTTTGTTTTAAATTGCCGTTCCCAGGAAAACTTCCTTGTCCGAACTCTTCATACTCTTTTCGCCACTTATATAACTGTGGAGCAGTAACTGGATAAACCAGTTGATGATGTGCCACTCTTTCCAGTAAAAAAGAGGTACGGATTCCGGTTGAAGATGTGCCACTTTTTAAACTTAAATTAGGATACGATTCCAGTTGAAGATGTGCCACTTTTTAATTTAATTAAGGATACAGATTCCGTTTGAAGATGTGCCACTTTTATTTTAAAGGGAACACAATTCCGATTTTGGACATTTTACCAAATGTGCAATTATCTTAAAATTAATTAGAGTTAATTTCTATAACCAAGCTATTTATTTTAGCGGTTCTAAACCACTGATTATATGGCTCAAAGTTTATTAGAAATTATGGAATTACGAGAAATCATTAAGTTACGACTGTTAAAATTTAGCAATCGAAGAATCTCACAAAAACTAGGTATTCATCGCAATACCGTTAATAAATACGTCCAATTACTACAGGTAAGTGGTTTTGATGATCAGGAATTGTTGGAGTTGGAGGATTCATCGCTGCGAGATTTATTTCCATCATATGACACCATCGACACTAATCGATACGAAAAGTTATCCAAAAACTTCTCGTTCTATGCTTCTGAGCTAAAGAAGACAGGCTGCACTAAGCTTCGTCTATGGGAGGATTATATACTACAAAGTCCAGATGGCTACGGCTCTTCACAATTCAATTTTCATTTAAACAATTGGCTTGATAGAAAAAAAGGGAGCGGTAAGATCATTCATCAATATGGAGATAAGATGTTTGTCGATTATACTGGTAAAAAATTGACCATTGTTGACAAAACCACAGGTTTAATCAGTGAAGTAGAAGTTTTTGTTAGTATCCTACCAGCGAGTCAATACGTCTTTGTAGAGGCCTCTTTAAGTCAAAAAAGGGAGGATTTTATCAGTTCAATTAATAATGCGCTTGATTTTTACGGGGGTGTTCCTAAAGTTGTCACTCCAGACAATCTCAAATCAGCCGTTACTAAAGCCTCTAAATACGAACCCGTTTTAAACAAAGCATTTAAAGATCAAGGCTTACATTATGGGTTTTGCATCAATCCGACTCGTAGTTATAGCCCTCGAGACAAAAGTTTGGTTGAGGGAGCTGTAAAACTAATATACCAACATGTCTTTTATGATTTATCCAAACAGACCTTCTTCAGCTTGATCCAATTAAATAATGCTATACAAGAACTCTTAGAGATTTTTAATTTAAAGGAGATGAAGACTTACGGTGCCAGTCGCTTTAAGCTTTTTAATCAATACGAGAAACATTGTTTATCTGCCTTGCCAATGGAAAAATATGAGCTTAAGGAATTCAAAGTAGCTAGAGTTCAAAAGATGGGATATATTCACTTGTCGGCAGACAAAAACTATTATAGCGTTCCCTTTCGATATATTGGGGAAAAGGTTGAAATTCAATACAATCAGGATACCGTTGATGTATTCCACAAACACAGTCGTATTGCTACCCACCAAAGAAGTTTTAAGAAAGGAAGCTATAATACAATTGAGAATCATTTAGCAAGTTCACATCAGTTTTATAGTCAATGGAAACCTGACTTTTTTCTGCAACAAGCCAATGAATTAGGTGAATCTGTTTACCAATTGGTGTCACAATTATTTGCTCAGGCAGCTTATCCTGAAATAACTTATAAGCGCGCCTTAGGAATCATTCATTTAAAGTCAAAATACAGTAAGGATCGTATCGATAACGCCTGCCAGATGGCATTGGAAAATCAAATCATTAGCTACAGTAGTGTCAAAAACATATTAGAGAACAATATGGATTTACAGCAGTCTGCGGATGATTTACGACAAATCCCAAAACACAACAATATTAGAAATAATTATTACTAACCCACAAACAATATTCAAATGAACAATCAAGTAGCTATTGAAAAAATGAAACAATTAAAATTGTATGGAATGGCAGAATTTCATCAACGAAACCTGGAAGCACAACAATACCAAGACTACACCCTGGATCAGTACATCGCACTTTTGTTAGAACAAGAGTACGATTACAGGACCAATAAAAAAACGTACAACTTGATTAAACTAGCTGGATTTAGTATCCTGGCTAATGTTGAAAACATCATCTATCAGAGCGATAGAAATCTTAATAGAAATCAATTTGAACGACTCGTAAATCTAGATTTTATTGCTCATAAAGAAAACATACTATTCACAGGGGCTACAGGAACAGGTAAAAGTTATCTTGCTCAAGCCTTAGGGATGAAAGCTTGTTTAAAACAGTTTAGAGTAATCCATTTCAACACATCAAAACTAATGGAAAAGTTGAAGTTGGCAAGAATAGAAGGTACCTATTCAAAGTTCATTGAAAAAATAGAAAAATGTGATTTATTGATACTAGACGACTTTGGACTAACTCCCTTCGAAAGCAATTCAAGACAAGCATTAATGGAAATAGTAGAAGCAAAATATGATAAAAGCAGTATTATAATAACATCACAAATTCCTGTCAGTGAATGGCATTCGATAATAGGCGAAAGTACTTTGGCAGACGCAGTTTTAGATAGGATAATTTATTCTTCGCATCGCATCGAGCTGGAAGGCGAATCACTAAGAAAAATCAGAAAATTAAATCAATAAAAAAATGTAAATTTGAACAGAAATTAGCTCATTATTTTGTGGCACATCATGACCGGAATTAGTGGCACATCATGACTGGAATATACAGTAACTCCTAATTCTCTGGCCAGTTCTGAGATGTTATGTCTATCATAACTCAATTGAACGGCTTTCTCTTTAAAAGCTCGGTCATAAATTTTACGCACTTGTTTCATAAGTTAAAATTAAGGTTTTATTCTTAACTATTTATGCGAGTAAAGTTAGCATGTCCAGACTTTAAACAAGCAAAAAATAAAAAGTATAACAAATCAATAGACAAACTTATCCAATTAAGAAATGATATTGTACATTTAAAACCCGTTGAAAAAACCAATTCAGGCTATAAAGGTATTTATCGCGATTTATTAGATTTTGATTTTCAAAAAACCATATTGGCTGTAAAAATTTTTATGAATTTTTATGAAAATAATTTAATAGAAGAATGTCAATGCGGAAAAAATTTGTTTTACGACACAATTGAAAATAAATAAAAACAGCAAGTAACCATCGTTTTGAGCTAGTTTGTCATTTAGTGGGATTACCAATATAGAATTTTAAATCAACAATTTTAACTAAATTAATTTACTACTATGGCAGAGTATAGAATATCAGGGATTTGGAAAGATGATAATAGTGTAATAACTCACTATGCAGTTCATTTGAGAACTAGAAATGCAAATGGGAAGGGTAATTTAATTGCTCATGCAGTAAAGATGACTAAAGCAGCCGCAGTTACGCTTTTGCAAAATCAACAAAATAGTGCAAAAACCTATTTATGGAATTACACAACAGCTAGTTGGTTCGCTGGTGGAGATACACATGTAGTTAATGGTAATCCTCCATTCCTAAGAACAACTCACGATGCAACAGTAAAAGACAATCTACTTCATCTGATAGATTATGGCTATGTATATTAATATAAGGCAATTAAAAACACTTGCTACTGCAGGGCTTACATATTAAAATGATTTATTCATAATAGATTAAGTAAAACAGATATATAATTAAATATGAATAATATGAAAATTAAAACTTTAGAAATAAAAAATTTTCGACTGCTCAAAGATGTAAGTCTTTCTTTGGAGGATGATACTACTGTCATCGTAGGGAGAAATAACTCAGGAAAAACATCACTGACAGAAATTTTCCGCCGTTTAACTGGTGATAAAACACCTTCGTTTTCTTTACATGATTTTAGTGTTCCCGCTATCACTGGCTTTACAAATGCACTTCACGCAAAACTTGCGGGTGAGGATGATGACGTAGTTCGAGCAGAAATACCTGCTATTGAAATCAAAATTACAATTCAATATCCAACTGAAGCAGTTGATCTAGGTGTACTTGGAGATTTTATAATTGATCTTGATGTAGCTACAAATACTATCACAGTTGCCATTCAATATTTACTTAAATATGGAAAAATCAATGCTCTTTTTGATGGAATAGAAGATGAAAGCCCAGAGAGTATTTCGCTATTTCATAAGTCATTAAAAGAAAAAATTCCTAATCTCTATGAAACGCGTATCATAGCTATAGATCCGAATGATCCTGAAAATGCTATCTTGATGGATTATTCCAAATTTAAACTCCTCATAGGTGCAGGTTTTATTAATGCACAACGTGGGCTTGATGATGTCACCCATGCTGAGAAAGATGTATTGGGTAAGGTTTTAGCAAAGTTGTTCAAGACTTCTACATCAGTGACAGCACCAGCTGATATGAAAGTTCAATCAGATGCATTAAAAGGTATAATCGACAATATTCAAGGCACCGTCGATGCTGATTTCAACGCTCGGCTAGATTTGCTTATGCCTGCCCTTGGGTTATTTGGTTATCCTGGTCTTTCAGACCCCACTTTAAGTACAGAAACAACGATTGATATCTCAAATATTTTAGAAAGTCATACAAAAATTAGGTATGCGCAGGGAAATAATCTTTTTCTTCCTGAAACGTATAATGGTCTTGGTTCAAGAAACTTGATCTATATACTGTTTCAACTTTTTGAATTTTTCCGTGAATATCAAAGCAGATCTATTTCAAATAGCTTAGACATTATTTTTATTGAAGAACCTGAAGCGCATTTGCATCCGCAAATGCAACAGATATTTATTAGGAAGCTGGATGAGATAGCAAAAGAATTCTCTAGAACTCTAAACGGAGGAATAGCGTGGCCAGTGCAATTTGTGGTAACTACTCACTCAACACACATAGCTAACGAAGCAAAGTTTGAATCAATTCGTTATTTTCTAACATCAACAAATGCACAACGAGAAACAACAATAAAAGATTTAAGGAAAGAATTTACCGTTCCGGCACTTGCGGCAGATAAAGAGTTTCTACATAAATATCTTACTTTAACAAAGTGTGATCTCTATTTTGCAGACAAAGCAATCTTGATTGAAGGTGCAGTAGAAAGAATAATGATGCCTTTGCTTATCACAAAAAGTGACGCTACTGATATAACAAATCCTCCGCTAGCTACGCAATATGTTACCACAATAGAAGTTGGTGGAGCATACGCGCACCATTTTTACAAGTTTCTTGACTTTCTTGAATTAAGGTGTCTAGTAATTACTGACTTAGATTCAGTATCTCAAGCAGCCGGCAGTACCACTTATAGCGGTTGTCTAGTTAATAGAGGTACACATACATCAAATGCAGGTATAAAAAACTGGTTTGCATCAGGCACACAGGGACATTATCCACTTCCTGACTGTATAGCCAAAACTAATGAACAAAAGATCTCAGGATCAAGAAGAATTGCATTTCAAATTCCTGAAAATGGTATGACAGCTATAGGAAGAAGTTTTGAAGAAGCATTAATTTTGGCAAATAGAACCAAGTTTGGAGTTGCCGGAGCTACCGGGGCATTAATAGAAGCAAATGCAGAATCACTAGCTCCAAATAATAAGAAAAAAACAGAGTTTGCTCTCAAATATGGATTAGATGACATCATATGGCAAGCTCCATTATATATAGTAGAGGGACTTCAGTGGTTGGCTAGAAATCCTATTCCACCTATGGCTGAAGTAGTTGTTGTTAATAAACCTGAAGAATAAATTATGAGTACAGAAGTAAATATTAGTCCTGCAGAAAAGGCTTCGATTGAATGCTTAAAAAAGGTCTATCATGCAATTGACAAACAAAAGAACTTTCTCGTTGAAGCTGGTGCAGGTGCAGGTAAGACGTATACATTGATAAAAGCACTAAAGTATTTGATTGAGAAAAATGCGGATGCATATTTAAAAGCAAATAAAAGAATTGCATGTATTACTTATACCAAAGTCGCTAGAAACGAGATCCGCTCTAGAACTGATAATCACCCTGCGATATTTGCTGATACGATCCACGCATTTGCTTGGGGGGCTATACAAGATTTTCAGAAAGCATTACGTGAAAGGATATCGGGTTTAAGTGATAACTGGCAATCGCGGGTCGATGAGATTGGAGGGATAACCAATCAACAGGTCGTCTATAATCTAGGATATCCAAAGATTACAAATGATGAAATTTCCCTGCATCACGACGATGTGATTAAACTACTGACGTCATTTTTAAATGATGAAAAGTTTAAAAGAATATTGACGAGTAGATACCCAATAATTTTAATCGACGAATATCAGGATACTAATAGACATTTAGCGGATGCTTTGGTAGCTAATTTCATCGAGACTGAAAGTGGCCCAATGATTGGTTTTTTCGGAGACCATTGGCAGAGAATATATGGCACTGCTTCAGTTGGTTTAATTCAAGCGAGTGAAGCTAAACTCGAATTAATCGGCAAAAAAGCAAACTTCCGTTCTGACAAAAACATTGTTGCTGCCCTCAATAATATGAGACCTCAATTAAAACAGTTTGAGTACGACCCAGAATCCGAAGGCGATATTATTGTTTTCCATGCGAATAATTGGATAGGTGTACGAAGAACCGATGGACATTCTGCTGGTGATCTTCCTGCGAAAACAGCACATAATTATCTGGAATGGACAAAGAATAGATTGAATGATCAAGGTTGGAATATTTCATCTGACAATACCAAGATCCTTATGCTTACAAACAATGTATTGGCTTCAGAACAAGGTTATCAAAAAGTTTTTGCAACATTTAGTGATACGGACGATTTCCTAAAAAAAAATGACCATTATATTAGTTTCTTGGCAGATGTGGTTGAGGTTGGGTCTGTTGCATTTGTGCAAAAAAAATATGGAGAAATGATTGAAGCATTTAAATTAAGTACTCCTCGTATAAGGACGCATTCTGACAAGAAAGTTTGGCATGATGATCTGACGGCTCTACTTACTCTCCAACAAGCGGGGACAATAGGAGAAGTAATAGATTTGCTTAAGACAACAAGGAAGCCAAGATTATCAAGAAAGGTGGGAGAAAGAGAGCAACGCTTTGCTGAAATCTCTGCAATCGTGGAAGAGGATAGAATCGATGAAGACAAAAAGTTCTTCGCCAAAATTCAAGCTATACGATCTATACCTTACTCTGAAATTAAGAATGTGGTAAAATACATTGATAATAAGACCCTTTATTCAACAAAACATGGTGTTAAAGGTGCTGAATTTGAAAATGTTATAGTTGTTCTTGGGCGCGGTTGGAATCATTATAACTGGAATCAACTTCTAGAATGGATCCATGGAGGTGTACCAGCACTAAAACAAGATACATTTGAACGTAATAGAAATTTGTTTTATGTGGCATGCTCAAGACCAAAGAAAAGGTTAAGTCTATTATTTACACAAGAATTATCAGCTAAAGCAATTTTAGGGCTACAATCATTGTTTGGAAATGTTATTATTCAAGCTGATTTACAAATTTAGAATTCCGATCGCTCCCCTCGCTAGGCAAGCGTCACGCTTGTGCCCCGATCGCTCGGATATGTTAGTTATCGCTCGGTTCGTTAGCGCAGAATTGCATTCTGTGCCCACAAAGATTGTCTCGTCTTAAAATAAATTTAATAAAAGAATCGCTAAATAATCCCGACCGCTCGGATATGTTAGTTATCGTTCGGTTCGTTAGCGCAGAATTGCATTCTGTGCCCACAAATACTGTATCGTCTTAAAATATATCTAATAAAATAATCCCTAAATCATTCTCAAAATAAAGCCCGCTTCCGCGCGGATCCTTTCGTGTGGAAATCGTACGAAGAGGTTCTTATAAAGTGTGGATGTGACTCCCCTTTTTACACTCAAACAAAAGTATTCAATTCGCGAATCACACACTATACTATTTGTAGCTACATCAATAAAAATAAAGGTTTGGCGTTTAATCAAATCTATAATCTAAATGGAATGGTATATAATAATAGGGATAGCTGTTGTTTGGGTGTTGTAAGACTTTACTTTAGAGGGAAATTTTATGAGCGTATGAGAAACAAGCATCTTAATGATAGTTGGAGGAATAGGAAAAAATAAAAGGTGCTGTGAGGTGTCTTTTTTTTGGGGATTATGGAAAACCGTAAAGAACCAACATTATATTGCTATACTTTTACTTCAAAGGAATACATAAATATCACTAAAAGTGGGTATTGTGATAACTACTTAAAAAAGGTTTCTTTACACAAAGATAAATCTCACAAATTCAATTAAAAATTTGCAAAAAGTGTAACTTATTGATGTTATATTTAAGTTGTGCGTCATGATATGGCGACTTTGCTACTATTTAAATATTTCAGTTGAACAAAATAATAACTAAAACAAAATGACATGAAAAATTTAATCACATTATTAATAATCGGCCTGCTTTCAACAAGTTGTGGAGGAAGTAGCGACAATTCTCAAGCGAGAAACAAAACGACAAATTCGACAGTTACACAATGGTATGAAGGAGGAACATTACACAAAGCAAAAATAGCTGAATGGAAAACCGCCACAGACAAGAATAAACTGTCTACTTGTGGTGACTTTATGGCTATTGTTGACAACTCAGTTTCTATGGACATTCTCAAAATAAGAGCAGAAGACTTGAAACTATGTATTGATGAAGCAACAAAAGGTTTAGACAGTACAAACAATGAGGCAGTTTCAACTATTGCTGCTTTATGCATTAAACAAATGGAATACTAAAAGTAAAATGAAAATAATAATAATAATAATAATAATAATGATCACCGTATTTGTGGCAGCAAGTATTATGTCTTGCCAAAATTACACCACGGAAACTCAACAGACTGAACAAGTACAAAAAGTTGAGAAAATTGACGATACTGAAAAAATCGAAAAAGTTTTTGGAAAGTTTAAATCACTTTACAATCAGTTGCTTGAATTCAAAGACAAGGATAACTTCAAAAAGTTTGGATTTGGTCAAGGTAGTCCCTATAATAAATGGTTAAAAGAAGTTGAACAGCTTGAAAACAACGCTGACTCTAAACTCCTCCTACAAAAAGGTTTTGTTGCTGGTGATCTTAAATCTCTGGGAATGGAATATGTTGGTTCTAAAGGACAAAAAACAGAAGTTACAAATTACTTTAATAATATATTCTTAGAGGCTATAAATCCTAAACCAGTTGAGTAAGGGGAAACTGCCTCAGGATGATAATTATGAACAAATCAAGAAAGAATAATTAATTTGTCCAGGATAATTAATTTATGCAATAAATACCCCGATCGCTCGGATATGTTAGTTATCGTTCGGCTCGTTAGCGCAGAATTGCATCCCGATCGCTCGGATATGTTAGTTATCGTTCGGCTCGTTAGCGCAGAATTGCATTCTGTGCCCACAAAGATGATCTCGTCTTAAAATAAATTTAATAAAAGAATCGCTAAATCATTCTCTAAAGAAGCCCCGCTACCGCACAAATCCTTTCATGTGGAATTCGTAGGTAGCTTCTCAACGAAGGGGTTATTATAAATTAGAAGAAATGTAGCTACCCCATGAACATCTAGATTTCTATTTAATAAATAAGAAAAACCACATTTATTACACGCAAAATTTGTAAAAAGATGTATACATTTGATGTTATATACAAGTTATGCATTATTATGAAAAAACCTAGTTCATCTAAAATATTTCAGGAACTTGTAAAGAAAACCAGTTATAAGGATAAAGTTAACTCAAACTTGATTAGTCTTACAAATATGACTTTTTTTCTAGGTGCTGGATTTTCAAAATCTTGGGATTTAAATTATCCAACTGGTCAAGAACTTTTCTCTTTGGATAGAGATGATATATCGGATGATTTTTTTGAGTTTTTACTAAGCATTGGCTACACAGATTTGAGTAGTATTGGATTCAATGAATTCAAAGAAATTGCATACCAAATAAGTATGCAAAAAAAATATCCTTCACTTAGAAGAAGATACATAGATGAATACAATTTAGAGATTATTGAGAATGAAATTAGTTCCATCATCACTAAAAGATTTAATAAACTTGTTCCTCTAAATTATATTGAGGACGCATCTCATAAATTAAAGTTAGAAAAAAGCCCTAACCAAAACCAAAAAAATATTGTGGCCTTTTTTAATTGGTTAGAATCTCATAAAACTGGGGATACCGACCAAATTCCAGAAGGCTTAAGAATTAATTTTATTACTACTAATTATGATTTTTTGATAGAGTCAATTTTGGACGAGACACTTGGAGCGGACGATACACATTTGATTTATGCTTATCGAGGTTTTACACCTAAAACTACAAATAAAGTAAAAACACCAACAACAGTTCATCGTCATTGGTTGGTTCAGAATTTAATTAAACTAAATGGAGGTTTTGAGATATTTGGTTCCGATGAACAAGGATTTAGTGTTGATTATACAAAAAAATCCGCTAAAGATTTAGACCGTAAAGCACCAACATTAATTCTTCCAAATAGAGAACAAGATTATACAGGTAAATATTTTCAAACTATTTTTCCAAAAGCCGTTAGAACGTTACAAGAAACTAAAATACTAGTAATTGTAGGTTATAGCATTCCAGAAGAAGATGCCTTAATAAGATTATTACTTAGACAATTTGCAGAAGAAAATGTTGATGGGACAGAGAAAGTTATTTTCTTCATTGATATGATGAATGAAGAAACTCAAATACAAAAGTTGGAAAGTGTCTTTCCTTATCATAATAGAGCACGAAAACGATATAACATTATACCATTTGAGGGAACATTTAATGATTGGGTAAACGAAATAATAGCGCTAAACAACAATGCACAACACCGTATATAATTTATTGCTAGTTTTAGCTTACCTACGAAATTCCTCGCGGACTTTCTATTAGGTTTTTTTTATCAAAATGGGTGCTTAAATACGGCACCAAACCATATACATAAACGTAGGTGCAAGCTGAAAAAAAACATAAAAATGACAAAGAAATTTTTAGATTTAAATACTGCTTTTCCATTAATGGAGAAATTCGATCAAGAAGTTTTTAAAAAAGTTTTTCCAAAATCTACTTATTTACAAGCTTATTTCGGAGGAAAAATAGCTGGTAAATTTGATTACAAAAATTTATTTGAAGAAACTGACTACGAAATATCAAAAGATCAATCTTTTATTCATTACACTTCATTACAAGCATTAACAAGTATCTTAAATAATGGATATTTCAGATGGTCAGAGTTTAGGCATTTTGAAGATATAGAAGAACTACATTATGCTTCCAAAATTTTTGATGATATTGATTCATTAAAATCGAATGGAGAGAGAATTAATGACCAAAAAGGGAATTGTTTTGCTTTATCAGCTTGTTTAAATACCGAAAAAACTCGTAAAAATCCTTTTATGTGGGAAAAATATGGAAACAAAGGAAAAGGAGTTATTATTCAATTTAAAATAAATTATGATGAAATATTCAATTTTCTTTTAGGAAAAGTTCAATATGGAGAAGATGGTATGAAATACCTAGTTAATCTCAAAAAACTTGCCGAAAAATTTAGACTAAATAATGATGGTTTCACTTATGATCATTTTCCAGAAAGAATAATGGAGTTTTTAGCATTTCACAAACAAGAAAAATATCTATCAGAAAATGAAGTCCGATTTTTTTTCAGAAAAAGTAAGAGTAAAGATGATAAACATAATCACCCATCAATTTATGAAGATATTACGTATAATAATGAAGTAAGATATTTCTTTAAAACTTTTTTAACTGAAAGAAAATCCATTTTAGAATTAGAAATCAATGATGAAGATAATAGGAATGAATATTTTAAACTTTATCCAACTATTGAAATCGAGGAAATAATTTTAGGAAATAATTTAGAAATTGCAAGAAAAGTAGAAATATTTCAACTACTGGAAATCTTACAAATTAAATACAATTATAATTATAAATTATATCAATTAACAAACGAAAATAAAATAGTTGAATCTAATGGAATATTTTAGCCTCCGATAAACTCTTTTGAGGGTATTTAATGCGCACATTCTGGGTGGTTGATTTCATGTTATGCAAGGGCTGTAGCATCGTGATTTACGCAAGCCAATACGATTGCATTGGCTTCGGCTAAATGGATTCCTTTGGTTGTTCCTCGTGCTCCGCGAAAGATATCGATTCATAATACTATTGGTTATGTCATCAAATAAAATAGAATGGTTTCTCAATTCGTTCAAACTCATAAACAAAAACGAAAGGTTTTTTGTCAAGTAAATCAGTTCCATTAATGGATTGCCATAAAAAGAAAAAAAATTCAATTGCATAAATATCTGTATAAGAGGCGTCTGGCTCAGTATAAAGTTTGTAACCAGTAGATCGATAATCAGCCCCGCTACCGCGCGAATCCTTTCGTGTGGAATTCGTAAGTAGATTATTAACGAAAAGCTTCTTAAAAAGTATAAATGTAACTCCCCTTTTTACACTCAAACAAAAGTATTCAATTCGCGAATCACACACTATACTATTTGTAGCTGGATATTCCGCTGCAAAGTTCGCCACGATACCGACCGCTCGGATATGATAGATATCGCTCGATTCGTTAGCGCAGAATTGCATTCTGTGCCCACAAATACTGTATCGTCTTAAAATAAATCTAATAAAATAATCGCTAAATCATTCTCTAAAGAAGGCCCGCTACCGCACAAATCCTTTCGTATGGAATTCGTACGAAGAGGTTCTTATAAAGTATGGATGTTACTCCTCTTTTTACACTCAAACAAAAGTATTCAATTCGCGAATCACACACTATACTATTTGTAGCTATCTCAATAAAGCTATAGGTTTGACAATTAATCATATTTATAGTATCTATGCAATAGTATGAAATAATAGGGCTGGCTGTCATATGGATTGTAGGACTTTACTTGAGAGGTAAATTTTATGAGCGTATGAGAAATAGGCATTTTAATGATAGTTGCAGGATTAGAAAGAAATAGAAAGATGCTGCGAGGTGTCTTTTTTTTTAGGGATTATGGAAAACCGTAAAGAACCAACATTATATTGCTATACTTTTACTTCAAAGGAATACATAAATATCACTAAAAGTGGGTATTGTGATAACAACTTTAAAAGCTTTTATTCAGGTACTAGAACAGAAGGCAGGAAATGTAATAAACCATTAAAAAAGTGGTGCTTATTGATGTTATATATAAGTTAGCTGCAACCGTAAAACTGCAAAATAGACAACTATGGATTTTCCGAAAAGAATTAAACAGCATAAATCTCAATCTGATTCGTTTGCAATATTACTATACAAACTTAAAGACCTAGGTATATTCAGAAATGCAACCGAAAATGATTATGGAATTGATTTTGAAATCGAAATTGTATTTAAAGACAGGGTAATTGGAAGGTACTTAAAAGCACAAGTTAAAAGTGCAGAAGAACTTTATATTCGTGCTGACGAAAAACCAACAGTTGGAGGAATCAAACAAACTACATTGTCTTATTGGACAGAATTATGTTTTAGAACACACGTAATAGTGTTTGCAGTTGATTTAAAAACTGAAAAAATATATTTTACAAACTCAATATTTTGGCAAGCAACCACTTTATTAGATGGCTCAGAAAAGAGTAAAACAATTGAATTTTTACCAGCTATAGATCTTTCAAAGGGAATTCCGAGTAAAACTCCTGAAGATGCGAAGACATTAGAAAAGACAGAAAACTTCTTATCAACAACTCTTATTCAAAAAATAGCATTTCAAAGTAGCATTGTTGACATTCTTTATGCTCATAAAAGCATTCTTAGAAATATACATTCTATCTATGAACTATATACTGATACTTGGCACTATGATGCATGGACAGAGGTACAAGCATTAGATATGTTTAAAACGGTGTTGGAATGTGCAAAAATATTAATTGATGAAGTTCCGAAAGAAGACTTAAATGACGAAGAATATAAAAATCTTTTCAATTTTGAATATTGGGCAAGAATTACAGATTGGTCTTATGATAATGTCTCAAACGAAGTTGCAAAAAAGCCGTTAAAAATTATTTTACCTTTACTTTTAGACAAAATTAAATATTACAGCATGCTCGTTTTGTCTGGAGCATATTATTGGATTCATAAAGACATACCATATCTAAAATTAGTTTTTAAAACTATAATTCCTGAAGGTAGAACTCATGAAAATATGATTCGTGTAAGCTATGACAATACAGAGTTTGAAAATAAAGAAGATTTTGACTTATTTATTCACGAAGCCATAGAGAAAAATAAGAAATTAAAAGATGAAACAAACGGCAGCAGCTAATCGAGTAGACGGCCCCGATCGCTCGGATATGTAAGTCACCCAACCGCTCGGATATGTTAGTTATCGCTCGGTTCGTTAGCGCAGAATTGCATTCTGTGCCCACAAAGATGATCTTGTCCTAAAATAAATCTAATAAATAATCACTAAATCATTCTCTAAAGAAGGCCCGCTACCGCACAAATCCTTTCGTGTGCAATTAGTACGAAGAGGTTCTTATAAAGTATGGATGTAACTACCCTTTTTACATTCAAACAATAATATTTAATTCGCGAATCACACACTATACTATTTGTAGCTAACTCTGTAAAATTATAGGTTTGACAATTAATCAAATTTATAGTAACTCTGGAATGGTATGAAATAATAGGGCTAGTTGTGGTTTGGATTGTAGGCTTTTACTTGAGAGGTAATTTTTATGAGCGCGTGAGAAATAGGTGTTTTAATGATAGCTGGAGAGATAGGAATAAATGAAAAGTGCTGTGAGGTGTCTTTTTTTTGTTTTATAACTAATTGATAATTTATATAAAAAATACTATATATTTGAGAATCGATAAAGCGAAACGAACCTTCGCTAATCTACCTATATTAGGGTGTATATACGAAAGTTTGTTTCGCCTATATACTAGTTATGCCTCAGTTTGGTATAGCCGAAAACGAAATGATAAAAAATGAATAATAATAGACTTAAACATAAATTATTAAAAATATTATCAAAACAATATGTCATTTCAGGTTTTGAGAACGCAGAAAATACGGAAATAGGATTAAATGATGATATTATTTTACCTTTACTCAAAGTGTCTATTGAAGAATACGAGTTATTGAAAATGTCGTTATTTGAAGAAAAAGAAGTTTTTAGACATAATCCTAAATACAAATTAGGATTGTATGCTACCGACAAAGGAGTAGCTTCTTTTGTAAACAAAAAATATAAAAAAAGGAATGAAGACATAATTCTTAATTGGTTTAAGGTTTTTGTTCAAATTGTTGTGCCTGTTTTAGCTTTAATAATTGCTGTTCTTTCATTGACTATAAAATTAGACACTCTGAAAATGCAATCCGATAAAGAATTACAAAAACTAGAAAATATAATGCAAGAGCAACAATTAAGTATAGAAAAGTTGGAAATGAAAACCAAAACTCTTCCCAATCATAAAAAAAATACTTCTGAATAAATTGTTTGATTTTTGACATAATAATTAATTTATAAATACTTCTGACTTAAACGGTGCGGAAGCGAAACCGAAAAAAAAACTTAAACATTTTAAATATGGGACGTATAGGAATACAAGAAATTTTAATAATTATTATACTATTATTTGTATATTTTTTACCATCAATTATTGGTCGTAAACAGAGAAATTTTAGTTCAATTCTACTTTTAAACCTATTTTTAGGTTGGACATTAATCGGTTGGGTTGTTGCTTTAATTTGGGCAGTATCAAAAGAAAAAAAAGAAACAGTAATCATTAATTCAAATAATAGTGTTTCTGACGAATTACAAAAACTAAAGCAATTATATGATAATGGAACATTAACTGCCGAAGAGTTTGAAGTAGAAAAGAAACATTTATTGCAAAAATAAAACCGAAGGCATAACAGTTGTTTGTGTATAGTGGGGATTTAGTGGTAAATTCACGTTCACGTTTCGCAAGAACTTTTGTAGTAACCGAAAATACTCCGCTCCCGAAATCCCCACCATCCACAAGCAACGGGACGTTGGGCTTAATACAAAAACAGGATACAAAAATGCTTGGTACAATAGTAATTGAAAAATATAAAAAAACTGAAACAAGTAGTATTTTAGCTGCTTTGGAAAGACTAATTCTAGAGAATAGTAGTGATTGGTCAACTGCTGGTATATACTGTTATTGGGATTATTACAAGAAACAAGTTCTTTATATTGGTTTAGCTGTAGACTTAATAGAGCGATTTAAACAGCATAATGGAATCGTTGAATGTTTACCTAATAGCTGTAAACTTGATAGAATTAAAGAATATTTTGAAATAAATGAATACTTAGGTTTTACTATAATATTACAATCACAGCTATCACAGCCTTTTAATAATAGACAAAAGAGAAAGTATAAAGGAATTTATAGTGACTCGGAATTAAAAAACATTCTTGGTAAAGAAGGAGCAGAAGACATTAAAAATACTGAAGGAGTATTAATTGAAGCGCATAAAACTAAACATGGAAAACGTCCTTCTTGGAATAAAATTGGAGGTTCTGCTCAAGCTCAAAGAATAGCGAAAGATAAGAATGTCAAAATGCTAGAATATTTAATTACAAATGAACAAAATAAATATACTTCTCTTGTTTCTCTGAAGGAACTGAGCAATAGTTCTTTATTTAATAAATATGAAGCTTACCTTCATTCGTTAAGAACTTCGATACTACCTGTTGAAGCAATGATTAAAGAACATGAAAAACTTGGAATAGAAACATATCGTGAAATGAGGAGCGATAATTATTTTTCAACAAAACTTGAAATATAAAAAGTACTAACCCCGATCGTTCGGATATGTTAGTTATCGCTCGGTTCGTTACCCTGATAGATTCTGTTTTCTAAAATCGGAAATACTACGGTAATTGGGTACAATTCCACACAAAAGCCATTTTAGTTCTGTGTTGCGAACGCACTCTTTTTCTAACTTTCTTGAACTTCTTAATCCATTGAGATAACCATATAAGTAGATTTTTAGAAAGACTTTAATATCAAAGCTCGGGCGATCTTCAGTTTTAATAGTTTGAATAGAAAACCTAAAGTTTGTAATGATAACGCATCGATAAAACGAACGGGGTTTTCTGGTAAAATAGTATCTTCTAAACTAGAAAAAACCATCTGATTGCGAGGAATTCCTGTGATGTGTTGCATCTTTAAATATACAACTTTTCTGTCTAATAATTAGATTATTTGCTTATATTTGATAGAATTAAACGGCGGTTTTTTCACAGACTGACGTTGAGCGACAGCTTGGTAAACCGCAAATAAAGCTTAAAATGAAAAAATTAGAAAAAGAATTAAACAATATATTCGAAGAATACAAAGGGAAATACATTTCTGAATTTGACAAATCTGAAGGTATAAATGCTAAGTTGAACAACCAAGTTAAATTTACTCCTTTGTATCATGAATTAACTGCTAAGTTAACTGAATTAGTAAATACAAAACGAGGTTATACTTCTAGTGCTGACGCTGAGATAATGGTTAAAAATTCACTTTCAAAATTTAGTCACCTTTTTCAAAACCCTTTTGGCCACTAAATATGAACTCTAAGTTAAATCCATTAGAATTTAAAAAATCTTTAACTTCAATTAACTCTTTTAAAAGAAAAGTTAGTTTTTCAAGATTTGTAATAATTTCTGATTAATTGGGAACACAGTCCTCAATTTTAATTTCTTTTTTTTCCATATTGAATATATTTAAAATTATTTCTGACTTAAAAGCGGTGCAGAAACTAAACCGAATAATTAATGAGTGAATGTCCAAAATGTCAAAGCAGAAACGTAAAACAAAATAGTTTTTTTGAACACCACAATCTTAATGAATGTTTAGATTGCAAATCTATTTTTACTTCTAAATTTGAAGACTGTTGTTTAAATCCTGATACAATTTTAGTAATCGAACATTGCTCAAATAATAGAACCAGACTTTTTAAACAATGTTCAAAATGTGGCGGTGCTTTTAGAAATATCCAGTTTGCTTTTAAAACCCACGGTAATTTATTTGAAAGTGAGTTTAGCCAAATAAACTTTGACAATTGGAAAAAGAAAAAAAGCGATGAAAATAAAATCATTAGTGAGTATTTTGATGTTTTTAGAAAAAGCAAATTTTATAGTTATTATAAATATTTAAAATCTGCCGAATGGAAAATAATTCGTGATAAAGTAATCGAAAGAGATAATGGAATTTGCTTGTATTGCAAAACAAAACCAGCTCAAGAAGTTCATCACAAACATTACAGAACTATTTATAAAGAGAAAATAGACGATTTAGAATCTGTTTGTAGCGATTGTCATCGTGCAATTCATAAAAGCGTTTTCTCCGAGGTTTTGAAGGGTCATTAACAGTGAATTTTAATTTACCATTAATGATTTCCGTTTTGACTTCTAATCCTAATTCATTAGCTCTTCTTATATTATTTTCTATGGCAATTTCATTCCAAATAAGGATTGAAGGAATTCGAAGTTTAAATAGTTCGTCAGACATTGGAATATATACGGGTTTGTTTTTATTTTTTGACATAATAATTAATTTTTATAATACTTCCGACTTAAAATCGGTGCGGAAGCGAAACCGAAAATTGAAATAAATAAAAATCCGATCGCTCAATCGAGTAGACGGCTCCGCCCATAATGGAACGGAGTGCGCCTCTCACACCACCGAGCGTACGGGTCACGTACTCGGCGGTTCGCAAAGAGATGGATTAAGTGAGATGTAAACATCAGTCAATGATTGATACCCTTTTTGTTTTAAGCGTTTCAAGGTTATGGTAGTTCCCAAGATTGGACTCTGAGCAATTGCCCAACCACCTTTGCGAGTTCGACTCCATGCATAGGCGTGGTCTTGGTCAATTCCTAATCGAATTAGGTTTTTCCTTTTCCTCTCAGGTTTCTTCCAATCGTGCCAAATACAGTATCGAAGTCGGTTTACTCATAAGTGTTTATTGTTTTTTTTGTATTCGTGATACCGCTTCGCTAAATTCTGAGCCAGCCATCTATATCCCGTAATTTTCCCGTGATACTCGTTCCCCGAAAATAGTTTAACCATCCTCGTTGAATTTCGTTTATCTTGGCAATACGGTCTTCTAGCTTGACTGGAGCGGTTTTGCGGCTCATGTTTTTGAGCTTTTCTTTGAGTTTCTTCCACGCTTTTTCTCCCACTACCAACTGATAATCGTTCTTGCTTCCTTTCTTGTAAGTTGGCACAAATCCGAATCCCAAAATAGTGAAGTGAACAGGACGTTTTATCCCGCTTTTCTCCTCGTTGATGGTCAGTTTTAGCTTCGTTTTCAAGAATTTGCAAGCGCTTGTGCTGTCGCTTTTTTCGTTAGCGCAAAATTGCATTCTGTGCCCACCTTTATCTCGTCCTAAAATAAACCCCGCTCTTGAAGTCTCCTGACTTCGTAACCTCTTGCTCTTTTAAATCGAGTATTTTAAAACGATATCAAGCGTTTGCAATGTGGCTTATTTAATTCAATTTTTGTATTATTACAGATTGAGTATTGCAATGAAAGGCAACTTTACTTTTCATTAGGCTGTTCTTTGCTTATTAGGCGTTGTCGTCCAATATTTTACTCAAATTTCAACTATGCAATTCGGGAATTTCAATATTCAATTCGGGAATTGAATACAGGACTATTTGTACCCTTGATGTCAGACCAATAGATTTGTCAAAACATCTAATACTCAAATCAGTACAATTGACCAACCTAAATAACCTAAAATGAAATTGTTTTCTCAATCCCTCTTATCCGAATTAGAACATCAATTAGACAAAATACATCTGGAAATGCAAGAGCCCGTCCAGTACGCGGAGAAGTCCATAAAGATTTCGATATCCATTTTAGAAAAACTAAAAACATATTGCCTAAATTACAAATTCCACGATAAAAATGAGGAGATTGATTTTTTCCGCAATATCAAACCTATGTTTGCTGCGAAGCTCATTTATTACAATGAAATCTATACTATTGAAACCAATAAACCCTACGGTTCAAAAAAAACACTTCGTAAATACTACAACACTGAAATATTAAAATTAAAAACATTCTTCGAAGAAAATCAGGAATTTTACCGCTACCACCGTACAAATAATCGATGCCTTGACAAAAGGTATTTTGTAAGAGGTAAATATGACATTAAACTCACACTGGATAGTTTTTACTTTCAAGCAGATCAGAGTTTCTCAACTTCACATGATTATAAATTGGCAAAAATTCTGGCCAATGATTTAATTAAATCCTACATAGAATCAGAAATTATAAAATTAGAGCATAACAGCGACCAGCTACAGCCAACTATTCTATCTTCCAAAAAGCAGAAATGGACAGGCTCAAAAGTTGAATTAATTGAAATAATCTACGCATTACATACAGAAGGTGTTTTTAATAATGGAAAATCCAGTCTAAAAGAAGTAGTAAGTTATTTTGAATCCGCTTTTGATATAGACTTGGGGCAATTCCACCGTGTTTTCCTCGAAATCCGCAACAGAAAAACGGAAAAAACCAAATTCATAAATACCCTCAAAAACAAACTCATCAACCGCATGGACGAAGCAGATGAAAATTAAAATCAAAAACGCTTCCAAGTTTTTAACCGCCCTTAAAATAAAAACCTCAAAAAACAATAATAAACCATGAATATTTTTTTGTTACCGTCACCCTGAGCGAAGTCGAAGGGTTGATCAAGAAGGAAGTGAAAAATTGAATCGAAAACCATTCTAGATTGGAAATAACAACTTCAAATAAACCACAAAAAATGATTACACTGTAAATGAGATTCCTTCGTCCCTCGGAATGACTACAAACACTATTTATGATGTAGTATCAAACCGCGCCCTACTATTTTTATATCAAAAATCACGATAAGAATTTTAGCGTTGGCCGGCGGGAGTGATCCCGGAGACGAGGAGGAACGACGAGCGGCTGGGGTCACGATAGAAAAATTTGTTCGATGATTTTGAGATAAAAATCGTGAGGCAGTGATTTTTTTGTTACTTTTTTGATCAAGCAAAAAAGTAAAATTATAATTTTTGAAAACCATTGGTTCTTACTTTTAATAAAACGTTATTGAAATTATTTTCGGCTTACATAATCAGTATCATTAACCATTTTCTTAAACACGCCCTTAAATTAAAAGAGTCAAATGCAAAAAAAGGCTGCCCTATCTGGACAGCCCTGTTAACCTACTTATCTAAAAATACAATTTCTGCTACAAATCAACAGCTAATACTTTTTTGATGAACTTACTTCTCTAAAAAGTATAGTCCAATCAGGATCTTTATTCTTTGGAGGCCTTATTGACTCTTCATAAGTTTCATACCGAACAACGGATGAATTCGTTAGGATAACTTCTTTATCATTTTCCGAAAACGTCTCACTAGTTAAAATACTCGCTTCATAATGGATTATAAAATTATAAAGAACTTCATATCGTTCTTCTGTTTTTGAAAGAAACAGCAAGGAATTAATAAACCGACTAAAACTTAATTTCGCTTCTACTGACACATCCCAATTAGCAATTATTTCAGACAAACTATCCGAAAGAATAACCAATACTTTGCTTGACGCTACCGAATTGGAATCACTACTCTTTACTTTGCTAGTTACACTTCCTTTACCTGAGATTTTCAAAATAGGGTAAGATCCTTGCTTATAAAGTGCTTGTCCTTCATCATCAAAGGGATTACCGCTGTTGGCTGGGATTTCAACTCTACTTTTAGAATTTTTAATAGCATTCAGCTTCGCCTTTTCAAAACTATTGGGTACATTGTCAATAGTTGGTTCAGAATCAGTACTACAAGACTGCAGAATAAGCGAAATGGAATAGCACATTAAAATGGCTAAGAATAAAAATACTTTTTTCATTTTTGTAAATGTTTTAAATGTTACTGATTACTTTTTTCATCAGTTCTTTTCACCCGGGGTAATGGGAACAGTGGTGATTATGCTCATAACAAAACCATTTGAATTCAGGACAAAACTAAATGTGTAATCCGTAACACACAACCCTACTGCTGTTCAATTCGGGAATTTAATAGGTGTAATTCCCGAATTGAACAGCAGTAGATTCATAAACAACTCATACATAATCAATAACTTAACATTCAAAAAATACATTTAAGGTTACTTAGGGTTAATATTCTTTATATTGAAGTTTTTTAGCTACATTTATTCCTGATAAATAAAGGTCGAACTCCTTTATTTCGTTTTTAAAACGCTGTAATCCCCATTTTAGAACATGAAAAAAAACTACTTAATCCTACTGTTATTTTGTTTTTTTACTAGCTTAAGCGCTCAAAAAAAGTTTATAATTCCAGATAGTCTCTCTAACAAAAGTTGCGACTATTTCAATGAAAAAATAAATTATAAGGAAAGTGATAGTTTAAAAGAAAAATTATATGCACAATCTTGGTTAGCTAAAGCCAAATCCGAAAAAAACGATAAGCAAATGGCGCTCGCCTATAAATCCTTAATATATAAATTCGATAAAAAACTCCGACAAAAATATGCTGACAGTTCGGTTACTGCTGCTAAAAGAACAAACAGTGATGAATTGATTGGGTCCGCTTACATGACAAAAGGAATAGTATATTATGATGATAAACAGATGATGAAAGCATTGGATAATTACCTCATCGCCGAGGATTTTATTTCCAAGACAAATGACGAATATCTTATTTACAAATTAAAATACTGCAAAGCACTAACTAAATATTATCTTGGATTTTATCACGAAGCAATAGCTTTATTCATAGAGTGCGTTACTTATTTTAAAGAGCAAAATGATCACGCCTATGTCAATTCATTATATTCATTGGGTCAATGCTATAGCAGAGTTAATAAATATCAATTAAGCAGTCAAATAAATCAAATAGGAATAAAAGCGGTAATTCAGTTTGAAATTTTTAGAATGAAATCATACTTTCTATTTTCTGAAGGTATAAACCAATCTTTTAAACACAACTATGTCGATGCTATAAAAAAATTATCGATGGCATTACCGGATATTAAGAGTAATAAAGATTTTGCCAATGAAACTCTTGCTTATTTTTATATTGGTAAAAATTATTGGTCTCAAAATCAAAAAGAAAAAGCGGTATTCTATTTCAAAAAAGTAGATGTAATTTTCCAACAACAAAACCATATAACACCGGAATTAAGGGAGGCTTATGAACTACTAATTGATTATTCTCTAACTAAAAATGATAAAAAAGCACATTTACTTTACGTAGGACAACTCTTAAAAATAGATCAATTATTAGAACACAATTACAAATATCTTTCAGGAAAAATAACGAAAGTATACGATACTGAAAAACTACTTCAAACGCAACGTAATTTAGAACACTCCAATAATTCCATAACTGTTATTGCCATTAGTACCACAACAGTCTTGATGTCAATAATTTCATTCCTTGTTTACAGGAACTATAAAAATAAAAAGTTATTCAAAGAGCTGATGAACCGTCAACCGGAAAAATCCAAATTATTTGTAGCAAACGAAAGTAAGGAACTCGATATCAATCCTGAAGTAGTTGCTGCAATTCTAAAAAAATTGGAAAAATTCGAATATAGTAAAAAATATCTCGAAAAAGAGATGAATTTATTGAAACTGGCTTCTTTATTGAATACAAACACCAAATATGCTTACAAAATAATTGCAAAATACCGTAACAAAGGAACCATTGAATATATCACTGATCTTAAGATTGATCATATCATAGAACTGCTTAAAAGTGACAATAAATACCGTAACTACAAAAACAAATCTCTAGCAGACGAAACTGGCTTTGGTTCTACTCAAAACTTCACAAAAGCATTTAAAACCCGTACAGGCATATCCCCTAGCTATTTCTGTACAGAATTAAACAAATCAGTAGCAGTAAACACTTAAAAATACTTTTTTATTGTGATTTTTATATATAAAAAAAACCTAGAAAAAATCAGCTCTACTCACTCCTAAAACCCATTGGGTATAATTACTCAAAACGTCAGTTCAGTCTATCCCGTACTTGCTTCGGGAAGTGTTTTTTGTGGAGTAAAACGTAGCAAAAAATGTATCGAGAACCGTTTTTAATTCAAAATTATCTTAATTCCGAAACAATTTTCCAACGAAAATCACTCAAACTGACGACAATTAGGACTAAAAACTAATTACAACCAACGGGCTTATTTATTTTTAAAACTACATATCATGGTAAAGATTTTACCGTTCACTTTAGGAAGTGTCCAAGACGACTACTGCGGGCTTGACATTGAAAATTAAGCGAGCCCAATAAAAGTCAAGTGAGCTAAAAGAAAAGAATCTCTTCAAGAAAACTACCCACTACTAACTATTCACTACTCGTAAAAACGCCCTTAAATTAAAAACGTCAAAAAACAATGAAAAAACGGAGTGGCAGCAGTCCGCGAGTTGAGCCTGAAAGGCGAACGGCTCGGACTGCGGAACAGAGCTTTGAGGTAGTTTTTGAGTTTTTAATTTTCAGGCTTGATTTTTTTGTTTCTTTTTTGATCAAGCAAAAAAGAAAAGAATAACTTCATGAAAACCACTCGCCATCCAGTACCCTTAAGCCCGCACTTAAATTAATAACGTCAAAAACAACATTTGAAATTAAAAGGAGGATCGCCAGTGGCTGCCAGGTAAACTACAAAAGACAGTTTCGTAAGATTTGAATTTTCAGGCTTGATTTTTTATTTCTTTTGCATCAAGTCAAAAGAAAAGAACATCTTTATGAAAATTATCCTCATTAAATATCCACTATTCTCAAACTCGCCCTTAAATTAGAAACGTCCGAAAACAATGAAAAAACGGAGTGGCAGCAGTCCGCGAGTTGAGCCTGAAAGGCGAACGGCTCGGGCTGCGGAACAAAGTTTTGAGGTAGTTTTTGAGTTTTTAATTTTCAGGCTTGATTTTTTTGTTTCTTTTTTGATCAAGCAAAAAAGAAAAGAATATTTTCATAAAAACTACTCTCACTAAATGTCTACTATTCGCAAACCCGCCCTTAAATTAAAAAGCATAAAACAATGAAAAAACGGAGTGGCAGCAGTCCGCGAGTTGAGCCTGAAAGGCGAACGGCTCGGGCTGCGGAACAAAGTTTTGAGGTAGTTTTTGAGTTTTTAATTTTCAGGCAGTGAAATCGAAGATTCATGAATACAAAAAAAAAATATTAACCCATGAATAATTTTTTGTTTCTTTTTTGATCAAGCAAAAAAGAAAAGAATAACTTCATGAAAACCACTCGCCATCCAGTACCTTAAACCCGCACTTAAATTAATAACGTCAAAGACAACATTTGAAATTAAAAGGAGGATCGCCAGTGGCTGTCAGGTAAATTACAAAAGACAGTTTCGTAAGATTTGAATTTTCAGGCTTTATTTTTTGTTTCTTTTGCATCAAAGCAAAAGAAAAAATTAAATAAAACCCAAATTGTTATTTTATTAAAAGAAGTCAATAAACACCGCCAATTAAAAACAAAAACTCATTTTTTTCTTTCACAACTTGTGAACCACTTGTGATATAAAAACTTCCAAAACCGACACTTTTGCATCATAACAATTTAAAACACAAGTTATGGCAATCGAAATCCTTACCAAAGAAGACCTAAATCAATTTCACAAATCTCTTTTAGAAGATATTAAAGAAATACTTAAAGGCAAAAATGAGCAATCCAAAAAATGGTTAAAATCAACAGAAGTCAGAAAGCTTCTTAACATCTCCCCTGGTACGCTCCAAAACCTTCGAATAAACGGAACACTTACCTATACAAAAGTGGGTGGTATAATATATTATTCTGATTTAGATATAGAAAAATTATTCGAGATCAACAAAGTACAAGCTACACCCAATCTATTTAAACAGCAATAATAATATCATCTGACATTGTTTTTAACCCCATCAAAGAAGGGATCTAATCATCATTATTATTGTCATCCCATAAAAAGGATGTGCTCCTAGGAAAGGATCTCATAACCATTAACCACAACCTTCTAAAAGCCCCGCTCCTTTGGAGAGGGGTTTAGGGAGAGGATAAACCACTAACTTCGAATGAACTACATAAAACACTTAACCGGGTTTTTTGATAAAGTATCAAAAGACAAAATTCTCAATCCAACACACGTTAGTTTGTACATTGCATTATTCCAATTCTGGAATTGCAATCGATTCAAAAACCCCATCAGTATTTCTCGTGATGAGGTGATGCGAATCAGCAAAATTAGTTCCAAAGCAACCTATCACAAATGCTTAAAAAACTTGCATTCTTTGGGCTACATCAATTACGAGCCATCTTATAATCCATTCAAAGGAAGTCAAGTATACCTATTTAATTTAGCTGACGAACTAAAACCAATGCCCAAAAGTGAAAGAAACACAAGTTCAAATACTGAACCAGTTTTTAAACTAGTTGATGAACAACTAGTGAACAAGTCCTGTACTAGTAGTGATACAGGCACTGAACAAGCGCTAGTACCTTATATAAACAATACAAATAATACAAACAATCAAAACATTATAAAGATTGTAAACGGAAATGAGCAAGCACAAAATTTTAAAGATGACGATTCATTTTTTAAAAAAGTAGATACTGAAATGCCTTTGGCATTCGCTGACACCAATAAAAATCAAACTGAAGGCGGTCAGCAAAAGAAAGAAAAAAAGTTGCGCGAAAAAAAGAAATCCTTTTCGGATTCAACGACAAAGAAAATAAGCAAAAAAGAAATAGTCGGTAAAGAACCTCCACCTTTCGAAGAAATCAAAACATATTTCCTCGAGCAAATCTTCCCAGAAATCGAAGCACAAAAATTCTTCAATTACTTCTCCAGCAATGGATGGCTAGTAGGCGGCAAAACCCCAATGGTCGAGTGGAAAGCCGCAGCACAAAACTGGATGATAAACGCAAACAAATTTAACTCAAATGAACAAAATCAACCCAACAGAGCAAAACACCTCAATACAACTGTCGACAAAGACTATTCCGAGCCTTTGTAAGCCATTCGTCAGTTTGAGTGATTTTATAAAATTACAACAAGCTATTTTATAAAAATGTATCGAGAATCGATTTAACCCATACTCCCGATCTGAGCATTAGAAAGGATCAGTTCTATGACAACTCAAAAGTAATTTTAAAAACTAAGCAGCTCAAAGTCCCTCTCCTTCGGATAGGGATTTAGGGTGAGTAAAAAATTAAACTATGCAAGAAATCAAGTCCCAATACAACTACGAACAAGTAATACTTTGGCTCGAAAAAAAAGGCGGGGAATTATACGGAAATCATTTCAAAATCTTGGAAAGCGATCTTCCCATAATCTACAAACTCATAGCTTATTTTCTCAAAGATCAACAAACTTGTTTTCAATTTAACATCAACCTGAATAAAGGAATAATGTTGAGCGGCCCAGTGGGCTGTGGTAAAACATCGCTAATGAATGTGATGAAATACCTCACCCCTACGGAACATAAATTTTACATAAAGCCCTGTCGGGATATCAGTTTTGAATTCATTCAAGAGGGTTACGAAATTATCCACAAATACAGCAAAGGAAAGCTCTACGTATCGGAGCCCAAAACAATCTGCTTCGATGATTTAGGTACAGAAAATAATCTTAAATACTTTGGCAACGAATGCAATGTAATGGCAGAAATACTATTATCTCGCTATGATTTATTCACTTCTAAAAAACTACAAACCCACATCACCACTAACCTATCAGCGTCCGAAATAGAAACTCATTACGGCAATCGAGTCCGCAGTCGATTACGCCAAATGATAAACTTAATTGCCTATGACAAGACCACCAAAGACAAACGATAATATCATCCATTGTCATCCTTACGCAGGAAGGATCTCTGCAACAAACGAACTTTAAACCCTAAACGAATAACCAAATAACCTTTTCACACAATGAAAAAAATCAATACCTTCTGGAACTGGTTCCAAGACAACAATCAAACCATCAAAAAACTTATAAATGAAACACCTGAAAATCAAAAGCATATCCTATTTTGGTTAGGCAAAAACCTCAGCTACTACTGCAGGGAAATCGACTTTATAATTGTCTTTCCAAAAAAAGAAAATAGCAAAACAGAATTCATTGTCACAGCCAATGGAAATTCCAACTATTTCCAACAAGTCACTCTTTTAATCGACAATGCCCCAAGACTGAGAACCTGGAACTTCACTGCATTCCTGATGCCAACTGAGCAAATCAATAAAGTTATTGAAGAACTGGAAAAACCATACATAATTCGCGAAAACACTTTAAAAGCAAAAAATCTGAATTTTATAGCATTAGATCATGACCACGAAACGCATAAGTTTGAAGTCCGGATTTGTCTCAAAAACTACAATTTATTTTGTAGTACAAAAACACTTTCCCAAGTCATTTGCATAATTTTACAAAACCAAATGACACAAGAATCATTATCCCAAAATAGTAGTTTTGTCCAACTCGCACAGCTGCAGGACAACAAGGAGGAATTGATTTATTTATACGATTTTCAAATATTTCTGGAAATACTGAATTTAAAGTGATTAAACTTTTTTTCGAAATGTGAAAAACCGTAAAATCAACTAAAAAATAAAGTTTATTTTCATCAATAAAAATTATTTAAAATTTGTTCAATATATTGCACTATGTTACACTGTTTTTATTATATTTGTTTTTGAATCTAAGAAATAGTCTACTTAAAGATGATTAGTTATGAAATCAATTAAAAAAGGAAATATTGTCAAATTCCACACACCATTACCAAACGAAAATCCTAACCAATTGTATGTAGTTCTGCAAGTTATTGAGGACGACGAAAGACCTAGAGCTGACATACAAGCTTTAAACACAGGACTTTCCTTTCCTCCCGTTAATACCGTACGCTTTGATGATTTACAAGAGGTAGAAGTTAATACGAATGAATTAATTGGCCATAAAGTAACAATCAATAAATCCGACTATTCACAAGTAGAAGGAAGAGTAATCAAAGTTAGTGAACAAAAAATAGAAGTTAATCTGTCTAACGGAGTTCATGGTGTAGAAACTAATGTTTGGCTTACTATTGTTGATAATGATGGTGTTGAACATGTAGGAACCTTATTTGTTATTCCGGCGTAAATAATTTAAATCTTAACCATATAAAATTCGATTAAAATGAATACATATATAAATGAAGAGGAAAAATTAAAACATCCGTACTACAAACTAATGGAATTACGTGGAGATAAACTTCAATCAGAACTGAGTTCTTGGTCACGAATAGATTTAATTGAATGGTTAAGTTGGAATGATAGAAATGGTGTTTACAAAGATGAAGATTCGTTATGGGAATTTGATAATGTTCTAGCAAAAGAGGAAGCCATAGAAATTATTACTAGACAGATTGCAGAATCATAAATAATTATGAAAACAGAAACAAATAGTGTTGCGAATTCAATGGAGAGTCACCTCTATAATTGTCGTTTAAAAATTGGTGAAACTATCCGTCAGATACGAGAAAATAAAGGTTACAATCAAGAACAGTTAGCCGAAATAATGAAAGTAAGCAGAACCACTATCTCCAAAATTGAGAGTGGTAAGTTCAATTGTAGTTTAGATTACTTGTCTAAATTTTCATGGTATTTGGGTTTTGAACTAAAAATAACGGGCACTAGTCCAAAATAAAAGGTAAAAATTAATAGCAGCAGAAAATAATGCTTCTGAAATATTAAAAGTAGCCAATGTCAATATTAATTCAAATTAGAAATAAATGGTATATATCGAGAATTTAGAAAAAGAAATATTTCTATTGGAAGAACCTTATGTTGATTTATTCAACTATATGGATGAGAACAACTTAGAAAAAGATTTTATTATTTCATCTAAAACAAAGAATGTTAGTTTTGAATCAATTACAAAAAATAGTCTTTTAGGGAATGGTAATTGTAATGATTTTATGGCTTTTATTGGTTCTAATAGTGTTGATTTAATACTCACAGATCCACCATATAATTTAGGTGAGTTCATGCATAACCGAAATACTAACCTTGTAAAAATGAGAGAAAACCAGTTTGCATATGCTGGATGGGACAATTTATCTCAAAAAGACTGGGAAATAGAAATGAAATCATTTTTTAAGGAAAGTGGTAGAATATTAAAAAAGAGTGGCTCATTATTAATGTTTATGTCACTGATAAAGTTAGAAACTATTATAAAAATTGCAGCTGAATACAAATTCTATTATAAAACAACAGGTATATGGCATAAAACCAATCCAATGCCTAGAAACATGAATATTCATTTTGTAAATTCTACTGAAGCATGGGTGTATTTCGTATATAATGACACTTCGGGCACTTTTAATAATGAAGGTGTTTTGCATCATGATTTTATAGAAACATCATTAACTACTGCTAAAGAAAAGAAATTCGGTAAACACCCTACTCAAAAGCCATTAAAAGTAATTTCTCATTTTGTTAGATTGTTATCTAATAAAAATGATGTTATTTTAGATCCATTTATGGGCAGTGGTACTACAGGAGTAGCTTCATCAAAACTTAATCGTAAGTTTATTGGTATTGAATTATCAGAAGAGTATTTTGAAATTTCTAAAAACAGAATACTGAATGAATAATTTGAAAATTATAGATTTATTTGCAGGTGTTGGTGGTCTTTCTCAAGGATTTATTTTAAATGGTTTTGAAGTAGAATTTGCTATTGAATATGATAAAGATATTGCTGAATCATATAAATTAAACCATCCAAATAGTACAGTTTATGCAGAAGATATATCAAATATAGATTTTCATAAATTAAAAGATAAACATAAAAAAGTAGATGTTATTGTTGGTGGACCTCCATGTCAAGGATTTTCTCAAAAAGGCAAAAGATTAAGTATTAAAGATGAGAGAAATTATTTGTTTCAAAAATTCATTGATGCTGTAAAAATATTTAAACCAAAGTACTTTGTTTTAGAAAATGTTCCAAACATACTTACTACAGCAAATGGCTTTTTTAAAAACGAAATAATCCAAGGGTTTGAAGAAATAGGTTATGCTGTAAATGCGAAAACTTTAAATGCGTCAGACTATGGTGTACCACAAAATAGAAGACGTGCTTTTTTTATAGGGACTTTAAATGAAAAGATGATTGAATTTCCAGAGCCTTATGATTTTAAGGTAACAATTAAAGAAGCTATTTATGATTTGCCTTTTATTGAGTCAGGAGAAGGAATAAAAGTTTGTGATTATAGAGAAGTTGAAAAAATTTCAAATTATCAAAAATTATTACGAAAAAAATCTAAAGTAGTTCATAATCATATCTCGACTAAACATTCGAAAATTGCAATTGAAAGGTTAAAATTAATTCCTGTAGGAAAAGGAAAAGAAGTGTTACCTGAAGAACATAGGACAAAATCTATTTTTAGTGGTACATGGACAAGATTAAAAGAAGAAGGTATAGCCGCAACCATAACAACAAGATTTGACACTCCTTCATCAGGTTTATTTACTCATCCAATATTAAATAGATGTTTAACAGTTAGAGAAGCTGCTAGAATTCAATCTTTTTCCGACAATTTTATTTTTTATGGTTCAAAGACATGCCAAATGAAACAAGTTGGTAATGCTGTTCCTCCACTATTAGCATCTGCGGTAGCAAAACAAATTTTAAATGATATAAACAATGAAAGTTAATCCACAACATGTAGTAAATCGTGAAGAGCTAAACTTGAGATTAGGTATTAAATGCTCATTACCAGAAATAAATAAATTATTAGCTGTAACCTATACAATTTATGCTGCAATAAAAAAAAGTGAAATTATTTTTGTGGATGAATTTTTAAATAGTAGTACAAAAACAGCCATAAAGCTAAAATCAGAATACGAAACTCTCGTTTGTGATTTTTATGATTTACAAATTAATACTTTGGGCATTGATAGAAATACATTTTTAGGATTATTTAATAACACTCCTTTATTCAACCAACATTTAGAATCACTTCAAGTAGCGCTTCAACTTTATTGGAAATTAGGCGAAATTAATTTTGAAGACTCTTCTAAAGCAAACACATCTGAAAGAAAAGGTGGAAATAGGTATTCAAAAAAAATTAACTTTTCAACTAATATTGATTTAATAGAGTTGTCATTCAGTAATGAAGAAAATATTTTATCTGAAAGATTTAAAAGTTTGTTGTTTGAGATAATTACAAATCAAAATTCTAACGACGAAACAGTAAAAACAAAACTATCTAAATTACTTTCGACTTTCACGGAAGAAGCTACATTTAAAATCAGGGTAGCTGGCGAAGAAATTGTTTTTCAGCAGATAGGTGTTTATGAAGAAATAATATTAGGAAACACGGTTGAGAGTAATGATTCCATAGAGCAAGTTGGACCATTAAGAGTACTTAAAAGTTCTCTTAGTGATAATTTAAATTATTACATTGAAGACAACAAAATAGAAGGTTTTAAAATTAATACAAATACCAGCATTGACGAATTAAAAGATTACTCTAAAAGAGTAAAAACAAAACTAAATTTATCTCCAAAATCAACAAACATTGAAATAATAATGTTTGAAAATGATGAAAGTTTAAATTACGCAGAAGTTCCTATTGCAAAAAATATTATTTACTATGGTTCCCCAGGCACAGGTAAATCTCATAGAATAAAAGAAATAGTTAAAGGAAAAGAAGAGTTTACAGAAAGAGTAACATTTCATCCTGAATACGATTATACATCTTTTGTCGGAGGTTATAAGCCAACTTCAAAAGATGGTGATATTAAATATGAATTTGCTCCTCAAGTTTTTACAAATATTTATGTAAAAGCATGGAATGATCTAAATAACAATGAGCATTTCCTTGTTATTGAAGAAATAAACAGAGGAAATTGTGCTGAAATTTTTGGAGACATTTTCCAACTATTAGACCGAAATCCAGAATACTTGATAACCCCTTCTGATGAACTAAAAAATTATTTAGAAAAAAATCTTACCGAAAAAGGTGTCGAAGGTATTGCAGCTGGCAAAATGAAATTACCTGAAAACCTTACTATTCTTGCTTCAATGAACACGTCTGATCAATCATTGTTTCCTATGGATAGTGCTTTTAAAAGAAGATGGGATTGGGAATACATCCCAATCTGTTATGATCAAATGGATGATTTCAAGAAGAAAAATGAATCTTTTGATTTCGAAATAGATATTGAAGACGGTAACAAATACAGTTGGTTAAAATTTATAGAAGCGGTAAATCTGAATCACATCAAAAACAATGCTTCATTGGGCATGGATAAATGTCTTGGAAACTACTTCATCAAACCTGATAACGCTAATACAATATCGTTAAAACCTTTCATCAATAAAGTGATTTTTTACTTGTGGAATGATGTGTTTAAAGACGAGGAAAATAAAGTGTTTGAAGAAAATACTTCTTACGAGGATTTTTTCCCTATAAAAACAAAAGGAAAAGAAAAAATTAAGGAATTATTTGAACGAATAGAGTTAAAACCAAAAGTGGAATTAAAAGTAGTAGAAGCTCATTCGCAATTAGGTCAAGTAGCTGAGGGTAAAGAAGAAATAGAGTCCTAAAATATGCAAATCTTAATAGAAGGCGAAATATATCCAATTGAATTACTACAAAAAGTATTTGATGATCCAAAGTTTTACAAACAAAACGGCTTCGATGGTATGATAACTTCGGTAGGTTATTATCATTCGTTTGAAAAAAACAGTTTGGTTTTCATGCTCCCAAAAGTCTTTATGAAAGACGGGACAGAGACTATATTTGGCTGTAATAAAGAGGTTTTGATCGATTTAATCAAAAATCAATCAATAAAACACAAAACGCAATACAATTGGGTACGTCAACTATCAGTACATTTCTACAATAGTTTAATTGAATTCAAGAAAAGATACAACGACACTTCAATAATTCATAATACAGAAACATTTGAATTAAATACCAATTTAGGAGATAAAGAATATTCTTTTCTTGATTTATTACTAAGCTTTGTAAACTACTATAAAAAGAACAAACAACAAATATTGTTTAAGCACATCGAATTTGTTTCAAACCAAGTAAAAAAACCAAAATGGGAAAAAACAATCAGAAAGTCATTGCCTATTTTAGCGAACGGAAGAACTCCAATTTATGTTGAGATAACCAATAAGAAAAAAATAATAAACACTGAAGAAGAATTACTAACCTATTTTTTTTCAATTCTAAATCACCTAAACAAAGAGCATCATCTAAACCTAAAAATTGACAAATCATTCAATCTAATTGAAGGGCAATCATTTGAAAAATTGTGTGGAAATGGTATTTCAAAACTCAAAAAAATTAAATACCGTTATTTCAACGATACGCTCAAGAAAATGTATGTACTTTGTGAATTGTATTTCTCTCAATTTGACAAAAGCAGTATCAAGAAAAAACGAGAGGATTTTCTAGCAATAACCAATTATAACTTGGTATTTGAAGATATGGTTGACAAATTGTTTTCTAATAAACTGAATACTGTAGAAATTGGTGGTGTAACAATTGACAAACTAAAAAATAATGATGATGGTAAAATCATTGACCATATCTACGATTATAAATCACTGATTGACACAAGTGATATTTTCTATATTGGAGATTCTAAATATTACAAATCGAATAGTTCAGCTGGGAAAACATCAAAATACAAGCAATTCACATATGCTAAGAATATTATTCAGTTCAACATTGACTTACTAAACAAAAACAGAACTTACAATGCTACAATGCGTTATAGGGATACTGATTTAACAGAAGGTTACAACATTACCCCTAATTTTTTTATTTATGGATTCATTGATGATATAGTAAATTACGATTCCCATAACATAACAAAAAAAGGAAAACCAATTCCTTCATATCATTTTAAAGAACGTTTGTTTGACAGAGATACTTTATTTGTCCATCAATATAAAATCAATTTTTTATTTGTTTTAAAGGCTTATACAAACTTTAACGATAGTGAAATAGAAAATTTCAGAAAAGAAGTAAAATCAACTTTCAGAAACAACTTCCTAGATTTTTTTAACCACAGTTCAAAATGTGGATTTGAATTTTATGAGTCTACAATAAAGCAAGAAGACTATTCAGGTTTTATTAATGAAAATTTTAAGAGATTAAATGGTAAATGTTTCTGTACAAATGATAATCGTTTACTATTAGCCAAACATACAGAGGACACAACAGTAAATGACTTAATAGAAAAATTTATTAAAATAGAACAACTAGTATAGTTTTTTGTCTTGGAGTACTAACTTATTAAAAGTAAGAAACTATTGAGCTAATTTTATTTAATTGCTTCATTAGTAAAAAGGCTTTCTAAAATAGAATAACAAATAAACAATATCTGAGACCAATGATACAGAAAGTAACTAAAATAAAAGACTTTGGTATTTTAGACAACCATAAACCTGATATGGTTACTAAACCTTTTAATGTTTTCAACCTTATTTATGGTTGGAACGGTAGTGGCAAAACTACATTAGGTCGCTTACTGCGTTGTTTAGAAAACAAAAAAAATCATAGTGAATTTGCTGAAGCAGATTTTGTTGTAGAATCAGTAACCAATGGTAAAATCGATTCTAAAACATACAATCACAATCTGGAAATTAAGGTTTTTAACCAAGATTTCATAAAAGATAATCTGGATTTATTTGATGCTACAACAAAACCAATACTGTTTATTAGTAAAACAAAAATCGACGAGAAGAAATTATTAGACAAACACAAAAATGATTTAAAAACAAGCGAATTAGAGATTATAAAAATTGATAAAGACCTTGGTGTTTATAATAAAAAAGCAGACGATTTTCATAAAGATGCTGCTAAATCGATAAAAGATTTCCTGTTAGGAACCATTTATGCAACAGTGCATTACAACAAAAGCCTTTCTGCTAATATTTGGAAAGTAATCCTATTACAACCAGAAATATTAGAGTCGTATGTTTTAACAGAAGAAGAACTGACCACTCAAAAAAGCTACACATTAATTGATAGTGAAAAAGCAGAAATTGACCCAAGTACTTTACCAGTAGCAATAGATATTGATAAAATTGCAGAAATATACAGCGAAGTAAATGGTTTAATTGCAACCTCCATAAGTGCAAAAGTAATAGAACGGCTCAAAGACAATCCTGATATGGGTGAATGGGTTGCTACGGGATTAACTTTACACAAAATACACGAAAGTGACAATTGTGAGTTTTGTGGTCAGACTTTACCGGAAAATTGTATTGCAAATTTAGAAGCGCATTACAACAAAGAATACCAAGAACTTATTGGCAACATCACTGAGTTAGCAACAAAATTATTGCAAGGGATTAGAACTGAAATTGTAAACCAAAGTCATTTGTTATTTCAAACTTTTACGGAACGTTATAACAATTCATTAACCGAAACAAATAAAAATATTCAACTTGTAAATGCCGAAATTCAAGACTTGATAAGTGTTTTGGAATTAAAAAAATCGAATCCATTTGCAACACTAGAAAAAGTAGTTATAGAAAAGGAAGTTTTTGACAATTTCAATGCGCATCTTAAAACTATAGTTGATGTTATCGGAGAACACAACACCACAAGCAAAGCATATTCAGATTTAGCAGAAAAAGCAAAGATCAAAATTGAAAACCATTTTGTAAGTCAAGCAGCAATTGAAAAAGACTTAAAAAGTATTGAAAAAGAAATCACAGATAATTTAGAATTAAAGAGAACCGAAACTACCATCTCTCATAAATTAAAAGATGCTATAAAAATATTAGCAGACGATTTGAGTACTGATACTCTAGCAATAGCAAAAATAAACGAGAACCTGCATAAGTTTTTAGGGAGAAACGATATAACATTACACCGAATAGAAGAAGGAGGTTATCAGTTACTCAGAAATGGAAGAGTAGCAAGAAATCTTAGTGAAGGCGAAAAAACAGCAATATCATTAATTTACTTTTTTTCCAAAATTAGAGAAAACGATGCTGAAATTGCAAATCAAATCATCGTTTTAGACGACCCTATTTCTAGTTTTGATAGCAATCATTTGTTTAATGCGTCAAGTTTCATAAAAAAATCAACTCAAGGTGCAAAACAAATTTTTGTGCTAACTCATAATTTTTGGTTTTTCAAACAAGTTAGAGATTGGATGAAAGACAAAAACAAAAGGCCAAAACAAGAAGACGATGGTATAAAAGCTAATTTTTATGTAACTAAATCAGGACTAATTCAAGATGCAGATAAAACGTTAACTGAAACGCATTCGGAATATCAGTTTGTGTTTAGTTCAATCCTAAAGTATCAAAATTCGGAAACAATTAGTATGTCTGAGTCTTTTAATTTAGCCAATTCAATAAGAAGAATGCTAGAAGCGTTTTCAAGTTTTAAAACTGCTAGTAATGGAGGATTTAATGCTGTTTTACAACTAGGCATAAACAAGGGGTTTGACCAACAACAAAAAGAAAGAATTTATTACTTCCTGAATAAATACTCTCATTTAGACAGAATTGAATCGTTTGATAATACTATAGAAACATTACTCGAAGAGGGTGTAAATGTCGTTAATGATGTTCTAATGGTTATAAAATTAATAGATGAAGACCATTATAAATCCATGTTAAAAGCGTGTGGTTATGAAGATAAATTGACATACTTAGAGGTGTGAATTTGAAATCTGTTACTTCTGTAACACATCAGTAAAAAATCGAAACGTAAATTTGAAATATATTTTATGAAAGTACTTTTTTGCAGAACAAGAAACTGCAAAATAGTAAACTTTCAAAACCAATTAAATTGATTAAAAAAATAAGATTATGCTTAAGTTTGCACAATCAATATAATAAAAGTACCCTATGGAATCTATCAAAGACATTTTAGAGCAATTAAATAGTACAGACGAATGCACTACAATTGAAGCTAAAAAAGGTTCCGCAATTGATACTTCCATAATGGAGACAATTTGTGCGTTTTCTAATGAACCCGGTTTAGGTGGGGGATTAATTGTACTGGGGGTTGTAAAAGATGAAACTTCATTATTTCAAAGTTATTATGTTGAAGGAATTACAAATCCTGACAAATTACAATTAGATATTGCTTCGCAAACAGCATCATTATTCAACCAACCCGTTAGACCAGAAATCGAAATCGAAAAATTGGCAAATGGCAAACTAATCTTAAAAATGTTTGTCAAAGAATTACCTGATGGGCAAAAACCATTGTATTTTAAAAATAAAGGATTACCACAAGGAGCATACAGAAGAATTGGTTCAAGCGACCAAAGATGTACTGAAGATGATTTATTCGTTTTCTATAACAAAGAAGACAGCTTAGATAGTACTATTGTAAACGATACCAGTATTGATGATATAAGCGAAGAAGCAATTTCTTTATACAAAAGTTTACGGGCTAAAGTAAACGAATACGCCGAAGAATTAGGCTACAACGATTTTGATTTATTAAGGTCTTTAGGCTGTATCAAAAAAGACAAAGACGATTGGAAATTAACTTACACCGGATTATTAGTTTTTGGTAAACGACAAGCATTACGAAGATTGCTGCCAATGGTTCGTATAGATTACATACGTGTTCCGGGTAATGAATGGGTCGAAGATCCTGAAAATAGATTTACTACCATAGATATGCGGGGACCACTTATTGAATTGGTTCAAAGAGCATTCAGCGCAATAGCTGACGATTTACCAAAAGGTTTTTTGTTAGGCGATGACAAATTACAAGCTGCTGCAATTGGTTTACCTTCAAAAGTTTTACGTGAAGCATTGGTAAATGCATTTATTCACAGAACCTATAGAGAGAACCAACCCATTCAAATAATCCGATACGGCAACAGATTAGAAATCAAAAACCCGGGATTCTCTTTAAAACCAGAGGAGCAATTGGGCGAACCAGGATCAAAAAATAGAAACCCATTTATTGCATCAATTTTTCACGAAACAAACTTGGCGGAAACAAAAGGAAGCGGAATCAGAACGATGAGAAATTTAATGGAAAAATCCTCATTAGCACCACCAACTTTCGAAAGCGACCACACCGCAAATTTATTTACCACAAGATTATTATTACATCATTTTCTTAACGAGAGCGATTTACAATGGTTGGATACTTTCAAAGAGTTCGATTTGAATACAGAACAAAAAAAGGGGTTCATTTTCATTCGAGAAGCAGGAGCAATTGACAACTCTACTTACAGACAATTAAATGCTTCGGATGTTTTAAAAGCAAGTAACGAATTAAGAAGTCTAAGAGACAAAGGACTTGTAGAGCAAAAAGGCAAAGGAAGAGCAACATATTACATAGCAGGAGCGGTTCTTAACACAGAACCTAAATTGCTTAACACAGAACCCGCATTGCTTAACACAGAACCCGTACTGCTTAACACAGAACCCCATCCACTACCACAGGAGTTACCTTCTGTTTTAAGAGAACAAATAGAAAAATTAGGGATTAGAGAAAATGATCCTAATAAAATCAAAGATGTTATATATGAACTTTGCAAGCATAACAGTTATTCAGTTAAACAAATCGCTCTAATATTGAATAGAAATGAGAATTATGTGTACCGAAATTATATAACACCAATGAAAGAAGAAGGCAAGTTGCAACACACAATCATTGATATGCCAAACCATCCAGACCAAGCATACAAATCTATTTAAACCAAAATAGTTATTTCAATGACCGAAAAAGACTTTAATGGTTTAGAATTTGAGTTGCATCAAACAAACTTAAAAACGTACTAATAGAAAAACAAGCTAACTTCTTAAAACGTATGGTATAAGTGCTGTTGAAATAGAAGAGTTATAAAAAAAGAAAAAAAGAATTTAAACAGTAATTCTTAATCATAAAGTGAATACCAAAACAAGAAAAAAAATGTTTCAAAATAACATTTCCGTTAAACATCACGAGCAAACCCTCCCTTCGGTCGTCTTTATTCTTCAATCTTACCTTTACAGCAAGATTTAGAACCTTAAAACGACAATCTTATAAAATAGAATTAGAATGAAAAACAAATCTAAGTACACAGAAAAATTAGTACGCTATTTAGAAAATGAAAATAAGCTTGGTGGCCTCATGGACTGGATTGAAACACAGCCCGCTCTAGATCAGCCGGAAATCTTAAGAGAACTTAAAAACCTTTTTATAGAAAACCATGAAAAGACAGGTGAACAGGATTGGTTAGAAAAAGCGAACATCGTCGAGGCTAGTATTGAACAATTTGAAGATTCTATTCTGGATGACAAACTCGCCGAAAACCTCTTTATTACTGAAATACAAGGGGTCTTGAATGATACTGAAAAAATAAAAGAGTTTTTAGCTTTAACCAGAACCACATTAATAAATTGTATCCTTAAGAGCAGTGATGATAAAAAAGAGATTTGGGCTTTGGTCCACAAAGCCATAAAAGCAGAAGAAGAATCCAATTTATATGATCCCGATAATTGGAGCGTAATTATGTAATTACGACATCGTATCAGAGAAAAAATTACAATAAAACACACTCCTAATTTTAATCCTTCTCAGTATAATTTTTACTGGTATTTTATGCCCTCAATTATACAATTACAAATTAAGACACCCTATTTAACTCAATAATAGTGTTTTAAAAAAACCTTCAAATTCTCCCATAGTTTTAACTTTGATTGGCACATCCACATCATTAACTTAAAACAATGGAGATATGAACCAGAATAAAATCACAATACTATTTTTAATAGTTGCAAATAGAACCAATAAAAAAGGCCTATGCCCTATCGGTTGTAGAATTACCATCAACAAGCAAAGGAAAGAATTTAGAACAGGTCTTTTTGTGAATCCTTTACATTGGGTAAATACACTTCAAAAAGTAAATACGAAGGAGCTAAATCATAAATTCATCAATACCCTACTTGAACATATTGAACTTAAGCTTTACAACATTGCATTGGTATATCAGCTTCAAGGAATACCTTGGAAATTAGATAATATCTATAATGAATATAGAGGACTACCAATCAAAAAGGAAGAGTACATAGCCTCTTATTACAGAAAATTTTTAGCTCGAATACAAAAGCTAGTCGGTATCGAAATAAAACAAAATACCTATGAAAAATTCGTTTATGTTGGAAACCACTTGGAAGCTTTTATAAAATGGAATCATAATAAAAACGATTTCCCTTTAAAAGAATTGAGCTTACAGTTCCTAAATGATTTTGATTACTATCTAAAGACAGAAAAAAAGATAAAGCAAATTACTATCAATAAAATCATTCAAAGGCTTAGAACTCCCATAAAACAAGCTATTTCGGAGACATATTTAGATAGAGATCCATTTATATTATACAAATCAAAAAAAACACATAAAGAAGTTGTATTCCTCACTACAGAAGAACTTAAATGCATCGAAGGAACCATATTCCAACTTAAGAGATTAAGCATCATTCAAGACTTATTCGTTTTCTGCTGTTATACCGGATTAGCGTATAATGAAATGAGAAGCCTTTCCATAAACAATATTCAAATAGGTTTTGATAGTATGAATTGGATCAAGATGAAACGAGAAAAAACACAACGCCAAATATCGATTCCATTGCTACCAAAAGCACAGGAAATTATCAATAAATATTTAATCGAAAGTAATTCTGTTTTCCCTCCTTTAAGCAATCAAAAATTCAATGCCTACCTCAAAGAAATAGCAATTATTACTAAAATCGAAAAAAGAATTACCCATCACACAGCCAGAAAAACATTTGCCTCTACTGTATTACTATACAACGATGTTCCAATGGAAATAGTTTCTGAATTATTAGGTCATTCCAACATGTCAATCACTCAAGAAAGTTATGGAAAAGTAGTCCAAAAGAAAGTAAGTGAAGAGATGCTGAAATTAAAATTAAAGATAAATAATAGCTGAAATATCACTAAAATCGGGTATTGTATTTAGGTTAGAGAAGTTGTTTTTTTGCTTTTACAGTTTTTAGGATGGCATTAATTGCAGTATCAGATATCACTGTATCGTTTTAGTTACGGTTTTGATAGCGTAATACTGCAATACCAGAGTTATAAATAGCCGTATAAGCTACAGCATTAAAATTCAGCATTAAGTATCATCGTATCATTTGCTTTAGTTTTTGATACTTTTTCCTTCAAATGTGGTTTTACGTAACTTAATCAACTGGATTATTACTAATGTTGTCTTATTACTTCCTCCGCTTTACTAACTAGAAAGCGTAAAATAAGGGATTTTAACATCAAATTAATAAACTTGAATCTCTAATAATAAACAATTCAATAAAAAAGTACAATTAAACCTTGAATTAATTGATAAAAAAAAACAATTAGATTATTTACCTTCTAATGCAAAATAATCAATAATTTAGCTAATGGAAGAATTATGAACATAAATAAAACCTTGCAGTAAATTGATTGACTACTTAAGGATTTTCAAAACTGAGTGAGCTATAATAAAACGAAATCAACATGAAAAATAATATCATCGATATAAAACACATCACCTGTATTATCAATTTACAGAATACTTCTGCATTTCATTATTTAAATCTGGTATTTGACATAGAACATAAGTTACTAACTAGCAGCGGTCGGGCTTATGAAGACCGCCTCCTTGATCACAAATACCTGGTTATTTATATCTTACCTAGTCCTATAGACAAGAAAATCACAACTAAGCTAATACAATTAATACAAGAAGAAAAGATAGATTATGTAATAATTGACGAACTATTTCCTGAGGATAATTCTCTTTTTTTAAATCAAAAAGAGATTCCTACAACAGCAGAATGGATTGCAAATAGTCATTTTTCTAAACACCAATCATTTATAGAAGTACTATAAGTCGTATCGAAAATAAAGTGTCAAAATTAAAGATAAAGAATGAACAATAAATCGTTAGCAATTATTTATATCGAGGAATTATCGGAAATTCATTTCGATAACATCTTGACAATTCCTGAAAAGTATAAAAAACTAAGAGACCTATTAGAAAAAATAACCAAAGAGCTGACTAAAAACGAAGTAGTTAATTTTTCCAATTTATTTTCAAGGCTAACATTTATTGTAGACAAATACCAAACAAAAAGGAATATCCACAGATTCAGAGGTACCGCAAACGAAGTAGTCTATAAACAGAAAATGGTGAGTTATGAAGAGTACAATACCCACTTCAAGTATATTGCAGAATTCATTGCTAAAGTTTTTAATTATAGTATTCCACAATTAATTCAAAACGAATTCCCAATTGAAGAGTTTAAACCGGTATACGACAAAAAATCAGGGAAGATTGTATCTGAATTACGAGCTGAAATTATCGAAATTCAAGATCGCTTCCTCATTTGTGATTTTGAAAACAATCAAGACGATAATTTCATTAAAGTAAGTATTAATGATGTAACCCATAATTCTCTATTCACTTCAGTCAATGACTTTTGGAAGCATGCTCAAGTAAATTTAGTAAATGTTATTATTGATGAAAATGGAATATATTTTCCAAAAATAATTATCCTTGAACCAGACTATCTTGTAGATGTTTCAGCAATTGCTGAGTGCTTTCAAGATTATGGGACATCAGCATTAAATTATATAAAATCAAAATTTGAGGAAACTCCAAACAATAAACATATTAGGTTAGGGAATTTTGCCAACTTAGTAATGGATAAGATGTTCGCCAAGCAAGACGATGAAATTCTAGAATTTAAAGATGTTATAAAGGAAGATTTCAGGCAGTATCCCATCGAGTATGCTACTTGTAATGATATTGAAGCAACTGCAGACATGCAAGAATATGTTAGGAACTGCCAAACCCAATTCAGCAATATCAATAAAGTTGTAGTAAATGATTTCAGTCGTGAACCAGTAAGTATTGACATAAAAAAAGCTACGTTAGAACCAACATTTCTTAATAAACGATATGGTATCCAAGGTCGATTAGATGTACTACAGAATATCGAGAAACAAAAGGGGAAATCCAAAATTATTGAACTAAAATCAGGAAGTCCACCTTTTCCGGATGATGGAGTGAGTATGAAACCAAACCATGCTACGCAACTATATTTATATTATCAATTGATTGGTTATATAAATCAGTTAGATTTTAATGAAATAAACGGGAAAATTGAAGGACATATTTTATATTCAAAACTTCCAAATAATAATATTCGATCTGATAAACCCTACTTAAAAAGAATACAAGAAATTTTTAATTTAAGAAATGAAATAGTATTAAATGAATTTCTATTATCGAAAGATGACATGAGTATTACGAGCGAAATTATTGAAAATATCACTCCTGAAAACATTATAAAATACAAAATATATCCAGCTTTTAAAGCTTTATTAGAACCTCAAATTCTCAAATTAAATTTTGTTCTACAAAACTGTTCTAAATTAGAAAAAGCCTATTTTTTTTCCTTCTTTAGTTTTGTAGCAAAAGAGCAATATTTAGCAAAACTGGGCAATGGCCAATCTGATAACAGTAATGGTTTAGCAAACTTATGGCTAAACCAATTTACTGAAAAGGCAGAAAGATTTGAAATACTTTACGATTTAAAAATTATAGAAAATTTAGCGAATCAAAAGGCTGTAGAAATTACATTTACTCGTACAAATGAAGCAAATAAATTCGTGAATTTTAGAAAAGGAGATATTTGTGTTTTATATCCTAGAGTAGTAGAAGAAGATATTGCTACAGACAATCAAATTTTTAAATGTACCATCAAGAATATTACAACGACAGAAGTAACTGTCGGTTTCAGAAACAAGCAAAATAATACTATTTTTTTTAAAAAATACAGTACATGGGCTATTGAACGTGATTTTATGGATAGTTCTTTCACAGCTATGTATCGAAATTTATTTAGTTTTATTGACGCCAATACAATTAAAAAAAACATCATTTTGGGGATTGAGCAACCCAAAATTGTTCAGGATTATAGCTTCAATAAAAAGCACTTATCAGATGAGCAAAACCGTATTATTTCAAAAGCATTATCTGCTGACGATTATTTTTTACTTAATGGACCACCAGGTACTGGTAAAACATCAATAATAATAAAAGAATTAGTAAAAGAAATAATCACAAATTCAGAAAGTACAACACTACTTTTGGCTTATACAAATAGAGCCGTAGATGAAATATGTGAAGCTGTTTCAGAAGCAACAGCAGAAATAGCACATGACGTTTTAATAGATAATATAAATACTAGTTTTATAAGAATCGGAAGTGAATTGTCTTGTAATGAAAAGTTTAAACGAAATTTAATTAATAACGTCTGTAGCAATGCACAAAATAGAAATGAAGTCCGACAAATTTTAACTTCAAAACGGATATATATTGCTACAGTTGCATCAATGTCAAGTAAATCAGAGCTATTTAAATTAATAAACTTTGATAGAGTAATAATTGACGAAGCTTCGCAAATACTAGAGCCACAAATCATAGGAATACTTACCAAAGTCAAAAGATTTATTATGATTGGTGACCATAAACAATTACCTGCAATTGTCTTACAGGATCCTTTATCTTCTTCAACAAAAAATGAAAGTTTAGAAAAAATAGGCTTAGCAAATCGCAAAAATTCTTTGTTTGAAAGATTATACAAATATTGCGAACAAAATAAAATTGAGTGTGCATATGATATTTTAACTTACCAAGGAAGAATGCATAAAGAAATTGCTTTATTTCCCAATCATATTTTCTACAATTCACTATTGAATCAGGCTTTTGACATTCCAAATTTAAAAGACTCAAGCAAAGTGAACTTAATGAGACAAGTTCTTGACTTAGACCTTAATTCAAAAACAAAAAACACCTTAGAAGATCTACTTACTAAAAAAAGAATGATATTTTTTCCTAGTAAAGTTGATGACAAAAATCATTTTAGTAAGTCCAACGAATATGAGGCTAGATTAGTTGTCAAAATAGTAAAGCAAATAATTGAAATATACAATAATAACCAATTAGAATTTTACCATTCGAAAACAATAGGAATCATAGCGACCTATCGCAATCAAATTGCAATTATAAAACAACAATTAGAAGAAGCGAAAATTCCAAATTTTGAAGATATTACGGTAGACACGGTAGAGCGGTTTCAGGGTAGTCAAAGAGATATTATTATAGTTTCATTTGCAGTTAACAATCATTATCAATTAAATGGTATTGTTAATTTAAATGATGAAGGAGATGTAGACAGAAAATTAAATGTTGCTTTAACTAGAGCCAAAGAACAATTAATTGTAATTGGTAATGATGATATTCTTTCAACAAACTTAATTTATTACAAATTAATTGAGTTTATCAAATCCAAAGGTGGATATGTTTGGGATAATATAGAAGATGTGCTTGCAGATAGCCTGAAATTCGATTATTTTGAGAGTGACATTATAATAGCTGGAAAAATTTTTATACTGGATAATGACTTTAAGACCATGTTTGATGATATAATTATTAATCCTTTGAAATTTGATAAAAGAACTATTAAATATCCTGAATTAATTTTAGGTAAAAGCAACGATTTTATTCGTAGTAATATAATTGAATACGGTAGAGCTAATTTTGATACCTCTTATACTTATCAAACTAATCTATTTACGCAAGAATTTAGTATAAAGGACAAAGTAATGTTATATTGTTTTTACAATATGAGAAAGCATTATTTTTCTAATATTTCAGTATTTGATTCCTATTTCGATCTATTCAAATTAGAATTAAAACAAAATTCAAATAGGATAACTTTTATTGATTTTGGTTGTGGTCCTTTAACTGCTGGGATAGCTTTTAATCAATTTGGAAAAAAAATAGTTGAAAATTTTAATATGAACTATTTTGGTATTGACATATCAAGTGGAATGGTAGAAATGGCTAAAGAATTTAGTAAAGAAAACATCTTTCACAATAACTCAACTTTTCATTTTAATAAAAGTTATACTGAAATTAACGAAGAATTATTAGAAGAATTATTTACTTTGCCAAATCTTGTAATTTTAAATTTTTCATATTTATTTGCAAACTTAGATTTAGAGCAAACAATTGAATTGGCTCAGCAAATAAATAATACGGTTGACAAATTTCCTTTAAACAAATACATTGTCATTTACCAAAACCCTGTACAAAGACATCATAATTTTACACGATTTAAAAAAGAATTGAAAGAAATAAATAAAAATAATATTCGTAAAACAGAAACTGTATCTTATAGAAACAAAGAAAACAGTAGTTATGATAATTCAGAAACATTTACTTACGAAATAATAACTAATTGATGCAAATAGATTTATTTAATACTGATAAAAAATCGAATCGGGAACTAACGATTGAAACCGCTAAATTAATAGAAGGTTTAAGGCTGCACTTTGACTTTATTAATGCAACTGAAGAAAAAGAACTATTGAAAATAATTGATGAGAATAGTTGGTTAAATGATTTAACAAGAAGGGTGCAACATTATGGATATAAATACGATTATCGAGCAAGGAAAATTGACAAATCATCTTATTTAGGTGATATGCCAAAATGGTTAAATGGCTTAAGTCAGAAATTAGTAAATGAAAAAATTATAGATTTCATACCAGATCAAGCTATTATCAACGAGTACGAACCTAGTCAAGGTATTGCCTCTCATATTGACTGCGAACCATGTTTTGGAGACACGATTATTTCAATATCATTAGGTTCTCATTGTGTAATGAATTATTCGAAAGAAGTCAACAGTAAAGAAAAAGAAGAACTGTTAATCGAACCTAGATCTTTAATTGTTATGACAAACGAAAGCAGATACAAATGGTACCATGGCATACCGCCTAGAAAAACTGATAAGTTCAACGATGAAATACTGAAACGACAAAGAAGAGTTTCTATCACTTTTAGAAAAATAATTATATAAAATCACTTCACTAACAGAATTATCAATAGATCAAGTGCATCAAATAATTTATTTTCATTACAAAAATCAAGATTGGTTCATAATCTAATTGGTGTAGAAATACTTTCTGGTTTTGTAGTCCCTAAAGTTAAGAGCAATTAGAATCGTCAAACTTTATATTTAATCTGCTATAATAAGTCTTTATGATAATATTTCTACTATATATCACTCTAGGTTTGGTGCTTAATTTTTGGGGTTCTCTTGCTAATTATTTAAAAAAAGAAGATGCTTCTTTACTTGAACTTAATAAAGGTGAGAGTTGGTTTTACAAATATTCTCTAATATTTTGTGTTAGGTTAGTAAGCGTGATTTTTTTTCCTATATTTTATTTTAACTTGTATATACGTAAAGTAAAACCTGAAGCTCCTGTTTCTTTTCAAGACAAAATAGATCTAGGTTTAGTGAAAAGGTTGAGAAGCATTGGGAAATTCAACAATACTGCTCCAACTGAGAAAACAACAGACAAAAAAATAGTAGAAATATATCAATTAATTTGTACATCTTTTAGAGACTTGGCAAAGAATAAAAAGGAACACATACCCGCAAATTCACTCAACACTATTGCTCTTAAATTCATGAAACTATATGAAGATATGGGTGAAGATTTTATGAAAGAGCATTTAGAATATGAGTTAGAAAAATATAATACCGAAGGATTAAGAGAAGAGTATAAAGGAGGAATTTCATTATTCTAAAATCTATTAAAAAAAACTATAATATAGAAAGGCCAGCAATGGAAACATCAGGAAAAAAGTACGCGGTTTATTCTAAATGAACTTGCAACATACAATACACGTAGAAAAAAATAAAGTTTCAAAACAACGATTACGTTAAAAATAACGTGCAATCAAGCGGTCTCCCTCCGGTCGTTCCCTTTGTTCCGCTCGGCAGTTCCAGTCGGTTCACCCTGAACTCGTTTCAGGGTCTTTATCGTGATTTTCTTTAGGGTTTCCCTCCATTCCACAGACACTACACAGCACAAAAAAATATAGCAGTCCCGCTAAAAGAAAAGGCGGGACAGCTATTTTTTTTGCGCCGTTCCGTTCCTCATCTCCACACGGTCACTTCCTGCGTTCGTCGGGGCTATTACAGCCACAATACAGCTTCATTCCGTTCCGCTACGCTGCTCTGCAGTCAGCAGTATTATGTCTGTCGCCCCTTATCTTTTCAGCGGTTGCTCCTTCGCACAGCCATCGGGGTTGGCTCCGTTCGGTGAAAAACCTCACTTTGCCCTAAATCAAGGTTTCCCTCCAAAAAAAGTCGGGAGTGTTTTATTTTTTCCCCGCCGTTTCACGCTCCTATCCGCTACGTTTCGCTCCGTTTACCCTGATAAAAATCAGGGTCTCCTCCGCTTAACTCCCGCGTCCAGGGTGGCTATTCGATTGCCGCAACCCCGCCACTGCGCTCCTCATCCGCAATAAAAAGTTCCTTCTCGTCTAAAAAGACGAGACCACTTTTTATTGCTCCTTGCGGTGCTTGGGGGTGTTTAATTGCCGCTTTCAAAAGAACGACCGCAAAAGAAGAACAGTAACGAGAATGTTTTGTGATACAAGAAAAAAAATAAAAAAAAGAAAGTAAAGCTAAGTTCCGGTTTCAAAAAGTAAAGTTCAAGCCCTCCGGGTTTTTGAAAAAAATCTCCACCCTTCAACCTGAATTCATTTCAGGTTTTTTTTTGGCTACACATGACTGCCGCTCCTCCTATTTCCTGTAGATAATCGGGTAGTATTTTTTCAAAAAAACTGGACTCCTTTTGAACCCTCCACTTCTATGAAGACTTTCTTTTTTTTCTTTTTCTTTTAAAATATTAGGGTGCCGAGCGCAGCGAGGCACATAATCTAAAACCAGAAATTATGCCAAACTTTATCGTCAAAACCCATCAGAAAGACACCATTTACAAGGGAAACCAAATCTTCATCCTTAACAAAGGAATGAACAGCGGCAAGCCGCAAAAAGAGCCATTTACCAATAGTTTTGTGATTGTTTTCTCAAACGAAAAAGATGCGGAATCAGTGTACTGGTTGGCGTATAGCCTTTGGAAAGCCAAATTCTGGCACCAATTCCTTTATGGTTCTGTAATTCCTTTTTTGCGAATTCAAGATTTCAGAAAAGATTTTTCGCATAAAGTCAACGAAATGCTACAAGATTTTGAGCAGCATCAAAAAGAAGTTGACGCACTGAGGTTGCTGGAACAACAAGAAAATCACTTTCATCAAAATATCAATCTTATCAATGAAATGCGCAGGGTTATTTTAAACCGTTACTGCAAGAAAAATTGATTATTAACTTAAAAAATACAACTATGAAACTATATATTTTATACCAAACAGATATGTGGAAAAGCAAAGCATCAAGAGTTTGCTTTGGAATTTTCGATAGCAGAATTAAAGCAATTGACAGTGCAAAATATAATGGTTTATATTGTTCTTGCGCTAAAGTGGTAGTCGAAGAGGTTACTTTGAATCAATTTGAAGAAAATTGAAACAAAAAAAGTCCAAACCTTACGGAATGGACTTTCTAAAATGCAATTCACGGTCACCACAACTTGAATTGCATTATTTTTTGTGCTTTCGAATCAAAAATTTAAGTATAATCGAAATTGTAAAACTGACAATTGCGCCCAAAGTGGCTAAAATAACAGTTTTTACAACATCTTCTGATTGCAAATTTGGCAAAATACTCAAAAAAGTACCGCCAGCAGTTCCAACCAAAGCTGAATTACTAGACTGCATTGGTTTTTGAGTCGTTTATAGTAGTCAATTGACTAACAGCTGAAATAATGCCACCAGCAACAGCAATGTATCCACCAATTGATACTATTCCAACTGGCAATACCACAGGCGCAGCCAAAATAGTTCCACCAACTGCAGCTAATGCTAAGCCAATATTTCGAAGCACTTTAAAAAATTTCGGCGTTGGAGCTTTCGCTCGTTTTATTACATTCATAATTTATTTCTTTGTCATTCCCTTTTGGGAATCTGATTGAACAATTAAACTAACTTCCTCGCCACGATCCAAAACTTTATATACCAAATCTTTCAATTTATAAAATGCCTTTCGTGACATCAGGCCTAAACCTGGTCCAGAAAACTGAGTTACGGGAGCAATACAGCCATTTAATTCTAAAAGTGCATTGTTAGCGGGATGAATCAGAATGAATTTCCTGTTTTCAACATTCATGACCTCCAAATGCCACTTAAACTTGTTGCTGTAACGCTTTCTTATAAAATATTTCCCTTCCGGAATGCAAGAAACCTTCGTTTCGTTTTTCTTCCATGGTAATTCAATGTTGTTACAAATAAATTTGCCCTCGCATTCGAGTTTGCTATTTGTTCCATTAGGGAAATAAGTTCTTGATAGTAGTAAAACCATCTTACAATCCGCTTACGCTAACCAAAGCTAACGGGTTGTAGGATCCATTTTTCAATGGGTACATCTGGCCATTTACTTGTTGGTAAAACTCAACACCTAAAGCCAAAAACAACGGTTTTGTGCTGTTTGGCGTGACCGGGTTTACATGACTAATCGCCGCTGTTGCTGTCATATCCCATGGAAGAATAGCAGTTTCAGAATTCGTTGATACGAAAGTCTCTGCCTCAAAATCAATTTCAGCACCAGCTGAAATAATTTTAAAATGTGTCGTTCCTCCTGGAGCTGCAATCATATTAGCGGGAATAAACGAATCCAAATCAACGCTGATATCTCCAGATACTCTGTCGATTATCCCTACATAGGGAGCAAACAAACTAGTCCCCAGTTTCCCTCTGATGTTGAACTCAAAACCAGCAAGCAACTCTGCTTCGCCGTCAATTACATTTCGTAACCCACGCTCGCTTATGGTATCGGCTTGAATCACTTTTACCATCGCTTGAGTCAATCGACTCACCACTCTACCGTCCGCAGAATTCAAAAGCAACGCTCTCAAAGCCGTTCTCAATATTTTCCCAGCCTTTCCCGCTCTTCCAAATTCAGAACCGTTCTCACGCGTTCTTTGAAACGCAGGATCATTCTTGATTCTGCTGGCATCAATACCTCCTTTTTCACGTGCTAAATGTCCGTCTTGGGTTTTGTAAAAAGTAATATCTCCAATAGTACCTTTCAATTTAATTATGCCTTTCTGTCTTGCCATAATTCCTAAAATTTAAGTTTATAATTTGTTTTAAATATTCTTTAAATCCACTTTCCGTTGCAACAATTCCAATGGATCCTAAAACAAATTTTAGCCAATTAAATCACATTAAAAAGACTCCCCTATTCCATATGTCCCTTTTAAGTATAAATGGCAAGAAACAGCGTAAATGTCACATCCCAGCAACCAAAAAACCGCAACAATTGTCCCTTCTGAACAAAAGAGATTTTTTACTAATTTTATGGAGTCAAATAAATTGGATTACAGGAGTTTCAAGTAAGTCAAAGCCCAATCAAAGCTATAGATACAGTATGAAAACAGAATATAAGAGATTGTGTATTTATCCAAAGGATATACAACGCATTACCGGAAAGAGTTATCGCCAAAGTATTAGACTGTTACAAAACATCAGAAAAGAACACAATAAGCTCCAAAATGAGCTTGTATCAATAGAAGAGTTCTGCCAATACACCAGCCTAAAAATGGAACAGGTTGAACTATTAATTATTGGATAAAAAATGTAATCAACTTATCCATATTTTGAACTTTTACATGTTCAAAATATAATACCTCACTAGTTCAAATTTTGATAATCAAAGGTCTTTATTATTGGTTTTTTTCGTATTTTTACACTCATCAACACAGTTGATAAACTACGAAATATTTAAAGGGGCACATTTAGGGGTACTTGAATAAATAAGACATATAACTATCAATATATCAGCTACATAGCAAAGAGCCACAAATCCCTCTTTCTCCGCCACATAGAGTTTCAAAAGAAACTTTAAAAGTCAAAAGCCTTTAAATACTAGTATTTAAAGGCTTTTTTGTTTTCTGTCAAGACTCAAAAGACACATATACTATCAAAGGCTAGTGTCCCTATTAGTGACCCTCTTATTTTTCATTAAAAATAGGGACACTAAAATTCAAGTATTCCCTGGGAATTCCCCGTGAATGCTAGATACTTTCAAAGTTTTTAAATCAATTTGATTATTAATTTAAAAACCTAAATTATGTTAAAAGTAATTTTTTTCCTAAAGGCCGGAAAAGCAAATACAAAAGGAGAATCTCCTGTCTTTGCGCGAATCTCCCACAATCAGCAATCTATTGATATGACCACCAGTAAACGTATCTCTAAAGAGAGATGGCAATTTACTAACAACCTTCGAAATGTACTTAAACTTGAAAAAGAAAAAGTACTCAAACAGGCCTTGGACATATTTGAGTTGAACCTCGAAAAAAAATTTAATGAGTTGACCAAAGTTGATCCAGAAATCTCATTAACTCAACTTAAAAATGAGTTTACTGGGAAAACAAAAACTGAAGGGACAAGCATATTACATCTCATAGAAACGCATAATAAATTTTTTCAAAAAAAGGTCAATACAGACGAGAGGTCTAAAGCATCATTCCAAAAATATGAACGCTCCAAAGAACTGCTGACCATCTTTATGAAAAAGCAATATGGAATTCAAGATATTCCATCAAATGAAATTTCCAGCGCTTTCATTTATAATCTAGAATCTTTCCTTAAATACGAAAGTGTTTATAAAGGGCGAGTTGGCATTAAAAACAACTCGGTGGTAAAATATATGAGAATGTATAAAACAGCCTGTTATTATTGTATTAGGATGGGTTTGATAGATAAGAATCCATTTGCTCTTTACAATGGAAAACTAAATATTAAGGATGCAGTTTTCCTAACTCAGCAGGAGTTAAACCGCATTGAAGATAAAAAGTTTGCTGCTGAGCGTCTAGAGAGAGTAAAAGACACTTTCCTTTTTAGTTGCTACACTGGATATGCACCTGTAGATGCATGTAATCTTACTTCAAATAATATATTCCAAGATAATAATGACGCGCTTTGGATTATGACTAACAGAACAAAAACAGCAATCAGGGCAAACGTACCTGTACTCCCTCCCACTCTTAAAATTATCAATAAATATAAAGATTTACAAATAGGATTAATTCCTAAAATATCAAATCAAAAAATGAATGCCTACCTAAAAGAAATTGCAGATTTATGCGGAATTGATAAAAACCTGACCTGGTATGTCGCAAGACATACTTTTGCAACCACTGTAACTTTAGGTAATGGTGTCAGAATAGAAAATGTTTCTTCAATGATGGGGCATACAAATATTAAACAAACGCAACATTATGCTAAGGTTTTAGATGTCAACGTAATGGAAGACATGGCAAAACTGGGGGAAAAATATATGTAATCTTTTATCACCATACCTAATAGAAGATATCTTTTAAACAAACCAAGTATACTCAACAAAAAAGGATTCCCGCAGGAATCCTTTTTTATTCTAACTATTCTATAAATGCAGCTACAATTGTTTTCGAGATCTTACATTTGGGTAATTAACTAATAACACTGTAAGAATCTTAAAATCCTTGTGTTATTACTATTATCATTGCCCATTTTTATTCAGTAATTTTTCTATTTTGCCTGCCTCATACAAAAATATATCACCAAGCTTTGTATATGGGAGTACACCTGTTTGGCGGTATTTTATAATGGTATTATTAGATAGTCCGAATATTTTCTTTAAATCCTCATTTCTATAATACTGCAATCGTGGCTTTACATCTTGACCGCTAATCTTAGAATCGATCTTTTCAAGTCTAGATTGTAAAGGCTCAAGCAAATTTTTAATTGCTGTCAGATATGCGAATATATTAGCTTTTCCTTCTTTTGACATGATCTATGAATTTTTAATGATTTAAATAGAGAATGAAGCACAACCGAATAGTCAGAAATCTTTTAGGTGAATTATCATTTAACGCTAATTTTTTCTCTTCGTTTCTGCAAGACCCTAATAATTTTATCCACAAATTTAAGATGACTATCTCCGTAGGTAAAACCCTTGGCTTCTGAAAACTGCTTGCTTATTGTACCGATACTTACTTGATTACCAAAATCACCAGAATAAGTAAAATTATCTTCAATAAACTTTTGCATCTTACTTCTGTTCTCTTTTTCGTTTATATCGTCAAAAAATAAGATTCCTTCGTCCATTAAGATATAAAATAGTTGTGCTATTTCATTTTTATTATATTGAGAAGCACATTTAAACCTACTTCCTTTTCCTATAGCGCTTTCTCTATTTAAAGTATTAGGATATCTTTGTCCAAGTAAGGATTCGAATTGTTCTATCTTGGTAAATAATACTTCTACCGAAACAGAAAGTTCGCCAACTGTTACTTTTTTCATCGTACTACTATTTTGAAATTCTTAGCTACTAACTAGGGAACGAACAAGAAAAATAAATCCTACTCCCTTGATTTCTCTTAAAAGAGGGTTCGTACTTAATATAGCCATACTCGTTTAATTCTTTGACACATTTATGATAAGTGCTTGATGCAGATATTTTTGCTATGTGCATAATTTCATAGCTAAAAACCTGGATTGGACTAGTAAAACCCCTATCCCCACTGTATTTCAACAATGCGGCATAAACACCGATATGCGTAATACTGATACGGTAATCCTTTTCAATAGCTAAAAAGAAATCAGATAAGGGTTTTAGACTTTCCATTATTTATCAAATTGAATTAGACTGCTTTTTCACTCTTTTTTTTACTTCCTTTGGTATGTCAGGCTCCTCGTTATCGGCACTTGACCGTTGTTTTTTATTGCTCTGTTTAACGGAAGGCTTTTGGCCTTCCGACTGTTTTTCTACTTTAGCTTCTCTATTATCAATACGCTTCATGTTCGTATCATATACATTAATGGTCTTGAATTGCGGATTAACTTCAATAAATTGCTTAACTTCTTTACCATCCTTCAAAAATGTAGCCGATTGTAAGTTCCCTTTCTTGAGAGAATCCATTAAATCTTCTTTGTATTTTGGAGTTTCTAATTCTTTTATAGGTAGTTTACTCAAGCTAGCTTCAAGATCGTATCCATAATTCTGATGGTATTGATTTAGTTTAAAATTTCCATTACTGTCTGTCTCCTTAAAATCCATTTGAACCCAAGAATTATAAAGCTGTCCCTCTTTATTAGTAAGTTCTTTATTAACTGCTCTACCTTCCATTAGATTGTAAGCTTCCTTCATCGTAATATTACTTCCTTTATTAATATAGAAAGTTTGCTCCAGCGATTCTTTAGAATTGTCTTTCTGCAAATCCACCTTGTAAGAATTAAAAAAATACATCTCACTCTGATCTGATTTTTTAAAACTTAGTGTTGCTTTGGCACGATCAACTCCGTACAGCACTTCATGATTCAATGTAAAATTAGAGGTTTGCTGCTGCATTTTCTCCTTTAATTCATTGTCCAATCCTTCTCCAAAACCAGTGTACTTAACCTGGTTACGCAAGTATTCAAAATTTTTCTCGTTCATGATTCTTATATTTAAATGATTACTATTTATAATTTCGGCAGAACAGTAAGCTGTAAAAGCTTTTTATTCTTCAACCTAAGTTCAAGGTGCCGACCACCATTCTTCTCTATTAGTTGAATTACTAAATGTTTCTTATCTGGAATCGTAAACTTGGGCAGCGCAAAAACCGCCGTGTTCTCAGACTCTCCTTTTATAGCATTTGGTTTATTATAACTCATTATCGGTACGATTTCCAATTCTTGGGAAGCGGTACGTTTTACCTTTTTGCTGTCCCGTATAAAAAATCGGAGCTGGTCGATATCATAATTTATTTTAGAACCGTTGAGAACTCTTGTCCTATAATACAAGACATCATCTCGTATAAAGATTCCATTTAGTTGGAATTTAATCTCATCCTTTTTTTTCTTTGCACCGGAGATCTTATTTCCATTGTAAAAAGCAACTTTGGAATATTTTTCTACCTCCTCTTCGTTCGCACCCTCCGCTGAAAAGTACATTTCTGGACTTTCTGCCTTAGTTGTATGTAGACTGAGATTTAATTGCGGTGATTCGTCATCGTAGTTTACCACAAAGGAATATAGCTTGGCATCTGAGGTGATCACCGTAAGGTTGGTAGAAATAAAGCCCTGCTGTGCCGCTTTAATATGCAATACATTCTCTAGTCCTTTCGCTTTCTGCACTAAAACATCTTGGCTTCCTCGGTCTACGGTTTTAATAGTATAAGGAAATACAATAGTCGTAGTTTTCGAATACCCGATAAAAAGTGAGTCCGACACGACTTCTTCAAAATAATTTCCTTCCGTTTGCTGTGCAAGGGCTCCATTGGAAAACATCCATAAAAAAGCCACTAGCAATACATTAATTTTTTTCATGTTTTTAAGTTTTAGATTTTAATTGGAATCATTTTGTTTTTGGTTGTCATCGAGAAGCAATACTTGATATCCAGCTTTTACAACCACTTTAACCAACTTAACTTTCTTGCTTAGTAGGCTTTTGGCAGCCTCTATTCCTGCTCCCGCAGCCTGCGCTCCCCAGGAATCGTCAAGAGTTCCCATTCCGATACTCTGCATCGAACGATCTGCAGTTGTTTTTGCAACATCTCTATTAATAGTCCCAGGGATATAAATCCCATCCAATCCATCCATATCGTAGACAGAAAGTACTACTGGAAACAAGCAGTTATTATATCTAATACTATTTATTTTGATGCTCAATCGCTCCCCTTGTAAAGAAGCTATTCCAAATAGAAAATGATCTTTTGGTATTGCGAATCCATTAATATAAATCGCATTGGTTAGCCTCAGCTTTACTGTTGCCCCAGTAACGATGGTTTGCGTTTCATGAATCACAGCCGATATCGTATTTTGCATATCGACCGTACTGGCATTTTCATCAAAAGAATAAAATCCATTACGCCTGGATTGTCCATCAGTGCCTAACGGATTTTCAGGACTGCTTTGTAATAAAGAAACCATCCCTTCCATCGTTTTGGTACTAATCGTAAATACTTGTCCCCGATTTTCTTTCGAAACTTTTCGCAGTCTCTCTTGTACTCTTTCAGGATGCTGAATATCAAGTATGTTTTCTAGCATTCCACTGAGCTGCTTCAATTCAGGATCCTGCTCTTCTTTTCGTCCATCCATAGAACTTATCATGTATTCTAACCTATTAACATCTTCAGAATGCATTTCTAAAGTAGTGGGTTTTGCATATTGATTCGAACCATGATTCTGTTCCGCAACTTTAGTTGGGCTATTAATAGCCTTTTGAAGTGCTTCCAGTTTTTTATGAATCTTTTCTTCATTTGAATCTCGATAAACCGATGTATTTAATCCACCGTTTCCATTGGTATAACTACTTCCTTTAAAAGTGGTATCCGTATCGGTTTCCGTTCCAGATACGTGAAAAGATTGGCTCAGGTAATTTGGATCATTTTTGATCAGTTCATCCAGCTTTGCCGAATCGATTGCAGCTTGTTCGTAATATTTCATCTTATCTAAGAAAAGAGCTTCTCTCCCATTTGCATCTGGAAGCTTTGTATTAAAACCTGTTTTTTCGACTGATTCTAAAGTTGCGCCATCCATTTTACCTCCTCCTAGAATCCAAAATAGAGCTGTAATAAAGGGAAGGACCAACAGCGGAAATACCATAAGCATCTTGCGCTGTCTTTGTGTTTTTAGTGATTCTGTTTTTCGTTCCATACTATTGATTTTTAAATTGTGAGCGATAATAATCCTCTACGATAACAAGGCTGTCTAGTAATCCAGGGCGTAATCTTAGCATACTGTCCTGTACTTGCTTTCCATTAGGACTCCGTCCCAAACTATCCATGTACATCTGAAAACGAGCCATTCGTTCTAAGTGGGTTTTACTTAATGATGTATTAAGCGTTGTACTTTTAGTATCTAATACTAGTGCATTGGTCGGCCTACTGATGAGACTGCGCTCTATCTTGTTTGAGTTTCCATTTAGGCCATCTACAATTAAATAAATGTTCCCTCCGACCGTAAATACTACAAAACAAAATAGGATTACGATCCAGCTTTTTGCAGATAAATGTGCCGTCTTCTGTTCCAGCCACTGAGCGCATTTATGCTGCAACAAAAAAATGGCTTCGTTGCATCGTTCTAGTAGAAAGCGTTCTTTGTACTTGACACTTTCAGGATTATTTTTGCTGTTTCTTTTAAATGTGAATTTCATAATCAGTTTTTTATCATTTTCTGTTTTTTGAACTTAAATCTCTATTTTCAATAGTGTTCCACCGCTCAATTAAAAAACCATGTGGATTGTTGTCGCTTCGTGAAACATTGCGAAGATTGCCTTCCGTTATTAGACTTCGATAAGCAATACTTGTGGGTCTTATGATATTTTGAGTCGCATAACAACGGAACTGATAGGGATATTCATTGATGTTAATTGTTACACTATCCACAGCTATCGTTTGGCTGACATTACCGGATATAATCCCAGAATAATATCCGTTTTCCTTTAAATCGTCATATATTCTTTTTGCGCTATCATCCGCCAGATAAAGCGCCTTGGTTACATTTATTTGTATCACTTTATCATCGGGATCAAGACTAAAAAACAGTCTATGAAAGGTCTTTACATGATCCTTTGCTTCAACTGAAATATTATCCTTTCTATCCGATGAGAATGCCTCCAATGCTTTACCGTTAGCCAGTATATAAACCTTATCCTGCATTTGCGAAACCAGACTAAAACTTTTGTAAAGAGCAAAGCAACAGAGAATCACACATCCAATTATAACTAGCATCGTAAAGCCTCGAACATATCGAAAAGCCGTGTCAATATTTTTCATTTTACTAAACATGATATTTCAATTTAGAGATTAAGAATTGCCTTTTAATTTATCACCCATATGACTATTCTTGTCATTGAAGTACGGAGTGGAACTACTAGAACCCGACATGCTTTGAGACATACGACTTGCTGCATTTCCCATCGCATCCGCCATCATACTGGCACCAGTACCCACACTACTTACTGCAGAATTTGTAGTATTACTAAAAATGGTGGTTACCTTTTGACTCAATGCTCCGCCACCGCCGGCATGAACTATGTAATTAGCTACTGAGGGAACTGTAAAATAACCGACAATCCCTATAATCATGAATACCAGATACGCCATATCGGTTCTGCTAAAAAAAGTATCTCCATAATCATTTACCTGAGCAATGTCCAGTTGTAACATCTTCTCCTGTATTTTACCGATGATACTACCAAAAATATTAGCAACAGGAAGCCACAGATAAATATTGATGTATCTTGCCAGCCAAACGGTCAAAGTATGTTGAAAACCATCAAATACAGCGATACCAAATACTAAGGGCCCTAATACGGAAAGAACCACCAGTTGAAATGTGCGCAGAGTATCGATACAAAGTGAAGCTGCTTCAAACAATACTCTTAGTACTTCACTCATCCATTCCTTGACCGAATTGCGAAAATTAAACGATGCCTTCGCCATAGCAAATTTGACATCGTTTCCGATCCCTTCAAGCATTCCTTCATTATCAGGATTAGCATTGTCGTGTGTATATTTATACCATCTGTCCTGATCACCACTTCCTGATTCTCCTACATACATCTGCCAAGAGTTGCTACTTTTAATAGCTTCTTCTTTCTTTTGCAACAACAATCCAATAGCCTTGTTGGATCCTTCTACCATCGCCGCTGTTGCTGTAACGGTAGGCTTCATTACTCCGTTAATCAAGTCCAAGACCGAAGGAAAAATCATAATACAGAAACCAATAACAAAAGGCCTTAGCAGCGGATAAAAATCTATTGGTTCTGCACTGGCAATATGCCGCCACACTCTTGAGCCGATATACCAAATAGCTGCAAAACCAGCAATTCCTTGACCTACCCCCAATAAATTATTACATAAAGGCATCATCTCCTCGTAGAGTTGGTCCAGTACACCATGCAAGCTATTCATGTCGTCCGCTACACTTTGCGCCTGACTCGCAAAGGGCAATAGTATTCCTAGGGCAGTAAATAATACTCCCTTACTTGTCTTTGCCATATCATTCTTTGTTTAGTTATTTGCCTTGTAAATGTTACGCATTACACGCACATCATTATGCTCTTTTGCACGCTGGATCGCTAGTACAGTAGTATTGTTATTAAAGCTTCGCAGAAATAAAACTTTGTCCTGCATATCAGCATAAATCTTGTCAATCGCTGTAAGTCTTTCCTCATCGGTCATTCTTAATGTATTAGCAGTAATAACCATGACCAATTCGTCTAAATTTCGGAGACTCTGTTTCAGCAAATTATCATATACTCTTGCGCAATAGTCGATTTCATCGGGACTAAAATTGCCACCATTTCTGAACCCTTCAAATGCGGATTTGTATTCTTTTACTAAAAGCAATTGGTATTTCACAATCTCACCCACTCTCTTATATTTACGTACCGTTGGACTTACCTGCATCAATGCGTCAAGGAATGTTTCATGGAGGCTAAAATTACCCTGAGATAAATCTTTGATCGTTTTGTACCCTCCACTAACGATTTGATACCCTTTTTTCATATCACTAAGAATCTGCTTGAATTGAGCCAATTTTTCTATGTTGAGCAGTAGTTGCTGCATTTCCTGTGATTGGGCTGAAATCCGAGGGGGGCAAAATAAACCCATCAAAAGAATCCCTATAATTATTATCTTTTTCATTAGAAATTGGAATTAATACCATACATGCTACGACTTATTTTCAGATCATTCTTCTCTTTGGCTCTTGACAAAGCCAATAATTTTGTTTGCTTATTAAAACTTTCACCAAAGCTGTAATTATCTAACATATTGAGATATAAAACGTCTATGCATTTGATTCTCTCCTCTTCTTTCATTTCAAGTTGGCCATCCATTACAATAGTCAGGAGCTCCTCCATATTAGCTTCACAATTTTCAACCAAACGATCTACTACTCTTTTGATATACGCTATTTCATCTCCGTGAAATAAATCGTCCCCTTGCACTTGCTTAATAATGAAACGAGAACTATGAATTATCTTTAGCTGTAGCGCAATAATATCGGCCACCTTGAAATAGTTTTTTATTTTCGGATTGACTGTTTTTAAAGAGCTGAAATAATTGCTGTGAAGATTAAATTCCCCTCGCTTGAAATCTCCTATTGTCGTTAGTCCATTTTTGACTACAGAATACCCCTTTTGTGCATAATCAGTATAGATCCTTAAAGCAGCAATTTGCTGCAGCAACACTTTTCTTTGCTTAGCTTGTCCTTGTAAATTATTGGCGAGCAAGCCTATAAATAATAGATATAAAAATAATTTTTTCATCGCCTTATTATTTTAGTGAGGAATTCCGTAAAGCTTCTTAATCTTCTCTGCATCATGCTTCGTTTTTGCTCTTTGTAAGCTGAGTTGCCTATTTTGACTATTGAACAGTCTAAGGTCATCATAGTTAGCATCAATTTGATCAGCGGCGGTATTGATGATTTCCAATCTTTTGGCGTCACTCATTTGGATCGTAAAAGAATCCAGAATTAGAAAAATCTGGTCTATGTTTTTTAGGCTCTCGTTTAATATACCCGAATACACTTTATGCATATACTCCAGTTCTGCCACATTAAAATGTGGGTCTTGTTTAATGAGATTCCAAGCTCTGTCATATTCATCCACTAGCCGTACTTGCTTCTGCGTAATATCCCTAATGCGCTGGTAATAACTAATTATTGATTTGACTTTCATCAGCTCCTCGTAGTAATTCTTATACAAGTCCTTTTGCTTCTGTGTCCATTGAGAAATCTCTCCTAGTTTTAGTTTGGAAAGCGTATTCTCCAGTTTCTTGTGTGCATTTTGAAGCCAGATAGTTTTATTTTGCAACCGCTGTATTCGCAAGTCTATCGCCAAAATCACTTTTTTAATTGCGGCAGTTATCACTCCAACTATAGGCAAAGCAACGACTGCTGCAGGCCTTGCTGGACTACTGACCAGCAGTAGACAAAGCAAACACAAGCTTATTTTTCTCTTTGTTTTCATAATGCATTTAATTTAGGTTTGTTTTCTCCTCTATTAGAGCGTTATAGTCTCTTTTTCATCCTTTTGCTTCCCCCCGTAAGTCAGCTGCTAATGCAGCGATTCCTTTTTGAATATCGCCTCCAAACATTTTCGAATAGGCTTGGACTTTTAGTTTTTCCGTTTCCTCGGTGGTATAAGCGAGATACTCTTCTAGCGAAACTTCTGTTCGGTAAACTTTAGATAGCATTCCTCCCAGTGAGATAAATACTTCCTTGTATTTCTTGTCTGGATCATTGGATTTATTTACAGATAATACCAATGCTTTTTCTTTTTCTGTGAGCCCCAATAGTTCTTGAATCTGCTCAAATTTATTTTGATACTTACTCTGGTCTAGTAATATCTTACAGTCACTATTATTGATGATAGCTTGCTTCACTACAGGTGACGAAATGATATCTTCCACTTCTTGAGTAACTACGATTGCCTCTCCAAAAAACTTTCGAACGGTCTTAAATAAATACTTAATGTATTCTGCCATACCCTCCTTAGCAATAGCTTTCCACGCTTCTTCTATTAGTATCATTTTACGAACCCCTTTTAGCTTCCGCATTTTACTGATAAACAGCTCCATTATAATAATAGTAACTACTGGAAAAAGTATCGGATGATCCTTAATATTGTCTAATTCGAATACTATAAATCGCTCTTGCAACAAGTCTAAATTTTGAGTAGCATTGAGCAAGTAGTCAAATTCTCCTCCTTGATAATACGGGCGCAGTACGTAGAGAAAGTTATTTACATCAAAATCCTTTTCTTTTACCTTATCCCCTTCCAATATTTTTACAAAATCCTCTTTTAGAAAATCATAAAATGTATTAAAGCTGGGAAAAAGTTGCGGATTTATAGCTAGTTTCTCATAATACAATTGTAAAGCATTCGATAAGGCTACATATTCAATCCGATTAAAAGTCTCATCGTCTTTTTTCCAAAGTGCCAAGAGCAAGGTCTTTATACTTTCTTTTTTCTCTGTATCTAAAGTATCGCCTTCACTGATGTAAAAGGGGTTGAACTTGATTGGATTCTTTTCATCATAGGTGAAATAGTATCCATTGACCATATCACACAACCCTTTGTAACTATGACCTACATCGACAAGTACAACATGGGTTCCTTGTTCGTAATAGCTTCTAACCATATGATTGGTGAAGAAAGATTTTCCGCTTCCAGAAGGTCCTAGTATAAACTTATTTCGATTGGTGCATATCCCCATTTTTATTGGTTCATCGCTGATATCTACATGTACTGGCTTTCCAGTCAAACGATCTCCTAGTCTGATCCCAATGGGACTTAGTGACGAACGATAGCCAGTTTCCATATTTAGAAAGCAGCTTGCTTGCTCCACAAACGTATCAAAGCTATCATTCATCGGAAAATCAGCGGCATTTCCAGGAATCCCTGCCCAATAAATCTGGGCTGCTCCAACTGTTTCTTGTTTTGCTGCTGCATCCATTTGTACTAACGCAGAAGAAACCTTGTTTTTAATGTCTTTCAATTCTTCTTTTCGATCCGTCCAAACCAATACATTAAAATGCGCTTTGACAGGGAGCCGTTGCTGACTAATGGCTTCATTAAGAAAATCATTTGTAGCATCGCGAGCAATTAGATTTTCCCTGCTGTATGCTGATAGAGATTGTAGTCGCAGTCTTTTACTTTCCAACTTCTTCAAGGTTTTTTGGAAATCTTCTATAAAAATGTACTGATTATAAATGTGATTACACGAAAGTAACTGACCTAGAGTAGAAGCAAAACCAATGCTAAATTTGGTCCTATCGGTTGAATACCTATCATAGTTAATTCTAGAACCACATAACGCAGGCAAATCGGCTGCATCTCCTAGAGTATAAATCTGGCAATGTTTGTCTCCCACCTGTAAACTATCCTTGAAAGCAATGTCATTGAATACAAAGGATTCCGGTTTCTCAGACAAGGAACAATAGCGTTCTATAATACCAATCTTTCTGCTGTGACTTCGTAGCTCATCATCGCTAAGACGCTGTAACTTTACAAATCCGCTGTCTTCCAATATTCGTCTGAATTGTCCAGTGCTATCGACAAAATCTTGACGCACTTGTTCATTTAAGGTTTCCTCAGGGACAATTGAATACCTAATTAAATTAGAAAATAGCGAGCTAGAGGTTTTTCTTCCCACTGGCTTTTTAGTCAAAAAAATGTAGCAAGAATGATCTAGAAATGGACGCTCATTAAAGAATCGCTCACTACAACGACTGAGAAAACTATGGTCGTCGTTGGCAAAATGTGGTTGATGCTTGCTATCAATAAACCAGTCTTGCTTATGGAAAACGCTAAACTTTGGCAATAGCTTTATAGCTTTCACCCAAGCTTGGTGAAATGCCTCGTATTCTTGATCTGATAATGTAAATATCTCTGGTAGGGCTACTTTAAACACCACGGTAACATCTCCTTGCTTTGATAGAATACAGTCGTGTTCTATATCCATTATCGGTAAAACAGCTTCGATCCTCTTTTCCATCTTCATTTAAATTTAACTGATTCTTCATTCCTTTCACTGCAGCATTCGCATTTTGTAAATCCTTCTACTTTGAGTCTTAACTACTGTAGGTAATTGTCTTTTCGCTAGCTCTTTCATCATTCCGTGCTCTCCGTATTTGTGACTCATTTTATAAATCTTTACAGACATCACCGTTCCTGCTATGCCAATAATTCCCAACGAGATAAAAGAGGGTAAACCGATAAAATACATCATCGAAAAAAGAATCATTAACACTACTATTCCTCCTCCAAAATACCAGATGTACTGCGCTTTTAACCCTTTAAATTCGATACTCTTATTAATTCCTTTATTTATATGATAGACGCTAATTCCCATATTTACCAAGCTTTAAACCCCAAAAAAGGATTTGATTACGGTGGTGACAACAACAAGAAATACACAGCTACCAAACCAGGCTGCTGCTACTTTTCCTGTATCAGGATCGCCCGCATTCCATTTCTGATAGACCTTAACAGCTCCTATCAATCCTAGTAAAGCACCAACAGCGTACATCAATTGCGTACCTGCATCAAAATAACTTCTCACTTTTTGATTGGCTTCATTAATTCCTGCGAGACCATCCTGTCCATATCCTTGATAACTAAATACCAGTAATACCACTATGCTAACGCCGATCACCTTCTTTTGTCGGCTCATTCTTTCAATGTTCCAGTCGTACTTCTTCATAATTCCTTGTTTTAAAGTTCCATTCGTTTAAAATAATGTAGAGCATGCCGCTGTCTCAATTTCTCATTCTTGTCACATTAAGCCATACCGCACTGAAATGGACAGGGGCAATTCCTCCACATTGTAACATTGTTCTTATTCATTCCACAAGTCCTCCACCTCTACATGGCTTAAACTTATAGTATCTAGTTTTTCACATTCTGAAATAATCAGTTCACTGACTGAGGATCTAAAAGGAGAGTTTTTAATACTGGAGTATTCGGTAAATAGCAAACTGAGATGTCCAATAAATTCTGATTTGATAACTTCTCTTTGACTTGCATCTTTTACTAGATTTTTTAGCTTTTCGGCGAAAGCATCTATATCAAGAATAGTTTCTTCTGTTTCTCCAAATGATGTTTTTTTGGAACTATCAGTAAAAGTTTGCGGACGAACTACATCATAATGAATTTCTAAATCATTAATTCTGTGATTCCGAAGTTTCCGCTTTCCTGTCACAATTTCTGTGATGTCAAATAAATAATATCTAAATCCAATAAATAGATACCAACTGGCTAATAGCAGTACAATCACAAAGATGTAATTGCCCCATGAAATGTTTGTAAACATAGTTTCTTAATTAAATGTTCAACTTCCTTTTTTTTACCTCAAACACAAAAACAATTGATGTTTGGTTTCATAAGTCAAAAGAACAATTAGTTAACTTTACTCACAAGTACAACTTTAAGTTGTACCCTTTAGTACCCCTGATTAAAAGAGCTATATAATCTATTTTATATATTAATAATTAGTAGCCGTTTATTTTGGTAATCATCTTCTCCAGTGTCTTAATGGCAACTGCCTTATCACGGTCTTCAGCATTGTAAGACTTGCTCCTTACTGATTGATAGGAAAGCTCTTTTTTAAACGGGGTAGACAAATAAGGAACAATACTTTTAAATACCTGACTCATAGAACGGGCTTTTACGACACGAGATTCATCTGCAGCTCTCAAAATAAGAGCAATTTGATCGCACGATAAATCACATTCCATTTTAAGATTGGAATCGATTACTGTTATGTCACTTTGAGAAGTTGTAACTACAACAGCTTCTTCTTTGGTTTTTATTTGCTGTTCCAGGTAGCGAATTTCATGTTGAAACCAAGTGTGTAAAACCTCTTTCAAATGAGGTTCCTGGGGGTCAAACATTCTTTTGGGCTTACAATAGAGCTGCCCAAATTCTTTGTAAATAAGTAAGATAGCGGCCAATCTGTCGCCAACTTTATCATAATGATCGAGTTGGAGTAGAATCCTATTCTTAAGATAAGTACTGTATTCCTGACAATTAAAATTAAAACATATGAGTATTTCATCTGCTACCGAATACGTACTGCTTTGTACAAGTTCTAGCGTATCGTTAGTTAAGGCATTCAATAATTCCTTCCTATAGACTATTTCCCTATAGGTACTCTTATTGCTGTGTTCAGATACTACTTTTTGATACAGTTTTGAGATAACAAGTTGTAAAGGTTTTTCCGTATCATAAGACATTACATTGTTACTTTTAAACCTGTCCAACTTGGCCAGCATTTCTCTTTTGGAAACTATTTGATAGGTGATTGGAACACGCACATCCAAACTAAGGTACTTGTAAAAACGATTTTCGACAAAAGATATTAAATCTTCTAAAACGGATGTAATGGTTACTCCAATATAATGAAGATGAGGTTCTTTAAAATGCTCATGTTGTTGGTTTTCTATACTACAATCTAAAAGATAAATAAAACTAGAGTGGTATTTCCGAACCAAAAGCCGAAACTGTCTCTTTTTTCGAACAGAAAAAACTTCTTGCTTAATTTGTATTTGAATCCTACGAGATTCCTTTACAATATGAGTAACCAGTTCCTTGCTTTCAGCAAGTGATATGGATCGTAGTACGCCACTCCTGGGGTTAAGTTCCTGCACTATTAAACAATCGAACCATTCTAAGGGGTATTTTGTTTGTATCATAGAATTGTTTTATTGGTTGTGAAAAACAATTAATTAAGGGAGCGGTAAATCTATTTGCTTAAACTACTACGGTATACTGACGGTGCTATTCCAACATGCTTTTTAAAAAAGGTACTGAAAGAAGAAGGACTGTTAAAACCCAACTCCTCTGATAAACGATTTATAGTAATTTGGTCGTCATCAAGCCTATTTTTTGCTTCCATGATAAGGGTTTCTTCAAGAATTTTCTTTACTGGTTTACCTGTAGTCTGCTTGACCACCTTGTTCAGATGCCCGGCCGTAACATATAAAACACCTGCGTAAAACTGTACGCTATGCTGCTCTTTAAAATGAATCGCTAGAATATTTAAAAACTTAATAGCAAGGTTTTCATTTCTTGTGAAATTCAAGTGGTACTCACTCGCAAAATGCCCATAAATACAACGGAGTTCATATAAAAAGAGATTAAAACTAATACGCTGTAGCTCTGTAGCCGCTTGCCGAATTGCGGAATCTTTGTTCACTTGATATATTAACTTGTAGATTAGGGAGACTACTAAAGAACTTTTAAGATCTAAACTAACCTTTCTAACACTTTTACCACTAAGAAAATAAAAAGCATCAAGGAGGGCTTGTTTAGTACAATTTTCTATGGCAAAGCGAGTGCTAAATGAAAGATAGAAAAGTTGTAACTGAGGATCCGTACCTAAAATGGCTAAAGAAGCTCCTTTCGAAAGCACTACTAAATCATTTTCGAATAACTCAAAAAAAACGTCACGAAACGAAAGCCTTAGACTTCCTGATTTTATAAGCAGTACAGCAGTATTGTTTATAAAGAAAGCTTCATGCTTCTCTTTCGTAAGAATACAATCTTTTAGAATTTGAACGTCTAAGCCTTTAACAGGAAGCTCATTTAAATCGATATGTAGTAAAGTCGTTAACATAAGCTCACTCATTTAAAAAAATCAAGATTTATAGTAAACTAAAGTCCTACTAATGGTTCTTATCTGATTTTTCGATAACAATCAAGAAAAAAAAATACAGATTAGACAGTGTTGTAGCAAACATCAAATAACCCATGGATTGAGTACTCACATTTTTCCTGCGACCATTAATCCAATAGCCAACTATTTCATCATAGCTTAATAAAGCTATAATGAAATAGAGACTAGTGAGGTTAAAAATGACCAACAATAAAAAAAAGTAAATGCGTAGTTTCATCAGTATAAAGATCATTTTTTGTTATAAAAAGATTCTTCTGTTATAGGTAAAAACGCAGATGAACGATTACTGAAATTAGGGAAGCCTGAAAAGGACCAAATTTTGACGGTACTTTCTTGTTTCCCACAGAAATTTCCCAATCTCGATCCTTATGCCCTCCTTCGGCATCAAGTGCGTATCTGGTTACTGAGGTAATCCCTAAAATCGTTTCCAGCTCTTGGACTGTTAGATTGGTAGAGTCCAATATACCAGCTTCATATGCTACAATGAAATCATACAATAAGCTGTACTCTGCTTCTTTATTTTGAATGAGAGAGACAAAGAAACTTAATAAACTACTTTTTGCCGTCTCGCTTAATGTGGCCGTTGCAAGTGTTGAAGTAAGCGTGTTTTCTAGATTACTCACGCTGACAGTAATACCGTCTTCCGTTATCAAAATGTTACTTTTACCAAAGACATCGTTTACCTTCAACTTTGCTCCCACATAATTTACCTGAGCAGTCAAATCATGAATAGTTTTAGAATTTCCATGAATCTGATAGTAGTCTGTAAGCCATTTACCATATCTTTTTCCAACTTCATCATAAGGATTAGCATCATTGGCGGGGCCCAATTGTTTCACTGTGCTAGCTTGAGTAGAAACATCATTACCATTTACGGCTGTTATTCCATATTCTTCCGACGAGCAGGAAATCATTACCAAAATAACAAACAAACCTAAAAATAAATTTTTCATAATTACTAGTTATAAAATGTGACTGAGAATAATTTCTCCGTTCATTTACCCGGGTAAGCAGAACCTTTATTTAGCACGATGCTAAACTTTTTGCTTTTGAATTCGTTACAAATCTATGTGCTCAAAAAATGCCTTACAACACTTTAGTAGTGGATATTCACGAATTCAAGTATGGATTTTCACGAAATCCACACTACTTTTCTCATAATAAAACTCTATTTTTCAGGAGATTATAGTATTTTTGAAATATGCTTTATTGAGAATATTCCAGTATTTACATCTTAAAACAAAAAAAGAATATTTCGCAGCTGTCCCTGAACTTAATTGATGCACTTATGAAGAAATTTTTTATTTTAGTGTTAATTGGTCCCATGTGGATGCAATCTCAGAATACCTCTTTTATAATTCCAGATTCCATCCAAAATAGAGATTTCCGTTATTTGGAAAATAGAATTGATCATTTTAACAATGACAGCGCTAGAGCTGCCGTATACCTGTTTACTTACATCCAAAAAGCGAAAAGGGAACGCAACTGGGAGGAACTAAAAAACGGCTATCAAAACATAATGCACCAGTCCCCAGCATCATTGCGTTCTGTTTACGCTGACAGCATGGTTTATGCCGCAAAAAAGACCAAAGACAATGCAACTATAGGTAGTGCGTTTTTATCCAAAGGAATTGTTTCTTTTGCGGACAAAAAACACAAAGAAGCGCTAGATGATTATCTGATTGCTAACGAGTATATAAGCAAAACTGACGACCACTATCTTATTCATAAAGTGAAATACAACATTGCACAATTAAAAAGCAGTATGGGGTTTTATGACGAAGCCATCGTTTTACTGAGGGAATGTGTAAAATATTACAAAAAGAATGACGACAGACCTTATCTCAATTCACTTCATTCTTTAGGACTTTCTTATAATAAGATAGGAAATTACGGCAAGTGTTCGCAAACTAACGAGGAAGGAATCAAAGAAAGCGCCAAACGTGCTCTTCCTCAAATGGGAGTCTATTTCAGGCATTCTGAAGGTGTCAACCAATACTTTATAAAAAATTATCAACAGGCTATTGATAATCTAAAGAGTACTATGCTTGAAATACAAAGTAACAACGATTTTGCTAATGAGTCTGTTGGAAACTTTTACATTGGCAAAAGTTATTGGGAACTTAAGAAAAAACCTAAGGCTATCCCCTATTTTAATAAAGTGGACAAGATTTTTAATAGCACTCAATTTATACGTAAGGATTTGTTAGAGACCTATGTATTATTAATCAACCACTATAAAACAAAAAAAGAGGATAAACTACACCTGTACTATATAGACCAACTTCTTAAAGCAGAAGGCGCCTTACGTGAAACCAATAATTATCTTGTCTCTAAAATTAATAAGGAATATGACAATAAAACAATTTTGTTTGAAAACCAAAAACTAAAGAAAATAGCAGATGTACAGCAATCTAAAAAATTAATTTTTATAGTCCTTGGCACTTTCATATTCTTAGCTCTACTTTTCGTAAGCTATCGCAACTTTAAAATTAAAAGTATGTACAAAAAAAAATACGACGCATTGATGAGTAAAGATCTACAGCCGAAAAAAGAATACAGTAAAACGTTACACGCTGGTATCGAAGACATGAATTCCTTTGCAGTTAGCGAATTAGTAACCCAACTTGCTAAATGGGAAAAGGCAAATAAATTCCTACAGAAAGACATCACCTTAGCAAAGTTAGCAGCTACTTTTAATTCCAATACAAAATACCTTTCTCTTGTTATCTACCATTACCGAAAGAAAAATTTCATACCCTATATAAATGATCTTAAAATAGATTATATGGTCGAGGCACTTAAAAATAGTAAACAGCTGCAGCAATATACAAATACAGCATTGGCTGAGGAAAGTGGGTTTAGTTCCACCCAACGATTTGCGACTGCATTTAAAACCAGAACGGGAATGCCTACCCCCTATTTTATTGAAGAACTTAAAAAAGAAGAAGCGAAAGTAGTAAAATAAAGAAGAAACTGCTCCAATTCTATTGCGTAAGTAGTTAAGCTAAAGACTAAATTACTATTTTTACGTCTTAACTTAATAAAAACCTATCATGAAAGATCTTATTCAAAAAATCAATGCTGAGTTTGAAACCTTTAAAACAGAATCTCAATCTCTCGTTGAGAAAGGGGTTAAAGCAGCAGGACCGAGAGCTCGTAAAGCAACATTGGAGCTTGAGAAACAATTAAAAGAGTTTAGAAAAGTTTCTGTGGAACAATCTAAAAAGTAATATTATTTGTCTAGTCCTAAATAAACGATACAGATTATTAGGCTAAAAATAATTAATTAAACACTTGCAAAAACGTTTGCAGGCACTGTCTCATAAAGTGTGTAAGTTTTAAAATCTCAGGTTATTAGTTGACCTGAGATTTTTTTATTTATTAAATTTAACTTTTATACACTTATGAAACCAGAAGACATTTTAAACGAAGATTTTTTAAAGCAATTTAGAAACGGTCCAGAACTCACTAATTTTTTAGAACAACTTCACAAACGTGGTATTGAAAAAATTCTTGAAGGTGAGTTAGATGCTCATTTAGACTATGAAAAGCATCAAAAAAGCAAGGCCAATAACTTAAGAAATGGCTATACAAAAAAGAAACTAAAAACCACTTTAGGTGAAACAGAGATACAAGTTCCACGTGATCGTGATAGCTCTTTTAGCCCCATGATTGTTAAGAAAAGAGAAAGTGCAACAGATGGTGTTGAAAATGTTATTATTTCACTGTACGCTAAATGGTTGATTAACAGTGATATTGAAAAACAGATAAGAGAACTCTACGATTTTAATATCTCTACATCCACTATTTCAAGAATCACAGATCGCATTACCGATGATATAATAGCTTGGAAAAACAGACCCCTGGAAGGCACTTATCTCATTGTTTGGATGGATGGAATCGTTTTTAAAGTTAGAGAGAATTCCAAAGTAGTAAACAAAACCATTTACATCGCAGTTGGTCTAAGAACGGATGGTAAAAAAGAAGTTCTTGGTTTATGGTTAGGAAAAAATGAATCTTCTGCATTCTGGATGAGTGTTTTAACGGATATAAAAGCCAGAGGAACAGAAGACATATTAATTACAGCAACCGATAATTTAAACGGTTTTACAGACACTATAAAAACCATTTTCCCAAACTCAGTGACTCAAATATGTGTAGTACATCAAATTAGAAACTCCTGTCGATATGTAGTTTGGAAAGATAAAAAAGAATTTAGCAGGGATATGAAACAAATCTATACGGCACCTACTAAAGAAGCGGCAAAAGCAGCCTTAAAAGACTTTAAAATTAAATGGGACTCAAAGTACTCTTATGCTATCAGAAGTTGGGAAAACAATTGGGATGAACTCACTGTGTTCTTCGACTTTCCTATCGAGATTAGAACTATTATTTACACAACAAATTTAATAGAAAACCTCAATGGAAAGATTAGAAAATACACCAAAAACAAGCTGTCGTTTCCAACAGATGAAGCTGTTATGAAATCCGTGTTTTTAGCTCTAAATGAAAGCACTAAAAAATGGACAATGCCAATTAGAAATTGGGGAGTTATACTCAATCAATTTTTAGCTATATTTGAAAACAGGATTAAACTATAAAAAATTTAACCCTGAAATTTTAAACTTACACAGATTTTAGGATAGTGTCAAAATAACCCTAAAAACACAATACTTCCTAGAGCAAAATCATATAAATCCGTCATTGTAAAAGAAGCAAAGGACTTCCTGTAACTAAAGTATTTTAATCGTTTTGTTGAAAAAGCGTCTACCAGCTTTTTATTGTGCTTGTCTTCTCTACCATTTTGTAAAGAAATAACGGCCCAAATTGCCGCTGGAATCCAACCAATAACAGTAATTTGTAAGATCAAACAAATTATAGATGTCAGTATTCTTCCTCTCAGAAAAAAGGAAACAAAGGGAAAGAAAATGGCAATTAATGTCATACTTATAATTTTAGAATTATTCTTTAAATAGAATGCTATATTACATCTAAGTCATTATAAAAGTGTACAAAATCACTGTTAATGATAGTATTTCGATACCTATTTCCAAGAAAGAACCTTTAGTAAAATCCGGTAACTTACTATTTAAAGTTAACAATTAGTCTATAAACGCTTTCAATAGTTACAGCTAGTTGTTGCATTACCCGCGATTTAATAGTACTTTAACATTTAGTCCGGTAGTTATGATACGACTAATCTAATTACCAATCTTCATACAAAAAACTTCCAATCTCTTTTGCTATTGAATGTTTTAACTTAGCCATATATTCTAGAATAATGTCTGGCAAAATCGCTTCTATTTCATTTATTCTTAAATTATGGTTAACGAGTTTCTCCCCATTTTCAAATTTATCGGTCACAATTAGAGAAATAGATTGCTTTGTGCTTGAATCAATAGCAGATAGACCATTTTTGTTAAAATGTAAATCTTCTAAAGTTAGAATTAAAGCATTTGGCAAATCTTTTGATTCTTTGATTTCTTTATTGCCAGTAATAGGAATAAATACCCAAAGAGATTTACCTAGGTTTTGCATTATCCCCGTTGTATAGGGTCTTGCTGAACAAATTAGAATTTTTTTATTCCCATCATCTAAAATGAATAAACCATTTAATAAATGCTCAGATTGCTGTAAAAGAATTTTATGCTGATTTTCTTTTTCGTGAATTGTTGTAACTTCAAGAAACAAGGAATTAATCATATTTAGATTGTGCTTCAGGGCATTTATAAGTGTAACCCCCATAAGAACTCCTGCTTCTCTATGTGCGAACCTATTTCTCCATTCTTTGGCATCTAACCACTGTTGATGTAAATGTTTAGAACAATATTTTTCCAGACGATTAAGTTTAGAATGTAAACTTTCAAATCCTTCTTTCTTTTTAAGCCCTACAACTTCAAGTTTTAGTGTAACGCTTGCTTCAAATATTCGAGTCGATTTTGAAAATGCTTCATCCAGTAAAGCATAATGAAAATAACTATAAAACAGAAGTCTTTCAACAAGTTTATAATCATCCACAATTTCTTCTGGTACTAAACAATGGAATTTTCCTTTCAACACAAATTTCTCGATAAAATCTGTTTCCGACTTCACATCAAAACTTTTCCAAATATTATCAGGTTGAAGATAATTCATCTTTTGTATTATATTACCATCCGTTTGTATAAAATATCTAAACGAACTATGTTTTTATTAATTTAAAAAGTAAATATATAGGACTTAAACTACTTCCAGCTCATTTCAACACAGCTTTCATTGTTTGTGCTGCGCACGCAACGAAACGCTAGCTGTTAGTGGCCGTTTTTCTTGGCGGTCAGTTAGTTTTTTTTATTAGAATTCCTTTGTCCACACTTTCGTTTATTAAATTCTCAGCATAATTCCAAATTGCAGACGAACCGTTTTTAATTGCTTTTTTCTTATCATAAACTTTTTGATACGGCACATTAAATTCCGTCCAAGTTCCACCATTATTTGAAGTATTTTGCAATAGTGGTTCAAATCTATCCATTGATTTTGCAAATTTTGCTTCGTCCGTACTACCTTCTTCAAATTCTTCCCAAATAGATGTGAGTTCTTCGGCTTGTTCTGATGGTAAAAGTCCAAATATTCGCTTTGCCGCAATAAGTTCTTCTTCTGTATTTGTATGACTTTTTGTAGAATCGTAAATAAAAGTGTCACCAGCATCAATTTCCACGATATCGTGGATTAAAACCATTTTCAAAACTTTAAGTACATCTATCGGTTTGTCCGAATGTTCTGCCAATACAATTGTCATCATTGCTAAATGCCAACTATGTTCTGCATCATTTTCGTGTCTATCGCTGTTAAATAGTTTAGTTTTGCGTTGAATGTATTTCAACTTGTCTATCTCTTTTATGAAGCTTACTTGTTTTAATAAATTGTCTGTCTGCATATTTATATAATTATTGAGAGAGTTTTACTGTCCTTGTAATGTCGTTTAAAATTGCCACTAAAGTCAATTCGTCTAAAAAACTTAAAACGATCTTTATTTTATTAATTAGGAAGTAAATATACAGAAATTAAACTGCCTCTAGTTTCCGTTCAACGCAGGCTTAATTGTTGCCTTTTCAACACAGCTCTCATTGTTAGGCGCTGCTTTTTTTAACTTAAAATATCTTCTCTGCTCTTTAAATTTATTCCTTCCACGTTATTATGTTTTTTATATATTAACTCTTCTTTTTGTAAGTTTTCAAGTGAATTATATTTTACAATTAATTTTTTAAATTTAGGAAAAGCTAGTGAATTATAAAATGTTAGAAATAATTCCGGCGTGGTCATTTGTGCTTGTACAAAATTTGCATATTGATAAAATTCGTTCTCAACTTTCGTCTTTTCATCTGCTTGTATTAATTGAGCTTTTTTTTCTTCTTCTGATTTGTCTATAAACAGTAAAATATGGTATATATGTCTAAAATAATGACCATAAACGTGTGAGAATTTATTAAAAAACTTAACGTAAATAAATTTGATAAGCTCCAAATCATTTAGTTTTTGAGCATTATCCCAATCTTGGTTATTAATATTATAATATTTTAAAGTATAAGCTAATTTTCTACTTTTAAACAAACTATTTTCTTCCCATTCACTTTCAGGAGCATGTAAATGTTCATCATATTCATCCCATTCTTTAAAATTTTCAAAAGGAAATTTAAGAGCTTGTTCTATTCTTTTGAGCTCAAACTTTGAGCGCATAAAAAATGTACGTCCATTAGTTTCATAATATGAATATGAGTTATATGATTTTAGATTAACAATAGTTGTTGAAATCTCATTAGCAATTTGTTGTTGTGTTTTTATTAGATTAAAAAAAGTTGTTTGAAAATTTTGGTCTTTAAATTCTTGTCTTGTGTCTGACAATTCTTTTCTCTGAAGATTTAGTTCTTTTTGTTGAAGAATTATTGAGTAAATTATAACAGCAAGTGCTAAACCCGAAAATAATGAATTAATAAAACCAAACTTATCTCCGAAGTTTGATCTTTGTTCAATTGGGACAAGTATGTCAATAAATATCCAACTCCAAACCCATATTAATGATATTGATAGCAATAAAATAATAAATTTTAAATTGCCATTTTCTTCTTTCATTCTTTCATTTTTTTAAAGTTGCGCCTAACGTCAGTCTGTGAAAAGACCTCCGTTGTATTACCACCAAATATAACAAAATACTTGCGTAAAAAGAGGATTATTCTTATTTATAAGATTACAACACATAACTGGAATTTCCCGCCTACAAATGCGCTTTTAAAGTTTAGAAGACATAAACCCTAATTTTCGGCTTCGCCTTTTGGATAGGAACCGCAAAAACAGCGAGTGGTTCCAAAACATTTTTAAAATAAAAAAAATCCATTTGTGGGTAAGGTTAGCTCTGTCTCAAAAATAGAAAAGATGGCCTCATTACTTTTGATTGCCTAACAAAAAGGTTAAAAGAAAACCTACAAGCTACTAATTCCCCTATATTAGCGCAAACCAATTAGCAGGTCTTAGACAATACCAACTAAACGAAAAAAAACCTCTCAACATTCTTGATTGACTTGCTTTTAAGTTTTTTTTACCTAGTTTGCTACATGTTTAGCGGTGTACTAAATCAAAAGTTAAGTTTCCTTTAAAAATAATTTTAAGTTTCTTTTTTTCCATATATTTGCCATATATATTTATATATATAAAACTTCAATGTTATGGCTAAATTAACAAAAATTCCTCTTGAAATTCAACCTCAAGAAGATACTATACGAATTAAAGGAGGCGATTTAACTCTGGAAGCTACTGTCGTTAGTGGCAAAGATGGAGATCATTTTATATCTATTATTCCTTCTTTAATGATTAGTGGATATGGTTCTACAGAACAAGAAGCAATTAATTCTTTAGATGAAAATGTTGAAACTTTTTGTGAAGATTTTATGAAATTGGGAGCAGAACAAAGAAAATTAGAATTAGTTAAACTTGGATTTTCACAAGTTCCTTATCATAGAAAGAATTTTTCTAAATTATTTGTTGACGAAAATGGATTGTTACAAGGATTAGAAAATGTTACCATTAGAAAAAATAAGCAATATAAAGTAGCTTGCTAATTTTTATAAATGGGAAATAATAGACCAGTAAAAACGAAAGATTGGGTTTCGTTTCTAAAAGCACACAACTGTAAATATCTTCGAACAAAAGCCTCACACGATCATTATAAATGTCCAAATTGTATTCGGACAATAACTCATCGTGAAAAAGATAAAGATATTCCAGCGTTGCATTTAAGAACTAATCTTTTTAGTATGGGATTAGCTATTGATTATTTATATAAATGGATAGAGGAAAATTGTTAGACATTTAAGCGAAATCAATCAAAATAACTGTCCTTTTTCATTTTTTCGGCGTATTACCGCTAACGTCAGTCTGTAAAAAAACGTAGCTATATTCTTTCAAATATAACGCTTAATATAAAACAAAAGCAAGAAAAGTTGTACATTTAATAATGTAACACATCACTGAAATACCGCGTACTCAGAGTGTAATTTTGAATTTAGAAGATACTCTTATACCACATAATCAAGTTCGTTTTGTATATGCTTTTTCGGATCATTTATCTTGTTCAATTAATTAAGGAAATCACGAAAAAAACTGCTCTTATAAAACTGCAAAAAAAAGAGGCGTACTAGCCTCTTAACATTCTTAAATTTACTTTATGATAACTCCATAGTATTGATGGTATGTAATTGGTTGTCCCGAAAAATCGGGACAGGCGGTTCAACCGTAGCTTTATTGTTGGCTTTTCAAGCCCAACGACCCCTTAGCTGCTAGCTGTAGACTTTTTATTTATTTTGTAATTCGTAGTCTTCGAATGATGAATAATTTTTCAAAACTCCTTTACTTTTATTCACTTTTGCTAAAATAGTTCTATCTATATTTTTTTGTAAATATGAAGTTAATTCTAAAAAACGTGTTTGTGGAATATGAAAAAAGCCACCTGATTTAAAGTCTTTTTTCACTTTACCATAAAAACTTGCGTAGTTAAATTCTTGTCCTTTAGGTTTTAGTTCAAAATTTTTAAATTCGGAATATCTATCAGCTAAATATTTTGAATAATTATACATAATAATATTTTGTCCGATTGAGCCTTCAGGATATTTTTGGATGACCTTTTTTTTCTGCATTTGGTTTTTCACAGTCAAATTCACCACATTATTGTTTCCCAAAATAGGATTGTGAAATGTACTATTTGATATTTCAATATTTGATTTATTCGCCTTATCCTCTAATAAATATTCATTTTTTAAATTCGATTTTTTTATTAGAACTTCATCTTCTGTAATTGCTTTTTCACCAATTAATGAATGACAATTGGGACAAACAGAAATTAAATTTTCTAATATTGTATTTGCTGAATTCTCATCAATATGATGAAATTGAATTCTCCCTGCATCTGAAAAGTCACAAAAGGCACATTTGTTTTTTGATTCTTGTAGAAGCCTAACTTTTTGTCTATAGGTTGGGTTTTTTCGTTTTTCTGTCATATTTCTTTTACTCGTATTTTTTTCGTAGTGAATTTTACTAAATTCAGCACATTCGCTATAATGTCTATAATTGAAATTTTTGAATTTATCATTTCTTAAATCATCCCATTCGCCACTTATACTGGCTGTATTTTGAGAATGTCTAAATCCGATTGAGTCAAATAAGTTAACTTCTGGACAAAAATTTTCATAAACCTTGTATTGTTTTCCATTTATATATGAAGGTATTTCTCCTGCCAAATTAATAGATTTTTCATCAAAATCGGATTTTAATAAATCATTTTTTTGCAGTATTTCTACGATACTTTTATTTTCGCCACCTTTCAATTCATTTAAAAAATATAGAGTATAAGCTCTTCTCGTGCAATATTCCAAAATAGGGCATCTTGCAGGAAGTTTTTTGTTTTCACTTATTTCAAAATATTCTCTTTCGTTCATTTTTTTTTAAGGTTACAGCTAACCGCGAGTTCATTGTTGGCTTTTCAAGCCCAACGAACCCTTATCTGTTGGCAGAAGTTTTTTTTAATTCTTGTGTGATTTTTTTACTATAATTAGGTTCTATAGAGTTTATAAAATGTAACCAACCAAATATTCTATCACGAGTTTTGTCTATTTCATTAATGATTAAACCTTTAATTTCTTGATGTTTTAATTGATGTTTTTTGATTTTTAATTTCCGCATAATATGTTCTTCATACCCATATTTTCCAATGTAATAAGCTTCTAATCTTAATTCTCTCTTTATTTTTTTTGGAATTCTCGGATAATTATGGTCAAATACAGAAAGTCCTGTAACATATTGTTTTTGACCTCTTTTCATTAGTTTAGTTTTGGAATTGTTAATTTCAAAACCATATTTAGTAATGATTTTAGTAATTAATTCGAGGCTCATTTGAGTTGAATCACTTGAAAAATATAAATCATCTGCGTAACGAGTATAATTAATTGTTTCATCAATATTTTTAAAGATTTCTAAATCCATTTCTATTGCAACAATATTAGCAAGAATTGGACTTGTGCTAAAACCTTGTACTAAATATCCATTTACGCAAGCGATATTTGAAATCCACTCAGAAACTTGAATGTTTATGCCCAATTTAGTAAGTGATTCAATAATTTGTTTTTGGGTGATTGTTTCAAAAAAATCTTTAATGTCTAGTGTAAGAATTTGTTTTTTTGCTAAATGCACAAAAGCATTTGTTTTAATGTTTTTTTTTAATACAAAACCTTGTACACAACCTAATGGTTTATAAATATTAGATAGTCCAGTATTTAATGTTTTTTGACAATGTTCTAATTCGTGATTTAAAGAATTATGTATAGTTCTATAACCTAAAGTTGGATTTCTTTTCTCAATATAAAATCTTTCAATTGCTATTGTGTTTTCAAGTATTTCAAAATCAACATTTTTATTTTTTTTATTATCAATTATAACATATTCTCTTAAATTGACAGAATCTAAAAAAGATTCTCTGCATCTTAAAAAATATAAAAATTCCTTTTTTGTTTCTATTTGAAGTAAATCCATTTCTAATATAATAAGTGGGCGTTAGGGTAAGGTAGATAGTAATTTATTCTAATAATCGGATACGAACTCATATCCATAATTTTACCCTAACTACCCACTATATTCTCTTTTTAAATTGATTATATTGATTTTTTTATCTTCTGTTTTTTTTCTTCCTAAAAAAACATTTTTATGCAAGATATTAATAACTCCGATTCTTGGTGAAATTAAATTGAAGTTTTTTTCCATTCGGTCATCTTTTTTATCACTTTTTAAAATACTATAAAGAATGTAATTTAGGTAATCGATTATTGATAGGTTAATTAATTCTTTACCTGTAATATGATATTCAAGGTCAAATGTCTCGTCAAAAGATTCAAAAATATCTTTCACAATGTTTTTGAAAGATTTCTTTGCAATCTCAATATCCTCAAAATAAAAGATGTTTTTGTCATTTTTATTACTTTGTATTCGGTCTTTTATTAGTTTCTTTAAAAATATTTCAAATATTTCAAAATCATCTTTTTCAGCTTTTAAATTTTTAAAATATTCAGAATTTTTATTAACGACAACAAAATATGCTCTAAAGTTAAAATAATGTAAACGCTTGTAATAGTGTTTTCTAACGTCAGGATGATTGTCTGTTGCGTGAAAACCTTGCTGTTTAATTGTCTCAATATCTTCTATGAAATAATCATCATTTAAAATTTCATCCGTTATTTCATTAATTGACTCTAATAAGGTTTCGGGAGAATCTGTTTTAACACAGCCGTGAATAAAAATAGTTGAGTTATTGTTGATATGCCCAGCTTCATCAATATAAAAATAGTTTGTTTTTTTCATCACTTACTTTCAATTTTCCCTCGGTTTTCCCAAAATTTCTGCCAACTAGTTTTTAACATCAAGAAGTACCCTTTTTTTAAGTTTTTACCATAACTCGTCCTATATGCCTTGTTGTATGTTGTAAATAAAACCTTTTCAATTTATTATTACAATACCCATATTTAGTGATATTTGACTTAAATTAAAACATAATCGAAAGTTTACATGAGACACAAGGAACCGTAAAACAGAAAAAGATACCTAAGCATCTTTTTCTTTCTATTTTAAATTTACAAATCCAATAACTTAAAAAACTCTGAAAGCTTAATATTTCTAGCTTCACAAATTTTATTTAAAGTGTAGAGAGTGATAGTATAATTTTTATCATTGTAAATTCGACGGGCTGTTTTTTCATCAATATTGTGATTTAATGCAAACTCAGTTTTTGCCTGAGTCTCACCAATCCACTCAGTGGCAACATAGTCGCATATTTTCCTATTTAAATCACCCATAAAAACAAAATAAGCCGTTAAAAATTAAATTTAATCGGACACCTGTCCGAATATGAAAAACATTTCCTATATTTGTTTTAGAATTAATATATTTGCGATTCTTCATATAAAATATTTGAAGCATTCGCTTTGAATCTCGTATCAGAAAATTGGCGTTTTAAAACCACGAGATGATAAGTAAGATGCTCACGTCCCATGGCGTGGGCTCACTTATTTGTGGTTAAGGTATGCCAATGCCTCTGATGCAATAAGCTGAGTTCCATGCCATTTTTTATGCCTATTATTTAGGCTAAACTCAACTTATATTCTTAGCACTGCTTCCTCCTTTTAATAGTCTCGCATTGACAATTACTGTTTAACCGTATAAACTTTCGCTTGCCTATGATTTAAAAAAAAGAATCTCTATTGAATGCCTGTACTGCCTTATTCTCTATTTTGAATTAGTAAAAATGCAGTACAGGCTATTAAAACAAAAAAATGGCCCTCTAACTCTTCTTGGCGGTTGACTAGAGGACCATTGCTAACAAAACTAACGTTTCTATTAACTAACCCAATATTATGAAAAATAATTCATTTTACAAGGGGAGATTGGCTTTTTGGTGCCTGATTGTTTTCGGGTTCCTCATCTCCTACACCCCTGCTTTATCAAAAACTGCCCTGAAGCCAATTCAGTATTCGCCGCAACAAAACCAAATAAGCGGCACCATCACTGATGGTACAGGACCTTTAGTTGGCGTAACCATAACTATAAAAGGACAACAAAAAGGAGCTATCTCTGACTTTGACGGGAAATTTACTATCAATGCATTACCCAACGATATGCTTATTTTTAGCTTTATGGGCTTCAAAACCCTAACTATTCCTGTTGATGGACACTCTATACTAGCTATTCGTATGCAAGAAGATGCGACTTCACTACAGGAGGTCAAAATTAATGCGGGCTACTATTCCGTTAAAGAAAGCGAACGCACTGGAAGTATCGCTAAAATCACGGCAAAGGATATTGAAAAACAGCCTGTGACTAATCCGTTAGCAGCCATGCAAGGACGTATGTCTGGCGTCAATATCACACAAGCCACAGGAGTACCTGGTGGTGGCTTTACTATCCAGATTCGTGGGATTAATAGCATCCGTGCCGAAGGCAACGAGCCACTATACATCGTGGATGGCGTGCCTTACAGCTCGCAATCGCTGGGTTTCAGTTCCGCTTCTTCAGGTATACTTGCGGGTACTACCAGTCCATTAAACGGTATTAATCCATCTGACTTAGAAAGTATAGAAGTACTCAAAGATGCAGATGCAACCGCTATTTATGGATCTCGTGGTGCTAATGGTGTTGTCCTGATTACTACCAAAAAAGGTAAAGCAGGAAAAACAAAATTTAACTTAAATGCCTACAGCAGCTTTGGAACACTAACCCGTACACTCGATTTAATGCATACGGACCAATACTTGTCTATGCGCCGTGAAGCTTTCTCAAATGATGGGATCACAACCTATCCTGGTTATGCATATGACGTCAATGGAAAATGGGATCAAACAAGGTATACCAATTGGCAAAAAGAACTAATTGGAGGGACTGCAACAACCAATAATCTACAGGCTACCTTATCTGGAGGCAGTTCTGGAACCCAATATTTAATAAGCGGTACAATGCACAAGGAAACTACCGTTTTTCCAGGAGATGCCAAGTACGGCAAAGGAGCGCTACATACCAACCTGACCCACAGAACTGAAGACGGTCGTTTCAAAATAAACTTTTCAGCAAATTACACAGCCGATAAAAACATACTTCCCCCATCTGACTTTACCTATAAGGCAGCGGTTCTTGCTCCTAATGCACCCGCTTTGTATGATGCAAATGGAAATCTAAACTGGGAAAAAAATTCTTGGACCAACCCTCTAGCTACCTTAAATGGACGATATACTGGTACTACCGCTGCGCTAATTGCCAATACATTGCTATCGTACCAAATTTTAGAAGGTTTAGAATTAAAAACGAACCTAAGTTACACGGATAACCGAGTAGAGGAAAGTCGCATCAATCCTTCTACAATGTATAATCCTGCGTTTGGAATTGGTAGTGAACGTTCTACTCTTTACCTCAACAATGCATCTAGCCATTCATGGACTATTGAACCACAACTAAATTGGCTTAAAAAAATAGGTAAAAGCGAAATTAATATCCTTGCAGGAGCTACTTTTCAGGATCAAAAGTCCAGTCAGTTAGCACAAACAGGTTCCGGATTTCCTAGTAACGGTTTGATATATAATCTTGCCGCTGCATCGCGCTTAAGTATTTCAAGCAACACCTTTTCTGAATATAAATACCAAGCTTTTTTTGGCCGAATTAATTTCAATTATAAAAGCAAATACATTCTCAATGCAACGGGCAGACGCGATGGTTCCAGCCGATTTGGACCTGGTAACCGCTTTGCTAATTTTGCCGCTGTTGGTGCCGCTTGGGTATTCTCAAAAGAATCCTTCCTTGATACTAGTACCTTTCTTAGCTTTGGAAAACTTAGAGCTAGCTATGGAACCTCTGGAAACGATCAAATTGGCGATTACCAGTTCTTAGACACCTATGATGTTACAGGAAACAATTATAATGGTATCATCGGACTCCAGCCTTCGAGACTATTCAATCCTAATTTTGCTTGGGAAACGAATAAAAAATTAGAAATTGCTATAGAATTAGGATTTGTCAACGATCGTGTTTTTTTAAGTACAGCTTATTACCGCAACCGATCTTCTAACCAATTAGTAGGTATCCCATTAGCGGGTACTACAGGGTTTTCCTCTTTACAAGCCAATCTAAATGCAACAGTTCAAAATTCGGGATTAGAACTGGAATTACGAGTCGAACCATTCCGTTCTAAAAATTTTAATTGGACTTCGGATGTCAATCTGAGTCTTCCCAAAAACAAGTTGTTGGAATTTCCTAATCTAGAAAGCTCTCCCTATGCTAATAGATACCTAATTGGGCAATCTATTAGCATTCAAAAAGTATATCACTATACGGGAATCAATCCACAAACGGGACTGTATTCTTTCGAAGATTATGATAGTGATGGACAGATTAGTAGCCCCAATGATCAGCAATGGATTGAAGACACTGCTCCCAAATGGTTTGGAGGTTTTGCAAATCAATTAAGTTATAAAAATTGGTCCATGGATTTCTTATTCCAATTTGTAAAACAAAAAGCAAGAAATTATTTATACAACACTTCTTGGGCTGGAGATATGGTCAATCAACCTGTAGCAATAGGAAACCATTGGCCCTTGGATGGATTAAACTCTCAAACGCAATTGTATACTACAGGTGAAAACGGAGAAGCGCTCGATGCTTGGTCTTCTTATAGCAATAGTAGTGCAACCATCAGCGATGCCTCTTACATCCGTTTAAAAAGTCTTAGTCTATCGTACACAATCCCTACCAAAGGATCGGCTATCAGTACGGCTAGAGTGTATTTACAGGCACAAAATCTATTGACTTTTACGAACTACAAAGGAGCAGATCCTGAAAACCAATCTTCCTTTTTCATAGCACCATTGCGTCAGATCTCATTGGGTGTGCAACTGGGTTTATAACATAAAAATTAACAAGATGAAATATTACAGACAAATACAAGTTGCATTAATAGCTGCTTTAATAGTTATTATATGCCTTTGGCTTTCTAGTTGCGATAGTTTTACTGAAACGGATCTCCCGAAGACGCAACTAATCAAAACTGCCGTTTTTCAAGATGTAAAAACAGCTACCGCAGCTCTTTCCGACTGCTATGCACAAATGCGAGATTACAGCATGATTTCAGGGAATTCTGATGGGCTTTCCAGTCTGTTAGGAAATTATGCGGATGAATTAACCTACTACGGGGTTAGTGACTCCCCCTTACAAAACTTCTATTCCCATACACTGTTACCTTCCAATAGTGGGGTTTCCGTTTTATGGAATTCTAGCTACAATCAAATTTACGCTGCAAACGCTATAGTAGAAGGTGTAGATAATTCAACAGCGATTACAGGAGATAATCGAAACCGCTTGAAGGGAGAAGCGCTGTTTATCCGTGCTTTTATACATTTTAATTTGGTGAACTTGTTTGGAGATATTCCCTATATCACCAGTACCGATTATAAAATAAACACTATGATTTCAAAGCAGACCCAAGCAGACGTCTACAACCAAATTATAGCAGACTTACTAGAAGCAAAAGAGCTATTACCCGAGTCGTATACTTCCGCTCAACGAATCCGTCCCAATAAATATACCGTTTCGGCCTTACTGGCTAGAGTATTTTTATATACAGAAAACTGGCAGTTAGCAGAGAATGAATCGAATGCAATTATTAATAAAACAGTTCTTTACCAGTGGCAGGATAATTTAGATTTAGTTTTCTTGAAAGACAGTCCTTCCACGATTTGGCAATTGCACCCTGGTGTAGCGGGCTTAAATACAATAGAAGGTCGAACTTTTATTTTTACTAGTGCGCCGCCAAATATTGAAGCTATAAGTCCGGACTTACTCAATGCCTTTGAAACTGGAGATCAAAGAAAAAATCAGTGGTTGGGTAGTGTGAATGATGGAACAGACACCTATTATTTCCCTTTTAAATACAAGCTCGATACGAATTCAGGAACATCTCAGGAGTATTCCATTATTTTTAGATTAGACGAGCAATACTTAATTCGAGCTGAAGCTAGAGTACATTTAGGAAAACTAGCTGAAGCCAAAAACGATATCAATAAGATAAGACAAAGAGCAACTTTAACAAATACGAGTTCTAGTACTCCAGAGGAACTATCACAAGCTGTCTTACAGGAGCGAAGAGTGGAATTGTTTACTGAATTCGGGCACCGTTGGTTTGACTTAAAACGTACTGGAAAAGCTGGTACTGTTTTGAGTGTAATTAAACCAGCATGGAAAGATAGAGATAATTTACTTCCACTACCTGCGTCTGAACTGCTAGCAAATAGTCATTTACTACCTCAAAATCAAGGATACTAAATTATGAAAGACACTATCTTATTAATCAAAAAACATATAATTTTACTTCTTTTTTTATTGGGATCTGTAACTATATGGGGACAGATATCAGTAAAAAGAAAAGTTTCTCCTGCTGATTACAGCCAATGGAGTACACTTAACTCCGAGAAATTAGCTGCTGATGGTAAGTGGCTGAGTTATAAATTGTCGTATGATTCAGGAAACGATACTATTTTTGTACAGCAAACTTATGGTAGCAAAAAATATACTTTCCCTTTAGCAACAGACGAAAATTTCAGTCGAGATGGAAAATGGTGGGCTGCAATAGCACCCGAAAAAGGACTTGGGATATTGAATTTAAAAACTGGAAAATGCCAATGGACTGCAGATGTTGAATCGTATGAATTTCTAGCAAATGGTAAATATTTGGCTTTCCTTAAAAAAACTGGACTGGAGCAGGAACTCTGTATTCTGAATTTGAGAACTGGACAAAAATATAGTGCAAAAGACATTGCGGAATATCGTTCTAGTCCTAATGGGAAAATTGTGGTATTTATAACAAAGCAAGAAAACGCCGTAAAATTAATTTGGATTGACGACTACTTTCGTACTGCGGAAATAATTCAGAGTTCCGCAAAACGCTTTAAAAACTTGATTTGGAATAAAGATGCAAATGCACTGGCTTTTTTACAGGAACTCCCGCAGGATCAATACCAAGGAACCAATCACAAACTGTATTTCGTCAATCATATGGATGGGGTTCCCAACCTGCATATTCTGGATCCCTTACTTGCTGAAGATATACTTAAGGGGCTGAAAATTGTAACACCGCCAGCAAAAAATCCTTTGGAGATGGCAACGGATGGCAAAAAGGTTTTCTTTTATACAACCGCTCCGAAATTGGAAAGCAAGGACAAGGAAATCGTACAGGTATGGGATGGTGCAACACCATGGACCTACCCTAGCCAAAAGAATTCAGAAAGCTGGCAATACAATTCCAAAATGGTAGTGTGGTGGCCCGAGGAAAACAAATTATTTAATATAGGAACCGAGGAGTTTCCAAAAACGCAGTTAATGGCAGATGGAAATTATGCTTTAAACCATAATCCGCTGCAATATGAACCACAGTATGAAATTGCCAGTCCTGTTGATTATGTACTAACAGATGTGCGTACTGGACAAAGCAAAAAAATACTGGAAAAACAGATCCGAAAATATGATTTTATCAAGAGTTCCGGTTCCGGAAATTTCATCAACTATTTTAAAGAAAAGCATTGGTGGGTTTACAATATTAAGGAGGATAGCCATATCAATCTGACATTGCCTTTGGGAATCCCCATAGATGAGGTGGATTATGATTGTGGAGGCACTGCCCCGCCTTACGGAAGTCCGGGATGGTCAGTGGATGAAAAATACCTGATTGTTTATGATCAATATGATATTTGGTTATTGTCTGCCGATGGAAAATCACAAAAAAGAATAACACAAGGCCGTGAAAAACGTATTCAATACAGAATCGCAGAGGACAGCTATACGGATTCACTGTTGTTAGGAAATGCTGTTTTGACTGGGAATAAATTTGACCTGTCTAAAGGGTTATTTGTGGAAGCTATTGGAGAAGACAAATCTTCAGGCTATTTTTATTGGCATCCAGAAGGAAACATAAAAAAAATGGTGTATAAAGACCTAATGATAGATCACTTGATAAAAGCAGAACAATCCGCAAGCTACATATACAGAGAACAGTCTTTTAAATTATCCCCAAGATTGATGTTTAAGACTGAGAAAGAGAAACAGCCAAAAATTTTGATACAAACCAACCTACAACAGAACCATTTTGATTGGGGGCGTAACGAACTGATTTCCTATACCGACTCTAGAGGGACTCCATTACAGGGAGTGTTATACTATCCGTCCAATTTTCAAAAAGGCAAACAATACCCCATGATCGTACATATTTACGAAAAACAATCGAATATACTACATCATTATTTCAATCCAGCAGAAAATGCCCTGGATGCATTTCCTCTTACCAATTATACTTTGGACGGTTATCTCGTCTTATATCCTGATATAGCGTATGAATTAGGTGAACCTGGTAAATCAGCTGCGGATTGTGTAGTAGCAGCAGTAAAAACAGTGACTGCAAAAGGGATAGTAGAAGAGCAACACATTGGATTGACGGGGGCCTCATTTGGCGGTTATGAAACAGCTTATATTGTGTCGCAAACCAATATTTTTGCTGCAGCGGTAGCAGGTTGTCCACTTACCGACTTTGTTAGCCAATACCTTAGTCTGGATGGTACCGGCGGTACTACTAGGATGTGGAGATACGAATCGCAGCAACAACGCATGGGAGTATCCCTCTTTGAAGATTATCAGGGATACATTGAAAACTCAGTTGTAGCACAGGCTGCAAAAATCAACACCCCTTTATTAATATGGTCTGGCCTTGAGGATACAATGGTAAGTTGGACGCAAGGACTCGAACTACACTTAGCCTTGCGTAGGCTGCAAAAGCCAAACCAATTTTTAGTATATCCAGGAGAAAACCACTCCTTTTTAAAACGGGAGACAAAAAATGACTTGACACAACGTACCAAACAATGGTTCGATCATTATCTTAAGGAGAAACCCTTTAGAGATAATTTGAGTAGCAATTAAAAACAACAATGCTGGATTTTTTTAAAATCCAGCATTGTATTACCAATAAATATTGGTATACGAACGGTTACTAAATTTTTTTAAATAGCACATCTGGACAATCAGTTCCAGCAGCATTCAGACGATAAAGCTGCTGACCACTAGAGGTGCACATTAGTGGATTGGGAGCTGTTGAACACTTTACGTTTGTTTGTTCACAGGAAGCAGGGAGATGTCCATTAACATCAATTGTGCTACTCAAATTAGAGCTTGAAACATTGTTAGCGAAAGCTCCCGCAATCGCAAAAACAACTACTGCAATGGGAAATCCCATTTTTGAAAAATTTGTTTTCATAATACTAAAATTAAAAGTTAATGATCTACTCTTTTTTACAGGTTTTCGATCGCCATCCTGATACTGCGCAGTATATTTTAATTCCTTTTTAATAAAGATCAAGGTGCATGTAAAATCTTAAATCCTCTTCATTGATAAGCATTAGTCCGTATCTTATATGTAACGATAGAATAATCGTATAGGGCTACAAAAACATCCTCAACTACCCTAAAATCAGTCATTTTTTGATTTAAAAGATTAGGAACATAAAAACTAAACAAATAGGTGTTTTTCATAAAATCATAGACATCAATAATAGATGATTTATCCCACATCTCTTCCGTTTCATAACGCCCCATTAGACCGGCATGAACAAAAAGATAATTACCAAAAGTTGCTGTTCTTTTATTTACTATGATTGGAGGAGCACTTAGCTTACTTTGATTTCTTGAATGAATAGTAGTTACTTTAATTTGCGCTCGACTAATTGTATCAATAGTATGACCTCGATGTACTAAATTTAAGCTATCATCACATACCAGATACTCATTGCGATAATAGTAAGTATAAAGGACTTTTTTTAATTGCTCATTATAAATTAAATTACCATCGGTATCAAAAACACCATCAATTTGCTTTTCCAATAGCTGCGGTGCTAATCTTACTTTAATCACATCATTAATTGTTATAGTTCCTAAAACATTTTCATGATTTTTACTGCTTACTGAACGAATAGCAAAAGACTCCTTATTTATTGGCTCTCCTTTAACAAAATAAACTTTATCGTACATCCATAAACTGGCTTTCCAATCGGTAAGATTACCTCTAAAGATGCAAGGAACGGTACCGTCGATCAAATAAAAATACGGTGATTGGACACGTACTTGTACAGAACGAAAAGGAAGGTTAGATTTGGAAAGTCTTATAACATAACTTTTTTTCGTTTGTAACCCAATGTCGATTACTATGATATGAAGAGGTGCCTCATAATTACCTAGATAAACTTTGTTCTTCTCGATTCCGGCAATATAGAAGGACGGATGTTTTAAATCTAATTCATTATTTTTTGTAATTGGATGATGCGGAAAACGACGAATAAAGTTGTTGCGATGATGAATAATATCTTCCGATAATATAAAAAGTAAAACTACAACAGCAATACTGCTCAATAAGGTGATAGAGACCGTTCTAAAAGTTCTATTATACTGATTCTTACTACCAACATATTTTGGGTTAAATAGTAACAGCATTATACCCGTAAATGCCAGTAGAACGAATAAAATATTAAACACCAAATGCTCAGTCCAATCTAAATTTTCAAGTATTCCTCCACAAGAGCAAGGAATAGAAGAACTATAATTCAAGATAATAATAATGTATGTAGTAAACATAACCATCAAACTAAAAGCAGCAAAAAGACCCACAAGACGAAATCTTGGAACAAGTAAAAATAAGGCTATGATTAGTTCCACAATTGGAACTCCCCAAGACACCCATCCTGCAAAAGCACTTAACAATGGCGACTGTCCCAGCTGCACCTGAAAGTTCTCAAAATCCAATAATTTACTCACAGCAGCATAAACAAAAAGCAGTATGTATAACAGGCAAATTATCTCAATGATTCCATTCTTTATTGTCGCACTTAAATTCATATCTGTTCCTTTTTGGGTTAAACCGAATGCATTCTAAATGTTCTCAACTTTGAAGTTTCTCTGGAAAAAGATTTTAAAGATTCAAAGTCTTGCCGATTATTTAAAACAATCATTCTTAAATACTTACCAAAATTACTGCCCTTTTTTTGGAAACATGATTTAAAAATCAAGCCAAAATATTTGAAAATCAAGCCGTTTTTCGAATAAAGATTCGAAACAGCTATTATTATTAGAAAAGGAGATAATTAAAACCAAAGAATGCCAAATACGCAGTATCCGCTTATTTGGCATTCTATTAGGTTCGCTTAATATCACATTCTACTTCGTGGTTCCACTCAACACGTTCAGTTTTTCACTTAGTTCTATCAGTCCGGCTTTTAATAGACACTCCCCACCTAGCGACCTCAACTCCTCCAAATTTTCTTCTGGAACACTGGTCAATAAGTTTGATGCTTTATCATCTACTTTAGCCAATAATCCACGTTCGATAACATGGTTTAATAACAATACATTTTTACGGGAGATTTTCAAATCAATCTTCACCAGCTCATTCATTCCAGGGATACTAAGGATCGTATCAAAAACCTGGGCTACATCATTTGTTGTTAGCATAATCTTCTCGTTTTAAATTAATATTTCAGTACTCCAAAAATAAGAAGCTTACTCCAATTTATCCCAGTCAAAATATGATGAGGATTGGTCAAGGGATTTAGCTTTTTTACTTTAGTAAGCGGAATCTGAATTATGAACCTGATAAAATGTATGTTATGAATTTCAGCAACAATAGCTTTTCAATAGAGCAAGCCAAAGCAATAGATCTAGTTAATTACTTAAAGTCCTTGGGTTTTGAACCTGAAAAAATTAGGTACAATGACTACTGGTACCTTTCGCCATTTAGAGATGAAAAAGAAGCGTCTTTTAAAATCAATTGCAGATTAAATCGTTGGTATGACCACGGCCTTGGCAAAGGCGGAAACTTGATTGATTTTGGTATCGAATTTTACAAGTGTAGCATTCCTGAATTACTACGCAACTTAAGTGGTAATCTTTCTCTTCAACAGCCACTACTTTCCTCTTTAGAAAATAGTGTTCAGCAAGAACCTAAAATTAAGATTGTGGAAGTAAATACACTGACTTCGTATTCGCTACTACGCTATCTCGAACAGCGTACTATCCCAGTTGCAATTGCTCAACAGTTTTGCAAGGAAGTTCACTACAGTTTAAATGATAATACCTACTACGGAATTGGTTTCAAAAATGATTTGGGAGGCTATGAAATTAGAAATCCCTATTTCAAAACAACAGCTTCACCAAAGGGAATAACCACCTTCGAGAATGGCAGTGATGAGGTAGTCGTTTTTGAAGGCTTCTTTGACTATTTATCCTTTAAAGCGATGACCAAAAACCTTCCTAAAAATAGTCAGGATTTTGTCATTTTAAACTCTGTTTGTTTTTTCGAAAGAGCACGTCTTTTTATGGAAAATCATGAATCCATTCGGCTTTATCTTGACCGGGATGAAACAGGTCAAAGTTATACCAAGCGTGCACTATCTCTGAGTACTAAATACAAGGATGAAAGTACGCTTTATCGAAATTATAAAGACCTCAACGATTGGTCAGTGAATTTTGGAAAGTCAAAAAAGAATAATTTGAGGCATAAAAACAGTTAGCTACTATCCCACTTCTCATAGGGAATTAGTACTATCCCATGCAATCCCCTAAAAACAACTTTAATGATCGAAGGCCATTACATGTAGCTAAAAGATTGCCACGTTCCTGCAATCGGCCAGATGTCCGGTTGTTAAACAACCGAGTCTGGCTGCCTATCACTCGGGACTCGTGGGCAGTGAAACTGAAAAGCAAAAAAAGGCCTAAACACAATGAAATGAAGTATTATCGCTCCGCAAGGACAAGTTAAAAATATTGAATTAATGAGTAAAATGATAGATAATGGAAAAAGGAAATTCAAACCGAACACGCATAATTGGGCTGCGTTTAACTCCCTCCGAATATGCAAAAATAGAGCGCAAATGGAAAGCAAGTACCTGTCGAAAGCTGAGTGATTATGTGCGCAGAAGTCTTTTTGACAAGCCTATAGTGACTACCTACAGAGACGCTTCGTTGGACGAATTTATGCTGCAAATGATTCAGCTGCGAAAAGAGCTCAATGCAATAGGAAACAACTTTAATCAGTCTGTAAAAAAGCTTCATATTCTACAGCAGATTCCCGAATTTAAAAGTTGGTTGATTCGCTATGAGCTAGAAAGTAAAATCCTTTTTAATAAGATTGACGAAGTTAAAAAATCCATCCAAAAATTTGCAGAATTATGGTTACGGTAATCAAAACAGGGCACTATATTCATCGTATTTTAAACTACAATGAAAACAAAGTCAAAGAAGGAGTGGCAGTATTTATGGGGGCAGGAAATTACCCTATTGACGATGCTAATTTGGCAATAAACATGAAGTTGAATCGGATGTTGAAACAAACTGCCTTAAATGAAAATGTGACTAGAAATAGTGTACATATTTCCCTAAATTTTGATCCTTCAGAAACATCTTTATCTAAAGAAAAACTAATGGCTATTGCGCATACTTATATGGAGAAAATTGGCTTTGGCCAACAACCTTATTTGGTCTATCAGCATCATGATGCGGGACATCCTCACATTCACATCGTCTCCATAAAAGTGAGGGAAGATGGAAGCAGAATTGATACCCAAAACATTGGTCAAAACCAGTCTGAAATAGCCAGAAAAGAAATAGAAATTTCCTTTGGTTTAGTTCCCGCTGAACGTCATAAAAGAAAACAAGATTATGAACTCAAGCCAGTTGCAGCTAGTAAAGTGTTATATGGCCGTACTCCCACTAAAAGAGCTATAACTATGGTGCTCGATGTGGTGCTAAACCAATATAAATACACGAGCCTTCCAGAACTTAATGCAGTCTTGCAACAATACAATATACTGGCTGATCGCGGTAGCGAAAATTCGAGGGTGTTTGCCAATAAAGGATTACTATATCGGATTCTAGATCAAAATGGAAATAAGGTTGGAGTACCCATTAAAGCGAGTGACTTTTACAGTAAGCCAACGCTTAAATTTCTAGAAGAGAAATTCATTCAGAACGAACAGCGTCGAAAGCCTCATAAACTAAGGAGCAAAAACACAATAGATTTTCTTTTACTAGGGAATAAACCAGTAAGACTTCCAGAACTATTAGAAAGATTGGAAAAAGAAGGTATCAATACTGTCCTTCGTCAGAATACCGATGGTTTACTTTATGGTATCACCTATGTTGACCATAGAACTAAATGTGTTTTTAATGGCAGCGCTTTGGGAAAACAATACAGTGCTAAAGCAATTCAAGAGCGTTGCGGAGCAGAATCTGCTAGTCTAAACAAAACAACTTTTAAAATTAAAAACTCTAGGGAGGGACAGCGTCAATGGGATTCTCAAGATTCTATTTTAAAAGAGACTTCGACCGTACTCCCTATTAGCGATTTAGGAAAAGTATTGGATCAGTTACTACAGCCAGAGCAAGCATCAGATTATTTACCGAAGCAGTTAAAAGGAAAGCGCAAAAAGAAGAAAAGAAAAGGACAATCTGATAATCAGTAAACTATTAAATTATGGCTATGCAAACTGGAGAAAACGACCAAGCCTTGAGGAAAATATTAGATATGACTCGGCTTATCAGCATCCTACTTTTAGGATTACATTTTTACTATTACTGTTACTCCTCTTTCAAATTATGGGAATTGAGTAGTGCATTTAGCGACCAGATCTTAGGCAATATTTATAAGGCTGGTTTGTTTAGTAATTTTCATAAGTCAAAATTATTTGCTTTAGGATTTCTTTTCATTTCTTTATTGGGAGCCAAAGGCAGAAAACAAGAGAAACTAAATCATAAAACAGCTTTTGCTTACATTAGTACGGGAATGCTAATCTATTTTTTAAGTTCGCTTTGCTTACTACTCAAAATCAATATAACGGAAGTAACGATTTTGTACATTTCGATTTCTTCGATTGGTTTTCTATTGATACTTTCTGGAGGTACTATTCTTTCCCGAATCATTAAAAACAGACTGAATAGCAAAGATATCTTCAACAAAGAAAATGAGACTTTCCCACAGGAAGAACGCCTACTCGAAAATGAATTTTCGATCAATCTTCCAGCGCGTTATCATTTGAAAGATAAGGTACGAAACAGTTGGATTAATATTATCAATCCTTTTCGAGCTTTGATGGTTTTAGGGTCTCCAGGATCCGGAAAATCCTATTTTGTAATTCGGCATGTAATTACCCAACATATTCGTAAAGGGTTTACGATGTTCGTCTATGATTTCAAATTCGATGATCTTTCCAGAATAGCTTATAATACGTGGCTGCATCACAAACACGAATATCCTATAGCTCCTAAATTTTACATCATCAATTTTGATGACTTAACACGAACCCACCGATGCAATCCGTTAGATCCTTCTGCTATGACGGATATTACAGATGCAGCCGAATCCGCCCGCACTATTCTTATGGGACTCAACCGAGAATGGATCAAACGTCAGGGTGATTTCTTCGTGGAATCTCCGATTAATTTTCTAACCGCTATTATCTGGTATTTAAAAAAATATAAGGAGGGGCAATTTTGTACGCTACCCCATGTAATCGAACTTATGCAGGCGGACTATGACAGTCTCTTTACCCTATTGCGAACAGAGAAGGAAGTCGAAGTGTTAATAAATCCTTTTGTCAATGCCTACCTCAACGATGTTATGGAACAATTAGAAGGTCAGATCGCTTCCGCCAAAGTAGCGATGGCACGCCTCTCCTCACCCCAACTGTATTATGTTTTATCTGGAAATGATTTTACTTTGGATATCAATAATCCAGAAGAACCAAAGATTGTCTGTATGGGAAATAATCCTCAGAAAATTCAAATTTATGGGGCTGTTCTATCACTCTACGTAAGTAGGCTAATCAAGCAAGTTAATCAAAAAGGCAAACAGAAAAGCAGTTTAATTTTTGATGAATTCCCAACGATCTATCTCAACAATATGGATAGCCTTATCGCTACTGCACGATCTAATAAAGTAGCTACTTGTTTGGGGATTCAGGACTTCAGCCAGCTCCGTAAAGAGTATGGACGCGAACAGGCTGATGTAATTATGAATATCACTGGAAATATTGTTAGCGGTCAGGTTACTGGTGATACTGCCAAACAACTTTCGGAGCGATTTGGGAAAATTATGCAGGACAGAGAAAGCCTCTCCATCAATAGCGGAGATACTTCTATAAGCCGGTCTAAGCAATTAGAGTCTGCTGTGCCACCCTCCAATATTTCTTCTCTAAGTTCTGGTGAGTTCGTAGGCATGGTAGCGGATGATCCCGACTGCAAAATTGAATTGAAGACTTTTCATTGCGAAATTCTAAATGACCATCAAGCACTTAAAAAAGAACAGGATAACTATAAAGAAATTCCAATTATTCGAAAGTTAGACAATGCCATGGTGCAGCGTAATTATCTTCAAATTAAGCAGGATGTTCAAGACATTATTCATTCTGAGATGGAACGTTTGCTGAATGATCCTGGACTGGCTTACTTGGTGTTGAAGAAGTAGTCGATTGTATTGACTATTACGCCAAAGAAAGATTTTAGCTCAAATAAAGATCATCAATTTGCAAAAGACATGTATCTATTTAGTTTTTATTGTAGAGGAATGAATTTTATAGACTTGTTAAAATTAAACAACTCAAATTTGTACGATGATAGACTATCCTATTTAAGAACTAAAACTGGGGTACACTTGAATTTTAAGCTGCGGGATCATTCGCTTAAGATACTAGAAGTTTACACCCAAAAATCAATGAACGCCTATTTATTCCCTCTTTTACTGACGGAAGAGATGACCACTAAACAGATTACATACCGTAGTCATAAATTACTTGGGCAAATAAATCCAGCTCTGAAACAAATGATGGAAGTTTTAAAAATTAGCAAGCATATCACTTTTTACACTGCGCGACATACGTTTGCAACATTTCTAAAATTTGAAACTACACCAATTGATGCCATTAGTGAAATGCTTGGTCATACCGAGATCAGAACTACTCAGGCCTACCTTAATAAATTACCGAATAAGAAACTTGATAAAATTATCGATGATGTATTTGAGAATTCAAAATATTTCTAAAACAGTTATATTTATAGTGTAGTAAACTGTTTTATAACAAGTTTGTTTACATCAACAAAATGCGGTGGTAATTGTTGCTAATCACCGCATATATATATATATATATATATATATATATATATGATTAATATTACCGCCATATCAGTAATTTCATATCTTTCTTATTTTTCAGAAATAGAAACTATCATTTATTACTTAAGTTTACTGCAATAACAGTAATATTGACTTATTTTCTATTAAAACATCTAATACAATAAATAAATACCGTATTTTTACCGCCTAAACAGTATAAAATGAATGATTTCAATTTAGGAACTTTGATAAAAGACCATCGAAAAAAAGCTGGACTTACCCAACTGGAGTTGGCAAACCTTGCAGGAGTAGGAAAAACTACTGTTTTTGATATTGAAAAGAACAAAGAAACGATACGCTTTAATAATCTGCTTGCAGTACTTAAGGTATTGAATATAAAAGTAGAATTCATCAGCCCTCTAAATAAATAAACATGAGACAAGCAATAGTATTGGTTCACGGCAATAGAGCTGGAATCTTATCCGAGATTACGAATAAAGAGTATCATTTTGAATATGATCTTGATTATAATGGTGAGGCAGTTTCTTTGACTATGCCTACAACACATAAAAAATACAGTTACAACTCCTTTCCTTCATTTTTTGAAGGATTATTACCCGAAGGTGTGATGCTAGAAGGATTGTTGCGCATTGGCAAAATTGACAAAAAAGATTACTTCTCTCAACTCATTGCTACAGGAAATGATTTAGTAGGATCTGTAACGGTTAAAACATTGGAAAATGAATAGATGTCCCATTACTTATGAACTGTGCGGAACAGATAAATACAGCGCAAAAGGAATGCGTCTTATCGCTCCCAAATTAACGCACTTAAATGATTTGCCCTATACTGCTGTCGAACTTCGTCAAGAAGCGGCTAATAGAGCCAAAAAACTATCCATTCAAGGGGTACAACCAAAACTTAGTGCAGCTGTTTCTATAGTAGATCAAGAGTTTAAAATTGTAGATCAGTTTGGAACGTATATCATCAAACCACAAAATGATTTATTCCCACAATTACCCGAAAATGAGGACGTAACCATGCGAATGGCAAAAGCATTCGGCTTGGACGTTCCTTTTCATGGAATGTTGTACGGAAAAGATGGAAGTTTATCTTACTTCATTAAACGTTTTGATCGTCACGGTAAAGGAAAAAAATGGGCAACCGAAGATTTTGCACAATTAACGGCTAATACGAGAGATACCAAATACCGCTTTACAATGGAAAAACTGATTCCGGTACTGGATGAATTTTGTTCTTTTCCTGCCATTGAGAAAGCAGACTTTTTTAAAAGAATTCTTTTTTGTTTTGTAACTGGAAATGAAGACATGCACTTGAAAAACTTTTCTTTGATTACCAAAAATGGAAAAACAACCCTCGCTCCTATTTATGATTTTCTGAATTCTACAATAGCGATTAAAAACCCAGATGAAGAAATGGCACTTCCCTTGAAAGGAAAAAAGAGCAACCTGAAAGCTTCTGATTTTATAGGTTATTATGCCAAAGACAGATTACAACTCAACGAAAAAACGATAACTAACATTCTCGAACAAATGAAAAAAGCAACTCCTAAATGGAAGGAGTTGCTTGAGATTTCTTTTCTCTCAGATGAAATGAAAGAGAAGTATTTAGAGTTGTTGGATGGTAGAGTTGCATTGTTCGATTAAAATATTATTTTTTTATTTATGACTTAATAGAACTTATTAAACCAAAAAAATTATTTTTAATTTGACAAATTACTTCATCTAATGTAAGACCATTTGTCTTGGCTAAATAATTATAAACCTCAAGCAAATCATAAGGATAAATAAGTTTACCTTTATTAACTATGTATGGTCCATCGCTCTCTATTAGTACCCTATGCAAAGGTATTCGGTTTATTAAATCAATTCCTTTTTTAGATTTTATCATAGAGGTATTGATCGAAAAATAGTATCCTGCTGTAAGAATTTTTTCAGCGTCTTCAATATGTCCAGAATACCAATGAAAAATAGCATGTTTTATATCGTAATCAATAAGCTTGCTTAAAACTTCTTTTTCGGCTCCCCTTGAATGTAAGCTAATTAGTTTTTTTGAACCACAATTCTTAATAATAGATAGAATTTCAGTAAATATTTTTACTTGTAAGCCTTTTGTCATTATTCCTTCCTTAGAAAAATCTAATCCGATTTCTCCTATATATGTAGTGTTTTTTATTAATTTTTTAAATTTTGAAATCTCTATCGAATCATATTTTTTCATAAACAAGGGATGGAAACCGAGTGCTTGCCTAACTTTTTTCTTATCCCTAAAGTGATTATATCCTAATTCAAAATGACTAGGTAGGCTAGTCATACTTATTACTATTATTTCCCTTTTCTCGCATTCATTTAAAACTTGAATTGGATTAGGATACATATCGATATGACAATGAGTATCAATTATCATAAACCCGCCATTTTTCTTCGTTCCTGAATATTACAACTTTTATCAACTAAATCTCTTAATTCTTTTCGAGTTTTATTAATTAAACTAATAAAATTTCCAAATTTATCATCATTGTCTACACCACCAATAGTTAACTCTTTCATAATATCTTCATCTGACAGTTTTATACCTAAAAAATCTAACATCGCCTTTAAATCTTGTCCTTGACCAGACAAAAGGAAAGGAGTCGTTTTATTTCTCCCAGTTAACTTTTTATTAATATCATCACCATAAGTTGTCTGATCTTTTATACTTAGTAACGAAGCTTTTCTATAAGTACATGGCATACAAACTCCACAGTGCGAAGAATTTCGATTGTCTCGATTAATAACGTGTCCTCTTTTTCCACATGAATTTGAAAACTTTACCATTTGTTTGAGTAAACTTGTATTAAGACACATTTTAACCATTTCTCCTTTAGTTTGAAATTCATATGGATTTTCAATATCACTATTGAGGTTAACCTTATCTAATGTTTTCTTAAGTAAGGAAATAAATTTAGGATGTGTTGTTCTTGTACTACACGCACCTCTTCTAGATGAGCTTAACGGGAAATTCAACGATACAGAACCATTTTCAGGAACTATAATTGGTGTTTTCCTCATGTCGGACACTAATACCGCTATTCCTAAAAATAATATTGAACGACTTCTAAATGTTTTTTCCTTGTTATTTGTACTTTTCAACGTAACCTCTACTAAACTTACTCTTTTGATTCTATTTTGATATTCAGTTGGTAATTTACTTATTAGTATATTTTGATCATAATTAGGGCCTTTCATTTGAGAATCAAAGTGCGAAACCAATAGTAGATTTTCTTGTTTATTACTTGGTGAAGCTAAAAAATCAATTGCTCCAATTAGTGAATCTAACCCTCCTGAAAACAAGTTTACTTGCTTATAAAATTTATCAACATAATCAAGTGATATTATTTTGGTAGGTATTTCTATTATCGAATCTTTAAAATCAATATTCCAATAATCACCCGTTAGGAAAGAAAGAGTTTGTTGCAGTTCATCAATACTAGATTTCCATAATTCTTTAGAAAAAACAGGGAGTACAACTTTAATATTTCTGGACCACCCATCTTCAGAGTTTAATTTTCTATTTACAAAACGATCAATACTATATATCATCGAAGATATTAAGAAAAAATCTATCGCTGTAGAACTTGATACAGATGCAAATTCACAGAATTCAGGAAAATTAATCTTGATTACCCCCTCTTCATTAGTTTTTGAATTCTTGATTCTGATATCAATTTTTTTATCTTTTTTAGAAAAATTTGAATCTTCTATTATTATTTCGACTTCCATTACTCTTCTATTTTAATGATTGCTTCAAATATTTTTTCTATTTCTTCTTTTCCTTCATTACCATTCCAATCTATTTTTGATAATTTCCGATTTGAGTTAAGCAATTGAACCCTGCTTTTTATTTCATTTTCAATTGATTTGAAAGTTTCTTTAGTAATATCTATTCCTTTTTTTTGTTTCAATTTCTCTTCAAATCTTTCCCATAAATATTCATAAATATACTTGCCAAAAAATACACATAGAAATTCAGATAATTTTGTGCTATCAACATACGCTTTCATTATGTTTTCTAAACTATCTACATCATCATCCACTTGATTCTCTAATTCCTTCATTACCTCATAAATTGCTGAATTTGCAGCAGCTTCATCCATTCCTATAGCTTCATCCCCGAAATAATCTATTAAGTAATTTATTATTTCTTTTGTAGTTTTCCCATCTAAATTTGAGAATCCAATTTGTTCAAGAGCTTTATCAATTCCAAAATTATTTACTCCCAAGAAAAAACTAGCTATTTTTTTTGAAGATTTTAAGCCTGATTTACCGATGACATTAGATCTACCTGTACTAATACTTTTACTCCCTCCTCCAATCTTTACCAACCTATCAAGGGCTGCAATAACATGCTCACTTTTCCTTTTTTCAAGTTTTTTTTCTTTCTTTGAAAGAATATCAATTTTTACTTTATCATCAACTGGTTTATCCACAATATCTAAAGCACTTAAATCATTAACTGCATTTGCAACGCCCGTTACTGAATTAGAAATACCTCCCCAATTCGGTCCATTATTTATTCTTTGAGTTGTTCCCATTCTAATTATTCAATGATTTACAAATTTTAGTTTTAGGATCTTTCTTTAATTCAGTAATAATTTTTTCCATTTCTGGGTTACTCTTAAGCACCATTTTAAACTTACTACTTAAATGACTCGGTATTCTTGATTGATCCATTTGCTTAATTATTTTTAGATAAACATCAATTGAAAACAATGCTTTTTGCAAAATTAATTCTATGAAAATTAAATGGATTCTTTCTTCTTCAGGAGTTTTTTGAATTTCATTTTCAAACAATCCAATTAAGATTTTCAACTTACTTTCATCCAGAATTTTTACTGAATTGGTAATAATTCCTTTTAAATTCTTTTCAGAACTATAATTAATTATTTTGGTTCTTAAATCTCTTATTTCCTTTGGCAATAAGGATGATGCTGAAATACTATCTGATAATTGATCCCGTGAAATCCAATAATAATCCCTTAAGTCAACATCAGCCAATTTGGGTTCTGTATTTAACCAGTTAACAACATCTCCCTTAGTCCAATTCACAGAATATTTTGAAACAATCTCATCGGTATTAAATTCTTGTGCTAGATCTTCAATTTCTTTAATTTCTGTTGAAAAACCGTTAGTTTCAGATTTTGCTTGCCATTCATATAATTCTCTAAATAAATCAATATTAGAATATTCTAGAACCATTAGTTTAGCAAGAATATCTAGTTTAACGTTGTCAAGTTTAGCAATTGTTATTAATTTTCCTCTTAAGATATATGTATTTAAAAATCGTTTAATTTGCCTTGGATTTCCTTTTAAACCATAAGTAATAATCTTAGCTGATGAGGCTAAGATTGTAATACTATTACCTAAGCTGGAAATCTCTTCCACCGATAAAACACCATCTATATTACCAAATCCAAAAACACTGTATCTATCTTCCTTAATATGGTCCTGATACTTTTTTAGTATATCTTTAAACTTAATTGGGAAGGCTTTCTTACATAATAAAAGTGTCAGATATGTTTCAACCTCATTATCAGAAAGTTTAGGCAGGTTATATGGGATTTGTATTAATTTTTCTAGATAATCACTTACAATCCTATCATTCTTTATTTTATCGTCAGAATTGTATGAAATATTATCGGTTTTATATTTTAATTCAATTGCGTGTCTAACGATTCGAGGATCTGCGCCAATTAAAAATGCGGTTTTGGGAACATTAAGAAATAATTTAACCGCCTCTAAATTCTCTATTATTCTGTCAGGCGTACATCTATCTAAATCATCAATAATAACCACTAGTTTCTTAAAATTTGTACTTTCCAATAAATCTTCAAAATCGTTCCTAAAATCTGCAACTGCATTAGTTTTATCAACAGTTTCTTTTCCAGCAATTTGTAATGAATTAAAAAAATCAACACCTTCAGCACTTTGAAGCTTTCCTATTAGTTTTTCTTTGCTATCAATTCCAAATTCTATTAATTTTTGTGATGCATAAGGAATTAAACTTAAGCCCCCACTAAAATATGCCGAAACGGCAGGTAAAGCTATATTTTTCATTACCAAACCTGCTCCTCGCATCCAATTGATTGATTTCCATAATTTTTCAGCTTTTCCCTTTACAAGTTGCTTCACTTCTGAAGAAAGCTTTTTATTTTCTTCAAGTTCTTTCAAAATTGAATTTAATAAAGCTGCTTTAGCATCGTCATAACCTTCAAAAGTCCAGCCGTTAAAATATATACAAAGTGAATCTTCATACTCTTCGTTCTCAAACTCATTTTTAATTATCTGTAAAATACTTGATTTTCCACTACCCCAATCACCAAAAACTCCAATCGTTATTGGTAAGATAGTTTCATCATTAATTACATCAATTAATAAATCTGCATGTACTTTAAACCCTAAAAGGTCTTCTGATGTTTCATTATCACTCCACATAACATTTCTTTAAATTAATTAATAATCTCTTAAACTCAATTTGATGCTTTAAATTTTCAGCAAATAAGATAAATTTAGCTTTGAGTTTAGATTGGTTTAAATTAAATATTCTCCATATTTTAGCTCTAAGCCACCATTCCCTTCTCAAACAGCTCCACAAATTCCTTCATCTTTGCAATGATCCTATCCCCGATGACTCTAGCTTGCAATATGCTTGGTCTATTGTCTAAGCATTGAAAAACTTCATCTTTTATGGGTTCTCGGCCGCTGTAGATGTAGGCATCGATTAAGGCTTTGAACTGGGCTTTGTCCAGGTGTTCTTCTTCGCAGAGTTTTCCTAAAGCCAATACTTTTTGCTCTTGCCAGAATTTTTCAAACTCCTCTTCTATGGCATCGCCGTCTTTGATGTGCGGCATGTTTTCGTCAATGAATTTCTGAATCAATTCTCGTTTACTTCTCAGTTTGATGTCGCCACCTAATAAGTCCAATATGGCTTTACGTTGGGCTTTGGCTTCCGAGGTGTTGGCGCCTTTCAATTGTGATAATAATTTCAGGATATAGGCCACTCCTATTTTATCCCGGTGTATCAACTCCAATTCAAAATCAATATCATCTAGGATCGAAGTTTTCTGTACTTGGGTGTCTTGCTTCACCTTTTCGTACAAGTCCAAATACTTCCCTTTGTAATCTTCAAATTCTTGTTGCTCAATTTCTAAATCCTCCCAATCAAAATCAGTGTAGGATTGTAAGACATTCATGTTACGCATCAATTTCCGGAAGGCTTGCACAAATAAAGCTTGCGCTTCTTCGTCTTTCAAATCATTTACGCTCTGGTATGTGGGTGTGATTTCACGCAATGCTTTTAAGGCTTCGGCAAATTTTTCGGCTATTTTTTCATAGTTGGGAATCGTGACTACATCTATTGCATCTTTGTTCGAAAACAAAGTAATCGCATCATCGGTCGCTTTTTTTAGATTTCGAAAAGAAAGTATATTTCCCTGCGATTTTTGTTCGCCCAAAATTCTATTAGTCCTAGAAAAGGCCTGAATTAAGCCGTGTTGCTTCAAGTTTTTATCTACGTACAACGTATTTACTTTCTTGGCATCAAAACCAGTAAGCATCATGTTGACTACAATGACAATATCTAAACGGTCTTTCTTATCATTGAAGTTTTCTTTCTCACGGTTTTTTAAACGTCCACTAATATCATTAAAATACGATTCAAATAATTTGGAGTCTTTGGTGGTAAAACTACCATTGTACATTTGGTTGTAATGCCCAATATATGTTTCTAGTTTATCTCTGCTGTGACTTGATGCATATCTACTTTCTGGTTCGGCTGCTACATCAAAATCTCCTGGTAAAAAATCTTGCGCTTCGTCTGAATCTTCATTGGCACCATAGGTAAAAATGGTTGCTACACGCAAATCGTGTTCTCCTGCTTCTTTCTTTTGTTGAAAGAAATCATAATACTGTATGGCATTGTCAATACTACTCACGGTCAACAGTGCCGAATATTGCTTGCTGAACGTTTTCTGATCGTGGTAGGCTATAATGTAATCGACAATTTTCTCAATCCGTTTGGGCGAATCCAGCACTTCTTGTTTGTCTATTTCTTCTACTTCAATATCAATAAAAGATTTGCTTTTATTTTTGTATTTCCCCACATATTCTATTCCGAAAGGCAAAACGTTTTGATCATGAATCGCATCGGTAATGACATATTTATGCAGGCAGTTGCCAAATAAATCTTTGGTGGTTCGTTTTCCTTTGTCGTTTTTGGAAGCGTTTTCGGCGAAAATTGGCGTACCAGTAAAACCGATCAGCTGACTTTTATCAAAAAACTTCGTAATGCGCTCGTGGGTTTCCCCAAATTGAGAACGGTGGCACTCATCAAATATAAAGACGATCTTCTTATGACGCAATGGTTCTATGCTGTGCTTGAATCGATCTGAAACAGCATTGTTTAATTTCTGAATCGTAGTTAAAACCAGTTTGGTATTATCCGTCAGTTGTTTTACTAGGGATTGTGTATTGTCAGTCACATCAACGCTGTCTTTCTTGAAGGCGTTGAATTCATTCATAGTTTGGAAATCTAAATCTTTCCTGTCTACTACAAAAACCACTTTATGCACTTCTGGCAAATCCATTATAATTTGGCTCGCTTTGAAAGAGGTTAAGGTTTTTCCCGAACCCGTGGTGTGCCAAATATAAGCGTTATCGCTAGAATGTTTAACCTGATGAATTATGGCTTCGGTAGCGAAATATTGATACGGACGCAAAATCATCATGACTTTGTGCGTCTCGTTGATGACAATATAATGCGCAATCATTTTGCCCAAATGGGTTGGATTTAAAAATGCTGCTGCAAATTCTATTAATTCGGTAATGTTTTTGTTATTGGCATCAGCCCAAAAGAATGTTTGTTTGACCGATTGTAATTTATTATTGGCCAAATACTTCGTATCGACACTATTGCTAATCACAAAGAGTTGCACGTATTGAAACAAACCGTGATTGCTCCAGAACGAATGTTTTTGATAGCGATTGATTTGGTTAAAGGCTTCTTTGATTTCGGTACCGGAACGTTTGAGTTCTATTTGTACCGAAGGCAAGCCGTTGACCAAAAGCGTCACATCATAGCGGTTCTTGTAGCTTCCTTCTTGACTGATTTGGTTGGTTACCTGGTATACATTAGCAGCTGTATCTTCACTATTAAAAAAACGAACATAAAACGAAGTGCCATCTTCCTTAGTCAATTGAAAACGGTCGCGTAGCGTTTTGGCTTTTTCAAATACATTACCTTTGGCGAGATGATTTAAAATGGCATCAAACTCTTTTGTACTGAAGCTAGTTTCGTTAAACAATTCCATTTGGCTTTTCAGGTTAGCGACCAGGGCGTCTCCGTCCTGAATTCGTACAGACGCATAGCCTAAACCCTGCAATTGCTTGATTAGGTTGTTTTCTAATTGTGCTTCAGATTGATGGCTCATTTTAGTGTCGTGTTAAAATTGGTGTTCCATAATGTAATCTCCATAACATTTCTAAATCCTTTGCGTATTCTTTATATGGTGAAGCAGAGTTTAATTCTTCTATTATCTCAGCATTTTCAGGAGCATCAAAATCAAAATAAGAAACCGCCCATTTTGAAATATCACTATTTTTTAAAATATTTAATGTACCAACAGTCTCTCCGTTACCCTTTACTTCTTGTTTAATTCGTTCTCTTAATCCAGAAGATTTGGACTTATGATATCCACCAATGCCGTTATAAACCACCACATAATCGTTTTTCTCTATCCTACAAATATTATTTAAAAGCTTGCGATGTTCAACTAACCTACTAATTGGAACTTCCTTCCTTATATTTGGCAGAGTATTCATTTGTAACTCATCAAGAGTTAAGCTTGTCCATAACCAATACAAACCTCTATGGTTTGTGGGTAATATTTTTAAATAATCTTTATGTCTAAATGTTTCCAATTTGCAAAAGGATTCCAGTTGCACTTTATGGATTTTTTCTAAAATATCTTTCATAGGACAACTAATTACGCAAACATTTGTTGCAATAACCCTTTTTTCCAAATCGTGGCCTTTTCTATTTGTGCTTGGCAATGATTGATTTTGATATCAATAGCCGATAGAAAATTTGCGATTTTTGTTTGTTCTTTTAAAGATGGAATTCCACAATATTCAGTTGAATAATCTTTGAAATAAATATGTGGTATTGTGCTACCTGTTACATATTTCACAAAATCTATGTTAGAGAGTAAGCAATATAAAAAGTAAGTATTTAATTCTGATTTTGGACTTATGATTTCCATTGTTCCCAAAACCGAAGATTTGCCTTTACAATATAATAGTCGTCCAACTCCAGCACCATCCTTTACAATACTGATATAATCATCTTCTTCTTTATAGAAATCTACTTTTTTGAGAATCCCTGAAGCACCATAAATAATATAATCCCCTATATTTTCTTCAATTTTATTTGCAGAAATATTAGATGATTTTTTTTTAGCAACCTCCCCCAACTTCTTCTCCTCCCAATCCGCATAATCATTGCCTTTATCGTCTCGAAACCTCAATTCTTGAGCGAAAATTTGCTGCATCACGCCTTTTTTGTATTGCTCTAAAAGGGTTTTCTTTTTCTTTAAGGCGGTTAACTTTTCATCTACTGCCGTTAGGAAAGAAGCGATTTTGGTTTGTTCTGGGAGAGTTGGAAACGGTAAGAATATTGAATTTAAAGTTTCTTGTCCAATATTGTACCTTGTACTACCACCAGATTTGGAAGTTATCGCATCTCTTGATATGTCGGTTTTCAATAACTTATTTAGAAAAACAGGATCGTACTCGCCAATCTTTTTTCCTCTAATAACAAATCCTCCAAAAGTTGCAGGAACTTCTTTGTCAAGGTAAACACTAGCAGTACCAACCTCTTCTCTTGTTTCGGAACTTCTTTGAAAAAGAATATCTCCATAATTTACAGAAAACTTGTTAGCAATATCTTCTTCGACATCAACGCTGCCAATAATTTTTTCATGCGTTATAAAATCGTTATTCAGAATATCTAAGACGTTGATAAATTTTACACCTCGTCCATATTGCTCCTTTGTCGCATTTATACCATTTTTAAATTCTAGTAAATTACCTAACTTTTTCTCTTCCCATTCACTTGTAAACTCAGGAAAACGCAGTTGCGGTATCTCAGTTTTTTTCCTTCCGATAAGTTGTGCTACTGTACTCATTAAAATGGGGTTTCAATTCCTAATTCGGCACAAAAAGATTCAATCGTTTTATCCGTTTCTCCTATTTGTATTTCCAAGGCTTTTATTTCTTTTGCAACGGCATTAATATCAATACTTGCTTCGGCTTCAAAAGTATCTACATAACGAGGGATGTTTAGGTTATAATCATTGTCTTCAATCAGTTTCAGTGTTGCTACCTTACTGTATTTGTCTTCTTCGGTACGGTTACGATAAGTACTTATAATTTTGTCAATATGCTCGTCCAGTAACACGTTTTGGGTCTTCACCTTGTCAAAATGTTGGCTGGCATCTATAAACAAAACGTCTTTTGTATTTTCCCTTTGTTTCTTGAATACCATGATACAAGTAGGAATAGAAGTTCCGTAAAATATATTAGCGGGTAAACCTATAACGGCATCGAGGTAATTTTTGTCTTTTATTAAGTACTGGCGTATGTGTCCTTCAGCTGCACCGCGAAACAAAACACCATGCGGTAACACTATGGCCATAGTTCCGTTATCGTCTAGCTGGTGTACCATGTGTTGTACAAAGGCAAAATCAGCTTTAGAACTTGGAGCAAGTTTACCATAAGCAGAAAAACGCTCGTCAGTCATGAACAATGGGCTTGCACTCCAGTTAGCCGAGAAAGGCGGATTGGCAACGATGGCTTCAAAACGCTGGTCAATGTGCTGCGGGCGTTCTAAGGTATCTTCATTCTTGATGTCAAAACGTTTGTAGTGTACATCGTGCATGATCATGTTCATACGACACAGGTTGTACGTCGTAGGATTCATTTCCTGCCCGTAAAAAGAGCTAACGTCTTTGACTTCTTTGGCCACACGCAACAATAACGAACCTGAACCACAAGTAGGATCATAGACACTTTTTAGTTTGTCTTTGCCCACGGTTACCAATTGAGCCAAAACGCTGCTTACTTGTTGAGGCGTGTAGAATTCTCCTGCTTTTTTACCTGCTCCACTGGCAAATTGCCCAATGAGGTACTCGTAAGCATCGCCCAGGACATCGCTGTCGGTGTTTTCTAAATCAAAATCAATTTCATCCAGATGGGTAAGTACTTTTACAATCAATTCGTTTTTATCACTTTCGGACTTCCCTAGTTTGTGAGAGGTTAAATCAAGATCAGAAAATAAGTTGCCAAAATCTTCTTCACTTTCATACCCCATTGTACTTTGCTCAATATGCGTGAGTACTTTGGCTAGATCTCCAAGGATGAAATTGTTTTTACCGCCTGCGTTTCCTCTTCGAGCCAGTTCAGAAAAAAGTTCTGATGGTTCTAAGAAAAAGCCTAGTTTGTCTATGGCGAGTTGTTTTATTTCCTGCATCAAAAGTGCTTCCTCTGCATGTCCTTCAATCTCCTGAAAAGTCAATCCGTCTGGTTGTAGTATTTGGTTGGCATACAAATCCATTTTAGTACTCAAGTACTTGTAGAAAATGAAACCTAATATGTAATCTCTAAAATCATCGGCATCCATTTTACCACGTAGGGTATTCGCGATGTTCCAGAGTTGTTGTTCTAATTTTTGTTTTTGTTCGGCTGCCATTAATTGTAATTAATCAAATTTGTTTAAGAGTTCTAAGGTACTGTAATTAAAAAGGTAAGGCTTTGTAAAAAGGCTAAATTTAAAATGCTCCACTACGTCTTATTTTTCTTTCTTAGTTGACTTGTAAATAAACGCATTTTTGTAGAGTTAGGCAATACCTAGTTTTGGTGATATTTTTAAAGTTAATACGAATAGTCCTTAAGCTGTAGTAAAGGTGTTTTATAATAAATAATGACACTGGCCACTTTATTTTCTATTCAACTGATTTTGAGAATGAATCATTTATAAGTCCGTAGTTAACTACTTCTAAATAAAGTCTTTAGATCCATACTATTATTAATCAACATAGAATCAGTGCTCACCGTAATATGGAATTTACATCAAAGACATTTGAGCAAAATAGATCCAATTCTATGAGACTAACCTTCGACAAATACTACAACAAAGTTAGGTAATGGGCTTCGGTTCGCTAGCAAAAAATTCCCCCATAAATACTCGGGTTCCCCTTGCTTTATTGCGTTGCTTTTTGCACTCGCTCGCCCATGACCTTTCGAGTTCTATTATTAATCTTTAATTATAGAAATCATGGAAAATCATGCTAAAAATCCAAATTGGGGAACTGTTTCAGAAATCCAATTGCATTACAAATCAAGAGTAAAAGCAGCAGAACGTCCTCTAATCACATCCTCTAAATCTGCCTATCAAATTGCATTACAGATTTGGAATCCCAATACAATTGAATTCTTTGAAGAATTTAAAATCTTATTATTAAATAACAGCAACAAAGTACTAGGTGCTTATGAAATATCATCAGGAGGTATCACTGGAACCGTAGTTGATGTAAGATTGATATTTGCCGCAGCCCTAAAAGCCAATGCCACTGGGATCATCATGATTCACAACCATCCCTCAGGTAAACTAATCGCTTCTGAAGCTGACAAACAAATTACTGCTAAGGTTAAAGCAGCCAGTAAAATTCTTGATATCCAGTTATTAGATCATTTAATTATTACTCCAGAGAACTATTATTCATTTACAGATGAAGGGGCTTTATAGCCCCTTTTATTATAACATACGTATCAGATTGTGGTAAGCGTTCCTATTTTAAAGAACTATAATTTCTACAAATAATCCCATTTATATGTGGAATAGACACCATAACTGTCCTATAACATACCTCTTACATTATTAGTCATCACAAGTACAGATAATTTGATGCTTTTAATTATCGGTTCACTTTTTAAAACCTAGAGCTAGTTTTAAATGTTTTGTTAATTTATTACTTGTTGGATACTTTCTGTGGCTAGTTATATTATTAAAAATTAGCGCCGTCAGAAATAATATTAGAGTACCAGTCAAAACAGGTACAATGACATAAAAATACCCCAAAGCTTTCAACTTTACAGTTCCCGTGACCGCAATTAGTGCTGTTGCACCTCCAGGAGGATGCAAACTTTTAGTAATCTGCATCATTATAATAGAAGTTGCAACAGCAAGCGGTGCGGTAATCCAAATAATATCTGGTAGAAGTTTAACAATGGTTACGCCAATAATCCCACTAATTACATGTCCACAAATAAGATTTCTCGGCTGCGCCATTGGACTTTGAATTGCTCCAAAAACTAGGACACTTGAAGCCCCAAATGATCCAATAAGGAAAATATTATCCATTTTATTTAAAGAACAAGATTGAAGAAAAGCTATCAATCCAATTCCAAAAAATGCTCCAATAAAAGACCAAAAATGCTCTTTAGAATCTATTAACGTTTCTTTGTAAATTATATATTTTGAAATTCTTATATTTCTTTTTATTTTTTGACCTATCCTTTTTCGCTTGATAAATACATTCATTTAAAAAATTAATTTATTTTATTTTTGACATAATTTTATTTTTGTAAATTACTTTTTTCTTCAAAAACTAATTTTCTAATAGAAATCAAAATATTGATTATACTTATACCGATTTTAATAATGAAGTGTATTTATCTTTATATTGAAATAGAAAAACAATATTAAGAATCAATAATACTAAAGCACCATAGATTTTCTGTGGATCAAGAAATAGATGAAAAAGCACTGCATTTATTGACACACTCATTAATATTAATGCCATTAATGCTCCAAATCTATTGAAAAGAAATGCTAAACCAGCAGTAATTTCTACTACAGCTACAAGCTGCATGGCATAAGTAGATAAAAGGTTAGCAAAATATGCATTTGCTTCAGGAGCCATTTCTGGGAAAGGAATATAATTGAAGAAGTGATCTAACCCAAAAAAGAGTAGAAACACACTAAAAAAAATACGAAGGGCTAAAATAAATTTTGAACTCATGATTGATGTTTTTTATTATTTACATTTTGTGCAACTACGGATTAGTTCATTACTCAAAGTAATCGTTGTACATTTATTTAAGATTATTACTTAATTACCTCTATAAGTAGAATATCCAAAAGGAGATAAAGTTATTGGCACATGATAATGCTTGTCGTCTTTAATCTCAAATACAACTTCGATAAAAGGATAAAAAGAACTTTGATTTAATTTTGTAAAATAAGGTTCTACATAATAAGTTAGTTTATATATTCCGTGATGATTGACTCCTTTATCTTCTTTTAAAAAATCTTTTATGCGTCCGTTGCTATCCGTATATTTCTCGTCAACAGCCAACCATTTTCCATTATCTTTTTGTTTAGAAAGACTTATTTTAACATTTGGAGCAGGTTCCCCCTTTGTGACATCTAGGATATGACTAGACAATTGGTATTTAGCTTCTTGTGAAAAGCTTACACTTGCAACAGCAAGCATTAGCACAATTAAAAAATTATTTGTTTTCATTGAAAATTATTTATTGATTTTAAATTCTAAACTTTCTACAGCTTTAACTGCAATGTTGTGATCATTTTCTCCACTACCGCCACCAGAAACGCCTAAACTGCCTATGAGTTCACCATTTTTCCAGATAGGAACTCCCCCGCCTAATAATAAAAGTTCAGCAAGAGTATTTAAGTTTTTAGCACTTTCGCTGCTTGCTGCATTTTGCATCAGTTGTAAACTGGGAGTTTTAGTTGATAAGGAGGTAAAGGCTTTTCGCCTTGAAGCTTCTGTATTATGCGGACCTACATTGTCAGCCTTAAGCAATAATAATGTCACACCAGAAGAATTAAGTACCGCGATCGACACATTTTTATTTGTTTTTTGGGCTTCGAGGCCTACTTGTTCTGCTAATTTTAGCGCACCGGCCTGGTTCAGACTACTTAATTTTTCTACATACTGTGCAGATAAAGTGCACGTCATAAATACAAGTAGAGCAGTCGCGATATATTTCACTTTTTCCATAATTCATTTTTAATTTAAGAATCTTAAGTTCTTATTAATGTTTTATACCAGCCTTAGATATCTTAATTGTTTTTATAAATAACTGATCTTTTTAGTATACTTTAATATTACGTTGGTGTGGTTGTATTGATATCTATTTTTTATTACGCAGTATTTTCTTTCTCAGCTTACTAAAAAACTCATGAGAAATCCCTAGATAAGAAGCAATCTGATGTTGCGCAATTCTATTCATTAGCATGGGATATCTTTCGATAAAATCTAAATAACGTCTATCCGCATTTTTATGTAACATACTTATCATTCGTACTTGCATTGCTGCCAACGAATTTTGATTCATTATTCTAAACAATCGTTCTACTTTCGGAATGTCAATGTACAATTGTTCTTTTGTAGCTCTGTCAATTCTAAGAATCACAGAGTCTTCCAAAGCCTGAATATTAAGACTCGAAGTACTTCCTGAAACAAAACTGCCAATATCTAAAACCCACCAATCTTCAATAGCAAAATAAAGTATATGTTCACGAAGATTTTCGTCTTTATAAAAAACCTTAAAACAACCTTCAACTACGTAGCCTTCAAATTCACAGACCTCTCCTTCTTTTAAAAGAACTTCATTCTTTTCTACCTTTTTAGGTAAATAGCATGATGTGAATTTCTCTAACTCTTCATCAGATAAATTCACAAACTTTCGAATATTCTTATAAAAAGAAGGATAATTATTCATATTACTTTATTCTTGTTTTAAATAGATTTCACTTGAATCAATTCTAGCATGAAGTCCTGCTAAAGCGCATGAATCAGCTAATTATGATTCTCTTATTTACTCTTTTACTCTGCTGGAATAGTCTTTCCCTTTAAATCTCTATTTCTTGTTGCCAAAGCATCTGAAATAATCGTGTTTCCGAAGCCATATTCCATTACTGCTCCTGTGTAAGTCGCTACACAATCATCTGTCATCATACCGCAAATTATAAAGATCATTTTCTCGTAAATAATTCAGTCTCTCTAAAATTATTAGGGAAGTTTTTAATGATAATCATTTCTGTTTCGATTCTATGAGTACCGACACCCACATTGTACTATCAAAAAGAATGTAACTCCCTCTTGAAGGATTTATAATAAACATAAGCTGCGCACATATTTCGATCTTTAAAATAAGCAAGCATTCCGCTTACTTTCTCTGCTGCCTCATCTAATGATATCAATTCATGGTCCCATAAGAAAAATAATCATTTTGAATATCTATAATAAATAATGCTGTTTTTGCTTCCTTAATAATTTTATTCTTCTCTATCGTTTAATGTCCCATTTAATATTAGAATTCAGCAAAGATAAAATCATCCTAAATAAATAAAAGTTGAACTAGTTCAAGAAATCGAATAACTTATTAAAAGAAAGATATAATAATTTACATGGAGCCAAAAGAAAAAATTGATTCAATATCTTGTTGAAAAAATTTTTTAACAATACTCTAATCAAATTTAATGCTTTTCTTTAATACCGGAATCATTTTTGGGTTCTGTCGCATCTGCCATATAAATCCAAGAGAAATCAGCGACCCGAAAATTATGCAGCCAATTTGCAAAATGATTTGAACATACTTGTGCCTGGCTTAA
>NZ_FNRD01000002.1 GCF_900107635.1 Flavobacterium gillisiae
ATTACTCTTTATTCTTTTGTTCTAACATCTCTGTTAAAACGGCTGTCAATTCAATATGTCTAGGAACGTGTTCTTCTTTGTTTTCGTCTCGATTATCATTTTAAACGTGTTTCTCGAAGCGGGTGCAAAAGTAATAAACTCTTTTAATTCTCACAAGCTTTTTTTGAAATTTTTAGAAAATAAATTTTCTTTATTATTTCGTTTGCTTACCAGGATGTAAAGAACTTATTCGTTGTTGCGGGTGCAAAAGTAACACCTTTATACCGTTAAACAATGCTTTAAATTACCTTTTTTTTGATGTTTTCTTAACCTTGGGTTTAACTCACTGGAAATACGCTTTTTGAAGACGAAAAAAAATCCTCACCCCAGCCCTCTCCATCGGCGAGGAAGCCTTTATAGACATAGTTTATGGGAAATTCACAGCGATCGCGGCTTTTTACTATTCCTTTACTAGTAATATAATAAGGAAAGTACCTTTACCTTTGAACTCTTATAAAGCCTATCTAGGAGTATTTGTATTCAAAAACCACTACTCTTTCTTTTTTAAGTGGTGTTCTTCACCTCTAACTTAAAACCACGTGCTTCTAATCTACTTTTGTTTGCGTTAGAGATAGTAGTGGAAAGCCCACAGTCTCGATGCAACGAAGTGGAATCGAGACGAGGACTTGTAGCGGATAGCCCGACCCATTATAAAAAAAGAGGCTATACCTTATATAAGGAATAGCCTCTTTTTTTATAATGGGAAACGCCCAAATAATCTGTCAGTCGAAACGGATTGCTTTAACCGGTGAAATTTTGGTTACTATATAGGAAGGATGCACTAGAAACTAAATAGCCCTAAATCACTTTAACAATAGAGATATTCTTTCAATGCGAAAATAAAACCTTTTAAATCTCAATTTTAATAGAACGGAGTCCCATCATTCTTCTCAGGTAGACTAAATAATAACAATCCTGATTTTATCCCTCCACAAATTTTGGATTTGATTTCCATTTAAAACAAACATCAAGCGATGCCAAGTATAATGTACAAACGTAAAGTTTAATCTTACAAACAAAAAAAAGCCTTTCTGTTAAGAAAGGCTTCACCAATATTGCGGTCTGGACGGGACTCGAACCCGCGACCCCCTGCGTGACAGGCAGGTATTCTAACCAACTGAACTACCAAACCTCAGCGCTATTGCGGTGCAAATATACAATACATTTTAGTTTAAAACCAACACTAAATTCAAAAAAAATAACGTTAAAATGACATCCTTTTCTCAAAATACTAGATGTCAGTCCACTATTTATTTTTTCATCCGATTAATCGCCCTACAAAAGCACGATTCACCCCTTTTTCAGTACCAAAAATACCTCTTTAGACCCAGCAAGTCCGAAACTAAGTGACTCCAATATGTCTATTCACTCTACATAACTTGCGTTTTCTAACGGTTTTTACAAATACACACCTCACGTAATTACAATAAAGATCTCACTTGATCCAAAATAACCCCTGAGTACAGTATATTGTAAATCAAAAAAGCCATCCGTAGGTCCTGAATAAATCCAGAAACATGGAAAGCTTTTCATTGGTCTAACTACTAAACCCGGTCTCATTGCTACCAACTCGACCAAACAACACAACTAACTTTAGATACTTTAATGGGGCAAAAAAGCCTTTCCGTTAAGAAAGGCTCTCCCCAATACTGCGGTCTGGACGGGACTCGAACCCGCGACCCCCTGCGTGACAGGCAGGTATTCTAACCAACTGAACTACCAAACCTCTGCGTTATTGCGGTTGCAAAGATACAATACCTTTCGACTTACACAAGCATTTTTAATTAAAAAATCGCATTTTTTTTAAACTAACTATCCAAAGTTTTGTTTTTCAGCTAAGTATGTCAATAAAACTTTTTCAAAATTATCACTAACATTCACTGGAACATACTTAATCTTGTTTTGAGCACAACTTAAAGCCAGTTTTTTGAAGTACAAAGCTGCTTGCTTTTCATATTCTTGCTTCACATTATCGGCAAAAACCGAAATAGATTCACCTGTCTCCACATCTATGAACTTCCTAGGCGTATTATCAAAGTCAAAATTCAGCTCTGTACTAGAATCTACAACATGAAACAACACCACCTTATGCTTGTTGTGTTTTAAATGTTGCAACGCGCTAAACAATGCATCATCTCCAGAATCAGACTGAAACATGTCCGTAAATAGTATAATCATCGAGCGCCTATGCATTTTCTCGGCTATCTGATGTAAAAAAGTTATGGTGTCTGTATTTTTCTTAACCTTAGGTCTAACTAAAGTATTTTCAAGTGCATTCAACACCATTCTATGATGACGATCACTTCCTTTCTCAGGCGCGTAATATTCATAGGTATCAGAAAACACACTTAACCCGATAGCATCCCGCTGTTTCTTTAAGAGATTCATTAAAACTGCCGAAGCCAAAACAGAGAAACCTATTTTGTTTTCATAAAAGTTTTGATTTGGCTTTAACTCAGGGTAATGCATTGAGGAGGAGTTGTCAATAATAATATGGCAACGCAAATTAGTCTCTTCCTCAAAACGCTTTGTGTACAACCGATCTGTCCTAGCAAATAGCTTCCAGTCGATATGCTTAGTGCTTTCCCCTACATTATAGACTTTATGCTCAGCAAACTCAGCCGAAAACCCATGAAATGGGCTCTTGTGCATCCCGGAGATAAATCCTTCCACAACCTGGTTTGCCAACAATTCTAGATGCTGGAAACTCGAAATTTTTGCTACTTGCGATTCGATCTTCATCTTTCAAAGTTATTAAAAGATTGAATGATTTAAAAACTAAAAGATTACAAATCACAATCTAAAAGCTCAAAAATTAAAATTAAAACAAAAAAAAGGTTTGACTTACGCCAAACCTTTAATCTGAATTTATAAAAAATTCTATATAAATCGTAACCTACCGATTACAACAACGCGTCTAAACTGTCAGCGTAAGTTTGCTTAGGAGCTACTCCTACTTGCTTTCCTACTACTTCACCGTTATGAAAAACCAAAACTGTTGGTATATTTCTCACACCGTATTTTGCAGCAAATTCTTGGTTTGCATCAACATCCACTTTCCCGATAACTACTTTTCCTTCGTATTCAGTACTCAATTCGTCAATGATTGGTCCAACCATTCTACAAGGTCCACACCATGCTGCCCAAAAATCTACCATTACTGGTTTATCTGATTTCAAAACTACTTCTTCAAAAGTAGCATCTGTTATTGCTAAAGCCATAATTTTTTTATTTAAAATTTAAAGTTCTGATCTCATTCAAAACTTGGATACAAATTTAGACATTTAAACCAAATGAAACACTATCCTCAAATTAGTTTTGGCTATGAAAGTATTGTCAATAATTATAAAAACTCTTTTAAAGATTGATTTGGCTTAAAATTAGAAGCCACTCCCGCTCTTAGCTATATCTTTCATTGCCTAAAGACGGCAATAAAAGGATACCGCTGCGATCAGGGCTAAAAAAAACCGTACCCAATAAACAAGAAAGGCTACCTTACACAGGCAGCCTTTCTTAGAAAAACAATTCTTTTTGTATTATAGGCTAAATTTTAACCCTAACGTCAAACCTACACCACTTATACTGATATATGAACTTTGTTCGTCGGTAGCTCTAGTAGGATCTACAGTATTAAAATCAGCGTTATTAGACGAAGAGTTTAAAGTTTTAACATAGTTAGAATAATTCTCAGCTCTAGTACGAGTACTTAAAGCATCTGTACCATTCACTTCGTATCTTGTAGTTTCTTTAGACTTACCATGTACTGTAAAATTACGGTATTCAACCTCAGCAAATGCTGATAAATTTTTACCTAATTTATAAGAAGTTCCAAGTGCAGCTAAAAACCCTACTGTAGGATTAGGCTTTACTTCATCCTCTTGAACAATGGTTCTTTGTCCTCCTACTGCTGGTCCATTATAATCCTGAGTAGTTTCGATAACTAATTTTCCATTTATAGGAACGATAACTCCAACTTTAGAATAAGATTCAAATCCTTTTACTTCTCCTAAAAATAAAACTACTGCAGGAGCTAAATCCAAAGCTTTCACACGTCCATTTGAAGTCAAATCTAAATAGGTTGGCGATCCTCCAGCAACAGATATTATTCTATCAACTGTTTCAACCATAGTTTTACTATTACTATTGTAGTAATTAATTCCCATTTCAACCCCCAAACGATCTGTAAAGCGGTATCCAACGTTTCCACCATAACGAAAACCTTCTCCAAAAGAACCAGTAATACTCTCTCTTGAAACTAATTTACCTCCTACATAAATATCTCTATTGGGTTGTTGCCCACTAACTGTAGGAAACTCAGTTGCCGTTGCTTGTGTAAAATAAGATCCTCCAAGCTTGAAATACCAACTTTCTTTGTTGCTTTCTTTTTTGTCAGTTTGCCCCATCATTGTCATCGAGCAAGCTATAAATCCTAATAAAAATAGATTCTTTTTCATGTTTATTATGTTTTTTTAATACTATCAAATTTAAAGGATTTTTCTGTATTTTAATTCCGTATTCACTAAAACATTGTCCTATTAAAAATAATATTATGCATGCATATATAAATCAATACGTTACAGAAAAACAAGAATTATTTTAGTATTAAAAAAAAGTCTAAAAAATCAAAAAGAGCCGTTTTCATTGCATAAAACGACGCTTTTCAAACGTTATAGCAGTCAATTCAGACCGTTATTTATGTGATTACAAATTTCCCATCCTAATGACTACTTTTCTAATTCAGCTTGAAATTAATTTGCATTTTCTCTAATTCAAACAATAACTCATTTGAAATTTTTATTTTCAGTTTTCTACTTGCCATCGTTAATTTAGTAACCACTTTAATTTCCTCGACTTCAACAACAGCTGCAGTTTCTGTTTCTACAGATTCTGTGACTTCCATCGCATCAGTTTCATCAATAAAATCGTCAGTTTCATTTTCAACAGTAATTGGCTCAGCTGCCACTATTTTTTTCACTTTCTCTAATTCCATGATTTCAAAAGTCACTAGATTATCTCCTTTATTTTCGAAAAAAAGATGCCCTAGCTTATGAATAAATTCTGGATCCAAGTCACTTATATTAAGTAGTACAATCAGTTTTTTTGCAAAATCATCTAATACATCCTGCAAATACTGTATTAACATAAACTGTATCCTTGGCTCACTTTTTTTACCGGTGTCTTGATTAACCCATCCTTCTTTGACTAATACTTTCATATAAGTAAAATTGTTCTGAATGAAGAAATGACGGAACTTCAGGTATTCCTCTCCAAAAATCTTAAACTCATAACTTTCGTCATATCCTTCTAAAGTGAATATTCCCCAACCTTTTCCGTTTTTAGCTACCCTGTGCTGCACATTATTTATAATTCCGCCAAAAGTCAGACTCTTGCCCACATGAAGCTCTAAACTCCTCAATGCTTCCAACTTGGCATTACAAAAATACTTCATCTCAAATTTGTAATCATCTAAGGGATGCCCTGATATATAGATTCCTACAACCTCTTTCTCTTTGGCTAATTTTTCCATTGTACTCCAGTCCTCACATGGAGGGATGATTGGCTCTTCAATTTGCACATCGCTACTTTCCCCAAACAAACTTACCTGAGACGAGTTCTCGTTTTCTTGAAACTTAGCGCCATACTTTATCGCCTTTTCATAAAAGGTAATTCCGTCGCCGTCATCATGAAAATACTGCGAACGTAAAGTCCCGTCAAAAGAATCAAATCCTCCAGCAAGTATAAGATTTTCTAATGCTTTTTTATTAGCCGCACGCAAGTCAATACGTTTAGTCAAATCAAAAACCGACTTATATTTCCCGTCTTTTCTGTTTTCAACAATAGTAGCCACTGCTCCCGCTCCTACTCCTTTGATGGCTCCCATCCCAAAACGAACCGCATAATTATCATTTACGGTAAATTTATAGAAGGACTCATTTACATCTGGCCCTAATACTTCAAGTCCCATACGCTTGCATTCTTCCATAAAGAAAGAAACTTGCTTGATATCACTCATATTATTTGACAATACCGCTGCCATATATTCGGCAGGATAATTGGCTTTTAAATAAGCCGTTTGATAGGCAATCCACGCATAACAGGTAGAGTGCGATTTATTAAAGGCATATTCAGCAAAGGCCTCCCAGTCTTTCCATATTTTTTCCAGCTTGTCTTCCGGATGCCCTTTGGCAGCAGCCTGACTAATAAACTTAGGCTTCATTTTGTCAAGGACATCTTTTTGCTTTTTTCCCATCGCTTTACGCAATACATCGGCATCCCCTTTTGAGAAATCAGCCAATTTTTGAGACAAAAGCATTACCTGTTCTTGATAAACGGTAATTCCGTAAGTATCTTTTAATAATTCTTCACAGGCATCAAGGTCATAAATAATCTCCTCTTCCCCATTTTTCCTTTTTACAAAACTTGGGATATAGGCAATCGGTCCTGGACGGTATAAGGCATTCATGGCAATCAAATCCGGAAAAACCGTTGGCTTCAATTCCTTCATATACTTCTGCATTCCGGCAGATTCATATTGAAAAATACCTACTGTTTCTCCACGTTGAAAAAGCTCGTATGTTTTTAAGTCATCAATAGGAAATGTGTCTGGATCGAGATCAATTCCATTTCTATATTTTACTAATTTAACCGTGTCTTTTATAAGGGTTAGGGTTTTCAAACCCAAGAAATCCATTTTTAACAATCCAGCTGTTTCTACCACTGAGTTGTCAAACTGTGTCACATACAAATCTGAATCTTTGGCGGTAGCCACAGGAACAAAATCAGTAATATCGCTAGGTGTAATAATCACCCCACAGGCATGTATTCCTGTATTTCTTAAATTCCCCTCCAGCACTTTAGCTTGCTGAATGGTCTCCCCTCCTAAATCATCTTCTCCAGCCAGAGCGATTAATTCTTTAATTTTATCAAACTCTTCTGGACGAACCGCTTTTCTTATTAAGGCTTCGTCTTCATTTAAAAACCGAGCTAGGTTCCATTTTCCAGGCATCATCCCCGGAATTAATTTGGCTATTTTATCGGCTTCAAATAAAGGCAAATCCAGTACACGGGCTGTATCTCTAATTGCCGATTTAGTCGCCATTTTACCATAAGTGATAATTTGCGCGACTTGTTTTGAACCGTATTTTCTGATTACATAATCCATTACACTGCTTCGTCCTTCGTCATCAAAATCGATATCAATATCGGGTAGTGACACACGATCGGGATTCAGGAAACGCTCAAAAAGCAGATTATACATCAATGGGTCAATGTTTGTAATTTTCAAACAGTAAGCCACTACTGATCCTGCAGCAGATCCACGCCCTGGCCCTACAGAAACGCCCATACTTCGGGCTTCGGCAATTAAATCCTGTACAATCAGGAAATATCCCGGATAACCGGAGTTAGAAATAGTCAGTAATTCAAAATCCAAACGCTCTCGTATTACTTCTGTAATTTCAGGGTACCTTCTATTTGCACCTTCATAAGTAAGATGTCGCAAATAAGCATTTTCTCCTCTCACTCCCCCATCGACAGCATCTTCTGCCACGAAAAATTCCTCGGGAATTTCAAATTTGGGTAACAAAACCTCCCTTGCTAAATTGTATATTTCGATTTTATCGACAATTTCAGACAAGTTCGAAATCGCTTCAGGCAAATCCGTAAAGAGTTGCTTCATCTCATCGCCTGTCTTGAAATAGTATTCTTGATTTGGCAATCCAAAACGATACCCACGACCACGACCTATAGGTGTAGTTTGCTTCTCGCCTTCACGCACACAAAGCAAAATATCGTGTGCATTGGCATTTTCTTTATCTATATAAAAGGTGTTGTTTGTCGCAACTATTTTCACATCGTGCTTTCTAGCCAAAGAAATCAAAGTTGTGTTCACTCTATTTTCGTCCTCTTGATTGTGACGCATCACTTCAATATAGAAATCTTCCTTGAACTCTTCTTTCCACCATAATAAAGCTTCTTCTGCTTGGTTTTCACCAAGATTTAAAACCTTATTCGGAATTTCTCCATTAAGATTCCCAGACAACACAATGATATCTTCTTTGTATTGCTGAATGACTTTCTTGTCAATTCTGGGTACATAATAAAAACCCTGAGTATAGGCTATCGAAGACATTTTGGCCAAATTATGGTAGCCTTTTTTGGTCTTCGCCAAAAGTACTATTTGGTACCCGTTGTCTTTTCTAGATTTATCTTTATGGTCTTCACAAACAAAAAACTCACAACCTACAATAGGCTTCATAGAAACCTCCGTTGGTTTCTCCCCATTTTCTATTAATGCTGCATTCTTGGCTTCAGCCGCTTTATTATGATTTAAAATATCACGAACAAAGTGAAAAGCCCCCATCAAGTTAGCGTGATCTGTCATAGCAACCGCAGGCATTTTTTCTTTCGAAGCAGCCTTAACTAATTGCGCAATACTTATTGTAGATTGCAAAACGGAGAATTGTGTATGGTTATGCAAATGCACAAAATCCGTATCAACTAGTACTTTTTTATTCTCTGAAAGTTCCTGTTTTGAAACTGTTGCTGTTTGCTTTTCGCCAAATTGCTGACGAATAGCATCGGAAGCTGCCTTTAAATTGATATGCTTTAACCCAATAAGCTGAATCTCCTTTGGATTTTTACTCTGAAATTCCTGAAAATAACCAGCTGGTACATCCAGTTGTTCCTTAGTATAATTCTCTCTTCTAATTAACTCTAAGAAACAACGCGTTGTTGCCTCAACATCGGCAGTAGCGTTGTGCGCTTCTCCAAATGGTTTATTAAAAAGAAAACTATGTAATTCAGTTAACGTTGGTAATTTAAATCGTCCTCCACGACCACCGGGCAATTTTAATAAGGAAGCGGTAACTTCCGTACAGGTATCGAGAACTGGCATAGCACTCATTTGGCTCTCCACTCCCAAACGATGAAATTCACAGCCCATAATATTCAAGTCAAAACCTAGATTCTGACCTACAATAAATTTCGCTTTACCCAATGCCACATTGAATTTCTCCAAAACTTCCGCTAAGGAGATTCCGTTTTCTGCTGCTAATTCAGTAGAAATACCGTGAATTCGTTCAGCATCATAAGGAATATTAAACCCATCCGGTTTTACTAAATAATCCTGATGTTCTACGAGTTTCCCCATATCATCATGCAGCTGCCATGCGATTTGTATACAACGCGGCCAGTTATCAGTATCAGTGATGGGTGCATCCCAACGCTTTGGTAATCCTGTAGTTTCGGTATCGAATATTAAGTACATAGCTGTAAGTGAAGAGATTGTGATTTTCTCAAATCGCAAAAAATGAATTTCAAAATTAGGTTTTTTTAGACTAAGAATAAAGGCAAGTTATCAACAAAACGCATTACATTCTCAAACTACAAATTACAAAAACGAAATGGATACATTGTAATTTAAGTTCTTAAAACTAAATAATAAAATCAAAAACCTATCTCTCTTTAATTTTTTGGATGTCGTAATATTTCACCAAAATTAAAGCTTGCAAAAGCAGTAAAAAGAAGAGCTTTTATTCGATAAAAAAGGAATCTAAGAACGCTACTCTTCTAATAAAAAAGAAACAATCACTTCGAAATACTCACTGAAAATCACTTTTTGATAAATTATCCTCAACAATACTAGTTAATTTTGGTTAAAACGTGACATATAAATAATTTACCAAAACAACAGCTTCTTACATCAAAACCACATCCTTACAAACTTAAAATAAAATTAAAACCAGTTTCCGAAATGACATCACGACAAAAAGCAACTCTAAGACTCCATAAAACAAGTTTGGGTATCGTATATAATGAGTAATCCAAATTGACGCCCTTAATTCTTTTTATAAATTTGTTCTCTTAGTTACAACTACAGCTCAATTTACAAGCTGTAAAAGAAGAAATACACTTAAAAAAACATTAAAATGAGTACTACATTATTTGACAAAGTATGGGATTCGCACGTTGTGCGTAAAATTGAAGATGGACCGGATGTGTTTTTTATTGACCGTCATTTTATTCACGAAGTTACCAGCCCTGTTGCTTTTTTAGGTTTAAAATCTAGAAACATTAAAGTTTTATACCCAGAGCGTACTTTTGCTACTGCCGATCACAATACCCCAACTATAAACCAACACTTGCCTGTTGAAGATCCGTTATCTGCGAATCAACTTAAAGCCTTAGAAGACAATGCTGCCGAATACGGTATTTCGCATTGGGGACTAGGTGATCCAAAAAACGGAATTGTACACGTAGTAGGTCCTGAAAACGGAATTACATTACCCGGTGCAACTATCGTTTGTGGTGATTCACATACTTCTACTCATGGTGCTTTTGGAGCAATTGCTTTCGGAATCGGAACTTCTGAGGTTGAAATGGTGATGGCGACACAATGTATCATGCAGCCTAAGCCAAAGAAAATGCGTATCAACGTAAATGGAACTTTGAGTAAAGGTGTGGGACCAAAAGACGTTGCACTTTATATTATATCTCAATTAACAACTTCTGGAGGTACAGGCTATTTTGCAGAATATGCCGGAAATATTTTTGAAGAAATGTCAATGGAAGGTCGAATGACAGTTTGTAACCTTAGTATCGAAATGGGTGCTCGTGGCGGAATGATTGCTCCTGACCAAAAAACATTTGACTTTTTAGAAGGAAGATTATTCGCTCCAAAAGGAGACGCTTGGACAAAAGCTGTAGCATATTGGAAAACCCTAAAAACAGATGAAGACGCCATTTTTGATACGGAATTAAATATCAAAGCAGAAGACATCGAACCTATGATTACTTATGGTACTAATCCAGGAATGGGAATTGGTATTTCAAAAAATATCCCAACTGCCAACCAAGTTGAAGGTGGAGCAGAAACCTACAAAAAATCATTAGCCTATATGGGTTTTGAAGAAGATGACGTAATGATTGGGAAACCAATTGATTTTGTTTTCTTAGGAAGTTGTACCAATGGTAGAATCGAAGATTTTAGAGCCTTTACAGAAATTGTAAAAGGACGCAAGAAAGCAGCTAATGTAACCGCTTGGCTAGTCCCGGGTTCACATGTAGTAGAAGCACAAATTAAAGAAGAAGGACTGTTAGACATTCTTACTGAAGCAGGTTTTGTATTACGTCAACCAGGATGTTCTGCTTGTTTAGCTATGAATGATGATAAAGTACCTGCTGGAAAATATTCAGTAAGTACCTCAAACAGAAACTTTGAAGGTCGTCAAGGTCCTGGTTCAAGAACGTTGTTAGCAAGTCCTATTATGGCTGCTGCAGCTGCAGTTACTGGAAAATTGACAGATCCGAGAGACTTAATGATTTAAGAATGTAGATTAACGATTTTTGATTTCAGATTTCGTTGGAATGCTAAATTCTTCATTACACTGACTTTTTACAATATATATTATACAAAAATTAGCGATTGAAATTTGATTTCAATACAGAAATCTGAAATCAAAAATCGTTAATCTTAAATCAAAAATACCCATGGCATACGATAAATTTAATATCCTTACCAGTAGCGCAGTGCCGTTACCAATAGAAAACGTAGATACAGATCAAATTATTCCGGCTCGTTTCCTGAAAGCAACAGAACGTGTTGGTTTTGGAGACAACCTTTTCCGTGACTGGAGATACAACGGAGATGATACTCCTAAGGCTGATTTCGTTTTGAACAACCCAACTTACTCTGGAAAAATATTAGTAGGAGGAAAAAACTTTGGTTCAGGTTCTTCTCGTGAGCACGCTGCTTGGGCAGTTTACGATTACGGATTTCGTGCTGTTGTTTCGTCTTTCTTTGCTGACATCTTCAAAGGAAATTGCTTAAACATTGGTGTTTTACCAGTTCAAGTAAGTCCAGAATTTGCAGATGCAATCTTCAGCGCAATAGAAGCTGATCCAAAAACAGAACTAGAAATCAACCTCGAAGCACAAACAATTACGTTGTTAGCTACAGGCGAAAAAGAATCTTTTGATATCAATGGATACAAAAAGAACAATATGTTGAATGGTTTTGATGATATCGATTATTTGCAAAACATCAAAGAAGACATTGTAGCTTTTGCAGACAAACTTCCTTACTAAGTACAATCAACTTTATGCAGTTACGGAAGCATCCTTTTGAGGATATGCTGAAGTAACTGCTTTTATTATTTTATAAAATATAATCGTACGGTTGGTAATCCTTAAACTCAAAATCGTATTAGTATCAAATTTAGAAATGGAAAAAAGAAAAATTGAAATAATGGACACGACGCTCCGTGATGGTGAACAAACCTCAGGAGTATCCTTTTCTGCCGCAGAAAAGCTAACCATTGCACAATTGTTGTTGGAAGAATTAAATGTTGATCGAATCGAAATCGCTTCGGCACGAGTAAGTGAAGGCGAATTTCAAGGAGTAAAAGGAATTATGACATGGGCTTCGGCCAAAGGATACGATGACAAAATCGAAGTTTTAACTTTTGTAGACGGAGGTCTTTCTATCGAATGGATGAAAAAAGCAGGCGCTAAAGTTCAAAATTTACTGACAAAAGGGTCACTGAATCATTTAACGCATCAATTAAAAAAAACGCCGGAACAACATTTCTCCGAAATTGCTCATACTATTGCATTAGCAAAAGAAAGCGGTATTGAAACCAATGTTTATCTTGAAGATTGGAGCAATGGTATGCGAAACTCTCCTGATTATGTTTTCCAATATTTGGACTTTCTTACACAACAACCAGTTAAAAGAGTGTTATTACCAGACACTTTAGGAGTTTTGATTCCTTCTGAGACGTTTGAGTTTATTTCGAAAATTATAAACAGATACCCAAATACTCATTTTGACTTTCATGCACACAACGACTATGATTTGAGTGTTGCTAATGTTATGGAAGCTTTAAAAGCTGGTATCCAAGGATTACACGTTACCGTAAATGGAATGGGAGAACGTGCTGGCAACGCACCTCTTGAAAGTACGGTTGCCGTAATCAATGATTTCATGCCGGACGTTCAAATCAATGTAAAAGAATCATCTTTATACTCTGTAAGTAAACTGGTAGAAACTTTTACAGGATATAGAATCCCCGCTAACAAACCAATTGTAGGAGACAATGTTTTCACTCAAACTGCCGGTATTCATGCTGACGGAGACAATAAAAACAACTTGTATTTCAACGATTTGCTTCCCGAACGATTTGGCAGAAAACGTCAATACGCTTTAGGAAAAACTTCTGGTAAAGCTAATATTGAGAAAAATCTTCAAGAATTAGGATTAAAACTAAATGCGGAAGATTTAAAATTAGTTACCCAAAGAATTATTGAATTAGGAGACAAAAAAGAGACGGTTACTAAAGAAGATCTTCCTTATATAATATCTGATGTTCTAGACAGCCATGCATACGAAGAAAAAATTGTAGTCGAATCATACATTTTATCTCATGCCAAAGGAATGCGTCCTTCTACAACACTGTCTTTAAGAATTGACGGAGAACTAATTGAAGAACATGCCCAAGGAGACGGACAATTTGATGCATTTATGAATGCGTTAGGTAAAATATATAAAAATAAAAAACTAGAACTTCCTAAATTGATTGATTACGCCGTAAGAATCCCTCCAGGAAGTAGTTCAGATGCATTATGTGAAACGGTGATTACTTGGACCAACAACGGAAAAGAATTCAAAACAAGAGGATTAGACTCAGATCAGACTGTTGCGGCTATTATAGCTACGCAAAAAATGCTGAATGTGGAGTAATCCCCACCCCAACCCTCCCCGAAGGGGAGGGAGACAATGTGAATAAAAATAGTTTAGAAGAAATTTATTGCTGTTTAGAATTTCTTCCTTGGAAGAAACGCTAAACTTGAAAGTAATAAAAAATATAACCCAATCCATAACCACCCAGTCACCCCCTCCTCCGGAGGGGGCCGGGGGGAGGACAAAAACCACAAAACATGAAATATACAATCGCACTTTTAGCCGGAGACGGAATCGGACCAGAAGTTATAAATGAAGCTGTAAAAGTTTCTGATGCTATTGCAAAAAAATTCAATCACGAAATAAATTGGACACCAGCATTAACAGGTGCTTGCGCTATCGATGCTGTAGGAGTTCCTTATCCTGATGAAACACACGAAATATGTATGGCGGCTGATGCGGTTTTATTTGGAGCTATCGGACATCCAAAATACGACAATGATCCATCGGCACCAGTAAGACCGGAGCAAGGATTATTGCTAATGCGTAAAAAATTAGGGCTGTTTGCTAATGTACGTCCTACTTTTACTTTTCCATCTTTGATCGATAATTCGCCTTTAAAAAGAGAACGTATCGAAGGAACCGACTTAGTTTTCTTAAGAGAATTGACGGGTGGAATCTATTTTGGAGAAAAAGGAAGACTTGATGGAGGCGAAACTGCTTTTGACACTTGTACTTACACCAGAGCAGAAGTACAACGTTTAGCAAAAAAAGGTTTTGAATTAGCGATGACACGTACTAAAAAATTATGTTGTGTGGACAAAGCTAATGTATTAGAAACTTCTCGTTTGTGGAGAGAAACGGTACAAGCAATGGAAAAAGACTATCCAGAAGTAACTGTAAGTTATGAATTCGTGGACGCAGTAGCGATGCGATTAGTACAATGGCCAAACTCGTATGATGTATTGATTACTGAAAACTTATTTGGAGATATCTTAACAGATGAAGCGTCAGTTATTTCAGGATCTATGGGATTAATGCCATCAGCATCAGTTGGAGAACATACTTCTTTGTACGAACCAATACACGGCTCTTATCCACAAGCAACAGGATTAAATATTGCTAATCCATTGGCAACCATATTATCTGCAGCAATGATGTTTGAAGATGCTTTTGGACTACACGAAGAAGCAGCTACAATTAGAGCAGCAGTAAATAAATCATTAGAAAAAGGAATTGTAACCGAGGATCTAGCTGCCAAAGGAGCAACAGCTTATAAAACAAGTGACGTTGGAGATTGGTTAGTAGCTAATTTGTAACACCAAAAATAAATACTTTAAAAGCTGTCTCAATTTTGGGGCAGTTTTTTGTTTAAGAGAATTTTTGTTTCGAAAAGATTCGAAAAGGAGACACTAAGATTCGCAAAAGAATTTATTCAATTTCTCTGAGTGTCTCTGATAGACCTCAGCGCATCTCTGTGTAACAACCCTACCCAAACAATTCCTTCTTAACAACCTCAAAATAACTATCACTCACAGGAATTTGAATTGTTCCTAAAAACAGGTCCCTACTTTTAAGTCCGGTAACCTTAGTTTTATTTACAATAAAAGAACGATGCACTCTGATGAAAACGGATGGGTCTAATGTCTTTTCTAATGATTTTAGTGATTGTAAACTCATTATTTTCTTGGTAGTGGTATGAAAAATAGCATACTCACTATCACTTTCAATATGGGTAATCTCGTCATATTTTAATTTGAATAAATCATATCCAGATTTTACTGTAATAGTATCGACTTTAGCTATGGCATCTTTTTTAATTTTCTGAACTGCTTTTAAAAACCGATTAAACCCAATGGGTTTTAACAAATAATCAACCGCACTAAGTTCGAATCCCTCTAACGCATAGTCAGAATAAGCCGTTGTAAAAATAATATTAGCCTGCGGCGGAATCAATTTAGCAAAATCAGTTCCTTTAATTTCAGGCATTTGAATATCTAAAAATACCACATCAATGCGCTCCTTTTTTAGAATAGCAATCGCTTCCAAAGGATTCTCAAAACTTCCCGCTAATTCTAGAAAGTCTAATTTTTCAATATAACTTTCAATTAATTTTCGAGCAAGTTCTTCATCATCAATGACAATACATTTAAGCATTAGTGTCTATTTTTAGTTCAACTCTAAAGGTATTATTATTTTCGTTTATTTCTAACAAATGTGTATTTTCATACAATAAATTTAATCTCTTTTGAACATTCACAATTCCTATTCCACCAACAGCATCTTGAATCTTAGGCCCTTTTCTAAAACTATTTTCAACAACAAAATGAATGCTCTTTTTTGTAGAACGCAAATCAATCGTGATGAAAGCTTCTTCTATATTTTCAATATTACTATGTTTAAAAGCATTTTCTACAAACGGAATAAGCAACATTGGCGCGATTTGCAATCCTTCATTCTCAATTGAAAAACTAGTTTTAAGCGGATAGTTTTTACTGCTTTTGAGTAAAAATAATTTAATAAAATCCTGGATATAAGTTATTTCTTTTTCAATAGAAACTAATGGCTTTTCGCAATCATATAAAACATAACGAAGCATATCTGATAAATACAAAATAGATTCTTGGGCTTTACTAGAATCAATGATTGAAAGCGAATAAATATTATTCAAGGAATTGAATAGAAAATGGGGATTAATTTGAGATTTTAAAAATTTCAATTCATTTTCGATATTCGCCGTTTTACTTAAAATTAAGGCTTCCTCCTTCTTTTGTGCGAAAGAAAATGTTTCTAAAAAAATAGCTAAAATATAAGAGACGCTTAGTAAAAGCATATTTATCAATATGGGAGTAGGTAGATTTTTACGACCACCTCTTGGTGGTGGTGGACGCATTCCTAGATCTTGCACATGTTGTACTATACTTCCCGAAACATACGCACAGAAGATTAAAAGCACTAATGAAACTAAAGTGAATAGCAAATATTTCTTTCTAAAAAGAAGCCTCGGAGCAAGAACAAAAACAAGTCCTACAATTAATAATGATTGACAAATATACGCGAGGTAGTTATCTCTAAAAAAGCGCACAAAATCACTTTGGGTTAAACCCACCATGATCCAAACAGTAGCCCATAAAAAAAGCTGAAAAACGGTTCTATTAGTTCTATTCATAGTACAAATAAAATAAAAATTAACCAATCTCAAAAAAAGCACTTTTTAATCCCTTGAAAACGAATACTCATACACCTAAGCAGAGCCTTTCACTGAAAACTATCTGGCATTCACTGAAAATAAAAAAAAAGCATTGTTAATTAGTTCATCTTTGTACTTAATAAAAAACACGAAATCATGAAAAATAAAATGATTAGCAAAATATCATACAGCATTTTTATGATACTAGCAGGAACAGTTTTAATTTACGCACAACCACCTCGCGGACAAGAAGGAAAAAAACCACCTACGGCAGAGCAACTCATGAAAGAGATGGATGCTAATAAAGATGGAAAACTAGCGCTAGCAGAGTTGAAAGGCCCAATTAAAGAGGATTTCAAAAAAATTGACCTCAATAAAGATGGTTTTTTAAGCCTAGAAGAACTCAAAAAAGCACCTAAACCAGAGCGAAAAGAAAGACCCTAATACCATCCAAATTTAAATTATATTCCAATGAAAAACAGAAATCACAAAATCAAATTAAGTCTTGCTATTTGCACCGTTATTAGCATATTCGCATGTTCGAAAGACGAAACGACGACTAACAAAGATACAACAACCACAACAACAGGCGTTCCTGTTACAAGTGTAGTACAATCAAAATATACAAGCGCGGTAACAATTTCGACAAGCGGTAACAGTATCACATTAAAATCTAATGGAACACCAGACCACGTTTCACCCTATTATGGTGTTGGACATGCTTTGTATGAAGCACAAATGGCTGGTTCAACGCTTAATCCCGGAACTATTGGAGTTCAAAATTATGCAATGACGATTCCTACAAATCCTGTAGAAGCAACAACCAAAGAAGTTACAGCATTAGGAGCAATTGGTATGGCGTTGAATGGCGTTCCAATCTATAATGATAGAGAAGGTGGAAATGTACCTGTAGACGCAGGTGTACTTGGTTCTTTTGATAGAGCAGGTGCTCACCCTGGACCTGGAAATACTTATCATTACCATTGTACTGGCGATTTTATGGGGAATGATGATGCAAAATTAATAGGATTTTTAAGAGACGGCTTTCCCATTTATGCAAGAAAGGATATGGACGGTAGTTACCCTTCAAATTTAGATGCAAATGGTGGTCATATAGGAATAACAGCAGATTTTTCTACGGCTATCTATCATTATCACGCTAGCAATACAGCCTATTTAGGTAGTAGGTTTTACATCTTAAAATCAGGAAGTTACAATGGTACAAAAGGAACATTTACTCAATAAATTTATTATTTTATTGTTTTGTCAACTTATATTTAGTTGTTCAGAAACAGTGAATAAAAAATCAAATAACGTTTTTGAAAAAGTTGATATTTCGCAAGTGCCAAATACTTCGATTTTTTTAAATGACAACAAACTGAAATTAGAGAACGGGGTTTATTATTTTAATAATAAGCCCTATTCAGGTTTCATAAAAGAAATTTATAAAAACGATACAGTAAAAAGTTTTGCCTCTTATTATCAAGGAAGGCAACACGGAACGACCAAAACTTTTTTTGAAAATGGAAAGCTGGAAACAGAACGAAATTATAAAAACGGTATTGGCTACGGACGACACTATGGCTATTGGGAAAATGGCAATATGAAATTTGATTTTTCTTATTTCAATGACAAACGTGAAGGCATGCAAAAACAATGGTATGAAAGCGGAAGTCCCTACTGTTTTTTAATGTATAAAAATGATAATGAAGACGGAATGCAAAATGCGTGGCGCGAAAACGGAAAACCATACATCAGCTATGAAGCCAAAGACGGACGTCGATATGGTTTGCAAAAATCAAACTTGTGTTATACGCTCAAAGATCAAAAACTAAAAGAAAAATCCAAATGAAATTAAAATATTGCGTCGTCGTATTGCTAGGTGTTTTGGTGATTTCTTGTCAAGAAAAAACCAGAAAATTACCCTATTACAAATCATCTGATTTTGTACCTGTTTGGGAATCTCCAAAAGTGGAGTCGTTTCATAAAATTCGTCCTTTTAATTTAGTAGACCAAGAAGGAAAAGCGTTTTCAGAGAAAAATCTAGAAGGAAAAATTACTGTAGTAGATTTCTTTTTCACTACTTGTCCAGGAATTTGTCCAAAGATGACCAATAGCATGTCTAAAATTCAGGCTGAGTTTAAGAATGATGAACAGATACAATTGGTTTCACATTCGGTAACCCCTGATCAAGACCCCGTTCCTGTGCTTGCGGCTTATGCAAAAAAGAAAAACATTCAATATAATAAATGGAAGCTACTTACTGGAGACAAAGAAGAAATCTATAATCTAGGACGTAAATTTTATTTTGTCGAAGAAGATTTGGGTGAAAACAACGACAGTTCTATTTTTTTGCACACAGAAAATTTTGTGTTAATTGATAAAAACAGAATTATCCGCGGTATCTACAATAGTCTTGATCCAAGTAGTATGCAATCTTTAGTGGAAGATATTAAAGTATTAGAAAAAGAGTAAGTAATTTACATGGAACAGCAAGTGCTTTCCTGTTCCCATAAGGTAAACAGAAGTTAATGCTAATAAAAAAGGGTGTCAATAAAATTGACACCCTTTTTGGTATATTGTAGAAAAAAATATTAATATCCTCCTCTGTTTCCACCACCACGGTTTTCTCCACCACGGCTGTTTCCACCACCATAACCACCGCGTGAATCTCCACCACGACTGTTATTGTTAAAACTTCTTCTTTCTCCTTCTGGTTTTGGCTCAGATTTGTTAACCACAATTGCACGTCCTTGAACAGTTGCACCGTTCAATTCATCAATCGCTTTTTGAGCTTCATCATCATTTGTCATTTCAACAAAACCGAATCCTTTACTTCTTCCAGTAAATTTATCAGTAATAATTTTTACAGAATCAACTGCACCATAAGCCTCGAAAGACTCTCTTAAATCTGCTTCCTCAATACTGAATGGAAGGCTTCCAACAAAAATATTCATATGTACTTATTTATAATATGCAACAAATATACTCCAATTTTTTTATAACCCACTATAAATTAGCTTATTTATGTTTTTATTTTATTTCGAAAACACATAAAAAAACATAAAGTGCACTAATATAGGGATACAATATCCACCCTCTTCCTTAATTTGCTGATGCTTGCGCAATTAACGGCACCTTATAAAAAACTCCTTGTTGAAAATTCAAAAGCGGTCCCGCCAATGGATTATTGTAACTATTCTCCGCGTTAAATTTAAAAGTACCTGACACTGTACTATTAATGAGATCATATTCTGTTATTACAATCTGACCGTCTCCTTTCCCTATACCAGTAGCAAAAGTTAATGTACCATTAGCATCTGTTAACACGTATATAGCAGATTTACTATCGCTGGTTCCCAATAAATAGGTTCCCTTAGCGGTCGAAGTCGTTTTCAACGTAATTATTTCATTTCCTGAATAGCCCTTAATGACTAGAGATCCATTACTACCTAAAGTAGCTGTAGACACTATAGCTCTCCAAAAGACATTGTCTTTTATTCCTTGAAACGAAGGATTATTAAACCTTACATCTTCCTGACAGGAGACTAAAGTAAAAAGCACGATAATAAAAAGAAAAGATTTTTTCATAAAATAAGTCTTTAAACAAACAAAAGTATGCAATTGACAGATAAATACACCCTATTATTACAAATAAAATATAGCAAAAAACAGCATAACATATTCTAATTCATAATAATAACAAGCTATTGGCATATTAAAATAAATAGTATATCTTTGCACCCTTAATTAACAGAGGTCGAGTACCTCAAAATTTAATCATTTAGATTATGTCAGTAAAAATTAGATTACAAAGACACGGTAAAAAAGGAAAACCTTTTTACTGGGTTGTAGCAGCAGATGCTCGCTCAAAAAGAGACGGTAAATACTTAGAGAAAATCGGTACTTACAATCCAAACACAAACCCAGCAACTATCGACTTAAACCTTGATAGTGCAGTTAGATGGTTGCACAATGGTGCTCAACCAACAGAAACTGCTAAAGCAATTCTTTCTTACAAAGGAGCTTTATTGAAACATCACCTTGATGGTGGTATTCGTAAAGGTGCCTTAACTCAAGAACAAGCTGATGCAAAATTAGCTACTTGGTTAGAAGCTAAAACTGGAACAGTTGACGCTAAGAAAGATGGTCTAACTAAAGCGCAAGCTGATGTTAAAGCAAAAGCTTTCAAAGCAGAACAAGATGTAAACGCAAAACGTTTAGCTGCTGCAGCTAAAGCGGAGGCGGATGCTATTGCAGCTGCTGCTCCTGCTGTTGAAGAAGTTGCTGAAGTTGAAGCTTCAACTGAAGAAACTCCTGCTGCAGAAGAAAACAACGAAGAAACTCAAGCATAAATTTATAAGCGAAGATGCGTAAAGAAGATTGTTTCTACTTAGGTAAAATCGCCAAAAAATTTAGTTTTAAAGGGGAAGTCCTTGCCTATTTAGACACGGATGAACCAGAGTTATACGAAAACTTGGAATCAGTGTTTGTTGAATGCAACAAACACTTGGTTCCTTTTTTTATTGAAAATAGCTCTTTGCACAAAAACGATTTCCTAAGAATTCGTTTTGAAGACATGAATACTGAAGAAGATGCCGATGCCATTATGGGTAACGACATCTATCTCCCTCTAAATATGTTGCCAAAACTAAGCGGTAACAAATTCTACTATCACGAAGTTATTGGCTTTGAAGTTGAAGACAAACGCCTTGGTGTTGTTGGAAAAATCGAATCTATAAATGACTCCACTGCTCAACCACTTTTTGAAGTTTTAAACGGCGATGTTGAAATTCTGATTCCAATGATTGACCATTTCCTTATCAAAATTGACAGAGAAAATAAAAAAGTCATCATGGATCTTCCAGAAGGACTTATTGAAATGTACCTATAGAGTGAATTTTTGAACCATTAAGAAATTAAGGTTCATTAAGTTTTTTCCATACCCCTATTAATTTCTTACTGGTTTAATCTTTAAAATCTTCGTTTTGTCTAAATTCCAATTCAAACAATTTACTGTAGAACAAGATCGCTGTGCCATGAAAATTGGAACTGATGGTGTCTTATTAGGCGCTTGGACTCCAACAACCAACAATCCGTCTAGCATTTTAGATATTGGCGCAGGTACAGGAATAATTGCTTTGATGCTTGCCCAACGAAGCAATGCTGAACAAATTGACGCTTTAGAAATTGATGAAGAAGCCTACGAACAAGCGATGGATAATTTTGAAAACTCCCCTTGGAGCGATCGTTTATTCTGCTTTCATGCCGGCTTAGATGAATTTGTCGAAGAACCTGAAGACGAATATGATGTAATCGTATCTAATCCCCCATTTTATTCTGAAGACTACAAAACAGAAAGCGAACAAAGAGATTTGGCTCGTTTTCAAGACGCGCTGCCATTTGAAGATTTAATAGAAGCAGCCGATTTATTACTTTCTGAAAACGGAATATTTTCTGTTATTATTCCTTTTAAAGAAGAAGAGAATTTCGTGGCTTTAGCCAAAGAAATGGAGCTTTATCCTATAAAAATTACTCGCGTAAAAGGAACTCCAACCACCGAAATCAAACGCAGCCTGTTGGTTTTTAGCCGAAACGAAATTATAGACTTCCCTATTGACGAATTAATTATCGAAACAGCACGACATATTTACACTCCAGAATATATAGAATTGACTAAGGAGTTTTATTTGAAGATGTAAATAAATTATTGGAAGCAAGCAAATATACTTTCTCAATACGTATTTTTATTTTCGTTAATATTAATTAATTGCGACTTAATTTCACTTGGTAAAGGATGATTTACAAGTTGGTCGTCCCAATAGTTTGACCTATAAAAACTTCTATCTTTATCAATAAATGATTTATATTTTTCAGGTATTTTATTATCTGTAATGATTTCATCTGTAATAAAAATTTCTGTTACTGTTTCTACACTATTAAACTTCCCTTTAACATTAGTTTTGATCATTTTTTTATCACTATAAAAAGTATAAGCAGGGCGCCGCGTATTTCCACTTCCTGTCCATCGTTCAATTTGTTTGCTTTTTCCGGAAAACTTCCAAAACAATATTTTTATTGCTTCGTCTCCTTCAAAACTTCTTGTCTCGCTAATCTCGGCAGGAATATTATTTTCATCATAAATAACATAACCTACCTTTTTTCCTTCATCATAAAGATCTCCCAAATTATTTTTTATATGCTCCACTTTAAGGTAATTCTTTCCTCTTTTCAACATATCGTTTTTTGGAAGGAATGAAACACTTAAATACTCATCTAATGATGAAATCCTAATAATCCTTGATTTCTGTTTAATGCTATCTATTCTAAATGTTCTATAATTCGTAAAGAAATTTTTTACTCCAGTATCAAAGTCATTCTCTATAGTCGCATAAGGCATGTGATATTCCACTAAACCATCACCGTATTTCACTAATTTACCGTTTACCAACTGCCAACTCCTAAAAAACCCTTTTAAGGTGTAATAATCATTTAAACCATGCGCCTTTACCACAACATCATTTAATTGTATAGCCTCATTCTTCTTTAAATAAATAAAACTAGGAACTTCATTCAAATTATATTCCAAAGAGAAATAATCAGCATTATACGCCAAGACACTTTTAATACCACCTTGTTGCAATAAATGTATATCCAAATCAAATTTCCCCGTAGCGTTAGTATTACCAATACAACTTCCGTTTTCAGAAAAAATTTGCAATCCCACTATTGGTTTTTTACTTGATTCGTCTAAAAAAGTAACCGTAGCCTTTTGACCATAGGTATATAAATGAATAAACAAGGAAACTAGTACCGCGAGATTTTTCATTTTTATCAATATTAAAGATTCCATTTAATAGTTTAATTTATGCCGTTTTCACATTCTAGAAAACCTCATTAAATCCATCACATTTTTTTTTCAAATCTAAACTTTGCAAAAGAAAAAAAATGTTAATTTTATAAGAAATTTACCTGCTTTATAAAAAATATTTTCATGCTGTTTTAAAAATATAACATTTACCATTGGTTTTGTTATATTTCTTTATGTAAATTTGTGAGGTAAAAAAGAACAATCAAGCAATTAGCCTTAATTTTATTCTCACGAAAGAATACTATTCCTTTGCTACTGCAATACTATTATAAAAAAGCTCAATATGAAACCAGACTTATTTCAATCTCCAGATTATTATAACCTAGATGATTTACTAAACGAAGAACACAAATTAGTTCGTGATTCTGCTCGCGCATGGGTAAAACGTGAAGTATCACCCATTATAGAAGAATATGCTCAAAGAGCAGAATTCCCAAAACAAATTATTAAAGGTTTAGGTGAAATAGGTGGTTTTGGCCCATACATTCCTGTGGAATATGGCGGAGCTGGACTTGACCAAATCTCATACGGATTAATTATGCAAGAAATTGAACGTGGTGATTCAGGAGTACGTTCTACTTCCTCTGTACAATCTTCTTTGGTTATGTATCCTATTTGGAAATATGGTAATGAAGAACAACGCATGAAATACCTTCCTAAACTAGCTACTGGTGAATTCATCGGTTGTTTTGGTTTGACCGAACCTAATTATGGTTCAGATCCTGGAAGCATGATTACCAACTTTAAAGATATGGGTGACCATTATTTATTGAATGGTGCCAAAATGTGGATTTCAAACGCTCCATTTGCAGATATCGCTGTTGTTTGGGCAAAAAATGAAGAAGGAAGAATTCACGGACTTATCGTAGAACGCGGTATGGAAGGCTTCACTACACCAGAAACACATAACAAATGGTCACTTCGCGCTTCATCGACAGGTGAATTAATCTTTGATAACGTAAAAGTACCGAAAGCAAATTTATTGCCTAACAAATCTGGATTAGGAGCGCCACTTGGCTGCTTGGATTCAGCACGTTATGGTATTGCCTGGGGAGCTATTGGTGCCGCCATGGACTGTTATGACACTGCACTTCGCTACGCTAAAGAAAGAATTCAGTTTGACAAACCAATTGCTGGGACACAATTACAACAAAAGAAATTAGCTGAAATGATCACAGAGATCACTAAAGCACAATTATTGACTTGGAGATTGGGAGTTTTAAGAAATGAAGGAAGAGCAACAACGGCTCAGATTTCAATGGCTAAAAGGAATAATGTCGACATGGCAATTAACATTGCGCGTGAAGCAAGGCAAATATTAGGAGCAATGGGAATAATCGGGGATTATTCGATCATGCGTCATATGATGAATTTAGAATCTGTAATCACGTATGAAGGTACACACGATATTCATTTATTAATTACTGGTATGGATATTACAGGAATTCCTGCTTTTAAATAGTATTAAACGACTATTAAAGTATCTATAAAATTGATAGCAAAAGCTTCTTGGAAACAAGAAGCTTTTTTATATTTACAGCAAAATAACACCTATGAATATTCAAAATATAAACAACGCGATTGAACCACAAAAAAAGATCCTGTTGCAGCACCCTTTATACGCAAAAGTAAAAACAATCGAAGATTTGAAGTCTTTCTTAGAAAGCCATGTATTTGCCGTTTGGGATTTTATGTCTTTACTAAAAGCATTACAGTCTAAACTAACCTGCACTACAACTCCTTGGTTTGCTACTAAAAATCCAGAAACAAGGTACTTAATCAACGAAATCGTACTGGCAGAAGAATCTGACCTTACTCTTGATGGTCGCAGACAAAGTCATTATGAAATGTACATCGAAGCCATGCACGATTGTGGTGCAAGCGCGCTTGAAATTGAAAATTTCCTGGCAGAAATAAATTCGTTACAAAATATCTTTGTAGCTATAAAGACTAGTAATTTACATCCCAACATTAAAGCATTTCTAGATTTCACCTTTAGCGTTATAGAACAAGGTAAACCACATGAAATTGCAGCTGCCTTTACCTTTGGAAGAGAAGATTTAATCCCGAGTATGTTTACGGAAATCCTTAAAAATTTTCAAACTAATTTTCCTGATACTGATTTAAGAAAATTGATTTATTATTTCGAAAGACATATCGAATTAGATGCTGATGAGCATGGACCTATGGCGATGAAGATGATTACTGAACTATGTGGCGAGGATGCTCAAAAATGGACTGAGGTTGAAGAAATATCGGTGGTGGCATTAGAAAAAAGAATTGGTCTTTGGGATGCTATCGAAGAAACCATTACAATGAAAGTCGAGATGGTATAATCCTCTTCAATCCAATGACACCTGATTTTCGTACGTATTATTACAATTGATTACTAATATGTATCGTTATGAAAAACAAAATTAAAATCACAATAGTTACTTTTTTAGCACTGTTTGCTGTAAGTTGTAGTACCGAGAGTCCGATTACTGAAACCAGACTAACATCTATAGCACAGCAAAACACAGCTAACGAATTGCCAGAACCAATCCCAGTTGTAAAAACCCGAGCCAACCCAATACAATATTTGGCTCTTGGCGATAGTTATACCATTGGACAAAGTGTTTGCGAAAGTTGCAGATTTCCAGTACAGTTAAAACAAAGTTTACAGAACACGAACGTAAATAACAGTTTCACTCTAAAAATAATTGCACAAACAGGATGGACAACCACTAATTTACTTTCGGCAATTAACAGTCAGAACTTGATGCCGGACTATGATTTGGTTACCTTATTAATTGGTGTCAACAATCAATATCAGCACAAGTCCTTTTCTATATACGAAAAAGAATTTCCTGAGCTAGTAAACAAAAGCATTGCTCTTGCAAAAGGGAATAAAGCCAACCTAATTGTGGTATCCATTCCAGATTATGCATTTACCCCGTTTGGTCAAGGTTCAAGAACTTCCTCTTCTATTTCTCTTGAAATCGACGCTTATAATGCTTTCGCAAAGAAATATTGCGAAGAAAACAGCATACGGTTTATAAACATCACCGACATAACACGAAAAGGACTAACGAATAAGAATTTAGTGGCACAAGACGGCCTGCATCCTTCTGAAGAAGCCTATCGTTTGTTTGTGGAAAGAATCTCGCCTAAGGCTGCGGGTTCTCTCAATAACTAAAAAAAGCGTCACATTTAATTGTGACGCTTTTTTTAGTTTTCTGGAGCTAGTTCTAATTCTAGTCCTTCTAAACTTTCGGTGATTGGAATTTGACATCCCAATCGGCTATTTGGTTTGACATAAAACGCCTCTGAGAGCATCGCTTCTTCATCATCTCCCATTTCTGGCAATGGAACATCGTTAAGCACATAACATTGACAAGAAGCACACATTGCCATTCCGCCACAAGTTCCTTCTACCGGAAGTTCATATGCTTTACATAGTTCCATGATATTCATGGCCATATCTGTGGGAGCCTGCAATTCATGCACTACTCCTTCTCTATCTTTAATTTTTATTAATACATCCATTAATTGTGAATTAGTTGTAAGTTAAACGGTTTTGCATGAGTGATAGTAGCTAGCTACCGAAGTAGCGCGAATAGCACGACCGTTTTCAGAAAAAAGGCCTATCACCATAAAGTGAATTAGCCTTTTTTCTAAAAACGGTCATGTCCAAAAAATTTATAGGATGTTCACAACAGTTTCTATTTGTGGAGCAAACTTTTTAATAGTCGTTTCGACTCCAGCTCTCAATGTCATTTGGTTTACACTACAACTCGTGCAGGCGCCTTCTAGTCTAACTTTAACATGCTTGCCTTCTTCGATGGAAATTAAAGTGATATCTCCACCGTCTGAATTCAAAAAGGGTCTGATTTCCTCTAGTGCTTTTTGAACTTCTGTTGTTAATTCTTCTGTTGTCATATCTTTTAAATGTGATAATTTAGATAATGTGATAATTAGATATTTCCTGTATCCTGTCAATTAGTTCATTTTCTAATCAACACATTTTCTAATTTTCTAATTATTTTTTAACTGCTGAACAGCCCGCCATTGTTGTAATCTTAACGGCTTCTGAAGCAGGTAAATTTTCATTTCGTTTTACTGTTTCCTGTACAACATTACGAGTCACTTCGTCAAAAATATGCTCCACTGCAGATGCAGTTTGCATTGCTGCAGGACGACCGTAATCTCCGGCTTCGCGGATTGATTGTACAATAGGTATTCCTCCTAAGAATGGAACGTCTAGGTCTTCTGCTAAGTTTTTTGCTCCGTCTTTTCCAAAAAGATAATACTTGTTGTCAGGTAATTCTTCAGGTGTAAAATAAGCCATGTTTTCTATAATTCCTAAAACAGGAACATTAATCGCCTCAGACATGAACATAGAAACTCCTTTTTTGGCATCGGCCAAAGCTACTGCTTGTGGTGTACTTACTACTACTACTCCAGTTATTGGCAAAGATTGAACGATCGAAAGGTGAATATCTCCAGTTCCTGGAGGTAGATCGATTAACATGAAATCTAGTTCTCCCCAATCAGCATCAAAAATCATTTGGTTCAACGCTTTTGAAGCCATTGGCCCTCTCCAGATCACCGCTTGACTAGGTGCAGTAAAAAACCCTATTGATAGTATTTTTACTTCGTAGCTTTCTACCGGCTTCATTTTAGATTTACCGTCAACCACTACAGAAACTGGTTTTTCGTTTTCTACATCAAACATGATTGGCATAGAAGGACCGTAGATATCAGCGTCTAAAACACCAACACTGAATCCCATTTTTGTCAATGTTACCGCTAGATTTGCAGTAACTGTAGATTTACCTACACCACCTTTACCTGAGGCAACAGCGATTATATTTTTTATTCCTGGAATAGCTTTTCCTTTTATTTGATTTGGATTTTCAGCTACAGCTGCTTCCACTTTAGTATTTACTTTCACTTTAGCTTCTGGAGAAACTAAATCATGAATGGTTTTTTTAATGTCTTCTTCCGCACGTTTCTTGATGTGCATCGCTGGGGTGTGCAAAACTAAATCAACAACAACCTCATCTCCAAAAGTGACTACGTTTGCAACTGCTCCGCTTTCCACCATATTCTTTCCTTCTCCAGCTATAGTAATTGTTTCTAAAGCTTTAAGAATTTCTTTTCTATCTAATTTCATTATAATTGTACTATTTTCAATTGGTAATTACAGTTGAAACGTTATCTTTATTTAAACTGATTTCAGATTGTAAAGATACTATGAAAAGTTCTTAAAATAAAGGAATTGGATTGGATTTATTGATGGGGCGATAAGGCAAAATTTGACAAGAAAAAAACCCGACTAGCTTTGAATCGCTGTCGGGTAAAACTTAAAAATTTTTACAACCAATTATTCGTATTTTAAATATTTTAGAACATCAACTTTTGTTGCTTGATAGGCTTTAGACAAAACAACTATTAAAGTGAGAACCATTAAAGCCAGAAATCCAAGAATAAAGGGGTAAATAGAAATGTCTATTCGATAAGCGAAGTTTTCTAACCATTTATTCAATAAATAATAAACAGGAAACAACGCTATTACAAACCCGATTACACAGTACAAAATGTATTGCTTAGACAGCTCTTTGAGCAACATATTCGTATCTGCGCCTAATGCTTTCCTAATCGCAATTTCTTTGATTCTTGTTTGTATTGAATAAGAAGCTAAAGCATATAATCCAAAAAGTGCTATACCAATTACTATTATATTTAGCAGTAAAAACAAATCTTTTTGTTTAACATAAGGCTCATAAGTTCTAGCATATTCTTTATCAACAAAATCGTATTTAAATGGATATTCATTTCCAACATTAGTCGTCCAAAATTTTTCAATATCTGCAATTGTATTTTGTGCATCCTCTGATTTTAGTTTTACATAAACCAAATTCATATCCTCAGCGAAGTCTAGTGTTTTTATATGGAAAAAAGTCATTGGCGGTATTGCTACTTCAGGACTTAATAGATTGAAGTCTTTGACTACCCCTACAATTTTTAACTTTTGATTTCTAATCAGCACTTCTTTTCCTACTGGATCCTTCATTCCTAATAATTTCGCTGCAGTTTCATTAATCAACAAAGAATTGATAGTATCCGAAGCTAATTTTTCATCAAAATTTCTCCCCTTAACCATTTTTATTTTCAGCATTTCTAGCATCCCAAAATCGACTGCAGCATGCTTTACTTTGAAGAGCACATCCTTGTACAAAAGTGGAAACAATGAATTATCTGAACCATCAAATGACATCACTCCTGCTGACACACTCTCAACCCCTTTAATTTTATTCAATTGTTGCTTGGTAACCGTATATTTATTATAAATATTTCTTTCAATATTTTCTCCTTCATAATAAGAATTTGGAAAATTTAATCCGATTGCAATCACTTGATCGCCTTTGAATCCACGATCTTTATTACTTAAATAGTTAACTTGTTGATACACGATATGAGATCCAACGATAAAAAAGGAGGCAATTGAAAACTGAAAAATCAACATTCCGTTTCTTAACCAAACACCATTTTTACTTCTTCCAAAATTACCTTTAAGAACCTTTAATAGTTCAAAACTAGAAATATAAATTGATGGCAAAAACCCTGCTGCTACCACTGTAATTATGAAAACCAAAATTATCTCTACATAAAACTGACTCCCATTAGTGATTAGATCTTTATTTAAAAAATTATTATAATATGGTAATGTAAGCTCTACAATTACCAAAGCCAATAAAATAGAAAATAAGCATGTAAGAATGGTTTCAAAAAGAAACTGTCTAATAATATTTCCCATTGAAGCGCCCAAAACCTTACGAACGCCGATTTCCTTTGCACGATTTATACCATTAGCAGTAGCCATATTGACATAATTGACAATAGATAAAATGAGGATTAAAATAGATAGTCCAGCCATAATTAGCAAAAATTGGTAATTTCCTCGACCTTCTGGATAACCGTCTGCAACAGAATTTAATCTTGCTTGTGAAAGCGGCTCCATGAATACTGTAAAGTGTCCTATTTTCTTTTCCATTTCGTCAGGAGTAAATCCAGCCTGACTCGCTTCTCTTACAATGATTTCATCGTAATACACCTTCTCCAACATCCTTTTAATAGCTTCGACTTTAGAAGGATCTTTGACCTTTACAAGCACTTTGAAATTAAAAACCCCCATCTGATTATTGGGGTCCAATAGCTTTTTCATCCTATTAACAATAACCGTTGGAGCTATAGAGGAATTTCCCGGAATATGATAAACAGCTCGCACAATACAGATGGCATCAAAACAACTGACTTCTTTGCCTATTGGATTTTCATCACCAAATATTCTCTTTGCCGTAACATCTGAAATTGCAATACTCCCATCATCTTTTAATGCTGACACTGCATCTCCTTTACTAATTTTAAAAGGAAAAATGGCGAAAAAATCACGATCTACATTGATCATTTTATCTACAAATTCTTTTTTTCCTTTATATACTATCATCCCTTTTTTATACCAACTATCTCCATATACAACATTTTGGACGTTGGGGTCAGCTTCTAAAAAAGATTTTAACGAAAATGGATGCTCTCCTCTAACTGGAGTGTCTGTCAATTGGACTAGTACCTGATAAACATTCTTATTGTTTGGATTCCAAGCATCATACGAATGCTCGTCATTCCAATATAACAAAGCGAAAATCAATCCCGCAATACCAATACTCAATCCCAAAACATTGAGAAACGAAAACAGTTTGTTTTGCTTGAGGTGGTAAATAAATATTTTTATCCAGTTGTTTAACATCGTTTATTTGTTTTAAAAAATTAATCGGCTATAAAAGCCTTTCTAAGTTGCCTAGTATAGTTTTTACAACCAATTATTCGTATTTTAAATATTTTAAAACGTCAACTTTTGTTGCTTGATAGGCTTTAGACAAAACAACTATTAAAGTGAGTAACATTAAAGCCAGAAATCCAAGTATAAAGGGATAAATAGAAATTTCTATTCGATAAGCAAAATTCTCAAGCCATTTATTTAGCGAATAGTAAGCTGGAAATACGGCTATTAAAAACCCAATTATACAGTACAAAATGTATTGCTTAGACAGCTCTTTGAGTAACCTATTCGTATCTGCGCCTAATGCTTTCCTAATCGCAATTTCTTTCATGCGCCTTTGTATGGAGTAAGAAGCCAAAGCAAACAATCCGAAAAGAGCAATACCAATAACGACTACATTTAGTACTGAAAAGATGTTTTTTTGTTTAACATAACTTTCATATGTTCTGGCATATTCTTTATCTACAAAATCATATTTAAACGGGTATTCTTTATCAACTGTCCTCCAAAATTTCTCGATATTCCCAATAGTATTTACCATAGTATCAGAATCCAGTTTAATGAACACTTTGTCTATATTTCTAGCTATATCTACCGTTTTTAAATGATAAAAAACAATTGGCGGTATTTTTTCTTCGGGACTTAACAGATTAAAATCTTTAATAATTCCAATAATTTTCATATTTTTTTCTCTTACCACAATTTCTTTACCAATTGGATTTTTAATGTTCATTAATTTTAGAGCAGTTTCGTTTATCATCACCGAACTAATCGTATCCGAAGCTAGTTTTCTATCAAAACCTCTACCTTTTGCTATCTTTATATTTAGCATTTCAAACATTTCAAAGTCTACAGCAATACTCTTTTCTTTAAACAGTTCTTCATTATATAAAACGGCTGTTATTGATTTATCTGAACCATCAAAGGACATAAGACCAGTTGAAACTTGCTTAATTCCTTTAATTTTGCTTAATTCTTGTTTTATGGTGGTGTATTTATTGTAAATATGTTGTCCAACATTTTCTACTTCATAATCTGACGATGAAAAATGTAACGGTACAGAAATCACTTGGTCTCCTTTAAAACCAAGGTCTCTACTGCTTAAGTATTGAACTTGTTGATACACAATGTAAGAACCAATAATAAAAAAAGCAGCAACTGCAAATTGAAAAATAAGCATTCCATTACGCAACCATATACCGTTTTTGCTTCGACCAAAATTTCCTTTTAATACTTTTAAAGTTTCAAAATTTGATACATAAATCGCTGGAAATATTCCTGCAACCAAAACTGTAGTTGTAAAAATCAGAATTAATTGCAGGTAAAATTGGTTTCCGATGAGCGTAAGATTTTTGTCTAAAAAGTTGTTATAATAAGGCATAGTTAGTTCTACAATTACTAATGCTAGTAAAATCGAAAACAAGCTTATTAAAATAGTTTCAAAAATAAATTGCCTTAGAATGTTGCCTCTAGAAGCGCCTATAATTTTACGGACTCCAACCTCTTTAGCTCGATTTATTGCATTGGCTGTTGCCAAATTCATATAATTAACAATGGATAAAATGAGAATCAAAATGGATAAACTCATCATGATTAACAAAAATTGATAATTACCTCTACCTTCAGGATAGCCATCCGCTACAGAATGCAACCTCGCTTTTGAAAGAGGCTCCATAAAAACTGTAAAATGACCGATTTTCTCAGCCATTTCCTCCGGAGTAAAGCCCGCCTCCTTTGCCACTCTTATTATAAAATCATAATTATATAGCCTTTCTAAGCTCTTTCTCAAATTTTCTATTTTTAATGGATCCTTGACTTTTATTAATAATTTAAAAGCAAAAGGTGCTTGTGAATTTGCCGTAGTCCATTCCTTCATTCTATTGAATATGATATTTGGTGCGATTGATGAATTTCCCGGAATTTGATAAACGGCTCGCACAACAAACGCGTGGTCTAAACATTTTACTTGTTTTCCGATTGGATCTTCATCTCCAAAAACTCTTTTGGCTATATCATCAGAAATAGCAATGCTTGAATCATCTTTTAAAGCTGAAATAGCATCACCTTTGATAATTTTGAAAGGGAAAAAAGAAAAGAAATTATGCTCTACATTGATTATTTTATCTATAAACTCTTTCTTTCCATTATAAATAATTTTATCCTTTTGATACCAACTGTCAGCATACATAATGCTTTCTACATTAGTGTCTTTATCTAAAACAGGTTTTAGAAATAAAGAACAATCAGACCAAACTTGACCCTCACCTATATCAACTAACACCTGATAAACATGTTCTTTTTCAGGGTTCCATTGATCATAAGAATGCTCATCATTCCAATATAACAAAGCGAAAATCAATCCCGCAATACCAATACTCAATCCCAAAACATTGAGAAACGAAAACAGTTTGTTTTGATTGAGGTGATATATAAATATTTTTATCCAGTTGTGTAACATAATTTTTAATTGATGATTTTGATTGCTTCGCCAGTTCGCCACTTTGGCTCGTGTGATGATTGAAACCGTATATTATTGACTAAGTGAACTGCAAAGCAATTCGAAAATGAATGTGATAATTGATATTAAGATTAGTATCATGATAATTACACTTTAAAAACATCAACATTCCTTTGATTGCTTTTTTCAGAGAAAATAACGCCATCTTTCATCAGGATGGTTTTTTGAGAAAATGCCGCATCATAATCCGAATGGGTAACCATCAAGATAGTCGCACCTTTGGCATGCAAATCAGTTAATAATTCCATTACTTCGTTTCCATTTTTACTGTCCAAATTTCCAGTAGGCTCATCAGCCAAAATAATTTTAGGATCGTTTATCAAAGCTCTTGCTACAGCCACACGTTGTTGTTGCCCACCAGAAAGTTGTTGTGGATAATACTTCAGCCGATGTGCAATGTTTAATTTTTTGGCAATTGCTTCTACTTTTAGTTTTCTTTCCGAAGCTTTTACATTATTATAAATTAACGGTAATTCGATATTATCATAAACCGAAAGCTCGTCTATAAGGTTAAAATTCTGAAAAATAAATCCGATATTTTCCTTACGAACACTAGAACGCCCTTTTTCTCTTAGCCCAATCATTTCTTGGTTCAACAAGGTATAACTCCCGTCTGAAGCACTATCTAACAATCCTATGATATTGAGTAATGTGGATTTTCCGCAACCCGAAGGCCCCATAATCGAAAGAAAATCTCCCTCGTTGATTTGCAAATTAATTCCGCTTAAAGCCGACGTTTCTAACTCTTCTGTTCTGAAGATCTTGGTTAGGTTTTGAATTGTTATCATCCTTTTATAGTTTTTATGTTTACTTATATTTAGTTATCCTTGATTTTTGAATGTAGATTTTCATCGTTCAGAAATCAAAAATCGTTAATCCACAATCTACAATCATTGTATATTCAGTTCTTCAACTTCTTTATAGTCCGCATAAGACGAAGTGATTACTTTTTCGCCTTCTTTCAATCCTTCTAAAACCTCGTAATAGGAAGGGTTTTCTCTACCTAATTTTATGTTTCTTCTCACTCCCTTATTTCCGTTGACAACAAAGAGCCACTTTCCTGCAGTTTCTTGATTGAAGCTTCCTTTAGGAATCACCAAAATTTTATTCTTTTCAGATAAGATAAGCTTCACGCCAAAACTTAGTCCGTCTTGCAACGCCAACTCTTCTTTTGAATCAAAAAGCAATTCTACCTGAAAACGACCACTTTTAACCTCTGGAATCACTTTGACCACAGACACAGTTACTGTTTTTCCTTTAAACTCAATTTGCCCTTTTAAACCCACACGTATCTTCTCCAAATAAAATTCATCCACTTGCGCACTCAGCTTGTAACCTTCCCGAGAATCAATTCGACCGATACTCTCTCCAGCTTGAAATGTTTTTCCTAAAATAGGTTCAAATGAAGTTAATCTTCCTGAAACTGGCGCCGTAATCAAGAAGTTTTTTTTATTACTTCTCAGAATATCCAAACTCATCTCCATGGTTTGTATCGAACGATTTATCTGCGAAATCTGGACTTGGTTGGTTTGTTTCTCTTTTTGAATACTCGTGCGAATATTGCTTTTACGCTCTTCTTGAAAACGCAGACTTTCCTTAATTACATTCCAATCATTTCTTGAAATAATATCTTTTTCGAATAATTTGGCATTCATATCATACACTCTTTTAGCATCATTATAATCATGTTCTATTAAAGCCAAATCTTTAGTCAAGTTCAATTCTTGATTTCTAATATTAAGTTTTCCAGTGTTTAAATTATTGATTTGCTCAATGATTGCGGTTTCCTGCGTCAGGTAATTCAACTCTGTATTGGGATTATACATGCGTGCCAGCGATTGTCCTTGCCTAACCATTGCTCCGTTTTCTACAAAAATTTCTTTGACTGAACCCCCTTCAATGATATTGACCAATACCAAATTCAATGGTTCAACTTTGGCCTGAAACACAATAAAATCTTCAAAAAATTCTTGACTTACTTCTTTTACTAATAATTCATCCGCTTTTATATTTAAACTTCGCTTTTTGGATACTGAAGCATAAACAATTACTCCTGCAACTAAAAAACTCACAAATCCTATTGTTAAGTACCTAAATTTTCTATTTTTACGGGGAATAACCTTGTCCATTTTTTATAATAATTTACTGATTATCAACATACAAAAACATGCCAAAGGATTTATAATCCGTAAAACAATGGTTATCAATACGGTTGCAACAAATCTAAAAATCGAACTGTTCAAAAACGGACAGTCTCCTGTTCATAAGTGAACAAAAACAAATACTGATGCGAAAAAAACAAGCCAAAATACTTATTGTTGATGACCAAGAAGAGATTCTTTTTTCGGCAAAAATGATCTTGAAGAAGCATTTTGAAGAAATTTTCACAACAAACAACCCGAAAAAACTACTGAATATCCTTGGCGAAAACCAAATTGATGTTGTTTTACTAGACATGAACTACCGCATTGGATTTGAAGATGGACGAGAAGGCATCCACTGGCTAAAAGAAATAAAAACCCTATCGCCAAAAACAGTCGTGCTATTAATGACCGCTTTTGGCAAGATAGAAACCGCTGTAGAAGGCATGAAAATAGGCGCATTTGATTATATTTTAAACCTTGGGATAATATAAAATTACTCTCTACTATAGATAAAGCGGTTGTAGAAAGTCGAAAACTCAATCGAACATCAAACTCAGAACCCGCTCCTAAAAAGCACTTCATTGGTACTTCCGAAAAAATAAAACAGGCGTACTCCATTGCTGAAAAAGTAGCAAAAACAGATGCGAACGTCCTTATTTTAGGCGAAAACGGAACCGGTAAATTTGTCTTTGCCGAACATATACACCTACATTCTACTCGAAAAGACAAACCATTCATTCATATTGATTTGGGTTCGTTAAGCGAAAACTTATTTGAAAGCGAACTATTTGGCTATGCCAAAGGTGCTTTTACCGATGCTAAAACTGATACACCAGGACGATTTGAAATTGCAGATAATGGAACTATCTTTCTAGACGAAATAGGCAATATTCCTTTGCATTTGCAATCAAAACTTTTGCATGTTTTGCAAACAAAAAAAGTCACACGCTTGGGCGAAAGCAAACCACGACCATTAAATGTACGGATCATAGCAGCAACAAACAGCGATATCAAGGCCGAAGTCGAAAACAAAACATTTCGCGAAGACTTGTTGTATCGTATTAATACCATGGAAATAAACTTGCCGTCTTTGCGAGAGCGCAAAGATGATATTGTACCCATGGCGCAATTTATTTTAAAACAATTAGGCGAAAAATACAATCAAAATGATGTTGTTTTTGACACTAACGTGGCCGAATATATGGAACGTTATCCTTGGAAAGGAAACATTAGAGAATTAGAAAATAAGATTGAAAGAGCCTTGATCATGTCAGATGACAATACAATTTCGGTAACTGATTTAGACTTACTCCACTTCGAGCACACTGTAACAACAGACGAACATCCCTTATCTGAAATAGAGAAAAATGCTATAGAAAAATCTCTTTTTAAAAACAGTGGTAACATTAGTAAAACCGCCGAAGAATTGGGTTTATCCAGAGCCTCATTATACCGAAGACTTGAAAAATACGACCTTAAAAATAACGACTAATGAACAGCTGGAAATTTTACAATGCCCTTTTCGCAAGAGTTTTTATTGTCATAATCACACTCGCTTTCTCACTTTATCTATTTGGGAATAGCTATTTGTATAGTGGTATTTTAATTTTAGTTTTTGCTGTTTTACTCTGTGCCGAAATGTATTCCTACATCAAAAACAAATTGATCTTTTACGATAAAACCATACTTTCAATACTAAACAATGACTTTTCGGCTAATTTTCCTGCTACTGCTAAAGAAGGAGATTACAAAAACCTTTATCTCTTATATGACTCTTTAAAACAGAAACAGCACGACGGCAGCTCAAAAGAATTAATTTATCGTTCGATAATAAATAATATAGATACGGCAGTTTTAATATTAGAAAAAAATAATGACTGGAATATTTTTTTGATGAACGATTGTTTTTCCACTCTTTTCAGTGTCCCAAAAGTGACTAATTGGGAATATCTTAAGAATTACCTGCCGTCGCTTTGCGAAGAAATTGAAAACACCGGTTTTAAAGAATTAAAGACATCCATTAACATCAAAATAGAGAAACAAGAAGCGCAGACATTTATGTTGCAAACTTCACTAACAAAATCATTCAACAAAGACTATTTTATTATTTTACTAGACAGCATCCAGCGTGTTATTGAGAAAAAAGAAAAAGAAGCTTGGATTAATTTGATGAAAATCATATCTCACGAATTAATGAATTCTTTGACTCCTATTCGATCGCTGTCGCAAAATTTACTCCAAATAGTAGATCAAGACCATTTAGAGCCTGAAGATTTTGAAGATATAAAAAGCAGCATTTCGACTATTATAAATCGTAGTGACCATTTGCAGTTTTTTGTAGAAAATTACCGAAAGCTCGCTACACTACCAACACCCAACAAAAAACCAACATCTGTTCATTTGCTGTTTGAAGACTGCCTGAAAATCATGTCGGCTATTTTCGAGTCTGAAAACATCGAAATCATCAATGAAATCGATAAAAACCAAATAATTACTATTGATCAAAACCAAATCGAACAAGTCATTATCAACTTACTAACCAATAGCATTTTTGCCTTAAAAGAGAAAAAGCAAAAAACCATAAAGCTAACAACAACGTCACAAAACAATCGTTTTTACATCACGATATCAGACAATGGAAAAGGAATAGAAAGTGAAATTAAAGACAAAATATTCTTGCCTTTTTTCACTACACGAAAAGATGGTGCTGGTATTGGACTGACACTTTCGAAAAATAGTATTGAAGCACACGGCGGTTATTTGAGTCATCAAACTGACTCCGAGGGATCAGGCGGAAGAACTCATTTTACCATCTGTTTTATTCAAGAAGGTAATTAATGTCAATTCTATTGGATTATTAACTATTCCCACATTGGTGGCTGCCAAAAATGTTTCTCAAAATTCACAATTTGATTCTCGACTACTTCAATTCCTTCACTTTCTAATAATTGCTGCATCAGATTTGTACCGTCAAAATGGAATTTCCCGGTAAGTAGTCCTTTTCTGTTCACCACGCGGTGTGCGGGAACATCGTCCATATTGTGTGAGGCATTCATTGCCCAGCCCACCATTCTAGCTGAACGGGCTGTTCCTAACGCTTTGGCAATAGCACCATAAGAAGTAACTCTCCCGTAAGGAATTTGTCTTGCAACAGCATAGACCCTTTCGAAAAAATTCTCGTTTGACATAGTTTTAAATTATAAAATGGTAAAAGTCGATTCGCAAGTAGGCACTACACTATCTTAAATAATATCTTATGATATTGAATAAAGTAATTATCGAAACTACGCCCGTTATACTACCAATAATAGTATTCATATTCCGCAATAGATAATCTGCTTTGTCTTCTATTTTTTGAAAGAAGGTAATGTAAAAATAAAAAACTAGCGTAGATCCTAATACCGCTCCGATAACAAAAGTAAGAATCGAGCTTGCATTAAAAGAAAAGATATGATAGGAAGAAAGCGTTATACTAACAAAAACGTAGTAGGGAATTGGAAAGAAATTAAGCGCCGAGAGTAACATCCCAAGAAAAAAACGTTTCTTTTTACTGCTTTTCTTGATTTTGGCTTTCTTAATTTTTGGTTTTTTGGCTATCCACAAAAAATAAACCGTCAAAGCGCCAAATATCCCAAAGCCTATCTCACGTAATAAAATGATAATATCCGGCCGAATATTTATAACACGCGCAAATAATATAGCCAAATAAGCTTGAAAAAAAATAATTATTACTGCCCCAAATACAAACCAGATAGCATTTCTTTTCCCTTCCTTTAGGTTCACTTTAGCTGCCGTCATATTGAGCAATCCTGGCGGAGTAATCCCTATTAAAGCAGTGATAAAACCAGAAAGTAAAGATATAATTAAATTCATAGGCAGGGTGTCAGCATTCACAAAAGGCAACCAATTCAAACTTTAAAAAAATAATTACTCTTTAATTTTGAATCGAATATACGTAATTGCTTTGTTAACTTCCAAATATTGTTTTTCGTAAAAAGTCTGAAAAGCAGTTACTTCTTCTGGACTTCCTTCGTTAACATATACGTTGTGATTCGCATACAAAACTTCGTGTCCTTCACCATGAAGTAAACCCAGTGTATATCCATGCATGAATTCACTGTCTGTTTTAAGATTTACAACACCGTCTTTTTTAAGTACTTTTTTATACAATTGCAGAAACTCAGAATTTGTCATTCTATGTTTGGTACGTTTGTATTTTATTTGAGGATCTGGAAAAGTTATCCAGATTTCATCCACTTCATTTTCGGCAAAAATATGATTGATTAATTCGATTTGAGTTCGAATAAAAGCTACGTTATGCAATCCTGTCTCTACAGCAGTTTTAGCACCACGCCAAAAACGGGCTCCTTTAATATCTATTCCAACGAAATTTTTATTGGGATATCTTTCGGCAAGACCAACTGAATATTCTCCTTTACCACAACCCAATTCCAAAACTACAGGGTTATCATTTTTAAAGAAATCTGAATTCCATTTCCCTTTTAAAGGAAATAAATCACCTACTACTTCTTCTCTTGTTGGTTGAAAAACATTGGTAAATGTTTCGTTTTCCTTGAACCTTTTTAATTTATTTTTGCTTCCCACGATTTTTCAAATATTTTTGCAAAATTAAGGAAATATATAAGACCGAAGGCCGAACGCAAGAAAAATTAATACCAAGCCTATTCGAGCATGTGAAAAAGCACGATTTATACTAAATCATTTAGCTACTGGTTCGTCTTATTGTAACCCGATATAAGTTTATCTTCTATGGGTGCTTTGATTTTAATAACGGCATTCACATTATCATTAGGAACAGTCATCGACAAAACATAATGTTTGATTTTCCATTCACCTCCTATTTTCACCAGTACTCCTGAACCTCTGCATATTTTCATTTGTGTATTTAACAATTCGTCAAACCAAGCCATTTCTTTCGTCTTATCGAAATAAATATGGCGTTCCAATGCTGTAAAACCCCAAGCCTTCCCTTTATCGAAATAAGGTTTGGCAAAGGCCTGAAAGGCGGGTTTACCCCAATTCTCAGTCGCATCAGTACCGATAAAAACAGCATCCTCAGTCATCTTTTCAAAATAGGAATCATATTTAGCGTCTGCTGCTGCTTTATGCCAAGAATCAAGTAACATATTGATTTTACTATCATCAGAAACAATAGTATCTTTAGTTGGTTTACAAGACGCTGCTATTAGAATTAGAACGAAAATGATTTTTTTCATGGAGTAAGAATTTAGATAAAAATATAAAATCTACCGCTATTTGAAAGAAAAAATCAGAAAATAGAATTGAATTGGTCGAAAAACCTTCTTTAAACCCTCCTTAATCAATATTAATGACCTACCAAGGACATAATTATTTACCTTTATGTAAATGATTGTACCGTGAAAAATTTCATTTTATCGATTGTCGTTGTTTTATGTGCTTTTTCCTTTGCCGCTTTTTATCATTATAGAAATGAAAACATACCGGCAAATATGATTTCTATTGTCAAAAATTCTCCAAAATCGTCTGTTGGAAACTCTATAATCCCTATTGACAAGGCTATTCTTAAAGCATTCTTTATAAAATATCCCGATTTCAAAAAATACCAAACCGATGTAAGTGCTTTATATAAAAACAGAGATTACAGTTCCATTTGGTACGATAAAACAGGGCTTATTGAGTTTGCTGATTTACTGTATTCCAAAGTAAACGAACTAGAAGAGGAAGGCCTGAAATCTAGCATAGCCTATGCCTCAATAATCGGTGGAATATTCAATTCGAGCACCGCCAATGAACTTTCACAAACTGACACAGAGGTACTATTGACGACAATGTATGTGTTTTACGTAAAGAAAGTATTTCATGGGATTGATGTTACTAAAACAACCGAGATCGGGTGGTTCTTACCCCGGAAAAATATTTCATATGAGAACCTCTTGGATTCTCTTTTAACAGATCCTGAATTATTAAACAAAAATGAAAAACAGCTATTTGGTCAATATTATAAACTTCGCGAAGTCCTGAAAAAATATAGAGCGATAGAACAAAGTGACAACTGGAACCCTATTGACATTGATCCCTCAATAGAATATTACAAAGCGTATGATAGTTCCAAAACTATAGGCCAAATCAGGCATCGTCTTGCTGTTATGGGAGATTTAAAACAGGATTCTAAAAGCAATATTTATGACGAGGAACTGATGGCAGCTGTTATAAATTTTAAAAAAAGAAACGGATACAAAGCCAATAAAATTCTTTCGACCTGGCAAGTTCAACGAATGAATATACCTATAAAGAAATACATCAGTACGATTATGGTAAATATGGAACGTTGTCGATGGATTGATCCTAAACTCGCAAAGGTCCCCGAATATATAGTTATAAACATTCCGGCTTTTAAACTATTCTATCGGAAAAACGGAAAAAAATTATTGGAATCTAATCTATTAGTAGGAAAAGCCATGACCGAGACAGTCGTTTTCAGTGGCTCCATCAGTTCCGTTGTCTTTAGTCCATATTGGATTGTTCCTAGAAGTATCATCGAAAACGAAATAAAACAGGCTATATTTCAAGACCAAAATTATCTTGAATCTCACGAAATGGAGTGGAATAATGGAAACATCATACAGCGCCCTGGGGTAAAAAACCCAATGGGATTAGTTAAGTTTATGTTTCCGAATAGTAATGATATTTATTTACACGACACCCCTTATAAAAGTCTATTTGAATTTGATTACCGTGCTTTTAGTCATGGTTGTATCAATATGGACAAAGCCAAAGAACTAGCAATATTGATCTTAAAAGACGACCCAAACTGGACTGCAGAACGCATAAACGAAGCCATGAAAGGGGAAAAGCAAACAATCTACATGCTTAAAAACAAAATCCCAGTATATATTGGGTACTTTACAGCCTGGGTTAATGATACTGGGGAAATTAATTTTTATAGCGATCTATACCAAAGAGACGATCGCTTGGCCGCTTTACTGTTTTCTGACGATACAGAGTAAGACTGCTTCTACATGTAAAAGATATCGAGACTATTATTTAACATATGATTAAAACAGTGCCGTTCAACTTAAGTTGCTGAAAACTATACAAATACCACCTCGCTACTTTTATTGAAGTTACTAAATTACCTTGCCAAAAGCAACTGGCTGTAATCATATAAAATTTTAATGTATTTTAGCATTAGTTTCAAAAGAAAGCATAAGCCCCCTATTATGAGAAAGTTATTTTTATCAATCGCATTTGTTTGCTTCGTGCTTTTACTTACGACAGTATCCTGCAAAAAGAAAGACACTGTCGTGGATGTTATTCCAGACCAAATCGAAACTTCTTTTGACAGCACACTGGTACAAACTTTCTTTACCGATCATCCAAAGCTAAAAAAATATCAATCTGATGTGGAGGAATTATACCGCAAACATAAATTCCATTATGTATGGTATGACCACAACGGAGTAAATGAATTTGCTAATTTATTACATAACAAACTTAACAACCTCAGGGAAGAAGGAGTCCAGGAGGCCGTCCCTTATAAAGAAAAACTAGATGCAGTTTTCGAAAGTTTTGATGGAAATCAGAAACCAAATATTGAAACCGAGCTGCTAAATTCAGCGCTCTATTTTTTTTATGCTGACAATGTATATCATGGCTTAGATGCTAAGAAGTCTGTCGAAATGGAATGGTATCTCCCAAGAAAAAAACAATCGTATGGTAATTATCTCGATTCTCTTTTAATTGACCCATCCTTAATAAACAAGGATGAAAAAACGGTTTTAAGTCAATATTTTTTACTAAAAAACATCCTAAAAGAATACCGCCAAATAGAACAAAAAGGAGGTTGGAAGACCATAACTATCGATAATAATGCGAAGTCCTTTGACCTTGGTGACAGCACGACTACAATTGCACAAATAAGACAACGATTATTCATCACAGGAGATTTATCTAAAGATTCTAAAAGCGCCATATATGATAAAGAAATGGCTACAGGAGTATTAAAATACAAAAGCAGAAGCGGTAGTAAAGCCAATACTAAAATTCTTCCCGCAAATATAAAAGACATGAATATCCCTATTGGGAAGCGCATAAAAACACTAATTGTCAATATGGAACGCTGCCGATGGATTTCAAGTGATATCACTAAAGCAAAAGAACTGATTGCAATTAATATTCCTGCTTATCAATTAACGTATTTCAGAAACGGCGTGCCCGAATTAAGATCTAATGTTGTAGTGGGAAAAGTGATGAATCAAACCGTCATTTTCAGCGCACCTATGAAATCTATTGTATTTAGTCCTTATTGGAATGTACCAAAGAGCATCCTGCAAAAAGAAATTCTTCCCGGTATTGAAAAAAACGAAAACTATTTAGAGGAACACGATATGGAGTGGCACGGTGATTACGTACGACAAAGACCTGGACCTAAAAACTCATTAGGCCTAATAAAGTTTTTGTTTCCTAATTCGAATGCTATTTACTTACATGACACTCCTGCAAAAAGTCTATTCAACAGAGAAGACAGAGCCTTCAGCCACGGTTGTATCCGAGTAGAAAAACCCATCGAATTAGCGACTCTTATCTTGAAAGAGGATAAAAAATGGGATAAGCAAAAGATTATAGAGGCCATGAACAGCGGAGAAGAAAAATGGTATACACTTAAAAATAAAATTCCGGTTTACATTGGCTATTTTACCGCTTGGGTAGATGACAAGGGAGAAATACATTTTTATGAAGACATTTATAATAGGGATGACGAATTAGCAGCATTGCTATTTATAAAATAGATTTTTTGAAATGTCCACTTAAAACAATCAAAACTCAAATATCTTATTCTCAGTTATTTAATCCTATCATGATGATTTTTAATTATATTTGATACTGTAAAAAATAACAATTATGAAAATCAAACTCTCCTCTTTTAAAATTGCTTTACTAGTACTTTCTATTCTGATTCTTGGTGCCTGCAATAAAATTAAGTCAGATGAAAAACTAGCATCAGGTTTGATGCTAAAAAATATGGATACCCTCATAAGGCCAGGTGATAATTTTGATGCTTATGTTAACGGAACTTGGCAACGCAATACTGCAATCCCAGCCGACAAACCTTCCTATGGCGCTGGTTATATGGTCTATGACAAATCACAGGAAGATGTTAAAGCCATTATCGAAACCGCCGCTAAAAGTGATTTTGCAGCTGGATCTGATGAGCAAAAAATTGGTAATTTCTATGGATCTTTCATGGATTCCGTCGCTAGGAATAAGATAGGAATTGCGCCACTATTACCCGAATTTAAGAAAATTGATTCCATTTCCAATTATTCTGATTTAGCAAAATATTTTGGCCGTGCGAACCAATCTGCAAATAACAGTCCTTTCTCAATAGGGGTTATGGAAGATTTAAAAGATCCTACTACCTACATGCTGTACGGTTGGCAAGGTGGTCTTGGGCTTCCAGATCGAGAATATTATTTCCTTGAAGACCCTAAATCAAAAGAAATTCGTAAAAAGTATATGACTCATATCGAAAACATGCTTCAGTTAGGTGGTATTGAAAACTCGGCTGCGCTAGCCACAAAAATCATGACTTTAGAAACTTCTTTGGCTTCAAAGCACATGAAAAAAGAGCAAACTCGCGATATGATGAAGCTGTACAACAAATACGCGATCAAAGATTTAAAACAACTCATGCCTGATTTTGACTGGGCTTCCTTGCTAACTTCTGCGGGAATAAAAAACCAAAAAAATATTGTCATCCCTCAAGTAGAATATATTAAAGCGCTTAATGATATCATAAAAACAACTCCGCTAGCCACTTGGAAAGCCTACTTCAAATGGAGTGTCGTCCATGGAGCGGCAACGTCTTTAAATACTGCTTTATCAAATGAAAATTTCAATTTTTATGGAAAAACACTTAGCGGAACTGAAAAACAAAGGCCACTTTGGAGAAGAGGAGTTGAAACAGTGAATAAAAATCTTGGCGAAATTGTGGGTAAGGTGTATGTTGAAAAACACTTCTCCCCAGAAGCCAAAGAAAAAGTTAGCCTCTTGGTTAAAAACTTAGTTAAAGCTTATGAAGAAAGCATCAAAAAACTGGATTGGATGAGTCCTGAGACAAAAAAGCAAGCCTTAGATAAGGTATCCAAATTCACCGTTAAAATTGGCTATCCTGACAAATGGCGAGACTACTCGTCTTTAAAAATTAGTAAAAACGACTATTTTGGAAACCAACAAAGAGCTACTGCTTTTGAATACAATCGACAACTGAATAAACTAGGAAAAACTGTTGACCGTACCGAATGGGGTATGACACCGCAAACTGTAAATGCCTATTACAATCCACCTTTAAACGAAATTGTATTCCCTGCAGCTATTTTACAGCCCCCTTTTTATGATCCTAATGTAGAAGATGCGGTAAACTATGGCGGAATTGGAGCGGTAATTGGTCATGAGATCGGTCATGGCTTTGACGATCAAGGAAGCACTTTTGATGGTGATGGAGTGATGCGCAATTGGTGGACTCCAAAAGACTTAGCAGCCTTCAAACAAAAAACGGGAGCATTAGTAGCCCAATATAGTGCACTTAAAGTATTTCCTGACCTAAATGTTAATGGAGAATTTACTCAAGGAGAAAATATTGGTGATCTGGGTGGCTTATCTATCGCCTTAAAAGCGTACAAAATGAGTCTCAATGGAAAAGAATCTCCTGTTTTGGATGGTTTTACTGGAGAACAAAGAATATTTCTTAGTTGGGGACAAGTTTGGCTAGATAAAGCGCGTGAAGATGATTTACGTGCACAAGTAGCTAATGACCCACATTCACCAGCAAAATTCAGAATAAATGGTGTTGTCCGCAATATTCCTGAGTTTTATACAGCTTTTAATATAAAACCTACTGATTCCCTATATTTAGCTCCAAATAAAAGAGTTAAAATTTGGTAATTGAATAAAAAAAATAGCACTTTAGACTAATATTCTAACATCATAAATACCTCTTGCATCAAGCAGGAGGTATTTTTTTTAACACAAAAGCAACAGTGAAAATTTAAAATAGAGAGCGTGTAAACAAATACCTTACAAATTTATTTTGTCCTTTTGATTTTAAAACGACTGAGGTTAGGTATAACTATTTTAGGTTTTCAGTAAAGATTATAACAATTCAACACTTCTAAAATCTCTTCGTTTTTTTGTATATTTATAATTATAAATTAATTGACATGAAACGCATACTTGTCATTTCTATTTTTCTACTAAACTGCTTGCTAATAGTGGGATTTTCAACTACGGCAAAAGCAAGTAGTCTTTCGACTATTTGTGCTGCTCTCGATTACCAAAAAATTCCTTCCTTTCCCCCGATTCCTTTTGACAGTACTTTAGTAGCTCCTTTTTTTGATAAATACCCAAAGTTCAAATACCTAAAACCAGAAGTTATCCAACTCTACAGAAAACACAATTACGAGTTCCTTTGGTATGACAGCAACGGCATAAATGAGTTTGCTTCTTTGTTATACAACAAAGTCAATAATTTAGAGCAGGAAGGAATAAAAACTCGTGTGCCTTATGCGGAGAAATTACAAACCATTTTTCAGGACCTAGAAAATATGGAAAAGTCAGATGTAGAAGTTGAATTGCTGATGTCTTCTCTTTATTTTTTTTATGCTAATCGTGTATTCAAGGGATTAGATGCAAAACAAACTGTAGAACTGGGTTGGTACCTTCCTCGAAAAAAACAATCGTATGTGAATCGACTAGACTCTTTACTCCAAGATCCGAGCCTGATTAACAAACAACTTAAAGACCTTCCCGGTCAATACTATCTTTTAAAAGATGTACTTCAAAATTACCGCGACATTGAAAAAAATGGAGGCTGGGATCCAATTGTCTTTCCAAAAACAATAAAATCGCTGAAACCTGGAGATACTTCTGATGTTATCTTACAAGTTAGAAAACGCTTGTTTATCACCCGAGACTTAAAAATTGATTCTCAAAAAAACATATTTGACAATGAGCTATTAGCAGGTATCATAAAATACAAAGAGCGTAATGCATTCACGACCGATTCCTTATTGTTGCCCAAACATATCAGCAGTATGAATATTAACGTTCACGAGCGTATAAAGACTCTTATGGTTAACATGGAGCGCTCGAGATGGATTTCCCTCGGTTTGACAAAAACGGAACAATCGATAGTGGTCAATATACCTTCTTTTACCCTTACCTATTTTAAAGAAGGTAAGCCTGTACTCGTCTCGAAAGTGGTCGTGGGAAAATCCATGAATAAAACAGCCGTTTTTAGCGGTCAAATGAACCAAATTGTATTTAGTCCGTACTGGAATATTCCCCCAAGTATTTTAAGAAAAGAAATTTTGCCAGCTATTGCCAAAAACAGCAACTATCTGGCCAAACACGATATGGAATGGGTTGGAAACCGCGTGCGACAAAGGCCGGGAGAACAAAATGCATTGGGTAAAGTGAAATTTGTTTTTCCAAACTCTCATATTATTTATATGCATGACACCCCATCAAAAACGCTATTTGACAAGGAACAAAGGGCATTTAGCCATGGTTGCATTAGAGTAGCGCGTCCAAGAGATTTAGCAATCGAAGTTTTAGAAGGTGATACCAATTGGACTGTAGAAAAAATAGATGCAGCCATGAATCGAGAAGTCGAGAAAACTTATAATCTAAAAACTCGAATACCCGTATATATAGGTTATTTTACCGCCTGGGTCGATCGCGAGGGGCAAATCTATTTTTATGAAGATATCTACGGACATGACGAGCGCTTGTCTAAAATATTGCTTTCCGATTTATAAAAAAAACGAATTCAGTTATAGTTAGTGCAAATACAAAACGCCAATCTCTCGATTGGCGTTTTGTGTATAAAAAAAACTTATTGTGTATCTATGCCCTAGCCCTGATTGAAGCGGCATCCTCTTGTTTTCTCGTTTTTACGAGACAACAAGAGATACAGCGAAAAGCAGGAAATAGCTCCAAATAAAATCTAAATTATTTCGATTTTGGCAATGCTTTGAAACCCATATTATAAAGCGTAAATGCCTGGATATCTACATTCTCCTGAATGGTTGCCGCCACTGATTTTCCTGCACCATGACCTGCTTTTACATCAATTCGGATTAATGTTGGGTTCGTTCCTGTTTGTTTTTCCTGTAACTCCGCTGCAAATTTAAAGCTATGCGCCGGAACTACTCTATCATCGTGATCCCCTGTGGTTACCATAGTTGCGGGATAATGTGTTCCCGATTTTACGTTGTGTACTGGAGAATATCCTTTGATATATTCAAACATTTCTTTGCTGTCTTGCGCGGTTCCATAATCATAAGCCCAACCTGCACCTGCGGTAAAAGTATGGTAACGCAACATGTCCATCACTCCCACTGCCGGCAAAGCGACTTTCATCAATTCTGGACGCTGTGTCATCGTTGCCCCTACTAGTAAACCACCATTTGACCCACCACGAATGGCAAGAAAATCTGAGGAAGTATATTTTTGAGCAATCAGGTATTCGGCCGCTGCGATGAAATCATCAAATACATTTTGTTTTTGCATTTTAGTTCCTGCGTCATGCCATTTTTTCCCATATTCACCACCACCTCTTAAACTTGGCACGGCATAAACGCCTCCATTTTCCATCCACACCGCATTAGCAATGCTAAAAGCTGGAGTTAGACTCACGTTAAAACCTCCATAACCATAAAGCATAGTTGGGTTTTTACCGTTTAATTTTAATCCTTTTTTATAAGTAATGATCATTGGGATTTTAGTACCGTCTTTGGAAGTATAAAAAACCTGTTTGGATTCAAAATCATCGCTTTTAAAGTCTACTTTTGGCTGTGCATAAACCCCTGATTTTCCTGCTTTCGGTTCAAAAGAGTAAATCGTTCCCGGCGTAGTATAATTAGTAAAAGAATAATATAAAACTTTCTCTTTCTTCTTTCCTCCAAAACCTCCTGCTGTTCCTACAGCCGGCAATTGAATTTCACGAACTAGTTTCCCATTATAATCATATTGTTTAACCACCGAAACGGCATCTTTCATATAATTAGCAAAGAAAAAACCTGCTCCTGTCGAAGGTGACAATACATTCTCAGTCTCAGGAATAAAATCAACCCAGTTTACTGGCGACGGATTAGCTGCATCCACGGTTATAATACGTTTGTTGGGTGCATTTAAGTCGGTTTCTATAAACAATTTAGTTCCATCACTATCAATAATATTGTTATCACTGTTGAAATTATCCACAATGGTAACTATAGGACTATTTTCTACCGTTAAATCTTTGATGTACAATTCATTTCCATAGGTAGAATTAGCTGCCGAAATCACTAAATAGCGATCATCCTCAGTAACATAACCTCCTACATACCTACGCTTTTGGTCTGCGCCAAAGATAACTTGGTCTTCTTTTTGAGCAGTTCCTAGTTTATGAAAATACAATTTATGTTGGTCTGTTTTAGCAGATAATTCACTTCCTTTTGGTTTCTCGTAACTAGAATAATAAAACCCTTCGTTTCCTCTCCAAGACAATCCACTGAATTTGACATCAATCAAGGTGTCTTCGATTATTTTTTTAGACAATGCATCCATAATAATCACTTTTCGCCAGTCGCTTCCTCCTTCTGAAATAGCATAGGCTACTGTTGCGCCATCTTTTGAAAAATCAATTCCTCCTAGTGAGGTTGTTCCGTCTTTAGAAAAAGTATTAGGATCTAAGAAAACTTCTTCTTTTCCAGCAGCATCTTTTCTATACATTACCGATTGATTTTGCAATCCGTTGTTTTTAGAATAATAGGTAAAGTTTCCTTCTTTCGAGGGTGAGCCTATTTTTTCGTAATTCCACAATTTCTCCATGCGGTTTTTAAGTGCATCACGAAAAGGGATTTGGTTCAAGTAACCATAAGTCACTTCGTTTTCTGCCTTAACCCAAGCAGCAGTTTCTGCAGAACGATCGTCCTCTAACCAACGATACGGGTCAGCTACTTTGACGTCAAAATATTGATCTGCCGTTTCTCCTTTTTTGGTTTCTGGGTAGTGAATTGGTTTTTGGTTCTGTCCAAAAGAAGCTATTGTGGGTAATACAGCCATTATTAGAATTAGTTTTTTCATTACTATTTTTTAATTGGTTAACAAAAATAAGGAAAATCCCTGGCTTCCTTGTAGTAAGAAAAGCGTTAGTAGGGTTAGTCGTTAAAAGTTGTGCTTTGTTACTCGGTTATGGTAAAAATTGTTACGCAGAGCTGCACAGAGGTCACACAGAGAGTCGCAAAAATTTTCTTTATTAGATTGCGAATGAAGGTTGTTACACAGAAACGCTTAGAGGCTACGAAGAGAAACTCAAAATTTTTTTACCATTAAGAAATTAAGGGAAATTAACAAAAACCTAGCGAATCTCTGTGTCAACTTTGTAGCTCTTTGCATAACAAAAAATTACTCAGAGATGTACAAAGTTCTTTTTAAAACCATTAAAAAATAAGCATATAAAACGCAACTCTTAATGAATCTAAATGCCTTAATGGTTAAAAATTTAAACTAAAACAGCACTTAAACTTATATGTTTCAAAAAGCTAAGTGCGAAATTCATTTAGTAATTCTGTAGCAACCACAATTTCCTAAAACTACTGTCCTTATCATAATCATTTGCTTGTTTTTCAATGTTAAAATAACGGTGTTTTCTTGGGTCGTTTCCTACTCCTGCCAAATACGCCCAATTTCCCCAGTTACTACATACATCATAATCTATTAACTGCGACTCAAAATAAGCTGCGCCAATGCGCCAGTCCATATTGAGTTCGTTACAAAAATAACTAGCCACATTTTGTCGGCCTCTATTGCTCATAAAACCAGTTTTTTTTAATTCAAGCATATTAGCATTGATAAACTCAGAAGGAGTTGTACCATTTATCCACTGAGAAAGCAACTTTTTATTCAGCGCTTTTGAATTTACTTTGTCGCTTTTTATACCAGAGTATAAGAAAAATTTAGTTTGGTATTTTTTGAACATAAATCGGAAAAAATCACGCCATAACAACTCAAAAACCAACCAATACGTAGAGTCGTTGGCCTCATTTTCGTTTTCGTACTTCTTTATTTCATGATAAATCGCTCTGGGCGAAATACATCCCAAAGCCAACCAAGCCGAAAATTTTGAAGAATAATCTTCCCCTACCATTCCGTTTCTAGTTTCCTTATATGCCGATACGCTTTTTGATTCAAAAAAATAATGATTTAATCGCTTCATCGCTTCTGTTTCACCTCCTTTAAACTGAATGGCTGCACGAGAGTCTATCGACGAAAAGCGCAAGTCTAACTCTTTTAAAGTAGGCAAAATAATTTCAGGAATCTCAGGAGACGTTATTGTAATTGGGGCTTTAAAAACAGCTCGAACGGTTGCATCTAGTTCCGTTTTTTTTCTAAATGTGGTAAAAACATCAGGAATATCTTTTATAGCAAACGGTAAATCTTCGGCGTGATACAAGGTACTAGTGCTAAATGTTTCCAGTTCACAACGCAACTTAAAAAGCGCTGTTTGAACTAAGTTTTCAGTTTGTTTTTCTTCAAAAGCTACTTCACGTTTGGCAAAAACTTTTAGAGCTCTATATTCTTCGACAATTTTAGGAATTTCAACTTCTGGTTTTCCTTTTAAAATGACAAGGCCAGAACCCATTTTACGTAAACTATTATCTAAATCTTGTAATGATTCTAATAAAAATTGAGCCCTATAATTTCCTATTTTTTTAAAACCATATTGGGTCGTTTCAAAATGGGCATCATCAAAACAATACACAGGTATAATTTCTTCGCTTTGAGCAATTGCTTTTATCAGTGCTTCATTATCATATAATCGTAAATCCGTTTTAAACCAAACTATCGCCGTTTTCATAATTCATTTATTTTTTTTAGATAATACTCCGCTTGTTCTAATAAGGCGACCTTGGCCTCTGGCTTCATTTTTCTCCAAACATTATACATCATTCCAATTCTTGGGTTTTTAGCTAATTTATCCTCATTTTTATCATAAAAATTCCAATACAGGCTATTAAAAGGACATGCTTTTTCGCCTGTTTTAATTTCTTTTCTATAAAAACAAGTACCGCAATAATGACTCATTTTATCAATATAAGATGCCGAACTCACATAGGGTTTCGTACCTACAATTCCACCATCAGCAAATTGACTCATGCCACGGGTATTTGTGATTTCAACCCATTCAATGGCGTCAATATAGATTCCGAGATACCAAGCGTCAATCTCGTCAGGATGAATTCCTGCCAAAAGCGCAAAATTACCAGTTATCATTAATCGCTGAATGTGATGCGCGTACGCAAAATTCAACGATTGATTTATAGCATCTTTTAAACAATTCATTTTAGTGTCGCCTGTCCAAAACCAATCTGGCAACTTTTCTTTATTGTTAAAAAAATTCATACTGGCATATTCGGGCATTTTTAGCCAATAAATCCCTCGCATGTATTCGCGCCAACCTATGATTTGTCGTACAAATCCTTCTAATTGATTAAACTCTATTTCGTCAGGTCTTTTATGCCATTCATGAATCGCTTTTTCAATAACCTCTTGTGGTGAAATCATCTTTAAATTCATAGAAAAGGAAAGTCGAGAATGATATAAAGACCACTCATTTGGCGTCATCGCATCTTGAAAACTACCAAATAATTGCAAGCATTCGACAAGAAAAAAATCTAATAATTGCAAAGATTGTTCTCGATTAATTGGCCAAACAAAATTTACAGCATCAATATTTCCGATGGTTTTAATATCTGTTGTATGGATTTCTTCAAGAACGATTGAAACATCATTACTAAAAACTAATGGCGGCGTAGGTTTGTGATTTTTGGGTAACTTTTTTCTGTTTTCACTGTCATAATTCCACTTGCCAGTTAATGGTTGATTGCCTTCCATTAAAACATCATGCTTTTTTCTGAGCATGCGATAAAAGTTTTCCATCACAAAGGTTTTCTTACCTTCAAAAAAATGTTCCAATTCGTTTCGAGAAGTAAAAAAGTGCTCCGAATCAATTACTGAACTTGAAATCTCGATTGATTTACAAAGTTCTTTTAAAACTACATCAACACGAAACTCATCTGGCAACTGGTATTCAAAATGGGTAAAATTATCTTTTGCAATCAGGCTTTGAATATTTTTTTCAAAGGATTGCAAATTGTCTTCATCATTCAAATACATATAGATCACCTGATGCTTATTCAGCTCTAATGCCTTGCTAAAACTACGCATTGCAGAAAAAATCCCAACTACTTTTTGAATATGGTGCGATGCATAATCGGTCTCGCTTCGAATTTCCATCATAACATAAGTCACTGAATTATCAGCAGCTTTAAACCAGGAATGATTGCTGTTTAGTTGATCGCCGAGAACTAATCGTAACGTTTTATTTGCCATCTTATCTGTTGGTTCTACATTTATCACTACAATATTTTACCTCATCCCAAACCTTTTCCCATTTTTTACGCCAAGAAAAAGGTCTTTGACAAACCAAACAGTTTTTAGTCGGTAAGTTTTGTTTTTTAATGTTTTTCATTTTCAAAATTGAGTCGGTTTCTTTTCCATTCTATTCCTACTGAAGAACCTTCGGCTATAAAAACAGCTACGGGTTTTGTAGCATTTAAAATCGAAAACGCATCACCATACATCGCTGTGAAATCGCAATCCATTTTATAATCTAACACTTGATTGACCAACCAAGAGGGATGTTGCAATTTGTATTCTTCCGTATTATTTTGGTCAATTTTAGTATAACCATAATAATGTTCGAATATAAATTTCTCTAAACTTTCACGTTTCATCGGCTTCGATTCGGTGGTTGCTTCTACATAAATGCTATTCCATTTTTTGTTTAAAAGCCATTCAAACTGTACTTTTTTACTTTTGGTTTCTGATGTGATTTCGTGTTTCGTAGGAACCACGGTATAATGCTCTTTATATAATTTATTCGCCATCCAAGCCACGATAGGATACGGAATGGTTTCATTGATAAAAACTACACCGCGTTTTACGATATTTCCCTCTTTTCGCACTACATAAAAGCGCAAATTGATTTCTTCAAAAGTTCCAAAATGCGGAATCGGAACGTTAAAAAGCTTGGTTTTCTTGAACATAAAACCCACCAAACTTATATAAGCTTTTCCGCGATATAAATCAAGCTCGACACCTTTGGGCAAGAACGGAATTAATATTGCGGGATCAATTTCATAATTTGCCATTATAATGTTTTCCCAGTTTGCTTTTAAAAAAAGTGTCATTATGATTTTGTTTTTTTAGTTCTTGGGTTTAGATCAGATTCCGAAGCAAGTTCGGAATGAGTGATTCGCACATTTTTGCTTTGCAAAATTGGCTTTCTACTCACGTGTTTTTTTAAAATTCTTTTTCCCTCCTCTTTCACTTCGTCTTTCTTACGGAAACTCCAAACAATGTCACTGGCATACTTTCTAGTTTCTTCAATATTGACAATTGGCTCCGGATAGTCTTTCCCTATTTCGCAGTTATAGAATTGTTGTTCTATGGGATTTAATTTCCATGGTTCATGGATTAAGCTAACTGGAATTTCCTCTAATTCAGGCAACCACTGTTTGATAAAAACGCCGTCAGGATCGTGATCTTCAGAGTTTTTTATGGGACTATAAATGCGAATGGTATTAATTCCAGTTGTTCCTGATTGCATTTGGATTTGCGGATAATGAATTCCGGGTTCGTAATCTAAAAATTGTCTTGCTAGAAAATGCAACTCGCGCCAATCTTGCCAAAGATTAAATGTAAAGAAAGAAACTACCATCGCGCGCATTCTAAAATTGATATAGCCCGTTGCAACCAGACATCGCATACAAGCATCAACAATAGGCACACCCGTTTTTCCTTCTTGCCACGCTTTTATATAAGTTTCATTCTTTGGCTTAACCAAAGTATCATAGGCTCTATTTACGTTTTCAAATTCCATGCGGCATTCATCTTCAAATTTTTGCATGAAATGGCAATGCCAATGCAATCTTGAAACAAAATTAAGAATCGCTCGTTTGTTTTTAGAATTCTCATAATGCTGATTCGTATATTGATAAATCATTCGCATACTGACATTTCCATACGCCAAATAAGGTGACAACCTACTACAACCTTTTCTACTCAAAGCCGGCTTAGAAATGTGCTTGCTGTAATTGACGTAACGCTCCTTTACAAAACTATCCAAGTAGCGCCAAGCGAGATTTTCACCTCCTTTTTGGAAGTTTTTATTCGGATTTGTAATGTCTTCAGAAAGCGAATTTCCCTTTATGGAACTATAAAACGCATCCTCTAGTTGAATTAAATTGAAATCTTGAACCGCACTCATTTTAGGCTCTGCGCGCATTACCTCTTCCCAGCGTTTATCCCAATGTTGTCTTGATTTTAATTTCCTGATTACACCATGCAACTGAGATTCTTTCCAAGCAATATTATTTATTTTGAAAAAAACCTCCATAGCGATATCCCGATCAAAAGTGATTTTGTTACCAATTTCTTGATGCGAGAACACCGTTTTTATATCGTAGTTTTTTACTAATTCTGAGAAAACAGTTTGAACTTCATTATGAAAATAATAGAAGGTTCTATTTATAGGATTGAGTTTGGTTTGCAAGTCCTGAATCGACTCATAAATAAACCGCCAATGACGTACATCTGCATCATCGTAATCCATAACTGTTGGTTCAAAACAATAAACAAATAGTAAAGGAAGCCCGGAATTTTGTGCAGCAAACAAGGCTTCGTTGTCTACAAATCGTAAATCACGCTTGAACCAAACAATATTTACACTAGTTTTACTCACAGTTTTTATTTTGTTGTTTAATCTTTTTAACACAAGGTTAAACAAATATACAAAACTTAATTTAAATAGAGAATGTTATCATAAATAGAAATAGCTTATGTAAAGTTATTTCACAGAGATGCGCGGAGCTATCACAGAGATACACAGAGATTTTTTTAAACCATTAAGAAATTAAGGGAAATTAAGAAAAACTTAGTGAATCTCTGTGCCAACTTTGTGACTCTTTGCGGAACAAAAATTAAGAAAAAACTTAGTGAAACTCTGTGCCAACTTTGTGACTCTTTGCGGAACAAAAAATTAAGAAAAAACTTAGTGAAACTCTGTGAAACCTATAACCATAAAAAAACCATTAAGTCATTCAGAACATTAAGCGTAACACTTAATGAATCTAAATTTCTTAATGGTTTGTAAAAATTAAACTGCTTGTTTGTTACAACCCTTATAAATTAAAATTGACTCCTAGAACTATGTTTCGTCCAATATTCGGGATTCCGTCATTTTTTAATCTTGACAAATGGGCTATGTATTTTTTGTCAAATAAATTATTTCCGTTAAGATTCACGTCAAAAACTGTTTTACCTAATTTTACTGTACCACCAAGGCCTAAATTCACTAAAGTGTACCCATTAGATTCGGTTTCAAAACCGCTTACATTTTGCTGATTAAAAGTAGTAGCAAAGTTCAAAGTAGCAAATCCAGTTTCAAACCAGTTCTTAATTTTGAATTCGGTTCTAATCGTATTATTCCAATTGTTCGCAGGAATTAGAGGTAAAAAGTCCCCATTCTGCTTCTTACCCGTCACGGTTTCAAAACTAGTTTCATAATGCAACCAGTCTAAAGGATGAGGGTGAAAATGTAACCCAATTTCTCCTCCGTAAAGCATAGCATTGTCTTGAATATAATTAAATACGTCATTACTATCCAATACCGCTCCTGTAGGCGAAGTATAAATATAGTTGTTGATATGATTGTAAAAACCATTTACAAAAAACTCAAAATGACTGTTGTTGTATTCTAAATTAATATCAGACTGTACATTTTGTTCCGTCTTCAAATCACTATTTCCTACTTCGTAGCGATTAGTTCCTTCATGAACGCCATTAGACGTCAATTCAGCTAGATTAGGAGCTCTAAATCCTGAAGCCAGGTTCAGCCTTAAAGTCAAATCATCAGCAAGATTTGTTTTGTACCCTAAGGAAGCATTAAAACTGTCAAATGATTTATCGACTGCTTTAAAATAGCCTTCTTCCCCTAAAGTTCCATGTTCCTCTGTCGTAATTTTTCTATTGTCAAAACGCAAACCTGCTTGTAACGCGCTGTTGTTATCCCATTCATAATTAACAGTCCCAAAAACACCAAAATCATTAGTAGTAGCATCTGGAATCAAATATTCTTCACCTGAATTAACATTAGTTTGATGCATTCCTTGAATTCCTAAAATTGATTCCAGTTTACCCATTTTAGGTAAATGATACTTGGCATCGTAATTAAACGTTTTCAACTTCATTTGTAAACCTGCTATGTCGCTATCCTCAAACTCAGAGCGATCATTAGCAACATACCCTAAATCAACATCTAGTTTTGAATCTTTTAAATAGATTATAGAGTTTAAACTCAACAGATGATTGAATACCCCTTGTCTAGGAAACGCTGTGTTTTTACTTGACGATTGCGCTGCAATACCATCCTCTGGAATTCCTAAATCCAGTTTGTTGTAATTGTATCGAAGAACAGAAGAAAAACTAGAATTACTATATCCTATTCCAGTTTTAAAATCCGTTTCATTATAACGAGTATTCGTCACGCGATCTCCTCCTGAAACTCTATAATCAGAATGCGTATTGTAACTACCTCTAGCGATAAATTTCCAGTTCTCAGTGGACGTTTTTAATCCAAGAGAGGAATTACTTCCTAATGTATTGGAAAACAACTTCTGACTAAAATTAGCTTTAAATGTATTCGCATCGGCAAATTTCTCTGGGTTAAAATACAAAACCCCACCCAGTGCATCTGAACCATATAACAGAGAAGCAGGACCTTTGATGACCTCAACACTTTCTACTCCAGCATCGTTTAATCCTAAACCGTGCTCGTCACCAAATTGTTGATTTTCCATTCGCACTCCTTGTGAATAGACTAAAACGCGGTTTCCACTTAATCCACGAATTACTGGTTTCCCTATCGAAGTTCCCGTTGAAACTTGAGAAACACCAGGAATAGTTGCTAAACCTTCTATTAAGGTTGCTGTTCCTTTTTGCTGTAATTCCTTGATAGTTTCATGTTCCACCTTCATCACATTTTGTGATTGTATTTTATTGAAAGCGGTAGAAACGATTACCTCATCCATTTGGAAAATAGTTTCTTCCAATATAACATCAAGTGTGTTTTCTTGCTGAAGCCCTTTAATTGTTTTATTTACAGTTGTAAACCCGACGAAAGTAAAAGTCAATTTTACATTTCCATTAGGAAGATTTGACAAACTGTACTTTCCGTTTTCATCTGTCGTAGTGCCTTTATGTAATTCTGGCGCATAAATGGAAACGCCTTTTATAGGTTGGCTTGTCATATTCGTTACTGTACCAGATACTGTACTTTGCGCATGAAGCAGCGCTGAAAACCCTAATAACAGGGTAATTATAATTTTTTTCATCAGAAGTGATTGTAGAGTATTCAAACAGAAATCTTAAAAAGAAAACTGCATTGAAATTATTTAATAAGTGAAACATCCCAACAAAACATAATATGGATTGGTTGGAAATAACTGTAATTTAAATAATAACTGAAGGCGGACCTCGAAGAGAATACAAACTGCCAGGAAACGAAATAAAGGCTTTTCCCTTCTCAAAGAAATAGGGCGTTTGTTTGTAATTGGTCTGCAGTGAATAAGCAAATACTTCTGGAGAAACATAAGACCCAAAAGTAAAATGACACACTTTACAATCATCAAAATTATGATGCTGATGTGTTATTTCAGGTTCACCATGACTGTATTTATGATGACACTCTGTTGAAGAAAATTGCTTAATAAAATGCTCATAGGTATGAAGTGACTGAAACAGTATTGAAAACAATACTGTCAGTGCCAAAGAGAGACTAATTATAAGTTGCTTCTTTTTCATACGCTCCAAAGGTAGGAAATCTAAAAAAAAGAAAACCATCTGTTTTAACAAAACTGATAGAATGTTAAAACAGATGGTTTAAAATAAAATTATAAATCAGTTACACCAGTTTAGCAGCAACTAGATATTCAGCAATTTGAATTGTATTTGTCGCAGCTCCTTTTCTTAAATTATCAGCTACAATCCACATATTTAATGTGTTTGCCTGGCTTTCGTCGCGACGAATTCTACCCACGAAAACATCATCTTTTCCTTGCGCGTACATTGGCATCGGATAGGTATAAGTGTCATTGTTATCTTGAACTACTACTCCATCAGTGTGATGTAAAATATTTTGAATATCTGAAACCACAAAATCATTCGAAAACTCCACATTTACTGCTTCACTATGTCCACCTACGATTGGCACACGCACAGCAGTTGCAGTAACTGCAATCGTTCTGTCATCTAATATTTTTTGAGTCTCACGAACCAATTTCATTTCTTCCTTAGTATATCCATTTTCTTCGAATGAATCACATTGTGGAATTGCATTTCTATGAATTGGATATTTGTATGCCATTTCACCTTGAACTCCTGCATATTCATTTTCTAGCTGTTGTACGGCCTTAACTCCTGTTCCAGTAATAGATTGATAAGTAGAAACGATCACACGCTTGATGTTGTATTTTTTATGCAAAGGGGCTAAAACCAATACCATCTGAATTGTAGAACAATTTGGGTTAGCTATAATTTTATCTTCTTTAGTTAATGAAGAAGCATTGATTTCAGGAACAATCAATTTTTTAGTTGGATCCATTCTCCATGCTGAAGAGTTGTCGATAACGGTTGTTCCAGCAGCAGCAAACTTTGGAGCCCACTCTAAAGAAGTTTCTCCTCCAGCAGAAAACAAAGCAATGTCTGCTTTCATATCTACTGCGGTTTGCATCCCTACAACACTATAGTTTTTACCATTAAAGGCAATTTCTTTACCCACTGATCTTTCTGAAGCAACAAGAATTAATTCATCAGCAGTCGATAAAAAATTTCTTTCTGCTAATACTTGTAACATAACCTCTCCAACCATACCGGTTGCACCTACAACTGCTATTTTCATTTCTATATTTTTATAATTGAATATTAAATTTGAGTTACAAAAGTAAGTAATATTAAAACCAAAACAAGACGCTTCACAAAAAATAACAAAATGTTACAATTGTAACAATAAAGAAAAACCATCCGTTTTGCGGATGGTTAAGTTGAACATATAGTATAGCGGTCTTCTTATTTTTTTAGTAAATCTCTAATTTGAGTAAGTAATTCTTCTTGAGTTGGTCCCGCTGGAGCAGCTACTGCAGCAACAACTTCCTCTTTTTTCTTTGCTTTTTCAGCAGCTCTTAATATTACAAATACAAAGAAAGCAATAATAATAAAATTAATTGTAGCTTGTACTAGGTTACCGTAAGTGATTACAGCAGCTCCAGCTTCTTTCGCTGCATCGAGATCAACATAACTATTTCCGTCAAGTGTAATGAATTTAGTTGTAAAATCAACACCTCCAGTTATCAAACCTACAACTGGCATAATTACATCATCCACTACTGAACTGATAATTTTACCAAATGCCCCAGCAATAACAACTGCAGTTGCTAAACTTAACACGTCACCTTTCATTAAAGAGGCTTTAAAGTCACTTAAGAATCCCATATTTTTTTTTTAATTAAAATTTATATAAATCTAAATTAATAAATATTTAACATAATTTAACATTTTATCGATAAACGACACAAAATTATCGATAAAAAACTCTTTTTACACGTTGCGAAATACTCGTTAGCACTTCATAAGGTATTGTATTAAGCTTTTTTGCAATATGAGTAACGGTTGGGCTTTCGCCAAAAATTATAACCGAATCTCCTTCCGTGCAATTAATTTCCGTAACATCGACCATCAACATATCCATACAGATACTCCCTAAAATCTTTGCTTTTCTATCTTTTATGGTTACAAATCCCACGCCATTCCCCCAGCCTCTAGAAATCCCGTCTGCATAGCCAATGGGAATTGTTGCAACCTTTGTAGGCTTCTCTGCCATAAACTTTCGGCCATAGCCAACGCTCTCACCAGCAGAAATAGCTCTAATTTGGGAAATAACAGATTTCAAAGTACCCACATTTTCCAAATATTTTTGTTCTGCAGAATCATTCGACACTCCATAAAGTCCTATTCCTAAACGAACCATATTAAATTGAGAGTCCGGATAATTACTTATCCCAGAAGTATTCAAAATATGACGAATCGGGTTTACGTCCAATTCCTCCATGATTTTGGAGGACATTCTATCAAATAAATTAATTTGGGAAAGTGTAAAATCACGATGCTTCAAATCATCACTTGTGGCAAGATGTGACAAAATACTTCGTATCTGCACGGTATTATTCCCTTTCAAAGTAGCTATTAACTCTTCTATTGAGTCTTCCTCAAAACCAAGTCGATGCATCCCTGTATCCAGCTTGATATGAATAGGAAAGTGATGCAAGTTCTTTTCTTTTGCAATTTTCAAAAAGGCATAAAGTCCTTTTAGGCAATATATTTCAGGCTCTAATTGATATTGTATAATTGCCGAGAAACTCGTGTTCTCTGGGTTAAGAACCATAATTGGCAATTGAATACCGCCGTTCTTCAGTGAAATACCTTCATCGGCGAAAGCCACTCCCAGGTAATCCACTTTGTGGTGTTCAAGTAATTTAGCAATCTCCAGTCCTCCATTCCCATAACCAAATGCCTTTACCATAACCATGATTTTTACATTTGGCTTCAGTTTAGATTTAAAGAAATTTAAGTTATAACTGATTGCATTCAAGTTAATTTCAAGAACGGTCTCATGAGTTTTTTCTTCGAGTAGATACACTATTTCTTCAAACTGAAATGACCTTGCCCCTTTTATCAAAATGGTTTCATTCGCAAAATCAAGACTTTCAAAATTAGAGATAAATTCAGCCGTATTACTGAACGTAATGCAATTGACGAACTTATCTTTGAATGCCGAGATGGTTTCTCCAATGCCTATAACCCTACTTACGTTATTAGAAACAATCAATTGCGAAACCTTAGAATACAGCTCCTCATTCGATAATCCGCTTTGAAAAATATCCGACAGAATAACCGTTTTCTTTTGGAACTGCGTTTGACTTTCCAGAAAATCCAATGCAATCTTCAATGACTGAAAATCAGAACTATAACTATCATCGATAAGACTACAATTATTGATTCCGGTCTTTACTTTTAATCGCATTTCCACAGGAAACAGCAATAGCATCCTAGATTGAATCGTCTCAATATCATAATCGAAATATAACAATGCCATTAAACAAGAAATCGCATTTTCTATAGAAGCCGTATCTTGAAATGGAATTTTCAACTTATAAGAACTTCCTTTGTATTTGTAATATAATATCGTGTTTTGATCTTCTACCTCTTTTTTATACACAAAGACATCAGCTTCTCCTCTTCTAAAACTCCAGCTAAATGTTTTTATTTCTGGAAAAATATATTTGTCTACAAGATCCCTTTTTTGATAGATTATAATTTCAGCATCTTTAAAAAGAACTAATTTTTCTTTAACTTTTTGATCTAAATCAAGAAAACCCTCGTCATGCGAAGAACCTATATTTGTTAGAATGCCTATTGTAGGCTTAATTACTTTTTCTAATTTTTCCATTTCATCAATGGTAGAAATTCCTGCTTCAAAAACACCTAGATTGTGCTTTTCATTAATCGCAAATATTGACAAAGGGACACCCACCTGAGAATTGTAACTCTTTGGACTGCGAATAACATTAAAGTCAGGACTTAGCAGGAAGTTGAGCCATTCCTTTACTATCGTTTTACCATTACTTCCGGTTAAACCAATAACGGGAAAATGAAAACGACTGCGATAGTAAGCCGCAAATTGCTGCAATGCGTCCAAAGTATTTTCTACAATCAGAAAATTAGCCTTATCTGCACATCCTTCTGGAATATGCAAAACCACAAAGTTCTGCACTCCCGTTGCTATCAAATCTTTAATATAGGTATGTGCATCATTATTGGGACCAACCAATGCAAAGAATAAAGTATTTGCGCTATTTTGCAACGATCGACTATCTATAGACACCGTGTCAACGACTGCTACTTCAGTATTGCCAACGGTTCTTGCCTTAAGAATAGGAACTATGTTTTTAATAAGTATGCTCATTTTTATAGATTGCGGTTAACGCAGATTTTATTTATACTTGGGTAACAAACAATATATTTCTATAGGACCAAACGAGCCCAAAAACATAGTTGTCATTTAGAATGTCCCCAAAAATAACACTTCTTTTCAAAGTTACGGCAACGCAACATAATTAAAAAGCCAGAAATGATTTTGACTTTTGTATAAATCACAACTGATTTAAAGTGACTTTTTTACTATATTCCTTATATTTGTTTTGATAATTAATTGCAGTACTCTTGAAAAAAATCCTTCCGTTATTTTCTTATATTTTCCATCCGGTGTTTATTCCGGTATACGCTACGCTATTTTACCTTTTTTCAAATAATTCCTTTTTTATAAACCAAGAAAAATATTTTGTACTACTTCAGGTACTAATTATCACGGTTGTGGTTCCACTATTGTTTTTCCTTCTTTTGAGAGCAACCGGTAAAATTAGTTCTATGATGGTTCCGTTATTATCAGAACGGAAAATACCACTTGTGATTCAATCTTTTTTGCTTATCCTTTTGGTTCGAAAAAGCATTACCATTGACCGTTATCCAGAATTGCACTTTTTCCTTTTAGGAGCTCTATTGAGCACCTTAATTGCGATGATGTTATTGTTTGTTAGAACAAAAGCGAGTCTTCATATGATGGGCATAAGCGCTTTGACTGTTTTTGTTTTTGGGCTAAGCCTACATTTTCAAACACAAAATATTTTTGCTATCACCTTCCTCACTCTTATGAACGGATTTGTGGCTTCATCTCGTTTAGTAATGAAAGCCCATACTTTTAAGGAACTAATTATCGGCCTTTTTTTAGGAACTATTCCGCAAATACTGTTGTTGTACTTGTGGCTATAAGATATAAAAAATAACCCCAATATTAAGCGACCTCATATTTATCTTTTCTCCATCTATTTCTGCAGTCTTAAAAATAGAATTTAATCCATAATAGCCATATACATTAATTGTATTATAACCGGCTGAAAGATACAGACCGTATAACAATTTATTAAGGTCCTTGTTGTTCGTGATTACCACTTTACTTAGGTCATCAGTGAATATAGATTTATTGTAAAGTACATAGCTTAATTTCACCCCGCCATAAATTCTCCAAAATTTATAACTCTCATATGTAGATGTTCTCCACCTAAATTCGATGGGTAGATCAACTAATAATTGCGTGAATTTATTTTTATTATAATTTGTATCTCCATCAATAACAGTATAAACAGGCATTTGGCCAGTTCCCGTTATAGCAAGGTTTTGAATGTAATTGTTGTATGTGAAACCCAACCCCACCGCTATTGCATTTGTACGGTCTTTATTTATTGGCATATCTCTAAGAAAACCGGCCGATAAACCTGTTGAGAACTTACTTTGCGACACCCCTGCTGGTTTCTGTTGTAATGTATTGTACGTAAACCCAAAATAAAATTGATCTTCTCTATATAAGGAATCCACCTTTATTTCCGCACTATCCTTACTCAGCTCTATTTCTTGAGAAAAAATAGCAGAAACCGACAGTACAAGAAAGAGACTAAAAATGATTCGCATAGTATTATTTTGGTTGAATGATTGTTTCATGGCAGTCTTAACTAGAATTTTCGAATGGGTCCTTTTCTATTATTATACAAATATAGGATTTTGAAGGGTTCTTGATGCGTATTGTTTTCAAAAAACAACTTGAGGTATGTCTTCCAAATAATAAAGATAACCATCGTGAAAAGCTCCACTAAAAAAAGCAGCAGGGCTGTGTCTTTTTGTAAAAAGAAAAGGATTTCCTCTGGCGTTCCCTAAATAGAGATTCTTATAAATACATGCTTGCATTTTAAGTCTAAGAGTTTTTTTCCCTGATCCAAACAAAAAGGTTTGTCATGCTATTAAACAAAAAATGCTTCCGTTTCAGGAAGCATTCATTTTTTTGCAGAGAGGATGGGATTCGAACCCACGATGCAGTTACCCACATACTAGCTTTCCAGGCTAGCTCCTTCAACCACTCGGACACCTCTCTATTTATTTAAGGTCTGCAAAGAACACTAAAAAAAGTGACTTACAAAAGTAAAATCAGAATATTATAGGACTTCCCCTCTCAAAGAGGACTCAAAAATAGTTTTAAAGTCATCTTGCGCATCATTTCGGCTTAATAAATACATCAGTTTCGTAATAGCAGCCTCTGTTGTGATGTCTTTTCCAGAAATCACCCCTATTGCTTTCATGCCTGTACCCGTTTCATATTTACCCATATTTACACTACCTCCAGAACATTGAGTTACATTAATAATATGCAGTCCATTATTTATCGCTTTAGCTAATAAAGCAATAAACCACTCTTCGCTAGGCGCATTCCCTGAACCATAAGTTTCCAGTACAATTCCTTTTAAACCGGGTATATTAAAAATAGCTGCTAAAACAGTTTCACTCATTCCCGGAAACATTTTGACTATGACAACATTATTGTCTAGTTTTTTATGTACCAACAATTTCTTACCATCGTTTTTAGCTAAAAACAGTTCCGGTCTCAAATTTAAATGCACCCCAGATTCTACTAAAGCAGGATAATTGGGTGACGTAAATGCGTTGAAATGCTCAGCACTTATCTTAGTTGTTCTGTTTCCTCTGTATAATTTGTATTCAAAGTATAGACACACTTCGGTAACGACAGGTATTCCGTTTTCTTGCAATGAAGCAATTTGAATAGCCGTAATTAGATTTTCTTTAGCATCCGTACGCAAATCCCCTATCGGTAATTGAGAACCGGTAAAAATCACTGGTTTGGCTAGATTTTCAAGCATAAAGCTCAATGCTGAAGCAGAATAAGACATTGTATCAGATCCATGAAGAACAACGAAACCATCAAAATCTAAATAATTTGTCTCTATTATAGTTGCAATTCTTGCCCATTCTTCTGGATTCATGTTTGAGGAATCAATTGGCTCTTCAAATGAAATAGTTTCAATTTCACAATCCAATTGTTTCAACTCAGGAATTCTTTGTAATAACTTACTGAAATTAAACGCTTTTAGGGCACCAGTATTGAAATCCTTACGCATCCCGATAGTTCCTCCAGTATATAATAAAAGAATTTTAGCCTTTGAGTTCATCCTTGTATTTTAATTTATTAGCAACCGGATTAGCATACATATCCAGTAATCCTTGCAATGCAACTGGGTTTTCAGCATCTATTCGCATCTCTAATCTACGTTCAAACAGTGATTTTTCATCAGCTGTATACATGTTAGAATAGCCGCTAGTTTTATTTAAAATATCATAGGCTATATAATTAGTAGGCCATAATTTATAATTCTCTATTATAGAATCATCAATTAACTGAGCAAGCGCTTGAATTTGCTTGTTTGAGTTAGTAAATTCATCCTTAATCGCATCAATTTCAGTGTCCAGAACATCACCTATATGAATGTGAATTCCCTTCTTTTGTCCCATCACTCCGCTTAATAGCGTCATGAAATCTTCATTCTTTTCCTTGATGTACACTTCGTTATTGGCCTCAGCCAATAATTGTGGAATTTTAAGTACATCAGTTGGGTCATATTCATACGAAATTGACACTGGAACAACTTTTATTTTCTTAAAATAGTCCATCAGGTTATCTTCATCAGATCCCATTCCAACCATTTTTAATACTCCTGGATTAGTTGCATCATTACCGTCTTTAGTCCTTCCTTCACGTTGTGCAATCCAGACAGATCTACTTTCATGCTGCAATAAATGACTAATATATTCAGATAATGTTTTTGAGCTTCCTAACATCTCACGTGGAGTCAAACCTCTTTGAACCAAAAAATTACGGTTCAACTTTGCCAAGATGTTAAGAAAATCTTTCTTAACCAAGTTATCACCAATCGCTGATGCAGTCATTACTAAGCCATGTTCGAACAAAGCCACATTTAGCAATGTTGTGTCTAGTAATATATCTCTATGGTTTGATATAAATAAATAGGACTCTCCTTTTTCTAACTTTTCAAAACCAGAAGTCGTCAAACCATCAGAACTTTTTTCAAGCACTTTTAAAAGTGTATGATAGATAAAGTTACATTGAAAGTCACGTATAGAGTGTGTTTTTTTTAATTGGTCCTTCCAGTCTTCGTCAGGTGTTTCAGGAAATGTAAAATTCATCAATGACTTCATCATCGGGTGATGAACCACATTTAGTATAGCCTCGTTAATTTCGGAATCATAAAATGGCCGAATAGCGTCAAATTTTTGCATTTTGGTTATTTTAGGTGCGCAAATGAACAAAAAAAATATTAATTTTTAATGAATTCTATTTTAAATCCCAAAAATCATTCGAGAATTTTCGGTCGTAATATTCGCAATATCTTTTGCTGAAAGATTATAGATGGCAGCCAGTTTATCAATTACATTTAATAAATAACTACTTTCATTTCTTTTCCCTCGAAAAGGAATCGGAGCAAGATAAGGAGAGTCTGTTTCTAAAACAATATGTTTTAAATCAATTTGATTCAAAAACTGATCTATCTTTCCGTTTTTAAAGGTAATGACTCCACCAATTCCCAATTTCATATTATAAGAAATCGCTTGTAACGCCTGCTCATAAGTTCCCGTAAAACAGTGAAATATCCCAAATAAATCAGCTGATTTCTCATCCTCTAATATTTCAAATATTTCATCAAAAGCCTCTCTACAATGAATTACAATGGGCAATTTATATTGTTTTGCCAATTGAATTTGTTTTCTAAAAGCAATTTGTTGTTCGGGCAAATGCGTTTTATCCCAGTATAAATCAATTCCAATTTCCCCAACGGCATAGAATTTCCTTTTCGCCAATTCTTCTTCCACATGCTGCAATTCTTCTAAATAGTTTTCCTTTACATAAGTAGGATGTAGTCCCATCATTAGAAAAACATGTTCCGGATAGTTCTTTTCTAAATCATACATTGCCGCAGTGCACGAAGAGTCAATTGCTGGAATAAAGAATCGAGAAACTCCGTTCTCTATTGCTCTTTGAATCATCTCGTCTCGGTCTTGATCGAATTCCTCACTATAAAGATGGGTATGCGTGTCAGTAATTATCATTTTATCTATTTTGAAAGCGGCAAAGTTACTATTTTGAATTGTTAGTTTTTAGATTCTTGGGTTTTTTAGATTACTTTTGAGTATCATACCTACTTCATGAAAAACCTACAAGACATTCTTAAAAAAGAAAAATACAAAAAAATTAAATTTAAAATTACCAAAACGCAGCATCTTTTGATAAAAGCAAAAATCAATGGAGTATCAGGCAATTTCATCCTTGATACCGGCGCCTCAAACAGCTGCGTGGGATTTGAAAGCGTTGAATTCTTTCAACTTAATGCAGAAGCCTCCAAAACAAAAGCTTCGGGAGCAGGAGCTACCGGAATGCTTACGCAAACGGCATCTAATAATAAATTACAACTTGGATTTTGGAAACATTTAGAATTTGATGTCGTCATTTTTGATTTATCTCATGTAAATGAGGCTTTAATTCAACACAAGTCTAAACCAGTTCACGGAATCATTGGTGCCGATGTATTGATGAAAGGGAAGGCGATTGTAGATTATTATAATCATTATTTATACCTTCAAAAATAGAATTTTCGTTTTTTTTAAATTCTAGTGAATGAATTGAACATTCCACTTCATTATTAAAAATGGAAATTAAAAAGCCGTTTGAAAATAATTTCAAACGGCTTTTTAAACAAAACTCAATCAATTATTCACTACAAAAAACAAATTAGAATTTAAATTGTAACATAATTTCATTCGTGTTTTTAGCACTTGCCAATTCAGCTCTTGAACTCACTTCATAAGCAAAACCTATTACTAGTTTTTTACTTAAAATAACACTTGCCATTGCTGCAACCGCTTTATCAGTTCTATACATTCCTCCAATTTCAAAATTATTATTGATCATCAACATAGCATTAAAATCCACAGAAACTGGTGCGGCAGTCGTATATCTTGCCATAAAAGAGGGTTTTAAAACTAATGTCTCCATTGGATTTAAACTAAAATCATAGCCTCCACTTGCATAAACCACTGGTCTATTTGTACTAACCATTGCGTAGCCGTCATCGTTTTTAACATCTTTAAATGACACTAATTTTGGTACAGAAAGCGACAAAAAGTATTTGTCATTTTTTAAAAAAGCACCTACTCCCACATTGGGACTAAAGCTACTTATTGAAGCAAAAGCTGGATCTACATCTACATTATAGAATTCTAAACCCGAAGTATTAATATTAAAGGAATTACCCCCAGCTTTAATACCAAAATACAAATCAGTCGCTTCACTTAGTTGTACTAAATAAGACAAGTCGATCCCAACAGATGTTTGTTTTTCAATGAAAGTTTGATCATTTAAAACAGAGATACCAAAACCTAAATTTTTCCCAAGAGAAGTTCCAAAAGAAACTGCTTGCGTTTGTGGAGAATCTTTAACGCCTGTCCATTGCGAACGTATCGAACCCGAAATTTGAGTTTGATTATCAACCCCGGCATATGCGGGATTGATAACATTCATTTGATTTTTATAGAAGGCAAAATTGTTGGCTTGCTGTGCTATAATAGAACTACTAAACAGAAGTGCTCCTGCAGTTAGTAGATAAAGTATATTTTTCATGATCTGATTTTTTAAAAATTAATTAGCGATATAAATCCACCCTTGTAAGTCAATTGAACCGTCTCCACCTAAATCTACTTGATAAAAATAAGAGCCTGCAGCTACAATTTCCCCAGTGTTTTTGTACGTTCCGTCCCAAAGATTTTTGTAATCTCTAGAGAAAAACACTTCAGCAGCTGTTTTATTAAAAACTCTAACCTGAGTATTTGGATAATTTTCAATATTCTTAATAAACCATGTGTCATTTATACCATCCCCGTTTGGAGAAAAACCTTGAGCTACCTTAACTTGTTCTTCCTCAATACAGATATCACCAATACCATCGTTGTTTTTATCTTCTTGATTTGGATTATAAAACTCTGGACAATTGTCAACATCATCATTTATACCATCAAAATCATGATCGTTATTAAATATCTCGATTGTAAACGTTAGCTTTTGAGATCCTACTGAATTCGTTGCAGTAACTGTATAACTAACTGGCCCAGTTTCTACAGTTGGTTTCCCAGCAATTGAACCTGAAGCAGCATCAAAGCTCAGTCCTTTTGGCATTATTGGACTGATACTATATGTTGGTAATGGATCTGCTGTTACGGTAGGTGTTACTGATTTTATATCTTTATTTATTTCGAATCGTAAATTGCCTCCATAATTCAAATTCGTTGGTGCCATTGTAATTGGTCCTGTTATTGGTGCCGCTCCAAAAGCTACATCATCAAAGTAATACGTCTTCTCTCCTGCTGTTGCTCCTGTTACTCCAAAATTGAAGAAAATAGATGCTTTATCATATACAAAAGCTAAATTCAATGCAGCAGTTCCTGTCGCTTGATTGGCAAAATTAAATTCTAATGTTTGCCATCCTGATGCTGTAGTTACTGTTGCTTCTGTTTCTACTGTATGCGTGTTGTCATTGTGATCCTCAACTTTCAAGCGAACTTTGATTCCCGCAGTTGGTGACCAAACTCTAACATTCATCTTGGTTGCTGATGCTGTAAATGGTATCGCACTACTAAATCCTAATCCTGCAGCTGCTGAAATCGTTGTCCCCGCCCAAAGCTCAGCCGCAGCTGATTTTACTACTTTAGCTACTTTATTTGTTGATAAAGTTGGATCAACAACTACTGTTGAAGCTTCTGCTCCTCCAAATCCGATTAATCCATAGTCTACCGTAGCACTATCAAATGTAAGTGGCAAACTCATTTGTGTTAACGAAGTTCCTCCTCCAGAAACTGCTGATTGGATTACATCATCAAATAAATAAGTTGATGTAGCACTTCCGTCTCCTGCTGTTCCTAAATCAAATATGAAAATTATATTGTCATTTAAATTATTTACTCCAGCTACTCCAGTAAAATCAAAACTCAATTCTTGCCAAGCATTTGCTGCTGTAACTCCTACTGATTCTTTTTCGAATGCTGCTCCAGCTCCTTCAAATTTTAATAAAAGTTTTTTACCCGCAACTGGAGACCAAACTTTTATCTTAATTAGTTTCTTTGTTGAAAAATCAACTGCTGATGCCATTACTATTTTAGCACCTGCCCATGGTTGACCTGCGCCTTTTACCATTTGAGCAACAGTAGCACTTGTGTTTATTCCTGTGCTATGAGGATTAGCAATTTTTGTTACTGCACCTCCGTCAAAACCTACAAACGAATAAGCAATCGTTGAAGATTCAAAATCCATTGGTAATGTAGGGGCAGTACTTGTTCCTGTTGTTGGTGCCGCTCCAAAAGCTACATCATCAAAATAATACGTCTTCTCTCCTGCTGTTGCTCCTGTTACTCCAAAATTGAAGAAAATAGATGCTTTATCATATACAAAAGCTAAATTCAATGCAGCAGTTCCTGTCGCTTGATTAGCAAAATTAAATTCTAATGTTTGCCATCCTGATGCTGTAGTTACTGTTGCTTCTGTTTCTACCGTATGCGTGTTGTCATTGTGATCCTCAACTTTCAAGCGAACTTTGATTCCCGCAGTTGGTGACCACACTCTAACATTCATCTTGGTTGCTGATGCTGTAAATGGTATCGCACTACTAAATCCTAATCCTGCAGCTGCTGAAATCGTTGTTCCTGCCCAAAGCTCAGCCGCAGCTGATTTTACTACTTTAGCTACTTTATTTGTTGATAAAGTTGGATCAACAACTACTGTTGAAGCTTCTGCTCCTCCAAATCCGATTAATCCATAGTCTACCGTCGCACTATCAAATGTAAGTGGCAAACTCATTTGTGTTAACGAAGTTCCTCCTCCAGAAACTGCTGATTGGATTACATCATCAAATAAATAAGTTGATGTAGCACTTCCGTCTCCTGCTGTTCCTAAATCAAATATGAAAATTATATTGTCATTTAAATTATTTACTCCAGCTACTCCAGTAAAATCAAAACTCAATTCTTGCCAAGCATTCGCTGCTGTAACTCCTACTGATTCTTTTTCGAATGCTGCTCCAGCTCCTTCAAATTTTAATAAAAGTTTTTTACCCGCAACTGGAGACCAAACTTTTATCTTAATTAGTTTCTTTGTTGAAAAATCAACTGCTGATGCCATTACTATTTTAGCACCTGCCCATGGTTGACCTGCGCCTTTTACCATTTGAGCAACAGTAGCACTTGTGTTTATTCCTGTGCTATGAGGATTAGCAATTTTTGTTACTGCACCTCCGTCAAAACCTACAAACGAATAAGCAATCGTTGAAGATTCAAAATCCATTGGTAATGTAGGGGCAGTACTTGTTGTACTTCCACCTGTCGTTCCCGATTTTGCAGAAAAAGTTATATTGTCAAAATAACAAACGTTCTCTGTAGTTCTTGCCTGAAAGTCAGGAAAAACTATTATTTGATCAATAATCCCTGTCGCACCTTTACCAATACTTCCTGACATGTCGAATGTTAATTCTTCCCACTCATTAATTTTGGTGTTTTTTACTTTAACCTCTGGTTGTGCTTCACCATTCGATTCGGCAAACTTTATTCCCACATCACTAATGATGGGTTTGTATACCATTACTTTAACAATACAATTACTAAGGCTAAAGGTAAAGCTACCAATACCATTTACACCCGATGCATGCGCAGATTCACATCCTGCATATGGTGCTGCTCCAGCAGCTGTAGACAAAGCAGTAAATTTACCTACTGTTCCAGAAGTATTAATTCCCGTTTTAAATGGATTTGCTACTTTCTCATATCCTAATCCACCACCGTTTTCAAAACTAGCAAAAGACCAGGTAGATCCATTTTCTCCAGACTCAAATGAAATAGGTGCATTTTGTGAAAATCCTATTGCAAATAAAAGAAGGAAAAAAGTTAAAGTAATTTTTTTCATAATATTAGTTGTTTAATTATTCTCAAATCTATGAATCTATTGTGCTCACTTTCTTGAAATTGCGTATCGAAAAACCATACAACAATGAGATTAAAAAACTGTTACTTAAACACTATAAATAAAGGTATAACCCGCAGTTAACGAATTCTGAAATAGAGATTTTGCAGTTGATATTTCAGTTTATGTTGTGGTGATGTATAGGTAAATAGTAAATACTTATTAAAATGAAGTTAGCATATATCTATCTTTTTAAGCTTAAAAAAATAAAATCAATAAAAAAAACCGTAAAAAATTACATTAATACTACTGGCCAAACAAAAAAAATCCCTTGTCGTATTATTATAAATAAGGGACTTTAAATAAATTTGAGACTTAAGTTATCTATTACCCAAAAACTCTCTAAGAATTGTTCCCCAAAGACAATTCTATTGGGTGATTTTTGATTTGTCACATATAAACGAAGTATTAATTCAACACAAGTCTAAACCAGTTCACGGAATCATTGGTGCCGATGTATTGTTGAAGGGCAAGGCAATTGTAGATTATGCAAATTATTTCTTATATTTACAATAGGACCTTAATCATCAATATATTATGAAACATGAAAAATATTACTTCAAAAATTACTCCATTGATAGCACTTCTACTATTTTCTTGTACTCCCGATAGCATCATCGACGAAAATTCAAACGCACAGACCAACTCAGATAATCTTTTTTCTAAACCTTCGAGGGTTAGTAATACAGTTTGGGATTTTAATGACTTAAGCTTATGGGAAGATGCATCACTAAACGGACTAGCAAATTACAGTATTGAAAATGGCAGTTTAAACATTTTTACTTCACCAGATACCTGGGAAAGAACCAAGGTCAAAACTATTTCAACTTATGGAGAAGGAACTTATACTTGGAAGGTATACGTTCCTGAAATGGGAGTTGGCGACAAGGCAAGTATCGGCGCTTTTTTATATTCTAACGACACGCACGAGATTGACTTTGAAATAGGATATGGTACTCAAAGCAAACGAACTGCATTAAACGCGCAAGCTGACGACCTTATCGTATACATGACTTCTCAGGGAAACCCATACCATTCTGAACAAGTTAAGATTAAAAGAGAAGCATGGTACACATTAACAATTGATTTGAAATTCAACACCAAAAAGCGCTATGTCGCCAATTGGAAAATAAATGATGTTATTAAATCTACTACAGAGCTTAATTATGGCAAGAATACAAAGTTCAAAATCTTTTGTAGCGTCGAAAATCTGCATTTTATAGGAGATCACATTCCTGCAAACCAAAACTATGCTCTTTTTGATTCTGTAGAATTTAAAGGAAACTAAAAAAAATAATTTAGTAATTAACTTTCTAAAAGCTCAAACTAAAAAACAGAAAAGCCTCATCACTGAGGCTTTTCTTATATCTATTCAATCTAAAATTATAGTTCGAATGCTTTCTTAGGATTATTGTCCAATAATAATTCCATTGGGTTTTCTAAAGCTTCTTTAACAGCAACTAAGAAACCAACAGACTCACGACCGTCGATAATTCTATGATCATATGAAAGTGCCACATACATCATTGGGTGAATTTCCACTTTACCGTTTACGGCAATTGGACGCTCGATAATGTTGTGCATTCCTAGAATTCCTGATTGTGGAGGATTGATAATAGGTGTAGACAACATAGAACCAAATACACCACCATTAGTGATAGTAAAAGTTCCACCAGTCATATCATCAACAGTAATTTGTCCATCACGTGCTCTAATCGCTAATCTTTTGATATCTGCTTCTACACCACGGAAAGTTAAATTCTCTGCGTTACGAACAACAGGAACCATTAATCCTTTTGGCCCAGACACTGCGATTGAAATATCACAGAAATCGTAAGCAATTTTATAATCACCATCCATCATCGAGTTAACATCTGGATATAACTTTAATGCTCTTGTAACCGCTTTTGTAAAGAAAGACATGTATCCTAAACCAACGCCTGCGTGTTTTGCTTTGAATGCTTCTTTGTACTCGTTACGAATCAAGTTGATAGGCGTCATGTTTACTTCGTTGAAAGTAGTCAACATAGCCGTTTCGTTTTTGGCAGCCACTAAACGTTCTGCTACTTTACGGCGCAACATTGATAATTTTGTACGCTCAGATCCACGGCTTCCTCCTGTAGGAGTTCCCATAGATGGCGTAGCATTTACAGCATCATCTTTAGTGATCCTACCGTCTTTACCAGTTCCTGTAACAGATGCTGGAGCGATATTTTTTTCGTCTAATATTTTTCTTGCTGCTGGAGATGGTGTTCCTGAAGCATATGTTGCCGCTGGTGCTGCTGCTACTGGAGCCGGAGCCGCTTTTAGCGCTTCAGCAACCGGTGCTGCTGCTGGCGCAGGAGCAGAACCTTCTGGCTTAGCTGCAGCTGTATCAATTAAGCAAACTACTGCTCCTACTGCTACTGCATCACCTTCTTCTGCTTTTAATGTGATAATCCCACTAGCTTCCGCAGGTAATTCCAAAGTTGCTTTATCAGAGTCAACCTCAGCAATTGCTTGGTCTTTCTCTACATAATCTCCGTCTTGAACTAACCAAGTTGCAATTTCAACTTCCTTTATAGATTCCCCTGGTGATGGGACTTTCATTTCTAAAATCATCTTGTATAATTTTTAAATTATGAATTTTATTGTTTGAATTGTTTTAGCAACAATTACTGTTTGTTTTGTGTTTGTATTTTTAGCCCTGATGGTAGCGGCATCCTTTTTATTTTTTCTTTAAAAATAAAAAGATACAGCGGACAGCAGGAAATAGCTTCTAAGAATTAAATAAATCTTTGTCAAAAACCATTCTTATTGCATCTGCCTGACGGCGTTTTGCTCTTGTAGAACTTCCAGCAGCTGATGCAGAATACGCTTTTAACGACGCTAATCTCCATTTAACTAAATTAAAATTCATTAACATAAAGCTGTATGCCCCCATATTTTTCGGCTCTTCTTGCGCCCAAACGTAATCGTCAACATTTGGATATAGTGCAATAATTGCTTTTAACTGCTCTACTGGTAATGGGAATAATTGTTCTATTCTTACTACTGCTACATCGTTACGTCCGTTTTTCTCTCTTTCAGCTGTAATGTCATAATAGAATTTACCTGTACAGAAAACTAATGATTTTACATCCGCTTTGTTTACGGTATCATCATCGATCGTTTCTTGGAAACTTCCGTTTTCTAATTCTTCAATCGTAGATACACATCGTGGATCACGCAACAAACTCTTAGGTGTAAACACGATAAGTGGCTTGCGGAATTTCGTTTTCATTTGTCTTCTCAACAAGTGAAAGAAGTTGGCAGGCGTTGTACAATCGGCAACAAACATATTTTGTCTTGCACAAAGTTGTAAGTAACGCTCCATTCTTCCTGAGGAATGTTCAGCTCCTTGTCCTTCATATCCGTGAGGTAATAATAGAACAATTCCGTTTTGGTTGTTCCATTTGTCTTCTCCACAAGAGATGTATTGGTCAATCATAATTTGGGCTCCATTACTGAAATCTCCAAATTGTGCTTCCCATATTGTCAATGTATTTGGGTTTGCTAATGCATATCCATAATCAAATCCAAGAACTCCATATTCAGACAATAGTGAGTTAAAAATATTGAAATTACCTTTTTTCCCCTCTAGTCTACTTATTAATGTTACTTCTTCTTCAGAGTCTTCTACTTTTACCACCGCATGACGGTGAGAAAAAGTTCCGCGTTCTACATCCTGTCCAGATATACGAACATCAAATCCTTCTTGTAACAATGACCCATAAGCTAAATGCTCAGCCATTCCCCAATCCAACTTGTTTGTTTCGAAAAACATTGTCTTTCTGTCGTTGATTAACTTTTGGATTTTGTTGATAAACTTTTTATCCGTTGGCAAATTACAAACAGCATCAGCAACTTGCGTCAACCCTACTCTTGAGTAAGAAGTATCAACATTTTGAAGCATTTGTACATCCGTAACCTGCTCAAAACCTAACCATTCATTTTTCATAAATGGAGTAATGATTGTTAAGGCTTTCTTACGAGAGGCCTCTAAATTCATTTCTAGATCAGACTTGTATTCTTTTTCAAGTTCTTTTACATAAGTAGCATCAATTACACCTTCTGCAATTAATTTCTCCGCATAAAGATCTCTAGGATTTTTATGTTTTGCTATGATTTTATATAATACTGGTTGTGTAAAACGAGGTTCATCTCCTTCGTTATGACCGTATTTTCTATAACCTAGTAAGTCAATAAATACATCACGTCCAAATTGCATTCTGAAATCTAATGCAAAAGACATAGCGTGTACTACTGCTTCAGGATCATCCGCATTTACGTGCAATACTGGTGACAAAGTTACTTTGGCTACATCAGTACAATAAGTTGAAGAACGTGCATCTAAGTAATTAGTAGTAAAACCAACTTGGTTATTAATTACGATATGAATCGTTCCACCCGTTTTGTAACCGTCAAGTTGTGCCATTTGGATAATTTCATAAAGAATACCTTGTCCTGCAATCGCAGCATCACCGTGAACGGCGATAGGCAATACTTTAGAAAAATCATTAGGGAAATATTTATCTTGTTTCGCTCTTGTAATTCCTTCGATTACTGCACCTACTGTTTCAAGGTGTGAAGGATTTGGAGCTAAATTGATATTAATTTTCTTTCCTGTGCTTGTTATTTTGTCTGCTGTTAAACCAAGGTGGTACTTAACATCCCCGTCAAAATACTCTTGATCGTAATCTTTACCGTCAAACTCTCCAAAAATATCTTGCGTAGATTTTCCGAATATGTTTGCCAATATGTTCAAACGACCACGGTGAGCCATTCCCATTACAAATTGTTCCACTCCCATTTCGGCAGCTTTTTCAATTAAAGTATCAAGGGCTGGAATTATCGATTCTCCACCTTCTAGTGAAAAACGTTTTTGACCAACATATTTAGTATGTAAGAAGTTCTCGAAAGAAACTGCTTCATTTAATTTATTCAGGATTGATTTCTTTTGATCAATTGAAAAATTAGGTTGATTATCATTCACCCCTAATTTATCTTGTATCCATTGAACAATCTCTGGTTTTCTGATGTACATATATTCAACACCAATATGTTGACAATATATTGTATCCAGATGTTTTATAATTTCAGTAAGTGTAGAAGGTACTTTACCTACTATTTTACCTGCATCAAAAACAGTATTTAAATCCGCTGATGAAAGTCCAAAATTAGTGATATCAAGTGAAGGTTCAAAAACCCTTCTGTCTCTTACGGGATTCGTTTTTGTAAACAAATGTCCACGAGTACGGTATCCTTCAATCAGTTTTAATACATTAAATTCTTTATGAAGTTTTTGCGAAATTTGATCATAGTCCAAATTTCCAGCAGAAGAGCTGGCAGGGCTTTGTACTGGGTTTTCCCCATTGTAAGTTTCCATACCAAAGTCGAAACCTTGAAAGAAACTTCTCCAACTTGGCTCTACGCTATCTGGGTTATCTAGGTACTGATCGTATAATTGTGCGAAAAATTCTGTATGTGCTGCGTTTAGAAATGAAAACCTATCCATAATATTAGTGAATATACTTTTTGTTAAAATAGTTTCGCAAAAGTACAATAATCCGCTAAATTTATATTTACTTTTATATATTAATATGTTAAAATATTAGATACTTATGAGAAAAAACAACTATATGACTGTTTCAAAGCAAGTTTTGATTGTCATAATCGCATTAATTTCAAATGTTTTGTCGGCACAGCATCAAACAATTACATCAAAATCAAGTAGTGATTTTTGGAAAAACGTACAATTTGGAGGTGGAATTGGTTTAGGTTTTGGTTCCGGCTACACTAACATCTCTTTGGCTCCAAGTGCCATTTACAATTTCAATGAGTACGTGGCTTTAGGTCTTGGCGCACAATATACCTATGCAAAGCAGCAAAATTATTATGCTTCTCATTTATATGGCGGTAGCATTATAGGACTATTTAATCCATTACCACAAGTCCAACTTTCTGCTGAATTAGAGGAACTGCGTGTAAACATCAATTTAGATGGATCAAATAGCAATTCTCAAGACTATTGGAATACGGGTTTATTTTTAGGAGCGGGATACCGCAGTGGAAATGTGACAATGGGCGCCCGCTATAACGTGCTAAACGACAACAATAATATATACGGCAGCGCTTTCATGCCGTTTGTAAGGGTATATTTTTAAGAAAGACAACAGCATAAATAGCCGAAGTTAGTCCCAGACAATCTCAAAAAATCTAACGATATTTATTCCTGAACCAAACTTTTTGCCATTCTCTTTTTAGGATTAGAAAAGAGACTTGCTCCGCTAATACAACTAAATCTGAACCATCCATTTTTTTGACTTCATCTTCAGAGACGTCGATTATATATAGTAGATTAAGGTACTCTGCAAATTTATATTGGATCAACCTATAAATTTTTTCATGCAGCTGAATTTTCAATTCATTGGGAGAAATACTCATTGGAAAATCTATTCCTTCATTTGCAAGATTAAAATCCTTATTAATCTGTTCAATTAATTTAAGATATAAGGTTTCATTTTCTGCTTCAGCTAGTAATAAATCCGAGTTTTTTGGAGCTATAAACATATTGTATGATTTTCTATGGCAATTTCAATGGTAAAAGGTTAATTTTAAGGGGAAACAGTATTAATTGGCATTGAGTTTTGTTATTGCTATTGTCATTATTACTTTTATTACTATTGTCATTGCTTATACTTTTCGGCCCATTAAATTTTCACCAAAAGCACGCAAAACCTTTTTTTTAGCATCTTCGATATTCATTTTTTCTAAGGTTTCAAAAGCCTTGAAGGTATACTCTTGTATTGCTTCTTGAGTCGCTTTTGACGCACCTGAATTATTGAAAATTTCTTTTACAGACTCAATCTTAGCTACATTATCTTCAAGTTGCATCGAAAATAAATCTAATAATTGAGACGCTTCTTCTTTGGCAGAAAATGCGATTGCCTTTAAATATAAGTACGTTTTTTTGTTTTCAATAATATCACCGCCTACTTGCTTTCCAAAGGTTTTAGGATCACCAAAAGCATCAAGATAATCATCTTGCAATTGAAAAGCCAAACCTAAGTTTAACCCAAACTCATAAATCAAGTTAGCATTTTCCTCAGATGTTTCCGCCACTATTGCTCCCATTTTCATGGCCGCAGCAACAAGAACTGCAGTTTTATACTCAATCATTTTTAGGTATTCCGCAATGGTAACATCAACTCGGGTTTCAAAATCAACATCCCATTGTTGCCCTTCGCAAACTTCAAGTGCTGTTTTGCTAAATAATTTTGCCAATTGCATAAAAACCACTGGTTCATATTGCTCAAAATACTGGTAGGCTAAAATAAGCATTGCATCACCAGATAAAATTCCCGTATTAATATCCCATTTTTCATGAACTGTGGTATTCCCACGTCGCAAAGGCGCGTCATCCATAATATCATCATGAACTAATGAGAAATTATGAAAAACCTCAACTGCCATCGCAGCTGGAAGTGCTTTTTTATAATCTCCGTTAAAAACCTCAGTAGTCATTAATGTCAAAACTGGACGAATTCGCTTTCCCCCTAACCCCAATATATAAGCAATGGGCTCATAAAGATTTTCAGGTTCTTTAGTAATAGTCTGCTTTTCTAAGTAGGTAATGAAAAAATCCTGGAACTGGTCAATGGCATGCATAAAGCTAATTTTTTGGGCTAATTTACAGCATTCATCCTTGATTACAAACTCCGTTTTTAAATACGATGTAAAATAAATAAAAATACTTTGGAAACTATTTTGGTATCCAAAGTTTCCGTATTACATTTGCACTCGAAATTTAACTTATTGTAATTTATAAAACATGAATGCAACTCTTCCTCTTACAACAACAAAATGGACTATAGATTCTAATCAATCTGACGTCCTAATCAAAGCAAGACATGCGACAATCGCGTACATAGCTGGGTCTCTAAATAAATTTAATGGCTATTTAGACATTCATGAGGATGAAATAGAGGATGCTTCGGTTGAATTTCAATTAGATGTTAAAAACAAAGACACTAACATCGATCATATTGACACTGATTTAATTCTAAACGATTATTTAGACATTGATACATTTCCTACTATTAATTTTAAATCAACCTCTTTTCAAAAAATAAGTAAAAACATCAATTTCTTAAAAGGGAATCTGACTGTCCAAAACATTACAAAGGTAGTTGAACTTGATGCTGAATTAATTGGCATAACCACTTATGAGGGAAGAAGAAAAGCATTATTTGAAATTACTGGACAAATAAACCGCAAAGATTTTGGGCTCACAACAAACTCTTATCATCACGCCGCTGGAATTTCTTTAGGTCAAGACATCAAATTAATTGCCAACCTAGAGTTCACTGTTTAAACCCTGCAATGTTAATCTTATGTAAAAACTTTGGAAACTATTTTGGTGCTCAAAGTTTCCGCGTTACTTTTGCACTCGAATTATACTACAATCCGTTACTAGATTGGAAATAAATTAACAGAACTGATCAAAGTCAAAACAAATAATGAAAGAGAAAATAATTAGCAAAGCAAGTGAGATGTTTTTAAAACTAGGTTTTAAGAGCATCACGATGGATGATATTGCCGGTGAAATGTGTATTTCTAAAAAAACGATTTACAAATATTTTTGCAATAAAGAATTATTAGTTGAAGAGACCACAACGCTATTGCATAAAGAAATCCACGAAACCATTGACACTATTATTCAGATGAATTATAATGCCATTGAAGAAAACTTTAAGATACGAAAAATGTTTAGCGAAATGTTTAAATCATCTGCTGATACTTCTCCTGTATATCAATTAAAAAAACATTATCCAGAAATATACGCTAAAGTAATGCTTAAAGAAATTAACGAATGTTCCATGTGGTTCAAACAAAATATTCAAAAAGGTATTACAAGCGGTTTATATAGAGCAGATTTAGATGTAGACACTTATGTTAAGTTTTACTACACCTTAATATTTAACATCAATGAAAATACCAGTTCAGAAAAAATTGCTCAAAAACTAGAATTGGAAGCATTAGAATACCATACTAGAGCTATGGCGACTCTTACTGGAATAACAGAACTTGAAAATCAATTACTAAACCCTACGATATAATGAAAAGATTAATTTTAATAACATTCCTAACATTTGCCTATATGGCAAATGCACAAGAAGTAAAGACACTTACTTTAAAGGACGCTATCTCTTATGCTTTAGAAAACAAAGCCGATGCTAAAAAAGCAAAACTTAAAGTAGAAAACAGCGAATACCAAATTCAGGAAGTTCGTGCGGGAGCGCTACCGAAAATTTCTGCTAACGGATCGTTAACTTACAATCCTATTTTACAAACTACTTTTCTAGACGCAGGATCTTTTGGCGGAGAACCAGGAACTACCATTCAGGCTACTTTTGGTCAAAAATGGATTTCTACCGCTGGTCTTTCCTTGACTCAAAATCTTTATGACCAATCTGTATTTGTAGGATTAAAAGCAGCTAAGACAACGAGAGAGTTTTATCAAATAAATGAACAACTTACTGAAGAACAAGTAATAGAAAGAGTGGCTAACAATTACTATGCAGTATACGTTCAAAGACAAAATTTAATCGTCTTAGATAGTACCTACAACAATACTACAAAAGTTAAAAACATTATCAAAGGACAATATGATAACGGATTAGCTAAAAAAATTGATTTAGATAGAATTTTAGTTAAAATATCTAATATCAATACACAACGTCAACAAGTTTTAAATGCTGTTCAACTGCAAGAAAATGCTTTAAAATTTTATATGGGAATGCCTATTGCAACGCTAATCGAAATCCCCCAAGCTGAATTTGAAGTAACGCCACAAGCATTTGCCGAAGCGCCAAATACAGAGACAAGAACGGAGTATTTGTTAATGAAAAAACAAGAACAATTATTAGAATTTCAGAAACAATCTGTGATGGCAGGATACTATCCTTCACTATCGTTGACTGCTGGATACAATTATATAGGTCAGGGTCCAAAAATGCCTTGGGGAGCAAAGCCATCTGATGGTGTATATTGGTCTGATTTCTCCTCTGTAGGATTAAATCTAAAAGTGCCTATTTTTTCAGGTTTTGAAACACGATCAAAAGTTAGAAAAGCAGATGTTGAATTGCGTTCTATTAAGGAAGACCTAGTTGACACTAAGCTTTCTCTTGATTTGGCTTTCGCCAATGCTAAAACTCAAATTGACAACAGCATGATTACCATCACAAATCAAAAAAGTAACGCACAACTTGCACAAGAAGTGTTAAGCAATACTAAAAATAACTATATCCAAGGGCTAACTTCTTTGACTGATTTATTAGATGCTGAAAATGCATTTACTGAAGCGCAAAACAATTATACCGCTGCGGTATTAGACTATAAATTAGCAGAAATTCAATTAATCAAATCAAAAGGCGAACTTAAAACACTTATAAATAACTAACATGAAAAAGAATATTACAATAGTACTGGCAATTGTTACTGTCTTAGCAGTAATAGGTTATGTTTTAACAAAAAACAAAGAAGAAAACAAAGCTAAAACAGATATCGTTGCTCAAAATAATGCAGCAGTATCCGTTAAAACAACACAAGTAAAAACAGAAGCCATTTCTTTAGACTTTATGGCTAATGGTAACTTTGAACCAATACAAGAATTAACTTTTTCTGCAGAAAAATCTGGAAAAGTAATTAGTGTTTTAGTTAAAGAAGGTGATTATGTGAACGTTGGACAGACATTAGTAATCGTAAGAAGTGACGTTATAAATGTTAATGCACAAACCGCTAAAGCATCTTATGACAATGCTAAAGCTGATTACGCTAGATATGAAAATGCTTTTAAAACAGGTGGTGTTACAAAACAACAATTAGACCAAGCAAAATTAGCATTGACTAATGCTGGAGCTAATTTAAAACAAGCTAATATTAATGTAGGTGACACTAGACTAAAAGCACCTATTAAAGGATTCATTAATAAAAAATACATTGAACCAGGTTCTATATTGACTGGAATGCCAGCTAGCGCAATGTTTGACATTGTGAATGTTTCTAAACTTAAATTAAAAGTTACTGTTAATGAAACTCAGGTAGCTAGTTTAAAAACAGGAAGCCCTGTTACTGTATCTGCAAGTGTTTTTCCAGATAAAGTATTTACTGGTAAAATCATTTTCATCGCCGCAAAAGCAGACGAAAGCTTAAATTTTGCTGTTGAAATTGAAATAGCAAACAATACAGACAGCAACCTAAAAGCAGGAATGTACGGTACCGCTAACTTTGGATCTAAACAAACCCAAGAATTAAAAGTAGTTCCCAGAAATGCTTTTGTAGGAAGCGTGAATAGCAATCAAGTATTTGTTGTTGAAAATGGAAAAGCTAAACTGAAAAAAGTAGTTGCTGGAAGAATTTTAGGTGAACAAGTAGAGATAGTAGACGGTTTATCTGATGGAGAGGCTGTAATTACTACAGGACAAATCAACTTACAAGACGGTAGCCTAGTAGAAATTATCAAGTAGTTTTAGATTCAAGAACTATACTTAATTATTTACTATCCCTTAGGTCAAACTAAATAAAAACATATGAAATTAGCAGAAGTATCCATAAAACGTCCGTCGTTAGTAATTGTATTATTTACAATTCTAATACTTGGTGGGCTATTCAGTTATAGCCAGCTAGGCTATGAATTGATTCCGAAATTCGAGCAGAATGTAATTACAATCTCGACTATTTATCCAGGAGCTTCTCCTAGTGAAATAGAAAATACCGTTACAAAAAAGATTGAAGACGGAATCGCCTCCTTAGAGAATATCAAAAAGATTGATTCTAAGTCTTACGAAAGTTTATCTATTGTATCGATTACATTGACATCAAATGCAAAAATTGATGTTTCGATGAATGATGCACAACGAAAAATCAATCAATTAATTAGCGACTTACCAAATGATGCCGAAACGCCATCACTAACTAAATTCTCGTTAAGTGATTTACCAATTATGACTATTGGTGCAAACGGAAAAATGGACGAAGCCGAATTTTATGACTTAATTGATAAAAAAATCACCCCTGTATTATCTCGTGTTGAAGGTGTTGCTCAAGTAAACATTATTGGAGGTCAAGAACGTGAAATTCAGGTCAACTTGGATGCTAATAAAATGCAAGGCTACAACCTTTCTATTCCTGCCGTTCAACAAACTATTTTAACGTCAAACTTAGATTTCCCTACTGGAAATATCCAAACTCGTAATCAAAAAATATTAATTCGTTTAGCGGGTAAGTATAAAAGTGTTGACGAATTAAGAAACTTAGTTGTTTCCTCTAAAGACGGAATCGAGATTCGTTTAAAAGATATTGCTGACGTACAAGATGCTCAAAAAATAGCTGAAAAAATCTCGCGTGTAGATCAAAAAAGCGCCATCATTTTACAAATAATCAAACAATCTGATGCAAATGCTGTTGCGGTAAGTGAAGAGCTAGTAAAAAGTATTAAAGCATTGGAAACTGATTATAAGTCCAATGAATTAAAATTAGAAATTGCAAAAGACAGTACAGTTTACACCTTAGAAGCTGCAGACTCCGTATTACACGATTTATTAATTGCAGTTATATTAGTAGCAATTGTAATGTTGTTTTTCTTGCACAGTATACGTAACTCATTAATTGTAATGGTTTCGATTCCCGCTTCCTTGATTGCTACTTTTATCGGAATTTATCTTTTAGGATACACTTTAAACTTAATGAGTTTATTAGGACTATCACTCGTAGTAGGTATTCTGGTCGATGATGCCATTGTGGTATTGGAAAATATTTACAGGCATATGGAAATGGGTAAAAACCGTGTACGTGCCGCTTATGAAGGAACTGCCGAAATTGGTGGAACAGTAACTTCGATTACCTTAGTAATCGTGGTAGTATTTTTACCTATCGCAATGAGTTCAGGATTAGTATCTAATATTATTACGCAATTTTGTGTAACGGTAATTATATCTACATTATTCTCTCTTTTAGCGTCATTTACAATTATACCGTGGTTGTCTTCCCGTTATGGAAAGCTAGAACATATTGAAGGTAAAAACGCATTTGGAAGAGTTATTCTAGGATTCGAAAGCTACTTAACACGTTTCACAAACTGGGTTTCAGGATTGTTAACTTGGTGTTTAGATCATTACTTCAAAACTATTGCTGTGGTATTGGTTTTATTCTTTGGATCTACAATAGGATTACTTGGGGGAGGTTTCATTGGTGGAGAATTCTTTGCTGCTTCAGATAGTGGAGAGTTTTTAGTTCAAATTGAAATGCCAAAAGATGCTTCACTAGAGCAAACGAATTTCATGACTCAAAAAGCAGAAGCTTTCTTAAAAAACGAAGAATATGTTCACAGTCAGATTACAACAGTAGGACAAACTTCTGAAGGTTTTGGTGCTTCTCAAGCAACTGCTTACAAAGCAGAGATTGATGTGAAAATGATTGAGCAAAGCGAACGTAGCGATGGTGCATCAGTATATGCTGCAAAAATCAAACGTAAACTAGAAAAAGTTTTAGTAGGTGCCAAAGTAAAAACAGTTCCCGTAGGTATTTTAGGAACTGCCGAAAACGCAACTTTGGGATTAATCGTAACTGGACCTTCTGTAGAAAGTGCAATGAAATTTGCTAAATTGGCTGAAGCCGAATTACGAACTATTCCAGGAACAACAGAGATTAAATTAACGGTTGAAGATGGAAATCCAGAAATCAACGTTCAAGTGGACCGTGATAAAATGTCTGCATTAGGTTTAACACTTCAAACTGTGGGTAAGACCATGCAAACAGCATATAGTGGTAACACTGACGGAAAATTTAGAGCTGGTGAATATGAATATGATATCAACATTAAATACAATGCTTTTGATAGAAAAAGCATCACTGATGTAGGTAATTTGATTTTCATAAATAACTTAGGTCAACAAATTAAGCTATCTCAGTTTGCTGCTATCACAGAAGGTTCTGGACCTAGTCAATTAGAGCGTAGAGATAAAACAGCATCGGTAACCGTACAAGGACAAAATGTTGGGGTTGCTTCTGGAACGATTGTAGCACAATGGCAAGAGAAACTTGACAAGCTTGAAAAACCTGTAGGTGTAAACTACATTTGGGGTGGGGATCAAGAAAACCAAAGTGAAGGTTTTGGTACTTTGGGAATTGCATTATTAGCTGCAATTGTTTTAGTATATCTAGTAATGGTTGGACTTTATGATAGTTTTGTTCATCCGTTTGTGGTACTGTTCTCAATTCCGCTTTCATTTATTGGAGCATTATTAGCATTAGCCTTAACAAACAACACTTTAAATATATTTACAATTTTGGGTATCATTATGTTAATTGGTCTGGTGTGTAAGAATGCCATCATGCTTGTTGATTATACAAACCAAAGAAGAGCTGCTGGTGAAAGTATCAGAACAGCATTAATCCAAGCAAATCACGCTCGTTTACGTCCTATTTTAATGACGACTATTGCGATGGTTTTTGGAATGTTCCCAATTGCATTGGCTTCTGGAGCTGGAGCAGAATGGAAAAACGGTTTAGCATGGGTAATTATTGGAGGATTAATTAGTTCATTGTTCTTGACTTTAGTTATTGTTCCTGTGATTTATGAAATCATGGAAAAATTAATTAGCAAGTTTAGTAAAGGGGACAAAGTAGATTATGAAGCTGAAATGGTTGCTGATTACGATCATAAAGAATTAAGCGAAGATGGTTTTAATCCAGCACATACACTTTAAGTATACTTTTAAATAAATCTTAAAAGGCCTATTCATTAATTTGAATAGGCCTTTTAATTTAATACCGATTGTATATTCAATTTAGTTCACTTGCATTGTACTGTTTTCATATTACATAGACATTACACAAGAATTCTTTGAACTAAAACATCTATTCGTTTGCTATAAAATAACCTCTTTAGTAGAAAGACAATCATGCTTCTCCTTAACTAAAAAAGGCTTCCGTAAATTACGGAAGCCTTTTTTATTCTTATGATTTTTTTACTTATTCAGCAATAACTAAAGCATCGTGTTTCCAATTTTTAACAGAAGCGATTTGATTATTTGAGTAATCAACTTCGCTTAATACAGTATCATTCCAGAAAAACCACTTCCCTGTTTTTTGACCTTTATCATATGTTGCTATAGCTGTTTTAACACCATTAGTATCGTAAGAAGTCCATTCTCCCTGTAGTTTACCGTTTTTATAGAAACCTTCTTGTTGTACCTTACCATTATCGTGGAAATAGGTTGCTTTAACTAATTTCCCAACAGCTTCCAACTTTGGTTTTGTGTTTTGTGCGAACATCATTCCTGAAAGTAACACTGCGGCAATCATTATATATTTTTTCATTGTGTTGATTTTTAAATGTTTCTCTAACAAATATAAAATATTATTTACATTTAAAACACAATTTGGTAACAATTTAATAACATTAGAAGAAAGCTTAACATTGGAAAATAAAAAGCAACCCTCTCTAATTACAAAAAACCTTCCTTTATTGGGGATTCTTACGAAAGTAATTCAATGAAATAGTGGGGAGTTAAATTTGAACCTCAATTCACACTAAAACAGATAAAAACAACTATTAAAAAAAATGAGCCCGATACAATATCGAGCTCATTATAATCAAATTAATTATAAGTCTATTTAAACTATTGTATTCGATCTATGTCGAACACTTTTTTCCAACCAATAAAAATCCTTAATTTAAAAGCACGTCTAGTTCTTTCTCAAGATCAGGAGACGACGGTCTCGCGGCATCGGCTTTCACGATTTTTCCATTGGGATCTATAAGGATAAATCTTGGAATCCCTACAATATTCAAATCTTTGACAAACTGGGAATTCCAGTCATTATCAGCAAAAACCTGAACTCCGCCCAGTTCTTTGCTTTTTACCATCGATTTCCATTTTTCGATATCCTTTAATTTATCAATGGAGATGCTCAAAAAAGCAATGTTTTCACCAGCGTATTTTTCTTCTACCTTTTTTAAAAACGGAATTTCACCAAGACAAGGTCCACACCAGGTAGCCCAAACATCGATATAAACATATTTTCCCTTAAAATCTTCGAGCTTCGTTTTCCCTCCAGCATAGTTATCATAATTAAAAGATGGTGCGGTTGAACCATTTAATTTCCTCGTTTCTAGTACTTGCTTATAATATTGAGTCCCCCTTTCCAAAACTATTTCTATGTTTTTCTTTTGCAACGCTACAAAAACAGGATCTAATTTCTTATTATCCAATTTCAAAAAATCGGTCGTCTTTTTCTCCTTAACCAACTTCGTAAAGACTTCTTCGCTAGAAGCTAAAAGTCCATTATAATCGTATTTTGCTTCTTCTACAGTATACTGTGCCAAAAAGTTGTTCTCGCCAGCGCCTATTCCTGAATACACTATGGACTCGTCAAATTCTTGAGCATTCATTTTAAGATTCAAATCGTATCCGTTTTTTAAAAAAAGCTCGGTATATTCCTTTCCGTCAAAAAGCATATAAAAACCTTCTTCAACAGCAAAAGAACCCTTAAAAATTCCATCTGCACCAATAAACATCTTTTTAATTTCCTTTCCATCATTCCTATTTCGAAAAATAATCGAATCCGTATTCCTGTTCGCAATCTCGGCTTTAAAAGAAACTGTTGCTTTCTTCTGCCCGATACCGTTAAAAGTGCAAACTAGTGCCAATGTAATAAAAAATAATTTTCTCATAAAATGTAGTTTTTTTACTGTTAATCAAATCTAATTTATTTTATTGATGCCAAATAATAAATTAACAAAAAATTAATTTCTTGAAGTTTCGCCGTTTTGGGCATTAATTTAATTTTTGTGGTTACTTTTGTATCCTAAAATTTTGATAATGTCATAGAAGTCATAATTGTGGCATTTAAAATTAAAAGGAGGAAGCCCGGTGGGCTTTAGGTATTTTGCATTAGTAAAAACAGCATATAAAAATAAATAAAATGTATAGAAGTCATAACTGTGGCGAACTCAACGCCTCACATATAAATACTGAAGTTACTCTTGCCGGTTGGGTTCAAAAATCCAGAGACAAAGGATTCATGAATTGGGTAGATTTGCGTGACCGTTATGGAATCACTCAGTTGATATTCGATGAAGGTCGTTCAGATAAAATTGTCTTTGAATTAGCAAAAACATTGGGTCGCGAATTCGTAATCCAGGTTAAAGGAAAAGTAATAGAAAGAGAGTCTAAAAACCCGAATTTACCAACTGGGGATATTGAACTATTTGTTACAGAACTAACTATATTAAATGCTGCCTTAACGCCTCCTTTCACTATCGAAGATGAAACTGATGGTGGAGAGGACATTCGAATGAAATACCGTTATCTCGATATAAGAAGAAATCCGGTAAAAAACAGTTTGCTTTTTCGTCACAAAGTAGCAATGGAAGTACGAAAGTACCTTTCTGATTTAGATTTCTGTGAAGTAGAAACACCATACTTAATCAAATCAACTCCTGAGGGAGCGCGCGATTTTGTTGTTCCTTCTCGAATGAATGAAGGACAGTTTTACGCTTTGCCACAATCTCCTCAAACCTTCAAGCAGTTATTGATGGTAGGTGGAATGGACAAATATTTCCAAATAGTCAAATGTTTCCGTGACGAAGATTTACGCGCAGACAGACAACCCGAGTTTACGCAAATAGATTGCGAAATGGCATTTGTAGAACAAGAAGACATTCTGAATGTTTTTGAAGGGCTTACGAGACATTTATTGAAAGAAATAAAAGGAGTTGATGTAGCTAAATTTCCTCGTATAACGTACGACTACGCTATTAAAACGTACGGAAATGACAAACCGGACATCCGTTTCGGAATGGAATTTGGAGAATTAAACGAAGTGGCACAAAACAAGGAATTCCCTGTTTTCAATGCAGCAGAGTTAGTTGTTGGTATTGCAGCTCCCGGTGTTGGAAACTATACCAGAAAAGAAATCGATGCTTTAATCGAATGGGTAAAGCGTCCGCAAGTAGGTGCTTCAGGTATGGTTTATGTGAAATGTAATGAAGACGGAACATTTAAATCATCTGTAGATAAATTCTACGATCAAGATGACTTAAGTAACTGGGCAAAGACAACCGGAGCAAAAGCAGGTGATATGATTTTTGTTCTCTCTGGTCCTGCCGATAAAACAAGAACACAATTAAGCGCATTGCGTATGGAATTAGCTACTCGTTTAGGGTTGCGAAATCCGGCAGTATTTGCACCGCTTTGGGTAGTTGATTTTCCATTATTAGAATTTGACGAAGAAAGTGGTCGTTACCACGCCATGCACCATCCGTTTACCTCTCCTAAACCGGAAGACATGCATTTATTAGAAACAGATCCCGGAAAAGTACGCGCTAATGCTTATGATATGGTTTTGAATGGAAATGAAATCGGAGGTGGATCTATTCGTATTCATGATAAAGCAACGCAACAACTAATGTTTAAATATCTTGGATTCACACCGGAACAAGCAAAAGAGCAGTTTGGGTTCTTAATGGACGCATTTCAGTTTGGAGCTCCACCGCACGGAGGACTGGCTTTTGGACTAGATAGATTAGTTGCTATTCTTGGAGGACAGGAAACCATTCGTGATTTTATCGCCTTTCCAAAGAATAATTCTGGAAGAGATGTTATGATTGATGCACCATCGGCAATTGATGAATCACAGTTGAAAGAGCTTCATATAAAATTAAGTGTTCAGTAGTTCATCGGTAAAAATTACCCGAAAACGTTGAATATCAATTATTTTCGAAAAAAAAGAATATTTATTAACAATCATATGATATTAAATATTACATTTGCTCCATTATAAATTATTATTACTATTACAATGCGTACAGGTACAGTTAAATTTTTCAATGAATCAAAAGGTTACGGATTCATTACAGACGAAGAAACAGGAAAAGACATTTTTGTTCACGCTTCAGGAATCAACGCGGAAGAATTACGCGAAGGTGACAGAGTTAGCTATGAAGAAGAAGAAGGAAGAAAAGGAAAAGTTGCTGCGAAAGTAGCAGTTATCTAAGCAAAAATTTATTTTTTGCCTACGAATGTTTAAAACGTTCCGATTTATTTCGGAACGTTTTTTTTTGGCTTATACCTTAAAAGGCAACTACTAAAAAAGAGAATTTAAAATATTATTTATAATCATTAAAAATTAGGAAGTACTTTGATTCTCAATGCAACTAAATTTTGTATTACACTTGTGTTTTAATTCCTTGAAACCTATCTTTGTTGCTTATTTTAGCACGTAAAAATCATTAATTATGCAATCTGATCAGTTAAGTTATATTCCGATTTTAATACAGTTTTTATTAGCTGCCGGTTTTGTAGTGGGAACTATTATTGTTTCTGGGAAATTAGGCCCAAAAAGAAAGTCAGAAATCAAAGACAAAAACTTTGAGTGTGGAGTTGAATCCATAGGAAATGCACGTATTCCATTCTCTGTGAAATACTTTCTTGTTGCGATTTTGTTTGTCTTGTTTGATGTAGAAGTTATCTTTCTATATCCATGGGCAATCAATTTCAAAGAATTAGGAATGGAAGGAATGGTCAAAATGGTCATATTCATGCTTTTGCTTTTAGTGGGGTTTTTCTACATCATCAAAAAGAAAGCGCTAGAGTGGGAATAAGAATTTATTATAAATATTGAATTGTAGACTTTTGTTAGTTTCTAATTCAAATTTTCTAATTCAAAATACAAAAAAATGAGTAATTCAAGTATAAAAATGGTTGAGCCGCCAGAAGGGGTTGTTGGAGAAGGATTTTTCGCCACAAAACTAAATGACGTTGTAGGTATGGCTCGTGCCAATTCACTTTGGCCGTTACCCTTTGCAACTTCATGTTGTGGTATTGAATTCATGGCTACCATGGCTTCACATTATGATTTAGCACGATTTGGCTCTGAGCGTGTGAGTTTTTCTCCTCGTCAAGCAGATATGCTAATGGTAATGGGTACTATTTCTAAAAAAATGGCTCCTATTTTACGTCAGGTATACGAACAAATGTCAGAACCAAGATGGGTTATTGCGGTTGGTGCTTGTGCATCTTCAGGGGGTATTTTTGATACTTACTCCGTTCTTCAAGGGATTGACAAAGTAATACCAGTTGACGTTTATGTACCAGGTTGTCCTCCAAGACCAGAGCAAATTGTCGATGGCGTAATGAAATTGCAAGAATTGGTTAGATCGGAATCTGTAAGAAGAAGAAGTTCTCCGGAGTACCAAGAATTATTGGCCTCTTATAATATCAAATAACGACATGGCATTAGAAAATACAGATATTCAAGATAAATTAACCGAAACGTTTGGTGAGCACGTTTTTCACTTTAATCAAGAGAAAGATATCTTTTCATTTGAAGTAGCTGCTGATAAAATCACAGCAATCATTCTTTTTTTGAAAAACGATCCATTACTGCGTTTTAATTTTTTAACTGACCTATGTGGAATACATTATCCAGATAATGAAGTTGACAGACAATTTACAATCGTGTATCACATGCACAATTGGTACGACAACAAACGTGTCAAAATCAAAACTTTTATCAATGGTGAAAAACCGGAGATAAAAACAATATCTAACATTTTCCTAAGTGCAAACTGGATGGAAAGAGAGACTTTTGATTTTTACGGAGTAGATTTCATAGGTCATCCTCAGTTGAAACGTATTTTGAACATGGATGAAATGATTTCATTTCCTATGCGTAAAGAGTTTCCATTGGAAGATGGCGGACGAACAGATAAAGACGACCGTTTTTTCGGTAGAACAATCGACAATTGCTAAAAAAACAATCTATAATTTTTCACATTCTATAAATGTCAGAACTATTATTACCACCGGAGCATCGCTATGCTAAAATAATGAAAGAGAAGCTAAATGAAGATGGAAGCGAGCTTTCCATCCTAAATTTAGGTCCTACTCACCCAGCTACACACGGAATCTTTCAAAATATTTTGTTGATGGATGGGGAACGTATTTTAGAAGCAGAACCAACTATTGGTTACATACACCGCGCTTTTGAAAAAATTGCAGAAAACCGTCCTTTTTACCAAATTACCCCTCTTACAGACCGAATGAACTATTGCTCCTCTCCTATCAATAATATGGGATGGTGGATGACTTTAGAAAAATTATTGGATATTGAAGTGCCAAAACGTGCTCAGTATTTAAGGGTTATTGTAATGGAATTGGCAAGAATCACGGATCACCTTATTTGTAACTCCATTTTAGGAGTGGATACAGGTGCCTATACTGGATTTCTTTACGTTTTCCAATTTAGAGAGAAAGTATACGAGATTTACGAAGAAATTTGTGGCGCTCGATTAACAACTAATATGGGAAGAATTGGCGGTTTCGAAAGAGATTGGTCGCCTGAAGCTTTCAGAAAATTAGATGTGTTTTTAGAAGAATTTCCAGTTGCCTGGAAAGAATTTGAAAATCTATTCGAAAGAAATAGAATTTTCATGGATCGTACCATAAATGTAGGGCCAATATCTGCTGAACAAGCAGTTTCCTACGGATTTACAGGGCCTAACTTACGTGCTGCAGGTGTTGATTACGATGTACGTGTCGCACAACCTTATAGTTCTTACGAAGATTTTGATTTTATCATTCCTGTTGGTAAATCTGGAGATACTTACGATCGTTTTTGTGTTCGTAATGCCGAAGTTTGGGAAAGTTTAAGTATTATTCGACAAGCATTAGCAAAAATGCCAGAAGGAAACGATTTTCATGCTGATGTTCCTGACTATTACCTTCCTCCAAAAGAGGATGTTTACACTAGTATGGAGTCCTTAATATATCACTTCAAAATTGTAATGGGAGAAGTTCCTGTTCCAGTTGCAGAAATATACCATCCTGTTGAAGGTGGAAATGGAGAATTAGGTTTTTATTTAGTAACTGACGGAAGTCGTACTCCATATAGACTGCATTTTAGAAGACCTTGTTTTATTTACTATCAAGCTTATCCAGAAATGATAAAAGGAGCATTATTATCTGATGCGATTGTTATTTTATCAAGTTTAAATGTAATTGCAGGAGAATTAGACGCATAGAGATTTCAGATTGAAGAATAACGATTTTAGATTTCAGATTTAAAAGAAAAATGGAAAGAACACATTACAAACAAGAAATAAATATGACTGAAGCATTGATGACTCGCATCAATGAATTAATTAGTCATTACCCAGAAGACAAAAGAAAATCAGCTTTATTACCTGTTTTACATGAAGTTCAAGATGCTCACGACAATTGGTTGAGTACTGAATTGATGAATAAGGTAGCTGAGATCATCCAAATATTACCAATTGAGGTATATGAGGTTGTTTCGTTCTATTCGATGTACAATCAAAAACCTGTTGGAAAATTCCTTTTTGAGTTTTGTCACACTTCTCCATGTTGCTTAAATGGAACCGAAGATTTGATGGACTACACTTGCGAAAAGCTAGGTGTGAAAACAGGAGAAATTACTGCAGACGGACTTTTTGAAGTAAAAGGCGTAGAATGTTTAGGAGCATGTGGTTATGCACCTATGATGCAATTAGGCGATTTTTACAAAGAGCATCTTACAAAGGAAAAAATCGATCAATTAATCGTTGATTGCCGAGATAATAAAATAATATTACACGATAAATAATATGTCAAAAAAGATATTATTAGACAAAATCAAGATTCCAGGAATCAAAACCTATGAAGTATATCGCCAAAACGGTGGTTACGCTTCAGTGGAAAAAGCAATGAAAGCAATGACTCCTGACGAAGTTGTTGAGCAAGTTAAAGCATCAGGACTTCGTGGTCGTGGTGGTGCTGGATTCCCTGCTGGATTGAAATGGAGTTTTATTGATAAAAAATCAGGAAAACCGAGACATTTAGTTTGTAATGCAGATGAATCTGAACCGGGAACGTTTAAAGATCGCTACTTGATGGAATTTATTCCCCATTTATTGATCGAAGGAATGATTACTTCCAGTTTTGCTTTGGGTGCAAACCTATCGTACATCTACATTCGTGGTGAATACATGTGGGTTTATAAAATCCTAGAAAGAGCCATTGCCGAAGCGAAAGCTGCTGGTTGGTTAGGAAAAAACATATTAGGAACAGGATACGACTTAGAACTTTATGTTCATTGTGGTGCTGGAGCCTACATTTGTGGTGAAGAAACCGCTCTTATTGAATCATTGGAAGGAAAAAGAGGAAATCCTCGTATCAAGCCACCATTTCCTGCAGTATCAGGTTTATGGGCTAACCCAACAGTGGTAAATAATGTTGAAACTATTGCATCAGTGCCATGGATTGTGAACAATTCTGGTGATGAATATGCAAAAATTGGAATCGGAAGATCTACTGGAACTAAATTAATTTCAGCTTCAGGACATATAAAAAACCCTGGTGTTTACGAAATTGAATTAGGACTAAGTGTTTACGAATTCATGAATTCAGATGAATATTTAGGAGGAATGAGTTCAGACCGACCTTTGAAGGCATTAGTACCAGGAGGTTCATCAGTGCCCATTTTACCAGCCGATTTAATATACAAAACAGCGAACGGCGAAGATCGTTTAATGTCCTACGAATCGTTAAGTGATGGTGGATTTGCAACAGGATCGATGTTAGGTTCTGGAGGATTCATTGTTTATGATGACACTTCTTGCATCGTGCGTAACACTTGGAATTTTGCTCGTTTTTATCATCATGAAAGTTGTGGACAATGTTCCCCATGTCGTGAAGGTACAGGATGGTTAGAAAAAGTGTTGTGGCGTATTGAAAACGGTCAAGGACGTGAAGAAGATATTGATTTGCTATGGAGTATTCAAAGTAAAATTGAAGGAAACACAATTTGTCCACTAGGAGACGCGGCTTCATGGCCAGTAGCAGCAGCTATTCGTCACTTTAGAGATGAATTTGAATACCATGTTCGTTTTCCAGAAAAAATAAAAAATAGAAACCATTTTGTTGCTGAACCTTTTGAAAAAGTAAAGCATTTAGTTTCTAAAGTAATAGTATAATAAGTTTAAAGTTCAATGTTTAAAGTTTCTCAGTTTGGTTCACACAACCTCAAACGCTAAACCTGAAACATACAAACAAAAATACAATGAAAGTAACAATAGACGGTCAAGCAATTGAAGTAGAACCAGGAACAACTATTCTGCAAGCAGCACGTAAGATAGGTGGAGAATCTGTGCCACCAGCAATGTGCTACTACTCAAAATTAAAAGGAAGCGGTGGAAAATGCCGTTGTTGTTTAGTGGAAGTTGCTAAAGGAAGCGACGCAGATCCAAGACCCATGCCAAAACTAATGGCTTCCTGTGTTACAGGATGCATGGATGGTATGGAAATCAACAGCAAATCTTCTGACAGAGTTAAAGAAGCTCGAGAATCAGTAACTGAATTTTTATTGATCAATCACCCACTAGATTGTCCAGTTTGTGACCAAGCGGGAGAATGTGATTTACAAGATTTAAGTTTTGAACACGGTAAAGCTAAAAGTAGATTTATAGAGGAGAAAAGAACATTTGAGCCAGAAAACATTGGTCCAAATATTCAACTACACATGAATCGTTGTATTCTATGTTATCGTTGTGTAATGGTTGCTGATCAATTGACAGACAATCGTGTGCACGGTGTGATGGACAGAGGAGATCATTCGAATATTTCAACTTGTATTTCTAAAGCAATCGACAATGAGTTTTCAGGAAATATGATTGATGTGTGTCCAGTAGGTGCATTAACGGATAAAACTTTTAGGTTTAAATCTAGAGTTTGGTTCAACAAACCATACAATGCTCATAGAGAGTGTACGACTCCAGGATGTTGTGGAAAAACAACCCTTTGGATGTTTGGAGACGAAATTCAAAGAGTTACGGGACGTAAAGATGTTTATCATGAAGTAGAAGAATTCATTTGTAACGAATGTCGTTTTGACCACAAAACCCCTGCTGACTGGGTTATTGAGGGGCCAAGAGCATTTGACAAAGATTCTGTTATCAATCAAAATAATTACACTCAAGAACTGGAAACAGTTGTAATCGCTACCGAAGAAGGAATTCTAAAAGGTAGAGAGCAAGACCGTAAGAAAATAAGCATGCCTGCTATCCCTTTGAATAAAGACGAAGAGGCAGATTTTAAACATGGTAACATTTAGAAAATGGATAGTACTATAATTATAGAAAAAAGCGTTATTATTTTAGTTGTATTTGGAATTACGATGCTAATGGCAATGTATTCTACTTTGGCTGAAAGAAAAGTAGCCGCTTGGCTTCAAGATCGTATCGGTCCAAATAGAGCTGGAAAAGGTGGATTATTACAACCACTAGCAGATGGATTAAAATTATTTTCGAAAGAAGAATTTGAACCAGATACGCCCAACCGATTTTTATTTTTTGCAGGGCCTGCCCTTGCGATGACCACTGCTTTAATGACAAGTGCCGTCATCCCTTGGGGTGATCACTTTCATCTTTTTGGCAGAGACATCATCTTACAGGCAACTGACATTGATGTTGCTTTACTTTACCTTATTGGTGTAATGTCAATCGGTGTGTACGGAATCATGATTGGTGGATGGGCTTCTAACAATAAATTTTCATTAATTGGTGCTGTTCGTGCGGCTTCTCAAATGATCTCTTACGAGGTGGCTATGGGACTTTCATTGATCGCTTTACTGATGATGACCGGAACTTTGAGTTTGAGAGAAATCTCATTACAACAATCAGGGATGAACTGGAATGTTTTTTACCAACCGTTGTCGTTCCTTATATTCTTAATCTGTGCATTTGCAGAAACAAACCGAACTCCATTTGATTTAGCAGAATGTGAAACAGAATTAATTGGTGGATACCACACAGAGTATTCTTCCATGAAAATGGGTTTCTACTTATTTGCTGAATATGCTAATATGTTTATCTCGTCTACTATTCTTGCTGTTTTATTCTTTGGAGGATATAACTATCCAGGAATGAGTTGGGCAGTAGAAAACTGGGGTGTAAACTTTGCTAATGTATTAGGAATTGTCGCTTTGTTTATCAAAATATGTGGTTTCATTTTCCTTTACATGTGGGTAAGATGGACTATTCCAAGATTTAGATACGATCAACTAATGCATTTGGGATGGAGAATATTAATACCACTTTCGATCGTCAATATCATTATTACTGGAATTGTAATTTTGAGAGCTGAAATAGCAATTTATTTAGGATTTTAAATAGGAGTGAAAAATGCCTAGCCCTGATAGCAGTGAAAATCCTTTAATTCGCCGCGGCGAATTAAAGATTGAAGCGAATAGCAGGATTAAGCTACTAATAAAACAAAAAAATGTCAATAGAAACGATATCCTTATCTGGAAGAAAAAAAGTAGTCTCTAACAAAGAGATGTCTTTTTTGGAAAAAATGTATCTACTTGCGATTGTCAAAGGAATGATAATCACAATTAAGCATTTGTTTACAAGAAAAGTTACCATACAATATCCTGAACAGGTACGTGAAATGAGTCCGGTTTACCGTGGTCAGCACCAATTAAAACGTGATGAACAAGGTAGAGAAAACTGTACTGCTTGTGGATTATGTGCTTTGTCATGTCCTGCAGAAGCGATCACAATGAAAGCGGAAGAACGTAAACCAGAGGAAAAGCATTTGTACAGAGAAGAGAAATATGCTTCGATATATGAAATCAATATGTTGCGTTGTATTTTTTGTGGTTTGTGCGAAGAAGCGTGTCCAAAAGACGCCATCTACTTGACGACCTCAAAAACACTAGTTGCTTCTAGTTATGACAGAGAAGATTTCATTTATGGAAAAGATAAATTGGTCATGCCTTTAGATATCGCAATGAAAAATGCACAACTTAAAAACGCTAACTAATGTCAACTATACTAATTATCTTTTGTGTTTTAGCAGCTGTCTCTATTGCTACCGCTTTTTTAGCCATCTTTAGTAGAAATCCAATTCACAGTGCTTTATGGCTTGTTATCTGTTTTTTCTCGATTGCAGGACATTATTTACTTTTAAATTCGCAGTTTCTAGCCATTGTTCACATCATTGTTTACTCTGGAGCGATTATGATTTTATTCTTATTCACCATAATGTTGATGAACTTGAATAAAGAAAATGAAGTTCATAAACCTAGAATTACACGATTAGGAGCAATTGTTTCTTTTTGCTTAATCTGCATCGTTTTGATTTTGGTTTTCATTAATTCTAAACCTATCGTTGGAGAATATATCACTACTGGAGAGGATTACCAATCTATAAAAGTATTAGGTAAAGTCTTATTGAATGAGTATATGGTTCCGTTTGAATTTGCCTCTATATTGCTTTTAGTAGCGATGATTGGAACGGTTTTATTGTCTAAAAAAGAAAAAACAGAGAAATAACATGAACAATATTTTAAATGAAATAGGCATCGAAAACTACATTTTCCTTTCTACGATACTTTTTTGTATTGGGGTCTTTGGAGTTTTATACAGACGAAATGCAATTATCGTATTTATGTCTATCGAAATTATGCTGAATGCAGTCAATCTTTTGTTTGTTGCATTTTCGACTTATCACCAAGATGCACAAGGACAAATTTTTGTCTTTTTCTCTATGGCTGTAGCTGCTGCTGAAGTTGCTGTAGGTTTAGCCATTCTAGTTTCTATTTTTAGGAATTTAGGCTCAATTGACATCAATAATTTAAAAAACTTAAAAGGATAAACTATAATGAATACGAATTTAGCTTTACTCTTATTACTTGCTCCTTTTTTAGGATTTTTATTTAATGTTTTCTTTGGAAAAAGCATCGGAAAGACAACTTCTGGAGTTATTGGAACCCTTGCTGTTTTCACTTCCTTTTTGGCTTCAGCTTATTTCTTCGCAGTAATTGTTGCAAATCCTGAGGGAATTCAAATTTCGCTTTTTGATTGGATTCAAATCAGCAACTTTAAAGTAGATTTTGGTTTTCTATTAGACCAATTGTCAATCTTATGGCTGCTTTTTGTTACAGGAATTGGCGCTCTGATACATATGTACTCCATCAGCTATATGCATGATGACGAGAACATGCATAAGTACTTTGCTTATCTGAACCTTTTTATCTTCTTCATGATTACTTTGGTAATTGGAAGTAACTTATTAGTCTTGTTCATCGGTTGGGAAGGCGTTGGACTTTGTTCTTACCTTCTAATTGGATTTTGGCATAAAAACCAAGAATTCAATGATGCGGCTAAAAAAGCATTCATCATGAACAGAATTGGAGATTTAGGTCTATTAATTGGAATCTTCATTATAGGATCTTTATTCTCTACATTAGATTATGCTACTTTAAAAACAGCTATCGCTGGTGCTACAGATTTAAATATGTATTGGATTTCTGCTGCTGCTTTTGCTCTATTCATTGGAGCTTGTGGAAAATCAGCACAAATTCCATTATACACTTGGTTGCCGGATGCAATGGCGGGTCCAACACCAGTTTCAGCATTAATACATGCTGCAACAATGGTAACTGCAGGTATCTTTATGATTACTAGATTAAACTTTGTATTTGATTTAGCTCCAGACGTACAAAACATTATTGCTATTGTTGGTGCTGTTACGTCTCTTGTAGCTGCAACAATCGCTTTGGTTCAAACCGATATTAAAAAAGTACTTGCTTATTCTACTGTTTCACAACTAGGATTAATGTTTTTGGCATTAGGTCTTGGAGCATACGAAGTAGCGGTTTTCCACGTAATCACACACGCATTCTTTAAAGCATGTTTGTTCTTGGGTTCTGGATCTGTTATTCATGCATTGCACGGAGAACAAGACATGCGTAAAATGGGTGGATTGAAAAAAGTAATGACAATAACATTTGTTACCTTTTTAATCTCTTCATTAGCAATATCAGGAATCCCTCCTTTTTCTGGGTTTTTCTCGAAAGATGAAATTTTGATGGTGGCTTTTGAACACAACAAAATACTTTGGTTCATTTCTTCATTAGCATCGTTAATGACCGCTTTCTATATGTTTAGATTGTTATACCTTACTTTCTTCAAAGAATTCAGAGGTACCGCAGAACAAAAAAGTCATTTACATGAAAGTCCTGCTTTGATAACGTTTCCTTTAATTGTTTTGGCAATTTTAGCAACATTAGGTGGACTGATAAGTTTACCTACTAACAGTTGGTTGAACGAATACCTTGCCCCTTTATTTACAAAAGTAGCTACAGAGGAACACCACTTTGGTACAACTGAATATGCATTGATGCTAGTTGCCGTTATAGGTGGATTAGTAGGAATCGGAATTGCTTACGCCAAATACATCAAACAAAATCAAGTTCCTGCAGAAGATGCTGCAATTACTGGTTTTACAAAAGTGTTATACGATAAATATTATGTAGATGAAATCTATGACTTTTTATTCGTGAAATCAATCAACGGCTTATCAAAATTCTTTAGAGACTATGTAGAAACCACTTTGACCTCTCTAGTTTTTGGATTAGGACAAGTAACCAACGAAATAGGTTTTCAAGGTAAAAAAATACAAAACGGAAGTATCGGACGTTATCTTTTTGCGTTTGTTTTAGGCATGTGTGCCATTGTAATCTATTTATTTTTAGCTCAATAATTTTATATTATGAATGTATCTATACTGTTAATTATACTTTTTGTTGGCGCCTTTGCAACGTATCTGGCTGGTGACAAACTAGCTTCAAAAGTAGCACTGTTCTTTAGCCTATCGTCTTTAGGATGTGCAATTGTATTGTTAAATCAATTTAATGCTGGTGAAAACATTAGTGTTATCCATCAATGGATCAACCAACCAAATATCTCATTTGCACTTCTAGCAGATGGTTTATCAATTGCTATGTTACTATTGACATTAGCATTGACTCCAATTATTATCTTTTCTTCTTTTGAGAATGAATATAAAAATGCGAAAGCGTTTTATGCACTAATCTTATTTATGGCTTTTGCCATGGTTGGAACATTTTTAGCTTCAGATGGTCTTTTATATTACATCTTCTGGGAATTGTCATTAATTCCTATTTACTTCATTGCCTTAATTTGGGGTAATGGTGACGCAGAAGAACGTAAAAAAGCAGTGATAAAATTCTTTATCTATACTTTAGCTGGATCTCTGTTTATGCTAATCGCCTTTGTTTATTTATACCAACAAGCAGGAAGCTTTTTATTAGAAGATTTATACAAATTAAACTTATCATCAACCGAACAATTATGGATATTCTTGGCGTTTTTCTTAGCCTACGCTATTAAAATTCCACTTATTCCTTTCCATACCTGGCAAGCAAGCGTTTACCAAAAAGCACCTGCCGTGGGAACGATGTTGCTTTCAGGGATTATGCTAAAAATGGGATTGTACAGCGTTATTCGTTGGCAACTGCCTATTGCTCCGCTTGCAGCAAAAGAATACATGTATATCTTTATCAGCTTAGGAATTGCAGGAGTAATCTACGGTTCGATTGTAGCCTTGAGACAAAAAGACTTAAAAAAGCTACTTGCTTATTCTTCATTAGCTCACGTTGGCTTAATTGCAGCAGGAACCTATACACTTACAATTGATGGATTACGTGGTGCAGTACTACAAATGATTGCTCACGGTTTCGTCGTAGTTGGATTATTTTTTATCTCTGAAATTATTTTCAGAAGATATGAAACCCGAACTATGGCTGAAATGGGCGGTATTCGTTCGCAATCACCAAAATTTGCTTCGATGTTTTTACTTTTAGTATTAGCCTCTGTTGCGCTTCCTACTACTTTCAACTTCGTTGGAGAATTCACGGTATTGTACAGTCTTTCACAAATAAATCTATGGTTTGCCTTTTTAGGAGGAACAACTATCATCTTAGGAGCATACTATATGTTGAAAATGTACCAACAAGTAATGCTTGGAGAAACGAATACAAAAGTGTTTATGGATGTTACTTTTAAAGAAGGATTTGCTTTGGTTCTAATCTTAGCTGTTTTATTCTTTTTTGGAATGTATCCAAAACCAATCACAGACTTAATCACACCAAGTTTGGAAAATATTATCACTCAAATAAACAGAATTAACTAGTCAAATAAAAAAAATGAATACATTAATAGCTATAATAGGATTAGGTGTTTTATGCCTTTTATTTGAAATTTTCGATCTACGAAAAGCGATTATTCCTGCAACAATCATTGGATTACTAGCCATACTAGGTCTTGATATCTCTGAATTTAATTCTCCTGCCGCTTACTACAACAATATGATTATTGTGAGTAAATTTTCGACTGCATTCAGTGGTTTATTTATCATCTTGACCATTTTCTTAGTGGCACTGAGCCACAAATTCTATGAACATCAACAAACTAAAATTTCTGATTTTATTGCCATAAAAATATTTTTATTGGCAGGAACCGTTGCTATGGTTTCTTTTGGAAATTTAGCGATGTTCTTTTTAGGAATCGAAGTATTGTCTATTGCCTTATACGTATTAGCATCAAGCAATCGATTGAGTATAAAAAGTAACGAAGCCGGACTTAAATATTTCCTAATGGGATCCTTTGCTTCTGGAATCATCTTGTTTGGTATCTGTCTAATTTACGGAGCTATGGGAAGTTTTGATGTTACTGAAATCAGTGAAATGTCACGTTCTGCTGAATTACCTGTTTGGTTTCCAATAGGGATTGTATTGCTTTTTGTTGGAATGCTTTTCAAAATTGCAGCTGTTCCGTTCCATTTTTGGGCTCCAGATGTTTATGAAGGTTCTCCTGCACTGACTACTGCCTTAATGAGTACGTTGGCAAAAGTAGTGGCAATTGCTACTTTATATAAATTAGTTACCATTATGAACGCCGATATTTCAGCGGCTTTTCAACTCGTTATCGTTATCATTTCTATGGCGTCAATGACCGTAGGAAACATCATGGCATTGCGCCAAGTAAACGTAAAACGAATGCTAGCATATTCTGGGATATCCCATGCCGGTTTTATGTTAATGACTTTGTTGAGTACTACTAACGCGGCAGGAACATTATTGTATTACACCTCAGCGTATGCATTGGCGGGAATCGCTGCCTTTAGCGTCATTATCTATGTTTGTAAAAACAATGAAAATGAAGACATGGCTAATTTCCACGGATTAGGAAAAACCAACCCCTTATTAGCGGCTATTCTAACGGCTTCTTTATTGTCTATGGCAGGTATTCCAATTTTCGCAGGTTTCTTTGCTAAATTGTTTTTATTCAATAACATGCTACAAGCAGGCTTTATTGCTTTAGTGATCGTTGCTGTGATCAATTCGATTATCAGCGTAGGATACTACTTTAAATTGATCCTGGCGATGTATACCAAAGAGCCTAATGAAGAAAGAACGGGAACTCCTGTTGTTATTTATGCAGTTGCCGTTATAGCGATTGTCTTGAATATTGCACTAGGTTTGTTTCCATCATTTGTTTTGGATTTACTGGCATAAACTTTCTTTTTAAACTATATAGAAAACCATTCGCAGCGGCGAATGGTTTTTTTTATGTCTAAACTATCCAACCCTGATCAATACGATAGCACCTAATAGGCTTTCGATTCATTACAATCGCATTTTTACCTCACAGTTTATACCAACCAAAAATCCCGCTGATACGAATACCAACGGGATATTTCTAACTAATTAATTATAGCATTTAATCTTAGAAATTTCTGTAAAATTTCTCATACCCTAAATCTAACATTTAGTTTGTGGCTATGTTCTATTGCAGTATTTTCAAAACTCAAATAGTATTACAATAACCTAATTCCTTCCGCCAATTCTAACAGCTACACTTCCACCAACTCTTGGCTCATGTCTGTCGATTATAATATCCTGACTTCTGAAATCGTAGTCGGCGTAGTCGTTTGATACTTGGTTATATCCTGAATCACAATGGTCGTTATCGTTATTTCTATACACTCTACTTCCTTTTACAGAACCGAAAGTATCAACAACCTGACCACGACGATTATAGATAATCTCTAAACCACCCACTCGTTCTAAAGCATAACGGTTGTATGACATCTGTACTGAACCCACACGTTGGACTCTATCATTCCTATCATAACTAATACTAATATTACCGATACGTCTCACTCTACCCATTCTATCGTGTTCAACATTAACCCCATAATACCTATTATTATGACTACCACGTTCGTCATAGTTTTTATTACCACTACTATACGGTCGATTGTATTTATGACGAGCATCCGGTCTCGTATTAAAATCAAATTGTCCGTCGGTAAATATGAAGAACTCTACTCCACTTTCCATGAACACAATTGGCTCCGCATTTCTAAAATCAACAGCTACTCTTCTCTCAAGAGAAAAGGTATTTCTCTCTGTTGCATTTGCTACACCACCTCCAATTAAAAGGATACTAGCTACTAAAAAGGTAATTTTTTTCATAATAATTCTATTTTGGGTTTTGCCTACTCATGAGCTTTTCGGCTTTCGCTTTTTCATTGTTGTTTGAAATGAGATATTCAAGTAGCGTGCCAAAGATTTAAGTCACATTTTACAACTTTGAAGAATGAAATGGTTTCACACTAGTAAATCTCTAAACATCACCATTGTACGCTACTTCTGAATTCGAATAATAATAACTTATACGAACTCGATATTAACTTTGTTTTAATACAATTGCTTTCTCATACCAGGCAACTTTCTTCCTTAATTGACGGAATAGGACATAGAACACCATTCTTTTTTGTACTACTTTTCTCCACTCTTAAAACACTTCCAAAAATAAATAGTAGTTATCCCCCTGAAAATTTATTCCAAATTTCACAAATGACATCTTCGATAAAAAACAAGATGCTTCTCACTAAAATTAAAGATAAACACAAGTAGTAAAGTGTAATAACAGCTATTTAATCATACTATAAATGTAATTTTTTTCAGATAGTTACGGTCTTATATTGTAGTTCAGCGTATTAATTTGTATTTTAACGGTTCTTTAGCGTAATTTAGCCCACCGTATGAATCAATAAATATTCAAGTAATTTTATTTAAAAATTACAATATAATTAATCGTCAACATAAATCTTCGCACGCAAGTGATGTATCTCAAGAATAGATTTACAACAGAATTGCAAAGCGACTATATTTACCACTATGAAAAACTATTTATTGTTATTGATAATAATCGGATCTTCCTCATCGATATGGGGACAAGATATTTTGAGCAATAGGGCCGATGTTCAACGAGTAACTAATAAATCTGTAGCAAACAGTGAAATAACATCTATACTTAAAAAAGCAAATACTTTCTCAATTAAAGAAGTAGATTCTGCTACAATTTATTTTCATAAGGCAATGGCATTGGCGCATACAATGAAGTCAAACAAGCAAGTGGCCGAAGTATTGCTAAGCAAAGGACTGTATTATCATAACCATTATCACTATGTAGAAGCGATTAAACATTTTGAAGAAGTGTCTTTATTGTTAGTCGAATTAAAAGACTATAGCAAACTTGCTTTGGTTAATATATATATAGGGAGTGCATATGAGTATTCCTACTCTGAAGACAAAGCTTTTAAAAGTTATTTACGTGCTTTAAAAAATTATAGGGATATTAAAGATGAAATTGGAATTGCAAAAGTCTATTCTCGAATTGGAAATGTATATTATCAGAAAAAAAATTACACTATTTCTGTTGACTATTTTAATAAAGCATTAGAGCTTTATAAAAAAAACCAAGATAAATCCGGAGTAGCCTACAGTTATTCAAGTATTGCTAATTCAATTACAGACAGCGGTGATTATGAAAAAGGATTAGAATTTTACAGCAAGTCAAATGAGATGTTCTTTACACTTAAAGATGACTATGGTGTTGCGGTAAATTACAACAATATAGGTGACACGTATATTAATCTTAAGCAATATGACAAAGCATTGGAGTATTTTCAAAAATCCTTAACTATTTCTAAAAAGATTGATAATAAGGATATGCTTGCAGTAATTTACTTGAACGTTGCTAATATTAAATATAAACAAAATAACTTTCAGGAAGCAATTAGCTACGCGAATAAAAGTCAAAAAATAAGTATTGCAATTGATGACCTGGCCTACCAAGCTGAAAATTTATCAACCTTGTCAAAGGCATATGAAAAAATTAAAAATTATCAAAAAGCACTAAAATATAAAAATCAATATATTCAAGCAAAAGAAAAAATGCTTTCAGACAACAATGATGGTAAAGTTTTACTATTTCAACAGTTGGTCGACCACGAAAAGAAGCTAGCCACAATTAATGACTTAACAATAAAGAATGAGAATACTGAGCTAAAATTACAGTCTAAAAAAAGATTGAGTTATTTCTTTATTTTTATTTTTTCTATTTCTATCGGTTTCATAGCGTTTTTAATTGTACAACAGAACTCTAAAAAGAAGGCATATAAATTACTAGCCGCCAAAAGCGAACAGATTAGCGTGATGAATGATGAAATTCAAGTACAGCGCGACCACTTAAAGGATTTAAACAGTGCAAAAGATAAGTTTTTTAAAATATTAGCGCATGATTTAAAAAATCCATTAAGCGCAATCGAAGGTCTTACAGAATTAATGATTGAGGACGATGCTTCACTAGATGAGACCGAAAAAATGTTGTTTTTAAAATCTATTAATGAATCAGCTCATAAAGCATCTTCCATTTTGAATGAATTGTTTATATGGGCAATTAGCCAAGAGACTATTCTAAAAACTAAAAGTATCGTTCTTTTTAGTTTAATTAGTGATGAAATTAAATTACTTGAAATACAGGCGCTACATAAAAAAGTTTCAGTAATTATAAATGTTGATACAAATATTTCTGTAGATGCAGATGAAAACATGTTAGCTACTGTTTTACGAAATTTAATTTCCAATGCCATCAAATATTCAAATTCTCATGGAGAAATAGCAGTAACGACTAAGGAAGAAAATGGTTTTGTTGAAGTTACAATAAAGGACGATGGTATTGGGATGTCACAATCTGAAATTAAAAACATCTTTACAGCAGATTTTAATAAATCAAAAATGGGCACGGCAAATGAAGAAGGCCATGGATTAGGATTGATTTTGTGTAAAGAATTTATTGAGAAACAAGGCGGGAAGATTTGGGTTCAAAGTATTGTTGATAAAGGAAGCGAATTTAAATTTACTTTACCTCTATCTGTTCAAAACGAAAAGCAATTAGTGTAAAGCTAGCTCAAATAAAAAGTTTTACCACCAAAACTAATATCGTACTTATGATATAATCTTTTTCAATGACTTTTTCATATACATCTTTACTAAACATGTACAATTTGGAAGGTTTTTTGGAACCCGCTACCTTTCGTTTATCGTCTAGAGGAACGATGTAAGATTTACTAATGGTTTTCTTTCTAAAATTTCTATTGTCTAATTCAATGTTTAGTAGAATTTCGAAAGCCATTTGAAGTTCATTTAACGTAAACTTTATTGGAACCAAATCAAACATAACCGGCTCCGTAGTAACTTTACTTTTTAAGTCATCATAGGCGTCGTTAATAATCAATTCATGATCAAAACCTACTTGCGGAAGTGATTCTACCGGAAACCAACTAAAATTACTATTTGCTGCTATTGTAATATTCTCTTGGGGTAACGTCAAATAATAAACTACAGTAATGGTTCTAGCCTCTCCTCCTTTACTTCTAACCCATAATATATCTTTATCCGATTTGACTCTCTTGTGACTTCCGTAGGTTCTGAATTGCTTTTTGTTGGAAAAACTATCGTCGGTCACCTCCTTTAAGATCTTGTCTGCAGATTGTCCCAAGTTATTACTTTTAAACACGTTTTCACCAGGTAAAATCCAATCATCTATTACAGGATAGTTTTCGTTGAATAAGTTTAAACTACGTTTTTCGAGCAAAACATTTAGACTATCTGAACCTAGACCAAAAATCACACAATCTACCGATAAGTTATTTATTTTTCTAAAGTCCATATTATGAAATTGGTTTTGCCATACATTCGTACCTCACAAATATAGCTGTTTTAATTTTTTTATTAGAGAAAAAATCAATTATCCAGAGCAAACATAGTAACGTTTTTATACCACCAATTTACAAATTACTTCACGAGGCAAAAAGCCACACAACACCTATCTTTTGTAATTTAACAATCAATAATTACTACTAAATTCCTAACTGTATCCTACAGTGATTACGATTAAGAATTGACCTTTCCTATTTTACTAGTTTCGACATCATGATATTAACCAACAAAACGAAGACTAGCTAATTTTAAATTTAAATACGTATTTTTAAGCTTTTAAATCACACATTATAGCTTCCCCACTACTATGGCAAAATCCTATTATCTTAATGCAGAAAACTTAAGTTCATTGCCTAAAGATGTTTCTATCCCTTCGTATGACAGGAACCTTATCAATACCAGTATTTTACACATTGGAGTGAGTAATTTTCATCGTTCACATCAAGCCTACTATATTCATGAACTGATAGATAAATATAAGGAGCTAGACTATGGCATTTGCGGAGTAGATTTGCTTGATTCTGATCGAAAAATTTATAATATTTTAAAAGACCAAGATGGACTTTATACCCTTTATACCAAAGAAACAAACGGTTCCCATAAAGCCAAAGTTATCGGTTCGATAGTAGAATATTTTTTTGGTCCTGAAAACCCTTTAGCTGTCATTGAAAAGATGGCAAATCCCGACATTAAAATAATCTCTTTGACAATTGCTGAAGATGGGTATCACCTAAATGAAATCACTGGAGAGTTTGATATAAATCATCCAGAAGTGACGGAGGATATTAAAAATCCCTTTAGTCCAAAAACAGTTTTTGGTTATTTAACTCAATCTTTCAAATTAAGAAAACTAAGAAATCTTCCTGGTTGTACAATTCTTTCCTGCGACAACATAAAGTCTAATGGAGACACGATGAAACAATCACTATTTAATTATGTGAGCAAAACGGAGCCCGATCTCCTAGATTGGATTTCAAAAAACACTAGTTTTCCAAATACCATGGTGGATAGGATTACGCCAATTACCAATTCTAAAGATATCCAAACCCTTAAAGAAGATTTTTTTATTGATGATCAATTACCAGTGGTTTGCGAATCTTTTTCGCAATGGGTAATTGAAGACAAGTTTATTCATGACAAACCGGCCTGGGATAAAGTTGGTGTACAATACACAGATAATATTGGTCCATTTGAAAATTTAAAACTCCGATTACTGAATGCTAGCCACAGCATACTAGGAATTTTAGGTACTTTACATGGCTATAAAACAGTGTATGAAGCTGCAAACGATGAAGATTTTATGTTTTTTCTAAAAACATTTTTGGATAACGAAGTAACACCAACGCTGACAGATTCAGATAAAGAAAGTATCGAAAACTATAAAAACAATTTAGTTTCCCGATTCCAAAATCCGCATATCAATGACCAATTATTCAGGATTTGCCAACAAAGTTCGGCTAAAATTCCCTTATTCATTCTGCCCACCGTCAAACACCAATTACAAAACGAAAAGAACGTTAAAGAAGCGGCTTTTATCATTGCGGCTTGGGCTAAATACAATGATGGCCTTGATGATAACGATATGCCTTACGACATTATCGATACTATGAGCGGTAGACTTATTAGAACGGCGGCACTTTCTATCCAAAACCCTCTTAAATTCATTGAAATCAAATCAATTTTTGATGACCTGAGTGAAAATGAGACCTTCACTTCTTATTATTTAGAAGCATTTACTCAACTACGAGAACATAAGGTAAAAGAGTGTATCCAAAATTGGAATGCTAATTAATTCTCTAAGGCGCAAACATTGGAAAACAATAAAACCTCATGATTTACACCATGAAGTTTTACTAGAAATAAAAAAATAGTTCAAGCTAAAATTTTTATTACAAGGAATTACAAATTCTCCTTACGAAACTGTTTTACCCATTAATTTATTGATTTCTGCTTCTTCAACCTTTGGATTAGCACCTTCATAACTTGCTACCAATGCTCCCATGGCACAAGCATAATCTAAAGCGTCTTGTGGATCATATTTTTTTACTAATTTATTGATTAATGTACCCAAAAAAGAATCACCAGCGCCAACAGTATCTGCAACGGTAATTTTGTACCCAGGGTTAGAATAAAAATCCCCTTCAAAATACAAAACAGCACCTTTACTTCCTTTGGTTACACAAATACAGTCTGTATTAGTTTTTTGAGCAATAAACAAAATAGCTGCTTCTAATGTTTGCGCCTCTGCCCCTAATAATCCTGCTATTTCCAAAATTTCGTCATCATTGAACTTCACAAAATTAGCTTCATTCATCAAATGTGATAAAACATCTAATGAATAATATGGCTTGCGCAAATTCACATCAAATATTTTATATTTTGCTAATTTCAGCAGCTCGTATAATGTGTTTTTAGATGTTATGTCTCTACAAGCTAAGCTTCCATAAATAAAAACATCGGCGGCTTTAGTAAGTTCTATAGCAATATCCGTCAATTGGATTTTATCCCAAGCACGCGGTTGCATTATATCATAAGAAGCAGATCCATTATCGTCTAGGGTCACTTTGACTTTACCTGTTTTAAATTCAGAATCAATTTGGACACCTTTAGTCTCAACATTATTTTCTTTTAAAAAGGCTATTACCTGATCTCCCATTTCATCCGTTCCAATTCTGCTAATAACGGCCACCTCATTCTGCATAGATTCTAACCTCACAGCAACATTAAGCGGCGCTCCTCCTATCTTTTTATGAGTTGGAAATACATCCCACAATACTTCTCCAAAACAAGTTGCCTTTATCATTACTTTTGAATTAAAAAGTTACTATTCATTTCCACTATACATTTCTCTACACCAAAACTTACGATATCCTGATAGGCTTTCGCGAAAGCGTCAGAAAACAGCTCCGATTGACTTAAATTTCCAAAAACAGCTTCCAATTCTAAAAATAATTTTGGATTTTCTTGTGCTAATTTGGCTTGCGCCAAAAGAGTTTCTTGCAAAGCATCTTTGATATTGATTGCTTCCTTTTTTTCATTAAATCCCAAACTATAAATTGCCCAAGCAGCCAATACTAACGACGCATGGCTAATCGCTTTATTTCCTTTTAATTGCTCTTGCACGGTTGGCAATATAAATTTCGGGATTTTTGCCGAACTCTCCGAACAGATTCTATCAATTTGGTCTTTGATGTAAATATTACTGAAACGATTTATAAGTGTTTGTTTGTAAGCAGTTAAATCCATTCCTTCTAAATCACGAAGAATTGGCGTTACCTCAACATCCAAATAGTTAGCCAAGAAAATTCCAATAGCTGGGTCAGTAACGGCTTCGTCAATGGTAGAATATCCCATCAAACTACCTAGAATTCCAACAACTGAATGTCCAGCATTCAATAAACCTAATTTCATTTTTTCGAAAGGAGCAACATTTTTTACAAATTGAACACCAACGGACTCCAAGTTTGGTCTTCCTGCAATAAATTCATCCTCGATAACCCATTGTTTAAAAGATTCACAAACAACTGGCCATTGATCTTCTATACCAGAAACTTCTTTAAGTTCTGCAATATCAGTAGGCATTGTAGCAGGCGTGATTCTATCTACCATACTATTGGGGAAAGATACGTTGCTTTCGATCCATTCTAATAATTCTGGTTGTGCGAAAGCCACATACGACAAAAGCATTTTCTTAGTTACATGTCCGTTCCCTTCGATGTTATCACAAGAAAGGATGGTTATCGCACCTGTTTTTTGTTCTTTTCTTAATTGTAAAGCCTGCGTTAAATACCCAAAGATCGTTTTTGGAGCCTCCGGATTTTTACTGTCGTGTATAATTTGAGGATTCTCTAAATTGAATTCTCCCGTCGCTTCGTTCAAATTATAACCGCCTTCAGTAATCGTAAGGGTTATAATTTTGACATCAGGATGTGCCATTTTTTCAATCACTGCTTTTGGACTATCGGGAGCGAATAAATACTCTACAATTGACCCTATAATTCTTTTAGTCAAAGTCCCATCTAATTCTTTTACAACTAGTGTATATAAACCATCCTGATCTTTAAGCGTATTGTATATTTTTTGATTGAAAGATAATAAAGCTACCCCACAAATCCCCCAATTTGAGTTGGATTCATCATGTAATAATTGGTCTAAATACATGGCTTCGTGCGCTCTATGAAAACCTCCTACACCAACGTGAACAATTCCTGCTTTAACATTTCCTCTATTATAACTGGGTATAGAAACCCCTGCAGTTAGCTCTTTTAAACTACTGTTTTTTAATTTATGATTTGACATGATTCCTATTTTTTGCTTTCGATTTTTTGAAATAATACGGCTAAGATGATGATCGCACCTTTTACAACTTGTTGTGGATAAGATGGCACATTTAGAAGATTTAAAATATTTCCAATCAATCCCAAGATTAGAACTCCCATAAGTGTATTTACTGCATTTCCTTTTCCACCATTTAAACTAGCACCACCAATTACAACGGCTGCAATGGCATCCAGTTCCCAAGCTACACCCATATTTGGAGAACCAAGGTTAGTTCTTGAAGCGGTAACAATAGCGGCAATAGCGGCTAAAGAACCTGAAATTGCATACACCAAGAACTTATATTTACTTACTTTAATTCCTGATAAACGTGAAGCTTCTTCGTTACTTCCCATTGCGATTACTAATCTTCCAAAAACGTTATATTTTAACATTACCGCAGCCACAGCAACGATAATAAAAAATACAATAGCGATATTAGGAACAAATAAAGTGGAATTATTTGCAAAATCAGACATAAAAGTACCACCTGGAGAGTCAAAAGTTACTGGAGAACCTTTAGAATATATAAATCCTAAACCTCTAGCGATTGTCATTAATGCCAAGGTTGCTATAAATGGTGCCATTTTTTTATAAGCTACCAAATATCCGGAGAAACTCCCTAAAGCGAATCCCATTACAATAGTTATTAAAATAGCAAGCGGCAAAACTACCATGTTTACCAAAATGGCAAATGCAACTGCTAATAATGCTACAATTGAACCTACAGACAAATCAATACCGCCTGTTAGAATTACTATTAACATTCCAATACTTACTATTCCAATTCCAGATACTTGTTTTAATAAATTAGAAAGGTTGGTTTCTGTAAAAAATACGTCTGATATTAATGCTGAAAAGATAACCAGCAAGACAAAAATAAAGATGGTGTTGTGTTTAAGCACGAACTTTAATATTCCGCCCAGACCATTTCCTTGTTTATTTATAGCTGTATTCATTTTATTTAAATTTAGTGTTATTAATGTTTATGCTTTTAATTCTTCGCCAATGGAATATCTTAAAATATTTTCTTCTGTGAATTTTTCTTTTGGCAATTCTCCAAATATAGTTCCTTTGTACATGACTAGAATTCGATCTGCAATTCCCATAATCTCCGGCATATCTGAAGAAATAACAATAACACCAACTCCTTTTTTTGCAACTTCATTGATGAGGTGATAAATTTCTATTTTGGCACCAACATCTACACCTCTTGTTGGTTCATCAATAATAATCAACTTACTATCAATACTTAACCATTTAGCTAAAGCGACTTTTTGTTGATTTCCACCAGATAAATTATTAACATTCATTTCACTACTTGGCGTTTTAATATTAAGCTTAGCAATTAAAGCACTTACATTATCACATTCTTTTTGATAATTTATAAAGCCAAACTTATCAGAAATAGGTTTAAAACTAGTAATACTTATATTACGTCTAATCGAAAGTGGTAAAAACACTCCCTCTTCCTTTCTATCTTCGGACACAAACCCTATTTCATGTTTAACGGCATCAAAAGGGGAATCGGTCTTAATCACTTTTCCGTTTAGAATTAGAGTTCCCGATTTCTTTTTATCGGCCCCAAAAATAAGTTTTGCCATTTCTGTTCTTCCACTTCCTCCCAAACCTGCAATTCCAACAACTTCACCTGGAAGTACAGAGAAAGAAATATCCTTTACAAAACCGTCACTACCGTATAGATTTCTGACTTCAAAAACAGGAGTATTATTTACTATTGCATCACGAATTGGGAATAAATCATCCAACTCACGACCAATCATTAATTTAATAACATTGTCCTTGTTAATGTCTTTGGTAGCCATACTACCAGTATCAATTCCATCCTTAAGCACTGTAATACTATCTGCTATCTTAAATATTTCATCTAAATGATGCGATATGTAAATGATAGACATTCCTTCATTTTTCAACCTCAGAAGGTTTGTAAATAATTTTTGTGCATCATGTGGGTCAAAAACAGTTGTTGGCTCATCTAAAATTAAAACTTTGGTATCTTCAGACAATGCTTTCGCAATCTCAACTACTTGTTTTTGAACAATACTTAAATCTCTAACAATTGCTGATGCATCAATTACAAATCCCAATGAATCAATTAATTCTTGAGCGTCTTTGGTGATTTTTTTCCAATTCATCCAAAATTTACTTGCTCCCAATTTGTGCAAATAAATATTTTCGGCTACTGATAAATCATTAACTAATGATAACTCTTGATACACAACACTAATTCCTAATACTTGACCGTCGTGGGTGTTTTTTGGATTAATTTCTTTACCATTCAGCAAAATTTTTCCATCATCTTTTTGATGTACCCCACTCAGAATTTTAACTAAAGTAGATTTTCCTGCTCCATTTTCCCCGAGTAAAGCATGGATTTCGCCATGTTTAACTTTTAAATTAACTCCTTCAAGAACAGAAACAACACCAAAACTTTTGGTTATTCCAGTCATCTCAACTCGGTATTCACTTTCTATTTTTTCCATACTACTTTAGTTTTATTAATTATACCCAAAGGGTTTTTATTAGATTAAAACAATGCTTTTGGGTTGTAATATTTAGCAGCGTTTTCTTTTGTAATTAACAATGGAGCTGTAAATGATATTTTAGAAAAATCTCTTTTACCATTGATATACTGAATTGCAGCTTCTACTGAATTTTTTCCAATTTGAACTGGACTATTCATTGCAGTACAACCGTACCAATCAGTATCCATAATGTATTTTATAGCTTCTTTTTGACCATCTGCACCTGCAACAATCAAGATATCCTTTGTTTTTCCTGCTTTTGCAATCGCTTTAATCGCTCCTAATACACATACATCAGATTCTGTAATAACAACATTCACGTCTGGGTGTGCTACTAATACATCCTCCATTGCTTTTTGACCACCAGCATACGTCCAATCTGTGTACGCTTGGGTAACTACATTAAGATTGATGTACCCTAAAGTTCTTAACTGCTCTTCTGTAATCCCTTGTAATAAACCTTGTTTACGTGTTCTACCTACTGGGTTACCAGCATTACCACTCAACAAAGCAATAGTCATTTTTTTAGTTCCAAATTTCTTAGCAGCCCATTCTCCAGCTAATTCACCGTTTGCTAAATTGTTTGACTGAATAGTAGTCACAAATTCTGCAGCAGGATTAATAGAACTATCGATAATAAAAACTGGAATCCCAGCTTTGTTAGCTACTTTAGTTACTTCAACCAATGCGTCTGGATCTTTTGGGTTTAACAATAAAGCATCAACACCTTTGGTAATCAAATCTTCACAAGCAGCAATTTGCTTACTGATATCACCTTGACCATCTGCAGACAAAAATTCCATTCCGTTTGCCTCTGTCGTTTCTTTAATACTTGTCAAAAGCGCTTGGTAATAAGGTGCATCCAAAGACGGAGTACAATATCCAATTTTCAATCCTTTCAAATCTTTTGCGCTTTCAATTTTTTCTCCTGTACTTGCTGCATCAGGAGTACTTCCTGCAGCATTTTTGTCTTTATCAATACAACTTGTAGCACTTGCTACGATTGCCAACATCAATAGTGGCTTAACCATTTTTTTCAATAATGTTTTCATAATTTCTTAATTTAGTTTGTTTGTATATTTTTGTTTTTATTAAAATACTTTAAAGTCAACTTGCAAAACAGTTTTTTGCTTTTCTGGATTCCACATTGCAGTAACGTCAACTGGTAAAACATAACTTCCTAATTTTACGTTTTTAGACAACGTAGCTCCAATATTGATAAAGTTACCTTTCCCTTCAGTATAAAAAGTTTTATCATTTACAAAAGACCAAGCACCACCTGCAAAAAGCGAAAGATGACTATCTCCTTTTTCCCAAACTTTGCTTTTAACTTCTAGATAATGAGTGTATGAATCTCTCAATGAACCGTCTGTTTGTACTTCATAATCACCAGAACCACCACCTACAATTGTTGCTAAGTACAACAAAGTGTTTTTTGAAACTTGGTAACCGAAGTTTAAATCTACAAAATTATATCCTTGTGTTTTATCATAACTCCAATAATGTAATACATCTCCTCTTTCTTCTACACCAGTGTAGTTATTATGAGTAACTGCTTCCATGAAAAATTTATTTGAGAAACGATACACAGTATAGATAGAAAATTCTTTGTAATGAGCACCTACTTGTTGCCCTGTTTTATTAGTAACATCTGAAGCAGCACCAGTACCACCCCAAAAACCAAATGTAAACTTTTTGTCTCTTGTATTATACTCTAGATTAGTCGCTGCCATTGGACCAGGAGTTACGGTAAATCCATGCCAAAGGTGCATGTTTTTCAAATGAAGTCCGAAAGTAAAAGGTTGATAGTTATCTACAGCTTTAACGGTATCTTTATCTCTCTTAACTCTTTCTCCTTGAGCCTGCATAGCAGTTGCTCCAAAAAGCATCCCTAAAGCCAGTACTTGTAACGTTAATTTTTTCCTCAGTTTAACTCCCGTTAAAACTGATGTGATTTTGAATCCTTGTTTCATAATTAATTAAATCTTGTTGATTTTGGTTGTTTGGTTGTTGTTGTTTTATTAAACGTATTTAATACGTTTAATAAAACAAAGATATAATTAAATTTGACATATGTAAAAAATAAATACTTTAAAAAAACAATTACTGCAATTAAAAAGCACTATTTATACTATTATATCATATAAATCAAGGTATAAGTACCAATAACATATTACGTAATAAATACGTTTATATATTATAAAAAGTAAGAAAATTAAACTATTACGATATCGCTATGTACATAAACACGACTTGTTTAGTATAAAAAAAAGTCTCGAGTTCACAAAAAAATGCCAAAAAGAGACCCCATATTAAATTGAACTTCTATAGTTCATAACCTCATCTTAAACATACCTAAATAAAAACAACCCGAAAAAACCTCAAATTCAACCAGAAATAAAAAATAAATCCTAATAAAAACCTAAACTCCACTAGTTTCCAAAAACACTTTAATACATTTGTATATACAAACATGAAAAAGAAAATGGAAAACACACTTAAAATACAAATCTGGTCGGATATTATGTGTCCGTATTGTTATATAGGAAAAAGAAGGATTGAAGGAGCCTTAGCACAGTTTCCGAATTCAGCCAATGTAGAAATTGAATGGAAAAGCTTCATGCTTGATGCTAACTTTATCGCATCAGAAGATGATAATATGGCCGAACATCTAGCCAAAAAATACCAAAAAGACAAAGAATGGGCTCAAGAAATGATGGACAATATGACTCAGAATGCTAAAAACTCAGGATTGGACTTCCATTTTGAAAAAGCCATCATGGCAAATTCTTTCAATGCACACCGCCTTTTACATTTGGCTAAGAAGCATAATAAATCAAATGAATTAGAGGAACTATTGTTCAAAGCCTATTTAACAGATGGTCAAAACGTAAACGATATAGCAATATTAAGTACTCTGGGAATCGAAGCGGGAATCGACAAAACTGAAATCGACTCCGTACTACACTCCGATGCATATTCAGAAGCCGTAAAACAAGATATCGAAATGGCACAGAACATCGGAGTTCAAGGAGTTCCTTTCTTTGTTTTTGATAATAAATATGCTGTTTCTGGCGCTCAACATGTGGAAACATTCGTAAACACTCTAGAGAAAGCATGGGAAGAAGGCGATTTCAAATCAAAAGTGTCTATAATAGAAACGAATGATGGAAACAGCTGCGGCATTGATGGTTGCGATTAATCATTCGATACAAATCACATTTAATTTTATAAAATATCACTAAAAGTGGGTATTGAAAAACCTAATCCTTTTTTGTTGCTTTACTAAAATTCAGCTAACTTACAACAACTTAGCATTTTAAAAGCTAATTTATGAAGCAAAAAAGGCATTCAAAAAGAATAAAAACCAACAAAACGTCTAAAGAACAAAAGAAAATTCTTTACTACTATATTGGTGGCTTTTTCCTAGTCATCATTGGACTATCACTATTAGCATTGTTGTTAAAGCTGTATGTGGAATAAATTTAAATGAATGAATGTCAATTAAATACTAGAGGCTGTTTCTAATTAGATTTAAAACAGCCTCTTTTTTTTACTTTAGCCCTTTATAAAAAGTATTGGGGACCAAAAACTAATTAAAAAAACGATGTCCGATATAAATAAAGAAACAGCTACTGTTCGTTGGGGAATATTAGGTTGTGGCAATGTAACCGAGAAAAAAAGCGGACCCGCTTATCAAAAAACAGCCGGATTTGAAATTGCTGCAGTGATGAGAAGAGACGGTGAAAAAGCAAAAGATTACGCTACAAGACACGGAATAAAAAAATATTATACTGACGCAGATGCATTAATCAACGACCCTGAAATTGATGCCATTTATATTGCGACACCGCCTGACACCCATAAATTATACGGACTAAAAGTAGCCGAAGCGGGTAAGATATGTTGTATCGAAAAACCATTAACTCCAAACTACGAAGACAGCAATACCATATATGAAGCCTTTAGAGATAAAGACCTCCCCCTTTTTGTTGCTTATTACAGAAGAACTTTACCCCGCTTTTCACAAATAAAAGACTGGCTAGACACAAACAGCATTGGCAAAGTCAGACATATCAATTGGCACCTGAGCAAACCCGCATCTGAACAAGATCTATCAGAAGATTATAACTGGCGTACCGATTCAAAAGTGGCTACTGCTGGCTATTTTGATGATTTAGCGAGTCATGGCTTGGATTTGTTCACGTATCTATTAGGAGACATTAAAGAAGTTTCAGGAATTAGCCTTAACCAACAAGGATTGTATTCGGCCAAAGATGCTACTACAGCTTGCTGGCTTCATGAAAAGGGAATAACTGGATCAGGAAGCTGGAACTTTGGGTGTTTCACCAGAGAAGACAAGGTGACCATTTACGGAAGTAAAGGTAAAATTGAATTTTCTGTTTTTGACGAGCAATCTATAGCACTTTCAAATGAAGATGGAAAATCAGAGCTCTTTATCGAGCATCCAGAAAACGTACAATTCAATCATGTACAAGCAATTAAATAACAATTATTAGGAAATACTCCACACCCTTCAAATGGAAAAACAGCCGCACACACCAGCTGGGTGATGGGTCAAATTACAGCTAAGATGTAACAAAAAGAAGCAGCTCAAGTAATTGAGCTGCTTCTTATCTAAAGAATACCTTATTTATTCTACCGCCGAAATGGTTTTAATCATTGTGTTATTAGCATAGGAAACCACAAAGGTGAACTTGTCATTTGGCAACATTTTAATATCAAAAAACCTTCCGACATACTCTTCACTAGTTGTTTCACTGAACAATTCAACTTCGTCTTCATTGTAGATTTTAATCGTAACAGCTTTTTTCTCAAAATTAAAAACACTTAACGAAACCAATCCTTTATCGTTTACAAATACAGGTTTGTAAACTACAGATACCGCAGCTTCCTCTAAAGTAGCTGTTTCTCCAATGACAGCAATTTTATATGTCGCTATTTTCAACTCAGATTCTGCTTCTAGAAAGTAAGTACCCTCCGGCAAACTGTTCAAATCATATGTTCTGTTAATACTTTCTTTTGACTTAACCTTTTCTGAGTAAATCAACACTTTGTTTGCATCATAAATAGACAATTCAATATTATCCATCTTATCTAAAACAAAAGTCACCATCTTTCCTTGCCCTTTTTTCACATTTAGCGCAAAATCCACCTCTGCGGCTTGTACATTCATAGCTGTTAACACTAAGACCAATACTAAACCAAATTTTAAAATCTTTTTCATAATTAAAGTTTTTAGATTTATAATCCTTTTAACTATTACAAAACTACACCATCCATTTCGTTGAATATAATGCAGAGTTTTCATGATTATACGGTATTTTACCTTTTACGAAATCGATAAAGGTTAAAAAAGATGACAAATTCGCAACGATTGACTAAATTCGCACAAACAATAAACAACATAGAATATGAGACCTATAGTACCCAACTTAGAAATCATAGTTCCTTCTTTTGGAAGCTCATTCTCTATATCCAATCATGAAGAAAAAGCCAACATACATACCAACCACTGGCATTATCACCCAGAAATAGAATTGGTCTATATTAATGGTGGTTCTGGTAAACGACAAGTAGGCAGCCATGTTTCTTATTACAACGATGGCGATCTAATACTTATCGGCAGTAATTTACCTCATTGCGGCTTTACTGATGAAGAGACCGGAAACAAAAAAGAAACCGTTATACAAATGAAACCAGACTTTTTGGGAAGTGCTTTCTTCGAAATTTCCGAAATGACAAATATTAAAAACTTGTTCAGTCAAGCCAAACAAGGTATTTCGTTTACTGGAAAAACAAAAAAATTAATAGGCGAAAGAATTGAAGTATTAAATAAACAAACCCAACTACAGCGACTACTAAGCATATTATCCATCTTAAACGAATTAGAACTATCGAAAGACAGCGTGCTTTTGAATGCAGAAGGATTTTCGATGGAAATGCAAATGCAAGATAATGACCGAATGAATGTAATCTATAATTTTGTCAAGGACCATTTTCAGGAAAACATTAGCTTAGAAGTAATTTCAGCGCTCGTAGCCATGACCGTCCCTTCCTTTTGCAGGTATTTTAAAAAGATAACCAATAAAACATTTACAAAATTCGTCAATGACTATAGATTAGTTCATGCTTCAAAACTACTAGCAGAGAAACCAATCAGCATTTCTGAAATCTCTTATGAAAGTGGATTTAACAACTTTGGACATTTTAACAAATCGTTTAAAGAGTTCACAGGAAAAAGTCCTTACCAATACCGCCAAGAGTTAAAATCATTTTTGGAATAACAAAAACTCCTGTTGATCAAGCATATAGCCACCACATAAAGCATGTCTTTTGAAGAAAGACTAAGCATTCATTATAGTGTAAAACTAAAAAAACCGCTTCTTTCGAAGCGGTTTTTACGTACCCGGAGCCGGAGTCGAACCGGCACGGTTTCCCACAGGTGTTTGAGACCAGCGCGTCTACCAATTCCGCCATCCGGGCTTAGCAGACATGAAATAACAACAGTTATTTCAACGCAATAAAAGAGGAGATTGTAATAAAATCAACCATCGATTCCTTTAACACGGTGCAAATGTAAAAAATAATATTAAAAATTCTACTAAAAATACTTAAAATTTTTCTTTCACAGTTGAATAAATTTCATAAATTTGCACCTCCGTAAAACGGGACACACTAACTAACTACAAAACAACAAATTAAATGTCACACCAAGAACCAGAAGCTAAAATTTTTGCTTGTTCACAAAGTGTCTATCTAGCTGAAAAGATTTCCGCAGAATACGGAATCCCATTAGGTAAAGTTACCATGTCAACCTATAGTGACGGTGAGTTTCAGCCTTCTTACGAAGAGTCTATCAGAGGGTTACGTGTATTTATTGTTTGTTCCACTTTTCCAAATTCAGACAATCTGATGGAATTGCTACTTATGATTGATGCTGCAAAACGTGCTTCAGCAAGACATATTACAGCTGTAATACCTTACTTCGGTTGGGCGAGACAAGATAGAAAAGACAAGCCTAGAGTTCCGATAGGAGCAAAACTAACAGCGAAATTGTTAGAAACTGCTGGAGCAACTAGAGTAATGACAATGGATTTGCATGCAGATCAAATTCAAGGGTTCTTTGAAAAGCCAGTGGATCACCTTTTTGCCTCAACTATCTTTTTACCCTATGTAAAAAGCTTAGGACTTGACAATTTGACGATTGCTTCTCCAGATATGGGAGGTTCAAAAAGAGCGTACGCTTATTCTAAATTTTTAGAATCAGATGTAGTTATTTGTTACAAACAAAGAAAAGCTGCAAACGTTATTGGCACCATGGAATTGATTGGTGAAGTTAGAGGTAAAAATGTAATCTTAGTAGATGACATGATTGATACCGGAGGAACTTTGGCGAAAGCCGCTGATTTAATGATGGAAAAAGGAGCATTGAGCGTAAGAGCAATTTGTACTCACGCCATCTTATCAGGAGATGCCTACGAAAAAATAGAAAAATCTCAACTATTAGAATTGATAGTTACTGATTCTATTCCGTTAAAGAAAGAATCAAAAAAAATAAGAGTGTTGAGTTGTGCCCCACTTTTTGCCGAAGTTATGCACATGGTACATCATAATAATTCCATCAGCGGAAAGTTTATAATGTAACCACAAACAAGTAGAATATTTAATAACTATATAATTTTTACAATGAAATCGATTACAATTAAAGGATCAGAAAGAGAAAGCGTGGGAAAAGTTGCGACTAAAGCCTTACGTAATGCTGGAGCGGTTCCTTGCGTGTTATACGGAGGAGATCAACCAGTACATTTTTCAGCAGAAGAAAAAGCATTCAAAAGCTTGGTTTACACTCCAAACGCTCACACAGTTGTGATTGAATTGGAAAATGGTAAATCATTCAATGCAATTCTACAAGACATTCAGGTTCACCCTGTGTCTGACAAAATTTTACATATTGACTTCTTTCAATTATTTGATGACAAAGAAATCACTATGGAAGTTCCTGTGAAAGTTGTAGGTACATCTAAAGGTGTTCTTGCAGGTGGTGTTTTACGTTTGAACACTCGTAAACTTAAAGTAAAAGCTTTACCAAAAAATCTTCCAGATTTTATTGAAGCTGATATTACTCCACTTATGATGGGGAACAAATTGTACGTTACGAAACTTGCTTCTGATAACTACAAATTGATTCACCAAGACAACACAGTTGTTGCTCAAGTAAGAATCTCTCGTGCAGCGATGAAAGCAGCGCAAGAAGCAGCAAAAGCAGCAAAAGGAGCTCCTGCAAAAGGAAAGAAAAAATAATATTTTTTCACTCATATTTAAAAGCATCAGTTGTAAAACTGGTGCTTTTTTTATTTAATTTGAACTCGTTTCTCATTACCAACTTTATCTCTCCTACCATTTTTCAGAATTAGGAGAATAAGCAACTACTTTCCACATCAGTTGTCCCGCTATTCGCTTCAATCTTTTTGTCCGCTAAAAAAGACGAACAAAAAGGATTTTCACTACTATCGGGTCTATTTTACAACGTTTTTCCATCCTTAGAAAACTCCTTCAGCCTACTCCACTAAATTATCTAATTATCTCATTGACAAATTATCTAATTAAGTTTACTTTTGCAGCATGCTTAAATGGATATCAGATATATTTTCATCAAAACAAAAAGAAGACACTACCGATTGTATGAAACCGGAGGTTCACGAACACCAAAAAAACAATATAAAAAACGTGAGTAATAAATTTTTAATAGTCGGACTAGGAAACATAGGCGCTGAATATGTCAATACACGCCACAACATAGGGTTCAAAATATTGGATCATTTTGCCAAAAAAGAACAACTCTCTTTTCAAACCGTCAAACTGGGAGCACTTGCAGAGTACAAATTTAAAGGAAGGACCTTTTTTCTTTTAAAGCCAAACACCTACATGAACTTAAGCGGGAAGGCCGTGCAATACTGGATGGACAAAGAAAATATTCCGCTTGAAAACATCATGGCCATTACTGATGATTTGAATCTGTCTTTTGGAACGATTCGCATCAAACCAAAAGGAAGTGACGGAGGTCATAACGGCTTAAAAAACATTAATCTAATTCTGAACACTAACCAATATACGAGATTCCGCTTTGGAATTAGCGATGAGTTTAAAAAAGGAAAACAAGTAGATTACGTCCTTGGAGACTGGGATGACGCTGAGAAAACGGCACTTCCAGAACGATTAGAAACGGCATATGAAATTATCAAATCTTTTGGAACCGCCGGTCTGGAAAATACAATGACCACATTTAATGGAAAATAAAAAAAAGGGAAACATGATTACACGTTTCCCTTTTTTTATTTTCGAACCTATAAAATTATTCGATCACTAGTTTTTTAACTTCTTTTCGATCACCGTCAATAACAGTTAACAAATAAATCCCTGTTTGCAATTGCTGTAACTGAATGTTTTTATTGAAGTCGCTATTATTTTCATAATTTTTATCAAACAATTTCCTTCCTAACAAGTCGTGAACCAAAACTTGTACTCCAGTTTCAGATTGACTCGTAAATTGAATAGTAAAATTTCCCTTATTCGGATTTGGATACAAGACAAAGTCATCAATTTTAAAATCTTCTGCTGACAATGTGTATGACTTTGTACAAATAGCAATAGAAGCAGAGTTCAATGTTCCCTTATCCCCCGTGTAAGCGTCCCGAATCCTAAACGTCCAATTCCCCGATGGATTTTCCCCGTTAAAAGCTGCTAATGGTTGAAAAGGAGCAACATTTTGCAAAGTGGTTGTACCACAAACAATATCTCCACCCAAATCATCGTATTTCAATAACAACGTACTACTTGTACTCGCACAGCTTCTATCAAATAACTTTACCGTTGTACCTTGCGGACTAACGATTTCCATCTCTACATCTGACAAATATGTATGGGTAAAATCTACGTTAAAATCTACATCAGCCACAGAAGCACTCGTAGAAGGAACATTTATAACTCTTGTTGTATAAGCTGCTTGCTCTGGAATAGCAAAGGGAGCTATAAATGCATACGTATTACAGCCAGACACAACGGAATATCCTATCGCAAAAGCGGTACTGTTTACTGCATAATAAATATTAGCTACCGGCTCTATTAAAATCCTGCAGTTCTTTGCGATAATATTTGGAACGGTGATTACTTCAGAACCATCATTTAGTGTATTTGAAGCCAGTCTAGTAAGAAATGTCACACCTCCATCTACAGAAAGTTTTATGTTAACACTAGATGAACCTGCTAACGCATTGGAACCATTTACACTCCATGTTATCGTTTGTGAAGTCCCTTGAATCCAGCTTATATTATCAGTATTTTGGGATGTAACAGCAAATGGACCTATTGTTCCACTCACATTTACAATCATTTCGTCTGAATTTGTCTGAGCAGTACCTTGTGCCGCATTATCCCTTCCAGTCAACACAAAATGAAGTGCTCTTGCCACAGTTGATACAGACTCCCATTTACTGGTCAATTTATTCGACAACACGTTACTATACAATGGCATGTACCTTATAGGACTAATTCCTGGATACAAAGATCGAAACAGCGGGCCGTCAGGCTTTGTGGATACGGCTAAACTATTACTCCCGCTAGTCGTTATTGCACTATCATTTTGCTCCCAGGTATAGCTGATCGTATCCCCTTCTGGATCTGATCCCGTTCCTTTTAAAATAAATGCCGTCCCATTAGGAATAACATAATCTATACCCGCATTTATCGCTGGAGGATTATTAGTGATAGTTGTACTTACAGGGCAGGTTTTTGTCGCAAGATTAGTTTGAATTTGTAGAATACTGGCGTACGCAAAATAATCATCAGAGGCAGCTTGAACATCATAATCAGACGTAATACCAGCATACCCCATGATTGTTGAACCACTTCCGGGCTCCACATTTACCCCCGTACCTTCTAATTCATAAGAAAACGTATGATTAGCACCTAATTGATGTCCTAATTCGTGTACAACAAAATCAATATCAAAAGCATCTCCTTGCGGGATGCCATCTCCAGGAGAGGTATACGCACTTCCCTTCCCTATAGGATTCGCCGTTGTGGGGTTTACACATACGCAACCGATACATCCTGCATTTCCACCGCCACCTGTAGCACCAAACAGGTGACCAATGTCATAATTACTGTTCCCAATCACATTCGTTAAATTAGTTTGAAGCTCTTGGCTCCAGTCGCCAGCTGCACCCGCAGTAGCGTCTGAATAAGGATCAGTAATTGCATTAGTATATATTATAGCATCATTATTCGTGATAAGAATCAATTTAACCGCCAAATCTTTATTAAAGATACCATTTACTCTTGTCAAGGTAGCGTTCATCGCAGCAAGAGCCTTGACTTTAGTACCTCCATGATAGGCTGTATATTCCCCAGTACAGGACAACGCCAATCGTAATGTTTTAAAACTTTTGTTATTTGCAGTTATCTTAGCAGTTTTGCTTAATAATTGCTTGTTTAAAGCAACATCATCCGTTTTACAAACAAATGGTAAACTTCCTCTGTCCCTATCCTTAGAAGAAAAAACAACATACAAAGAAGAATCCTCCTGGTCTGCCTCTATAAACTCTGAACCGCTATCAGCCCGCAGAATCATAGTTTGAATACCTTTTGGCGACAAACTAAAATTAATTGAAGCACTAGGATCTGTAATCCCAACACCTGCGTACCCTTTAATATCAGGATGTTTCGCTTGAAGTTCCGGTTCGAAATTAGAAGACTCCCAAACCAAAAACTTTTCTAAAACCCCGCTTACATTTGGAATTGTGATTTCGACTCCGCTTCTTTTTGACGTATTATTTTTAGTTAAAACCAATTCTTTTTTTAATTCATCCGCGTCTAGTTGAAACAATAATTGTTTAGCTAAATTAGATTTACCGCTATTTTCAGCACCACTGGACACCGTCCTTTGACCTACCTTTTTCCAAGGCGATTCATTTTGAGCGTGGATTGGCAAACACCACACAAAAATTAATAGAATTAGAGCAGTTTTTTTCATGGTTAAATAATATTAATGTTTCAAAAATAAAGTATTTAAATTTAATTTTAGATAATTTCCTTATTTTTAGATTTTTCTTAAAAATCGATTCTTGATACTGTCACATTTAAAATAGATAGTATAAATTTGCATAACCATAAAATAATTCCATTGAAGATTTTTCATTCTATAAAAGATTTCAGCACCACAAAAAAAACGATTCTTACATTAGGTACTTTTGACGGTGTCCATATAGGACATCAAAAAATTCTGGAAAGAGTTATAGACAATACGGCAAACGACAAATACGAAAGCCTTGTTCTTACTTTCTTTCCTCATCCTCGAATGGTTTTACAGGAACAATCAGAAATCAAGTTACTGAACACGATTGATGAAAAAATTCATTTATTGGAAATGATAGGGATTCAAAATCTTGTTATCCATCCTTTTGATGAAGCTTTCTCTAAATTAACTGCCGAAGATTTTGTACAAACTGTTTTGGTGAATCAATTTGACATCCATAAAATTATCATTGGTCATGACCACAGATTTGGGAGAAATCGAACAGCAAATATTGATGATCTAATTGGCTTTGGAAAAAAATATGGATTTGAAGTCGAACAAATATCTGTGCAAGAAATAAACGACCTTTCTGTAAGCTCTACAAAAATAAGGAAGGCCTTATTAGCCGGAGATATGGCTCTAGCAAACGCATACTTAGGCTATGACTATTTCTTGACTGGAACTGTTTTTAAAGGAAAACAACTGGGACGAACCATTGGATTCCCTACAGCAAACATAAAAATAAAAGAAGACTACAAGCTGATTCCGCTTAATGGCGTCTATGTAGTTAAAAGTATCATCAATCAAAAAACTGTTTTTGGAATGATGAACATTGGGTTCAACCCCACCGTATCTGGAGAAAAATTATCGATTGAAATCCATTTTTTAGATTTCGATGCCGATTTGTACAATCAAAAATTAACCATTTCAGTACTCAAACACCTCCGCCCTGAACAAAAATTTGATTCCATTGATTTACTGACTAAACAATTGGAGATAGATAAAAATACTGCAATAGCGTACCTGAGTGAACTTAGATAATTAATAAAAAATTTATTAGTATTTTTCATAAAATATATCAAGATTTTACGTAAATTTGATATGTACTGCCCTGTTTGTCAAAGAAGTGATTTTAAACTTTTTAAAAATCAAGGATATGAAACTACCAAAAGAACTATACAACGGAATTATTATTTTTATCGGAATAGGCCTTTATTTCTTATTGATGGAAGTATTAAATCTTTCTAATTTGTTTTACCTAAGGTTGCTTAATATTGTTTTCGTGTATTATGGAGCAAACAAAACTTTAAAATCAAATTTTCTAGAAGGGAAAAACCTTTTTTCCCATAATGCCATTTCTGCATTTCTAACCTCAATAATAGGTATTTTTTTAAGCATCGCTGGACTGTTAGCATATATCTATGCAAAAGGAGGTGACAGCTATATTCAAAATTTATCAGAAACCTTTCTATTTGTAGGAACACCAACTGCAGTTACCTATACTATAACATTGCTAATTGAAGGAATTGTTTCTGCTCTGATTGTCGCTTTTTCATTAATGCTTTACTGGAAAGAAAAATATCCAGCTGACTAACGGCAGATGTAAATCAACAATGCCATCTCACTTTATGGAGTCTAAAGAAAGGGACCACAAACAAAATTTTAGTATCACTGATCTTCATTTTTAACAGCTGACAACATGAAATTACCAAAAGAATTTTTGAATGGTTGTATTATTTTTGCTGCAACTGGAGTCTTTTTTTTACTAATGAATGCTGTAGGTTTAGGCCATCTGTTCTATTTGCGCTTAATTAATGTGTTTTTTGTATTTTATGGCGTTAACAGAACCATTAAAATGAATCTAGCTGAAGGCGAAAAAAATTTCGTCCCTAATAGCGTCGCCGCACTACTTACTTCGCTAGTTGGGGTGTTTTTAAGTATTCTGGGACTAATAATATATAGTTATTTGCAAGGTGGTGATTCTTATGTTCAATCGCTTTCAGAAACATTTCTTTTTGGGGGAAACCCTTCAATTTTTGCTTATTCTATTTCTCTGCTATTTGAAGGAATAGCATCTTCAGTGATTGTTACAATGCTACTAATGCTATATTGGAACAACCGGCTAACTTCTGACTAACATTAAATTCTAAAATTATCTACCGCTGCCTATTTAAAGTATATTGCATTGCTTCATTAGAACAATTTGGCTATTTTTGAGCCACTAAAAAATCGCATCTATGAGCATTACTAAACACAATTGGACAAAAGAAGAGATTATTGCAATATATAATAAACCGATGATGGATTTGCTTTATGAAGCAGCCTCCATCCATAGAGAACATCATGATCCAAACGTGGTTCAGGTATCGACTTTATTGTCTATCAAAACTGGTGGTTGTCCAGAAGATTGTGGTTACTGTCCTCAAGCAGCGAGGTACCACACTTCAGTTGAAGGGAATGATCTAATGTCAGTAAACCAAGTAAAAGCGCAAGCTTTAAGAGCTAAAGAAAGTGGTTCTTCCAGAGTTTGTATGGGAGCAGCTTGGAGAAATGTAAAAGACGGTCCTGAATTTGATCAAGTCTTGGAAATGGTTCGAACGATCAATAAACTAGAAATGGAAGTTTGCTGCACGCTTGGAATGATTACTGAAAACCAAGCCCATCGTTTAGCAGAAGCTGGTTTATATGCTTACAATCACAATTTAGATACCTCAGAAGAATACTATAAAGAAGTCATTTCAACTCGTGGATTTGAAGACCGTTTACAAACAATAGAGAATGTTCGTAAAACGAATGTTACAGTTTGTAGCGGTGGGATAATAGGTATGGGAGAAAGTATCGAAGACAGAGCCGGAATGCTAGTTGCTCTTTCAACTTTGAACCCTCAGCCGGAATCAGTGCCTATTAATGCATTAGTTGCCGTTGAAGGAACTCCAATGGAAGAAGAAAAACCAGTTGAAATTTGGGAAATGATTCGTATGGTAGCCACTACACGTATCATAATGCCTGAAACTCAAGTTCGTTTATCAGCTGGAAGAATGAATATGAGTCGCGAAGGTCAGGCGATGTGCTTTTTTGCTGGTGCAAATTCTATTTTTGCTGGAGACAAATTATTGACTACTCCAAATCCAGATGTAAATGAGGACATGAAGATGTTTGAGATGTTGGGTTTAAACCCACAAAAACCATTTACTAAAGTATCACAACCGGCTACCGTTGAAGCTGAAAACTCGCAATTTCTTCCTCTTGGAGAAAAACCAAAATGGTCAAGACCAGGACACGCTATTGAGAAGAACCTAGAAGCATCGGCTAAAGGAAAGTAATCTTTTTCTTTTTATATAAAAAAACCATCTTGATTTTCAAGATGGTTTTTTTTATGCTCTTACTTTTATATTCTAGAAAATAATTTTCTTACTTACTATTTGCCCGTTTTGTAAAACAACTTTTACGATTAGCCCTTGATCAGTACGAATTAAAGTTTGAATTTTATAATCGCTAGCAGCAATCTTTGTCTTACTGTACAATTGTCTACCAGAAAAATCAAATACGACTACTTTATCAATAAGCTCATTTGAAGATTTTATTTGGATTTCTTTATTTTTACTAGAAACTAATACTCCATTTTTCACATCGTCAAAATCATCGATGGTTAATGTTTTATTAGTATATTTTATAATGAAACGATTATTAAACACTCCACTTTCAGTTTTAAATAAATAAGGATCCATTTTTAAATTATGTGTCGTATTAAGTAATTTATCCTCTAAAAAAACATCTTTATCGACAAATGATCCATCCACCTGACCTATCCCAATTTGAAAGTCACCCACAATAGTGGAGCTATAACCTAGTGGAACCTGATCGGCTTGGTCAAATGGCAACGCTCTTCCCTGAATAACTAAATTCTTATCTTGATTAATACTGTAGAAATCCAAAAACTCATTAGAATCAAAGCTTTCTCCGTCAAAAGCTGAATCGTATTCATTTGTAGCTCCAGTTACATACCCTACCAAGGTTTGTTTAAAAGCATCTTGCATGTTATATAAATTTAACCATAATCTATCTTTTTCAACTGTGGTAACAGCTTTCGTATTTGAAGCATTTTTAAAAAATTGAGAATTATTCCCCGGTGCCGTCCCTCCTCCAACTCTCATGCTATTATTGAAAACAGCATTACCAGATGCAATACTTGTAGTAAAAAAAGCTTGGCCAGAAGCAATTTTTCCGGAAGGAGCATTACTATTTACTGCCCCAGCATTTGATGAACTTGGTGCTTGAGTTGCAACGCCGCCAGTTAAATTATAGCTTGCATAGTCATCCGAAGAATAAGCATATGTTCCTGAACCTGGATTAGACACTCCTATTCCTATATTTGTATTATGAGTCCAGAAATAAATTGTCCCTTCTATTACTCCATTATTTGCCGTCAAAAAGGAGTCGGCATCTAAAGCAGATGGATAGGGATTGCCTATCAAATTAGAATTCCCCGCTACTCCAATAGCCGTATTTTTCACCCCATTATTTGGTACCCCAATAAAACTGGCTAAATAAACACTAGGAGGTGTAGGAGCTGAATAATTTTGAGGTCCTCTTACAATATAACCAGTTCCAATTGCCATTGTACTAGCTGAATTTTCTTGTCTCCAATTATCTATTCCAGAATCAAAAGAATAAAATTTATCTCCAAGAGTATTAGGCGAAAGATTATATAATGTTTGTGATGCTACTGGAGACGACCAGTAAGTATAATCAAAATTACTAATAGAAGTTGTCTCTCTTTTATAGATAATATCTCCTGAATTAGGAGTCGAAGGAGTATCATTAATTTGAACTAAACTTGCTCCACTTTCAAAAGTCAATGTACCTGATGGTTGAACATCTATTTCATTTTTTATTTTCAAGGTGCGACCTGCTTTAAAAACAACAGTAGTACTTCCTGTAACCTTACAAGAACATCCTTCAATATCCACATTGGGATCTGATGCAAGTGGATAATTTCCTGAAAAAACAATTTTATCACTCAGAGTTGGCGTTCCGTTAGACCAAACAGTTCCGTTCCATGTATTTGTAACAGCTGAATTCATCACTACATTTCCTGTAGCCACAGAAGCACAAGAACCGTTCGACGCCGAAAACTTATAGGTTCCCGTAGCTAATCCTGAAATAGTCATTACTGTTCCAGTGATTGCATAACTACTAGTTGAGGTTCCTGTTTGTGTTATTGTTCCAGAAGTTGGCAGTCCACTTAAAACTACACTTCCTTTAGAAATTACACAATCTGGTTGAGTAACCGTACCAACTGATGGGACTGCAGGAATTGGATTAGTTATAAATGCTCCTGAAATCAAACTGGTAACTGATGATCCGCATGTTCCAGTTATAATACAATAATAATATAATGTTCCAGAAACTGTAGATTGTGGTGTATAACTATTGGTTTGAGCACCGTTTGCTAATGCCAATGATGTTCCTCCTGTATTACTATTTGACGCATTACTATACCACTGATAAGTTAATCCAGTTCCGCTTGCCGTTACTGTAATTGCTAAAAATGCTGAACCTATACATTTTGTTTGTGTAGCAGTAGATTCTGAACTAATCCCCGTATTTCCATTTGTAATAAACGCTCCCGAAACTAAACTGGTAACTGACGATCCGCATGTTCCAGTTATAATACAATAATAATATAATGTTCCAGAAACTGTTGATTGTGGTGTATAACTATTTGTTTGAGCACCGTTTACTGATGACAATGATGCTCCTCCTGAATTGCTATTTGATGTATTACTGTACCATTGATAAGTTAATCCAGTTCCGCTTGCCGTTACTGTAATTGGAGAAAATACTGAACCTATACATTTTGTTTGTGCAGCAGTCGATTGTGAAGTTATACTAGTTACAGGAGAGCTAGCGTAAATAATTGTTCCCGAACTTACACTGGTACCACATGTGTTGTATGCTCGGACTCTATAATAGTATGTTGTACCTGCAGTAAGTCCTGTAACATTTTTGATCGTCACATTGCTAACATCTAAGTTGCTATATCCAGTTACTAATGTAGCAAAGGTGCTTACGGTTGAAACATCTAAATAATATCCCGTGGCGTTTGCACTTGCCGACCAGTTAGCTGTAATCTGTGTACATGTTGCTGCTGTGCCCGCACTTGCTATTGGAGCGGATGGCGCTGCCGCTGGCTTAGCATTAATAACCACATTTGATGAAGTTACTGGGCTACAACCTGCACTAGGAAACAACTGTGATTGCGGAATAATTTGTAATCCTTGACCTGGATAACTCCATGATAAAGTTGACACTGCCTGACCTCCATTTTCAAAAAATTCTAATACAATATTATATTTTACTCCCTCAGTAAGGGTTATTGAACCTGTGTCAGTTGTTGAAGCATGATTAGTCCAATTGTTAATGACTTGTACTCCATTTACCCATAGCCTAATCCCATCATCACTAACAGTTGAAAAGGTATAAGAACCAGTAGTAGGTGCTTGTATCAATCCCCACCATCTAACTGAAAAACCATCAATGGGAATGGACGGGTCTGGGCTTCCATTTCCCCAATTAAAATTAACTGTAGCATCAGTACGTGTTAATGTAGGGGAACCGGAGAGGTTCATATTGTTAAAATAATCTCCAATTAATCCAGTACCATTATTTGTACTAGTAACTGCATAGGTATAAGTCCCTGTAGAAAGTCCTGATACTGTTGTACTTGTTCCAGACCCTGTCGTTGTAGTACTTCCAGGACTTTGCGTCAATAGCCATGAACCTGAAGGCAATCCACTTAATGCCACACTTCCTGTTGCTACACTACATGTTGGCTGCGTTATTGTTCCAACTGTTGGTGCTGTTGTTGCAGTCACTGCAATAGGATAATTGGGAGAAATAGTACCACTACCACAAGCATTCACACCATAAACCGTAAGATTCCCTGAAGTTGCATTTGTAGCAAATGTTATTGTTGGATTATTTGTTGTACCTGAAATCGTAGCTCCGGCGCCAGAATATGCCCATGAATAACTAGTAGCATTAGTAATCACTGGAACTGAATAGCTTACACTAGATTGTCCTTGACATACGGTTGCTGTACCTGAAATTGTACCTGCTGCTACTGGCAAAGGACTGATTGTCACAGTACAAACATTTGAATAAGCAATGTTCGTACACGGTGAATTTTGTACTACAGCTCTATAATAAGTAGTTTGTGTCAAATTACTAACATTTATATTGTTTGCAGTAGTCGCTATTGTTGTTGGTGTAGAAACAAAGTTATTAGTTGATGACTCCCAGCGTATCGGGTTTCCTGTTTGACCAGTCAATCCTAGGTTAGTAATATAAGAATTAGCACAACCGCTCGCTGTGGACGGGATATTTCCTCCAAAACTAGACTGACTTATAAAAACATACGGAGATGTAACTGGTGACCCTGAAGCTCCTGTAGTATCACATCCATTTGTAGATTTAACAGAAAAATTCCCACTAACAGCATTTGACCCAAAAGTTATAACTGCCGACAACCCATCTGACGCAGGAACTATTGTCCATCCTGTTGCACTTGTAGACCATACATAACCTGAAGCACCTGCTAATGCATTTATAGTATAAGTAGCCGTACTACTTTGACATTGTGCCGTAGAAGGAGTGCCTGAAATTGTAGGTGCTCCACTTGGCGAATTTGCTACATAAACTAATCTTGTAACAGTTCTAGTTGTACAACTTGTACTTGTAATTGTATAGCTAATTGTTGCTGTTCCTACTCCTACTGCATTTATGACTCCCGTAGTTGAATTTACTGTGGCTATACTATTGTTGCTACTAGACCAAGTCCCTCCCGATACAGTTGATGTTAAAGTAGTCGTTTTAGTTCCGTATGTACAGATATATTGATTCCCAGAAAGGTTACCTGCACTAGTTGGACAACCTTTTAAAGTAACATTATCAATATAAAAAACTCTGTTGTTATTGTCAGAGTTATTAGTTTTATAAATTAATATCCAAACTTCAGAATTATCGCTTGAAGAAGCTGGGAATTGTGTACTAGTTTTCGTACTACCTGTTGTTGCTGCTGTATAATTGTTAATAACTGAACTAAATGAATTGCCTTTATCAGGACTTACATAAACTTGAAAGTCACCTATCCTTGTATTACTTGCATCATTACAATAGGAAAACTCTAAATTTTCATATCCTGTTGTATTGACAACAAATAAATAATAATCATTAGTTCTCCAACTTGTGCTAGACAAAGAACTAGAGTTTCCTGTATTACAAGTGTTATTAGTTGAGAATTGTATATTGGTAAGGCCATTACTAGCAGCTATCGAAGGTGTACCAACAGTATTATTTATATTTGGATTCGCAGAACCTTCAAAGTCATATTGAAAAAGAGTAGTTTGCCCGAAAGAAACTGAAGATATTATCAAACATAGAATACAAAAAAGCATTCTTTTATTTACTAAAAGTAAAATTTTATTCATGTGGTATTTTTAAAAAATTGGGGGCGAATTTTAAATATAATTCTTTCTAAATAGAGCATTTTATTTTTCTAAAAAAAAAAAAATGAAACTAAACAGACTTGCACAATATCGCTTTTCATTTTATGACTAATGAAATTTAATCGACAAAATGCATTTAAATCCGATTAAACACCCATGTTAAACAGCTTGAGATCTAAACAACACAAAAAGACTATAGGAAAAAATTAACTTAAAAAAACAAAACCCCCATTACGTCAAAACATAATGGGGGTTTTCGAAATTGATTATCTTTTTTTTTAATTCTAATAAACGATTTTTTGTGTTACTGATTGTCCATTTTGTAACTCTACTTTTACAATCAATATTTGTTTTTCCGATTGTATATTACGTATGACCAAAACTTTATTATTGACAGTTGTATTTTTATAAACTTGCCTTCCTGACATATCAAAAATTAAAACCTTATCAATATTTTCAACTGATGAATTTACTTTTACCTCCTTATTTTTATTAGAAATCAATACCCCGTATTCAGCCAATTCAAAATCTTCTTTTGCTAGAGTCTTATTGGCATTTGTATATCGCAAGGTGAAACGATTGTTAAAAGTACCAATTTCAGTTTTATAATCGTAAGCAGATTTATTCAAATTATGGATGCTATTTGTCATATTATCTTTTAAATAAATTTCTTTACCTGTAAACAGGCCATCAACCTGATCAATACTTATAGTAAAATCTCCCGCAATAGTAGAACTGTATCCTAGGGGCACCTCATCTGTGTCTACAAAAGGTAAGGCTCTACCTTGAATTACTAGGTTTTTATCACTATTAATACTGTAAAAATCAATAAATTCATTCCCATCAAAACTTTCCCCATCATATCTACTATCAAAATCATTTGTTGCGCCTGATACATACCCTATTAATGTTTGTTTAAATGCACCTTGAGTATTTGTCAAGTTCAGCCAAACTCTGTTTTTTTCGACAACGGTCGCTTTCTGGCCTGATTTTGTTTTGAAAAATTGAGAATTATCCAATGTGATCAATCCCACACCTACACGCATCGTATTAGTGAAATTTATTGATCCAGAATTAGTTGTATTTACAAAAAAACCCTGTCCTGACCCGATTTTCCCCAAAGGAATAGAACTTCCTGATCCGGCAGCTGCTCCTCCTGTTAAATTATACGACGCATAGTCGTCTGAAGTATAAGCATACAATCCTGAACCCAAGTTAGTAGTTCCTGCTCCAATAGCTGTCTTGTGCGTCCAAAAATAAAGTGTCCCTTCCAATATAGCATTACTTTTAATGAAAGTATCGGCATCTAAAGCGGAAGGATATGGATTCCCTAATAAATAAGACGCTTCTACAGAAGTACTTATCGCAATACTAACATTCCCATTATTTGGAACTCCAACAAAAGAAGCTTCATAAAAACCTGGAGGTTTTGGAGCAGCAAAATTTTGTGGTCCTCTGATGATGTAACCAATTCCCTTTGCCATTAAAGCTGATGAAGGTTCCTGCACCCAGTTATCGGTAGCGCCGTTAAAGGAATAAAACTTATCTCCAAGAGTTTGAGGCGAAACACTATACAGCGTTTGAGGTGAAACAGGAGATGACCAATAGGTATAATCAAAATTAGTTACTACACCTGGAGTGATTCTTTTGTATGTTATATTTCCTGAATTAGTAACTCCACTATTTACTTGTACTAAACTAGCTTTATCTTCAAAAGTAAGCGATCCGCCAGAAACTGTTAATCCATTTGTTATTTTCAAGGCATGTCCGGAATTAATCGTAACAGATCCGGAATTCACTTGGCAAGAACAAGCTACAATATCTCCAATTGAATTATAAGTTCCATTAAAAATAAGTGCTTGAGCACTTGTTGGAGGCCCATTTGTCCATCCGCTACCATTCCAAATTGCAGCAGCCGGAACAGTCATTGTAACGATATTCGAATTGGATGGACTAGTTGTTGCACAAGTTCCATTTGAAGTCATTATTACTTTTATCGAATCTCCATTTGCTAAGGAAGTTGATGTATAGGTTGATGCTATTGCTCCACTGATTATTGTTGCCCCGTTATACCATTGATACGCTGGAGTTGCTCCACCATTAGTTGGTGTCGCTGTAAATGTTACTGAGGTACCTGAGCAAATCGCTCCCGAAGGAGAAGCTACAATATTTACACTCGCTGGTAAGTTTGGATTCACTGCCATTGAAACAGTATTTGAAGTGGCTGGACTACCTGTTGCACAAGTTGCATTTGAAGTCATTATTACCTTTATAGCATCACCATTAACTAAGGAAGTTGACGTATAAGTTGACGCTGTTGCACCGCTAATTATTGTTGCTCCGTTATACCATTGGTACGCTGGAGTTATTCCACCATTAGTTGGTGTCGCTGCAAATGTTACTGAAGTACCTGAGCAAATCGCTCCTGACGGAGAAGCCGCAATATTTACACTCGCTGGTAAGTTTGGATTAACAGTAACCGTAGCACTTCCTGAAATTGTATTGGAACAGAAATCCGTACTTTGATAGGTCGCACTAACCAAGCTATAAACAAAAGTACCTGCAGCACTTGTTACAACCGGTACATTTGTAGTTCCTGATACAGTTCCACTTTTAGCAACAATATCTACAGTTTGAAGCCCCCCATTATTAATAGTATAAGTTACAGTTATAGCAACAGTCTGTGGATTAGTAAAAGTTATATTTGGAGAAGAAGCCCCAACACATACACTTGTAGTACCACTAATCGTAGCTGTAGGCATTGGGCGAACATTTAAATTAGCGCCTGCATTTACAAAACCGTTCGTTCTTGTACACGTAGCATTAGATATAGAAACTAAAGTATAACCTGTATTAGATGTAGGATTATCTGCCGGCTTAAAACTGTAGGGAGCGGCAGATTGTATTGCAACTGTGTATTCTACAGAAGTAGAATTGTTCTTATACGTTATGCTATAAGGAGCAGAATACGTAGTATCATCAGCATCAAAAGTCAATTGTGGACTTCCACCAGTACAAATGGTAGTTGCAAAAAAACCATTGGTAACATTATTAGGTAAAGCATTAACTGAAACAACAGTTGCTATTGACGATGCACTTAGACAACCACTTGAATTTGTTATTTGAACAGTATAACTACCCGCTGTAGTAGCGTTTACGCTCTGTGTAGTTGCACCTGTTGACCATAAATAACTTGTTCCTACACTAGATGTCAATGTGACACTTCCACCTGAGCAAATTGCAATTGGACCTCCCGCTGTTATTGTTGGAGTCGAAGGTTTAGAATTGACAACTAAAGAAATAGTTTTAGAATTAGAATACAAATTACTCCCATAATAAGTAGAATAATTTATTGTGGCTACATAAGTACCAGACTGACTCGCTATAAAGCTTGGATTTAAAGCGCTAAATATTGAAATAGTATTATCGGGCGCCTTTATTGACCATGAATAATTTACTCCAGAAATAGAACCGTTTGAAGTAGTTGCGCCAAACGTTCCTGATACATTCCCAAATAAATTAATTGTTCCGTTTTGACATATTGGTGTATTTGAACTTGGATTTGCTACGATTGTACCACCACCTTGATTTACTTGATCAAAAGTAAATTCTGAATTTCCAGAACCTTTACATACAGCAAATTTTACAGTTCCAATATAAACAGCAACATTATTATTACATGTCCCTCCGTCATCAAATTTTCCAGGAGAATTAATTTTAATAGTTGTATTTTCAGGGAAATAAATAAAATTATTCCCTGAAAATTTCACTAAAGCCGAAGCGTTTATCGTTACATTTAAAGTTTTCACATCAATGTCAGCTCCCACAATTAAAACACCCGAAACACCTTCACCAATTACCAATGCACCAAAAGTATTTGGCGTACTACTACTAATTGTAATTGCTTGATTATCAAGAATAGTTACCGTTCCTGTTCCTGTAAATTGCCCTGGATAACCTTGTGGAGAAGTACCTGATGGAGTGACCCATACAATACCGTTATAATATTTCCAGCTTGAAAGCGCAGTCCAGTTTCCTGCAGTTACATTAGACTTGTAATCCCCAAGACTTTGAGATAAGACCATAAATGGCAACAAAAATAAAACAACGTAGAATAGTAATTTTTTTATCATATTTTTCTTAAATGATTTTTATTTAAAGCAGGTCATCTCTAAAAAAAGAAAAACCCTACATTACAAAATAAATTAAAAATAAATTAAACAATACAACAAAGTCGTTAACTTGCATATTAATCCGATATACTACCATTTCACAGTCACAAAACACTTAAACGTTTTACTTCCAACTTATTAAAAGCCTATTTATTAATAAAAAAAGCCTATCAAGACAATTAAACTAAATAATATTCAGCCCCTATTTTAAATTTAGAATGTCAATTTTAAAATCTTTAAAAAACCAAAATGAAAGAAGTGTACTCCATAAACGACGCAACGAACAAAATAGAACACTACTGCGCTTATCAAGAACGCTGTCATACTGAAGTGGAGCAGAAATTGAGAAGCATGAAAATGGATTCTGAAGAAATAAGTGTCATTATATCCCATCTTATCAACGATAATTTCCTTAACGAGGAACGTTTTGCTTGTAGTTTTGCCAGAGGAAAACACCGGATTAAACATTGGGGGACGATCCGGATTACAAATGAGCTAAAATTCAGAAAAATAAATTCTCGCCTAATTACTACAGCACTGAAAGAAATCACTCCTGAAGAATACTTAGATACTTTTGAGAAACTTGCAGACAGAACTTGGGAAAATATCTCAGAGACAAATGCATTGAAAAAGAGAAAGAAATTTTGTGATAATTTGCTGCGAAAAGGTTTTGAGAGCGATATAGTGTATGAAAAAGTCAAAGAATTAGAAGCGATGTAACAAGATGATAAAGCTTTTTTATTTTTATCAGCTATGAGAATCTTTTAAATCTGTGGCGAAAAAATAAAAACACTCAACAATTGCAACAGTTCACTAATTTCTTCTGGAGAATTAAAACTGTGCAAACAAAAACGAAGTCGCTCCTGCCCTTCGGGAACCGTTGGCGAAAGTATCGCTTTCACATTAAATCCTTTTTCTTGTAGTTTTTGAGCTATGGATGTAACATTTTCATTTCCCGGAATAATAGCCGATTGTATTGCTGATTTACTGTGTACAAAAAGTGGCTTTAAACTTAAAAGGTTTTTCTGCTGATTGAAAAAGACACTGCTTTCTCTTAGTTTTAAAATTGGAGTTGAATCCTTTTGCAAATGTTGATATCCAATCAAAATTGCGGCAACGGAACGGAGCGAAAGCGCTGTGGTATGCTTAAAACTTTGGTCAAAACTTACTAAACAATCCCTCAATTCAACCGAACCTAAAATCGCTGCTCCCTGACATCCTAAAGCATTTTCGAAAGTCAGAATACGAGCAAAAATAGCGTCTTGCAAACCTAGCATTTGAACAAATCCTTCGCCTTTAGAACCAAAAACGCCCAAAGCATGTGCTTCATCAACTACTAAATAACAATGGTACTTCCCCGTAAGCCGCACTAATTCCTCTAGATTCGGACAATCGCCATCCATAGAAAAAACAGATTCGGTTACGATATAAATAATCGTGTTTGGATTTAGTAAAATCAATTTTTCTAAATCTTCAAAATCATTATGATTGAATTTATAGGCTTTGGCATTCGACTGTGGAATTCCATCACAAATAGAGGCGTGACATAATTCATCGTATAAAATCAAATCTCCTTTTTGAGGAACTGCACTAAAAAAACCAATTGTAGCATCGCAACCTGAGTTGAAAATTAAAGCGGTTTCCGTTTGATGGAAATTAGCAATAACAGCTTCTGCTTCTTGATACAGTTTGTGGTTCCCAGATGAAAATTGGGAACCAGTCGCTGCTTCTTCAATGAATTTATTTTTAATTAAATACTGCTGCCTGTCCTTAATAATAATTTCTGACTGAGAAAAACCTAAGTAATCATTCGATGCAAAATCAATTAAATCATTGAGCAAAACGAGTTTTCGTAAAGTATCGTTTTCTTGCTGTTGATCTAGTTCCGGCTGTACTGATTTTGTAAAACATTTCATATCCCGAAAATATAAAAAGTCTGCCGATAATCTCGAACTTTAGGGTTAGATTGTGATTGCCTATCTAAAATTATATTGTACGCCAAACAATAAATTACCTTTTGGCATAGGAACTAAATTCGTTTCTGTATACTCCGTGTTGAAAATATTGTTAGCAAACAATGACAACTCAAAAGCATGTAAAGTATAGGAAGCACCCAAATCTACAACTGAATATGAATCTCCCGCAGTTCGCTCCGCATAACGATATGAGATCGTATTACTGAAATTTTTCAAGAATTGCATATTGTAACTCCCCACAAACTGATGCTTTAATGAATTTAATGAATACTGTGAGAAAGCATAGGTACTTTCTTCTATATCATTCTGAATAAAAGAGTAACCAAATTGTAATTTTTGAGCAAATGAATTAAGATTAAAGCTATAAAGTAGTTGTGTTTCAAAACCTTTGGTAGTAACATCTTGAATGTTTTGTGCTTGCCAACGATCTGTAAGCTGCATTTTTACGTAATCAATTAAATGATCCGATTTGCGATTAAATACCGCCGCAGATACATTAAAATTAGATGTATTCCATTTCAAACCAATTTCTTGCGAAAATGCTTTCTCCGGTTCTAAATTAGCATTCCCTATCGTAGTTGGAGATTTATAATTCAAATCGGTAAAAGTTGGAATTCTGTAAGTATAACCCAAGTTACCATATACCTTCAGATTATCAAGCAATTCATATCCAACATCTATACCTGGAAAAGCAAAAAATTTGAAGTCAGAAAAATAAGTCACAGCTACTCCGGGAGTAATATCTAATTTTTTATTGAAAAATTCCATACGATGCTCTAAAAACAAAGTGCTTAGAAAACGGTTATTATCCCCAAGATTATTACTCGAAAGGAACACTTTAGCCGTTTCTATACCAAAGCCGGTAACACCGATATTTGACGTATACGATCCATTTAATTCTGCAGCAATTTTGTTTGAAATATGCAAATTCCTGTAAATAGACGGATTCTTTCTAATATAAATATATTCGTCTTGATTACGTCTCCAATATACCTTTGGCTTCCAAGTAAAATTACCTTTTTTAATAACCGTTGAAAAACCAACTAAACTAGCATTTGTTTCTTCATATTGATCAATAGCTGCTGGCGAAGCATAAAAACCATTTGCCCCAAAGTTCTTTTCCGAAAGAGCAACCAACATCGTTATTGGCAATTTATTTTTATTAAAAACACTCTTCAACACAAAATTCTGATTGTCAAAATCTGTATTATAGCGATATCCGTTCGATATGTTTTTCGAAAAATGCAAAATATGACTGCTTTCTTTCAAGCTAACTCCAGCGGTAACAGCGGCACTAAATTGACCATAAGAACCCGCCTGGAGACGTAATGAAGCATCATTATCAAGCGAATCCTTTGTAATGATATTTACAGCACCGGTAAAAGCATTTTGACCAAATACACGACTTGCTGGCCCTTTTATAATTTCAATTCTTTTAATAACTTCAATCGGCAAAGCTAAATTCATCGAGTGATGTCCCGTTTGAGCATCATCTACCTTGAATCCATCTATAAGAAGCAGCGTTTGATCAAAACTTCCGCCTCGTATATATAAATCAGATTGCATACCACTAGTCCCACGACGTCTTACATCAATTCCTGCAATTTGCTGTAAAGCATCGGCAACATTTGTCACTCCGGATTTTTTTATATCCTCGGCAGTAATTAACTGAATGGTTCTGGAATTTTCTTTGAAAGGCAAATCAATCCTACTGGATGTAATAACGACTTCTTGTAAGGAATCTATCTTTTGTGTATTTTCCTGTGCACTTACTATCAAAGAACCGATAAAAAAGAAAGCTGAAAAGTATTTATTTTTCATTTATTAAAGTGTTGAATTATTTTAAAACGCTGCAAAAGTATTAACTTTCCGGACTACTAAAATAGTCCAGTTTTAAAATGATAGATAGTCCGGTTAATACGTTGTTAAAAAGCCTTATCCAATTTGATAAATCAAGTGCCAGCCCTGTGTATATACAAATCTCCCAACAAATCATCAACGCCATTCAGCGTAGCTATTTAGCAGGAGGCTCTTTATTGCCAGGAACTAGAATCTTTAGCCAATTAATAAATGTGCACCGAAACACAGCCGTTGCAGTATATGATGAATTAGCTTCTCAAGGTTGGGTTGAAATAATTGCAAACAAAGGGACTTTTATATCAGTTCCTGAACAGAGAACAGCCACAATAAAAGCGGGTTCGAACCAATTAGGAGACATTTATAACTTTGCAGAAACAACTGGATTTCCCTTTCAGCCCTCTTTTCATTTATCATCAACGCAAGAATATTCAGAAGCAAAGTACGAACTAAATGATGGGCAACCCGACTTAAGACTTCATCCCATTCATGAATTTTCAAAATGGTATGGCGCTTCTATGGGACGTAAATCATTAATTTCGAAATGGAATCAAAATAAAAAAACAAAGTATTCTGTATTTGAAAACCAACTCTGTAATTACTTAAACGCTACAAGGGGACTTCACATAAAACCAAAAAACGTCATCAGCACAAGAAGTACAGAAATGAGTTTGTACATCATATCGCAACTTCTAATTCGCCCAAAAGATGTGGTTTTGGTTGGGGATTTGAGCAATTATGCTGCCAACATGATTTTTCAACAGTCGGGCTCCATTATCAAAACAATCCCTATTGACGAACAAGGCTTAAATGTTGATTATATTAAAACACATTTTGTAAAAGGCGCGATTCGCTGCGTTTATATTTGTGCCAATCGCGACTACCCAACAACTGTTTCACTAACAGCAGAACGTCGCTTAAAACTGTTGCAACTTGCAAAGGAATACCAGTTTGCCATTATAGAAGATGATTATGACTATGATTTTCAGTTTGAAGGCTTGGCTATGCTACCTATGGCTAGCTCGGATGCAAATGGAATGGTGATCTATTTGGGAAAACTTGGACAATCTTTATTTCCGAGTTTTCAAACAGGATTTGTAGTAGCACCAGAAAATTTAATTTCAGAAGCCAAGAACTATTTGCAAATGCTAGACCGCCAAGGCGATTTAACACAAGAACAAATGCTATCCGAATTGATTTATGAAGGTGAAATTCATCGATTACTCAAAAAAAACATACTGATCTATAAGCAAAGACGGGATTTTTTATACCAATGTCTTGAAGAAAATTTTAAAGATGCTATCCGTTTTAAAAAACCAACGGGTGGTTTAGCAATATGGTTACAGTTTAATACCGTAATTCCCTTGGTTCAACTTTCAGAACAAGCGCTACGCTATGATTTGTTTTTGCCAAAAACCATACTTTATCAAGACAAAGACACTTGCGCTATTCGTCTAGGCTTTGGACATTTGAATGAAGAAGAAATTGAAATTATAGTAAAAAAATTGAAACAGGCTTATGATTCGACTTTAAAATAAAAAATCATCAATTGCTTTATTGACTTTCCATTCTAAAGTTCCTAAACAGACCGCTAAAGTATAGTTCTCCGCTATTACTCCTGTAAACAATCCTAATGTCACGCTGTTAAAATCAAAACTTCAGGCTGTAAATCCTACATTTGAATCATTCCTTCGCCATTATCTCCAAAAACACCTAATGCATGTGCTTCATCAATAACCAAAAAGCAATTGTATTTATTAGAAACAGCAATTAATTCTTCTAGATTAGGCGTATCACCATCCATGGAGAAAACACTTTCAGTAACAATATAAATAGTCGCGTCCTGATTGCGCTGAATTAACTTTTCGAGCGCTTCAAAGTCATTATGAGCAAACTTATAGGCTTTAGCGTTAGAAAGGTTAATTCCATCTCTAATAGAAGCATGACAGAGTTCGTCATATACTATCAAATCCCCTTTTTGAGGAACTGAACTGAAAAACCCCACATTAGCATCGTAACCAGAATTAAATAGCAAAGCAGCTTCTGATTGCTGAAACTGGGCAATATAATTTTCGGTGGTTTGGTACAACGGATGATTTCCTGAAATTAACCTCGAACCTGTTGCTTCATTTTGAGTAAACCTACTATCAACTAAATACTGATGTGTAGCATTGAAAAACAACTTACGATTGCGATAATCCAAGATAATCATTGGATGCAAAATCAATTAAATTTGGACTTAAAGGTAATTCACGCAATGAATTGAATTCAATACGCTGTGCCAACTTATTGGATAATAAATCTGGAAATCGTTTCCAAACTACAAAAATACACAACTATATTGGTTAATAAACTTGATAAAATTATCGTTTAGGATACTTTAATTATTGTTTATCAATAATTTTCATATATTTGTCGAAACTTATAATTTCAAAAAAAATGAAAAAATTACAATTCTTAAAAGCTACATTAGACTTTTTTTGGTTTTTCTCGCTGATTGGCGCCATTGGGATTCTGATATTCTCAACTTTTTATTTATTTGTTTCAGATATAGACATTCCTATAAAAATACAAGGTCAACAAATCACAGCTAATGATTTACCATCTAAACTAATTATCATCGCAAATATCATAACCGGATTACTCTTTCTATTTAGTATCCACTTATTAAGAAAAGTGGTTGTACATTTTCAAAAAAGAGAAATTTTTAATCCTGATGTCATAAAATATTTTAATTTAATAGGAAAAATTATTATTATCTCTTCGCTCATTAGCAACTTAACCGAGCTTATTTTCGATCTACTTAAACAAGAACATATTTCGTTATCCTTAGATTTCGGAAGCTATGATTCCTTCTTAATTTCTATCAGTTTAGGATTATTTTTTATGGTTATTAGCGAGATTTTCAAAATCGCAAAGAATATGAAAGAAGAAAACGAATTAACAATTTAGTACTGCCAATCATTATACTCATCGACATAAAGTTTACAAACCTTATTATTTAAAAAAGAAAATGAAAAAAATTATTATTTTAAACTGGATATTAAAAATCTTTATAGCAATATTAATATTAGCAATCCCAGTAGATCAATGTTTACGCTATAACATGTCTAACGAAGCACTAACTTTACTATATAAAGGTTCAGTTTTTGGAAATTATAGTCCATATATTATGCTACTAAGAATAGCTGTGGTAATAATTGCCGTATTTAACATCCAAAAAGGTCTACAAGCATTTATAAAAAACGGTTACTTTAATTTAAAAAGCTCAGTAAGGTTAAAAAGAAGCGGATACCTATTGCTAACTATAAGTATTCTAGGTATAGTTATTAGCTTAGTAGGTATGAGACAATCAACAGAAAGAGATCTATTATCAGATATTATAATGTATTTATTACTAATAGCCATAGGCGTTGGCTTATTAGCCTTTTCAGATGTGATCAAAAAGGGAAATATCATAGAGAGCGAAAACAATCTAACAATATAGCTATGCCTATTATCATCAACTTAGACATAATGCTCGCCAAACGAAAAATGAGATCCAATGAATTAGCGGAACAAATGGGTATTACTACAGCTAATCTCTCGATCTTGAAAACTGGCAAAGCAAAAGCCATACGATTTTCAACTTTAGAGGCTATCTGTGAAATTCTAGACTGCCAACCTGGCGATATTATAGAATATATAAAAGAGACCCAATAAAGAAGAGGGCACTGAAAAAGTCCCTTCAAGACTAGAAATAGTAAAAACCAAAAAAGAGCATAAACAGTAGTGTTTATCTTTTCTCTTGTTCTAAAAACCTTGAGCTATCAGAAAATCAAATTTGAGTAAAAAATAGAGATTAAATCAAATCAAACCCTTATTTGATCGATTTTTTAATAACTTTTTAAAAAGAAAGATTTTTTCAGTGCCCTCATAAAGAACTTAGCCCTTTTAATCAATATATAAACCAAAAAAAAGCCAAACATCACTGTTTGGCTTTCCTAATTTATTTAGGATTGTCTTAGTCTACTAAAACAATTACTTTATTGTCTTTCATTTCTAACGTTCCAGAAGAAATAAGTAAAGTGTAATTCTGATCATCTACTTTCGTAAACAAAGCAGCCCCTTCCTTACTAAACTCTAAACTTGGAGCGGTAATACTAACCGTTCCTTTTTGTAGTAACGAAACTATTGGCGCGTGATTATTTAAAATTTGGAAACTTCCATCAACACCAGGTACAGATATTGAAGTTATTTCTCCTTTGAATAATGATGCTTCCGGTGATACTATTTCTAATAACATATTTTTATAGTTAAAGGTTTAAAAGTTTAAAGTTTAAGGTTGCAATTGAACCTTAAACTTTAAACCCTAAACTATTTTTTAAGCTTCCGCCAACATTTTTTCTCCAGCCTCGATAGCTTCTTCAATTGTACCTTTAAGGTTAAATGCTGATTCCGGTAAGTGATCTAATTCACCATCGATAATCATATTAAATCCTTTAATAGTGTCTTTGATATCAACTAAAACTCCTTTTAAACCTGTAAATTGCTCTGCAACGTGGAATGGTTGAGATAAGAAACGTTGAACACGACGTGCTCTAGAAACCGCTAATTTATCTTCTTCAGATAATTCTTCCATACCTAAAATCGCAATAATATCTTGCAATTGTTTGTATTTTTGAAGAATCTCTTTTACTCTTTGTGCACAGTCATAATGCTCATCACCAAGAATTTGTGGTGTTAAGATACGAGAAGTAGAATCTAACGGGTCAACCGCAGGATAAATACCTAGCTCAGCAATCTTACGAGACAATACTGTAGTTGCATCAAGGTGAGCAAACGTTGTTGCTGGTGCTGGATCTGTTAAATCATCTGCAGGTACGTAAACCGCTTGTACAGATGTAATAGAACCTTTGTTTGTAGATGTGATACGTTCTTGCATCGCTCCCATTTCTGTAGCTAATGTTGGTTGGTACCCTACTGCAGATGGCATACGACCTAAAAGTGCCGAAACCTCAGAACCTGCTTGTGTAAAACGGAAAATGTTATCTACGAAGAATAATACATCTTTACCTTGATCAGTTCCTGCTCCATCACGGAAATATTCAGCAATAGATAATCCAGAAAGCGCTACACGAGCACGAGCTCCCGGTGGCTCATTCATTTGACCGAAAACGAAAGTAGCTTTAGACTCTCTCATTCCTGGCATATCCACTTTAGATAAATCCCATCCTCCATTTTCCATAGAGTGCATGAATTCATCACCGTATTTTATAATTCCTGACTCTAACATCTCACGAAGTAAGTCATTTCCTTCACGTGTTCTTTCTCCTACTCCTGCGAATACTGAAAGTCCACCGTGACCTTTTGCGATATTGTTAATCAACTCTTGGATCAATACTGTTTTACCAACACCTGCACCACCGAACAATCCAATTTTACCACCTTTTGAGTAAGGCTCAATTAAATCGATTACTTTAATACCTGTGAATAAAACTTCAGATGAAGTTGATAAATCCTCGAATTTAGGAGCTTGACGGTGAATTGACATTCCGTTTTCTCCTGTTTTTGGCAAGTTTCCTAGACCATCGATTGCATCTCCAATTACGTTGAATAAACGACCGTAAACATCAGCTCCAATCGGCATTTGGATAGGATTCCCTGTTCCAACTACTTCATAACCTCTACTCAAACCATCTGTTGAGTCCATCGAAATGGTACGAACTGTGTTTTCACCAATGTGAGATTGCACTTCAAGTACTAATAAAGTACCGTCTTTTTTTGTGATTTCTAATGAATCATAAATTTTTGGAAGTTCAACATCTTTACCGTTGAAAACTACATCAACTACTGGGCCAATGATTTGGGCAACTTTTCCTATTACTTTTGACATTACTTATGTATTTATTAAATAGCTATTTAGGTTTATGAAATAGAACTAACCGAAACATATCGATTAGACCCTTTTCTCAGGGTGCAAAGATAATTTTTTAAAATAAAAAATCAATATTTTTTTTGATAAAAAACATAGCCTTTTGTAAATATCCCATTTTCAAATGACAAACATGAAAATGAAAAGGGTAAAAACTCAAAACCATCCCCGTTTAGGGATGGTTTTATATAACTTAACTTTAAACTTTAAAGAGCTTTAGGAAATAATATTCTATAATTTCCCAGATCAACTCCTTTTAGATTTGAACCATAGGTCGTATTAATTGCTTGAGTAAATTTATTTGCAATCATTGCGTAGCCTCTTGGAGAAGGATGCACCCCATCTGTAGAAAATCCACCACCTGTAATGAACGCAGATGTTACTGTAAATCCATTAGCCGAAAATCCAGGACCTGCTACTTGTGTCATTAAAGCATTAATATCAACAAAAGCTAATCCTTTAGCCGTTGCAACCGCTTTGATTTTTGCATTATAAGCGTCTGTAGCTGTTTTTACCAAAGCCGCCTCAGTCGCTGTTAAAATTCCTTTGTCCGCCATTGGATAGGTTACCCCAATTGTACTATTATTTGCTGGAAATCCTGCCTGAGTCGTCCCAATTGTACCAGCCGCAGATAACAACACATAATCTCTCGTTGCTGGCGCATTACTAGCGTGACGCGCTTTACCATAAAGGTTTCCTAAAAACCCAGCAGTTGCTGCTGGATAATTAAATGGAGCGCCTTGAAAAGCAGCAGTAAATAAGGCCGTAGCATCATAACTTAAGGTTTTATCAGCAATTAAAAGTGGATTTGCAGAACTTACAGTTAATGTTTGGAAACGAGCAGGCTGTGAAACTGAAGCTAACATACTGTTCATTGCCCCAAATAAAGGGTTTAATGACGCAATTTGCGCCGCAGCTAACGGAACTGGATTTGTCGCGACGTACGTGAAAAATGGAGTTGTAGTTACGTAAGGAAGATTTGCAACAGCTCCTTTAGCCCCTCCAGAGGTCAATGTATTTATCAAAGCATCATAAGTAGCATCAAAACCTGCACCTGCAGGACCTGCAGAAGGTGTAATTGGATTTGTTCCATCTCCACCACTAACTGCATAACCCAAGACATCATTGTTTCCTATCCAAAGTGAAAAGAAAGTTGGCGCTTGAGACATTGCATAAGCCAAAACGGAAGTAGTACCATTTGGAGCAAAACGAACATAATACGGATTAGCTGTTCCTAAAGAAATACCTGCTGCACTACCGTAACTCGGTGACAGCAAATGAAAACTTTTCGCACCCGGAACACCACAATTATTGTAAGGACCTCCCGAAACTATTGAAGTTAAAATCTCTGTTGTAGGAGTTCCTGCGACTGCAGTTGGAGCTCCACCACCTGTCGAAGCCATTCTTGCCCCAGCGAAAACAGTTCCATTAATTTTAAATCCACCTATATTGTCTGACATAAACGGAATTTTAAAATCCCCGCCGCCAACTGCTTTAAATTGCGTAGCAATTATATTTGTATATGACGCTTTTTGACCTTCAATAAACAAGGCCCCATCAGAATAACCAGCGGTCAATGAATTCCCTAATGCAACATATTTTGAAAAATTAGCAGTCCCAGCTGTTAAAGGCAATCCGTCAGATGAATTAGAATCTACCATTACGGCGTCATCACTATTACACGCTACGAAGGTTAAAGAAACCAATAGTAGCCATTTGAAATTTTTTATCATGGTTGTATGTTTTTTAAAAATTTTATAAGTATTACGGGTTAATTGTCCAAGAAGCAAAATATTGTTGCCCTATCAATCCAGCACCTAATACTTGCGCATATTCTTTACCACCTATATTCGAAGCCCCTAACTTAAGTGTTGATTTTAATTTAGGAAGTTCATAATTGATTTGAGCATCAATTACAGTAGCAGCATCGATTATACCATCTACCATAGTAGATTGCCATAAGTATGCACTACTATATCTTCCACTTACATTAAAACCAAAGTTTTTAAATAATTTTTCGTTTCCGAAAGACGCTTTTACTTTGTGCTTAGGAGTGTTAAAACCAGCCTCAAAACTTGGGTCTTTTGCTTGATCATATTTAAACTCAGCAAAATTATAATTAACACCTACTTCAAAATCTTTGTATACTTTTCTAGACAAACCTAAACCAAAACCAAGAGATTCAATCTCAACTTTAGTATTTGTGTACAATTGAAAAGCTCTAAAATTACTAGTTGAAAGCGCGTGTACCGATTGAAATCCAGGGTCTGTACCTGGAGTAGCACTTGGCGCATCTTGAGTAGTACCGTATAAAGGTGCAACCACATTAAGATTCCCAATAAAGTCATTGTAAATATTATAATATCCATTAACATCTACTGAAAAACCTGATATAAATGAACGATACCCTAGTTCAAAAGCTTTTACCTGTTCTGGTTTAACATAATCAATATTAGTTTTTCTTAACAATGCAGGATTACCAGATGCTGAAAATGCAGCTACTGATGATGCTGTATATGAATTATTATAAGCATTCAATCCATTAATCGTAACAGATGAACCACCAGCAAAAGCTTGTCCTGTAACTGTCGAAACCGGTAGCACTTCGCTATATCTCGTTAAGTTATCCGGAGCTGATCCTAATAAAATTGCGCTACCTACGTTAAAACCGATGTATTGATCTTGAGTAGATGGATTTCTAAAGCCCGTTTGAAATGACGCTCTAAAATTATGTCTTCTACTTTCACCACCAGAATATACTAAAGATACTCTTGGAGAAACATTCCCGTCAAAATTTTGTGCTTTATCATAACGCATAGATCCTGTAAATTTTAATCTGTCGTCTATGAATTTTTTTGTCAACTGCGTATAAACACCATATTCGTTATAATAAATTGGCCCATCTTTATCCGTATATATTCTTCCATGAGAATTCAACTGATACTCTCTGTAAGAACCCCCTACTTGAATTTCAGCAAATTTGATAAGATCTTTAAAATTATAATTAGCATCTGAATGGTAGATTTTAGAATTATCAACCAATTTAGACCCTGAAAGCACACTAGCTTCATTAGTCACTTGACTAAAAGCCGATTTAAATCCAGCACTACCAGGCAATAACCTACCTGTATCTGCTACATTTCTCGCTGCAATATGTGCGTTTTCAGGTGTTGCCCCATTCAAAGTAGCACCAGCATACGTTGCTGCATACTGACCAAACCAGGTTTTGTCATCTTTCCACACTCTATTAATATTAATACCAGTAAAAAGCATGTCATAAGAGTTTCCACCATCTTCTGTAGTAGTATATCCTCTTACAAAGAAGTTTTTCCCTTTAATCTCTAATTTATGTTGTTGCATAAAAAAGTTATTCAAGTAATACCTATTCGCACCTTGATAAACTGCATTACCATAACCAAATTTACTTTGCCAAATAACTTCTAAATTTTCGCTTCCAAACGGTCTATAATGAACAGAGAAGTCAATCTTAGTATTACTAGCTTTATTATCCGTTAGATCCGTTTCATTATACCCTGTTCTACTTACATTATAGTTAGGAAGGATATTATTAAAAGCTGCATATTGAGCCTGAGTAATAGCTCCCGCACCCAAAAGTCCCGCAGCAACTCCTTTTATATTTGTAGTAACCTCATCACCATAAACATTGATACCATCATAATTTACATGACTTCTATCTCTTCCCGCAACAGTCTTGTCATCATAATTTGTAGCATACCAGTCCGTACCACGCATATAGGTAAAGTTAGCTTTTGCAGCTAGCTTTGAACTAAATGCATGTGCCATTCTAATTCCGTAATCAACATAGTCGTTTGAACCAGCTGCTTTTTGGCTTGTTTGTCCAAATTTTGCGTAAGCAGTAATTCCTGGACTTGTAAATGGGCTCTTGCTATTCATAAACAAAATACCATTAAATGCATTTGCACCGTATAAAGCAGAAGATGCTCCTGGAAGCAACTCAACACTTTGAACGTCTATTTCTGACACCCCGATCATATTTCCAAGCACAAAGTTCAACAAAGGAGAAGAGTTATCCATTCCGTCAACCAACTGCATGAAACGCGTATTTGCAACAGTTGCAAAACCACGAGTGTTGATAGACTTGAAAGACAAACTACTTGTATTCATCTGCACTTCTTTTAAATTTTCCAATCCGTCATAAAAAGTAGCAGATGCTGACTTTTTAATATCAGCAACTCCCATTCTTTCGATAGTAACTGGAGACTCTAAAACTCTTTCGGGAGTTCTTGAAGCCGACACCACAATCTCATTAAGTAAGTTCGCCTCATCTTTTAAAGTGACATTTACCTTTTGGTTTTTTGTCGTAATAGTAACTTTAGTCGAAATAAACCCAACACTTGAAATCTCAATTACATAAGGCAATTGACTCGAGGACGTTAAAGTAAATTTCCCTTCACCGTCAGTAACCGTGCCGGCGCTTTCTCCAACGATTTTAATGTTAGCTCCAATAACTGATTGAGCATCACTGTCAGTAACGGTACCTGAAATCGAATTTTGAGCAAAACTTAAGCTGCAAAAAAACAATGACAAAAAAAGTAAATACATTTTCATTTGGTTGAATTTTATTGATTTAGATGACCAAAGTACAATTATTTTTAATATTAATAAAAAAACGTTAAAAATTTTCCATTATTGTTAGCTTTTTAAAGCGGTTTTAACATTTTCAACATTGCTATTTTATCAATTAAAATTAAAATTTTAGTTCAAATTCATCAAAATACTATGCATACATATAAAATTTGTTAAAAAAATGCATTTATCATAAAAATTGAGCTTTTTAAATATTTTAAACAAAAAAAAAGCAAGATTTACATCTTGCTTTTTTTTGTATGAATTTATTGAATTCCTTATTCTACCGTTACTGATTTCGCCAAATTCCTCGGCTGATCCACATTACACTCTCTCATTACCGCTATATGGTACGATAAAAGTTGTAATGGTATTGTTGTGATTAATGGAGACAACGCATCTGAAGTTTCAGGGATTTCAATAACATAATCTGCTAATTCCCTAACTTGAGTATCGCCCTTAGTCACTACAGCAATAATCCTTCCGCTTCTCGATTTAATTTCCTGTATATTACTTACAATCTTATCATAATGACCTTGCTTTGGAGCAATAACCACTACAGGCATTTGCTCATCAATCAAAGCAATTGGACCGTGCTTCATTTCTGCAGCAGGATAACCTTCAGCATGAATATAAGATATCTCTTTAAGCTTTAAAGCTCCTTCTAGTGCAACTGGAAAATTATAACCACGTCCTAAATACAAGCAATTAGGCGCATCTTTAAAAGTAGCCGCAATTTCTTTGGCACGATCATTAGTTTCCAAAGCTTCTCTTACTTTCTCAGGTATTAATTCTAATTCTTGTAAATACATATGAAAGTCCGAAAGAGACAATGTCCCTTTGGCTTTAGCCAAACGCAAAGCGATCATCGTTAACACAGTAATTTGAGTCGTAAAAGCTTTAGTAGATGCAACACCTATTTCTGGCCCAGCGTGTGTATAAGCACCTGCATGAGTCTCTCTCGAAATAGAAGAACCTACTACATTACAAACTCCAAAAACAAAAGCTCCATTCTCTTTTGCTAATTTAATAGCAGCCATTGTATCAGCCGTTTCTCCAGATTGTGATATCGCAATTACTACATCATTACTGTTTATTATTGGGTTTCTGTATCTAAATTCTGAAGCGTATTCCACTTCTACAGATATCCTTGCAAATTCTTCAAAAATATACTCAGCAACTAATCCTGCATGCCATGATGTACCACAAGCAACAATAATAATTCTATCTGCATTTAAGAACTTTTCTAAATTGTCCTCAACTCCAGCCATTTGAATTATCCCTTCATTAGCATGAAGTCTTCCTCTGTAGGTATCTTTTATTACACTAGGTTGTTCGTATATCTCTTTCAACATAAAGTGATCATAACCTCCTTTTTCAATTTGCTCCAAATTCATTTGAAGTTCTTGAATATAAGGATCAACCAAAGAATCATCTTTGATTTTTCTTACTTTCATCTTTTTATGTAATCTAATAACAGCCATTTCACCGTCCTCTAAATACACCGCATTTGAGGTATATTCTATAAACGGAGATGCATCTGAAGCAATAAAATATTCTCCTTCCCCAATACCAATTGCCAACGGACTACCTAAGCGCGCCGCAACAATTTCATTTGGGTTTTTTTTATCAAAAACAGCAATCGCGTACGCTCCTACCACTTGATTAAGGGCAATTTGAACTGCTTTTCCTAATTTAATATTTTCATTCTTTTGAACTTCTTCAATAAGATTCACAAGCACTTCAGTATCTGTATCAGAATGGAAAACATACCCCCTTTTAATTAATTCTACTTTTAAAGGAGCGTAATTTTCAATAATTCCATTGTGAATTATTACTAAATCCCCAGAATTAGAAAGGTGAGGATGTGAATTTACATCATTAGGAACACCATGTGTTGCCCAACGAGTATGTCCAATACCTATTGTTCCATTAGTCGTGATTTCTTTTGAAGCTCGTTCTTCAAGATCGACAACCTTACCTTTTGTCTTACATAATTTAATGGCATCGCCATCATATATCATAACACCTGCACTATCATACCCTCTGTACTCAAGTCTTTTTAATCCTTTTATTACTATAGGATAAGCTTCTCTATGACCTATATATCCAACAATTCCACACATACTTTATCTAATTAGGTTTTGTATAAAAAATTTCAAGTTTCAATCTTTTGTCATCAGCAACCGCTGCAGTACTACCGTAAAAAACTGTACCTAACGGACTCATAACAGAAGCTTTAGGGAATTGAGAAATAACACCGTTTGTAGCTTTTAACTTAGATGAAGTTATAGTATTTATATCTTCCGTGATTACTACGCCTAATTTAACATTAGTAGAATCAGCATTTTTAATTAAATTCCTAATATGATTTGTAATTCTTACTTTATAAGTATTGTCTTCTGTTTTAACAGTATTTAAAAGACCACCAAAAACAATTTTTCCGTTTTTTTCATTTGTTCCAGCACTTCCATCATTATAATAATCTACAATTGGACGATTATTATTTAAATCATAAAGATAAATACGGTTAGGCTTAGATGCAGTTCCTAAAGCCGTTGCATCCACATGAAAAACAAGACTAGCTTCATTTATTAACCATCCGCTTTCTCTAATTGTCTTTAGTTCATTTGTATTAAAAAGCTCTAAAATTGCCATAGAACCTTCACCACCTTTTAGATATAATTTTGAATCTCCAACAGTTGTATTAATGTTTGCTGTATTTGTCGCATTAGCATAAGAAGTATTGATATTACTTTGGTCTAATAAACTAACCGTGTTTCCCGTAAGGTTAAGTACAATAGACTTATCAATTCTCGTAGCATCAGTATCAGATGTGTTTTCTTTATACTTAATAGTAATCTTACCCTTTTTAAAGTCTAACAAAGCCATATTAGAAGAACTACTTCCTGATTTTTCTACTTTAAAGTACAATCCTCTAAAATAATCTTTAAAAATATCATTAGTAGCCAACTTCCCTGAAGCTGAAGCATCAATTATTTTAGTTTTAAAATAACTCGTATTCAAATCCAAACGCATTCCAGGAGCGACGCGAGTAATTACATCTTTTCCATCTGTAGTTACTGTAGTTTTATATTGCACATTACTAAAGAAAAAAGCATCATTCTGACTTGCATCCGAAGAATTATTCAAACGGTTACCAATCTTAGCATTATTGAAATCTGAATTTTGATTCGTGTAATATTTTTGAGCTTCCTGAAAACTGGCAGCAGGATCAAGATCCCTCATAAAATAACCAGACTCATAAACACTCAACATAATTTTAGCATCTGAAGGACCTTGAATTGAATCCAACTTATACGTTCCATCTCCATTAGCATCCGTAGATACTAAGGTACTGAAATATGGAACTGTTAAAACAACACTTTCAATTACTGGATTAATACCGATCGTTGGATTAACAGACTCTAAAACTATTTGCGTTGCAAAATTTGCTGTGGTTGTCCCAAAAGCAGAATTATCATAAATCCCTAATGAATTTACGTTAAGATTATTTGATTGTATGGGCCCTACTTTTTGATTATAAGACACAACACTTGATGTGTATTTTACAAAATCAAAATGATTGTCTCCTATCAGACCATCTCCAATTGAATTATAATCTTTATCACAAGAATAAAGAAAAACAACACACGCAACTAATAGAATTTTCTTAAAAAAAGAATTATTGTACATATTCGATAATAAAAGTTTAAATTGATAGAACCTCGTCTTTATAAAAATTGGTATACGCTTCCGCGAATTCATCTTTAGGGACGAAAGGTAAAAAAGGTTTTCCTGAAGATTCTATAAATTTTGTTAAACTTGGAGACAGACTCTCCGAAGCAATAATAACAGCATCAGAATGCTTAATTGTTGCTTTGATAATACTCTCATAATCTGGGTTTTCTAAATCAGCAATTGCATCTAAAGGAACCCCGTCAAGCTTTATTTTATTAATCATTTCCGCATCTAAAGTTCCTTCAAACGACTGACTGTAAACCGATGTTACAATTTTCGTGTCAGAAAACAAAGCTTCATTTTTATAATAATGCTTCATATAAATTGGTAACATTGCTGCCATCCAGCCATGAACATGAATAATATCCGGAACCCAATTCAGTTTTTTAACTGTCTCAACTACTCCTTTTGCAAAGAAAATAGCACGCTCATCATTATCAGCATACATTACTCCTTCTTCATCAGCAAATGTCGCTTTCCTTTTAAAGTATTCATCATTGTCAATAAAGTACACTTGTATCCTTTCTTTAGGTATACTAGCCACCTTAATTATCAAAGGCATATCCAAGTCATTCACAACTAAATTCATCCCTGAAAGCCTAATTACCTCATGTAACTGGTGTCTTCTCTCATTAATATTCCCATATCTCGGCATAAAAATTCTGATTTGCCCACCTTGATCATTAATCATCTTTGGTACGTCATATGACATTAAAGACACCTCATTCTCAGCCAGGTAAGGCACCACTTCAGATGATACATATAATATCCTCTTATCTTTCATATTGTAATTTGCTAAATTTATTGGTAATAAAAACCACGCAAAATTACAAAAATTTATGCAGTTATTAACTAATATATTATGTTTGCACTAAATTTAAACAAAATACCCATGCCTATTTTCTATGGAAAAGCAGCTTTGATAGACTATTTGAAATCTATTAAGACTCAAAATTCTACCATTGGTTTCGTTCCCACAATGGGTGCATTACATCAAGGACATCTTTCCTTAATGCAACAGTCACTGGCAGAAAACGACACTACTGTGGTTAGTATTTTTGTAAATCCGACGCAATTTAACAATCCTGAGGACTTATTAAAATACCCAAGAACATTAGAAGCAGATATAGAAAAAATAAGAGGATTAAACACTGATATCGTTTTATACGCTCCTGCAGTTGACGATATTTACGAAGGAAAAGTACTGTCCCAGGCTTTCGATTTTGATGGATTAGAAAATCAAATGGAAGGAAAATTCAGACCCGGTCACTTTGACGGCGTAGGAACGATCGTAAAACGTCTTTTCGAAATTGTAACCCCTACAAATGCTTATTTTGGAGAAAAAGATTTCCAACAATTGCAAATTGTAAAAAAAATGGTCTCGAAAAATAAGCTGAAGGTCAACGTAATTGGCTGCGATATTTACAGAGAATCAAATGGTCTCGCCATGAGCTCTAGAAATGAGCGATTGACAGAGCAAGAGCGATCAGACGCATCTATAATTTTCACAACTTTAAATCTCGCAAAAGAAAAATTCAAAACAAATAGCGCGACTGACGTAACAAAATGGGTAGAAAAATCATTCGACAAAAACCCTTCTTTTGACTTAGAGTATTTTCAAATTGCAGATGAAACAACACTTACACCTTGTTTAAGAAAAAGTGACAATAAAAACTACCGCGCTTTCATAGCAGTTACCATTAATAACATAAGATTGATTGACACCATTTCATTAAATTAATTTACTTTTGTAGCATGCAAATTCAAGTATTAAAATCAAAAATTCATCGAGTAAAAGTAACCGGAGCCGATTTAAATTATATCGGTAGTATTACTATAGATGAAAACCTGTTAGACGCCTCAAATATTATTGAAGGCGAAAAAGTTTCCATTGTAAACATCAACAACGGCGAACGCTTTGAAACCTACGCCATAAAAGGAGAGCGTAATTCAGGTGAAATAACTCTCAATGGTCCAGCGGCAAGAAAGGTCCAAAAAGATGACATTATCATTATTATCTCCTACGCTACCTTAGAGTTTGAAGAAGCAAAAACGTTCAAGCCTTGGATTATTTTTCCAAATGAAAACGACAACTCTCTAACTTAAGTCATTTAAAATCAATTCCTCTCTTCAATTTACCACTGTACTTTGAACAGTATTATTATTGTATATTCATGCTGAAACATCCTTTCAGCATGAAACTATTTTACGGATTCTATTTTTTTATTAAAGTAATTAAAGTCTTATATTGCTACTCCATTTAGAATAAAATTAATTTTTTTTAAACACCTCTAAATCATGAAACAGCTATTTGTATTGCTATTCTTTACTTTTTCTATGTTTTCTCAAAAAACTACAGAATCATTTACCTCAAACAAATTAGGAACAACGCGAGAAATAACCGTGGGTTTACCTTCTACCTATGAGCTAAATCCAACTAAGAAATACCCTTTACTAATTTTACTTGATGGCGAATACTTATTCGACCCTTTTTATGGAGCTCTAGATTATGGAACCTACTGGGATGACTTACCGGAAACTATTGTTATTGGTATAAATCAACGAAATAGCCGAATGGAGGATTGCCGCTTTAATAATGACAACGGCTTACCTTCTGGAAAAGGAGCTGACTTTTTTGAATTTATTGGCGGAGAATTACTACCCTATATTGAAAAAAAATACCGCATTGCCCCGTTTAAAATAATTGCAGGTCACGATACTACCGCCGGTTTTTTGAATTTTTTTCTTTACAAAGACAACCCTCTTTTTGACGCCTATATCTCATTAAGCCCCGAATTTGCTCCAGAAATGGAATCTCGAATTCCGGAAAAACTTGCGCAATCAAAAAAAGCCATATTCTACTATCAATCGTCAGCTGACGGCGATATTAGACAACTTCGCGAGCCGATAAAAAATTTAGATGCAAACCTAAAAACCATTGCTAATTCAAATATTGATTATAAGTATGATGAGTTTCAAAATGCTTCACATTACTCTTTGGTTCTTTACTCGATTCCCAGCGCATTATATCAAATTTTTGACTCCTACAAACCCATTTCTTCATCTGAATTTACAGAAAAAATCGTGACCCTTCAAAGCGGGTATGTTGATTATCTGACAAATAAATATGATTTAATCTCAAATAAATTAGGGCTAAAGATTCCGGTCAGACTAAATGATTTTAAAGCAATTGAAGCTGCTATTTTAAAAAACAACGCTTATAATGAACTAGATAAATTAGCTGAAATTGCCGATAAAAACTACCCAAAATCAATGTTAGCCTCCTATCAATTGGGTTTAATGTATGAGAAAAAGGGCGATGCAAAAAGAGCAGCTAATAAATACCAACAAGCATCTCAACTAGAAGAGATTGGTAACTTAACAAAAGACATGATGTTTGATAAATATGACAGCATGAAAAGTTTAACACAAAAAAAATAATGTCGAAAGTAAAAACTTCTTTTTTCTGTCAGAATTGTGGCGCCCAATATGCAAAATGGCAAGGGCAGTGTAACTCCTGCAAAGAATGGAATACCATAGCCGAGGAAATTATCCAAAAACAAGAAAAAGTAGCCTGGAAAAGTGAAACAACCATAACAAGTAAAGCACCCAAGCCTTTAAAAATAAATGAAATCGATTCTACACAGGAAATCCGCATGGATACTAATGACTCGGAATTAAACCGAGTACTTGGAGGAGGAATCGTTCCTGGATCTCTCATATTACTAGGTGGCGAACCCGGAATAGGAAAAAGTACATTGTTGCTTCAAATTTCACTAAAATTACCGTACAAAACTTTATATGTTTCTGGCGAAGAAAGCCAAAAACAAATAAAAATGAGAGCAGAAAGAATTACAACATCGAGTGACAACTGTTATATCCTTACCGAAACAAAAACGCAAAATATCTTTAAGCAAATTGAAGCTATTGCCCCCGAAATTGTAATTATTGATTCAATTCAAACATTGCACACCGACTACATTGAATCCACGGCAGGAAGTATTTCTCAAATACGAGAAACAACAGCTGAACTAATCAAATTTGCCAAAGAAACCAACATTCCCGTTATACTGATTGGCCATATTACCAAAGACGGAAACATTGCTGGACCAAAAATATTGGAACACATGGTTGATACTGTTTTACAATTTGAAGGAGATCGCAACCACGTCTACCGCATTTTACGCTCATTAAAAAATCGTTTTGGTTCGACAGCTGAAATTGGAATTTATGAAATGCTGGGAAGCGGACTACGCGAAGTCTCCAATCCATCCGAGATATTAATTTCGCATAAAGACGAAGAACTATCCGGTACAGCGATTGCCTCTACCTTAGAAGGTATGCGACCATTAATGATTGAAATACAATCATTAGTCAGCACTGCAGTTTACGGAACACCGCAGCGAAGCACAACGGGCTACAACGCCAAGAGACTGAATATGATTTTGGCCGTTCTGGAAAAAAGAGCTGGTTTCCGTTTAGGAGCCAAGGATGTATTTCTAAACATTACCGGCGGAATCAGCGTAGATGACCCAGCTATTGATTTAGCGGTCGTAGCGGCCATTTTATCCTCCAATGAGGACATTCCGGTGAATAAAGATTTTTGTTTTGCTGGCGAAGTCGGTCTATCAGGAGAAATTCGTCCTGTGAACCGCGTAGATCAACGTATTCAAGAAGCTGAAAAACTGGGATTCTCGACTATTTTCGTATCCAAATACAATAAAATCACATTAAAAAATACCGGAATAAAAATTCAACTTGTAGCAAAAATCGAAGATGTAGCCAGTATGTTGTTTGGATAAAAATTAATTGCAATTTCAAACCAGAAATCCAATACAGTTAAAGCAGCGCATATTATTAACATGATCTTTAGTTATTTACATGTTAATTTTTATGCTATCGCTAATTAATTTCGTATTTTTATAAAACGAATCTTTTTTTCCTTTTAAAGGCTACTATAGCGTTGACTTTTGACAAATCACTGATTCGAAACCATCAATCTAAAAGCAATTTTAGACTACGCATTCAATATCACTTTCCTATTAAAATTAGAACTGTCTACTATAATTAATAACATTATTAAACGTATAAAAGATGAAAAAGCAAACAGGTATTTGGATTGACTCAACAAAAGCAATCATTGTAACTCTCGAAGATGGAAAAGAAGCAGTTAGTGAAATCCAATCTGATCTTGAGAATAGAGTATATCATGATAAAGAAGGTGACAAAGGAAGCTTTTTTGGCGGTCAGCATATTGATTCTCAAAAATCCTTTGACGAAAGAAAGAAGCATCAAATTAACAGCTATTTTAAGGACATCATATCCACTGTTAATGAATCTGATGAACTTTACATTTTTGGGCCTGCAGAAACAAAAACAAAACTTCAACAAAAAATCAATGGTGAAAAATCGACGATTGCTAGTAAATTAAAGTCAGTTGAAACGGCGGATAGTATGACCTCTAACCAGATTATTGCCAAAGTAAAAAAATTCTACAATCAAAAATAACGTCATTTACCACTTAGATTTGGCATTATTTTAATCATAAAATATCCTACTAGAAAACTACAATACGCAATTATTGTAGTTTTTTTTATGACCAAAATAAATAATTATGCCCTATTTCATAATTATTCCAGTTTAAAAAAGAGATTAGCATATATTCTTTTAAATTTGTTTCTCAATCGATTCTTAAAATAGCCTACAATTTATGAAAACCGGAAAACAGAAGATAATTTTACTCCTGAAAGTGTTTGTGGCATTCCTACTCCTAATCGCTATCGGTTTTTTTGTTTTTAGAGATTCTATTCTACAACAAGCAATTGAAAAAGCTTCGACCAAAATTGAACAAAAGTACAATAGCAATTTATCGATAAAAAAAGCAGCTTTCGACGGCTTTTCAGGAATCAGTTTGACTGAAATTACCTTGACCCCTAAAAATGCAGACACACTATTTAGCATACAAAAAATGAAAACCAGCATTAATTTCTGGCATTTGCTATTAGGTGATGTACAACTGGGCACTTTGGAAATTAAAAACGGAATGGTACAGCTTGTACAGAAAGGAAATGTGAAAAATTTTGCCGCATTCCTCAAGAAAGACAATGCGGAATCAAGTACTAATGATAAAAGAGATTATGCCGCTTTTGCATACAGAATTATTTCGAAAGCATTAAACTTGGTTCCAACGGATATGAGCGTCGAAAATCTGAAATTTAAACTAGATGATAATGGTAAAAAAGCAACTATCGATATTAAAAAATTGGTGCTTTTTGATAAAGAGCTTGAAACTTCCATAGATGTCCAAACTAATACCTTTGCTCAACGTTGGAAAATTAGCGGTTTTGCCGATCCAAGAAATAAAAAAGCAGATATTAGAATCTTCAACAAAGACACCGGAGCCATCAAAGTACCGTATTTTGACGAACGGTATAACCTAAAGTCTAGCTTTGATTCGATTCGGTTAAACATCCAAAACATTGATAAAAGCGGTGGTGAATTGCATATTGATGGTTTCACTTCAATCACCAACTTTAGAATAAACCACCCTAAAATAGCAAGTAAAGATGTTGTAATTAAAAATGCACGATTTGACTATCGTTTCTTGCTAGGCTCTAATTTTATATCAGTAGACAGCAGTTCCACAGCCCAATTCAATCAGGTTAAATTCCGTCCCTACATCTCCTATGATACCGAAGCCGATACTATTTATAAGCTGAAAGTGACTATTCCTAAAATGAAAGCCCAGGATTTTATATCCTCTCTCCCTGATGGCTTGTTTACTAATTTTCAAGGAATGCAGGCCGAAGGCACTTTCGATTATAAATTGGATTTTAAATTCAACAAAAACAAACCTGACCAACTGGTTTTTGACAGCAATTTGAAAAAGGAAAAATTAAAAATAACGAAATACGGAGAAGCAAACCTCACCAAACTGAACGGAGAGTTTGTGTACAGAGCAATTATAAAAGAGGTACCGCAACGACCGATTTTAGTAGGTGCAGCCAATCCAAATTACACCCCGACAGACCAAATATCATCGTACTTAAGAAAATGTGTTTTAACAACCGAAGACCCTTCTTTCTTCTCCCATCATGGATTTATAAATGAAGCGTTCAAACAGTCTATCGTCAAAAACATAAAAACCAAAAAATTCTCTCGCGGTGCCAGCACCATCAGCATGCAATTGATAAAAAATGTTTTCCTTACACGAGAGAAAACGGTGTCTAGAAAACTGGAAGAAATTCTACTAGTTTACATTCTAGAAAACAACCGCATCGTAAGCAAAGAACGTATGCTTGAAGTTTATTTTAATATTATAGAATGGGGACCTAATGTCTATGGAATAGGCGAAGCAAGTCGTTTCTATTTCCAGAAAAATCCTTCTGAATTAACCTTCAACGAATGCTTGTTTCTGGCTCGAATTATACCGAGCCCGAAAAAATTTATGTATCAGTTTAATGATCAAGGCAAACTAAGAGATTTTGCTGCTAAACAGGAATCCTTTTTAACGAACATAATGACCACAAGAGGGCTACTAAGTATTGATGATACTATTTACAAATCGCAGCCCCTACTTATTTCAGGAGCAGCAAAATCATACCTTCGATTAAAGGTACAAGATTCCATACCGATTGATTCGCTGTCAGTGAATGAAGAATTTGAATTTTAAAATTTAAAAAACTTTAAAAGCAAAAACCCAATAAGCGTTGTTACCTATTGGGTTTTTATAATGATTACTTCATTACGACTCATTACGGTGCAGGATCAGGAATTATAGCCTGTACTTCATCAATTGCTTTCAATATTTCATCAGATAATGAGACTTGAATAGTATCTATGTTTTCTTTCAATTGTTCCATCGTTGTAGCTCCAATAATCGTACTAGTCACAAAAGGCTGCTGTTCGATAAAAGCCAATGACAATTCCGTTAAGCTTAACCCATTTTTTCGAGCAATCTCCTGATAGAGTTTTGTTGCTTCGGTACACTGGGCGCTGTTGTATCTTGAATATTGAGGAAACAAATTAATCCTTGCTTTAGGATGTTTTTCTCCCGTTAGGAATTTTCCTGATAGCACCCCAAAAGCCATTGGAGAATAAGCTAGCAATCCCACGTTTTCTCGATAACCAATTTCAGCTGACCCAGTTTCATAAAGCCTATTCAATAATGAATAAGGATTTTGAACTGTTTTTATCCTCGGCAAATTATGGTGTTTACTTTCTTCCAGAAAACGCATGATTCCCCATGGAGTTTCGTTCGAAAGTCCGATTTGCTTAATTTTACCTTCCTTTATAAAGTCTCCTAATGTGTCTAAAACGGCGTGAATATTATCTACCCAAGCATCCTCTTCTTGCACCTTAAACCCTCTTTGACCAAAATAATTTGTTTTTCTTTCTGGCCAATGCAATTGATACAAATCAATATAATCAGTTTGAAGGCGTTGTAAACTATTATCTAACGCATATTTTATACTTGCAGCTGAGAAGTCAGTGGTATCGCGCATATAAGCGAAATTAGGGTTAGGACCTCCAATTTTTGATGCCAAAACAACTTCTTCCCTTCTTCCTGTTTTTTTAAACCAGGTTCCAAGAATTCTTTCCGTACTACCGTAGGTTTCCTCACGTGCCGGAACAGAATACATCTCAGCTGTATCAAAAAAGTTAACTCCTTGTTCAAGCGCATAGTCCATTTGCTCATGTCCCTCTGCTTCAGTATTTTGTTCGCCAAAAGTCATGGTACCTAGGCATATTTTGCTAACTTTTATTTCAGTATTGGGTAGGGTTGTATATTTCATATATTACATTAAAAGTTTAAAAAAAAATCAAAAGCATGTAGCTACAAATGTACCTTTTATTGACAGTTCATAGTAGAGCGTTAACAGATTTTTTAGAAACGTTCACTATATTAAACACAAAAAGGTTCAGCGTCTAACGGCTGAACCTTTTAAATTTAAAACTACACAGTTTAGTTTATTTCATTCAACATTTCAGCGATTTCATCTAATCTTGGCGTTAAGATAATCTCAATTCTTCTGTTTTTTGCTTTTCCTTCTGCTGAAGCATTACTAGCTAATGGCGAAAATTCTCCGCGTCCTGCAGCCGTTAAGTTTTGCTTATTAATGTTTTTGTTTTCGCTTAAAATTGCAACTATAGCAGTGGCTCTTTTAGTAGATAAATCCCAGTTATCAGCTATAGGACCTGATGCACTGAAACGATCATCATCAGTATGCCCTTCGATTAAAACTGAAATATCAGGATTGTCTCCCAAGACTTTTCCTAGTTCTACTACCGCTTTCTTTCCTTCGGAACCTACAGCCCAACTACCAGAATTGAATAATAATTTATTTTCCATGGAAACGTAAACTTTACCGTTTTTTTGCTCCACGGTCAAGCCTTTTCCTTCAAAGCTATTCAATGCGTTTGAAAGTGTTTCTTTCAATTTTTTCATCGTCGCTTCTTTGGCAGCAATCAATGATTCTAATTCTTGCAATCTTTGGGCACTTTTACTTAATCGCTCTTGCTCAATTGCCAAAGCTTTTCCTTTAGCATCTAATTGAGAAAGCAAATCACGATTCTTACTCATATTAATTTGCAATGCTTCGTTGCTATTTTTCTCCAATGCTTTGTAGGATTCTTGCATCACATCCATTTTATTGCTTAAAGCACCATAATCAGCCAACCATTTGTCGCGTTCTGATTTTACTTTACTTAGCTCCGTGTTCAAAGCATCTCGATCCAACTCTAGTTGATTCTTTGCCTGCAAAAGATCTGAGTTTTCATCAGCTAAAGTTCTGTTTTCTTTCTTTAAATCTGTGAACTTATTTTCTAAATCATTGTAGATTTTCTTGGAAACACAAGAAGTTGAAAGTGCTACAATTAACAATCCTAGTGAAATTCTTTTTATCATTTTTTATACTTTAAAAATTATGTTGCATTTTATTAAAAGTCTACTCTATCTCCACTAAAACGGGACAATGGTCAGAATGTTTTGCTTCGGGCAAAATAAGAGCTCTTTTTATTCTTTCTTTTAAAGGCTCACTTACTAAACAATAGTCGATACGCCATCCTTTATTATTGAGTCTAGCAGTGGGAACTCTCATGGTCCACCAAGTATAGTTATCTGGTTCTTTGTTTAAAAAACGAAAACTATCAATAAATCCATTATTCAAAAATGTATCAAGCCAAGCTCTTTCTTCCGGTAAAAAACCAGATACTTTTTTATTTCGAATGGGATCATGTATATCTATAGCTTCGTGACATATGTTATAATCACCACAAATCACCAGATTAGGAATCTCTTTCTTTAAATCTGTAATGTAATTCTGGAAATCATCCATAAACATAAATTTATGATCTAATCTTTCACTATTTGTCCCTGAAGGCAGATACAAACTCATCACTGACAACTCATCAAAATCTACGCGGATATTCCTTCCTTCGAAATCCATGTGTTCAATTCCCGTCCCAAAAACGACATTATTCGGCTTTATTTTTGATAAAATAGCAACTCCGCTATACCCTTTTTTTGTAGCTGGAAACCAATAATGATACGGATATCCCGCTAATTCAAAATCCAATAATGGAAGTTGTTCCGGCGACGCCTTAATTTCTTGAAGACAAACCACATCAGGATTTGCCTGTTGTAACCAATCAATGAATCCTTTAGAAATTGCAGAACGAATTCCGTTAACGTTATAAGATATAATCTTCATTTTGATATAATTTTGAATTTCAAAAGTAATGAAAATACAAATGAAACAGTGGAAAAAACAAGAAAATCCAATCCTGAAATAGCCTAATAATAGACTTTTTGTCTATCTTTGTTTTTCGCTCAAAAAACAATACGTAAATGGGTTTAGTTACCGCAAAAGAAGTTGCAAAAGCAATAAATGCTGAAAAATATGGAATTCTGGGAACTTTTTCCGGCTGGCTTTTAATGAAAGCATTAAAAATATCCAAGCTTAATGAATTTTATGACGGTAATAAACATTTAAAGGATGTTGATTTCTTAAATGCCATATTAGACGACTTACAAATAAAATTTGAAATTCCCGAAGAGGATTTTAAAAGACTACCAAAAGAAGGTGCTTACATAACCATTTCTAATCATCCTTTAGGTGGCATAGATGGTGTTTTGTTATTGAAATTAATGCTCGAAAGAGAACCAAATTTCAAAATAATTGCAAACTTCTTATTGCATAGAATTGAGCCTCTCAAAAAATACATCATGCCCGTCAATCCTTTTGAAAATCATAAGGATGCTAAATCAAGTGTGATAGGGATCAAGGAAACTTTACGTCACTTGAGTGATGGAAAGCCACTTGGAATGTTTCCTGCAGGAGAAGTTTCTAGCTACAAAGACGGAAAACTTATGGTTGACAAACCATGGGAAGAAGGAGCAATTAAAGTAATCCGTAAAGCGCAAGTTCCCGTTGTTCCTATTTATTTTCACGCTAAAAATAGTTGGTTATTTTACTTCCTTTCTAAAATTAGCGGAACCTTTCGTACTGCAAAATTACCCTCAGAAGTTTTTAGTCAGAAGCATCGTGTTATAAAAGTACGAATTGGAAAACCTATATCTGTCGCTGAACAAAACGAATACAAAACAACAGAGCTTTATTCGGAATTCTTGAGAAAGAAAACCTATATGTTAGCTAATCCATATGAGAAAGAGAGTAAGTTATTGACCACGCCACATTTAAAAATCCCCAGAAGCCCTAAGGAAATAGTAACTCCGGCAAATGGAGAAAAAATAATTGCAGAAGTCGACACCTTAAGAGATAAGGATTGTAGACTCTTACAAAGCAAAAACTACGAAGTCTTTTTTGCGGAAGCAAACTCAATTCCGAATATTCTTCATGAAATTGGACGATTACGCGAAATCACATTTAGAGAAGTGGGAGAAGGAACAAATGAACCTATTGATTTAGACAAGTTTGACCAATACTACCACCATCTATTCTTATGGGACGATGAGGCAAAGAAAATCGCAGGAGCATATAGAATGGGTCTAGGCTCAGAAATCTACCCCAAATACGGAATCGAAGGTTTCTACTTGAATGAACTTTTTCGATTTGAGCCGGAACTTCATGACATGATGAACAAGTCTATAGAAATGGGACGTGCATTCATCATCAAAGAATACCAACAAAAACCAATGCCTCTTTTCTTGCTTTGGAAAGGAATCATTCATACTACTTTACGTTTTCCAGAACATAAATTCCTTCTTGGAGGTGTAAGTATCAGCAATCAATTCTCTGATTTTTCTAAGTCTTTGATGATTGAATTCATGAAATCAAACTACTACGATCCTTACATCGCGCAGTATATTCATCCTAAGAAAGCCTATAAAGTAAAACTGAAAGATGCTGATAAAGATTTTATTTTTAATGAAACAGAAGCTGATTTAAATAAATTCGACAAAATTATCGATGAGTTGGAACCAGGTGTTTTACGTTTACCGGTTTTAATCAAAAAATACATCAAACAAAATGCAAAAGTGGTTGCTTTTAATGTTGATCCATTGTTCAATAATGCTGTCGATGGCTTAATGTACATAAGAATCGCCGATATTCCAGAAAGCACTATGAAACCTGTTATGGAAGAGTTTCAGGCAGAACTGGAAAGAAAACTAGCTGACAAAGAAGATTAGTTAGTTCTAATCACTTTCAAATAAACATAAAAAAGTCTCGACGATGTCGAGACTTTTTTATGTTTAAAACCAGCCCTTTTTATTTACCTGATAGGTTTGATAGAACTCCTCATCTGATTTAGTCAAGTAAACGATTCCTTCTATAAGTCCAAGCAAAGCAGTAACTGTCCCACAAGTACAAAGGCTAATGGCTAGCCATATTATTCCTTCTGTCGTATATCCTAAAAGGAATTTATGAATTCCAAATGGTGCTAGAAGAATCGCCAATAAACCGGCAGCTATTTTTTTATTGTCTTCATGAACTGGTCGTGGGCTATTCCACGCCTCATGTTTTGAGTTTTCCATAGTAATTGATTAGTTGATCAATATTTGAAGAATAAATATATTAAAATTTATTTAAAAATGTAATCAATTGGCTCCCAAAGTTCAATTTTGTTTCCTTCAGGGTCCAAGATCCAACCAAATTTACCGTAATCATAGCTCTCCATTTCTCCAACAATAGTGACACCTTCTGCTTGTAACTCCAGGAGTAGATTTTCTAAATTATGTACTCTAAAATTCTGCATAAATTGCTTTTCACTTGGCTCAAAATAAGTCGTATCCTCTGCAAATGGAGACCATTGCGTAGAACAATCATTACCCTTACTATCTTTCCACCAAAAGGTAGAACCATGGTCGTCTGTTTTCAACCCTAAGTGTTTGCCGTACCAAGCAACCAATTCTTTAGCGTTTTTTGACTTAAAAAACAGTCCCCCTATTCCGGTAACTCGTTTTTCATCTACCGCAATTTTATCTTCGCCAAAATACTTTGCTTTAATCTTATCTACAATAACTTGCGCCAGACGTTCGTGGCTCTCGAAAGTCCATCCGGCGACATGAGGTGATAATATCACATTTTCTGCTTTTAATAAATATTGGAACGCTTCAGGGGTGTTCTTATCTTGAAAAAGAGTTTCAAATGATAATTTCTCATACTCCAACACATCAAGTCCTGCCCCCAGAACCTTTCCTGCCGACATAGCAGCAACTAAATCTGCTGTTACAATATTGTTTCCTCTAGACGTATTAAATGCCCAGAAAGGCTTCGCAAAAGCGTTGATAAAAGTAGCATCGACCATTTTATTGGTTTCAGGTGTCCATGGAATATGCAAACTCAACACATCTGACTTCTGCTGTAATTCTTCTAGAGAAACCTGTTTTGCATTGGCATCGCCAACGTTCTCCAGAATATCATAGCACAATACGTCCACTTCAAAACCGCGAAGTTTTTTGGCAAAGGATTTACCCATATTACCATAACCTATAATACCAACAGTTTTGCCGTCTAACTCATGACCTCTATTGCTTCCTCTGTTCCAATGTCCTGATCGAATTTCCCTATCTGCTTTATTCAAATTATTGAAAAGTGACAGAATCATTCCTAAAGTATGTTCAGCAACCGCATTTCTATTCCCTTCGGGAGCGGCAATCAGCGTTATGTTTTTTGATATCGCATAGTCGCAATCAATACTTTCAAGGCCGGCGCCTACACGGGCAATAAACTGCAAATTAGTGGCTTTATCCAAAAAGGTTTTATCAATTTTAAAACGACTCCGAATTACTATTCCTTGGTATGATTGTATTTTGGCTTCGATTTCTTCTTTCGAGGAAGTAAAATCTTCGTGATTTTCAAAACCCAGTTCTTGCAATTGCCTCATTAAAATGGCATTGTTGCTATCAATATGAAGAATTTTAATATCCATGAAAATGATTTCTAAGTTAAAAATCAAAATTAATAAAAAAAATACGGTTTATAGTTTTAAGAGCCAAATACATTCGAATCGCGACAAAGTAAAAAAAAAAAAAACCATTTCCAAATTATATAAATTTAGAAATGGTTTTCAATTTAATACTATTCATAGTGAATACTATTATCAGTAAGCTCGCTAAAACACCTGGTTCAATTCTTTAAAATGGCGAAACTTTTTCTCCTCCAAATAAAAAATTAGAAATTCTTTCGTAAAAACTGTAAAGTAAATTTTTCATCATAATGTATATTAATTGTTAGTTTTCAATTATACCATTAGATAGAAAAGTAAGAGTAGATAATAGGGCTATTACAAATTTACATTAAAATACAATTTAAATAAAACACTTAGACTGTTTTTCGATGTATGGCAATATAATCCGACGAACTACATGTTATTACACTTTTGTCTTACACAGCACAGCACCATAACAACCTAACAATAAGCACTTTCAAAACTTATCTATTTGAAGTTTACACTACAACCGTTTAAAATTAACCTTTTATTTGATTTAAAGAAGTCTTGATTCCTCTTATCAATGAGGAGCTAAATCCATGCATTTCCATTTCGTTAAGTCCTGCAATGGTACAGCCTTTAGGAGTTGTTACTCTATCTATTAATTGTTCCGGATGCACCTGTTCTTCCATAAGCATTTCAGCCGCTCCTTTAACCGTTTGTGCCGAAATGGCCAACGCCGTCTTCCAATCAAATCCTATTTCGATACCCGCCTGCATTGATGCTCTAATGTAACGCAAGGCAAAAGCAGTTCCACTCGCAGCCAAAACAGTAGCGGCATCCATTAATTTTTCATCTATAACCGGAGCAGTACCTAGATCCTGAAACAAATCAATAACAGCCTGAGCCTGTGCTTTATTATTTTCATCGAATGAAATACAGGTTGCAGACTCTCCAAATTGTGCTGCAATATTAGGCATGATTCGCATCGCCTGGTTTTTGTCACCTATCTTGCCTTGAAGCGCTTCGATGGACAAGCCACTAACTGCAGAAGCAATTGTTTTATTATTGATTTTTGGAAGTATATCAGCCAAAACGACATCCACTTGATATGGCTTTATAGTAAGAATAATTACGTCTGCATCTTCAATATCGTGTGTGTTATCTGATGAAACAGTTATTCCTGCCTTTTCTAGATAAGCAATACTTGCCGTATTTCTTCGGGTTACAGTAACTTGATTATTTTTCGAAAATTTAGATATCCCTATTGCGATTGAAGTCCCAAGGTTCCCCCCTCCTATTATATGTACTTTCATTTCTATTTTATGGTTTTTCGGTTTAGTAGTCAATAATTTAGCTATCAATAACAGCTTGTTTTCTTTTTTAAAATCACTGCGATGGTATTAAAATCCTAAAATAATTCTTGCAATTGAGAAGTAAATAAGAATCCCACAGATATCATTACTTGTTGTGATAAATGGTCCTGTAGCTAAAGCGGGGTCAATGCCAAATTTATCCAACAATAGAGGTACAAATGTTCCTATTAATGAAGCGATTATAATTACAGACATTAATGCCGTAGTTACAATTACCCCAATAACAATTTCGACATCTAAAAGAAAATGACTTCCTACAAATAATATAATCCCTAGAATAAACCCATTAAGCAAGCTTAAAGACACTTCTTTTGTTAATCGACTAAATAAAGACCCTGTCAAGGTATTGTTTGCCAAACCTTGTACAATAATTGCGGACGATTGCACTCCTACATTTCCTGCCATTGCGGCAACAAGCGGGGTAAAGAAGAATAGCTCTCCATGCTTTAACATAGCTCCTTCAAATAAGCCTAGCACTTTTACGGAAATAAAACCTCCTAGTAATGCTAAAACTAACCAAGGCAAACGCGCTTTTGTATGCTCTAAAATACTATCATCAGCCTCAACATCCTTAGAGATACCAGCCGCTAACTGGTAATCCTGATCTGCTTCGTCCCTGATGACATCAATAATATCATCAATCGTAATACGCCCTACGAGTCGCCCCATAGCATCTACTACTGGAATGGCTTCTAGATCGTATTTTTGCATGATACGTGCTACCTCAACATCCTCCGCATCTACATTTACAAACGTTACTTTCTTGATGTAAATATCAGAAATTTGTGTTTTAGTCGAAGTCGTCAATAAGTCTTTTAGAGACAACCTTCCTTTTAATCTATTCTCATCATCAACCACGTAAATAGAATGCACTCGAGATACATTCTCAGCTTGAGCACGCATTTCTTTTACGCAAGTAAGTACGCTCCAGTTTTCATTCACTTTCACCAACTCTTTCCCCATTAATCCCCCTGCGGTATCCTCATCATAACGCAGTAAGTCAATAATATCTTTGGCGTGTTCTAAATCATCTAACTCAGAGATTACCTCCTCTTTTTTGGACTGCGAAAGCTCGGCGATGATATCGGCCGCATCATCGGTATTCAGTTCATCCAGCTCTTCTGCAATCTCTTTTGGAGAAAGTCGTTTTAAGATATTTTCCCTTAAATCGTCTTCTAGCTCTAGAAGTATTTCAGATGTTTTCTCTGAATCTAATACTTTAAATATATAAGTGGCCTCGTCAAAATCTAGTTCGTCCAGAATCTCGGCAATATCGGCGTGGTGCATCTCACCAAGAAGACGCTCTAATCCAGCGTCATCCTTGTTAACAATGTGTTGCTCTAATTCGAGTATTAAGTCTTTACTGATTTTAAATTCCATCGGCTTCTATTTTTTGGGTAAGTTCAATAAATTGCGCTACATCTAACTGTTCTGGACGAAGGTCAAAAATAGGATCTTCTCTTAAACTATCGGATAAATTCATTGTTTTCAAACTGTTTCGCATTGTCTTGCGACGTTGTTGAAAAGCCGTTTTAACTACGGTGAAAAATAATTTCTCCCCGCAAGGCAAACTATAATCTTTTTTTCTTCGCAAACGTAAAACACCTGATTTTACTTTTGGTGGCGGAATAAAAACATTTTCATCTACCGTAAACAAATATTCTGCATCATAAAAAGCTTGCACTAAAACAGATAGTATTCCGTATGCTTTTGTCCCTTTCTTTTCGCAGATGCGTTGTGCCACTTCTTTTTGGAACATACCCGCAAATTCAGGAATCTGATCGCGGTATTCTAATGTTCGAAAGACAATTTGCGTCGAAATATTATACGGGAAATTCCCGATGATAGCGAACTGCTTCCCTTCAAAAATTTCGTTTATGTTGTACCTCAAAAAATCTTTTGAGATAATCTTATCCTTCAATTTTGGATAGTTTTCATCCAAATAGGTTACTGATTCCGTATCGATTTCGATGACATAAGTAGTAACTGGTTTGTCTAACAAATACTTAGTTAAAACACCCATTCCAGGACCTATCTCTAATATATCATCATATCCTTCCAAGTTCAAGGTGTCGGCAATATCCTTAGCGATGCTTTCATCCTTCAAGAAATGTTGTCCGAGGTGTTTTTTGGCTTTTACTTTTTCCATTTTATTTTGTTTTACCACGAAGTCGCTAACGCACTACGTGTAATTTTGATTGCAACTTACTTTTAGCGACTATGAAAAAAGTAGGTTTGCTATTATTGTCTGAATACTCAAAACGGTATACTGATTACTCGATTTAATGTTCAGAAATTACTTCTAATTCTGTTCTAAATGCGAGCATTTTTTCTCCAAACAATTTTGCTCCTTCCTCACGGAATCTTGGTGCGTCTTCCTGATAATATTTTTCAAGTGTCTCCTTACTATCTGTTGTGTACTGCGCAGAATACGTCACACCGCCCATTTCTTCTTCTATTAATACCCGAACTAATCTGGCGGCAGTAAATTTTCCTGTAGCCAAAATTTCGGGAATGTGTTTATGCTGCATCCATATCATCCATTGGTCATGAACGCTTTCATGTATGTTTGTGGTAACGTTGTATATTATCATTTTAAATTTAGGATTTAAGAATTTAGATTTAGGATTTTACATTCTAACTCAAACTCGTTATTCTATATGTTATAGCATTCTATTTCTTTTGCTCTAATTTCTCTTTCGGGAGTTAGAGGGAATTTATAAATTAGTATCTCCTCGCAATTGCCTGAAATTTTTTCTGGCTTCTACAAAATAGATACTGTCTTCGTGATTGAAAATTATCTTTTCATATAACGGCTTGGCCTTTTCTACTTCTTTCAACTTTTTATTATAAATCTCTGCCGAAAAAAACAAAGCCTCATCAATGTAAATTCCGTCGTTATGATGGTCAATAATTTCTTGATATTGGCTTAAAGCCAAATTATAGTCGGCTGTCTTCTCATAAATTTTTCCTAACCGCAATAAGGTAACCGCTTCTATTTCCTGTCCCTTGTGATTTTTCAAGATCGATTGAAACTGAGCTATCGCTTCCTGATTTCTATTCTGATATAAAAGATAATCTCCTTTTGCAAATTCCTTTAAGGCTGTTTGTGTCGAATCAGCTGCAGTATTATCATTTATCAATAGAAAATATTCTAGTGCATCATTTGCTATCAGTTGGGTATTGGCTGATTTTAGTTCTTTAAACTGCTTCAACGCCCAAACAAAATCGGTTTTAAAATAGCTCGTTTTAGCTGCTTTTAAACTGGCTTCATGAGCTACCACATCATTTTTTAAATCCATCTCAATTTGAGAATAGTAGATTAATGCCTGATTGAATTTTTCTTCGAAAAGTAAAATATCCGCTAATTCCATTTTGACCTGCGCGACTTTATAATCATCCAATCGTAAGTCGAGCGCTTTTTTAATAATTGCTCGTCCTTGCTCTGGATTTTTTAAATTGAAAGCCACAAAATGCGCCTGAATTAATTGCAAAGATAAGGTAAAAGGGCTGATTTCATATTCTGTCAACAAAGCTTCTATTTCTGCATTGATATTTGCAAAATCTTTTTCCTTTGCCTTTTCTATTTTTATGCTGATCAAGTACGTATTTGCCTGAACAAGTAATTCAAGATCTTTAGTGTTTTCCAGTACAAATCCTAAAATTTCAACCGCCATTCCCTGATCGTCCTCTTCAACGGCAAGATGCGCTAAATTGACAATATTAGACAGGGATTCCGGATTCCGTTTATAGATCGCTTTTTCTTGAATAAAGGCTTTCGAAAATTCCTTTTGTTGCACATAAAACCAACTCAAATAACGGTTCCAAAACAAATCTTGGCTTTTTTGCACCCGTACAATTAATCCTTTTCTCAGCATCTCACTAAAGATAGCATCACTATCATCTGTCATGAAACGAGACAATTGATTTTGAATCATTATCGAATTTTGCGGAGTCGCGTACGATTCATCCAAAAAAGTGGAAATCATCATTTCTGTATTCCCTAATTGCCCGTAAAGCAATCCTTTCTGATAATTGAAATTAAATTTAGGTTCTACCTCTGAAGCAGTTTGATACGATTTTAGAGCATATTCTAACAACACTTTTTTCTCGAATGAATTGGATATTCCATAGACTTCATTCGGATTTTTCTTGATTCGGTCTATCGCTTGGTCGTAGTAAATTTTGGCTTTAGCCTCATTCTTTTGTAGCTGAGTATTATAACCCAGTTCTACTAAAAGATTTCCCTGGTTGTATTTGTCTAGTCGTGTTTGGATTGCTTTCTCTGCACTGTCAAATTGCTTCAATTGCTGATAACAATCAACAGTTCTTAAAAAATACTGCATGTTTTGAGGAACGCTGAGCAACAATTCTTCATAGCCTATTTTTGCTTTTTCAAAATCACCTTTGTCATAATAATACTGCGCTAACTGTTCGTTTTGAGCAAACGAAAAAAGCGAGAATGACAAAGTGATGAGTAGAAAGAGCTTTTTCATAATTTGTATTATAATTCACAGAACCATTAATCATCAAAACCTAAGTTAACCGCAAATTCGCAAATTTCAATTACTTTAAAAAAGGAAAAATTTGCGAATTAGCGGTTAATAAAAGAAGGCAGTAATTTAATCGATGATATCAAACCCGCAGTACGGACGTAAAACTTCAGGTATTACGATTCCTTCAGCAGTTTGGTAATTTTCAAGGATTCCCGCAAGAACTCTTGGCAAAGCCAATGAACTTCCGTTTAAGGTATGTGCTAATTGGTTTTTTCCATCTTTATCTTTGAAACGCAATTTCAAACGATTGGCCTGAAAAGTTTCAAAATTAGAAACTGAACTGATTTCTAACCAACGGTCTTGCGCAGTAGAAAATACTTCAAAATCATAAGTCAATGCCGATGTGAAACCCATGTCTCCACCACAAAGACGTAAAATTCTGTATGGCAATTTCAATTCGTTCAGTATGTCTTTTATGTGTTCTACCATTCCGTCTAAAGCTTCGTATGACTTATCAGGATGCTCTACACGTACAATTTCCACTTTATCAAATTGATGCAAACGATTCAATCCACGTACATGTGCTCCGTAAGAACCTGCTTCACGACGGAAACATGGCGTGTAGGCTGTAGTAAGAACGGGTAACTCATTTTCGTTTAAGATTACATCTCTAAACATATTAGTCACCGGAACTTCGGCCGTAGGGATTAAATACAAATTATCAGTAGCGTCATGGTACATTTGACCTTCTTTGTCTGGCAATTGTCCCGTTCCGTAAGCCGAAGCTTCGTTTACCATATGAGGTACTTGCACTTCATTATAACCCGCTGCCGTATTTTTATCTAAGAAATAATTGATTAAGGCACGTTGTAATCGCGCTCCTTTTCCTTTATAAACCGGAAACCCCGCTCCAGCAATTTTATTTCCTAATTCGAAATCAATGATATCGTATTTTTTTACTAATTCCCAATGTGGTTGCGCGCCTTCGTGCAAGACAGGAACTTCACCTGCTTCAAAAACATTTAGGTTTTCCTCAGGCGTTTTTCCTACTGGTACAATAGCTGCGGGAAGATTGGGCAATGTATATAGCTTCTCGGTAAGTTCAGCAGCAATTGCATCAGCGATTTCTGCCAGTTTCTTACTTTTCTCCTTGTTTAAAACGGTCTTTTCTTTTAGGATAGCGGCTTTCGATTTCTCACCGTTCTTCATCAATTCGCCAATGTCTTTGGACAGTTTATTAGATTCAGCTAAAATTCCGTCTAACTCTACTTGTGTAGCACGACGTTTTTCGTCTAGTTGTACGACATCTTCCACAACACTTTTGGCATCCATATTCCTTTTTGCCAAAGCTTGGATTACTTTCTCTTGATTCTCTCTAATAAATGCAATTTGTAACATAGCTTGAATTTTATAACTCTTGGGTTTTTATCTCTATAAAGAAAGCAAATTTAAGGAAATGTTTGAGACTTATCAGACAAAGTGTTGGGGAAATAATATTTTATCTGATTAAAAAAATAGTTGTTTCGCAAAGCAGCACAAAACACACTCAGAGTATCGCAAAGTTGATAAACTCTTTGCGCATCTCTGTGTGTTTTATCTTAGCGTATCTTTGTGAATAGCTATGCTCTCTTTATCTCATGTCCTACAAATTCCTCTAGTGCAGCAAACATATCATCTACAGAAAGTACTTCTAGGTCAGGATGGGATTTTAAAAATTCAGCATTTAGCTGAACCAAATTTTCTTCTATTTCGAAAAAAGTATCGTTGTTCATTAAATCTCTAACTGGGTTTACCCCTTCTAGTTTTCCTTTGAAAAATTTATCGCGTTTGACACTACTCATCAATTTGACTTTCTTGCATTGCTGTTGGAATAATTCCAAATGCTTTTCGGCTCCCAACAATTGCAAACCTTCTTCTATCAATTCGTTTAATTCGGTGTTCCATTTTGAATTGTATACAAATTGGGCAAAGTTGCCTTCAGTATATTGAGAAGTATAATAATCTAAATAATAACTCATCAATGCGTCTTCGTGAATCAAATCATCGTCAATTTTTTCCTCGCGCATTAGGTTAATCACCGAAATATTAGAGTTGATAACGTCTTGAGGGTTTTCGCTAGCTGCTGCGGTTTCTGAGATAATGATTTTACCGAATTCCATGTGGATTTGTTTTTAAAGATTTGTGTGCAAATTTCGTGTAAAATAATGAAGGATAACAACTCAAGTAAAAGTTTATTTAGAATCAGAATCCTCACTATTTTTCTTCTGATTCATTTTCGCAACCAAAGCTTTCAAGCGTAATGCTTTTTCTTTTTTTTCTTCTTGAAGTTTGGCGTTTTTTCGATTTAGCAATTTGGTATGCAAAGCCTTGTTTTTAGTATTTTTTTCGGGTCCTTTTGCCATGATATAAAATCTTCTTAAATAATGGTTACAAATATAAGTGAACAGAAAACAAGAACGAACTAAAATCTAACCGATTGCGCGAACACTAGTATGAATTAACTTTAATTTATTCATAAAACTACTGTCACGAAAGTTTAGTACTTTTCTTCTTTTCAATAAAGTAGAAAAGAATTCCGCCTAAAAAATATAAAACAACATCGATCCCGTCTGCAGTGTATCTTGGATTAACTCTTGGAAGATAATATTCGAAATAAAAAGAATAGTAGCATGCCAAAAAAATGACAAACCCAATGGAGAATTGAAAGGACCTATCTTTCTTAAGAAGTCGGATTACGAACGTCATTGCGCCCAGCAATAGAGGAAGACAAAGTAAATCATTAAGATAGTTATTAATCAAGGAAGGTAATGGCATGCTCAACCGCTGCATCAGATAAATTGTCAGAGCAGTGAACAACATTACTACATAAACAACTCTTCTAAACATACAGAATACTCGCTGTCCAAGCTGAAATAGCAGCTAAAAGTGCTCCAATTCCCCACGACGAATCAAACGTTTTAGTGAAGATTCTCAAAAATAAATTTTTACTCTTCGCCTGTCTTTTAAAAAAAGAAACATGGCGATTTTGGTTCGATATTTTCATTTTTATTTTTTTATTTACCCCGCTGCAGCTGCTATAACCAGCGAAATAAGTCCTCCAATGACTACCGCAAAGAAAAGCCAGATATAATAACCCGTTTGAAAAAGAGTTCGCAGTATCATGTTGGGGTGTTCTACGCCGTTTTTTAAAAACAGTTCAATTTTACTAGGCTCTTTATCAATTTTTTGTTTGATTTTGTCCTGCGTCTTTTTCTCTCTTTCAAGTTTTCGCTTTAAAACTACATCTAATAAAGCACCGCAATTACTGCAATACTCATTATTTAAATTAACAGTACCACACTCTAAACACGTTATGTATGATTTATTCATAAGGCCTATATTTAATCTAAATTACTATCTCAGCTATTAAAAACTATGGTTTACATAATACTCTTTTTCTTCACCTTGAATCCTGTTGGCTAGCTACATCAAAGTTATGAAAAATTACCTACTTCCTTTGACAAGTATTATTTCAATAGATGAATTAAGCATCAATAAGTTGCGATTTTAACTTACCAATAAAATGGTTCTATTATATTGTCTTTCCGCGACAGTGTCTTTATGACGAAGGAGGAGCCACATAATTAATTCACAAAGCTTGATCTACTTGAAGAGATTCTTCCTTCGTCAGAATGACAAGTTTGTAAAAAAGTGTTGTAAAAACCACAAATCCCTAGCCCTGATAGAAGCAACATCCTTTTTATGGTCTCGTTTTTTAGAACGAGACCATAAAAAGATATAGCGAATAGCAGGAAATTGCTCCTAATAAAAACCATCTCGAAGCATCCGGACTCTCGATTCTATTCCTTATTTTTGCAGCCAATTAAATAGAGTCATGACACAGAATCCAAAAAGATATACGATTACAGCAGCATTGCCTTACACGAACGGCCCAATTCACATTGGCCATTTGGCGGGAGTTTACGTGCCTTCTGATATTTATTCCCGTTACCTGAGATTGCAAGGAAGAGACGTTTTGTTTGTTTGCGGAAGCGACGAGCACGGTGTTGCTATTTCGATGAAAGCCAAAAAAGAAGGTATCACTCCTCAAGAAGTAATCGATAAATACGATGGAATTATCCGTAAATCGTTTATTGACTTCGGAATTTCGTTTGACAACTATTCTCGAACTTCAGCTAAGATACATCATGATACGGCTTCGGAATTTTTTAGAACTTTATACGAAAAAGGAGATTTTATCGAGCAAGTTACTGAGCAATTATATGATGCCAAAGCAGATCAATTTTTGGCTGACCGCTTTGTAATTGGTACTTGTCCAAAATGTGGTAACGAAGAAGCCTACGGAGATCAATGTGAAAAATGTGGATCGACTCTAAACGCTACGGATTTAATCAACCCAAAATCGACTATTACTGGAGAAACTCCTATCATGAAATCTACGAAACACTGGTTTTTACCTTTGGATCGCTACGAAGATTTCTTGAAAGAGTGGATCTTAGTTGGACATAAAAACGACTGGAAACCCAATGTTTACGGACAAGTAAAATCGTGGATTGATGGCGGACTAGAGCCTCGTGCAGTAACGCGTGACTTAGATTGGGGAATTGATGTTCCCGTTGAAGGTGCTGAAGGAAAAAAATTATATGTGTGGTTTGATGCACCAATTGGGTACATTTCGGCTACTAAAGAATGGGCTTTGCGCGAAGGAAAAGAATGGGAACCGTACTGGAAAGATCAAGACACGAAGTTGGTTCATTTTATCGGGAAAGACAATATAGTTTTTCACTGTATCATTTTCCCAGCGATGTTAAAAGCCGAAGGAAGTTATATTTTGCCAGACAATGTGCCTGCAAATGAGTTCTTGAACTTGGAAGGAAATAAATTGTCTACGTCTAAAAACTGGGCGGTTTGGTTGCACGAATACTTGGAAGAATTTCCAGGTCAGCAAGATGTTTTGCGTTATGCATTGACATCAAACGCACCAGAAACTAAAGACAACGATTTTACTTGGAAAGATTTTCAGGCGAGAAACAACAATGAGTTGGTTGCTATTTATGGTAATTTCATTAATCGTGTGGTGGTTTTAACCAATAAATATTACAATGGCGTTGTTCCTTCACCGAATGAATTCTATGAGGTTGACGAAGCAACTTTAACAGAACTAAAAGCCTATCCAGCTGTGATTTCAAGCTCTGTTGAAAGATATAGATTTAGAGAGGCATTAGGAGAATTGATGAATGTAGCGCGTTTAGGAAATAAATATTTAGCTGACGAAGAGCCTTGGAAAGTAATCAAAGACAATCCAGAGCGCGTACAAACACAAATGTATGTGGCGCTTCAAATTGCAGCTGCTTTGAGTGCCCTTTGCGAACCGTTCTTGCCGTTTACAGCGACTAAATTATCAAGAATATTAAAAATCGAATCTCCGTTATCTTGGGCTACCATTTCAGAAACTTCTGATTTGATTGTTGCAGGTCACCAAATTGGAGAAGCAGAATTGCTTTTTGCCAAAATTGAAGACGAGGAAATTCAGAAACAAATAGACAAATTGGAAGCTACAAAAACAGCCAACATTGCCGAAAATAAAAAAGTAGAACCTCAAAAAGACGCGATTCAGTTTGACGATTTCTCAAAAATGGATTTGCGTGTAGGAACCATTCTAGAAGCAGAGAAAATGCCAAAAGCAAACAAGCTTTTGATTTTGAAAGTAGATACTGGAATTGATGTTCGTACGATAGTTTCGGGAATTGCAGAGAGTTTTAAACCCGAAGATATCATTGGAAAAAAAGTAACTGTTTTAGTAAATCTAGCTCCAAGAAACTTACGTGGTGTTGAAAGTCAAGGAATGATTTTGATGACCACCAATGCTGAAGGTAAATTAGTTTTTGTAAATCCAGATACTGAAGCGGCGAATGGAGAGACAATAAATTAAGTAGCAACCGCAAATTCGCAAATTTTCATTTCAATAATAGAGAAAACAATTTGCGAATTTGTGGTAAAAAAAAACATGCTAATTGCCAGAGTTAAATCGTGGCAATTTGTATTTACATACGACAGGGAAAATGACCAACGCAAAACCTAGATTAGCACTCGCTTTCGGAATACTTTGTATTTCTATTTTTCCAATATTAGTCAAACTCAGGCTAACCCCGGGATTGATTTCTGCGTTCTACAGAATGGCTATTGCCTTTTCCTTGCTTTTACCTTATGTACTGATTACAAAAAAGTTTACACTCCCAAAAACTAGCATTTTAATCCTGGCGATACTCTGCGGGGTATTATTCGCTTCAGATGTTGCGGTTTGGAATATTGCTATTCAAGAATCAAGTGCGACTCAAGCCTCTTTATTAACTAATTTATCTCCTCTTTGGGTTGGTATTATTTCATATGTTTTTCTAAAAACCAAACCGGCAACTAATTTTTGGATTGGAACGACGGTGGCATTATTTGGCATGGCGATGTTAGTGGGGTTCAAATTTTTTCTAGAATTGGATTTTGACAACGCTTTTATTCTCGCCGTATTATCAGGGATATTTTACTCTATTTATTTATTAGTGAGTAAAAAAGCACTTTCTCAAATGGATGTGCTATCGTTTATGACCATCAGTTTAATGGCGTCCACCGTATATTTAGCGATAGTATGCATCGTGATGAACGAACCTTTTTCTGGTTTTTCAGATGCGGGTTGGTTCGTTCTACTTATTCAGGCGGTAGTATGTCAATTAATGGCTTGGCTATCGATTAGTTATGCGACGCAAAGCATGCGCCCTACCCGCGTATCGTTAAGTTTATTAGGACAGGCGGTTATTACATCCATTTTGGCTTGGTTGTTTCTGGATGAAAAAATTACCTTAAATATGATTATTGGTGGTCTTATTTTACTTTTAGGTATCCGAATTACCTTTTACACCAAAACCCTTTCTATAAAAAATATAGTAAAAAAACACTAAGAAGGATTCCTTCTTACTACTAAAAAAATAAAATGAAAAATTTAAAAGTAATTGCATTTGATGCAGACGACACCTTATTCATCAACGAAACCTATTTTGCTGAAACAGAAGAGAAATTCTGTAGTTTAATGAGCGATTATCTATCCCACCAGGGAATTTCAAAAGAACTATTCAAGATCGAAATTGATAATTTAAAATTGTATGGTTACGGCATCAAAGGCTATATCCTTTCGATGATTGAAGCGGCAATGAAAATTTCGAATAATACTATTCCTATTGAAGTCATTGAACGAATTATTCAATACGGAAAGGAACTAACGGAGAAACCCATCGTGTTACTAGAAGGTGTAGAAGAAACGCTTGAAGCTTTGAACGGAAAATATAAGCTCGTTGTAGCCACCAAAGGAGATTTATTAGATCAACGTAGAAAATTGCACAATTCGGGATTAGGAAAGTATTTCCATCATATTGAAGTGATGTCTGACAAACAGGAGATTGATTATACCGACTTGATTAGACGATTGGAAATACAACCAGAAGAATTTTTCATGATTGGCAACTCACTTAAATCAGATGTTTTGCCGGTTCTGGCTATTGGAGGACATGCTGTACATATTCCATTTCATACGACTTGGGCGCACGAAAAAATTGACTACAAAATAGTGCATGAAAATTTCATGGCGTATGAAAAAATAACTGATGTACTAAAACAATTGCAATAGCATGCATTTTTCCTACTAAAAAACTGGTTTTTAATCCAATGTCTTTCAAATTACAAAATAGAATCACATCGAAAACCGTATATTATCTTAATAAATATGCAATAGAAGACCTATAATTTTTCATTTTTCCCTTTTTTTTATGTAATTTATTTTAATTTTTACATAATTTACTGTTCGAAAATTCTTATTAAACATAAAGTCTTACTTTTGCACTAATTCTAATAAATAGGAAAACAATGAAAAAAGTAATACTTACGTTGGTTTTTGCTTCGGCATTCGCAACATTATCAGCTCAAACAGAGCCTGTAAAAACGATTAATCCTGAATTTAATAAATGGTCAGTTGAAGTAGCTGGTGGTTTGAACAAACCTATGAGACCTATGAGTGCAGGTACAAGAACTGCAGTAGTAAGTCCTTATGTTGCTGATTTAGGAGTTAGATACATGTTTAACAACAAATTTGGTATTAAAGCAGACTTTGGATACAATAGCTTTACAGAAGGTGACGATTCAAAAAGTTTTAATTCAAAATACTACAGAGCAGATTTACAAGCTGTAGCTAACTTAGGAAGAATCATGAATTTCGAAACTTGGACTAATTCAATTGGTTTATTAGCTCATACTGGTTTTGGTTTATCATTTTTAGAAAGAGAAAATCCTACTTATGTAAAAGACAGAATGGGTAATTTCATGGCTGGTGTAACTGGGCAAATTAAATTATCTGACAGAATCGCTTTAACAGGAGATTTCACAACTATCCTTAATGCAAAACAAAATGTTGCCTTTGACGGAGGAAGTCCTATTGGTTCACCAGGATTTGGTGGAGTTCTTTTTAATGGTACTGTAGGTTTAACAGTTTACTTAGGTAAAAATGCTAAACATGCTGACTGGGTAACTCTTATCGATAAAGATGTATTAGCTTTAACAGAAAGAGTTGACAATCTTGAAACTATGTTAATAGATACTGATCAAGATGGTGTTGCAGATTATTTAGATCTAGAGAAAAACACAGTTTCTGGTGTGATGGTTGATTCTAAAGGTAGAGCTATTGATTTAAACAACAATAACGTTCCTGACGAATTAGAAAACTATTTATTAGCAAACTACGTTAACAAAAGTGATAAATCTACTGTAACTAATAACGAATTGATTAAAAGCTTAATCAACGGTGGTTATGTAGCTACTTACTTTGATTTTGACAAAACTAATCCAACAACAGTTTCTACTGAAGGTATTGATTTCATCTTAACTTACTTAAGAAACAATCCTACTGCATCTGTTGACATTATTGGTCATGCTGACGAATTAGGAAGAACTGCTTACAATGACAAATTGTCTAATGCAAGAGCTGCTAACGTTAAAAAGATTTTAATGAAAGCTAATATTGATGCTTCAAGATTGAATGTAATTGCTGCAGGTGAAGATACTTCAGTTGAAAAAGATTCAGAAGGTGCTAGAAAATTAGTTAGAAAAGTTACTTTCAGAATAAAATAATTTATTCTTAGATTATACAAAAGCCCTAAAAGGAATTCCTTTTAGGGCTTTTTTTATACCCCAATTTTTGACCTACCCTACTATTTTATTAAACACAAAAAATAGTCCCAACACTATTATCAGAATCCTTATTTACTTCAGCAGTCAATTGACAAATTAAAAGAATAGCTGTACTTTTGAAGAATAAATAAAGTAACGAAAGCCTTGAAAACACTATTAGATCTTGACAATTGGCCCCGTAAGGAGCATTTCCATTTTTTTAGACAATTTGAAGAACCATTCTTTGGCGCTACTGTACAAATCGACTGTACAAATGCCTATACAAAATCAAAAACGCTAGGAGCGTCCTTTTTCATATATTATCTACACAAAACATTAGTTGCAGTCAATACCAATGAGCCTTTTCGCTATCGAATTTCAGAGGACAAAATATACATTTGTGATCGCATTGACGGTTCAGCTACAATAGGACGTGACGATGGTACTTTTGGTTTCTCATTAATCCAATACAACCCCGACTTTGACCTCTTTAAAAAAAATGCTTTAACCGAAATTGAACGTATCCAAAGCACTACCGGCATTTTTACACGAACATTTGAAAATGATAATGTAATTCACTTTTCGGCAATACCATGGATAAACTTTACTTCCTTATCACATGCTAGAAGTTATACTTTTCCTGATAGCTGCCCCAAAATCTCTTTTGGTAAAATGACAGTTTCTGAAAATGGAAAAAGAACCATGCCGATGTCTATTCATGTACACCACGGATTAATGGACGGCTTACATTTAGGAAAATTTGTAGATTATTTTCAAGAAATCATGAATCAGTAGTAGTCGCTTTTTTGTAACTTTACAAGAAACACTTTATTATGCTATCTAAAAACATTGAAACAGCGCTTAACAAACAGGTCCATATCGAAGCCGAATCTTCACAAATCTATCTTTCTATGGCATCTTGGTCTGAGACTCATGGTTTAGAAGGAATTTCCAAATTCATGTATGCTCAATCGGATGAAGAACGCGTCCATATGCTTAAGGTAATGAAGTTTATAAACGAACGCGGAGGTCATGCTCAAGTAACCGAATTAAAAGCGCCAAAAACGAATTACGAAACATTTCAGGAAATGTTTGAAGAACTGTATAAACATGAAGTTTTTGTTTCCAATGCCATAAATGAACTGGTTCATATTGCCCTTACGGAAAAGGATTATGCTTCGCACAACTTTTTACAATGGTTCGTCGCAGAACAAATTGAAGAAGAAGCACAAGCAAAAAACATCTTAGATAAGATCCACCTGATAGGCGATGATAAAGGAGGTTTATACTTATTTGACAGAGACATTCAACAACCAAATGTAAAGGGATCCAAATAGCAAACACTATTTGGAATATATATAACAAGGCACCTTTATTTCGGTTATAATTTTTTACAAATTGAGTAAAAAGAAAAAAAATAAAGAATCCAAAAAGGATAAAAAAAAACTCCTTGAAAACGGCAAGAGTGTAAAAGGTCTTAAGTCCGAATGCTGTGAAAAATATAAAAAAGGAGAAGACAAAAGATGCAAACGATGTCCTAGATTTGATTTGCCTAAGGATTAACAAAGACTACAAATAGACTTTGTTTATTACAATATAAAAAAGTCCCGATTTGCAAGTCTATAAAACACTGCAAACCGGGACTTATTTTTACTTTATTTAAGGCTACTTTCCTAACAAAAGGACTTCTGTTACGACTACCTCAGTAACATAGCGCTTCTCCCCGTTTTTATCGTCATAGCTTCGGTGAGTTAACTTCCCTTCTATTGCGATTTCTTTACCCTTAGTGACAAATTTCTCAATAATATCTGCCGTTTTCCCCCAGGCAATTAGTCGATGCCATTGTGTTTCCTCTACTTTTTCTCCTTTGTCATTTTTGTAGCTCTCATTAGTGGCTAATGTAAAATTGGCTAATTTTTTCCCTCCATCAAAATTTTTGATTTCTGGGTCGCTTCCTAAATGTCCGATTAACTGTACTTTGTTTCTTAATGCATTCATGGCGTGTAAAATTTAAATGTTTTAATCTGAACTCGTTTCAGATTTTTTGTGGTTTATAGTATTGAAATCATTGTTGTTTGATTTCGACATTGCAAAGATTAGATGCTTTTAAAAATTTATTCGGTTAACGTTCAATTACTTTCGGTTGTAAATACTTGTAATCGTTTGTAAACGGATACTATTTTTACTATCTTAGCAGAAATTAAAACCTATTTATGCCTGCAACTATTAAATCAATTGAGTTACGTAACTTACAAATTGAAGATTATAAAGAATTAAAAAAATCGATGATTCAATCTTATCCAGAAATGGCAGAATCATTTTGGAAAGAAGATCAAATAGAACTTTTATTAAATAAATTTCCTGAAGGACAATTGGTAATTGTAGTAGATGGAATTGTAGTTGGTTCGGCACTATCCTTGCTGGTTACAGAAGATTTCGCTTTTAAAACACGTTCTTATAAAGCAATTACAGGAAACTTTTCATTTTCAACTCACAACCCTGAAGGAGAAGTGTTATACGGAATTGACGTTTTTATCAATCCTCAATACCGCGGACTTCGATTGGGTCGTCGTTTATATGATGTTAGAAAAGAATTATGCGAGCAATTAAATTTGAAATCCATCATATTTGCTGGAAGAATTCCCAATTATGGCAAATTTAAAGACGAAATTACTCCTAAAATTTACATCGAGAAAGTAAAGAAAAAGGAAATTTATGATCCTGTTTTATCTTTTCAGCTAAGCAATGATTTCCATGAACTTCGAGTGCTTAAAAATTATTTAGAGGGAGACACCGAATCGTTAGAATATGCCGTTTTATTAGAATGGAATAATATTTACTATGATGATAGCCCAAAATTAATTAACACTACAAAAAGCATCGTAAGACTTGGATTGATCCAATGGCAAATGCGTTCATTAGCTAATTTAGACGCCCTTTTTGACCAAGCCGAATTTTTTATTGACACCGTTTCTGGCTACGGTAGTGATTTTGCCCTTTTCCCAGAATTCTTCACTGCACCTTTGATGGCTGATTTCAATCATTTATCTGAAGCAGAAGCGATCAGAGAATTAGCCAAACATACCGAAGCCGTAAAGTTGAAATTTCAAGAATTCGCTATTTCCTACAATATCAATATCATCACAGGAAGCATGCCTTTTATTGAAAATGAACACGTATACAACGTAGGCTTCCTTTGCAAACGTGACGGTACGAATGAAATGTATCGTAAAATTCATATTACGCCAAACGAAGTTTTTCACTGGGGAATAACAGGTGGAGACACTATCCAGACTTTTGATACCGATTGCGGAAAAATAGGGATTATGATTTGTTATGATGTAGAGTTTCCAGAGCTTTCCCGTCTAATGGCAGATCAAGGTATGAATATCCTATTCGTTCCTTTCTTAACAGATACTCAAAATGGATATACACGTGTAAAACATTGCGCTCAAGCAAGAGCCATTGAAAACGAATGTTATGTGGCCATTGCCGGTTGTGTTGGGAATTTACCAAAAGTAAACAATATGGATATTCAGTATGCGCAAGCGGCTGTTTATACCCCTTCTGATTTCGCGTTTCCTAGTAACGGAATCAAAGCTGAAGCAACACCAAATACTGAAATGACTTTGATTGTAGATGTCGATATTAACTTGCTGAAAGAATTGCACGAACACGGAAGTGTAAATACAATGAAAGACAGAAGACACGATTTATATAGTTTGAAAAAATTAAAATCATGAAAAATTGTTTAGAATGCGGTGAGAAAATTGTAGGTCGTGAGGACAAAAAATTCTGTAGTGACGGTTGTCGTAACGCCTATAATAACAAAATCAACAAAGACAGTAATAATTACATGCGCAACATCAACAACAAGTTGCGCAAGAATTATCGTATTCTATCCGAACTTAACACCGAAGGAAAATCAAAAACAACCCGAGCTAAACTTTTTAGCAAGGGTTTTGATTTTGATTTTTTCACTAACATATTGAACACTAAAACTGGGAATACCTACTATTTCCTTTATGATCAAGGCTATATGCTACTCGACAATGATTACTATATGTTAGTCAAAAAAGATATTTAATACCACACCCCCAATTTCCGAAATATGAAAAGAAGCTTTTCCTCCCTTTTTGCAGTTATATTTATTCTAGTAATTCTGGCCATACTTTTTCTTACGATGATGCCGCAGTGGACCTCAGACAAGAAAGTACCGCTTTCTGAATTTTCAACGGAAAGGGCATTAGGAAAAGTAGAAGCAATTTCGAAACAACCTCATTATGTTGGTTCTCAAAACCATGATCAGGTTGCCGCTTATCTACAAAAAGAACTACAAAAGTTAGGGCTGACAACCTCAATCCAGGAAGGTTACACTTTGACAGAATGGGGGAATTTAGTGAAATCAAAAAATATTTTGGCTCGAATAAATGGGACTTCTAATAATTCCAAAGCGTTGCTACTGCTTTCTCATTACGACAGCGCCCCACATTCCTACTCACATGGCGCAAGCGATGCCGGCTCTGGAGTGGCAACAATCTTAGAAAGTGTTCGTGCATTTTTGTATACTAAAAAGCCACATAAAAATGATATTATCATCCTATTTTCGGATGCAGAAGAATTAGGGTTAAATGGAGCAGCACTTTTTGTAACACAACACAATTGGGCAAAAGAAGTGGGACTTGTACTTAATTTCGAAGCCCGAGGTACTTCTGGTCCAAGCTACATGTTAATGGAAACAAATGGTGGAAATGCGGGTATGGTAAAAGAATTTGCAGCTGCAGAAACGCCTTTTCCAGTATCAAATTCATTAATGTACAGTATTTATAAAATGCTGCCTAATGATACTGACTTAACCGTTTTTAGAGAACAAAAAAGTATTCAAGGGTATAACTTTGCGTTTATCGATGACCATTATAACTACCATACCGCCCAAGATGACATCAGTCATTTAAACAAAAATACCTTAGCACACCAAGGAACGTACTTAATGCCTTTGTTGAGTTATTTTTCGAATGCTAATTTGAACACCACGAAATCAACTGAAGATTATGTCTACTTTACCATTCCTTTTACATTTGTAAGCTATCCTTTTAGTTGGGTTTTACCAATGGTTATTATAGCATTTGTACTATTTCTATTTTTAGTTTTTATCGGAATTGGTAAAAAAATACTAACGATTCAAAGAGTTGCGAGAGGATTTATACCATTTTTAGGTTCCCTAATTTTAACCGGACTGATTACTTTTTTCGGTTGGAAAGGATTACTCAAACTATATCCGCAGTATAACGATCTATTAAATGGATTTACCTACAATGGACATGCCTACATTGCTGCTTTTGTATTACTAGCTTTAGCAATAACCCTATTTTTTTATCAGCTTCTTTCATCTAAAAAAGCAGCTATAAATCAGTATGTCGCTCCTTTATTTATTTGGTTAGTTATTAATGGATTATTGGCTATTTATTTAAAAGGTGCCGGATTTCTAATCATTCCTGTTTATTTCGGATTATTCCTATTTGGTTACTACATAATCACTCAAAAGAACAATAAAACACTTAATCTTATTTTAAGCATTCCTGCATTGCTCTTATTAGTTCCATTTATACAAATGTTCCCAATAGGCTTGGGCTTAAAAGTCTTGTTTGGAAGTGCTATTCTTACTGTTTTAACCTTTGGATTATTGCTGCCTACTTTTGGTCATTTTACTAAAAAAGGATTGTGGTCCTTTCTTTTTTTAATGCTCTCTATTGGCTTTTTTGCGAAAGCACATTACGAATCAGGTTATGAACTAGGAAAGGCAAAATCAAACAGTTTGTTGTACCTCTACAATGCCGATACCGATAAAGCTAGTTGGGCGACTTATGATGTGAATCTTGATTCTTGGACCAAAGAATATTTGGGTGAAAACCCAAAACCCGCTAAAGCTTTGAATCAAACCCCATTGTTCAGCAAATACAATTCTGGTTTCACTTATGCGGCCGACGCTCCAAAAAAAGAACTTCAAAAACCCACTGCCGCATTCTTAACAGATAGTATTGCCGGAAACAAAAGGTATTTGAAAATTAGAATTTCTCCCAACCGAGCTGTAAACCGTTATGATATTTTTGCCAATAATAAAATGGAATTCTATGATTTAAAAGCAAATGGAGCTACTCACATCAATCAAAATGGAACTCAATTTGCCCGAAAAGGAAAGAAACTATTAAGTTATTACGTAGTGGACAACGCGCCTTTAGAAATGGAATTCAACATCAATTCAGGATCTGTATTTGATATGGAATTGATGGAATCATCATTTGATTTAATGCGAAACCCATTGTTTGCAATTACAAAAAGAGCTTCTTGGATGATGCCAACTCCTTTTGTCCTAACAGATGCGGTGGTTATCGCACAAAGAATTAAACCAACACCAAAAGCAATTGAAACACCTATTGTTGCACTACCTTCTGTTCCCCTCAAAAAAGAAAGAATAATAATTGCGACTGATACTGCCAAAGTCAGATAATTTTATTGAAATTTGCAGCAGTCGATTTGTACTAACGCAAATTGCAATGCTATTTACATTTCTTTAAAATAGAATATCAAAATGAAAAACATCAGCGTTTTAGGTTGTGGATGGCTAGGATTCCCTTTGGCGGAAGCTTTATTAGAAAAAGGCTTTCGTGTAAATGGTACTACGACTTCCACAGATAAGATTTCTAAATTAGAAAAGGCCGGAATTCATCCCTTTTTAATTTCAATCGAAACCGATGGGATTACAGGTGCGATAGAAGATTTCTTGAAAGACAGCTCAATTCTGATCATTGATATTCCGCCCAAATTAAGAGGAACTAACAAAGAAAACTTTGTCAGTAAAATTGAGGCTTTAATCCCTTTTATCGAAAAATCAACAATTGAAAATGTGATTTTCATTAGTTCAACCTCCGTTTATGGCGATGCTAATGATCAAGTAACCGAAGAAACCCCATTAAACCCTGATTGTGAAGGCGGAAAACAATTAGCCATAGTGGAAGGTCTTTTACATCGCAACAGTTGTTTTAAAACTACCATACTTCGTTTTGGAGGTTTGATTGGAGAAGATAGAAATCCAATTAAATTTATTGCAGGTCGAGAGAACATGGATAACCCTGATGCCCCTATTAATTTAATCCATCAAGCAGACTGCATTGGTATTATCCTTAAAATAATTGAAAAGAATTCCTGGGGAGAAACTTATAATGCGGCTACTCCAGTGCACCCTTCGCGAGAAGTATATTATACCCAAAAAGCATTGGAACTAAATTTAGTTCCGCCTACGTTCAAACACGATGAGCCCTCGGTTGGAAAAACAATTTTAACTGATAAATTAGTAAACAAACTTGGTTATACTTTTACAATAATGAATCTATAAAGTGAGAACTAAAATAAAAGCTGCTTTTTCGACTAGAATAAATGCTGTCGGACTGCCAATAATAGCATTATGCTGCGTATGTTTTTTTTGGGGAACCACATGGATCGCTTCAAAAGAAGGAGTCAGGCATATGCCTCCATTACAACTTGCAGGAATTAGACAATTTATTGGAGGGGTACTTTACGTTTCCTTTTTCTTATACAAAAAAGAGGCTTGGCCAAAGGGAAAGCAGTGGAAAACAATTATCATTTTAAGCATTCTCAATTTTGCCTTAAGTAACGGACTAAGTACCTGGGGCGTAAAATTCATCAGTAGTGGGTTAGGCGCCATTTTAAATGCGGTCTTCCCGCTATGGATCGTTATTATTACTTTTTTCAGGGGTGAAAAATTAGCAAGGTTAGCAATTATGGGACTCATAATCAGTTTTAGCGGTGTTTGCGTTATTTTCTATGATCACATGAGTGATTTCCTTCAACCTGATTTTAGATTTGGGATTCTACTTTCCTTTATCGCAACGATTAGTTGGGCTTTTGGAAGTTTATATACTAAGAAAAAAGCCGCTACTTTTAATCCTTATTTTAGCCTTGGATTGCAAATGTTACTTTCAAGCTTCATCCTTTTTGCGGTTACAGGTGCAACTGGAACAGGAGTTAATATTATGTCCATTCCCGCAATTTCCTGGTGGTCCATTGCCTACTTGGTCATTATAGGTTCCGTATTAACGTTTATTGCTTATATCTATATGCTACAAAAACTGCCACCGGAGATCAGTAGTATTTACGCCTACATCAACCCAATTGTCGCGGTCCTATTAGGCTCAGTGATTTTTGGAGAATCATTAACAATGGTCATTGCAATTGGAGGCGCAATAACAATTTTTGGTTTGTATATGGTGAATCATTCTATTAGAAAAACCCGGAGATTGGCAGCAGCCAATAAAGTTTAAAAAATCAATTTTACGCTTTCGCGAAAGCTATAAAACAAAAAATCCCAAGCGCTAACTTGGGATTTCTTTTTATATAACTAATACTGTCTACCAGATTCTAACTCTTTTCTCTGGAGTAATATACATACCGTCATTTGGTTGAATATCAAATGCTTGATAAAAGGTATCTATATTTTGTAATGGTACATAAGAACGGTACATTCCTGGAGAATGCGGATCTGTTTTTACCTGATTTTTTATCGCTTCATCACGAGATTTAGTACGCCAAATCGTTGACCAAGAAATAAAGAAACGTTGCTCTGGTGTGTAGCCATCAATTAAGCCCGGGTTTCCATTTTCTTTTAAATACAATTGCAAACCATCATAAGCTGCATTTACACCTCCCAAATCACCAATATTTTCTCCTAAGGTAAATTTACCATCAACAAAAGTTCCAGGTAAAGGTTCCAAAGCACTGTATTGATTAGCAAGTGCTGTTGTCAGTGCCGAAAATTGTTTTGAATCCTCAGCTGTCCACCAGTCCACTAAATTCCCTTCGGCATTGTATCGTGATCCTGAATCGTCAAATCCATGAGAAATCTCATGTCCGATAACTCCTCCAATACCACCGTAATTTACCGCTTCATCAGCTTGGTAATTGTAAAATGGCGGCTGTAAAATTGCTGCTGGAAATACAATTTCATTGTATGAAGCATTGTAATAAGCATTCACCGTTTGAGGAGACATTCCCCATCTGGTTTTATCCACTGGTTTATTCAAGTCGGCTAGATCTTCCTCAAAACGCCATTTGGCCATGTTTTTAGTGTTTTCAAAATAAGTCCCCCCTTCTTCTGGGCTCTTTATTACTAAAGCAGAATAGTCTTTCCATTTGTCAGGATATCCAATTTTTATTTTAGACTTCCTTAATTTTTGAACCGCACTCACTTTAGTCTCCGGAGACATCCAAGCAAGATTATTGATTCGGTTTTCAAAAGCAACAAAGATATTTTTTATCATTTTCTCCGCTTTTGCCTTGGCTTCAGCCGGAAACTTTTTCTCTACATAAAGCTTTCCTAAAGCCTCCCCTATTCTACCATTGATCACTTGCAATGCACGCTCGTCACTTGGTCTTTGTTTTACCGCACCAGTTAATGCTTTTCCGTAAAACTCAAAGTTTGCATCCTCAATATCAGTTGACAATTGACTTGATGCTCTGTTTAACAATGACCAGCGCATATACGCTTTCCAATCATTCACTTTATTTTCTTTCAAAATGGACTCAAAAGCAGCCATGTATTTAGGTTGTGAAACGATTAAAGAATCGACGTTTTTCAAACCTATTTTTGTAAAGTAAGTATTCCAATTAATAGACGGAGTTAGTTTTTGTAACTCAGTAATTGTCATCGGGTTATACGACTTTCTTCTATCTCTTCTTTCTACACGGTCAAATCTAGGTTTCGACATTTCGATTTCAAGCGCTAGAATTTGCTCGGCATGTGCTTTAGCTTCGGCAGGCTTTTCACCAAGGAATCCAAGCATTTTAGCAACATGTAGTACGTATTTCTCTCTTTTTTCTTTTGAATCGGCATCTTCAGAAACATAATAATCACGATCTGGCAAACCTACTCCTCCAGGCCCCACACTGATTACATTTCTATTACTGTTTTTCGCATCAGCACCAATATTAGCGCCAAAGAAACCAATTCCTCCCAATGGCTCCATTTCGATTAATAAGGCTTCTAAATCCTTAGCGTTTTTAACGGCATCAATTTTTTTCAAATAGGGTTTCAAAGGTGTAATCCCTAATTTATTCCTACCTATAGTATCTAGTATCGTTTTATACAAATTGATAGCCTTACCTTGATCCGTATCTGATTTGTATTTTGGATTTGTTGCGGCTTCTTTTAATATTGCCAAAGCATCTGCATCTGTCCTTTGTCTTAGTTCATCAAAGCTTCCCCAACGTGTTCTGTCAGACGGAATTTCAGTATTGTCTAACCATGTTCCGTTTACATATCGAAAAAAGTTATTACTTGGTTTTACCGTCTTGTCCATATAATTGACATTAATACCTGGTTCTTTTGCAGTTGAAGCTGTTTGTGCCTGTGTAACTGTAAGCCCCAAAAGTGCAGGAATCACAAAAAGAAGTGACCTATTGCTGTTTTTTTTCATTTTTTTAGTTAATTAGTTAATTTCATAATCCTTATTCCTAACTATTTGAAATAGCCCCTAAATATATAAAAGTAATTTTCAATTGAAATAATTTTAACATCTGTTGAGGCTTACTTTTTTTAAAACTAAAAAATCCCAAGCTTTCACTTGGGATTTTTTGATTGTAGCAGTCTAAAAACTACCAGATTTTAACTCTTTTATCAGGTTCAATAAACATACCGTCTCCTTTTTTAATATCAAATGCTTGATAAAAAGCATCTACATTTTGTACCGGAACATAAGCACGGTACATTCCTGGAGAATGCGGGTCTGTTTTTACTTGGTTTTTAATCGCTTCATCACGTGATTTAGTTCTCCAAACTGTAGTCCAGGCGATAAAGAAACGTTGCTCTGGAGTAAATCCGTCGATAAGTCCTGGATTTTTATTGTCTTTTAGATACAATTGCAAACCATCATAAGCGGCATTTACTCCACCTAAATCACCAATGTTTTCACCTAAAGTAAATTTACCGTCAACATGAACTCCTGGCAAAGGCTCTAACGCGCTGTATTGATCAGCAAGCGCAGTACCTAAAGCTGTAAATTGCGTTAAATCATCCGCAGTCCACCAATCTACTAAATTACCATCAGCATTGTAACGAGCACCAGAGTCATCAAATCCATGAGAGATTTCGTGACCAATTACAGCTCCTATTCCTCCATAATTCACAGCCTCATCAGCTTGGTAATTATAGAAAGGTGGTTGTAAAATAGCTGCAGGAAACACAATCTCATTATACGATGGGTTATAATACGCATTTACCGTTTGTGGTGACATATACCATTCTGTTTTGTCAACAGCTTTATCCAACTTGTCGATATCTTTTTGGAAATTCCAACGGGAAAGACTCTTCATATTTTCAAAATAGCTTCCACCACCAGCAATACTTTTTATCTCTAATTTAGAATAATCTTTCCACTTGTCCGGATATCCTATTTTAATGCTAATCTTATTCAATTTTTCAATCGCTTTTACCTTAGTCTCTGCTGACATCCAAGTCAAATTACTAATACGATTTTGGTACGCCAAAATAATATTACGAATCATTTTCTCTGCTTTTTCTTTTGCTTCAGCAGGAAACATTTTCTCAACATATAATTTACCCAAAGCTTCCCCTACAGTTCCATTAACAGTTTGCAAAGCACGCTCTTCACGAGGTCTTTGTTTGATCGCCCCAGTCAAAGTTTTTCCGTAGAAATCAAAGTTAGCTTCTTCAATTTGTGTAGATAATAATGCTGTTGAACTACTTAATAAATTCCATTTCATATATTCTTTCCAAGCAACTACATTATTTTCTGTAAAAATAGTTTGCAAGGCTTTCATGTACTTGGGTTGTGAAACGATTACGCTGTCTAACTTTGTAAAACCAATTCCAGTAAAGTACTCTTTCCAATTTATCGCTGGAGTTACTTTTTGCAATTCTGCAATAGTCATTGGATTGTATTGCAACCTACCATCTCTGCGCTCCACTCGGTCCAAACGTGGATTAGACATCTCGATTTCTAAAGCGAGAATCTTAGCCGCATTTACTTTGGCTTGATCTGGAGTCTCTCCGATTAACTGTAGCATTCTAGCAATATGTTGCTCGTACTTCTCTCTTTTTTCTTTGGTGTCTTTTTCCTCTGAAGAATAATAATCTTTATCTGCCAACCCTAATCTAGCTACGCCAATACTTAACGAGTTTTTAGCACTATTCTTATCATCAGCTCCAACGCCAACTCCAAAAAAGCCTATTCCTCCAATAGGTTCCATTTCAATTAGCAACTTCTGTAAGTCCTGAATATTTTTTACTTTATCAATTTTGGCCAAATAAGGAGCCAAAGGTTTAATCCCTTGTTTGTCTCTTGCAATGGTATCCAAAATTGAATTGAAAAGGTTTATTGCTTTTCCTTGATCAGTATTTGATTTATAAATCGGGTTTTTTGAAGCATCTTTCAAAATTGTCAATGCATCTTTATCCGTTTTTTTAAGTAATTCATTAAAACTTCCCCAAGAAGTTCTATCGCTTGGAATTTCGGTTTTATCAAGCCAAGTTCCATTTACAAATCGGAAAAAGTTATCTGCCGGCTTTACTTTATTATCAAAGAAAGAAACATTTATTCCTGGTTCTTTAACTGAAGTAGTAGTTTGAGCTTGACCCTCAGCAAAACCAATTATTGCGGGAATCACTAAAAGAAGCCCTTTATTCAGTTTTATTTTCATTTTTTTAATTGAGTTAGTTGATATCACAAAGCTATTGATAAAAAATATAAAAGTGTAACTTATCATATTAAAATTACAACGGCATAAATTTGCGGTAAAAAGCTCCCTTTTTTGTATTTTTGCGAAAATTATTTTTTATGAAATCTATTTTTAAAAAATACCGCATATTTATTGGTGTTTTCCTCGTCTTCTCCATCATTACGCTATACTTGTTTTATGTTGCCCTCAAACCTACTAAAACACTTCCCATATACAATCCGGCTGACGTAAATCCGGAATTAGTAGACAGTACTGTACAGTATATCAGTAAATACCACACCATAGCTGACTTTTCATTTGTCAACCAAAATGGCAAAACCATCACTCAAAAAGATTATGAAGGCAAGATTTATGTAGCTGATTTTTTCTTTACGACTTGTGGTTCTATTTGTCCAAAAATGACTGCCAATTTATTTGAAGTCCAAAAAGCAATTATCAATAACCCAAAAGTGATGCTGCTTTCACATACCGTATTTCCGGAAGTAGACAGCGTAGCTGTTTTAAAAGCATATGCAATTAAATATGGTGTTGACGATAAAAAATGGAATTTGGTTACTGGCGATAAAAAAGAGATTTATACAATGGCTAGAAAATCGTATTTGGCTGTCAAATTAGGAAAACCAAGCGAGTTATACGATATGGTTCATACTGAAAACTTTGTATTGGTCGATGCTAAAAAAAGAGTTCGTGGTTTTTATGATGGAACCAAAAAAGAAGACATCGAAAAATTAATAACCGACATTAATTTTTTAAGCAACGAGTAGTCTACATAAACAAAACTGATTTTTACTCTTTCGACACTACCCATTTACTACTTTTCCGCGCTCTTATTTTATTCAACAGACGTTATAAAAGTGATAATTATCATTTGTTTTAGTATTATAATATGTATTTTTGCAATATTAATTCAATCTAAATAAGACTTGCAAACAACGATAAATTCACTAAAAAAAGGGGAAAAAGCCATTATCAAGGATTTTGATATTGACATCATTCCGCTAAAGCTACTCGAAATGGGCTGCTTGCCTGGAAATACGGTTGAATTGCTTCAAATCGCACCTTTTGGCGACCCTTTATATTTAAACATTAACGGTTCCCATTTAGCTATTCGAGTTGAGACAGCCAAAGAGATTGAAGTTGAACTAATCAAAATCAAGCTTTAATGATCAATCAGAATATTAACATTGCCTTAATAGGCAACCCAAATACAGGAAAAACTTCGGTTTTTAATCAACTTACCGGGCTTAATCAACAAGTGGGAAATTATCCGGGAATCACGGTTGAGAAAAAAATTGGTTTTTGTAAATTACCCAATAACGTTAAAGGTAACATCCTAGATTTACCTGGAACTTATAGTCTAAATGCCAGCTCCATTGATGAAAATGTTGTTATTGAATTATTGCTGAACAAAAACGATAAATTATATCCAGATGTAGCCATCGTAGTTACTGATGTGGAAAATCTGAAACGTAATTTACTGTTATTTACCCAAATAAAAGACTTAGAAATCCCAACCATTTTAGTCATTAACATGGCCGACAGAATGGAATACAAAGGGATTACTTTAAACATACCCTATTTAGAAGAGCACCTAAAAACAAAAATCGCGCTGATCAGCTCCCGAAAAGGTTTTGGTATTGATGAATTAAAAAATTTGATCGTTACCTACAAAACTATTACAACGGAACCTTGTCTTAACGCTTCCAGCATAGATCCAGACTACTTTAACAGCCTACGTAAAGCGTTTCCAAACCAATTATTATACAAACTGTGGTTAGTAATCACCCAAGACGTAAATTTCTTGAATTTAGAACGAAAAGAGATTCAAGGTACTTTTACTAAATCACATTCCGATTTAAAACGATTACAGCAAAAGGAAACCATTAAGCGCTATCAATTTATCAATGATGTCTTAAAGGAAGGTTTAAAAATCGACGCAACAATTGCTAAAGATTTCCGTAGTAAACTCGATCGAGTACTGACCCATAAAGTTTGGGGATACTTGATTTTCTTTGTCATTCTTTTTGTGATATTTCAGTCTATTTTCGAATGGTCTAAAGTTCCAATGGATTTTATCGACACAACGTTTGCTTCGTTAAGCGCAATAGCAAATAGCGAGCTACCAGCCGGTGTTTTAACTAACTTAGTGTCGCAAGGAATTATTCCCGGCATTGGAGGAATCTTAATTTTTATTCCCCAAATCGCCTTCTTGTTTCTATTTATTTCCATTTTAGAAGAAAGTGGTTATATGAGTAGAGTGGTGTTCTTGATGGATAAAATAATGCGAAATTTTGGTTTATCCGGGAAAAGCGTAGTTCCATTAATTTCTGGAACAGCCTGTGCTATTCCGGCTATTATGGCAACCAGAAATATTGAAAACTGGAAAGAACGATTAATTACAATTCTAGTAACTCCTTTTACGACTTGCTCTGCCAGACTACCTGTTTACGCTATTATCATAGCACTGGTAATTCCGGATACTTACGTATTGGGGATTTTCAACCTACAGGGACTGACACTAATGCTACTGTATCTTATCGGTTTTGGAATGGCTATTTTTTCGGCTTACATTCTAAATATAATCCTTAAAATAAAATGTAAAACATTCTTTGTGGTAGAAATGCCAAACTACAAGTTGCCTATGTTCAAAAACGTAGCGCTTAATGTTGTTGAAAAAACAAAAGCATTCGTTTTTGGTGCCGGAAAAATAATTCTAGCAATATCAATCATTTTGTGGTTTATGGCTTCTTATGGCCCTGGGAAGAACTTCAAAAATGCCGAAGAAATTCAACTTTCAAAAACGGAAAATGCTGGCCTATCGCAAGATGAACTTAGTAATAAAGTAGCAGCATACAAACTAGAAAATTCTTATATCGGCATCATGGGAAAAAGCATTGAACCTGCTATTTCTCCTTTAGGATACGATTGGAAAATTGGAATTGCAATCATTAGTTCCTTTGCGGCACGAGAAGTTTTCGTAGGCACATTGGCCACGATTTACAGTGTGGGAAGTACCGGAAATGATGACACTATCAAAAATAAAATGGCTGCAGAAGTCAACCCAGTAACAGGGAAGAAAATATTCAATTTTGCTTCAGGAATATCACTATTGTTATTCTATGCTTTCGCCTTGCAATGTGCCAGTACGATTGCTATAACAAGAAAAGAAACCAATTCCTGGAAATGGCCTTTGGGGCAACTTATTTTCATGAGTGCGTTTGCTTACATTGTAGCCTTAATTGCTTATCAAATTTTAAAATAAACCGATATGTTTCAAGAAATTTTTGCTTTCGTAGCACTCGGAGTTGCCGTTATTTTTTTACTTAAAAAATTCTTCTTTAAAAAGAAAAAAACTGATAAAAGTTGCGGTAAAGACGACTGTGGATGCCACTAAATTATTTAAAAACTTAAAAATACTGGAGTTTATAGAAGATAATTTCTCATACAACTACTGATTTCAATATCTCTAAACCCAGAAAGTCAAGGTGATTAAAGATTTATTCGATTAAATTTTTATCAAAACTTTAGTGTTATAATTTAGACCAACTAATTTTAATTAACTAAATTTACGTAGTAAACCATACATAATACGCACTCGTTATCAGTATTTTACAATTATCTAGCTGTTAAATAAATCGTTTTAAACGAATGCTTTATTCAGAAAAGTATTTAGCTAATAACTTCAATGTGTTTTGGCTTTCCACCTACAAAAGCCAATGAAAGCGTAGCATCAATATATATTGACAGTTGAACTATTATTTACGTTCTATTCAATACAAAATATAAGGCCTAAACTTTACCCAAATCCATTAGTCCCAATAGTATTATAACCAGTCATTGTTGGCTAATAAAAAAATCGCATTAAGCAATTTAAAAAACTACCAATATGGAAAACAAGAAAACTATCCATCTGATTTCTTAATCACTCTTCCTTTCCCTCATTACATAAAAGGGGGGCTTATTTAGTTATATGGGTACTTCTTTCAATCAGTATGTTGCACTTGATTTCAATTCGAACAAGAACCAATATAAACTTATTATGAAAAAGTTCACCTTGCTATTATTGCTAATGAATATCACATTTCTTTTTGCTCAAAAAGAAATCTCTGGCTACGTTTTTGATAACGCTGGCTCACCCTTGTCAGGCGTTAACGTCACGCAAAAAGGAACAAGCAACAATGTTTCTACAGACATTAATGGAGCATACCAGATTACTGTTGATGAGGGTGCTATTTTAGTTTTTAGCTATATCAGGTTTGCTAAACAAGAATTTGATACTACAGAGTCTACTTTAAATGTTTTTCTAACAGAAGAAGGCGGGCTGGGACTTAATGAAGTCGTGGTTACCGGAACCAGAACTGCACCCAGAAGCAATACAACAGCGGCATTACCTATTGATGTAGTATCCGCAAAAGAATTAACGGCAACCGGACAAACAACCTTTGATAAAGCATTGCAATACCGAATCCCATCTTTTAATACGGTTCAAACTCCCGTTAATGACGCTACTTCTTTACTTGACCCCTACGAAATCAGAAATATGGGACCCAGCAGAACCTTAATTCTAATCAATGGAAAACGGAAAAATTTGAGTTCTTTGCTGTATGTTCAAACCTCGCCTGGAAGAGGTGAAACCGGTGCTGATTTATCAGCAATTCCTATAGACGCAATTGAGAGAGTAGAAATTTTACGAGATGGCGCATCAGCACAATATGGCTCTGATGCTATAGCTGGTGTAATAAACATTATTCTTAAAAAAAGAACTAATGATGGTGGAATAACATTTCGAACAGGAATTACCTCAGAAGGAGATGGTGAAATGATCGGCGTAAGTTTAAACAATGGATCCACGATTGGCGATAAAGGTTTTGTCAATTACACCATCGATTTTTCGAAGGTAAACTTAGCCAGTAGACCCGGTAAAGTCGACCTTGAAGGAGAGTTTGCCGACAACGGAGGCTCCATACAAGGCCTTAATACTTTAAACGATATCAACTCTTTTCTTACAAAATATCCAGATGCCAAAAACATAAACGGCGCACCAGAAACAGCAGCTGCAAAATTCTTAGTAAACGGTGGAATTAATTTATCTGATGAAACAAAGCTGTATTATAATGCTGCTTATGTGTACAAAAAAGTAAATTCCTTTGCTAATTACAGAACACCCTACTGGAGTTACGGTAACGGAATAACTTCAAATAACCTGCCCTACTTATTCGATTTCTTTGGCGGTGGCACAGCAACCTCATATCAAGGGTATCATCCTACGTTTACGGGAGATTTGAACGATTACAATGCCACTCTAGGTTTTCAATCGGTGACAAATGGATGGAACACTGATGCCAGTGTAACCGTTGGAGGCAACTCCCAAAACTATACCGTTAACAACTCCCATAATAGATCAACACTTCAGGATGTAAATGGAATCAATCTATATCAAGAGAATAGTCCTGTGTTTTTTAAACCCGGAGGCGCTTCATTCAGCCATATTGTAGGGAACTTAGACATCACTAAAGTGCTATCTGATAAAACAAGCATTGGTTTTGGTTCAGAAATAAGAAATGAAACATTTGAAATTTTCGAAGGTGGAAAAGCCTCTTGGGATGGATTTGGCGCCGATTCATTTTCAGGTAACAGACCAGAAGATTCAGGCAAGTGGAACCGCTATAATTTGGGACTGTACTTTGATATGGCTTATGATTTCTCTACAAATTTCTTAGTGAACGGTACTATTCGCTATGAAGACTACAGTGATTTTGGGGCAGCCACAGTATGGAAATTAAGTTCACGATATAAGTTTTTAGGGGACAAAATTAACGTACGAGGATCCGTTTCCACAGGATTTAGAGCACCAACCTTACACCAAATCTACACCCAAAAATCACAATTTTCATTCGATCCCGGTCAAGGAATCCAAATTAGCGGCATCGTTAATAACATTTCTGTACAAGCACGTGTCTTAGGCATTCCAAAATTAGATGCAGAAAAATCAACCAATATCACACTAGGTATAGGTGCAAAACCTTACGAAAAATTCAATTTAACACTAGATTATTATAACATCAAAGTGGAAGACCGCATAATCTTAGGTGACAAAGTAGACACGTCATTTGGTTCTGTTTCTTGGTTTGAAAATTCCTTCGATTCCAGAACATCAGGTTTGGATATCGTCATGAACTACGGTGCCATAGGTTTAGGACCTGGAGAAATACAATTCAATTTATCGGGGAACATCACATTGGAAAACAAAAGAATTTCTCCAGTTATAAGCGATAATTTTGGAGCGACATTTAACGCTCTAATGTTTACGTCGAGACCAGACACCAAATGGCTTTTTGGTGCAAATTATAAAATAAAGAAATTTGATTTATGCCTTAACAATACCTATTTTGGAAAAACGACATTCAAACAAGCCGGTTTAGATTCAAATTTAAGAACGGAGTTTACACCAAAAATCGTCACTGATTTAGGAATTAATTTTTTCGCAACAACTAAGTTAACGATCGCACTTAATGTAAATAATTTACTAAATGTCCTGCCAGAATGGAAATTTAAGCCCGAAAACGCAACCGGCACTGAAATTCTGAACAACCCCGATCTGATAAAATCACAGTATAATTTGATTACGTTCAATGGCCGTTATTCCCAAATGACCTATGAGGGCTATCACTTTAGTCAACTGGGAACCTTATTTAATTTATCTCTCAACTATAAATTTTAATACAGTAATTCAACAATTATCAATCTAGTTTTAAAAGTAAAAAAACGAATTAAATGTTTCATAAAATACTAATTTACAGATTATTAAATGATTAAATTTACTTAACCCAGCAATTTAGCTAAACTATAAAAACAAGATTTTATCATTTTGTTTACTTACTGATATACTCAGCAAATTTACCATTTACTAGCATATCCATAATAAATGAATAACAGCAACGAAGCCACTCACGAAATACCTACTATCATGGCTAACCATTTTAAGAATAAAACATATGGCACTTAAAAGCAAATTGTTATTATTTGGAATAATGCTCACACTATTGGGCACAAATCCTTTAGCTGCGCAGCAGATGAATGGAGGGAGGGACTATGACCTGAAAGCTGATTTTCTTATCCGTTTTTCCGATTACGTTTACTGGAAAAATCGCTCTAAAAACCAACCCTTTAAGATCGCTATTCTTGAAGAAAGTCCAATAAATGCTTCCTTACTTTCTGACCAAAACAATAAAAAAATTGAAGTTAAGCAATATAAAAATTTGAAAGAAGTTGGTTTTTGTAATATTTTATTTGTTCCGTATGATTGCTCCATTCCTATTGAAACAATAATTTCAAATTTTTCTGGCAAACCCGTACTTATAGTAACAGAGCGCAATGGCTATGGAAAAAAAGGAGCGCATATGAACTTTGTAATGGTTGAAAATAAATTAAAATTTGAAGTAAACCTCAAGGCAATAAACAAGGTTGGAATTGGAATAAGTTCCTTTTTATTACAACATGCAATTATTGTGGAATAAAAAAATATAAGAAAACTAAACACACTTGAACGTAGCTATTATTTTATTAAGTATTGATAAACAAAAACTAAATGATGAATTTACGTAATATATCCATTAAAAATAAGCTCGTACTCATGCAGGTATTTACCTCCGCATTTGTACTGGGGCTATGCATTACTGCTTTTGTACTTATCGACATTAAAGGTTTTAAAGATCGAAAAGCAATTAGTTCTACCGCTATTGCAAAGGTTTTAGGTTTCAACAGTATATCTGCCATAGAATTTCTAGATAATGCTGCTGCAAATAAAATTCTCTCTGAACTAACAGTGCAAAAAGACCTTTTAAACGCTACTATATTTGATGAAAAAGGAGCCGTTTTTGCCTCCTATACGAAAGCAGGTTCCGCCGCTGGTTATCAGTTCCCTATCTCAACACAAGACCAAAAAACTTTCATGTATACAAATGAAAATCTTTTCGTCTATAACAAAATAAAAAAAGACGATAAAACCATCGGATTAGTCGCTATTCGATTTGAGCTTTCAGAATTGAATAAAATAAAAATGGATATTTTGCGTCTGGGGATTGTACTATTAGTCGTAGGAATCGGACTCGCTTTTTTGATCGCAATGATAATCAAAAAATACATTTCGAAACCACTGCTAAACTTGGTGACAACCATACAAACGATAAAAGACACTGCCGATTATAAAATACGAATGGTTGTAGAAGGCAAAGATGAAATTAGCATCCTTTCTACAGGGCTTAACGATATGCTGTCAACTATTGAAAAAAGAGACAACGAAGTGGCTATTTCGAAGGAACAATTGAACAAGCAAAATACCCTTTTACAATCTGTTATACAAAACATGGGTGACGGATTAATTGTGGTTGATGAAAATAGTAAATTTATTATTTGGAATGCTGCCAGCGAAAGAATAATTGGAATGGGGCCAATGGATATTCCACAAGAACGATGGGCCGCAACTTACGGCTTCTTTTTACCTGATACAAAAGTAGTTTTTGACGCTAATGAACTACCGTTAGTAAAAGCCCTACATGGTGAGCAAGTAGATAACGTAGAAATATTTATCCAAAATTATAAAAATCCTGAAGGAATATTTGTGGTTGCTACTGCGAGACCGTTACAACATTCGTCCGGTGAGATAACCGGTGGAGTGCTTGTTATTCACGACATTACGGAACGAAAAGTTTCAGAAAATGAAATACGAAAACTAAATGAAGAACTGGAGCATAAAGTAGCTGAACGTACCGCACAATTAGCCGAAGCAATTGAAACACTCCGTTCAAGTGAAGAAAAATATCGTGAAATAGTGGAAGATGTCAGCGATGTTGTCCACACTTCTAACTACAAAGGTTTTTTCACCTACATCAATCCCGCCTGTAAAAAACTGACTGGATACTCTCAAAATGAAATAATAGGAAAACATCTTATAGATTTTGTTTCTCCAGAGTGGAAAGACCGTGTGACTGAATTCTATTTTAATCAATTTAAAAACAAAATTGACGAAACACTTTTTTCTTTTCCTATCCTTACTAAATCAGGGGAGCAAAAATGGATTGAACAAACTTCCATGCAACTAAGGGAAGGTGATAAAATAACTGGTTATAAATCAATTATGCGCGATATTACGGAGAGGAAAGAGGCTGAACAAAAAATTAAAGAAAGTGAAGGTCAATTGCAAACCATCTTTAATGAGGCGCCAGATGCTTTAATAGTAATAAATGAAGAAGGTAATATTATCAGATGGAACCCAAAAGCCGAACAAATTTTTGGATGGTCATCGATTGAGGTTTTAGGAAAATCAATTGTCGAATTGATCATGCCAGAAAAATACAAAGAAAATATCGCTATTGGTTTTGAAAATTTCCTTAAAACTGGCGAGGCTACTATTATTAATAAAACTATGGAAATTACTGCGTTAAACAAAAAAAATATTGAGTTTGACATTGAATTAACGGTATCTCCTGCCACTGTCTTAGGTAAATATATCTTCATTGCTTTTATTACTGATATCTCATTAAGCAAAAAACTAGAAAATGAAAAAATAGAAGCGGATCGACTAGTGCGTCTCAATGAACTAAAATTAAAATTAATTCTGGAAAATATAGGAGAGGGTATTATCGTCACTGACACACAAAAAAGGATTGTACTATCAAATCACATGGCAAAGGAAATTATCGGGGTAAGTCAAGAAGAAGGAGCCTCGACAACTCTAGATTGGGCTACTAAGTACGATCTATTCTATCCTGATGCAAAAACAGTCTTTCCCGTTCAAAACCTGCCGTTAGAAAAAGCATTGCGAGGAGAGTCATCTGATGAAGTTGAAGTAATAATTGAAGACCAAGAAACGAAACATAAAAAAAGGGTAATCATCAGTGGTCGACCGATAATAGACGAAAACAATTATGTTATAGCCGCTGTGGCAAATATAAAAGACGTCACCCACTATAAAGAACTAGAGAACGCGCTAGAGGAAAGCGTTGAAAAATACCGAAAACTAATTGGCTTTAAAAGTGACAATAAGTAATATTTTACATCATACTATATTAGTTAAATACTAATTAACAATGCACTTTCACTTCAAAATGTTAACTAAAATAAATAGCCGCTAAAGAGCGGCTATTTATTTACTTATTTAATGTACCCTATTTTAATATAGTACGCTGTAGGATTAATTTTAACACCCTCTTTTGGGTAAGGAACAACATTGATGCTAGTGATGTTTTTTTGACTGGGAGATAAGTATTTAATAAACCATTCTTTATTTATTTGATGGTTTTTTCCAGAAATGACTAATTCTTCATCCTTAATGAATTTCTTACCCTCATAAACAGAAACAACAACTTTAGCTTCTCCAGCCCAAATACAGCTTACGCCTTCAGGGCAACGGGAGTCTGAAAGCACCTCTTTTAAAATAAGCTTAGTTCCCTTATTCTTAAGGCATTTTTTTTGAGTGATCTTTACAAAAGTACTGTTTTGTCCCGTTTGAGCAAATAATGAAACACTAAAAACAAGCAATACTGCGATAAGAATATTTTTCATTGGGTTCTATTTAATTAAATCAAATATAGTGTTCTTTAGCTTAGCTTGTCTTTACAAAAAGATTACTAGCTATTTTATTCGAAATAGACAAACTCATATCATCCACTTTTATTCTTACAGACAAATCAAAACTTTCTTTACTTACCACCTCTATTTTAGAGCCCAAGGCGATTCCCTGCTTGTCTAAATATTTCAAAAACTCTGATGAAGTATCTTTAACTCCCACACATATTCCGCTTTTACCCACGGTCAATTCTGAAAGTAATTGTTTGTCAATTTTTAAAATCTGTCCTTCGGCATTTGGGATTGGATCTCCATGGGGGTCTTCAGTAGGGTTTCCTAAAAAATCATCGAGTTTATTAATTAGTTTCTCTGATTTAATGTGTTCCAATTGTTCTGCAATATCATGCACCTCATCCCAGGAAAAATCTAATTTTTCTACTAAGAAGACTTCCCAAAGACGGTGCTTCCTAACAATCATTTTGGCGGCTAACTTGCCTTGCTCTGTTAGAGAAACGCCTCGGTATTTTTTATAATTAACTAAATCTTTTTCGGCTAATTTCTTGAGCATGTCTGTTACTGAAGACGCTTTGGTTTCCATCATTTCGGCAATTGCATTTGTGCTCACTTCGGAATTGGAAACCACCGTGAGATGGTATATGGCTTTAAGATAATTTTCTTCTGAAAAAGTCATGAGATTGTAGATTGATGATTAACTATTTTTGATTGTAGATTTCTGAAAACGGAGAACTGCAAACTATTTTTTAACGATAAACAATGGTATAGAAATCTTGTGTCTTAATTTGTCAACGGTTGTTCCAAAAATTAAATCTTTGAATCCGGTATGACCATGAGTTCCCATAACCAAAACGTCAAAATTCCCTTTATTTACAATTTCTGGTATCACTTTATCTGGCTTACCAAATCCTAATTGAATGCCGACTTTAAATCCTTTTTCGGAGAGAATCACTTTGTATTCTTCCAGTAATTTTTCATCGACTAAGGTTTCATGATCTTCAATGTTTTCACCGTAAACCAAGGCTCCAACAGTTTCTACTACATGTATCAAGGTATAATTAGCTTCTGTCCCTCCTAATTGAAAAGCACTATTCAATGCAATTTCATCGGCAGATGAAAAATCAACAGAAACGGCAATATCCTTTTTCGCATAACTTTCTGATTTAGAAAACTTCAATTTTAGATTGTGTGGCGAATGATTTTGAATTGCGATTTTTGATTTGGTTACAAACGGTTTAAATACAATATAAAGCAACAATGTCAAGAAGCTAAATGCCAATGGAACAACAGTAAGCCATAAAACGATAGGGTTTTCTGAAGATTCTAACCAGCCATTTATTTCGTCCAAAACTAATTTCCCATTTAGAGTCACAATAATCAGCGCTACAATCCATGAGGCTACTTGCGTTGTTCTACCGATATGAAACCCCTTCATTTTAGATTTATCACTTACGAAGTGAATCAATGGAATAATAGCAAAACCCAACTGCAAACTCAAAATTACCTGACTTAAAATCAGTAATTTTCCCGCCACCCCTTCTCCAAAAATGGTAATCACTATGACCGCCGGAACAATGGCAATCAGTCGCGTGATGATTCTACGCACCCAAGGCTGAATTCTTAAATTTAAGTATCCTTCCATGATAATTTGTCCGGCTAAAGTTCCAGTTATCGTCGAACTTTGTCCTGCCGCAATCAAGGCTACCGCAAATAAAATTGGCGCCCATTTAGTCCCTAACAGCGGTGCTAAAAACTTGTGCGCATCTTGGATTTCGGCCACGTTATACATTCCGACTTTATAGAATGTGGCTGCCGCCAAAATTAAAATAGCCGCATTTACGAAAAAAGCTAAATTCAAAGCAATCGTTGAATCGATGAAATTATATTTTAAAGCCTGCTTGATTCCGGCTGTAGTTCTGTCAAATTTTCTGGTTTGCACCAAAGAGGAATGCAGGTATAAATTGTGTGGCATAACGGTTGCTCCAATGATACCAATTGCAATATATAGTGCAGTTTCATTAGGCATAGAAGGAATTAAACCGTAAATCACCTCTCCCATATCAGGTTGTGCAAAAATCATTTCGAAAATAAAAGAAACCCCAATTACCATAACCAGTGCTATAATAAAAGCTTCCATTTTTCGAATCCCTTTGTTGATAAGAAACAATAATAAAAACGTGTCTAGTACCGTAATCATCACTCCTTCGATAAGCGGAATACCAAATAATAGATTTATACCAATCGCCATTCCTAGGACTTCGGCTAGATCACAGGCGGCAATGGCTACCTCAGCCAAAAAGTATAAAATGTAATTGATAAATCGCGAATAGGTTTCCCTTGAAGCCTGAGCTAAATCACGCTGGGTTACAATTCCTAATCGGGCACTTAAACTTTGTAGTAACAAGGCCATAATATTACTCATCAATAAAACCCAAAGCAAGGAATACCCAAACTGGCTTCCCCCTGCAATATCAGTCGCCCAATTTCCCGGATCCATATATCCAACACTGATCAAATAGGCTGGACCAAAAAAGGCTAATATTTTCCTGAAACCTGACTTCTTATTTAGGGTCGAAACGGATTCGTTTACTTCCTCTAATGACTTACCCATAACACAACTGTTTGAGGCAAATATAATTATGTTTTTTTGTTATATCAAATATAATTTTTAGATTTGTCTAAATATTTAATCAAACCACCTCTAAAATATAATTGTGAAAAATCTAATTTTCCTATTTTCTGTTCTAATCAGTGCTAATTCGTTTGCTCAAAACTCGATAAAAGGAACCGTAACTTCTGACGGTATGCCTTTGCAGCTGGCGAATATTGTGTTGAAAAACACTAAAACCTCAACCAGCAGTAAAGCTGATGGCTCGTACCAGTTTAATTCTGTCCCATTAGGGAACTATCAAGTCGTCGCTTCCTATACTGGTTTTAAATCCCAAAGTCAAGACATCACAATTGCAGATTCTACTGAAGTTATTTTGAATTTTAATCTAAGAGAAAACAACACACTCGACGAGGTAGTAATCACCGGAACATTAAAACCAGTAAGTCGTTTAGAAAGCCCCGTTCCCGTAGAGGTTTATAAACCGGTATTTTTTCAGAAAAACCCAACGGCAAATATCTTCGAAGCACTGCAAAATGTTAATGGCGTTAGACCACAGCTAAATTGCAATGTTTGCAACACAGGAGACATCCATATCAATGGCCTTGAAGGGCCTTATACTTTAGTGTTAATAGACGGAATGCCCATTGTTAGCGGACTTTCGACAGTGTATGGCTTATCTGGAATTCCGAACTCTTTGTTAGAGCGTATCGAAATTGTCAAAGGCCCCGCTTCCTCTTTATACGGAAGCGAAGCTGTAGGAGGATTAATTAATATCATTACTAAAAACCCGAAAAACGCCCCCGTTTTTTCAGCAGATGCCTTTTCTACTGATTGGGGCGAAGTGAATCTAGATATCGGTTTTAAAGCTAATGTTGGTAAAGCAGCATCTGTTCTAACCGGAATTAATTATTTTAATTACAGCAACCCAATTGACAACAACAAAGACAACTTCACCGACTTAACGTTACAAGATCGCATTTCGGTTTTCCAAAAATGGAACTTCAACAGAAAGAGCAATAAATTATTTTCTCTTGCGGGACGTTATTTTTATGAAGACCGTTGGGGAGGCGAATTGCAATGGGAGAAAAAATACCGCGGCGGTAACGAAGTATACGGTGAAAGCATTTATACCAAGCGTTGGGAATTACTCGGTGCTTATGAACTTCCTATTGCCGAAAAAATACTGTTTTCGTTTTCTTATACGGATCACGACCAAAACTCCGTTTATGGTAATATCCCCTACCTAGCTAAACAACGCATCGGTTTTGGACAATTAACTTGGGATAAAAAATTAAGCGGTCACGATTTGCTTTTTGGAACTGCCCTTCGTTACCAATATTATGATGACAATACCACTGCTACAGTCGAAGAAGACATTAATTGGATTCCGAGTCTATTTGTACAAGACGAAATTAAGTTGGCTGAAAAACACACCGTTCTTTTAGGAGCGCGCTATGATTACAACAGCAATCACGGCGCTATCTTTACTCCGAGACTAGCCTACAAATGGAAAATTAACGACAACAATGTATTGCGATTTAATACGGGAACTGGTTTTAGAATTGTGAATCTTTTCACCGAGGAACATGCGGCGCTAACGGGTTCTCGCGATGTAATTGTCTTGGAAGAATTAAAACCAGAACGTTCTTATAACGCCAACTTGAACTACTTGAAGAAGATTTACACGAATAACGGAAACTTCATCGGGCTGGAAACTACAGCTTGGTACACTCATTTTACAAATTCTATCATTCCAGATTATGATAGCAATCCAAACCAAATTATTTATAAAAATCTAGATGGCTATGCTGTAACAAAAGGAATCAGTACTAATGTTGATTTGGTTTTCAATAGCGGACTAAAAATGATTTTGGGCGTTACCTATATGGATGTGACCAAAACAGAAAACAACATTAAAACAAGACAACTGCTTACAGAAAAATTCACAGGAACTTGGGCAATATCTTACCGCCTGAATAAAATGTTTTTAGACATTGACTATACCGGAAATCTTTATGGCCCGATGCGATTACCGCTACTTGGTGCATTGGATCCCAGAAAGGAATACTCTCCTACTTGGAGCGTTCAAAACATCCAATTCACATTCAATAAAATCAAGAATTTAGAATTGTATGCCGGAGTTAAAAACTTACTGAATTGGACACCTAATAAAGGAAACCCATTTATTATAGCCAGAGCAAACGACCCTTTTGACAAGAATGTACAATATGATACTAATGGAAATGCTCAAGTAACACCCGACAATCCTTATGGTTTAACCTTTGACCCAGGTTATGTTTATGGTCCCAATCAAGGAATTCGAAGCTTTTTTGGGTTGCGTTATACGTTGAAGTAAGTTTTCTGAAACATATAAGACATTTAAGTTTAATTATATTGGGCGCAGTTTTTAAACACATAGAAACATAGATTCTTTTATTGTGGAGCAAAGCATTTCATTTTTAAAAAAGTATAACATAGCTGTAGATAATAACGTTAAACAAGAAGGATAAATAGCGTTTGACTATGTAGAAAGTAAAACTTATATTTCACTCTCTTTAAAGACAAAACAAATTCTATGACTCTATGTGGTAAAACCTTTTTATAGACAACAGCTTATATGACTTATATGTTAAAATAATAAAACAGTAATGAAAAAAACACTCCTAATATTCTTCTTATTTATGCTAGCGATTCCATCGGGTTTTGCCCAACTAAGAACCTATTCTTTTGAAGAAGTGGAGCAACTATCCTTAGAAAACCCAAAACCCATTGTTGTTTTTGTTCATACCAATTGGTGCAAATACTGCAAGATGATGGAGAACACCACTTTTAAAAATAAAGAGTTAATCAACGAGTTAAATACGAATTTCTACTTCGTTTTATTCGATGCCGAAAGTAAAAATGACATCATATTCAACAAGCACACTTTCAAATTTAAACCAACGGGGCAAAACACCGGAATCCACGAATTAGCGACCGCTTTAGCAACAGTAGAGAATCAGGTAGTGTATCCCACGCTCACTATTCTAGATCCCAATTATTCGATTCTATTTCAGAAACAGTCCTTTTTAAAAGCGAAAGACCTACTTTCTATCCTTGAGAAAATAAAAGAATTCCCTATTTTTGAGAAGAATTCTTCAAAATAGTATGAAACATTTCAATTACATCTTTACGGGCAGCGGTTTAGCCGCTTTAATGACAGTCTATAAAATGGCACAGTCTGGAGCATTTAAGGATAAAACCATTTTGTTATTAGATGAACCCGAGACCAGCGGTCGAACTGGCGAAGCAAATTCGAAAAAAACAAATGATCGTACCTGGTGTTTCTGGAACATCCAAAAAGGGATTTGGGAACCAGCGATTTCAAAAAAATGGGATTCAGCACTATTTGCCAATGCTGATTTTAAACGCGATTTAGATTTGCAACCGTATCAATACAACATGGTTCAAGGACTAGATTTTTATAATCAAGTTTTTGAGTTTATTTTGAATGAAAAAAATATCAATTATGTCAATCAAAAAGTGACTGATATAAATGAATTAGAAAACCATGTTTTTGTAGCCACCGAAACAGACAGCTATACCTGCGATACCGTTTTCAATAGTATTTACAACAAAGCCGAAGTTGAAAACCAAACCAAATACCCCGTATTGCAGCAGCATTTTATAGGGTGGTTTATTAAAAGTAAAGAAGCTGTCTTCAATCCAGACCAAGCTACTTTCATGGATTTTTCGGTGGAGCAAAAAGGCAATACCCGTTTTATGTATGTACTGCCTACCTCAACTACCGAAGCTTTATTAGAATACACTTTATTTTCGCACGATCTTTTGGCAAAAGAAGAGTACGAACAGGAGATTGAAAAATACATTCGAAAACTTGGTATTCACAATTTCGAAATAATCGAAAAAGAACAAGGTAGCATTCCCATGACTTGTTATCCTTTCTGGAAAAAAACAACAAAACGCGTTCTCAATATAGGAACTGCCGGAGGATGGACAAAAGCAAGTACAGGCTATACCTTCAAAAATTCCGACAAGAAATCATCTCAGTTAGTTGCCTTTCTTCAAGAAGAGAAAGATTTACGACAATTTCATACGAAGACCAAGTTTTGGTTTTACGACTTGCTGTTGTTGGATATTTTAGACCGACACAATGAACTAGGAGCAAGTATTTTTTCGTCTATGTTCAAAAGAGGAAATCCAACGTTGATTTTTAAATTCTTAGATGAAGAAACCTCTTATCTTGAAGACCTTCAAGTAATATTAAAATGCCCCAAAACACTTTTTATCAAAGCCTTAGTGAGAAGCATTCGTTATTTGTAACATAGTGATGCTCCCTATAAAATAACTATCAAACAATAACAAAACTTTATAATGCAAATAATGGAGTTCTTTTTAAACTTCGTAACTTTGCACTTTCAAAATTAATATTTAAAATATAACGATATGTATCCACAAGAAATGGTAAACCCAATGCAAGCTGAATTAACAGCGGCAGGTTTTCAAGATTTACATAGTGCAGAAGCAGTTGAAAACGCAATGAAATTAGAAGGTACTACGCTAGTTGTAGTAAACTCTGTTTGTGGTTGTGCTGCTAGAAATGCGCGTCCAGGAGCTAAAATGAGTTTAGAAGGAGCAAAAAAACCAGATCATTTAATTACTGTTTTTGCAGGAGTTGATAAAGATGCGGTTGATGCTGCAAGACAACACATGTTCCCTTTTCCTCCATCATCGCCAGCTATGGCTTTGTTCAAAAACGGAGAATTAGTACATATGTTAGAGCGTCACCACATTGAAGGTCGCCCAGCTGAGTTAATCGCTGAGAACTTACAAGATGCATACAATGAGTATTGCTAATACAATAAACAACACGAAAACGTTCCGATCACTCGGAACGTTTTTTGTTTAAAGTCCTTTTATTTTGAATGATAAGCAAACTCCCATACGATTCACGGTCATAGAAAACGACAGCGAACATCACATTAGCACACATCATAGCAACTATCCCAATTTGATGTTTTTGTTAAAGGATGAGTTGCAGCTGGATTCTTTTGGCGAATGTGGCGGCGTAGGCCGATGTGCAACCTGCCTTGTCACTGTAAAGGGAATCTCAGGCAATTCCTTAATTAAAGAACGAAACGAGCCTGCCACCTTATCAAAATTAGGCTACACAGACGAATCTACACGTCTTTCTTGTCAACTGTTCATCACCAAAGATTTAAACGACGCGGAGATCACCATTCTAGAAATATAATTTCGAGAAAGGAATAACCGCAAATTCGCAAATTATTTCTAAAAGATAGAAGGGCGAGTCGTACAACTAGAATCCACGAACTTCACAAAAATTAATCGGAATAAATTTGTGGAATTTGCAGTATAAAAAAAAATATTTAATTAGTGAATTAGTGGCCACTAAAAACCAAAAAAGCTACACCATTACTGCTGTAGCTTTCTTTATATTTAATGCTTTTAAACTTATCTTTTCTTTACATAATCCAGTTGCTCGTCTTCGTCGATAAACTCTAACTCAGCATCTTTTTCCCAAATTTCCATTTCACACGGTTTACAGTTGAATTTCAATTTGTATTCGTTTTCTCCATGTTTTAGAGTCAACGGCTCTACCACTTTTTCACCCATGGTAGCTCTCTGGAAACGGGCGCATTTCCCTAGTTCGTATTTAACACAATATTTAGTGGTCATTACACGTGCTTTTCCGGGATCCCACTGCAATTCAAATGCTTTTTCAATCTCAGTTACACCATGTCTTTTATAAAAGGCTCTCGCCAGCTTATTCGAAACATTAAAGGTGAAATCTAATTTCTCAGTTGGGTAAGGATGATCCGTTTTTGTGATTTGGAACTCCTCTCTATGGTATTCATTGATTCTAATGTCGATCAACTGCTCTAAAACAGTTCTTCTTACTTCGTTTACTTTTGAAATAGGCAAAAACCAATTGCTAGCAAACTCCACTTCAATGTCATCAACGATAAACGGAGTATTTCCTGTTTTAGAAAGGTTTCTTTTAATATTCGGAATCACCGATTCTTCGCTTTTGGCAGCCTCTTTTTCGGTTTCCAAAGTAGCAACACTCTCGTGTCCGTCTTCGTCAATCGCACGCAATTGAAAACCAGTTGCAGTTTCAGTAAAATGAAGCGTAACGCCAATTTTTCTAACCGCACTATTTTCTTTTTCTACAATTCGGTTAAATTCTGCATCTGAATTTCGATAAATAACTGTTCCTACTGCAATGTTTTTAAAGGTATTTGGCACCACAATATCATTCACAATAATATTAATTTGCACGCCATCAGCCACACCATCTTCATTAATAAAATACAAACCATCACCATTATTTAATAGCTCATGATTCTCAATCACATAACCATTGGCTTTTATTTCGGTGATTGCACCTATCAACTGTCCTTGTGATTTCGGGCTGTCCCAGTTTCCTATTTTCTCTGTACGCTTGTTCACGAAATAATCCGTGTACCCTCTATTAAAACTTCTGTCCATTTCTGGCACAAAATTATAGAACGTCCTTCCCGAAGATGCTTTTTGGAACGAATCATTATTTTCAAGAAAAGAATCTAACTTCTTTCTTAAAAACGAGGTGTTATTTTTTACATAAACGATGTCTTTCAATCGCCCTTCAATTTTAAACGAACAAATTCCAGCTTCAATCAAATTAGGCAATTGATCGCTCAAGTCTAAATCTTTTATCGAAAGTAAATGACTTTCCGTAAGCAAAGTGGTTCCGTTTCCATCCGTCAAATTGTAAGGAAGACGGCAGTTTTGCGCACAAGAACCGCGGTTTGCACTTCGCTCTCCGCCAGCAATACTCATATAGCAATTTCCGCTAAAAGAAACACACAATGCTCCCGAAACGAAAAATTCCAACTCAACATCTGTCTCTGCAGCGATATCTCTAATTTGGTCTAAATTCAATTCTCTCGCCAAAACCACACGTTGCATTCCGGCATCTTTCAAGAATTTCACATGCTTAGGATCGCGGTTATTCGCTTGTGTACTGGCGTGAATCACTATCGGAGGCAAGTCCATTTCCATAATTGCCATGTCTTGCACGATAAGCGCATCCACTTTTATATCATATAATTCGTGAATCAATTTCCTACATGCTTCCAGTTCTTTATCGTACAAAATGGTATTGATAACGACAAAAACCTGAGCCTTAAACAAATGGGCATATTTCACCAATTCGGCAATATCTTCCACAGAATTCGTTGCATTCGTTCGTGCGCCAAACAATGGCGCGCCAATATACACAGCATCTGCACCAGCATTTATAGCAGCAATTCCTTGAACCAAATTTTTTGCAGGCGCAAGAATTTCAACTTTCTTTTTCATATTTTCCTTCTTAATCATTGTTGTTAGGCATCATTTGTAATGAGCATTTTAGCTTTTGGTAAAACCAAAAATTTCAATTTGCTTATTGCGCACGAAGTAAAAGAGATAACGGAATTCCTCTCCCGAAATCAGGCTGCAAAATTATAAAATACTTATTAAAGAATGGCGTTCTGACTGAAATTTAAAACTAGGCCGCGGATTGGTATTTTATTTGGAGCTATTTCCAGCTATTCGCTACAATCTTTTTTCCCGCTAAAAAGCGGATAAAAAAGGATTTTCACTGCTATCTGGGCTAAAAACGGTCTGGGTCAAAATTAGTGTTTTATACAATTATTGGTGTAGTTGGTAAAAATTCACAATTATGATTCTACTTATGAATAACTTTTAGTACGAAAAAGATGTATATATTTGATTGTGCATACAAGTTGGCACTAACATTAAAAAAACGAAACGTAAAAAAATGAAATTAAGTGGTTTAAATAAAATAATATCTGTTTTAATACTATTACTAAATGTCTATTTTTTACCCTTTACTATCATCCAAATTTATACAAGCGGAGGAATAATGGTCTTTGGACTACTTACAACTCCAATAACATTAATAATAAATCTTTTTCTAATTTCTGGATATTTGGTCTTTAATAAAAAATATGAAAATAGTTTATCATTATTAATTCTAAATTCAATTGGGTCAATTTTTGCTTTTCTATTATTTATCTTATTAATAACAACACCAACGATAGATTAATGAAATTTTATTACTTTTTTTGTACTAGCAATATGCTCACAATTATCCCCGCTGTGCGAAGTCTCCCTGAATCGTTCCATATTACTTAAACTAAAGAAATGGATTATGAAAAAACTATTTTTAGCTATTTTAATTTCCTATAGTACTACTTACTCTCAATCTGAAAATCAAACTGATGCAGAAATAAAGGATAAATACGAAGCAATTAACGCTTACTTATTTACATTCGTAAAAGACGCCTCTAAGACAATTGTTGTTGTCAAAGAAAAAATGAGTCCAAACATGGTTTTAGAATTATTTTCAGGAGGGAATGATGTAAAATTCTCTTATTTGAAAATAAAAGATATTGAAAATCCAGAATTAGGAATTCAAACACCGCTTTTCAACTGGAAAGACTATGAAAGCATGAGGATCAAATATCGAGATAGTGTTAATACGGTTAAGTATGGATTATTGAAAAATAAGCGCTGGATGCCGGAGGATTTCACAATGAAAAATATATTTTTTGTAGCTTTTGAAGATGTGATGTTAAAAGAAGAGAAAGGAATTCGATACTTTAAAAATGACACACAATTAATACTTTTATCAGACCCTATTTATTATAAAGATAAAAAACTTTTAGTTTTAGGTATCACTTATAAAAAAAGTACGGATGTTGGTGGTTTTAGTTCACTTGTTGTAGTAATGAGAAAGATTAAAAACAAGTGGGTTGTGATTGACAAAGCTGATCAATATTGGTATAATTAAATACAACCCCGATTGCGCAGATATATCTCAACCGTTAGCGCAGAATTGCATTCTGTGCCCGTTCCAATTAGCAATTAAAAACGTGATTGCCTAAATCTATTTTACCAATAAAGTACTGTTACAGATTCTGTGAATAGCTATCTCAATTCAGTTTGTAGGCACAGAATGCAATTCTGCGCTAACTATAAGTAACGCAAGAGGCTACTATAAAAGGTCTTATCTTTATATTTCCGAATTAAAACAGATCCAAAATAACGACGTCCATATCATTTTCTAATTCAGCGTAATTTCTTGCTGAACTAAAATAATAATCTTCGGGTAAAGCAACTATTTTATCTTTTACTGGATTGAAATGGATATAATCGATTTTTTGTCGAATAAATTTATTGCTAAAAATATGCTCGGCATGATAGCCATTTTGCCAAACCTTAAAATCTTGCTCACTTTTCAAATGTTCACATGCGTTTTTGAAATAGGCTAGCATCCATTCTCTTCGACTCTCGGGCTCTTCGGTAATAATTTGAAGGATCTTTTTTGAAGTAAATCTTTTAAAATCTCGCATAATATCACTCAGTATAAAACCACTTGTTGCTTTGCAAAGCAAATGAATATGACTTGACATAATACAATAAGCATAGATTTCTAAACCCTTATTTTCTTGACAATATTTTAAAGAATTAATGATGTTTTGTTTTTGATTCAATCTTGTAAAAACATCAATCCATCCCACGGTAGTTATCGTAATAAAGTAACATTCTTCGGTTGTAGTTGCTTTGTATTTTGTTGACATTTTTATTTTAAAGATATATAAAAAAGGATTGTTTACTTTATTTAATTGAACAACTTAATTGATTTACTGTATGGGCACAGAATACAATTCTGCGCTAACTGTAACTCATTTACATGACGATCACAAGCAAATCATTAAAGAACTAAGCTTTTAAACTTGCCCGAGTAGATATAGGCAATCGTTAGCGCTAAAATTTTACCCTATCCTAAACACTTTGACACAAAAAAATAATTTTAAAAAGTATATATCTATATTTAGGCTTTATTAAATAACTTGCCGGTCATTACGCATGCGGAATAACGAGAACAAAACAACGACAGTGAAATTTTTGTTGCATAACGACACCAAATAAAAAGGGAATACATACATGAAAATTACAAATACTAAAAAAAGCTGGGGCATCATTTTGTTATTGCTTGCCATCATTGTCCTACTGGCTTTTTATCCGTTGCCAGAACAAGCTCCAATACACTATTACGATAGGGAAAGTGGGGAGTTAAAAACAGAAAAAGTGGCTGCCGAAAAGTGGTTAGTTTGGCTGTATAATAATCCTATAGGCGAAGCAACATTGTGGACGCTGGTGAAAAGAAAGTTGGTTTCGTCTATTTATGGTACTATGATGGATCGTCCTTCATCGACTAAGAAAATACAACGCTTTATTGAAGAATTTGATATCGACATGAACGTCTTTGAAAAACAGGAGTACCACTCATTCAACGATTTCTTTACCCGAAAAATCAACAATATTGCCAGACCGATCGATACGACCGCAACTAGTACAGTGTCTCCGGCCGATGGAAAAATATTGGCTTATGCCGATATCAGCAACAGCGATTTTATCGTAAAAGGCTATCGCTTTGATGTTTCATCATTTTTAAATAATGCCGAACTCGCTAAAAAATACATTGATGGCAGCTTGGTGATCATCCGCCTTGCCCCCGCCGATTACCACCGATACCATTTTCCAGTTAGCGGAAGTGTATCGCCCAACACCAAAATTGACGGTGATTATTATTCAGTAAACCCACTTGCTTTGCGCAAAATGACTGAAATATTCTGTCTCAACAAAAGGGAATACAGCGTCGTTTCAAACCCAGTTTTTGGAGATGTTGTTATGGCCGAAGTAGGCGCAACTATGGTGGGGAGTATGGTACAAACCTATTCTGGAGATGTTGTTAATAAAGGTGACGAGAAAGGATATTTTAAATTTGGAGGATCCACGGTGGTGCTGTTATTCGAAAAAAATAAAATTAATATCGATGCCGATTTATTAAGTAACACTTTAAAAGGTATTGAAACTTCTGCTAAACAAGGCGAAAGAATTGGAGTTTCGATGAATACACCATAATATTCAGGCTTGAGGCGTTGAATTTATTTACCCATTAAATACTTAACAATCTGTGAGGGCATAGATTAAAAATCTGCGCTATCTTTGTAGTTATACATTAGCAAGGGACTTTGATCGTGACGATTCAAAAAAAACGGATTGATAGTAGCAAAACCGCTTTCGACAATTTAAAAAAACAGCATGGACAAATATTTAAGACAATTAATTACAATAGAATTTGACGACAAAAAAGAAGTTTTTAGTGGTTTTCTTATTGATTGGACTGAAGATTGGATCTTAATTAAAAATAATCCTGTCGATTTTATAATTGATGGTTATACGATATTGCGAAACAAAAATGTAAAAGCAATTATTCAAGACAAGGATCATGAATTTACCGAAAGAGTAATTAAACTCAAAGGATTAAAAACAAGTGCCGCCGAAATAATTCCGCTTACAGATATAGCTGCAATTATCTATTTTTTAGCACAAAAATATGAGATTTTCCAAATTGCGACTAAGTCGGATAAAGCAGTTTATCTGGGTAAACTGATAGAAATGGATGAGGAAGAAGTCGTAATCGACTTTTTGGGATCTGAAGGGGAGTTTGAAGGTGAAATGAGTTTTAAGCCAAACAAAATACGAGTAATCGAATTTGATACGGATTATATCAATTCGTTAAAACTAATTGTTGACGAAGAAAAGAAAAAGTAAAACGCCTCCATATTAACAAATAGTAGCTATCACAAAATGCTTTATTGTAGCAAGGACAAAGTTATAAGGGAATAATTGCTAAGTTAAAATTTTTATAAAACACAGACTTGTTTCGCTATTCTTTAGAAAATGTGATATTTTTAGAAAATGAAAAAAAATCTAATACTACTTTGTGTTACCGCAGCGCTTTTATTGTCTTGTAATAATAAAAAAAACAACACTGCAGCAACAGATAAAAACGACACCATTGCAATCGAAAAGCCACTCACAAAAGCAGATTCTATAGTTAATCGCGCCATCGAAGCCCACGGCGGAAAATTGTATAATGATGCCGATTATTCTTTTGAATTTAGAGGTAAAAAATATCGTTTTCAGAACGGCGAAGCTGCTTACACTTACTCTTCTGAAATTCAAAAAGGAGATTCGTTGATTAAAGATGTCATGACTTCTGATAAATTTGAAAGAACTATCAACAGTGAATTACAATCTTTAAGCGCAGCAGATGCAGGAAAATACGGAGAATCATTGAATTCTGTTATTTATTTTGCAACGCTTCCTCACAAACTTCAAGACGCTTCTGTAAATAAAAAGTATGTAGAAGAAACAACTATTAAAGGCAAAAAGTACGATGTAATCGAGGTAACTTTTGGTCAAGATGGTGGCGGAAAAGATTTTGATGACCAATACCAATATTGGATCAATAAAGAAACACACTTAATGGATTACTTCGCATACAATTACCAAGTTAATGATGGCGGTGTTCGTTTTAGAGCTGCATTTAACACCCGAGTAGTTGCTGATGTAACTTTTCAGGATTACATCAATTATGAAGCGCCGGTAAAAACTCCTTTGAAAGATTTACCCGCTTTATACGAACAAGGTAAATTAAAAGAAGCTTCAAAAATACTCACTGAAAATATAGTTTCTAATCGAAAATAGGTGGATTTTAAGCCACTTAGTGTTGCTAATAAAAAAGCAAAACAATTTAATATAGCATGTTGACTTAAAACTTAAGGCTGTTGGCTGATTGTTCTAGAATGAGTTTGTAGTACTAACTACATTTACCCATATCTAGTAACAAATAAATCAACATCAGCATGACTAAATCAACTTTATATCTGTTTTCGAGCCTACTGCTTACTTTTGTAAATTCCTGCAATAAAGAGGACATAACAACCACTGAAACGACTGGTGAATTTGTAGTGAATGTAATTCCTGCTAATTTTTTATCTGCTGGATTAGTGTCGCCAATTACGATAGAATCAAGAACATTATCTGATGGATCGACTGCTGATTGCTATAAAATTGTAGTTAACAGTCTTGCAACTGATCATACTATGGGACCATGGTGTCCTACTAACATTGCTGATGATGCTTCAAAAGGAGGAATCTGGCTCGAAGGCGGTAAAGTATACGATGTAGATGGTGAATTTGTAAAAAACATGGCCACATTTTACAAAGACAATACCTGGATGATGTATGATGCTACAACGGGAGCAATCACTAAAACGAGCACAAAAACCGAGTGTCAAGAAGCCGCAAACCCTAATGTGGGCGATGAGTATAGAAACTACTGTGTAGAATGCTTACCATCCTACGTAGCCGATTTATCGCATACCTATTACATTCCTGTAACACCAAAAAAAGCGAGTTCTCCAATTGCTTTTGGAAACGGCCCTATGTCTAGTGGACCAAGTTCGCGAGGTTTAGCCTTTAACGGAGTAGTGTTTGACGCACCAGCACCTACAAGTATAATTTTGGCTGCCTATACTCTGGCACCGTTTGATGATGCAGGAGGACATATTAATTTGGCTGCGGGTTACCACTATCATGCTGCTACAGGCTTAACTACAAAAATTGCTCAAACTGACAATCATGCTGCGATGATAGGTTATGCTATGGACGGCTACGGAATTTACGAACGCCTAGATACTGAAGGAAAAGAGGCTACTGATCTTGATAGTTCTCGTGGACATACAGATACAACAAGAGGTTATCATTACCATGTTGACGCAGCAGGAAATAACAATTTCATTAATAGTTTACATGGAGAATATGCGTTATAAAATAAGAAAACAATGGTTCTTCATGTTGGTTATGATAATTACCTCATTTGACGGTCATGCGCACCAGCCTGATTTATCTACTGCCGTACTCTCTAAAACAGATACCGGAAAATACATCTTGCAAATCACGACTTCGCTATCAGCGTTTGAAGGCGAAATAGATTATCTGTATTCAAAAGAAGGATATAAAACTCCAGAGGATTTCAAGAAATTAGTTGTTGATCATTTTCATAAAAACGTATTTTTTATAGTCAACGAAAAAGATACTTTAAAATTTGGAAAACCACTAATTATCCTTGGTCACGAATCAAAATTAATCGTAGAAATACTCAATATCCCTAAAAAAATTTTTGCTTTTTATTTTAAGAATACCATGTTTAAAGATATGCCTCACAACCAGATGGCAATGATTATGCTCGTTGATGGGTTCCCGAAGGCACAATATGTTTTAGAAAACACAAATGAGCAAACTGTTCAATTAGAATTAAAAAAAGGAACTTGGATAGCTGTAGAAAAAACCGAATTGATAATTAAAAAATATAGTTTGATTCTTTTCTTCTTACTGCTATTAACGATGCCTTGGTTGTATGTGCGTTTTATAGATAAGAAACATTTAAAAACACAGTAACAAAGTAAACGATTGGTTATTGAAAAACACTGCTGACTTCCCAAAATAGGAATTTCAGCAGTGTTTTTTATTTTAGTGCATATTGGCTTAGCTTATTTCTAGCCCAGATAGCAGCGGCATCCTCTTGCGGTAGCGCTAGCGGACACAAGAGATATAGCGGATAGCTGGACACGAGCGAAGCGAACTGACGAAGTAAATAGCTCCAAAAAACTTTGGAACTAAGAAACTTTGGAACTAAGAAACTTTGCCACTTAGTCCCTTTTCCGTACTTTTGCAAAAATAATTTTTCACACTTAAACCGTTTATAGCATGCAACTGTATAACACTTTAAGCGCAGAAGAAAGAGCCATCATGATTGATGATGCCGGAAAACAGAGACTTACTTTGTCGTTCTATGCTTATGCGCAAATTCAAGATCCAACACAATTTCGTAACGATTTATTCCGTGCTTGGGACCCGCTAGTGGTTCTTGGTCGTATTTATGTGGCCAAAGAAGGAATAAATGCTCAGTTATCGCTTCCCGCAGATAATTTTTATGCTTTTAAGGATACAATTGAAGCCTACGATTTTATGCAAGGAATTCGACTGAATATTGCCGTGGAGCATGACGACCACTCGTTTTTGAAATTAACCGTTAAAGTGCGTGACAAGATTGTTGCTGATGGTTTGAATGACGAGACTTTTGATGTGACCAACATTGGAGTGCATTTAAAAGCGAAGGAATTCAACACTATTTTAGACGATCCCAATACCATTGTGGTTGATTTCAGAAATCACTACGAGAGTGAAATTGGCTATTTTAAAGGAGCGATTACACCTGATGTAGATACTTTTCGCGAATCATTGCCTATTATAAACGAGCAATTACAAGATTTTAAAGAAGATAAAAACTTGGTGATGTATTGCACCGGAGGAATTCGTTGTGAGAAGGCTTCGGCTTATTTTAAACACCAAGGTTTTAAAAATGTATACCAACTAGAAGGTGGAATTATTAATTACGCCAAACAAATCAAGGAAGAAAACTTAGAGAGTAAATTCATTGGTAAAAACTTTGTATTTGATCACCGCTTAGGCGAAAGAATTACAGACGATATTGTATCTAAATGCCACCAATGTGGAAAACCTTGTGATGTACACACCAATTGCATCAACGAAGGTTGTCATTTACTTTTTATCCAATGTGAAGAATGTGCACAAGCCATGCAAGGTTGTTGTTCACAAGACTGCGTAGATGTGATTCATTTGCCAGAAGAAGAGCAAAAAGCGATTCGTCGTGGGGTGAAAAACGGCAATAAGATTTTCAAAAAAGGAAAATCGGATGTGTTGACTTTCAAGAATCGAGAAGCGAATCTTGATCCTTTGGCGGCAGTTCCTAACCTTGCTGATTTAACAAAATCGAAAGCGTTGGCTAAAAAGCAACCAAAAATCAAGAAACAATACATTGGGAACGGAACGCATTTTTATCCAAAACCAAGTATTGGTCAATTTTCTATCGAAGAAAATGAAATCAACGTGGGTGATACTATCATGATTAAAGGAATGACTACTGGTGAACAACAACTAGTAATTACTGAAATGCAAGTGAATGATGTGAAGGCTGACAAAGCAGTTGCGGGAGATGTTTGTACTTTTCAATTGCCATTTAGAATTCGATTATCAGATAAATTATATAAGGTTTTAAACTAGTATTTATAACCTTACGTTCCAAAAAAGCCTATTTCATCTACTTGAAATAGGCTTTTTTTTAGCGCCTTTTTTATCTAAAAATTGGATGAACTAATTTTTATCCAAAAAATTAAAAAAAACAGCTCAAATTAGCATTGCTATACTATCAACAACAAAAAGACGTAATTACCGAAAATAAAATGTTAAATATTGTTAAATTGTCTTAGATTTACTTAAACTAATTCAAATTAACTAATCATGAAAAAAAAGTATTTAATTCTTCTACTTTTATTTTTGGGGATTATTACAAGTTACTCCCAAAACACAACGGTAAAAGGTAAAGTTACAGACGCCAAAGGTTTACCATTACCAGGCGCAAACGTTAATCTGAAAGGATCTAAGTCCACCGTTGCAACAGATATGGACGGGACTTATCAAATTCAAGCTTCAAACGGAGCGAGTCTGATATTTTCATACATTGGCTTCAAAAACCAAGAAATCAAAGTTTCTGGAAACACAATCAATGCCTCATTAAAGGAAGATACTGAAACAAAATTAGATGAAGTTGTTGTAACGGCAATGGGGATTAAAAACAAAACCAAATCACTAGGTTACGCCAATCAAACCATCAAAGCATCAGATATTGAGCGTCCTGGTCAATTGAATGCACTACAATCACTACAAGGAAGCATCTCTGGTGTTACAATCAGTAAAACTTCTGGAGAAGCTGGTGGAGGAGTCGACATCTTAATTAGAGGGGTTTCCTCTTTGAGTACAGGAAGTAATAACCAACCTTTAATTGTTATCGACGGTAATCCCGTAAACAATAGCACAATATCTGGAAATGTATTGTCGAGCGCCAATAATTCTTCTCCGGGAAGTAATGAGCAATTTGGTTTTTCAAACCGATCCATCGATATAAATCCAAATGATATCGAAAGCTATACCGTACTTAAAGGAGCGGGAGCAACAGCACTTTATGGAATTTTGGCAGGTAATGGAGTTATAATCATTACTACTAAAAAAGGAAAAGAAGGCAAAACAAGAGTAAACATTTCATCTAGTGTAACGATGAGCGACGTAAACAAATACCCTGAATTGCAATCAAAATGGAGAGAGGGATCTAGTTTAACACCAAGAGTATTGAGCATGAATGCCACTACACCTTCCGGAATTTCATTTTACCCAGGATTTACTTCGGCCTTCCAGAGTAATGGCCCTGCCTATTCAAGTACAGATGATGCTAGCATCAAATTCAGACATTTCTACAAAGATTTTTTTAAAACAGGGATTAACACTACTAACAATATTAGCCTAAGTGGAGGAACTGAAAAAATGAATTATTACGTTTCTGCTTCGACTAGTAAAGACGAAGGAATTGTTCCTAATACTGACTATGCTAGAAAAACATTAAAATTTAATGGCGGGTACAAACTATCAGAGAATTTAAAATTAGGAACTTCAGTTTCTTATGCAAATTCAGGAGGATCACGCGCAAACACCGGCGACAAATCGATAATGAGTTCACTATCTTATTGGTCCCCATCAATATATGTTAATGATTATTTAACTAAAGCTGGAGCCGAAAAAGACTGGACTTCTGGGATTATCGACCAACCGGTTTATTTTGCTAAGACAAGTAATCTAAATGACAATGTAGATCGTTGGATTGCTTCGGCCGACTTAAATTGGCAAGCTAAATCTTGGTTAAACATAACTTACAGAGGAAGTGTTGATAATTATGCCGAAAGTAGAAATAGATATGCTGGTCCTGACTTAGACCCTGGCTCCCCTGTTAACGGGTTTATCGTAAACGAAAAGATCAACTTCAAAGGATTGAATTCAGATTTCCTAGTCTCTGCCACTAAAAAATTCGGAGATTTTAATACTTCGGCAATGATTGGTAATCAAATTTTTGAAACCAACTCTGACTACAGTTTATCAAGAGGTGAAGGTTTGCTTTTATCGAACTTTAACAATATTGCAAACACCATTAATAAATATGCGGCTCAAACCAATGAGGTTGTTAGAACCGTAGGTTACTTTACAGAGTTAAAAGCCGATTATAAGGAACGCATTTTCTTAGCAGCAACAGGACGAAGAGATTATGCTTCTACTCTGCCTGCCGCAAATCGCGCATTCAATTACTTCTCTTCAAATCTTGCATTTGTATTTCATGATTTGATTGACAAAGAAGGAAGCGTCCTTTCCTTTGGAAAACTACGTGGTTCTTGGGCGCAAGTAGGTAAAATTCCACCATTTGGTATAGGAAGATACAGCTATCCAGATATCCCTTTTAATGGTGTTGGCGGCGTAAGTATTGGAACCGTAGATTCTGATCCAAATATAAAAGCTGAGATTGTAACAACAACAGAGATGGGTACAGACTTACGTTTCTTCAACAATCGCATTCGTTTAGAATATACTTATTTTGATAGAAAAAGTGATGGACAAATCCTAAAAGTTACCTTGCCTCAAAGTACTGGTTTAACAGGAACTTGGACTAACTCAGGTTCATTGCAAACAACTGGACACGAACTAACATTGGCTGCTGATATTTTTAAAAACAAAGACTTTACTTGGACTACCATAGCTAATTTTACTGCTTACAAAACAGAAGTTTTAACATTGCCATTTGACAATATTGACTTTGCTTACAATGGTGGTGCCGATATATATTCTCGAATAAAAGTGGGAGATGCCGCAGGTTCATTATACGGTAGAACTTGGACTTATGTAAATGGTCAAAGATTAATAGGCACAAATGGATTACCCGTAATTGCAAAAGATACGAACGGAGCAGTTCTTTATTCTAAAGTTGGAAACGCGTTCCCAGACTATGTAGTTACGCTTAACAACAACTTCAAATATAAAAATTGGGATTTAGCGTTTATGTTTGAGTACAAAAAAGGAGGAGAAGGATTTGATCCAGCAGAAAGAAACGGGATTAGAAACGGGATTCTAAAAATGACCGAGGACAGAAACCACACTCAAGTTTTAGAAGGTGTAAAAGCAGATGGAACTCAAAACAACACACCAGTAACGATTGACGGAAACAGCTATTACAGAAACACAATTATCAATCAAGCTTCGGAAATATTGATTCAAGACACTTCATGGTTGAAACTTAGAAATGTATCATTAACCTACAATTTAGCATCAGATTTAACGTCAAAATTAAAACTATCAAACGCTTCTTTCTCTGTAAGTGGAAATAACTTTTTGCTATGGACTCCTTTTAGAGGGTTTGATCCAGAAGGACAACAATTTGGTTCAGGAAGTAATGTATATGGTTTCTCTGGTTTAAACATCCCTTTAACACAATCTTATACATTGGGCTTAAACATTGGTTTTTAATCTATTAAACGAAACAAATTATGAAAAATATACTTAAAATTGCTAGCGTTTTAACTTTAGTAATCTCCATTTATAGTTGCAGTGATAGCTATTATGACACAAATCTCCCAAGCAACTCTGTTTCAACTGAATCTGTTGCTATTAATAACATTTTGCCTTCTGCTATTCAAGCTACGATGAGTGCGCAATATAGTGCCGCTACTAGTTTGGCACAAGTAGATCAACACATTGCGTCGGCTTTCAATGACCAAAATATTGATAAGCACTATCAAAACTCATTAGATGAATATTGGAGACTAGTTTACTCTAAAGCACTTCCTAATATTAAAATTTTAGAAGACAAAGCAAATTCAACAAATTCAAGTCATTACCTCGCTATTGCAAAAGTCTTAAAAGCAATAAACATTGGATTAACAACTGATCTACACGGCGATGTTCCTTATACCGAAGCAACGCTTGCTGCAACAAATTTTTATCCAAAATACGATGCGCAACAATTAATCTATACTGATGTCATTAAATTATTAGATGACGCTATCGTATTATTTTCAACAGCAAACACTTCTATTTACAGTCCTGGCGCTGATGATTTAATCTACAGCGGAAAAGCAGCAAGCTGGACTAAGGCTGCTTATACTTTCAAAGCTAGATTTCAATTGCATCTAATGAAAGTAAACGGCGGAACCATGACAGCTACAGCGGTTTTAGCAAGCTTATCCAAAGGATTTACAGCAAATAGCGATGACTTTCAATTAAAATACAATAGTGTAAATACAAATCCATGGTATCAATCACAATTGGGTTTATCAACTGGAAATCTTACTTTTTATATTTCGAATCATTTCATAAGCTACATGAATGGAGGTACTGTATTTCCTTTTGCTTCTTCGTTAGTAAAAATGGATCCAAGAATGCCGCTATTAGTAGATTTAAATACGTATTCAAGTGCAAGTATTACTGCAGGTCCAGATCCAACCGTAGTGACAAACTACATAGGGTCAACTAATGGTACTGGAGGTACTTCTAAAACTAAAATCGGCACGCAGTTTTTTTATTCCAAAATCGATTCTCCGCTAGTCTATCTTACCTATGCCGAAGCTAAATTTATCGAAGCGGAAGCACAATTTTTACTCGCTGGAGGAAGTCCAACATCTACAGGAACAAATGCGGCTTCTTACTCTGCTTATCTTACTGGAATTGCTGCTAATATGGATAAAATAGGCGTTATAGCAACTAATAAAAACAACTATTTAGCCGATGCTTCTATCGCAAAAGGAAATACAGCAATTCAATTGAAAGACATTATGAGACAAAAATTCATTGCTTTATTCTTAAATCCAGAAGCGTTCACTGATTATAGAAGATATGATTTTTCTACAAATGCTTTCAAAAACCTAACCATTCCTGCAAATACAGATCCGTTAAATGGAGGTAAATGGATAAGAAGATTTGTTTATTCTAACAACGAAAGAAGTGCAAACACAGCAAATTACAATTTGAATTTTAAATCGATGATTACACCTGTTTGGTGGGATAAATAACATTTAAGTTTCTAGTATAAAGCCTCTATTTCAATAAATAAGGAATTGAGGCTATAGGTTTTCATAAAACGAAATCAATGTTGGTGCTACTATCATGATTAAAGGAATGACCACTGGTGAACAACAACTAGTTATTACCGAAATGCAAGTAAATGATATAAAAGCTGACAAAGCAGTTGCGGGAGATGTTCGTACTTTTCAATTGCCATTTAGAATTCGATTATCAGATAAATTATATAAGGTTTTAAACTAGTATTTATAACCTTAAGTTCCAAAAAAGCCTATTTCATCTACTTGAAATAGGCTTTTTTTTATAAAAACTTTATTATTTTGAGAAAAGTTAACTTTTGCAACTTAAGTTTAAAAAATGCTATCTTTACACATTAATCTTTTTAAGAACTTAAGTTGTGCTCGTCACAACACTATATATAAAATTATGGCATGTACAAGTTGTTCAACTTCTGATGGTGGCTCACCAAAGGGTTGTAAAAATAATGGGACTTGCGGCACCGATAGCTGCAATAAATTAACTGTTTTCGATTGGCTTTCAAATATGACTTTACCTAATGGACAAGCACCTTTTGACTGTGTTGAAGTTCGTTTTAAAAATGGAAGAAAAGAGTTTTATCGCAATACTGAAAAATTGACTTTGAGTATGGGAGATATTGTGGCAACTGTCGCTTCTCCTGGACATGATATTGGAATTGTTACTTTGACTGGAGAGTTAGTTCGAATCCAAATGAAGAAAAAAGGAGCTAATCCTAATAGCAACGAGATTCCGAAAATTTATAGAAAAGCATCACAAAAAGACATTGATATTTGGTCTACTGCACGTGAAAGAGAAGAACCAATGAAAGTTCGTGCACGTGAATTAGCTATTTCTCAAAAACTGGAAATGAAAATTTCTGATATTGAATTTCAAGGAGATGGATCTAAAGCTACGTTTTACTACACAGCAAATGACAGAGTCGATTTTAGACTTTTAATTAAAGATTTTGCCAAAGAATTCAGCACTAGAGTAGAGATGAAACAAGTTGGTTTCCGTCAAGAAGCAGCTCGTTTAGGAGGAATAGGTTCATGTGGAAGAGAATTATGTTGTTCGACTTGGCTAACCGACTTTAGAAGTGTGAATACTTCGGCAGCTCGTTACCAACAACTGTCATTGAACCCACAAAAATTAGCAGGACAATGTGGTAAACTAAAATGCTGTCTAAACTATGAGTTAGACACTTACATGGACGCCTTGAAAGGATTTCCTGATTTTGAAACTAAATTAGTTACTGAAAAAGGGGACGCAATTTGTCAAAAACAAGATATTTTCAAAGGATTAATGTGGTTTGCCTACACTAATAATTTTGCGAACTGGCATGTACTTAAAATTGAAAAAGTACAGGAAATCATCGCCGAAAATAAACTCAAAAACAAAGTCTCTTCACTTGAGGATTATGCAATTGAAGTGATTCAAGAAACGGAGAAAGATTTTAACAATGCGATGGGCCAGGAAAGTTTAACTCGTTTTGACCAACCTAAAAAGAGAAAAAAACCAAACAAAAAACCAAAACCTGCAGGAGATAATAAACCAGCGACTGATAATAAGATTATAGCAAACAATAAAAAGCCAGCAAACAATGGTCCTTCACCTTCAACCGAGAAGAAACCAGCTATAGCAAGAAAACCAATAATTATTACTAAGAATGAGGCTAAGAAATAGCATTTTTTTCGTTTTGATTGCGATACTTTTTTTTTCATGTGATAAAAAAAGAGCTTTTGACGAATATAAATCTGTCGGAAGCGCTTGGCATAAAGACAGTATTATAACTTTCGATTTGCCAGAATTAGATTCCACACAACGATATGATTTGTTCATCAATTTAAGAGACAACAACAATTATCAATACAATAATCTTTTTTTGATCGTGTCCGTTGAAAAACCCAATGGTTATACAAAAGTGGACACATTAGAATACCAAATGGCAAATCCTGACGGAACATTGCTAGGTGACGGATTTACAGACATAAAAGAAAGTAAATTGTTCTTTAAAGAGAATGTGAAATTCAAAGGAAAATACAAAGTCCATATAAAACAGGCTGTCAGAGAAACCGGTAAAGTTCCCGGTGTGACGCTTTTAGAAGGAATTACAGAAGTGGGATTACGAATAGAAAAAAAAGACTAGGATAATTTATGGCTGCTATAAAAAACAACAATAAGGGCAATACTGCTGATAAAGACTTTAAGTATTATACTAAAACATTTTGGAAGATTTTTCTTTACGGAATGGCTGGAGTAGTTCTATTTTTCTTATTTGCCTCTTGGGGGCTTTTTGGTTCCATGCCTTCTTTTGAAGACTTGGAAAACCCGGATTCTAATTTAGCCACTGAAATTATTTCAGCTGACGGAGTAGTATTAGGAAAGTATTTTCAAAAAAACAGATCTCAACTAAAATATTCTGATTTACCTAAAAACCTTGTTCAAGCATTAGTAGCAACCGAAGACGAACGTTTCTACGAACATTCAGGTATTGATGGAAGAGGTACCTTAAGAGCTTTTGCAAGTTTAGGAGCTAGTGGAGGAGCAAGTACTTTGACACAACAACTTGCAAAACAATTATTTCACGGGGAAGGTTCGAAGTTTTTGCCTTTTAGAATTGTACAAAAAGTAAAAGAATGGATTATCGCTATTCGATTAGAAAGACAATATACCAAAAATGAAATTTTGGCCATGTACTGCAATGTGTATGACTTTGGAAACTATTCTGTAGGAGTAAGTTCTGCAGCACAAACCTATTTTTCAAAAGAGCCAAAAAACCTTACTATTGAAGAATCCGCCATACTAGTAGGGATGTTCAAAAACTCAGGGCTATACAATCCGGTAAGAAATCCTGTAGGAGTAAAAAACCGTAGAAATGTAGTACTTGCACAAATGGCAAAAGGAGACATTATTACAGAAAAAGAAAAAGAAAGACTACAAAGTTTGCCAATTACCCTTCATTTTAAACTGGAAAGCCACAGAGAAGGAACAGCAACTTATTTCAGAGAGTATCTTCGTGATTACATGAAAAAATGGGTTGATGAAAACAAGAAACCAGACGGATCTAATTATGACATCTACAAAGATGGATTAAAAATCTATACTACTATTGATTCCAGAATGCAATTACATGCTGAAGAAGCAGTTTCTGCCCACATGGCTAATCTTCAACAAGAATTTTTCATTCAGGCAAAAAACAATAAAAACGCCCCTTTTGTAGGTATCTCAGATAAGGAAACACAGCGTATTTTAACACAAGCAATGAAATCATCAAACCGATGGTCTGTTTTAAAATCAGCAGACATGAGCGATGAGGATATTATAAAATCATTTAGCGTAAAAGCTAAAATGACTGTATTTACATGGAAAGGAGAAAAAGATACTATCATGACTCCGATCGACTCCATTCGTTATTACAAACACTTTCTACAATCAGGTCTTATGGCTATGGAACCTCAAACGGGTAACATAAAAGCTTGGGTAGGTGGAATTAACTATAAATATTTTCAATATGACCACGTAGGTCAGGGAGCTAGACAGGTAGGTTCTACCTTTAAACCTTTTGTTTACGCTACAGCGATTGAACAATTGAACATGTCTCCATGCGATTCCATAATAGATGCTCCTTTCACTATGCCTGTGGGCCGTCACCACGTTACCGCAGCATGGACACCTAGAAACTCTGATAATAAATACAGAGGAATGGTTACCTTGAAAAAAGCATTAGCCAACTCAATAAACACTGTGTCTGCAAAGTTAATGGACAAAGTAGGTCCTGAGGCGGTGGTTAAGCTTACTCATAAATTAGGAATCAAATCAGAAATACCTATTCAGCCATCCATTGCATTAGGTGCAGTAGATATCACTGTGGAGGATATGGTAGCCGCATACAGCACATTTGCGAATCAAGGTGTTTATACAAAACCTCAGTTTCTAAGTCGAATAGAAGACAAAAGTGGCGTTATTATTTATGAGCCAATACCTGAATCTCATGACGTATTAAACAAAGACATTGCTTTTGCCATAATTAAATTATTAGAAGGAGTAACAGAAGGAGGTTCTGGAAACAGATTAAGAACTGAAGGCGGAGGTTATGGATACAATAGAATTACAGGATATCCATATAAATTCACTAACCCAATTGCTGGTAAAACAGGAACAACACAAAACCAGTCCGACGGTTGGTTTATGGGAATGGTTCCAAATCTAGTAACAGGTGTTTGGGTAGGTTGTGAAGATCGTTCTGCCAGATTTAAAAGTATTACTTACGGCCAAGGAGCAACTGCTGCACTACCTGTTTGGGCTTACTTTATGAAACTTTGTTATGCTGATGAAAATTTAAAAGTGTCTAAAGGAGAATTCGACAGACCTCCTAACCTTTCGATAAAAGTTGATTGTTACAATGCACCCGCTGCAAAAGACACAACCGACACGCAACAAAATACAGATGAATTCGAATTTTAAAAACGAATTAACTAAGTAGATTTACAAATTTTAGACTTCGAGACATTTGCGCTTCCCATGCTTAAAGTGTATGACACCGCAACTGTTTGGACTTAAAAAATAGACTATGATAAATAAAAAAGTAGAAAACGTTCAAGTTGCACTTGAAGGAGTTGAAAACGGAATGACTATCATGTTAGGTGGTTTCGGTCTCTGTGGTATACCCGAAAACTCAATTGCTGAATTGGTAAAAAAAGAAACTACTGGCTTGACCTGTATTTCTAATAATGCCGGTGTGGACGATTTCGGTCTTGGATTATTATTACAAAAAAGACAAATCAAGAAGATGATTTCTTCTTATGTTGGAGAAAACGCTGAGTTTGAACGCCAGATGCTTTCCGGAGAGCTAGATGTAGAATTAATTCCACAAGGAACTTTGGCAGAACGTTGCCGTGCAGCTCAGGCTGGAATCCCCGCTTTTTTTACTCCTGCTGGCTATGGTACTGAAGTAGCTGAAGGAAAAGAAGTTAGAGAATTCAACGGAAAAATGCATATAATGGAATTAGCTTTCAATGCTGACTTCGCTATTGTAAAAGCGTGGAAAGGAGATACAGCCGGAAACTTGATTTTTAAAGGAACTGCAAGAAACTTTAATCCTTGTATGTCTGGTGCTGCTAAGATCACTGTTGCTGAAGTGGAAGAATTAGTGGAAGCCGGAACGCTGGATCCAAATCAAATTCATATCCCTGGAATATTCGTGCAGCGTATTTTTCAAGGTTCAAAATATGAAAAAAGAATAGAGCAACGTACAGTAAGAAATAGATAATGAGAAAATGAGTTAATTAGATAATGCAACTCAATTATCTAATTTCCGAATTCTCTAATTAACACATTAATATTATGGCATTAGACAAAATAGGTATTGCGAAACGTATTGCACAAGAACTTAAAGACCGCTATTTCGTAAATTTAGGGATAGGTATTCCAACATTGGTAGCCAATTACATCCCGCAAGGAATTGACGTTGAATTTCAAAGCGAAAACGGTGTTTTAGGCATGGGGCCTTTCCCTTTTGAAGGAGAAGAAGATGCAGATATAATCAATGCAGGAAAACAAACAATAACGACATTACCGGGAGCCTCCTTTTTTGATTCAGCTCTAAGTTTCGGAATGATTCGTGGACAACATGTCGACTTAACTATTCTGGGAGCTATGGAAGTTTCTGAAAACGGAGATATCGCCAACTGGAAAATTCCAGGAAAAATGGTAAAAGGAATGGGAGGCGCAATGGATTTAGTAGCTTCTGCCGAAAACATTATCGTTGCCATGATGCACGTAAACAAAGCTGGGCAATCTAAGATTCTTAAAAAGTGCAGCTTACCATTGACTGGTGTAGGTTGTGTCAAAAAAGTAGTGACTGAATTGGCTGTATTAGAAGTAACCCCTAAAGGTTTTAAACTCTTAGAACGTGCTCCAGGAGTGACAGTAGAACATATAATCGCTTCTACTGAAGCAACTTTGATTATTGAAGGCGATATTCCAGAGATGATTATTGACTAAACTCTTTATAAATAAACATAGGTTGTCCTAAAAAAGGGTCGCTAGATTAACATTAAAAAGAAATCGGCACAGAATTACTTCTGTGCCGATTTCTTTTTTTTAATTACTAATGAATTCTATTTGTTGCTACTGCTCTTGATTGGGGTTTCGTATCATTTTTAAACAATTCCAAAGGCATTCACTACAAATTTCAACAGTAAAACTCACGCAAATTTCTTTAATAACGAAGTTGAAGATAAATTAAATGCAACATCCATTCTTGTGACACCCATTCCTTTATCCTTCCATTTACACAATGCAATCGAAAAATAAATACACAAAATATCAGGGGGATTTTATTGTAAGTAAAACTCACAAATAGCTTTTTTTAGACAAAATACTGCATTTATATCTACGTAATAACTAAATACCTGGAAACTAACCCTATAAATCTACGTCAATACCATATTTTACCCTTTTAAACTAAAAAATAAAATACCTCAGCATCTCCTACTGTCACAGTCTTTTTATCGATTATACGCACATAAATCCGATTAAATACAAAAATAAATAAAAATATTGCTCCTTTTCTTACTTTTTAATCTACATTTGGAAATGAAAATTTTAATCTTTTATTAACATTTAACCTACAGAAAATGAAAAGAAAATTACTCAGTAAAATTGCGCTTGTACTAAGCGTATCATTATTTGCTATTGACGGAAGCGCCCAAGATTCTGCCAAAAACGTAAAACAAAAAGTTGTTGACGAAAATGGGAAACCATCCCTAATCACTTTCAATGAAAACTCCACTTACAAATCGACAGATTCTAAAAAAGTGTTGACGGAACAATTAGAATTAAAAGATAATTCTACATTTTCTATTATGAACACTGAATCTGACAAATCTGGTTTCTCCCACGAAAAGTTTCAATTATACCACCAAGGTGTAAAAGTAGAATACGCGACCTACTCACTCCATTCTAAAAATGGAAAAATAACTTCCATGAGCGGTGAATATTATGACATACAAAATACAGCAGCAATTCCAACTATCTCGCAAGAAACTGCCTTTAAAAAAGCGCTCAACCAAATAGGCGCTTCAACATACTTATGGGAAAATCCTGAAAACGCTTCAAAAATAGGATACCATAAACCTGAGGGAGAATTAGTTTTTCTTCCTTCTATGATTGATCAAGGTGAAAAAAACACAAATCAAAAAGCTCGTTTAGCATACAAATTTGACATCTATGCAACGAGTCCTGTTAGTCGAGGTGATTTATATATCGATGCAATAACTGGGGAAGCACTTTACTACAATGCAACAATCAAACATCTTGGTGAATATAGCCATGCAAAAAGTAGTAGCTTAAATAAGGTTTCAGCAAAAAACACAAACGCTGCAAAAACTTTCTTTGTATCAGCAAATGCGGCTACTAGATATAGCGGAACTCAGTCAATACAAACTGCTTTAAGCGGTTCTTCTTACATATTATCTGATGCTACACGTGGAAACGGAGTTCAAACATTTAATATGAAAAAAGGAACTAATTATAGTGCTGCGGTAAATTTTACAGATAGCGACAATAACTGGACTGCTACGGAATTTAATAATGCCAATAAAGACAATGCTGCCCTTGACGCACATTGGGGAGCAGAAAAAACATACGACTATTTTTCCGCAGTTCATGGAAGAAACAGTTACGATAATATAGGTGCGGCGATAAAAAGTTACGTGCATTATGACCTCGCTTATGACAATGCTTACTGGAATGGTAGCGTTATGACCTATGGTGACGGAAGCGACACCTATTTTGATGCCTTAACATCAATAGATGTTGCTGGACACGAAATTGGTCATGCCGTTTGTGAGAAAACAGCAAATTTAGCCTACCAGAAAGAATCTGGCGCGATGAATGAGGCTTTTTCTGATATTTGGGGCGCATGTATCGAATACTACGCATCACCAGGGAAATCTACTTGGTTAATCGGAGAAGACATAGAAAGACGAGCAGGTCGTCTAGCATTACGTTCTATGAGTGATCCAAAAAGTGAAGGGCAACCAGATACTTATGGCGGAACAAATTGGAAACTAATTGAATGTGGTACTCCTACACAAGCAAATGATTATTGCGGGGTACATACAAACAGCGGAGTGTTAAATCATTGGTTTTACATCTTGACGATAGGAAAATCAGGAACAAATGACATTGGAAACTCTTATAATGTTACCGGAATAAATATTGATAAAGCTGCCAAGATAGCTTATCGTTTAGAAAGTGTTTATTTATCTGCTAATTCTACCTATGCTAATGCCAGAACTTATGGTATTCAAGCAGCAACTGACTTATACGGAGCTGGATCTCCTGAAGTTATAGCTACAACTAATGCATTTTATGCTGTAGGTGTTGGCTCAGCTTATGGAGTACTAAATTATTGTGCTTCAAAAGGAAATAGTGTTGCCGATGAATACATTAGCAAAGTTCAATTAGGCACCATAAATAATACAACTACTGGTGGTAGTGGTTATACTGATTATACTTCTATTTCGACCAACTTAACAAAAGGAGTTTCAAGCACAATTACAATCACACCAACATGGCCTGGAACAAAATATAATGAAGGCTATGCCGTATGGATCGATTATAATAAAAATGGAGATTTTAGCGATGCTGGAGAATTAGTTTGGAGTAAAGCTGCATCTCAAACAACACCAGTTACAGGTTCGTTTACAGTGCCAACGTCAGCGGCTAATGGAGCGACACGAATGAGAGTCGCAATGAAATACAATGCAATACCAACTTCATGTGAAGCTATTTCTTATGGTGAAGTTGAAGATTATACCGTAAATATTGCAGCCGGTGCCGCAGACACAACCGCTCCAACTATTCCTGCAAACTTAGCTGCTTCAGGAACAACCACCACAGCCACAAATCTAACGTGGAGTGCGTCATCAGATAATGTTGGTGTTACAGGATATAATGTTTACCAAGGAACGACATTAAAAAGCTCCGTTACAGGAACGTCATACACCGTTACAGGATTAGTTCCAAATACAGCATATACATTTACAGTAAAAGCAAAGGATCTTGCAGGAAATATATCGGCATCTAGTAATGTGGTAAATGTAACTACATTAAATAATACTCTAGTATATTGTACTTCTAAAGGGAACTCTGTAGCTGATGAATATATTGACTATGTTTCAATAGGAGGTATCAATAACACTACAGCTGGTAATGCTGGATATGGTAACTTTACTAACCTTGTTGGTAATCTTCCTTATGGTTCAAACACTATCTTGTTTAGTGCTGGTTTTAGCGGTACAGCTTACACTGAATATTGGAAAATCTGGATTGACTATAATCAAAATGGAACTTTTGAAACTGCTGAAGAAATGGTGTCAGGATCCTCTTCTAGTAGCGCAAACTTAACAAGCACATTTACGGTTCCTACCTCAGCTTTAGCGGGTCCAACTCGTATGAGAGTGTCAATGAAATACAATGCGGCACAAACTGCATGTGAGGCTTTCTCTTATGGAGAAGTTGAAGATTACACTGTTAATATTGGTGCTGCCGCAATAACAACCATTACAACTGCCAAAGTCGCAATTGATTTAGGAAACGAAGATTCAATTTCAGATGTAGTAATGTATCCAAACCCTGCAGATAACATCCTAAATGTAAGAATGGCGGATAGTAGAAAAGGAACTTACCGACTTATTAATTTCCTTGGTCAACAAGTTGACGCAGGTAAACTATCTGAAAGCGGAATAAACGTTAATAAATTAGGAGCTGGAGTTTATATCTTAGAAGTAAATGACGGTCAAAAAACAGTGGCTAAAAAATTCGTGAAAAATTAACATCACTTAAAAATAGAAAAAAGCTGTCTCTTTCGAGACAGCTTTTTTATTTAAAAATAATAACGATTGACATAATATTATTACTTTATTATGTTTTACGACTAAATACAATTCAAACAGATTAATCATTTTCCTATATAATGTTAGAATAATATATAAAAACTCATGATTTTTAATTTTTTTTAACATTTTAATTCACTATTTTAAGAAATAAACTTATTTTTAGGAAAAATAACCAAAACCAAAAAATGAAAACAACTCTACTCGGAAAGATCGCATTATTTGCATCCGTTTCTTTGTTAACATTACAAACGAACGCGCAAGATGCAAGTAAAAATGTGAAACAAAAATTTATCGACCAAAGAGGAAAACCTTCTTTGATAATTTTTAATGAAAAATCATCTTATAAGGAATCTGATTCACAAAAAGCATTTAAAGAACAATTAGATTTAAAAGACAATTCTAACTATACGAAAACGAAATCTGAAAAAGACAAATTAGGCTTTTTACATGAAAAATTTCAATTATTCCATCAAGGGGTAAAAGTGGAATTTTCGACCTATACGTTGCATTCTAAATCAGGGAAATTAGAATCAATGAGCGGCGAGTTTTATCAACTAGAAAATGTAAATATAAACGCTACATTATCAAAAGAACAGGCTTTTAACAGCGCATTAAAAGAAATTGGTGCAACAAAATACCTTTGGGATTCTCAAGCAGATGCAAAACTTATTGATTATAAAAAACCCGAGGGAGAATTAGTTCTATTGCCTATTACGGATGAAGATGTTACTGGTAAAAAAAAGGAGCAACTTCGTTTAGCATATAAATATGACATTTATGCCACAAACCCCGTAAGCCGTGGTGATATTTATATTGATGCAGTTACAGGAAAATCCTTATTTTACAACGCCACTATTAAACATTTAGGCGAATATAGTCATGGAAGTAAAAACATTGGCAACACTGAAAATGTAAATGCTGCGACAGCTTTTGTTGCCGCAAACGCAGCTACACGCTATAGCGGAAATCAAACCATACAAACTGCCTCAAGTGGAGGATCGTATATCCTTTCTGACGCTACTCGTGGTAATGGAGTTATGACCTACAACATGAACAAAGGTACTAACTACTCTTCAGCAGTTAATTTTACAGATGCCGACAACAATTGGACTGCAGCTGAATATAACAATGCAAACAAAGATAATGGGGCATTAGATGCTCATTGGGGAGCCGAAAAAACATATGATTATTGGACGTCCGTTCATGGAAGAAACAGCTTTGACGGTGCAGGAGCTGCCATAAAAAGTTATGTACATTACAGTAGTAATTATGATAATGCTTACTGGAATGGTAGTGTAATGACATATGGCGATGGAAGCGGAACTTATTTTGATATTCTTACATCAATTGATGTTGCCGCACACGAAATAGGTCATGCCGTTTGTTCAAATACAGCAAATTTGGCTTACCAATTAGAATCTGGCGCTATGAATGAGGCGTTTTCTGATATTTGGGGAGCTTGTATCGAATACTATGCCGCTCCAAATAAATCTACCTGGTTAATAGGAGAAGATATTGAACGAAGAGCAGGACACTTAGCATTGCGCTCCATGAGCAATCCAAAAAGCGAAGGGCAACCAGATACATATGGCGGAACGAACTGGGTCGATCAATCTAGATGTAGACCAAGTAATAGAAATGATTACTGTGGTGTTCATACTAACAGTGGTGTATTAAATCACTGGTTTTATATTCTTACACAAGGTAAAAATGGAACAAATGATATTGGAAGTTCATATAGTGTAACGGGTATAGGAATAGATAAAGCTGCTAAAATTTCTTATCGTTTAGAAAGTGTTTATTTATCGGCAAACTCAACTTATGCAGAAGCTAGAACTTATGGAATTCAAGCATCAACTGATCTGTACGGAGCTACTTCAGCGGAAACAATAGCTACAACAAATGCATTCTATGCAGTAGGAGTAGGCGCCGCCTATATTGGCTCGACAGATACTGTTGCTCCAACGGCTCCAACAAGTCTTGCGGCATCAGGAACAACAACTACATCAACGAACTTATCTTGGACAGCATCTACTGATAATGTAGGGGTTACTGGATATAATGTTTACAATGGTACAACTTTAGTAACTACGGTGACTGGATTAACTTATACTGTGACAGGATTATCAGCAAGTACGGCTTATACTTTTGCTGTAAAAGCTAAAGATGCCGCTGGAAATGTATCTGATTCAAGTAACACTGTAAGTGTAACTACCCTTACTCCTACTCCTGACACTACTGCTCCTACTGCTCCAACAAGTTTAACAGCTGCTTCGACTACAGCAACTTCAACTAATTTAACTTGGACCACCTCTACAGATAATGTAGCAGTAACAGGATATGATGTATATCAAGGTAGCACGTTAAAAGCAACTGTAACAAGCACTTCATATGCTGTAACTGGATTAACTGCCAACACTGCTTATAGCTTCTCTGTGAAGGCGAAAGATGCTGCAGGAAACATTTCTGCTTCAAGTAATGTAATTAGCGTAACAACCACTGCTCCTGTAGTTTCAAACTATTGTGCTTCTCAAGGAAATAGTACTGCCAGCGAAAACATTGCTAGTGTCGTTTTTAATACAATTAATAATACTACTTCAAGTGGTAGCGGTTATGTAGATTACACTTCAATTTCAACGAATGTATCAAAAGGAAGTACCTATACAATTACTATAACACCATTTTGGGCAAATAGAAAATTCAAAGAAGGATACTCCGTATGGATTGATTTTAATGCCGATGGAGATTTTAACGATGCTGGAGAACAAGTAATGACCATTGGAGCAACTCCAAGTTCTTCTGTTAGTGGAACAATTTCAATTCCAACATTAGCAACTACTGGTACAACCAGGATGAGAGTTTCCATGAAAAATGGAGGTGTCCCTTCTGCTTGTGAAACTTTTTCTGATGGGCAAGTCGAAGATTATACCGTTATAATTGATGGTGCTGCATTTAACGGAATCAATTCTTCAACTGCAAATGAAAACTCAGGTTTTGATGTTACTTTATACCCAAACCCAACAACTGAATTTATAAATATTTCTGTAAACGAACATAAAGAAGGTTCGTATAAAATTTATAACTCACTTGGATTTGAAATCCAAAACGGAAAAACTTCTGGAGACGCCATTAATGTGAGTAGCCTAACAAAAGGAATTTATTTCTTCGAATTCAATAACGGAGAAAAAACTGTTGTTAAACCTTTTGCAAAGAAGTAATACGTTCTTTTTAAATACTAGAAAAGCCTCACATCCTGTGAGGCTTTTTTTTATGAGATCAACTTCTTTCAAATAATAATTAGAGAAATAACAACTCTGTAATTTAACACACTGTTAGGTCTACTAAAAACCGAGGTCTAAAGCCTGTAAATTTGCTTTACTAAATGGTTTTTCAACAAAATGAATTATTTTTGAATACGAAGCTGCCTTGTCTTTGTCTTCTTGGTCTACAGAAGAAGTAACCATAATAACTTCGATTTTTTTATTAAACCCTTCTTGATGGATAATATCTAACAAGCCCCAGCCATCCATAACAGGCATGTTGATATCCAAAAATAGTAAAATACGTTCCTCATCATTAGAAAGGCTATCAAAAAAATCCAAAGCCTTAGTTCCCGAATTAAAGGTTCTCGGCGAATCATGAAGACCAACTGCTTTTATTATTTTACTGTGTAAAAACAGAATTATTTCATCATCATCTACAACAACTACATGGTAACTCATTTGTCTTCAATTTTATTTATTGTTTCTGTTTTTTTTACAATATCCCTAATAATAGAATCCAGTTCAGTACTTGAATCAAGAAAGTGATTCAATAAGTCTTCGTAGTCTGAAGGCATGTTAACTGATTCCTTCATAAACTCAACAATAGACATCATTTTTGCTAATGGAGCTCTAACAACATGAGAGTGTGTCCAGGCAATGTCTTTGAGACTTTTATTCTGGTCTTCAATCGTGTTAATGTGCTGCATCTGCTTGGTGATATCATTTGCAATAACCAACTTTGCTTTCTGATTGTTAAAGAAAACAATATTACTTTGAATTTCTACATCAATTATATTTCCGTTTTTTTTCTGATGTCTAAAATATCTTTTTTTTAAGCTATCTCTATATTGGTTAAAAGAATGAACTCCTTCGTCAAATAGTGGATAATCCTCCTCTGGTCGTATCTCTCTTATGGTCTTTTTTAAAAATTCTTCTTTGGTATAACCATATTTCTTTATAGCGGCCTCATTAACATCTAAAAATTGGAAAGTTCCCAGATCATACACCCACATAGCCAGCGGGCTTAGATGAAAAAGGTCCGTATATCGTGTTTTTGCATCATCATATGAATAAAATATTTTTTTGCGCTCAATTGAGCAAATAATACTCTTATACAACATCGCAGCTGTTAGGCCTTCCTTTACTAAATAATCTGAAATACCTTGGGAAATTAATTTGATACTGAAATCCACATCTGCATTTGTGGTTAGCGCTATTATAGGACAAAACAATACCTTATCTATCATTTCATTAACCAAATTTTGCGGACTTATATCTGGTAACGTAAGGTCTAGCAGGACAACATCAAAAAACTTATCGTCTGAAGACAAAATCGCAATGGCTTCTTCGAAGCTTTTTGCATATCTAATTTGAAAATCAAAATTAAGTTCCAATAACAACTGTTCAATCCGCGAAGCGTCAGTTAAATTGTCTTCAACAACTAAAATTAAATATGTATTTTCGTCTTTAATCATCTTGTATGAAAAATTGCAATGGGTATTGCAAAAGCTTTAAATTAAGGGGGGACTTTCTTTACTATGCTTTTTTTCAACCAGTCAAGATCTTAAAAAAGGAAGGGGGATTCTCGTTTCTGTTTTTAAAACAATTTCGATACCGCAAATATAGCATTCCTTTTTGTATTATGATATAATTATAGCTGTTTTGGGGCAGTCAGCCTAACTATCATTCCCTTTGGGTATAGCCTCAATCAGCATTTTTGTATATTCTTTTTGAGGATTGGCATACAAGGCATCTGCATCTGCAATTTCCTCTATTCTTCCCTTGTTCATAACTAAAACCTGATCACTCATATACTTCACCACAGCCAAATCGTGCGAAATAAAAATATAGGTAAACCCAAAATTCTCTTTTAACTCATTTAAAAGGTTTAAAACCTGTGCTTGAACGGATATGTCCAATGCTGAAACCGATTCGTCACAGACGATTAATTTGGGCTGTAACGCAATAGTTCTTGCTATTCCGATGCGTTGTCTTTGTCCACCCGAAAACTCATGTGGATACCGATTAAAATATTCTTCTCCTAAACCAACTCTTTCGAGAATTTCAATCGTTTTGGCTTTTCTTTCTTTGTCATTTTTATACAACCCATGCACTTTCATAGGTTCCATAATGGCCTTACCTACAGGAATCCTTGGATTCAATGACGAGTAAGGATCTTGAAAAATAATTTGAATTTCTTTTCTTAGTTTTTTGAGTTCTGCATTGCCAAGTTTAGTAATATCCTGACCTCGATATAATATTTGCCCTGCGGTAGCCTTGTCTAATTGTAATATGGCATTTCCTAAGGTCGATTTTCCACAACCACTCTCCCCTACTAAACCTAATGTTTCTCCCTCATACAATTTAAAACTCACGTCATTCACCGCTTTAAATCCTGATTTCTTTCCAAAGAAACCTGCTGTAGAAAAATATTCTTTCTCCACATTTATGACTTCCAAAATGGGTGTCTGACTGTACAATTTATTGTGAAAACTAGCTCTATCCTCTTGGGTTACTATCTCAGCATTAATTGTATCATCTAAGAAATTCTGAATCGTGGGCAATCTCTTCAATCGGAAATCTAAAGAAGGACGCGAAGCAATTAGGGCTTTCGTATAATTATGTTGCGGATCTTTGAATATCTGCTTTACTTCTCCTTGCTCCACAATTTCTCCTTGATACATCACCAAAACTCGATGAGCAATCTCTGAAACCAGTGACAAATCATGAGAAATGAATATAATACTCATCCCGGTTTCTTGCTGAATGTCTTTTAACAACTGGATAATTTCTTTTTGAACAGTTACGTCTAAGGCGGTTGTAGGTTCATCTGCTATCAACAATTGTGGTTTGCAGGCAATCGCCATAGCAATCATCACACGTTGTTTTTGCCCTCCTGAAATCTCATGAGGATATTTCTCGAATAATATTTCTGGATTAGGTAATTTAACTTTCTCGAATAACGAAAGTGTCTCCGTCTTGGTTTCTGCTCTTGACAAGCTTGTATGTTGCAACAAAATCTCTTGTACCTGAAAGCCACATTTCAAAGATGGATTCAGCGAACTCATCGGCTCCTGGAAAATCATGGCGATTTCATTGCCTCTAAGTTGCTGCAGTTCCTTTTCGTTTAGATTACCTACATTTTTACTATCAAAAAGAATCTCACCTGCTGAAATTCTTGAAATACTAGCAGGTAACAAACCCAAAATCGCTAAAGAAGAGACTGACTTCCCAGAACCAGACTCTCCAACTATACCTAGGATTTCATTCTGTTGTAAATCATAACTGATGTTCTTGATAACAGCGGTATAAACCCCTTCTTTTTTAAAGGAGATTTCGAGATTCTGAACGGAAAGTAAAGGCTTATTCATAAATGTAAAAGTAAAAATTTAACCGCTTTAAACACATTTTTTTTAAAAAGACTATCAAACAACAAAATACTTATGGCAGAAATTGAAGTAACCGCTTACATTCCATTTATTTACTATTCGTAAGCGGCTTATTAAACATGAATAATCTCATCATCAATCAACAAATCCTCTCTTCGTAGCCTAAGAAAAATCTGAGCAACGGCAATAGTGTCTTTCTCACAATAGGTTACAATCCGATCAATGTCTTTATCTACATAAAAAACATGACCTACTTGACTGCCGTCGATATCACCTTTTGGCGAAGGTACCCCAAGTACTTTGCACATTAATTTTAAAGAAGTATAATGCTTATAATCGCCAAACTTCCATAACTCCAGCGTATCCAAATGGGGGATTTCCCATGGTTTCTTACCAAATAAATTGAGTTTATCAGGCAGTGCGATTTGGTTGATAATCATTCTTCTTGCCATAAACGGAATATCAAATTCCTTAGCATTATGGCCGCACAAAATATGTTGCGGTTGGTTGAAGTGATTGTTTAATAAATTATTGAAGTCCTTCAGGATTGTCTTTTCCTCTCCAAAAAAGGAAGTGACCCGAAAGTTCCGGATATCCCCTTTGATGGTAAAGTATCCAACAGAGATACAAACTATTTTTCCAAACTCAGCCCAGATTCCCGCACGATCATAAAAATCTTCTGGAGTATACTCGTCTTTTCGTTGGTATTGGGTTTTGTGTTCCCACAGCTCTTTCATTTCCGAATCCAGTTCAGTGTAATCAGCGGCTTCTGGTACTGTTTCTATATCTAAGAAAAGGATATTATTGAGGTTGATTTTTTCTATCATATTTATGGCACGCAGATTTACACGGATTAATACAGATTTCCAATTCTCTCGAAAATTTCGATTGACATTAACGATGTTCGAATATAAAGAAAATCGGCCAACTTATATTTAATTCTCTAAAATAAACTTTGTTGATTTGTTGGGTTTTCGTGTTCCAAAAGCCATTTTTTACGCCACAAACCTCCTGCATAACCGGTGAGCGAACCATCTGAACCAATTACTCTGTGACAAGGCACAACAATCCAAAGCGGGTTTTTTCCATTGGCGGAAGCCACAGCCCGAATTGCTTTCACATCTCCTAAAATCTTGGACTGTTCTAAATAAGTTCTAGTTTTTCCAAAAGGAATCTCTAATAATGCTTTCCATACTTTTTGTTGGAATTCAGTTCCTTTTGGATTTAGTTTTAAAGTGAAGTCGGTTCTTTCTCCGTCAAAGTATTCGTTGAGTTGAGTGACTGCTTCTTGTAAAACGTTTGGAATTATAGCTGGAATCGTTGCCTCGTCTGCAACAGTAATTGAGAATATACCGTTTTTATCCCCAATAATTGTAGCAATACCCAGTGGTGTTTTAATGTGAGTAGTTTCCATAGTAAATAATTATGACCTGCAAAGTACACAAAGTTTTACGAAATTGTTTCTAAATAAAAAAACCACTCGATTTACGAATGGTTCTTATTTTTTAGCCCTGATGGAAACGACATCCTTTATGTTTTTGTTTTTAAAAACATAAAGATATAGTGTACAGCGGGAAAAAGCTCCTTAATCTACTACAAGTAGAATGTCTAAATTACTTTAAATTAGAATTGATATACGCTTCTAATCCTTGCAATTCTTCGATAGACATTGCTTTTGTAATTGCAAAATTTGCTTTCATTACTTCATATTGACTTGGGTCAACCAAGGGTTTTGCATCGTCTTTTAAGAAAGCGACAATGTTTCCGCCTTTGGCTTTATAAACTGCAGCAATATCTTGTACACTAGGCCCAATAGTTTTTGTGTCTACTTGATGACAGGTGGCGCAATTGCCTTTTCCTTTAAAGAGTGTTGCGCCAAGTTCTTCTGGAGTTTGGGCTACGGCTGGCATTCCTTCAGAAGATGCTTCTGTAGACGCCGCTGGTTCTTCTTTACCAAAAGATTCTTCTTCCTTTCCCTTACAAGAGAATGCTACTAATGCGATCGCAATAATTACTATTTTTTTCATGATTTTTAATATTTGAACTCAAAGTTAATCTACTAAAAGCTTTTAAAAAATGATAATTATCAGTTTTACTTATTTAAAATCACAGCGGCTTCTTTTGCAAAATAAGTCGAAATCAAACTTGCCCCTGCGCGTTTGATACACATAAGTTGTTCCATCATAATCTTATCATGATCTAACCAACCTCTTTCGGCAGCGGCTTTGATCATCGCATATTCCCCAGAAACATGAAATACCGTCACTGGAACATTTACAGCATTTTTTACTTCACGTACGATATCTAAATAAGCAATTCCTGGCTTAACCATTACCATATCTGCGCCTTCTTCAACATCCCAGAGGGCTTCTTTGATCGCTTCAATACGATTTGCATAATCCATTTGATAGGTTTTTTTGTCTTTTGGAATATCGTTATTGTCAACTGGCGCGCTATCTAATGCATCACGAAATGGCCCGTAAAACGCCGAAGCATATTTAGCGGAATAGCTCATGATTCCCACGTTATGGAATCCTGCAGCGTCAAGTCCTTGGCGCAGGCGCAAAACACGACCGTCCATCATATCAGATGGCGCCACAAAATCGGCACCAGCGGCAGCATGTGAAACGGCCATTTTCACTAAGGCGTCATTTGTAGGGTCGTTTGCTACATCTCCATTTTCAATAATACCATCGTGACCATAAATAGAATATGGATCTAAAGCGACATCTGGCATAACAATCATTTCGGGACAAGCGGCTTTGATAGCTCGAATCGCTTCTTGCATCAATCCGTCTTTATTCCAAGCTTCTTTTCCAGTATTGTCTTTTAGGTTTTCACTTACTTTTACGTAAATATTCACTGCACGAATGCCTAAAGCAAACAGCTCTTTGATTTCTTCCACCGTTAAATCAATCGAACGACGGAAAATTCCCGGCATCGAAGCGATTTCAATTTTTACATTTTCTCCCTCTGCAATAAACATAGGAAACATAAAATCTGACGGACTTAAAGTTGTTTCACGAACTAAACTTCTCATGGATTCGTTAGTTCTTAATCTTCTACCTCTGTGTAATGGGAACATAATGATGTATGATTAACGATTTTTGATTAACGATTTTTGATTTATGTTGATTGTCACCATTAATCAAAAATCATCGGTCTTCAATCTTATTATTTTTATATTTATTAGAATGTCGTTTAACGATTAGTTATATCTGAAATCAAAAATCGTTATTCAGCAATCTTAAATCCAGTCTTTCGGATTTTCTAAAACTTGTATTAATTTTTCTTCTTCGCTTCCTGCTTCCGGATGATGATCATATACCCACTGCACATGCGGTGGCAAAGACATCAATATGCTTTCGATTCTTCCATTCGTCTTTAGTCCAAATAAAGTCCCTTTATCATGAACCAAATTAAACTCAACATAACGACCACGACGGATTTCTTGCCATGTTTTTTGTTCTGCTGTGTACTCTAATTCCTTTCTCTTTTCAACGATTGGAACATAGGCTTCAAGAAAACTATTCCCAACTTCAGAAACAAAGTTAAACCAGTTTTCCATACTCATCTCGTCTGTCGCTTTGCAATAATCGAAGAACAACCCTCCAATTCCGCGTGCTTCATGACGATGTGCGTTCCAAAAATAGGCATCACATTGCTTTTTATATTTTGGATAAAACTCTGGATTGTGTTTATCACAGGCTGTTTTACAAGTCTGATGAAAGTGTATTGCATCCTCATCAAACAAGTAATAAGGCGTTAAATCTTGTCCGCCGCCAAACCATTGTTGAATCACCTTTCCTTTTTCATCATACATTTCGAAATAGCGCCAGTTGGCATGAACCGTAGGCACCATCGGGCTTTTTGGATGCAAGACCAAACTCAATCCGCACGCAAAAAAATCAGCTTCTCCTACATTGAATAGTTTTTGCATGCTGTCTGGTAATTTACCGTGAACAGCAGAGATATTGACACCGCCTTTTTCAAAAACAGCACCGTTTTCGATTACTCGAGTTCTTCCTCCTCCACCTTCTGGGCGTTCCCATAAGTCTTCTTTAAATTTAGCTTGACCATCGACAGCTTCTAATCCTGCAACGATGGTGTCTTGTAAATTTTGTATGTATGCGTAAAATTTATTTTTCATGTTTTAACAGCAACAATTAATTAATTTGATAATTCATAGGCAACATATTTCCAACTCTTTGCTCTGATAATTTACCCGAAAAACTTATATCTTCAATATTTGAATTGATCCCAAACTGATCTACGTAAAAGGAAGTAGTTTCGAAAATTATTTTTGACTGACCATTCTTTTTGTGCAATAAACTATACTCAGCCACGAATTTTTTGCTATGCAGACCCCTATCCTGACGTGCAACAGCAACTTTCTTAGAACCTAAGGTGTCTTTTATCGTGAAGCAATCGTTTGGACTTACTTGATAAGATTTTTCAAACACCAGAAAACTATCCTTCCCTAAAGTTTTATTTTTTAAATTTCTAAAAAAATCTAATTGTGAGCCATTATAACATTTCTCTCTGTTTTTTATTATTCTAGCTCCTGAATTAGTTTCTTCAAAACGAGATAAACCAGAAAAAAAACTCTTTACCACATCATTTGAATTAACACTTAATTTCCAAAACTTAGATTCAAAACTCAACAATTCATAGGTAATCTTGTACCCCAATGCGCTATTGACGATAATTAATGGCTTGTCAGAGAATGCGTTTATTGTTGTTTTATCTTTATCGTATACAAAATAAATATCGTCTTCATTTTCAATTTTAGAAGCTCTCCCAAAGGAAGTTTTACCTAGGAATTGGTCCCTAAACAGCTCCATTTTTTGTTTTCTAGAAAATAGGTCTTTTTTAATTACTACCTCATTTAATGTCTGAACCACTTCTTTTAAAACGATATACAATTCCTTATCTGAATCAATTTTTAAATATTGCGTTTGATAACCCAAAAAACTTACGGCCAAAACAGTATTTAATCTAAAAGTATTATCCAGTTGAAAATTTCCATTTTTATCCGTTATCGTAGCAATTGTGGTTCCGTCAAAGTAAACATTGGCCACCGCAAGAGGCTCTTTATTCTCATCAACGACCTTACCTCTAATTTGAGCAAAGCAAACCGTAACAAATAAAAGCAGTACAAGTGTTTTCATATTTTATCAACTTTAACTTCAAAATCTCATCTCATTAACAAATCATCATCTAAATCGAATAGATTTTCAATCTCCAACTAAAAAAATAACTCTACCTCCAAAACGTTATTGGTAAACGAATAAATTGCTACTTATGAATATTGTAATTTATTCTTGACTATAAATTGGCTTTCGCCAAAGCTATTTTACTAAAAATTTCGAACGAAAAAGTTTTGCTTTCGGATTGAATATGCTCATAAACAGCAATTGCTTTTTCAGTTAAATCAAATGGATTCTCTTTGGAAAAAGCAACCAAAAAATCAGCGAATTGTTCTTTTTGAGCCCAATCCATATTGTGTTTATCCAATAACGAAATCAAATCTTTTTCCTCAATTTGGTCAAGAATAGCAGTTGTTAAGTCGAAATCAGTCAACTGATTATCAATTAAACTAGTGTCTTCTATATTCCAAAATTTTGGAACAAAAACCAAAGAAAGTAAAGTACTTAACATATTGTCAATCTTTACTTTCTTTTCGTCTCTAACTCCTTTGTTTAGCATCTGCTATTATTGATTGTATTCCTTAACAGCATCAATAAACGCCTTAGCGTGATCTACTGGGATATTAGGCAAAATTCCGTGACCTAAGTTCACGATGTATTTGTCCTTACCGAATTCGTCAATCATTTCGTGTACCATTTTCTTAATCACCGGAATAGGAGATAACAATCTTGATGGATCAAAATTACCTTGCAAAGTAATGTTTCCGCCAGACAAATATCTTGCGTTTCTAGGAGAACACGTCCAGTCTACTCCTAATGCCGAAGCACGGCTTTTTCCCATTTCGCCAAGGGCGAACCAACATCCTTTTCCGAAAACAATTACCGGAGCGTCATCGGCCAAAGCTTCAACGATCTGATTGATGTATTTCCAAGAGAATTCTTGATAATCTACAGGCGATAACATTCCGCCCCAAGAGTCAAAAATTTGCACGGCATCTACTCCCGATTTTACTTTTTCTTTTAGGTATAAAATAGTCGTGTCTGTAATTTTTTGTAATAAAACGTGCGCTGCTTCTGGGTGTGAAAAACAAAATCCTTTGGCTTTATCAAAGCTTTTAGATCCTTGTCCTTCTACCGCGTAACACATAATTGTCCATGGTGAACCTGCGAAACCAATTAATGGAACCTCATCATTCAACATTTCTTTAGTCAATTTAATAGCGTCAAAAACGTATCCTAAAGTTTCATGCACATCTGGCACGATTACTTTTTCTACATCCTGAATCGTACGAATAGGGTTTGGTAAATATGGACCAAAATTTGGCTTCATTTCAACTTCAATTCCCATTGCTTGTGGAATCACCAAGATATCTGAAAATAAAATCGCAGCATCTGGAGCAATTCTACGAATCGGTTGCACCGTAATTTCGGCAGCCAACTCTGGAGTTTGACAACGCGTAAAAAAATCATATTTATCACGCAAAGCGATAAATTCAGGCAAATATCTTCCGGCTTGACGCATCATCCAAACGGGTGGACGTTGAACTGTTTCTCCTTTTAATGCTCTTAAAAATAAGTCATTCTTTAACATAATTCTATTTTTTTTATTCCCCACCGCAGCGAGGGTATTGGATTTTTTAATTTTCAGCTGTAGGCTCGATACTTTCTTCCGGATTATAATATTGAATCACTTCAATAATTACGTCTTCGATTGTTGGGATTTCGGCAATTACAATGTTTTTAACTTTGTTTAATTCTAATGATTTTGCAGTAGTATTCCCTACGCAAAAGCAAATCTCCTTTTTGATTTTGTTGTTACTCAAATAACTTTCAACAGCAGATGGACTAAAGAACATTATTCCGTCAAAATTCTCCTGATCAGATATTTTGAAAGGCGCTAATGTAGTTTGGTACACTTCTATTTCATTAAAAGTTATTCCTTCACTTTTTAAGGCTGCTGGCAAGGTTTCCTTACGTAAATTTCCGCTCAAAAAAGTATAACTTTCTTTGCTATAAATTAATGTAATTATCTCCGCTAACTCAGAAGCATAATCCATATAAACACTCACCGTAAATCCGTTAGCTTCCAGTAATTCTTTGGTTTTAATACCTACACAAAAGACCATTTTAGTCTTAAGAACTTCCCAACCGCTTTGTTCGATTAAACTTGCAACAGCGTTTTGACTACTAAAAATCAAATTATCGTTGAATTTATCTAATTCAAAAAGGTTGTTCTTAATTTCGATAAAATCTTGCTCTAAAAGATCAAAATCAGCATCGATAAATACCTGCCTTTGTTCTGCAGACAATGTTTTAGTTGATAAAATACTTATTTGACTCATTATTTCTTTAAGTTATTTTTAATTTCCGTCATTAATTTTGTTCCGCCATTATTTAATACTTCTTGGGCAGAGAAGAAACCTAATTTTTTCCATTCTTCGATAGGAACAATTTTTTCTACTTCTATTTTTTCTTTTCCGTCAAGCGAAAAAAGAACTCCTTGAAAATGAATGGTATCTTCTTCTTCATTATAACGTGCCAAAGCTCCAATAGGTGCGGTACAACCGCCTTCTAATGTTTTTAGAAACTGACGTTCTATGTAGGTTACGATTTCGGTTTCAATATCATTTAGCTGAGACAAAGCGTCTAATGTAAACGCATCTTCTTGCATAGCAACAACAAGCATAGCTCCTTGAGCGGGAGCGGGAATCATCCAATCTAAATTAATGTAATTCTCCGGTTTTAAGTTGATTCTTTCTAAACCAGCAGCGGCAAAAATAGCTCCGTTCCAGTCTCCTTCGTTCAACTTTTTCATACGCAAATTTACATTTCCGCGAAGGTCAACTACTTTATGTGTTGGATATTTATTCAGCCATTGCGCTTGTCGACGTAAACTTCCTGTAGCAATAGTCCCTGATTCGTTAAGAAAATCAAGATTGCCTTTATGCACTAAAATATCTAAGGTATTCGCTCTTTCTAAAACTGCAGCTTGAACAATCCCTTTTGGCAAAGCCGTAGGAACATCTTTCATAGAATGCACAGCAATATCCACATCACCATTTATCATAGCAACATCAAGTGTTTTAGTAAAAATTCCTGTGATTCCTAATTCGTAAAGTGGTTTGTCAAGAATGATATCTCCAGTAGATTTAACCGATACAATTTTTGTTTTATACCCTAAATCGTTTAACTTTTTTTCTACTGTGTGTGCTTGCCAAAGTGCGAGTTCGCTATCGCGAGTTCCAATTCGTATTGTTTTTTCAGCCATTTTTATATTTTGATTTCAAAAAGGTTTCTTAAAAAAGAAAAACCATTAAGAAATTTTAGAATTTCGTATAAATTTACTTTGCTGCAAGACCTATTTTAAAAACCTTTTCGATCCACTCAATACTTTCATCCACCATGGTATCATCATCTTTCAAATGGTTAGCAAAGTGTGTAGTAATTTTTTGGATAATTCTTGCACTAATAATCTCTGCTTGTTCTTCGTTGAAATCAGCTATTTTTTTACTCTGGAAATTTAATTCCGAAGTTTTGATAGCGTTTAGTTTTTCTTTCAAAGCATGAATGGTAGGCGCAAATTTTCGTCCTTTTGTCCAAACATTAAACTCTTCTTTGATTTCTTCGATAATAGCTTCAGCAGCTGGAATATGATTTTTTCTGTTTTCTAAAGTTTCATCCGTTAATTGCGACAAATAATCCATGTGAATTAATGTAACGCCATCTAATTCCTGAACATCTTCATTTACATTTTTAGGAATGGATAAATCTAAAATCAATAAAGGTTTTTTTAGATTCAAAATTGCTTTATCTACAGTAGGATTTTGGGCGCCCGTAGCAACTACAACAACATCTGCTTTTTGTAACTCGAGATGTAACTCTGAATAATCTTTTACGATTAAGTTTAGTTTACCCGCTAGTTTCTCCGCTTTATCTTTCGTTCTGTTGATTAGAGTGATGTGTTCGTTTTTGGTGTGTTTAACCAAATTTTCACAGGTATTACGACCAATTTTCCCTGTACCGAACAATAGAATGTTTTTGTTTCCAATATCTTCTACATTCTTCATTATATATTGAACCGAAGCAAAAGACACCGAAGTGGCTCCGGAGCTAATTTCTGTATCTGTTTTTATTTTTTTACTCGCTTGAATAACCGCATTCACTAATCTTTCCATGAAGTTATTAGCTAACCCCATCGCTTTTGATTGCGTAAAACTGGATCTTATTTGGGAAATAATTTCAAAATCACCAAGAATTTGGCTGTCTAAACCTGTTCCTACGCGAAACATATGGTTTATAGCTTCTTGATTTTTGTATACAAAACCAACTTTTTGAAATGATTCAACGCTACCTTGACTGTTCTCGCAAATCAATTTTATTAATTGAAAGGGGTGTTCTGCAAATCCGTATATTTCAGTTCGATTACAAGTAGAAGTTACGATTAAGCTTTCAATCCCTTCCTCTTTTGCTTGTTCCAGTAAACGTGTTTTAGCTAAAGCATCTAAGCTAAATTTTCCTCTAATCTCGGCATCTGCTTTTTTATAGCTTAATCCAACGGAGTAAAAATACTGATGCTTTGATAGGTTATTATTTTCCATATAAATACTTTTCCAAAAAGTGAGACAAAATTATCACTATAGACTTTATAAAAGTAACGCTAGAAGTTCTTTTTGTGTCGCTGGATGTTTTTTTGTTTCCAATCGTCTGTTTTAATGCAAAAATAGTTAGTTTTGTAGTGAAATCAAGTTATCACGCCTCGCTTATTTAGAGTCGTTCTAAACTAAAGCTATTGATAATTGTCATGTTTTAAATTAAAAAATGTCGCTATGAGTTCTCAAGAAATTATAAAAATTGAAGATGACTTTACCTTAATTCGTTTTCAGAATGACAGCACAGAATCCTTTAATGCCCAGCGCGAAGTCAGCAGTGGGTTGATTCAGTTTCATTTTGGATTAAAAGGAAGTGCTAAATTTATATTCAACCAAGGGAACTATTCCTTAGAGTTGAAAGAAGAAAAATCATTGCTTTTATACAATCCGCAAAAAGAGTTGCCATTAAATCTAGAACTAGCGCCAAATTCATGGGTGATTTCGGTAATTATTTCAATCAAGAAATTTCACGCTTTATTTTCAACAGAAGCCGATTACATTACTTTTTTGAGCGGAGACAATAAAGACAAGAAATATTATAACGAAGGAAAGATAAGTCCGTCGATGGCCATTGTACTATCGCAATTATTTCATTACAACCTACATCCTTCCATAAAAAACTTGTACTACAAAGGAAAAGGCTACGAATTATTGAGTTTGTATTTCAATAGAACCGAAGATCCCAATGCAGAACAATGTCCGTTTTTAATAGATGAAGACAATGTGATGAAAATTAGAAAAGCCAAAGAAATTATTATTGCTAATATGGCTGAACCACCAGGTTTACAAGAACTAGCCGATGAAATAGGTTTGAATTTAAAGAAACTGAAAATGGGTTTCAAACAAATTTACGGCGATACTGTTTATGGATTTCTATTTGATTACAAAATGGATTTTGCTCGAAAGTTACTCGACAGTGGATCCTATAACGTAAATGAGGTAGGATTAAAAATAGGATACAGCACCGGAAGTCATTTCATCGCTGCCTTCAAAAAGAAATTTGCCACAACGCCAAAGAAATACTTAATGTCCATAAATCCGAATACGTAATTCGTCATCGGTTTTATATATTAAACAATAAATAAAAAATAGTTAATCGTAATTTACAGCAAACCAACTTTAATTACTTTTGCCACAAGATTCCACATGCTTCGCACTCAAGGGTTCTGCCTGAAAAGCTGAAGCAATGATAATAATAAAAAGAAATAATTTATGAAAGGTGTATTATTAGTCAACTTAGGTTCTCCTGAAAGTCCAACTGCAAAAGATGTAAAACCTTATTTGGATGAATTTTTAATGGACAAATACGTAATTGATGTTCCGTTTTTGTTAAGAGCATTATTAGTTCGCGGAATCATTTTGCAAACAAGACCTAAAAAATCGGCTGCAGCCTACGCTAAAATATGGTGGGACGAAGGTTCTCCGCTTGTCGTGATCTCAAAAAGAATGCATGCTAAAGTTAAACAATTAGTGAATGTTCCCGTTTCCCTTGCCATGCGTTATGGAAACCCATCTCTTTTGTCAGGGTTACAAGAATTACACGATCAAGGCGTTACTGAAGTGATGCTTTTTCCTTTGTACCCGCAACATGCGATGGCATCAACGACTACGATATTAGAACTAGCTGAAGAACACCGTAAAAAGTATTTCCCAGAAATGAAATTTACGATTGTACCGGCTTTTTATAACAAACCAGACTATTTACAAAACCTTGCCGATTCTATAAAAGGACACTTGGAAGGTTACGATTATGACCATCTATTGTTTTCTTACCATGGAATTCCGGAGCGTCACATTCGCAAAACGGATATTACTAAATCACATTGTAAAATTGACGGCTCTTGTTGCAATACGCCCTCACCGGCACATGAGTTTTGTTATCGTCATCAATGTTATGAAACCACAAAACAGGTCGTGAAATTATTAGGTATTCCAGAAGGAAAATACAGCCAAACGTTTCAATCGCGTTTAGCGGGTGACAAATGGCTTACGCCTTACACGGATGTCGAAGTGAACAAAATGCCTGAAAAAGGAATCAAAAAATTAGCGGTGGTAACCCCAGCTTTTGTCTCTGATTGTTTAGAGACATTAGAGGAAATCGCGATGGAAGCCAACCACGAATTCAAAGCACATGGAGGCGAAGAATTCTTGGCAATTCCTTGCTTAAACGATAGTGATGCTTGGTGCAATACTGTAAGCAATTGGATTACCAAATGGGTAGCTGTTGAAAAAACAACTGCGTAAATGGCAATTTCAGCCGAAGAACTAGGAACCGAAGACATAAAAAAACTCTTGATGAAGCAGGCTTTGCCTGCTTCTATTGGGATTTTGTTCATGTCCGTCAATATTCTTATTGATACCATATTTGTCGGACAGTGGATTGGTTCTCTAGCTATTGCGGCTGTAACCGTTGTGTTGCCCATAACGTTCCTGATTTCATCATTAGGAATGGCTATTGGCGTAGGTGGCGGTTCTGTTCTTTCTAGAGCTTTGGGTGCAAAAGATCGCGAAAAAGCGAAAACTACTTTTGCCAATCAAATTATGATGACCTTTATTTTGGCGTCACTTTTTGTACTGCTAGGGATTTTTTTTAGTACTGAAATGCTACTGCTTTTTGGTGCAAAAGGAGCTATCATTGCACCGGCAGCTGAATTTTTTTCCCCAATCATTCTTTCTGTGCCTTTCCTGGCACTTTGCATGATGGGAAACAATATCATAAGAGCAGAAGGCAAAGCTAAGTTTGCCATGGTCGCCATGATTATTCCTGCTTTTGTCAATATCATTTTAGATATTATTTTTATAAAAACGATGGGATTAGGCATGTTTGGAGCTGCGCTAGCAACCTCCATTTCCTATTTTATGTGCTTCCTTTTTGTTCTTTGGTTCTTTGTTTATAAAAGCGAATTAAAACTAAAAGCACGACATTTTAAGCTACACTTACCAATCTTAAAAGAAATTACAGAACTAAGTTTTGTCACTTTTTCAAGACAAGGAGTTATAGCTGTTTTGGCAATTATTCTCAACCATACTTTATACTCGTATGGGGGCGAACATTCAATCGCCGTTTACGGAATAATAAGTAGAATGTTGATGTTTGCCCTGTTCCCTATTCTTGGAATTACACAAGGATTTATCCCAATTGCCGGTTATAATTATGGGGCTCAAAATTTTGGAAGAGTAAAAGAAAGCATTCAAATATCCATCAAATATGCCGCACTATTAGCATCGTTGATATTTGTTGTTATTCTCTATTATGCCACGCCAATAGTAACCATTTTTACCACCGACCCAAAAGTTATTGCCGAAACACCGAATGCCTTGCGATGGGTATTTGCCGCTTCTCCTATTATAGCCATCCAGTTAATTGGGGCTGCCTATTTTCAAGCGGCAGGGAAAGCTAAAAAAGCATTAATGCTGACGCTGAGTAAACAAGGATTTTTCTTAATTCCGTTAGTACTGATACTACCGAATTTTTTCGGTATTTTTGGAGTGTGGGTGGCCTTCCCTATTGCCGATGTGTTGTCAACAATACTAACCGGTTATTTTCTAAAGAAAGAAATGAATACAAAATTGATTAAAACTACTGATGGAATATTATAACTACCTCAAATCCCTACACCTCATATTTGTAATTACCTGGTTTGCAGGTTTGTTTTATATTGTTCGGTTGTTTGTTTACCAAATTGAAGCAAATGACAAACCATCTCCAGAGAAAGAGATACTGCAAAAACAATACAAAATCATGACTTATCGCTTGTGGTATATTATCACTTGGCCGTCGGCGGTTCTGGCTAGTATTTTTGCGTTTTGGATGTTATTTTTCACTCCCTTAGGACGATCTTGGTTGCAAATGCCATGGATGCATGTAAAACTTGGCTTTGTATTTGTGTTGTATTTATACCATGGTAAGTGCCATCAAATATTTAAGCAATTGCAAAACGACCAAGTTAAATACACAACTAACTTTATGCGTTTATGGAATGAAGGCGCTACCATCATTCTTTTTGCAGTAGTTTTTTTAGTGGTCTTAAAAAATGCAGTTAATTGGATTTACGGAGTAGCTGGCATTTTTATATTTTCAATTACGATTATGTTGGGCTTTAAATTTTACAAGAGAATACGAGAGAAAAACAGTGATCAGTGATCAGTCTTTCAGTATTCAGTTTCTCCTAATACTGATATATAAAAAGATGAAAAACTAAAAAGAGAACAATGCTAAAAGGTTTCAAATTATCGATGTTGTCGCTACGAATTCGGATTTTTCTTTCGATGATCGTACTGATAATTGTAGCCTCTGTTTTGCTAGCTTCCATCTCCATTATCCAATTTAAGAACGAAGCCAAAGAATACCATCAAGAGCGATTAGAAAGAAAAGAAAATGCAGTTAGGGAGCATATTAATTATGTCCTTTCTACAACAACTTACCCTTTAACGACTGAAAACCTGGATTTAATTTTCAAGGATAAAATTCATGAACTGGCGCACATTCATAATATTGAAATAAACATTTATAGTCTAGAAGGAAAGCTTTTAAAATCATCGAAAGAGTCTTTTTCCGTTGATAAGGTTTCGCCACCTATTCCAAAATACATATTAAAACTGGTGCGTTCTTCTATCGAAAAACGATACGTAGACATAAAAACTATAAATGGCGTCAAAAACAGATCTTCGTTTACTCAAATAAAAGACGACAAATTCAAACCACTGGGTGTTTTGAACTTACCCTATCTTGAGGATGACGGCTTTTATGAAAAGGAGTTGCATAGTTTCTTAATCCGTTTAGGGCAAGTCTATACCTTCATGTTAATTGTGGCATTTGGACTAGCTTATTTCCTCGCAACTTACATCACTAAATCACTAAAAACGATTTCAGACAGGATAAACGAAACTAGTTTTGGCCAAAAAAATAAAAAAATAGTACTAGAGGCGAGCAGCAAAGAAATCAACTTATTGATCAAGTCTTATAATCGAATGGTCGAAGAACTCGAGATAAGTGCCGTGAAATTAGCGCAAAGCGAAAGAGAAGAAGCTTGGCGCGAAATGGCGAAACAGGTGGCGCATGAAATCAAAAACCCATTGACGCCAATGCGTTTGACAGTCCAAAGCTTCGAAAGAAAATTCAATCCTGAAGATCCTGACATCATCCAAAAAATGAAAGATTACTCGGAAACATTGATTCAGCAAATTGATACGATGAACGCCGTTGCATCTGCTTTTTCTAATTTTGCTTCTATGCCAGCACAACAAAACGAAACGCTGAATGTAGTAGAAGTCGTTGAACTGTCACTAGATATTTTCAATGAAGAACATATTGTTTTTGAAAGTGATTCTCCCGAAATTATTTCTAAAGTAGACCGAACACAATTGATTAGAATCATCACCAATTTAGTTAAAAACGCCATTCAATCCATACCCGAACAACAGGAAAACAAAAACGTTTTTGTAGCCGTAAAAAAAGACGGCAACAATGTACTAATTATCGTTGAAGACAATGGAATCGGAATCAAACCCGAAGATATCAGTCGTATTTTCGAACCTAAATTCACCACTAAAAACAGCGGAATGGGATTAGGTCTGGGTATTATCAAAAACATCATTGAAAATTATAAAGGAACAATTACCTTTGATACAGAATATGGAAAAGGAACACGATTTACCGTGTCACTTCCAATAATTAACTCTTAAATTACTAAAATGAGCTACACTAACATTCTAGTTGCAAAAGAAAACAGTATTGCAACAATAACTATAAACCGCCCTACAAAACTAAATGCCTTAAATACAGTAACGATTCAAGAACTGCATGAAGCATTTCAGGAGTTGGAAAAAAATTACGAAACCCGTGTGGTTATTTTAACCGGAAGCGGTGAAAAAGCATTCGTAGCTGGAGCTGATATCGCTGAATTTGCCGACTTTTCAGTTGAAGAAGGAGTTCAATTAGCTGCACAAGGACAAGACATTTTATTCAATTTTGTCGAAAACTTAAAAATTCCTGTTATTGCAGCCGTTAACGGATTTGCACTTGGAGGAGGATTAGAATTAGCTATGGCTTGTCACTTTAGAGTCGCTTCAGATAATGCTAAAATGGGCTTGCCAGAAGTATCTTTAGGAGTTATTCCAGGATATGGTGGAACGCAACGTTTACCTCAATTAATAGGAAAAGGACGCGCTATGGAAATGATTATGACCGCCGGAATGGTAACGGCTGACGAAGCCTACAGAACTGGTTTAGTAAATCATGTGGTACCACAAGCGGAACTTTTAGAATTCTGCAACGGAGTAGCACAAAAAATAATGAGAAACTCTCCATTGGCAATTAGCAAAGCAATTAAATCAATTAATGCTAATTATAAAGACGGTGAAAATGGATTTGAAACAGAAATTAAATCCTTCGGAAAATGTTTTGGAACCAATGATTTTAAAGAAGGTACAACCGCTTTTTTAGAAAAAAGAAAAGCTGCCTTTACTGGAGAGTAAAAATTATTATATAAAAAAACACCGCAGATTCATTGCTTTTAAAACTATGGATCTGCGGTTTTCTATTTAAAAAATTAAAGTTTTCGTAGAATACATCCCTCTTTTCAGATACAAAAGCTAATTTTGCACACTCTCTTTTTAGAGAAAATAAACCTAAAATTAAACTCATGTCCTACGAACCTATATTTGCCCAATTTTGGGAAAGCGTAAAACAAAGTATTCAAAACGGAACTTATGCCAAGTTAACTTTGGCGAAGACCATAGGCGATACAGAACTAAAAAATATTTATGTTCGTCCTGTGTTATTGGAAGATGACGTTTTTAGTCTTTCACTTAGTGCAAAGTATAAAACAGAGGAAATAGAAAGTTTTCATACGATTGATGAAGCCTTTATTGTATTGGCTCCGTACATGAACAATCCGTTTTTAACAGCCCTTTTATTCACTACTGAAAACGATATTACTTTCAAACTCAACAAAAAAAGAGTAGGAAGCATTATAGAACAGCCACCTACGTTTAAAAATGCTTCAGATGTAATTATCGAAATGAAAGAAAAAGGGATTTCGATTTAAGATTTTTGATTAACGATTGCTGATTTTTGATTTAAAAATCAGCAATCGAAAAAGATCTGAAATATAAAATCGTTAATCCGCAATCAAAAATCTTATTTTGCTCCATCCCACTCTGCATAAAATTGTGCAATAAATGTTTCCATGAAACGATGTCTTTCCAATGCAATTTGCTTACCAGTTGGCGTATTCATTTTATCTTTCAACAAGAACAGTTTCTCATAAAAATGATTTAGCGTAGGCGCCTCACTATTTTTATATTCCTCTTTTGTCATTTTTAAATTCGGAGCTATTTTAGGGTCGTACAACGCTCTATTTTTGAATCCGCCATAATTGAACGCTCTAGCAATACCAATCGCTCCAAGAGCGTCTAAACGGTCTGCATCTTGAACAATTTCTAATTCTATAGACAAGAAGTCCTTTTTGAAATTTCCGCCTTTAAAAGAGATGTTTTCTATAATTTTGATGACGTGCTCAATAATTGCTTCATCCACTTCCTCTGATTCTAGAAATGCTCTCGCTGTTTCTGGTCCAACCCCTTCGTCTCCATTATTGAATTTACTATCTGCTATATCATGAAGCAAAGCTGCCAGTTTTACAATGGTCTCATTACAGACCTCATCTTTTGCGATCGACAATGCATTTTTATAGACTCTTTCAATATGAAACCAATCGTGGCCGCCTTCGGCATTTTTCAATTTCTCTTTAACAAAAGTGATTGTCTTACTAATGATATCTGTGTTATTCATCTTTTATATTTTATAAAAAAATGTTGATTTCTAAAGTTATTACACTCTAAAAATCAACATTTGTATTTTATTTTATTGTTGATTCTGAAATCAACATTCGTTACTTTTACAACTAAAATCTACAATCTTGCAGGCTCTACCCATTTGAAAATATGGGATTCTTGAGGAATAACCATTCTTTCTGAAATTCTAGCCATTCTAGCAGGTAATTTCATTAGATAATCACGTGCTTTCTCTGCCTCATCAGTTAAACCGGTAATTTTATCAATTTCCCATTTAACCATTAATTTTTGCATGATATCAATATAATCTGCCGCAGTATAAACTCCGATACGCTGCGCTGAATCAGAAAACTGTTCGAATGCAGTACTAATTTTCTCTCCTGATTCTCTCAAGAAATGCGCTGGCATAACAATTTTAGCTTTCATCATGTATTGAAAAGCAAGCATCATCTCACTAGGATCTATCTTGAAAATAGCACTTACAAACTCAGAATAAGCATGGTGATGACGCATCTCGTCACCGGCAATCATCTTACACATTTTAGACAACTTATTGTCTCCATATTTCTTAGCCATTTGTGCCACTCTATTATGAGAAACATAAGTAGCAAGCTCTTGAAAACTCGTGTACACAAAGTTTTTATAAGGATCTCTTCCAGTTCCAATATCGAAACCATCATTGATAAGGTGTTGCGTTGTCATTTCAATCTCACGCATATTAACACGCCCAGATAAATACAGGTATTTGTTTAATAAATCACCGTGACGATTTTCTTCACCTGTCCATTGTCTGATCCATTTTGACCAACCATTTCTTTCTACGTTATCAATTCCCTCAACATCCATCAACCAAGATTCATAGGTAGGAAGGGCTTCTTCAGTAATGGTATCTCCAACTAAGGTTACCCAAAAATCATAAGGTAATTCCTTTGCTATTTCTCGCAACTCTCTAACCTCTTCAAAAAAGTTGTCACTTTCTGAATTGGGTAAAAAATCGGTTGGTTGCCATATTTTTTCAACAGGTATTAAATATTGATCAACATAGCTATCAACGTTTTTTTCCAAAAACTGCATAACTTCTAATCGAATGTTTTTTATTGACATTTTATATAAATTAAAATTTTATTCCATTTACTACTGCGCTTTCTGTCTTCTCCATCAGCTCAGCAAAATCATATTCACTTACTGCTAATGGTTTATGTAATACAAAGGTAAGCCGATTTCCCAAACCTAAAGGAAAAAATCCAAATTTAACGATTTTCCAAGAATTGTTTATACTTACTGGAACGACATAAGCCGATGGTGCGTTCTTACATAATATTTTCAAACCGGTTTGCGCAAACTCTTTTGGCTTCCCTGTCTTACTTCGGGTTCCTTCCGGAAAAATAACTGCCGAACGGTTATTTGCAACTATATAATCAGCCAAACCTTTAATTGCAGGAATCGCTTGCTTAGGATCTTTTCTATCAATCAACACAGAACCTCCATGACGCAAATTAAAGGAAATACTTGGAATTCCCTTCCCTAATTCCTTCTTACTTACAAATTTACAATGAAATCTACGTAAATACCAAATCATTGCTATGATATCGTACATACTTTGATGATTAGACACAAATATAATTGGTACATTTTTGGGTACACTTTCTATATTTTCAAATTTAAAGGTTGTTCCCAAAAGGTTCGTGAGTCTCACGAAAATAAAATTCATGTAGTCCACACTTTTTTTATGGGCTTGGTATCCAAAAACATTGAAACAAACCCATTGAATAGGGTGAAAAATGACCAACGTAAGTCCAAATAACAAATAATATATTACAGATATGGGATACGATATTATTTTTTCCATGCTTAAAATTTAAGCGGCAAAAGTAGCAAATATATTTTTTACTGCTATTTAATTCCTAAACAATAATAGATTTAGCGTTTATACCGATTATGTATTCAATGGTAGTCCAAATAATCCACATAGCTATCGGGAGGACTCTTTTCAGACTATATCGGCATCATACTATACATTTTCTGACTAATAAATAACTATAATTAGTATTAATTGTACCTTTGTCTGCTATAATCCCTCTCTCTAAAGAAAAATGAATTTCACTTATCCAAAAAAAGAAAAACTAAAAAGTAAAATCACAATTGGATTATTATTTACTGAAGGGAAATCTGTATCTAAATATCCGTTACGACTCGTATATCATTGCGGGCCATCAAGTGACGGTCAGCAAATAAAAATGGGAGTTTCTGTTTCTAAGAGGAATTTTAAAAAAGCAGTTGACAGGAATTACTTCAAACGCGTTCTGCGCGAAACCTACCGCCTGAATAAACACATCCTTACTGACAACCTCGACCAACCGTATTCTTTCATGTTTTTTTACCAGACCAAAGACCGCTTGTCTTATGAGGAGATTAACATCAAGACCATACAACTGTTTGAAAAATTTATAGCACAAAACGGTAAAAAAGAACAAACAGAAACAAATAGCGATCTTGTAAAAGAATAATTTCGCCTCGATAATTAAATTAGAATTTATCAAAAAAATTGTAGTTTTAGCTCTAAATAAAATTAATATGAAATCTATTATTCTGTTTTTATTGGTGCTAATATCTTTTTCAAGCTGTAAAAAATCCGACAGTGAAATAGTAGGTTTTTCAATGTCGCCAAATTCATCAGAATTAGATCAAGTAAAATTTGTGAAACCTGTAGTTGCAAACGCTGAAGAAATTACTGAAGAGCCTCCAATTAACTCCTCTCAGAAAGAACAAAAAACTACAGAACAAAAAATAATTAAAGAAGCCAATCTTCGATTTGAAACTACTGATTTAAATTCTACTTATAATCAGATATTAAAAAACACTACCGAAAGTGGTGGCTCAATACAAAATGACACTGAAGGCAAAGATTACGGCACTATATTTAGACGATTAATCATAAGAGTTCCTAGTCAGAATTTTGATGTTTTTTTAAAAAACATATCAAAAGGCGTTTCCTATTTTGACAATAAAGAAATTTCAGCACAAGATGTAACGACTCAATATATTGATATTGATGCGAGATTAAAAACTAAAAAAGTACTTGAAAATCGCTATATTGAATTATTAAAAAAAGCAACTAAAGTATCGGAAATGTTAGAAGTTGAGGCACAACTATCAGCCATTCGTGAAGAAATAGAAGCTAAGCAAGGACAGTTTAACTATTTACAAGATAGGATTTCTTTAAGTACAGTTACTGTAGAGTTTTACAAACCGGTTGCTCCAGATAGTGGCATAACCGTTTCGTATGGAATGAAAATCTGGAATGCAGCCAAATCTGGATTTAATAGCTTCTCAAGCTTTTTCATAAGTTTAATTAGCGTTTGGCCTTTCCTTATTCTCCTTGGAATAGTATTCTATTTTGTGAAAAAAAGATTTAAGAAAAAAACCGTTTAAGATGACAAAAATTTTAAAAAAAAAATACATAGTCCCCGTAGTTGCTTCGGCATTACTGTTTCTAGGCGCCAGTTTCAAAAACGATTTTTTTGAAATTGCAAAACAAATCGAGATATTCACTACGCTTTTCAAGGAATTGAATATCAACTATGTTGACGAGACAAATCCTGGAGACCTAATGGACAATGCAATCAAAGGCATGTTAGCCGGTCTAGATCCCTACACTGTTTATTTCAATGAACAGGAAGTGGTCAAATTCAAAATAAACAATACCGGGGAATATACAGGAATAGGCGCTTTGATTACCCGAAGAGAGGATAAAATAATTATTCGTGAGGTCTACAAAGATTTCCCTGCTGATAAAGCTGGTCTTAAACCTGGAGATGAAATTACTCAAATAGGAGATGTTCTTTTATCCGACTTCAAAGACGATGCTTCCCAACTAATGAAAGGTGCTAAAAACACCAAAATCGACGTTAAATATATCCGTCAGGGAAAAACAAATACGGCACAAATTATTCTTGATGAAGTCGAAATAAAATCGGTGGTGTTTTTCTCGAAAATTGATGAAAAAACAGGATATATCGTCTTGGCACATTTTAATAAAAAAGCTTCCTATGAAACCAAACAAGCATTAGAGGAACTAAAGAGACAAGGTGCTGAAAGAATTATATTAGACCTAAGAGCAAATCCCGGAGGTTTATTGAATGAAGCGGTAAACATATGCAATCTTTTTGTACCGAAAAATGAAGTTATCGTAACCACAAAATCGAAAAACGAAAAACACAACAACACTTATAAAACGACAATGGAACCAGTCGACACGGCAATTCCATTAGTAATAATTATAAATGACAAAAGTGCTTCAGCATCAGAGATTGTATCGGGTGCGCTACAAGATTTAGACCGTGCTGTAATAGTGGGAAGTCGCAGTTTTGGAAAAGGTTTGGTACAAAAACCAATAGACTTAACATACAACACCCAGTTAAAAGTAACAATTTCTAGATATTACACGCCATCAGGAAGGTGTATTCAAGCTTTAGACTATGCCCATAAAGATAAAAATGGCGTAGCCATCAGAACGGATGAAAAAAACTACAACAGCTTTAAAACCAGAAAAGGAAGAAGCGTTTATGACGGTGGCGGCGTTTTACCAGACATCCAACTTGAAGAAACAAAAACAAGTCCTATTGCCAATGCATTGTTGAAAAATGATGGGATTTTCAATTATGCAACGGCCTATTATTACAAAAATCCTAATTTAGGAGTACAAGTACCTTCTTTTTCGAATACTGACTTTTTAGATTTTAAAAAATTCTTGAAAACTCAGAAAATTTCTTTCGATACCGAGACAGAGCAGGCACTAAAAAACACTTTGGCTGTGGCCAAAAAAGAAAAAATAGACGCCACGATTACCGCAGAATACGAACAACTTCTTGCGGCACTTCAAAAAAGTGAAGAGACACTATTGGATAAAAACCAAGAAGAAATTAAAGGGCTAATTGTTGATGAAATTATTAAACGATACCAATATCAGGAAGGTCTTTATCAATATTATGTGAAAACTAATTCCGAAATAAAAAAATCCGTCAGTATTTTAAACAATAGTGCTGACTATAAAAATATTTTAAAACTTTAATGCTAAAATATTTAAAAATAATAGCTCTGCTGTCCTTTAGCTATCTTACCGCTCAAGCAGGGAAAGTAGAAACTGTTTATTTTGAATTTGATAAATACAACCTCTACTCTGAGCAGGAACAAATGATCTTAGATTTTATAATAAAAGCAGATACTACTAAGATAGAATCTATTCAAATCTATGGCTATTGTGACGATCGTGGAACCGCTGATTATAATTATAAATTATCAGAACAAAGAGTAAATGCTGTTCGTAATTTACTTATTTCCTATGGCTTCAATAAAAACAAAATTGTAATAATTGAAGGAAAAGGACGCGTCATTTTAACTGATGATCTTTTAGAAAATCTAGGTGAAATACGATCCAAAAACCGACGTGTCGATTTACTAGTAGTGAAGAAAAACAGCTTTGGGAAAGGGATTTATAACTCTTTTCAGGACAAGCACGTAGTAGGGGATCGCATTTATTTAGAAAAAATATATTTTCCGTTCGGAAGCAGCAAGCTAAACTATCAATCCAAACAAGAATTAGACAAAATCGCTAAAATACTTGACTCAAATAATGGAATTGAATTTGAAATTATAGGTCATGTATGCTGCACTCCCAGTTATTACGAAGACGCTATCGATAGGGAAACTAATGAGCGAAAACTATCCGTAAATCGCGCCAAATCTGTTTTCCTATATCTAATGAATAAAAACATCAATAGCCTAAGAATGTCTTATAAGGGTGTTGGAAATAAATTCCCCTTAGGAAAAGGGGAAGAATATGACAGGAGAGTTGAGTTTCTTATTACAAAAATATAATTACTCTTTCTTCATTTCGATATGTGGAATATCATCTTCCAGATACATTTCGCTACTTTGCACAAACCCGTGGCTTTCATAGAATTTCTTCAGATATAACTGAGCGCCAATGGTTATTTTACTTTCCCCATAATGCTGTGCTATTCCAGCAATGGCTTCCCGCATCAAATCATGACCCCATTTTCTGTCTCGGTAATTAGCATCTACCACTACCCTTCCTATTGATGCATTATCAAAACTGATTCCGGGTTTAAAAAGTCGGGCATGAGCCACTACTTTTCCTTCAAACTCTGCAAAAAGATGCAATGCTACCTTATCCTTGCCATCAAGATCAAGATAGACGCAGTTTTGCTCCACTACAAAGATCTCACTTCTTAATTTAAGTAAATCATACAGTTCATTAACTGAAAGTGCCTCAAAAGGCTTTATTTTCCATTCTATTGCCATCGATTGTTTCTATAATTTAAAATTTAGGTTTTGGAATTTGTGCTCCTTTACAATTCTTTTTTAAGCACTGTAACTGATTTTATGATTGATTCTAATTCATGCATGGAATCTCGTTTTTCCTTCGAAGGTGAATAACAAAATCCCTCCAGAAACAACACTCTATTATTTACTGTATCAAAAATGGCGTAATTAATAAAAGGGCCCGACATGAAATCATTTCGTAACTCCCAGGTTCCTTTTATTTCATACGTTAACTTACCGTCCAGTTTAATCTTAAAGAAATAAGGAGCATAAGCTTCTTCAGTAATCATATCCGTATCGGGTTCTTTCCCGTGAATGTATAAAGCACCTATAGAATCTCTCGTTTTAATGATATTTGAAACCAAATTCTTATTGTTCTTTATCGCATTAATGGGTACTTGATAAATTAATAAACTGGTGTTTCCGCTTACTAATTCCTTCTTTAACCAAATAAAATTAGCATCCTGCACCATGTTTTCATAATCAGATGGGACGTCTATAGTGATATTGAATTTTTCAGTAAATAATTTTTCTTCAAGAAGTGACTTTTTATTAATTCTTTGGCATTCCTCAATTTCAGTCTGGCGAATGATTTGAATTATTTGAGAGGTGTTTTTTTCGAAAATAGATACAATGTCTTCTCCTGTCTTTCCTGAAATATGAAAAACATTTTGCGGTGAAGCATATTCATCTTTCTTTATGGAGAAGTAATTTTTATCTCCTTTTTTAACTATAATAATATTTCGGCTATCCGTCATAAACCCTTCCATAAGTTTAATAGGATATTGATTTATGGTAAAAAGAGGTTCTTCTTGTGGCAATCCGATTACTGGGGAAGCAAACTTATTTCTTATACTATCCCCTATCTCGCCATTCCAGAGCTGATCATCAATAATAACAGAGATATTATTGACTTTTCCAGTCGTTTTTCGAATAGCGTTAGTTTTTTCCTCTTTACAGGAAAAAAACAGAACCGAAATAAGGAGTATTAAAAAATGGGATTTATTCATTCTAATTATATTATGAAATAAAACCCAAATTTATAGAAGTTAAACGTATTATCCGCTAATTTTCAACTTCATTCCAGGTTTAATTTTTTCATCGCGAATATCGTTCCACTTTTTTATGTCGGAAATCGTTATCCCAGGATGTTTTTTGGCTATGCTGTATAAAGAATCACCTTTTTGAACATAATAGTCAATTCCCAATTTTTTAGATACGGCTGCATTATCCTTCTTTTTGAATGAATCTACCGAAGCTTGAGTCGTATTGATGGCAACTTCATTCTTAGCAACTACCAAGACTTTACCTAAAACAATGTTATGATCTGATAACTGATTCCATTCTTTTAAATCGGCTACTGAAGCACCAAATTTCTTCGCTATATTTCCAAGGTTGTCTCCTTTTTCGACTGTATATTCAATGTCTTTCATTTCTGCTTCTGCAACAAGCTCCGTTTTAGTATCGGTATTTGTTGCTGCAACCTTTAAAGACGCTCCTAATTGAACAGTCGTATTCGAGAGATTGTTCCATTCCTTAATTTCAGCAACTGTAACATTGTTCTTTTGAGCAATGCTGTTTAAATTATCTCCTTTTTGAACAATATAAGTAGTGGTAGCATTTGCAGAAACGGTATCTGTCTTAACCTCTTTTATAATTTTAACGTCCTTCACGACTTTTACATCTGTGGAAGCAATTTCCGTTCTAGGTTCTTTTTTAACGGTTTGCACAACGCTTTCTGTAGAAATAATTTTCAAACTTTTTCCGTAGCCAATGGAGTTACTTCTAAGTCCGTTCCATTTTTTAATTTCGGCAACAGCAACATCATATTTACTGGCAATAGAACTCAAATTATCCCCTCGTTTTACCTTGTAATATTTTGTTTTAGTTTGTGAAACTGTTTTTGTTTCAGTGTTATTTTCATCACTTTTTGCTATAGCTTTTGAATTTCTGAAAGGGTTTTCCTTAACATCTATTTCATGTTGTATATAAGCATACATTTTGTCTTCATTCGAAACGAATGTGGCAATTTTTTCTGTTGGTAATCTCAAGTAATGATGTTCGTCGTTGTAAAAAGGAATGATATTCAATTTGTATGACGGGTTCAGTAACTGTAATTGTGAAACGGGAACGTCTAATAAATCAGCAACTTGCTTGAATGACATTTGCTTCTTAATCATTATGGTATCCGTTGCAAAGTGCTGTACTACCGCTCTATCTGCTTTTATTCCATGCTCATTGTGGTATTCATATAAATACATGGTAGCTAAAAAAGCAGGAACATATCCTTGTGTTTCTTTAGGTAGATGTTTTCTTATGTCCCAATAACTTTGTTTTCCTCCAGAGCGTCTGATTGCTTTAGACACATTCCCAGGTCCTGAGTTATAAGATGCCAATACTAATTCCCAATCTCCGAAAATGGAATACATATTAGACATGTATTTTGCGGCTGCGGCTGTCGATTTCAAAGGATCACTTCGTTCATCTACATACGAATCGATCTTTAAATTGTATTGTTTTCCAGTTTGATACATAAACTGCCAAAGTCCGGTGGCGCCCATTCTGGAAACGGCTTTTGGGTTTAATGCTGATTCGACAATAGACAAATACTTTATCTCCAAAGGCACATTTTGTTTGGCGAAAGCCTCTTCAAACATGGGGAAATAATACTCTGAGATTGCCATTAATCGCTCAAACGAATGCTTTCTGTACTTAAGGAACGATTTAATTACATTTTCAAGGCTCTGATTGTATTCAATCTTGAAAGGCGATTTTGCATTCATGGCCTCCAATCTTGATTTCAACAATTCCGTAGGCAATTCATAATCTACCTTCGCATCCATATTGATGTTCTCAATATCAGAAGTAATATCATTGTACAACTCCAGATTTGTCAATTCCTTCATCCATAAACTGTCTACACAGGTAGCCATGTCGTCTTTTACGAAGGTTTTTTTAATTGAATCTAGGTACGATAGATTTGTTTCTATACTAACAATTCCTTTGTTTTCTGCAAATTGTTGCGAAAACGAAGGAATTGATGTTAATAAAATGAAGGATAGTGATATATTTTTTATAGTCATATTAATGTTGTCAACATCCTTAATTCTAAACGATTAAGAAATTGTTATTTTTACAAACTTAATATGTTATAACTACAAACTTCAATAAAAATTGTTAAAAGTGAAATCTCTAGTCTAAAATCGCCGCGATTCCTGGCAATACTTTACCCTCAAGCATTTCAAGCATCGCACCTCCACCTGTAGATACGTAACTCATTTTGTCCTCAAGACCAAATTGTTTTACTGCCGCTACAGAGTCACCACCACCCACAAGAGAGAAGGCTCCTTTTGCAGTAGAAGCTGCTATATATTTACCCAGTTCGATAGTACCATTAGCAAAACTTTCCATTTCGAAAACTCCTAATGGACCGTTCCAAAGAATAGTTTTTGATTCCATAATTACTTTTTCGAAGTTGGCTAATGATTTTGGACCTGCGTCCAAACCTTGCCATCCATCAGGAATTTCTATTACGTCAACAATTTTAGTTTCGGCGTCATTTGAAAATGCATTTGCCGCAACCACATCAACCGGAATATGAATTTGTACTCCTTTTTCTTTTGCTAATCTTAGAATTTCAAGTGCCAATTCTTGCTTGTCATCTTCACAAATAGAATCTCCAATTTTTCCTCCTAATGCTTTTACAAAAGTAAATGTCATTCCACCACCAATAATCATGTGGTCAACTTTATCCAAGATATTTTCGATAACAGTAATTTTAGAAGACACTTTTGATCCACCTAAAACAGCCGTTACAGGCTTCTCGCTATTTTTCAATACTTTGTTTAAACTCTCTATTTCTTTTGCTAATAATAATCCGAAACATTTTTTGTTTTCAAAAAACTGAGCAATGATAGTCGTCGAAGCATGTGCTCTGTGTGCTGTTCCAAAAGCATCATTTACATAGATATCTCCTAGTGCCGCTAGTTGTTTTGCAAAAGCAATATCTCCAGCTTCTTCTTCACTATGGAAACGTAAGTTTTCCAATAATAAAACTTGGCCTGGCTGTAATTCAGCTGCAGCATTTTCAGCCTCTTTACCAATACAGTCTGAAACAAAATTAACTGGTACCTCAAGAACTTCTGAAGTTGTTTTCAAAATATGCTTCAATGAGTATTTTTCTTCAACACCTTTTGGTCTACCCAAGTGTGACATCAAAATTACACTTCCACCTTGCGCTAAAATAGCATCAATTGTAGGTTTTGCTGCTTCAATTCGAGTAGCATCAGTCACGTTAAAATTTTCGTCTAACGGCACATTAAAATCAACACGTATTATTGCTTTTTTATTTTTGAAATCAAAATCGTTTAAAGTCTTCATCAGGTCTATTTTTAGTTTGTTTATTTGAAAGAACACCAAATATAGAACTTTTAGATTATTAATAAATTTGAAAAAATCAAAAAAACCCAAACATAAACAGCGAAATCGATGTAAATCCATAAATAATTTATTTTTATGTCAAATAAAAAATGATATATTCACAAAAAGAGGGAATAACGCTTTCTAAAAGGTTTCCATATCCAATGTCATTTTGCGGTTACATTTTAGTAAACTTTGCTATGTAATATTTTAGACTAACCCATTTTCTTATATCTTTGCTTCATGCAATTTTCTGAAATTTTAGGACAAGAACACATTAAAAATCATCTGACGCGAAGTGCCGATTTGGGTAGAATCCCGCACGCACAATTGTTTGTTGGTCCTGAAGGAAGTGGTACCTTAGCCATGGCGATTGCCTACGCACAATATATTTTGTGTGGCAACCAAAACGGAGAAAATAGCGGTACCAATCAAGCTTGCAATCTAAAGTTCCAAAAGATATCGCATCCCGACTTACATTTTGCCTATCCTACTGTAACGACCGAAGAAGTAAAGAAAAGTCCGAAAAGCATTGATTTTATTACTGATTGGAGAAAATTTATAACCACAAATCCTTACGGCGGTTTATTTGATTGGTACGCCATATTAGGTGTTCAGAATAAGCAAGGCGAAATAAGAGTAGATGATGCACAGGAAATTCTAAAAGCATTGTCGTTAAAATCATATGAAGGCGGTTATAAAATTATGCTAATCTGGATGGCAGATAAACTAAACATTTCTGCTTCCAATAAATTATTAAAGCTGCTGGAAGAACCACCAGAAAAGACCGTTTTTATTTTGATTACTGAGAATGAAGAAGATCTAATTCAAACGATACGTTCTCGATGTCAGATTTTACATTTTAATGGTTTGAGCGAGCCTATCATTGCAGAAGCATTGGTAACAAGAGAACAAACTGATCCCAAACTGGCGGCAAAAATTGCACATCAGGCACAAGGAAATTACAACATAGCCTTACACTTACTTCATGCCGATGATGAAGAACATCCCTTTGAACAATGGTTTGTTACCTGGGTTCGAGCGGCATTCAAAGCAAAAGGAAATGCTGCGGCAATTCAAGATTTGATTCTTTGGAGTGAAAAGATTGCAGGCTTGGGAAGAGAAACCCAAAAGAAGTTTCTTCAATTTTGTATCGAAATGTTTCGTCAGGCGTTAATGATGAATTACGAGACCAAATCGTTAGTTTATTTTGAACCCAAAGTCGATAAATTCAAATTGGAAAATTTTGCACCCTTTGTAAATGGTAATAACATTCACGATATCTTTAAAGAACTTTCTGACGCAATGTATCATGTGGAACGCAATGGAAATGCAAAAATCATATTAACTGACTTATCAATAAAACTTACACGTCTAATCCACAAAAAATAACCATATGAACAACGTTGCCTCCATTTTAATATTAGTTTTTTTAGCGATCTCTTTTCTGCAATCCGGTTACGATAAACTGTTTTATTGGAAAGATAATATCGAATGGTTAAAAGGTCATTTTTCTAAAACACCTTTACGAAATCAAGTACCATTGGCTTTAGCAAATGTGCTGGTATTGGAATTAATATCCGGTATTTTGTGTATTGTGGGTTGCATCGAATTATTGATAAACAATGGTAGAGTATTTGGTTTTTATGGCGCAGTTTTTTCTTGCATAACTTTACTTATGTTGCTTTTTGGGCAACGATTAGCAAAAGATTACGATGGAGCAAGAACCATTGTTATCTATTTTATACCGGCAGTTATGGCCGTGTACTGGTTAAATTAGAATACATAAAAAAAGAAAACAGTAATTACATTGACAAATAAAATGACACCAAAACATCCTTCCGAATCCTTGACAACATTAACTGATTTAGTGTTGCCAAGCGAAACAAATCCTTTGAATAATCTTTTTGGCGGTGAATTACTGGCGCGAATGGATCGTGCTGCAAGTATCGCTGCGAGAAGACATTCGAGAAGAATCGTAGTTACAGCATCTGTAAATAGCGTGGCTTTTAATAGAGCCATTCCATTAGGAAGTGTTGTGACTGTTGAGGCTAAAGTTTCCAGAGCTTTCAAAAGTTCGATGGAGATTTTTATCGATATCTGGGTAGAAGATAGAGAATCCGGTAATAAAACGAAGGCTAATGAGGCTATTTACACTTTTGTAGCAGTAGATGACACGGGAAGACCGGTAGAAGTACCCCAAATAATCCCAGAAACGGAACTCGAAAAAGAACGTTTTGATGCCGCATTAAGACGAAAACAACTCAGTTTAGTTTTGGCTGGAAAAATGAAACCGGCAGAAGCAACAGAGTTGAAGGCCCTGTTCATGTAAAAAATAGAATTTGTGACTGTCTTTTTTATAGAAAATTAAGGTTTTAAAAAAAATCTTGAAAGAGAAAATTCACATCATAAAAAGAAGTATTTTTACGAAAACATACAATTACTTTTAAATGAAATTAATAGCATACTAATCCATGCTGTTAGTTTGTTACAGATAGAAAAACAATACAAATAGATGAAAGAAAAGGTAAAAGAGAAAGAGAAGATGAGTACAGAGAAAGAAGCTAAATTAAAAGCGCTACAACTTACGCTTGACAAACTGGATAAAACCTACGGAAAAGGAACTGTAATGAAAATGGGCGATAAAGCCATTGTTGAAGTAGAAACTATTTCTTCAGGGTCTTTAGGTATCGATTTAGCATTAGGAGTTGGTGGATATCCAAGAGGAAGAATAATCGAAATATACGGCCCAGAATCATCTGGAAAGACTACGTTGACACTTCATGCTATAGCAGAAGCTCAAAAAGCAGGTGGAATTGCAGCATTTATAGATGCAGAGCATGCATTCGACAGAAATTATGCTGAAAAATTAGGCGTAGATATTGAAAACCTTATTATTTCGCAACCAGATAATGGAGAACAGGCATTAGAAATTGCTGAAAACTTGATTCGTTCAGGAGCAATTGATATTGTTGTTATTGACTCTGTTGCTGCTTTGACTCCAAAAAGTGAGATCGAAGGTGAAATGGGAGATTCTAAAATGGGACTTCATGCTCGTTTAATGTCACAGGCATTAAGAAAACTAACCGGAACGATCAGCAAAACAAATTGTACCGTTTTCTTTATCAATCAATTGAGAGAGAAAATTGGAGTAATGTTTGGAAATCCTGAAACGACTACCGGTGGAAATGCATTGAAATTTTACGCTTCGGTACGTTTAGATATTCGTCGTTCTACACAAATTAAAGACGGAGACAGCGTTCTAGGTAACAGAACCAAAGTAAAAGTGGTAAAAAACAAAGTAGCACCGCCTTTTAAAATTGCCGAATTTGATATCATGTACGGTGAAGGAATTTCAAAAACAGGAGAGATTTTAGATCTTGCCGTAGAGTTTGAAATTATTAAAAAAGCAGGTTCTTGGTTCAGTTATGGTGAAACTAAATTAGGGCAAGGACGTGATGCAGTAAAATCTTTAATTAAAGATAATCCTGAATTAGCGGATGAACTTGAAGCTAAAATCAAGGAAAGAATAAAAGAATTAGCAGACGCATAAAACTAAAAAAAAGAGTTGGCCATGGCCAACTCTTTTTTTATACTTTATTTTTTGAAAACATCCATTTTTTCTCGTTTGCTTCATTCTCATACGCCACTAGTTGCGTGTGAATGACATCTCGAACTTCTTCCCTGATATGTCTTCTGTCTATTCCTGTTTTTCCAGAGGTTTCAATTTGTTCATGTATTTTAACCCGCATTAATCCGGGACCACCGCTAAAAAAAGTATACGAAAGTCTCTTTTTATTATCTGCAAAAGTAATAGGAACTATTGGGATTTGATGTTCAATTGCGAGGCGAAATGCACCGTCTTTAAACGTATCTAAAAGTATCGATTCATCATCTGGAACACCACCTTCAGGAAAAATACAAACACTTAAACCGCGGTCTAATCTTTTCTGAGCCTCATTAAAAACTGTCAAACGGCTTTTAGAGCAACCTCTGTCTACTAAAATACAAGTTCGTTTATAGAAAAATCCAAATAACGGAATCTTGCCCAACTCTACTTTTCCAACAAAAACAAAAGGGTTTTTCACCGTGGCGAGCATCAGCATAATATCGGTCATAGAAGTGTGATTGGCCACGATCATATAACTTTTATTCGGTTCTAAGTTTTGGTTTTTTTCGATTTTATAGTAAAACCCCATTCCGAAGAGTATGAATTTGGCCCAAATTCGAGACATTTTAAAATAATATGGATATCCTTTTTCAGATAGGATAGACAATACTAAAAACGGCAACATAATCACTATGGGGATAGTAAATAAAACATAAAACCACATCCGCCACAAAGTCCAGAAAATTATTTTTATTCCTTTCATGACGTCAAAAATAAGGATTCCAATGATACTATTATTAAAAAGAATTAAATTTGGGAAATATAACCGCAAAGAACGCAAAGTTTTACGCAAAGTAAAAAACAAGAATGACTGAAAATGAGATTTCTAACATTGTAATTGGTTTAGCAATTGACGTACACAGAGGACTTGGTCCTGGTTTATTAGAAAACGCTTATAAAGAGTGCTTGTATTTTAAAATTAATCAAGCTGGCTTATTTGTTGAAAAAGAAAAAGCCATGCCTTTAATATTCGAAGACGTTTATTTGGATTGTGGTTACCGAGTAGATTTATTAGTTGAAAAGAAGTTGATAATCGAACTTAAAAGTGTAGATTCTTTAACCGATATTCATTTAGCTCAGACCTTAACTTATTTAAAACTGGGAAAACACAAACTAGGACTTCTTATCAACTTTAATGAAATTCTATTAAAAAACGGAATCAGAAGGGTCGTTAATAACCTATAATTACTAAGTTATTCATCATTTTAACACCTTAGGCCTTGAAAAAAATATTCTTTGCAAACTTTGCGAAAAAACTTTCCGAACTTTGCGGTAAATAACTAAATAAACTACACGAACTTCGCACTTCAGAAAAAAATCACAATGGCTAAAATACTTACAGGCGTTCAAAGTACAGGAACTCCACATTTAGGAAACTTACTAGGCGCAATTATACCGGCAATACAATTATCAAATGATCCTAAAAACGAATCGTTTCTTTTCATTGCCGATTTGCATTCTATCACGCAAATAAAAAACGGAGAATTATTGAGAACGAATACTTACAGCACAGCAGCAGCTTGGCTGGCTTGTGGACTAGACGTAAATAAAGTGGTTTTTTACAGACAATCAGATGTGCCACAAACTGCGGAATTGTCTTGGTATTTAAGTTGTTTTTTTCCTTTTCAACGTTTGACTTTAGCGCATTCGTTTAAAGACAAAGCCGATCGATTAGAAGATGTAAACGCAGGGTTGTTTTCGTACCCGATGTTGATGGCTGCCGATATTTTATTGTATGATGCAGAGTTGGTACCCGTAGGGAAAGACCAATTGCAACATCTTGAAATAACTAGAGACGTTGCTTCAAGATTCAACCACCAAATGGGCGAAACCTTCGTTATTCCAGAAGCTAAAATTCAGGAGGATAGTATGCTGATTCCTGGAACTAATGGTGGAAAAATGAGTAAATCAGCCAATAATATCATCAATATATTTCTGGATGACAAGTCACTGCGCAAACAGGTGATGAGCATTGAAACCGACAGCACACCACTAGAAGACCCAAAAGATCCAGAAACTTGTAATGCGTTTGCTATTTATAAATTATTAGCAAGCGAAGAGCAGTTAGCAACTATGAAAGCTAATTATCTTGGAGGAAACTATGGTTACGGTCACGCCAAACAAGCTTTGTTTGAACTTATATGCGAAACATTCAAAACCGAAAGAGAAAAATACAATTACTACATAAACAACCTTCCTGAAGTAGACGCTTTACTTAAAATAGGCGCTAATAAAGCTACGGCTGTTGCCAATGGTGTTCTAGCAAGAGTTAGAGAGAAATTAGGATTTGAGGTTTAATCCTTAAATCTATTCTATTTGCAACCCTTTCCCGTCAAAACGGAAAGGGTTTTGTTTTTTAAAATATCACCAAAAGCGGGTGTTTTATTTACAAATATTTATTTGTAAGTTTAATCAGATAACGATTTATATATTTGCCCCAAAATAAAGTACCTATCCGACTGCACAAATGTTCGGAAATATTAAAAGGTAACTTATAAATAACTGTGTTAGAAATTTATTTTATGGAAAAAACCTTCGGAGATTTTAGTATCGGTTTGTTAGTCTGGCAATTAATAAATATACTTTTTGTATTTATAATACTTTATTTGATCTACAAACTATTCGTGTACTTAAAGAAACGCTCTTAGCAATTTCATAATTCGCAACCATGAAAAAACTAATTTATATCTCATTAATAATTATCAGCTTTTGTCTATGTTATTATATTTACTATATCAAAAGCGATAAAAAAATATTAAAAGATTTTGCTTATGAAGTTGTTGATGACTCAACCAGCTCTGCGAAGTGTGCTTATAAATCTAAGAGCTGCTGTGCGAATGTCTTTGACTTCGTGCCCACAACAATGAGCAAACAATAACATATAAACAAAAAGCACAGCAATTACTACGGAGAAGAACCGAGAGATGCGTTTTACGAGGCGAGGGCTTGTAATGGATTATACACTGAGAACCCATTAAAGCCAGAAGTGCTAATAGCAAGCGATGGTATTGATTTAAATTTTTCAGAAGAAATATTAAAATTGTTTAACGATAGTGATAATACTCATTTAACGATACGTAACGGCATATTAACTGGTGGTGCCAATGGAAGTACAACAGGTTCAACAATTACAATAAGCAATAGTTATTTATTGAATGCTACAAAGTTATCTGTAGCTAGAACTATGATTCACGAAACTGTACATGCAGTAATAAATGCCTATTTTTATGGCTATTCTGATTTTGAAGATAAACCTTTTCAAGACAAATTACGTCAATATGCGTCTGATAAGGGATTCACAGACATGAATACGTTTCATCATAATTTTATGGGTCAATATATTAATGCAGTTGCATATTCTTTGTACGAATGGGATAAAGGATACGGAACAGCTGGAAGTTTAGGTTGGGATTACTATAAATCTATGGCATATTCTGGAATGTTTCAAGTAGATATAAGTGGTACTATTGTTGCAGAAGTAGATACTTTTAAAGAAATTGTACCCAATGCAGATGATAGACAAACAATAGCGGACATAATATTAAATGAACAAAATGGAAACAGCGAAGCTCAAGGGACAAAATGTGATTAAATATGTATTATTAATAGTTTTTTTATTCACATCAAACTACATGTTCTGCCAAAAGAAAATAACTGGGATATATAGTAGCTTAATGCCACATCAGGAACATTATAATTATTTTGATTTTAATACAAATGGAACATTTGAGTACCATTCAGGTGCCAGTTTAGGAGATGATGAATTTGGCAAAGGTTATTATCAAATAAAAAACGACAGCTTAATTTTAAATTATGATTTGACTGAAATCAAAGAAGATAGTTATTATAAATCAAGGCGTTACTACAATTCAAAAGATTCTATTCAAATCAAGTTTAACGCATATAATTTTAATAAAACACCAATACAAAATATTCAAATTTATTCGTATCCAAATTATAAATCAACGAAAACAGATTCAAATGGAGTAGCTACGCTCAGTTTTAAAAAAGTTGAACGTAATTCTAAAATGGAAATCCATATCGATGGAGCGTTTTTAGCAAAACAAGTTATTTATATAGATGTTAATACTAATTACATTATTGATGTGTATATGAGCAAAAGTGTAATAATTGGTTTTGGACACCCAAAAGCCATAAAAAATGAAACAGAAAAATATAAAATACTTGAATACCAAGATGATATTATAAAATTGAAAAATAACAGTAGAGTTATGGACTTAATTAAGCAATCTAAATAAAATACAAACCTTAGCTACATTATCTGATTAAGTAATAGCGACAGTATTTGCACATAAAATAATCCACTCCCGCTGGCACTCGTTTGTTTTATCGTTCTGGTGCTTGCCTACGGCGAGTACCTATCTAAATTGATAATACAAAACCTAGCGTTTGCAACTCGGATCATTAAAAAATAGAAATGCGTAAAAGCATTGTTTCGTTCAAACCTATAAAATATGTAATATTCAATAGTTAGGTAAATGAGTCGCGTTTTAAACGCTATATTTAGTGCTAAAAAGTAAGTAGGCACTCGTTATAAACGAGTACCAGAGGGGGATAAAGGAAATTATACCCCAAAAGGAGAACCTTGTACAAAATAAATTAAAATCATGAAATATTATATATACTGCATCTTGTGTTTAATATTTTTTTCTTGCGCTTCTAACAATTTTGAAAAGCGAATAATACCCGATTTTATAAAAGAAGAAACAGCTGGAAAATATTATTATAGCGTACTAGTAGAAGAAGCATATCCAAGAATACTTCCATTAGAAAACTACGAGAAAGCGTATTTAGACAGAAACATTCCTCTAGAAACGCATAAAGTCAGAATGATCTCTTTCAATAATAAGCGAACTCCACAATGGCCAATAGATTCTTTAGAGATTTCAAAATTAAAAGAAAAACACTCGAAAGATACTATAACATATCACTGGAAAAAAAAGGATTTTATTCGACCTAAATTTAAAATTTTTAAGAAAAAAGAAATTTTATTACAGACAGCTCCATACGCCAAAAACATGACTTGGAAAATGCTTTATTAATATCAAAACCAATAATAAGCTCGAATAAAAAATTTGCTTTATTTTTCAAAAGCTCTTACATAGTCGGTTTTATGTACGGAGGAAGCTCCGAAACAATATTAATGGAAAACGTAAATGGTACTTGGAAGAAAATCAACACCTATGTACTTCCATAAAAAAACACCATAATAGCGAAGTTGCCAATGGTGTTCTAGCGAGAGTTAGAGAAAAACTGGGATTTGAAGTGCAGTAAGTCTTTAGTTCTAGACTTATAAAAATTAACCGCAGATTCGCAGATTACTATAAATAGTAATAATCTGCGAATCTGCGGTTTTTATAATATCTGTTTATATCGCCTCAAACAATTTCCCTGGCAATGGCCGCACTACGCCTTTCAGCTCCATATTTAACAGCATCCCAGAAATCCTATAAATAGGAAAATCACATCGCAAAGCAATGATATCCATCACTTCTTTTCCTGTTTTTAGTAGATAATCATACACTTTTTGTTCATCGTCCTCTAGAGTCACAAACAATTGTTTTTGTACGGGCTTCGATTCTTTCTGAATATCCCAATTCAGAATGTAAACCAAATCCGCGGCGCTGGTGAGTACGTTCGCTTTTTGGGTTTTGATCAGGTTATTGCAGCCTTGGGAATATTTGTCAGTCACCCGACCTGGAACAGCAAAAACATCGCGGTTGTAATCATTGGCCATATTAGCCGTGATCAGTGAACCACCTCGATCTGCCGATTCGATGACGATGGTTGCCTCGCTCATTCCCGCTACGATTCTATTTCTACGCACGAAATTTTCTTTATCGGGATTCGATGAACTCCAAAACTCCGTCATGAATCCGCCGTTCTGCTCGACCTTGGCGACATACTTTTTGTGTGTTTTGGGATAGATTTGGTTCAAACCATGTGCTACTACTCCTATTGTCTGCAAATTATGTTCCATCGCTAGTTGGTGCACCACGATATCAACGCCGTACGCAAAACCACTAACGATTACTGGATCCAGCGGAGCCAAATCCTCGATCAGCTTCCGACAGAACTCTGCGCCGTAAGACGTGATTTGTCGCGTCCCAACGATACTGATTATTTTTCTGTTTTTTAAATTAATGTTTCCAGAAGTGAATAATAACAAAGGGCCGTCGATACAATGCTTCAACCGTTCAGGATATTTTTCGTCTTGAAAATGTGTTACATTAATCTCGTTTGATCGTATGAACTCCATTTCTGCATTGGCTTTATCAAAAACAGCCTGATTTTTCAGGTTTCTAAGTAACATCGAACCCACACCATCAATGGCGCCAAGTTGGGTAGACTTGGTTTTAAAAACGGCCTCGGCACTGCCACAATGAGTCAGAAGCTTTTTAGCCATAATGTCGCCTACACCCTCCACTCTTTGCAAGGCCAATAAATAAAATAAATCTTGTTCTGTCATGCTAATTATTTGTAGTTGAAATGTATAAAAAAAATACGCTGATTGTTAATAAAAATTGTGAATAAAATTTTGATAACTATTTTCATTGTATAACTTTGTCTCTATGAACATCGAACCTTACATCGCGCAGCTTTTATATCGTTATCAATGTGTTACCGTTCCTGGATTCGGTGCATTTTTGACTGAAATCCAATCGGCAAAGTGGGTTGAAAGCGCAAATTCATTTTTTCCTCCAAAAAAGATGATCTCTTTCAATGCCAACTTAAAAAATAACGATGGCCTTTTAGCCAACCATATTGCTCAATCAGAGAAAACCTCTTATGATTATGCAGTAAGTGCTATTCAGTATGAAGTATTGAACTGGAAAAAAGCATTAGAAGCAAATGGAAGTTTTTCGATAAAAAACGTAGGAGACATAAGTCTTAACGCAGACAACAATATTGTTTTCAAACCTTTAGATCAAACTAATTATTTGACTAGTTCTTTTGGTTTAAGCGCTTTTGTTTCTCCGGCTGTAAAAAGAGAAATTTTCGAGCAAAAAATCGAAGCATTAGAAGAGGACGCTATTATTACTTTAGATACAGAAGAAAGAAGCGGTCGTTCTTATTTACAATATGCCGCTATTTTTGTTTTAGGATTAGCATTAACTAGCACTGTTAGTTATTCTGTATATCAAAACCAAATCAATTCCGAAACGGTTTTGGTTGAAACGGCTGTTCAAAAACAAGTAAACAATAAAATTCAAGAAGCTACTTTCTTTATAAAAAGTCCACTGCCTGCGGTAACCCTTTCGATAAAAGAAAGTAAGATGTCGTATCACATTATGGCCGGTGCTTTTAGAGAGGAAGCAAATGCTGATAAAATTTACAAAAGGTTATCAAACCAAGGATATAAAGCCAGACGTATCGGCATTAACAAATATGGCCTTTATCCTGTTCTTTATGGAAGTTATGCCACTTTTGCCGAAGCTGAAAAAGCAAAGAAAGAGATTCAGAAAAACGACAACCCAGAAGCTTGGGTCTTGATCGAAGATTTGTAAAAATAAACTCTATTAAAACTGAAACCTCCAAATAACTTTTGGAGGTTTTTTTATGCTCAAATTGATTCTTATGAATACAAGGACGGCTATTACTTAAAGCCATTTTACTCCATTACCCTTAATAAAAGCCTTTTTTAAGATGTTAAACAGATGATTTTATAAAAACCATATATTGTAACAGCTTTGGACTAAACTCCGCATGAGAATGCCTTATTTTACCTTTAAATAAAAAGCGATTTAGGAACTACCCTAAATCGCTTTTCTATTTAAACAATCTCGCTAATTTGAAGCACGCCCTTTGTATTGGTGTAATTAGGAATATCTGCTGCAAATGTAGCAGAATGCGGTATAAAATAAGCTTGAAAAGCCTCCAAGGAATCAAATGTTAAATGTGCGATAGCCACATAAGGAGCTGACTCACCTGGAGCTCTACCTGCTAATCCAATATTCAATTCTAATCCTTTTAAGGCATCACCCAAGGCTTCCTTAATCATAGGAAGATGTGTGTTTTTGTAATATTCTACATCAAATGTGGTGTCTGGACCACTAGGATACATTACGCTTACTTTTATCATGATTCTCGTTTTTAGATTTATAAGTTACTACCCGTATTTTGTACTGGGAACGTTCTTTATGCACTTTCGCGCAGCCCGACGGGAGTGGAGCTCTTTTTTGTGCAGCATAGCGGAGCAAAAAAAGCGGGAACGGAGGGCGGAATTGCTGCCCAAAGATACAAAATACGGTAAGTTACTTTGATCGCTTACTGCTTATTTTGACCAAGCAAATTTTTGAAATGCAGCATCAACAGGAGTATTTGCAATGTGATTTGTATAGTTACTAATCACTTTTTGAGATAATCCTAGGATGATATCTAGCACTTGTTGCTCACCGTAACCTGCTGCATAAAATGCATTTAATTCTTCTTCAGAAACGTTTCCACGGTTGCGAACCATGCTTAATGTAAATGTACGTAAAGCTTCTAATTTAGCATCAGCTAATGGAGTTTCGTTACGTAACGACTCGATAATAGCGTTGTCTACTTTCATCATGTGAGCAATTCCTGTGTGTGCTGGAACGCAGTAATGACAAGCGTGCTCTACGTTGATGGTTTGCCAAACTACTGTCAATTCTTCTTCGTTGAATGAAGAAGCTACAAATAACTCATGTAATACTTGGTACCCTTTTAAAGCACTAGGAGACGCAGCTAATACACCGTGCAATCCTGGAATCATTCCGTATGCTTTTTGCGAATCTTGTAATAATGCTTTGCTTTCTTCTGGAGCAGACTCGATAGAGTGAATTTTTAAAGTTGTCATAATTTTGATTTTAAATTGTTTTTAGTTTTATTTAATATTTCTAAGCACTTGCTTAGTTTTAGAACAAAAAAAAGCTAGAGGTTTTTGAACGTTAATTCAATATAATCTTCTATTTCTTGTTTATCGTTGACTCTTGATGCTGCGGCAAGTCCGTGTTTTGCTAGTAGCAAATAATTGGCTTGCTTCAATACCGTTTGTTCGTCTTTACTTTTATCGCTTCGAATTTTTTCTATGAATAGCTGTTTGATGCCACCCATAAATTCTACCATTTGTGTATTAATGATTTGGTCTTCTGCTTCTGCAAATTCGTTGTAAGTATTGGTCAAGAAACAGCCTTTGTAGTTCCCTACCTCGATTGGGACTTGAACCGAATCATAGAAAAAATCTTTGATGTCGTTGATTCCGTTTGTGCTGTTTTTAAACTTTTCGAACATGCAGTTTACTTTGCTTTTGTAGCATTTTAAACTTTCTAAAAACAGCCCTTGCTTACTACCAAAACTAGCATAAATCGAAAATTGATTGATTCCCATTTCCTTTTCCAACATACGTACAGAGGTGTTTTCATACCCATTGCGCCAGAACAAAGACATTGCTTTTTCTAGAACTTCCTGCTCGTTATATTGTTTGCTTCTTGCCATTACTATTTTAATACGGTGCAAAACTAAGCAGATGCTTTGAAATAAAAAAATTATTTGGAAACTTTTAACGTTTGCTACTAAATACTTACTATAAATCAGACCTTTAAATAACAAACACCCGATAGACTTTAGAAACCTATCGGGTGCTGCTAACAAATAAATTGCTGTTGTTTATCTTTAAATGATACTATTTATTAGAACTTACCGTTCGTGTTTTTCCAAGTATCTTGGGCTGCAATTGTTTCTACAACGTCCCAGTGTTCAGCGATTTTGCCATTCTCCACTCTAAATAAATCATAAAATGAATTATGGTCTGCGCCAAAGTGCCCTTCACTAACAACTAGAACAAAATTTCCTTGACCTAAGACATTGTGAATTGTATCATATTTCATGAAAATTCCCTGTTTTGCAAGTGCTCCCAATGCTCCACCTAAACCTGATAATTGGTCAGGAATGTTAGGATTGTGTTGGATATAATCATCACCATTAAAGTACCCTGCTAACTTTTCCATTTTACCATTAACTAAAATATCAGAAACGAAATTCTTAACTAATGCTTTGTTCGCTTCTGTTTTATCAAGATCTTTAATTTCAGTAGCTCCGTCAATCATCGAGTGTCCGCTTGGGTTTGCAGTTGCTGGAGTTTCTTGTAAATTATCCCAATGTTCTACGATTTTTCCGTTTTCGAATCTAAAGATATCAAAACCTATTTTTGGTCCGAAGAAATTATAATCTGTTTGTGTGAAAACAAAATCACCATCTTCAAAAGCACGAACTGTATTTACTTTAGCTGAATTAGGCGGCAATTGTTGCAAAAGTGCTCCAAAACCAGCTAATCCATCCCCTACTCCTAGATTGTGCTGAATGTATTTTTCAGGATTAATATAACCCGCTGGCTCATGAGCTCCTGTTTCGATTGATTTTAGTAATGCGACTACTTTTTGTTTGTTTGAAATTTCCATGGTGTTTTCTTTTTTAATTTTTGATTTTTTAGATGTTTGACCGTAAGAAGCTGTTAGGCTTAGTCCAAAAATTAATGCAGCACTTGTTATTGATTTGATCATTTTTTTATTGTTATAAATTGATGATGCAAAGGTGCGACGGTAATCAAAAAGAAAAGGGATACAAAAAGTCCTTTGGATGGTAAATTTGTGCCAGAATTGAAATTAACTCAAAAAGCTATCTCTAAATTCGAGTGGTGTAGAAAGATGGTTTTTACGGAAATACTTAACAAAATTAGTAGGTTCCTCAAATCCCAAAGCAAAACTAATTTCCTTAACAGATGTAGTTGAATGTGCCAAAAGCCTTTTGGCTTCTAGCATGATACGATCATCGATGATTTTTTTTGGCGTTAAGCCCAAGACTTTTGAAGTAGCGAGATTGAGTCTCTTTTTAGTAATGTACATTTGAGTAGCATAACTATTGACTTGCTTATTATGGTGAAATTGATGCTCTAGCAATTCTTTAAAAATCATTATATAATCTAAATCTGGTCCTTTCTTAATTTCAGTAAAATCTTGATTGCGTCTTTCACGTTCCAAAAGCAATAAAAAATTACGGAGATAATTGCGTAAAACATCCGCTTGATATTCGTCTTTTTGTTGCTCAATCTCTGTTTCTAAAGCGGTAATAAGTTCGCTAAAAATGGAGCTGATATTCGGAATCACAATGTGAGGGGTTTCGAATAAATCGTTGAATAAAATGCTACTTTTCAAAAAACGAACATCAGACGCTTCTTTACAGAAAAAATGATCCGTAAACAAAATTACCTTTCCTTCCATAGGAACCTTCCTGTCAAATTGCTGTACACTGTTTTTATTGACAAGAACAACCGTGTTTGGCTCAATAACTATGGGCTTAAAATCAACATAATGCACGGATCCCCCTTTTTGAAACCAAAGAACCTGGTAGAATTCGGCGCGATGTGCTACCGTTATTTCTGCTTTAAATTCGGCATAGAGTTGCTTCATTTGAAGAATTTCAAACTCTTGTGGCAATCCTTCTTTAAAATCGTATTTCAGAATGTCTTCAGTCAAATTTTTTTGTTCTAATGAAAAAATAATATAAAAGGCGGATTTAAGCTCTTTACTGCTCGATTGCCTGCGCAAATATAGGAATTTCACTCAAAGACAAAACGGTTCTTAAAAACAAAGGTCTGAGGCTTGTTAACCCATTAGATTATTCGACATGATCTTTTCTAACTGATAACAATACTAAAACAGATTCTAAAAGAACGTTAAAAAGTATTAAACTCAAGTTAAACACTATATTCATCAGCCGTTAGTGAAACCAGTTTTGTACTTTTAAATATGGAAAATATATTAGTAGCCGGTGCTAATGGCACTACAGGAAAAAAAATAGTAGACCTTTTAAATAAATCTCAAAATTTCAACCCTATTGCTATGGTTAGAAAAGAAGAACAACAAGCCTATTTTAAGAACCAAAATATTCAAACTGTCTTGGGCGATTTAGAAGCTGATGTTACTTCCGTATTTACTAATCCAATTGACCGTGTCATTTTTGCCGCGGGTTCAGCGGGTAAAAATGTGATAGGTGTAGATCAAGAAGGCGCTAAAAAATTAATAGATGCTTCTAAAAAGGCAAATATCAAGAAATTTGTAATGTTGAGTTCTATGGGAGCAGACAAACCCGAAGAAGCAACTCAATTGCAAGAGTATTTGAAAGCAAAGCATAATGCTGATGAATATTTAAAAAGCAGCGGATTAAACTACAGTATTGTTAGACCAGGAACTTTAACGAATGACTCGCAATTAGAAATGATTGAGTTGAAGCAAAAGTTAAATAAACATGGCGAAATCAGTAGAGCCGATGTTGCACAAACATTAGTGCAAAGCTTAGAAGATAAAACCGCTCACAATGCAACATTCGAAATTATAAAAGGAGATACTTCGATTCAGAATGCGTTGAATAAAATCAGTTAATAAGAATATAAAGTACGCAGTTTAGATTTATAATAGAATACAATTATTGATTCAACCAAAAAAAACCGAAAGAACTTTATTGATTAAAGTAGTTTCGGTTTTTTTATTTGTTGTTTTAAAAAAATATTGCTTCTAAAAATTTTAGTATATGTTATAACTAAATAAGCCACTTCGTTATTTGTCAGCAGCACTCTATTCAGAAAGGGCTTTAATTGTTCGTTTTTCGTTATTTTTTAAATAAATAAGCAGCCCAATTGCCAAGGCCGCGCATATTGAAAACCCAACAAACAGTGGCAAAGCCGTGTCAGCAATAAATCGGCCAATGAAGATACTTATTGGCACTGCCATAATTGTAGAAATACATCCCGTAACTGCTGCGGCTGTCCCAGCAATATGACCTACTGGCTCCATGGCCATGGCGCGTATATTTCCGAATAGGAAACCAATACTAAAAAATTGCAAACCGAAAAACAGTATCAAAATCCGCACATCTGGATTTGGCGCATTATAAAATAAAGCTACGTAAGTTGCCGAAACCACGAAGAAAGAAACTAATGCAACCGTAATTAATTTCTCCATTCCGTATTTTATTACTAGAACGCCATTAGAAAAAACAGCTGCACCAATTGCAATTGCCAGTCCGGCGAAAATGTATGGAAACTCTTCCTCAAGATTGTATTGATTCTGGAATATTTGTTGGGAACTACTGAGGTACACCATAAAAGATCCAGTAATAAATCCCGAAATAATGGTGAAACCAACGGTTTTTTTAAATTTGAATAGCTCTTTAAATTCGCCTATAAAACCGGTTGCGGAGAACACTTTTTTGTTCTCTATGGATAAAGTCTCCGGTTGTCTTTTCCAAAACCAGAAAGAAACAAAAAGACTAATCACTACTTGAATATAAAAAATCCCATGCCAGTTGTAGTAATCCAGCACAAATTTACCCAAAGCAGGAGCAATCACAGGAACTAATATAAAAACAACCGTCACAAATGACATGATACGCGCCATATAATCGCCGCTGTACATATCGCGAATAATGGCAATACTAATGGTTCTAGGAGCCGACAATCCTATTCCTTGCAATATTCTACCCACTACCATCACTTCTAAACTTGTAGCGTTTACACAAATAAAACTAGCACCAATGAACAAGGCAAAACCCATGTAAACCACTGGTTTTCTCCCTAAACTATCAGAAAGTGGACCAAAAATTAAAGGGCCAAATCCAAGACCAAGAAAGATCATCGTAATGAGCAGTTGATTATCCACAACTTCAGTAGTACCAATGGTTATTCCAATAATCTCCAGCGCTGGCAATAAAGCATCAATCGCTAATGCTACCACCGACATTAGTGACGCCATAAGTGCGACAAATTCAAATTGGGAAGTTCGGATATTATTTTGCATCAGGCAAAAATACAGTATTGATTTGGTTTCGGCACTGTTTTATGAAATTCCAAACCTTTTTAGTTTTGCCTTTTTAGTAGCGAATAGTTAGTTAAAAACTGGATTTATTGTAGTTGTCACCGATTTTTAAACGCTTATTTTTCTAATGGTACCGCTGACTGAGCAGCATGCTTTAACTGTATTGAAGATAGTTCCAAATTTTTCAATATTCTTTTGAAGCAAATCAATATTTAAGCTTTCGTCATGACTGTAGATGAGCAATTCATATTGTATTTCATCCATTCTTGGTGGTTTTTCTAATCGTACTGCATTTACGGTTAACTCGGCGTTTGAATATTCAAAATTCATCATCACCGAAAAACGCGCTACATTTTTAAGAATACAAGCCGAAAAGGATCCTAGAAACAATTCTGCGGGATTGGGTAAACTCGCTTCTGTATCGGGAGAAATCCCAAAACTAATCTCGGATTCCTTGATATGTACAGCTGCATTTTTATTAGAGGAAATACTGGCTTTGACAGAATAGTTCATAGAGTGAATGGGTTTAGTATAGAAAATTGTGGATCAAACCACTTACTATCAAATATACATCAAATACGGTATTACTTTATGATTAATTACAACAGATCTCATTGATAAATCAACCACACGTTAGCACGAAATTGTATTACGTGACCGTAAAGAGAAGCCAAAAATTATAGTGGTTTAGCTAATGATGTAAAAGTAGTGTATTTTAGAGTTTTTCTTAAAAAAGATAAGTGCATTGTAGATAAGGTTGACGGACTCTGATTATAGTCTTTAACGAACAGGATTGCGGAGCCATTTGATGAGATTCCTCCTCTGTCGGAAAGACAAATTACTGGAGAATGGGTGGAAGAATAGCAACAACTAAACATAGTCAAAACAAGAATTCAAGCATTACTATCAGGTACTATTTGTCATCCCGACGAAGGAGGGATCTCCGTAATACGGGCTATTGACGAGGATAATCAGTTTTCAAATAGGCTACTGTGTTATAAATAGACCCTATAAAATAACAAAAGAGTATTGATTTAGTTTGCGGGCACGGAATGCAATTCCGCGCGATCGGGCGGGCTCGGCTGTGTATAAAGTTACTAAGGCAGCTGAATTGGGATTGCATATAAACATCTAACGGGCTTACCATTTACCATTGCAGGTGTCCACTTGGGCATCATCATTAAAACTCTTTCTGCTTCTTTTCCACTACCGTAGCCCAAATCTTTTATTATCGAAATATTAGAAATATTGCCATCTTTTTCTATAGTAACGGTTGTACTGATTTTACCTTTAATTTTTTGACCGTTAATTAGGGGAACTTGATAATTCATTTTTACGAACTCGTCCAATTTTATCCATCCTCCAGGAAAAATAGGCTTTACCTCTACTCCTAAAACATTATAAATAACATCTTCGTTTAAATTGTTCATATCATCACTAGGCGCTGTGCAAACAATGACCTGAATCGAATCATTAATTATCTGTTTATATTTGGGTTGTCCAAAACAAAAAGCAATAAAAAACAAAAAAAATGAGTTAAATAACTTTTTCATAAAATCACTAATAAATTATTAAACCATTAATTGTAAAGTAAATGATAAACGATTACAAGCTCTAATTCAAGGTCGCTTTATACATTCGGGCTTCGTCCCAGGTAAATTTACCACTGTTTTTCTCCATTAGCGTATTGAGTGATTCCTCATTATATCCTTGGAAAGCTTGTGCTAATGTCTGTATTTTATCCTCGGGTAAAACCTCCGCAATAGACACGGCTTTGGTTTGTATCAGTTGGACAAAATGTGAGTAAATAGTTTGTTTTGTCAGCACTCTGATGGTGGCAATATCTGCAATTGAATTCTTTTCTACCCACAATTCGTAGGTTTCCTGAACGGTCGATTTTTTGGGTGCTTTCTTGGTCGCTTTTTTAGAAGTATAGCGCTGCAAGTCGGCTTCGTCCTCAATCAACGTGACATTTGCTTTCTTAAACTGGTTCTGAATCGCTTCGGTTTTTCTACTGATGTATTTTTTGATTTCGTCAGAGGTTAGTTTTTCCTTCGAAATGGTTTCACCGGCAACAACGGTTTCTATCAAAAGTTTGGCTTTCATCAATCGCAAAACGGCTTTGGTCTGTAATTCTTCGAGCACAATCAGTTCGTCATAATACGCTTTGCTTTTCTTGACGCGCTTGACTTCTTCCAGTTTCCAGAGAATTTCAAAAACCAATTCGTCCATGGGTTTTAAAAAATAACCAAAAGCGGCTTGAATCCTTTCGGAAACATGGATTAAATCGACGGTTTCATTATTGAAAATTTTATTAAGCTGCCCCATGAATTTTTTGGATGGATCCAAAAGGGAATCGATGGCCTCCATTTGCTTTGTGGCCCAAAGTGCGTGTTTCGATTTGGCTGAACTTTCCGACTTGTCGCCATAACTATACTTGTGATTACGCCATTCCTGCGCTAAAACTGCCCAGTCAAAACTGTGCATCAGATAGTTATGAATGAAATTCTTAGTTTCAAAATGCAGCGAGTTCTTCAATAATTCTTCGGAAGCCTTATTTAAAGAGTAATCCATCACATCCTGGTCGTTAGAAATCCCGTTCATACGTAACGGAGATAGTAAAATAAGCCCTTCTAACGAGCGCAAACGAGATAATGCAACATAGGCTTGTCCCGGCATGAAAACCTGCGAAACATCGATCGCAGCTTTGTCAAAAGTCAAACCCTGGCTTTTATGCACCGTAATCGCCCAAGCCAATTTTATAGGATAGTGCACAAAAGTCCCTAAAACCTCCTCCTCTATTTCCTTTGTCGCAGGATCAATTTTATAACGAATGTTTTGCCATTCGTATTTTTCGACTTCTATGGTTTTGTCTTCTTCTGGAAAATGAACCAGAATTTCCTGGCTAGAAAGGGATTTTATAATTCCCATTTTTCCGTTGAAATAGTTTTTTTCGAAAGAAAGATCGTTTTTCACGAACATTACCTGTGCGCCAAGTTTTAGCTGCAGGCGTTCCTCTATCGGGAAAATCTTCTCTGGAAAATCACCTACGATATCCGGCTTGTAGGTAATCAACTCCCCTTTTAAATCCTCCAAAGCTTGTGCGTTCATAGCATCGGCCTTGTTATTGTGGGTCGTAAGCGTGATATAGCCTTTGTTGTTTTTTAAATCAAAATCAGGTTTAACGTACTTGTTCAGCGCCTGAACATCGGCCGCAGTAATCTGATTGTTCCGTAAATTATTCAAAACCGAGATGAACTCGGTATCCGTTTGACGGTATATTTTTGATAACTCAATGTACAATGGCGGACTTTGCTGTACGGCATGAGAATGGAAAAAGAATTTTCCTTTGTAGTAGTTGCGAAGCGTACGCCATTCCTCATCCCTAATTACCGGTGGTAATTGCAATAAATCACCAATAAACAATACTTGAACCCCACCAAAAGGAGTTGCATTCTTGCGCACCGTTTGCATCATGTAATCCATGGCATCGAGTAAATCAGCGCGTAGCATACTCACTTCATCAATCACCAACAATTCCATATTACGAATCACCGATTTCTTCAATCCGCTCATTTTAAAATGGCGACGCAAAGTATCCTTAGATTCAAATTTTACGGTATCTGTAAACTGAGAATCAACACCAAACGCTGGAATAAAGCCACCAAACGGCAACTGAAACATGGAGTGAATCGTAACACCACCTGCGTTCAAAGCGGCAATACCCGTCGGCGCCACGACTACCGTATTCTTATGAGTAGTGGCAATGATTTCCTTTAAAAGCGTAGTTTTTCCCGTACCTGCTTTTCCGGTTAGAAAAACAGACCGTTGGGTTTGGTTGATGAATTGTAAGGTATAAGCAGCGGCTTCAGAAACGGTTTGCATTGGGCGTATAAATTAAAAAAACGATTTGATAACACAAAAGTAAGCTATTTCTAAGAGTATAATAACGACAATGTGAATAAGTAAATAATCAAAAAAAGCCTCCATTCTAATAAAAGAATGGAGGCTTTTGAATTTTATAAAAACAGAAGTTTATTTCTTTTCTTCTTTTTTATCTTCTACTTTTTCTTCTGTTTTAACAGCAGACTTGTATTTGTCGTTTAATGCTTTTACGATATCTTTTGTAATGTCGTATTTATCTTCAGCATATAAAACTGATGCTGCATCTCCCGTACCATAGATATAAGAATATCCTTTTTCTTTACCATATGCTTTGATGAACTTTTTCACTCCGCTTACTAAAGTGTCCATTTCTGCACCACTTTCTTGTTGCAATTGTTGAGATAAAGCTTGTTGAGCATAACTCAATTGTTGCTCTCTTTTTTGTAATTCAGCACCTTTTTGTTGTGCCCATGCTTGACCGTTTGCTTGTGCTTGACTTTGAAAATTAGCAGCATCTTCTTTGAAACGTTTAATCTCCGCATCTAGCTGTCTTCCTTTTTCTTCAGACTGCGCTTTATATTTCGCTTCAAGATCTTTCGCTTCAGTATATTCTTTCATTAATACCGAAGTATCTACGTAAGCTGTTTTTACTTCTTTAACATCTGCGGTTTTGTTGCAAGCAACAACTGAAATAGAAATTGCGATAATTAATAATACTTTTTTCATTTTGGTTTGTTTGGAATTTATGTGTTTATAGCAAAAATATAAAAAATTAGAGAGTATCCTAAAAAACTTTAAAAATTGGCAAAAATTTATACTATCAGATTTTATTATTAAAAAGGTCGAGTTTATAACTTATTCTTATAAAAACTGACTTTAACAGCGCTTAAATAAGCTGCAAAATCAAAATAAGCATTAACAACACCCATAAAACAAGAAATCATAGCTTAAATTGATCTTAAATTCGATTTAGTTGTTTTTTAGAACGTAAATATGGGATGAATATTCGAAATTTTGTTTGGCTTTAATATTCGATTGCAATCCAACAAAAAAGGCTTTAACAAAATTCATTTTTCCGTTTTTGTATTTTTCAGATAACAGACTCACATAAAAAGAGTCAAATTTCATAGGTAGTACTTTTTCTAATTGAATGTCTTCTTTTTCGAAAAGCATTTTTATAGCTTTTTTCGAAAAGTGCCAGAAATGAATTGGCACATCATAAGCTGCCCAAAACGTTCCATAATGTTTTGCATCAAAAGATTTAAAATTTGGAACCGCAACAATTAAAGTTCCCGAAGATTTTAGCAATCGCTTTAATTCTTTTATTTGGTTATCTAAATTAGGAACGTGTTCTAAAACATGCCACATTGTAATAACATCAAAAGAATGACTTTCTAATCCCGAAGTGTCTTCGACAAAAGAAACTGCTTTTTTCAAAGCAATCGCTCTAGCTTTATCACTTGGCTCCACTCCTACTGTTTCCCAACCATTTTCTTTGGCTACTGCCAAAAAATCTCCAGTTCCGGCGCCAATGTCTAAAATTCTACCTTTTTGAGGTTGTTGTGAATTAATCAGCTCCAACTTGTTTTTTAAAGCTATGCCTTTTATAAAATGGTATGCCTTTTCAAATAACGATCGCTTACCGTCTGTATGCGAAATGTAATCTTCACTTTCATAATACTTACCCAAGTTGTCTAAACTGGGCTGCGGATATGTAATTAACATGTCCGTTGTTTCATCGTGGTACAAGTCAAATGTTTCTTTAGAAACAGAATGATCTTTTACAGTGAGGAAATGCTTTTTATTTGAAATGTCCATTTATAGTTATCAGTCATCCGTTTTCAGTCATCCGTTTAAATATGAAGATTGAAAATCAAATATTAAATTATTATTATTTTAAAACTCAAGCTCCTTAGTAATAACAGGGCTTTCAGCCGTAGTTTCACGTGGAACATATGATTTGAGAATGAAGATTAACGATTTTTAATTGCAGATTTAAAAAAGATCTTAAATCAAAAATCGTTAATCTGAAATCAAATATCTTATCTTCCCATGTAAATCAACAATACCGAAACATCACTTGGAGAAACTCCGCTAATTCTCGATGCCTGCGAAATAGTTACTGGTCGAATTTTACCAAGCTTTTGTCTCGCTTCAATCGACATTGATTTTATTTTATCGTAATCAAAATCTTCTGGGATTTTCACATCTTCTAAACGAGTCAGCTTATCAGCGTTGTTTCTTTCCTTGTCAATATAACCAGAATACTTTACCTGGATTTCGGCTTGCTCTAGAATTTCCTGATCTAAATCATTCTCTTCAATATAGGTTTTCACTTTATCAAACTTCATGATATCGTCCATATCAATTTGCGGACGAGAGAAAACTTTAAACAATTTATCACCCTGAGTGATTAGTGCAGTATCTTTTGATTCTAATATTGGATTTGCTTCTGCAACACTAACACTAGTTTCTCTAAAAAACGAAACCATTTTCTCCGACTCTTTCAATTTATGTTCCATTCGACGCAAACGCTTTTCAGAAGCTAAACCTATCTCATGCGACATAGGCGTTAATCTAAAATCGGCATTATCCTGACGCAATAGAGTTCTGTACTCCGCTCTTGAAGTAAACATACGGTAAGGCTCTTCAGTTCCTTTGGTAATTAAATCATCAATCAACACTCCAATATACGCTTCATCTCTTTTCAAAATTAACGGCGCTTTTTCGTGCACTTTTAAATGCGCATTAATTCCAGCCATCAAACCTTGAGATGCTGCTTCTTCATAACCCGTAGTTCCATTAATCTGTCCAGCAAAATATAAACCCTCAACCAACTTCGTTTCTAAAGTATGTTTCAATTGCGTTGGCGGAAAATAATCATACTCGATTGCATATCCTGCACGAAGGAATTTCACTTTCTCAAAACCAGCAACAGATTGCATCGCCTTATACTGAATATCCGCAGGAAGCGAAGTAGAAAATCCGTTTACATAAACCTCACAAGTTTTCCATCCTTCTGGTTCAATAAACAATTGGTGTCTTTCTTTATCAGCAAAACGATTTATCTTATCTTCAATCGACGGACAATATCTTGGTCCTAGACTTTTTATTCTTCCGTTAAACATTGGAGAACGATCAAAACCTTCTCTCAAAATATCATGCACTTCTAACGAAGTATAAGTCATATGACAAGATCTTTGATGAATCAAAGGCGTAGTTACATCAGAATAAGAAAACTTATCTGGCTTAGCATCTCCTTTTTCTTCATTCATTTTCGAATAATCTAAAGAACGTCCATCCACTCTTGGAGGTGTTCCTGTTTTCATTCGACCCGCTTCAAAGCCAGCATTAATTAAATCCTCAGTAATTCCATGAGAAGCACTTTCGCCCGCTCTACCTCCACCGAAATTTTTATCACCTATATGAATGATTCCATTCAAGAAAGTTCCATTAGTTAATACTACCGACTTCGCTTTTATTTCGATTCCGAGTGCCGTGGTGATTCCTTTAATTATTCCGTTTTCAATCAACAAACCTTTTACCATCTCTTGATAAAAATCAAGATTAGGAGTTCCTTCTAGCATCATTCTCCACTCCTCAGCAAATCGCATACGATCACTTTGAACACGTGGCGACCACATTGCAGGACCTTTAGATTTGTTCAACATCTTAAATTGGATTGCTGTATTGTCAGAAACAATTCCAGAATACCCACCAAGCGCATCAATCTCACGCACGATCTGTCCTTTGGCAATTCCACCCATAGCGGGATTGCAAGACATCTGCGCAATGTTTTGCAGACTCATGGTAACCAACAGCGTTTTTGATCCCAGATTCGCAGCCGCAGCCGCAGCCTCAGAACCAGCATGTCCAGCACCCACAACAATTACATCATATTCTTCTTGAAACATCTTATTATATGAATTTGTCCCGATATTCGGGGTGAGATTCCAACATCAAAAGCGTTTCTGTTTTTGAAATCTCAATTTATTTTATCGCTTCCTGCGCCACAACTCTTATCTGATTAAAGAATCATTCAAAGTTGTTCCACGTGAAACATTTTCAAACCGCCATGCCAAAAACTAATTTATTTCTACTTTGTTCCACGTGAAACAAAATCTAAATTAGTATAATTAGCAAACTATTGTTCCACGTGGAACAGCGCTAATTTTTCATTTTCTTTAGAGCGCATTAGCAACTCATCTTTATCACCTTTATCCTTGTATCCACAATAATGTAGAACACCATGAACCATCACTCTTCTCAACTCTTCGTCAAAAGGGACATTAAAATCAGTAGCGTTGTCCTGAACACGTTCCACAGAAATAAATATATCTCCACTAATTTCGTTTCCCATAGTGTAATCAAAACTGATAACATCTGTTAGTGTGTCATGGTTTAAATACTCTAGATTAATTTTATGTAGGTATTCGTCGTCACAAAAGATGTAGTTGATTTCTCCTTCTTTCTTTCCCTCAGACAAAATAACTGCAGAAAGCCAGTTTGCAACAGCCTCTTCATTGTCTAGGTTGTATTCGTTTTCGTAATTAAAATCGATCATTTTCTATTAAAATATTCTTGAACCTTGCGGTTAAAATTCGAGCGCAAAGGTAACGATTGTCTATCTAATATCTCTATGCTATTTAAATAATCTAACAATGCGTCAGGCAACGGTTTAGATTCATTATTAAACTCTCTTTTATTGCTCTCTGATTGTCGCTTCTTTTCCTCCCCTTGTTGTTGAACAGCTGTATTCAATTTTAACAATTCCTGCTTTACATTCAATATCTTTTGTAGCGTTTCGTTCTTAAAACCTTTGTTTAATAATTGCTTTTCTATTTCTTTCATTTGTTCCAAAGCGCTCTTGCCATTACCCCCAAGTCCTTGCTTATTCAATTCGTTTTCTAATGCTTCACGAAGCTGTTTCTGCTCTTTGTAAATTTCTAATAACGCTTGCGCATCTCCTTCTCCCATACCTCCGTCTTGTGGACCTTCTTTACCTTTCTTAGAACCTTCACCAGATTTCCCTTCTTTTCCATCACCAGGCTTCTGCCCTTTCTCCATTCCCTCTTTCATTTTCTCGCCAAGTCCATCTTGCTTTTTAATAATATCTGGCAACTGCATTCCCTGTCCACTTCCTGGTTTTGGTTTTCCAGCACCCATACCAGATAAGGACATTTGCATATTATTCAAAATATCACTCAAGAAATCACCTAGCTTATTAGCGGATGAAACCGCATACTGCTGGTGCGATAATCCTTTTGGTATTTGCGCATCTGCTAAACTGACTAAGGACTTGTCAATATTGTAATGCACATTCCCGATCTCTTTCGTAATATCCTCAGCAATTTTTGGGTTCCGTAATGACATTGCAAACAAGCTATCATCGACGTGCTTAAATTGTAATTTTAAATCTTGTTGTAATTTAATGTTTTTATTGAAGGCTGGAGAACCACCCTTCAATCCTCTAAATTGCACCATCACATATTCCTGTGACAATGAATAAGCTAATAGATTATCCAATATCTGACGTAACATTTTTACATCTTCTTCCATCTGCTCCTTAGCACTTCCATCTAAACTTTGTGTCATTTTCTTAGACATCGACTTCATTTTATCAGCAGCTTTCTTCTGACTCGGTTTCGCCTTTGCTTTATTATCTTTCTGAAGTTCATCAGTCGCTTTCTTTAAATCCTCAGCGATACTTTTTTCTATAGCAGAATCATCAGGTAAATCTACCGGTGATTTCAATTCAGCATTATCTTTCTCCAAGTCTTTCAATTCATCCTGAATATTCTTAAATTCTGAATTAATATGTTTTTGTTTATCCGCAGAATTTTCCTTTTCATTCTCTGACAATTTATTTTGTTTATCTGCGAGCTTATCTAATTTGTCTCCCAATTGTTCCGCCTTTTTTTCTACATAATACTTCTTGGTCAGTTCCACCAACTGCTCCAAATTCTTTACCTGGTTTTTACTATTCTGCTTAAATTGATCTAGTTTATTAAGTAACTCTTCGTTCTTTATTTTGTCATTTAACTCCTTTAACTCGTCCAACAACTTCTGATTTTTTTCCAAATCTTGATCTGCTTTATATAAGCGTTTTTTCAATTCTTCCTTCAATTCGTCTTTTGGAACCGTTTTCAACTCATCCAAATTATCCTTCATCTTCTTTGCAAATTCCTTCATCATCTCATCCTGCTTCTTCTGCTGCTGAATAAAATCTTTTACATTTTGCTGATCGTTAAATTCAAATTGCTCCTTCTCTTTCCCTGTCTTTTGTAATTTATCAATTTCAGTTAATTGCTTGTCTTGATTTTTTAAGGACTTTTGAAGGCTATTGATGTTGTCATTCTGCTGTTGCAGCAGCTCGCTTTTTTTCTCCTCATCGGTACCAATTCGATTAGAAAACACAGAAGATTTCGAACTTTTAAAACCATGTAATGCATCATTATCAAAAACCTCAAAATAATACTCATAAGAAACTCCTTGTTCAACAGCTAGTCCACCCGGAAAAGAAAATAAAAACTGTTCATATCCGGAAGTCTTTACCGGTATAGTTCCACGTTTACCAGCGTCTGGTTTGCTCTTAGGGTAATACACAACATGTAATCTAGACAATCCATAATCATCTGTCATTTGTCCTAAAACAAAGCTTTTATCTACCTTTAAACTGTCTGGAGCATAGTTTGCATTAATGGTAGGGAACTGATCTTTAATCACCGTAAGCTGATAATTAAGTTTTTCATAGTCTTTTACCCGTTTATTAGAGGTAATGATTTGGTAATCTGAGCTTTGAATAATGTTTTTGGACAATGAAAACATATTTTCGTTCTTTTGAAACGAAAAACGCATAGTTTCTTCCGTCCAAAATATATTTTCGGTAGCCAAAGAATTAATTTTCCACGTCACTTTAGTCCCTTCAGGTATTACAGCGTTCCCCGTTCCTTTAACTACTTCTGCTTTTTTATTTAAATACGACGGGTAATTCAATTGCATCTCAAAATTAGAAATCGTTGGAACAGCAACCACTATCAACTTATACTCTTCTGAAGAAATAGCATTACCCTCCACGTGAAACATTACATCCTTCATTGGTTTAGCAATCTTGAATTGAAACTCACCTGGTTTACTATTCTCCATAAAATAACTTTCTCCATCTATGAAAATCATAGCGTTTTCTGGAGCTACTTTTCCTTGTGTTTTAATTTTTAGCAAGAAATCTTTGTTCTGCTCACTTTGCAAACTGCTATTGAGCACAACAAATTTAAAAGGAGCAGGCGGTAAAAAGCTATCATTAAAATGAACTACACGATTTAAACTCTGAGAAATCACAGCACTATTACCAGACAAATAAAAGAATAGAAAAAACAAAATAGGAACTATTGCAAACGGCAAATACCTTTTATTAGATTTAAAATTTATGGCATTGCCAAAAGGAACTGGCTGCAAAGAATTTGCTTTTTGATCGATAGAAGCCAAAAGTAATTCAGAAGAATGCTCCATCTTATCGGAATTCGCTAGTTGGAGAAAATTAGTCAACGTATCATTGACATCAGCAAAGTGATTTCCTATAATTTTTGAAGCCTGGTCATAATCAATCCCTTTTTGGAATTTAAACAATTTAAAAATTGGAAATAAAATGAAACGAAATAACAGCACCACTTCTACAACAATAAAAGTCCAAAACAAAATAGACCTTCCCATTGGCTTGAGCCAAAGAAAATATTCCACGAAAAGCGTGAACAGAAAATACAATAATCCTAAACCGATGAAGAGTACAATTCCCCTGATCAATTCATTAGTATAATACTTCCTGATAAATACTTCTAACTTTTGATAAATACTATTTGAAGCTTCCATTTGTTTCATATAACCAATAAAAGTAATAATTTATATGAATAAAGAAATGTTAAAAAAGTATCAATGTCAAAAATGTTAAAATTATGTCGTTTTCAAATTCTGCAGTTCAACGATTGAAATCGTATCTTTGCATCAAAATTTATAAAAATGTCGAAGCAAGTTCGTGTGCGTTTTGCACCTAGTCCAACAGGACCTTTACATATTGGCGGAGTACGTACTGCCCTATTCAATTATTTGTTTGCCAAGAAAAATAATGGTGTTTTCTTTCTACGAATCGAAGATACTGATCAAAATCGTTTTGTTCCAGGTGCCGAAGCGTATATCATGGAAGCATTAGAATGGTTAGGAATTTCTCCTGATGAAACGATAGGGAAAAATGAAAAATTTGGTCCTTACCGTCAAAGCGAAAGAAAGCCTTTATATAGAGAATACGCTGATAAATTAATAAACTCTGGTTGGGCTTATTATGCTTTTGATTCTGCTGAAGCATTAGATGCAGCAAGAAAAGAACAAGAAGCACAAGGGAATACCTTCATTTACAATCATACTAATCGAGAATTACTAGATACTTCGCTGGTAATTTCTGCTGAAGAAACTGCTGAAAGAATCGCTAATGGTGATGCTTATGTGATCCGTTTTAAAACTCCAGTTGGTGAAACCTTGCATTTACAAGATATTGTTCGTGGTGATGTGAAATTTGAAACCAGCTTACTGGATGATAAAGTACTGTTTAAAAGTGACGGAATGCCAACCTATCATTTAGCAAATATTGTGGATGATCATTTAATGGAAACTTCGCATGTTATACGTGGAGAAGAATGGCTACCGTCTATGCCGTTACACGTTTTATTATACAGAGCTTTTGGTTGGGATGCACCTGAATTTGCACACCTACCCTTGATTTTGAAACCGGTTGGAAACGGAAAACTATCTAAGCGTGACGGAGATAAATTAGGATTCCCAGTATTCCCATTAGAATGGAAAACGGAAGAAGGAATTTCATCAGGTTACAGAGAAAAAGGATTTTTCCCAGAAGCAGTTGTTAACTTCTTAGCCTTACTGGGTTGGAATGATGGAACAGACAAAGAAATATATAATTTAGACGAATTAGTAGCAGCTTTCGATTTGAACAGAGTTCACAAAGCAGGCGCTAAATTTGATCCGGAAAAAAACAAATGGTTTAACCACCAATATTTAATCAAGCAAAAAGACGAAGATTTGGCGAAAGCCTTCACTCCTATTGTCACTGAAAAAGGTATTTCTACTTCTGAAGATAAACTGATAAAAATCGTAAGTCTAATAAAAGAACGAGCTAATTTCGTTTCAGAATTTTGGGATTTGAGTGATTTCTTTTTTGTTGCTCCAACAACCTATGATGAAAAAGCATCAAAAAACTGGAAAGCAGAAACACCAGCATTAATGCAAGAATTGATTTCTGTGCTTAAAGAAATAACTGATTTCACTTCTGTCAACATCGAAACTATCGTGAAAGATTGGATGACGACAAACGAAATAGGAATGGGTAAAGTAATGCAACCTTTCCGTTTGAGTTTGGTTGGTGCTTTAAAAGGTCCTCACCTATTTGATATCGTAGAACTCATTGGAAAAGAAGAAACAATTAGCAGAATTCAAAAAGCTATAACTACTTTATAAAAACAGAAAAGCCTCCATAAATTCGGAGGCTTTTCTGTTTTTAAATTAATCGAAAGCAATAAATAATTATTTACGCTTTAAAGAAAGTTACTTTATAATATTCTTCATTATCTGATTCTATTAACCAAGTTCCTTCATTACCTAATATCGTATTAAAATATAATTTATTTTTATTATTGATGCTTTTCAAATAATCCGCTACTTTCTTGTTCTTATCAATAGCAATTAAACCATCCAAATCAAATAATTTTTTCTTATAATCCTTGTTTTCATAAAAAGAAAAAAGAAAAAGTCTCACATCACCACTCATTGTATAAATTCTGTCTTTTTCGTAAGAAATCTTTCCTTTACTAACAATATTACCCGTTTTTTTATCTAAATAGCAGTAGTGAAAATACTTGTTTGTAAACGCACCACCCGTTTGCATACATAATTCGTTATCACTAAATGAAAGCGAACTGAACACTTTTACCAAATGAATTTTTTTGTTAAAATCATCTTTATCTTCAATTCTATTTATTGATTCCCATAACTTATTTCCGTCCTTGTCAAATTTAAAAATATAATAACCCATAGGAGAATTATCATCATTAAGTTTCTTCGGTTTATCGGCAAACAAGCCATAAACATAAACATCTTTAGTTACGTTATCCTCTATAAAATCATTAATCCCAATATCAGTTAAAAATAACTCTGTTTCATTCTTAAAACCAGTCAATTTTTCATTTATCCGGGCGACTTTATTAGCAGAATACGCTAAATACTCCTTAGGTAAAGAAATATCAATCTTTTGTTCACCCACATTTTTTCCCTCCATACTATAAAAAGTACGATATAAAATAGAGGATTTGTAATCTTTTGAGATGGACTTAGTAACAATCTCGAATTTGTCATTGTCAATAATATTTGCTGTATAACCCAAATACTCTTCTACATTAATAAAACCCTTTCCTACTAACCTACTAATATCTGGTTTAACTATGGGAATAATCCTTTTCTCTTTAGAAAAAATATCTAAAGTCTCTAAATAGAACTCATCTTTCTCGAAAATGACTTTGTTCTTTCCTTTTTCATCAACAATATCCAACTCGTACTTATCATTAAAAAAAGCACGACCAAAACTTGAATTAACGTTATATTTATTTGAAATCCAAAAATTACGATCTACATCTGAATAACTTATAAATGGTGTTTGCTTACCATTTACATAATAATTGTATTTTTTAGCACCAGCAGCCCGCGTAAATTCATCAACTTTAAATGTGTTTTCGGTAACTGAAAAATAAGCTTGAGGAATTTCAAATTGATCAGCAACTATTTCAATTTTTCCATTACTATCATAGCTAGTAATATTATTTATCCTTCTATTAGTAGACATGGAAACATAACTACCCTTTTCAATCACAATCTTACCGCTTTTTGGTAGATAATGATAACGCATTGGGGTTTTGTCTTTTTCGAATCTTTCCTCGACAATAGTTGTTTGAGCATTGACAAAAAGACTCGAAAGCATTAAAAAATAAAAAAATGGCTTCTTCATAAATAGATTCAGTTTTAAAGTTAAAAATAAAAATCCCTCAAATGTAAATCATTAGAGGGATTTTAAATTATTTTACCATACTCTTTTAATAAAATTATTCTTATAAATTTAACTTATAAATATAAAATCACATTTCCATTAAGTATTCCGGGATTACCGTTAAAATTAACCCCCAACTGCTTCGTATTAAGATTATCAAGCATGTTATTGATTCCATATTGATAGGAAACATTAAATCTAAAATGACGCACTCCAGCCGTAATACCAACCGTTGGATAGAAATTGAATTTAGAGATATCAACAATGTCCTTTGCTAACAAAGCGGTCCCATTAATCGTATTATTCTCCTCTTCATAATCAATTTTAAATTTCCCATTCACTTGTACAACTGGTCCAAACTCCACACTCAAAATATTTTCGACAAGAATATAACTCAACTGTAGCGATATCTGAGCCGAAGCCAGTTTATAATTAACATCTACATTTTGAACATTGAGTTTCCTAGTAGCCACTGAAAAATTATTTTCACTAAACTGCAGTGCGTAGACCATATCCCAATTATCATAAAAATTACCTCTTACAGATAAACCAGCATTCCACCCTAAATCCGGCTTTGTTTGAAAATTATCAGTATTCATAGTAAGCTGATTTGCTCCAAACGAGATCCCTATTCTATTAGAATCCCGATAACCATATTGTGCAAAAACAGTACATGCAACCAAAATCAAAACTGATGTAAAATAGAGCTTTTTCATATTCTTGAATTAAACGTTCACAAACCTAAAGATTTTTTGTAATTTAACACTTATTTTTAATCTAAATTATACATCTTATGAACATTACATTAATTATCCTACTAGTTATTGGATTATTTATTCTACTGTCTTCTTTCTTCACCGTGAAGCAGCAAACTTCTGTTATAATCGAACGATTCGGTAAATTTCACAGCGTTAGACAATCAGGACTCCATTTGAAAATTCCACTAATTGACAGAGTTGCAGGACGTGTAAATCTTAAAATCCAACAATTAGATGTAATTATCGAAACTAAAACTAAAGACAATGTCTTTGTCAAACTTAAAGTTTCAGTTCAATTTATGGTGGTCAAAGAAACGGTTTACGATGCCTTTTATAAATTAGAATACGCGCATGACCAAATTACTTCCTACGTATTTGATGTAGTTCGTGCCGAAGTTCCAAAATTAAAATTAGATGATGTTTTTGAAAGAAAAGATGATATCGCCATTGCCGTAAAAAGAGAATTAAACGAAGCGATGACCACCTACGGATATACAATTATCAACACATTAGTAACTGATATTGACCCGGATATTCAAGTAAAGAATGCCATGAATAGAATTAATGCTGCTGATAGAGAGAAAACAGTAGCTGAATTTGAAGCGGAAGCATCTAGAATTAGAATTGTTGCAAAAGCAAAGGCTGAAGCAGAAAGTAAACGTCTACAAGGACAAGGTATTGCAGATCAAAGAAGAGAGATTGCTAGAGGATTAGTAGAAAGTGTTGATGTTCTGAATAGAGTTGGAATTAACTCTCAAGAAGCTTCTGCATTGATTGTGGTTACACAACATTACGATACTTTACAAGCTATTGGCGCTGATACTAATTCTAATTTAATTTTATTACCAAATTCACCACAAGCAGGTAGTGACATGTTAAACAATATGGTGGCAAGCTTCTCTGCTAGTAATATGGTCGGTGAATCCATGAAAAAAGGAAATAGAAAAGCAAAAACAAAAACGGAACCTATCATTCCAATAGAAGTTCAAGACGAAGAGGATTCTGAAACAGAAGAATAATACTTCATATTATTATAACAAAAAAGAGGCCTAACAGCCTCTTTTTTTATCTATTATCCATTTGATTACAAATGGTACTGCAATGTTTAATATGGTGCCATAAGAGCCATTAAAGCCTGTTTTAAAGGAACCCAACAAATTGTTAACTAAATGTTTAGGTGTAATGCTTTCCTTAGTTTTATGATAGCCCAGAATAATTTTTTGATAGCTAATTTCTTTTTCAATCTTTAAAATCTCCAGTTCTCTATCAATTTGATCATACGATGAATATTTTTTAGTTCCCATAGTTTAGTTTAGTCGTTAAAAAATATTTCTGAAAATTTCTCTAATAGAGGTCCTTCCACTACCTTATCTCTAACCAAAAATAATAATCCTGTCGCAAGAAGATAAATCACTCCCACTATCAGAAAACCATAAGGAAAACTATCCAAATAATTTCCAATTGCAAATGCAAGGGCTAAAGAAAGAAATAACAAAACCATACTAAAACCCAACAATATCAAAGAAAACTTTAAAATCGTTGTCGTAGATTTCATTGCCATTTTAAAAGTCCGCAATTTATAATAGGCTAGATTATTTTCTATATACGCTTGCGTCTGTTCTTGAATTTCTTCAACATTCTCTTTTATTTCTTCAAATGCCATACATTAATTATTTATTTTCAAATTTAAAGCTTATTAATTATTTTTGAAGTTTTGAGTTTTTCTCTTTTAGCTCAGCTAATTTACTTTCAAGGAAACTAATTACATCTTCTGTTTTATGACTCATACTTGAAAGTAAATCATCATAGCTTCCTTCAAAATCAAATTTCGTACTAGTGAACTTTGTTTTTACTTCTTCAGAAAGTTCTTCATACTTTTTTTGTAAATCCTTTTGAGCATCTTTATAACTGTCTTTAATTTTTACTCTTGTTTTTGAACCTTTATCCGGAGCAAATAAAATTCCAACACCAGCTCCAATAGCTGCACCAGTTAAAATTGCTAAAATCGTATTTCCTGTATTCTTTGACATAATTTTTTATATTTAATTAGTAATAATATAAAGATACAAATTTTATTAACATTTACATGTTAATAAGCAATAAAAGTAATTAAAAACTTATATAAAGGATACTAATCAATGAAAACAGTATAAGTTATACTATTTAATATATAAAACTTAAAAATAGCTTAATCAAGCGATATGGAAGTCGTTTTTAATATATAAAAACAATTAAATACTAATATTTGATAGTTTTTTACAATAATAAAAAAACGCCCATTAAAGGCGTTTTTGTATTGTTAAAATCTATTGTATAAGAAAAATAGATTAGAGCTTTAGGTTATTTAATAAATCAGAAACTTTTTCGTTTTTCTCTGTATTTTTCAATTCTGCAAGTTGATTTGTAAATTCATCAAAATTAGCAGCATCCGTACTTAAATTCTGAATTGCTAAAATTCTAACGGCAGCCAATTGACTTTTTAAAGACATCGTGTATAATTTTGTCAAAACCTCTTTTTCAATATCTTTAGGCTGTACTTTATCAGAGTGCAGTAAAACTAAATTGGCAAACAATAAAGAATTATTGTCATTCTTAACATTTTTAGCAACCGTCTGGTTTATCAGACTAAAATTATCGATACTTAGTATGTTTGAAACGATATTTTCCAACATCAAATCAGCATTTGAAAGGTCTTTTTCTTTAACATATTTATTGATTTCCTTTTGTGTATTCATCAATAAATTAGCTTCCTTCTTGCCTTTTTCTTCCCAAGCATCTTTGAGTCCAACTGTTTTATTAAAAACCAATTTTCCTTCGGTACTGTCTTTATCTGTATTGAAATAACCCAAACGTTGGAACTGAAATTTATCTCCAGCGGTGCTAGAAGCTAAACCTGGTTCTACAAAACCTTTCACTATTTCAAGAGAATTAGTGTTCATAAATTCCAAAAAGTTCTTCTCTTTATGACTGTCTGGCGCTTCATCAATAAACAAACGATCGTACAAACGAACTTCAGCTTCAATAGCATGTTTTATGGAAACCCAATGCAAGGTACCAGCTACTTTTCGTTGAGAAGCTTCACTCCCACTACCGCTTCGGCTATCTTCATCATAAGTAACATGAATTTCAGTAATAGTACCTTCACTGTCTTTTACAACACTTTCACCTTTAATGATATATGCATTTTTAAGACGAACTTCATTCCCGATACTTAAACGGAAAAACTTAGCCGGGGCTTCTTCAAGAAAATCTTCTCTTTCTATGTATAATTCACGAGAAAAAGGCAATTTTCTAAAACCTGCAGTATCATCTTCCTGGTTATTTTCAGCATCTAATGACTCTTCTTTATCTTCAGGATAATTAGTAATCACTAATTTTACTGGGTCTAAAACTGCCATTACACGAGGCGCAGTTTTATTCAAATCTTCACGAAGACAAAATTCTAAGAGCGATACGTCAATCACATTCTCACGCTTTGCAACACCTATGATATCACAAAATTTACGGATAGAAGCAGCAGTATACCCTCTTCTTCTTAAACCAGAAATAGTAGGCATTCTTGGATCATCCCACCCATTAACAATATTTTCCTGCACCAATTGCAATAACTTTCGCTTACTCATTACAGTGTAATTAAGGTTCAAGCGAGCGAATTCATATTGATGTGGTCTTACCTTATTTTTATCATAAATTTGGTCCAAAAACCAATCGTATAACTCGCGGTGCATCACAAATTCTAATGTACAGATTGAATGCGAAATTTGCTCCACATAATCACTTTCGCCATGAGCGTAATCATACATAGGATAAATTTTCCAATCGTTCCCAGTTCTATGATGATGACGGTGTAAAACACGATACATCAAAGGATCACGCATCAACATATTTGTCGATGACATATCTATTTTAGCACGTAAAACATGGCTTCCTTCTGGATAATCGCCATTTTTCATCGCTTCAAACAAAGTTAAATTTTCTTCTATTGATCGGTTTCTATAAGGACCGTCTACTCCAGGTTGAGTGGGTGTTCCTTTTTGAATCGCCATATCTTCAGAAGACTGACTATCTACATAAGCTTTATTGTTTTTAATCATTTCAACAGCCCAATCGTATAGCTGCTGAAAATAATCAGAAGAATACCGTTCTTCAGTCCAATTAAAACCCAACCACAATAAATCTTCTTTTATGGCATCAACATATTCCTGCTCTTCTTTGGCTGGATTAGTATCGTCAAAACGTAGATTAACTGGGGCATTGTACTTTAATCCCAAACCAAAATTCAAACAAATTGATTTAGCATGACCAATATGCAAATAGCCATTTGGTTCCGGTGGAAAACGAAAACGAAGTTGCTCCTTTGGAAAACCATTTGTTAAGCTTTCTTCTATAATCTGTTCTATAAAATGAAGTGATTTTTCTTCTGTAGACATAATGTTGTATTAAAAAAGCAAAGTTATCAAAATTGTTGGTTAAATAGCGAATACGGGATTTGCTTATTTCTTTTTAAGCCAATAAATTTTAAATAATTCGTACTTTTATAAAAAAATAAACAAACTAATTAAAGACTATACTCAAAATGGGAACTATTAAATTAAAAAATATACGCACCTACTCCTATCATGGTTGCCTAATCGAAGAAGGAAAAATAGGTTCTGATTACTCGATTGACCTGGAAATAAAAACTGACTTAAGAAAATCTTGCCAGTCAGATGACTTGAATGATACCGTAGATTATGTGTTACTGAATAAAATCGTGGTCGAAGAAATGGAAATCCGTTCCCATTTACTAGAACATGTGGCACAAAGAATAATTACACGCGTGTTTGGTGAAATTCCCGAAGTTTCTAGAATACTATTGGCTGTTTCTAAATTAAATCCTCCTATTGGTGGTGATGTTGAAGCAGTTACTGTTGAATTAGAAAAATACAGAAGCTAAACCGATTGCAAATACCGCAAATGTAAACGCATTTTAAAAGCATAAAATAATTATTTTTTAAAACTTTTAAACTTTAAACTTTTAAACTCTAAACTTTTTAAGTACTTTTGCCATCCATTCAACAAATGGCGTCGTGGCCGAGTGGCTAGGCTGGGCTCTGCAAAAGCTCCTACTGCGGTTCGAATCCGCACGATGCCTCTAAAACCTTCAAGGAAACTTGGAGGTTTTTTTTATGTTTAATACTCTCAAACTTGTCATTTCGACGTAGGAGAAAAATCCTCTAGTACTTCCACAAAGTAGGTTTATACTAATTATCAATATAAAATAATCTAATAACAAAACACATTATACTTCCATAAACTTCCCCGCTTAGTTTATCAAGCTGAAAGCGTCTCTATATACGTGAGCAGCTTTACTGAGATGCTTTCACCGTGATAAATAGTAGGAATGATTGTTGACTATAAGACATAAAAAAACCGCTCCAATAGAGCGGTTTAAATATAAAAGGAGAAAATTTACTATTCTTTCTCTATTTTTTGAAATGCATTTTTTACCATTTCTTTTTCTTTTGGAAACCAACCTTGTGTTATCAAAACCATTCCAAAAACCATTAGAACAATACTGATTCCCTTTTTAATTTTAAGGATATTAGTTGGAGTCATTTTTGTTTTTAACTGTTTAGCTAAAAGTATTTTAATACAATCTACCAATAAATAAGTGATGATTACTGCAGCAAAAAAAGTCACCATTCTGGAAGTTTGCATATCTAATTTTGGACCCACCGAAATGATTATCGCTAACCAAAAACCCAATACTCCAATATTAATAATATTCAAGAAAAATCCTTTAATAAAAAGACTAAAATAATCTTTTCTTATGATTTCGTTATCAATTTTTTTAGTGTCGATCTTCTTTTCCTTCCGCAAACTTATAAAAGAAATAATACCATAGGCTAACATCAACATCCCTCCAAAAATAAAGAGAGCTGGTTTGTCTTTTAAAGATTGAATTAACCTGTAACTCCCTAGGTACGCAATACCAATAAATACGATATCTCCTAAAATAACACCTAAATCAAAAACTATTGCAGCTCTAAAACCCTTTATAATACTTGTTTCAAGTAAAATAAAAAATACGGGACCAATCATAAAACTTAGGAAAATTCCCCAAGGAATTCCGGATAAAATATCGTTTACCATTAAAATTTATAACTATAAATTATTTTTTTTCTACGATGGTTCCACCAAACAATGTTTCTTTATTGATTTGTTTTGGACTTCCATAAATGTAAATCGAGCCTCCTGCTTTAACTTTAGCATCAACAAGACTACTAGCATGTATTTCTGCATTTCCTCCCGCAGAAACGTTTATTGAGGTTTGTGAGGTATGTAATTCTTTAGATTGTAAATTTCCACCAGACATAATAACTACATCTTGATTTAAAGCTTTACCAGATAATTCTATAATTCCACCAGTAACTGCTTTTACATTTACTTTTTCAACATCTAAATCAATATTGATTTGTGCCCCTTCTTTTGCACTTAAATCCATAATTGTTTGTTTAAACCTAGTATCGCATGAAACAAAAGAACCTTCGCTTGCGGTGATACTTTCAATGTTTCTAAAATACAATTTAATAGTAATATCATCTCCGGATAATAATTTAGGAAATGGCATTCTTATTTTTAATTCTCCATTTTTATTAACAAACTCCACTTCACTTTCCCTATTACCGGTAATTTCTGCTTTATTTTCTGAAGATGGAATTAGTTCAACTTTAAGTTTATCAAATACTTTGATATCACTAAAATCACCTAAATTTTTTGTAACCTGACCACAACTCATTTGGGCAACAATAACAAATGCTACAATCAATAATCTTTTCATTTTCTTTTATTTTATTAGTTCTTCAATACGTCTTAAAAAATTAAAATCAAGTTGTTTTTTAACTAGATCCGCATTTTTAACCTTAACGTAAATTTCGTCCCCTAATTGTAATAATTTATGTGAACTTGCTCCTACAAGTGCATATTGTTTCTCATCGAAAGAATAATAATCATCTTTTATATCTCGAATTCGAACCATACCTTCACATTTATTTTCAATGATTTCGACAAAAATTCCCCATTCAGTAACTCCAGAAATAACTCCCAAAAATTCTTGATCTTTATGATCCTGCATGTATTTCACCTGCATGTATTTGATAGAGTCTCTTTCTGCTTGGGTAGCTAATCCTTCCATTGTAGAAGAATGTAAACATTTTGCTTCATAAGTATCTTCATCTACGGACTTTCCTCCGTCTAGATAAAACTGTAGCAAACGGTGTACCATAACGTCAGGATAACGACGAATAGGCGATGTAAAATGAGAATAATAATCGAAAGCTAATCCGTAATGACCTATGTTATCAGTAGAATATTTTGCTTTACTCATCGTTCTGATGGTTAAAGTATCTACTAAATTCTGTTCTTTGGTTCCTACAACCTCACTTAATAAACTATTCAACGATTTTGAAATATCATCTTTACTTCTTAAATCAATTTTATAACCAAATTTTGCGATAACCGTTTGTAATGCAATTAATTTATCTGCATTAGGCTCATCGTGAATTCTATAGATAAAAGTTTTCTTTTGTTTTCCAATGAATTCTGCTACTTTTTTATTGGCCAAAAGCATAAACTCTTCAATCAAATGATTCGCATCTTTTGATACTTTAAAGTAAACGCCTTCCGGTTCTCCTTCTTCATTTAAGTTGAATTTTACTTCTACTTTATCGAAAGAAATTGCTCCGTCGTTCATTCTTTTTCTTCGGAAAATCTTAGCTAATTCATCCATTTTTAAAGTAGCAGCAACAATTTCATCCGAAACAACATAAGAACTTCCTGTAATGGAAATTTCTTCTGGTATTGTATTGTCCTTAGTTTCTATGATATATTGAGCTTCTTCATATGCAAAACGTTGATCAGAATAAATTACTGTTCTTCCAAACCATTGATCAACTACTTCACATTTATCTGTAATTTCAAAAATAGCCGAAAAAGTATATTTTTCTTCATTTGGACGCAATGAACACGCAAAATTAGAAAGTACTTCTGGCAACATAGGGACTACCCTATCCACTAAATAAACAGAAGTAGCTCGTTGATAAGCTTCATCATCAAGAATAGTTCCTTCTTCAAGATAATAAGAAACATCAGCAATGTGAATTCCTATTTCATAATTTCCATTTTCTAATTTTTTAAATGATAAGGCATCATCAAAATCTTTAGCATCTTTTGGATCAATCGTAAAAGTCAAAGTATCACGCATATCTCTACGATTAGCGATTTCACTTTCAGTTATCGATGTATCTATCTTTTGTGCATAAGTCTCTACTTCTATTGGAAATTCAGACGGTAAACCGTATTCAGCTAAAATAGCGTGAATCTCGGTATCGTGTTCTCCTGGTTTTCCTAATACTTTAATCACCGCTCCAAAAGGACTATCCGCCCTTGAAGGCCAATCTTCAATATGAACTAATACCACATCTCCTTGCTCTGCCTCTCCTATTTTATCTTTTGGAATAAAAATATCCGTATACATTTTTGGATTAGCCGTCGAGACAAAAGAAAAATTCTTTTGAATATCAATAACTCCTACGAAGTCTGTTTTATGTCTTTCAATTACTTCAATGACCTCACCTTCAGGTCTTTTTCCTTTTCTTCGGTTGTAAACATATACTTTGACAATATCTTTATCTAAGGCATGGTTTAAATTATTAGTTGGAATAAATACATCCTCCTCTAATTCAGCACAAACAAAATAGGCTGTTTTTCTACCTGTCATGTCAATCTTACCTTCGTAATACTCTTTGCTTTCTGCTTTAATCAAATATTTTCCTGGCTCTGACTCTATAATTTTATTTTGGCTTGCCAATATCTTTAAATCCTTTATAATTTGGTTTCTACTTTGTGTATCGTCAAGTTCTAGCTTTGCTCCTATTTGTTTATAATTGAATGCTTTATTAGCACTTTGCGATAATATTTTTATAATTTGTTCAGAGAAATCTTTCTCTTTCTTTACCGGCTTTCTTATTCTTTTACTCATAAATCTTTTCTTAAAAGTCGAAAATTACGAAATAGTATGCAGTTATAAGAAAATAGCAGGCAGTTTTAAAGAAAATATAACTTTACATAATAGTTGTATCTTTATGAAAACAATAAAAATGGAAGCATTTATAACCATCGCTATTTTTGATTACATCCATGAAATAGAAATTCTAAAACATCGATTGGATCAGGAAGGTTTGCAGTATTATTTTCAGAATGAATTGATGTCATCAATTGTTCCCATGTACTCAACTGCTCTTGGAGGAATCAAACTTAAAATTCATCCTAATGACTTTGCAAGCGTAAAAGCAATTTTACAAGAAATGAAGTACGATAACAATTTAAAAATTGTTTAATTTTTCTTTAAAGTTGTCAACACATATATAATACAATAAAAAAAAAAATTAATTTAAATTATTTATTAATGGGTATTATAGCTTGTTAATAGTGGCTATAAATATCTAAGAAAAAGTATTGAAACCAAGTTGTAGAACTTTATTCGGAGTTATTAACAATACTATATTTACTTAAATATCTAGTTTTAAAGAGTTTTTATATTTTAATTAACAATGGTTGATAAACTAAAATCATTTGAATTTGTAAATAAGTATTTTTTAAAATTTTGTTAATAAAGTACTTTTTTATATTGATAACTATTCTAAAAATTCACCAAAGTAAATTTGGATTTCTAATGTGGGTTTTTGATTACTTATTTTTTTAATACTACAGAAAAATAGTTCTAATATTCTATCTCAAGTTATCAACAATTAATATTAACTTAAAGTTAACTGAATATCAAGCGATTGCATTTTACTATTAACAATGGATATTTTTAACAAAATAAATTCAAATTATTTATTGATTATCAATGTTTTATGAAATAATGATAATTATTGATAACTACTAAACTTACTCGTAATCTGTGTGTTACAGTGCAGTAAAATAAGGCTGCTAGCGCCGTTGTTCTTTTTTAACAAATAAAGAATTCCATACTTTAATTATACAAAATTGTTTTGGTAAATTTGCAGTACACAACTTAATAGAAATAAAATGAAAATAGCAATTGGAAATGACCATGCTGGTCCAGAATATAAAAAAGCCATTGTAGATATGCTTAAAGCAAAAGGATATGAGGTAACTAATTATGGAACGGATTCAAATGATAGTGTAGATTATCCAGATTTTGGGCACGCTGTTGCAAAAGATGTAGCTGAAGGAAAAGTTGATTTTGGAATTGTTATTTGCGGAAGCGGTAATGGAATTGCCATGAGTGCAAATAAACACCTGAAAGTACGTGCTGCTTTATGTTGGATGAAAGAGATTGCGGCTTTAGCCCGTCAGCATAATGATGCTAATATTATTAGTATTCCAGCTCGTTACACATCTATTCCACAAGCAGTAGAAATGGTAAATACTTTTTTAAATACTGAATTTGAAGGAGGAAGACACCAAACCAGAGTAGATAAAATTGCGTGTTGCTAATTTTTGAAATCGAGGTGCTTCGCACCAAATAATTATATCTAGCCTATTTATTTTTAAATGAATAGGCTATTTTATTTGGATTTTAATCCAAAATAATAGTAGGCATAAAGAAGTACTATTTGGATTACTACAATAACCCAAAACTTCAATAGATAAGTTCTTTTAGAAGTTTTATGTCTAAACAGTAACATAGCAATTCCAGCGCCTACAGTACCTCCAAAAGCTACAAAGCTTAAAAGTGTTTTTTCTGGTATTCTTCTTTTTTGAGCTTTTGCTAAATATTTATCATAAGCCGTCACTAAAAATCCAAGAGTATTTATTATCAAAAAACAGTAGAATAAAATAATCATTTAACTCAATTTAAGTTTCAAAGATATTATTTTAGCTGTTCGAAAAAAACTAAAATGACTAACATACAATTCATATCCAAAATAGTTGCTACAGCAGCAATTAATATTCAAAAAACCGTTCAATTATTACAAGAAGATTGTACTATTCCTTTTATTTCTAGGTATCGTAAAGATACTACTGGAAATCTAGATGAAGTTCAAATTGAACAAATCGCTAAGCTTCAAAAAGAGTATGAAGACATTGTAAAACGTAAAGAGGCAATATTAAAATCAATTATGGAGCAAGGCGCTATGAACGAAACGCTGTTTGCTAAAATTGATAAAAGCTTCGATATACAAGAATTAGAGGACATTTACTTACCTTATAAAAAGAAAAAGAAGACAAAAGCTGATATTGCCCGTGAACACGGTTTAGAACCATTAGCTAAAATCATTATGGCACAAAATAATGATGATGTTGATTTTATAGCTACACAGTATTTGAACGACAATGTTGTTAATGAAGATGCCGCTCTACAAGGAGCAAGAGATATTATTGCCGAATGGATAAATGAAAATATTTATGTTCGAAAACAGTTGCGACGCCTTTATCAACGCAGTGCTACTGTTAGTACTAAGGTAGTAAAAAAGCAAAAAGAAGAAGAAAAAGCACAAAAATTTGATCAATATTTCGACTGGTCAGAACCATTAAGTAAAGCGCCGTCGCATCGATTATTAGCGATGCTTCGCGCAGTTAACGAAGGTTTTGTAAAACTAAAAGTGGAAGTAGATGTTGATGCTGCTTATGATATAATAGATGAGTTGATTTTAAAAGGTCAAAACAAAACTACTTCACATGTACAACTTGCTATTGAAGATAGTTTCAAAAGATTGTTGAATCCAGCTATTTCAAATGAAACTTTGCAGGAAGCTAAAGCCAAAGCAGATGCCAATTCGATTCAGGTTTTTGCCAATAATTTAGGACAGTTACTATTAGCGCCGCCATTAGGTGAAAAAAGGATTTTGGCTATTGACCCAGGATTTCGTTCCGGTTGTAAAATTGTCTGTTTGGACGAAAAAGGGGATTTATTGTATAATGAAACTATTTATCCGCATGCTCCACAAAAAGAGGAAGCCATGGCGATGAAAAAAATTCGTTCGATGGTGAATTCGTATAAAATTGATGCTATCTCGATAGGAAACGGAACTGCATCTCGTGAAACCGAATTCTTCATCAAGAAAATCGCTTTTGATAAACCGGTGCAAGTATTTATCGTTTCGGAGGCTGGAGCTTCGGTTTATTCAGCATCTAAAATTGCGAGAGAAGAATTCCCAAATTATGATGTAACCGTTCGTGGTTCGGTTTCTATTGGTAGACGATTGTCAGATCCTTTGGCTGAGTTGGTAAAAATTGACCCAAAAGCCATTGGCGTAGGCCAATACCAACATGATGTTGATCAAACTAAACTGAAAGAAGAATTAGATAACACCGTAATTCGTTGCGTGAATTCTGTTGGTATAAATATTAATACTGCCAGTAAACATTTGTTGAGTTATGTGAGTGGAATAGGAGAGAAGCTGGCGGAAAATATTGTAAATTACCGCTCAGAAAATGGCCCTTTTGAAAATAGAAAACAACTGAAAAAAGTACCGCGTTTGGGTGAAAAAGCGTACCAGCAAGGAGTTGCTTTTATCCGAATTTCGAATGCTAAAAATCCACTAGATAATTCGGCTGTTCATCCAGAAGCCTACGGAATTGTTGAGAAAATGGCCAAAGATTTGAAACTTTCGGTAAATGATTTGATTGCAAACAAAGAAAAAACAGCCTTAATAAAACCGGAGAATTACATTACTCCAGAAATAGGTTTGTTAAGCTTGAAAGATATTATTAAAGAGCTTGAAAAACCAGGATTAGATCCAAGAAAATCAGCAAAAGTATTTGAATTCGACCCGAATGTAAAGACAATTAAAGATGTAAAGTCTGGAATGATTTTGCCTGGAATTGTGAATAACATTACCAATTTTGGCTGTTTCGTAGATATTGGAGTAAAAGAAAGTGGTTTGGTTCACATTTCACAGCTTAAAGCAGGCTTTGTAAGCGATGTTAATGAAGTAGTGAAGTTACACCAACATGTAGAAGTTAAAGTAACGGAAGTTGATGAGGATAGAAAACGAATTCAGTTGACGATGATACTATAGAAAAATAAAAAAAGTCCCGATTGTATCGGGACTTTTTTTATTTTTTTTCGTTTTCAGTTTCGTCTTTTTTATCAGCTGAAGGCTCTTCTTTAGAAGCATTTTTGAATTCTTTAATTCCGCTTCCTAATCCTTTCATTAATTCTGGAATTTTCTTACCTCCAAAGAGTAATAAAACAACTGCTAATATAACAAGGATTTCTGTAACACCAAATCTTCCCATGATTGAATAATTTATGCCGAAGCAAATTTGTAATAAATCTTGGTACAAAGGTAAATAGAATAACTTAATAAGAATTCAATTTAACTATTATTTAATTCAGTTAAGGTTAAAAATGTATTAAAATTAAATCATTGCCATGAATTAAGCCGAACTAAGTGGTCAAAGCACTTTCGTTGACATTAATTATTATATTTGTAACATAAAGAAAAAGTATGTCAGGAAAAAGATTGAAAAGGAAAAAACTTCACCGTAAATTATTCACTAAAAACCGCTTGGTTATTTTGAATGAGGATACTTTTGAAGAAATATTTTCTTTAAAATTAAACTTAATGAATGTTTTTGTTGTAGCTACTATTGGCGCTATTTTTTTAATTTCAGTCACTACTTTTATAATTGCTTTTACTCCTTTAAGAGAATTCATTCCGGGGTACTCTTCTTCTAAATTAAAAAGAGATGCTACTGAATTAGCCTTAAAATCAGATTCACTAACCATAGCACTGAAGAAAAATGAGGCCTATATTCAATCCATTCAAAAAGTGCTTAACGGAGAATTAGAATATGCAAAATTTAATAAAGATTCCATTCTTGCATCCAGTACGGAAGTAGTACCACAAGTAAAATTATCGGCATCAGAGGAAGAATTGGAATTAAGAAAAGAAGTAGCAAAAGAAGATAAAAAAGCCCAACCAGCCGTTACGAAGGCTGGGAGTAAAAACACGAAAAAATAAAACCTTTGTGCCTTTCGGTAGCTATCGGAAGCGCCTTCGTGGCAAAACCAACGAAAACTATGTCAGTAAAATCAGCCGCAGCAAAATTATTTGCCAAGAAAATATATAAGAAAACGCAAGCTTGGGCCAGCAATCCTGTTGATAGCCAAAAAAATGTTTTAAATTCATTAATTAAAGAAGCGAAAAAGACCCAGTTTGGAATCGATCATCACTTTGACCAAATAAAAACATTTGAAGATTTTGCAAAACACGTTCCAATTCGGGATTACGAGGATTTAAAACCTTATGTTGAAAAAGTGGTAAAAGGAGAAGAAAATATTCTTTGGAAAGGAAAACCGCTTTATTTTGCTAAAACATCAGGAACGACTTCCGGAGCAAAATACATTCCGCTTACTAAGGAATCCATGCCATATCATATTGAAGCGGCGCGAAACGCTATCTTACATTACATCCATGAAACGGGTAAGGCTGATTTTGTGGACGGAAAAATGATTTTTCTACAAGGAAGCCCAATTCTAGAAGAAAAACACGGAATAAAATTTGGTCGACTTTCAGGAATTGTAGCTCATTTTGTTCCTAAATATTTACAAAAAAACCGAATGCCATCTTGGGAAACCAATTGTATTGAAGATTGGGAAAGGAAAATAGATGCCATTGTCGAAGAAACCTTCGATGAAAACATGACTGTAATTTCAGGAATTCCTTCTTGGGTACAAATGTACTTTGAGCGTTTACAACAAAAAGGAGGGAAGACCGTGGGCGAAATTTTCAAAAACTTTAATCTATTTATTTATGGCGGGGTTAATTATGAACCGTACCGAGCTAAATTCGAAAATTTAATAGGTAGGAAAGTAGATAGTATTGAGCTGTTTCCAGCTTCGGAAGGATTTTTTGCCTATCAGGATTCGCAGAAGGAAAAAGGAATGTTACTGTTGTTGAATGCAGGAATATTTTATGAATTTGTCAAAAGCGACGAATTTTTCTCTGATAAACCTAGAAGGTATACCATTGGAGAAGTGGAATTAGGTGTTAATTATGTATTGATAATTTCCACTAATGCGGGACTATGGGGCTATAACATTGGAGATACAGTACAGTTTACGTCCTTAAAACCGTATCGAATTATAGTTTCTGGTAGAATTAAACATTATATATCTGCTTTTGGGGAACACGTAATTGGCAAAGAAGTAGAGTGTGCTTTAAAGGAAGCTATGGAGGGAACAAAAGCACGTGTAAATGAGTTTACCGTTGCTCCGCAAATAAGTCCACTAAGCGGATTGCCTTATCATGAATGGTTTATTGAATTTGAAAATGAACCCGAGGATCCGGCCGTTTTCAAGGAAGCGTTAGACAATGCGATGAGAAAACAAAATATGTATTATGATGACTTGATTGTAGGTAATATTCTGCAAAAAGTAGTGATAACAAAAGTGGTCAAAAACGGTTTTCAAGACTATATGAAATCGATAGGAAAACTGGGAGGGCAAAATAAAATACCGAGGCTTTCAAACGACAGGAAGATTGTCGAAGTGTTGAACATAAAATAAAATAATTATATTCGCAGGTTAGAAAAAATAAAATAATGAAAGAGACTAAAAATATATCTAGATCAAGAGCACAAGAATCATCAGCAGCTATTGAAAAAATGTACATTACAATGCGCCATTTGTTCAACAGAGGGTTCTATAAACCAATGGGAATTTCTGGAGACACTTTGCGTGAAGCATTGTTAGCCTTACGCCCGGAAATATACGGAAACATTGCAGAAGAAAAAGTAGAGTTAAATGGACTTCTATATGTTATTGAACGACTTCCTGTAGGAATTGAAGAATGTAGATTTATTAACCTTACCTCTGATGAAGGGTATTCTAAATCTCATTTTCAAGCAATTGTTCCTCCTAAAAGAAGAAGAAATTGCTATCGTATTGATGAAGAACAAATGAATGTGGAAATCACAAGAGGCCGTTCAGATATTTATGATATTTTGACGCACCTGACTTTTATATTTATAGAATCACACAAAATTAGAAACCGAGTTTTACTTGATGATGCAGGAGAGGTTTCCCGTGACTGGATGAAACTAGAAGCTGCTGTGGCTCAAAATAAAAAACTAACACTTGTAGAAAAAGAGAAAGCAATTTCTCATGCCGCTAATATTCTTGGAAGAACTTTTGAGGAAGTATTGGACATATATGATGCTTTTGGATCTACTGCAGCACCTGATCGTTTTTTGCATGTGATTTTCTGGTTAGGGAAATTAGCAATAGAAGAGATTACTGATAATAATAAAAGAGTCATTACTTTTAGCCCTATTTTAAGAGAACGTTTAGGACACCACATCCATGGTGAAATATGGGCAACCAACATCAAGGAAGTCTTAAAAGAAAACGGACTTTTAGACCGACCTATTCATGTCATCAGTGCCAATATGCACTCGGTTATGAATTCTATTTTTGCTACCACAGCCTTAAAAACAAATTTCAAAGACAAATCTGACTTCTTTATTTATGAAGAATTAAGTAAATCAGGAGCAAATGAAGTTCGAAATATAGTGGAGGGAATCGCCTTGAAACAGGGGATGATTTCGCTACCAGATACTTCAGGAACGAACATTGATGTACAAATTTTTGATACTGCCAAGATTAATTGGGCCAACTCATCCTTTCCAAAAGCCAAATTCGGGGATAAAGAACCGGTATTAATCGTAATGGATTATGCTTTTGGTGAGCAAGCTTACGAAACTATTGATGAGTTATTAAAACCATTCAAAAAAGACACTTTACTGAATGTAGAATCGGTTTCTATTATGGGAAAAGCAGGTATTCTTGAAGGAGGAAAGGGAGATATCATGATTCCGAATGCACATATCAATGAGGGAACGGCAGATAATTATTTTTTCCATAATGAATTAACCGCTGATATGTTTGTAAACAACGGTATTGAAGTTTTTGCAGGACCAATGGTTACGGTACTTGGAACATCATTGCAAAACAAGGATTTATTGAAATTTTTCCATGAATCAACTTGGGGAGTTATTGGATTAGAGATGGAAGGTTCTTATTATCAAAAAGCCATTCAATCGGCTTCTAAAATTAGAAAAAGTGTTCCACATGATATCAAAGTGAGATATGCTTATTACGCTTCGGATAATCCACTAGAAACAGGAAGCACATTGGCTTCAGGCGGACTAGGAACAACGGGTGTAAAGCCTACTTATTTGATTACGATTAAAATTTTGGAACAAATTTTCAACACAAAATAAATTTTTAGGATGAGTACAAACGTACCCCAAAATAACGATAATCAAGAGATTGATTTATTTCAAATCTCAAAAAAAATAGGAAATCTTTTTCAGGAATTGAATGCATTTATTTTTAGATGCATTCAATTTTTTGTAAAAAATGGGGTAATCATTTTAATTCTATTAATCGTTGGATTTGGGTTGGGATATTATTTAGATAAAAATCAAAAGGAATACAATCATCAAATTATTGTAGCACCAAATTTTAAATCAACGGATTATCTGTATTCTAAAATTGATTTACTGGCTTCTAAAATTTCTGAAAAAGACGTTCTTTTTTTGAAGTCTATCGGTATTAATGATCCTTCGCAACTAACCAAAATTTCAATTGAACCTATTGTTGATGTTTATAAATTAATAAGCAATAACGAGCAAAATTTTGAACTTTTGGAATTAATGGCTCAAAACGGGGATTTAAAAACAATCGTTAAAGAAAGCACCACCAGTAAGAACTATAATTTTCATACCATAATTCTTTCAACAAATGGAGTGACGCGTCAAAGTGATTTTATCGATCCAATATTGAATTATTTAAATAGCAGTAGTTATTTTCAGGAAATACAAAAGATTTCAGTTGGTAACATTCAGCAAAAGATCAAAGAAAAAGAAGCTACTGTTTTACAAATTGACGGAATAGTAAACGCATTTTCAAATCGGAACGGGAACGCGCAAAACAGCGATAAACTGATTTATTACAATGAAAACTCCCAACTAAATGATATTATTAAGACAAAAGATTCGTTAGTAAATGTTTTGGGAACATTAAAGATTGATTTATTCAATGCGAGAAAAGTCATCAATGACAATGCTGTAATTTTGAATATTAAAAACAATAAATCTATTAATGGAAAAATGAAATTAGTTCTACCAATACTGTTTACTTCCCTATTTATTATTTTTGGATTCATCCTCTCGTTTTATAAAAGTCAATCGTTGAACGCAAAATAAATATCCATATATCGAATAAGACAGCAAAGAAATTGTTTTCGAATTTAACTGAAATTAATGGGTTATCAGATATAAATATGTTGAAAATAATTAGTCACTATCTTCAAAAAATAAGACAAAATCCCTTTATTCTACAAAGTTTAATTACGCTGGTATTGCGGGTTATTGGCGTATTTATTTTGTTTGGATTTACTTTATTTCTCACAAAAAACTTTGATCCAAAGACGGTAGGTCAATACGATTTTGTCCGTTCATTTTTATTAGTAATAGGTAGTATCAGCCTGTTGGGGTGCGACCAGTCTATTCTGTATTTTAGAGGAAGATTGAAAATTTCGAATGCTTCAAGTGATCTACGAAGTATTTACATAAAAATGGTAGGTATCGTATTTTCAATGTCTGTCTTTTTATTTGTAATAGTTTTAAGCCTAGAGAAAGAGTTTATAAATACTTTTTTTGCAGATGAAGGAGTCTATCTAATTCTTTTGAAAGCAACTGGAATTTTATTTTTTTACGCACTAACAACACTAAACATTGAGGTTTTCAGAGCCTTGGATCATTTGTATGTAGCTGAATTATTTAGGAATACCATAAAATACATTCCGGTTATAATTGGTGCCGTTATACTCTATTATTTTTATGATGAAACTTATTTGGTTGATGTGTTTCTCTTTGGATTTGTAATTCTTTCCCTGATAACAACAAGCTTAACGTTTTATTATTTCACTCGAAATCCCGACAAAAATGAAGATGAGGCTATTTCATATAAAGAAATAATTACCAAATCGTACCCTATTGCTATTAGCGGGATGGCTTTATTTTTATTGATGAGTTTTGATATTATGTTTTTAAAGAAATATAGAGACGACGCTAGTGTTGCATTTTATGCTTTGGCAGTTAAATTTATGACTATTGTATCGATGGTAATTATTACTGTAAACATTACCATTTCGACAAAAATAGCCGAATATTTTTCGACTAGAAATACTAATGAACTTAATAAAATACTAAGAAATAGTTCGAGGATGATTTTTATACTGACTTTACCGGCGACCATTATTATTTGTTTGTTTTCTGAATCCGTTTTGGGTTTTTTTGGAAAAGACTATATTGCCGCTAAAGATACCTTGCTTATTCTGATGATTGGTCAAGGTATCTGTTCCGCTTTTGGAGCGGTTCCGGTTTATTTAAATATGACTGGAAGACAAAATATTTTCCAAATCATACTAATTCTCGCTGTTGGGGTTAATTTTGTTTTAAATAGGTTCTTAATACCAGATTATGGAATGACGGGAGCGGCAATTGCTTTTGTTTTAAGTTCGCTTTTTTGGAATATTAGTGCAGCAGTAGTAATTTATAGAAAAGACAAGGTGAAGGTTTTTTTGAATTAATGATTAATCGGTCACCCAATATTTACACTAGAAGAAATTACTAATGAGAATAGTACATATTATAAATAGTTTGGAGTCAGGAGGAGCTGAAAAACTGGTGTTGGATACATTGCCTCTTTATAATAAAAAGAGCGTTAAGGTTGACTTGCTGGTATTAAATGGTGTAGATTATCCATTTATGAAGGCTTTAAAGGCATCGGGATGTTGTTCTATCTTTTCATTAGGGTTTCGTTCTCGCTATAATCCAATACATATATTTAAAATCATTCCCTTTTTAAAAAACTATGATGTTGCACATGTTCATTTATTTCCAGCTCAGTATTGGGTGGTATTAGCAAAATTAGTATCGGGTTCTAAAATAAAATTAGTTTATACGGAGCACAGTACCTCTAGTAGAAGAGTAAGGAGTCGTATTTTTAAAAGTATAGACCCGTTCTTTTATAAACAATACCAAAAAATAGTTTGTATCACTGAAACAGTAGGTGATGTTGTTAAAAAACACACTGGATTAACAGATTCAAATATTGAGGTCATAAATAATGGCGTGCCAATCGACACGTTTAAAAATAGTATTCCTAGAGATAGATTTGATTTTTTTCCAAATGCCAATTCGAACCTTAAAATAATCATTCAGGTTTCCAGTTTTAAAGAGCCAAAGGATCAGGCTACCTTGATACGGGCGATGTCTTATTTATCAAGTGATGTAAAACTGTTATTGGTGGGAGAAGGACTTTTGCAACAGCAATGTAAGGAACTGGCAAAAGAATTAAATGTTGATGACCGAGTATTGTTTCTTGGAATAAGGATGGATGTACCAGAATTATTTAAAATGGCCGATATAGTGGTACTTTCGTCAAACTATGAAGGATTTTCATTGGCTTCTATTGAAGGGATGGCATCAGGGAAACCACTTATTGCTTCTAATGTAGACTGTTTAACAACAATTGTTAAAGATGCTGGTATCTTATTTAAACCAGGTGACGCTAAAGAACTTTCGAGTTATATTGATAAACTCTGTACAAATAACATATATTACCAAGATGTTGCAAACAGATGCCAGCAAAGGGCAGAGCAATACGATATTAAATTTATGGTGGATCAACACATTGAATTGTATACCGGATTATATAACCTATGAGGAGATTAGTAAAAAAAAATAAAGCGGCTTTTATGCTGTTGCTTATTTGCAACTTAGTTGTTGCAGTGCTGGCATTTTACGTATTACCCAAACGGTTTTTTTACGACGCTACTCTTATTGCATTCGATAGAGGGAATGAGATTGGTTTTTTAGGAAGTTATCCCCTTACCATTTTATTTTACAAAATAACAGGTTTACGTTATTTACCTTTTCCCTTGATTGCATTAATTCAATATCCCATTCTTGCTTATGTTTTATATAAAATAGGCGTGCCTGATAATTTTGAAAAGATTAATGTTAAGAACCTTCTGGTTTATTTAGGGTTTTTTATGATGGCTATTTTTATGTCGATGCCTTCGAAGGAGTTTATTACTTATTTGTATTTAGCGCTTATTGTATTTATTTATAAGAGTGAGAGTATCTCTTTCAAGAAATCAGTTTTTTTATCTTTATTTCTATTGGGGGTTTTGGGAGCTTTTTATCGCCCGTACTTTTTATTAATACCTATTATTGCATTTGGGATGTATTTAGTGAGTTATATCAATTTTAAGAATAAAACGCTAACCACTATTTTTTACGGACTTTGTATCGCTGTTTTTTTGTCATTAAGTTATGGTGTACTGAAAGGACAGTATCTTTCTGAAAGTAGTAGGGAAGTAGTTAATAGTGGGAGAGTACGGTCACAAGATGCTAACTCCATGATCGTTTCTCCGCTTAAACCAGACACTTGGTATGGCGAAACCGTGGGTATTGTCTATGGTTTTTTTACGGTCAATTTTCCTGTAAATGGCTTAAAACACCTTTTATCTCCTCAGATCATTGCGTTCGTTATTTGGCAAATTTTATTGTTTTATATTCTTCTAGTTCGCTTTTCACGTTGTTTAAAGAATAGAAAAGAACAGGAATACGAACTGTGGATATTACTTATTTTATTTTCATATTTTATTGTTCAAGGGGTTTTTGAACCCGATTTAGGAACCGCCATTCGTCATAAAATAGGAGTGTTTCCTTTAATTTACTATGCCTTATACTATGAACATTTCAGAAAAGAACTTCAATAAAATTTTCAATATTTTTCTGTTTCTAATTGCAAGTACCATGATTTTTAGAAAACCATGTACTTGGATTATTATTGGATTTGTCTTGTTTAATTTATGCTTTATAAAAAAATTAAAACACACTCGATTAGCAATACTATTGGGTTTGGTTATTGCTTCACCACTACTATTAGAAATTTTACTTTTTTGGAATAATGATTCTTTTGGAGAAGGATTGAAATCGATGGAAAAAAGTATTTCGTTGCTACTCTTTCCCGTGTTTATTCTGGGTAATTATAAGCGGGTACAATTTATTAAATTACTGCAATTTTATAGCTATACAACTACTGTGATTGTATTGTTTTTCTTTATTCGGTTTATTGTCGTTTATCCGGACTTGATAGATAAATATTTAGGCGGTACTGATTTATGGGAAATGGGGTATAGTTTTTCTAATTCTATCGGAATTCATGCACCGGCGCTCAATATGCATCTTGCTTTTGTAGCGATTATTAGTATGTATTTTGTTGTTTATTCTTTTCGAAAAAATGAAAACGTAGCGTATAAATTACTCAGAATATTGGTTTTGGCTCTTTCTTTTTTCTTTGTGCTTTTTGTAAATACCCGAATGGCTCTTTTTAACGTAATTGCTGGTACAATCATCATTTTTTTCTACGAAGTCATACGATATTATAATTTTAAGAAAGTCGCTGCAATCATAACTTTTGGGGCTGTTTTGTTAGGAGGAATCCTTTTCCTGTTCATCAAAAACAATCCCTATATGAAAGAGAAATATAGCACGGTAACATTTGCTTATATGGATAAAGTGGGCAAACTAGATGAGATTGAAAACCCGGAAGCAAAAGTTTTTAATTCATTTGTTACGCGCGTGTCCATTTGGAAATCTGCTTGGGAACTGTCCTTAGATCATCTACCTTTTGGAGTTGGTGCTTCAGATGGGAAACCGGAATTATTTAAATATTATAAACAAACCAACCAGCATTTTCTGGCAAAATATGAATTTCCAACACACAATCAGTTTCTGGATTTTCTATTAAAATTTGGAATCCTGGGCCCAATGGTAGTTTTTTTATACATTTTTACGATCGGCTATTTAGGATATGATTTAAAAAATGCAATTATTCTCTCCTTCTTTATTCTCTTTTTGACTTCTAATCTTACGGATGATTTTCTATTGCGCTTTGATGGAATCGCTTTCAGCGGATTTTGGTTTTCTGTCTTCGGAAGTTTTTGGTTGCAAGAGAAAGCTACTGCTTGTAAAGAGCGATTAATTGCTTAAAATTTTTCGTACTGTCAAATAAATCTTGGCATCTTTCTAAGCCTTTTTTTCCAAAACGGCGTCGCACTTCTTCGTCTTTTAGAATTTCGATATGGTGATCTAATTCAGAGATTTCATTAAAAAGGAAACCGGTTTCATTATGTACTACTACATCTTTATTCCCAATTATATTTGTTGCCAAAACAGGTTTCTGCATAGCCATTGCCTCGAGAACTGCAATGGGCAAGCCTTCCCATAGCGAAGTCTGAATATAGATATCAATAGTATTAAGCGCTATAAGTGCATCTTCTCTATCTAGAAACCAGCCCGTAATTTTTATGTTTGGAGCAGTGAGTAGCGGTCGTAATTCTCCGTCTCCAATCCAAACAAAATTAAGATTAGAATATCTTAATGCGATTTCATTAAATAGTTCCGGATTCCTAGCTGAAGTTATTCTCCCAACGATGCCAATTGTTAGGACGTTATTGTCGTTTATAGAACTGTATTTTTGAACCTTTTTAATATCAATTCCGTTTCTAACCAGATGCGACTTTCCTATGGTTTTAGCAATTCCATATTCTGTGTCGCCACAAGCGATGGTCGCACCACCAAATATTCGTTGGAAACTACTTTCAATTATGCGATACAATTTTTTAGTAAAACTGGAAGTATCTGTTCGAAGAAATGCATAACCATGCGGAGTATAAAACAGCTTTGATTTTTTAAATAATAGAAAACAGGCAACCCTGCCCAAAACTCCTGCTTTTGAAGAATGAAGGTGAATGACATCCGGTTGAATTCTTCGAAGTTCCTTAATTAATTGTAATAGTGATTTTAGATCTTGCAAAGGGGAAAATTCGCGAACCATGTTCAGCTCTACAAGCGATACTCCTTTTGAAAACTCCTCATTTATTTTTTTTGAGTCAACTTCTTTTCGGTTTGCACTAAAAATAATAGTGGTATCGATATCCTCCTTTATTTCTGAATCACCGAAGAAAAAGGATAACTCTTTGAAATAAGTGTTAACTCCTCCTGCAAGTGCTTCAACTATATGGACAACTTTCAAATTAGATAATTTTGTTTCTGTAAAAATATATAAAATTGACTAGGAATAGTGTTATTCAGGAATGTAATATGGGAGATAATGTGAAATTAGTGGCGGTTTTTCTTATTTGAACGAGGTACCGCAACTACTATATTATTAAATGTTTTTTAATACCTTGCAACTGTAAAATTTATTTATGAAAAGGATACTTATCACTGGTGCAGCCGGATTTTTGGGATCACATTTATGTGACCGTTTTATTAAAGAAGGTTATTTTGTTATTGGCATGGATAATCTCATCACAGGAGATTTAAAGAATATAGAACATCTATTCAAACTGGAAAATTTTGAATTTTATCATCACGATATTACAAAATTCGTTCATGTTCCAGGTCAGTTGGATTATATCTTGCATTTTGCCTCACCAGCAAGTCCTATCGATTATTTAAAAATTCCAATTCAAACACTAAAAGTGGGTTCTCTTGGAACCCATAATCTTTTAGGTTTGGCACGCGTTAAAAAAGCTCGAATTCTTATTGCTTCCACATCGGAGGTTTATGGAGACCCATTAGTTCATCCACAAACGGAGGAATACTATGGTAATGTAAATACAATAGGACCTAGAGGAGTTTATGACGAAGCAAAACGTTTTCAGGAATCCATAACGATGGCCTATCATACTTTTCACGGAGTAGAGACCAGAATTGTACGTATATTTAATACTTATGGCCCAAGAATGCGACTTAATGATGGAAGAGTTATTCCTGCTTTTATTGGTCAGGCTTTGCGTGGTGAAGACCTAACTATTTTTGGCGACGGAATGCAAACTCGTTCTTTTTGCTATGTAGATGATCAGGTAGAAGGTATTTTTAGATTATTGCATTCAGACTATGTGTATCCAGTAAATATTGGGAATCCGGATGAAATTACAATCAAAGATTTTGCAGATGAAATTATAAAACTGACCGGAACGAATCAAAAAGTGGTTTATTTCCCTTTGCCTGTTAATGACCCGTTGCAGCGCCAACCTGACATTACTAAAGCAAGAGAATTATTGGGCTGGGAAGCTACAGTAAACCGTGCTGAAGGAATGAAAATCACCTACGATTATTTCAGATCAATGTCTAAAGAGGAACTTTCTAAAGAAGAACACAAAGACTTTTCAAGTTATATTAAATAACAATAAATAGAGAGTGTAATAGCTAATCATGACTGCAAATAATATAGGAAGATATTCAAAATACATCAGACCCATTAGTATCCTAGTGGACTTGATGATAATTTCTATATCAGGATTTTATTTGTTTGAATATCAAATCTATAATATTAGTTATTTTATAATCTATCTTATAGTCGGTTGGATTGCTGTTGCTGTGTTTATTCATTTTTACGATGTCTATCGTTTTACAGCACCTATTGAAATTTTTTCAAAAATAATCAAGCAAGGCGTTCTGTTTCTTTTAATTGTCATTGCCTTTTTTCCGTTTTCAAAACAATATGCTTTTAGTGAAAAAACAGTCATATTGTTTATAATTTCCAGTATGGCAATGGTTTCCATTTCAAAATTCACCTTATTTTATTTTCTAAAAAAATACAGAATAGTGACGGGTAGTAATTTTCGAAATGTCGTTATTATTGGATACACTCCAGAAGCAATTCGATTAAAAAAACTTTTTGAAGCTAGAAATGATTTTGGATATCATTTTTTCGGATTTTTTTCGAATAAGAAAGAGAACATAGAAATTAAAGGAAAGCTAGAGCAGCTAAAATCCTTTGTTATAGAAAATGAAATCGATGAAATATACTGTTCTTTGAAGGAGGTTTCTAACGCACAGTTGAAAAAAATTATCGCTTTCTCAGACGAGAATAAAAAAACAATAAAATTTATTCCAGATTCAAAAGAGATTTTTTCAAAGAACTTACAAATTGATTATTACGATTCCTTTCCGGTTCTTTCGTTAAAGAAAACAGTATTAAATGACCCTACGATAAAAATATTTAAACGAGTATTTGATATTATTTTTTCGAGTATTGTTATCATAGGTTTATTGTCTTGGCTGATGCCACTTTTGGCGATTTTGATAAAACTAGAATCAAAAGGGCCAGTATTTTTTAGGCAAGGAAGACCAGGAATCGACGAAAAAGAGTTTCATTGCTATAAGTTTCGATCCATGAAAATAAATGGAGCAACAGAAACGGAAGCGTCTAAGAACGACCCTCGAGTTACCAGAATAGGAAAGTTAATGAGGAAAACCAGTGTAGACGAAATGCCTCAGTTTTTTAACGTACTCCTTGGCGATATGTCTGTTGTTGGACCGCGTCCTCATTTGTGGTCGCAAAATCTGTCGTACACGGGTAAAATTAAAAAATATCCAATTCGCCATTGTGTGAAACCCGGTATTACCGGTTTAGCGCAGGTCAGTGGATTTAGAGGAGAAATTGAAAAAGATAGAGACATGATCAACAGAATAAAATTTGATATTTTTTATATCGAAAATTGGTCGTTGATTCTGGATTTGAAAATAATATACCAAACGATGGTAAACATATATAAAGGGGAAGAAAAAGCATATTAATATGGAAACACCCTTAGTATCTATAATAATTCCGTGCTTTAATTCTGAGGAATTTATCACAGAAACCATTCAGTCGGTTCAAAACCAAACCTACAACAACTGGGAAATTATCGTGGTTGACGATTGTTCGTCAGACAAGACTGTGGCTCTCATTTTAGAAATGGCTAAAACGGATAATAGAATTCATTTTTTTCAACTCGCAGAAAATTCAGGCACTGGAGTTGCTAGAAATTTGGGAGTTTATAAAGCTATTGGTAGATACATTTCTTTTTTGGACGCAGATGATTTATGGAAACCGGAGAAACTTAGAAAGCAAATTGATTTTCTGAAAATCAATAAAATACCATTCACTTTTTCTTTTTATGATTGTATTAATGAAGAGGGAAAACCATTAGGTAAAAGAGTGGAAGCGCCAGTAAACCTTTCGTACCGACAATTGTTTTTTTGCAATTATATTGGGAATCTGACTGGAATATACGATGTCAACTATTTTGGAAAAATTACGATTTCATCTATTCGAAAAAGACAAGATTGGATGCTTTGGCTTACTATTCTTAAAAAAATAAAGGTAGCGAAACCAGTTCCTGAAAGTTTGGCATATTACCGCGTTAGAAATGACTCTCTTTCGACTTCAAAGTTAGATTTGATTCAATATAATTTTGCTGTTTATAGAAAGTTTCACGGTTTTAGTTTTCCTATTGCGGTGGTTTGTATGAAGCTGTTTTTATTTACACAATTGTTAATAAAGCCTAGTTACATCAAGAAAATTAAACCATCGATTTAAACTGCTTCAATTTCCCCCGTTTGTTTCTTTTTAAAGTGTCTTTTTGGATAAAGCTGAATTTTAAATTTGGTTCTAGATACAAAGTGATGGCCTCTTCTATTTTTTTAATTTGGGGCTGACTTAAAACAATATCACTTACATACTTAATTATAAAAGTATCGATTGTGGTTTGCTTAATCGTAAATTCTTTTACGTTTCCGTCGTCCTCGATAATGCTTTTTGTGATGTAATAAAAGGTTAAACCGGGCGCTTTTTTACCGCTTGGTAAAATTGCAACATCATTGGTTCGGCCAATTAGTTGCTTCAAAATAGGTTTGTGTACCGTACTTTTTTTATCTAAGATCCCAATATCACCAATATCATAACGAATAAACGGATGGGCTTTGTTGAACAAAGAAGTAATTACAATTCGGCCTTTTTTCCCGTAGGGGAGAACAGTTCCGTTTTCATCTAGAATTTCCACAAACAAAGTTTCGGCATTGACCTGCCATTCTCCTTCGGGATTTTGAAATGCGATTATGTCTAGTTCTGATGCACCATATTCGTTTATAATTGGAATGCCTAGTTGTTTTTCTAGAAGTTTCTTATCTTCCTCAAAAAGCATTTCAGAGGTAACCATACAGGCTTTTAATGACGGGCAAACGTCTATTAAAATAATGTTTTTTTGTTGTAAAAATTTAGCAAACAAAACGATTGAACTAGTATAGCCGTTGATATAATCAAATTTTTTGGTCTTGAAATGGCGTAGGAACTTTTCTAGTACGGGATCAGATAGATCAAATATTGGTAAGCGAAACCGTTTGCCTAAAAAATCCTTAATCCGTTCTTTTTGGTACCCCATAAAATCCATTGGAATTCCATAAAAACGAGCTTGATAGGAAGTATTTAAATCAACGCCGTACCAGCCAAAACGAAAAGCAGTAGAAGCCCAAAATAAGGCATGACTGAATTTATCTCTGGCAAATACAAAAGGATCCCCACTGGAGCCTGATGTTTTATTTACGTAGACGTTTTTAATAGAAAAACCGTTTGAAAGTCGCTCAGTTAATGGTTTCTGTAGATTTTGTTTGTTTAAAATAGGTAGTTCGGTCCAATTGTTAAACGATTTTGTACCCACTAGCTCCTGATAGAAAGGATTGTTATTTAAATGGAAGGCAACAATCTCTTTTTTTTTACTTTCAATAAAACGCTCTTTTTCGCTTATAGTAAAAGCGGTAATTTTTTGCAATTCAGCTTTAGCCTCCTGAATTGGATAGCCATTAAATTGAAGTGATAAGTCAAAAAGAGGAAGCATTTTCAGTTTTTGTTTATTCAAAAATAATGTATAAGAATAACTAATTGGGAAGAACCAACAACTTTTTAGAAATTAATTATTTTTTACGTTCAAAAGCAATTATTTTTGCAGCATCCTCCAAAAGGTGGATAAGCAACTAAACTACACAACATATGACTATTTTACTTTTAGGTTCAGGCGGAAGAGAACATGCATTTGCATGGAAAATGATTCAAAGTCCACTTTGCGACAAACTTTTTGTTGCGCCGGGTAATGCTGGAACCGCTGCAATAGCAACGAATGTCAATGTTAGTATAACTGATTTTGATGCTATAAAAACGTTTGTACTTGCTGAAAAGGTGGAAATGGTTGTAGTAGGTCCTGAAGATCCTTTGGTAAAAGGAATCTATGACTTTTTTCTAAACGATGAAAAACTAAGTCATATCCCGGTTATTGGTCCATCTAAAATAGGAGCCCAACTGGAAGGGAGTAAAGAATTTGCGAAAGAATTTTTAGTTAAACACAATATACCCACTGCTGCTTACGACAGTTTTACTGCTGAGACAGTGGAAAAAGGATGTGATTTTCTAGCTACATTAAAACCTCCTTACGTGCTGAAAGCAGATGGATTAGCGGCAGGAAAAGGCGTTTTGATTATTCATGATTTGGCGGAAGCTAAAGAAGAATTAAGAAACATGTTAGTTCATCAAAAATTTGGTGCTGCTAGTTCAAAAGTAGTGATTGAAGAATTCCTTGACGGTATAGAATTGAGTTGTTTTGTTCTTACAGACGGAAAAAATTATAAAATACTTCCAACAGCCAAGGATTACAAACGTATTGGTGAAGGCGACACTGGATTGAATACGGGCGGAATGGGAGCTGTTTCTCCAGTTCCTTATGTTGATGCTGTTTTAATGGAAAAAATAGAAACGCGCATCGTTAAACCTACAATTGAAGGATTTCAGAAAGATGGTATTCCGTACAAAGGTTTTGTATTCATTGGATTGATTAATGTGAATAACGAACCTATTGTTATTGAATACAATGTAAGAATGGGAGATCCGGAAACGGAAGTGGTTGTTCCAAGATTAAAAACAGATTTAGTAGAATTGTTTTTGGCTGTAGCCAATGAAAAACTGGACGAAATTACGCTAGAAATCGACGAGAGAAGTGCGACTACGGTTATGCTTGTATCTGGAGGTTATCCTGAAGATTATGAAAAAGGGAAAATTATCTCTGGGTTAGAAAAAATTACAGATTCCATTGTTTTTCACGCTGGTACAAAATTAGATAACGACACTGTTGTTACTAATGGAGGAAGGGTGTTAGCAATAACATCTTATGGGAATGACTTTCAAGAGGCCATAAAAAAATCTTATCAAAATATAGACAAGCTACATTTTGATAAGATGAATTTTAGAAAAGATATCGGTAACGATCTTTTATAAATAGTAAGTATGCTACTTAACCCTAAATTTTATTTGGGGTTAGGTCGTTTTATTTAAAAAAAGAGTGCGCAGTAGTATCTTGTTTTTCAGTTCCAGCCTCATCGAAAATTCTTAGTTGCTTAATCCAGTATACCATTGCAGCTGCACAAATAATCATGAAAATCCAGTTGATTGTATTGGCAACAAACCATGAGCTAAGTTCTAGTGAACGTAAAAAATCTAAGGGAGCAAATAATATATTTACAAATAGGTATTGAATTCCTTCAAAAAATGCTTTCATATCGTTTAAATTATGTTGTTGTTCTTTTTAATTTCCCAGAAGTAAAAAACGCTTTTGTTAAGAATCTTTTTCAACTTGGGGGTTTCCTTTTTAAACAAGTATTATATTTACAGTTTTAAAGTCACAAAAGTATAAAATATCCTTATGATTACAAGTCTTTTTAAAAAATCTACACCATTAAATTTTTCTCTGGTTGTAATTTTAATACTGAGTTTTTTTTCAATATATCAAATTCAGGATTTGGTCTGGACAGATTCCACTATATTGATTCTTCAAAAAGTGGGGATTTTACTTGTTTTATTAGGCTCTATTTTCCTGACAAATTTCATTTCGACAAAGAACGGATTGAGTAAAGACAGTAGTTACACGATCTTTTTCTATTTTCTATTTTTAATTTTCTTCCCTTCGGTTTTAGACAACATTAATTTAGTTTTTGCCAATTTCTTTATCCTTTTAGCCCTGCGAAGATTACTTTCCCTTCAGTCACTAAAAGCGTCCAAAGAAAAAATATTTGATGCCTCCTTATGGATTTTTGTAGCCGCTTTATTTCATTTTTGGTGTATTCTCTATTTAGTTTTGGTGTTTATTTCGATAATTTTCCATGTTTCAAGAGACTATAGAAATTGGATATTGCCCATTATTGCCTTTTTTGCAGTAGGAACTCTTTTTGCACTTAGTTCGATACTTTTTGACATCAGCGCATTAGAATATATCAATAGCAGCGTTAAAACCAGTTTTAAAATAAATTATTTTACTAATAATTATCAAAACGGTGCTTTGTCAATCTATGCGACAGTGGCTTTGTTTTTTGTTGTTTCGATGTTTGCGACGCTATCTAGTAGATTATCAATAACGCATTCTTCTTTCAAAAAAATCATCGCTTCCTTTTTTATTGGCGTAGTGATTTTCTTGGTTTCTTCAAATAAAAGCAATGATTTACTGATATTTACAATTGCTCCTTTGGCTATAATGGCAACAAACCATATCGAAATGCCTCAGTTAAAATTGAAACAAGAAATGGTTTTGGTTGTTCTTATAGCCTGCAGCTTTTTTGCTTTTTTCTCTCAGTTATAATTTAGTTCCATAAGATAAGTCTCCTGCGTCACCTAGTCCAGGAACAATATAACTATGCTCGTTTAGTTTCTCGTCTAAAGAGGCTACCCATAAATGACAAGTGTCCGGTAAGTGTTGTTCCAGGTAAGCTATTCCCTCAGGTGCAGCAATTACAACGGCAATATGAATTTCTTTTGCTTCTCCTCTTTCCATTAAGCGGTTAAAGACTGCCACGATCGATTGTCCGGTGGCAAGCATAGGATCTACTAGTAATAAATATTTCCCATTAAAATCTGCGATAGCCTGGTATTCTACAAGAATATCAAAGTAATCATCGTTGTTTGGATGGTGTCTTGATGCAGAAATAAAACCATTTTCAGCCGAATCGAAATAATTTAAAAAACCCGTGTGCATTGGGAATCCGGCACGTAAAATAGAACAGATTACTAATTGATCGGAAATCTCAGTGGTCTTTTTGATGCCTAGTGGAGTTTGGATTTCGACTGCTTTATAATGCAAATCTTTACTCAATTCATACGCCATTATTTCTCCTATTCGCTCAATATTTCTTCTAAAACGCATGCTGTCATTATGTATATTTACATTTCTGATTTGTCCCAAAAAATGATTAAGAACGCTATTGTTTTCCGATAGATTGTGAATTTGCATGATTTGTTTAATTAACATTTTTAGTTCCCAAATCAAATTTTAATGCTGATTTTTGGGTTCTAGATTAGATTTGTGATTTGTAATTTTTTTATAAAAGTATAAAAAGTATCTTTGTAACTATAAAATATAAAAATATGTTTTCAAAATTAGCGTACTCCGTATTCGAACAAAGCATCAAAGATTATCATCAATTTGATAATGTAGATCAGCCTATAAATAACCCTTTTCCTAAAGAGCAATTTGAACATTTATTGTATCTAAAAAACTGGATTGACACAGTTCAATGGCATTTTGAAGATATCATTAGGGATCCAAATATTGACCCTGTTGCTGCTTTGACGTTGAAAAGAAGAATTGACGCTTCTAATCAGGAACGTACTGATATGGTAGAATATATTGATGGTTATTTTTTACAAAAATATAGCGATGTAAAAGCAAAAGATAATGCAAAAATCAACTCAGAAAGTCCAGCTTGGGCTTTTGACAGATTGTCAATTTTAGCATTGAAAATTTATCATATGAATGAAGAAGCGACTCGTGCAGAAGCGTCTCAAGATCATAGAGATAAATGTCAGACGAAATTAAATATCCTGTTAGAACAAAGAACTGACTTGTCTACTGCAATTGATGATTTATTAGTTGACATCTCTAGTGGAGATAAATTCATGAAGGTGTACAAGCAAATGAAAATGTACAATGATGACGAGTTAAATCCTGTTTTGTACCAAGGAAAAAAATAGTTGACAAGTACTAATTTGTCAAATAAAATAAAGCATATAGCCGTCATGAGACTTTCCGCAATGGGAGATGTCGCCATGACGGTTCCTGTTTTAAGGGCTTTTGTAAATCAATATCCTGATGTTAAGCTAACGGTCATATCCCGTCCTTTTTTCAAACCTTTTTTTCAAGAAATACCAAACCTTTCTTTTTTTGATTTCGATGAAAAAGAACGGCATAAAGGAACCGTAGGCTTGTTTCGCTTATTTGAAGATGTGAAAAAATTAGATATCGATGCTTTCGCCGATTTGCATAACGTTTTACGTTCTAAAGTTGTTAGGACATTATTTGCCCTAAGCGGAAAAAAAACCGCGTATACGGACAAGGGACGTGAAGGTAAAAAAACATTAACTCGTGCCGAAAATAAAATCTTCCAGCCTTTACCCACGGTGTTTGAAAGACATACAAAAGTGTTTGAAGAACTCGGTTTTCCGATAGATTTGTCAAACCCGATATTTCCCAAAAAAGCCAATTTAGATAAAGAAACAGTAAATCTTATTGGAACAGATAATAAAAAATTAATTGGAATCGCTCCCTTTGCACAATACGATTCTAAAGTGTATCCCTTGGATTTAATGCAAGAAGTTATCCGTCAATTGGCTGATAATCCAAATTATAAAGTTCTGCTTTTTGGAGGAGGAAAGAAAGAAGTGGAAATCTTAGCTTCTCTTTCAGACTCAAAAGACAATGTAATTAACATGGCAGGCAAAATCAAATTTCAGCAGGAGTTACAACTTATAAGTACTCTTGATGTAATGCTTTCTATGGATTCTGGAAATGCCCATATTGCAGCAATGCTGGGAGTAAAAGTCATTACACTTTGGGGTGCTACGCATCCGTATGCTGGATTTGTTCCTTTTAATCAATCATTATCGAATTCTTTAGTTTCTGATAGGGAAAAGTACCCTATGTTGCCAACATCCGTATATGGCAATAAAAAAGTGGAAGGTTATGAAGATGCTATGCGAACGATTGAGGTTACTGCTGTAGTAAATATTTTAAGTAAGTAACATCATATTTTTAGCTTCCTTTTTTTTGAAAGAATAATTTTAGCAGTTATTTAACGTTTAGGCCTAGCTATATTAGTATTAATAATACTACTTTTATTTTGTGTAAGTTAGTTCTTACGCAAGAAATTAAGTCGGTATTTAAATTGCCATAATATATCTAAAGGAGCGTACTACAAACAAAAACTATTTATGCAGAAAATTAAAGGGTTAATCATAATTGTGTTCTTATTTTCAATTTCAGCATTTTCTCAAAAAGCAAATCTTTCGGGTGTTATAATTGATAGTAAAGATAAAACTCCCGTTTACAATTCAGTTGTTGCTTTATTAATCCCCAATGATTCCATTCTATATAAATTTACCCGATCAGATAGAGAGGGAATATTTAATCTCAAAAATGTAAAAGTAGGAAACTATATATTAATGACCTCTAATAATCAATATGCAGATTATGTAGATGCTATAATCGTTGATGAAACCGAAAAAAAATTAGGAACTATCGCTTTAAAAAGTAAAATAGAACTACTTAGAGAAGTAGTTATAAAGTCGGGTTCAATTCGAATTAAAGGAGATACAACGAGCTACCGGGCAAGTGATTTTAAAGTGGATGCTAATGCAAACGTAGAAGAATTACTAAAAAAATTACCAGGTATTCAAGTTGGTAAAGATGGGGTTATTAAAGCAATGGGGGAAACAGTACAAAAAGTATTGGTAGATGGTGAAGAATTCTTTGGAGACGACCCGAGCATGGCGGTAAAAAACTTACGAGCTGATGCCGTTAAGGAAGTACAAGTTTTTGACAAGAAAAGTGATCAAGCAGAGTTTACAGGAATAGATGATGGTGACTCAAAGAAAACCATTAACCTAAGATTGAAGGATGATAAAAAGAAAGGCTTCTTTGGTAAAATTGATGGAGCAAATCAACCATTTACGGATGCTGATTCCAGATATAACACTAATTTATTGATTAGTAGTTTTAAAGGTAAAAGAAAGGTATCAGCTTTTTTACTAAATGGAAACACTGGGCAAGATGGCTTAGGCTGGGAAGATGGCGAGAAATATGGAGCACGTGATAGTAATATAAATATGAGTATGGATGATGACGGAAACGTAAGTTATGAATGGGCTAGTGGTAATACTGATGATGAACCTTATGTTGATACACAGAATGGATTTATTAAAAATACCAATGCAGGTTTGCAGTACAGTAATAAGTGGAATGATAAACAAACATTAAATTTATCACCAAAATACAATAAGCAGATATACACAAACAACAACAGTAGAGTTTCTCAAACACAAGTAGGAGAAACGCAATTAAATGAAAATAGATCCACAACAACTAATGTAAACAGAGGTAATTTTAAGCTCAATGCTACGTATGACGTAAAATTAGATTCAATAAACTCCTTAAAAATCACTGCCAAAACTAATTTTTATAGGACCGATAGTGATGAATTTACTAACGGAGTTACTACTGGTGAAGGTGGAATTTTAAAAAATAAACAAGAAAAAACATTTACTACAAATTCCGATAAATCATCATTGTTTACTAGTATTTTATTTAAACATAAATTTGCCAAAGCCCGTCGTACATTTTCTGTAAATAGCAGTTGGAATATTTTAAATACAAATTCGGATAATTTTTTAAAATCGTCTAACGAAAGTTATGTTGATGGTGAATTCTCTTCAAGAGATGATGTTGATCAAAATAAAATAGGAGATAAAACAAATCAAAAATTTGCTGTCAATTTCAGTTATACTGAGCCACTTGCAAAGAAAATCGCTTTACAATTTGCCTATCAAATTACTTATGATAAGGGCATGAACAACTACTTCACATACGATTATTCGGATATTACAGGTAAGTATGATGTTATTGTAAATTCATTGTCCAATGAGTTTAAGCAAACAATGATTACAAATAGACCTGTTATGAAATTAAGTTATAATGCTAAAAAAATCAATTATAGCATTGGAAGTGGTTTTGGTTTTACTTCTTTTGATTTGTTAGATCAAACTTTAGATAAAGAATACAAACAAAAGTATACCAACTTTTTTCCATCGGCAAGTTTCTCTTATAAGTATAAAAACAATGGTAATTTACGTGTAAATTATCAAGGCGCAACCACGCAGCCAACGCTAGATCAATTGCAACCTTTGAGAAACAATCAAGACTTTTTTAATCAAATTTTAGGTAATCCAGATTTAAAACAATCTTTTACAAATAGTATAAACCTATCCCAGCATAGTTACGATCTTTTGACGGAAACTCAAATCTATCAAGGCCTTTCTTTTAGGACAACAAGTAATTTAATTTCTTATAGTAGAGTTATAGATCCTGAAACTGCTAAAACTATTTCTAAGCCAATAAATACAAATGGAAATTTCTCAGGTAATTTTTATTTTGGATATGGATTTAAAGTAAAAAAAATAGATTTAAATGTTAATCTTAATCCATCATTTAGCTATAATAAAACAGTACTTAGTATTAATGACAAATTGATTAATTCCAAGAATTTAAACTCAGGGCTTTCGCTTTTTTTATATAAGTCAAAAGAAAAGAAATATGACTTTAGTTTAAGTAATACTTTTTCGTTTAATAGAAACAGTACCTCTCAAAACGATGAAATAAAGTCATTTAATACTAATAATTTGAATCTAAACATAGGCGTTTATTTCAGAGAAAAATGGAAAATTTCCACAGATTATAATTTTGTTTCTAGGCAAAAAACGATTGATTTTCAAGACAACCTTACCAATCAATTATGGAATGCAAGATTACAACGCACCTTTAAAAGTGACGAGTTTACAGCATATATTTTAGTAAAAGATATTTTGAATCAAAATATCGGCATCAATAGAGCTATTTATCAAAATACAATTAGCGAGGAGCGAAACGATAGATTAAAAAGATATGCGATGATTGGTTTTACTTGGAATTTTAAAAATAGTGGTGAATCAAAAAAATAAATAACAACATTATGAAATCAATACTTTTTTTTATTACTGCCCTAATTTTTACTAGCACTTCAATAGCACAGCAATATGTTGATCAAGCGGTAATTGAATATGAAGTGAATACCAATGTAAAAAAAACGATGAGCAATGATAGTTGGGATGAGATGATGAAAGAGAATCTGTCTGATCTTAAAACTTCCTACTTCACCTATACTTTTGCAGATAACAAAAGTATATTCAAATTTGATAGATGGAGTCCAAAAACAAAAGTTCCAAAACACCAAAAAGAATCAGATGAGGAGAATATCTGGTATTTTGATTTTACTGCAGGAAGAATGAATATGCAAAAACAAATCGTAGGAACTAATTTTGTTATTGCCGACAGTATTCCAAATATTCAATGGAAAATCACGAATGAAAACAGAGAAATAGCGGGTTATAATTGCCGAAAAGCAGTAGGGAAAATAATGGATGATGTATATATATTTGCTTTTTATACTGATGATATTACTATTACTGGTGGTCCTTGTTCTATAAATGGTTTGCCAGGTATGATTTTAGGACTTACAATACCAAGACTATATACGTCATATATAGCTACCAAGGTTGATGTAATGATCAGTAACACTTCAGATATAAAACCCATCACAGCCAAAAAAACCTATGATTTAATAAGTTTAAAATTGCTAATAGAAGAGAAAACAAAAGATTGGTATAGCTATGGTGATGATAAAGAAGAAAATAAGAGACAAAAGACTATTTTCTTGCTGAATGCTTTTTTATAATTTGTAGTACGTCTACACAAAATAACGCATTCATTGCTGTTAAGATATACACTGGTGAATCTAAAGAACAATTTTAGTAGTTAAAGAGTACTTAATCAGGATTTTGAGTATTTTGAATACAAAAAAAGAGTTTACATAGTAAACTCTTTTTTTGTATTCAAAACAGCTATAGTAGCTTGTACACTTTCCTAAACATCATCATAATCTACATAAATCGTTTCTGATGTAGGATGTGCTTGACAACTAAGGATTAATCCGTCTGCAATTTCTTTATCAGTTAGGATGGAATTCTTCGTCATTTCAGCAGTTCCTGAAGTTACTCTACAAAGACAGCTGCTGCAAATTCCGCCTTGACAGGAGTAAGGAGCATCAATTCCTTGTTTTAGGGCAGCTTCAAGGATGGTTTGTTTTTGAGACATTTCAAAGGTGGTTTCTTCGTCGTCTACCATAATGGTAATTTTCGAATGTCCTCCTAAATCTTTTATTACGTTTTCATGAGAAGACGAAGTAAAAAGCTCAAATTTTATAGCCGATTCTTTTACGTTTTTCTCTTTCAAAACGCCAGTAACTAATTCGATCATTTCCTCTGGTCCACATAAATAGAACTTATCAAATTCCAGTTCCTTGTGTTTGTTGTTTAGAACAAAATTCACCGTTGATTTATCGATTCGACCAAATAATGCATTTTCTACTTTGGCTTGACTATAAATATAGTGAGGGAAAAGGCGACCTACATATTGTAATTGCAAATCGTGCAATTCGTTGTTAAAGATCGTTTCTTCGGCAGTTTTGTTACCATAAACTAGTACAAAAGAACTTTTTGGTTCGCTTTTCAATACACTTTTAATGATGGAAATCACAGGTGTTATTCCGCTTCCGGATACAAAAGCCACGTAATTCTTTTGTTTTTCTATTTCAGGTTCTAATATAAATTTTCCCTCTGGTTTATTTACTTCAAGTGCATCTCCCGCTTTTAATTTGGTATTGGCAAATTGAGAAAAAGCACCATTTTTTACTGCTTTTACCGCGATACGCAATTCACCACTTTCCGGGGAAGAACAGATTGAATAAGCACGGCGAATTTCTTGACCGTCCAGCGTTAAGCGGATATTGACGTATTGTCCGGCAATAAAAGTATAATTAGGTTTTAATTCCTCAGGAACGTTAAAGAGTATGGAAACCGCATCCTTGGTTTCGCGACGTACTTCTTTTATGATTAGTTTTAAAAATGAAGGCATGGGATATATTTTTTTACAAATATACTAAACAGAATAGGTTTCTTAAATCAAAGTGTTTGAAAAATTTACATACCTAAAAGTGTTATGTATAAGATTCTTATGTATATTTGTTTTTCAATAGGAGATTGCTTCGTGCCTCGAAATGACAAAAAAATGAAAAACTCACAGTTGTATAAAGGAAGTTTAAATACCATTATCATGAAATTGCTAGAAGAAAATGGTAAGATGTACGGTTACGAAATCACCCAAAAAGTAAAAGCGATTACAGCCGGAGAACTTAATATCACCGAAGGTGCGCTCTATCCTGCCTTACACAAACTAGAGGCCGAAGGTATACTGGATGTGGAGATTGAAAAAGTGGATAACCGCATGCGAAAATATTACAAGCTGACGGAAGCAGGAACGAAGGAAACCGTGAACCGCCTCGCAGAATTGGAAGATTTTATTAGAACCATGCAATCATTAGTAAATCCTAAACTAGAATTTTAATTTTATGGAAAAGAAATTAAAGGATGGAAAAAAGACAAGAAAATCACACTAATTAAAACAATTAACCCAGATTTGAATTTTCTTAATTACATGTTTGAATAGCGTTGTAGAGATGCTTCGATCCTCAGCATGACAACCGGAGTAAGGAGATTGATAATTAAAAGCAAATATTTAAAAGAAGTAAAAAACAACACCAACTTTCATAGAGAAATAACATGAAACTAACCGCCCCACAAATAGAGCATCTTTTCACTTTCACGCGCCAGCATTATGTGGAATGGTATGACTTACAATCAGAACTCGTAGATCATTTGGCGAATGCTATCGAAACCCAATGGCAGGAAAACCCCAAGCTTAGTTTTGACGAAGCCTTGAATATTGAGTTCAAGAAGTTTGGCGTTTTTGGTTTTATGGATGTGGTAGAAAAGAGGCAAGCCGTTTTGAGAAAAAAATACAACGGCCTAGTTTGGGAGCATATTAAAGGTTTTTTTGGTATCCCAAAGATTGTTTTAACGATAACAATGACCTTGGTTTTATTTAGTATTTTGAAAGTGAGCATTTATAGCGGATGGATTTTTATGGGGTTGTATCTTATTTTGATGGTATTTTCATTTTATAAAATTTTCAAAAACAGGAAAAAAAAGCAGTTGAAAGCGCAGACAAAAGAAAAAATTTGGTTGTTTGAAGAAATAATTAATCAATATGGAAGTATTGCTGGAATCATTGTTTTGCCATTTAATATCTTTAATCAATTAATAGATCAGACTGATAATTTTTTTGGGAATGTCTATTGGGTGCTGGGATTGAGTTTCTTTTCTGTAGTGTTTTTTATACTTGTTTTTATCATTTTTAAAATCATTCCGGCCAAAACAGAGGAGTATTTGCTAGCAACTTATCCAGAATATAAATTAGAAAAGCTGTAACATATTCTTACTTTTGATTACTTACTGTAAAACCAAATTTATGTTTAAACATTTTATAAATTTAGAATTGAAAGCCTTTTTCCGTTCAGCGAGTGTTGGAAAAAGCATTGGCTTAAAAATTTTAATGGGCTTTTTAGTAGTTTATTTTTTACTTGTTTTTTTAGTATTAGGAATTGCATTATATCCAATGTTAGAGAAAGTATTCCCAGGTCAAAAACCATTGACGATAGTCAATAGTTTTGTGATTTTCTGGTTGGCTTTCGAACTGGTGTTTCGTTTTTTTATGCAAAGTTTACCGGTGATGAATATTAAACCATTATTAGTATTGCCTATAAAAAAAGAATCGGTAATCCACTTTGTTTTGCTGAAGAGTTTAATTTCGATCTACAACATTTTTCCCTTATTGGTTATTATCCCTTTTGGGGTTTTTAATATTATCAAAGGGAATGATGGCACATTGAACATGATTGTTTGGATGTTTGGTATGTATATTTTAGCTTTAATAGTCAATTATGCTAATTTTTTAATAAAAAAGAAATTTGCCGAAAACATCAAAGCCTTTCTTCCCTTTGTAGTTTTAGGAATGGTGTTTTTTGGTCTGGATTATTTTGGGGTTTTTAAAATCACCACGCTTTCAGGCGTTGTTCTTGATACTTTAGTGTTGCAGCCAATATTAGTTTTAGTACCAATCCTGATTTTAGCGGGATTCTACTTTTTAAATTTCAAGTATCTAAAAAATAATTTTTATCTGGATAATTCGCTGCAATCGAAAGTGGAGGAGGCAAAAACGTCTGATTTGAGTTGGACGAAGCGCTTTGGAGAGATTGCACCTTTTCTGCAATTGGACTTAAAAATGATTTGGAGAAACAAAAGGCCCAAAACCACAATTTGGATTTCTTTGATTTTCTTGGCTTATGGTTTAATGATTTATACGAATCCAACTTACAAAGACACGCCAGCCTTTTCTGTATTGGTCGGAATTTTAATGACTGGGGTATTCATGATCAATTACGGTCAATTTGTTCCCTCTTGGGACAGTAATTATTACGGAATGATGATGTCACAAAACATTCCCATGAAACAATATTTAGCTTCAAAAGCTGGATTAATGTCAGTTTCAGTTGTGATTTTGGCGATTTTAAGTACTCCTTATCTTTATTTTGGATGGAATGTATTAGCCATTAACCTGGCCTGTGCGACTTATAATTTGGGTGTCAACATACCGGTTTTATTATTTGCAGGTTCGTTTAACAAAAAAAGAATTGATTTAGAGAAAAGTCCGTTCATGAATTACCAGGGAACAGGAGCTACGCAATGGATTGTTGGATTGCCTTTGATGCTGATCCCAACCTTGATTTTTTATGGTATTTATAAATTGATAAATGCAGAGGTAGCAATCATCGTAATTGCGACAATTGGTGTGATTGGATTGGTATTGAGAAATTATCTTTTGAATACAATCGCAGCCGGTTATACCAAAAGAAAATACGCAACCATCAACGGTTTCAAACAACAAGAAAATTAGTAATGATAACTTTTGAGTCGTCACAATACATAAAAATATAATGATACAGGTAAATCAGCTTTCAAAAAAATATAACGGAACTACAGTTTTAAATATCGAACATCTTGAAATCCCAAAAGGACAAAGTTTGGGTCTCGTGGGAAATAACGGTGCCGGAAAAACAACCTTTTTTAGTTTACTTTTGGATTTAATCCAGCCTTCAACGGGGAGTATAATAAACAATGGCATTTTGGTAAATGCTAGTGAAGATTGGAAACCTTTTACAGCGGCATTTATTGATGAAAGCTTCTTGATAGGCTATCTTACACCGGAAGAGTATTTTTATTTTATTGGTGATTTACGGGGTCAAAACAAGGCCGATATTGATGCTTTACTAGAAAAATATGAAGAGTTTTTTAATGGTGAAATTCTGAAAAATAAAAAATACCTGCGTGATTTATCCAAAGGAAACCAAAAGAAAGTAGGTATAATTGCGACCTTAATAGGTAATCCAGAAGTGGTTATTCTAGATGAGCCTTTTGCTAATTTAGACCCTACAACGGTTAATAGATTGAAAAAAGTAATTAAAGAACTTGCTGAAAATAAGGACATCACAATTTTAGTTTCAAGCCATGATTTGCAGCACACAGTAGAAGTTTGTGATCGAATAGTAGCTTTAAATAAAGGGGAAATCGTAAAAGATATTCAGACGTCTGAGGAAACGCTACAGGAGTTAGAAATGTTTTTCGCGGTTTAAACTTCCATATTTCAAAAAGAAACGTATTTTTACCAGTCATTATACTAAAAAGCTTTTTTAAAAGTTTAATGATAAAAACGTTAGCAATTGAAAACCAATATATTAAAATATTCAATTCCATTAGGGTTTCTGTGTTTTTTGGTAGCCTGTTCTACCAGGAACAGCAGTTTTTTGTCTAGGAATTCTCATGCTCTAAGTACAAAATATAATATTTTGTACAATGGTGGAATTGGCTTAGACAAAGGAATGGTAGGCATAGAAGCCAATAGCAAAGACAATTTCTGGAAACGTTTGCCTATCGAAAGGATGCAAGTGACCGATGAAGTTACGTCAGATGAAAAAACAAAAAATTCTGATTTTGAATTGGGCGAAACTAAGGCGACTAAAGCGATTCAGAAGCATTCCATGAATATCGACGGAAGAGAAAGAAACTCTCAAATTGATGAGGCTTATTTACTTTTAGGTAAAGCAAGATACTACGATCAAAGATTTGTTCCCGCATTAGACGCATTCAATTATATTCTATATAAATACCCAAATAGCAGCAGGATTTATGAGGCTAAAATTTGGCGTGGAAAAACTAATATGCGATTGGGTAACGATGCTTTGGTTGTAAAAAACATGAGCAATCTTTTGAACGAGCAAAAACTTAAAAATCAAGTTGTTGCTGATGTAAATGCTCTTTTATCTGAAGCCTACTTGAACTTAGAAGAAAAAGACTCCGCTTTAATAAAATTAAAAATTGCCCAAAAATTCACCAAACAAAACAAAGAAAAGTCAAGATATCGATTTATACTTGGTCAACTTTACGAAGAGTTAGGCAAGAAAGATAGTGCGATTTACAGCTATGAGTCGGTTATAAATATGAATCGAAAATCGGAAAGGAAATACGTTATTCAAGCACAAGCTAGAAAAGCGCAGTTGTTTGACTATCAAAATGGGGACACTACCGCCTTTGTTAAAAACTATAAAAAGCTGATTGCCGACAGAGAAAACAGACCGTTCTTAGATGTCTTAAACTATCAAATGGGAGTTTTTTACGACAAACAGAACAATCAGAAAAAAGCGTTAGATTTTTATAATACGTCACTTAAAAAAACTACTGCCGACCAGTATTTAGTAGCTTCAAATTACAGAAATATAGGGAATATGTATTTTAGAAATGCAGCATATCCAGTTGCCGCAAAGTATTACGACAGCACCTTAGTGAACCTTGATATTAAAACAAGGGAATTCATTCATATTCAAAAAATCAGAAAAGATTTAGATGAAGTAATTTTGTATGAGGCGATTGCTTCAAGAAACGACAGTATCTTAAATGTAGTATCGATGTCAGAAGCTGGCAGAATTTCTTATTTCGAAAATTATATAGACACCTTAAAAAAGAAGGATGAAGCCAAAAGGATTATAGAAGAGAAATTAAAAGAAAAGCAAGAAAATATAGAAAGAAATAGTAAGACAGCGTCTAATGATCCTGCTGTTTCTGCTCAAAATTTAGGACGACCAGCACGCAATTCGCCACTTAGTCCACCTTCTATGACCGCTTCTAATACAGCGGCAAGTCTTTTCTATTTTTATAACACTACGACTGTTTCTTTTGGGAAAGTAGAATTCAAAAAAATATGGGGAAATCGAAGTTCAGCAGGCAACTGGAGGCTTTCATCAACTAATAGGACGAATGTGGTTTCAAAAGATACTTTGAATGCGGATGCAACGCAGTTGGAAGATAAATTAAACGAGGAAGAGAACACGATAGTTGAAGAATATACTGCAGGTTTTTATTTAAAACAACTTCCAAGTACGAAAGTAGCAATTGACAGCATTGGAAAGGAACGCAATACAGCCTATTATCAACTTGGGGTAATTTATAAGGAAAAGTTCAAAGAATATGAATTAGCAGCGAACAAGCTGGAGCAACTATTGCAAAATAGTCCGGAAGAAAAATTGATTCTTCCTACGATGTATAATTTATATAAGATATACCAAATTACAAACAGCAGCATGGCGCAAGCAATGAAAGAAAGGATTAATTCCCAATTTCCAAATTCTCGCTATGCTCAAATAATAAACAATACAAATCCAGCTGGGACAGTATTGAGGGATACTCCTGAAGGAGCGTATGACACTTTATACAAACAATACGAAGAAGAAAAATTCACGACGGTTTTAGAGCAGTCTGATGGATTAATCAATCAGTTTTCTGGGGATGAAATCGTTTCGAAATTCGAATTTTTGAAAGCGAATGCCATTGGAAAACTTAAAGGATTAAAAGCTTACAAAAACGCATTGCAGTTTGTGGCGGATAATTACCCAAATAGTGAAGAGGGTAAAAAAGCTCAAGAAATTTTGAAGGACCAAATTCCGTTTTTAGAAAAATTAGATTTTACAACTACAGATACTAAAAACTGGAAAGTACTCTACAAAGTAGCGGTATCAGACGAAAATGGTACAAAAGCAATGGAGGAAAAGATTAAAAAATTCAGGACTGGTAGTACCTTTCAAGATTTAAATTATTCTTTGGATGCGTATAATGGAACCGAAAATTTCATAACGATTCACGGTATAAATTCAGAAGCGTATGCTAGAAATATCAGTACAATTCTAAGAGATAATAAGGATTTTAAAATAGCAACAGCTGCTGTTATTCTTACGAATGAAAATTATAAAGTAGTCCAAATTAAAAAAAATCTTGATGTCTATTTAGGATTAAAAAAAGAATAAAAATGTTTAATAGAAAAGCAAAGCCCTACACGGAGCTATTAGGAAAAACGAATAGAATCGTAGAAGGAACAATTATAAAGGGAGATATCGTTTCCCAGGCTGATTTTAGGCTTGACGGAGAATTGATAGGGAACTTTCAGTCTACCGGAAAATTAGTAGTAGGCCCTGCCGGAAGTATAACGGGTGATATTAATTGTAAAAACGCAGATATAGAAGGGAAATTTGAAGGAACGATTCATGTTACTGAAATCCTAAACGTAAAATCTAAAGCAAGTATTAACGGCGAAGTAACCGTAGGTAAATTATCTGTGGAACCTGGTGCTGATTTCAGTGCGTCCTGTATAATGAAGATTGATCAAGCAAATTTCTTATTAACTGATGGAAAAGAAACCCAACAAAAAACAAGCTAGCAAATGGATAGCGTTAATTAATATACCCATTCAAATGGGGGTTATCATCTTTTTGTTTGCCTATGGCGGAAACTGGCTGGATGAAAATTACCCCAACCCAAAAGTATATTACAATAAAATTCTAGTCATGGTAGGTGTTGTTATTGCTTTGTACAATGTTATTAGACAAGTGAACGAAATAAATAAATCTCAATAAAATTTTAATTAATAAAAGTAAATTAAGTCTCAAGTCATTGTACTTTGACGACAAAATAAACACAGCATGAATTTAAAAAATCAAAAACCTCTTCTAAGTTTAACCCTTTTGGCCGTGATGGCTTATTTGTTACATAAAATTATTTTCTACGTTTTGAAAATCGATGTCGCAGTATTCCAGTATTCAATTGAAGTGCTCTATTTATTGTTTTTCGGTATGTCTACTTTGATATTCATTGTATTACTAAAAGTGAAAGAAAAAAGCTTTGATAATGTAGGAATGTCTTTTCTTTTAGGAACAAGTATCAAAATGGTTTTTTGTTATTTGATTTTAAAACCTATCTTGCACATTACAACATATGATAATACAATAGAGAAAGTTAATTTTTTTGGGATGTTTATTCTTTTTTTAGTAATGGAGACCGTTTTAACGATAAGAATATTAAAAGAAAAGCAATAGATCCGTAAATAGATGAAGGATTTAAAAAAAATATGTTTTTATATCCTTTTGGATATTAATAAAAAATGTACATTTGCACCAAATTTCAGAAACGTAAAAAATTAAGATATTTAACAGTTATGGTGATTTCAAACAGACCACTTAGATTTATAATAGCGACTTTAGTAGCGTGTCTTCCTTTAATGACTTTTGCAAATCCCGAAGTGGATTCGGTAAAAGTTCATACTGAAGTTGCACACGAAACAACAGAACAAAGCCATGAAGGAGCTCATGCTGAACCTACAGATGTAAAATCTAAAATCAAAGCATTCATTGGTCATCACGTTTTAGACTCTCATGACTTTACTTTTTTCTCTGATGAAGTAGAAGGAAAGCATTATGGTTTTTCATTACCAGTAATCCTTTGGGATAATGGTTTGCAACTTTTTTCATCTTCTGAATTCGAACATGGAGAAGCAGTTGCCGAATCTAACGGTAATTTCTATGCGATAAATCATCACGATGGAAAAATATACAAAACGGATGCTTCAGGAAAAATAATAGAAGACGAAAAAACAGGTTTCCCTGAAAATGAACGTCCCTTAGATTTCTCAATCACAAAAACAGTATTGTCTATATTCATTGCTGCGATTTTAATGGTATTGATTTTTGCTGGTTTGGCGAAGACCTATTCTAAAAATGGTGGAATTGCTTCTGGAGCTGGAAGAATATTTGAACCAGTGGTTCTTTTTATTCGTGACGAAATTGCTATTCCTAACATTGGAGAAAAACACTACAAGAGATACATGAGTTATTTATTGACTATATTTTTCTTTGTATTGTTCTTAAATATTTTTGGATTGATGCCTTTCGGTATAAATGTTACGGGTAATTTAACAATTACATTTGCATTAGCAATCATGACATTTTTAATTACAAACCTTACGGCTAATAAAAACTATTGGGGTCACATTTTCTGGATGCCAGGTGTACCAAAAGTAATGCGTATCGTATTAGCACCAATTGAATTGCTAGGAGTTATAATCAAACCTTTTTCATTAATGATTCGTTTGTATGCAAACATTTTTGCAGGACACATTGTATTGATGAGTATTATTGGTTTGATGTTTATTTTCAAAAGCTGGTTGGGAAGTAGTTTATCATTTGCATTGTCGTTTGCACTTTCTATCTTAGAGATATTGGTTGCATTTTTACAAGCTTATATTTTTACATTGCTATCAGCGCTGTACTTTGGTTCAGCAGTAGAAGAGCACCACCATGAGGAGGCGCACTAATAAATTGAATGTTTAATTTTTAATTATATATATTATGGAAGGTTTAAATTATGTAGGAGCTGGATTAATCGTAATCGGAGCAGGTTTAGGTATTGGTAGAATTGGTGGTTCAGCAATGGACGCTATTGCTCGTCAACCAGAAGCTTCAGGAAAAATCCAAACAGCTATGCTTATCGCAGCTGCATTAATTGAAGGTATTGGTTTCGCTGCATTATTTGCTGCTTAATTAAAACTCAAAAAGCAATAGTTGCAACGGTTGGTTGTAACTATTGTTTTTATTATTAAATTAAATATTATTATAGATACATAACATGGAAAAGTTAATACATCAGTTTGAGTTAGGTTTGTTCTTTTGGCAAGTATTAATATTTGTTGGATTAATATTCTTATTGAAAAAATTTGCTTGGAAACCAATTCTTGATGCAGTAAATGATAGAGAAGAAGGAATTAAAAATGCTTTGCTTTCTGCTGAAAATGCAAGAAAAGAAATGCAAAACCTTCAAGCTGACAACCAACGTATTTTACAAGAAGCAAGAATGGAACGTGATAACATGCTAAAAGATGCACGTGAAATTAAAGAAAAAATGATTGCTGATTCCAAAGAAGAAGCGCAAGCTCAAGGTCTGAAAATGATCGAACAAGCAAAAGCAGCAATCGAAAGCGAAAAAAATGCAGCTATGGCTGAATTGAAACTACAAGTTTCTACTTTGTCATTGAGTATCGCAGAAAAATTATTGAAAGACGAATTATCTAATAAAGAAGCTCAAACTAAATTAGTTGAGAAGATGTTAGGTGACGTAAAGCTAAACTAATATTATGGCAAGTACAAGAGCAGCAATTCGTTATGCAAAAGCAATTCTAGAGATCGCACAATCTAAAGGAGTGGCTGAAGCAGTTAGTGATGATATGAATTCTATCGCTTCAACTATAAGTGGAAATGTAGAATTGAGCACTTTTATCCAAAACCCTACTTTGAGAGTAGAAGTTAAGGAAAATGCCTTATTGGAAGTTTTTGCAAATACCAATAGCGTAACAAAAAGTTTATTTCATTTGTTGTTCGAAAACAAAAGATTTGAAATTTTGGAAGCTGTTGCAGTAGAATACAGCAAATTATTTGATATCATGAATGGTGTTGAAGTAGCTCAAGTTACTACAGCCATTGCAATGGATGCAGCACTAGAAGCTAAAGTTTTAGCTAAAATTGCTACATTATCAGATAAAAAAATCACGATCGAAAATAACGTAGATCCTTCAATTATTGGTGGGTTTATTTTGAGAATAGGCGACAAGCAGTACAATGCTTCAATAGCCAACAGATTACAAGTATTAAAAAGAGAATTAAGTAACTAGTTTTATTGCACATTTAAGTGTCTAAATTATAAATTAAGATGGCGGAAATCAAACCTGCTGAAATTTCAGCAATATTAAGAAAGCAAGTAGAAGGTTTTGAATCTGGCGCAACGCTAGAGGAAGTAGGAACCGTACTTCAAGTTGGAGATGGTATTGCTCGTATTTACGGGCTTTCGAATGTTCAATACGGTGAGTTAGTAGAATTTGACAATGGCTTAGAAGCTATTGTATTGAATCTTGAAGAAGACAATGTTGGTGTGGTACTTTTAGGACCATCAACAGGAATCAAAGAAGGTTCTACTGCAAAAAGAACACAACGTATTGCTTCTCTTAAAGTTGGAGAGCAAATGGTAGGACGTGTAGTTAACACACTTGGTTTTCCAATTGATGGAAAAGGACCAATCGGTGGAGACTTATACGAAATGCCTTTAGAAAGAAAAGCTCCTGGAGTTATCTTCCGTCAACCAGTTACTGAACCATTACAAACAGGGATAAAAGCAGTAGATGCTATGATACCAGTTGGTCGTGGACAACGTGAGTTGGTTATTGGTGACCGTCAAACAGGAAAATCAACTGTTTGTATTGACACTATCTTAAATCAAAAAGAATTTTACGATGCAGGAAAACCTGTATTCTGTATATATGTTGCAATTGGGCAAAAAGCTTCGACTGTAGCAGGAATCGCAAAAATGTTAGAAGAAAAAGGAGCAATGGCTTATACCATTATTGTTGCTGCTAATGCTTCTGATCCAGCTCCGATGCAAGTTTACGCGCCAATGGCCGGAGCTGCAATTGGAGAATATTTTAGAGATTCTGGTCGTCCAGCTTTAATTGTTTATGATGATTTATCTAAACAAGCTGTTGCTTACCGTGAGGTTTCTCTTTTATTAAGAAGACCACCGGGACGTGAAGCATATCCTGGAGATGTTTTTTACTTACACAGTCGTTTATTAGAGCGTGCTTGTAAAGTAATTGCTGATGATGGAATTGCTAAAAACATGAACGATTTACCAGATTCATTAAAAGGTATCGTTAAAGGTGGTGGTTCATTGACTGCTTTGCCTATTATCGAAACTCAAGCTGGTGACGTTTCTGCTTATATCCCAACAAACGTAATTTCGATTACTGATGGTCAAATTTTCCTTGATGGAGATTTGTTTAACTCTGGAGTACGTCCTGCAATCAACGTAGGTATCTCGGTATCTCGTGTTGGAGGAAATGCACAAATTAAATCAATGAAAAAAGTAGCAGGTACTTTGAAACTAGATCAAGCACAATTCCGTGAATTGGAAGCGTTTGCTAAATTTGGTTCTGACTTAGATGCAGTTACTTTAAACGTAATTGAAAAAGGAAGAAGAAACGTTGAGATCTTGAAACAAGGTTTGAATGATCCTTATACTGTTGAAGATCAAGTTGCAATTATCTATGCTGGTTCAAAAAACCTATTGAGAAATGTTCCTGTGAATAAAGTGAAAGAATTTGAGAAAGATTTCTTAGAATTCCTTAACAACAAACACAGAGCAACTCTAGATGCTTTGAAAGCAGGGAAACTTACAGATGAGATTACTGATGTAATTCAAACTGTAGCAAAAGAAATTTCAGCAAAATATAACTAAAAAGTACTAAGTAAAGAGTATTAAGTATTAAGTATTAAGAAATTCTTGATATTTAATACTCTTTATTTGAATCTTACATACTTACAAAAAATGGCAAATTTAAAGGAAATCCGTAATAGAATTACTTCCGTTTCATCTACGATGCAAATTACATCAGCGATGAAAATGGTTTCTGCAGCAAAGCTAAAAAAAGCACAAGATGCAATTACAGCCATGCGCCCTTATGCCGAAAAATTAACGGAATTATTACAAAATCTTTCAGCTACACTAGAAGGTGATGCAGGTGGAGAGTTTACGACACAACGTGAAGTAAAAAAAGTATTGGTTGTTGCTATTACTTCAAATAGAGGTTTATGTGGTGCATTTAATTCAAACGTAATTAAGGCAGCAAAAAGTCGTTCTGTGTTTTACGCAGGAAAACAAGTTGATATTTTTGCGATAGGTAAAAAAGGAAACGATGTTTTGGTTAAGACCAATACAATAGTTGACAATCAAAGTGCTGTTTACGATGATTTAACTTTTGATAATGTAGCTGTAATCGCAGACACATTAACAGAGAAATTCCTTTCTGGAGAATATGATAAAATTGAGTTGATCTACAATCAATTTAAAAATGCCGCAACTCAAATCGTTCAAACTGAACAGTTTTTACCGTTGGCACCAATAAAATCAGATTTAACAGCTTCAGTAGGTGATTATATTTTTGAACCATCGAAAGAAGAGATTGTTTTGACTTTGATTCCAAAATCATTGAAAACACAATTGTACAAAGGTATCAGAGATTCTTTTGCTTCAGAACATGGTGCTCGTATGACTGCTATGCACAAAGCAACTGATAATGCAACTGAATTGAGAAATCAATTGAAATTGACTTACAATAAAGCACGTCAAGCTTCTATTACTAATGAGATCTTAGAGATTGTTGGTGGAGCAGAAGCATTGAACGGATAATATTTGTTCCTCATAACATACAAAAGCCTCGCAATTGCGAGGCTTTTTTTATGTATATAAAGAAACTTTAGGTTTTATTAGAAGTAGTCCGTTCTGAGTTATTTGTCGTATTTCATAAATATTAATGATTAATCAGGTATATATACGTAGTCCAATTTATAAAGGAAAACCTAGATTTGAGCTGTCATAAATTTGCGGTAAACATGGAAAATTATTTAATTACTTTGTCTGAAAACATACTGTTTCAAGCACAAAATAAACAAGACACGACATATTTAAGAAGAGAGTTGCATTATCTTAAATTGAGAAAGCTAGAAGTGTTTTTAGATTCAGATGAATTAAAGAATAGGTTTTGGACGAATATTTATAATGCCTTTTTTTTAATTATAGCTGGGGAAGCTATGCAAATGAATGCGGCTTACAAATACAAAAGAATCAAGATTTCTGGGAATATTTTGTCCTTGGATGATATAGAATATAAGATTCTGAAACGTAATAATAATAGGTTTAGCCAAAAACTAAAAACCGTTATATTTTCATCCAGTTTTGTAAAAGGGTTAGCTGTAGCAAATGTAGGTCTTAGCACGCAGCTGATATTAAACCGATCCACACGGTGTACCAATCATAATGATAAAGCGCTTAGTTAAAGAAAATAGTACTACTTGTAATAATCCTTTTTTAAATATTTATGACAACTTTAATTGTTCGGATTATTCACTACTTCATTTTTTGACTATTTTTATGGTTTTATAAACCATTCCCCATTGAAAACACGAGAACTCACCACCGTAGCCGAAATGCTTAACAATATTGAATTGATGCGGTTTCTGTATCCAAGCTTTACGTTTGAGAAATATGAAGCCTATCTCAAAGATATGGTTCCACATAATTACAAGCAACTAGCAGTATATGAGAATGATATTTGCGTTGCCGTAACCGGATTTTGGACTGCAACAAAATTATGGTCGGGTAGATACATTGAGATTGATAACTTTATCGTTCACCCTGACCATCGTTCTAAAGGACTTGGTAAAATGATGACTGATTACATTGATGTAAAGGCAAAAGAAGAAGGCTGTAGTATGATAGTTCTCGATGCTTTTACAGGAAATTTCACGGCACATCGATTTTATTACAACCAAGGTTACGGGCCGAAAGGCTTTCATTTTGTAAAAATTATTAATGAAGATGGATTATCTTAAATCATTTACAATGGGTTCGATTAAAAAATTAGTATTCTTAATCTTGATTGCAGGCAGTCTTTCTTTTTGTGCCTCAAAGCAGACATGTCAAATGGATTTCCCACAAGAAATAGCAGCAGTGTATTTTCAAAAAGTAAATAGCGGAGAAGGGCAAGTTGCGCCTCGTACTGATTTTTATATCGAGTTTGAGAAGCCGCTGGCCAAAGAAATTGTTTTGGATAAGGTCTATTTCCAAGATATGGTAGGAGTAGTTGAAATAGAAAGTGACACTACTTTTGTAGCGCATTTTTATCAAGATTCAACGGATCATGATTTGGTTTTACACAGCGACCCCACAAAAGAATACGGCAATAAGGCACCTATTATAACGGAGCCCAAATTTGATTTGCAGCGCACCGAGGCGGTATTAGAATATAGAAAACGCGAGAAAACGTTTTTTTATAAAATCTTGGCAATAAAAGAAAGACCAATGATTCTAAATCCATCAGGGATTAAACCAAAGAAATAGTTATTTTTGTTCTCTAAATATTAATAAGACGTACCACTTTGGGATTATATAAAAAACTTTTTAAACAAACAGCCATATACGGACTCGCGACAGTTTTACCGAGAATGTTCAGTTTTTTGTTAGTTCCGCTTTATACTGATTTGCTTCCAAAAGCAGAGTACGGAAAAGTGTCTGTTATTTTTGCCTACATGATATTTTTTAATGTTATTCTGGCTTACGGAATGGAAACAGCTTTCTTTAGGTTTTATAACAAGGAGCCCAATAAAAAAGCAGTGGTTGAAACGTCTATGGTTTCAATTTTTTGGACTACCATTTCGTTTTTAGTAATCGCTCTATTATTTAGAAGTTCTTTGGCCGATTGGTCTGGGATAGATTCCCAATACATAACCTATACGATTTGGATTTTGGCATTGGATGCCTTGGTCATTATCCCGTTTTCAAAATTAAGAGTCGATCAGAAACCGATGGTCTATGCAGGAATAAAAATTGGTAACGTCTTGGTGAATTTGGTTCTGAGTGTTGTTTTTTTACTATATATCCCCATGTTAATCGAAGCAAATCCCCATGGGTTTTTGCGTTCTGTTTATGTGGATAATTTTCAAATAGGCTATATATTCTTGGCTAATATTATTGCGAGTTTATTGACTTTTGTGGCGCTGTCCCCTGATTATGTTTACTTAAATTGGAAAATGGATACTGATTTGTGGAAGCGAATGATGCGCTATGGAATGCCTATCATGGTGGCAGGAATTGCGTTTGCCATCAACGAACAATTCGATAAAATTCTTTTATCAAAATTATTGCCGGCTGATATTGCTGAATCAGAGGTAGGAGTTTATTCTGCCTGTTATAAACTGGGATTGTTTATGGTTTTGTACAGGACCGCTTATACTTTAGGAATTGAACCTTTCTTTTTTAGTCATTCCTCTGATAAAAACGCACCTCAAACTTATGCGATGGTGACCAAGTATTTTGTCATCTTCGGATCTTTTATATTATTGTCTGTAATCGTTTTTGCCGATCTTTTTAAACTGCTGATGATTCGCGACAGCTCGTATTGGGAAGCGATGAAAGTAGTGCCGTTAATTATTCTGGCTAATTTCTTTTTGGGGATTTACACTAACCTTTCTGTTTGGTACAAACTAATTGACAAGACTTACATCGGAGCTTATATTTCCATAGTAGGTGCGGTAATTACTTTAGTGCTTAACTTTTTACTTATTCCTACGATGAGTTATTACGGTTCGGCCATAGCGACAATTGCCGCTTACGGAAGCATGATGACAATTTCCTATTACCTAGGAAATAAATATTATCCTATTCCTTATGATTTGAAGAAAATAGGAGGGTATCTCTCGCTATCCATACTTTTTTCAGCCGTATCTTTTTACGGTTTCAGAGAGAATTATTATGTTGGAGTCGGTTTATTAATCGTGTTCCTTTATTTTATTTATCACAATGAAAAAGTAATATTGCGGAAAATTATAAAAGGGTAGAAATAATTAGGAGCTATTTCCTGCCATTCGCTATATCTTTTTATCCTGATAAAAATCAGGATAAAAAGATATAGCGAATGGCAGGGCTAAAAAAAAGAACACTTTTTGCCAACTCACGATTGGTCTCATAAAAACAAATAAAAATGAAAATAAACATTATCAATAAATCACAACATGCCTTGCCTAACTATGAGACGATAGCTTCGGCAGGAATGGATTTAAGAGCAAACCTTACTGAAGCCGTAACATTGCAGCCTTTAGGGAGAACAGTGGTTAAAACGGGTCTTTTTATTGAATTACCTATAGGCTACGAAGCACAAGTACGACCAAGAAGCGGACTGGCTTTCAAGAATGGAATAACAGTGCTGAATAGCCCTGGAACAGTTGATGCAGATTATCGTGGTGAAATTGGTGTGATTTTAGTAAATTTATCCAATGAAGCTTTTGTGATCCAAAACGGAGAACGTATTGCACAACTGATTATCGCTAAACACGAACGCGCGGACTGGATTGAGGTTGAGGAATTATCTGAAACTTCTCGCGGAGAAGGCGGATTCGGAAGCACGGGAGTGAAGTAGTTTTCAGACTCAGTATTTTGATATTGGGATTAAAATAAATAAAATTAACAATAAGGGATGAGATTGCTTCGTTCCTCGCAATGACAAAAACATGAAAATAATAGTTCCAATGGCTGGACGTGGTTCACGTCTTCGCCCACATACCTTAACCATTCCAAAACCATTAATTCCTATTGCGGGAAAACCAATTGTACACCGCTTAGTTGAAGATATTGCCAAAATTCTAGATGAGCCTATTGATGAAGTCGCTTTCATATTAGGAGACCCTGCTTTTTTTGGAGATGATCTTGTGAAAAGTTTAGAAGAATTGGCAGAAAGTTTAGGTGCTAAAGCATCTATTTATCGCCAACTGGAACCTTTAGGAACAGGTCATGCTATAATGTGTGCCAAAGATTCACTTTCTGGGCCAGCCGTAATTGCTTATGCAGATACGCTTATTAGAGCTGATTTTGATTTAGATCCTGAAGCAGACGCTGTTATTTGGGTTAAGCAAGTAGATCAGCCAGAAGCCTATGGTGTGGTAAAATTAAATGACGCGAATGAAATTGTCGAATTGGTTGAAAAACCACAAGACTTTGTTAGCGATTTAGCTGTTATTGGTATCTATTACTTTAAAGAGGTAGGGGTTTTAAAAGAAGAACTTCAAAATGTTTTAGACAACAACATTCAAAATGGTGGAGAGTACCAAATTAATGATGGTATTAAAGCAATGATGGCCAAAGGAAAAGTCTTTAAAACGGGAAATGTCGACGAGTGGATGGACTGTGGAAATAAAAATGTGACTGTAGAAACAAATTCCAGAATGCTAGGTTTTTTACAGAAGGAAGATACAACGTTAGTGGCTGTAAATGTTAGAATAGACAATTCAACAATTATTCCACCTTGTTATATTGGAGATGATGTGTATTTAATTAATTCTACTGTAGGGCCAAATGTTTCTTTAGGAAAAGGAAGTCATGTTACAGGAAGTGTGATTAAAAACAGTTTGATTCAGACGCATGCGCACATCAGCAATGCAAAGTTGGACAATGCGATGATTGGGAATCATGTTCGTTTTGACGGTGATTTTACTAGCATAAGCATTGGGGATTATTCGGTATTAGAATAACGAATTTTTCCTGTTATCTAGTTTTTTAACTGGAACGCATAAAAAGCTATTTCGCAACAGCTTAATTTGAGCTGTTGCGTTTTTAAAAAAGAGTCAATGAAAAAATCGGCTTTATGGATTCTATTTCTTGTTTTGCTAAGCAATTCAACATTGCTATTGGCACAAACGGAGCCGGAAGAGATAAGGTTAAATAATGACAAATTTCAGGATTATTTTTATGAGTCCTTGAAGCAAAAAGCAATTGAAAATTACGATAAAGCTATTTTGGCTTTGGAGCAATGTTTAAAAATTGAACCTGAGAACGCCACTGTTCATTTTGAATTAGGGAAAAATTACCTGGCCTTAAAAAATTATAAAAATGCGTACAGTTCTTTTGAGCGTGCTACACAAATCGACCCCACAAACAAATGGTTTTGGGTAGGAATGTATGACGTCGATTATGAAACTAAAGACTACGTCAACGCCATAAAAACGATCGGCAAACTCATCCCTTTTGACGCTAAATTCAAAGAAGATCTGACCTCGCTATATATGAGTACTAGTCAATTTGATAAAGCATTGGATCTCATCAATGAACTCAATCAATCTTCTGGAAAATCAGAACGCAGGGAGTCCTACAAAATGCAAATTTTATCCCAAGGGAAATATCAAAACGCAGAGATCACTAATTTAATTGATCAAATACAAAAGTTCCCGAAAGAGGAATCCAACTACATTTCACTAATTTATCTGTATTCAAAAAATAATGAAACCGATAAAGTGTTGGAAACGGCACGAAAATTGGAAACAGCAATACCGACATCCGAATGGGCACAAGTGAGTTTATTCAAATATCACTTGGCAAATAATGACGGAAAAAAAGCGATTAATGCAATGAATATTGCTTTGGCTAGTGCCAAAATAGATTCTAAAATAAAACACCGAATTCTGAATGAATTCTTAATTTATGTAAATGCAAATCCGCAGTTTGCTCCTGATTTAGAAAAAGCGGTTAGTTATTTTGATGACGATCCGGAAGTGAATGTGTCTAAGGAAATAGGGAAGTTTTATCACAATAAGAAACAATGGGATAAAGCCATTGGGTATTATGAAAAGGCAAATGCTAAAAGCACGGATACTGATATTGAAACGAATTTACTTTTGCTTCAAGCGTATACGGAAACAAAGGAATTTACAAAGGCAGCAAAAAAAGCCATGGATATGGTGGATATTTTTCCTGCACAACCGCAATTTTATTATTACTCAGGTTTAGCCTACAATCAATTGAGCCAATTTAAAAAAGCAAAAGAAATGTTGGAAATGGGACTAGATTATCTGGTAGATGACAACGCATTAGAAATAAACTTCAACATACAACTTGGTGAAGCTTACAATGGTTTAGGAGATGTAAAGAAAAAAGATTTCTATTTTTCCAAAGCCAATCAATTATTAAAACAATAAAATTCAAATGAATAAATTTTTAGCATTACTGGCAGTTGTTCTTCTCGTTTCGTGCAAGTCGAAAGCCATCGTGACCGAAGCTACTGTTCCGGTTACTTATTTAAAGTCAAGTAAAATAATTGCAAATCACTACAACAATAAAAGTGATTTTTCTACATTATATATAAAGGCTAATGCCAAATATTCAGATGATAGACAATCACAGAATGTTACTGCCGAAATTAAAATTAAGAAAGACGAGCAAATTTTAGTTAGCATTCGTTTTCTAGGAATCACTATGGCAAAAGCAAGTATTACACCAACGTCAGTGAGCTATTATGAAAAAATAAAAGGCACTTATTTTGAGGGCGATTTTAGTGCTTTGAGCCAATGGCTTGGTACTGATTTGGATTTTAATAAGATTCAAAACATGTTGTTAGGGGAGGCTTTGGATGATTTGTCAAAAGGGAAATACAAAGAATCATTAGTGGAACAGTTGTACCGATTAGATGATTTAGCAAATGACAATACCAAGAAGACATTCTACATCAACGCAGCAAATTTTAGTGTGCAAAAACAAGAAATCACACAAACAGCTGAAGGCAGAATGATTCAGGTTGCTTATGCAGATATCAAAGAATACAAAGAAGGAATGTTGCCGGGCAATGTGGTGATTAATACGTATCAGCCCAAAGGGAAATCCGTAATTGATTTAGATTACAATAATATTACGTTTAATGAGGAACTTTCTTTTCCATATAGTGTTCCAAATGGTTACAATAGAATTATAATTAAGTAAATTTGCAAAAATATATTTTTACGATGCCAAAATTTCTCCTTAGCCTACTGTTTATGTGCATGACTTCTATGATGTGGAGTCAGTCTTCGCAACAAGAAAAGTTAGAACAACGAAAAGCCGAAATCCAAAAGGAGATTAGAGAAAATGAGAAGATGTTGCAAAACGTTAAATCAAAGGAAAAATCGGCGATGAATGTGTTTTTGATCCAAAAAAACAAAATCAGACTTAAAGAAACCTTGATCAATACGACCGAAAAGCAAACTAAGCTTTTGGCGAATGATATGTATATTAATCAAATGAAAATCAACAAACTCAACAAAGAGCTTTTGGTTCTCAAAGAAGATTATGCTACGATGATCGTGAAGTCATATAAAAGCCGTTCAGAACAAAGTAGAGCGATGTTTATTTTGTCTGCAGAGAATTTTTTGCAAGCTTATAAAAGAGCGCAGTATTTGAAACAATACACCAGCTTTAGAAAAAATCAAGGAGAAGAAATAAAAACCAAGTCAACCCAGCTGGTTAACTTTAACGATAAATTGAACGGTCAAAAAGTAGCCAAGCAAAAGCTCTTAGTTGAAAACAAGAAAGAAAAAGAGACACTTGAAAAAGAGAAGCAAGAGCAGGAGAAATTGGTAAATTCGATTAAGAAAGATAAAAACAGAATCGTATCTGACATTAGAAAAAAACAACGCGAGTCTAAAACTATTGACAAGCAAATTGACCGTTTGATTCGAGAAGCGATTGCGGAAGCAAATAGAAAAGCGGCATTAGAGAAAGCAAGAGCAAAAGCATTAGCAGAGAAACCAAATGCAACGCCAAAAGAGGTTGCTGCTGCAGTTGCTAAAGCGCCTGTATCTTCTTCCAGAATTGAGCTTACGCCAGAAGATAAATTAATTGCAGATAGCTTTAAAGCAAATAGAGGAAGTCTTCCTTGGCCTGTAGAGAAAGGATTTATATCATTAGGATACGGAGATCAAGCACACCCTATTTACAACACCTTAGTCATTCATAATAGTGGTGTCGAAATCACTACGAATGAAGGCGCTACGGCGAGAGCCGTTTTTGGCGGAGAAGTAGCTAGTGTTATGGTGCTATCACCGGTAAATAAAGCGGTAATGATACAACACGGGGATTATTTCACGATCTATCAAAACCTAAGTTCGGTGTCTGTAAGTAAAGGAGATAAAATCAGTATCAAACAAAGTTTGGGTAGAGTAAGAACAAATGGAGATACGGGTAAAACGGTAATCAAATTTCTATTGCTGCAAAATACGACTTACACGAATCCGCAAGGATGGTTGTCGAATAAATAATTAGTACGTTATTTCATTAGGGTAATAAACAAAAAAAGCGAATCATATGATTCGCTTTTTTTGTTATGAGTTAGTTCGTTATTACTGTTGCTGCTGTTCCGCATCGTCTAGTTCTTTTTGAAATTCAACAGATACGTCTTGGAGTTGCACATCATTTACTTCTTCAAAATGCCTGCCGTCTTCATAACCTATGGAAACGGATACAGATAGTGTTGTCTTAGCTAATCCTTTAAACGTTCCTTTAATAGGCGTGCATTCAGTGAAATTAAGGCCTACAGAGAGCTTAACATGATTGTCCATAGTCCAAATGTTATTGGTAGGATCTATACCAAGCCAACCTTGTATAGGGGAATAAATTTCTACCCATGCATGTGTTGCGCCTTCACCTCGAAGCCCACTTTCATTAGGACATATATATCCACTTACATACCTAGACGGAATACCAGCAGTTCGTAGAAGTTGTAATAAGACAAGGGCAAAATCTTGACAAACCCCTTTCCGATGTTCTAAAATCTCGTCTACCGTGGTTTCGATATTTGTAATTCCTTTGGTATACGTAAAATTAGTAAATACATATTCGTTGCATTGTTGTGCAATTTCAATAATCGATTTATCACAATAATCAATTTCTTCTAAGATCTTGATAATTTCTATTTGCTTCGTAATTGTTTCGGGGTGCGAGAGTCGTAATAAGTAAATATCATTTTCTAGTTTAGTTAGTAAGTCGGCTACTTTGACATTGTCTATTTCGGGTATTTTTTGTGAATGTGTAGTGCGTACTAACAGATTAGTTTCAACAATCATTTCTGAGTGTGCCTCCATGATATTAAAATTACCCACGCGATTTCCGTGGTAATCCATAGAAATCGCTACCTCTGGGTTTTTTGTAATTGAAAGCTGAAATTGCAATACATCTTGATTTTCAAAATTATGCGGAAACAATCTAATTTCATTTATACTTTCTTTAATTGGCCAGTTATATTGGTATTTTGTGATATGTACAATATTAAAAACAGCCATTTTTTTTAGGAATAAGAGAAGAATAATTTAGAAAAATCGATCGAAAATTGAGTTATTTCTGTCCTTGTATTATTCAACAAATCTTCTAATTGTTGATTTGTAAGTTGGTGATAATCGGTAAACTCCAACGAGCTTTTTAATCGACCAAATTGATTGCGCATCGTTACCGCTTCGCTTGCATTATTGTCTTTTAAAATGATATTTAAATACGATTCGATTAAGGTTAAAGTATAGATTACGGAGTGAGCAAAATCCTTATTAAAGATTAAGTGTTGTACTACCTTGCGATTGTGAGCGATGTTACTATAGCTTTTTTGATAAAATTCATAGCCAGAAAGGGATAGCAGTAACTTTCTCCAATAGAGCAAATCCTCCTTGCCTTCTAGATTATAATTAATAGGCTCATAATAAGATTGTGTCATAGAAATGGTTTGTAAACATCTTTCAATGTGTTTTCCAATTCTTGAAAATGCCCAACCCAAACCTCTAGGCATGGTGACTTGATAAATACCGTTATATAGTAAAAAATCTTTATTCAGTTTAACCAAAACGGTCATTGCTTCAGGAGTTTCTAGTTTCTTGGGCAATTCTGGGTCATTAATAAAATGATACATAGAGTTAATATGTTCCCATAACTCTTTGGTTATTTTATCTTGAGAACCTCTTGCATTTTCTCTCGCTTTAGAGATAAGACATTTAATAGAGCTTGTGTTTTTTGCTTCACAAATAATGTGCTTTAAAACAAAGTTAGTATTGTGTTGTACTGCTAAAATTTCCTCAGAAGGTAAATTAGTAAAGTTTTCTAATAATGGTTTATACCCTTGATAGTCATTTGTTTCTTGATCAAAAGACATGATATATAGTGTGTTGAGCGTAAGCAACATGCCGTCTGCTCTTTCCATGTATCTGTTGAGCCAAAACATCCCATCAGCAACTCGGCTTAGCATATTTACTTCCATAGTGTTTGTTTTATTGGTTCTATTTTATTGACTATTTCATTACCCATGTATCCTTACTTCCGCCACCTTGTGAAGAGTTAACAACAAGTGAACCTTCAGTAAGGGCTACTCTTGTTAAACCACCAGGTACAATTTGCACTCCATTAGGACCACATAAAGCGTAAGGGCGTAAATCAACATGTCTCAGCTTGAGTTCTCCATCGATAAAACAAGGAACCGTACTGAGCTGGATAATAGGTTGTGCAATAAAGTTTCGTGGATTCTTTACAATAGCAATTTTAGCGTCTTCTAGTTCTTTTTCGGAGGCTTTGTTTCCCATCACCATTCCGTAACCACCACTTCCATTGGTTTCTTTGATTACCATATTTCCCATATCGGCAAATACAAATTCACGTTCTTCTAGATTTTCCATCTGGTAGGTAGGAACGTTTTTAAGAATAGGTTCTTCGTTTAGATAATACTTAATCATATCTGGTACATAAGCATAAACTGCTTTATCATCAGCAACACCATTTCCAACGGCATTGACTAAGGCTACAGTACCTAATTTATAAGCACTTATTAACCCAGGAACTCCTAAGGCGCTATCTGGTCTAAAAACTAATGGATCTAAATATTCATCATCTAGGCGTCTATAGATAACATCAACTTGTTGAAGACCGGATGTTGTTTTCATATACACCTTACCATTGTTTACCACTAAATCTCTTCCTTCAACTAACGGGATTCCCATTTGTCGAGCTAAAAAAGTATGTTCGTAATAGGCAGAATTATATACCCCTGGCGTCATTAAAACCACATTAGGTTTAGAAATATTTCTAGGAGAAAGTGATACTAAGATATTATGAAGAATCATAGGGTAGTTAACTACCATGCTTACATTGTTAGCGGTAAACATTTCCGGAAAAATACGCTTAGTAATCTCTCTGTTTTCTAGCATGTAACTCACACCACTAGGACAGCGTAAATTGTCTTCTAAGACATAAAACTCTCCTTTTTCTCCTCTAATTAAATCAATACCTGCAATATGTACATGAATGTCATGAGGTACTTTAATTCCATGAACTTCGGGAAGATAATGCGGACAAGTTGTTATTAGTGCTGCTGGAATAATACCTTCTTTTACAATGAGTTGCTCATTGTAGATGTCTTCTAAAAATAGATTAAGGGCTCTTAAACGTTGCGTAATTCCTGTTTCTACTTCGTTCCATTCATTTTTTGTAAGAATCCTAGGGATTATGTCAAACGGAAAAATTCTTTCTATTCCTTGATCTTCATCACTGTAAACAGTAAATGTGATTCCCTGGTTCATAAAAATGTCAGAAGCCAGACTGTGTTTCTTATTTAAACTTTCAAGATTTAAACCTTCTAATGTTTGTAATACTTGGCGGTATGATTCTCTTACCCCATCTTTAGAAAACATTTCATCCCATCCCCTTGGGTTTAAATTAGGTGTTAATTTTACCATGTTCTCTGTTGTTGAATAATTAATAAAAAACGAGTTTGTAGCAAACAAACCGTAATTTTTTAGTTAAAAATACGATTTTAATACTTTCAAATAAGTTTTTTATTGCAAAATTAACGACAAATATATTATTCGCTTAAAGTTGGCTTTCTATTTAAGAATTGTTGTTTTTTTATCTTTTTTTTTGAGATTCAATAGCATTTAATATGGTTCGAATTTTGAGCACCCCCTTTTAAAATAGGGGGTACCGTTCAGTCGCGACTAAGAAATCAACTTAAAAAACCAACATAAGTAATAGTGTTTTCGGATTTACATCTTACACCGTGGATTATCAGGAAAAAAACAGGAGTTGTTTTAAACCACAATAAAATTATTTAGTGAAAGTGGATTCCGTCGCTTTCATCATTCCTTCCGTATTCCAAGTACCGGAAACAATCATACGTCTGATGGTGTAAAGAGGATCGATCGAATCTCTTTTGGTCGAAAGGATAAACGCCATTTGGTAGCCGCTCTTTTTTATTTCAGGAATCGCTGCGGTATTCCACAAACCAAAAGGATATGCAAAATAGCTTACCGGCGTTCCTGTGATTTCTTCCAGTTTCGCTTTCGGTTTTACCAATTGCGTATTCCAGTCGTCACCGGAGTATTTCGTTACCATGTGATGATCCCAGGTATGTGCTGCGATGACATTACCGGTATCTGATAATTCTTTGATTTGTTCTTTAGATAAATAGTTGGGACGGTTAATGGAAACAGTCATAACAAAAAACACGCCTTTAAAACCATATTTTTCCATTTCGGCTGCGCCAATGGAGTATTGTTCTCCGCGGGTATCGTCAAAGGTGATCATGATGGGTTTTGAAGGTAGCGGGCCGTCATGCACTAAATACTCGTACAATTGCGCAGGTAATATCGTATGATATCCTGCTACTGACAATGCTTTCATTTGCGCCGCAAAGTCTGCTGGTTTTACGGAATAAACTTTAGTCATAGGACCAGCACTAGCATCAAAATTCTTAATGTTATGATAGCACAAAATAGGCACTTCCTTTTTGGAAAGAATGGTCGCCGCATTATTAGTCACTTTTTGTACTTCGGCTTTTTGTTCAACCTCATTTACCACAGTTATTTTCTGTGGAGCTTCTTTGTTAGTTTCCTCTGCTTTTGATTGGCAGCCTTCTAAAATAACAAGTCCTAAAATCAGACAGGCGAAATAATTTTTCATTGTGCTGTATTTATTGAAATTGAATGTAGCTTGGTTTTGGTGTGAATTTCAGCAATTCTTCAGGAGTGTACATTTTCCAGTTATTCCAATTGTCATTTTTGTAAAACAATTTAAATCCAGTAAACTGCACCGGCTCTCTATAAATATAAGTCAGGTAGGTCGATCTTTTCAAGACTCTGCTTCCAAAGCCGTCCATATCCATCACTACTTGCACCTCAGGAAGCTTTTTTATTCTTTTATAGTCAGTTACCATTCCTTGGGTAAAACGGTGTACAACAAGAACTTTAGGTGTTAGCTTGTTTTCGCGAACGACCTTAGCCAGAATGTCAATGGCGTCATTGATATCATCAGCAGTAAAACTACCAATTTTAGTTCCTGGAACGTGTCCATTTTTTAGTGAAAACTCAGGGTCAATTCCTAGGTGAACATTAGGTAAGGAAAGATATTTTACCAGTTCAGTTACTTCTGCCTTAACAGTACTGTGTCCTACTTGAATATCTAAAAACACCAAAGCATCAATGGGTTTTGCCCATTTAAGAACCGTGTCTATTTGTTTAAATGGCATACGCATGCGGTGCATGTTGTCTTTTCCAGGTGCTCCTTGTGCTGTTACTGCAATATAATGCAAAGCTGGAATTGCCTTCGTACTAGAATCTGCCGCCTGCCATTTAGCGACTTCTCCTTGTAATTGTTTGATCATTTGGGCTCTTGGAATTTCTCCTAAGATTCCCATTCTTGTCGAATATAAATTTCCGTAAAAGGCGATAATTCTATTGTATGGCAATAATGCGCCCGGTAATGGATAAGGCGTTTTTACCGGCCATCTTCCCGTGGTGTCGTTATTACTTAAAGCCAGCATTCTTCTATTGTAGTCCGCAGTATCGATTGTGGTGACCGCTTTTTTCTTCACAGAATCAACAGCGACTACAGCTGTTTTTTCAAGCTCATTTTTTTCTTCGGCAGCTTTGCTTTTATTGCAGCTGGAAACAAAAATGAAAAGCGAAGGTATAAGAAGTGCAAGTGCGTAATTTTTCATAAAATAAATCTTGGGTTTACTACAAAGGTATTGTTTTAAATGAACGGCGTATGCATTAAAAAAGTATTCTGAAGTCCTATTTTTTATATAATTCACAGATAGTGTTGTGCAGATGGCCAATAGTGGTTTTTTTGAAAAAAGTATAGCTTACTAAAGCGGATTAGAATTGCAGGAAACAAACTATAAATTGACGTGGACAAGGATTGGTTTTTGATTGCAAAGCAGAATACCCTAACTTTATAACCCTTTTCAACTCTTAATTTAAAATCAAGTCGGTGTACAACAAGCTTCCGTTTTTTTTCCTGTTTATGCTATTGCAGCAAGGCGTTGCTTTTAGTCAAATCACCAAGGATACCACGGCACTTGCTGCAGTAACCATAGTAGCTTCTCCTACAACGGCTACACTTCAAAACGCGGCTGCGTCCCTAGCGGTTATTAGCAGAAAGGAGCTCGATAAGAGTGACGGTATCATTTTGACTTCGGTACTCAATAAAATTCCTGGTTTGTATATGCAACAAGGCGCTTTGAACACCATTAAAATTAGTATTCGCGGTATTGGTTCCCGTTCCCAATATGGAACCCAAAAAATAAAGGCTTATTTCGAAGGTATTCCGTTAACCACTGCCGAAGGAGAATCGACAATTGAAGATATAGATTTGGAGACTATTGGGAGTGTCGAAATCATTAAAGGACCTAATAGCACCAGTTTTGGTTCGGGTTTGGGAGGTGTAATCAATTTGTTTGCACGCGAAATTCCTACTGATGAATTCCAAGCTAAATCAATTACAACCTATGGAAGCTTCGGACTCTTGAAACAAAATTTTTCAGCGAATTATGGCAAATCCTCCTCTATGGGTTCCGTTAATTATAGTCATTTACAAAGTGATGGCTTTCGCCAAAATTCCTCTTATGACCGAAAATCACTGACACTACAAGCCCAACAAAAGATAAACTCCAAAGGAGAATTATCTTTTATCGGAATGTATACCCAACTCAAAGCCTACATTCCCAGCTCTATTAATGAAGACGATTTCAACAACAATCCCGAGAAAGCGGCAAGCAATTGGGCTCAGGCGCAAGGCTATGAATCGTATGATAAATGGATGATGGGCGTGGGCTACCGTCAGCAATTATCCTCAAAATGGTCTTTTAAATCCAGTGTTTTTTCGAATATTAAAAAAGCCTACGAGCCACGACCTTTCAATATTTTGGATGATGAAAGCAGCAGTATTGGTTTTCGTTCTAGTTTGAATTATAAAAATACATTTTTGTCGGTGCCATTTGAAACGAGTTTAGGAACAGAGATGGCTTTTGATGAGTATAGTTTTTCTCTTTTCGAAAATGTATATGCTTCGCAAACCAATCCAGGAAGTGTTGCCGGAGATGAATTCAGCAAGAAAAACCAGAAAAGCAGCTACCAAAATTATTTTGTACAAGCTGATTTTTCATTGTCGGCAAAACTTCATTTAGAAACAGGTCTGGCTTTTAATACTACACGCTATTCGTTACGGGATCTTTTTGCGGAAGCGGCGACAATTCCAGACCTAGCCTATACCTTTGGGAAAGTATGGTCACCCAGAGCGGGACTTTCCTATAGTTTTACCAAGACCAAAACGATCTATGCCTCGATAAGTAAAGGGTTTTCGACTCCATCTGTTGCGGAGACGCTGACTCCCGAAGGACAAATTAATACCAATCTAAAACCCGAAATAGGGTGGAACTATGAACTGGGATTGAAGGCGCACGGACTGAACAATAAATTATACACAGAGCTGACTTTTTTTAGTACTCAAATCACTAATTTATTGGTGGCAAGACGCACCGCCGAAGATCAATACATCGGAATCAATGCGGGGGCGAGTTCGCATATTGGAATGGAATTTCTTGTCAATTACCAACTCTTACAAACAAGCCAATATCAAGTGTCAACTTATTTTTCGGCGGCAGTGAATAGTTTTAAATTCAAGGATTTTGTGGATGGTACAAATGACTATTCAGGAAACCAACTCACGGCGGTACCAGATGCGCTATGGAATGTAGGAGTGGATTTGAGTAATACAAGCGGATTTAAATTACACACTGCTTTTAGTAAAGTGGGTTCTATGCCGCTAAACGATCAAAACTCAAAATACACCCAAGCCTATTCTCTTTTAGATCTTAAAACAAGCTATAGTTTTATGCTTTTAAAAAGACTGAAAACGGAGTTAAGTACGGGAATCAATAATGCGACAAATACGCAGTATGCCGCTAGTGTTTTGCCTAATGCAGCGGGATTTGGTCAAGCCAAACCAAGGTATTATTATCCCGGAAATCCCCGGAATTATTATGGCGGAATTAGCCTGAGTTATCTTTTTTAGTAGCAAATTTGTTGGGTTTAATTTTCAGTTTTTATACCAATATAAAGGATGGAACGCGGATGAAACGGATTTTAGCGGATTACCGCAGATTGTGATTGATGAAATCCGTTTTTAACCGCCAAATCTGATGTCATCAATGGATTTTTTTTTGTGATGTCTGAAGAAGTGATTGCACAAGACACTTTCAATGGAGTTTTTCTAAATGTTATTAATTTTGGTTTCCAGTATTTATAATTTTCTTTTTTGCTTGATCAAAAAAGAAACAAAAAAATCAAGTCTACACACCCTCGTCGGTCAAATAAGTTCTCAAATGCTAAAAGAAAAGAACTCGCTACGCTCAAACAGCTTTTCTTTTTACGCATTCTTCGAACATTTGACGCTCGACTGCGGATGCTAATGACCTTTGATTCTCGTAAATTAGAGCGATTTGGTTTTCATTTTATAATTAGATCGAAAGCTCCAAATAGTTGTTTTTTTGCTTTTTCATAAAAGAAGTTTTGACTTAAACTGAAGTTGTAGAGAATCACCCTCTCACATAATATTTACTGTTTTACCAGTGCTACTTCTTCAAGGCTAACACTCTTTTTTTGTTTGTTGCCCCAGGAATTCATGATGTAATTCATCACATCTGTGACTTCTTGATTGCTCAGTCCCATGGCGGGCATGGCGCTGTTGAATTTTTTGCCATTGACGACAATAGGGCCGCTCAATCCAAATTTTAGCGCGTGAATACTCTGGGTTCTTTTTTCGGTGAGCCAATTGGATCCATCCAAAGTGGGGAAATTAACGCCATCGCCTTTTCCGTTTGCCAGGTGGCACTGCATACAAAAATCAGCATAGACTTCTTTTCCGTCTGCGATGCTTTTTTGTAAAGGCGTTTGTTGTTGGATTTCTAAAATAGGAAGGTAGTTCGTTTTTGAACTAACACTTGGGTTCGAATAATATAAATAAGCGGACGCAAATAAGGCAATTCCGAGATGTAGTTTAGCGATCATCAATTTAATTTCTTTAGGTTTAATTGCGTAAAGTGCTGCTTTGATTTTTTTGCCACAGATTCACTGATTAAAAAATAATTTTTACTATCTGTTAATTTGTAGCTATTATTTCACTAATACCATTTGGACTTTTTCTCGAGGTCATTTAATTGGGTATAATTTTTAAAATACCTTTTCCTTCTACCGCTAGATAAATATAACCGTCCGGTGCTTGCGCCACGTTACGTACGCGACCAATATCAGTGGCGATTTTTTGTCGGCCTGTGATTTTATCTCCGTCTAATTTTACTAATTCGAGGTACTGAAATTTCAACGAACCCACAAGTAAGTCACCTTTCCATTCTGGGTAACGGTCGCCAGTTACAAACGTCATTCCCGAAGGCGCAATAGAGGGAACCCAATAATAAATGGGATCTTCCATACCTGGTTTTTGGGATATGTTACTAATGCTCGTGCCGTCATAGTCGATACCATAGGTCACGACAGGCCAACCGTAGTTAGCGCCTTTTTTAATAATGTTGATTTCGTCTCCACCTTTTGGACCGTGTTCATGATCCCAAATAGCGCCTGTAACGGGATTCTTTACTAATCCCTGCGGATTGCGATGGCCGTAGGAATAAATAGCTTCCTTAGCGCCTGCTTTCCCCACAAAAGGATTGTCTGCGGGAATGCTGCCGTCATCGTTCAGTCGATAAATTTTTCCATTGTCACGAGTGATATCTTGTGGATTGACAAAATGTGCCCCGCGCTCTCCTGCCGAGAAATACAAATAACCTTCGTTGTCAAAAACGATGCGGGAACCAAAATGCTGTCCCTTGGTCGTATTGGGTTCGCATTTGTATAGGGATTGTATTTGCGTTAGACTTTCATTTTCGAGTTTGGCTCTAATGAGTTTGGTGTTTCCGCCTTCTCCCTCGCCTTCCGTGGAAGCGTAGGTGATGTATATCCAACCATTCTTGGCATAATCAGGATGCAAGACAATATCGAGCAAACCGCCTTGACCGCGATTGTAGACTGGCGGAACATTTTTCACTTCGGTTTTTCCGCCGTTTTTAATGTGGTACAAAACCCCGCTTTTCTCTGTGACTAACATGGAGCCATCCGGCAACCAAGCCATTCCCCAAGGAATAGGAATTCCATCAACAACGGTTTCCAAAGTATAGTTTTTTACTTCGTCCTGCAGTGCGACATCTTTTGGATTGGGCTGTGCTTGACAACTGTATATAAAAAAAGGTACAAGTAGTAGAATAAATTTGTTCATGATATTCAATTTAAAAAACGAGTTTTAAAGATAATAAAAGAATATCAGTCGATTAGCTATTTTTTAAAATTTTAGTTTTGAAAGCAATTGCTATTTCTACGACATCGATACATTTAATCAGTGTTACTTATGCTTCCATAGACCAGAATCAAGGTATGGCCCAACTATTTTTAGTGCTCCTTCAGTATTACTAACATACACTTACATCCAAAATAAGATTGAATCATTAAACAGTAATAATTGAAACAAACTCCCCGACAACTCTCATTTCAGCACCATTATCTTCATCGATAATAATATTTTTATAAGATTCTTCAAATGAATTTGGTCTTAATACAATTGAAGTATGTTCCCAACCTTCCTCAGAAACTACTTTCTCACTAGAATAAGTCTTAATTGTAAAAGCAGAATTGAAATCTTGGTCTTGAATATCTATGTTTTCCACCAAAACAATTTTACCGTTTCTACTGCCCCCATTATAAGGTTTAAATAAGCAAATAGAACCATTTGGAATTACTCTGTTCATTGACTCACCAACAATTTTACATGCAAAACAATCACTGTTTTTATTAGTATTTTTCGGTCCTTCAATTAAAGTATAATCTTTTTCAGATTGAATCTCACTAAATGTTCCTGCGGCTGCATAAAAATCATAAAGCGGGATTAGATTCCTTATTGTTGGTTCAAAATTTATAATTTCTTGTAATGGGATAATAACATCTTTCTTTTCAGGTTTATTAACTTTAGCTGTTGCCTTATTTTCCAGATAGTTATACATAGAAGTTGAAACAGGGTTTGCTAAATTGAAACGAATTTTGACAACTGAAACCTGTTTACCACTATCATTTTTCATGGTGGTTTGTTCAACCTGATTCAATTCAGGGCTTACTTCTCCCATATAATAGAAGTCCATTCCTTCATCATTGTTTTTTTTGATAAATAGAGGGAGTCTGATGGCACCGTTTTTTCCTAAAATAGATTGAACATCATTACTATTAATTTTCCTATTGGATTTTGACATCCAGTTAAACTCTTTATTATTTATAAATTCATCCTCATATTTTGTTGACTCAGAAATGTCGTCTTCTTTATGATAATTTACGAAAATTGGACAATGTGCATTATCGGGACTTACTAAATAGCCTCCTACGTTTTGAGCAACAGGATTTTCCGAGACATTTAATATTCTAAATACATCTTTACGAGAGTATTTTCGATAAAGTATAAATCCATTCTGCCAATTGCCTTGGTCAAATAATTTGTCAAACTCATAGATTGAATACTCAGCCGAATCAATAAGATAACTTTTAAAGTCTTTGTGGTTTAAGTAGGAAAGAAATGTACTTGAAAAGTGCAGGTTGTCATTATTAATTTTTAAAATATCCAAATCATAAATTTCTTTTGCTGAAATTAATTTCCCTTCTTTTTTTTCTCTAATAAATTCAAAATTTAAGTTAGAAACAGATGATTTAATAGTTTCGTCAGAAACAACATAATGATATTTTTTTAAAATAGTTTCCTTTAAATCTTTTATCGAAAGTTTCCCATATTTAATTAATAATTTGATGATTAGACTTTCTTCAACTCTTTTAGAATTATTTATTTCTTTCGAAAATAATTCTAAAAGTTTAACCTGTTGTTTAGATAATTCTGAATTGTATTCCTTTTCAACTTTGACAATAAAATTGTAATACGAACTAGAATAATGGACATACAAATAAGGGTCTCTAGAACCATGTTCAATGAAATCCATCATCATTGGAATTCTACCTAACTTGAATTTTAACAGGTTGTAATCCTTTTTCAAATCAGAGAATAACTGCATGTTCGCAGAGTCGATAGATTGAAATATTTTTTCTTTGGTAATTTCATCAAAATTAATAGTCGAAGCTCCAGGAATCATTCTGCTACCTTCGGTAATTAATTTTCTCAAAGAGTCTTTATTGTATGAAGTATCTCCGTATAATGCAATAGGAATTAAATAATTATTCTCGTAGTTGCCAATGAAATCAATTACGGTTACATAGCTTTTCCCATCAACTTTTCTTAATCCACGGCCTAATTGCTGAATGAAAATAATCGCCGATTCTGTAGGTCGAAGCATGATAATTTGATTGATTTTTGGAATATCAATCCCTTCATTGAAAATATCAACTGTAAAAATGTAATCAAGCTTTTCATGTAAATTATCCGATTCTAATCTTTCAATCGCTTTAGCTCTTTCTTCTTCAGAACTATCTCCTGTTAAGGCAATGGTTCTATATCCTTTGAGATTTAATAATGAGGAAAGTTCAATTGCTTCATTCTTTCTTGAACAAAAAATAAGACCTCTAGTTATGCCGTTATCACTTCCGTAAAATTTTGCTTGTTCAATGATTCTGTTTACTCGATCGTTAGAAACTAATAAGTTAAAAGTTGATTTATTATCAATCTCATTATTATCAATTAGCAAATCAGTGACACCATAGTAATGAAATGGACTAAGCATTTCTTCTTCCATTGCTCTGTTCAATCTGATTTCGTAAGCAATATTGTGGTCAAATAATTGAAATATATCGTTCCCATCAGTTCTTTCAGGAGTGGCAGTCATTCCTAAAAGAAATTTTGGTTCAAAATAGTCTATTAATCGCAAATAGGAATCTGCTCCTGATCTGTGAGTTTCGTCAATGATAATATAGTCAAAATGATCTTTTGAGAAGTTCTCAAGGTGTGTGGATTTTGAAATAGTTTGTATTGTTGAAAACACAAAATCACATTCTAATTCTCTTTTTTCACCAGAATATAAACCCATTGTTTTATCCTTCCCGAAAACTCTTCGAAATGTTTTTAATGAATCTTTGGCAATGGTTAATCTATGAACTACAAACAATAATTTTTTTGGGTTAAAAGCTTTTGCATCGAAAGCCGATAAATAGGTTTTTCCTGTTCCGGTAGCAGAAATTATTAATGCTTTATTCTTTTTATCGTTTCTTAAGTTCTTTAAATTTCCCAATGCTTCTATTTGCATTGCATTGGGAGTTATAGTAGTTTGGGATTCAATTAACGACTCTAATTTGTTGTTTTTATTTAGAAGAAATTGCTTTTGATATATTTCTTCATAAAGCAAAATATATTCTTCTGTTACAGGAGTTGCTTTTTCAAAATCGGATTTAAATTCATTGATTACTTTTTCAACAAGACCACTTTCATCTAACGCAGAGACTTTAATATTCCATTCTTTGTTAGTTGACAAGGCTTGAGCAGTTAAATTACTACTACCAACAATTAGATTGTAATGCTCTTTATTTTTAAAGATGTATCCTTTTGCATGTGCATTTCCTGTTGTTGCAATTCTTAGGTCTATATTTTTGAATTGAGATAACCTTTTAAGCGCTTCAGGTTGCGTGAAGTTTAGATATTGAGAAACTAGAACTTTTCCTTTTATTTCACGTTTTTCTAGTTCTTGTAGTTTATTAATTATTGTAGCAACGCCACTTGTGGTGACAAATGCAACTGAGATGTAAAACTGGTTGCAATTTTCAAGTTCATGAAGTATTGATGACAAAACTTTTTTTGGTGGATTTTTTTGATTGACAAGCAACTCAGGTTGATACGCTATGTTAGATAAAATATTTTTATCTACATAACCTGTTTGTAAACTTGAATTGAAAATTGCAGCTAACTTATCCATTCATTATTAATTTATTTACTATTGGAATATCAGCCGCCGCCCAATCAAGTTTTTTAAGTTCTGATAGAGTTAACCATTCTTGTGCTATATGTTCATTAAGTATGAGTTCTTTTGTTTGAACTTCACAAATATAACTGTGCATCGTCAATTCAAAATCAGGATATTCATGTGAAACAGTTAGAAATAATTCCTGGATGTCTGTTGTGATATTTAACTCTTCAAATAATTCTCGTTTTAAAGCCTCTTTTTGTGTTTCGCCTTGTTCAATTTTCCCGCCTGGGAATTCAAATTTTTCTGATATATAGGAGAGTTTGTTTTTAGGTCTTTGAACACATAAAATTCTATTCTCAAAATATATTATTGCAGCTACTACCTCAATTTTTTTCATTCTTAACCTCTGTTTTACTTTGAATACTTACCCAGTAACATTTTTACGATGTTTCGTCTACTTTTTACTATTAAATTGTGTTTTCAGGTTTCCTCAAATATAACTAAACGGAGAAGTAAAAAAGTGCAATATATTGAACAATTTATCAACAAATCAAGTTGTTTATAGTAAATACATGTGATATAGTTCTCATTAACTCAAATCCCCTAGCCCTGACCGCAGCGGAACTCCTTATGCAAGGGCCTTGTGTGTTTTTCTTTGGGCAAAAGAGCGACCGGAGGAAGCTCCTTTTTGGCCGTAGAAAAAACAAGGGCATCAATAAGAGTGGAGCGTAGGGCAGGATATAGCTTCTTATAATGGCTAAGAGGTCACGAAGTATTGAAAAAGAAAAAAGACCATCGGCTACGATGGTCTTTAATAGGTTAGTATATCGAATTTTGTTGTTTTTAATTCATTAAATAAGGTTCTTGCCATTCAGCAACATTCATTACTTGAATTGTTCTAGTTTTCCAATAATCAATTTGTTGAATTGCAGTAACTTTAATTGTCAAGGTAATTGGGTCGATGGTATTATCATTCATTAGGGCTAAATATATTTTACCAGCTAAGGGAGTTCTCATTTGTGACGCTTCATTTATAACATCTCCTGATTTATAAGTGTAAAATTGTTGTCCTGCATTGAAGAGTTGGACGCTATTTTGATCACTTAAAAACCAATATTTAACATTATCTTCTCCTTGTACTTTACTAAAATACGACATTCCAGTTAGTGCCAAAGCGGCCATTGGGTCATAAGTTGAAAGTGTTGAAAAAGATGAGGTCGCTTGGTCGGTAAAATTGTTTCGAGCATTGTCAAACTCTTTTTTGCCCTCATTTCCGGTACCAATATAAAAACTCCATGAGACGGTGTTTTCTGGCAAATCATAATCGATAATTTGGTAATTTTTATTTCCATTAAACGCAGTTGTCGATGAAATTTGAGGATTTGCAGAATATATTTCTTTTGCAATATTTTCGCTCTTTTCTAAATATTTTTCTACAGTAGGGGTATATGTTGTGTCTCTAATTGTTTTCCAAAACACATTGGAATTAAACTTTTTTGTAGATTCTGATGAGGGAACTCTTTGTATTTTTATCTTACATATGCGTTTTCCTAATGAGGAATTATAAAATCTAAATTTATAAATACCATTGTTTTGTATGTTCAAGGTTTTATTTATAATTTTTAAGGATTTATAATCTGTAAATTTTGAAGACGTTGGCATTTCAATAATTTCTATTTCTTTCAATTCCTTTCCACTCAATTCTTCAAAGTTGAAAATCATTTGGTCTCCTTCTGCAAACCCGTAATAAAAAACTTGTTCATCAAGTGCCCCTATTTTTAACGTGTTTTCTGCAATATCTATTATAGTTTGTGCAAAGCTTATTTTGTAAAAAAACGTAAATAGTAGAAATAAGAAGTATTTTTTTTTCATTGTAGGTTGTTTAAATAAATTTGTATTTTCCGCAGCAAAATAACAATAAAAGTATCTATTTTCTTATAAAAATATTTTTTTTAATTAAAAAAATGAACTACATCTTATATAATTAAATTTATAAATCAGGTTTGATGATTGAAGCTTGGATTATTAAATGCCATGTACCCTAGCCCTGACCGCAGTGGAACTCCTTATGCAAGGGCCTTGTGTGTTTTTCTTTGGGCAAAAGAGCGACCGGAGGAAGCTCCTTTTTGGCCGTAGAAAAAAACAAGGGCATCAATAAGAGTGGAGCGTAGAGCAGGATAAAGCTCCTGGATATAAATCGGCTTTGGATTAAAAATGAAAAAGACCATCGTTACCGACGGTCTCTTTCTTCAGGATAGTTGTTTAACCAAAACCAATTTGAATAACCGCTATCCTTAAGGGGGCAAAAGCATTTGGGATAAACTTTGGTGGGAAATTCCGCCGGGCTACAGAAGCGGCTGTTGCAGTCAAGAACAGCGTTACCAATGCTTGAGGTATTGAAACTTCCCTTAGTCAACACGCTTTTCCAAGGTGCTGTGTCCAAAGCTTTATTTTTATAGTTCTGATGTTAATCAAAGCTAACGGACTGTTTTTCTACTGTTTAGTACGCTAAAAAACCAAAACGATGGTAGCAAAAAAGACTATCGTTACCGATAGCCCTTTCTTCACTTTGTGTACGCATCCAAAAAACCTACAAGAATAATGGATACTGCAAAGCAATATCGTATGCTACTGAGAACAAACATAAGGGAGTTTATTGGTCTTAGTTTACGGTTTCCCGTAAAGGCCTGATTTTCTTTGTAAATAGTGTGTTAAAAAGGGTGGTAATTTCTTTTAATGGGTTGGGAGACTACTTTTTTTGAATTCGGAAAAATGAAAAAAGAGTCCAATAAAAAACCATCTGGGAGGATGGCTTTTGAGTTGGTTGAGGTTATTACTGTTTTTTTAGGTTTTGGAAATAGACCGTTTAGAGGATTTGCTCCTTTTTGATTCTTTGGTGGTAAGTAGAAATTTAAATGTGATTTTGTAGTGGGCAGCGCGTCAATGGAGTTGGATGCTAACTGCTGGTTTAAACGGGGTAGATTTGCGGTTTTGTATACAACACGATGATTTTATTATTAGCAATAAATCATATGTGGGTTCAATCGGATGTTGACGGCAGTATGTTTAATATTTAACGTGCCATTTATAATTGATCATGGCCCAGCCTTCGTAATCTTCGTCCTTATTTACTGATGGGTATTCGTATTTCCAACCGTCAACGAGTAAGCTTCCGTCCTTTTCGATTACATAGGTTTGGACTGCTTTCTCTGCGGTATTGTTTTGAAGAGATAGGACGTTTTCTTTTGTCAATTTACATCTTGGGCAGTCGATGATACTTCCGTCGTCAAAATAGGCACGCAAACTGACATTTGAGTAGTATAAAAATCGGAGTTTTCGGATTTTAGATTTTTCTTTGTTGTTTGTATCTGTTGAAGCAGTTTGTGTTTCTACACCAACTTCTTGTTCGTTTAGACTAGTTTGAGTTGTGTCAGGCGCCTCTGTTGGAAGGTCTTTTTCTCTTAACTCTAGTTCTTTTTCTTGCAGTTGCAATTCCTTAGCCTTAAGTACTAACTCTTCTTGCTTTGCTTTTTGATCATTGCAGCTAAAAAGGGTTAAAGAAAGCACGATAATAAGTATAAATCTTGTCATTTTGTTTTGTCTAATAGTTCTTAAAAGTACTGAAAATCAGTTATACAATCCGTAATATGGCTTTTGTCTACCTAGATTAAGTGTGTTCTGGTCGTCAGGAGCTTGTTTTAATATGTAGCAAGTTATTTATTTAATCAACAGTAGCAAAAGGAATACTCGCTTTTAGTGGTATTTCGGTTTTTATTTGGTCTTATTTTGGAGTATTTCATCTCTTTATTCGGTTTTCTTCGAATTATTTTGCTGTAACGCTCTGATGTGATTTGCTTTTTCGAATAAGTGAGAACTCGGTGGCGATTTCCATGAGTCCATCATTATCTAAAAGTAGAGTTGCTGTAAAGATTCCCTAGCGATGTAGTGTTTTGGTCGTTTTTAGATTGCTATTAGAGCCGCAAATTTCTTTAGGTAGGGAATTGGACTTCTGGTTGCTTATTGACGGGAATATGCTCTTGGTTTTAGATGAGAACGATGTGGTTTTTGTTGCCGAGTTACACTGATCTTCGTCAATGCATCATTTCTTTTTTTAAAATTATTAATTTCCCAAAAGCGAACTAATTATTTTTGTTTAACTTTGCACAACATATGTTAAACAAAATATATTTTTGGTCTTGATAAATATTTTGTTGTATTCAAATAAAATAAAGAACATGAAAAGTAAAATACCGGATAACGTTGTGTTTTCAGAAGAGGAAGGATTTAATGCCAATATATTGCCTTATGCTACAAATGTGGGTGCGCCAGCAATTAGAATGGACGATGTGGTGTCGTGGAAGAGCAGAGGGATTAGTAATGTAAACAAAGAGTTTGAAAATAAGTTTAATGAACTCAAAGCGCAATATCAAAATCTAATGGAGGAATACGAGTGGAATGAATTAGTTTATAATTCTAAATTTTCATTTGAGCCCGTAGTGGGTGAAATCTATCATTTGTATCGAGATGCGGCAGGGGTAAATTTTCTTTCGCTGATAGGGCCGCAAGAGTGGAATAAGGAGCACATTGGTACTTTTAAGCTGAACAGTGATAAGAAATGGATATTTCTCCAGTAAGAATAGAATGGTGGTTTTTTCTTGATGCATGTTTCTAATTATTTAGAGTTAAATAATTAGGGATCAAGACAAAAAGTTGTGGGGAAATATTAAAATCTAGATATTTGTGTTTCCAAATTATACCAAATGCAAGATTCATATAGCGAACTAATCAAGTTATTATTACCTGAAATCATTGTTGAATACTTTGAATTGACTTCTTATAAGAAAGGAGATGAAGTTTTACATATATACCTTAAAGAGATCAATTCGATTCCTAAAGAATATAGAACGTTTAAATTAAGTTCAAAAGGTTTCTTTGACGAGATTACAGTTCAGGATTTTCCTATTCGTGGACATCAGGTATATCTTCATATTACTCGCAGAAGATGGCTTAATGAAGATACAGGAAAAGTGGTTTTTAGAGATTGGAATTTAGTAGCGGACGGAACTCGTGTAACACAAGAGTTTGCGTCTTTTTTAAAAGAGATCAATAGATTCCAGTCCAAACAATTGTAATGCTATTGCTTCTTTCTACGGGGTTTCTGGAAGGAATTTGCAATATCAGTACAAAGATTATTTAAGTGATTTTAAAGCTTGGAAACAAAAGTCGCACGCAAAACAATGGCTTGTCTTTCCTGAAAACATTGGGAAACGTTTGTCGATAGATGAAACATCCCTCTCCAATGGCGAACTCTATACTATTGTAACCAACAAAGCTGGCAAAGGCAGAAAAGGGACTATAGTAGCCATGGTTGCTGGAAACAAAGCAGAAACAGTAATTGCTATATTAGAAAAAATACCGCTAAAACTAAGAAATTCTGTTACCGAAATAACACTCGATATGGCGGCTAACATGGGGCTTATTGCTAAGAAATGCTTTTCTAATGCAGTAAGAATTACGGATCGATTTCATGTCCAAAAACTAGCCCTCGAAGCTTTACAAGAAATCAGAATAAAATATAGGTGGCAAGCAATTGATATGGAGAATGAAGCTATTGAAAAAGCTAAAATCTCAAAAACTAAATACGAGCCTATAATACTATCTAACGGCGACACAATTAAGCAATTATTAGCCAGAAGTCGCTACATCTTGTATAAAAACAAATCTAAATGGACACAAAACCA
>NZ_FNRD01000018.1 GCF_900107635.1 Flavobacterium gillisiae
AATAAAAGCATTTAGATCTCAATTTAGAGGTGTGAGGAACATAGACTTTTTCCTTTTTAGGCTAACTAATATTTACGCCTAACTTTTGCTACTCCACAGGTTTTCGTTATGATCCCTGAAAAGAATACTTCGGTTCAGTTTAGAACAAAAAAAAAGCCTTTACATTGCTGTAAAGGCTTTCTGCTTTTCGCTCCCTCTCTTGGGCTCGAACCAAGGACCCTCTGATTAACAGTCAGATGCTCTAACCAACTGAGCTAAGAAGGAAACTGAGCGATAAATTGTAACGTGTGTTACAGTTGTAAAGCGGTGCAAAGATAGGTTATCATTTGATTTGTGCAAATAAAAATTAAACTTTTTTTAATTTTTTTTACTTCCCTATAATTGCTTTGTAAATATCGTTTCCATTGGCAAATAATAACAGCGTTATAAGTAATACGAAACCAACCATTTGTGCGTTTTCAAGGAACTTGTCGCTTGGTTTTTTACCACTAACAATTTCATATAATAAAAACATCACATGACCTCCATCAAGTGCCGGAATAGGCAATAAGTTCATAACACCAAGCATGATTGACAGCAAAGCGGTGATAGTCCAGAACGTTTCCCAGCTCCATGTACTAGGAAAAATATCAAATATGGCTTTAAAACCACCTACTTGTTTGTAGGCTCCCGTACTTGGGCTGAAAATCATTTTCAATTGTTTTCCGTATCCTACTAACTGGTCTTTTCCTTTGGTGATTCCAACTGGAATCGATTCCATAAAGCCAAATTCTTGTTTGCTTACTTTGTAGTAGCCTAATTTCTCCATGGAAGCAAAACTTAATCCGCCACGTTGAACGCCTAATTTTCCGTCAGTATTGATTGTAACCTGAATTTGCTCCTCTTTTTGATCGCGTAAAACTGTTGCCGGAATAGTCTTTCCTTTATTGTTTTCTAGGATGGTTACTGCCTCGTCAAAATATTTTGTAGGTTGGCCATTAAGGGCTACTACAATGTCTTTAGGTTGCAATTGGGTATTGGTAGATTCGTCAGACACCGCACCAATAACAAAAGGAGTTCTAATATCTAGTAAGGTTCCCTTTTCAAATTTAGACAATTGATCTACAAAATCAACAGGCATTTTTATGGTTTGCTGTGTTCCGTTTCTTTCGATAAGAACTTCTTTTCCCAATATAATTTTCATGTTGATGTCATTATCGAACTTTGCGATTTTTGTACCATCAACCGAAATTATTTTGTCTCCTGTTTTAAAACCGGCATTAATCATCGCTTGATTTTCAATCAACATACCGTCTTTGAAATCTGAATTGGCAATATAAGTATCGCCATAGGCAAAGGCCATTCCGATATAGATAATAAAAGCCAAAATGAAGTTTACCGTAACTCCACCTAACATGATAATCAATCGTTGGTAAGCTGGTTTAGAGCGAAATTCCCAAGGTTGCGGTGGCAATGCCATTTGCTCCTTGTCCATGCTTTCGTCAATCATCCCTGAAATCTTCACGTAACCACCTAGCGGCAACCATCCGATTCCGTATTCAGTCTCTCCAATTTTCTTTTTTATAAGGGAATATTTAACGTCAAAAAACAAATAGAATTTTTCGACTCTGGTTTTAAATAATTTAGCAGGAATAAAATGTCCTAATTCGTGAAGTATAATAAGTAATGATAAGCTCAATAAAAATTGAGAAAGCTTGATAAATAGATCCATTTTTAAATTTTAATTCTTTTTATGACTCACAAAAGTAAGGTTTTCTATTTGTATAATTTGCAATAATTGTTCCACATGGGTTTAAAAGTTTGTTAATTAATGGAATTTGAGTTTTATGTTTCGGCGATGTCCACTAACTTTACTTTTTAGAAAAGTGTGGTAGGTACCCACAAGTCAAGAAAAACATTTTTAGATACCCGTCTTTTAGAAAATGCCGCTTTTAGGTATTGACTTTCAGCCTGTATCTTTTTTTTGTAATGCTTTTGCAAAATATACCAAAGCAGGTACGACTTGTGTTGCTTGATCAACTTCTCCATTTATTATATTAACCTTTAAAGACCTCACGTATATATGTCTTCAAAATTATTTACTTCGTTACAATTAAAAAGTATTTCGCTTAAAAATAGAATCGCTATTTCACCTATGTGTCAATATTCTGCTGTCGATGGTTTTGCCAATGATTGGCATTTGGTGCATTTGGGTAGTCGTGCCACAGGAGGTGCGGGTTTAATAATTCAGGAAGCCACCAGTGTTTCTCCAGAAGGTCGTATCTCTCCCGAAGATTTAGGTCTATGGAAAGACGAGCAGATAGAGAAGTTAGTGCAAATCAATCAATTTATTATTAGTCAGCATTCAGTTCCCGGAATTCAATTGGCGCATGCCGGAAGAAAAGCAAGCAGTTCTGCTCCTTGGAATGGTCATAAAAAACTGGATGCCACAGAAGGCGGATGGGAAACCGTGGCGCCAAGTGCAATTCCGTTTCAAGATACGGATACGATGCCAGTAGCTTTAGACAAATCCGGAATTGAAAAAGTGATTGCTGATTTTAAAGCGGCCACCATAAGATCGGTAAAAGCCGGATACCAAGTGATGGAAATTCATGCTGCTCATGGTTATTTATTGCATCAATTTCTTTCTCCTTTATCCAATCTTAGAACGGATGCTTACGGAGGAAGTTTTGAAAACAGAATCCGTCTAACGCTTGAAGTGCTAGAAGCAGTACAATCGGAATGGCCAAAAGACTTGCCTTTGTTTGTACGTATTTCGGCGACTGACTGGGCAGATGGAGGTTGGAATGCAGAAGAGTCTGTGCAGCTTTCTACAATTTTAAAAGAAAAAGGAGTTGATTTAATTGATGTTTCATCAGGTGCATTGGTACCTTATCAACAGATTCCCGTAGCGCCTAATTACCAAGTACCTTTTGCGGAACAAATTAAAAAAGAAAGCGGAATCCTAACGGGAGCTGTAGGTCTAATTACCGAAGCGCATCAAGCAGAAGAAATTATTAGCTCTGGAAAAGCAGATTTGGTTTTGTTTGCGAGAGAATCTTTAAGAGATCCTAATCTAGCATTGACTTTTGCTAGAGATTTAAATGAGGATATTGCTTGGCCAAAACAATACGAAAGAGCTAAAAGAAAATAAGCGGAGTTTTTAAGATATAGTTTATTTTTTCACCATTAAGGAATTTAGAAAAATTAAGGTTGGCTTTTTTTTAAAACACATAGAGTCATATAATTTAGAAGTGTTAGAAGGCGTTTCACTTTTTTTAAGCATTACATAGATATGTCATCTGAGAATAATGGTAGGCGAGACGAAGTAATAGACTCTTGGTTTTATAAAGTATCAAAAAACGTATATGACTTATATTTTTAAGAAAACGGTTTTTGAATTTGTGTGTTCTATGTCAAAGCGTAGCTTTCTCAGCCCAATAAAAGAAACCTATGTTTCTATGTGTTTAAATAAACGTAACAGAATTAAAATCATTAAAAGGTTTTGTTACATAGTTTCTTTTTTAACCATTAAGGAATTTAGAAAAATTAAGATTAGTGTTTTTTTAAAACACATAGAGGCATAGAATCTAGAAGCGTTAGAAGGCGTTTCACTTTTTTTAAGGATTACATAGTTATGTTGTCTGAGAATAATGGTAGGCGAGACGAAGTAATAGACTCTTGGTTTTATAAAGTATCAAAAAACGTATATGACTTATATTTTTAAGAAAACGGTTTTTAAATTTGTGTGTTCTATGTCAAAGCGTAGCTTTCTCAGCCCAATAAAAGAAACCTATGTTTCTATGTGTTTAAATAAACGTAACAGAATTAAAATCATTAAAAGGTTTTGTTACATAGTTTCTTTTTTAACCATTAAGGAATTTAGAAAAATTAAGATTAGTGTTTTTTTAAAACACATAGAGGCATAGAATTTAGAATCGTTAGAAGGCGTTTCGCTTTTTTTAAGCATTACATAGTTATGTCATCTGAGAATAATGGTAGGCGAGACGAAGTAATAGAATCTTGGTTTTATAAAGTATCAAAAAACGTATATGACTCCTATGTTTAAAAAATCCATGTTTCAATAAAATAATAAATATGCAAAAAATAAAAACCGCCTTACTATCCTACGGCATGTCCGGAAAAGTATTTCACGCACCATTTCTTGAGTTTCACTCTGGTTTTGAACTGCTCGGATCTTGGGAGCGAAGTAAAAAATTGATTCAACAGGATTATCCCAATGTAATAAGTTATGCCACTTTGGAAGAAGTTTTGGAATCTGATGCCGAATTGATTATTGTCAATACCCCAGTGGGAACCCATTTTGAATATGCCAAGAAAGTACTACTGGCGGGCAAACATGCCGTAGTCGAAAAAGCCTTTACCACCACGGTAGCCGAAGCAAAGGAATTGGTCGCTTTAGCAACTGAAAAAGGAGTGAAGCTGGCCGTTTTTCAAAACAGGAGATGGGACAGTGATCTTAAAACCGTGCGACAAGTTCTTTTAGATGGTGTATTGGGAGAGATCGTTGAAGCCGAATTCCATTTTGATCGTTACAATCCACTTTTAAGTCCGAAGCAACACAAAGAAACGGCCAATGATGGGGCTGGAATTTTGAAAGACCTCGGGCCGCACTTAATAGATCAGGCTTTGTATTTGTTTGGTTTTCCGCAAGCGGTTTATGCGGATATCCGTACGACACGTGAAAATTCTCTAGTTGACGACTGGATTGATATTTTACTGTATTATCCTGAATTCAGAGTGCGCTTAAAAGCTAGCTTTTTTGTTCGGAAAGCGAATCCGGCTTATACCATTCACGGAAAAAAGGGATCTTTCCTGAAACCTCGTGGTGATGTGCAGGAAGACGATTTGAAATTAGGTAAAAAACCTGATCTAGATACTTGGGGAACAGAATCAATAGAAAAAGAAGGGCTATTGCATACCGAAATTGACGGCAAAATAGTGCAGGGCAAAATTCCAACACTACAAGGGAGTTATTATGAGTTTTTTGACGGGGTCTACAATTCTATTGTAAATGACAAAGAAGAACCTGTTACCGGAGAGGATGGATTGAGGGTCATGCAAATTATTGAGGCCGCAATTCAAAGTAGTGCTCAGAAAAAAGCAATTGATTTATAGATATTAGCTAACCATTAAGGAATTGAGAAAAGTTAAGAGTTCATTCCTCAGTTAGCCTTGACTCCCTAATGGTTTAAAAGTAAAATTTTTAAGTTTTCCCAAAGCACATAGCTCTTTTTATAAACAATAACGTTGTAATTACGGACCGGTGTTGTTTTGATACAATCCTCGCCTCGCTTTTGTGTATTTTTGTGCCTTTCAAATAATAAAAGAGCTTGTTTTGATAGATTTAAATTTTATAGACCGTTTTAAAACCGAAGGGAAACTCAAGAAATCCTACACAAACGCAAAACTTTCTTATCTAAGAAGGATTCGTTGGGCTGTTTCGGCATTTTACTTTGGGATGGGGTTGTGTTTTGCAACCTGGGCTAGTAGAATTCCAGATATTAAAATGGCATTGCATTTAAGTGACGCTGATTTAGGGACGATCTTATTCGCACTTCCGGTAGGACAGTTAATGATGATGCCTTTTTCGGGAAAATTAGTTACTCGATTTGGGAGTCACCGTATCGGAATATTTTCGTTAATAATGTATGCTTTTAGCCTTACTAATATGGGATTGGCCACCACTTCATGGCAATTGGCATTGGGTTTATTCCTATTTGGCTTATTCGGGAATATGAATAATATCGCTATCAATACACAAGGTGTTTACACAGAGAAATTATACAAGAAAACGATCATGGCTTCTTTCCATGGAGTATGGAGTTTTGCAGGATTTACAGGAGCACTGATTGGTTTAGCTATGCTTTCATTAGACCTTGCTCCGTATCATCATTTTTTAATCGTTGGTTTTATTGTGATTACATTGATTGCATTTAATTATAAATTTCTGATAAAAGCCAAAAGAACTCCTGTAACCGTAGAGAAGAAAAAATTATTTACAAAACCAGACAGTGCCTTGATTTGGCTGGGTGTCATAGGTTTTGGGTGTATGGCGAGTGAAGGAATTATGTTTGACTGGAGCGGAATCTATTTTAAAGATGTAGTCAAAGCACCCGGTCCTTTAATTATTTTAGGATACACTTCTTTTATGATCATGATGGCGAGCGGACGCTTTTTAGGTGACGGCTTGATTCTCCGTTTTGGAAGAAAAAAAGTAATACAAACCAGTGGTCTTTTGATATCTACAGGGCTTTTTACAGCAGTAGCTTTTCCGTACTTAATTCCATCTACACTTGGTTTTATGCTAGTTGGACTTGGAGTTTCCACTATCGTACCTACTTTATATAGCCTTGCAGGAAAAAACCCAACGGTTCCGCCTGGAGAGGCTTTAACGATCGTTTCGAGTGTCAGTTTTCTTGGGTTTTTAATGGGGCCTCCCGTTATTGGCTACATTGCAGAAATGATGGGTTTACGGTTTTCTTTCGCCTTCATTGGTGTTTTCGGCGTTTTAATCGCTTTAATGGTGAGCCGAATCAAAGCCATTCAGTAAATTTTCAGGAGCACTACTTTTTATATTTTTCAAGAACGTAACACCTGCTCTTCGCTATATCTTTACTCTCGTTTTAAGAACGAGAGGAAAGGATGCCGCTACGATCAGGGCTATTTATTGCGTTCAGTGGTCTTAACTATGAAAATATTTTTCTTTACTAAAACACAGCGTTACTTTGATTTTAATGTCAAGTAAATAGTCAAATTAACATTAAATAGTATTATTTAATTAAAAATTAACAACGGTGTTAAATTTTAATTACATTTATAATGTGAAACTAATAAATAGAATTGTTCTATAGGTTTCTCAATACCACTTTTTGTCCTGTTTTCAAATTAGTCCATTTTGGTTTTAAACCAAATTTCCCAAAAACACTTTTCTTTTATTACCGCTGCCTTATCCTTTTTTGGATATTTTTTTATGCCCGGAAATAAAGTCAATCCTATTTTATATTAAAAGTTTACAAATCACTTTGCGGACCAATTGCGGTTATATAAAAAAAGGAATCTATGAAAAAAGCTGGGCTGATATTTTTCGTTCTATTACAAATGGGGTTTGCTTTCGCACAAAATAAAACGGGAATTTCAGGAACTGTTTTGGATGCCAAAACACAACAGCCTTTAGCCTTTGTAGTTGTTTCTATCCAAAACACTAATGCGATGCAGCTTACTGAGGCCGACGGAAAATTTATTTTCGATGACTTAATTCTAGGCGATCAATTGGTGCTTTTCCACAGTCAGGGCTACAAAGACGCTTTGTTTCCGGTGACGCTTCAAGAAGGCCAACTACTCGATTTAGGCACGATAATGCTAGAGGAAGATGAAATTTCAGACCAGCAAAGGAGCTTGATAAGGCTTTTCGAAAATGATTTAACTGATGACAATAGTGGTTCAGAAAGTACTTCGGGATTGCTGCAGTCTTCTAGAGATGCTTTTCAGCAAGCTGCCGCTTTCAATTGGGGTCAGGCGCGTTTCCGAATTCGAGGATTAGATAGCGAAAATGCAACCACCATGATCAATGGCGTGTCCATGAATAAATCCTATGACGGCAGGCCACAATGGGGCAATTGGGGCGGACTAAACGATGCCACCAGAAATCAGGAATTTACGGTTGGTACCGCGCCATCTGATTATACTTTCGGCGGAATTTTAGGAACTCAGGAAATCAATACTCGTGCTTCCATTTATAGAACAGGGACTAGAGTCACAGTGTCAGGAACTAACACGAATTACAGTTGGCGCATGATGGGAACCTTTGCTTCAGGGATGAGTGACAGCGGTTGGGCCTTTGTCATTTCGGCGGGAAAACGATATGCAGAAGAAGGCTATTTTGAAGGAACCACCTATGATGGGAATTCTCTTTTCCTGAGTGTCGAGAAGAAATTAAGCGACAGTCACTCCCTGAATTTTACCGGTTTTTATACCCCAAATAGTCGAGGGAAGAATTCTCCAAATACCGCTGAGGTAAGAGAACTAACCGGTGGAACCTACAATTCCTATTGGGGATATCAAGACGGAAAGAAGAGAAATTCCAGAGTAAAAACCATCGAAGAGCCCATCTTTATGCTCAATCATTATTTTAAGATAAACGATCATAGTAATCTTAATTCAAGTGTGATGGTGCAGTTTGGTAAAATTGGCAACAGCAATCTCGATTACCAAAATGCTAATAGTCCAGATCCAACTTATTTTAGAAAACTGCCTAGTTATTACAGTTCGCTATATGGCAAAGACGAGGGAGAATATTCAGGGGCTTTTACACCAGATTATGAAAACGCTGAAAAGAGCCGCGTCCAGTTTCTAGCAAATTCTCAAATTGATTGGGATGCGCTGTATCAGGCCAACCAAAAAACAATTATAGATTCTAATGGGAATACCACAGGCTACGAAGCAGCCAAAAGTCATTATGTTTTATATGAAGACCGTACAGACGATAAAACTGTAGTGGCTTCTTCGAATTTCAATACGCAACTCAATGAAAACTTGATTTTTAATGCGGGTGGTTCATTCCGGAAATTAGAATCACACAATTACCAACACGTTTTGGATTTGTTGGGTGGTGCTTATTTTGAAGATATTGATGGTTTTTATAAAGGAAATCAAGCACAGTCTGATTTGAATAACCCAAATAGGCAGGTCGTTAAGGGAGATGCTTATGGCTACAATTATAAGTATGCAGCTAACGTTTTTGATGCTTTTACCCAGTTTAAATTTTCTTATGATAAAGTGGACTTCTATTTGGCGCAGTCTTTTTCGGCTACCAATTACCAGAGAGATGGCTTGTACAAAAACGGAATTTATGAAACGATTTCCTTTGGCAAAAGCGAGAAAGTACCATTTGAGAACTTTGGGTTTAAAGGCGGAATGCTATTTAAAATTTCGGGAAAACAATCATTAAATTTCAACGGAGCCCATTTGTCTAAAGCACCTACGATCCGAAATACGTTTCCCAATTCCCGACTGAATAATTCCGTCGTGGACGGACTACAAAGTGAAACGATAAATAGCCTTGACGCAACCTATGTTTTCCGTTCGCCAAAACTAAAAGCACGATTAACTGCTTATTATTCGACCATAAAAAACGCCACTAAAACTTCCTTTTTTTATGCAGAAGGTATTTTTGACAATGGCGCCGGATACACGAATACGAACGCTTTTGTGAGCCAAACATTAACCCAGCTAGATCGAAAGAATATTGGTGGAGAATTTAGTTTTGAGTACCAACTAACGAGTACAATAAAAGGCAATTTTTCCGCGGGATACGGTCAGTTTACTTATGATAGTAATCCTAATGTGAGTATTAATAACGATGCATTGGCTACGGTAGAAAATACAAAACCTTCATTCGATTTTGGAACGGCACTTTTAAAAAATTATAAACAAGCAGGTATGTCACAACAGGCGTATGGTCTAGGGATTGAATACCGTGATCCCAAGTACTGGTGGATAGGAACCAATATTAATTATTTGACCGATAACTATATTGATGTTTCGCCAATAGCGAGAACGGATGGTTTTTATACTAATCCTGCCAGCGGATTTGCTTTTCCAGAAGCTACAGAAGAACGCGCTAGGGAATTATTGAGTCAAGAAAAATTCGATCCAGTCGTGCTGCTTAATCTTATAGGAGGGAAGTCGTGGCGCATCAAAGGGAAATTTCTAGGGCTTTTTGTTAGCGTGAATAATGTGCTCGACAGTAACTATAAAACGGGTGGCTACGAGCAAGCAAGAAATGCTAATTTCAGACAACTCAATCAGGATGTTTCAAGTGGAACACCTTCTTTTGGTAATAAATATTTTTACGGCTACGGAAGAACGTATTTCGTTAATCTCTACTTCAGTTTTTAAATTAAAAAAACACATCTTATGAAATCTACTTTTTATAGTTTCCTTATGTTGATGGTATTTGTCACCGTTTTTTCGAGTTGTACAAACGATGTCGTTGAGGTACCAAAACTGCGTTGTACCCAGCCAGATTTTACAAAAAATAAAACGGTAGCGGAAGTTCACACTAATGCCGGTGCCATCGTTACACAATACACATATGACGACATCATTGAAGCCTACGTGGTTTCTAGTGATGAAAACGGTAATTTTTTCAAAGCTATTTCTTTGCAGACTATTGGAAGTGCGACAGCTCCTGCGGTAGGATTTAGCGTTCCTGTTGATGCGACGAATACCTATGTTGATTTTAGAGTGGGAAATAAAGTATATGTGAAGTTAAAAAACCAATACACTGATATCAATTATGGAAGCCTGCGTATCGGCGGTATTTATGTTAACTCCTATAATGAAGGTGCGGTGGGACGACTTTCGCAAAACGATTATAAAAATGTTTTACACGCTTCTTGTACAACCTTGGGAGAAGATGTTTTAGTTCGCCGCCTTACGATTCCGGATTTAGTTTCCGATGCCAATATAAATACGTTGGTAGAATTGTCTGATGTGCAGTTTACCGAGGCAGCGATTGGCCGACACTATTTTGAAGCGACAAATAATGTGGGTGGTGCGACTAATTGGAGTCTGATAGATAAATTTGGGAATCAGGTGCTTTTCAGAACCAGTAGTTATGCTGATTTTGCCCAAAGTATGGTTCCCGGCGGAAATGGAAAGGTAAGAGGGGTTTTGACTAAATTTGGTTCGGATTATCAGTTACTGGCTCGTTCCGAAAAAGATGTGGTTATGACTGCGCCAAGAACAGTTCCTTTTTTCTCTCAAGATTTTCAGACGGTAGTGGATAAAACCAATTTGAGTCTTCCTGGCTGGGCCAATATTGTTCAGAGTGGCACGATATTCTGGAAAGGAACCGTGTATTCTGGTAATGGATATGCCGAGTTTAATACCACGGGAGCCAAAGTGCTGTCTAATATCGCCTGGTTGATTTCGCCCAAAATTGATATGGATACACATACTAATGAAATACTCACTTTTAGAACTGCGCAACATCATCTGGATGTGGATTCTCCGCTGAATTCGTTGGAAGTATATATCTCGTCTAATTTTGATGGCTTGAATGTCACGAAGGCAACTTGGACACCGCTCAAAGTAATTTTGCCAAAACAGGCCACGCCTTGGTATCAGTTTGTTGGTTCTGGCGGAGTGGACTTGTCTTCTTACACTGGGAAAATCAATATCGCTTTTAAGTATACTGGTTCTGGAAAAAATTTGGCTTTAGACGGTGCTTTTCAGGTGGATGATGTGCAGGTTTTTGGGAAGTAAGAGGTTTTGAAAAATAAGAATCCTTTTGTTATGCGATAGTTTTTTGTCGGAAATTTGCAAGTTTTAATGTAAAAAGAGGAAGCAGTTATCGAGTGATTGTAAAAAAAATAAATTATGAGTATCAAATGGTTTGGATTCGTTTTATTGGAACCCATTCAGAATATGATAAAATTAACGCCAACGAAATTTAGAAATGGAAATTAAACCTATAAAAACAGAACAAGATTATAATAAAGCACTTCGTACTTTATAATTGCTCCGTTAATATTTTTAATTTTATTTCTAATAAGTGATAAGTAGCATATGTAATATCATTAGAGCGAGTTATAAAGTCTCTTAATTTTATATATTTGCAACTCTATAAATCAAATTAAATTATGAAATCTATTTTACTATCACTTGTTTCTTTATTATTTGTTTCTTGTCTATCAGATACAGAAAAACAAACGAATACTGATTATACAGTTCAAAATGAAAAAGAAATTGTCGACTATATTGCGGCAAACAAATTAATTGCGCAAAAAAGCAGCACAGGTTTATATTATGTAATTAATGAGGTTGGAACTGGAACTCAACCTACTGCATCATCTAACGTAACTGTAGCTTATAAAGGGTATTATACTAACGGAAATGTATTTGATAAAAGTAGTGATGAAGGTATATCGTTTGGTTTAAATCAAGTTATACGAGGATGGACAGAAGGGATTCCTTATTTTAAAGAAGGAGGTAGCGGTATTCTATTAATTCCATCTGCTTTGGGTTATGGAAGCAATGGTAGCGGCCCAATTCCAGGAGGTGCCGTTATTCTTTTTGATGTTAAATTAATCAAAGTGAATTAGTTTAAGTTCACTATAGAAATAAAAAAAGGCTGTCTAAAAATTTAGACAGCCTTTTCTACTTTTATAAAGGAATTGTTATTTAATTTCAGTAATGCTAACGGCATAACCTCCGCCTGGTGCACTCAATTGAGATAGCTTAGACTTGCTAGTCACAACTACTTTACGAATGACATAGGCTTGCGGGTTTGTTTTGTAATGCGCATCTTTAGCATCGGCATAGATAGTCGCGGTGTATTTTTTTCCTTTCTCTAAGAAGTCAAATTTAATATTTGAAGTACGAGGCGTTTCACCATTTACATTCCCTACAAACCAGTTGTTAGTTCCTTTTGCTTTACGAGCGACAGTAATGTATTGTCCTGGCTCTGCTTCAAGGTATTTGCTTTCTGTCCAATCGATAGCCACATCTTTGATAAATTGAAAAGCATCCAAAAAGCGGTTGTAGTTCTCCGGTAAATCAGCCGCCATTTGAAGCGGACTGTACATAGTAACATACAAAGCCAATTGGTTTGCAATCGTACTGTTTACATGCGAATGATTGTCAGGATTCAATTTGCTCAAATCCATTTCGAAAATCCCTGGCGTATAATCCATTGGTCCTCCAATTAATCGTGTAAAAGGCAATAAAGTAACATGGTTAGGTTTAGAACCTCCAAAAGATTGGTACTCCGTTCCTCTAGCTGATTCGTTCCCGATTAAGTTAGGATACGTTCTGGATATTCCAGTAGGGCGAACAGCCTCATGCGCATTCACCATAATTTTATATTCGGCTGCTTTCTCTAATGCATACTGGTAATGGTTTACAACCCATTGGTTGTAATGATTTTCTCCTTGCGGCAAAATATTTCCTACATAACCACTTTTTACAGCATCATATCCATTGTCATTCATGAATTGGTAGGCTTTGTCTAGATGGCGCTCGTAGTTGCGAACAGATCCTGAAGTCTCATGATGCATAATCATTTTAACTCCTTTAGATTTTGCATACGCTTGAATTCCTTTCACATCAAAGTCTGGGTAAGGAGTTACAAAGTCAAAAACATAATCTTTAGAATGACCAAACCAGTCTTCCCATCCTTCATTCCAACCTTCGACTAAAACACCACCAAAACCATTTGCAGCAGCAAAGTCAATATATTTTTTGACATTTGTAGTTGTCGCTCCATGTGTGCCATTTGGTTTTGCTTTCGAAAAATCAGTTATTCCTAATTGAACAGCAGGGTATTCATTAGTATACGACCAAGAACTTTTTCCTGTAATCATTTCCCACCAAACACCAACGTATTTCACTGGTTTAATCCAAGAGGTATCCTCGATTTTACAAGGATCATTTAAGTTCAATGTCATTTTTGAAGCCAAAATATCTCGGGCATCATCGCTCACCATTACAGTACGCCAAGGAGAGGTATTTGGAGCTTGCATGTATCCTTTGTCTCCTATTGCATCTGGAGTTAACCAAGATTCAAAAATCATGTTTTTATCATCTAAATTCAAATGCATACAAGAATAATTAATCAATGCAGCTTCGTGAAGGTTGATGTATAATCCGTCCGCCGATTTCATCATTAATGAAGTCTGTACTCCCGTAGTTGAAAACGAAGTTTGAGATACATTAGCTGTTTTTGCTTTTTCACTTAAACCTCTAATTTCAGATAATTTAGAAGTGGTAAAATCGTATTCCTGAGTATCGTAATCACCCGGAATCCAAAAAGCAGTATGATCAGCTGCCATCGCAAACTGCGTTCTTTCTTCTTTAATTATAAAATAAGTAAGGTTCTTTTGGGATGGAAACTCATAACGGAAACCTAGACCTTCGTCAAATAAACGAAAACGAATTACGATTTGTCTGTCTGTTCCTTTTTGGTTTAACGTAACAGCAAGTTCATTATAATGATTGCGAATTTCGGCTACTTCACCCCAAACAGGTTTCCAGTTTTCGTCAAAAGTGGCCGTTTTTGTATCTACTACAGTGAAGTCATTTAGCAATGATTTTTCATCGTTTTTAAGCTCTAAACCTAATTTACTGGTTTTTATGACTTCTTTGTTTTTGTATTTTAAAGCATATGTAGGAGTTCCGTCAGATTGTAACGAAAAGTCCATTATAAAGGCTTGATTCGGGGATTTTAATTGTTGTGCATGGGCACCACTAAATAAGGCAAGCCAGATAAGTGAAGTGAAAATTAAATGTTTCATTTTTTGGAATAAATTAATGATTACTATTTTTTGGATCGTACTATTTTTTTGTTGGTCTTATATAAGTTCGATATAGTAAATATATGCCCTTTATGCCTTGAATGTTTTTGTGATTTTTAAAAAGTAGATTGCATAATGTTTTTAAACAATTAAATACCTGATTTATAGATGTTTATAATTATTTTGTAATGAAAAAAAGTAGTGTATTTTTAATCTAAAAAGGGAACAATCAGACTGTTTTAACGATCAAATCTACTTTTAGTATTTAGGTTTCGTTATTTTATACCCGTTCCTATTCGCATGACATTAGCCTCGAATTCTTCACGAGGACCCGCTGCTTTGTTTTTGATTTGGGAACGATAATTATAAATAGTGGATACAGAGTAGCGAAGAAAAATAGCAATTTTAGCACTGTCTTTAATATCCAAACGAATCAGTGCCACAATTCTTAATTCGGTGTTCAGAAACTCTCCGTCTTTCAGTTGAGTCAATTCAGTATCTATAAGCAACCCTTCAAATTCGTTGATAAAGTCAGGAAATAGCAGTAAAAAGGTTTTGTCAAAATTAGTGTAAAACTCTTTTAATTCGGCTTCAATAAACTGTTTTGATTTAATGGCGCTGATGAGGTTATTCATTTTACCTGCGGTTGCCATCACATTCAGTTTTCGGCGATAACCTTCTAATTTCCCAATATAATCCGAACATTGATCCATGTATTTACCAATGTAAATCTCTTTTACAAGGTTGGCTTCCGTAAGCGTACTGTTCGTCTCCTTTAGTTTTAAATTAATGGCTTGTAAGGCAATATTTAGTTCTGACAATTGTGAATTTGCATTGTTCAGATCCTTTTGAGCAATCTTCAATTTTTTCATTTGCTTGAAAAGTAGAATCAGTACAATTAACAAAATTACAGTCAATAGACTCACACTTACTAGAAATAACCAGAGTTGCCTTTGGTTTGTTTGGTTCTGATGTTCATACGCTTCGCTGATAATGGGCATCATTTTAGATATCTCGTAGGTTCTTAAACGCGCGTTACAAAAGAGCGCATCTTCTAGCGAGCGTTGTATGTATTTGTAAGCTCTGTCGATGTCGCCTTCTTCGTATAGTAAAAAGGCAAGATTTCGCAGCGAAATATTTTCTTTTTTGGCCAACTTTAAGTCGGAAATTGCAGAAATGGCCAACCATTTTTTCTCAGAATCTCGGTCTTTTTTTTGATGGTAGGCGTGAGAAATGATATAGGCAAAAACCGCCCTGTCGGGATCAGAAAGGGAAATAGTAGGGAAAATACTAAGGAGTTGTTGCAACGCTTGGTCCTCTTGTCCTTTTTCGATTAGTAACTCTGCTTGAATAATTAGGTGTTGGCGAGACTGCTTGGGGAAATATTGAAGCGTGGAATCACGGTATTTTTGTGTTAATGTAGCATATTTTTCTTTTTCATAAATAGAGGTTGCATAATCGTACATATAGCCATAAAGCACACGGTTTACAACATAGTAAGAGCCTTTTAATTCTGGAGAACGATTGCCAGGATTTTTTGTAAGAATGTCGGTAGCTTCTTTGTACATTCCTAAAGTACCCATTATGGAAGCGAGATTAAGGGCGGCTTGATCACTTCTTTTAGGATCGTTCAAACGAATTGCGATTTGCATACTTTTTCGAGCAAAAACCAATGCAGAATCCGATTTGTAAACTCGGTATTCTTCATAAAGTTGACCGTAAACTTTTTGTTTTTGAAGGTCGCTCAAAGCAGGTTTTAAAAGCTGTTTAAGGGAATCAATGGTGTGCTCTTTTTGGTTGGAATAGAATTGATGATTCTCGATTGTCTGATCCAATTCCCTTAGCAAAGACGCTGAATTCTCCTGAGCAAAAAGCAATGCTGGAAAAAGAAGAACAAAGAAGAATGGCAACAATCGATTCATTAAAAGGGAATTATGGTCGGGTAAAATTAACTAAAAATACAAAGGAATCTGTGTTTGCTAATACTAAATATATAGCGGTGTTTTTGGTTGTAACCAGAGGGAAACAATAATTTTCAAACCGCGGGTAGCTAACAGTGACAGGATTTCGTAGTTGAAAACGATAAATACTATCATTTTTTACGGCTTTCGTTTTTTATAAAGACATATATTCCATAAGTAGCGCGTAAATCATTAAATTTGTAGCTTATACAAAGATATGTTAGAAAAAGAAGTATTAAATTTCGAAAAAACAGCCATTGTTGGGATTGTAACTCAAAATCAAAGTGAAGAGAAGCTTAGAGAATATCTTGACGAATTAGAGTTTTTAACCTTTACGGCAGGTGGGCAAGTGGTCAAGCGTTTTTCACAAAAAATGGAACGACCAAATCCTAAAACATTTGTAGGAACAGGGAAAATAGAAGAGATCCATCAGTATGTAAAAGAGAATGAAATTTCAACATTGATATTTGATGATGAATTGACTCCTTCGCAACAAAAAAATATTTCTAAAGTAATAGTGGAATGCAAAATTCTTGACAGGACACACCTTATCTTGGATATATTTGCGCAAAGAGCAGAGACTTCCTATGCTAGAACCCAAGTAGAATTGGCACAATGCCAATACCTTTTACCTCGACTTTCTGGAATGTGGACTCACTTGGAGCGTCAAAAAGGGGGAATTGGAATGCGTGGACCTGGAGAAACAGAAATTGAAACAGACAGACGTATTGTACGTGATAGAATTGCCTTATTGAAAGATAAAATCAAAGCGATTGACAAACAAATGGGTACACAGCGCGGCAATCGTGGGGCTATGGTTCGTGTGGCTTTAGTGGGATATACCAATGTAGGAAAATCAACTTTGATGAATGCCATCGGAAAAAGTGATGTTTTTGTCGAAAACAAGCTTTTCGCTACTTTGGATACCACAGTTAGAAAAGTAGTCATTAAAAACTTGCCTTTCTTGCTTTCTGATACGGTAGGTTTCATTCGAAAATTGCCTACACAATTAGTAGATTCTTTTAAGAGTACGCTGGATGAGGTTCGTGAAGCTGACCTGTTATTACATGTAGTTGATATTTCACATCCTGAATTTGAAGATCATATTGCCTCGGTAAATCAAACGTTAATGGATATCAAAGCAAGTGACAAACCGGTAATTATGGTTTTCAATAAAATTGATGCCTACACTCATTTGACGATTGACGATGATGATTTAATGACCGAAAAAACACCAAGACACAATACACTTCAAGAGTGGAAGTCTACTTGGATGAGTCGAGTAGGAGAGGAAAATGCCTTGTTCATTTCGGCAACAAACAAAGAAAATTTTGAAGAATTAAGAGAACGTCTTTATGAAGTGGTAAGACAAATTCATATTACCCGTTTTCCATACAATAAGTTTTTGTATCCTGATTATAAAGATGCGGTAGAGAAAGAAGTAGATGAAGAAGATGAGGACGAATAATTAAATCTTGTCATTATAAAAAGCCAAATCCCTTTTGAATTTCAAGAGGGATTTTTTTTTGGGCATGCCCCAGCTTCCACTCCGTTGCAGCTGCGTCGCGCTGTACGTTGCAATCTTTTATTTCGCTGCGCTACATAAAAGGATTTCCACTTCCATCCCTCATGCAAGACTGCTGCGATAATAACGATTAGTTTTAAAATTACTGTGGGTATAGTATTTAGACTATTTGCAGTAAAAAAGATTATATTTGATAGTAAATTCTGACTGCTTCTTAATAATAAGCCCCCTCTGGTGCTCGTCTGCGACGAGTACCTACTTAAATTGGAAGACAAATTTTAGCGTTTGCAACGCGGTTCACTACATCTATAGTAGTAAATGGCAATTCTGCTTCTATTTTTTCATATTATGGTTTTCTTAAAAGTAATATATTTGAATAAAAAACAATGTCTGAGAAATCCCTCTGGTGCTCTGGTGCTCGTCTGCGACGAGTACTTACTTAAATTGGAAGACAAATTTTAGCGTTTGCAACGCGGTTCACTACATCTATAGTAGTAAATGGCAATTCTGCTTCTATTTTTTCATATTATGGTTTTCTTAAAAGTAATATATTTGAATAAAAAACAATGTCTGAGAAATACAAAGTTATCGACAGTACAGTCCCAACTTTTATTACGATAACAATTGTAGACTGGGTTGATTTACTTGTACGACCTATCTATTGTAATATATTAGATGAATCCTTAAATTATTGTATCAAGGAAAAAGGTTTGAGTGTACATGCGTATGTATATATGACCAGTCACATTCATTTAATTGTAACTGCATTTGATGGTGAATTGCAAAATGTCATTCGGGATTTTAAAAAATTCACATCAAAAAAATTAATTGAAGCTATTAAAGAACATCCAGAGAGCAGACGAGAATGGTTATTACGAAAATTTAGTTTTGAAGCTCAAAAAACAGGAAGGGCTACAAATTATAAATTATGGAAAGATGGTTTTCATCCCGTTTTATTGAATACTTTGGAAAAAATTGAGCAACGTGTAAACTACATACATTATAATCCAGTTGAAGCAGAAATCGTTTTTCATGAGAGAGATTATGTAAACAGTAGTTATAGGAATTATGAAGAAGATAACACTGTTTTTTGTAATGTAAATGTCGAACCTTTATGGTAAGTTACTTATAGGAGCCGCATTGCAAACGCTTTATATGGTTCGCGCAAGAAAGTAGGTACTCGTCGCAGACGAGCACCAGATTAAAGCGGAAAACCTGCCTATCAAATAATTGAAAAAAACTTTATAATTGAAGGCTGGAGAGAAAGAAGTAGATAAAGGCAATGAGGACGAATAATTAAATCCGGTCATTATAAAACACCAAATCCCTTTTGAAGATTTTCAAAAGGGATTTTTAGATTCTTATTATGCTTGGTTTCTAGAAACCGTAATTCACGCCTATTCCAAAGACTTCTTTGACTTGCACTGCTTGTACAGAATTGTCGTCATATATAGTTTGTAAAGCGACATTTGCCGATAGGTATTTGTTGATTTTCATTACCACATTCATTTGGTAATCGATATCCACATTTTGTGGGTCATCTAAATAATTAGAATATAGATTTAGACGATTCTCGATAGAAACGTTCGCCATCACACTCAACTTATAATAGGCTGAAATACTAGCTCCAAATTCAAATCTAGAGTTGTCGCCTTGCAAAACACCAAAAGAAGGGCCAAAGTCAGTAAAGTGATTGTGTACCAAGATTAGTTTTGATGTAGCGGGAGAAAAGTTGACACTCAGGTTATTGCTTTTCTTCCATAGCATCCCAGGTCCCAATTGGAAATAGGCCGGAGAGAAAAAATGGGATATATTCAGATCATTTTTATCGTAACCCACGTCCATTTGCGTTTTAAAATTAAAAAAGACCGAGTAGTACCAATCGCCTTTTGCTTTTTTACCCCAAATTGAATTCAGCTCTAGACGGTCATCTGTTTTGGCAGTTTTATTGTCGCCTTTAATTTTACTTAATCCATAAGCAAGGATAAATTTATTATCCCAAACAACAGCGTCTTTTTTATAATTGAAGTCGTAGTTAACGCCAAAATTCCCTGCTATGTTTGATGTTCCTCCACCGAGCCACTGTCTGTTGTAAGCAGATTGGTTAAAAAGCAACGAAAGATTTCCTTTTTTTGTCCAAAGTTTGGTGGTGTCTTGTTGAGTTTCCTGAGCACTTCCAACAAGTACAGCTAGAATGAAAACAATGGAAAGTAGTGATTTTTTCATGTTTCAGTGTTTTTAAATAATTCTATTTTTTTGCTTTATATAAGGGAACGGCAGAGCAAGCTTCACCATACATAATGCTACGGGCGAAGGGTTGCAAGTTTTGCGCAGCCAAAACATAGGCACGCATAGGTACCGGTTTTTGCGAACAGCCTTTTATAATAATGGCTTTATTAGCATACGCCGAGTAGTCAATTTTAGCTAGTAATTCCTCATACAAAGCAGCATTTAGATCGTCGATGTTTCCATTTACGATTTTCTTGGCAAAAGGAGCAAGTTGAATAGTCACTAAGATGGAAGCCCATGCCGGAACAATGGCGTCCGTACTGCAATTGACTGCCACAAACTGATCCTGATACTGTGTCCAATCGTGATTTTTAAGATGTTCCCTAAAATCTTTTTCTTTCAATAGAAAGCCTTCCAGAAGCCATTGTGAAATGTCAACCTGAGACCGAATACCTTTTGGATAGTAGTCTTCTAAATCGAATACCTCCAGTGCACTATTTGCCACTTTATTTATTATCTCTTCCATTTTGTTAGTGTTCAATAATCAGTGTTCAGTTTTTCAGTGTTCAGCTACTAACGGAATACTAAAAAACTGACTACCGAATACTATCTTTAAAGCATTCCTAATTCTAATTTTGCTTCTTCGCTCATTAAGTCTTTGCTCCATGGCGGATCAAAAGTAATTTCTACTTCAGCGTCTTTTACATGCTCGATTGACCTTACTTTTTCTTCCACTTCTCTTGGTAAACTTTCCGCAACGGGACAGTTAGGAGAGGTTAGAGTCATCAGGATTTTTACTTCGTAATCCGTGTTTACCATTACGTCATAGATTAATCCTAATTCATAAATATCTACAGGGATTTCAGGATCGTAAATTGTTTTTAATTTTTTTACGATCGCTTCTCCTAATTCGTTAGTGTCTATATCTTGTTCCATTTTATTTTAATTTTTTAATCTGTTTTAGTGTTTGTTATTTTTCGAACCATATAAGTAAAATGAGTTTTTTAATCAAGTTCGCATATGACTTATATGTTAAAATTATTTTTGTGAGTTGAATGCCAAAGCATACATTTTTATATTCTTAATCATTGATACTAATCCGTTGGCGCGAGTAGGTGATAAATGTTCTTTCAGTCCTATTTCGTCAATAAAATCCATATCAGATTCGAGAATGTCTGAGGCAGTTTGATTTGAAAAAGTACGAATCAAAATGGCGATGATTCCTTTTGTCAAAATCGCATCACTATCTGCGGTGAAGACCACTTTATCATCATTTTTCTCTCCTTGCAACCACACTTTCGATTGGCAGCCTTTTATCAAATTACTTTCAGTTTTAAATTCTTCTTTAATTAACGGAAGCTTTTTTCCTAATTCGATGATGTATTCATAGCGCTCCATCCAGTCGTCAAACATGGAGAATTCGTCTACTATTTCATCTTGTATTTCTTTAATTTTCATCGTTTTGTTTTGCAAATGAATTTATTTTATTTACGAATTTTTTAATTTCTTTTGGTGGAAAACCATGGTCAAAACTAGTTGTTTCGTAGGTTTTATCTTGAAACGTGATTTTAAAATTAGCAATAGCAGCACCGTCATAAAAACGTTTTTCAGTTGGTGCTTTCAGTTTTGGTAAGCTATCTAATTCCATTTTTTTGAAACAGTTTACTAGTTCTTCCCAATCTTCGGATGCTATTTTCGTAGCCACGGCTTTGTCTTGTCCGCTTCTATCTTTTGAAATTGTGACCATTTGATTTTGAACCGTTATCTTTTGGTAAAACCCTCTTGTATTTGCGGTGTATTCAATAACAGCAGATTCTAAATCTTGTTTGTTTTGGCCTTCACAGCTTTTTCCAAGAAAAATTGTCAATAATAATAAAGATAGTATTCTCATCGTTTAAATAGTTAAGATAACATTAGTGTTGCTCTTTTTACCGCTTCAACCATAACGTCAATTTCTTCTTTGGTATTGTAAAAAGAAAATGAAGCTCTTATTGTGCCCGGAATATTGAAATAATTCATAATCGGTTGCGCACAATGATGCCCCGTTCTAACCGCTATTCCTAATTTGTCAATTATGGTGCCAATATCGTATGGATGAATGCCTTCAATATTAAACGAAATTACGGAAGTTTTTTCTTTTGAAGTACCAAAAATTTTCAATCCTTCAATTTCTAATAAACGTTTGGTTCCGTATTCCAACAATTCCAACTCTTGTTTCTGAATGTTTTCGAAACCAATCTCATTCATATAATCTATTGCAGTTCCTAAAACGATTCCACCAGCAATATTTGGCGTACCCGCTTCAAATTTATGAGGTAGTTCAGCATAAGTTGTTTTTTCGAAAGTCACCTCTTTGATCATTTCTCCACCGCCTTGATAAGGAGGGAGTTTATTCAACCAGGCTTCTTTTCCGTACAAAACCCCTACACCGGTTGGGCCACACATTTTATGTCCTGAAAAAACATAAAAATCACAATCTAGTTCTTGAACGTCAGGCTTTAAATGGGGAACGGCTTGTGCTCCATCAATTAAAACAGCAGCGCCAACAGCATGTGCTTTATCAATCATATACTTGATCGGGTTGATTGTCCCCAGCGCATTTGATATATGATTAGTTGTAACAATCTTTGTTTTTTCGGATAGTAATTTATCGTATTCGGCCATGATCAATTCCCCTTTTTCATTCATAGGAATGACTTTTAGGGTTGCACCAGTTTTCTCACACAACATTTGCCAAGGCACAATATTACTGTGGTGTTCTAATGCCGAAACTAATACTTCGTCACCCGGTTTTAATATAGCTGCAAATCCGTTAGCTACTAAATTGATTCCAAAAGTAGTTCCGGAAGTAAATAGCACTTCATGGGGAAATTTGGCGTTGATGTGATTTTGAATTTTACCACGTGAGATTTCATAAGCATCAGTAGCCAATTGGCTCAAAGTATGTACTCCGCGATGAATATTGGCATTAATTTCTTGGTAATATTTTGAAATGGCATCAATCACAATTTGTGGTTTCTGCGATGTGGCTCCGTTATCGAAATAAACTAAAGGTTTTCCGTTCACTTTTTGCGAAAGTATCGGAAAATCGGCTCTTATTTTTTGAATGTCTAGCATAATTATTTAGAAAAGTTCTAAATACAAAAGTACTAAAATCCAATTTGTTTTCGGTGCTAATTTGCTGTTTTTTATGTTTGTTTCTTATGCTTTCATAGAAATATCCTATTGAATTAATAAGGAGAAATTTTACTAAATTGCAGTAAAATAGTATCACATGAAAAAACTCTTCAAACTTGTTGGTTTTGCCTCTTTTATCGGGATTCTTTATTATGGATTCATAACCTATCCCAAATTGGATTTGATTTCTGGCTTTTCAGCCAAAAGTATTGCCTCAGGACATTTTATAGACCAGCGTTCCATGGAAATGATTGAAAAGGGAGACAACGATATTAAGATGATCGACTTGGCTACAAACACAATTGATGAAAACGGACAATTTGCGACCGCTTCCGTTTATGGGTTGAAAGAAAGAAAGGCGATTTACCGCGAAGGTTTAGGTGCTACTTTAATTGATGATAATTTTGATATCAACAAGCCTTATGATACTCCAAAGCGAAATAAAACGACGAACAATCTAATTTTTCCTTATGGAGATATAGAGCAAAAGGATACGGTTTTTAGCGAGGTGGATTATGCTAAATTGAATGCGGCTGTAGCCAATGCATTCGACGAAAAGGGGATAGTTGATAAGAGAACCCGATCCTTATTAGTGATTTATAAAGACAAAATTATAGCCGAGAAATACGATACGGGTTTCAATAAAGACAGCAAAATTCTCGGCTGGTCGATGACTAAAAGTATAACGGCAACACTATTTGGAATTCTTCAAAAACAAGGGAAGTACGATATTAATAAACCAGCTCCAATTGTAGAATGGAAAAATGATAATCGTAAAATAATCACGACCAATGATTTGCTACATATGAATTCTGGTTTGGCGTGGGAGGAAAATTATAGTGCAATCAGCGATGCGACTAAGATGTTGTTTCAAGCAGAAAATATGGGAAGAGTGCAACTAGAAAAAGAAGTGGCATTTAAACCTAACACGCATTGGAATTATTCTTCAGGAACAACCAACTTATTGTCCTACATTTTAAGAAATCAGTTTAAGTCGCATCAAGAATATCTGGATTTTTGGTATTCGGCGCTGATTGATAAAATAGGAATGAAATCGATGATTGTTGAAACGGATATGGCAGGAAATTTTGTAGGATCATCTTATTCTTGGGCTACTACGAGAGATTGGGCAAAATTTGGTTTACTTTATTTACATGAAGGAAATTGGAATGGCGAACAGTTATTCGACAAAAGTTGGGCTAAATACGTAGCTACACCAACGAATGATTCGAAGGGAGATTATGGCGCACATTTTTGGTTGAACGCAGGAGGAAGATATCCGGATGCGCCAAAGGATTTATACTCGGCTAACGGTTTTCAGGGACAGAAAGTATTTATTATTCCGTCACATGATTTGGTGATTGTACGAATGGGATTAACCGAAGATGCTAAGTTTGATGTAAACGGAATGTTGAAAGGGATTCTTGGAAGTTTGAAGAAGTGAGTGTAATCTTTTTCGTCTATTTTAAGTACATTAGACAAGAATTAAAGCTTAGTTATTGCAATTTATGAAAAATATAATTTTTATTGGAGGAATTCACGGTGTTGGTAAAGGGACAATTTGCAAAGAATTAGCTTCGAATACAACTATAAGCCATATCACTGCAAGTGAAATATTGAAATGGAATGAAATAAGTGATAGTGATAATAAGTTTGTAGCAAATATTTCTACTACACAAGAAAGATTAATTAATGGTCTTAAAAATTTAATCAAAAAAGATAAACAATATCTTCTAGATGGCCATTTCTGTTTATTAAATTCAGAAGGTTTTCCAATCAGAATTGATGAAGTTACTTTTGACAAAATTAATCCAAAAGCTATTGCGATTGTAATTGATGATATTGAAAAAATATCAAAGAGGTTAGAAAAAAGAGACGGTAAAATTTATGATATTAAAATTTTGAATGAATTACAACAAATGGAAATAGAATATGCCAAATATCTTTCTAAAAAATATTCGGTTCCTTATATCGAGATACAAGACGGAAATTATACTAAACTAATTGAAATTATTTAATAATGAAAATTTTACTAGATACCAATATCATTATTCATAGAGAAGCGAGTAAAATATACAAGCCAGAAATTGGCCAACTTTTCAAATGGATTGACAATCTTAAGTACTCAAAATACATTCATCCTTTAACAGTTGAAGAATTAGAAAGATATAAAGATCCGAATGCTCTCGATACGATGAGCATTAAGATTCAGAGCTACAATTTACTAAAACATCAAGCTCCATTAGGGGAAGAAATATTAAAAGTAAGCAAAAAAGTAGATAATCAAGACAACGATATAAATGACACTCAAATATTGAATGAAGTTTATGAAGGGAGGGTTGATATTTTAATTTCAGAAGACAAAAAAATCCATACTAAAGCAAAGCTTTTAGGGATAGAAGATAAGGTTTTTAAAATTGAAAATTTTTTAGAAAAAGTAACAGCTGAAAACCCTGAATTAGTTGATTATAAGGTTTTATCTGTTCAGAAAGTTGATTTTGCTGAAGTTAACATAAGAGATGTTTTTTTTGATAGTTTTAGGGAAGATTATGCAGAATTTGATAAGTGGTTTAATAAAAAGTCTGATGAGATCTGTTATGTCTGTTATAGCGAGGGTAGATTAACCGCTTTTTTATTTATAAAGAGAGAAGATGAAAATGAGAATTATTATGAAATCAATCCTGTTTTTGCGAAGAAAAAAAGATTAAAAATTGGAACATTCAAAGTAACTGCAAATGGTTATAAAATAGGGGAACGGTTTTTAAAAATAATTTTTGATAATGCCTTACAATTTAGAGTTGATGAAATATATGTAACTATTTTTGACCAAAGAGATGAACAAGAGAGGTTAATAGAACTTCTTAAAAACTGGGGTTTTAGTCATTACGGAACAAAAACAACTCATAATGGAGATGAACAAGTTTATGTTAGAACCTTTAGTAAAGAAATAATTGACGTTGAAAATCCTAAACTAACATTTCCATTTTTTTCTCGACAACAAAACATTTTTATTGTTCCAATATATCCGGATTATCATATAGAGTTATTTCCTGATTCAATTCTAAACAACCAGTCGCCAAAAGATTATATTGAAAGTTTTCCCCATAGAAACGCTTTAAGTAAAGTATATATATCACGTTCTTATGAAAAGAAAATGCAATCTGGTGATGTACTAGTTTTTTATATGACGGGTGGAAAATATAAAGGAGTTGCTACCACTTTAGGAATAGTTGAATCATGCGTACTAAACATCAATACTGAAGAAGAATTTCTTTCATTATGTAGAAAAAGAAGTGTGTTTACAAACGAAGAATTGTCTAAGCATTGGAATCACAATCCTGCTAATAGGCCTTTTATCGTTAATTTTCTTTATACATATTCATTTAGAAAAAGACCTAATCTTGAATGGCTAGTTGATAATGGAATTATTTTAAATTATGAAAATGTCCCAAGAGGTTTTACAAAAATTAGTATCGAGCAATTTGACAAACTTCTGAAATACGCTTATTAACATGAAAAGTATAGCGATTTGGTATAAACCCTTAGATTTCAATCTAGAAACTATTGAAAAGTTAGATTTGCATTTCAATTTTTGGAAAATTCCTAATGGAACAAGTAAATCTCATAAGTTCTTAGACATAGGAATTAAAATATCTAACACTAAAAATATTGAAGCCTTAAAAATCTATTTTCCAGTAAGAATCAAAGACGCAGATTTTGAAGACATTGTTGAAAAATTTATTCATAAAGTAGATTTAGTTAGTGCTATTTTTAATGAAAATTATAAGGTTATTTCGACAGCAACAAGCAAATCTTTTGAAATAAAAGATACAAAGAACGAATTTGTATTTAATATATATAAAACATCTATCTCCGACTTAATTTTTGAAGATAAGTATGAAGGAACTGTCGTTAGCATTTGTATTCCTAAAGAAGAAAAGACAAATTATTTTAGGTTCAGAATTAAAGGAGATTTTATAAATTCATTAACTACAATAAGTAGGCCTACAAACTCAATTTTTCAAAGTGCTTTTTCTGAAATTGAAATGATAGACTTTAGAGTCAATGAAATACGAGATTTAAATCACGATTTGCTTGAACAAATTAATGTAGAAAGATTATTGAAAATTCAAAAACAACATTTTTTCTTTATTTGTTCAAAAGATGAAGAATTAATTGGTAATCACCAACCTTTTTTAAGTTGTAGAAATTTAGAAAATTATAAGTGGGATGATTATGTAGGAAACAAAAAAATAGATAATCAAACATATTTAGCTTATCATTGGAAAGAAAAAGAAGTCGAAAGCGTTAGTACACTTATAAAAACAAAATATGAGAAAAATAATTGGAAAACGATAGCCAAATATACGATATTTGCAGTCATATTTGCTGTAGTTGTGAATTTGGTTAGTAACTGGCTATATGAAGTTATAAAAGGCATATAAAAGTTTAAATCTAGGTAAAGAATGAAAGTAGTAATGTCAATTAAGCCAAAGTTTGCAAATAAAATATTTGACGGAACTAAAAAATTTGAATTTAGGAAAGCTATTTTCAAAAACCAAAATGTTACTTCCGTTTTGGTTTATGCGTCATCACCAGTGCAGAAAGTAATTGGTGAATTTGAAATTGGAGAAATATTTAATTTTGACCTTAAAACTCTATGGGATAAAACCAAAGAACATTCAGGAATAACGGAGGATTATTTCTATGAATATTTTGCTGATCGTAAAAACGGATTTGCAATTCAAATAAAAAATAAGAAAAAATTTAAAATACCCAAAAGCCTTAAGGAGGATTATAATTTGACTCCGCCTCAATCTTTTGCTTATTTTAACTCAGATGAATAGTGTTTTTTAGCCCCGATAGAAGTGAAAATCCTTTTTAAGGTTTTTACCGAAAAAAGATTGTAGCGGATAGCGGGAAATAGCTCCAAAAAAAATAACCCTTTCAAAGTTCAAAACTCTGAAAGGGTTAAATGTTTTAAGTCCTTAATTATTACAAATCAAATCCAATTTTAACGCCTAATTTGTTGGCGATAATTTTAGTAATTCTCTGTTTTAATTCTGGTATTTTGATGCTTTCGATAACGGCATTCGAGAACGCGTACATCAATAAAGCTTTGGCTTCTTTTTGTGGAATTCCACGTTGTTGCATGTAGAACATGGCAGTTTCATCTAATTGTCCTATGGTACAACCGTGTGAACATTTTACATCATCAGCAAAAATCTCTAATTGTGGTTTGGCGTTGATAGTCGCTTTATCACTCAATAAGATATTATTGCTTTTTTGGAATGCGTTGGTTTTTTGAGCCTCTTTTTCTACGAAAATCTTCCCGTTGAAAACACCAGTTGAACGGTCAGAAAAGATTCCTTTGTAATCTTGGTGGCTTTCACAATTTGGAGTAGCATGTTGTACCAAAGTGTAATGGTCTACGTGTTGTTTTTCTCCAATAATCGTAATTCCGTTTAAGTAACTTACTATTCTTTCTCCAAAATGGTAGAAGTTCAAGTTGTTTCTAGTTAGGTTTCCACCAAAAGAAAAAGTATTAACTGCCACACTACTTTCTTGTTTTTGCGAGACATAAGTGTTGTCAATCAAGTTAGCGGTTAGCTTGTCGTTTTGAATTTTATAGAAATCTACAATGGCACGTTTTTGAGCAAAAATCTCCGTAACCGAATTGGTCAATACTGGGTTTTCAGTCAAACTTTGGTGGCGTTCAATAATTTGAACATGTGAATTTTCGCCCACAATCACCAAGTTTCTTGGTTGTACCATAAGTGCAGACTCATTTCCTGTTGAGAAATACATGATCTCAATAGGTTTGTCAGCGACTTTGCTTTTTGGGATATTGATATAAGCTCCTTCAGTGGCGAAAGCCGTATTCAATGAAGTTAAACTTTCCTCTTTGTTGGCAATTTGATTATAATAATTATCAATAATCATCTTGTATTTTGGTTTATTCAATGCCGAAGACATTAAGCAAACATCAATTCCTTCGTGAGTTGTAGACGATAAGTATGAGCTGAAAATACCATCAATAAATACTACTTTGTAAGTGTCTACCTCATGTAAAAAATATTTTTTTACATCAGAATATTGAATGCTGTTTTCTTTTTTAGGGAAAACGGTAAAGTCGTTTTTTAAGAGAGCGTTTAGCGAAGTATATTTCCAAGCTTCGTCTTTCTTAGTTGGGAACCCTTTATTTTCAAAGTTTTTTATAGCCGAAGTTCGTACATCATGAAGTTCAGAGTGAACATCAAGGCGCTCTTCAAAAGCCATAAAAGACGAGATTAATTTTTCTTTCAAATCCATTTTCTTTGTTGTTTAAAGTTTAAGGTTTAAAAGTTTAAAGTTGTTGTGGGAACTTTAAGCTTTAGACTTTAAACAAATTTTATGCTTCTTGTTCTTGTTTAATCCAGTCATATCCTTTTTCTTCTAGCTCTAAAGCCAAAGAAGCGTCTCCAGATTTCACGATTTTACCATTAAGTAAAACATGAACGAAATCAGGAACGATATAATCTAATAAACGTTGGTAATGCGTGATTACTACAATTGCGTTTTTTTCGCTTTTTAATTTGTTCACTCCATTAGCTACGATACGTAACGCATCGATATCTAATCCAGAATCAGTTTCGTCAAGGATAGCCAATTTTGGCTCTAGCATTGCCATTTGGAAAATCTCATTACGTTTTTTCTCTCCACCAGAAAATCCTTCGTTAAGAGAACGAGAAAGAAACTTTCTGTCAATTTCTAATAATTCTGATTTTTCACGAATCACTTTTAGCATTTCGTTAGCCGGCATTTCTTCTTGTCCGTTTGCTTTACGCGTTTCGTTGATTGCTGTTCTGATGAAGTTCGTTACCGATACTCCTGGAATTTCAACAGGGTATTGAAAAGAAAGGAATACCCCTTTGTGGGCTCTTTCTTCCGGAGCTAATTCACTAAGGTCTTCTCCGTCTAAAGCAATTTCTCCACTTGTAACTTCGTAGTTTTCGTTTCCAGCAATGATGGACGCAAGTGTACTTTTTCCAGCACCGTTTGGTCCCATTATCGCATGAATTTCTCCTGCTTTTACCTCAAGGTTGATTCCTTTTAATATTTCTTTATCTCCAATGGAGGCGTGTAAATTTTTTATGCTTAACATTAGTTTTTTATTTTAAACCATTAAGGTATTAAGATTCATTTAGTTCTCTTTTTGCAATAGGAAAATTATCCTACAGATCCTTCAAGAGATATTTCCAATAATTTCTGTGCTTCGACAGCAAACTCCATCGGTAACTTGTTCAGTACATCTTTACTGAAACCATTCACGATTAAAGCAATTGCCTTCTCAGTTGGAATTCCACGTTGGTTGCAATAGAAAACTTGGTCTTCACCAATTTTACTTGTTGTCGCCTCATGTTCAATTTTTGCTGATGGATTTTTGCTTTCGATATAAGGGAAAGTATGCGCTCCACAGTTGTTACCCATTAATAAGGAATCACATTGTGAAAAGTTTCTTGCGTTATCCGCATTTGGCGAAATACGAACTAAACCTCTGTAACTGTTTTGTGATTGACCCGCTGAAATACCTTTAGAAATAATAGTCGATTTAGTGTTTTTTCCTAAATGGATCATTTTAGTTCCAGTATCAGCCTGTTGAAAGTTATTGGTAACAGCAATCGAGTAAAACTCCCCTACTGAATTGTCTCCTTTTAATATAACAGATGGATATTTCCAAGTTACGGCAGAACCCGTTTCTACTTGTGTCCAAGAAATTTTTGCGTTTTTCTCGCAGATTCCTCTTTTAGTCACAAAATTGAAAACTCCACCTTTACCTTCTTTGTTTCCAGGATACCAGTTTTGTACGGTAGAATATTTAATTTCGGCATCGTCCATAGCAATTAATTCTACTACGGCAGCATGCAACTGATTTTCATCACGACTTGGTGCAGTACAACCTTCAAGGTAACTTACATAACTACCTTCATCGGCAATTAGTAATGTTCTTTCAAATTGACCTGTTCCCGCTTGATTTATTCTAAAGTATGTCGAAAGTTCCATTGGGCAACGAACCCCTTTTGGAATATAACAGAATGAACCGTCAGAGAAAACAGCTGAATTCAATGCAGCATAAAAATTATCTTTTTGTGGTACAACAGTTCCTAAATATTTACGAACTAATTCTGGATGCTCTTTAATGGCTTCAGAAATACTCATAAAGATGATTCCTTTTTCGCCTAATGTTTTCTTGAATGTTGTTGCAACTGAAACGGAATCAACTACGATATCCATGGCTACATTATTCATCATCTTTTGCTCATCAACAGAGATACCTAACTTTTTATACATTTCTAAAAGTTCCGGATCTACATCGTCTAATGTTTTATTAGGATCAACCGCTTTTGGCGCAGAATAATAAGAAATAGCTTGAAAATCTGGTTTAGTATAATGTACGTTTGCCCATTCTGGTTCGATCATTTCTTGCCAAGCGCGAAATGCTTCAATTCTCCAGTCAGTCATCCATTGTGGCTCTCCTTTTTTATGGGAAATAGCGCGAACGATATCTTCATTTAAACCAATAGGAAACGTATCCGCTTCTAATTCGGTGTAAAATCCGTACTCGTATTCTTTAGTTTCGAGTTCGATTTTTAAGTCGTCTTCTGTGTATTTTGACATTTTTTTTCTAATTAGAACCATTTAGGAATTAAGTTTCATTTTGGCGTTGTATGCGCTTCATTTTCTTAATTTCTATATAGTGTGAAATTTATGTTTTTAATCGATGTGTAATTAAAGTGAGAAACTTTCCCCACATCCACATGTTCTATTTGCATTAGGATTGTTGAAAATGAATCCTTTTCCGTTTATTCCGCCTGAGAACTCTAAAATTGTTCCAGCTAAATAAAGAAAAGATTTTTTCTCCACTGCAATTGTTATTTCGTTGTCTATGAATATTTTATCGTCTTCGCTTTTGGCTTTGTCAAATTTTAAATCATAAGACAAACCGGAACATCCGCCACTTTTCACACCTACTCTTACGTAGTCTGTAGCAGCATCAAAACCGTCCTCTGTCATCAAATCGATGATTTTCTTTTTGGCAGTATCTGAAACCTTTATCATTGTTATATTGATTTTGTCTAAATTAACGACAAAGATACTATATAAAAACCTTTTTCCATAACTGATAACATTTTTATAACTAATAGCAAAATAGAAAAAGTCGATGTGATTTCATTTAAAGCAGATCAATTTTCATAAATTGCAATCTAATTATGAAAAAGACGAAGATTTAAAGTAAAATCTCTTATTTGTTAATGGATAGGGCGATCTAATTAGAATCTTTTAATTCTTCAATTTTTTAATCTTTCAATTCAAAAAAATGAAACTATATCCTATCGAGACCGGAAATTTTAAATTAGATGGTGGCGCAATGTTTGGTGTTGTACCAAAAACCATTTGGAGCCGAACCAATCCAGCCGATGCTAATAATTTGATCGATATCGCAGCAAGATGCCTGCTTATTGAAGATGGTAACCGATTAATTTTAATCGATACCGGAATGGGAGACAAGCAATCAGAGAAATTCTTCGGCTACTATTCGCTTTGGGGTTCTCATTCTATGGATAAATCATTGGCAAAATATGGTTTTAGCCGTGATGATATTACCGATGTTTTTATGACGCATTTGCATTTTGACCATTGTGGAGGAAGTGTGCAATGGAACAAGGAAAAAACAGGCTACGAACCAGCTTTTAAAAACGCTAAGTTTTGGTCTAACGAAAATCATTGGGAATGGGCCACAAAACCCAATCCGAGAGAAAAGGCTTCTTTTTTGTCAGAAAATATTTTACCAATGCAAGAAAGTGGGCAGTTGAATTTTATCAAAAGACCCGAAGGTGATTTTCTGGAACAATCAGAATTAGGTTTTGGCATTTTCTTTGCTGATGGTCATACCGAGAAGCAAATGATTCCGCACATTCAATACAAAGGCAAGACAATTGTTTTCATGGCAGATTTATTGGCGACAGCCGGACACATTCCAGTTGCTTATGTAATGGGATACGATACCAGACCGTTGTTAACGATGCCGGAGAAAACAAAGTTCCTGAATGCCGCTGCTGACAATGATTATTATTTGTTCCTAGAACACGATGCACATAATGAGATTATTACCGTGCAACATACCGAAAAAGGAGTGCGATTGAAGGAAATTTTTAAAGCGGACGAAATCTTAACATAGTGTTAATCGTTTTTATTATGTAACAAAATAAATTATTTTAGACAAATATTTACAACTCATAAAGAAAATTATCAATGAATAGTATTAAACCGATTTGCCTTTCTGCCTTTGCCGTTTTGGTTTTGGCTGGATGTGGAGCTCAAAAACAAGTTTCAAGTTTTAGTTCTTTAACGGCAATTACTGCCCCTTTAAATGTTAAAAAAACTGCTGCTTTAAAAGAGAATGAATTAAAACGTTGGAGTCATTTAGACATCGTAAATGATACAATTCCTGGAATGAGTGTTGACAGAGCTTATGCAGAACTTCTTAAAGATAAAAAGGGAGTAAAAGTTATTGTTGGAATTGTAGATTCAGGTGTTGATATTGAACATGAGGATTTAAAATCAGTAATTTGGACCAACTCAAAAGAAATTGCGGGTAACGGAATTGATGATGATAAAAATGGATATGTTGATGATATTCATGGTTGGAATTTCCTTGGAGACATCACTAAAGAAAATCTAGAATACGAAAGAATCATCAAGGACAAAAACTTGGTAGATGAAGTAACGTATCAAGAAGCGAAGAAAATCAATGATGAAAAAATAGCTAAAGCACAAGCAGGGAAGACGCGTTTAGAGGGACTGCTAACTAGTACAGCAACTGCTGATGCTGTTATCGAAAAGCATTTAGCGAAGCGTGTTTATACTATTGATGAAGTAAATGCAATTGATTCAAAAGATGCTACAATATTAGAAAGTAAAGTAACAATGCAAAGAATGCTTTCTTATGGAATGAGTATAGTTGATCTAGAAAAAGCAATCCAAGGTGATATTGATGAAATGTCTGCCATTCTTAATGGAGATAATCTAAAACAAAATTACAGAGACGTTGTTGGAGATAACCCAAACGATTTATCGGATACTAAATACGGAAATAATAACGTAATGGGACCAGACAAGGAAAAAATCCTTCACGGAACTCACGTTGCAGGAATCGTTGCTCAAGTTAGAAATAACAATTTAGGTGGAGATGGTGTTGCTAATAATGTTGAAATTTTGACAGTTCGTGCTGTTCCAGACGGAGACGAATATGATAAAGATATTGCGTTAGGAATTCGTTATGCAGTTGATAACGGAGCGAAAGTAATCAACGGAAGTTTCGGAAAAAGTTTTTCTCCTCACAAACAATGGGTGTATGATGCGATTAAATATGCCGAAAAGAAAGATGTACTAATTGTTCACGCTGCCGGGAATGATGCAAAAGATATTGATAGTTACGATAATTTTCCTAACGATTCAGATGATAAAAAAACAGAATTTGCGGATAATATGATTACTATCGGTGCTTTGAATTTTGAGTATGGTGATAAAGTGGTAGCACGTTTCTCTAACATTGGGAAAGTGAATGTGGATGTTTTTGCACCAGGAGTGAAAATTTATGCTACAACGCCAAATAACACTTACAAATATTTGCAAGGGACTTCAATGGCTGCACCAAATGTTGCTGGAGTTGCTGCTATAATTCGTTCTTATTACCCAACATTAACGGCAGCACAAGTAAAACACATCTTGATGGATTCAGGTGTAGCGATTACTGAAACTGTTGTTGTAGGAGGGAACCCAAAAGACAGTCGTTCTTTTACGACTTTGTCTCAATCAGGAAAAATAGTAAACGCATACAACGCCTTATTAATGGCGGATAAGATGTCGAGAAAATAAATAGAATAGTTAGAAACCCAATGGAAGGACAACTGTCCTTCCATTTTTTATTTAAATACCATGAAAAAACTGCTGTTAATTTCTTTTATTACTTTCAATGTAGGAGCCATCTCTGCGCAAAGCACGGCTTATTGGCAACAACATGTTGACTACAAGATGGACGTTGCGATGGACGTTAAAAACTATCAATACAAAGGGAAGCAAGAATTAGTGTATACTAATAATTCGCCGGATACTTTGAGAAAAGTGTATTATCACTTATTCAATAATGCTTTTCAACCAGGAAGTGAAATGGATGCGCGACTACACAGCATCAAAGATCCTGACGGAAGAATGGTAAACAAAGTAAAAGTAGATGGTAAAGAGGTTAAAGTAAGTCGTATCGAAAGTTTAAAGCCAGATGAAATTGGGTATTTAAAAATTTCTAATTTTAAGCAAGATGGTGTTGCCGCTGAAACAAAAACAGTAAGTACAATTCTTGAAGTTACTTTGGCTAAGCCAATTCTACCAAATAGTAAAACTACTTTTACCTTAGATTTTGACGGACAGGTTCCAGTACAAATTCGTCGTTCTGGTAGAAATAATTCAGAAGGAGTTGAGTTATCAATGGCACAATGGTATCCTAAAATGGCCGAATTTGATTTCGAAGGTTGGCATGCTGATCCTTATATCGCTAGAGAATTTCACGGTGTTTGGGGAGATTTTGATGTAAATATTACAATTGATAAAGACTATACTTTAGGAGGTTCTGGATATTTACAAAACCAAAATGAAATTGGACACGGATACGAAGACGCTGGTGTTAACGTAAACTATCCTAAAAAACTAAAAATGTTGACTTGGCATTTTGTAGCGCCAATGGTTCATGATTTTACTTGGGCTGCTGACAAAAACTACATTCACGATGTGGTAAAAGGACCCAATGATGTTGCTTTACATTTTCTTTACAAAAACTATCCAAAGACCATTGAAAACTGGAAGAAAGTAGAGCCGATGATGGTTGATGTAATGGATTTTTACAATAAAAATATTGGAAATTATCCATACAAACAATATTCATTTATTCAAGGTGGTGATGGTGGAATGGAATATGCCATGTGTACTTTGATGCTAGGAAACGGAACTCTTGAAGGAATTTACGGAACAGCAACGCATGAATTAGGACACTCTTGGTTTCAACATATTTTAGCTTCAAATGAATCTAAACACCCATGGATGGACGAAGGATTTACAACTTATGTTGAAGACTGGGCACAAAATGAATTAGGGGCTAAAAAAGTGGAAAACCCTTTTGAAGGAAATTACAAGGCTTATTATAGTTTAGTGAATTCAGGGAAAGAGCAACCGCAAACTACTCATGGCGATCGTTATGATGAAAACAGACCGTACAGTATTTCGTCTTATGTGAAAGGAAGCTTGTTTTTATCACAATTAAACTACTTGATAGGGAAAGATAAAACGGCAGAAACCATCAAAAGATATTACCACGATTTTAAATTCAAACATCCTACACCTAATGATGTCAAAAGAACTGCTGAACGTGTTTCGGGAGCAAATCTAGATTGGTATTTAGTTGACTGGACAGAAACGTTGAACACGATTGATTATGGTATTAAAGCGGTAACGGATAACGGTGACAAAACGACTGTAAGTTTAGAAAGAATTGGTAGAATACCAATGCCTATTGACTTACTAGTAGAGTATACTGATGGAACTACGGAAAGTTTTTATGTTCCGTTGCGTTTGATGAGTTTCGAAAAAGAAAACCCAAATCCTGCAGTGAAAAGAACGGTGTTGAACGACTGGACTTGGGCACAATCTAACTATGATTTTACTATTGCTAAAGCAAAAGGTACAATCAAGAAAATCACTATCGATCCAAGTGGATTAATGGCTGATGTGAAACAAGAGAATAACGTTTATAAACAATAAATAGTAGTACTAAATTTAAGTAATGGTTCATGAATATTAACTATAACGAATCTAATAAATCCATCGAGATTAAGGACGGACTTAAAAACTATGTCTTCTTACTGAACTTTCTGATGGTTTTAAACCTACTGAATGCGATTCTAAATTTATCAGATATTAAAGCAAGCTTTGGTTTCATGAAAATAATATGGTTGGTATTAGGAGTTGTTTCAATTGTGATACTTTATAATTCTATTTTTAAAAAATCAACAAGAGAAAAAATACCAATTGATAAAATTAAAGGATTGAATCAGCGGATCTTTTTAGGAAGAAAAAAATATTTTATTGAATTAAAGAACGGAAAAACCCGCGATTTATTAGAAGTAAAATCAGAATCAGAATTTACCAAATTGCGTACGATGTTTACAAAAAACGGAATTCTACAATAAAAGTAAAAGGTCGCAAAATATATATTTTGCGACCTTTTTTATGTTTAGGAAAAAGAGAGTATTGTGTTCGACGAAAGGAAACACTAAATTTGTAACAAACGATTTTATAAATACGATATGAATCCAACTATAACAATTATTGGCGCAGGAATTTCAGGGCTTACAGCAGGATTGCATTTGCATCGCCAGGGTTTTTCTGTAAAAATCATAGAGGCTAGTGATAGGGCAGGTGGGAGAATAAAGACAGATAGTATCGATGGATTTAAGCTTGATCGTGGTTTTCAAGTTTTGCTTACTTCCTATCCAGAAGCGAAAATGCTATTGGATTACGAGGCATTGCAACTCAAGACTTTTTTACCTGGAGCAACTGTACTTTATGACGGTGGTCAATTTGAAATTGCCGATCCGTTTCGAAGACCTTCAGCATTATTGGCTACTGTTTTTGCTCCAGTTGGGTCCTTGAAAGACAAACTCAACACTTTTTTATTAAAGCAAAAATTAGTGAGCAAATCAATCGAAGGAATCTTTATGCAAGAGCAAAAGTCAAGCTTAGAGCAATTGAAAAATTACGGATTCAGTTCTAAAATGATTAACCGTTTTTTCAAACCATTTTTCTCAGGTATTTTTCTCGAAAACAATTTGTCAACGCCTAACCGGATGTTTGATTTTGTGATGAAAATGTTTTCGGAAGGCGATGCTGCAATTCCCGCATTGGGTATGGAAGAAATTCCAAAACAATTAGCAAGTCAATTGCCTGCAGATTCTTTTTTGTACAATACTAAAGTAGTCGACATTCGCGAAAATACTATTTTTACTGATACGGGTGCTGAAATAAAATCGGATATTATTATAGTTGCGACCGAGGCGAATAATCTGATTTCGAAATTAAAAAACAATGTTGAGACCCAACATCATTCTGTTACCAATGTCTATTTTCAAACTAAAATTGTACCTTCAAACAAAGCGGTAGTCATTCTAAACGCCTCTGAAAGTAAAAAAGTGGTAAACAACTTGACGGTAATGACAAACGTCAGTAAAGCGTATGCTCCGGCAGGGAAAGTATTAATTTCGATATCCTGTAATGGTATTTTAGATTTGTACGAACAGGAATTAGTACAAAAAATAAAAAACGAATTGCAACCTTGGTTTGGAAAACAAGTCGAAGAATGGTCACACTTGAAGACTTATAAAATTAAATATGCATTGCCAAACCTCAAAGTTCTTAAAGATGATTTAACAATTGATGATATGAAAATCAAAGACAATCTATATTGTTGTGGCGACCATTTGCTGAATGGCTCTATAAACGCCGCTATGAAATCAGGTCGTTTGGTGGCCGACTTGATAATTGCAGAGAATCGCCAAAATTATATCGAGAAGAATTGATTGAACAAAAGTTCTCGATACATTTTGACTATTGAATTCACTTAATTATTATAATTCTATCAGCCAAAACACTCGAACTGACGATTTGGAAATTTTTTATACTGAGATTCTGAATTAGTCTTCATAGTGAAATAATTATTCAATAAAAAAACCCGTTATGAAGATTTCATAACGGGTAGGGATGCATTCATTGTATTAACTAAATATTGAATTATCTCCCAAAATCATCTTGAAGACGTACAATGTCCTCTTCATCTGATGGCTGATTCAAGTCTGTATGTTGCCAGATCTCTGCCACAATACCCCACGAATCTAGTCCAATTAATCGATGTCTTTCTCCTTTATCCATTTGTATAAAAGCACCTGAACTAAGTTCTTGAATCTCGCCTTCTTCATCTGTCAAGCTTGTTTTTACTCCTACTTTTCCTCCAATGATTTTCCAAATTTCAGATCTTCTAAAATGATATTGCCAAGACAATCTTTTATTAGGTGCTACAACCAGTATTTTAGGACTCAGTTTATTGGTGATTTGTATTTGTGACATTTCAAGATTCGGAAAAAATAATTTTGCAAAAGCACTCGCTTGATCTTCTTCTATTACAAAAAAACCGCCCCATGGTCTTGTCATATCTTGTTGAACAATAGTGAAATTTTGGTCTTTTATAATGGCAGCAACTCTTTCAGAGATTGCATTTTTATCCATAGTACCGTCTAAATTGAAATTCATTTTAGCTGTGTATTTTAAATTTTAGTATTCTCTTTTATTACTTGATATCCCAAAGCAGTTAAATATGTCGCGGCATTTTGCATCGCATCCTCAGTAGTCACGCCCATTTCCATAATAGAATGAATAGTTGAAGGATGTAAATTGTCCTGAATAAGTTTTTTATCTTTTACAATTCCCGCTATAATTGAAAAGGGAATTTTATTTTTAAGGGCTCTTTCGCTAATACCTTTGATTACTTTACCTTCGATTGTTTGTTTGTCAGCAGAACCTTCTCCAGTAATAATTAAGTCAATATTGTCTTTTAATAGAGCGTCAAAACCGGTTTGTTCCATTACAAAATCAATCCCAGATTTTATTTTGGCATCCAAGAAACAAACTGCTCCTGCACCTAAACCGCCTGCAGCTCCCGCACCTTCAATAGTTTCTACTTTTTTGTTAAGGTATTTTAGAACTTGATTACTAAAATGTCGAAGTCCCATGTCTAATAATTGAATCTCTTCTTCTGATGCGCCTTTTTGACTCCCGTAAACATAAGCAGCACCATTTTTGCCGAACAATGGGTTTTTGACATCACATACTACGGTGCAGTTGATTTCTTTTGGATTAAATAATAGATTACTATCCGCAATTGTATCAATATGCAATAGCTCCTTGCCAATAGGATTTATGAGTTCTTTTTTTGAATTATAAAGCTGATACCCCAAAGCGGCTGCCATACCTATTCCTGCATCATTTGTAGCGCTTCCGCCAATGAATAATACAATGTTTTTATATCCTTTTTGAATGGCATTAAGGATGAGTTGTCCAGTACCAAAAGTAGAAGTATAGTAACAGTTTTTTTCGTTTTCTTCTAATAGCTGTAGTCCGGAAGCATTTGCCATTTCAATATAAGCAGTGTTTTCAGACACCTTATAAGTAGCTTGGATTTCCTTAAACAAAGGATTCATCACTTGGATAGTAATGGTTTCCAGTTTGAAATAATTCTGCAATATATCCAAGGTTCCCTCACCACCGTCAGCCAGCGGATGTTTTAAGGTTTCTATTAACGGATTCGCTTTTTTAATCCCGTCTTCAATGGCGTTACAAACTTCCATGGCAGACAAAGAACCTTTAAATTTATCTGGTGCGATTAAAATTCTCATTTTGTAATTTTTTAGTTCGTGTATTTAGCAGCAACTGAGATTAAAAAAAGCAGCACAATTCGTTTCCTCCTCATGCCGCCACATTAACCAACTCAATGTATTTTATGGATTGAAATACTAGAATATCAATCTATTTTATCGATGCTAAAATGTCTGGAAGTGCAAATGATAACGCAAGTATTACAATGAAGAATGCAGCTAATATCAACACATCTTTAGAGTATAGATCTTCTTTACGGACGCTAAACACAATATTGGTATCCGTATTCTTTTCTGTTTTATAGATTGCGCTAAATACTAACGCTAAAACGAAAGTGATAATAAAACCGGTAAGGTTAAACCAAATCCAGAAAATATCATCAAAAAAGTATTTGATTGTAACATTAATCAAAACACCTCCAATGATTCCCACATTCATTCCAATGTAATTTACTCTTTTTACTAAAATAGCGATAATGAAAGTGGCCAAAATAGGGCCGTAAAATTGTGACGAAATCATATTAATCAATTCAATCACAGTTCCTCCATTATTCCCAAAAAGATAGGCAGAAGCGATACAAACAAAGCCCCAAAAAACAATCGCTATTTTAGAAAATTTCATGTATTTAACTTGGCTTAATTTTACTTTACCTCTGTTAAAAAGATCTTCTACCGTTACCGCTCCCAAGGAATGGATTGTAGCACTCACTGAGGACATTGCTGCCGATAAAATTCCTACAATCAAAATCCCAATCAAACCATGTGGTAAATATTTCATGATAAACACCGGCAACATCAAATCAGGTTTGATTCCGTTTTTTAAGAATTCCTCTGGGTAATGTTGTTTTGTTACCGCAGCGATTTCATTCATAAAATCAGGTGTTAAATTTACCAACGCTCCAATAATTAAACCCATTATACAATAAGTCAATACCACTGGAAAACGCAGCAATCCATTAGTCAATAATATTTTCTTAGAAGCATTTTCATCTTTTGCAGATATTAATCGTTGTGCCTGAGTTTGATCTGTTCCATAATAAGACATGTATAAAAATAAACCTCCTAAAACCATTGGTAAAAGTCCGTAAGTACCTCCATCAAATCCTAGATTAGGAATGTCAATTACTTGTAAACGTTCGCTATCAAAACCTGTGAAATTTGGATTTGCTTTTAATAAATCCCATCCAAAATAAATACAGATAAGCAAACCTCCAAAAAGGATCACCATTTGAATAGCATCGCCCCAAACCACCGCTTTCATTCCGCCCATATAGGAATAGACGATAGTTATTATGGTAATTAAAATAATGGTATAATGAAAACTAATATTCAATACCGATTGCAAAATAATGGCAATGGTATAAACACCTACACCTGTCGATAAAGACCTACTTATTTGAAAAACAGCACTCAGGATAATTCGAGTAGAGGTTGAAAATCGTCTTTCGACAAATTCATAAATACTTACAATATTGGCACGGTAAAGTGGTGGAATTATTATTAAAATGATACCAATCATCGCTAATGGAACGGCTAATTCAAATGTTAACCATTTCATTCCGCCTCCTTGCGCTAGACCAACAAACGCTGGAGCCGAAATAAAACTGATTGCCGAAAGCTGGGTTGCCATTGCAGATAAACTCAACGGAAACCATCCCATACTTTTTCCTCCAAGGAAATAATCCTTTGCATCTTTGTTTTCTTTAAATAAGAATCCTAATCCTAAAAAAGCAATTAAGTAAACAATAATAACAGTGTAGTCTAACCAGTTCATAATGATTGTTTTTTAATTAATTATTCAGCATATCCAAAAACAAGGCAGCGCTCCATGAGAAATTGCCTCCTCCGTAACCTTTTGCTCCTTCTGTATATTCGGATTTTCTAGCGTCAAAATACTCATAGAATCCTACTTTTGTTAGTATTTCGATACTATCTGCTTTTACTCTAGCGGCAATTTCATCATAGCCATAATCCTTTAAACCATTGTATAAAATCCAGTTTAAGTTAATCCAAACGGGTCCTCTCCAATATTTTTTTGGATTGAAACGTTCACTTGTTGGGTCGAATGAAGCACATAAGTACATATCGCCACCGCCAAATTTAGTCATCATCGTATTAATGATTTTCGCAGCTTGTTCCTTACTCGGGATTCCCGCAAACAAAGGGGAGAAAGACGACGAACTTACAAAACGGATTGGCTTTTCGTTTCTTAAATCATAATGAATATAAGCGCCTAATTCAGCATCATATAATTTTTCATTAAAAGTACGAATACTTTTTTCTTGCCATTTTTTCAGTTGTGCAACTTTATCCTCGTTACCGCCTATTAATTGGTACAAGTTAATCAATGAATCATTCGATTTAATCAACATCGAATTAAACAAAGGATCTTGAACTAAAAACGGAGATAGCTCCGCTATTTTTGCATCATCATAATTATGCTCTTTTGCTATTTCGATAATATGTAAATAATGATCGTATTCACGGTTAGACGGTCTTTGTGATGCATCAACGTGCGTAGTATCTCTTCTTTCAAAAGTATATTCTGGGGGGTTCATTGTTAACCAAATATCATCCCATATAGGGGAATTATCCGTGCCTGATTCCCAGTTGTGGTAGATGTACACTAAACCTTCATTTTGAGGATCTCTTTTAGTGTAAAAATAATTATGGTTGTCGTAAACTTTATCAATATTTTCTTTGATGAAGCTTAATACATCTGCTTTGTCGGCCCCAATTTCATACATTTTTTCTAATGTAAAACCTAAAACGGGTGGCTGTGTCATTCCTGTCGAAGGATATGCGTCATTTGATTCAGGATGTAATTTTGATAAATGAAAATCACGTCCTGGAAAATAACTATCTGTTTCAACATGAAAAACAATATGCGGAATAAATCCGTTCCCCCATTGTGAATTCAAGAGTGTTTGCATTTCCTTTTTGGCTTTTTCCATATCATAATGGGCAAAACCAATAGCTATAAATCCGGAATCCCATTTCCATTGGAACGGATATAAACCCTTACATGGTATAGAATATCCTTTTTCTTGGAAATTACCATCTAAAATATTTTTGGCTTCTGTAATTAAGTCTTTTTCCATGCTGTTATATTTTAAAAAAAGACACCTTGATAAATGAATACCAAGGCATCCTAGGTGTTATTGTTTTAGAAAGTAAATGTTAAGTTCATCAAAGCAGTTCTAGGAATAATAGGTCTTCCTACAAAGAATTGCTCGTCTGTTTGATTGTCACCTAATCTTGGTGAACCTTCAGTAATTCCAGCCGAGTTAAACAAGTTGAACGATTGAGCTCCTACTCTAAGTGTTTCATCGTCTTTTCCAACATTGAAAGTATATCCTAAACTTAAATCAACAATTCCAAAACCTTTTAACTCAACTGTATTTGCGTCATTTGTGAATTTATCACCAGCATAGTTGTAATCAAAATTGGCATCGAAGTTTGATTTGTCATAAGACAATCCCAATTTTGTCATTACATTAGGTTGTCTTGCTAATTTGTTACCTACAAAAGCGGGGTTGTTTTCAGATTTAGTCAATTCATGTTTTTGGTAAGTAAACGTTCCGTTAAATGCAAAACCGTCGATGAATTTCCAATTCCAAGTACTTTCAATACCATACGATTTGGTGTCTTGTAAATCTACTTTTTCAATAAATCCACCGAATCCGTCATTCAAAAATGCAATGTTTCTTCTATCAGATAAGTTCAGAGAGAAAAGCGCTGCAGTTCCTGAAAAACTTCCTTTACCGTATTTAATACCTGCCTCACCTTGAATAATATTCTCAGGAGAATAAGTAGAATGAGCTCCAGCAGCATTGATTTTTACCGAACGTAATTCTGGAAAGAAATAACCTTTAGAAAAGTTACCATAAACACTAGTACTTGTGCTTATTTTGTATAGAGCTGCCATTGAAATTGCAAATGCATCTGTAGAAACTTTTGCGGTTTGATAAGCTCCAGTTCCCCATGTTACATTTTCAATCTTAGCATTTCCTGCGAAAGTGCTCATTTTAAATTGGGCTGTTTTTTCGTTTTGAATAGTTCCAGAAGCTGTTTCATGTCTGATACCTATATCAAAATTCCATTTGTCTAATTTGATTTGATCTGTTAAGAAAAAAGCCAATTTGTTACTGGTAACATTTTTGTTAGAATATCCAGCTCCTCTATTAGTTACACCATCTACAGTATAACCAGAAAGGTTAACTAACCCTGGACTATTGCTGTATTCACTTAAATAACTTGAGGTAACATTCATATCTCCTGCAGAAGCTCTAGACATAAATGTCCCCGCCGTTACAGTATGAACTCCCATTTTGTTAATCAATTTAATCTCAGATACCAATTCATCTAATGGACGAACTCTATCTAATATTCTGTTTTCGAATAAAAGTGCATCTGCCGGCAAAGCTGCGCCGTTTAGCGTTGTAAAATTACCTGCCGTTATATTTCTTGCTGCTTTGTATTCAGCTTGTGTTTCAACGACTTTAGGACCAGTTAATCCACTTCCGTCTAAGAATAAATTAAACTGGTGCTTGTAATTCGATTTTCTAATTTTAGCATCAATAGAGAAATTATCAGAAAAATCATGAACGAAATTCGTCATAAAGTAACCTCCTTTTGTAGCAACCCCATCTCTAATATTAGTTTTGAAAATTCCATCAGGAGTAGCATAAGAAATATTTGCCGCTGCCGCTGTTTGCAAAGTCACGATTTCGTTACCATCATTTCCAATAGGTCTAGATCTACTTCCGCCTTGTAATGGGTAAGGTAAAAAGAATTGTACTTTGTCGTCAATCACTTGTCCTGAGAATGTAATTGTGCTTTTTTCAGTTACTTTTTTTACATTAGCGCGAATTTGATACCCTTCAGTAGGTAATCCTGTTTTTATAGGCCCTTCATCATAACGGTAAAAACCGGTTACAGCATAGAATAAATTAGAATCTTTTCCTCCTAATTGTCCGCTAGATAAAAAATCAGCTTTGTATCTAGAATTAGTTCCTACTTCAGTCTTTAAAATGTTTTTTGGAGTAGTTGAACCTGTTTCACTTGTATAGTTAATAATACCTGCTACAGAACCTGCACCATATAATACTGACGAACCACCACGAATGAATTCTAAACTTTTCATTCCTATATCAGTTCTAAAGTAAACATCATGAGCAGAGGAGTTCAATCCGAAAGTTGATAATACTGGCATTCCATCGATCTGAATAGGATTAAACTGGAATTGTCCTCCTGAAGGTAAACCTCTTACAAACACATTAGATCCTACTTCACCACCACCATTTTCAGTAGTAATTCCAGGAACACTTCTCAAGATATTAGCCTGACTACTTGTGTTTAGTTTCGTTAAATCTTTAGCACTGAAAGAAGTAATCGAAACAGGAGTTTCTTTTTGTGAACGCTTAACCGAAGTTCCTGTTAAAACCACTTCATCTAATGTCTCGATACTTTCTTTTAAAATAAAATCTACAGTTACATCTCCACTAAAATTAACCGTTTTAGTTTGAGCAAAGTAACCGATGTAAGCAATTTTTACTTTTTGCTCACCTGTTAACTTAGAAGGGAATGAATAATTTCCGTCCATGTCTGTGGTTGTTCCTTCTTGAGCACCTACAACTACCACATTAGCCATTGGGACTGGATTGTTTTTTTCATCCTTCACCGTTCCTTTAACAGTTGTTTGAGAATAGGAAACAGTCCCTATTAACAACAAGAATACTTTTAAATATTTTTTCATTTTGGTTGAAATTAAATTATGTAATTGGTTTATTTTTCTGCTAAGCTATATCGTTTTCAATGCTTTAGATGTTGAAAATTCGCTTAAAAGAACCGCAAACGTTTGCGGTAACGTTTGCAATCAAAATAAAATTAGTACTTTTGCTATTATATCAATAAAAAATGCGCAAAAAAAATATTGTTACCCTAAAAAAAATGGCTTTTGATTTAGGATTATCCATTTCAACGGTTTCGCGTGCACTAAATGATCATATTGACATCAGTGAAGAGACAAAAGAGAAAGTGAAAGCGCATGCTAATAAAGTAAAGTATGCTCCTAATTTATTTGCCAAAGGTTTTAGATCGCATAAATCAAATATAATTGGGGTTATTATTCCCAACATCGAACATCAATTTACGGCTACCTTATTAAAAGGGATTATTTATAATGCAGACTTAAATGGGTATAAGGTTATTATATGCGAATCCTTTAATAATGAACAAAAACAAGCGGAACTGCTAGAAACGATGGTGCAATTTGGTGTCGACGGTGTTCTATTGTCCCTAGTGAAAAAAAATACTAATGTTGATGATATTCTCGACATGATGCAACACATTCCGCTGATTCTTTTTGATAGGATTTCTGCAAAAGTACCTTGCACACAAATTGTTATTGATGATGAGGACGCTGCCTTTAAAGCTGTTGAACATCTTATTAATACCGGCAAAAAAAGAATTGCCATCATTAAAGAAACCGAAAGTTCCATCCTATCTGAAAAAAGATATGCGGGCTATTTAAAAGCTTTAAAAAAGTACGGGATTACTTTAGACGAAAGTCTAGTTATGAGCTGTGAAGACCTTACTATTGCTGAGGGTAAAAAACTTGCAAAGGTTTTAGTTGGTTTACAGCATAAGCCAGACGCAATATTTGCGATTACTGACGAAGCAGGGATAGGAGCAATACAAGTTTTGAAAAAAAACAAAATAAAAATTCCCGAAGAGATTGCAGTCGTCGGATTTAGTAATTCAGTTTACTCGACAATCATCCAGCCTAAACTTACAACGATTGATCAACCCGGAAATAGAATTGGAGAGATAGCGATCAAATATTTAATTGATGAAATTAATAGTGATAATGAAATCAGTTATAAAACGATTGAAATTAAAACTAATTTGATTGTTAGGGGTTCTTCTTTTAAATCCTTAAAAAGGAATAGCTTAGCTTAGTCCGTATGGGAGCTTAGGAGGCATGTTTTTTAGTATATTTGATATACTATGGAAAACAGTTTTCAAAAACCAAGTAAAAGACTTCGTTCGGGGGCGGGAGTATAAAAAATTATGAAAAAAACCACAAAAAACTTTTTAGTTACAATTGCGTTTGTGCTTGCCGCGGTAATTGTATTTTCTTTCACAATGAAGGGTTCATTCAACCAACAATCAACCAAGGACGGAATTGTTGGTTCATGGGTTTCCGATAGTGACTCTAATAGTATTTGGGTTTTTTCATTAGATGGTAAATGCAAAAGATACTATGCAAGTAAACTTTTGAACACATCTGATTTCATAATTACAAATACGTCTTGTGGAAATAAAATTGATTCGGAATATGAATACTTAAAATTGATAAAAAGTACAGGGAAAATATATTGCTATGCAATAAATGGTATTACTCAAGTAGGTAATGATACATATTTATCAATAGAATACAATGGAAACCCAACACCAATGCTGTTTAAGAAACAATGAGTATGACACATTATCGATTTATACAACAATCTACTAATGTTCCTTTCTCATACATTTCCTTGGGTAATGATTCTTTACTACTAATTACAAACATTGGTAATGTAACTGATAAATATTTTGTAAATTAAATTGCTCTCAAACCAAAAAAGTCTAGTTTTTCAAGCTAGACTTTTTTTAAATTCTTATTTTTTTGGATTATTTCAAATGTTCCAGCATATCCACCGTCATGGTCTCCAAGTCATCTTTATGATTCCAGTTCCAATCTGTTCTGGCGTCACTGTCATCAATGCTTGCAGGCCAGCTATCAGCAATTTTTTGAAGGAAGTCCGGTTTTTTATCAATAATAATTGTGATCTTCATGTATAAATCAAGAAAAAAATAACGTTAGGAAAACTTATAAAGAATATTTTTCTTACATTAGCAAAAGCTACACAAATAAAATAGCTTTCTTTTAACCAGATAATTATGATAAAAAAACTACTTACCCCCCCCC
>NZ_FNRD01000028.1 GCF_900107635.1 Flavobacterium gillisiae
CCAGGTGCTGTTCCTGCTGCTACACTTATTGCTCCGGTAGTCGTGTTTAAACTAATTCCCGTTGGCCATGTACCGCTTTGTGCGATTGTAGAGTTCGATGTTGTACTTGCAACTCCATTGGTTGTGTCATTCGATAATACAGTAGTGATCGCAATTCCGCCGGTTGCAGCGATGCTTCCACTTTCTGTTATCGGTGTGACTACCGATGTTACCGTTACATTGTCGGTTACTGTAGCACAGGTTTTTGGTGTCAGTTTATCACATAACTCGTAAGCAACGGCATATACGCCAGGTGCTGTTCCTGCTGCTACACTTATTGCTCCGGTAGTCGTGTTTAAACTAATTCCCGTTGGCCATGTACCGCTTTGCGCGATTGTAGAGTTCGATGTTGTACTTGCAACGCCATTGGTTGTGTCATTCGATAATACAGTAGTAATCGCGATTCCGCCAGTTGCAGCGATGCTTCCACTTTCTGTTATCGGGCTGACTACCGATGTTACCGTTACATTGTCTGTTACTGTAGCACAGGTTTTTGGTGTCAGTTTATCACATAACTCGTAAGCAACTGCATATACGCCAGGTGCTGTTCCTGCTGCTACACTTATTGCTCCGGTAGTCGTGTTTAAACTAATTCCCGTTGGCCATGTACCGCTTTGCGCGATTGTAGAGTTCGATGTTGTACTTGCAACGCCATTGGTTGTGTCATTCGATAATACAGTAGTAATCGCAATTCCGCCAGTTGCAGCGATGCTTCCACTTTCTGTTATCGGTGTGACTACCGATGTTACCGTTACATTGTCGGTTACTGTAGCACAGGTTTTTGGTGTCAGTTTATCACATAACTCGTAAGCAACGGCATATACGCCAGGTGCTGTTCCTGCTGCTACACTTATTGCTCCGGTAGTCGTGTTTAAACTAATTCCCGTTGGCCATGTACCGCTTTGCGCTATTGTAGAGTTCGATGTTGTACTTGCAACGCCATTGGTTGTGTCATTCGATAATACAGTAGTGATTGCGATTCCGCCGGTTGCAGCGATGCTTCCACTTTCTGTTATCGGGCTGACTACCGATGTTACCGTTACATTGTCTGTTACTGTAGCACAGGTTTTTGGTGTCAGTTTATCACATAACTCGTAAGCAACTGCATATACGCCAGGTGCTGTTCCCGATGCTACACTTATTGCTCCGGTAGTCGTGTTTAAACTAATTCCCGTTGGCCATGTACCGCTTTGCGCTATTGTAGAGTTCGATGTTGTACTTGCAACGCCATTGGTTGTGTCATTCGATAATACAGTAGTGATTGCGATTCCGCCGGTTGCAGCGATACTTCCACTTTCTGTTATCGGGCTGACTACCGATGTTACCGTTACATTGTCTGTTACTGTAGCACAGGTTTTTGGTGTCAGTTTATCACATAACTCGTAAGCAAC
>NZ_FNRD01000026.1 GCF_900107635.1 Flavobacterium gillisiae
CCAGGTGCTGTTCCTGCTGCTACACTTATTGCTCCGGTAGTCGTGTTTAAACTAATTCCCGTTGGCCATGTACCGCTTTGTGCGATTGTAGAGTTGGCTGTTGTACTTGCAACGCCATTGGTTGTGTCATTCGATAATACAGTAGTGATCGCAATTCCGCCGGTTGCAGCGATGCTTCCACTTTCTGTTATCGGTGTGACTACCGATGTTACCGTTACATTGTCTGTTACTGTAGCACAGGTTTTTGGTGTCAGTTTATCACATAACTCGTAAGCAACTGCATATACGCCAGGTGCTGTTCCTGCTGCTACACTTATTGCTCCGGTAGTCGTGTTTAAACTAATTCCCGTTGGCCATGTACCGCTTTGTGCGATTGTAGAGTTGACTGTTGTACTTGCAACGCCATTGGTTGTGTCATTCGATAATACAGTAGTGATCGCAATTCCGCCAGTTGCAGCGATGCTTCCACTTTCTGTTATCGGTGTGACTACCGATGTTACCGTTACATTGTCTGTTACTGTAGCACAGGTTTTTGGTGTCAGTTTATCACATAACTCGTAAGCAACGGCATATACGCCAGGTGCTGTTCCTGCTGCTACACTTATTGCTCCGGTAGTCGTGTTTAAACTAATTCCCGTTGGCCATGTACCGCTTTGTGCGATTGTAGAGTTCGATGTTGTACTTGCAACGCCATTGGTTGTGTCATTCGATAATACAGTAGTGATTGCAATTCCGCCAGTTGCAGCGATGCTTCCACTTTCTGTTATCGGTGTGACTACCGATGTTACCGTTACATTGTCTGTTACTGTAGCACAGGTTTTTGGTGTCAGTTTATCACATAACTCGTAAGCAACTGCATATACGCCAGGTGCTGTTCCTGCTGCTACACTTATTGCTCCGGTAGTCGTGTTTAAACTAATTCCCGTTGGCCATGTACCGCTTTGCGCGATTGTAGAGTTGGCTGTTGTACTTGCAACGCCATTGGTTGTGTCATTCGATAATACAGTAGTGATCGCAATTCCGCCGGTTGCAGCGATGCTTCCACTTTCTGTTATCGGTGTGACTACCGATGTTACCGTTACATTGTCTGTTACTGTAGCACAGGTTTTTGGTGTCAGTTTATCACATAACTCGTAAGCAACGGCATATACGCCAGGTGCTGTTCCTGCTGCTACACTTATTGCTCCGGTAGTCGTGTTTAAACTAATTCCCGTTGGCCATGTACCGCTTTGCGCGATTGTAGAGTTGACTGTTGTACTTGCAACGCCATTGGTTGTGTCATTCGACAATACAGTAGTGATCGCAATTCCGCCAGTTGCAGCGATGCTTCCACTTTCTGTTATCGGGCTGACTACCGATGTTACCGTTACATTGTCTGTTACTGTAGCACAGGTTTTTGGTGTCAGTTTATCACATAACTCGTAAGCAACGGCATATACGCCAGGTGCTGTTCCTGCTGCTACACTTATTGCTCCGGTAGTCGTGTTTAAACTAATTCCCGTTGGCCATGTACCGCTTTGCGCGATTGTAGAGTTCGATGTTGTACTTGCAACTCCATTGGTTGTGTCATTCGATAATACAGTAGTAATCGCGATTCCGCCGGTTGCAGCGATGCTTCCACTTTCTGTTATCGGTGTGACTACCGATGTTACCGTTACATTGTCTGTTACTGTAGCACAGGTTTTTGG
>NZ_FNRD01000019.1 GCF_900107635.1 Flavobacterium gillisiae
TGGCACAAATCGAACCGGAATAGTGGCACAAATTGACCGAAATGGGTGGCACGGTCTAACCGAAATCAGTGGCACAAATCGAACCGAGATATCCACTAGTAATTACATTCTTATTTTATTGTTTAGCAATTCTTCTATTTCAACAGCAGTAACGCCATATATTTGAAGTAGCTCAGTTGTTTTTCTGATCGAAGCTTTTAAGCTTTTTTTTGCTTGATATAGCTCAAATTCTAGACCGTTAAAGTCAATTTCTTCTGCGGTAAAACCACGGTTTTCTAATTGTAATAAATGATACCCTGAATAATTCATGGGTAAATTAATACTTCTTAAAATGCGGTCTGATTCAAAAAATGTAGATTGTGCTTTGAATGAAGTTACTCCAATTTTAATGGTACTATCCATTATAATGCATTCTATTTTTAAATCATTCCATGTTTGTATAATTTTTTTGAAGTAAAAGAAGCTTATTGTTGCTTTGGCAGTGCTTTTTGTTAGGCATGGTAATTCAATTCTTGAACCTGGAATAACCAATGTCAATAAACCGTCAGTAATAGTTAATTCAATCACTGTATTTTTGTTCCATTCAGATATTTTACCAAGTATTCTAGACTTTTTCTTTAATTCTGCTTCTAGCTTCGATTTTCTAATACTAAAACTTGCTTGGTTCATAATTTCATAATTTAAATAGAAGATTAGTCTGTTTTATTTTAGCACTACTATAGTATTAACTAATTACAAATTAGATGTGTCGGATTAAATAGGGTTTCAATTAAGATTAACTTTTTCATTAGCTTATTTCTTAAAATTGAATTTTAGGATCTATTCTTTCTGATTTTTCTAAACAAATAGTTTCCTCCTGGAACACAATTACGGTTCGATTTTGATCCAGGTTTTCCATTAACAATTTTACTAACTGGATAATTGCTTTTTTCAGCAGTACTTCTTCAGTAGGGAATTTAGGATATTGGATAAAATCCAGCGATACCGATGGCTCTTCCTGACCTAGGAAAACAATTTCGCAAAGGGTAAGTTTAGTGCTCAACGCAACATCAAATTCCTTTTTAATTTGTTCCTGTGCTTTATACAATATTTTTTTAAAGTCAATTATAGAAATAAGTTCATTGGAGTATGCCTTATATAATCCTATTGTTGCCGTGGCTGTAAATGTTTTAATGATTATACTCTTCATATTATATTTTGATGTTGTTGTTCTAATTAAAAATAAAGCAGTGATTGCTAAATCAGCCTGTCTAGATGTGTTGTTGAACTAATCCTTCATAAAAGAAAAACCATTGTTGTGGGCAATTGTGATTAGAGGTTGAATGCTCTCTTTGTATCGCACATAATCAAAAGCATTGCTTAAAATTGCTTGTTTTTTATTTCTAAAATAATTTATTTAATATAATATTAAGCACTCAATATCCTCTTCAATGTATCTTGCATAGCAATTCTAAAGGCATCATCTTGAGTCAGCTTTTTATATAAATCAAGTTCTGTTTTTCGATGATTGGCGATTACGTCATTGAATATTTTTACGAATGCAATTTCTCTATTTTGGCTATCTGTGTTTTCTGCATACTTGTTTTTGAAGTCGGGATGGGTTTGCATGTTTTTGGCTAGACTTACAAACTTTACTCTTTGGTCTTCTGGTGTTGCATCCCAACCTTGGTACCATCGTTCATTAAAACTATTGATAATGAAATCCAACGGATCTTCTTCTTTATCCGTTCCATGAGCACCACGAGGATTTGGATTTTGAGGGTCTAATTCGGTTTCGGCATCGTCTAGCCCAATTCCTGCATTCAGTTTCACTCTTTCTAGTCCGTAGGTAGATAAATCAACTGAATTTAATAATTCATCCAAGGCATCGCTAGTAGGATCAATGATGATTAGTTTTGGAATTAAGAACTTCAAAAACCAGAAAAGTTTTTCCCAGTTCACCACTTCATAAGGGAGGATAGAAGCCATCTGACCGTATATTTTGACGAACTGTTTGGCTTTAATTTTAAAATCGGCTTTATCGCTGTCTTCCAATTCTAATTGACTATTAAATCGGTCTGCTGCCAAATCGATAATAGGACTTAACAGTTGTGCGTCTACTTTGTTGAAATATTTATCTACAAAGTCTTCTACTTCTGCCCATTCATAAACCCCTGTTTCGTCGAGAGTTGCTTTAATTTCGTGCAAAACATTGACATCGGTGGCTTTATTCAATGAAGTTGCAGTGTAAAAAGGATCGAAAGCGTCTTGAATTTCCTCGGTCGAATTAAAGAAATCTAACACAAATAAATCTTCTGTTTTCTTTCCTAATTTATTAGCTGCACGGTTTAATCTTGATAATGCTTGCACGGCTAAAACGCCTTGAAGCTTCTTATCGACATACATGGCGGTTAGTTTGGGTTGGTCAAATCCTGTTAGGTATTTGTTGGCCACAACTAATATTTTGTAATCATCACTATCAAAATTATCACGCGTATCTTTTTCGGCAAAACCATTGAGACTGTCTTCCGAATATTCAATGCCATCCACGGTTTTCTTGCCTGAGAAAGCAACAACCACTTTGAAAGGCTGCTTTTTCTCTTTCAAAATAGATTGAATAGCTAGATAATATCGAATCGCCGATTCGATACTCTGCGTAACGACCATGGCTTTGGCTTTCCCTTTTAGTTTTTTGGTACTGACAATTTTAGAAGAAAAATGATCTATAATAATATCCGCTTTTATAGCGATGGTTTGCTTGTGTTGCTCTACAAAGGCTCTTAATTTTTTCTGCGCTTTGTTGGTATCAAATAACGGATTGTCTTCTATAGATTTTTCAATCTCATAGTAACTTTTATATGTAGTATAATTAGCTAGCACGTCTAAGATAAAGCCTTCTTCAATAGCTTGTTTCATCGAATACAAATGGAATGGTTTGTACTTTCCATCTTCTTGTAGTTCGCCAAACTTCTCTAGAGTATTGCTTTTTGGGGTCGCTGTAAAGGCTAGGTAAGACGCATTTGTACTCATTTTACGAGAACGCATGATTTCCAAAATCTTATCTTGGGCATCTTCTTCTTCCTCCACGTTGTTGCTACCCATGGCACGGTTCATATTATCAGCAGCTGAGCCACTTTGGCTACTGTGTGCCTCGTCTATGATGACCGCAAAACGTTTGTCGCTTAAATCGGCTATTCCATCAACGATGAAAGGGAATTTTTGAATGGTGGTAATGATGATTCGCTTGCCACTTTCTAAACTTTCTTTTAGTTCCTTGGACGAATAAGCAGGAGCGACAATATTTTTAACTTCCGAGAATTCTTTGATGTTTTCTCTTAATTGTTTGTCTAATAAACGACGGTCAGTGACTACAATTACCGAATCAAATAACGGATTGGTAACGCCACGACTTCCTGGAGTGGTTTCGCTCTCAGGATAGGTTTCTATTAATTGATAGGCTGCCCAAGTAATAGAATTAGATTTACCGGAACCAGCGGAGTGTTGAATTAAATAGGTTTGACCTACTCCGTTTTTACTTGCATCGGCTATTAGTTTACGTACCACGTTCATCTGGTGGTAACGAGGAAAAAACAAAGTTTTTTTACTTAAAGGATCTTTCTCTTTTCCGTCAAAGCGCACAAAATGCTGAATGATATTAGCCAAACTTTCACGCGTTAAAACCTCATCCCATAAATAGGCGGTTTTATGGCCAAAAGGATTCGGTGGATTGCCTTTACCGTAATTATGTCCTAGATTAAAAGGGAGGAAAAAAGTTCCTGCTCCATCTAATTTGGTTGTCATATAAACTTCATCTGTATCAACTGCGAAATGCACAATACAACGCCCAAAGTTCAACAAAGGTTGTGTAATGTCTCTTTTGAATTTGTATTGATTTTGTCCGTGAACTTTAGCGTTTTGACCTGTCCAGTGGTTTTTGAGTTCCATGGTAGCAATAGGCAAACCATTAACAAAAATAACCATGTCAATCTCTTCTCTTGGATTGGTAATCGAATACCGTATTTGGCGACTAACGCTAAATTCATTGCTTTCAAAATTTACCTTTGCAGCTGCACTGCTGCTCGCTAAAGGCAACACATAGAGTAACGTAAAATGGGCATCATCTACTTCAAGTCCTTTTCTGAGGATACGTAAAATGCCGTATTTTTTTACCAAACGATCCAAACGCTCTAGAATTTTGAGTTTCCAATCGCTTTGCTTTTGGATTTTTGCCAATTCTTCTGCTTGGGTAGTTTCTAGAAAATGCCAAAATCGAACCTCATCAATAGCAAATTTAGCATTGAAATCATTGGCTGAACCTATGAAATAGCCATTGCCCGAACGGTACAACTCGGCACGCTCATTCACGCTATCGACTGTAGTTGCTGCAATTTTCAATTCTTCGAGACAACTACCAGTTAGTTTTTTTTCTATGGCAGATTCGAGAGCTTGTTCGTTGGTTTGGCTATGCATCTTGTTCTAATTTGTTTTTTAATAGTTGCCCTTTTTCAGTTAGGCGGTATTTTTGGTTTGGACTACTTGGTTTATCAGGAATAGTTAGTTCTAAATATCCTTCCTCTATTGCTGGTAATAAATAGTTGTCTCTAAAATACTCTCTATGTTTTAAATCAAGTATATCCATTATTTCGCTCGTTTTTAACTCTTCATTTATGACATAAAGAACTCTTCTTATACCTTCTTTAACTTGTCCAGTAGCTTGTCCACTAACTTGTCCACTAACGTGGTCGGTAGCTTGGTCGGTGACTTGGTCGGTAGCTTGTCCAGTAACTTGTCCACTAATTGTCGTTGGTCGCCATAGAGTAACTTTAAATCCTTCTTCTAAGTTGAATATTGGTTCTAATAATCCATGTTCTTTGCACAAACGAAGTATTTCTCCTGTACCTGTTCCAAAACGTTCTATATATCCCGCTTGGTACAATGCTTCTGCCAAATGTGGGTTTCTAGGATAGGAGGCGTGGTCTATTCTTAGTTTATCCAAAGTCAGTTCTGGTGGGAGTCCTCCAGGATTACTAATCTCCACTCTATCTGCAAAAAGCATTAATTGCACACTTCCTTTACTTTGATAATCTCTATGAGCAACGGCATTGACTATAGCTTCGGCAATTACCGCTCTTGGAATTTCATATTGTAGCGGCGCTTGATTAGTCTGTGAACGCAAACCTACAGAAAGGGCAATTTTAGACAAAATAAAATCAACTGCTTCATCTACTTGTGTAAACACATCACCCTTGATTACACGGTGATCTGGAATGGGTTTAGCGACATGCAATCCATGAAAATGGGCACATTTAACTACGGCTGTTGGGAAAAATTGTTGTGGATTTTGTCCAAAGGCAAGAATCCCACTATTGGTTAGTTGTGTTTCAGAAATGAAATTCAAATGCGAAAGAACTTTCGGCAATGCTGTTCCTTCGCGTAATGGAAAGCCTCTTTTGTATCTCGCTAAACTGATAAAATTGTTTACTTTGTCTTCATCAATGGCGTCAAGTTTAGCTTTACTGTTTACTTCGGAATCAAAATCAATGGAACGTAAAATGCCTTTTTGTTGCAAAATCACCACCAAGGCTTTAGTTACTTCAGACAGTAATTCGTTTGTAGTGCTAAAACGTTTGTAGGACAACGAATTTTGAATTTTACGAAACAAAGCTTGTTCTTTTGGGTCTCGTTCTGCCTCAGTCTCGTTCTTTATAAATGCCAACGAAAAGACATTTTCTTCTTGCGCCAGATTGTATTCGAGTTCCGTAGGAGAAATACCTGATGGCGTTTCAAAACCATATTCTTTTCCTATCAAAATCAAATACACTTCGGCTTGGGTTACTTCTTTCAAATATACTTCTATAGGTTGCGCACCATTGGCTGGCAAGTTTTCGAATAAAATAGGCTCAAAAAACAGTTGCAGCACAGGATCGGTCAAGATATGACGATGCAGTGCCTCTCGCTCTAGGGCAAATTCCTTTTGTACACTGGAAAGAAATATTTTTTGCTTCATAGATAAGCTATTTTTATTTGAGCTTGTTCGTTGGTTTGGCTATGCATATTTTTATCTTTCTAATTTAAATTCTTTAAATTCATCTCCTAAAAATTCAAACTTCTTTTTAAATAATGATGAAAATTTTTTATTTGCGGTAGCAAAAAATATTTGCTTTTTTTCTTTTACAATAAAATATCTTAAAAAATCTAAAAAAGATAATGCATTGAAATCGTCTATAAAAGTGACTGGGTCATCAAAAATTAAAATATTTGGGCCGTTTTCTAATTTTCTATTTAAACTTATAAAAATCGATAAAACTAAAGCTGCTCTTTGACCTGTACTTATTTGTGAGATTTCATATGATTCACCCCCCTTTATTAAAACTAATTTACTAGATACATATGCAATATTATCAAACTCTTTTGGCGAATGTATTGTAGTAAAGATATCTTTTATTTCAATCAAATTAGCTTTGAAGAAATCCTCTAATATAATATCTTCACTATTATCACTAAGTTTATCTAAAACTTCAACAGCTCTATTCAATCTACCATTTAAAGTTTTTAGATTAGGAAAAGACTTTTCAATTTCTTCATTTGAAGTCAAAAGTTTTTTTATTTCGTTCTGACTATTTTCAATTAGTCTGAATGTGTCCAAATTTTTATTTAAAAGCGCTAAATCTTTTGATAAATCAATAATACTTTTATCTGTTGGAATATCTAAATAACGATTTAAATTTTGAAAGCTGAAATTTAATGAATCGATTAAATTATCATTTGATTTAATAATTTCCTCGATTTTATCAAAACTATCAGCATAGGACGATAATTTTAGTGCAACATTTAAATCATTTATTATTTTATCATTACTTACTTTAAAATTATCGACTTCAGTACTACTTTTATTTATTTGCATTTTAAGATTATCAATAATCTCAGTTAACACTTGTTTTCTTAAAATATCAACATTTGGGTATATTATTTGTACAGCCAATTTCAAAATAGAAAACTCAGATATGGATCCCTCAATATTATTTAATTGGAAAAATATTTTATCATACAATTCTTTTTCAGATAAAATTTCATTTTCCTTGGCAATCCTTTCTTTAATGGCATTATTTATTTGAGAAAGATTTAAACCTTCGTAATCTTTTAAATATTCAAAGACTACCATTTCATATCTCCTTAAGTGTTTTAATTCTAATTCTAGTTGGTCAATTTCCTTATTTAATACTTCTAATAAATCATTCTTACTTTTAATAAGATTTTTAAAATCATCATTTTTAAAATCATTATCTAGCCTTAATAAAAGTTCTGTTTTTGAAATTTCCTGATCACACAACGGACAGCATTGATTCGAATGAAACTTGTCGTTTAGAATTTTTATTCCAATAGTTTTTAGTTCAATAATAAGCCCTTCATTAAGTGAAAACCCTTTTTGTAAAAGAGATATTTCACCTTTTAAATCGCCTTGTGATATAGTTTTATCTACGAGTACAGATTTTTTAGATGATATTAAGTCGGCAAGTGATTTACGTTCTTCTGATAATTTCACTATATCTAGCTGTAAATTGTTTAAATCTTTTAACGTTTTTATTGTCAAAAGTTGCGTCTCAATTTTTTTATACTTAATTGCTAAATCTTCAATCTTGGAACAATTATCAATTTCAATATATTTATAAAAGGTATTAATTTTTGAAAGAATATCTTTATTTTTTTGTCTATCAAGAATACTTTCATTTGACTTTACAATATTCAAATTAAAGGCTTCCTTGTTTTCGGAAACTAAATTTTTACGTGTTTCAACAATACCACTAACTTCTTTAAACTTACTAAAATTTGTTACCTTTTTAGATAATATAAAATCTAATTCATTTTTAATTTCGTTGACAAATAAACCAGAAACTGAATAATTGGATTCGTCATAAATAGCTTTATATCTGAGGCTAAGCATGTTCCCTTTAATATTTCCTTTTAGTTCATTAAAATTTTCATCATTTTTTAATTCACTGATGCGATCTTTATTTTTTTTAAGATTATCCAATTTTTGACTAATTTCTTTGGAAGCTTTATTTAATTCCGTTCGAAGTCTTGGTCTAATTTTTTCAATCTTATCTTTTAAAATTGTGAATTCCTCTCCTAAAATAATTTGCTTTAAAGATTCATTAATTGCACCAGCATCTTCGGCATTTGAAAACTGATGGGCAGCATCCGTATTAAAAAAGTTAAACTGGTTAAATGATTCATAAGTACGATTTCCTTGTTCAGTTAATCGTCTTTTGTACCATTTAGTTCCTCTTTCTTTGTAAATTCTGTTATTATGAGAATAAGTGTCAACGAAATCTTGATTTAAAACGGCAGTAATAGAATTTGGAGCTTCGTATTTGTCCTTGTTTCTTTGCGTTTTTCCAGTAAGAACTAATTCAATCGATTCTAATAAACTTGTTTTGCCCACACCATTAGAGCCTGTGAATAAATTCACCGAACCAAAATTAAAGTTTCGAATTTGAGGAAATCGTCTGAAATCTTGATTTAAGTTTATTGAATTGATTTTTTCTATAATTGGAATATGTTCTAAATTTTTTTCTGCTCTATTTACAATTGCGGGAGATTTATCATTTAAAAAATTTCTAACTATTCCATCATTAGAAGCAGAACTGTGTAATTCTTGTAATCCAACTTTGTTTAATTCTTCTTTCCAAACTGAAATAATGTCTGGTAGTTCGGAACTACTGGATTCTTCTAATTTAAAATAATCTAGAAATTCATTACCATTAAAAATTAATTTCCGAGCGTATTTGTCATTTCTAAGGATTTTTAATTTTAAATCTTCGGAAATATTACTATTAATAAATAGCAAATAAATATTCCATTGAAGTACCTCAGTTTGGTTATAAAATTCTTCTGCTAGATATTTATCTTGTAATTCTTCAAAAACATCTTCTGAAATTTCCTGGTTAAAATTCAAATAATAAATACCAGAAGCCTTATTATTAATATTTAACTGTCCTTTATATAATTCATTATTTACGGGTTTAAAATCAGTAAATAATTTTTGAGATTGTTCTATTAATTGTTGAGTATTCATAGATATTTATGTGATTGAAATATTATCATTGGGAATTTCAGTAATACTTCCTGCGTCAGGATTTGATTTATACAAAATAGTATTTCCTTGTTTGTAGAATACTACAACCGTATATTTACCTGGAGATTCTTCATCAAAAATTTTTTGAAGTTCATCATAAGTCTTATTAACTACTAGAGAGCTAACCGCTGAACCAATGTAACATATTGTAGCTTTTTCTAGAACACCATTATCATTCAATACGTTGTAATTATAACTAAATTTGTTAGCATCTTTAGCATAAGCTAATGAAATATTTTTGACCTTAAGGTGTTTTATACTATTAGGATAAAATGATTTGTTTGGTAAAATATTTTGATCCAATTCAAAGATATTTGAGCAGTTTAAGCCTCTGATTATTTCACTTATTTCATATGTATCCTCTGTATAGGTAACCCTATGATTACATTCGTCTGATTCACTCAAGGTAAAGCTATTTAAATGAATTACATCCGACCATTTATTTTTTTCCTTGCCTTTTACTTTACCTGTTGAAATATTTACTAATCGTTCCTTGTCAACAATAGTCTCATCATTATTAAGTAAATAAGTATTTTTGATACCTCTACTTGTTAAAAAAGTTATATGATTATCATCTATTTCATCAATCTCTTTTAAATTTAAATCTACATCAAATTTATATATATTACCAACAGATGGACCTTCTCTGCGTTGTTGCACTTCTTGTCCATTATCAATACTAACTGGTTTATTATGGATTTTAAATAGTTCCACCATACCATTTAGAACATACACCCGCTTGGTTCTAAGAATTTGCAAAAAGTACAGCCCCTTTTTATGATTGTTGACTATTGTCGTTGGACTATAATCTAAATCTTCATCAGTAGTTCTAAAATAAATTGCGCTTCTGGGAGAATTTGTGTCATGATATAAACTTCTACCATTTAAAAACGTTGTTTCGATACCCCAATTCAGTGTAATTAACTCTCTTTTTTCTTTTTTTAAAGCAAATTTTTTGAAAGCGATAAAATCATTGTGAGAAGGATTAGGGTTGTATTGCAAACTTAGTATCAGGAAGGGTGAATCCGTCCAGCTATGATTATTTGAAAGTACTTCATCATAAGAATCATTAAAATTTATTGCTTGGGAACAAATAAAAGATATTAACCTAATTGAATTTTGATTATTCTTGATTACATAAACATTTTCACCTTCTATAAGATTTTCCGCTTCCAATTGATTAGAACGTAAACCTCCCATATGTCTAGTTTTAAACTGAATTAAAATAATTAATTTTTCAACTCCATCATATTCACCCCTGAAAATATAATATAGTGGATCTACATAATTTTTATCAGAAGCAGAATAGCAATCCTCAAAATGAAAATGTACATTTTCATTATCCATATTCTTTAAATAATTTAGCTCCTCTTTATTTAAAGATTCACCTCCTAAAACCCATAGTTTATTTTGCAAAGGTTGAAGTTGATTGTTTGCGATAATTTCTTCTATCACAGACTTTGGACAAGAATACTCTGGAGATAATACTAAAGAAATATTTTCATCTTTTGCTTTAGTTAAAACATTAACAAATTTTGTTCTTGCTTCATTTTGGTTATTATTCCCTATGCGTGTATTGTCCGCGAAAAAGACACCTTTATGTTGATAAAGGTAAAAGCTATTACGTTGCGTGTCTCGTTTTAATGCATCAAGCTCTGTTGATATGTTTAAAGTAGCTATATCTACGAAATTCATTTTTTTTCTTTTTAAAAAACCCTAACCTTACCCGTTACAACCCCATCAATTAAACTACTCTTGTATTCCTTTAATTTCTCAATCTCCTGCTTTTTTATTGCAATAGCGGTGGCGATTTTATCAGTAATATTTTCAATATAAGCTGAGATTTCTTTTTGTTCTTCAATCGGGGGAACCGGCATAAGTAAATTATAGAAAGAGGACATATTTATACTCTCAACTGTAGCTGCCTGTTGTCTCACTTCTACTAAAATTTCAGAATTATTTCCTTTTATAAGGTTTAAAAAATATTCAGATTGAATTTTGTCATTAAAAATGATACATTTTATATCCTGATTAATTGCCATTTCTCTATTCAAAATTGAAATTGCAAAGGTATGTTGTAAAATCCCCGACCTTGTTACGAAAATTAATGCACCTTTTGGTGCAAGATTGGATGAAGAATTTTGTAATCCCATTAATGAAATTTCTCTTACTGTTTTGTTTAAATAATCTACTTTTACATCTACCGAAGAAACCCAAGGAATCCCACCATCCCAATATATAAGTTTATCGGTGGAAGGAGTTCCTCCACTAAAAGACTTTTTTAAGTTGAATTTTAACCTCTTCACCTCCCAACCCTCAGGAATCTCTCCAATCCATTCTACACCGCTGTCTTTTAGTTTTACATTAGGATTAATCCCTTTTGTAACAGCTTTGTGAATGAGTATTTGATGGCGTTCTTTGAGTAGGTCTATTTGCTGTTGCTTGATGGCAATGGCTTGGTCTATCTTGGTGGTTTTGTCGTCAAGAAATTCAGCAATAGCGGTTTGTTCTTTTAAAGATGGAATTAGAAAAGGAATTTGTTTCATTCGCTCTTTTGATAAGTCCCATTGGCCAATCCTTACGCCATCAGAAGCAGAACCAAAAAAAGAAACATATAATTTACTTCTAATAGATAAATGAAAATATTCAGGTGTAATTTTTTTATCCAAATCAAAAATAAAATAAGCAGGACTAACAATTCCATCATAATCAGAAATTCCATAAGAACCCTGCCAAGCTTTCATTTTATTCATTCCAAATTGTCCTTTCAACAGAACTTTATAATTTGATAAATCATCTGGAATGAAATTATGATTTGTTCCTTCATCTTCTAAATCTCTTAAAATAACTCCCTTTTCTCTGGTTATCGATAATAATGATAAATCAGTTCTATTATTTATAGAAATTGGATTTAACAATACTCCTAATCTAGATACCTCCCAATGCTCAGGAATATCGCCCAACCATTCCACACCTGAAGGTTTGTAGTTTTCGTACTGCTTTGTTGTGTTTTGTACAGCTGTTTCCATGTTATTTTTTATTTTTTAGCTGTTTTTGTGTACTCTCTATTTGATTTATAAAGTCTTTTTCCACCTTTGAAAGTTCATTTTTCAGTTGGTCTTTGTAGGCGTGGTACTTATGATTAGCTTTTTCTAAAGCTTGTTCATGGCTTACTGTGCCTGCATGTGTCAAAATATTGTTTCCTGTCATTTGCAAGAAATCATCTGCACGTTGCAACCAATCATTCATGTACATTGGTTTGCGGTTCAAGGCTTGTAATTCGGCAATTTCTAAATAAGCTGTTACCATACGATTCAATACGTTTAGTTCTTGCTCGTTCAGGTAGTTTTTGGCTACGCCAACCTCTTTTTTTGTGGGTTGTTCCCCTTTAAAATGGGTAAGTCCCAAGTGTGGTTTTGCAGTATCGATACGATTGTAAATAACTTCGGCAGCAGTTTGACCGTGTGCTGCCCAATGCATTTTGTTTTGTATGGTTTTGAAAAATTGCTGTGAAGTTGTGGCATTAGGGTCATAGTCTACACTAGTAGCGTAGATATCTAATACTTTGCGCCAAAACACCTTTTCGGAAGAGCGTATGTCGCGAATACGTGCTAATAATTCTTCAAAATAAGGTCCGCCAGCTGCTTCTTTGAGCAAATCATCGTTCATGGTAAAGCCTTTTACAATGTATTCTCGCAAGCGGGAAGTGGCCCATTGTCTAAACTTTGTACCTTGTAAGCTCTTTACACGATAGCCTACTGAGATAATAACATCAAGATTATAATACTTCACAGGGCGATCTGAACCACTAATGTGCAAAATTTGCACATTGCTTTTTTCTTCTAGTTCTCCTTCTTTAAAAATATTACCAATGTGTTTTGTAATTACAGTTCTATCTCTTGTAAAAAGCGCACTCATTTGCTCTTGCGTTAACCAAACGGTTTCGTTCTCAAGACGCGTCTGTATTTTTGTTTGGCCGTCTTCGGTTTGATATAATATAATTTCTGATTCCATTCTTATACCAAGTTTAAAATTTCAGCTATTAGTCCATCGCTTTGTTGTTCTAATGCTAAAATATCCGCAGTTACCTCTTCAATAGCACGTAATGGTTTGTGTTGGTAGAAATATTTATTAAAACTGATTTCGTAGCCAATTTTGGTTGCGTCCAAATTTATCCAACCTTCGGCAACATGCAGTTGCACTTCACGAACAAAATAATCGTGTATGTTTTCTTTTAAAGGAATGTTTTCGGTGTCTCGCAAATCACTTTCGGTTTCATAAACTGTATATTCCCCTTTTTTAGCTGTTGGGAAATAACCATAATCTGCTAATCGGTCTGTTTTGCAATCCAAGTAGGCTAACAACTTTTCGAGTTTGTCACCTGCTAATTTGGTGGTGTTTTTAATCACTTTTTCGGCATCGGCATCGTACCAAGAAATGGCGTTGTAAATAGCGTTCAATTCTGATGCGCTTACCTTTAGTTTGTTGGCTTTTACAACTGCAGCTACTTTGTCTTTAAAAAGATTGAAATCATTGTATTCATCTGTTCCTACGGCTGTCATTAGCGTTTGTCCCAAAGTCATTAGATCCAATTGCTTTTTCCAAATTGCTTCGGTGGTCAAGGTTTTTAATTGTTTGGCATTGAGGTTTAGCTCTTGCTTCTCACACCAATCGCTTATGGTTTTTTCGTGCTTTTTAATATCTGTATAAATAGCTTCGCCGTAGGTTTCGTACACCCATTGCATCGGTTCGCGTAAGCTTTTGTCAAAACGCAATTCGGCAATGCGCTCTGCTGTAAATTGCGCTTTCAAACGTTTGGGTCTTTCGATGGTCACTTTGTGATAACCAAAATCGCTGTTGTCAAATACTTTGGCGGCTATAGCTTCGTCAGCGGTTCTTTCTATGGCTTGTAAATCGGTATAGGTTTTTACAATTTCGGTGATGTGTTCTGGAGCAAACTCACAGTTTTTGTTTCCGAGGTTTTTTCGGAGCTTTCGATACAATTGTCCTGCATCAATCAACTGCACTTTTCCCTTTCGGTTGGTTGTTTTATTGTTGCTAAGAATCCAAATGTAGGTGGTAATTCCTGTGTTGTAAAATAAATTGTTGGGTAGTTGCACAATCGCTTCGAGCCAGTCATTTTCGATAATGTACCTACGAATATTACTTTCACCTCCTCCTGCATCACCAGTAAACAAGCTACTCCCGTTGTGTACAGAGGCAATGCGTGTTCCTGAAGGACTTTGCGAAAGCGGTTTCATTTTGTTGACCATTTCCATCAAGAACAACAATTGTCCGTCTGAAGAACGCGGAATCGCATCGGTATCTTCTTCGATTCCCCAATAGTTTTTTAAACGAATTTTGAAACGGCTGTCAATAACTTCTTTTCCGTCTTTAATATATTTTTGCTCACTTGCCCAAGATTTCCCATAAGGCGGATTAGACAACATAAAATCAAAAGTTGTTCCTGCAAATTCATCTGTAGATAGGGTAGAACCCACACGAATATTCTCGGGGTTGTTCCCCTTAATCATCATGTCACTTTTGCAAATGGCATAGGTCTCGTCGTTGATTTCTTTTCCGTACAAATACACATCTGAATCTACAGCACGAATTTCGCCCTCTTCGTCTTTGATAAAGTTTTGGGCTTCGGTCAACATTCCACCACTTCCACAAGCCGGATCATAAATGGTCATTACGGGCGGTAAGTTGTATTTTATAGGGTCGAAAATAATATGCGTCATTAAATCGATTACTTCACGAGGCGTAAAATGCTCTCCTGCTTCTTCGTTATTTTCTTCGTTGAATTTTCTTATTAATTCTTCAAAAACATAACCCATTCCAAGGTTGGTCAAGGCGGATAATTTCCGACCATTAGAATCATTTTTTTCAAAAGGGGTTACGTTGATATCTGGCGAAGTGAATTTTTCTAAAACATCTAACAAAACATCTTTGGATGCCATGTGACGCACCTGACTTTTGAGTTTGAATTTTTCGATAATTTCTTTTACATTCGAACTAAAACCATTTAGATAATCTTCAAAATTGGCTTGTAACAATTGTTGGCTGTTGGTTGCCGTATCGTGTAAGCGCTGTAAAGTCCAGTCGCTTGTATTATAAAAAACATATCCCGAAGCGGCACGCAATCCGTTTTCGTCCCATTCCGTAAAACCTGCTTCGTCTCTCTGGAAGGCTAATTCTTGCATTACGGACTCTTTGGTTGGTTCGAGTAAAGCGTCTAATCGACGTAATACGACCATGGGTAAAATGACATCTCGGTATTTTCCTCGTACGTAAACATCACGAAGGCAGTCGTCTGCAATAGACCAAATGAAAGAAACTAATTTATTGTGTACGGATTGATTCATTGAAATTTAGGGTTGTAATGTTATGCTTAATTTTTTAAAATAGTGGTGTTTTTAGATTTAAAAAACTAGAAACGTCAACATGTAAATTTATACTTTTATAAAGAAATAACCTATCCAAATCTTGAACAGCTTACAGTACTATTAATAAATAATGTATCACTATTTATATCAGCAGTTTGAATAAAATCAAAAATAGGATTCCATAATTGATTTACTTTACGGTTTCCCTTAATTTGATACAGTTTAAAGCATTTTTAAATTCGTTTTGCTGTGTAGGCCATCAGTTTTATCCGGATGTTATTTATTGATCGCTATTTCAGGATGAGACAATATTTGCTTTCATTACTTTACTATTGTGCTTAGATTATCTCTTCAATCTTATTTTTGAATCTTTGATTACCGAAATCACCAACCCAATACTTACAATTACATCCACTATATTCCAAACAGTTCTTCCCAATGCTATTTTGAAAAAGGGTTGAAATAGAAGCGCTAAGGCTATGTAGATAAATAGTTCGTTTTTCTTATTCTTTTCATTTGCGGCATACCCTAAATAGGCAAATCCTACCATTGCTGTAAAACGCACCAATTGGTAAAAACTGTAGGGCATATTGAGAAGACAGAGGAGGAGTAAAAACGTTAGAATAACCTTAATGGCATTAGTTGTATTTATCATTGTTGAAAATAAATTAACTTCTTGTCTGATATTCCTAAAAGTTGCTGTAATTTGTTGGGACAAAGTCTTAGAAGAAGGGATTATGGATTAAAATTAATGTTTAAATTTATGAAAAAGCTATTTATTATTCTGATTATTCTACTATTCACAAGTGTTACTATTGGACAAAGTGTCAAGCAAAAAGATAGGTATGGAAACTCCATTGTTTATGTAGATGGTTTGACTTTGAAATCAAAAAATAACTATGGTAAACCCCTCTATTTTTATGATGGCCAAACCATTAAAAATAAAGATAGATACGGAGATAAACTCTATTTTATGGATGGTAACACGGTCAGAATAAAAGATCGATACGGTGTTGCAATCTATTATTTTGATGGATTAACTATACGCCAAAAGGATCAATACGGGAAGGCATTGTATTTTGTAGATGGACAAATCCTTCGTGTTAAAGACAGGTATGGGGAGCCTATTTATTATTTGGAAGGCTTACCGGAAAAGTGGGTATTAGTTTGTTTGATTAGATAATTATTGAAATTTTAATTTTAATCGACACACTCGTAAGTGTGTCGATTAGCTTAATTTTATACATCTAGCAATTGAAATGAACACATTTATTTTATTAAAATTTTCTAATCGCTCTCACGTAAAGCGGAGTTGTTTTAGTGTTACTTACGGCACCACCATTTACAAAACTTATACCATAAGCCATTGTGGAAGAATACTGATATGAGGACCAATATGAAGTACTTGTAAACCCACCTATGATTGACCTATTTAAATATAATTTTTGCAGTTCATAATAACTTGGCAAATACCAATCACTATATCCACCAGAAACCAGATCACTACAAATGCGAGCTGCAATCCCCGATGTGGTACATCCACTTACAATAGCGGTAGTATTTGCTAAACCAGTTCCAATAGAAGAACTTGTTCCAGATATATTAGTGCCTGAACAGCCCCATTGAGCGCCCGTACTTTGGTTTGAAGTTGTTACAATAAGACCATGTGTTTGTCCTGAAACATAACCCGAATCTCCTGCTGCAAAAATATAGGCAATGATACCACCCTGGTAACTTTGACCTACAACTAAATTTTGTGGTGTTGTGAATGTTACTGTTGTTCCGTAAGCAGTTCCAGCACTATTCGTAGCATAAGCTCTAACATAGTAGGTTGTATTTGCTGTTAAACCAGTTAATGTACTTGAAAATGTATTGAAGCCAATGCCGGGCGGGGCTAATCCAATTTTTTTACTGTTCAAGACTGTTGGGCTTGAAGTTGTATTGCTCCAACAAACACCATATTCTGTAATAGTTTCTCCAACAGTAAGCGTAAAACCGCCGCCACCAATAGCTGTTGTTTGAGTAATAGAAGACACGGAATTTGTAGTTATACCTGTAGGAACTGTAGCCGATGAGGTAGTAAAAGAGGTAGTGCTACTATAAGCCGTTCCGACACTATTCGTAGCATAAGCTCTTACATAATAGGTTGTACTTGGGGGTAAACTAGTTAATGAACTTGAAAAAGAACCGGTTCCTGAACCATTATTTGTGCTACTATTTGAAATTGTAGGGCTTGAAGTTGTATTACTCCAACACACTCCACGAGATATAATTGTAGCTCCACCATCAGCATTTATATTCCCACCACCAATAGCTGTTGTTTGGGTAATTGAAGACACGGGATTTGTAGTTATACCAGTCGGAACTGTAGCCGATGAGGTAGTAAAAGAGGTAGTGCTACTATAAGCCGTTCCGACACTATTCGTAGCATAAGCTCTTACATAATAGGTTGTACTTGGGGTTAAACCAGTTAATGAACTTGAAAAAGAACCGGTTCCTGAACCATTATTTGTGCTACTATTTGAAATTGTAGGGCTTGAAGTTGTATTACTCCAACACACTCCACGAGATGTAATTGTAGCTCCACCATCAGCATTTATATTCCCACCACCAATAGCTGTTGTTTGGGTAATTGAAGACACGGAATTTGTAGTTATACCAGTCGGAACTGTAGCTGAAACAGTTGTAAAAGAGAATGTATCTCCGTAGGCTGTACCGGCACTATTAGTTGCATAGGCTCTAACATAATAGGTAGTTCGAGGCGTTAAACTTGTAATTGAACTAGTGAATGCACCAATACCTGTTCCATCGATTGTTTTTGGACTAGTAATTGTTGGGGATGTAGTTGTATTACTCCAGCAAACGCCACGTGAAGAAATAGTAGCTCCTCCGTCATTATAAATATTCCCTCCTCCTATAGTTGTTGTTTGGGTAGTAAAAGATAAAGCCGTTGTTTTAACTCCAATAGGTACTGTAGCTGTAGTAGTGCGAAATGATTTTACATCAGCATAAGCAGTTCCAATACTATTAGTTGCGTAGGCTCTAATATAATAGGTAGTATTAGGAGTTAATCCTATTAGTGAACTTGTGAAAGAACCTATGCCTGTTCCATTATTTGTTTTAGGGTCTAGAGTTGTTGGACTCGTTACCGTACTACTATAACAAACTCCTCTGCTTATTACATTAGATGCGCCACTATTTGTTATAGTTCCTCCTGTATTTCCCGAAGTAGCCGTAACTTGATTTGCATCGGTAGTTGAAGATAAAATAGGCACAGTTGCTGCTTGAGTGGTAAATGCAATTTCATTACCATAAGCGGTTCCTAAGTTATTCGATGCATAGGCTCTTGCGTAATAGGTGGTGCTAGGAGATAAATTATTTAGAGCGCATGTAAAAGTACCTAAAGTTGCGGTGACGTCTGTTTTTTTTAATCCTGATGTATTTGGATTTTTACTAGTACCATAACAAATACCTCTCGCAGATAAGTTAGAACCATTATCAGTTATTACGGTACCAGAAACTAGAGCTGTAGTTTGTAATATATTGGAAGATTCCAGCGTTTTAACTGCGTTTTGTGTTTTGCCGTATTCAAATTCATCGGTACAACTATTAAAAGCACATGTACTAATAACTATTGCTATAATTGTCTTAAAATATTTTTTAATTTTCATTATTAAAATGGTTTTTATTATTAATGCGCTTTATTATTTTCCTTTTAGATTGAACGATAAACCGAAAATGATTTCCGGTTTATAAAAACCTTTGTCTATATCCATAAAAGAGGCACCACCATTAATGTTGATAATTTTGCTCAATCGTATCATTAAACCCGCAGAAGTAACAAGATAGCCTGCCTTATTTACCTCTGAGCGTCCAGAATAATCATTACGATCAACAAAACTATACATACCGTATCCTGCTCCAAGATTAAAATATATATGTCTCGAAATTTTAAAATTAGGTCCTAAATCTATTTCGGTTTTGTTGGCTGTATTTACTCCATTTAATATTTCTTCATCTGGAGTTAAGCTTGTTCTTAGTGCAATATGAAAACCCATAAATTTTCTTCCTCCGCCTTCATATAACAAACCATATTTAGCTATTTCACCACTTTGAAATCCCAAACTGGAAAATGGTCTTTTTCTTTTTGATTTTTTCTCAAGACTATCATAATACTTTCTTTCATTTTCATTTTGTATTTTTTGTTCTTTTTCTAGATTAACTCTATTGGTTTCTGCATTTATTTTGGCTAGTCTCGCTTTTTCGGCTTCAATAACTGCTACCGCTTTTCTGTTTTTTTCAGCTTCAGCATTTGCCGTTTCGAGTTTTATTCTTTCCGCTTCGGCTTTTATTTTGCGTTCCTGCTCTTGTTTTTCCTTCTCTAATTTTATCTTAGCCCGTTCTCTTTCTTCCGATTCTTTTAGAGCATTAAAAGTAACTTTATCTTTAGGGAAAGTATATAGTTCGTTTTTTACATTTTGAATATCATTATAATATTCATTTTTACGGGTGCTATTATCTATTAAGTATTTTGCTGCCAGTTTTCGTGTCCCATCTAATAGAGCAAAGTCACTAAAAGGATTTATTTTGATGATTTCTGCCTTCGCCATTATTTCTATATATAATACTTTAGGAGGGACAGTTCGATATAGGGGTTTTGCTTCTAGTATTTTTGAAACAGCCACTTCATAATTCTCTTGTCTATATGCTTCTAAAGCTTCATTATACTTTATTTCATCATTTTTTTGCGCAAAGGATACCTGGTAGACTAGGAGAAACAATAAAGTGATTTGTATTACTTTTTTCATCTTTTTAAATTTGAATTTTTTTTAAATTGCTTAAGGCAGCAATTGCTGTATTTTTATTTTCAGGTTTGGTTGTAGTATTCTTTAATATTTACTTGATTATCAAATCTTTTAGTAGTATTAGGTGCGACTATTTCTATATTCATTTTTCATTAAATTTTACCTCACTAATTATTTTTTAAAAAGGCCTTTCTAAATTGATTCTCTATTTTTTTATGATGTATCACTTGACTAATCTTTTATGCAACGCACACACAAACCATTTGAACTTTCAGTTGTACCAGCTCCCGAATTAGCACTCGATAAGTAACGACTAATAGGTGTAGAACCATCTAGTGAACTCGTCCACAGGTTAATACTTACTCCTTGATTATAGATAGAAGCGTCACTATAGTAACGGTTACCTGCCATAACAAATTTATGTACAGAATTATAAGCAGTGACGGCATCTGTAATATGATAGGCAATAATTTCAGCCTCAAATTCTGAATTGGAAGGAACGCGATAGCCAGCTGGACATGGATTGTTAGTTCCGTTTTCACCTTGCCATAAATTGTTGTTTCTAGTACTTCTCCAGTTGGTTCCTTGAATAAATAATCCATGTTCTGGAGTATCAGTTATTGAAATTTTAGAAGTACTATCTTCGATAGGAGCGCCATACTCTCTTGAGCTCCAATCGATACTTGCATGACCGTCATTGCGGCGTCCCCATTGCTATAAACCTCCATAGGCTTCATAGGCATCTACTGCAATAGCGGCTCGGCTAGCACCTAAATTTCTATCCATCCATCCATATTCTTCTAGTTATTTTTTACTGTTTTTTGGCGGTTTTGTTTTCTTCTGGTTTGGACTTTTCCACTTTTATAACATCAGTTTTATTTACCTCTTTTTCAACTGTTTTACTATTTTCTGTTGTAGAAGTATTTATTGGCACTGCCGCTGTTTCTACTTCGCATGGGCCTAAATCATCAGCCGTATATAAATTAACATTAGATTTTATCTTCTTAATAATTTCAATTAAATAAGGGTAATCTTTGTAATGAGGATTGCTTTCTAATTTAGTATACACTTGTTTGAAGGTAGTACTTTGGTCAGGATTTGTTCTATACTGATCTAGCTGCTTTTTTAAGGCGCAAGAATTACCCTTGTAGTTACTTAAAAAAGCCTTAATGTTAGTTTTTTCTTTATGAAGTTTACTATCCTCTTCTAAAAGGGGTAAATTATCTATATTTTTAATTGCTTCAGTTACCTTTATTTCATCATGTTTTTGGTAAAAAAGGGTCTTTTTAATTTGAAAAAGTGTTAGATAATTTACATTAAAATCTAGTGCTTTTCGCCCTAATTTTTTGTCTTCTTCACTAGTAGATTCATCTGCTAATATGCTGTTTAAAAGAATAGTTGAATTTTCAAATTTTTTAGTATTATCGTCATTTGCTAATTCAGTATCTTTAAAATAATTTGTATCTAAAACATATTTATTTTTAAAGAGCTCCCTGAGAAATGTTTCATTAGTTTCTTTTATGATTGTCTTAAGTTGAAGTATTTCTTTATTTTTAGAATTAATTTTAGTTATTAGATCTTCTTTGTTTAATTTAGAATAGTCATCATTTTGAGCAAAACTTGAAAGGGATATCAATAGTAAAAGGATTAATTTCTTCATTTTTGTATAGTGTAGTTTAATTATTTTTATATTCTTTAACTTCAATAACTTGTGTTCCAGCACCTAAGTCACTAAGTTTTCGTCCTTCTGGATTTGCAAAAACCATAATGATTTCTATTAGATAGCCCAAGTATGGAATTCCACAAATAATGCTAAAAAGTATATTTCTTCCTGTTGAATTCCATTTTGTACAAGGTTCATTAGTATTGATATTAATTACCATTAGGTCAAGAGCACTTTTCCCCCAACTTTGCCCTTGTCCCATTCCGTCTTTAACCAGTGCATACCAAAAGGGCAGTAAGAGTAAGAGTAGTCCAAAATTTAAGTTTCTTGCATTTACATCATAATAATCATTATTTACATAAGAAGCTATAGAACCAAAAAGGAAGAATAGTGAAGGTAAAAACAATAGGAATGCAAAAAATATATCCAATATATACGCCAAAAATCGTTTTCCTGTTGGAGCTTTGTTATAACTGTTGCTAGGTTTATTTTTGTAGACGGGTTGCTCTTGGAATATCTGTTTCACAGGCTCAATTATGGGAATTTGAGGAGTGGTTTTAAGTGGTGCTAATTTATTTTCTAACTCAATTTTCCCACCATCATTTGGACAAAATTTCGTTCCATTTGTATATGCTTTTTTACAAACTACACATTTAGGGATTAGTTTATCTGGATGTACAAGCAGAGTTCCATCTTGAATACAAAATTTTATATCGGAGCTGAACACCTCATTGCATAAAGGGCATGTTGGGTTTTCAATTACTTCTTTTTGAAGATTGGAACCACATATTTTACAAAATTTTGTTTTTTCCGTAAAACTACTTGAACAATTTGGACACTGATTATTCATATACGTCTCTTTTTTGGGGTTATTTTTTTAGCACTAATTTATTACCAGCTACTAAGGTGTTATCCTTTATAACTACTGTTTTTTCTTTTTTTATTTCTTTGTCTGTGTTGTTAGATAAATTAGGATTGCTATTTATACTAACATCATCTATTCCGGGAGTTATTACAACAACAGCGTTCGTGTTGATGTTTTCTACTAATTGAGTTAAATCTTTATTGTTTAATCTAATGCAACCTTCTGAAGCTCTTTTTCCTAAAGAGGTGTTATCGTGAGTCCCATGTATACCAATTCCTTTTTGACCTGGAACTAGTAATCTTATAAAATAAGGACCATAAGCTCCAGTTATTGTTCCTAATTCATCATCTTTAAAATCGTGCGTCCAAGTTGAAGCATCAACTACTTCTACAATAGTAAAAACTCCCTCGGGTGTTTTACAATCCCCAACTTTGGTTTTATCCCCAAAATTTTTGCCGGTTGCAACACTAAATTTATGAAGTAGTTCTCCTTTGTAATTATATTGAGAGAGTGTCATATCTGCTTTATTGATGATAATAAAGCTTGCATTTTTAACCGTTTTTAATTCTTTGTAATACCAAAAGGATACTCCTATCAACAATATCAAAGGGAAAACAATTAATAGTTTATTTAACTTTTTTACCATGATGTATACATAGGGGTTAAGGATATATTTCCATAGCTATCATAATCATATTGAACATTAGCGATATAACCATTTGCTGGTGCAGCATCTTCTGCTTCAAGTTTTGGGCTTTCATTATCATCGAAGCTAAATATTAGTATTTTTCGTTCGTTTGTTGTGTTATTTTTAATGATACAAGCAAAATCATTAAACTTTGAGCTTTGTTTTGATTTTTTAGAAAAATAAACGGTATTCGAATTATTTGTTTCTGCTTTTGCAAACAATTGCCAAACTTCTCTTGTGGTTACGGTACCATATACTTCTTTCTGCATTTCTACATCCATTTTTCCGATCAAATTATTATCCCTGAAGTAGTTTAATAATGCTTTCTTAAAACGTGTCTGGCTTACAGCAGTTCGAGTATCTACATCAGCTAAAATGGCGTTTAACTCTTGAAAGTCCATTTTATTTAAAAGATATTTTGGAGAAGCATATCCTTCTTGTCCATCTAATTTACAATTTACCCAATCTACACCGTTATCATAAACAAGCACTTCTGAACCATAAGGAATGTTACCAATCATATTATAATCTCCACCTCCAGCAGGGCTGGAGCGCAGTGCTAATGAGTTGGCAAAACTATACATGCGTGTCGCATTTTTATCTCTTAAATAATCTTTACCCCAAAAGAAATATCCTAAAACTAGCACAGCAATTACGCTAAAAATCCCAATGAAAATAGGGGCTTTAGATCTACTGGATGCTTCCGGTTCCGTTTCAACATATCTATTTTGTTCGTATACCGGCTCTGGCACATATACGGGTTGTGATTGTGGTTCTGGTTTTAATTCTGAACCACATTCTTCACAAAAATTCGCTACTCCTTTTTCATTTGCAGCATTACAGTTAGTACAATACACAATGTTAGTTGTTGGTTTGGTATTTGCGCTAGTAGCTGTTGAATTTAAAATTTCTTCCCTAGATGTCTTTTCCTGTTGTTTCTTTTTTTCTACCTCGGCCCAATCTATCGTTTCTGTTACGTCAATAATTTTAAATATTAACTGACTTTCTGGGATGCCTAAAGCTTTACCATATTCTACAATATCATTGTTTTCGGTTAACTTGACATTTCCATTTTTCTCTATAAGCCTTCTATGAATCAACTGGTTTAAACCTTCTACTGTTTCCATATTTTAAGTATCGTTTATTGTGGATGTATTTAATTATCTTACTTTTTTGGTTTTATTTCGAAATCATAAAATCTTCATCTTCTCTTCTATTCATTCAACTATTATACGTTTCGAAAAATTATTCAGAAGTATAAAATTGAGTATTAAAGCGTTCCAATTTAGCAGTTAACTCGGTTCTTATTTTGCTGAATTTTGCCTTATTTTTATATTCAGGTTTTAGATTTGGCATTTGTTGCACTTCAGTTTTGAGAACCTTATAGGTAGCCTCATCGTAATTAGTAATCCCTGGTCTTATGAAATTATTTACTTTTGTGGGCAACGATAAAGAATAATATTGATACCATTTAATTTGATTTCTATAATTGTCAATTTTTACATTTTTTGCACTGATTCTTTCTAGCTGAGCTAACCAGTTTAAAACATCAGTACTTGAATTCGCGTTAGTACCTGCTAAGAAAAATCCACATTGATTGTAAACTAAACCACTATAAACAGAGGTTAGATTGGTAATTAAATTCGTTTTAGCCGAACTATTAATTAATCCTTGTTGATAGGAAGCATCAATTTCTGTAGCGAGTGTGCTATAGCTGGTAGGATTAAAATTTTGTTGCTTTAAGTTAGCTATCTTTTTCTCAAGAATTGGAAAAGTAGTTGATGGTGGTTCGTTCACTATTTCAATATCTTCAACGTCATCATATTCGATATACATTACCGCTCCAATTAGCAAAATTCCAATCAATATGGTTCCTGCTAAAAAGACGATGCTTCTGTTTTTTTCTGTTATTTTTATCATGAAATTAGATTTTAGATTCTAGAGACCTTTTGTTGGACTCGGTTTCGCTTTTAGGTGCAACTGCTTTTGCCTTTTCATCAGTTTTTTTATTGTTAACTGTCTGAGCTGGTTTTTTAATTGGTTCCTTTATTGTTGGCGCTACTTTTTCTGAGGTTTCCTTTTTCAAAATTTCTTGATCTGACTTCTCCTTTAGACTATTTAAAAATTGTAGTTTTTGCTTGTCATTAAAATTTAAAGGTTTGCTTTTATTTATTTCTTCAATAGTTTCAATATAAAAATCAGTGTAAATGTCTTTCCCGTCTTTGTTTTTATAAGACCATTTTTTATTATCGAATTTAAAACGGTATTGATCTAACTTCGGATAGTTTGTTTTAAAAACGGAATCTTTTTCAGGGCCTTCAAAATTAAAAGTTATCTCCGATGCTGTTGTGGAGTTATTTTGATTCGCCTCTTGGTTGGAAATCGGGTTTTGTGGTCGATAGGGAGTACTTATATTATTATCTCTTAAAAAGAAATACCAGCTCCCACTTCCTAAACATATTATCATTAAAACAATTATCAAATAGGTGCCATATTCATCAATAAAACTAGGTTGCTTAGGCCGTCCTATGGGAGTCTTTCTTTGTACATATTTTTTTTCAATTGACAAGAATGTGCCGTTAAGTATCTTGAAATTTTTGTCTTCAGTTGTATTGTAGGTTACGATATCATTAGCCTGACAGAGTATATTATACTCGGAGAGGTGAGGATTAAAATCTACATTTTTATCATTGATTTTTAACTCTTTTAATAGACTGTGATTATTAATTACATTAATTTCTTTTTGGGAGGTATTAATTTGGCTAAAAGCCTTAAGACCTGAACTTAATGCAATAGCTTCAGGGACGGCTCTGTTTTTGTTAAAAGCATATACTTTATGAACTAAGTGGATTCCCCTGGTATTAAAAACAGTACTTAACGCAGAATTTGTTTCATCAAAATAATAGAAGCAATTGGCATCACTTTTCAAAGAAAGTAACGCTTTTTTATCGTTTTCTACAATCAAGATACTGGATAAAATAGTATCGTAATTCTGATCGTTTAAAGTATTTGATTTTGTGTATGTATTGTATTTTTCCTTTATACTCGCCAGAATATTTTCAAAATTGGTAAGATTAACCTCTTTTGGCCCATACAATCGTATCGCATAATAACCCGAACGACCTAAGAAGTCAGTCAGGTTTGTTACTATCAATGAATATACTTTGTAGTTCTGGGTTATTTGTACGGAATATACATCTGATAAATTAGCTAATTGAGAAGCTAATGTCCTTTCGTCAGTAATTGTTTCCTTTATTTCAGGACTGTTAATATCTAGATACGAAGAAACAAATTGCTGATTAGAACCGGCGGTTGTTTCTTGTATGATTAATCCAAATTGTTTCATGATTTACTTTTTATTAAGTACGTATAAGACTATATTATCCGAAGAGTTTGAACTTTGAACCCCTCACCACAAAAGAATCATCAACTAGTCTGTCGATTACAACTTTGGCGTGTTCTTTATTGAAATTTTCGATTATAGAAGTATAGGAAACGTTACCAATAGAAAATGGCAGTACTCTTATTTTGAATTTATTTCTGGAACTTTCTCGTGCATCTTTGCAATTTTCTATCAAGTTTTTGAATTCATCCTGAAGAAAATCTAGTGCTAAATCATCGTCACTTGAATTATTTGTTGCGTACCTGCCTTCCTTGATTGCGTCAAACTTATTTGCAACAAGATAAATTGCATCTGTTTGTTCTAATATTCCATTAGATTTAAACATGTTTAAAATGTTTACATAGACTAAATTCTGATCGAGTTGGCTGGTTGAATCATTATAACCTGTATCATGTGCCAGAGAATCAATAACAAAAATTAATATTTTTTTGTTTTTATTCGAAATGTAATTTAGAAATTCCCCAACATCGCCATTGTTGAACATATTTACATAGTTTTCCCCAGGTACTTCCACTATGTTAAAAGGATGTTTTGCACCCGATTCATCTTTAATTGATAATGCAACGTAATTGTAGGAGCCGGATGCTGTAGCATTAGGTAAAACTCCTCTGTTTAAATCAGAGATTAATTGAGTTTGATATATGCTTCCATCGTTATTGTAGGTGTCAGGCATTAAAACACCATCTTTATTGGCTATGTTTAACAAACCGGATAGCATAGTTGACTTTCCAGATCCCGGAACCCCCACAAAGTAAACATCAGTTCTGCCTTCTTCCATGGGAGGAAGTTGATTGATGTTTTTAAACATTGTAATTCTACTTGAATTACAATAATGTTTTAAAGAATTTACAACTCTAGTATTAATACCAGCATCTAATAAATCGTCAAATGAATAATTTCCATTATTGATATTTGCTTTAATTTGATCGGCACTAACTCTACCTTTAATAGCTTTATCTAGATATTCTTGTTTCTTATTTGCATTATTTTGTGCTTGTTCTTTACTAGTAAGAGCATTTATGATTTGATTAATTTTCTCTTGATTTAATCCAGCTGTTCTGAACTCATCAATACTTATTTCGCCAGTCTGTACGATTTCAATGATCTGGCCTGTTTCTAAAGTATTACAATTTTGTAGTAATATGTTTTTTCTATGTATATCCATGGTTGTATTTATTATAATTCTATATGTCCACCTCTTAGTTGATTGCCACCATTGCTTATTGGTCCGCTGCTTCTAGAAGCGCTATTTCTGTAGCCTCTAACTTTATGCGATAAAAAAGGTATCAAAATAAAGATATGAATTACTATTATGATAGCTAAAGGAAGTGCAAGATCTGGAGGGAAAAGTTTATTCAACTTACTTGGACTATTAAGAGGTAATTGTTTTTTATTATAGGATACGTTAAGTAAAGTTTTATCAAGCGGTAGTTCTTCAATTTTTGAATTAATCAATTTAATATTTGCCTCTACGTATTCGTTTAATTTAGAATAGGTAGCGACTAGACTTAATCTTTTCCAATTATCAAATACGCTTTGGTATTTCTTGCTATTTAGACTTATAGTTTTTTCAATATTGGTTATGTTATTTTCTATTTTTAGCTGATATGGTGCAACTTTAGCATTAGCCACTTGGTTCACATCTATATAAGCCGGGTCATTTAGAACTCTAGCATCAACTTTATAAGGTTCTACTGCTAGTTCATTTCTTAAAGCATTATTCTTAGTAGCCTTATATTGTGTTAATTTGGTTTTTAATTTAGCTTCATAATCAAGGACATCATCTTTAGCTCTTTTTTTATAAACAGCTGCCATGTTTTCAACCAATCTTATTTTTGTAGTAGCTTCAGTTTTAATTTTTTCTTTACAATTGTATTCAATATTAATAAAATGTGACATTAGATTAAAACTAATAAAACCCAAGAATAAAAAGAAAGCCCAAAACAATAAAGAGCCATGTAGAAATTTGTTCCTAAACATAACTTCTTTGTTTTTCTTTAATAGCTGTACGACAAAGAAATAACACACTACAAGGAACAAACTTCCAAGGATACTGATGACAAGACTACCATCTGTGATGTACAATAATCCCATAAAATTACCTATTAGAAGCACTAACAGAAAGATAGAGGATATTAAGTCTACGAATAAAAAATTTTGCTGTTTCATTAAATTATTAATTGATTTGTTTATTTTTAAGTTCTAAAAAGTTAATTGATGTTACTTACAACATCTAGAATTTTAAGGTTATTTTTATTGATGGTATTTGCGTTTAAAATTTTTAGAATATCCTGATTTGAAATATTATTGTTCTTTGATTTTATCAAACCAACGAATCCTGAAACAATGGGAGCAGCCATACTGGTTCCTTCTAATACTTCATAATTGTTACCAGGTTTTGCGCCATAAATATTTGTTCCTGGAGCATAAATGGTGGTGTTACTACCAAAGTTTGAAAAATCAGCTTTTGTTCCATTTTGATCTACTGCACCTACCTTAATAGTTGATTTAGCCCTTTGAAAAGGGTCAAAACCAGTCATTATATTACTGTTTCCAGCCGCTAAAACACAGCTTACATTTTTATCACTTGCGTACTTAAATAAATCATCCCAAAATTCTTCTTCATCTTTAGCATTTGAATTTATATAGTCTTTTTGCTCTTGCAGCGGAATATTTAAACCTATGGGGATTTGCATTCCAAGTGATAAATTAATGACATCAGCCTTATTTTTTATGGCGTAGAGAATTGCATCAATGATGTAAGTATTAGACATCATACCGTTTTGGTCTTCTACTTTGATAGGCATAAAGGAACAATCTGGACAAATGCCAACTAATCCTTGGTTGTTGTTTCCAATAGCCACAATTGTAGAGGCAACATGGGTTCCATGATTTTCTCTATTAGGACTTACATTAGCAGTTTTATCAATTACATTATACGGTTTTATCGCTTTACCTTTCAATTCAGGATGATTCAAATCAAAGCCATTATCAATAACTGCAATTACAATCTTTTTGTCTCCTGTTGTTTGCTCCCATGCTTTGTTTATATTAATCGCTTTCAAATACCAACTGGCATTGTTGTCTTTTAGCTTTGGGTCGTTAAAAGTTTTAACGTAATCAAACAATGTTTCATCCCACACTAATAGTTTGTATTGATTCATTTTTGCTTTAACATCAGCTTTAAAAAGAACTCTTTCTTTATCGGGCAGTTCTACCTGCAATCTGTTTACGACGCTATCTATATAGACAATATTGTATTCGTCTGAAGGATATTTTTGTTTTAGTTCGTTAGCAAATTTCGCAATAGAATTTGTTGAGTTTTTTATGGCTATATTAACTAGATTAGAAACAATTCTTCTTTTACTTAAAGTATCATTTATAATTTTTGTCGTATCAATTGGAATAATTTGCGCAGGTTGTTCCGGTAAATAATCTTGACGCCAGTATTCAACTTCTGTTAAATTAGTAGCAACAGGAATGGAATAAGGAATGATGTTATCTGTATTTTTTAATACTATAATCCAAAATAAGATCATTAGTATAAAACCAAAAAACAATACAAGATAGTAGGAAAGCGGAAATTTTGGATTCGAGTTCATAGCTAATTATTTAGGGCAGTTAACTAAGTATTTCCATTCTGTATTTTCTTGTGGAGCTTTTATTATGACGGTACAAGATTTATTTTTATTTGGGTCAAAATCAAATGCTAGGGAGCCAGGTCCACTAACCAAACCATTGGTTGATGCAACTTTTAAACCATCAAGATATACGAATAATTCATCGGGAATTTGGTTCATATCAAATTCTAAAACAACCTTACCGGGTTTATTGCCTAAATCATGGCTATTCTCAGTCATGCCTTGACCACCAGATTTTACTGTTTGATCACATTCGATGATTGTTCTATTAGTGGTAGTTGTATCAATTACAGGCCTATTTTCACATTCAATCAAACGTTGGTTTAAATCATTGATTTGAGTAGTATAACTCGAGAAATTGGGTTGCCATAATAAGGCGTAAATTAAAACACCCAATAACAGGAAGAATAAAATGTAAAAAAGATACCAATATTTATAAAAAAAGTCTTTCATTATTAAATAGCATTATATTGTATTGTTTTATATAAGAAAACGAGAATTATTAGAGACGCTAGAACCACGAGTAGCCACCAATATTGGGAAGCAAACCATTTCAGAAAATTCAAAAAACTAGAATGCTCAACGGGAAGATCTTCTTGCAGTTCCTCACTTGGTATTTCCTCAACGACTTCATCCTCTAAAGCATTTTCTTCGGTTAGCTCTTCCTCATTTTCTTCACTCAAAACAGCATCGTTTGTAGGCGTTTCAGAAAAGGCCTGTTTATCATATAGCGGAGGTGGTGTAGCTGCAGTCGGTTTTGAAACAAAATTTGGCTTGTAATTTTTATTATTATCAAATTTCCAACCCCAAACAATGCAAATATCATTTCCATTCGAGAAAATAAAATTGTCTTTATGATTGAATACTTTAGTTAAAAGATTTGCCCAGTTTTTATTGTTTTCATCACTTGAATTTGCCAATTGATCTATTTTGGAATTAATTACATCTATAAATGCCCAATATTTGACTAATTGAATTTCTGATTCCTCTTTGCTTTTTTCATTGTTATTCCGCAAATTTTCATAACTAGAAAACCAGTCAAATACAAATCCATTTTGTACAGGTTTTGCCAATATGTTTTTGTAATTTTTATCCAGATTAAAAGCTAGAAAGTTGGCTACTCTTTCATAATGAGTAAACAAATAACTATTGTCATGCGAAATAGGAACAAATGTATCTGTGGGTATTTGGTGAAATTTATGCATGAAATTAAGTTAATTTGAATTCATTAAAATTGATAATCAATTCTTTTAATTGGTCGTTTGCTTGTTCATTATAACTTACAAATCCACAATTCACCAATAATGAAATTCGGAAGTATTCAATCCATTTATTGTATTTGTCTAAAACAATTTTGTTCACACTAGAGCGTTCGTCATTACTATTTTCAAATAATTCTTGAATGGTTATTGGGTCTGTAGGTATGGTGTTATTATAAAATTTAAAATTGTTATTGGCTTTCAAATTTTCAATTTCGATTAATTCTTCTGCTGTAAAATAGTTGCTGTCGAAGTTGATGACAATTTCATTAATTAATAATGAAAACGTTTCTGCCAAAAATTCTTCAACACCGCGATTTGTTGTTGTTTCAGAAACGACATCATTTGCTATACGTTCTAGTTTAGCTTTTAAGTCTCTATTTTGAATAATTTTTGATAAATGATCAGCGAGAAAATAAATGCTGCTTTGTCCTAAGCCATTAAGGACGAAGTATTCTAAGTTAGTTGGATTAGTGATTTTTGTTTTCCAATATTCCAATAGTAGTTCAGTGTAGTACTGCGCCTTTGACTTGGTTTCTTTTTTAGCGAATAGCTGTTCTTTTTTAATCCCTTTTTCAGCCAGAAAAGTTTCTACTTCTTCGTTTGAGGACAGCCATAAATTTTGTTTCAAAATTCCGATAGCTTCGTCATAAGAATGTACATTTTTCAATTCAGGGTATTGCGATAATAAGATGTTGCCTTGATCAAAATTTTCTAAGTTTGCTTCATTAATGTCTACTACAATGTTCTCATTCAGTAAATTATAAATTTCAACAGGTTGCAAAGAAAGTTTTTGAACTAATTTATTGAAAGCATTTATATCTTTAGCAAGAATAGAATTAAACGAAAATTGAATTTCATTTACACTCTTCATACTATTCCCTCTTAGAACAGTTAGATCATCGGTATGCAAGTGTTTGCTTAGGTCATTTTTTACATCTATAACTAGCTTATTTAATTTATTTATGTAATGATTGGTTTTGGTTAGATTATTGGAAACTTTGGTTAAATTATCAATTATTAACTTCGAACCGTCATTGTTTAAATTTGCCGCTATATCCCAGCTTTTTTCTGGGGAATCAAAATGATTTTTAACAAATTTGAAGTTTGTAAAAGACTCTTTTAGTTTGTCTAAAAATATATTTCTTTCGGGTCTTATTTTTACTTCATAGCCTACTTCTTCAAAACCATCAAATGAATCTGTTGAATATTTAAAATCTCTTAATAAGTAAAAGTTTTTGAAGTTTTGTTGGTCTTTCGTCCAATCAATATGCCAGTCTTTTGTTTGCGTTACAATTTCGTTTTCAAAAAAGCGATTGAATCGCGTGTCCCATTTATAATCTAATGTATTGGCAGTGTTTACATGACCATAATCATTAGTGGTATCAAATTTTAACTGATTGTTGAAAAAAGTAAATATGACAAATAGGGGAGGTACATTGGCATTTTTAAGTGCGTTATTTCTATCATAAGCGTTTCCACCAATGTTTTTTGATATCCAATTAAATAATAGGGATGGGATTTCATTTACATCTAGTTGTTTATCATTGGTACAAAACAAAAGATTATTTATATTGAAATCGTCAGAGTATTTATTAAATAAATAAGATACTTTTCCTCTCAGTAACATATCAGGAATAATTTCGGTATCAATATCTTCAATTTCAATTGCCAACCTACTTCTGGCACCTGGAAAATCTAATAAATCAGAATTTTTTAGAAATTCTTTATTATTTGTAAGTTCGTTTGGGATTGCAAAAACAAGTTCGGCAGTAAGGGCAGTAATGGAGGATAAATTGATTCTGATAGCATCTCCATTCGCTCTTTTAATAGTTGTTGATTTGTTGCTAGAATATAATTCTTTTAATCGTGTTACATCCAGTATTTCCCCCTCGCCTCGAAGTACTTCTTTAAAAGATAAATAAGCTACAGCGTCAAAACTGATAGTCTTTAAGTCTAAAATTAATTTGGTAAAGAGTGCCGAAAAATGTTCGTTCTTATTCCATAAAATTTCAAAAATGCCTTTCCATTCCGAATAATCATAACCATCAATAATTTTACCGATACGTTCAAAAAAATGAGATTCGTTTAGTCCTTCAAATAGGATCGTATGTTTACTCAAATGATTCTCAAAATATTCTTTAATTTCCAGAACATCAAATTCAGAAAGACAATTTTGCTTAGGTTTAGAATAGTTTGATTCGTATTGTTTAATATGTAAATCTAGATCTTTAGCTTTTTTAAAATCTGTAATCTTTTTAAGATCAAGAAAGAAGGAATCCAAAATGATAATCAAAATGTCTTTTGGAGAAAGTAGTTTCACTTTTATTGGGAAATCTTCAAATTTAAGCTCGTTATTTATCGTGAACCTAGTAACAACACCAGTACTTTCTGCACCAACACCAGGAGGATTTATATCTTTCAGAAAATCATATTCTTTATTATTATTTCTAATAACAAATGGCTGCCCTTCTAGACTTAATAAATTTTTAATCAAATATGATTTACCCACTTGACTACCGCCAAAAACAGCAATAACAGGTTTTGAATCTATATTGTTAGATACTTTTTTAAACGTATTTAATCCGTTTTTAAGTTTTAGTAAAAGGGCATTTTTTTCTTCATATTTTAAATTGTCTTCCACCCATTTGATGGATTCAGTCAACTTAATTGTATTTGAACTAATGTTTTCTTTTAAAACGGCTATATCTTGTTCTGAGTAATGTTTCATATTATAATTATCTAGCGTTTAATATAAATTCGCAAGTATCTAACCAGTACCCGTTTTCATTATCTAATGTTTGATAGTTTAGTTTGAAAAATTTATTCGGTTTATCATTACCCTCGTTGTCTTCCACACTTTCGATTTTTAATTGTTCTTTTGATTCATCAATGTCTCTTGATAATGTGATTTTCAATGGTAAATTTTGGAAAATTTTATTTTTTTCAACATTAATTTGTTCGTCATAAAAAACATTGTCTTTATTTGGATACCTTGTCTTTATGGTTTTGCTAATTTCCTTATTATCAATATTAATGCTGTAAAGATCTGATACAGGATAATTTTTAGATACGTATTTAGCATAACCAAATTGATAAGGAAAAGAGTTGATCAGAACCGTACTTTCGCTTTTTTTAGGTGTTAGAATCACTTCTTTAATGTTGTAATTACTCTTGACAATGTAGTCTGCGGTTGAAATTAATTTTTGTTTTATCAGGTCGGTATCAATTTGTAAATCATTGATTTTTTTGAGCTTACCAGCCATGAGTGCTATAATTGCGCCCACACTTACCATCGTTTTTGGATCTTCTACAAAACCTCGTTTGTCTGAGAAAGGAAACCATTTACCGATCCAGTAGTTGTTCAAATTGATGAGATTGTTGGGAGATAGGGCTAAGTATTTTAAAAACACTTCCTCAATACTGTTTAGAGAACTAGGCTTGCCTGAAAGGACTATATAGTCGCATTGGTATTGATTAAGTACCAAGCAAAGCTGTTTTATTAAACTATCAAATACAGCGCTAGCAATTGAATTTACTTTTTGAGCACTAATCTTCCATTTGATTTCCAAAAAATTAAACCCAAAATGTTTTTCGAAATAGCTGATGAGCTCTTTGTTTTTAAATTCTTTAGCTATTATTTGTTCAAATGTAACCGAAAGATCTTCGTTTTTGTTAGCATTATTTAAGTAGTATAGAGCAATAGGAATAGCTACTTGATGAATAAAAGCTTTACGCATCATTTTTGAAACATACCTCATATTATTAGAATCTTGACCAAAAAAACCATTCAATTTTTCGGATACGTCTTCGATTCCTTTTGCTTTTGCATGATTTTCGATCACACCTGTGCATCCATTTTCAGCTTCAGAGTGAGCAGCTCCTTCAATTACTATTTGTTGAATAATTTCTTTTAGTAAATCATCACCAGCCAATTTAAAACTGTCCCAGTATAAGGGATCAGGTTTAATGTTTATCGTTTTATTGGCGCTGTTCAAAGAATAATTATTAATCATTACATCAGTCGTTCCAGCGCCAATATCGATCGAACCTATGGTGATTTTATCTTTGTTTTTGAATAAATAATTATCAATTACATAATTGTTTCCTTGTAATTTTTTTGACAATAAGCTGTAAATAAATACTAATTGACAACTTGTTGCTTCGTCATAAATCCAGTCTTTTCTTTCTTCTAAATCGGGTAACTTTTTGGCAATATCTTTTATGGATGGAATAATCTCTGGTAATTCAAACCAAAATTTATTTTCCTTAGAATCAAAATAATATTTAACATAATTGTTCAGCAATTTACAAGCGTCCTCTGCTGCTTCTCTCAATGCAATTTGTTCGTATTGAATCATTCCTGTAGGACAAGAGATGGTGATTCTTTTTAAAGTTCTGGGAATAGTTAAATTTCCATGTTCTTCTCTAAACTTATAGGAGTTTATTTGAACATAAGCATGAATTAAAAGTTCCAAAAAGACAAACTTCATTAATGAATTTCGTGAGAACAACGATTTTGACCCAAACACTTCACCATTAGTTAATGCGCCATCAATTTTTAGTTGCTCTGAAATACCACTTAGATAGACCTTTTTGATTTTGTTGAAATCAGTAGGGTAAAATTCCCATTCTTTTTCTGCTGGATTTGTATCCCATAAATAGCGTTTTGGACTTGAATTGTGCGTTTTTAATTCGTACCCAAGATTTAGATTTAAACTTGCATTGTTAATTAAGTTTTCTGCTTCAAAACCAATTCTGACAAAACTTGGGACTATAAATTTATTATTATGATATTTATCTTTGTTGATGGTTCCAAAATGTGATTCACTAAACACCAAATTCATGGGAAATGGCTGGTTGTATTCTTGCTGTGGATTAGAATAATCTTGAATAATTATTTTTTTTACTTTTTCAAAAGTAAAATTATCATCATTCTGATTTTCAAAGAGTAGAGCACATGTTGCGGAATTGCCAATATCTATAACTAGATCAACAGGTATTTTTTTAGTGTCATCCGTGAATAATTGTAATTCGGGTGTTTCCTTTAAACTCGCAATCCATTTTACTAAAAGTATATAATGGGAGATGTATTGTTTGATAGGTTGCTCATAGCGCAATTCATCATTTTTACCATAAAACATGTCGGCTAAATAGCCCTCAATCCATGATGTTGATGCATTGGTACTGAATAAAAAATTACTAATGTTGATTTCATTAGTATGAATTTTAAATATATTTTCTTCTGGATTTAAGCTTAATTGAGGTCCTGTTTTATCGGATTCGTTTTTTGCTAGTGTGGTGTCTATTGCCAAAACTATTTTCACCTTTTTATAATCATCGTCACAATCAAAGTACAGTCGTGCCCAATCAGTTGGGTACATCACATCTTTATTGATAGAATTATCTTTGAAATATGGAAGCGGAATCCATTTTTTTTTGAAGTTTTTTATCGCTTTTTTTAGATTACTAGCTTCATAAACATCAACAATCTCCTTACAAGTGTTTAAGTCAACTTCCTCTTTTAATTTATTATTTACAATATAATCTTTGTCTTGTAATTCCTGTTTTCGATAGTATTTTTCATCACCATCAATAGTTACTTTAAATAATGGATCTAGAGTAAAATCTAATATGTTTGTGTCAAATGGTTGGTGGAAATATAGTTTATTAGTCTTTGCAAAATCTAAATTGATTTCAGATTCAAACTTATGATACTGAATGCTGGAATTAGAAATAAGTGAAATTCTTTTCATCAATCGATTTTTTTTGTAAAATTATTTTTAATTAGATATTATGAAAAATTGGCTTATCTTTTCATATGTGATACCGTTTTGTGGTATGTTAAAAGAGCAACTTATTTCAGAATAATAGTAAACAAATCGTGTTTAATTATAAAATCGTTGTAAACTTAGTCTCAATAAATTTTACAACTTTACGGTTTTCCTCATTTTGAGAAAATAAATATTTAATTAGGTGTCCATTTTAATTTGTTTTGCATCGCATCATAGTCCTTTGGTTGTAAAATAAGGGGTTTTTGGAATGATTGCACAATACCCACTTTTAGTGATATTTGTTATTTTTAAAGAGCGTCTAAATACCATTGTAATTCATACCATTGTATTAAATTAATATACTTCTTCTGAATAACGTAGATTTCAAAAGCTTAACATATTATTTTTCCTTCGATATCTGCTTATGTAAAATTCTACCTACGTAAAAAAGAATCAGATGCGGGATCCCGTAAAACAATTATGATAATTTATTGTATTATTGTAATAATTTAGCTCACAACACAATAATGGCGAGTTTATGTATTTAAAAATCTGTAAGTTAAATATCACTAAAAGCGGGGATTGTATACTACGATGAATAGCACGTTCTTTACTATATTAAGAGTTATTAATAATTTGTATGAAATACTTATTAGTAAGTATTTAAATTGCGAATCTTGTTTTGGGCAACATTTTACAGATAGTTTTTGGGACAAACACATAGATAAATTGATGTGTTATGAATTTTTGTTTATTGTCTACGATAATTGACGGCTATTAAAGCAAAGGCGGAACATGCCGAAAAACGACTTAAACCAGAAGTAGGCATAGCTAAAATTATTCATTTATCGGATTCAATATTTTCTATCTTATATGGGGATTCTATATGATTGTTAGACTATTGATCAGGCTTCAATCACCTATTAGCCAAGGAACACTTGAATCAGCTGCGATTGGAATATCATTTGTATTAGTGTTTATGTTCTTGACTTGGTTTTGTGGAAATCTAATTCTGGGATTGTTTACATTATTTACAAGACCTAAAAAGACAATTGAAAAAATAAATAAACCGACATGAAAACGTGTGGTGACAACAGATTTACATCAGGCGGACTGAGATGTGACCTTGGAGCCTTGGGCTCCTAAAATGACCCGAATAAAGGTCTGAACCAATTAGCAACATAAATAACAAAAAACAGTAATGGACATACAATTTTGGATTGACCACGCAGACTCACTATTTCATCAAATTTTCATGATTGTGATGGGAGGTCTTGTTGGCATGGCTGCACTATTCGGCACTACGTATAATGTAATTAATATTTTGGTCTACTACATACTGATACCTGCCTCGTGGATATATTTGATTAGTAGAAAAACAAGCATTTGGATTAATGTTCTATCCTTAATCTCGTTATTATTCTTTTTACTTCTTCCAGGCTTAAGAGCAAACTCTGACTATGCATTTCAAAAAAGTGTTGACTTTCTAAACTGGACTGCTAAAATATTTAATTCAAACTATATAGATATGTCCGTGTACATTTGTGTGGTTGCTGTCGGTCTTATTTATTTATTACTAATTCCTTTAACACTTCCAAAAAAGCTGACAAAAAAGATAGGATTATTTAGCGCGATTATTAGTGTACTTTACCTGATTATAATTTATCCAAACTTTAAAGAAATGCTACTTTGGGGGCTCAATAAAATGAATGTGAAATATTAATCTAAAAGATCTGTAATTTCAATTTATTTAGGACTTTACTGCATTTATTTGTCTCTCCACCTACCTACTTATTCAGCCTTTTTAATTAAATGTTTTTCTCAAGTCAAAGCCTTTAATAGACATAATAAATACTATGGGTTTTTAGTATGGTTACAAATTAATTAAGATTCAATATTATGAATTTTCATAAGGTTACTAAAATCCTTAATGACCTCAAATTTATACTGTACATCGCTCGGCATTTTTGCATAATCATAGTCATATTGATAAAATTCAATGTACTCAAGATGTTTGAATAGTAAACCAAATCTACCTCTTAAAATGTCTATGTTAGCCCCTATAGATAGTTGAGCAGTGCCTACAGTTCTTAAATTTTCGTATAGTTCATCAATGGTCTTACCTATGCAATTTATATCTAATCGATTAAACTCATTTTTGATTGTTTCGTAAGAAGAGTTGAACGTAATTTTCTTTCCGTCTTCATTTATATAAGCATAATTTTCTATTGCTCTTTTATAGTAAATCTCGAACTGTTTTTCTTTTGGTAAATACTGTAATTGCGATACTAACATAGTTTTTTATTTTAGATGATATATTAATACAGGTCGTAGCTTACAACATACTCTAGTTTGTCCAGCTGTTTATGGGTGATCAACAAGATGAATTTTGCTACTGTTTGACTTAGAAACAGTTGTTCCAGCGCACCTAGACTACAAATTGCTCCTATAAACAATTGACACTCGTCAAAAAACAACAATTGATAAGGGGATATCGCATTAAGATCTAACAAAGTACTTAATGAATCATGTCTAACAGTAAAAAGGTAAGATTGGTTCTTTATAATTTTAAAATCTTTAATAATAGTAGTAGCGTCGCTAATTTCCATAGAAACGACATCTAGTCTTTTGGTTGGTGAATTGTAAATAGACGCTGATTATTATGAAATAGCAATACCCACTTTTAATGCTATTTCTTATTTTTAAAGAGCGTCTAAATACCATTGTAGTTCATACAACTGAATTAAATCCTTTTCCTTATTTGTCGTTTGTGCTAACTGGACTAAGCTAATTTTTTGATATAATCTTTCTTCACCAAGTAACTCTTGCAAAATAATGTAGATAGCTTGTTTCAATGTTTTGGTATCACAAAGGAGGTTGTAGTTTTTGAGAAAGATCATAATGTCCATTTTTTCAATGTTTTCATCGTACAGAATTGGTTTGAATTTGAGTTCACTAATTTTTAAAGTAATGTCGTGAAAAATGTAAGGCTCGTCTAAGCCCTTCATCATTTTGTCTATTTCAGTTGTTGGTTGAATAAAGGCGGTGAATTTCCAGCTTTTTAGTAGGGGAGCGTTATCGACTAAAGTAATTAGCTCGTGGAAATAGTTTTTGTTTCCATTGGCTGTAATAATGAATTCGAATTTAGGTGTTAAGTTCTTCGGGAAGACAATTATAAAATCTAATTCCCTGCAGTAGTAGTTTAGGTTTTTGTTGATCCAAAAAGTGATGTGTTTTTGGTTTTCCGGAGTTTGATTTACTATGGTTTTGATGGTGTGGTGGTTGTCTTGGAACCAGTTCCAGAAGGTGTTGATTTTTTTCATATGTTTTGTAGTGAATGGTGAATAATGAATGGTGACGTTTGTCTCTTCTCGTGATTGCGCTCGAACAGATTTTCTCTTTACGCATTTTTCAAGCGTTTTACAAGCGACTGCGGAAGCTCACGATTCTTATAAGTTTATTTGTTTTTTCATGAATGTTTTTTCTTTTTTGCTTGATCAAAAAAGAAACAAAAAAATCAAGTCTGCTCTCCCTCGTCGGTCAAATTTGTTTTCGAATACTAAAAGAAAAGAACTCGCTGCGCTCAAACAGCTTTTCTTTTTTCGTATTCTTCAAACATTTGACGCTCGACTGCGGAAGCTAAGGACATTTAAACCTCACAATTAACAGCCACTTTGGTTGTAATCTTGCGACAGATCGACAAAAGCTCCGGGCAGGATAAGCTATGGATGCTATTACCGTTTGTCTTTGGTCGTTTTGTCAAAAGCGATTAGGTTCAGCATGTTTCTCATACGAGATCTGACTCGATTTCCATAAGCGGTTTCTATTTCGGATGCGGAGAGGTTTGTGGTGATATGGGTGTAGATTTTCTTAGATATAAAAATGTCGTACCTGGAAAGAATAATCTCTGCCATGACATTGCATTCGTTTCCGAAGTATTTTAGGTTCTTTTCGGTGCCTAAATCATCGAAACAGTAGTTTTTATGTTCTGCATGCGTGTTATGTCCATGGCTGTATCTACGAATCACTTCGTAACCGTCTTTGATGAACTCAAAACTAATGTCGCGGCAGGTTTTTAGTAAGAACTTTTTTCCAGGTTGAGGTACGTAGCGCATCAAAGCCATCAAAGAAGTTTTACCGCAGCCTACTGGTCCAGAAAGCAGAATTCCTTTGCTGAGGTCGATTTCAAAGTTAGCTGCAGTACATTCATCATCCAGAAAATAGCAAATCAGTTTTGTGATGTTGGTCGTGTCTTGTTCTAGGAATTGAAATTTGTCTCCAAAATCCTTTTTGCCTTTTTTTTCTAACCAAGCAATAATTTCTGGATAATTGTATTTTGATGTCATAGTGGGGGGTGAGAGGTTAGAGATTGGAAGTGAGAGATGTCTTTCGAATCTTAGAGAACCTGAAACAAGTTCAGGTTAAAGTGGTTCTCCGTAGTTTTTGTCGGTTTCTATATGGAGATTATAGGCTCTCGTTTGCTCTTTTACTGGGATGTTTTGTGGCGTTTTTGCATTGAATTTATTAGTGTTCATCATCCAATTTCGTGCAGCTGCTTTCCAATCTTTCATTTTTGTTTTCCCACCAATGAGCCATCCGTTGCTGGAGTAATAATTAAAAAATCGCTCTGCTTCAAACTCGGAATATTCTTGAAACTTGAAATACTCTTTGGTTAATTCCAATGTTGGGTTCTGCGCTTCGTTCGAGTTGACAGCTTTGTCTTTTTCTTTTTTGGCGGAACTTTTTTGCCGACCATTTTCTGTTTTATTTTTTTTGGAGTCAGCGAATGCGAAAGGCATTTCATTTCTCTTATTTTTTTCTGGATTTTCTAAAATTAAATTATCATCTAAAATTTCAAACTCGGGTGTTCTCTCTATATTGTTTATATTGTTTTTATATGTTTTTTTATTCTCTATATAGAGCTGACCATTAACCTGTTCAGTTGCCTGACCAATAGGCTGTTCATTTTTTGAGTAGGTAGATTCATTTTTTGAACTTGTATTTGCTGTTTCGCTCAGGTTGTGAATTTCTACTACGGAACCCAAATAGGGGTTGAATGATGGGGTGTATTTTATAAAACCTAAAGCTTGTAACTCTTTCATGCATTTGTGGTAGGTGGCTTTTGATTTTATTTTGGACGAAATCATAATTTCTTCTCGGTTGATGGTGATGGGATTTTTGAACCGATTGATGTTCCAGCACTGAAAGAGTGCTAAATACAGACTTATGTGAGAAGGATTGATGTTTTCTATTGCCGCTGTTTTTTTGAAAAAACCAGTGAGGTGTTTGATGTAGTTCATTCGAAATTAGAGGTTAGGAGTTAGAGTTTTATTGATTAAGCATTTTGGCTATGTCGTCGTATTTGTAGTATAGGATGCCTCCGATGCGGTTGTAATTTAGTGTTCCGTTGACGCGTAGGTTTTGCAGTGTACCTGGTGAGATCTTGAGTAGTTTTCTAACTTCGGAGGATTTTAGCCATTGGGTTGGCTGCTCTTTTAGTCCCACTATTTCTTTAATTTCAGAAAGGATGATGTTGCTAAAGTTTAGCAAGTCTCTTTTTGTAATGGGTTGGTGGTTTAGTAGTTCTAAATTTTCTACTTCAGGGAATAGTTTTTTAGGATGTAAGTTCATCGTAATTTGTTTTAAATTGTTATAAGACAAATTACTTTAAATTGATTGGTTTCTTTGCCCAAGGTGTTCCCAAGGTGGGTGTTATTTTAGGGTAAATTAATAGATTCCCCTTTGTTTATTGAGCTGGATTTTATGGAGGTATTCCAAAACGCGTTTTTTAGGAATTGGTTTTTTGATAAGTTTTTAACCTAAATGGTCTGTAAAAGAATGCTAGCCCAAGGTGCGCCCAAGGTGGGTGATTGTAGGTCGCTAAATCCAAGTTGAAGACCTGGATTTAGTTTTGTTCTTCTTCTATTATTTTGTTGTTGAAGTTCTCGGACAAGGAATGCAAGAATTTTGTTTTTATCGTTTTTCTGTTTTTAATATCTTGGAAGCTGCGGTATATGCTGTCGTCTAAAACAATATTGAACGTTTTGCTAAAGTGATTTGCAATTTCCTTGATGTCTGTATTTCCACCATTGAACATTTTTAGGTTGTGTAGACCATAAATAAGTTCCACCATTTCAATCTTGGAACCCGTCCAGTTGAGGTTTGATTTTACATTATGATGATTTGAATTGCAACTATTGTTTATTTCTTCAATCTTTTCCTCCAAGTATATTTCCAATATATCATTTGCAATAATGTTGGCAACCTTCACATCATGTGAAGTACATAGTTTTTTATCGAAATTTATTAAACTGATATCCAGATTGGGTGTCTGTTTTTCAGAGTTTCTGACGAAATAAAAATGATCATTGTGACTGCTACCGGAGCGGTAGTATTTATAAAATTCTTTGTCCTGTTTTGAAAATTGAAAACAATTGTTTAGCGCTTTTTCGTAATGCCTAATTTTAAGTTTTTTGCTATTGGATGGAGAATTGGATTCGATATCCAAGATTCGGTTAAAGAAAATATACTTAGAAGTTATTTTAAATTTCAGTTCCTTAAAAAAGTGAATTTCATCTTCTTTCGAATTGAATATAAATTTTTCTAACCACAGGAAAAGTTCTTTGAGTTTTATTTCGATATACTCTAGAGCCAATTTTGCCTGAGTGATAGGGTTTGCGTTTGTTTTTTTAATATGTTCAACTTCCAATTCAAATTCATAAAAGAAATCAGTACAACATCCCTGCATATAGTAATAAATTAGGTGTCAAATATTAATCTAAACTATGCTTTTTTTATTACGGTAAATCTGATATGGAAGTTAAATTTTTTATAATTTATTGCTATATGTTAGTTTACGCCTTCATTTGCCCTGACTTGTTAGATAATTCGTTTTTTGTATTGTGAAATTTTTTCTTTAAAATCATCATGTCATTGCTGATTTTATGATCCAGAATCTTTGCGTAATGTTGAGTCGTTTTCAAATTGGTATGTCCGAGCATTTTACTCACCGTTTCAATTGGAACGCCATTAGAAAGAGTAACCGTTGTGGCAAAAGTATGTCGGGCGATGTGAAAAGTAAGGTCTTTGTTAATTCCACAGACATCGGCAATTTCTTTTAAATAGGCATTCATTTTTTGATTACTCAAAATAGGCAAGAGGCGGTTCTCATTTAGACATACGGGATGGTTTTCATATTTGTCGACGATCTGCTGTGCGATGGGCAGTAATGGAATTTTGGAGGCGGTATCTGTTTTTTGTCTGGTGGTAAAAATCCATTTATCGCCATCAATACCAAGGCTAATATGGGTTTTTGTGAGTTGCTTCACATCGATGTATGCTAAACCCGTAAAACAGCTAAAAACGAATATGTCGCGAACTAATTCCAATCGCTCTGACACAAATTTCTTATTGATCATACTTTCAATATCCGCTTCTGAAAGGAATTCCCTAATCACTTCTTTTACTTTTGCTTTATAATTCACAAAAGGGTCTTTGTTAAGCCATCCGTTGGCTAAACATTGGTTTATGATTTTATGGAAGTTTTTTACGTATTTGACAGCAGTATTGTTATTGCATTTTCTAACGCTGCGTAAATAAAACTCATATTCCATAATAAAGGCGTGATCAATCTTATCGATATTAATGTCGGTAAGGTTGTATTTCCAGAATAGGAAGTTCTTGGTGTGTTTTAGGGAAGTCTGGTAACGTTCTAAAGTGCCGGGGGCGTATTCAAGTCCCACCAGTTCTTTTATTTTTCGGTTGTGCTCCACGAAAATAGGGATTAGCATTCGCTCACGTTCTTTCTTGCCTTGGTATTCATTTTTGAAACTTTCGAAAGTAATTTGAACTTGGTTCATGAAAAGTTTTTTCTCAGTTTCATAAACGGTTGCTCTCATCAGATCAAGTTGACCATTTATCATACGAGCTTCCTCGGTATTGCCTTTCATTTTCGATGCTTCTGAAGACCACTTGGCTTCATCTACATAATGACCGGAGCTACAATCAAAGCGTTGGCCGTTGATAGTTATGCGTTGATAAATTGGCATTTGTGCTTGTGCATTGACTTTTGATTTTCTCAAATAATACAGTACGGTGATTTTTGTTTTCATGATGGTAGCCTTTAATTGATAATTAATTTACTTTAATTGTCAATACAAGTCAAGATGTTCATTCTTTGAACCCCTTTATCTATTGGGATTAAGAAGAAAATCGGTGCACCAGTTTTTCTCAGTGTCCCTGTGCACCGATTGTGCACCTATTTTTTGAGAAATAATGAATAAAATGAATGATTGTTAAAAAGAAAAAACCCTTTAAACGTTGAGTTTAAAGGGTTTTACTTCATTTTGAAAACTTATCCGCGGAGAAAGAGGTTCCGATGCCTTTATATTTTCCCCAGTAATTATAAGGGTTTACGATATACTATTTAAGAACAGGGACACCCATAGGGTCACTTCCAAAGTTTTGGTTTATTGTTTGATAAATATAGTAAAATAAAATAACTGAAAATTGTATTAGCTTAAATATTTTGTAGTATGAAATGTTATTCTAAATATCCTATTTTAATTTGCTCTATTACTGCTAAATTATTTTCAATGGTATTTCCGTAAAATTCAATCATAATTTTAGCCATTGCACTATCACTGTTATTTGTATTGACTTCGAGTAATTCTTTTAATCTATCAAAGAGGGATACATTCCGACGAGCAATTTTATTCATTTCTCTACCCATTACTCTTGCGGCAATAAGATTTAGGTCGAGTTTGTCATCACCAAAAAGATCATTGTGGTTTTCATAGATTTCGTCCGCATACATTTCAAAAAAATGCTCTAGGACCTTACTAATATCTTTAATATCATCTCGCCTTATTTCAGGTCTGTCTTGCCAAGCAATTAATTTCAAAATTACTATTCCAGGTAACGTACAAAATTTGAAACGATGTTGTTCTTCTAGTTCTAATTCGGGTAATCCTTCATCATAAATTTCTTTGAAGCCAGGCATATTCAAACTGGTTAATCCGACATCTCCAATTGATACTTTTGTATTTTTATCTTCGATAGCGCCAAATGGGAGCAAATCAACCTGTATTACTTTTTTCCAAATTAGCACAAAATTATTAGTTGAATATGGTGAGAATCCTTCGGTATTTATAAGATAGTTTCTTAATTTTTCATAGGTGCCTTTGTCGTCAATAAAAATAGCAAAATCGATATCTCCTGTAATTCTAGTAGGAGGAATACCATTTATAGCACTCATCCACACATCACGAGCTACAGCCCCAACCAAATAGAAATCGATATTGTATTTGTTTAATCCTCGTTCTAATGCATATAATATTTATGAAATATGAGGTTCTTGGCGTAACTGTTTAAAATTTATCTTGTAAGTACTCATCGTATATTTTTTGTGTTGTTTCTGTACATCTTCTGTCTCCTTTATTTATCAAATCGGCATAAGCTAATAATGGGTGAACCACATTATCATTTATCTCATCATACTCCCAGAATTTTTTTAAAATTAATATATTTCCATTTATATCAGGAACCAAGCGATAATTTTTCATTAAGTCTCCTCTTGTTTCCGTTGTGTATATGGTCAATTCTTCAGGACGTAAATAATTTGTAAATATATCTCCTGCTGGTTCGCCACCCCAACATGTTTTACCCTTTTGTAGCTTTAGATTTTTCCAATTATAGAAATCATCTTCTTTTAAAAAGCGAAATGTTCCGATTGTTAATGTTGGCTTTAGGCGTTTTTCATATTCCATTATCCATGTTTCCAGTAACTTTTTTTTATTCTCAATTTTATATTGCTGCTTGTTTATCTGTAATAGGTATCCTTCTTGTTTTAAACCTGTAAAGATGTTATTTAAATTTCCAATTCCAGTATTGGTTTGTTCTGCAATTTGTCTGTAGGTATAGTTTATCCACTGCTCATTTATTAGAAATTGATATAATACTTTTAATCCCGTTTTTGTAAATGCTCGATTTGTTGTTCTATTTTTAATTTCAACAAGTTTGTTGGTATCGATCCATACAAAAACGCCCTTTTCTTTCAAGAATATATTTCCGTTAGCTTCTAAATACGCAATGTTTCTGTTACGGAGTTCCTCTTTTATTTTAGGAAATATTCTTTGTGCCATTATAATGAATGGATTATATTCTTTGGCTTGATCTTGTATTTTTTGAAGATGGATCGTTCTTATTTCGGTTCTTATTTCCGCAAAAAGATCAATTGTCTGGTTCTCTATTTTTAATTGTAGTTGACCATCAATCTGATTTTTGTCATCCATGTCCTTCCATGTACCTTTAATATTTGCTGTAGTCAGGATATTATTTAATGCGTTATGAATTATCTCTTGCTTATTCATTGTTCACTTTTTTTTTACGTTCACGAAAACGTGAACGAGTATTATTTGTGAACAAAAGTAATAAATAATATTACATTGTAGCAAAATATGCTACAGTAAAACACTTCGGTTCTGTCGCGTCTGTTTAATAACTATTATCTTTAGAGGTTCAAAATATATTAAATGAAAACCAAAGGTCATTGTTATCCCAAAGCTGTTATTCTTCAGGCCGTTTAATTCAAATTGAGATCTACATTAAGTTATAGGGAAGTTGAGTACATAATGAAAATGCTTGGAATAGCAGTTGATAATGCTACGATTCAGCGTTGGGTGTTTAAATTTGCACCTTTGATTGAATCACAAATCAAAAAGCGAAAGAATAGAGTAGGAGCCAGCTGGCGAATGGATGAAACTTATAGAAAGGTAAAAGGTATCTGGTGTTACTTATATCGAGCTGTTGATAAGTTGGGTAATACGGTGGATTTTCTTCTGACCAAAAGAAGACAAAGAATGAGTGCGCAGTCATTCCTAATTAAAGCAATAAATAATAATTGCCGGCCAACGTTAATAAATATAGACAAAAGCGG
>NZ_FNRD01000009.1 GCF_900107635.1 Flavobacterium gillisiae
CCAGGTGCTGTTCCTGCTGCTACACTTATTGCTCCGGTAGTCGTGTTTAAACTAATTCCCGTTGGCCATGTACCGCTTTGTGCGATTGTAGAGTTGGCTGTTGTACTTGCAACGCCATTGGTTGTGTCATTCGATAATACAGTAGTGATCGCAATTCCGCCAGTTGCAGCGATGCTTCCACTTTCTGTTATCGGTGTGACTACCGATGTTACCGTTACATTGTCTGTTACTGTAGCACAGGTTTTTGGTGTCAGTTTATCACATAACTCGTAAGCAACTGCATATACGCCAGGTGCTGTTCCTGCTGCTACACTTATTGCTCCGGTAGTCGTGTTTAAACTAATTCCCGTTGGCCATGTACCGCTTTGTGCGATTGTAGAGTTGACTGTTGTACTTGCAACGCCATTGGTTGTGTCATTCGATAATACAGTAGTGATTGCGATTCCGCCAGTTGCAGCGATGCTTCCACTTTCTGTTATCGGTGTGACTACCGATGTTACCGTTACATTGTCTGTTACTGTAGCACAGGTTTTTGGTGTCAGTTTATCACATAACTCGTAAGCAACTGCATATACGCCAGGTGCTGTTCCTGCTGCTACACTTATTGCTCCGGTAGTCGTGTTTAAACTAATTCCCGTTGGCCATGTACCGCTTTGCGCGATTGTAGAGTTCGCTGTTGTACTTGCAACGCCATTGGTTGTGTCATTCGATAATACAGTAGTAATCGCAATTCCGCCGGTTGCAGCGATGCTTCCACTTTCTGTTATCGGTGTGACTACCGATGTTACCGTTACATTGTCTGTTACTGTAGCACAGGTTTTTGGTGTCAGTTTATCACATAACTCGTAAGCAACTGCATATACGCCAGGTGCTGTTCCTGCTGCTACACTTATTGCTCCGGTAGTCGTGTTTAAACTAATTCCCGTTGGCCATGTACCGCTTTGCGCGATTGTAGAGTTCGATGTTGTACTTGCAACGCCATTGGTTGTGTCATTCGATAATACAGTAGTGATCGCGATTCCGCCAGTTGCAGCGATGCTTCCACTTTCTGTTATCGGGCAAACAACGTTACCTATTTCTACTACTGATCCATTCGAAGTACAACTTCCTAAAGTTGCCGTTACTGTATAAGTCCCCGCAGGTGCAGTAATTAGACTCCCTGATCGAGTAACTCCTACTGACGGAGTTGTGCTATAAGTATAAGCAGCATCATAATTAGAAATCGCAATACTTCCCGTAGTTTTTACACATGTTGGTTTCGTTACAAGACCAAATGTTGGAACAGGTGGGCATGGTACCGGTGTATTGGTTGATGTGTTATTTCCTGGCGTAGGATCTATTGTGGTGCTGCTTACCGTTGCTGTATTCACATAACTACCTGTTGCTTTTACTGTCGCTACGATATTCAATGTTGTAATACCTGAATTAGCAAGGTTACCTATAGTCCATACTCCCGTGGCTGAAACATAAGCTCCGGATCCATTATCGGATACATAAGTATAACCGCTAGGTAACAGATCTGTTACTGATACTCCCGTCGCTGCACTTGGTCCGTTATTCGTTACTTTCAAAGTGAAGGTTACATTGCTTCCTACATTTGGTGTAGCATTGCTTACCGTCTTAACGATTGCTAAATCTGCTTTTTTAAAAGTAATGGTAATAGTTGCCCGATTAGATATATAATTTTTTACATCTTTAATACTATAACTTATCGGAGTTGGGTCACTTCTAAAGGTAGCTAAAGGAGTAAAAGTTACAACACCCAAAGAATTAACAGTCCAGGTTCCTTGCCCTTGAACAATTAATTGATCTAATGTACCATTGGCATCTGTATCCGTACCTCCTACAAAACTAACAGAACTATAATTTATATCATTATTAGAATCAGTGTCGTTTGTTGTTACATTTAAACTTACTGGTCCGAGATTATTTAATAAACTTTCATCATTATTTGCTACAGGAGCATTATCAAATTTCACTTCTCCAAAACTGATTGAACTTTGCCTATTTGAACCAACTATTCTTCGTCCTATTCTAAAAGTGGCAACATTTACATTAGTAAAACTCACAGTGACTATATATGGAGTATCTGTCAATCTAATAGGATCTACTGAACTAGAAGGACCTTGGAATCTTGTATAAGAACCAACCATTGAAGCAACTAATAGTGTTGGACTGTTCAAGGTGTAGTAATTTGGAGACGCTATAACCGTATCAAAAAACTCATCACCATCGATATCTAATGCTTCTAACACAAAAGAATTTAAGGTAATTAACTCACCTGTTAATGTCAATAAGTTATAAGTACCCGCTTTAAAAAACTCAATTCTCCATTCTACATATCCCCCTGCAGAAGTTGTGTTTTGTACAGGCTGAAATCGGTTTATCAAACCGCCGCCACCATTAGTAGGATTATCGACATCTACAATTACCGCATTAGAAATTGAAACAATAGTCACTACTGCATCTACACTAAAACCATTGGCATTTGTTACATTGTAATATATATATTTGGCCCCAGTAGTTTTATTCGGAGCGCTTGCCGCAATATGAGTTGGATTACTAAATACAGGAGTTTGCGATTGAATAGTAGAGCTATTAAGCAAGAATGAAAACAACAAAATCATTAAATAAATGACATTATTATTTTTACATCCCTTTCTAATAAAGAGAGGAGTAAAGTTTAGTCCCATGGATAATAATTTAAGTAATAAATGGTGGAATTTTGATAAGGAAAGAAAGAAATTGTTTTTCATGAAATAACATAAGAAATGCACATTGATACTTGTTTTTAGAATAATTTAGCATCAATCAAAACTGAATATTCTTATTAAAAAACTCTTAAATAATGCACAAAAGTAATTTTAATAACGCCAAAATTAAAATTTATCCGATGAAACAACTCTTTTACTCGACTAAAACCAATTATTTTTAAAAACCAATTAAACTTAGCCCCATAATTAGTACAAATTGAAAACTTAAAACAATTAACAGTGCTAAAGTTCAGTTATGGCCCTAATTTTAATTCAAATTAATAATTTAAAGGTTTGGTAATACAAAGTGTTTCTTTCCAAAACCTTAGTTTGTGTACCTTTCCCAAAAAAAGCAACCATGTCAATACCGAAGGAGATTAACAATACCCCGAAAACTATTTTGGTTGCGCCATTAAACTGGGGCTTAGGACATGCAACCCGCTGCATCCCTATAATAAAGGCATTGCAAGAAAGTAATCATATACCCATAATTGCATCTGATGGAATAGCTCTTGCTATGTTACGCAAAGAATTCCCTTATCTACAAACAATCGAATTGCCATCTTACCAAATAGAGTATGCTAAAAATGGGAAGAATTTCAAATGGAAGTTATTACAAAATGCTCCAAAAATGCTGAAAGCCATTTCGAATGAAAAAAAACTGGTTGCCTCATGGATTAAACAATACGATATCGACGGAATTATCTCAGACAACCGCCTAGGCGTTTTTAATAAAAATGTACCCTGTGTATTCATAACGCATCAGCTCAATGTGATGACCGGAAATACAACTTGGTTAACGAGCAAACTACATCAAAATATAATTAAAAAATATACAGAATGCTGGGTTCCTGATGTTCCCGGCCAGCCAAATCTGGCAGGGGAATTAAGCCATTCGAACAACTTGTCCTTTACACCTAAATACATCGGCCCACTAAGCCGCATGCATAAAAAAGAAACCCCAAAACAATACGATCTGATGGTTATTCTGTCCGGCCCAGAACCGCAACGAGAACTATTGGAAACTATCCTAAAAACCGAATTAAAGCGTTATCGAGGCGATGTAGTATTCATCAAAGGAATTGTAGAAAAGGAACAAAAAAAGGAACAACTAAAAAACATTACCTATTTTAACTTTATGACTAGCCGTCAACTCGAGCAAACTTTTAATGAAAGTGACATTGTTCTAGCACGTTCGGGTTACACAACGATTATGGATCTGGTAAAGCTGGGTAAAAAAGCCTTTTTCATCCCCACTCCTGGGCAATATGAGCAACTATATTTAGCCAAAAAATTAAAAGAAGACGGTATGGTTCCTTACGCCGAACAAGACGATTTTAAAATAGACAACTTACCAGAGGTGAAAAAATATAGCGGCTTACAATGCTTTAACAACACTCCCGATTGGAAAAAATTATTTGGTGTCTTCGAAATTTAAAAACAGTACCGCATTAAAAAAGCTGATTTTTATATCATTAATTGATATAAAAACCAGCTTTAAAATTTAATTCAATCGTGAATTTAATTATTTCTTATCTGTAAATTTTTCGTGCTTGATAGTCTTCGCATTGATCATAAAATAAACAGATTCTGCAACGTTTGTGCTGTGATCTGCAATTCTTTCGAAGTGTTTCAATGCAATAATTAAATTGGTACCAGAAACAACCGTTTTAGAATTGTTTTTCATTTCTCCAATGATATTATCAATTGCATCGCTACTTTTACTTTTAATATCAGTGTTTAACGTGAAAATTTCTTCAATAGTATTTTCATCCATATTAAGAAAACACTCATTTGTTTTAACGGTAATATCTTCTACGCCTCTTACAATATCAGTAATATCAAATTTTGATATTAGCTCATGCTTCTCTTTAATGCTTTTCGTAAGTTTGATGATACTCATAGATAAATCACCAATCCTTTCGATCTCTCTACTAATTTGCATTGCCGATATGATAAATCGCAAATCGGACGCAACAGGTTGTTGTAAAGCAAAAACACTCTGACAGATATCATCGATTTTTACATCCAATTTATCAATTTTGTTTTCTGTTTTCTTTACTTCTTTACTTTCTAAAACGGGTTCTGAAAGCACTGACTTAACAGCTTCAGCAACCTGACTTTCAGCCAGACCCCCTATTTTTATAATTATACTTCTAAGCTTACCAAGTTCTGTTTCTAAGTGTGATGCCATTTTTTTCTAAAGATTTGAAGATTTAAAGTTAGTAGATTCTGAATTCATATCAAAATCATTTTTATCCAAATCTTCCTGTTATATAATCTTCCGTTTGCTTGATTGCCGGTTTTGTAAAAATAGTTTTTGTTTTGTCGTACTCAATCAATTCGCCCATATAGAAAAAAGCAGTCGTATCACTCACTCGACCAGCCTGTTGCATATTATGTGTAACAATAACGATAGTGTATTTGTTTTTTAGCTCATAAATAAGCTCTTCAATTTTTGAAGTGGAAATTGGATCCAAAGCCGATGTTGGCTCATCCATCAATAATATAGAAGGCTTTATTGCAAGAGCACGAGCGATACATAACCTTTGTTGCTGACCTCCAGAAAGTTCAAAAGCTGATTTTTTTAGTTTGTCTTTTACCTCATCCCAAAGCGCCACTTGTTCAATAGTGGTAACCACACGCTCTTCAATTTCATTTTTATCTGTAATCCCGTTAACTCGCAATCCATAAGCTACATTTTCAAAAATAGTCTTTGGAAAAGGATTTGGTTTTTGAAAAACCATCCCCACATTTTTACGCAAATTATCCACATTGGTGTTTTTTCCGTAGATATCTGTTCCATCAATAACAATACTTCCGGTCATTTTAGTACCGTCGATAAGGTCATTCATTCTATTTAACAAACGCAGATAAGTTGATTTACCACATCCTGATGGTCCAATTAAAGCTGTAACCGTATTTTCTTTCATTGATAAAGAAATATCGCGCAAAGCATGATTTTCTCCGTAGTAAAAATTTACGTTGTTTGATTCTATTTTATGCATGTTAATTCATTTTTACTTTTTTTCCATAATATTTACGAAGTGCATTCGCCAATAAATTAGAAATTAATACAATAATAATTAATATAAGTGCCGTACCGTAAGCCATAGCTCTTGATTTTTCAATATCAGTTCCACTCGTTGCGATCACATATAAGTGATAAGGCAATGCCATCGCTTGATCAAAAATGGATCTAGGCAATTTAGGTAAAAAATAGGCAGCAACGGTAAATAAAATAGGTGCCGTCTCTCCAGAAACCCTTCCTATGGATAATATTAATCCTGTAATAATATTAGGAAATGCTATTGGAAATACAATTTTGCTTGTCGTTTCCCACTTACTTGCTCCTAATCCTAAACTTGCTTGTCTAAAGGTATCGTCTACTGCTTTCAATGATTCCTCTGTTGTTCTAATAATAACTGGAAGCACTAATAACCCTAAGGTTAATCCACCGGCTAAAATCGAATCTCCAAATTCCAACTTATTCACAAATAACGACATCCCGAAAAGTCCAAATACAATAGATGGAACTCCAGCAAGATTATTTGTCATTTGCTTAATTATTTTTTTAGGCCAGCCGTCTTTCACATATTCATTCATATAAATAGCCGCTAGTACACCTACAGGAAACGCAAATATCATACTTGCTATAACCAAACAAAGTGTTCCAACAATAGCAGGGAAAACCCCTCCTTCAGTCATTCCATTTTTTGGCATTTCACTAATAAATTCCCAGCTGATAACACCAATCCCTTTTACTACAATAAAAGCTAATATTACAAATAGAAGTGCTACAATAGCATAGCTTGTCGCTGTAAAAATACCAAAGGCAATATTTTGACTTCTTCTTTTTTTCTTTGCTAAATTATTTTCAGTACTCATCTTAGTGTTTTTTATGGGAATTTCTATTGGTAACTAATTCTACTAACATATTGATCCCAAAAGTGATTATGAATAGAATACAACCCAATGCAAATAAGGCTTCATAGTGCAAACCTCCGTTTGGAGCCTCACCTAATTCTGCCGCAATAGTAGCAGGAATTGTTCGAATAGGTGCTAAAAAAGAATGAGGTATTACCGCAGCATTTCCAGTTACCATTAATACGGCCATAGTTTCACCAATAGCACGACCTATACCTAAAATAGCACCGGCTGTTATCCCAGATGCAGAATATGGAATTACCACTTTATAAATCGTTTGCCAATGCGATGCCCCTAAAGCTAAACTCGCTTCTTTCATAGCACGTGGCGTGTTGCGCATTGCATCCTCTGAAATAGTGATAATTGTAGGCAAAGCCATGATTGCAAGCACGACACTACCCGCCAAAGCAGTTTCACCCACAGGTAAACCAAAAAGACTTTGAATTAAAGGTACGATAACCACCAATCCAAAAAAACCATAAACTACAGACGGAATTCCCGCCAGAAGTTCGATAAGTGGTTTTAATAAATTACGAGTTCTTTTCTTTGCAATTTCACTTAAATAGATGGCTGCTGCCAAAGCGATAGGCAAAGCCAAGAGAATAGCTCCTAAACTCACCCATAGTGTACCATAAATTAAGGGCTTAACTCCCATTTGGGCAACGGGTTCAGCAGTAGGAAACCATTCTTCACCGGATAAGAATTTATAAACGGTAATTTTATTTATGTCTACTTCTTTTCCTTTAAATTCTTTATTTACATACTTATCAGAGAAAAAGGCAATGATGCCAGGCGTTTTAGCCATAAGCTCATTTATTTTGTCAGGGAAATTAACAAAATTCTCCCCAAGCTCTTCTTCAGTATAATAATCTGTTATATCACCAGTTCTGAACAAAACGATAGGTTCATCCTTTCCCCCTAGTTCTTTCCAGTTTGTGATTTTTTGATCAAAAATATCCTTAATCTGTGATGGCTCTAATTTTCCTACGGGATTTGACTCATTTACTGCCAATAAAAAACCCTTGTCTATTGGTTTTTTGGTAAAAACCCCAGCACCTTCTATAAATAGAAAAAAGACAATTAAAATTACTGTAATACTAGTAGCGGCGCTACTTAACATCAAAATAGATTCAATTACCTTCTCTTTAATCTGTTTAAAATTTGTTTTCAAAAGAGTGTTTTTTATTTTTTAGCAAAATTACGTCAGCTCAAGGCGTTGAATGTGTTCGCACCGTTAACCTTAGGTTAACTTAATGTTAAGAGATTATTTAAAATCTAAAATTACAACAAATTTACAAATAAAAAAGGTTGCTCCTAATAGAGCAACCTTTTAAGTATCTAAAAAATTAACCTTTATTAATTCAATGGAATGTAACCAACTTCAGAAACAATTTTTTGTCCTTCAGCAGAAAGCGCATAGTCAACAATTGTTTTTACTTTCGCAGCATTTACCTTGTTGAACATATAGAACAATGGTCTAGAGATAGGATATGATTTATCTTTAGCGCTAGCTACAGATGGCTCAACAAAAGTTTTTCCTTGGTCATAAGATATAGCCAATTGTTTTACTTCTTTAGTTTCATATGCCAATCCGATATATCCAATAGCTCCTTTAGTTTGACCTACTGCTTGAACGATTGCACCAGTTGCAGGTAAGTTCAAAATATCTGTTGCGTAATTTTTCTTATCCATAACCTCATCTTTAAAGAACTCATAAGTTCCTGAAGAAGACTCTCTTGAATAAGCAACTATTTTTGCATCATCACCACCAACTTCTTTCCAGTTTTTGATTTGTCCTGTAAAGATTTTTTCTAATTGCTCACGAGTTAATTTAGAAACCTTGTTTGCTGGATTAACAATTACTGTTAATGCATCATATGCTATTATAACTTCTTCGATCTCTACTTTTTTATCAGCAAATTTCATTTTTTCTTCAGTCTTCAAATCTCTAGAAGCCATTGCGATATCAGTAGTACCATCAATCATTGCCGTTATACCTACACCTGATCCACCTCCTACAACAGTAACACTTACATCAGCATTTGTTTTCATCAATTCTTCAGCTTCTTTTTGTGCCAATGGCAAAACAGTATCACTACCTTTGATAGTTACAGATACTGCAGCACTTGACCCTTCAGTTCCTTTATCATCTGTTTTTGCTTTACCACAACTTAACATACCGATTAAAGGTAAGATTAAAAATAATTTTGATGTTTTCATTTTATTTTTTTATTAGTTTTTTTTAAATTTTTTACAAAAGTAACACTTCAATGTTAACTCTGTGTTAAGCCAATATTATCCAATATTTACCCTTTTAGAGCGCTATTAAATTTTCACAAATAAAAAACCGCAATTCTACGGTTTCTCATTCTGAATTTATATTCCTATTTCTACTTGAAAACGAGCAAACCAGTTATTGTCTACGCTTCCACTATAATTTTGTACATTATCATAAGAAAACTCCCCTTGCACTTTTACCTTATGTCCAAATATATATTTAGATAACCCAATCGTGTACTCATCAACATTTGGACTTATCGTTTGAATATCGGCATCTACTTTTTGGGTAGAAAATCTACCTATTATTTGATAATCAGAAGGAAAAAGATAACTCAATTGAGTATCAATTCCGTGACCTACATAAACCGCTTGTTTTTTAGTTATATCCAACGGATTTACCGTAATAGGATTGTCAGCCATTCTTGACATATAAGCTGCAGAAGCTGCCCATCCATTATACTTTAACATAGTGTCAAAAAACAATGATTGAAGCGTTCTTGACTCATACAAACTACTTCCTAACTGTCCTTGAGATCTTAATGCATTATTGTTTTGACTAAAAGCTCCAGACACCATCCATTTAAGTGTTTTTTCTCTCATCAAATCTGCTTCAAAATTTGATCCGTTTTTAGTAAAAGCTCCTAAAGGAAACAATTCTACTTTACCCGTCAAAGCGATTCCATCATCTTTTGTTTTTACCCAGTTTCTACCTTCTCCTTTAGTAATAGCACCTTTTAATGAATAGGAAAAATGCTCTGGACTTCCTTTCGAATAATCTAAAAATACTCCAAAATCACGATCAATATTGAACTTTGAATTATTAATACTACGATCCGTAAGCTCCAATGAATTTGAGGAAATTACACGTTGATTATTTCCTGGCAATTTAGTTTGACCGAAACCAATTGTAAAATGAGGAGTAGCTTTGTAAAAAAGAACTCCGTCTAAAATCACATTCCCACTATTTCCTACCACTACGGTTCCAATATCTCTCGCTGAAAAACCTAGTTCTACTTTATATCCAAACTTAGGATTATAAACAAAACCGTCTAATTTAAGACGCATTCTTCTAATTTCACCTTCTACAACTCCTGACTCACCATCTTCTTTACCGTAACCTATTCTACTTTGAACTCGGAATCCAATATTCACTTGAAATAAACTATCTTTTTCAGTAAATCCAAACTTCTTCTTTGAATTTAGGTATTGTGATAATTCTGTTTTTTTAACAACTTCCTTTTTCTCTATTTTATCTTCCTGGGCTGACGCAAACATGGTAAACATTAGCACGATACTTAATAAAAATCTTTTCATTTTAATAATTTGTTATTATTTTATTATTTCGGTGCAAAATTAATGTTAATAAATCCTTTTAGTATTAAGACAAGGTTACCATAACAATAATTTAAGGTAATCCAAAAACACTAATTACCTGCTATTTAATAATTTACGCCTAATTTACTTATTTTTCAAATACTAAATAGGATTAAATTTAAATTCTACCTCCTAGAAAAAAAAAACATCAGCTACTCATTAAGAGTCTCTGATGTTTTTTACATTCTTGAATTATATATCTCTAAAAATTAAACTGAGCTTGTAATCTCAATAAATTTCCTTGCTGCCTGTTGTTCTTAAGCACGCTATCTTCAAAAGTTCTGTCCGCGATAACCCAAGTTGCAGTTAACTCAAATGCTTTATAAGGCTGCCATTCTAAACCCAACTCATAATCTCTAACCGTGTAACTTCTAGCATCTTTTTCAAATTTCTTTCCACCATCATAGTATTGGAATTTAGCAAACGGATACAGTAATTGATTTTTTGGTAAATCCCACTTATAGTTTAAGGTAACGTAACCACCTTCTAAACTAGAAACATCTACTGAATTTGTAATTTTATTGTATCGAGGCCCTTTACCAATATTATATTCCGCTTGAACACCAAATGGTTTTGGATACAACACAAAAGAAGCCGCTACTCTTTGGTCAAGAGTATATTGTTTGTCTTTTACAGAAACACCCGTGGAAATTTCGTTTCCAAAAGCCCATTTACCAGTATACGCTTGAAGACCTGGTTCAATAATCTGGCTTCCTATCACAAACGGATAACTTACTCTAGTTACTACGTGCAAGTTTCTATTCCCTTCTGACTTATTAGATGTTTGACCGTTGTATGCTCCAAATGCAAACACACCATAATCTCCTGAACCTTTATATCCATCTTTAATAAGCATAGCGAAACGCTCTCTTATTTTACTTGGTGCCCAATAGAAGAATGCACCCAGATCTCTTTCATTTGCAACAGCACTATTTAAAGCATCATTACGATCTAAGGTCAATCTATTTTGACTTGATTGCATGTTTTCAAAACCAAAAGGAACTTTGCTCTGCCCTACTCTTACACGAAATTCTTTTTTAGCATCAAATGACAAATCGAAATAAGCATCGCGTATCTGTAAAAAATTATTAACCCCTGTACTAGGAGAACTTGCGATATCTGGCTGAATGTAGAAATATACGTTTGGATGTATTTGACCTGAAAACACAATACGAGCTCTTCTAATAAAAAAACCATTATTTGATTTTACATCATCGCCAGTCGTAGTCGTTCCCCATGATTTATCACATTGCTCACACGATACTTTATCATTAGTCGATAACAATCCGTTATACCGCACCTGCGCATATCCTCTAATGCTGATTTTATCATACCATTGCGAATCTTTTTTCGGCTTTGCTTTCTCTTCGGCTGCCTTTACTTTGTTTATGGAATCTAAAACACGGACAACTTCTTTAGAAATTGCGTCTTTGTTAACGTCTTGCGCTTGAAGTACTGCTGTACTAACTATAAAAAGTGCAATTAAAAGTTTTTTCATGGTTAAATGGGTTGCTAAATTTTCGGCAAAGATGAAACCGTAATGTTAAGTTAACGTTAGCAAACCATTAAAAAATTAACCTTTGTTTTACATTTTTTTAACAATATAAAAACCAAAAAATAACCTACAAAAAGCACAAGGCTCCCCTTATAATACAGGCTATTTAATTTTGACAAAAAAAACAGCAAAAATATTTCTACCTAAAACATCAATATTACCCTCAGATATTCATGCATTTTTACTTGAATTATGTTTTATTAAACACAAGTAATGGCACTTTAGCATTAAACGAATAGTACGCTGATTTACTGGGGTGAAATATCTTAGTAAAAAAACTTCTGTTTTGTTGAGTGAACATAATCAACATAGAAGGTTTTGACTTCTTAATTACACTACGTATATTTAAAATCAAACTTTCAGTCAGATCGATTTTCTTGATATGCAGTTTAAAATCACGGCCTGAATTTCCTTTAATCAGTTTATCCAAAGCAATCCTATTTACTGCATCGTCTGTTGGGTATTCGAAATGAAGAATTTCGACTATTGCATTTAATGGTTTTACAAATTCATTCACTTTAACTACTTCTTCCTCAAGATTCACAAGGTCAGACGCATAAATAATTTTGTTTATTTCACTCCTACGATAATTGAAAGGCACAGCAATAACAGGAACTGTTGAATGGGTTATTAGATTTGAAGTGTTTGATCCAAATATTTTTTTTAGTTTTCCAGAACCTCTGGTGCTAATGCATATAAAACTAAAATTGTTTTCTTGGGCGTACTCTCTGATGCTGCTGTCAGTGAAAACAGCACTTTTTATTACACACTTTTTATTTGACAAGCTTGAATCAATGCCTTTATAAAGTATTTCTACAAATTTGTTAAGCTTTTTTTTAATTTTATCCTCTTCTTTATTTTCGAAAGCAACAAGGGCTTCACCACTCATCAAACCTATATTTGCGATATAATAGGAATGGAAAAAAGTCAACTCACACTTATGTTGTGACGCCAATTGAATAGCAAAACGACAAGCTGCTTTTGAATTAGAAGAAAAATCGGTAGTAACAAGAATCCTATCCATCTTAGTTATAAATTTATCTTTAATATATCAAAACCTTTTAATTTCTTAGTGAGTAACCACAGTATTATATTTTCTTACTAGCAGTTAATGAAGCTACTACACTCAAGATTAAAATGACAATAATTACCAACAATGCTATTTGTATTGGTAGCTTATAAAAATCAACCAGCGACATTTTTAGTCCTACGAAAATTAGAATCAAAGCAAGTCCCTTAGACAAATACTGGAATTTATCCATCATCCCTGCTAAAGCAAAATACAAAGAACGAAGTCCAAGTATAGCAAATACATTTGAAGTATAAACAATAAAATGGTCTTGAGTAATCGCTAATATTGCAGGAATACTATCTGCTGCAAAAATTAAATCAGTGACTTCGATTAATATCAATACTAAAAATAAAGGAGTTGCAAATAATTTTCCATTTTGCTTAATGAAAAAATCTCCCCCATGATATTTACTTGTTACGGGAATAATTTTTCTGATAATTTTAATTAATGGATTTTTTTCTGGCTCAATTGCTTTCTCTTTTTGAGCGAGCATTTTATATCCTGTATAAATCAATATCACTCCAAAAACATAGATTGTCCAATGAAACTTTTCGAGTAAGGCCACCCCAGCAAAAATAAAGGCCGCTCTCATTATCAAAGCTCCTATGATTCCCCAAAATAAAATTTTATGTTGATGAATCGTTGGCGTTTTGAAATAAGAAAAAATCAGAACGAACACAAATATATTGTCTACACTTAATGCTTTTTCAATAACGTAACCTGCAAGAAACTCTAAGGCTTTTACTTCTCCCTGCCAATAATAAATAAACACATTAAAGCACATTGCCAGCGATATCCAGACTCCCGTCCAAATCAACGCTTCTTTGATAGTTATTTCATGCGCTTTTCGATTAAAAACCCCTAAATCCAAAGCCAGCATCAACAATACAAACACATTAAATCCAATCCAGAAACTTAAATCCGTTTGCATATCTCGTATTGTTTAATTTAGTATTCGGACATAAATATACGATCTTTTTACGACACTACAATATCATAATTCGCTCAAAATCAATACTTAACAACTGGAGGAAAAGCGTACTGTTTTTATTGTTCAAACCATATGCGAGCGTACGAATATTTGGAACGAAAACCATAATAAACACTAATTGTTTACTGCACAAAACCCAGTTTCTATTCCCGTCCACAATAAATATCTTAAACCGAAAAAGCGCAGTCGATTGACAACTACACTTTCTTACGATTCATATATAAATTTATCCTTGCTGTTCTTAATATACAGCCACCAAAATAGGGGTTCGACTCACTCCATCAATTGTCTGTATTTACGCATCTTGACAAACAACTACACTACACTATAAAAAAATGTGTATCAAGTCCGTTTAGAATCTAACTCCATATGTGCTTCAAAAAAAAAACCCCAATTAAATACTAACTACACCTTTATGATTTAAGTTCTTTATTTCCAGTACCACGATTTCTATCTTTAATCCATTTAAAAGAAGCGTCAATAATTATTTCCTTTTCATTTTGAATAAAATCCAAATAAGCAGTTGCTACCGGCGAAAACTTCTTGCCTTTCAACCATATTAAATTCCAGTTCGACTTTATTGGTAAACCTTTAACGGGAACAATCTGCAAACTGCCATTATTGAGTTCATTCTTAACTCCTATTAAAGGCATAATGGAGCACCCCAACCCAGCTAAAACAGCTTGCTTTACTGCCTCATTTCCAGTAAGCTCAACCTTTTTAGGGACATTCAAATTATTGTTTTCGATAAATTTCTCCATTATATAACGTGTTCCCGAACCTTCCTCACGATAAATAACGGCTAATTCTTCTAAAATAGAAACCTTATAAATTTCTTTTTCGAATACTTGTTCTGCATTTACCATCATATAAAGTTCATTGGGTAACAACTCTACCTTATCGATTTGTATGGAATCAGGCAAAACAGAAACCAAAGAGAAATCAACCTCATTATTCTCTAAACTCTCTAAAACCTGTTTCTTATTGGTAACATCCAAAACCAAATCGACTCCAGGATTTCGTCTTAAAAAATCAGAGAGAAAATAAGGCATCACGTATTTTCCAGTAGACACAATTGAAATTTTCAAGCGTCCACTTAATTCTCCTTTGTAAGCCAAAGTTTTATAGTTAATCGCCTCGACCTCATTTAAAACTTTTTCGGCAGCGATAGCAATTTCCTTACCAAAATCAGTAACATACAGTTTTCTACCGATAACCTCCGTTAACGGAAACTCAAATTGATCTTGAAAATTCTTTAACTGTATAGAAACTGCGGGTTGTGTAAGATGCAACTCTACAGCGGCCTTAGTAATACTCTTATTCTGAGTCACTTTAAGAAAAACATACAGTTGATGCAAAGTATAGTTCATAAAATAATTTTATGTATTCCATTACAAATATAAATAAAAACAAATGAATTAACCGTTCTACATTTGCAAAAAAAATAACAACAATGAAAAAAGAGAAAGACTACCAGTTCAAATTAGTAGAAGGGCAATACACACCATTAGAGGCTAAAAAAATTCTATTAGGATTAATAAACAGTAAAATTAACTTCCATCAATTAGAAAATTTCAGTAACGAGATTCGCTTTAGCGAGAATACTGCTCATTCAAAAATCAGAATTGAATTGCTTACTGATGCTTCTGAAAACATTACAGACTTACTCGCTTACTCCCTTCTAAACGACATGCATTTTAAAATAGACGGAACTATCCAGATTTCCTTAGTCCCAGCAAAAAAACTAAAACCCATAGCTCAAAAAATTTAAAAAAATGGCTTTAATCAGCACTTCATCTCACGATGCCGCAGCACTTCTAAATCAAAATGAAATTGTTGCTATTCCTACAGAAACGGTTTACGGACTAGCAGGAAATGCTTTCAGTGAAAAAGCGATTAAAAAGATTTTCGAATTAAAAAAAAGACCTTTTTATAATCCGCTTATTGTTCATATCAAATCGGTTGCTGATTTGAATCAGATTGCCACTGAAATCTCAGCAAAAGCAATTTTATTAGCGGAAACATTTTGGCCAGGCCCACTGACTTTAGTATTAAAAAGACAAAATACAATTCCAGATTTAGTTACTGCAGGAAAAAACACAGTGGCAGTTCGAGTTCCTAATCATCCAGTAGCATTAGCACTTTTAGAACAATTAGATTTCCCACTGGCTGCTCCAAGCGCAAATCCATTTGGTTCCATTAGTCCGACGAAAGCACAACATGTAGCGGACTATTTTGTCGAATCTTCACTAACCGTTTTAGAAGGTGGCGAATGCCGAAGCGGAATAGAATCTACGATAATTGGTTTTGAGGACGGGTCAGCTGTTTTATATCGATTAGGCTCCATAACTATTGAAGAAATTGAAACTGTTATTGGTCCGCTAAAAATAAAAACAAACAATGAAAAAACACCATCTGCACCAGGTATGCTTTCAAAACACTATGCGCCAAAAACCAAAACCATATTAACAGAAACCGTTACCGAAGAACTGGAGCTATTTAGCACAAAAAGAATTGGGTTACTAACCTATCAAAATCATTTTGAGCATAAAAACATAGTGACAAATGAAGTTCTATCAGCAACAGGAGATTTAGCTGAAGCAGCGTCCCGTTTGTATAATGCCTTGCACAAATTAGATCACTTAAACCTTGATGTAATTATCGCCGAAAAATTTCCTGATCATGGATTAGGAAGAACTATTAATGACAGATTGGAACGAGCAACAAAAAAATAAATCCATCCTAAAAAATAAACTACCCAACAATGAACTTCGATTTACTACTTGAAAACATCACAAATCCAGCCTTACTATTTTTCTTACTCGGTATCATCGCTGTTCGTCTAAAAAGTGATTTAGAAATCCCCAAAAACTCTTCTAAATTTATCTCCCTTTATCTTCTTTTTTCAATTGGTTTTAAAGGAGGACAAGAATTATCACACAGTCATTTCACACTTGACATCATTTGGTCAGTTGCATTTGGAATTTTAATCGCACTCATTATCCCTCTATATAGTTTTTTCATACTCAAAAAACATTTTAGCATCGAAAACTCAGGTGCCATTGCTGCGGCTTATGGCTCTGTTAGTGCCGTTACGTTTGTAACCGCTATTACTTTTTTAGAAATGCAAAACTATACTTTTAGTGGTCATATGGTCGCAGTTATGGCGCTTATGGAAGCTCCAGCGATTATAGTTGGTGTGATTTTAATTCGATTATTCAGTAAAAACGATGTGCATAGCACCAAAATGAGTTCCCTTATCAAACACTCTTTTACCAATGGTAGCGTACTATTAATCACAGGAAGTTTAATTATAGGTTTCTTAGCGAGTGATCAACAAGCCCTGGGTATCAAGCCTTTTACCACGGATATGTTTAAAGGATTTCTAGCCATATTTTTACTTGACATGGGAATTGTAAGCGGTAGAAAATTAAATGACTTTTTTAAAAGTGGGTGGTTCAGCTTCTTTTTTGCAATCATTATCCCATTAATAAACGGAATTGTCGTTGCATACGTCTCCCATTTTATAACAGATGATATTGGTAACCGATTTATTTTTGCAGTACTGGCTTCAAGCGCGTCCTACATTGCAGTTCCTGCGGCCATGAAAATTGCAGTTCCAAAGGCAAACCCTGGAATTTTCCTGCCTATGGCCTTAGCCATAACCTTTCCTTTTAATATAACATTTGGAATGCCTATATATCTTTCCATAGTCTTATGTTCTTAATAATGCAGGGACATTTAAAAAGATAACTCATCACCTAAAGTTCAAAGGCTGTTTCTATAACACTAGAAACAGTCTTTTTTTCCTTATTCCACGTTTGTTTTTCAAGTGTAAATGAAAATTCTGAGCCAATACCAAATTCGCTCTCCACGTATATTTTTTCTTTATGCGCTTCTATAATATGTTTGACAATTGCCAATCCTAATCCAGAACCTCCTTCTGAGCGAGAACCACTTTTATTGACGCGATAAAAACGTTCAAAAAGCCTTGGGATATTTTGTTTCTCTATTCCTTCTCCATTATCACTTATACGAACCAGAACTTTTTTCTTAGTTAAATTCACCACAGCAACTTCGGTTGTACCGCCAGTTTTTCCGTATTTTATTGAATTGACTATTAAGTTTTCAATGATTTGCTGAATCCGGTCTCTGTCGGCTCTTACATAATTAGGTAAGATGTGGTAGTTTTCAAACGCAAGGGTAATATTCTTTTTTTCCGCTTTCATTTCCAATAAGTCGAAGACATTCTGAATTAATTCCACAATATCAAACTCCGAATAATCTAAATTCAAATCACCAACTTCAAGCTTGGTAATCATATCTAAATCTTCAACAATATAGATCAATCGCTCCACTCCTTTTTCGGCACGTTTCAAGTATTTTTTTCGAATCACTTTATCCTCCATCGCCCCATCTAGCAAAGTGGATATGTAACCTTGAACCGTAAATAAAGGAGTCTTTAATTCATGCGAAACATTTCCCAGAAATTCTCTTCGGTATTCTTCGCGCACCTGCAACATTTCAATTTCCAATTTTTTGTCGGTTGCAAATTTCTTTACTTCCCTGGTCAGCGTTTCCATGTCGGTGGTAATGGGCTTGTTTATGAATGTACTGGATTCTAATAATGAAACATCATCATAGATTTTTTTTACGCGTCTGTAAATGAACCGCTCTACTCGATATTGCAATACAATAAATGAAAAAATATATACGATTAACATGAAAACAAACCCAAATAAAAACAGACTGCGGGAAGGCAACTTGAACATATTGGATGCCAATAGCATCACAAATCCCGTTGAAAAAAGACTGATATACAATGCTGATTTTACCGCAAACTTATAGGTTTTTTTGAAACTTATTTTCATTTTTAAGTACGTACGTTACTTATGCAATCTAGCCTTTTGAAGATGACCTTACATTCCACAAATAACCTTTATTAAATCTAATTTAAACCTCAAATTTATAACCAACCCCTTTAATAGTTTTAAAAAGATCTTCTCCTATTTTTTCTCGTAGCTTTCTAATGTGAACATCGATTGTTCTTCCACCTACAACTACTTCATTTCCCCAAACTTTATCAAGAATTTCATCACGTTTGAATACTTTTCCTGGTTTAGACGCTAATAAATAAAACAGTTCAAACTCTTTTCTAGGTAATGAAATTTCGATATTATCCTTTACTATTTTATATTCTTCGCGATTTATTTCTATACCACCTACGTTCAAGGTTTCACTGTCTTGCTCACTTTCTTTTAAGCGGCGCAACAATGCTTTTACTTTACTTACTAATAATTTTGGCTTTATTGGTTTTGTGATATAGTCATCAGCTCCAGCATCAAATCCTGCAACTTGCGAATAATCTTCACTTCTGGCAGTCAAGAAAGTAATAATCACATTACTCAACTCCGGAATTTTTCTAATGTTTTCACAGGCTTCCATTCCATCCATCTCCGGCATCATCACATCCATGATTATCAAATCTGGCAATTCCTTTTTAGCTTTAGCAACCGCTTCTTTTCCATTGGCCGCTGTAAAAATTTGATACCCTTCCTGTGTAAGATTATAACCTACAATTTCTAAAATATCCGGTTCGTCATCGACTAATAAAATCTTGGTGTGTTTCTTTTTCATAGTTGGCAAATTTACGTTTGCTTTTGTAAATATAAGAATAAATGAACAGCAAAAAAGTAGTATTAACCGTAAATTAATTTGGTAACCATTTAGTAATATTCAACAAACCTAATGGTAACCTCGCAATAACGCAAACTTTACAAAGACCCCGTTACTTTGCAAAAAATTAAACAAACTATGAAACTTAAATTATTCATTTTAACGCTTTTTATCAGTACCCTTGCTTTTTCTCAAACTAAAGGTACTATTACTGGAGTACTAACTGATAAGGATTCAAACAACGAAACGTTACCTTTTGCAAACGTATTATTAAAAGGAACACAAATAAATGGCACAACAGATATTGACGGTAAATATGCACTTAATGCTCCCGCAGGTAATTATATAATACAATATAGTTTTATTGGTTACGAATCAATAGAGGTTCCTGTTACAGTAAAAAGTGGAGAAACAATAACACTAAGCAAAGCATTAGGATCATCAAGTTACAAACTAGATGATGTAGTTATCACTACAACCGTAAACAAGCAAAAAGAAACCGCCTTATTAATGGACCAAAAAAATGCAGTTGAAATCAAACAAAGCATCGGTTCACAGGAATTATCTAGAAAAGGGGTTAGCGATGTTGCAACTGCGGTTACTAAAACGAGTGGTATTACAAAACAAGAAGGTTCAGGAAATATATTTGTAAGAGGTCTTGGTGACCGATACAATTCTACCACTATGAATGGATTACCCATTCCCTCAAATGATCCAGAAAAGAAAAACTTAAATCTTGAAATTTTCTCTACCGATATCGTTGAATACATATCTATTGACAAGGTATATAGCGGAAACATTTATGGTGACTTTGCAGGAGGAAATGTTGATATTATTTCGAAAGACTACAAAGGAAAAGGATTTTTAAAAATCGACATTGGCTCTAAAGTGAACACAAATGCAATTGCCGAAGATAACTTTAAATTGCAAAAAGGGTTTGACGGGTTTGGTTTTACAAAAAAATCAATTCCAAACAATCCTCTTACACAATTCAATTATAGCTCTCTTCAAATGAAAGACTATACTCCAATAGCTTCTTCTTTTGGAATCTCTGGAGGAAAATCATTTGACGTAGGTTCAGAGGGCAAACTTAGCTTTTTTGCTACTGCTTCATTCAACAACGATTTCTCAGCTAAAAGTAATGGAACAGCAAAAGCAAGTGTTAATGGTAACGGAATTGCAAATAAAAACTTCGACAACTATAGCGAACTAAAATATGAAACTAATACTACCGGAATGGCTAATATTGGTTACAAAATAAACAATAATAATAAAGTAAGTTTCAATTCACTTTATATCAATACCTCAACACAATCAAAAGAAGAATACTCAGGATACATTGTTGATATTGCTAATGACGGCAACGGTTTAATTCGTCGTTTTAACTATGAAAAAAACAGTTTATGGATTAATCAAATATTAGGAGAAAGTAAAATTGGAGACCGTTCTAAATTGAATTGGGGAGTTTCATACAACATCATTGATGGAAGTATGCCAGACAGAGTCCAAAACATTTTTAGAAAAGAAGCTACTGGTTACCAATTGTCAAGTATCTCAGCTCCTGACAACCACAGATACTTTCAAAAACTGAAAGAAGACGAGCTAGCTGGTAATGCTTCATATGATTACAAATTCAACAAAAATGAAGATGGTGATTACAATGGAAAAATTACTGTAGGTTACAACGGAAGAATCAAATCAAGAGGATTTCAAGCAACGCAATTCAACATTAAAGCGACAAGTGGTAACACAAACACTATTGTTGATCCTAATAACTTAGATTTATTCTACAACCAAGACAACTTCAACAACGGTAATTTCTCGATTGCTACTTTCCGTGGAAATTCACAAGTATACAATGCTTTAGACCCACAAACTTATGGAGGAGATCAAACGATACATGCTGCTTTTGCTAACACAGAATACAAATTCAATAAATTAACTGCGGTATTAGGTCTTAGAGGAGAACAAATATCTCAAAAAGTAAGTTGGTACACGCAATTAGGCGGGACTGGAAATGACAAATTAGAAAAAACTGCTTTCTTGCCAAGTTTAATCATGAAATATGAATTGAACGACAAACAAAATTTACGTTTAGGATTAAGCAAAACTTATACTTTACCTCAATTTAAAGAAAGAGCTTTATTCGTATATGAAGAAGTCCTACAAGTAAAAGTAGGTAATCCATTTTTATACGAATCTGACGATTATAATTTAGACCTTAAATGGGAAATGTTCCCGAAAAGTGACGAGCTAATTTCGGTAACTGCTTTTGGAAAATACATTCTAAACCCAATGAACGAAGTAACAATATCATCTTCTTCTAATGACATCTCTTATATCAACACAGGAGATTACGGTTATGTAGCTGGTGCCGAAGTAGAATACAGAAAACAACTTTTTGATTTCGATTCTAATAATGCTAAGAAATTATCTGCAGGTATTAATGCTTCTTATTTATACAGCAACCAAGAATTGAATGCTGAAAAAGTAAATAGTGAAACAAATTACCAAGTGGATTTCACTAACTCAAAAAGTAAATTTACTGGAGCTTCTGATTTATTGTTGAATGCCGACTTAACTTTATTTAATGAGTGGAATAACAGAAACAGCAATCTTACAACGACTGTAGCTTACACTTACTTTTCAGACAGAGTAAATGCAATTGGAACAAGTAACAAGGGAGATTTAGTTGATAAAGCTTTTGGTTCACTAGATTTCATTGCAAAATCTAAACTAACTGAAAAATTAGGATTAGGATTAGTTGCGAAAAACTTATTAAATCCAGCAATAAATAGAGTACAAGCAAATGCAACTGGTGATGTAAATGTACTTTCATACAAAAAAGGAGCAACCATAAGTCTAAGTTTGAATTACCAATTTTAATCAAACAACACCTTTCAAAACATCTTATAAAAGGGCAGCTAAATAGCTGCTCTTTTTAGTTATAACCCTAAATGAAAAAGATTATTAAAAGGTTTGTTAACCTTCCCGAAACCAAGAACAGCCTTAGCCCTCTAGACGAAACGAGTTAACATTAAATTGATATTGAAATAGCCTTTTAGTAAACAAACATTCATGTTTAGATAACATCAAAAAAAAGTACTTAACGCATCTTTGTATCAGAAAATAAATAAAAATTTTATTAAACAATCATGAAAAAATCAACTGTAAAATTATTCGGGATTTTAACATTAGCTGCAGGTTTAATCACTAGCTGTTCTTCTAACGACAACCCTACACCAACGACTACTCCTTCATCTACTTTTACTGCAGATGCAACCAATTTTCAAGGGACTATCAATGATGGTATCGTTACTCTAGACGCTACTAAAACGTACAAATTAACTGGAAAAATCCAGGTAAACAATGGAGCTACATTAACTATCCCAGCTGGGACGATTATTCAAGGAACAGGCGGAACATCTGCTTACATCGCAATTGCTCAAGGTGGAAAACTAAATGTAGAAGGTACTGCTGCTAAACCTGTTGTAATGACAAGTGGATTAGCTACAAAAGCTGCTGGTGACTGGGGTGGATTAGTTATCTGTGGTAAAGCACCTATCAACCGTGTATCTGGTGGTACAGGAACTGCTCAATCAGAAGTTGCTGATTTAACTTACGGTGGAACCATTTCTAATGATAATTCAGGTTCAATCAAATATTTAAGAATTGAGTATGCTGGAGCTGCTTTTAACAGTGAAAAAGAATTTAACGGACTTTCATTATTTGGAGTTGGTTCAGGAACTACAATTGATTACGTAGAATTTTTCCACGGAGCTGATGACGGAGTTGAATTCTTCGGAGGAACTGTAAATACTTCTAACTTAATTTCTATTGGAAATGAAGACGATCAATTTGACTGGACTGAAGGATGGTCTGGTACAAATACTAACTGGTACGGAAAATTAGGTTTCGAAAAAGGAAACAGAGGAATTGAAGCAGATAACTTTGAATTAGGATATGCTAATACTCCAATTGCTAACCCTTCTATTACTAATTTAACTTTAGTAGGACCTGGAAGCGCACCAACAACTGGAACATGGTTAGAAAATGATGCAATGAAATTAAGAAGAGGAACTAAAGGTATCTTCACAAACGTAGTTTTTAGTGGATGGGCTGTAGGTTTCAATGTTGAAAACACCGAGACGATCGCTTTCATACCTACTGCATTAAAAGCTGTAAATGTTAACTTTATTGCTGATGTTACAACAAAAACTAAAGGTAAATTAAATGCTGTTGCTCCTGCAACAAGTGGAGTAAGTGCTGATGTATCTGCAATTATTACTTCAGAAGGTGCTGCTACTGGTGCTGGAAACGGAGCTGGAATGCCATCATGGGCTGCTGGTTGGTCAGTTGGATTCTAATCAAAAGTATATCATAAAAAATACCCAAAACACCCTTTTTTAAAAGGGTGTTTTTTATTTTGGTACAGTATTTGATTTTTTTTGTATATTTACTAAACAAAATCAAGCTAATGGCAAAAAATTACTTTTATATTGCAATCTTATTGGTTTTTTTCTTTTCTGTGAGTCTTAGTGCTCAAGATACAAAGCAACAACCAAAACTACAGGAAACTTCAGTAATTGAAGGTTTGAACCTGTATCCGAATCCCGTGACTAATGGGAAAGTATATATTTCCACAAAAAATGATTCAAATAAAGAAATAATTATATTTGATCTTTTAGGTAAAAAAGTACTCCAAACATTAATTAGTTCAAAAGAACTAAATGTCTCAAGTCTAAACCCTGGTGTTTACATTATTAAGATTAATGAAGAAAACGCAAGTGCTACCCGAAAACTCATTGTAAGGTAAAAATTACTTTCGAAAAATAACTTAAAAGCTCCAACTTCCATTGGGGCTTTTTTTAATTCAAATTCGAATATCTTTAAATATCTGAAAGAGCTATTAAAATTTATACCTTTGCAAAAAAAATTCTTGATTACAGCTACTGATATATTTGCCATTTCGAGCCAAAAGCAATTTGAAAAAATCGCCTTAAAAATATTTCGTTACCAACACGAAAACAACTTGGTATACAGGGAATTTTGTGACCTCATGAAAGTGGAACCTCAAAAAGTAAAAACACTACAACAGATTCCGTTTTTACCCATTCAGTTTTTTAAAAGTCATGCGGTGGTTTCTAATACTAACCCCGTTCAAAATACATTTACCAGTAGCGGAACAACAGGAATGGTAACGAGTAAACACCTGGTAACCGACACTTCTATTTATGAAGAAAGTTATCGCAAAGGGTTTTCTCAGTTTTACGGAAATATCGAAGATTATGTAGTGTTAGCTTTACTACCTTCTTACTTGGAAAGAGATGGCTCTTCTTTGATTTATATGGTCGAAGATTTGATTCAGCTATCCAATCATGACGACAGCGGTTTTTATTTGCACAATCACGACGAACTGATAACTAAACTAACCACATTAGACCAGTCCGGTCAAAATGTAATTCTGATCGGAGTTACTTTTGCCTTATTGGATCTAATCGAAAAACATCAGTTTCAACTGCAAAATACTATCATCATGGAAACAGGTGGTATGAAAGGCAGAAGAAAAGAAATGATTCGAGAAGAACTGCATCAACAACTTTGCGAAGGCTTTGGCGTGACAGCGATTCATTCTGAATACGGCATGACGGAATTACTCTCTCAAGCCTATTCCTTAGGAGAAGGCGTATTTGAGTGTCCTTCTTGGATACAAATTCTAGTTCGCGATACAGAAGATGCACTTACTTATATTCCGCAAGGAAAAACAGGTGGAATCAACGTAATCGATTTGGCCAACATTAATTCCTGTTCTTTTATCGCCACGCAAGATCTAGGCAAGAAATATCCGAACAACTCTTTCGAGGTATTGGGACGTTTTGATAATTCTGATATTCGAGGGTGCAATCTGATGGTGCTTTAAATATAATACAACCCTACTTATACCGCTTAATCGATGCGTATCATTCTTTTTGTTTTTTTATTTTTTTCAATTTGTAGTTCTGCTCAGAACACTGAATTAGAAATGAAAATTGATTCCATCACTTCAATTGATTCAAGTCCAAAGAAAAGAAAATTTACAATACATTATCATATAGAAAATAGAACTAATACTGTTGTTTCTTTCATTTTAAATACACATGCAGTACGATCTAACGCAACAAATTCTACGTCTTGGATTCCTTCGTACCGCTTACACCAAGAAAATGAAATTATTATCGCTGATAACATTTTTAACAGCACAAATACCGAGGATGTGATTCAAAAATTGAAAGGCAAACTAGAAACTAACAAAGGAAACTTAGAGACCTATTTTACCCAAAAAGAAAAAAAGCTAAAGGAGCAAACAAGTAAAAACATCATTAAAAGCCTCATTAAGTTGAATCCTGACGAAAGTAAAACTTACACCATAACTTTAGACTGGGATAAAAACAGATACATACAATACTTTGATAACGAGTATTATTTAGACGGAAAAACCACTCATTACATTGATTTATTCGTTAATTTATACAAAGAGGAGTTATATGAACGCTTACTTCCCGAAGATTTAAACACAATAAAAGAAGACAAAACCATTACAAAAGGTTGGATTCAATCTAATAAAATGGAAATCAATTTTAAAGAATAACATACATTCAAACCACAAAAAAGTCGCAATAGCTCCTTAGAACTCTTGCGACTTTTTGACCCTTTGATTATTTATTTATACCATTTTATTTTTGAATATACTGCAATAAAACATAACCACAATCTTGTCATTCCGACAAACTAAATGTTAGATTTTGGGTCTGAAAAATTTTACAGTGTTTTCTATGCTGAGAAAGCATTAATCGTTGTTCAACTTGAAAATTAAACTACTCTTACCACAAAATAATTTTTCTTACCGCTTTGCAACAATACAAATTGGTTATTGATTAAATCTTTTGTCGAAAGTGAAAAATCTTCTTTCACTTTTTCTCTGTTCACTGAAATCGAATTAGCCGTCAAAGCACGTCTTGCTTCACCATTCGACTTAAAAAAACCTGTTTTTTCATTCAATACAGCAATAACATCAATTCCAGCTTCAATTTCGTTTCTTGCTATTTCTGCTTGAGGAACACCTTCAAAAACATCTAAGAAAGTAGCTTCGTCAAGTTGTTTCAAATCATCTGAAGTAGAATTTCCAAACAAAATATTTGATGCCTTTATAGCGTTTTCCAAATCTGCTTGTGAATGAACCATTATTGTAATTTCTTCAGCCAAACGCTTCTGCAACAAACGCAAATGCGGTGTTTCTGTATGTTTTTCAGTTAAATCAGCTATTTCTTCTTTCGATAAAAAAGTAAAAATCTTGATGTATTTTTCAGCATCAACATCTGAAGTATTTAACCAATATTGGTAAAATTTATAAGAAGAAGTTCGCGCTGCATCTAACCAGATATTTCCTCCTTCGGATTTCCCGAATTTAGTTCCATCCGCTTTTGTAATCAACGGACAAGTCAAAGCGTATGCTTTTCCCCCGGCAATTCTTCGAACTAATTCGGTTCCCGTTGTGATATTTCCCCATTGGTCAGAACCACCCATCTGTAGTGTACAACTTTTATTTTTGAACAAATGTAAAAAGTCGTACCCTTGAACCATTTGATATGTAAACTCTGTAAATGACATTCCTTCTGCTGACTCAGAAGACAAACGCTTCTTTACTGAATCTTTAGACATCATATAATTTACTGTAATGTGTTTTCCAATATCACGAATAAACTCCAGAAAAGAGAAGTTCTTCATCCAGTCGTAATTATTCACTAGTTCAGCTGCATTTGGAGCATCTGAAGTAAAATCAAGGAAACGGCTCAATTGCGCTCTGATTGCTTCTTGATTGTGACGCAAAGTAGGCTCGTCTAATAAATTTCTTTCATTAGATTTTCCTGATGGATCTCCTATCATTCCTGTCGCACCACCTACAAGAGCTAAAGGCTTATGTCCGGACAATTGAAAATGTTTCAACAACATTACTCCTACTAAATGCCCTATATGCAATGAATCTGCAGTTGGATCAATACCCACATACGCCACACGCATTTGCTCCATCAAATGTTCTTCTGTGCCTGGCATAACATCGTGGAGCATTCCTCTCCAAGTCACTTCTTCAATAAAATTTTTCATCTTTTTTAATCAATTTCCGCAAAGATAGTAATTCAACTGCAAAGGCAATAGCAATTTTAATGGCAATACTACTGAGAAACCTCAAAATAAGTTTGAATTTCTGAATTGAAATTGATTTAGTACATTTACAAAATGATTTTAGTAACAGGAGGAACTGGTTTAGTAGGAGCGCATTTATTGCTGTATTTAATAGAATCCGAAAATATCGGACCTAGAAAAATACGGGCTATCTATCGAAATTCGGGAACTATCAAAAAAACAGAATCACTGTTCCAACTTTATAATAAATCGACTTTATTTAACGCCATAGAATGGATTGAGGGCGACATTATCGACATTCCTACATTAGAGCATGCATTTAAAGGAATTGATTATGTATACCATAGTGCTGCCTTAATTTCATTTGATCCAAAAGACGAAAGCGTGGTACGCAAAACCAATATTGAAGGAACAGCAAACATTGTGAATTTTTGCCTTGCCAAAGGAGTTAAGAAATTATGTTACATTAGTTCGACTGCAGCATTAGGTGATTTAACAAGTACAGCAACAATCATTACGGAAGAAACAGAGTGGAATCCGGAAAAACCACATAGTGATTATGCTATTTCTAAATATGGTGCCGAAATGGAAATTTGGAGAGGTCAACAAGAAGGCTTAGATGTTATAATTGTAAATCCGGGAGTTATTATTGGCCCTGGTTTTGAAGAACAGGGAAGCGGTCTACTTTTTAAAGCCGTTGCAAAGGGATTGCGGTATTATACGCTTGGAAAAACTGGATTCGTAGCCGTTAGTGATGTGGTAAGAATGGCGGTTCAATTAATGAAAAGCGAAATTAGAAACGAACGTTTTGTTTTAATTGGGCAAAACATACCCTTTAGAGATATCCTAAACACCATTGCTGATACATTGAATGTGAAAAGGCCTTCACGTCACATGAAACCCTACTTAATGGAAATAGGCTGGAGAGTAGATTGGATTTTTGCGAACATTTTTAATAAAAAAAGAAAATTAACGCGAGCTACTGCTAAAGCATCCTATTCTAAGCATGACTATTCCAATGAAAAAATTAAAATGACATTAAAGACTGATTTCACAGACGTCCATCAGTATATTAAGGAAATCTCAAGCTTGTAAAATGGAGAGCTTATTGAATTCGCAAAGTATCTTTCTTCTTTTTTCTGGCAATACTTCCCTTTTTTAATGCTAAAGAATCTGTTTTTAAGGGGGTAACTTTGATACGTTTTATGGAGTCTGCTGTTGCCTTTGCTTCCTTTTTCTCTTGTTTTTTTACCAATGAATCCAAGACTGTTTTTTTCGAGTCAATCCTTTTGATAATCTCATCATACATCTCTTTGTAGTCGATATAAGTAGAAGCATAATAAATATTGCTTTGCGCAAATTGAACACTGTCAATTTTATACTTTTTATAAATATACTGAGAAGGATTAATTTTAAAAGTATCTACAGATGCTGGATTTTGATATTTCACCGCGTCCAAAATCGATAAATCATACATTACATCAATCATCTTATCTCTTGCTATAAGATTATCGGGTTTATTTACTGCTTCTTCCTTACAGCTTATAAACCCGACTAAAACGGTTAAAAGTAATAGTGTTTTTTTCATCTATTTTGTCTATTAGCGATCAAACAAGAGTCTTTTTCCTGCACGAATATTTTTTACTTTAAATGCATTATAAACTAATTGCCCATTTACAAAAGTATGTGTAATTCTAGATTTAAATGTAAATCCTTCAAATGGTGACCATCCACATTTAGCGAAGATATTCTCTTTCTTTACACTCCAAGGCAAACCTGAATTTACAATCACTAAATCCGCATAATAGCCTTCTTTAATAAAACCACGCTTTTCAATTTTGAAAATCTTGGCCGGATTATGACACATTTTTTCCACAATTTTCTCTACGCTTATTTTACCTTGATGAAATGCTTCAAACATAGCCACTACAGCATGTTGAACTAAAGGTCCTCCAGAAGGTGCTTGTAAATAAGGTAATTTTTTCTCTTCTAATGTATGTGGTGCGTGATCTGTCGCAATCACATCAATTCTACCATCTAACAAGGCTTCCCAAAGCACTTTTTGGTCATTTGCTGTTTTTACTGCCGGATTCCATTTTATAAGATTCCCTTTGGTGGCATAATCATCATTGGTAAACCATAAATGATGTATACAAACCTCAGCAGTGATTTTCTTTTGTTCCAATGGAATTTTGTTTGTGAACAAATCCATTTCTTTAGCAGTAGAAAGATGAAAAACATGCAAACGAGCACCTGTTTTTTTAGCAAGAGCAATTGCATTTGAAGAAGAAATATAACAGGCCTCTTCACTTCGAATCAAATGATGCGCAGTAATAGGCACGTCTTCACCAAATTCTTCTTTATATTTTTCTAAATTGTTTTTTATTGTAGTTTCATCCTCGCAATGAACCGCAATAAGTAACGGTGTACTTGAGAATATTTTTTCTAGTGTCACTTGATTATCAACCAACATATTTCCGGTCGAAGAACCTAAAAATATTTTTATACCCGCAACATTTTTCGGATTTGTTTTTAGCACTTCCTCCAAGTTATCATTAGTTGCTCCCATCATAAACGAATAATTCGCATACGATTTCTCAGCAGCAAGCTGGTATTTTTCTTCTAGAATTTCTTGAGTAACCGCATTAGGAATAGTATTAGGCTGCTCGATAAAAGAGGTAATTCCACCGGCAACTGCCGCCCTGGACTCCGACTCTATATCCCCTTTATAAGTAAGACCCGGCTCTCTAAAATGTACTTGGTCATCAATAGCACCTGGCATCAAATAATTCCCCTCTGCATCAATGATGACACAATTTGATGATTTGGCACTTATGCTTTCTGAAACCTCAACAATTAAGTCATTTTCAATTAAAACATCGCCCTCAAAAATCACCCCTTCATTTACTATTTTGGCATTCTTAATTAAAACACTATTCATTGTACTTATTATTATAAACTATTAACTAATTTTTTTAATCGTAGAGCAATTACTCCAAAAACAGCTTCAACAATTATTGAATTACTCATTTTTGATTCTCCTTTTGTCCTGTCTGTAAAAATTATTGGCACTTCGACAATATTGAATTTTTTACAAAAGGTTCTGTATTTCATTTCAATCTGAAACGCATAACCAACAAATTTTATTTTATTGAGGTTGATTTCTTCAAGCACTTCCCTCTTATAACAGATAAAACCTGCGGTAGCATCATGAATTTTCATTCCTGTAATAATTCGAACATAAACCGATGCGAAATAAGACATCAGTACCCGGTTTAATGGCCAATTGACCACATTTACCCCTGTAACATATCGTGAACCGATTGCTAAATCAGCATTCCCAAAATGACAGGCATTGTATAACTTCTCTAAGTCATTTGGATTATGAGAAAAATCAGCATCCATTTCGAAAATAAAATCATACTTATTCTCTAATGCCCATTTGAACCCGTGAACATAGGCTGTTCCCAATCCTGACTTCTTTTCTCTGTTTTCCAAAAACAAACGACCACCAAATTCCGTTTGAAGCAATCTGACTTTATCTGCGGTGTGATCCGGAGAATTGTCGTCAACAATAAGAATATGAAATGGTTTATGTTGAGAAAGCACCGACCTGATTATGCTTTCGATATTTTCAATTTCGTTATAGGTAGGAATTATAACAATACAGTCGTTCATATTTCTAGTAATTTCACGGCAAAAGTAACGTTTTTATGGCATTTCATTCATAATAAAATTATAATAAAAAGATTGATATAAAAAATTAGTAATTTTGTCGCGCTATGATTGAACACCTACTTCATCCAAGAATAACAGAAAGCAAAGATTGGGCTACCATTTTATTTGTTCTGGCATTTGCTATTATTGCAATTACTAAATCCGTTTATGAAAATCGATTTGGTGATTTCATGAATTTAATATTTTCAGATAAATACTCTAAGGTGTATCGTGACGGAAGTCATCTGAAAGGCAGTTTTACCATTTCACTATTTTTTGTACAAGTAATTTCGTTTGCCTTTTTTATTCAACTTTCCCTAAGTTTTTTTGGATATGGCTCAAAGACGGACTTGATGCTTTACATTCAGATTATTACTGTTTTAATGTTTTTCGTTTTATCTAAATATTTAATAGAAAAAATCATCGCTACCGCATTCAATATTGAAGAGTTTATGGAACAATTTAACCTTCAAAAGGTTACTTACAGAACCTATATCGGCCTAATTATCCTACCTATCAACATTATATTGTTTTATTACGACACAATATCAAGAAATATTCCAATAATAATTATTTCTATTATTTTGATAATCAATATATTAACATATTTGATTTCAATAAAAAGATATCAAAATCTAATATTCAGTAAGATGTTTTATTTTATTTTATATCTTTGCGCTCTCGAAATAGCCCCCTATTTTTTTATGTTTTTTATGTTTAAAAAAGGGGGCGCTTAGAAAACGTTAAAATATGAAAGTGAAAACAATTTTGGTGTCACAGCCCGAGCCTAAAGTAGAGAATTCTCCTTACTTTGAACTCCAACAGAAGCATAAAGTTAAAATTGATTTCAGACCTTTTATTCATATAGAAGGAGTTAATGCCAAAGAAGTTAGACTTCAAAAAATCGACCTCAATCAGTATACTGCAATTATATTGACGAGTAGAAATGCTGTAGATCACTTCTTTAGAGTAGCGGATGAAATGCGTTTCAAAGTACCCGAAGGATTGAAATATTTCTGTCAATCTGAAGCAGTAGCCTTTTATTTGCAAAAATACGTTGTTTACAGAAAGCGTAAAATTTATGTAGGCCCTAAGGATTTTGCAGATTTATCTCCATTGATAAAAAAATACAAAGACGAGAAATTTCTTTTGCCTGCCTCAGACCAGTTAAATGCTGATGCAACAATCACCCTGAATGGATTAAAAGTAGACTGGACTCCAGGTATTTTTTACAAAACAGTAATGAGTGATCTTTCTGACCTAGCAGATGTATACTATGACGTATTGGCTTTCTTTAGTCCAACTGGAATTAAATCATTATTTAAAAACTTTCCGGACTTTAAACAAAACGATACTAGAATAGCCGTTTTTGGAAGTACTACTCAAAAAGAAGCTTTAGACAATGGTTTAAGAGTTGATATTTTGGCTCCATCACCAAATACGCCTTCGATGACTATGGCCTTAGAAAAATATATTATTGAAGCTAATAAAGGAAAATAATTCCTCGACTCGACTTCAAATAAAAGTTACAAAAAACCATCTGGACAACAGATGGTTTTTTTATACTCAATTCCCACCTAAATTAAATTACCCCCCTATTAAAAGTTTGCCGTTAATGTGTAAAATACTTTAAACCCATTTCTAAATAACGGACAAACACCCTAATATTAGTTGTTTTTGCTTAATTTTGATTTTCAATTACAACTAAACACCTTGGTTTTAGTTCTAAAATAAAACTTATGAAAATAAACTCCATGGTAGTAGAAATAGATGGAATCGATAAAGAAATTTTAAGATTCCTAATGGAAGATGCACGAAAACCAATCCTTCAAATCGCAAACAAAATAGGGATTTCAGGAGCGGCAATTCATCAGCGACTGAGAAAGCTAGAGCAATCTGGTGTAATCTCAGGATCAAAATTTGTAGTAAACCATAAAGTTCTTGGTTACAACACCATGGCTTTTGTTGGAGTTTACCTAGACAAAGCAGCGCGAAACCTCGAGGCAGTTAAAGAACTAAAAAAAATACCAGAAGTACTAGAGTGCCATTACACCACCGGAAACTGGTCTATCTTGATTAAAATTATCTGTAGAGACAACCAACATTTGATGAATTTACTAAATACCAAAATCCAAACAATAGAAGGCGTTTCTAGAACAGAAACGTTCATTTCGTTAGACCAACAAATTGACAGACAAATCCAACTTTAATGAGATAATACGGCAATTAGAAAATGAGATAATTAAAAAAACCGTCTCATTCATAAAACGAGACGGCTTCTATCCATACAGAAAGAATTATCAAATTAACACATTTTCTAATTACCTAATCTCTTCGACTACCGCCTCCCATATAAATGGAAACGTAATATAATAATGTAGCAATAGACCCCAACGCGGCCACTACATAAGTTCTGGCAGCCCATTTCAAAGCATCTTTGGCACCATCATGTTCTTGTGGTGTAAGCATTCTTTTATTCTCTAGCCAAGCCAAAGCACGATGGCTAGCATCATACTCCACCGGTAAAGTTACTATTGAAAAAATAGTGGTTGCTGCAAACAGCACAATTCCAAAAAGTAATAACTGCGGAAAACTATTCATCAATAAAATACCACCTATCAGAATCCATTGCATGTACGACGAAGCCACATTTACAAACGGAACTAATTTAGAACGCATCGTTAACCATTGATAACCCACGGCATGTTGTACCGCATGACCGCACTCATGAGCCGCTACAGCCGCAGCAGCCGCATTGCGTTGATTATATACTGCCTCACTTAGATTCACCGTTTTATTAACCGGATTGTAATGATCTGTCAATTGCCCAGCTACCGAAATCACACGCACATCGCGAATCCCATTATCAGCAAGCATCTTCTCAGCAATTTCAGCACCGCTCATTCCGTTTTGCAGTTGCATTTTAGAATAATGTTCAAATTTACTTTTCAGTCTTGAACTTACTGCCCAACTTGCCAGCATAATTGCACCGGCAAGAATCAAATAACTCATTCCCATATATTTTGTTTTTTAGTTTACTTCTTGTTTAAAGTTACAAATTACAATGCAAATTCTACACCAAATTTTAAGAATGTCAATTTGGCATCAAGGAAATCAAATCCCAAATAGAAAAATCCCAAATTCTAACACAAACAACATTTAGGAAAAAAAATCGGAAACACATAGAATAATAGGCTTCAAAATACTTCATCCTCTTATAGAAAGCTGGCTTTTTAAGGTAGCTCTATAAATTCTATGAAGAATAAAATAACTTCTCACAATCTACTTCCCTATGACTCTACGTGTTTAAAAATTAAAAAAAATCCCAATCATAATGAATTACAATTGGGATTTAGATTTTTAAAGAATAGTGCTTATACGCTTAGCCAACCAAATTAATGATCTTACCGGGCACAATAATCACTTTATTTGGTATTCTACCTTCTAATTGTTTTATCGTCCTTTCGTCTTTCATGATGATTTCTTCGATTTGATCTTTGGTTAAATCCAAAGGCAATTCGATAGTGAAACGCATTTTTCCATTAAAAGAAACGGGATATTCTTTACTGCTTTCTATTAAATGTTTCGGTTCGAAAACAGGAAAAGGCACCGTTGCAATAGAACCTTTATTTCCTAATAACGACCATAGCTCTTCGGCAATGTGTGGCGCATAAGGCGAAATCACGATAGCCAATGGTTCTAGAATAGCGCGAGAATGACAGCCTTGAGTTGACAATTCATTCACACAAATCATAAATTGCGAAACCGAAGTATTGAAAGAGAAATTCTCAATATCATCAGCCACTTTTTTAATGGTTTTGTGTAATGTTTTTAAGTTGTCTTTTGTTGGTACTGCATCAGTAACAATCAAATTGTGTTCGTCAAAATACAAACGACATAGTTTTTTTAAGAATCCAAAAACTCCCGAAATCCCCGCTGTATTCCAAGGTTTCGCTTGTTCTAATGGCCCTAAGAACATTTCGTACAAACGCAAAGTATCTGCTCCGTATTCATTACAAATGTCATCTGGAGTAACTACATTGTATTTTGATTTAGACATTTTCTCTACTTCGCGACCTACAATGTATTTACCATTTTCATCACAAATGAATTCAGCATCTTTATAATCTTCTCTCCATTTCTTGAAAGCTTCAATATCCAATTCATCAGATGAATTTACCATTGAAACATCCGCGTGAATTTTTCTAAACACCACGTAATCGACTTGTTCTTTTGTCAATCCTCTTTTTAGAAATATTTCTTTGTAGTTGTCCCAAAGAATGTTTTTATCAGATGTCAAATCTACAGAGCCTTTAAAATAATTTGAAGACATAAATACATCCAGAGCCCCTTCCTTTTCAAATTGAACAGCTTGATATACAAAAGCACTAGTCCCCAAGATCATTCCTTGATTGATCAATTTCTTGAATGGCTCTTCTGTAGGCGCAAACCCCTTGTCTTTTAAGAATTTATTCCAAAAACGAGAGTACAACAAGTGACCGGTCGCATGTTCGTTACCACCAATGTACAAATCGACACTTTCCCAATAGGCCAAAGCTTCCTTGCTTGCAAATTCGTTTTCATTCTTTGGATCCATATAACGCATCCAGTAAAACGAACTACCTGCCCAACCTGGCATCGTGTTCAGTTCTAAAGGAAATACGGTCAAATGATCTACTAAATCAGTATTAACAACTTCATTTTTAGTCGTGTCCCAAGCCCAAACTTCAGCGTTTCCTAAAGGCGGCAAACCATCTTCCGTTGGTAAATACTTTTCTACTTCTGGTAGTACAATTGGTAAATGCGTTGCATCAATCATTTGCGGCAAGCCATTTACATAATAAACAGGAAACGGTTCTCCCCAGTATCTTTGACGAGAGAAAACAGCATCACGCAAACGGTAATTTGTTTTCCCTTTCCCTTGATTTATTTTTTCTAAGGCTTCAATTGCTTTGTAGGTTCCTTCTTTATATCCTAATCCGTTTAAGAAATCAGAATCTACTAATTTGAAACCGTCTTTAGATCCAAAAGCCGCTTCTGAAATGTCTTTATCAAAAATATTTTTGATTGCTGGCATTCCGCTTTGTCCTTTGAAGAAATTGGCAAAAGCATAATCTCTTTCATCTCCGCAAGGAACAGCCATAACAGCTCCAGTTCCATAACCAGCCAAAACATAATCTCCTATCCAAACCGGAATAGGTTCTTTTGTAAAAGGATGCTCAGCATACGCTCCTGTAAACACTCCTGAAATGGTTTTGACGTCAGCCATACGCTCTCTTTCAGAACGTTTTGACGTTTTCTCTATATAATTGCTAATCGCTTCTTTTTGTTCTGGAGTCGTAATTTGGGCAACTAATTCATGTTCTGGTGCCAAGGTCATAAACGTAACTCCAAAAATAGTATCAGGACGCGTTGTGAAAACCGCAATTTTCGCTTCTGAATTCTGAATATTAAATTCGACTGTAGCGCCAAATGATTTCCCGATCCAATTTCTCTGACTTTCTTTGATGCTTTCGCTCCAGTCAATATCATTTAGTCCTTGCAACAAACGTTCCGCATAAGCAGAGATACGCATACTCCATTGCGTCATTTTTTTACGAACCACGGTGAATCCACCACGTTCCGAAACTCCGTTTACGATTTCGTCATTTGCCAAAACTGTTCCTAATCCTGGACACCAGTTCACTTCAGTCTCCGCTAAATAAGTCAATCTGTATTGCAACAGAACTTTCTCCTGCTGCTCTTTTGCGAAAGCGTTCCATTCACTTGACGTAAAAGGCGCTATAGCATCATCACAAACGGCATTGACTGTAGCGTTTCCTGATTTCTCAAAAATAGCCACCAAGGTTGAAATATCTTCCGCCTTATCATTGTCTTTGTTGTACCAAGAATTAAATAATTGGATAAAAATCCATTGCGTATGTTTGTAATAATCTGGATTAGACGTGCGCACTTCCCTACTCCAATCGAATGAAAACCCAATTTTGTCGAGTTGCTTTCTATATCCAGCTATTTTATTTCCTTCTTTATCATAACCACCATCAATATTCACTGAAGTAGTATCCTCCGGACGCTGCCCAGTTTGAATCGCATACTGTTCAGCTGGCAATCCAAAACTGTCATAACCCATTGGGTGTAAAACATTAAAACCTTGATGTCTTTTATATCTCGCATATACATCAGATGCAATATATCCCAGAGGATGTCCTACGTGCAGCCCTGCTCCTGATGGATAAGGGAACATATCTAACACATAATGTTTTGGTTTCTCAGAGTTATTTACAGCAGCAAAAGTTTGATTTTCTGCCCAATATTTTTGCCATTTGGCTTCTATCTCGTTCGGATTGTATTTCATTTAGGTGACAAAGTTACAAAGTGACAAAGTTTCTTAGACTTTCACTCCTGAATTATAAAGTTGCAAATTTACGTTTATTGTACGAAAATTGAAACTTTGGACGTTATTAACTTCATATAAAGAAATTCTTTATTATTTTTACCCCATAATTAAAGTAAACTATGAGTTCTTCATTTGATAGGTTTCAAAAACGCAGGTTAATTTCCTCTTATTTCTCGGTTGTTCTAAGTGTATTCTTAGTATTATTCCTATTGGGAATATTAGGCCTTTTTATTATAAATTCTAAAAAACTAGCTGACGATTTTAAAGAAAAAATTGCCATGACGGTATTTTTCAAAAACGAAGCAAACGATAGCATTCTAAAAGCTTTTGGAGGTGAATTAAAAGTTGCACCCTATGCAAAATCTACGGTTTATGTAACTAAAGAACAGGCTGCAAAACAACATACAGACATAATAGGCGAAGACTTTATGACATTTTTGGGCGAAAATCCATTGCAAAACTCATTCGACATTCACCTAAAAGCAGATTATGTTGAAAAGGATTCCATTGCTAAAGTGGAGAAAAAATTACGACTAAACCCTATGATCTCCGATATTGTTTATGATAAGCAATTAGTGAATTTAGTAAATGATAATATTAAGAAAGTGAGTATGTGGATTTTAATAATCAGCGGATTCCTGACTTTCATAGCTGTTTTATTAATCAACAGTTCTTTGCGACTGTCGATTCACTCTAACCGATTTATCATTAAAACCATGCAAATGGTGGGCGCGACAAAATCATTTATCAGAAAACCGTTTGTTATGCGCAGCATCAAACTAGGAATGCTAGGTGCTACTTTAGCTATACTTGCTTTGATTGGTGTATTAATTTATGTTGAAACTAGCTTTCCTGATTTAGGAATTCTTGACAACAAAATTCTTATCGCAGGTGTTTTATTAGCCGTCTTAGGAATTGGCATTTTGATTACTTGGATAAGTACTCACTTTGCGACACAGAAATTCTTGAATTTAAGAACAGACGATTTGTATTAATTTTGATTTCAGAATTTAAAAAGTAAAAAAGCATAAATGGACGATAAAGACACAAAACAAGATTTTCTTTTTGGAAAAATAAACTATACCATTTTACTAATTGGTATTGGAGTAATTGCTCTAGGATTCATTCTAATGTCAGGCGGAGGAAGTGATGACCCTAATGTATATAGCGATGCTATTTTTAATTTTAGAAGAATTCGTCTCGCTCCAACAACCGTTTTAATTGGTTTTGGAATTACAGTGTACGCTATACTAAAAAATCCAAAGAAAGCATAAATGAATACATTACAAGCTATTGTCCTTGCTATTATCGAAGGGATTACTGAATTTTTACCCGTTTCTTCTACTGGACATATGATTATCGCTTCTTCCTTTTTTGGGATTGCAAGTGATGATTTTACAAAACTTTTTACCATTGTAATTCAATTGGGAGCTATTCTCTCGGTTGTGGTTTTGTATTTCAAACGTTTCTTTCAGACTTGGGATTTCTATTTTAAATTGTTTGTTGCTTTTATTCCTGCTGTAGTTTTAGGATTATTATTCAGCGATATGATAGATGAATTATTAGAAAGCCCTGTCACGGTTGCCGTTTCTCTTTTACTTGGTGGTATTGTTTTACTAAAAGTAGACGATTGGTTCAATCATTCAGAGGATACTAAAGTCACCTACCTAAAAGCATTTAAAATTGGTTTATACCAATGTTTAGCAATGGTTCCCGGAGTTTCTAGGAGTGGCGCAAGCATCGTGGGTGGAATGTCTCAAAAACTAGCCCGTACATCGGCAGCTGAATTTTCATTCTTTCTTGCCGTTCCTACTATGTTTGGTGCAACTGCAAAAAAATGTTACGACTATTACAAAGATGGTTTTGTCTTGACTCATGACCAAATCAATTTATTGATTATAGGTAACGTTATCGCTTTTATAGTGGCGCTTTTAGCTATTAAAAGTTTTATCGGATTTTTAAGTAAAAAAGGGTTTAAAGTATTTGGTTATTACCGAATTGCTGCCGGAATTATTTTACTGATTATTCATTTTTTCATTCATCCCCTGACTATCATTTAATGACAGACGAAGACTACTTAAACGGACAAATTTTATTGATTGACAAGCCTTTGAATTGGACTTCCTTTCAGGCGGTAAATAAATTAAAATATGCGCTGATTAACAAATTGGGACTTCCTAAAAAATTTAAAATTGGTCATGCAGGAACTTTAGATCCGCTTGCTACAGGTTTGCTTTTAGTTTGCACTGGAAAATTCACTAAACGAATTACAGAACTTCAAGGTCAAGCCAAAGAATATACTGGGACTTTTTTTATTGGAGCCACAACTCCGTCCTACGATTTAGAAACTGAAATAGACGAGACATTCCCTACTTCACATATAGACGAAGTATTAATTCATGAAACGGTAAAGCAGTTTTTAGGAGAAATAGACCAAATTCCGCCTATTTATTCTGCGATAAAAAAAGAAGGCGTTAGACTATACGAACATGCACGTGCAGGTAACACCGTAGAAATCGCATCTAGAAAAACTACCATTCACGAATTTGAAATAACCAGAATTGCACTTCCTGAAATTGATTTCAGAGTAGTTTGCAGCAAAGGTACCTACATCCGTTCTTTAGCTTTTGATTTTGGAAAGGCAATGAATTCAGGATCTCATTTGACGGCCTTGCGCCGTACAAAAATTGGAGACTATGATGTGAAAGATGCTGTGGATGTTGTTGTATTCGAAGATAATTTAGAATCAAAATAATCCTATTTTGAAACGTCTAAAAACGATATTATTCGCACTATTTTTTTGCGGAAGTCTTTTTGCTCAAGACAAGAAAATCACTTATACTCAATTTGACGTCACTGTAGCCTTCACCGGCAATCCTAACAGAGGAGAAGTTGATCCTTACACTAACACAAAAGAATCTTGGTTCCTTCCCGACGGTATTGGATCAAAATTAGGCTATGGTCTACGCTATAAAAAGTGGGTTGGATTAGGAATTCATGGAGGATTGAACTGGGATTGGTCAAACAAATTAGTAGTCGCTCCCGTTTTTGCCAATTTTAGATTAAGTCCAAAAATAGGTGAAGAAACCAGAATTACACTCCAACTTGGACTTGGAAAAGCAATTGCATTAGGTCGCGGCAACTTAACTGGCGATTACAAAAAAATTAGCCTCGGGATACAAAACGACGATGACATTGTTCTTTTTATTGAAGTAAACCACTATGATTTTCCAATCAACAATCAAAGAGATTCAGGAAATATAAGTTTAGGGATTTCCTTAATCAGCTTCTAAAATACAGTTATTCTTCTTCTTTGTCCAAGTCAAGCATCATCCAAATAATTTCTTCTTGCGAAGACAAGCCTTTATCATGTAAGTACCACAATTGCAAATCGGTTTTTGCCGTTTCATCAATAGCGCCGTGTTCTTTTTTATAATTCGCAATTAAATCAGTGGCTCCTTTAGGTCGAGGTCCCCAATGTGCCAGTCCGCCACCTGTTTCTCTACTAATAACGATAAGTTTAGGGATCGCTTTGCCTTTGTTAGTTAAAAACAAATTCATTAACTCTTCATTTTCATCACGCAAAACAATTTTCATCTCTATTTTTCCATCAGAGGCAGCGACCATTTTATCAAATACAGGAAGTAGTTGCGCTGCATCACCGCACCAGCCTTCAGAAATAACCAACCAAATGTAATCGTTTTTTAAGGATTCCAATTTTTGAGCATTCTCTTGCGGTATCTTTAAGGTCTTTTCTAAACGATTCATACGCGTCTCATTTAGATGGCTATAATTAGTTAAAGCAGCTGACTGCTCATTACCGGTAGATTTATCGTCCTTTAATAAATCTGAAACTAATTTTCTATATTCGGAATAGGAATGACTGTTGAATAATGCTTTAGCAATCGATTTTCTCATGATTTCTCTTTATTTATGTAAAGTTAAAACAATTTAATAATTTTTAACATGACAAAAGTCACTTAAAAAGAAGCAAAATAGTAATTTTAGAACAAATAAATAAGGAAATGGATTTCAATTCAAAATCAATTGGGCTTGTACTTTCAGGGGGAGGATCTAAAGGTATCGCTCATGCAGGTGCGATTAAATTTTTAGAAGAGCAAAACATTCACCCCAATCGAATTGCTGGAACAAGTGCAGGTGCAATCGTAGGTGCAATGTATGCCTGGGGAAAGACTCCTGATGAGATTTTAGATTTTTTCAAGTCGGTATACCTGTTTCAGTGGAGGCATTTCACTTTTAAAAAAGCAGGATTGATAGATTCCGAATCCTTTAAAGAATATTTTCACACTATTTTTAAAGATGCTACGCTTGCAGAATTAAAAATACCTACACAAATAACCGCAACGGACATGGTTAGAGGAAGGTTAAAAATATTTGAGTCGGAAACAAAAATTAGTGATGCCCTTTTAGCGTCTTCTGCATTTCCTGGAATCATATCGCCTTTTGCAATTAACGGAGATCTCTATAGTGATGGTGGCATTTTGAATCATTTCCCAACGGATGTATTACAAGGTCAATGTGACAATATCATTGGTGTTTATGTGAGTCCTATTCAAAAAATAGAAGCCAAAGATTTAAATTCGATAAGAGCAGTAACCACCAGAGCTTTTGATATTCTTTCTGCCAATTCGAACCTGCAAAAATTTAATATCTGTGAATGGGTAATCGAACCTAAAGAACTTAGCAATTACAGCACTTTTGAAATGAATAAAGCGAAAATGGATACCATTTTTAAGATTGGTTATCAAGCAGCAAAGACCTCCTTTGAAAAACTAAATTTATAAAAACTAAGCGACACTATTTCAAAAAAAAAGAATATCACTATATTTGCAGCAAACAACTCAACATACACATGAAATACAAAAGAATTCTTCTGAAATTAAGTGGTGAAGCTTTAATGGGCGACAGACAATACGGTATTGACCCAGTAAGATTAGCTGAATATGCCGAAGAAATCAAAAAAATTCACGACAAAGGGATAGAAATAGCCATTGTAATAGGTGGTGGAAATATTTTTAGAGGAGTTGCAGGAGCCAGTAATGGAATGGATCGCGTTCAAGGAGATTACATGGGAATGCTAGCCACAGTTATCAACGGAATGGCTTTGCAAGGTGCATTAGAAGACAAAGGAATGCTTACTCGTTTACAAACTGCTTTAAAAATCGAAGCTATTGCAGAACCTTATATCAAAAGAAGAGCAGTACGTCACCTTGAGAAAGGTAGAATCGTAATATTTGGCGCTGGAACTGGAAACCCATATTTCACAACAGATACCGCAGCAGTTTTACGTGGCGTAGAAATTCACGCGGATGTAATCCTAAAAGGAACACGCGTTGATGGAGTTTATGATTCAGATCCTGAAAAAAATGCAAATGCTGTTAAATTTGATTTTATTTCTTTTGACGATGTAATTAGCAAAGGACTGAATGTAATGGATTCCACTGCATTTACATTAAGCCAAGAAAATAAATTGCCTATCGTTATCTTCGATATGAACAAACAAGGCAATTTATTGAAAATCTGTGAAGGAGAAAACATAGGAACAGTAGTAAATATATAATCCCCTAAATCCCCGAAGGGGACTTAAAAACTGGAAATAATGACTGAAGAAATTGAATTTATATTAGATAGTACTAAAGAATCGATGATTGGTTCTATTGCCCACTTAGAAAAAGAGTTTCTAAATATTCGTGCAGGAAAAGCATCTCCAGCAATGCTAGGAAGTGTTTTTGTAGATTACTATGGCTCGGCAACTCCGCTTTCACAAGTGGCAAAACTAAGTGTTCCTGATGCAAGAACCATCACGCTTCAGCCTTTTGAAAGAAACATGCTTCATGCTATTGAAAAAGCAATTATGGTAGCAAACATTGGGTTCAACCCAATGAATAATGGTGACTTGATTATTATCAGCGTTCCGCCATTAACAGAAGAAAGAAGACGCGATCTTGCTAAACAAGCAAAAGTGGAAGCAGAAGATGCAAAAATAGGGGTTCGTAACGCTCGTAAAGATGCCAATTCTGATATCAAAAAATTAGAAAAAGAAGGAACATCTGAAGACATTTGTAAAAGTGCCGAAGAAGAAGTTCAAACCTTAACTAATAGTTATATCAAAAAAGTAGATGAACTTCTTGTTCATAAAGAAGCTGAAATTATGAAAGTGTAACTTTCAATCAAATAATAGTATAATCCGTCCCGTTTACATAGCGAGACGGATTTTCTTATTCTTATTAAATTCATACCATAATGTAATTGTGGCCGTTTTGTAATAAACCTTTTTTATGAAGCATTTTTGTCTACTGTTGTTCTTTTTTACTTTTTCAATTCAGGCTCAATTTCAGCTAAACGGAATTGTAAAAGAATCCACAGCAAACAAACCGCTTGCTTTTGCCACCATTACTGCTGCTGACGGCGCCACTACCATTTCAGATGTAGACGGAAAATTTAGCATTTTCTCTAAAAACAGCATTGCCTTTTTTGATGTTTCTTACATTGGACATTTTAAAACTACGGTTCCTGTTTTAAAAGAAAAGAATTATTATGCCGTTTTCCTGACACCTAAAAGGGATGACTTAAAGGAAGTTTTTATTTCGAATAAAAATCCTGCCTTGGCCATTATAAAACAGGCCATTGAAAATAAAAACAAGAACAATCCCCAGTTAAGGCTAAAAACTTTCGAATTCAAATCCTATAACAAGCTAATTGTCTCCGCTAACCCTGACTCGTTAAAAGGAGAAATTGATTCGGTATTTATTGAAAAATCGATTGGCAAAACCTTCTCTAAAATCGATTCCTCAGCTTATAAATTTAAAGAGATTGTAAGCAAGCAACATTTGTTTCAAACGGAGAAAGTATCGCAGTATCAGTTTGGCAACCAAAAATTAAAAGAAACGATTTTAGGAACAAAAATGGCCGGTTTTAAACAACCTATTTATGAGATTTTAGCCTTCAATCTACAATCTTTTTCAGTCTACGATTCCCGCTACGAGCTTTTTGAAACAAAGTACAACAGTCCGATTGCTAATGACGCCTTAAACGATTACAATTATAAATTACTTGACACCATAGCGATAGATGGTAGACGATCGTACATGATTTATTTTAAAAATAAAAAGAAAAGTAAAGCCTCAGGATTGGAAGGAGTACTATATATAGACCAAAGTAATTTTGCCGTTTCTAAGGCTATTATGCGAATAAAAGGAGTTCTTGACATCAGTGGAATCCATGAATTCCAATACATTCCTCAAGAAGAAATTTGGTTCCCCATTCGGAAAACGTTTAAAATTGTAAAAGGAAAAAATGACGATGATATAAAAATTCTTGGAGGAACCGTTCAATTTGAAGGTGACGTTGAAAAAGATTTCAAAGCGAGAAAAAAAACAGCTTCGGATTTCACCTATCTATTGTCTAAAACGGATAATTTCGACATCCAATATAATACGCCAATCAAAATAAAGCAAAGTTATATTTCTGTCGAAATAAAAGGAGATGCGATTAATAAACCAGAACGTTTTTGGGATTCCTACCGGAAAGACAGTTTGGACATTCGAAGCCAAAAAACCTATTTAGCGTTAGATAGTATCGCCGTTAAAAGAAGAATAGCAAGTCGAATTCGTTTTGGCAGAAAAATCATCAACGGGTTTTTACCTTTAGGTTTTTTTGATATGGACTTACGTAAAATTATAAGTTACAATAACTACGAAGGGTTTCGATTGGGTTTTGGAGGTATTACGAATGACCAGTTTTTAAAAAATTTCAGAATCGAAGGCTATTCTGCTTACGGTACAAAAGACGGGAATTTCAAATATAATGCAGGTTTATCCGCACGTGTGGGTAAATTATCTGATTCCTGGATTGGCATATCTTATACTGATGATGTTAGGGAGATTGCAAATACTTTATATGTTGTCGAAAAAAGACCCTTTAAACTATACGATCCAAGACCTATAAACATCAGTACCTTTTATAATTACGTGAGTTGGAAAGCCTCTTTGAAAACCCAAATTATTCCTAAAACAGAAAGTATTTGGACGCTCAATCGCTCTGAAATCGAACCCAAATTTAATTATGTCTATAATTTAAACGGAAAATTATACTCGAATTACATCATGACAACAGCTATGGTTTCCCTGCAGTGGAGCCCTTTCAGTGACTATATGCAAACGCCAACGGGTAGAGTTGAAGTGGAAAAACGTTTTCCAAAATTCACTTTTCAGTTTACACAGTCTTTACCGAAAGTATTAGACAATGACTTTGAATTCAGTAAAATCGATTTTAAAACAGAATTTGAGAAGAAATATTTGAATGGCCAAAAAACAAATTTGCTTTTCGAAGCAGGCTATGCCATAGGTGATGTTCCGTTAACCCATTTATACAACACCTCGCCAAATAACATTACGAAAGAAACCATTATTCAAAGAATCACCTTTGCGGGGAAAAATAGTTTTGAAACGATGTACTTCAATGAGTTTTTCTCGAATGAGTTCGTCTATTTCCAATTTAAACATGGCTTCAACAGAGTTACTATTTTCAAGAAAGTCAAACCTTCCTTAGTTCTAGTATCTAGAATGGCGTGGGGAAATTTACAAAAACCAGAGCAGCATGCAGGATTGAATTACAAAACCCTAAATGAGGGTTACTTTGAATCTGGAATAGAACTTAACCAAATTTTTAAAGGACTTGGACTTACCGCATTTTACCGTTATGGCCCTAATCAATTGCCTCAACTTGAAGACAACATTGCCGTAAAACTAAGCTACGTTCTTAACCTAGGACTTTAGTGACTGGAAACAAACTTTAAGCCAATAATAGAAGCTATTAAAGTCGTCAAAAAGAATATTCTCCAAAAAGTAGCTGGTTCTTTGAATACAAGAATTCCAACCAAAACCGTTCCTACTGCTCCAATACCAGTCCATACCGCATAAGCAGTACCAATAGGCAATTCTTGGGTTGCCTTATACAGCAACAACATGCTTATAGTTAGGCAAACTACAAAACCCAACATCCAATACGTCGATTCAACACCTTTTGTTTCATTGGCTTTGCCTAAACAAGAAGCAAAACCTACCTCGAATAATCCTCCAATGATTAATAAAATCCAATTCATAAATTACGGCTTAATAATTAAAACAGAGGGAACGCCAATCAACCAATCGCTATCTGAGTCAAGTACTGACTTCCAACTTTCAAGGCTAATAAGCATCAAGTCCTGCTTTTCTAGGAAAGACAAACTTACCACCTTATCAGTAACTATCGATAAATTATCCGGGTGAATTTGTTCTAAAGACGTCACTGCACTTTGAATAACAAAATTATTCTTTACATGTCCGTTTACATCCAAAATGGTAATCTTTGAATTATTATTGTAAATTAATTTTTGGGCATAGTCAATTAAAAAAGAATCATCCGATTTGAAAATTGGAATAAATACATGATCTATATCTTGAAATTCTTTATCAATCAAAATCCCCAATGGCATTTTTGTTTTGGCAACAATTTGGCGGGTTCTTTCGTCAAAAGGAGAGTTTTCAAACAAGCCTTCCTTACCTGTAAATTTGTCTATTAATCGGTCTGGATTTATAATTCTCGTCGTAAAACCAATTACTTTACCCAGAATAGTTCCTTCAAAAATAGACTTTCCTAAACCTACAAGCAACAAGTCATAATCCCCTTGGTTAGCCACATCAGCAATCTCAGATTCGATATCAATCGTTGCTTTAAAAATAGTGTCGATTTCAATATTCAACAGCTCTGATTCTTCAAAAATAGGTAAAAAACTGTCTTTTTCTTTCTCGTCCATATTGAACGTATGCAATTCATCACTAAGCGAAAGATGCATTGCGGTCACAATAGAATTACTTTTTTGTTTTTTTGTCAAGCTATTCGCTAATCGCAATAGCGATTTCCCTTTTTCGTTGTTTCCAAATGAAAATAGTATTCTATATTTACTATGATTGATTATTTCTTCGGCATCAGGCAAACTCTTGTCTTTAAACAAATAATTAATTAGATCTAAAGCGGGACCGGTCATAAAAGTGGTTACCAGCGCCATAATTACCATCATGGTAAAAACTTCAGGAGTTAAAACCTTAAGTTCTAAGCCTATATTTAATACAATTAATTCCATTAACCCTCTGGTGTTCATTAAAGCACCAATAGTTAAGCTGTCTTTCCAGTTTTGCCCCACAAATTTTGCCGCCAATGCACTTCCTAAGAACTTGCCCACAACAGCAACCATAATAATTGCTCCAGTAACTTTCCATAAATACGGATCATTGATAAGTCCGATTTCTGTCTTCAATCCCGTGAACACAAAAAACAAGGGTAACAAAAGAATCACCGCAACATCTTCTACTTTCTCGATAAATATCATTCGGAATTTAGTAACGTCTGGCATAATGGATCCCATCATAAAAGCTCCAAAGAGAGCATGAATTCCAATTACTTCTGTAGCATATGAGGAAAGAATTAGAAAAAGAAAGAAAATAGCCATTACTGGTTTTCCAATACTATCCTTAGAACCATACAAATCACCTATTCTTTTCAAGAAAGGTTTGACGATAAAAATCATTGCCACAACATAAATAACGGCAAGCGAAATAACATATAGTGAACTTAAAAAATCGCCCGCTTTCACTATTGCGATTACCACTGCAAGCAAGCACCAAGCTGTAATATCGTCAGCCGCTGCGCATGTAATTACAATAGCTCCAAGTTTAGTTTTGTGAATTTCTCTTTCCTGCACGATTCGCGCTAGAACTGGAAAAGCCGTTATACTCATCGCAATTCCCATAAATAAACTAAAAGAAAGAAATTGAACACCTTCTGGCGCAAATTGGTTAAATACAAAATAAGACAAACCAATACCCAATGCAAAAGGAATGACAATACTGGCATGACTTATAACAATTGCTTCACTGGCTTTGTTTTTTAGCACTTTAATATCGAGTTCCATACCAATAACGAACATGAAAAGGATAAGTCCTATCTGACTAAGAAACTTTAAATTTCCTAAAGATTCCACAGGAAACAAAGCCGCCGAAAAACCAGGGAAATACATTCCCAATAATGATGGTCCCAGAACAATTCCCGCTATAATTTCACCAATAACAGTTGGCTGACCAATCTTTTTGAAAATCCAGCCAAAAAGACGAGCTACTAGGATAATCATTACAATTTGAGCTAATAGTATTGCCAAAGGATCTTCAAAATTATGTTCCATGGAAGATATGAAATCATTCCACGAACCATTTCCCGTCTCTGAAACCGCTAGATTGTTTCTTCTTTCCAGTAATTTCCCCTTAGTAATAATCCAATAAATCAATGCCGTAAAACCACCGGTCACCCCTATATAAAACAAGGTATTTTTATATTTTTTCAAGTCCATTTTACAGTAGTGTATTAATTTAAAAAATCATACAAAGATGTAAAATTCTATAATACGTTTTACAAGGCGAAAATTAATTTTTAAGCGAAATAAAAACGCGAAATAAAACAGTTAAAAATCAAGTCTAAACCAGCTAAAAAGATTCCTTTAATTCATAGCTTTTATGGTGGTATTCACTACCTTTGCACCCATTTTTAACACACTTATGAAAAAGAAATTAAAAGTAGGATTTTGGGAATTTATTGCCCGTATCGTACTTAAAAACAGAATCGTTATCCTTGGTGTTATTGTTTTTATAACACTCTTTTTAGCACTGCAATGGAAAAACATACAGTTTTCATTTACGGAGGCTAACCTACTTCCAGACAACCACATCATCAATAAAGAATACAATGCCTTTCTAGACAAGTTTGGGGAAGAGGGAAATCTAATTGTTGTAGGTGTTAAAGATGATGCTTTTTTTACTCCAAAAGCCTTTGCTGCCTGGACTAAATTAATGAGCGAACTAAAAGCACAAAAGGCAGTGGATCTGATTATTTCAATCAGCGACTTGAAGAAATTGCAAAAAAACGAATCTCTTCAAACTTTTGAATTAGTACCGTTTGTTGACCAAAGTCAAACAGTTAACAAAGCTTACCTAGATACTATCAAAAAAGATTTGTTCCAAAACATGCCTTTTTACGAAGGTTTGCTTTTCAACAAGAAAAATGGAACGATACGCTCAGCCATTTATTTGGATAAAAAAATCGTAAACACAGCACATCGTAAAGACTACATTGTCAATGATTTTATCCCAAAAATTGAAGCTTTCGAAAAAGAGACCGGAATAGACTTACGTGTTTCCGGAATGCCTTACATCAGAACGCTTAATGCGATGAGCATTATGAACGAAATTAGTTTATTCATAGGGGTTTCATTACTGCTGACTTCTTTGATATTCTTTTTCTTTTTCCGTTCCTACAGAGCTACCTTAATTGCAATTATAATTGTAATCATTGGTGTTATGTGGACGTTTGGACTACTTGGATTATTCCATTATCAAATTACGGTTCTTACTGCTCTAGTGCCTACACTGGTTATCGTAATTGGAATACCCAACTGTATTTTCTTGACTAATAAATACCAACAGGAATACGTTGCTCATGGAAATAAAGCTCGTGCATTACAACGTGTAATTACTAAAGTAGGAACAGCAACTTTGATGACCAACTTAACCACAGCTGCCGGTTTTGCCACTTTTATTATTACCAATAGTGAGTTATTAAAAGAGTTTGGTATCATCTCCTCGTTAAGTATTGTCGCCCTATTCTTTTTATGTCTTATCATCATACCAATTTACTACAGCTATCAACCTGTTCCAAAAGAAAAACACCTGAGACACTTGAGTCGCAATTACACAAAAGTGTTCATGGCTTGGATCGAAAAAATGGTAAAATACAACAGACGACATGTCTATCTTGTAGCTATATTTTTATTTCTAATAAGCAGCATTGGTGCTTTCAAAATTAAAACTTCCGGAAGTTTGATCGAAGACATGCCGAAAAACACTGGATTTTATCAAGATATTCTTTTCTTCGAACAAGAATTTGATGGTATTATGCCATTGGAAATTACGATTGACACCAAAAGAAAAAAAGGAGTCATGAAACTCTCTACCTTGAGAAAGATGGATGAACTTCAAGAGACTATTGAAGAAATTCCCGAACTTTCAAAACCAATCTCCATTCTAAATTTAGTTAAATATTCTAAGCAGGCGTACTATAATGGTAATCCTGAATATTATGATTTACCTACTTCTCAGGAGCAAAGTTTCATTCTGGGTTATGCCAAAAACGCAACTAAAAATACCCAAAACAACATCATGAAAAGTTATGTAGACAGCACGGGTCAAGTGGCTCGTATCACGACTTTCATGAGAGATATTGGAACTGGAAACATGGCGACAATCGAAAATAAGCTTTGGACCAAAATCAATAAAATCTTCCCTTCTGATCGCTACAAAGTGGTGATGACCGGAAAAGCATTAGTTTTTGAAAAAGGAACAAAGTACTTACTTGACAATTTATTGATGTCCCTGCTTTTTGCAGTCTTTCTGATTTCTTTATTGATGGTATTTATGTTTCGCTCTTTCAAAATGGTGGTCGTTTCCTTAATCCCTAATCTATTGCCGTTAATGATTACCGCTGGATTAATGGGTTATTTTGGCATTCCGCTAAAACCATCCACTATATTAGTTTTTAGTATTGCGTTTGGACTTTCAGTGGATGACACGATACATTTCTTAGCACAGTACCGTCAGGAATTAACTCGAAATAACTGGAAGATAAAAAAATCAGTTTTTGCTACCATAAGAGAATCAGGATTGAGTATGTTCTATACCTCGGTCGTTTTATTTTCAGGATTTTCTGTATTTATGCTTTCAGATTTTGGTGGTACCGTTGCCCTTGGTGGATTAATCGCCATTACATTGGCTTTCGGAATGCTGTCTAACTTGATGTTATTGCCTTGTTTAGTATTAACTTTAAACAAATCGTTAACCAACAAACAGGAGTTTATCGAACCAAAAATTGATGTTTTGAGCAAGCCTGAAAAAGAGACCAAAGATTCAGATAAATAATCGGTACGTCTTTTTTAAAACACACCATATAAAACTCAAAAAGCTTCCCTCTTTCCAGACGGGAAGCTTTTTTTTTAAACCTGAAACCCTTGTTTATTATGAGTTACTTTTTAAAATATGTATATTTGGAAATCATGACAATTCAAGTAAAAAAGAGCTAACTCTATCAATTACACGTACTGATTTTACCAAAAAGACTGCGAAAACAATCAAATTAAACGTTAGTTTAAAAAAAAACAGCAAATAAAACTTAGGCCATTCACTCACGTGATGTTAATGCTAAAGTGGAGTCCAGTGACCACTAAAAAAACGGGGCGAAATCGAAAAGCCTAATGAGTAGAAAAACAAAAAATAAATAAAATGGAACAACAAGCTACAGTTGTAAACAATTACCTTGACAAGATAATCGACTTCGGTTTTGAATACGCACCTAAATTAATCGGCGGCATACTAGTGCTGTTTATCGGTTTATGGGTTACCAATTTAATTACCAAAGCGGTTGGAAAATCATTGCAAAAGTCGAACATTGATCAGTCTCTTGTCCCTTTTTTAAGAAGTATTACAAACATGTTACTGAAAGCATTATTAGCTATTACCGTAATGGGAATGATAGGTATTCAAATGACTTCCTTTGTTGCTATTATTGGTGCTGCAGGTCTAGCTGTTGGTCTTGCATTATCCGGGACGCTACAAAATTTTGCCGGAGGTGTCGTTATTTTAATTTTAAAACCTTTTAAAATAGGCGACATGATTGAAGCGCAAGGCTATACAGGAATCGTAAAAGAGATTAGTATTTTTTCTACTATGTTGAATACTCCAGATAAGAAATTAGTAATAATTCCTAATGGGCCGCTCTCTACGGGTGCGCTTACCAATTTTTCTGCTGAACCACTGCGAAGAGTAGACTGGACATTTGGAATAGCCTATGGTGATGATGTTGAGAATTTCAAAAAGGCAATTAATGACTTCATTGCTGAAGACAGCCGAATTTTAAAGGACCCTGCTCCTTTTATGGGCTTATCTGAACTTGCTGATAGCTCTGTTAATTTCACTGTTAGAGTATGGGTTGACGGCCCTGATTATTGGGGCGTATTTTTTGATATGAATGAGAAAGTATATACCCGTTTTGGCGATTACAAACTCAACATCCCCTTCCCTCAAATGGATGTTCACGTCCAAAGCAATAAATAATAACGAACTTACATTCCTTAATTTTTATAAAACAACTAAAACTTCCGTCATTCTAACGGGAGTTTTTTTTAAGGTCAATCCAAAAAAACACAATGTCAGTTCATCAATGAATAGTACTAATTTTTACGAGATAACAAAAGAATCTTAACAATCTTAGACAATTAAGCAATAGTAACCAGTTGCTTAAGCAGTAATTAAAAATAAACCTTATTTTTACCAACTCACTTTAAAGAAAAGAGACTTTATTAAAATCTTTTCGCTTTTAGTAGATCGTTTTACAACAAAGGCTTTATTTTTATTTTAAGTCTAAAACAATAATTATTACACCTCAATATATGACTCATAATCTTTCTGAAGCAGAAAAATTAGCTGTTTCTGATAGCTATAGAAATTGGAAAAAATGGGGCCCTTACTTAGCCGAAAGACAATGGGGAACTGTTCGAGAAGATTACAGCGACAATGGAGACGCTTGGGAATTTATCAACCACGACAAAGCACGCAGTAATGCGTATCGATGGGGAGAAGAAGGAATTGGTGGTTTTTGCGATTCTCGTGAAATCCTATGTTTGGCTCCCGCCTTTTGGAACGGAAAAGACCCTATTTTAAAAGAGCGTTTATTTGGTCTTACTAACAATCAAGGAAACCACGGAGAAGATGTTAAAGAACTTTATTTTCACCAAGTTTCAACGCCCACGCATTCCTACAACAAATACCTTTATAAATATCCTCAAAACAAATTTCCTTATGACGATTTGGTAACAAAAAACCAACGCAGTCGTGAAGAAACTGAATTCGAATTATTAGATACGGATAGTTTTAAAGACAATGCCTATTTTGATTGTTTTATCGAATATGCAAAAGCAGGTATTGATGATATATTAATGAAAGTTACCGTTGTCAATAGAGGAAAAGATACAGCCGAAATTCATGTACTTCCCCACCTATGGTTCCGTAATTTCTGGAAACACAACAACAGGCATCCACGCCCTAGTGTGGAATCTGTTTCAGACAACACTATCCTTTCAAAAAGCAGTCGAAATGACGACTATTATCTTTATCATAATGAAGGGGTACAATTATTTTGTGAAAACGAAACTAACAACAAGCGTATTTATAACTCAGCTAACGAATACGAGTACGTTAAAGATGGAATTAACAACCATGTTGTAAGCGGAGAACCTACTGTAAACCCCGAGAAATTTGGAACCAAAGCTGCTGTTTGGCATCAATTTAATTTAAAAGCGGGCGAAGAAAAAAGCATCAAAATTCGCTTGAGCAATGTCGCACTTGAAAACCCTTGGACCGACTTCGACACGATATTTGAATTAAGAAAAAAAGAATGTGAAACTTTTTATGACGAAATCATAAGTAAAAAAATCCCCAAAACACACCAAGCGATTGCAAGAAGTGCTTTTTCAGGTTTGTTATGGACAAAGCAGTTTTACTATTATGATGTACACAAATGGCTGTTTGGAGGTGTTGACGAAAAATCAACAACCCACAGGAGAACAGATTCACGTAATTTTAGTTGGCAACACCTTAATAACCGACATGTTATTTCCATGCCCGATAAATGGGAATATCCTTGGTATGCTGCTTGGGACCTTGCTTTTCATATGGCATCCTTTGTAGAAATCGACCCTTATTTTGCTAAACAGCAACTTTTATTAGTATTACAAGAAAGCTATATGCATCCTAATGGTCAAATTCCAGCTTATGAATGGAACTTTAGTGATGTAAATCCACCTGTTCATTCTTGGGCAGTTTGGAATGTTTATGAAAAAGACAAAAAACGAACTGGCAAAGGAGATACCCCATTTTTAGAAAAAGCATTCCAAAAACTCCTAATCAACTTTACTTGGTGGGTAAACCAAAAAGATAAGAGCGGTACCGATTTATTTGAAGGAGGGTTTTTAGGCTTAGACAACATTGGTGTTTTTGATCGCAATCATATGCCAGAGGGAATTAAAAAAATGCAACAGGCAGATGCAACGAGCTGGATGGCAATGTTTTCTTTGAATATGTTGCGTATGTCACTCGAATTAGCAAAAACTAATGAAATTTACGAAGAAATATCGGCTAAGTTTTTTAGGCATTTTTTAAATATCGCTTGGGCCATGCATCATATTGGAAAGAAAGATCTTTCGCTTTGGGATGATAAAGACAATTTCTATTATGACGTTGTTGAAATGTCTGATGGAACTAATGAACGTCTAAAAGTACGTTCCTTGGTTGGTGTTATTCCAATGTTTGCTGTTGAAATCATGAATATTGATTTATTCAAAGAACTAAAAGAATTTCAAAAACGAGCAAACGAAATCATCAGAACACGTCCCGATCTAGCTTCATTAATTTCAAATTTAGAGAACGCTAATAAAGATGGTAATTTTCTTTTCTCGATTATGCGCGGTTTTAGACTAGAGCATCTTTTAAAACGCTTGTTGGATGAGAATGAATTCCTTTCAGATTACGGAATTCGTTCCCTTTCTAAATATCATAAAGACCATCCCTTTGTTTTTGGTAACGAAGGACATCACAAAATTCAATACGAACCTGGTGAAAGCCGTTCCGGTATGTTTGGCGGAAACTCTAACTGGCGTGGCCCTATCTGGATGCCTTTGAATTATATGATTATTCAGTCATTGCGTAAGTATTATACTTTTTACGGGCCAACTTATTTATATGAATTCCCTACTGGTTCTGGCACTAAGTTGAACTTAAACGAAATTGCCAACGAGTTAACAAAAAGATTAATTAAACTTTTTGAACCAGATGAAAATGGCAAATTCGTATACCACTCTGATGATCCGAACCATGTTTTCTCTGAAGAAGAACATTTTAAAAAACAGCATTTCTTCTATGAGTTTTTTGACGGTGATACTGGAAAAGGACTTGGCGCTTCGCATCAAACAGGATGGACAGCACTAATTGCCAATTTAATTATGGAAATGGAAAACAATCAATAAATGTACAGATACTATTCCCGTCATTCTTGGCGGGAATTTTTTTTACCCAATAATTTGAGCATTTGTATATTCGTTTAATTCTCTAGCTATTATTAATCCTTACTCGCTTTCGCTAAAGCAACTTCAAGACTTTTACTATCAGAAAGCACTTTGACAATAAGCCCTTCTTTATTAATGATAAAATGGGTAGGAAACGCATTGAGTTGCAGTGTCAAATTCATATACGTCTTCATATTGGGAACAACCGAATAAGAAAGCGGGCTTCTAACTAAAAACGGCTTCAATTGCTCTGGCGAATCTTCGGCTAGACTTATGAAAACGATGTCTTTTCTATTTTTATACTTTTCAACTAATTGATTGACATCTGGAAATTCTTTAAGACAGGCTGCACAATGAATGTACCAGCATTTTATAACTACAATCTTTCCTTTTAGATTTTCATTTGTAATCAAATTGCCGTTTAAATCTTTGAATGAAAATTCTGGAAATGGTTCAGCTTCTTTTTTATAATTTTGAATCTCATTGAATGCCACTTCTGAAATGGAAGCCTTAATACTTGTATCTGATGTTGCTTCAATTTTAAAAAGCTTGTAATAAAAAACGTCCATGTCTGATTCTAAGCGAATGGGGATGTAGTTTCCTTCACTTAACACATTCAGAAAAGTCTCTTTAGTAATTTCTTTTGAATTTGTATCTAATGGTACAAAATCTTGAGATAGCATGATATTATCCTTTTGATAGTTGCGCCAATCCAAATAGGTTTTTTGAACTTCAATAGAATTTACCTCTGGTTTCCCTAATTTAGTTTGACTAGTACACGATGCGAAAATCAAAACTAAAGAAAGGGTATAAATATTTTTTTTCATTACGAATAAATAAGCCTCTAAATTAAGTGATTTAGAGAACAAACAACGATCTAATCTTCGTTTATTAAGCTGGAGCGCACGCAAAGTCATTACGTCAATGAATTGTTTTTTGAATTTTTACTGTTTCCACCATTTTCTAGCCCCGATAGCAGCGGCATCCTTTTACTTTTTTCTTTAAAAAGTAAAAGATATAGCGAATAGCGGGAAAAAGCTCCATATTGACACATTCCCTATAATGACAATTAAAACAAATCAATTATATTTGCATTTACTATTCTTCGATACCCTTTGATATCATCAATGGTATAGTTAAAAATCTAAAATTAAAATGAGACATACAAAAGTTAAAGACTTACTAAACAGTACAACGGCGCTTCATGAAGTAAATGCGAAAGGATGGGTGCGAACTTTTAGAAACAATCAATTTATTGCTTTAAATGATGGATCAACCATCAATAATATACAATGTGTTGTCGATTTTGAGAACACTCCTGATGAAACTTTAAAAAGAATTACTACTGGTGCTGCTATTTCTGTAACAGGAACTTTGGTCGAAAGTAAAGGTGCGGGACAAAAATTTGAGATTCAAGTTGCAAAACTAGAAATCCTTGGAGATTCAGACGCTGAGAAATTCCCGATACAACCAAAGAACAAACCAAGTTTAGATTACTTGCGTGAAAATGCACATTTACGTGTTCGTACAAATATGTTTGGTGCGATTATGCGTGTGCGTTCGGTTTTGTCATATGCAGTTCATAGTTATTTCCAGGAAAAAGGTTTTGTATATGTGAATACGCCTATCGTAACGGGATCTGACGCTGAAGGTGCTGGTGAAATGTTTAAAGTAACCGCTTTGCCATTTGACGGTACTCCAAGAACCGAAGACGGAAAAGTAAACTATAAAGAAGACTTCTTTGGAAAAGAAACTAACTTGACGGTTTCAGGACAACTAGAGGCAGAAACGTATGCGATGGCTTTGGGTCAGGTATATACTTTTGGGCCTACGTTTAGAGCTGAAAACTCAAATACTTCTCGTCACCTTGCAGAATTCTGGATGATTGAGCCAGAGGTTGCTTTTAATGATTTGAATGACAATATGGACTTGGCCGAAGACTTTATTCAGTACGTTATCAAGTACACAATGGAGAAATGTCCAGAAGATTTGAAATTTCTAGAAACACGTTTATTAGACGAAGAAAAATCAAAACCACAGGCAGAAAGAAGCGAAATGGCTTTACTTGACAAATTAAATTTTGTTTTGGAAAATAATTTCAAACGCGTATCTTATACTGAAGCAATTGACATTTTAAGAGATTGTACTCCAAATAAAAAGAAAAAATTCAACTATATTATTAACGAATGGGGTGCTGATTTACAATCAGAACACGAGCGTTACTTAGTAGAGAAACATTTTAAATGTCCGGTAATCTTGTTTGATTACCCAGCAAATATCAAAGCGTTTTACATGCGTTTGAACGAGGACGGAAAAACAGTTCGTGCGATGGATATCTTATTCCCTGGAATTGGAGAAATCGTGGGAGGATCACAAAGAGAAGAGCGTTTTGATGTTTTGGTCGAAAAAATGAAAGCCTTAGGAATTGACGAAGAAGAACTATGGTGGTATTTAGATACACGAAGATTTGGTTCAGCAGTCCACTCTGGTTTCGGACTTGGATTTGAAAGATTGGTGTTATTTGTTACTGGTATGACAAACATACGTGACGTAATTCCTTTTCCAAGAACGCCATTGAACGCGGAGTTCTAAGAATAGTTTAAATTGTTTAAAGTTTAAAGTTGTTTAAAACGCGAGCAACTTTAAACCTTAAATCTTAAACTTTTTAAACAAAAAATATAAAATGCTAAAGCAATTTTTAAATTTAAAGTTATCCCAAAAATTATCTCCTCAGCAAATTCAGCTGATGAAGTTAATTCAATTGCCTACGCAAGCATTTGAACAACGTTTGATGGAAGAGATGAATGAAAATCCGGCTTTGGAAGCTGGAAAAGAAGAAGATGAGTACGAAAAAGACGAGTTTGAAAACGAAGACTATGACGACTACGATGATTCTGAATCCGATCGTGTTGACGCAGAAGACATCAATATCGACGAATATCTAAGTAGTGACGACACTCCAGATTATAAAACCCAAACAAACAATTATAGTGATGATGATGAAGATCGTGAATCTCCATTAGCAGCACCTGTTAGTTTTCATCAAGACCTAATAAATCAGTTAAATACGTTTATACTGAATGATGACGAACGAGATATTGCCGAATTTTTAGTAGGTAGCATCGACGACATGGGTTATATCCGTCGCAGCATCCCTGATATTGTTGATGACATGGCATTCACTCAAGGGCTTTATACTGATGAAGTTACTGTAGAAAGAATGCTGCATGTTATCCATGAATTAGAACCTTCAGGAGTGGGCGCCCGCGACTTACAGGAATGTTTGTTGCTGCAATTGAAACACAAAACACCAACGGAATCGGTAGAATTAGCGACTGATATTATCGAAAACCAATTTGATGCTTTTACCAAAAAGCATTACGATAAATTAATCCAAAAATATAATGTTTCCAATGAGCAGCTTAAAAAGGCAATTCACGAAATAGAGAAGCTAAACCCAAAACCGGGTGGTGCTTTTACCGGAAATAATAAAATTACAGAAAATGTGGTTCCCGATTTTGCTATTAGAATCGTTGATGGCGAACTGGAATTAACCTTAAACGGAAGGAATGCTCCTAGCCTGCACGTTTCGAAAGATTATCAAGAAATGATGCAGACGTATAAAGAATCTACTGATAAATCAGGCCCTCAAAAAGATGCTGTTCAATTTATCAAACAAAAATTAGATTCGGCGAAGTGGTTTATAGATGCAATCAGACAACGTCAGGAAACACTTTTTGTTACTATGAATGCGATTATGCATTATCAAGAAGATTTTTTTCTTGAAGGAGATGAAACTAAGTTGAAACCGATGATTCTGAAAGACATTGCTGACATGGTAGGTCTTGATATTTCGACTATTTCCCGAGTAGCAAACAGCAAGTATGTTGAGACTCCTTATGGAACTAAACTGATTAAGGAATTTTTCTCAGAATCGATGAAAAATGATCAAGGAGAAGATGTTTCGACTTTGGAAATCAAAAAAATTCTACAAAATATCATTGAGGAAGAAGACAAGAAAAAACCATATCCAGACGATCAATTAGCTGAATTACTTAAAGAAAAAGGATATCCTATTGCTAGAAGAACCATAGCTAAATACAGAGAACAACTTGACATTCCAGTGGCTAGAATGAGGAAGAAGATTTAAGATCAGTTAGTGTCTTTATAGAACCATTAAGAATTTAAGAAAATTAAGGTAGTACTTAACCAACTTGAATTCTTGATGCTTTTTTTTTTAAATCAAGGAAGCTTTAGATTATTAAACTTCATAACACCCCGCTAAATGAGCAAGAAGATAATAAATCGCAAATAGTTTAAAAATATTTCTAGCTAAAAAATAAAAAACCCTTTCTGAGCATCAGAAAGGGTTTTTTATTTCATGGATTCGAAGTTGGCTTTAGATTATTAACCTTCATAACGCCCCACTAAGCGAGCACGAAGATAATAAATCACAAATAAGATAAAAAACAAAAAACCCTTTCTGAGCATCAGAAAGGGTTTTGAATTTCATGGATTGCACTCAAGTTACAGCTCCCTCTCCTTTGGAGAGGGCTGGGGAGAGGACTCCTGATCTTTTCTCATCGCATGGTAATAGGCGGCACGACTCAAAGGCTCGTATTCTTCTGTTTCTCCTAGCATGACTAATTTCTCATTGTCTGTTTTACGAAAACTGTAATTAGCTAAATTTCCAGTGCGAGTACATACCGCATGAACTTTGGTAACATATTCAGCAGTTGCCATTAAAGCTGGCATTGGGCCAAAAGGATTTCCTTTAAAGTCCATATCTAATCCAGCAACAATAACACGGATTCCCTGGTTAGCTAAATCATTACAGACCCGTACGATTTCATCATCAAAAAATTGTGCTTCATCGATCCCTACAACATCACAGCCTTGTGCTAAAATTGCAATATTTGCAGCTGCAGGTACCGGTGTAGAACGAATTTCATTAGCATTATGGGAAACAACCATCTCATCATGATAGCGAGTATCGATCGTAGGTTTAAATATTTCTACTTTTTGTTTGGCAAATTGCGCTCTTTTTAGACGTCGAATAAGCTCTTCGGTTTTACCCGAAAACATCGAACCGCAGATAACTTCGATCCAACCAAATTGTTCTTTATGATTTACTGTATTTTCGAGAAACATTTTGTATTTTTCTAACTTAAAAAATGAATAGTTTTTATTACTTTGTAATGTAATAAACCGACTTAAGATTTTATACTTTTACGTAGTCTCAAAAGTAGAAAATTTTTATCAATTCAATGATTTGTGAACGCTTAATTAAAAATTAAATGTTCCCTATTAAGGGGCTTATTTCTTTAGTAGGATAAAAATTATAGAAAATTATAAACACATACGCCATATATACCATAATTCAAACGTCATGAAAAAAAGATTGGAAGCCGATTTAGTCAGCATTGCACACAGAATATTACAACTTAAGAATAAGTCTGACATCAATCAATTGTTTTTGGAGACACAAAAACTATATGAAAAACTTGCGGTTTTACGATTTATTGATGAGCAATATGGCACTGTCAGACCTACAATAGGCCATGCTGAAATTGAAAAAGAAATCGAAGCTTTTTATGACAAAAGTGATGAACTGCCAGTTGAGACCATGATTGAAATGACTGAATTTGTTCCAGTAGAAGAAGTTCCTGAAGAAGAAGAGGTTGTTTTCGAATACGCTCCTATAGAAGAAATTCCTGCCGAAGAAGTAAACATTCAGCAACCTACCGTAACGGAAGAACCTATCGAAGAAAAAAGCACTACTGAAGAAGAGGAAGAAGAACTTACTGCAGAAGACGTAAATGATTTAGGTGATTTTGCAGCAGATATAGCAGAACAACCAGTAGAAGACATCGAAGCTATCGAAGAAGAAGCCTTGAGTGACGAAATGGAATCGGAAGATACAGCGGAAGAAGAAGAAACCGAAGAAGAAATAGTTAAAAATGAAGAGCCAGCAACTGAAAAAGAACCTGTAGCAGACTTTAAGGCTTCTTTTGAATTAACTGAAGAGACCGAAGTTGAAACCCCAAAGAAAGAGCAAACCATGCAGATTTCGTTTGAAGATCTACTTGGAGGCCATTATAGCGAACCTGATTTTGTAAAAGTCGATGAAATAGAAGCGTTACCACCGGAAACTGTGTTTGAAGCTGTAGAAAAAACAGAAGAAAAAGAAACGCCTCCGCCAACTAAACCAGTTGAAAAAAATGCTGAATCAAAAACAGTTTCACTGAATGACAAATTTTCAAAAGGAATCGACATCGATCTAAATGACCGAATCGCATTTGTAAAACATCTTTTTGGCAACAGCAACGAAGATTACAACCGTGTGCTAAGTCAATTAATCACTTTTGACAATTTCTATGAAACGCGTAATTTCATTGAAGAAATGGTAAAACCTGACTATAATAATTGGACAGGAAAAGATGATTATGCTGAACGTTTTATGGATATCATAGAAAAAAAGTTTCTTTAAATATATTTCGAAATACTAATAAAATTCCCGCATAACAGCGTATGTCAAAATTATATATAGTTCCCACACCAATCGGTAATCTTGAAGATATGACCTTTAGAGCCATCAGGATTCTAAAAGAGGTAGATTTGATTCTCGCCGAAGATACCCGCACCAGCGGAAAACTCCTGAAGCATTTTGAGATTGGCACACACATGTACAGTCATCACATGCACAATGAGCATAAAACCATCGAGAATTTAATCTCCCGATTAAAGGCTGGCGAAAATATTGCATTGATATCTGATGCCGGAACTCCTGCTATTTCAGACCCAGGATTTTTATTGACACGTGCATGTGTGGAGAACGGCATAGCCGTGGAATGCCTACCAGGCGCTACCGCTTTTGTCCCTGCTTTAGTAAATAGCGGATTACCAAATGATAAATTTGTTTTCGAAGGATTTTTGCCTGACAAAAAAGGAAAACAAACTCGTTATTTGGCTTTAGCCGAAGAAACACGAACCATGATTTTATATGTTTCTCCACATAAATTACTGAAAACATTAGCTGAATTCATAACCTATTTTGGAGAGGACAGACCCATTTGTGTTTGTAGAGAATTATCTAAACTACACGAAGAAAATGTTCGTGGGACAGTGAGAGAAGTTTTAACGCATTTTGAAAAAATAGCACCACGAGGCGAAATCGTTGTGGTTGTAGGCGGAAAACCAATCACCAAAGAAGTGAAAAAAAGTAAATTCCAGAAAGACGAATAAAACATGAATAACGCAAAAATCATAATCATCGGTGCCGGTCTATCGGGTTTAATGATCGCTTATTTGTTACAAAAAAAAGGGTTTGAAGTTATTATATTAGAAGCTCACACCCGCATTGGTGGCCGTATAGAAACAGTCATCGGTACGACTGGAGCCACAATGGAATTAGGCGCCACCTGGTTCAGCAAACCACACCAACATTTGATTGCCTTATTAGCTGAACTCGATATATCCTACTTTAGGCAACACACCCAAGGCATCTCTTTTTTTGAAACTATGTCCTTTGTGCCTCCGCAAAAATTTGAGATTTCAGATGCCGAAGAACCCTCTTATCGTATAGTCGGTGGAACGGCCACATTGATTGAAAAATTAGTTGCTGAAGTTGGGATTCAAAATATCAAAACACAAACTAAAGTAACGGCTATAAAAGAAGTTAATAACCACTTAGAGGTTACAGATTCTGATGGAATAATATACGAAGGTGCTAAAGTCATCAGTACTTTGCCCCCGCATTTGTTAGTTCAAACAGTAACATTCGAGCCACTTTTACCTGATTCTATTCAGCAATTAGCACGAAAAACGCATACTTGGATGGGCGAGTCCATAAAATTTGCCGTGGAATATACCAGACCGTTTTGGCGAGAAAACAATTATTCTGGTACACTGTTCAGTCAAGCCAGCATCATTCAGGAAATGTACGACCACAGCACTGCTGACAATAAAGGATATGCATTGAAAGGTTTTCTAAACGGCGGTACAAATACGCTATCAGAAGAAGAAAGGAAAGCGAAAGTGATCCTTCAACTTACGAAACTTTTTGGTGATGATGCTGCAAATTATGTGGCCTATCACGAAAAAGTATGGAGAAACGAACCACTTACCTTTTTCCCGTACGAGCATCTGCTAATGGGGCATGAAAACAACGGACATCCCGACTATAAAAAACCATTATTAAACGATAAATTATATATTTCTGGTTCAGAAACTGCCTCCGAAAATCCAGGATACATGGAAGGAGCCGTAGTTGCGGCCAAAAATATTGCTTCCCAATTTTAACAAACTAAGCACATGAATCTAAACTCTTTTTTAGAAAAATTAAAACAAACTCCACAAAATATCACATTCGCAGAAACCATTGCCATAATTGAAGAAAATTATATTTTTTCTCCAATAGCATTCGAAAATGGATTGCAGCATAATGCAGCGGGAGAGAACTCTGGTTCTTGTAAATTGTTCGCTTTCGCCGAATTGCAAAACTTGTCTGAAGCAGCTACATTATCTTGTTTTGGCGCTTATTATAGTGAAGAAGTTTTAGGAGATCCGGAAGGAACAAATCATCAGAACATTCGCAACTTCATGAAAACTGGTTGGGACGGAATTGCGTTTTACGGTGAAGCTTTGATTGCAAAATAATTCACCTTTCTACCGAACTTGAAACCTGAAACTTTAAACAAAAAAACATGCGTTGGACTATAAAACCAAAACCTTCCGAAGATAAAATCAAGCATTTGGCGCAAGCCTTAAATGTGGAAGATTTTGTAGCTACCTTATTAGTACAGCGCGGGATTGAAACTTTCGAAGACGCTAAGAACTTCTTTCGTCCGTCATTAGACCATTTGCATGATCCCTACCTGATGAAGGATATGGAAAAAGCGGTGGCTCGAATTGAATTAGCCATTGAAAATCAGGAAAATATTCTTGTTTTTGGCGATTATGATGTCGATGGAACAACCGCTGTCTCACTAGTATCTTCGTATTTAAAAACATATTACCCTAATGTTGCCACCTATATTCCGGATCGCTACGATGAGGGATATGGCATTTCATTTAAAGGGATTGACTTTGCCGATGACAATGGCATCTCGCTAATCATCGCCTTAGATTGTGGTATAAAATCCATCGATCATGTGGCATATGCCAAAGAAAGAAATATCGATTTCATCATCTGTGATCACCACAGACCGGGAAAAATATTGCCCGATGCTGCTGCTATTTTGGATCCCAAAAGAGACGATTGCAACTATCCTTATGATGAATTGTGTGGATGCGGAATTGGATTTAAATTAATTCAGGCACTAGGGTCAAACCGAGGACAGACAGTAGAAGATTTAACCTCCTATCTCGACCTGGTTGCCGCCGCAGTAGCTGCCGATATCGTTCCGATGACCGGTGAAAACCGCGTACTCGCCTACTTTGGATTGCGAGTTATCAATAGCGATCCAAGACCGGGAATTAAAGCTTTAGTTCATCAAGTCAAAAAACAAACCTTAGATATTACCGATGTTGTATTTATCATCGCACCAAGAATTAATGCCGCGGGACGGATCAAACATGGAAATCATGCGGTAGAATTATTAACAGAATTTGATTTTGAGCAAGCACAGCAATTTGCTTCAGAAATTGAACAATACAATTCAGATCGTAAAGATTTAGACAAGCAAATCACCAAAGAAGCGCTTTCGCAAATTATAGAAAACCAAGAAACAGAACGATTTACCTCTGTCGTCTATCAAGAAGATTGGCACAAAGGCGTAATAGGAATTGTGGCTTCCCGATTGATTGAAACTTATTACAGACCTACTTTGGTTTTTACCAAAAGTGGTGATAAATACGCCGCTTCGGCCCGTTCCGTAAAAGGTTTTGACGTTTATAATGCGCTAGAAGCCTGTGCACAACATTTGGAGCAATTTGGAGGACATATGTATGCCGCCGGAATGACATTGAAAGAAGAAAATTATTCCCTGTTCAAAGAAGCCTTTGAAAAACAGGTACAAGAAACGATTCATCCGGACATGCTGATTCCAGAAATTGAGATAGATGCCGAAATAGATTTTGCAGATATTACCCCTAAACTCACCCGAATATTAAAACAGTTCGAACCATTTGGTCCGCTAAACATGACTCCTGTATTTCTAACAAAAAACATAAAAGACACCGGCTACGCTAAAAAACTTGGTGAAGATGATGCCCATTTAAAACTGTTTGTAAAACAGAACAGCTCCGAAGGTATTCCAGCCATAGGTTTCGGACTAGGAAATAAAATGGAATTAACTACAAATCAGAAGCCCTTCGAAGCGGTGTATTGCATTGATGAAAATGAATGGAACGGTAAGATTTCGATTCAACTGAGATTAAAAAACATTAAGTAATGAGTACACCCAAAATAAAAAAAGACCCCTACGCAGCACTGCGTTATAAAGAATTTAATACTTTTTTATTATTGCGTTTTGCCATGGTATTTGCTTGGTCAATGCAATTCATTGTCATAGAATGGCAAGTTTACAGCATCACTAAAGACCCACTTTCATTAGGTATTATTGGATTGATGGAAGTGATTCCCGCTATTTCCATGGCTTTGTTTGCTGGTCACATTGTAGACCAGAAAGAAAAAAAAGGACTGTTAGTGAAATGCATTTTGGCTTTTTCGGTTATTAGTTTTGGGCTATTTTTATTGACCTGGCCGGCAGTAGTACAAGATTATGCATTAAAAACGATTTTGTATTCCATCTACTTTTTAGTTTTTCTTGGCGGATTAGTTCGAGCCTTTTTAGGACCAACCATCTTTTCGTTGTTATCCTTGCTCGTTCCTAAAAAAGTATATCCCAATGCAGCCACTTGGAGTAGTTCTGTTTGGCAAATTGCCTCGGTTGTCGGACCGGCAGTTGCTGGATTCTCTATCACTTTGATTGGTGTACATTGGTCAATGTGTTCTGTTTTCGCCTGTTCTGTTTTTGCATTGTTGGCTTTATCGCAAATAGATAAAAAACCAATTTTAAATCCAAAAATAGGGGAACCTGTGATGCAGAGTTTAACCGAAGGAATAAAATTTGTATTCAACAATAAAACTATTTTAGGAGCGATTACACTTGACATGGTTTCTGTTCTTTTTGGTGGAGCTATAGCGCTGTTGCCCATCTTTGCACAAGACATACTAAAAGTGGGACCGGAAGGGTTTGGTTTTTTAAGAGCCGCCCCAGCCGTAGGAGCCTTTTTGACCATGATCATTACAGCCTATGTTCCCTTGAGTAAAAATGCAGGAATGAAGCTATTAGGAGCAATATTTGCTTTTGGAATCTGTATTATTGTATTTGGACTTTCTACAATTTTCTGGGTATCGCTATTGGCATTATTCTTTAGTGGTGTATTCGATGGTATCTCAGTAGTAATCCGTCAAACGATTCTACAACTAAAAACTCCAGATCATATGCGCGGTAGAGTTTCGGCAGTAAACTCAATGTTTGTAGGTTCTTCAAATGAATTGGGTGCTTTTGAAAGTGGTGTTACTGCTAAATTAATGGGAACGGTTACCGCAGTTGTTTTTGGCGGAAGCATGACACTTATAATAGTGGCATTTACAGGAATCATTTCTCCCTCTTTTAGAAAATTAGATTTGAGAAAAGATTTAGAAGAACATGAAAATCAGGAGTAAATTGCAATTATTTTTTACACACCCTAAATACCACTAAAACTGAGTATTTGATTTACAATTAAATAGCTGTAGGTTTGAAAACGATGTTTTTTATACGAAAAAACACTAATTCTAAATCATATTATGAAAAAAATAAAAAAAATACTTTTTATAGCTCCTCTTTTTATGCTTTCTTGCGCTTCCCCTTACCTGAAAAATTATGAGTCAATTCTAACTTTCTTGGAAACACAAAAACTGGACAAACACAAAATTTATGTACTTCAAAAGGATAAAATAAGTAATACTGAACCCTTACGCCTTTTTAATGGCAATGATGGTTTAGATCATTATACACCAAAAAATCGCACGCATGATACATTCCATTCAAAACATTGGAAGAAAATGTATACCACTTATGCCAATGATACAATTATAAAATATTGGAAAAAAGCCGATTTTAAAGAATATAATTTTACTTTAGAAAACAGCAAAATATTATATAGCAGGGTTTATTATGAAAATTACCTCAATAACCTAGAAAGTGCTTATCAGATTATAAAATTGTCAGAACCATTGTATTATTGGAATAAAAAATACCTCCTATTTTCATACGACATAGGCTATCTGTATAGTGGTAGTAATACTAAAGTAATTATCATGAAGAAAGAAAAAAACAAATATGTTTTTTATGGATATCTTAATGATTATATCCATAATTAAACCTTAAAACATTATAATAAAACCCTTTTCTATTTTAAATAAAAAGGGCGTTGTTCTTTAAATTGAAATGTCACTAAAAACGGGTATTTTATTTACAGTAAATTAGCTGTAAGTTTGAAAACGATGTTTTTTATACGAAAAAAAACTAATTTTAAATTATATAAAGCATTTCATAAAAATGTGCTTACAGATGATTATAATAAATACACTAGTTACTATGGCGCAACGCCTACTGATGCTTTTTATGAGGCTATGGCTTGGAGCGGACTTAGAGACAACAATGTTAAAGCCTGGGTAGGTTTACCTGCAGAAAAAAAAGCTGCTATAGAAGCACTCGCTAATAGAGTTCCTAATTTAAGTAAAACAGTACCTTGCCCTACCTCCTCCAACTAAATAGTAAAAAAAATCCAAACTAGGTATTGAAATTTCCATACCTAGTTTAGATTATAAAATTTTAAAACTTTAAATATGAAAACAGCAATTCTCCTTTTACTATCTCTATTTATAGGCCCTAATTTACAGGCTCAAGAAAAACAAAAAGACACACTCTTTTTTAATTATAACAATAAATACATTAGAACACTTGTTGAAATGCCAAACGAGTTTTATATAAAAGATGGAAGTGGCGCTAGTTACGGTACTTTTTTCTTTAAAGAAGTAAAAGTCCTAAATAATCTAAAACCAAAAAAAAACCTATGTCTTAAAAAATTTATACGATCCTCTAAATACTATGATAAAAATAAGGAACCACAGTTAGACGATTATAAACTAGCCTTTTTTTTAAACAATTATATTATTTTTTTGACAAAAAGAAATAAATCAGAATATATTCAAGTTGTGGCAGCTGTTAGAATTGAATAAAATCATAAAATTAAGATGTTCCTTACCCTAAAATAGACTTACAAAAAGACATAGAAGAGTCATAATTTAATTTAAAATAAAAAGTCGGTAATGAACCCTGAGATTCGTTGCCGGCTTTTTACCTTTTAGTTACAAGATAAATAATATGAAATATCACTAAAACTGGGTATTTGATTCATAGTAAATTAGCTGTAAGTTTGAAAATGATGTTTTTTACTCGAAAAAACACTAATTTTAAATCATACTATGAAAGTAAAATTATTTACCCCCCCATTTTTTACTGCTATTCCTTGCGCTAATGCTCTTTTCTTGTACTAAAGATAATTTGCATGACAACATTGTCAGCATGAAATACCAAGCCATAGCCGCTGATGAAGCCTCAAATTTCTTTTCTTCCACTTCTTCAAAAGAGTTGTTTGCTAAAACAAAGAACAATCTTGATTTAAAAATTGACAATGCTTCTTTAATTTTTGAGTATATTAAGAACACGAGTTTAGCTATGCCTGTTTTTAAGGCGACTACTAAGTACAGGAAGATGAGTACCGAAGTGTTCTTGGTAAAGGTTGAAGATGTAATTCTCCCATTTTTATTTAATAGAATAGCTGATGAAAAAGCACAGACTAAAGAGTTTTCTGGGATTATTATTATATCAAAGTTAAATGGCGACTTTGTTAATGGCTATAAGGTAATAAATGGTGCCTTTGTTTCTCAATTTATTAAAAATACAAACAACTACACAACAGAAGAAAATATTAATTTTGTTAATTCATTACGTGACAATTTTCCAGGATTATACGATTATTATTACGCTAGAGCTCATCCAGATTATAACCATAATTTAATGGCTCAACATTATCGATCCACAATTGCAGATATAGCCCAAACATTTGACAACAATACTTTTCCTAGACAAATTTATGAAGATTTAGCATGGGCAGGTTTAAGGGTAATAGATGAAAATACTAATTCAATTGCATGGAACAATCTGACAACTGAAGAGCAAGAAAGAATAAAATCAAATCTCTTAAACATATTTCATAATGGAACTAAAAACTGCAATTAAGATGAGAAGATTATTTTTATTAATTATTTTTTTTTCACATTTTATTTTTTCACAAACTAAAAAATATTATACCCTAGAAAAACAAACTAAAAAATACCCTAAAATAGTTAGATATATATCCTTAAACAAAGGTGAAAAAATTATTCACGATTCAAATACAATTATTTTTTATATTGACTATCAGACATTTAAGTACAACAAAAACATTCATAGAATAGATACTTGCTCTAGTTCTAAAATAAAGAAGATTAAAACAGTTACAGTTAGTCAATTAAGAAAAGATGAATTTAATGAACACTTGAATCTATCAAAAGAGAATGGTAGAAAAATTCCACTTTCATTGAGCCATTATAATTCTATAGTATTTATAATAGAAAAACTGTCCTCAGAAAAATATATTATATATGAAGTTGATTGGATTTATCAAATTAGATAAAAGGTAACTATTCACCCGTGTGACGATCCCATTCATGGTTGTGATAATGATACTTGCATAAAAAAAGCCTAACTGATTTGTTAGGCTTGATTGTAATATCTTATTTAGTGTGCTGGATATTTTTATTAAAAGATGAAACAAGTACTAGTCACAAGACTTCCGTGAGTCCCGCTGGCGCTCGTTTGTTTCCTCGTTCTGGTACTTGCCTGCGGCGAGTACCTACCTATATTGAAAAGACAAATTGTAGCATTTGCAACTCGGATAATTAAAACAAAGTAAGGTATAAAAGTGTGTTTTTTTAACCTGAAATGTAAGTAAAAGTCAATGACTCGGTAAATGTTGAACCATAGTGGTAAATGAGTCGCGTTATGAACGCAATATTTAGTGCTAAAAAGTAAGTAGGTAGTTTCGCTGTGAAATTCCCCGTGGGTACAATTGAAAGGAAACGAATTGAAAACAGATACGCATGTGAACAATCTGGAAGAAGCATAGACGCTGATACTACTAACGAACAGAATCCAATAGGAAAACCGTGTAATTAATAATCATATCATGAGAAACACAATAATTTACATCCTCATAAGTTTCATCTATATTAATGCCTTTTCACAGACTAAAAATGATTTAGAATGCGAGAAAAAAGAAAAATTTGAAGCAGTTAATAATTATTTATCATCCGTAATTAAGGATAAAAATAAAGAGATTATTATTGTTAAGAAAAAAACAAACGTAAGTGAAATTCTAAGGTTATTCAAAGGCAATATAATCAAAGATAATTTAGGTTATTTTGTTGAACGGGATGGAGGCGCTCCCGAACCATTATATAATGAAAAAGACTTTGAAATCATGAAAAAAAAATATCAAGATCAAACTTCGACTTATAAACGAGAAAATTTTACAAATACACTTTGGGATCCTGAAGATTTCACTTACAATAAAATCATTTTTGAAAATTGGGAAGATGTATACTTAAAAATGCAAAAAGTACTTTACCCTAGAGAACCCGTGATTCAAATTTTTACTCTATCAGAGCCTATTTATTATAAGAGTAAACAATATCTTGTCATTCAAATTTCTATTGGTGATACAAACTCTTCAGGCTTCCCATCGCGGCTAATTGCAATAATGAAAAAAATAAAAGGAAAATGGATTATAGTCAATGAAACAAGGGATTATATAATGAATTAATCCCGCTGGCGCTCGTTTGTCTTCTCGTTCTGGTACTTGCCTGCGGCGAGTACCTACATATATTGAAAAGACAAATTGTAGCATTTGCAACTCGGATAATTAAAACTAATTAAGGTATAAAAGTGTTTTTTTTTTAAACCTGGAATGTAAGTAAAAGTCAATGACTCGGTAAATGTTGAACCATAGTGGTAAATGAGTCGCGTTATGAACGCAATATTTAGTGCTAAAAAGTAAGTAGGTACTCGTTGCAAACGAGCACCAGAGGGTTTAGTGGGTACATCTATTTATAAAAGAAATTATCAAAATGATCAAAACGACAAAAAATATGCTGCTCGAGGAAGAATTGAGAATAGAATTGTTGCAGAAGCATATAATAGCTCTAGAGGAGACCAAAATCCCATAGGAAAACCCTATAAATAAATAAATCATGAAAAATTACCTATTATTTTCTCTAGTTGGATTTTTACTAATATCGTGTTCTACTACAAAATTAGAAAACGAAATCATTGAAAATTTTTTGAATGAAAAACATAAGAATGATACAGAAAAGGTTTTTCTAATTAATAAAGCACTTTCTAAAAAATCAGCGTTATCAATTTACGAATATGCATACAACAGGAGGGACTTGACTTACTACTTAAGCCAGCCTTTAAAAGACAAGAACAATTGGCTACTTAATACCACTACTCTGATTCGCTTAAAAAAATTATATAATAAGGACACGATTACCTATTATTGGAAAAAAACAGATTTCGAAAACTTAAATGTTCCAATCATGGAATACCCTATGAATTTCACTGACAGTGAGGTTACAGAACACTTACAAGGATCTAGTAAAGGGTATATAATTAGCCGCCCAGTATTGTTTTCAAATAATAAAAACGCTCTTCTCTGTTTTAGTTCCTATTCGATTATTCTTGGTGGCTCATCTGGGAGACAGATATATATATTAAAGAAAATAAAAGGGAAGTGGATTGTTGAAGACGAATATTTTGATGGAGTTTATAACTAGACTCCAACCCCGTAAAATAGATTTACAAAAAACAGTGACGAATAGGAAAAAGAGGAGTCATAATTCCATTTAAAATAAAAAGTCGGTATTGAATCCTGAGGTTCGTTACCGACTTTTTATTTTATTTTTATTTAGATTAAATATAAATAATTATTATATTTGTTTCAAACGATTGACTCATGCAAGAAATGAAACAGATATATTATAATGATGCCGGTACTTCTTTCTACTGGAGAAAAGAGGACGAAGTATTAACTGATAAAGTCCAATTGATTTTTAGAGAAACTGGTTTTTATTTTAGCCGACATGAACTGAAATTATTTCAGTGTTGCATTCAAGAAAGTTATATTATTAATAACTGCTGTGATGATTGTGCCCTGAAAAATAAATGCCACAAATTTTTACTTAAAACACCTTGCTCTCAAATTGATTTAGCCGTTTCCATGGAAGAGTTAAACTCGGTAAAAGACCTAGTAGAAGGTACTTTGTTTAAAATTAATCTAGATGATTATTTATACGGTGAGGGAATGAATTAATTCTCATATTTTTTTATTTCGAAAGTTTCTCCATCGAAAACTCCATAAGTAAAATAGCTGATCCAGTCGCCCAGATTGACGTATTCTGAATTTTCTCCTACACTCAATTTCATCGGCAAATGGCGGTGTCCAAAAATAAGGTAGTTGTAATGTTTGGTTTCCAATTTTCTTTTTGAATACAAAATCAACCATTCGTTGTCTTCTCCAAGAAAGGTAACATCTTCGTCGCCGGATATCAATTTATTTTTTACAGAAAGATATTGTGCTAAACGGACTCCAATATCCGGATGTAGCCATCTAAAGAGCCATTTGGAGAAAGGATTGGTAAACACTTTTTTCATTCGTTTGTACCCCATATCACCAGGACCTTTTCCGTCTCCATGCCCAATAAGGAATGTTTTACCTCCAAAAGTAAATTCTTGATTATCATGAAACACCGGAATATTTAATTCTTTTTGGAAATAATCTTCCATCCATAAATCGTGATTCCCAACGAAGAAATAGATTGGAATTCCGCTGTCTCTAATTTCCGCTAATTTCCCTAAAACCCGAACAAATCCCTTTGGAACAACCGATTTATATTCGAACCAAAAATCAAACAAATCTCCTAACAGAAAAATCGCTTCGGCATCTTCTTTTACTTCATCAAGCCAAGCCACAAATCGCTTTTCTCTTGGTAAACTAAGTTCTGCCGTTGGCGCGCCGAAATGCTGATCGGAGGCAAAGTATATTTTTTTATTGTTGGCTAAATGCATGAAGCTGAAGTATCAATTTTGAATTACAAATTATCGCTGGCGTACCATTCGGCAAAAGACGAATCTGTTTCTTGCAATTTTAAAGAAAAAAGTCTTATGTCTGCTGGTAATCTACCAATTATTCGTTGGGCAAAATCAATTACCATATTTTCGCTTGTAGGTTGGTAATCTACCAAAATAACATGATGCCCTCTGTTCTTTAATTCGTGCGCCAATTCCACATGAGGAGTAGTTTCATTAAAAACGGTGGCATGATCAAACTGATCTACAATCTCTTCTTTTACAATTTTTTTTAAGTCGGTAAAATCAATCACCATTCCAAACTTTACGTCATTACGGTTCTCGATAGGACTCCCAATAACGGTTACAGACAACTTATAACTATGTCCGTGAACATTTTTACATTTGCCATCATACCCATAAAGCGCATGACCGGTTTCGAAACTAAATTTTTTTGTAATTCTGATATTGCTCATTTCCGTATAATTTTGGTTGCAAATTTAGTGAAAAATTAACCGTTTTTGTCTCTTTTTTTTGCAGAAGCATACATCCAATAAGCTAGTCCCACCAAAACAACAAATGGAATAAAGGAACCAATAATCACTCCTATCTGATAACTACTGTCAGTCGCATCTTTTATTTTTTCGGCTATATTTACTTGTTGTACAAGAGCTGTAATTCTCATTTCCTATTATTTTTTAAATTGACCTAGAGCCTTTTTGGTAAAATCAGATAATACCAATTCACCTGATATCGCGGCTCTCTCCAGCAGTAATACATCCCAGTCTTCTGTTCCTTCCCAAATTATCTTTTTCATTTGCGCTAAAGCTTCTGGATTATAAGAAGCTAACTTTGTAGTAAAATGAGCGATATCAATATCTAATTCTACCTGATTTTCCAATACTTTGGCGTAAAGCCCTTTATCTTGCGCCCAATCTGTATCTTTCCACTCGGTAGCCGCAAGCGTCATCTCTGTCATTGCTGTTTTACCAATTTTTCGACTTACCGCAGGCTCAATCACAAATGGACCAATCCCGATAGCAAGTTCCGAAAGTTTGATACTACTATCAATGGTCGCAAAAGCGTAATCACAGGCCGCGGCAATACCTACACCACCTCCAACTGCTTTCCCGTGAATGCGCCCTACTATTATTTTAGAACACTTTCGCATGGCATTTATTAAATTAGCAAACCCAGAGAAAAACAGCGTTCCTTCCTCCTGATTAGATACTGCCAAAAGTTCGTCAAAAGAAGCTCCGGCACAAAAAGCACCTGCCCCTTCGCTTCGCAGAACAATCACAGAAACACTGGAATTAGTACTCAGCTGGTTTAACTCTGCTGTTAATTCGTTTAACAATTGCCTTGGAAAAGAATTACTTGCCGGATGACCAAATTGCACCGTTGCAATATTATCTTTAATTATCGTAGTGAGTGAACCGGAGTTATTTGATGCAGTCATTTTTATTTTTTATTGTAAAGTTAAAATTATTATGAAGAATGTCACCCTTTTATCAGAACAGAAAGTTGTTTTTTTATTTGTCTTTTGAATGTAAAATAATGTTATATTTGCGAAAGAATTGGGGGATTAGCTCATTTGGCTAGAGTGCTTGCCTGGCAGGCAAGAGGTGATCGGTTCGAATCCGATATTCTCCACAAAACACAAACTCAAGTCAGACGGCTTGAGTTTTTTTATTTTAGAGCTATGTTTTACACTTATATTATTTTCTCTAAAACTTAAATAAGTACTACACTGGTTCTTGTGAAAACATTGAAACTAGGCTTAATGACCATTTAAATAGCAGAAGTAAATTTACCAAAACCGCCAAAGATTGGATACTTGTTTACTTTGAAACGTTTGACTCCCGGTCGTTAGCTATAAAAAGAGAAATGGAAATTAAAAAAAAGAAAAGCAGAAAACATATTGAATTTTTAATATCACAGAACTCAATTGACTAGATTGCCTCGACGGATGTATTCATAAAAACAACTTAAAAAAGGCTGCCTCAAAAAATTGAGACAGCCTTTTTATTTATGAATTAACAATGCTCTTAATTAAAAGAATCCCATTGGTTTTTTGTCGTAAGAGATCAACATGTTTTTTACAACACGGTAATGATCCAATGCCATTTTATGGTTTTCACGACCAAATCCTGATTCTTTTACTCCACCAAACGGAGCGTGAGCAGGATAAGTATGATATTGGTTTACCCAAACTCTACCCGCTTGAATAGCACGTGGAACTTGGAATAATTCGTGAGCATCACGAGACCAAACACCAGCCCCTAATCCGTAAGGAGTATCATTTGCAATAGCAATAGCTTCTTCAGTAGAACTAAATGTAGTTAAGGCTACAACTGGCCCAAAAATTTCTTCTTGGAAAACACGCATGTTGTTTGTTCCTTTTAATACTGTTGGTTGGATGTAATATCCTTCAGAAATTTCTCCTTCATAGTTACCAGCGTCTCCACCAGCTAATACTTCAGCACCTTCTTCTTTACCAATTTTGATATAGTCAAGAATTTTTTCGTACTGTGGTTTAGAAACTTGAGAACCAATCATTGTTTCAGGATCTAATGGATTACCTGTTTTTATCGCTTTTAAACGCTCTTGCATTCTTTCGATAAAACGATCAGCAATATCTTCGTGTACTAATATACGAGTTGGAGCTGTACAAATTTCACCTTGATTAAGAGCAAACATTAACGCTCCTTCGATTGCTTTGCTAAAGAAATCATCGTCGTGATCTGCTACTGATGGGAAGAAAATGTTTGGAGATTTTCCACCTAATTCCATTGTTACTGGAATAATGTTCTCAGCTGCATTGTGCAATACTTTACGTCCTGTTTCTGTTGAACCAGTAAATGAAAGTTTAGCAATGCGCTTAGATGTTGCTAAAGCGGCACCCGCTTCTGCTCCAAAACCAGTTACGATGTTTAATACACCTGCAGGTAAAACATCGCCTATCAATTCCATTAGCATGATAACACTTGTAGGAGTTTGTTCGGCTGGTTTAACAACTGCAGTACAACCGGCTGCTAAAGCTGGAGCAATTTTCCAAGCTAGCATTAACATTGGAAAGTTCCAAGGAATGATTTCTCCAACAACTCCAATAGGTTCATGCAATACGATACTAACTGTGTTTTTATCATGCTCAGAGATACTTCCTTCGTCTGCGCGGATAACTCCTGCAAAATAACGGAAGTGATCAATACAATAAGGAATATCTGCTGCTCTTGATTCACGGATTGGTTTACCGTTATCAATTGTTTCTAAAGTTGCAAGGTATTCGAAGTTGTCTTCCATTACTTGTGCAATTTTTAATAACATATTGCTACGCTCTGTTGCAGATGAAGTACTCCAAGAAGGAAACGCTTCGTGTGCTGCGTCTAAAGCTAAGTCTATATCTTCTTGTGTAGAACGAGCTGCTTGAGTAAATACTTTTCCGTCTACTGGCGATACGTTATCGAAGTATTGCCCTTTTACAGGAGCTACGAATTTACCGCCAATAAAATTCCCGTATCTTTCTTTGAATACAGGTTTAGTTACATTTGCCATAATTATTTGTTTTAAATTTTTAGATGTAATTCTTAAAAATTGCTTCTTATTAATTACACTGCAAATTTATGGCAGCAGTTCACTTATCAAGTTATTGATTCAGTTCAATAACTTATGAAAAACGTTCAATGTTGTTTTCGTTAAAATAAATAAGGGTCTAAAAACTAATAACCAATTGTTTTTAAGCGTTTTATGTTATTTTATAATTACTTCTACAAATCAGTTGGACTAATTCCAAACTTATTTTTAAAGGCTATACTAAAGTTAGACAGGTTGTTATATCCAATATCTAAATAAATATCTGAAGCTTTTAATTCTCCAGCTTGCAGCAATTCTTTTGCTTTTTGAAGGCGCTTTTCTTGCAGCCATTTGCCGGGAGCTTCATTATACTCCGAAGTAAAATGACGTTTGAAAGTCGATAGACTCATATTACATAAAAAGGCGATTTCTTCCAGTTTCAAATTAGAGTGCACATTACTTTCTACAATATTTTTGAAAGGCGAAACCTCTTTTGAGATTAAGGAATGTAAATAATATTCAAACTCATTGCCGTATTTATTTAATAAATACAGCATGATTTCTTCAAATTTTAAAACCAGCAAAGCCTCACTGTAACTGTGATTTAAAAAGGTGTCAGACGAAAGAGAGTTTATAAAGGAAGCGATATAATCATCATTTTCAATTACAAAATACGGCACCTCTTCCTTGTAAGGCTTCGCATCATTGGTGTATTTACTTAAAAATTCGGTTAGTTTTTTCTCTGAAAAAAAGAAAAGCTTACAAAAATAAATAGCTTCCGTGTCGAGTAATTCTGTCCAAAGCCAATTTCCTTTTTTAAGCAGTAAAGATTGCTTACTGTTGACCGCCATAGAGGTATTTGCAAAATGAACTTGCTTCTTACCCACTTGTAAAAAACTAAACATATTCATGCTTAAATTGACTTTGCTTTTTACTACATCGCTTGTCATTTTAAAATCATAAACAAATATATCTCGAGGCGTATCCTTTTTTTGGAAATAAATCTCTGGTATGTTTTCTATCGGCATTTGATACTTCTTAAAAGGATTACTGTACTATATACTTGACTTTTATTTTTCTAAATTAACAGAACTCGATACGAATGATAGCATCAGCACGTTATCGCAACAAATAAGAAACTCCTATCGATCCGTAAAAATATCCTGTATTGATTTCATTATGTAGTTCTTTACTTCTGTACACAAAGACGTAGGATAAATTTAGATTGTTTTTTCGGTATTTAAAACCAGCCTCACCATTGAAACGAACGGGAATTAAATCAAAAGTTATTGGGCTATTATCATTGAAAAGACTTCCTTCTATTGTAGCATCATACATCTGATATTTGATACTGGGAGCAATGTAAAAATAAAACTCTTGCACTATTTTCTCAGGTTTACGAAAAACGGAGGCTCCGTATAAATTAGAATCATAAATAGGCACTAATTTTTTGAATCCAATACGGGTTAAAAAACCAGCGGATATGCCTGTGAAAATAGTCCCCAAATCGGCTTCTGATTGAAAATGAAAATCGACTTTATCACTATTTAGTTTAGGAAGTAATTTACTGGAAAACAAAAAATGACTCTGTATTGCTAGCGCATTACTAACTTGGGTCTCCCAGCCGTAGACTCCTTTATAACTGAAAAATTTATGAAATCTTTTTTGCGTTTCTTCTGCAAAAGAATTTGGCCCCACAAAACCCAATTCGATTCCCCCTTTAAAAACCGTTTCATTATGAAAAAACAATCCTTTTTCTAACCCTCCAAAAAGATAGCCTGCAAAAGGTCGGTCAATTACCGCTACAGCTCCCTTATTTATAAATTTCGGATTAAAAATGTATTGACCAATTCTAATTTCGACAATCTTTTTATTTACTTTCTCATCGTCATTCTTTGTTAAAAAGCGATAAAAAATCTCCATACCATTGGTGTAATACTTATCGTTCTTAGAAGAGGTATACAAATCGTTTTCCGTTATCAGACCTATTTCTCTTGTCCTACTTTGTCCTAAAACAATAGTAGTTGCCATAAATAAGAAAATAATATAAGTCTTTTTTGGCACGTTCTAGTATTTGATTTTCCCTACCGTTCGCATCACTCGCATAATTTTTGTCTTTCTATTATTAATGTATGATGACGAACTAGTTGCTGTGAACTTTCTAGGATTAGGTAAAATCGCCGCTATTCCAGCAGCTTGAATTGGTGTTAAATCTTTGGCATCTTTTCTATACCAATGTTCAGCCGCAGCTTGAGCACCATACACGCCATTTCCCATTTCGATACTATTTAGATACACTTCCATGATGCGCTCTTTACCCCAGATAAATTCTATAAGAACCGTAAAATACGCTTCTAATCCTTTCCTGAAATAACTACGTCCCTGCCATAGAAATACGTTTTTGGCAGTTTGTTGCGATATAGTACTTCCTCCTTTTATTTTTCGACCTCGCTCATTACCCTTGTACGCTTTTTGCATCGCCTTGAAATCAAATCCATTATGAACAAGAAAACTTCCATCTTCACTAGCAATAACGGCTTTCTGTAAGTTGACAGAAATATTCTCAATAGGCTCCCAATCGTGACTAAATGAATTTTCTTTTTTATCAGAGATGTTTTCCACAGTACGTATCAGCATCAAAGGTGTAAACGGAACGGGAACAAATTTATAAAGCACCACAAAAAACAAGGAAATTCCAAAGAACCACAAGACTGCTTTAAACAAGAAACGACTTAGTATATTCATAAAATTGCTGGATTCTTTTTTTACCGGTTTTTTAATCGGTTTTTTTCGAGTTATTTTTGTTGCCATTATACTAAATCTGCTAATTCTGTTCCTATTAAACTTCCAATCGCTACTCCCATTCCTCCAAGTCTCACGCCACAATAGACATTTTCAGACAATTGTGAAACAATAGGATTCTTGCTATTACCAATACCCATGATTCCGCTCCAACGATGGGCAATCTCAAATTTTTGATTGGGTAAAATTACTTCTTTTAATAATTGCTCCAACTTATTTTGTACAATTTCTGTTTGTGCAAACTCTGTGGTGTTTTCGGTATCAAAATCTAAATTCCGACCGCCACCTAGCAAGATTCGGTCTCCAATGTTTCTAAAATAATAATACCCACGATCCAAATGAAAAGTTCCTTTAATATCAAGATTTTCAATTGGCTCCGTTATTAACACCTGAGCTCTCGCAGGCTTTACTGCTCCCCCAGTTAATCCATTTGCAAAACCGTTTGTAGCAAATAATACTTTCTTTGATCTAAAACTAAAATCATTCAATACCACTTCAACATCGTTTCCTTTTTCTAAAAATGCAGTAACCGTCTGCTGATTCAAAATCAATATATTATTTGACACTGCTTGTTTCAACAACTCCTGCATCATATTTCCAGTATCAATTTGAGCCTCAAACGGATTGAAAATCAAATGTTCTCGAATACCATTAAATCCAAAACGATCTATTTCTTTAGCAAATACATCCGATCTAAAAAGAGGTTTTAAAATCTCATTTATGAACGGTAATTTATTCATGCAGTCTGCATAGCAACTTTCATCTTCCTTTAAAAATAACTCATACCCTCCGAAAGGTTTAAAATCAATCGCTTCATCGCCAAGACGCTTGCGTAACAATCGAAGTCCTTCCCACCTTTTTGTAACCAGTTGAAAAACTTCTTCCTCCGAATGGGATTTTAAATCATCAATAATTTCAGAAATACTTCCAAAGCACGCAAAACCAGCATTCTTAGTGCTCGCTCCATGAGGTAACATTCCTTTTTCCAGTACTAGTATTTTACTATCCGGGTATTTTTCGCGCAAGCGTAAAGCAGCATGTAGCCCAACAATTCCGCTACCTACTACCGTATAATCTACCTTAGTAAACCAGTTTTTTAATTCCCAATAACTTAGTTGCATCTGAAAAATTTTTATAAAAATAATATTTTTAGTTTTGTAAACGGGTATGAAACACCCTTTTTTACCATAATGATTATTGAAAAGACTTAACATAATCCTCTGATTGTTTTTAGATTATTGTCGTAATTTAGAAGCCTAAATTATACCGTTCTTTTTATGAAAAAAATACTTCTTACAACCTTAACAATGATGAGTTTAAGCGCAATGGCCCAAAACGTAATGTCGCCAGAAATCCTATGGAAACTGGGACGAGTGAGCTCCTTAGGCATTTCTAAAGATACTAAAAATGTAGTTTATAAAGTAACTACCCCTTCTATTGAAGAAAACAAGTCTAGTTCAAAATTCTACATCATTCCTATAAATGGTGGAACTCCAACTGAAGTTAAAGAAACAAAAACTTTAGTAAAAGATAAAAATATTTCGCCTGACGGCAAATACCTTGTCTATAACGAAGAGGTAAAAATCAGCAATATTCTTGGGAAAGATTTCTATCCTGACCTAGAAAAATCTGAAGTACAAATCTACGATGGCCTAGACTACCGCCACTGGGACACTTGGAACGAAGGGAAATTCAACCATGTCCTTTACAAAGAAAACACAGACGGAGCAGTGGGAACTGACATCATGGGCAAAGAAAATTTTGACAGTCCACAAAAGCCTTTCGGCGGAGATGAAGATTACATCTGGTCTCCAGATAGTAAAAAAATTCTATACGTAAGTAAGAAAAAGGCGGGAACACAGTATGCTATTTCTACAAATACCAATATTTATGAATACAGCTTAGAGACTGGATTGACTACTAATAAAACGGAAGACAACCTAGGATATGATGTCGCGCCTCAATTTTCTCCGTCTGGAAACCTGACTTGGTTACAAATGAAACGCGAAGGCTATGAAGCCGATAAAAACGACATCATTGTTGATTTTAAAGGCATAAAAATGAATCTTACCGCTAATTGGGACGGTACTGTTGATAGTTTTCTTTGGAGCAAAGATGGTAGCAAAGTCTATTTTACTGCTGCAATTGATGGAACAAAACAACTATTTGAAGTGAATTTTCCTGGAATGACTAGAATTGCAATAAATGTGCAACAAATTACAAAAGGAGATTTTGATGTAAACGACTTGATTGGATTTTCGGGTAATAGTATTATTGTTACAAGAGCAGATATGAACCATGCTTCGGAGATTTTTTCTTTCGATCTAAAGAAAAACACTTGGAAACAAATCACCAATGTAAATTCAGCAATTTACGATTCATTGGCGTTAAGCAAAACAGAAAGAAGATATGTAACCACAACAGACGGCAAGAAAATGTTAGTATGGGTAATTTTACCTCCAAATTTTGATGCTACAAAAAAATATCCAACACTTTTATATTGCCAAGGAGGTCCGCAAAGTGCGCTGACACAATTCTATTCTTTCCGTTGGAATTTTCAGTTGATGGCTGCCAATGGCTATATAGTTGTGGCTCCCAATCGTCGTGGAATGCCAGGACATGGAGTAGAATGGAATGAGCAAATCAGTAAAGACTGGGGCGGACAGGTAATGGACGATTACCTTTCGGCTATTGATGATGTATCTAAAGAAAGTTATGTAGACAAAACTCGTTTAGGTTGCGTCGGGGCAAGTTATGGTGGCTATTCGGCATTTTATTTAGCTGGAATACACAACAACCGATTTAAAACTTTCATTGCTCATGATGGTGTTTTCAATACACAAAGTATGTTTGGCACGACCGAGGAAGTTTTCTTTAGCAACTGGGATTTTGGCGGACCATATTGGGAAAAAGATAATGCTACAGCTCAAAAAACCTATACTACATTCAACCCTATTAATTTAGTAGAAAAATGGAATACTCCAATTTTAATTATTCAAGGAGGAAAAGATTTTAGAGTTCCAATAGGACAAGGTCAAGAAGCTTTTCAAGCTGCGCAACTTCGTGGTATAAAAAGTAGGTTTCTGTATTTCCCAGAAGAAAATCACTGGGTTCTGAAACCACAGAATGCCCAAGTTTGGCAAAAAGAATTCTTCAAATGGCTGAAAGAAACCTTATAGATTTACAAGCGGACATAAAAAAACCTCACTGAAAAGTGAGGTTTTTTGCTTTTATATATGCTTTTTATTCTGGAGCGATCATTTTGAACGTATCCATAAAAGCAGTAGTATAATCCCCAGCTATATAACGAGGATCATCCATTAATTGTCTGTGAAAAGGTATTGTAGTTTTAATTCCTTCAATTACAAATTCATCTAATGCTCTTCTCATTTTGCTAATCGCTTCTTCTCTAGTTTGAGCAGTAGTAATTAACTTAGCGATCATAGAGTCATAATTAGGCGGAATTGTATATCCTGAATACACATGAGTATCTAATCGAACTCCGTGTCCTCCTGGCATATGAAGTGTCGTTATTTTTCCTGGAGAAGGTCTAAAATCATTATAAGGATCTTCAGCATTAATACGACATTCGATGGCGTGCAACTGAGGCAAATAGTTTTTACCTGAAATAGGCACTCCAGCAGCTACTAAAATTTGCTCACGAATCAAGTCATAATCAATAACCTGTTCTGTAATTGGGTGCTCCACCTGAATACGAGTATTCATTTCCATGAAATAGAAATTACGGTGTTTATCAACCAAAAACTCTACCGTTCCCGCACCTTCATACTTGATGTATTCAGCTGCTTTTACTGCTGCTTCACCCATTTTCAAACGCAATTCGTCTGTCATAAATGGAGAAGGAGTTTCTTCGGTCAATTTTTGATGGCGTCTTTGTACTGAACAGTCCCTTTCAGAAAGGTGACATGCTTTTCCATATGAATCACCAATAACTTGGATTTCGATATGACGAGGTTCTTCAATTAGTTTTTCAAGATACATTCCGTCATTCCCAAAAGCAGCGGCAGATTCCTGACGGGCACCGTCCCATGCTTTAAGTAATTCTTCTTCTTTCCAAACTGCACGCATTCCTTTTCCACCACCACCAGCGGTTGCTTTCAGCATTACTGGGTAACCAAAAGATCGTGCTAATTCCTGAGCTTGTTCGAATGACTCTAGAATACCTACTGAACCGGGAACAACTGGCACGCCCGCTTCAATCATTGTGGCTTTTGCAGATGCTTTATCGCCCATTCTGTCTATCATTTCTGGAGAAGCTCCAATAAATTTAATCCCGTGTTCCTGACATATTTTTGAAAATTTTGAATTTTCAGAAAGAAACCCATATCCCGGATGTATTGCATCTGCATTAGTAATTTCTGCAGCGGCAATAATATTTGACATTTTCAAATAGGACAAATTACTTGGAGGTGGTCCTATGCAAACAGCTTCATCAGCAAACCTTACGTGTAAACTTTCTACATCAGCAGTAGAATAAACAGCCACCGTTTTAATGCCCATTTCTTTACAAGTTCGAATTACGCGAAGCGCAATTTCCCCTCTATTTGCAATTAATATTTTTTTAAACATCTTTTTTAAATTTAAAATTTAAATAACATACTTAAAATTCCAAATCTCCTGAATCGGAATTTGGAATTTTAAATATTGGGATTTAAAAATGTTATGATGGATCTACTAAGAATAAAGGTTGGTCAAATTCTACTGGTGACATATCGTCAACCAATATTTTTACAATTTTACCAGAAATTTCAGATTCAATTTCGTTAAATAATTTCATTGCTTCAATTACACAAAGAACATCTCCTTTTCCAATAGTGGTACCTACTTCAACAAACATAGGTTTGTCTGGAGATGGCTTTCTATAAAAAGTTCCAATAATTGGAGATTTTATAGTGATATACTTGTTTTCTTCTACAACAGGAGCTTCTACAACAGCTGCAACTGGCGCAACATTTTGAATAGGCATTCCTTGCTGAAGTTGATTGTGAGCAGGTAATTGTTGTACATACGTAGTCTCAGTTGCACTGCCTTCTATAGTTGTTCTAATGGTGATTTTAACATCATCCATTTCCAATTTAACTTCTGCAACTCCTGAATTTGCTACAAATTTGATTAGGTTCTGAATTTCTTTTAAATCCATAATTATTTGTTTTTAGTTTAAATTTATTTTTTGTCGTATGCCCATTTTAAATAAACAGATCCCCATGTGAATCCTCCACCAAAAGCGGCAAAGATCACTGTATCTCCTTTTTTGAATTTATCTTCAAAGTCACTTAGGACTAAAGGCAATGTAGCTGAAGTAGTATTGCCATATCTTTCAATATTCATCAATACCTTAGATTCTTCTAAGTTCATTCTACTTGCAGTGGCGTCAATAATTCTTTTATTAGCTTGATGCGGCACTAACCAGTCAACATCTTCATTAGTTAAATTATTTCTTTTCAAAATTAATTCACTAGCGTCAGCCATGTTAGTCACTGCATATTTAAAAACAGTTTTACCGTCTTGTACAATATTGTGTCTATTCTCTTCTATTGTTTTAAGAGAAGTAGGATGTAAAGATCCTCCAGCATCAATCTTTAAAAAATCACGACCTACACCGTCACTTCTTAAGTACTCATCCTGTAATCCTAATCCCTCATAATTTGGTTCGAATAATACAGCACCTGCTCCATCTCCAAAAATTATACAAGTAGATCGGTCTGTATAGTCTACAATAGAAGACATTTTATCAGCACCGATTAACAGTACTTTTTTATATTTTCCAGATTGAATGTATGCTGACGCAACAGACATTCCGTATAGAAAACTGGAACACGCTGCTTGTAGATCAAAACCAAAAGCGTTTGTAGCTCCAATTTCAGTTGCAACATAAGCCCCTGTAGACGCCACTGGCATATCAGGTGTAGCGGTTGCCATAATCAATAAATCTATTTCTAAAGGATCGATATTTGCCTTGGCAATTAAATCTTGCGCTGCTTTTATGGCTAAATACGACGTTCCTTTGTCTGCGTCTTTTAGAATTCTTCTTTCTTTAATTCCTGTTCGAGAAGTGATCCACTCGTCATTTGTATCGACCATAGTTTCCAGAACTTTGTTTGAAAGTACAAAGTCAGGAACATAGGCTCCAACAGCGGTTATTGCGGCTGTAATTGTATTCATGGTATTTGAATATTTTTTTTCAAATAATGACATCTGAAAAAACGATTAAAAGAGTTGAAAATTACAAAAAAATATCTAAACCTCTTGTTTTAGGACTTCTTATTTAATGAAAATTATAAACAACAAAAAAACTCTCACGATGTGAGAGTTCCAATATCATTTAAAAAAAAAATGCATTAAGCAACAGCTACAGACTTATCTATAACAACTTGCCCTCTGTAATACATTTTCCCTTCATGCCAGTAGGCTCTGTGGTATAAATGCGCTTCACCCGTAATTGGGCAAGTAGCGATTTGTGCTACAGTAGCTTTATAATGTGTTCTTCTCTTATCTCTTCTTGTTTTGGAGATTTTTCTCTTAGGATGTGCCATTTTACTATATTATTTATCCGTTAATAGTTGCTTTAATTTGTCCCAACGCGGGTCAATATTCTCTTCTTTATCTTGTATTGTATCTTCTTCAACCTGTTCTTCATTCTCTTCCTTATGTTCTTCCAGAACCAATTCCTTTAGCCTTTCAAGAGCTTCCGTTTTTAAACTTCCGTCTTGTACACCTGGATGAACCCGTCTTAAAGGTACAGAAAGCGCAATCATTTCATATATATACTGAGCAACATCTATCTCAAATTCTCCAAATGGCAGAATCAGCAATTCCTCATTATCATTGTTATATACATCACCAAAACGAACTATTAATTTCATTTGCCCTTCTATTGGCAAATCAAAATCTTCACTCGTTAGATCACAAGGTACATTTACTGTCCCTTCGTGCTTGAAAATCAATTCTAGCATCGTGCTTTTCTTCTCTAAAACTACATTTACTTTGATGTTTGAATTTTCAAATTCATCATAATCAAAGATTTCAAAGAACGCATTACTTATTTGATATTCAAAATGATGTTTTCCTAGCTTTAATCCCACAAATGGAATTAAATATTGTTTAGTCTTATTCATTTCAACAAAATTTTGCCCCAAACTTCGGGAGTGCAAAGATATAAAATTATTACAAATCTAATAACGTTATTTATCTTTTTTTATTTAGTGTTGCTTTTCCCTAACTTTTAGTGGTTTTTCACTGATTTCTGCATATTGAATTCTGGAGCGATAAATATCTAAAGCAAGATAAACCGCTTCCTTAAAAGAGTTATAATCCGCAACCCCTTTTCCCGCAATATCATAAGCAGTACCATGGTCCGGAGAAGTTCTGATTTTGTTCAAACCCGCGGTATAATTAACTCCTTTACCAAAAGACAATGTTTTAAAAGGTATTAACCCTTGATCATGATACGTTGCGATTATCGCATCATATTTCTCGTATTGCCCACTTCCAAAAAATCCATCAGCCGCAAAAGGACCAAATACCAACGTTCCTTTGTCGAATATTTTTTTCAATGTTGGTTTCAACACCGCATCATCTTCTTTACCTATCACACCACCGTCACCACAATGAGGATTTAATCCTAAAACAGCAATCTTTGGCTTATTGATACTAAAATCCTGAATCAACGATTTTCTAACCGTTTCAATTTTTTCTTTAATCAGCTCTTCCGTAAGTCTTGACGCCACTTCGCTAACCGGAATATGATCCGTTAACAAACCTACTCTTAAACTACCCTGAACCATCAACATCAATGCATTTCCTTCCAACTCCTGATTTAAATAATCCGTATGACCAGGAAACTTAAACTCCTCTGATTGAATGTTGTATTTATTAATCGGCGCAGTCACTAAAACATCTACCAATCCTTCTTTTAAAGCATTTGTAGCCGCGATAAATGATTTTACCGCATATTCACCAACCTTATCATCATTAACCCCTAGATTCAAATCCACTCCTTCTCTCCAAAGATTCAAAACATTAATCTTTCCAGGAAGAATTTGATCTAATTTGTCAATTCCATGAAGCGCAACCGTTGAATCTAAATTCTTCTTTATGAATGACATTATCTTCACATTGGCAAAAATAACAGGAGTACACAGCTCTAACATTCGAGAATCCTCAAAAGTTTTAAGAACAACCTCGCTTCCAATACCGTTTAAATCTCCTATTGAAATTCCAACAATTATATTTTCTGCTTTTTTCATCATTACCTCTAGTTATTTATTACTAATTTTGAAGTGCAAATTTAGTAAAATAAAACAAGAAATGTTTACAGGAATCATAGAAACCCTTGGCACTATCCAAGAAATAAAAAAAGAGAAAGACAACATTCACATTACAGTGGACTCTTCAATTACAGCAGAACTCAAAATTGACCAAAGCGTTGCACACAATGGAATCTGCCTAACCGTAGTCGCACTGAAAGATACCTCATACACCGTTACCGCTATTGACGAAACAATCAAAAAAACAAACTTAGGAGACTGGGCAATTGGCGACCGCGTAAACCTGGAGAGAGCCATGAAGCTAGGAGACCGACTTGACGGCCATATCGTACAAGGACACGTCGACCAAATAGGCGTATGCATTGAAGCTAATGAAACCAACGGCAGCTGGCATTATACATTTGAATATGATCAAGCACTAAACAACCTTACCATCGAAAAAGGTTCAATTACCGTAAATGGAGTAAGCCTGACTGTAGTAAACTCAAAAAAAAATCAATTCAGCGTAGCAATAATACCCTACACATACGAACACACTAATTTCAACAGCTTCAAAATAGGCACAAAAATTAACCTCGAGTTTGATGTGATTGGGAAATATGTTTCTCGATTATACAGTAAGGAATAGATAAACAACCCCGATATTAAAAACAAAAACCCCAATTTAAATTGGGGTTTTTGTTTTTAATCTATGTCTATAGATTATATAAATTCCAAATAGCAGTGCAATCACCACTAAAATCATGATGTTCTCATCAATAGCCAATCCGGGAGGAGGAGGCGGCTTATGCTTCCCAGTAGGGCTAGGAGCGGGAGGACCGTCAGCATTACCAGCCAAGGCATGCATCGTCCCCAAAAGGAAAACAAGTAAAAGGAAAAATTTATCTGACACTACCTTCATAATTTCCAAAAATAGTAAATCAATTGATTAAAAAAAGCTATCTAAGCCATTTATTATTAATATTTAACGCAAATCACCGTCACATCCGTTAAAATATACTTTCATAAAAATAGCTATTACTACATAAAGATACCTTTTTTTAGATAAAATCCCATTTATTACCTAAAAACAAAACCCCTCAAAATAAATAATTTTGAGGGGTTTTTTGTGGTCCCACCTGGGCTCGAACCAGGGACCACCTGATTATGAGTCAGGTGCTCTAACCAGCTGAGCTATAGGACCGGTTTAGAGTTTGCAATATTACTACTATTTTTCGTTTGCTCCAAATATTTTTAACCTAGTTTTTGGTTAAACTCACTAAATAAAAAAATAAAAACAGAAAACCCCTGATTATTAGATTTATAAAACAATCTACATTTAAATTATTTTATCTCTTGACACAATTCTATCAGAACGCCATTGGTACTTTTGGGATGTAAGAAGACTACCAACTTATTATCGGCTCCTTTTTTAGGAATTTCATTCAAGACAACAAAACCTTCTTTTTTCAGTCTGATAATTTCTTCCTCTATATTTTCTACATCAAAAGCGATGTGATGAATCCCTTCTCCTTTCTTTTCTAAAAACTTCGCAATAGGGCTCTCCGGATTGGTTGCTGCCAAAAGTTCAATTTTATTGGGTCCGTTTTGAAAAAAAGAAGTCGTAACACCTTCACTTTCGACTTCCTCAAATTTATAAGCTGGAGCTCCAAAAAGCTTTTCGAACAATAAATTTGAAACTTCTAAATCCTTAACTGCTATTCCTATGTGTTCTATTTTTCTCATTGTATAAATATTCTACGTATTAATTAATCTCAAAGCCGAAAGCCGAACTATAAAACTTTTACAACTGCGCGCTTTAACGGTATGTAAAATTAAACATTAAAAACTAAAAAGCATCGGAAGCACAACAAAAGTAAACCCAACGGAATACCCATAATAATTTTATAAAAAGCTTCAATTCCATTAATTATAATTGTTATTTTGTACGTTCTAATACTAATTTGATATGTTGAAAAACAATTTAAGATATATTTCCCTACTACTTCTTGTGTTTCTAGTGAGTTGCGCAAAAAGAGGAACTATTACAGGTGGCTTAAAAGACACGCTTGGACCCGTACTAAAAGTAAGCTTCCCCGAAAATTTCAATACGAACTTTAAGGGAAATGAAATTAAATTAGTCTTTGACGAAAACATAAAACTCAAAAACCTAAACAAGCAATTGGTTATTTCACCTCCCATGAAATACGAACCAATAATTTCGCCTACATCAGCAACTAAAACCCTTTCGATAAAAATAAAAGATACCCTACAAGCTAACACAACTTATAGCTTCAACTTTGGCCAAAGCATCGCTGACAACAACGAGGGGAATCCATTCAATCAGTTTAAATATGTTTTTTCAACCGGTAACTATATTGATTCACTGGCTATAGGTGGCAGAATAAAAGATGCCTACGCTATAGAAGCCGAACCTTTTGTTTCCGTAATGCTTTATGAGGTCAATGACTCCTACAAAGATTCCATTATCTATACTGATAATCCACGATATATCACAAATACATTGGACAGTTTAAAAACGTTCCGTTTGGAAAATTTAAAAGCTGGAAAATACCTGTTAGTAGCATTGAAAGACCAAAACAACAATAATAAGTTTGACCCAAAGAATGAAAAGATTGGATTTATCAAGCATTTTATTACCGTTCCCAATGACACCGTTTACGAATTGGAGTTATTCAAAGAGACACTGCCATTCAAAGCTTTTAAACCAGTACAAGCATCCGGAAATCGCTTGTTAATGGGTTACGAAGGAAATATAAAATCGATCAACTCAAGACCAAAAATAGCCTTGAAAGACAAAGCAGATATCGTTTCAACGATTGTAAATCAGTTTCCTAAAAAAGACTCGCTTCAGATTTGGTACAAACCTATCAAAACGGACTCTTTAGCTCTAATTGTCACCAAAGACAACTACAAAAATGATTTCGCCTTGAAAATTAAGGAACAGAAAAAAGATACGTTAAATATTACAGCACTTCAAAACGGCACTTTAAATTTTAGAGATCGTTTTACTTTAACATCGACAACTCCGTTAGTTCATTTTGACAATTCAAAAATAAAGTTGGTCAACAAAGATTCTGTCGCAGTAGCTTTTACGACTGAGTATGACGATTTTAACCAGAAAATCTATTTCGACTTCAAGAAAGAACCTTCAGAAAATTACAATATAACGCTTTTACCAGGCGCTCTCACTGACTTTTTTGAGATGTCAAATGATTCTTTATCCTTTAAATTGAACACGAAAAGCACCGCAGATTACGGTAATCTTAGGGTACAACTTCAAAATGTAAAAAAGTTTCCTGTCATCGTCGAATTGACCAACAGCAAAGGAGATATCATCGCTTCAGAATATAGCGAAAACGCCACCACAGTTGACTTTAATTTATTGGAACCAGCATTATTTACACTTCGTATTATTTATGATGAGAACAAAAATAAAGTGTATGATTCCGGAAATTTTTTAGAAAAAAGATATTCTGAAGAGGTTGTTTATTTTTCTAAAGATATTGACATTCGCGCGAACTGGGATGTCGACCAAGCATTTGATGTTAGCATTCCATATACTCCGGAACCAAAAAAGAAGACGGAAAAAATAAATTCCGAAAAAAAGCGAGGGTTCTAGTACAATAGCGAACAATTGTCAATCAAAACTATTTTAATATTTTATTTCAAAAGAATCTCTGTCGTTTAAAAAGTTTAATTTTTTTCGAACATCAATTAATTTTGATTGGTCTAAGCTTGTAATAAAAATAGCTTCTGATTCCACTGGCGCTACTAAATATTCTCCTAAGCCATCAACAACCTGTGAGTGACCTACATATTCATAACCATTATTATCTACACCTATTCTATTGACACCAATAGTATAACTCATATTCTCTATGGCACGGGCCGCAAGCAAGGTATCCCAAGCTTTAATTCGGGTTTTAGGCCAACTCGCTACATAAATTAATAAGTCGTAGTTCTCGACGTTACGAGAGAAAACGGGGAAACGCAAGTCATAACACACAAGAAGACAGATTTTCCAACCTAAATAATCAACAATTAATTTTTGATTTCCCATTGTATAGACTTTGTCTTCCCCGGCGAGTGTAAACAAATGTCTTTTATCATAATGTTGTATTTCACCTGATGGAAATACAAATAACATTCGGTTATAAAAATTGGAGTTATCTTCAATTACTACACTCCCTGTTATTGCAGCATTTTTGGCTTTCGCCAAAGTCTGTAGCCACGATACCGTTTCGCCTTGCATAGTCTCCGCAACTTTTGCGGGATCCATTGTAAAGCCCGTAGTAAACATTTCGGGAAGTACAATTAGTTTTACATCTTCAGCAATTGCATTGATTTTTTCTTCGAAATACGCTCTGTTTGCTTCTGGGTTTTCCCATACGATGGATGACTGAATTAACGCTACCTTCATGACGTAAAATATATTTTTCTTAGGAATTCAAATAATTGAAACTAATACTATTGTAATCTATTTTTAATTTACAATTTTGTACTCCCACTTTTCCCTTTTATGTTTATTGGATAGCACGGGAATTAAAACCATCGCTAACCCAATAGGGGCCAACGGACTCGCAATAAAACCATACCCCCCTGCAATAATACCTGCAGCACCCACTACAGTAAACAGTGACCCTACTGCGATACCAGCAGTAGCGGTGATTGCTGAATAGGTAGAATATTTTTTAATTGCCACAACCGAACTCAAAGAAATCAATTGATTCTTAATCAAAATAGACTTATCATCTACTATAGTGTAATTTCCGGCCAACTTCTTTCCTTCAGAAGTTGTGATTTTTATCTTTTTATTTTGAGGAAGGAAGATGGTTTTGTTCTTACTCCTATTTTCCAAATAAATCCCCTTTTCTTGCGCTGTTAAAAACGAACTTGTAAATAACAAAAGCATTGTAAAAAAAATTAATTCTATTCCCAAATCCTGTATCCTAAAACAAAGTTGCTTGATCATTTTTTGTTTAAATTTACAAAAAAATGCAGTACAAAAAAAAACGCATCCAAATTAATGAATGCGTTTTTAGATTTTTCCTTACGTCAGAATGACAAATAGGATTATCCTTTTAAGCTTGCTGACATGTACTCTCTGTTCATACGAGCGATGTTCTCTAAAGAAATTCCTTTAGGACATTCAACCTCACATGCTCCAGTGTTAGTACAGTTACCAAAACCTTCAGCATCCATTTGGCTCACCATGTTTAATACACGATCCGTTGCTTCAATTCTACCTTGAGGCAATAATGCATATTGAGAAACTTTAGCTGCTACAAATAACATAGCCGATGAGTTTTTACAAGAAGCTACACAAGCTCCACAACCAATACATGTTGCTGCATCAAATGCTTCATCAGCATCTTTCTTGTTGATAGGAATTGTATTTGCATCGATCGTGTTTCCTGAAGTATTTACTGATATAAATCCTCCTGCGTGTTGGATTCTATCAAAAGCACTACGGTTTACCACTAAATCTTTTACCACTGGGAACGCAGCTGCACGGAAAGGCTCAATAGTAATAGTATCTCCATCCTTGAACATACGCATGTGCAATTGACAAGTGGTTACTCCTCTATCTGGTCCGTGTGCTTCACCATTGATGTACAAAGAACACATTCCGCAAATTCCTTCGCGACAATCGTGATCAAATGCTACTGGCTCGCCACCTTTACTCATTAAATCTTCATTAAATACGTCAAGCATTTCAAGGAATGACATATCTGGCTCAATTCCGTCGATTTTATAATCAACCATTGCTCCTTTATCTTGGGCGTTTTTCTGACGCCATATTTTTAATGTAAGTTTCATACTGTTTTAGTTTGAAGGTCTACAGTTAAAAGCCGCAAGTCAATTGACTTTACCGCTTTTACCTAGTGACTAATTGCTATTTGTAATTTCTTTGAACAAGTTTAACGGCATCAAATACCAAGTCTTCTTTATGTAAAACAGCGTCACTTGGTTTTCCTTTGTATTCCCAAGCGGCAACGTATGCGAAATTTTCGTCATCACGTTTTGCTTCACCATCTTCAGTTTGATATTCTTCTCTGAAGTGACCTCCACAAGATTCGTTACGATGCAAAGCATCTTTAGCAAACAATTCTCCTAATTCTAAGAAATCAGCAACACGAGTCGCTTTTTCTAATTCTTGATTGAATCCTTTATCTGTTCCCGGTACTTTAACATCTTTGTAAAACTCTTCACGCAAAGCAGCTATTTCATTAATTGCTTCGTTCAATCCTTGAGCATTACGAGCCATACCAACTTTATCCCACATAATTTTCCCTAATTTCCTGTGGAAATAGTCAACAGAATGTGTTCCGTTATTGTTCATGAATTTCTCAATTTGGTCTTTAACCCCTTTTTCTGCAGCTTCAAATTCTGGAGAATCAGTAGGAATCGTTCCCATTTTAATATCTGGAGACAAATAATCACCAATTGTGTATGGCAATACAAAGTACCCATCAGCTAAACCTTGCATCAATGCAGAAGCCCCAAGTCTGTTTGCTCCGTGATCTGAGAAGTTTGATTCTCCAATAGAGAAACATCCTGGAATTGTAGTCATTAAGTTATAATCAACCCATGTTCCACCCATTGTGTAATGTACCGCTGGGTAAATCATCATAGGAGAAGTATAAGGATCTTCATCTACAATTTTATAATACATTTGGAATAAATTCCCGTATTTATTTTTTACAACCTCAGTTCCTAATTTAGTTACTGCTTGTTTATCAGTAGCATCAATTCCTTTTAAAAAGGCTTGCTCTTTTCCGTAACGTTGTATCGCTGCAGCAAAGTCAAGATAAACTGCTTCACCTGTTTTATTTACTCCAAAACCAGCATCACATCTTTCTTTAGCAGCACGAGAAGCTACATCTCTAGGAACTAAGTTACCAAATGCGGGGTATCTTCTTTCTAGGTAATAATCTCTTTCCGCTTCTGATAAATCAATTGCTTTTTTCTTTCCCTCACGAATTGCTACAGCATCTTCGATTTTTGCAGGAACCCAGATACGTCCGTCATTACGTAAAGACTCCGACATCAAAGTTAATTTTGATTGGTGATCTCCAGAAACTGGAATACATGTTGGGTGAATTTGTGTGTAACAAGGATTTGCGAAAAACGCTCCTTTTTTATGGATTTTCCAAGCTGCAGTAGCATTAGACCCCATTGCATTTGTTGACAAGAAAAAAACGTTTCCGTATCCTCCAGAAGCAATAACTACTGCGTGAGCCGAATGTCTTTCAATTTCACCAGTAATCAAGTTACGAGCGATAATTCCTCTTGCCTTTCCGTTTACGATTACTAAATCTAGCATCTCGTGACGATTGTGCATTTTTATTTTTCCACGACCTATTTGACGGTTCATAGCAGAGTAAGCACCCAACAATAATTGTTGCCCTGTTTGCCCTCTAGCATAAAAAGTTCTAGAAACTAGAGCACCTCCAAAAGAACGGTTGTCTAATAAACCTCCGTATTCACGTGCCAATGGCACCCCTTGAGCCACACACTGGTCAATAATATTTGTAGAAACTTCTGCAAGACGGTGTACGTTTGCTTCACGAGCGCGGTAATCTCCTCCTTTTACAGTGTCATAAAACAATCTGAAAACAGAATCTCCATCTCCTTGATAATTTTTTGCTGCATTGATTCCTCCTTGTGCCGCAATAGAGTGCGCACGACGAGGTGAATCTTGAAAACAAAAAGCTTTTACGTTATATCCTAATTCTGCTAATGTTGCAGCAGCTGAACCTCCAGCTAATCCTGTTCCAACAACGATAATATCTAAATTACGTTTGTTAGCAGGGTTCACTAAATTAATATGATCTTTATAATTTGTCCATTTGTCCGAAACCGAACCGCTTGGAATTTTTGAATCTAATGCCATTATAATTGAATATTAATGATTGAAATGATGAAATAATGCAATAAAAATAAACCCGAAAGGAACAACGAAAGCAAATGCTAATCCGAAATTTTTCAATCCTTTTGAATATTTATTATTGAAACCAACCGATTGGAAAGAAGAACTGAATCCGTGCTTCAAGTGTAGTGATAACAATACAAATGAAATACAATACAATGCTGTACGTACTGGACTTTCAAACTTCTCTGCTAATTCATGAAAATATCTTGTTTCATCCAATGGATTAAAAGCTACATATTTATAAACCATTTCTGGAAACCAGAAGTCATAAAAGTGTAAACCTAAAAAAGCCAAAATAACTGAACCAGTAATAATCATGTTTCTAGATGCCCAAGAAGAGTTTGCAGCACCATTGTTTTTTGCATAAGCAATTGGTCTTGCACTTCTATTTTTGAAATCTAAAACAAACCCCATAATAAAGTGAAAGATCACTCCTACTATTAAAATTGGCTGAATTACAAATTGTACTAAAGGATTATTTCCCATAAAATGAGAAATTGAATTGAATGTGTCCGGACTAAACACCGAAGTCATATTAATGAAAAAGTGCTGTGCTAGAAACAGCATTAAAAAAATTCCTGAAAGCGCCATAGCCACTTTTTTAGCTATCGACGACTTCAATAATGCAGATTTTGCCATAAGATTTAATAATTTGTTTTAAGAATATCACAAAAATAATGCAAATTGACTGCAACTACAACCTTTTCGCTCTTATTTATAATGATTTTAAAGTGTCCTTTTTCTCTACATCCTACCCATCTAAAAACTCGTTAATCACTGTAAAACAATGAATTATACTATTTAGTTTTCCATTCTAATTATTTTACAATTATTAGAATATAACAAAAATATAATTTTTCTAATTTTTCCTGAATCACATACACAGCAATCCACCCAAAATCAAAGCTTACTTGATTATAAATAATCAAAATCAGAAGTCATTTTGATACCGACTAACTAAATTTAGCCATGTATTTCTGCACGATCATATCCGTATTTTCATTTCGGGTTTTGAGTTCTAATTGAATTGGATCCGAAGCCCTTACTTCACAGTTTTTCACAGCACAGGTTTCACAAGTCACCCCAACGATTTGTTTTTTAATAGATTTATTGTCGATGAATTTGATTTTTTTCTTCATGCTTGCCGTAATCAAAATACCCACTGATATACTTCTCAAACAGTCTTTTTTGAAAGGATCTTCCGTCGCAGATGAAAAAACAAAAAACTCATTACCACTATTTTCATAACGCGAAATTTGCGCATCAAAATAGTGGCTACTGTCCTTAACTATCGCTTGCTCTATTGTTTTGACAGAAATCCATCTGCGGCAATAATGCTCATTCATTTCGTTGGCATGTGGCTCCTGCTGATTGGTGATATGCAACTCTTTTTTAATCTGATAGGTATCTGCCCCTCTTTTATGTGACAATCGAAGGAAAAATATGTTTTTTAACTGAAAGTCTTTCGGTAAAATATTGGTTAATCGCTGATAGAACGACTCTGGAGACACATTAAATTTACCCATCAACTCTATCATTTCCTGAGGCTTCGGATCTGTTTTAGCCAAGAACAAATTCAACTCACTAACCAGTTGCTTTCTAGGTATTAACAATGCCCCTGCAAAATAAGAAGCATAGAAATTATTTAAAACCTGATCAAAATTATCAAATTTAATCCAACTGAACGTAAACAGCCTTTCTGTTATTTCTAAATAATTATAAGCGATTTCTTTGGCCAAAATAAACGCCTTTTGCTGTTCATCAATATCTAATGAAAGCAATAAAGTCTTGCTTTTTGGAACATATATAGACCGTAAATCCCCCAATTCCTCTTGCTCTGAGAACACAATTTCCTGAATCGTATAGCCATATTCTTCCGTCAAAATTGAAGTTAATTCATCCAGCGAAATTTTCTCATCCATATCGATATGGAAAGCTTTAGAGAAATCTATTACTTTCTGTTCTAAATCCTCAAAATAATTATTATGTGCTTCTTGGTACGAACGCAAAGCAGCTAGGAAAAAACTCTCTCTAGTTAAATTATAGTGCTGTGCAATCTCAATAATTGTACTGATAAAGGCATTAACTTTTGCCGGAGCATTAGCAATGATATCAATAAGGTCGTTTTCTTGAATCCCGAAAATATCCAATGGAATTTCTTTTAGTATTCCTGATTTTAAGATTTCGCCAATGGGAGCCAGATTATTATCCAACTTCAAGGAAACCATATTGTCATACGAAATCTCTAATTTTTCTGCTAAAAGAATAATCTTATCTGTCTTCGGGTATTTCTTACCTTTTTCTATTTCGTTCAAATACGATTTCGAAAGGTCCGTGATTTTGGCTAAGCCAAACAAAGACAAATTCTTATTCGTACGGGCTTGTTTGAGTTTAAGCCCAAAAATTAATTTTATATATTCTTTTTCTACAGTCATATGGAGATACTATCAAGCTTCGTAAAAAAGCGTTTATTTCGAAAGAAAATAACAGACAACCGCATCGCCTTTCTGTTAGCTTTTTTTCGTTTTTTCAAAGATACGCTAAAAAACAAAAAAGACATAAAAAAAAAGGTTTTCGCAACTCTATCGAACGTTCGCTCTTTTCACAGAGGTTTAATATAAAACGGATTTACTCAGAAATCATACAATTCAAAATAAAATTATCCCTTTTTAACCCCATAATACAGTGGTTTAAAAAACATCCATTTTAAGTCAATGCATTTTTGTTGTTTTTTACATAAAATTATTGAATTCATAACCAGAAACAATTTAATCTTAGTATTTTTGAGTAATTATAAAGATTAAATAGAAAGAACATGAAATACCATCAAATTGACCGTGACTTATTTATAAAAAATCGCTCAAAATTTATGGCTCAAATGAAGCCTAAAAGCGTTGCGATTTTTAACTCTAATGATATTTATCCCATAAGTGCTGACAGTACCATGCCATTTGCACAACACCGTGACATCTTTTATTTAAGCGGCGTGGATCAGGAAGAAAGCATCTTACTATTATTTCCAGACGCTCCCTATGAGCATCAAAGAGAAATGTTATTTCTAAAAGAAACCAATGACCATATTGCAGTTTGGGAAGGTGAAAAACTAACTAAAGAACGTGCTCTAGCCGTTTCCGGAATCAAAACAGTGTATTGGTTACAGGAATTCGAAAAAGTATTGTTTGAATTAATGACACATTCAGATACTATTTACATCAACACAAATGAGCATTACAGAGCAACCGTAGAAACAGAAACTCGCGAAGCCCGTTTTGTAAAATGGTGGAAAGAGAAATATCCAGCACACACCGTTGCAAAAAGCAACCCGATTTTACAACGCATTCGTTCCATAAAAGAAAGCGAAGAAATTGACTTGATTCAACAAGCTTGTAACATCACCGAAAAAGGATTCCGCAGAGTACTATCTTTCGTGAAACCAAACATAATGGAATACGAAATCGAAGCGGAATTTATTCATGAATTCGTTCGCAATCGTTCCAAAGGTTTTGCATACACGCCAATTATTGGCTCAGGAAATAATGCTAATGTATTGCATTATATCGAAAACAACCAGCAATGTAAAGCCGGTGATTTGATCCTGATTGACGCTGGCGCAGAATATGCAAATTACTCCAGTGATATGACCCGTACCATTCCAGTTTCAGGGAAATACAACGACCGCCAAAAAGCAGTTTACAACGCCGTTTTACGAGTTAAAAACGAAGCGACTAAAATGCTACTTCCAGGAACACTCTGGAAACAATACCATATCGAAGTGGGTAAATTAATGACTTCTGAACTACTTGGTTTAGGGCTTATTGACAAAGCCGATGTACAAAACGAAAACCCAGACTGGCCAGCTTACAAAAAATATTTCATGCACGGAACATCACACCACATGGGACTAGACACCCACGATTACGGGATTTTGACAGAACCTATGCAAGCCAATATGGTTTTCACCGTAGAGCCAGGAATTTATATTCCTGCCGAAGGTTTCGGAATTCGTCTTGAGGACGATGTCGTAATTCAAGAAAGTGGAGAACCATTCAACTTGATGCGCAACATTCCTATTGAAGTAGATGAAATTGAAAGCTTGATGAATTCTTAATCCCCCTAGCCCCCGAAGGGGGAACAAAAAAAAACCTTAAAACGACTTTCAGAAATGAGAGTCGTTTTTTTTTATGACGCACAGTCAATATTTTATTAACAAACGGAACATAATAATTAAATATTTTTCCAATATTTTGGGCGCATCCCCGCTTCCGTAAACTCCAGCTGGGTCGGGCTATTCGCTACAAGTCCTCGTCCCGAAAAATCGGGACTGTGGGCTTTCCGCTGCTATCCCTTGCGCACACAATGCCAACACATAAAAATTCCATAACAAATCCTAAAACAATCTTAAAGTCGTAACTTTATTATATCGTTGACGTCCTATTAAAATAAATGATGTTAATCAGTCATTAAATAAAACTAAAACACAACGAAACAGAGACAAAAGAGCATTTTAATCTAACACTAATAAGAAGCCCATAATTATGTTTTTCTTTAAAAATGGAAACGCTTTTTTAAAACACTTAAAAAAATCTATGTCTCTATGTGGTAAAAAACAAAAACTATAAAAAATAACCTAAAACCTTAATGAAACTAAATTTCTTAATGGTTCAAAAAAAATCAAAATTATGACAGCACACGAAATAGATTACCAAATATTTGGCGAAGAAATGCAATATGTAGAGATCGAACTAGATCCGCAAGAAATCGTCATTGCCGAAGCAGGAAGTTTCATGATGATGGACAACAACATCCAGATGGAAACGATATTTGGAGATGGTTCTGAACAAAAATCAGGAATCTTTGGCCAACTTTTAAACGCCGGTAAAAGAGTTCTTACGGGCGAAAGCTTATTTATGACCGCCTTTATTAATCAAGCCAATTCCAAAGGAAAAGTTTCTTTTGCGTCTCCATATCCCGGAAAAATCCTTCCTATCGACTTAACCGAATTTCAAGGAAAATTCATCTGTCAAAAAAGCTCGTTTCTTTGCGCAGCCAAAGGCGTGTCTGTAGGAATAGAATTCTCTAAAAAACTAGGCCGCGGATTATTTGGTGGCGAAGGATTCATCATGCAAAAAATTGAAGGCGACGGAATGGCGTTTGTCCATTCTGGCGGAACTATGGCCAAAAAAGAACTACGAGCAGGCGAAGTCCTAAAAGTGGATACAGGCTGCATCATAGGATTCACAAAAGACGTAGATTATGATATTGAATTCATTGGAGGAATCAAGAACTCCATCTTTGGAGGCGAAGGTTTATTTTACGCAACACTTCGCGGCCCCGGAACGGTGTATGTACAATCCTTACCTTTCAGCAGACTCGCAGATAGAATTATTGCTTCAGCACCAAAAGCAGGTGGAAACAGTCGTGATGAAGGAAGCCTATTGGGCGGATTAGGAAATTTACTAGATGGAGATAATCGTTTTTAAAGTATTATAATCCTGCACCATCTCCCCTCAAACTTGTCATCCTGACGAAGGAAGGATCTCATCATAGCAGCTAACAGAATTAACGGCTTTCAGATATGAAAGCCGTTAATTCTAACAAACTATCTTATGTCATACGAATCGGCTTTAAAATATAACTTTTTGCTAAATTCTTCTTCAACATTGTTAATAGTTAATTCCGAAAAATACAGCCTACCAGTCTTATTCATCTCAATAATAACTTTCTTATCTATTATATTAAATAAATTTTTCAATTTATGTTCCCTATCATGAGTACTGTGATAAAAGATACATATTTTAGAATATGCATCTGAATCAAATTCCAAAAACTTAAACAAGTCAGTAACATATTCTTTATCAGATTGATCTAAAGAATGCCCCATCACGTAAAAGATAGTCTCGTCTAGACCTCTTTTTGCATTTGTCGGGATTTCAATAAATTTTTTGTTGGAGTTTTTCTTTATCTTTTGATAGTATTTAGTAAAATCATATGCTTTAGCTATTTTTAAGTCTTGAGTTATTTCATTAACTCCAAACACTAAATTTTGTTTTTCACTATCTTCATGCATTTCTCCATGTAAATACACTACTTTAGATTTATCAATATTATAGAGTTTTTCTAAAGTTGGTGTATAATTAAAAGTATAAATTTCATTGATTAATAGCAACGGTATAATTTGATTATTCTTTTTATGATTATAAAATATTCCTACAACATCGACAAGATATCGATTAAATATAATTGTAAAATTTTCAAATGCAATTGACAAATCACTCAATACATGCACGCTTTTAATACCTAGCGCTCTTTTATCCACATATTTATCAATGATACTAAAAAGTTCTTTGTCTTCTAATTTATGCTCAATTATTCCAAATAAATTAAAATCAAAATAATTTATCGGAATATCTCTGTAATAGTTAACTTTTTTTGATTGTGGAGTTTCAGATTTTAATAAAATTGATAGTTGTTTCAAGATGTTTTCAACTTCAATTTCAAAATCAATCCAAGTATCAACTTCTAAAATAGTTCTGAAATAGTGATACCAATTATTATCTTTTAATAAAAGCTGTAATTCGTTAATTTTTGCATTATCGAATTTAATATTATCAGTATTATAATTTTCTACAATTGAATTAAAATCTCGATCAAATTCATCTTTGAAATATCCCTCGAATAATTCTTCAAAAGCAATTTGTTTTTTAAACTCAACATTTTCAATCGTCTTCATTATTGCCATAAAATGGCCGTATTTTGTTGGCAAATGATGGAATAAATCAAATCCATTTCCTGTAATTAAAATTTTACTCATATCTAAAAAATTGCTTCTCTCAAATATACTATTTTTAATACAAGAAAAGTTCTGAAAACTTATATCAACTTCTATGACTTATATGGTTTAAAAAAAATTAAAGTTCTAATTTTGCAAAAAAAACTAAACCCGTTGAAACAAATTCAGTTCAAAAATACCAGCATCTCTTATTCTGATAACGGAAAAGGCACTGCTATTGTCCTACTTCATGGTTTCCTGGAAAACCAAAGTATGTGGGATAATTACATTGCTACTTTCTCTAAGAAAAACCGAGTTATCACTATTGATTTATTGGGTCACGGAGAAACAGAATGTTTGGGCTATGTTCATTCCATGGAAGACAACGCTGATGCAGTTCATGCCGTTTTATCTGAATTGCGCATCCGCAAAGCAATTCTCGTTGGTCATTCGATGGGCGGCTATGTGGCTTTAGCATTCGCCGAATTGTATCCTGAAAATGTAAAAGCCTTGGTTTTACTGAATTCAACAGCAAGAGCAGACAGCGAAGAACGAAAACTGAATCGAGATCGTGCTGTAAGAGCCGTGAAACAATCTTTTGTGAATTTTATATCACTCTCTATTGCAAATTTATTTAGCGAAGGAAATCGAGAAAGATTAATCAACGAAATTGAAAGTGTAAAAAACAAAGCGCTAAAAACACCACTACAAGGAATAGTTGCTTCACTTGAAGGAATGAAAATTAGAAAAGATCGTGAGGTATTATTACACCTTACCGCTTTTCCAAAACTATTGATTCTTGGAGAAAAAGACCCCGTTTTACCACATGAAGAAACAAAACTACAAGTAGAAAATACCGAAGTGCAGTTAGTTACTTTTCCGGACGGTCATATGAGTCATATTGAAAATCAAGAAGAATTGACTGACGTTTTATTGAAGTTTTTTAAGACTATTTAAAAAACTCAACCTTTAAATACCCTTTATCAACTAGCTCCTCTTTACTGTTAATATGATGCGCTTTACCGTCTTTCATTAGCATCAATTTTGTTGAAATCGCAAGTACATTTTCGTAATTATGATCTGTAATTATAATTCCTTTCCGTGTAGCGTTTTCTTTTATTAATTCATTTACTTTTTCAATCATAAGAGGCGACAACCCATTATAAGGTTCGTCTAAAAGAACAAATTTAGAAGGATTACAAAGTACCACCTTGATTTCTAAATAGCGTAATTCCCCGCCTGACAACTGTGAAATTTTTCTATTGCTAATCGCCTGGATCATTTCATCATTATAAAAATCCTCCGCATGTTCGCTGTTTATAGAAAGCGAAATGGCTTTCTTGACTGATAATTGATTAGGAATAAAATTATCTTGAGAGAGATAACTAATATCATTAAAAAGGTCACTTGTTTTAATTTTCACCACTCCATCGATTCGTACAAACTTAAAATCAGCATTTTCAATTCCGAAGATAATTTTTAACAAGGTCGATTTTCCAGAACCATTCCGACCTAACAAACCTATAATATCATTAGTTTCCCATTTCAAATATACATCTGAAAGAATGGATTGCATATCATATCTTTTCTGTACACTATCAACTTCTAAAATATGCTTTTTCAAAATAGTGTAGCGATAAAATTAAAGGCAAAACTTAATATAACTAGAAAAACAAAAGTACAACCCCAGGCACACAACCAAAGTTGTGTTTTTGAAATCGCATTGTTGTAGTAAAACAAATATTCGTTTTTAGAATTCAATTCCTTAACCACTAAACTAGCTGCAAAACCAACAGTCAAAAAAGTATATTTAAACGCAAATAACCCTAAAAAGAGAATTGGCACCACACAAACAGCCAAGTTAATTACTAAGGTACTTTTAAAGAATTCAAATAGGTTATTTGCTTTTTGTAAAGTCATACTTTTTATCCTTTTATACTTTCTCTTCAAATGGAATACTGACATCTAAAATTTCATTCAACAACAGCACGATCTGTTCGAGATAATTAGTCATCACTTCTTCATTAATTATCACATTTCCTTCTTTTTCTTCTTTGAAATTAAACGGTAAAAAACCCGATTTCAAATTCTTAAAAGAGATAATTCCTGCTTCAATGGGTTTGGACTTGGCTTCCGTCTCATACATGTACGCATAAGCCAAAACCTGAATAATTTTGTCGTTTTTAATCTCCTCAGTCAATCCTTTCCAAGTCTTCAGCATCACACTAGACTTTTCAACTTTTCCAGTCTTATAGTCAATAATCCTAATTACTCCGTTGCGTTCTTCGATTCGATCGACATTCCCTTTTATCAATACTGGAAATGGCAAAGTGGGATGATTTAAAGTTCTTTGAAAAGTTTCTTCCAATGCCAAAATCTTAATCGCATCGCCTGCTTTTATACTTTCTAATTCTACCTTCAAGAAATTAGATACATTTCGTTTTGCTACTTCAAAAGCGAGTAAATTTCGACCTTTCTTAATTTCGCCTTCTTTATACACTAATTTAAATTGTTTCAGCACCTCATCATCAATTTGCTTGAAGCAGTTTTGAATGTCTGACTCTGAAATAAATCTCCCCACAAATGAATCGTACAGTGATTTTAATGTCTCGTGAATAATAGTTCCCAAAGTGTTCAACGCGATATTCTCTTCCACCTCTTCCACTTCTCTGATTCGCAATATCTTTTGAAAATAAAACTGAATCGGATTCCTGATATAACTTGTCAACGCCGATGGTGAAAAACCGACATCGGCAATTTCTTTTAAACGCATCATCACCGATTCTGATTTCTCAATAACCATGGGAACATAAGCTGTTTCTGGCAATACAGCATTGTAAATTTCGTGTGTCAACGTATGTTTTGCCTGTTTCTCGACTTCCAACTGAGTGATAAACCTACTTTTTTCGCCTGCATCCAGTCCTTCACTTTCGGTATTATAAAGCAAATAGATGTTTTTAGCACGTTGTAATAAGTGATAAAAATGATAGGTATAAATCGCGTCTTTCTCTTTAAAAGTTGGCAAACCCAATTCTCGTTTTACATCATACGGAATGAATGAATTCTGGGATTTTCCCGCTGGAAACTTTCCCTCATTCATAGAAGTCACAATAACGGTATCAAAATCAAGCACACGACTTTCTAAGACACCCATAATTTGCAAACCGTTTAACGGCTCTCCTTCAAAAGAAACTTCGGCAAGATCAATCACTTGCTTATATATGGCATAAAGCGTTTCTATCTTATCAATGTGTTCGTGTTGCGAATAATAGTTAATCAGTTTATTGATCACTTTAAAAATAGAAAAGACGAAGGCTTTTGTAATCTTTTCCTCTTCACTGTCGTTGCTTAAATTCTCTTTAATAGTAAGCAATAACTTGGAAACCGTTTGCAAAACCGCAATCGAACCGTTTTCCCATTTTTGAAATAGCAATAGAAATAAATCCGTTGGATTCACATTTAATTCCATCAATTTGTGATGGGTTATAAAAGTGTAATTATTTTTATTAATCACGTTAACTAACGAGCTTGTTTGCGCATAAGGCTCTACCAAAGGATGCGTTAGAATATCCAGCACATCTTTATAGTACAATACATAATTTTTTGCATTTCTGGCCAATGCATTGGTATGCATCTTGAATAACTTGGCAATCAAAATTTGAGCTGGATTATTTTTACTTGGATATCCCATTGTAATATTCAAAGCACCCACAGTAGACGGTAGTGAATATAAAAGTGGTACTAAAAGATTTTCTTCTCCTAGAACTATAGCAACTTTATCTAGGGTAGCATTGGGGTTTTCATTAATTATACTTTCAACAATTCCACCAGCAATTTTCGCCTGACCAATGGTTTTTGGGGTACCAATAACTTGAATGTTTTTTGTTTGTGAAAAATCATCTACTATCCATTCAAAAGGATTTGACTTGTATTCTTTCCAGCCTTTTTTAAATCGCCTAACAAACAAGCCCGCATCATGATAAGGATCATTGAGGAAAGTTTGATCGGCATCCCAGTATATTTTAGCCTGATCAGCAGCTATAAGATGTTGAATAATCTTTTCTTCGGAAGCATTTAAAGCATTAAATCCCGCAAAAACATAATTCTTATCAGTAATTGACTTCGAAAAATGCTCTAGATTCCCCACCGCTTCCCGATAGATTAATCCTTGATAACCAATCCCTTTTTTGAGTAGATGTGCATATAACGTTTGGTAGTAATTAGGTAGTAATTTCCAAAAGTCGATGTAATTTTCGAGCAGTTGTGTTTTATTTTCGACTTCGACCCCCCATTTCTTGATATCTTCAATGTCTTTTAAGTAGGACAAAACATAAGATGGGTCTAATAGATAGCGATCGATTTCATTAAAATCTTGTAAAAGCGTTTTGGCCCAATTAGCAAACAATTCAAATGACTGTTGGTTTGTTTTTTCAGTAACTGATAAATACACATCATAAAATTCAAATAATAATTCGATGGGATCTACAGTACGAATTCCTGCTATATCTTGAATAAAATCCTCGATACTAATAATTTCAGGAGAAAGAATATTACCGTCGACTTGTTTTTTCAGGGCTTCAATAAGGAAAATTTTAGCTCTCTTATTTGGCAATACCACTATCGTATTGGATAGTTTATCTGAGTGATTTTCTATTAAAACTTGTGCAATTTTATCTAAAAAAGAAGTATTTATCATTTCATAAAAATAAAAAAAACGCCCCGATAAATCGAGGCGTTTTCCATAAATATTTTAGAGAATTTATTCTTTTATTAAAGAGATTTCAGCTCTTCTGTTGTGTGCTTTCCCTGCAGCAGTTTTGTTAGTATCAATTGGCTTAGTTTCACCGAAACCAGTAGAATTTAATCTATCTGCTTTGATACCGTTTTCAATCAAATGATTTTTAAGCGCAGCCGCTCTATTTTCAGATAAAGTTTGGTTCATTTCGTTACTTCCATCGCTATCAGTATGACCTTCAACTACAAATCTTGAAGAAGGATATTCTTTTAAAATTTCAGTGATTGAACCTAAAGTTGGGTAAGTTTGTTTTTTAAGTGATGCCTTTCCAGAATCAAACAAGATAGTTCTACCGTATTCATTCAGTTTCATCATAACCGCTTCTGCATTATCAGGACAACCATTATTAGCTACAGTACCTTTTACTTCTGGACATTTGTCATCTTTGTCTAAAACTCCGTCGCCGTCAGTATCAGGCCAAGGACAACCAGCATTTTCTTTTGGTCCTGCAACAGTAGGACATTTGTCATCTTTATCAGCTACTCCATCTCCATCAGTATCAGGACAACCTTTCAATGCAGCCAAACCAAATACATCTGGACAAGCATCATTCATATCAGCAACACCATCACCGTCAGTGTCAGGACAACCGTTTAATGCAGCTAAACCAAATACGTCTGGACAAGCATCAGCACTATCTTGGATTCCGTCTCCATCAGTATCAGGACAACCGTTGAATTCTTTTAATCCAGCAACTTCTGGACATGCATCATCTTTATCGTATATTCCATCACCGTCAGTATCTTTTCCTCCAAATTTGAAAGTAAGACCCGCAGTATGCTGGAAATGAGATGGAGCATCAGGAGTTCCATTAGCATCTTCTCTATCTCCAAAAGATTTTTTATAAGTAGTAGCAAGAGAGAAACCTAAATTATCCGTGAACCAAAATGCTAATCCCGCACCTGGGTTTATTGTACCATAACTACTGTCCCCAAAGAAAGTATAACCACCACCAACATGTAATGAAGGGTCAATTACTTTAGAGTTAATAAGACTCATAAAGCTATATTTAACACTAGCATCAATACCGTAATACATTAAATCTCCAGGATTAGAAACAACATATCCACGAGAATCATGTCCTACTGCTGTTGGAGCAAATTTTACATACTTTTCAATTTTGTTTAACGAACCTTGAACTCCAAAAGAGAAATTATCTCCTATGTACTTCGACACACTGATATAAGATACAGATGGAAGAACATTCCAATTATCTTTTGCATCGAAAGGTTGAGAGAAATGTCGGTCTAACCAACCATTCCCACCACCTGCACTAGTTTTAGTGTCTACGGCATTCACTCCAAAAGATACTGCCCAAGGGTTGTTACTATCTTGTGCATGAGAATTTAAACCCATCACCACCATTACGGCAACTAAAATCTTCTTACTATATTTCATTTTTATTATTTTTACAACAATTTAGTTAATTACCTACAAAAGTAATCCGCAAATGTTAAATAACCAAAAAAAATGTTAAATAAAAAAAACGCCCCGATAAATCGAGGCGTTTTCCGTAAATATTTTAGAGAATTTATTCTTTTATTAAAGAAATTTCAACTCTTCTGTTGTGCGCTTTTCCTGCAGCAGTTTTGTTAGTATCCATTGGTTTAGTTTCACCGAAACCTGTATGCTCTAATCTATCTTCTTTAATACCGTTTTCAATCAAATAATTTTTAACCGCATGAGCTCTGTTCATCGATAAATCTTGATTCATCGCATTACTTCCATCACTATCAGTATGACCTTCAATTAAGAATCTTGAATAAGGGTATTCTTTTAAGATTTCAGTGATTGACACTAAAGTTGGGTAAGTTTGTTTTTTGAAAGATGATTTTCCAGAATCAAACAAGATAGTTCTGCTATACTCATTCAATTTCATCATAACAGCTTCTGATACTTCAGGACAACCTTTATTAGCAACAGTACCTTTTACTTCTGGACATTTGTCATCTTTGTCTAAAACTCCGTCACCGTCAGTATCAGGCCAAGGACAACCACCATTTTCTTTTGGTCCCGCAACAGTAGGACATTTATCATCTTTATCAGCTATTCCATCTTTATCAGTATCAGGACAACCTTTCAATGCAGCTAAACCAAATACATCTGGACAAGCATCATCTTTATCAGCAATACCATCACCGTCAGTGTCTGGACAACCGTTTAATGCAGCTAAACCAAATACGTCTGGACAAGCATCAGCACTATCTTGAATTCCGTCTCCATCAGTATCAGGACAACCGTTGAATTCTTTTAATCCAGCAACATCTGGACACGCATCATCTTTATCGTATATTCCATCACCGTCAGTATCTTTTCCTCCAAATTTGAAAGTAAGACCAGCAGTATGTTGGAAATGAGATGGAGCATCAGGAGTTCCTGAAGCATCTTCTCTATCTCCAAAAGATTTTTTATAAGAAGTCTCAAGAGAGAAGCCAATTTGATCTGTAAACCAAAATGCTAATCCTGCACCAGGGTTTAATGTTCCATAACTACTATCTCCAAAGAAAGTATAACCACCACCAACATGTAATGAAGGGTCGATTACTTTAGAGTTTATAAGACTCATGAAGCTATATTTAACGCTTGCGTCAATTCCGTAATACATTAAATCTCCAGGATTAGAAACTACCATTCCTCTTGCATCATGTCCTACTGCTGTTGGATCAAATCTCACGTACTTTTCAATTTTATTTAACGAACCTTGAACTCCAAAAGAGAAATTATCTCCTAAGTACTTCGATACACTGATGTAAGATACAGATGGAAGAACATTCCAATTGTCTTTTACAGCGAAAGGTTGAGAAAAATGTTGGTCTAACCAACCATTTCCACCACCAGCACTAGTTCTAGTGTCTACGGCATTAACTCCAAAAGAGACAGCCCATGGATTGTTACTATCTTGTGCATGAGAGGTCAAACCCATCACCATCATCACAGCAACAAAAATTTTGTTAAGATGTTTCATACTTATTATTTTTAATTACAATTTAGTTAATTACAAACAAAAGTAACACGTAAATCTTTAACCACAAAAGGAAATGTTAAAAAAAACCTATTAAAATCAGAAAAAATGGCAATTATATAACTTTAGATTATAATTATACAACATTTAGGGCCTTTCCAACTTCAATAAACGCTTTTATTGCTATATCTAAATGCTCTTTCGTATGTGCAGCGCTCAGTTGAACTCTAATTCTAGCCTTATCTTTAGGCACAACTGGAAAGAAAAATCCTATTACATAAATACCCTTTTTTAACAATTCATCTGCCATAGTTTGAGATAATTTAGCATCATAAAGCATTACTGGCACAATCGCAGAATCACCCTCGACAATATCAAATCCAGCTTTCTTCATTCCTGCTTTGAAATAATTAGTATTCCACTCTAACTTATCTCTTAACGTAGTGTCTTTTTCTAGTAGTTCAAAAACTTTAATAGATGCTCCAACAATCGCAGGTGCTAAAGAATTAGAAAACAAATAAGGTCTTGAACGTTGACGTAACAATTCAATAACTTCTTTTTTGGCAGTGGTATATCCACCCATTGCTCCTCCCAATGCTTTTCCAAGAGTTCCAGTAATGATATCTACTCTTCCCATTACTCCTTTGGCCTCAAGCGTTCCTTTTCCTGTCGCTCCAATAAAACCAGCAGCATGACATTCATCTACCATAACCATAGCATCATATTTATCCGCTAGGTCACAAATTTTATCTAACGACGCTACAATACCGTCCATAGAAAAAACACCGTCAGTAACAATAATTTTAAAACGACTACCAGCTTCATTTGCTTTGATCAATTGTTGCTCTAAATCGGCCATATCGTTATTTGCATAACGGTAGCGTGCTGCTTTACACAAACGAACCCCGTCAATAATAGAAGCATGATTTAAACTATCTGAAATTATAGCATCTCCTTCTCCAAATAAAGGTTCAAAAACCCCTCCGTTTGCATCAAAAGCTGCCGCATAAAGAATCGTATCTTCTGTTCCGTAAAACTCAGAAATCTTTCTTTCTAATGTTTTATGAATATCTTGGGTTCCACAAATAAAACGCACCGATGACATTCCGAAACCATGCGTATCCATGGCATCTTTTGCCGCTTGAATCACCTCTGGGTGTGATGACAACCCTAAATAATTATTGGCACAAAAATTCAAAACCGTTTCTCCCGTCGAAACTGTAATTTCAGCATCTTGCGGCGATGTGATGATTCTTTCTTTCTTAAAAATTCCGTTATCTTCTATCGTTTGTAATTCGTTTTGAAGATGTTCTTTTATTTTTCCGTACATTTTTTTATCTTTTTAAAAGTTTGATTTTTTGCGAATAATTCATTTTTACGCTACAAATTTACTACATCGATTTCTTTTCCGATATAAATCAGCGCTTTTTTTACGACTTTATAACCCATTAATTCAATTGCCAATTGGTAATTCTCTAATTGCTTTTGATATTTTGCATCGTGAGCTCCCGTTTTATAATCCAATAAAAAAACTTCTTTGTCTTTGGTCACCACCATTCTATCCGGCTTTATTGTTTTTCCTTCCTTTTGAATTATGGTTTGCTCATTTAACACTTCATGCTCTTCAGAAAAAAAAGATTCCAATGCAGCATGATTTACGATATCTTTAATTGTCTTGTACACCAACTCCTTTTGATTGAAAGTAATCAATCCGCTTTCAATGGATTTAGTAACCGCAAGTTCAACATCCTTTTTAGTTTTCACAAAAGACAGAATTTCATGCACTACATTTCCATATTCTATAGACTCTTGCTGATGTGTTCCCCACATCAATGCCTCTCGTTGAGCTATTTTAATATTTTTTGGGTTTAAAACTTCAGCAACTACACGAATTGCTTTTGAAGTATCAATATGTTTTGCCTTATTTGATAATTTTGTAGCACTTCCAAATTCATAATCCAATTTGCTTTCGTCAAAAACCCCTTTACTCATTAAATAATTAATAAAAAAAGTACACATGTTATTTTTAGGAACTTCTCCCTTACTAGACAAATTCATATTCGAAATAACATACAGTTGCTCCTCTGCCCTAGTTAAAGCCACATACAAAACATTTACATTATCCAATAATTCTTCTTGCTTCTTTTGATCATAGATTGCTTTCGCTTCAACACCAAAACCTTCTACCGCGCTACTATTGTCTACTAGCACCTTTGGTAGACCGAAATCCATTTCTTCACCGTCAAGCCATAATTTATCTTTAGGCTTTCGACTGTAATCTTCTTCGGCGAAAGGCATAATTACCACAGGAAATTCCAAACCTTTTGACTTATGAATGGTCATAATACGCACGGCATTATTCCCCTCTGGTGACGGAATACTAAATTTCTCTGCATTTTTATCCCAGAAATTCAAGAAATCGGCAATTCCAGCTTGGTTGCGAACATCGCGTTCAAGAACAATGTCGAGGAAGTATTGAACGTAGGCATTCCCCACCCCAGCCCTCCCCGAAGGGGAGGGAGACTTGATGGTTTCGTTGTCTTTGGATACATAAACCGAATTAAATAATTTGTCATTATTCAATTCTAAAGTTTGTTGCTGCTCTTCCAGTACATTTCTAATAGTGTCTAAAACTTTTGAAATTCTCTCTATTACCTCGTTATTACGAAAACGGATTACTTTATATCCTAATTCGTTTAATACTTGTGTTCGGTTATGATCTAATACTTTTTGTTCCTCCGTGAAATGATAATCTCCGTCTACCTCAACTATTAGCTTTTTAGACAAACAAACAAAATCAACTATATAATTATCTATCAAATGTTGCTGCCTGAATTTGCTGCCTAAAGACTGCTCTTTGAGTTCATCCCAAAGTATTTTCTCAGCAACCGTAGGCTCTTTTCTATGTGCAATTGCTTTTTCTATCAATAAATGAGAATTATTCCCACCAGTCATAAACCCTTTTTTACCCGAGACAGACCCAGTATTTCCATCTACATTATCTAAGTCTTTAACGTTCCCAATATCGACAACGTCTCCCCCTCCTTCGGAGGGGGCCGGGGGGAGGATAAACTTCGCCACTATCACTTCAACTGCTTCATACAATGATTTTTTTCGAATGTTTTGAAAGGATAGTGAAATATCATAACTCATTAACCATTTCTCAAAATCGGATTCTAATTTTTGTTCCATTCCTTTTGCAATGAAATCATGAACTGGTAGCTGATCCTGAATATTTTCGGCGATATAGTGGAGAAAATAAGCTTTCGCCTCTAAATCGGCGTTATTTTTAAGGTATTTTAAAAGGTGAATAATCAATCGCACTTCGGTTGCGTTCTGAATCATCAACGTTTCTGAAGACAACAAAGGAATATTCTGTTCTGTCAAATAATTAGCAATTGCAATTCCCTGACTTCTTTTACGAGTCAAAATTACAATGTCTTTGTATTCAAATCCTTCTTGAAGTACTTTTTGAATCGTATTCAAAGTGGCTAAAACAAACAGCTCCGTTTTATCCAAAGCTTCTTCGTCATCCTCTGTACTTTCCACTTTTGGAATAAAAGAAATATTCACATAGCCGCCGGTTTTATCATTAGTTTTCTGATGGCTGTGATTTTCATATAAATCTTTGTAATCAGGCTGTTCAAACTCTGATGACAACAGCTTGAAAAAATCATTGTTAAACTCAATTACCTGCGAATAAGAACGATAATTTTTATCTAAATGCTCTAACTTTTTTTCCGGATTAGAGAAAGGATTGTTGTCTTTACTGAGTTCGATAAACTGCTCCGCCTTTCCACCACGCCAACGGTAAATCGATTGTTTGGGATCTCCCACAATCATCAAAGTTCCTTTCTCTCCATAATCGTCCTGACCAGCAAGCGCATTATCAATCAATGGAATTAGGTTTTGCCATTGCATCTCTGATGTATCTTGAAATTCATCAATAAAAAAGTGACGGTAGCGCTCCCCTAATCGCTCATATATAAAAGGAGCAGGTTGATTTTGAATCTCCCGATGAATAATCGCATTAAATTCGGAAATGGAAAGTACATTCTGCTCTTCTTGAATCTTAGCTAATTCATTGCTCACCGTATTTAGTAATGACAAAGGTGTTATGTTTTTTAGAAAGGCTTTGTAGAAATCTCTTTTTTCGAAATTTTTATAAATCGATCCCAAAATCTGTATTAACTCAGGAATTAGGTTTTCAATTAAAGCACGGTCTTTAGCCGTTTTATTGATGGCAATATCATCAAACTCGTGAAAAGTTTTATTTTTAGGATTGTATTTTCCGTCTCGAATGCTAATTAAGTGATTCGGGAACGTTCCTCTAGAGAATGATTTCAAGTCTATTCCGTTATTTTCAATTAGCGTTAAAGCAGCTTGAGCAAATTCAGCATTATCTTTTTCTAAAACTTTACAACTTTCTATTAATTTCTTTTTGATTTCGACAAAATCGGCAATGGATTTATCCTGAAAATGAGTGATTTCAGATCGGTGGTTTTCATTGAGAACTAAGCGACCTGTATCCAGAATCTCACGCGAAATATCCCAAGATTTATCATCATCGGTTTTTTCCATGGTGAAATCGATTAACAACTTAGTCAACGTTTCGTCTTCCCCAGCTTGCGCGATGATAGCATCTACGGCTTCGATTAATAAATTTTCGGTATCTAAAGTGACTTCAAAAGTCATAGGCAACTTTAAATCATGGGCGAAGGCACGAATTACTTTATGGGTAAATTTATCTATGGTCGAAATATCAAATGCCGCATAGTTATGAATAATATGCTTGATGATTTGCTGCGATTTGGTTTTTATTTGAATGATCGAAAGTTTGATTGCCCACTCTTTAGTATCTTCTACTAGATCATTCATCAAGTCTATTGCTTTTTTCGAAGGTTCGTCTTTAGCAAATTCGGATAGACTTCCCACAATACGACTTTTCATTTCGTGCACCGCTTTATTGGTAAACGTAATGGCTAATATATTTCTATAAGCATCATTTTTTGGAGCCGTAAGAATAATTTTGAGGTATTCTTTTACAAGCGCATAGGTTTTACCAGAACCTGCGGATGCGTCATATATGGCGAAGGATGGTCTCCCCACCCCGGCCCTCCCCGAAGGGGAGGGAGTCGAAACTGGATCTACTTTATGTTCCAAATTACTGTTGTTTTTTCATTATTATTTTATGCAGGAACATCATTTTTATTTTCAATAAAAACGAGATTCTGATTGTTTTAGACTTTCTGGATTTCTAGATCTACTTTATGTTCCAAATTACTATTGTTTTTTCATTATTATTTTGTGCAGGAACTTCATTTTTATTTTCAATAAAAACGACATTCTGATTGTTTTAGACTCTCTGGATTTCTAGATCTACTTTATCTTCTAATCTACTGTGTTTTTTCTGTTTTGTGCAGGAACATCATTTTTAAAATTTCTTAAATTGCACCTAAATTGATGCGGGATTCTAGACCCTAGCCCTGATGGAAACGGCATCCTTTCCTGCCTCGTCTTTTTGGACGAGACAGGAAAGATATAGTGTACAGCAGGAAAAAGCTTCTAAAAAACAGTTTAAATAATAGGTTGCTTTTAAAAATTGTTTGTTTAATGTTTAAAAGTAGTATTTTTGCACTATGGAAACAAATAGACAGAAAAAAATAGGTGGGGTGATCCAAAAAGATTTGGTTGATATCCTACAAGGTGAAGTGAGAAAAAACGGAGTAAGTAATTTAATTATTTCGGTATCCAAGGTTGTTGTTACTTCAGATTTGTCTGTGGCGACGGTTCATTTAAGTGTTTTTCCTCAGGATAAAGCAAAAGAAATTTTAGAGGCTGTTAAGTCGAATTCTAAAACAATAAAACATGATTTATCACAAAGAGTACGTTTGCAATTGAGAAAAGTGCCTAATTTGGTTTTCTTTATTGATGACTCTTTAGACTACATTGAAAAAATTGACAATGCTTTAGCAAGTAAAGATAATCCTATTGAAAATAGAGATCTTCTAGAGAAACGCAAGCTGATATAATTTGAATTTTCCCCTTTACATAGCCAAACGTTACATTCTAAGTAACAGTAAAAACAATGCCATAAACATCATCAATCGCATTGCGAGTATGGGAATCATTGTTGGCGCCATGGCTTTGTTTGTGGTACTATCTGTTTTTAGCGGATTGAAAGTTTTTAGTCTTTCATTCACAAACGACATTGATCCCGACCTAAAAATAAGCAGCACTCTGGGGAAATCATTTTTTATTTCACCAGAACAAGAAGCTGAAATCAAGAAAATAGAAGGCGTAGTTTCCTATAGTAAAATTATAGAAGAACGCGTTTTGTTTGTTTTTGATGATAAGCAGGTCGTTACCTACTTAAAAGGGGTTGACACCAATTTCAGCAAAGTTAACGACATTAAAAAAACATTGTATAATGGACAATGGATTGAGCCTGATACCTATCAGGTTGTTGTAGGTTATGGAATTGCTCAGAAATTCTCCATGGGATTACTGGATTTTAATAAACAACTGGAAGTCTTAGTTCCTAAACCCGGAAGAGGAGCCATTACAAATCCCGCGCAAGCATTTAATAAAACCGATGTTTTTCCTATAGGCATTTATGCCATCAGTGAAGATCTTGATTCTAAATACGTTTTTGCAGATTTGGGTCTGGCCCAAGAATTATTGGAATACAAAACCAATCAGATTTCGGGAATTGAGATTAAAGAAAAAAAGGACGCTGACGAAGATGCAATCATCGAGAAACTGCAGACGATTTTCAATAATAAAATCACGGTAAAAAACAGAGCCCAACTAAACGAAGCCTTGTATAAAATGTTGAATACAGAGAATATAGCTGTGTATTTAATCTTTACTTTGGTTATCGTAGTGGCGCTTTTTAATCTTATTGGCGCACTGATCATGATGATTCTCGACAAAAAAGGAAACTTAAAAACACTTTTTAACCTGGGAACAGAAATCAAGGATTTGCGTAAAATATTTTTACTTCAAGGAACGCTACTAAGTCTATTTGGTGGAATTATTGGACTTCTTTTAGGAATTGCAATTGTGTTACTACAACAACATTTTCAGCTGGTAATGATTACACCTACACTAGCTTATCCGGTGGTTTTCACGCTGGAAAACGTATTGATTGTTATGGGAACGATTGTGACCCTTGGTTTTATCGCTTCACTGATTGCGAGTAGTCGAGTGAGCAAGAAGTTGCTGGATTAAGTTGTGATCTATGAATTACGAATTTTTGATTTAAAACAAAACACGAAATCCACCAATTTAAACGAATTAATTTGTGAAAATTGGTGGAATTCGTGTTTGAAATAGCTTTTTATACAAGCTCATATCCTACATACGCTTCCTGAATCTCATTCAAGAGAGCAAATAATTCTTCCGGATGATCTAAAGTTACCAGTTTTAGTTTGTACGGCTTAAAAGAATGAATCCCTTTAAAATAATTCGTATAATGAGGTCTTGTTTCTACAATTCCGAGTCTTTCTCCTTTCCATTGCATTGCCCAAGTAAGGTGATTGCGCACCGCTTCAACTCTATCTACAACGGTAGGTTTTGCTAAATGTTCACCAGTATTGAAATAATGTTTGATTTCGTTAAAAATCCAAGGATATCCAATCGCAGCACGACCAATCATGATTCCGTCGATACCGTATTCATTTTTATATTGTAATGCTTTTTCTGGGCTGTCGATATCTCCATTACCAAAAATAGGCATGGTGATTCTTGGGTTATTTTTGACACGAGCGATGTGTGACCAATCAGAATGACCTTTGTACATTTGGGCACGCGTTCTAGCATGAATACTCAAAGCCGCAACTCCAACATCTTGTAAACGCTCAGCTACCTCATCAATATTAATCGAATTGTCATCCCAACCCAAACGGGTTTTTACCGTTACGGGTAAATGCGTACTATCGATAACCGCTTTTGTCAAGCGAATCATCAAGTCAACATCTTTTAATACTCCTGCGCCGGCACCTTTACAAACCACTTTTTTTACGGGACAACCAAAGTTAATATCTATAATATCTGGATTTACAGTAGAAACTATTTTAGACGATAACGCCATAGCTTCTTCGTCACCTCCAAAAATCTGGATTCCAACAGGTCGTTCATAATCGAAGATGTCTAATTTCATTCGGCTTTTGATGGCGTCACGAATTAATCCTTCGGAAGAAATAAATTCTGAGTACATCATATCGGCACCGTGCATCTTACACAACCTACGAAAAGGCGGGTCGCTCACATCCTCCATAGGAGCAAGAAGTAAAGGAAAATCCGGTAATTCTATGTTGCCAATCTTAATCATCTGCTTAAATTTTGTGCAAAATTACGCTTTTTTGATCAAAGCATGAAATAGCAACGATGAAAGACTTATTACTTAACTCATTAGTTTGCTATTTGGGACTTTGAAACTGTTGAATTTAAACTATCTTTGCAGATTAATGGTCGCGGTGTACGAATGCGCGTGAGAGATAGTAGTGAAAAGCCCACAGTAAAGTGTAGCGACAGCGAAACTTTGCGAGGACTTGTAACGGATAGCCCGACCTTTGTGGTCACGCCCAGAAATAACTTCAGGGTAAGCCAAAAATAAAATTGACAGATGGATAAGATGAAAAAAATAAGGAATTTCTGCATTATTGCACATATTGACCACGGTAAAAGCACGCTTGCTGACCGTTTACTTGGTGCTACGCAAACTGTTACTGCACGTCAAGAAAAAGCACAATTACTTGACAGCATGGACCTGGAAAGAGAACGCGGGATTACGATTAAGAGTCACGCGATTCAAATGGAATACACTTATAAAGGAGAAGAATATATCCTAAACCTTATTGACACTCCTGGTCACGTGGATTTCTCCTATGAAGTTTCTCGATCTATTGCGGCTTGCGAAGGGGCACTTTTAATTGTCGATGCGGCTCAAAGTATTCAAGCACAAACGATCTCTAACTTGTATTTAGCTTTAGAAAATGACTTGGAAATTATTCCGGTTTTGAATAAAGTGGATTTACCAAGCGCGAATCCTGAGGAAGTAAGTGATGATATTATTGATTTACTTGGCTGTAAATTAGAAGATATTATTCATGCTTCTGGTAAAACAGGTTTTGGTGTCGAAAATATTTTGGCAGCAATTATCGAAAAAATACCTCCTCCATCAGGAAATATTGATGAACCATTACAAGCTTTGATTTTTGATTCTCATTATAACCCATTCCGTGGTATTGAAGTTATTTTCCGTGTAAAAAACGGACAAATAAAAAAAGGGCAGAAAATTAAATTCATGGCTACCGGAAATGAATATTTTGCAGATGAAATTGGTACTTTGAAGTTAAACCAAGTTCCGAAGCAAGTGATTTCTGCAGGTGATGTTGGATACCTAATTTCGGGAATTAAAGAAGCTAAAGAAGTAAAAGTAGGTGATACGTTGACCGATGCAAAAACACCAACAACAAATATAATTAAGGGTTTTGAAGATGTGAAGCCTATGGTTTTTGCAGGAATCTACCCAGTGGATACGGAAGATTATGAGGAGTTGAGAAACTCTATGGAAAAACTACAGTTGAACGATGCTTCACTTGTATTTTTACCCGAAAGTTCTGCAGCATTAGGTTTTGGTTTCCGTTGTGGATTCCTTGGAATGCTACACATGGAAATTATACAAGAGCGTCTGGAAAGAGAGTTTAACATGACGGTTATCACAACTGTCCCTAACGTTTCCTACCACGCTTTCACCAAAAAAGATCCAAACACAATTTTGATTGTAAATAACCCTTCAGATTTACCTGAGCCATCTCGTTTAGATCATGTTGAAGAGCCTTTTATTAAAGCAACGATCATTACTAAGTCTGATTATGTTGGGAATGTAATGAGCTTGTGTATCGAAAAAAGGGGATTGATTACTAACCAAACGTATTTAACTACAGAAAGAGTTGAATTGACTTTCGATATGCCTTTGGCTGAGATTGTATTTGACTTTTATGACCGTTTGAAAACCGTTTCTAAAGGTTATGCTTCGTTTGATTATACGCCAATTGGAATGAGAACTTCTAGTTTGGTAAAAGTAGATATATTATTGAATGCTACTATTGTGGATGCCTTGTCATCCTTGATGCATACTGACAACGCCTACTCAATAGGTAAAAAAATGTGTGAGAAGTTGAAGGAATTGATTCCAAGACAACAATTTGATATTCCGGTTCAAGCGGCTATTGGTGTAAAAGTAATCTCTCGTGAAACTATTAAAGCGTTACGTAAAGATGTTACTGCCAAATGTTATGGTGGAGATATTTCGAGAAAACGTAAGTTACTTGAAAAACAGAAAAAAGGTAAAAAACGTATGAGATTGGTTGGGAATGTTGAAATTCCTCAAGAAGCGTTTATGGCTGTTTTGAAATTGAATGATTAAAGCTCCTAGTTCCGCCGCGGCGGAGAACTACAATATTGAGAAACCTGACGATGAAAATTGTCAGGTTTTTTTATACTCCTCAATTTTGTTCCCCATTCGGGGGGTTAGGGACTCTTATTTATCCTTTAACCACTCAAACAACCTTTTAGCATCTTCCAATTTAAATAACTGAGTGCCTTCATTCATTGTTGCTGCTGAACCGCAGGCAACTCCCCAACGAATTACTTCTTTCAATGGTTTGTTTTGAGCTAGTGCCCAAGTCATTCCACCCACCATGCTGTCTCCAGCACCTACGGTACTTTTTTTAGCAACATTTGGAGCAGGAACGTAATCATACGAATTTTTGGTAACTAATACTGCGCCTTGAGGCCCCAGAGAAACAACCACAATTTCGGCTCCACCGCTTGCAATGATTTGTTTAGCAGCTGCATTCACCTCCTCCATTTCTAGTTTTTCTACTCCTATTAGCTTGGCTAATTCACCTACATTAGGTTTAATTAAATAAACTCCTGTTTCTAACACTTTTTTTAACGCTTCCCCTGAGGTATCAACTATTAATTTCGAATTTGATTTCTTCGCTATTTTAGCTATTTTTTGATAAAAATCAGTAGACAAACCTTCATTTAAACTACCACTTGCTACGATAAACCTAGACTGGATAGTAGAAATCGTTTCTAACAACTTGCTTTCTTCTTCTAATGAAATTTCACCTCCAGTAAAACCAAATCGGTATTGAGAGTTCGTATTATCATCAACGGCTACGAAGCTTTCTCTTGTCCATGTTTCTACTTCAATCGCATGATAAGCAATAGATTCTTTTTCTACTAAATCTTCAAGAATTTTTCCGGTAGCTCCTCCCGATGTAAAAACAGCTAATGATTCCCCTCCTAATCTAGCGATTGCCTTAGAAACATTTATTCCCCCTCCACCAGCGTCATAACGAGGAGTTGCGCATCTAATCTTTTGCTCAGCAACTAATCCTTTAAAGTGAGTGCTTTTATCTAATGCCGGATTTACCGTTATGGTAACAATATCAAATGCTTTCATTTTGTTCAATTTTACTACTCTAAAGATGCGAAAAAATATTCAAATCTCATATGTTGGGATCCTACTACTTCTTTTCAGCTGATTAATCCCGAATTAATTAGACAAAACCTTTGTACCTTTGCATCACAAAACTAATTTAAATATTGAACGAAGACTGCTTCGTTCCTCGCAATGACTATGATAGAAGATAAAACCCCACAACGCACTAGTATTGCTCAATTAGGAGAATTCGCATTGATTGATCACCTAACAAAAAACTTTGAAATCATCCAACCTTCGACCTTAAAAGGAATTGGTGATGATGCTGCAGTGCTTGACTTTAAAGACAAGAAAGTCGTTATTTCTACAGATATATTGGTTGAAGGTGTTCATTTTGATTTGGCCTACATGCCTTTGAAGCATTTAGGATATAAAGCGGTGACTACAAATATTTCTGATATCTGTGCAATGAATGCAAAGGCTACACAAATTACTGTTTCCATTGCCGTTTCTAATCGTTTTCCTTTAGAAGCATTAGATGAATTATTTGCAGGAATCACACATGCTTCGAATGAATATAAAGTAGATGTAATTGGTGGAGACACTACTTCTTCACAAAAAGGATTAATCATCAGTATAACCGTAATTGGCGAAGCAGATGAAGAGGAGATCGTTTATAGAAATGGCGCCAAACAAACTGATTTATTAGTAGTAACTGGTGACATTGGCGCTGCTTATATGGGACTACAAGTTTTAGAACGTGAGAAACAAGTTTTTCAAGTAAATCCAAATTCACAACCTGATTTAGATGCTTACACTTATTTAATAGAGCGTCAACTGAAACCAGAAGCTAGAAAAGACGTTCGTACTTTATTGCATGCCTTGGAAATAAAACCAACATCAATGATTGACATTTCAGATGGATTATCATCAGAAATTATGCATTTATGTAAGCAGTCAAATGTAGGTTGTAATTTGTATGAAGATAAATTACCGCTTGATCCACAGTTGATTAATGTTTGTGAGGAATTCGACATCGATTCTACGACAGTAGCGATAAACGGTGGTGAAGATTATGAATTGCTTTTCACCATTGCTATGGAAGATTTTGATAAAATTAAAGGAAATCCTAATTTCTCTATCATTGGTCACATGACGCAGGAAAGTGAAGGAATACATTTAATCACTAGAGCGAATACTAAAATCCCTCTAAAAGCACGTGGCTGGGATGCCATGACGGAATAAAAAACAAAAACGGCATTTATAAATTTATAAATGCCGTTTTTTTATGCTTGATGAATTGTTAAAACAACAATCCTATATTTCGTGCTTCGCGAACCAAGTCGATATCACTTCCATCAACTACTTTCAATAATTCCTTAAGATTTAACTTTCGTACTTCGATTGCATTTAAAGATATCGGTATGTATTGCGGCATGTCTTTGGCTTTTGTCCCTTTCGACAAATGAAATAAAATCTGCTTATCAAACAAATCTATTTCAACGCTATGATTTTGCGACTCCAACATCTTAATAACTGATTGACTGTAATACGTTTCGTTTTTTATCACTTTATCAAAAGCAAATAATAACTCATCAAATGTTAAGTCGTTTTTTATAACCAATCCATTCGGATTTATATTCTTAATGATTGTTTTTATCTTTAAAAACTCAGTAAACATTGTAAGTAAGATGATTTTGCAATTTGGCATAAATTCTAAAATCAATTTCGCCAAATCTTCACCTGAATAAATACCCTTATCCTCATAGGGCGGCATACTAATATCTAAAAAAGCAATATCAAAAACTACAGATCCTGGGTTAGTAATAACGTTATAGGCTGACTCACAATCCTTGGCTTCCGTTATAAAAAACTCATGATTATTCGGATTATATCTTGTAATTGCATTTTTATAACCCTGTATAATAAAAGGATGATCATCCACAATTAGTATATTACTTTTTGCAGTTGTTGGGGCAGCTGATTCAAATGTCATTTCTATGTAGGTATTAGTTTTTGTTCTATTGGAATGATAATGGTAATAATTGTACCGTCTCCTTTTTTTGATTTTATATGAAATTCACCGTGGCACTCTTTTGTTCGAGAAAGCATATTTTGAATCCCTATACCCTTGTTTTTTATTTTTGAATTAAATCCTATTCCGTTATCACTAATCACTAGCGATAAATTGCCATCTTTCTTTTTTAATTCAATTTTAATCGTATTTGCATTGGCATACTTATTAATATTTTGAAGCGATTCCTGTATAATACGATACAAATTAATCTTCACGGAATTCACTAAAAGCTCCCATTTTATAGTACTGTCAATGTTTGAAACTAATTTAGACGGATACGTTTTTCTTTGTTCTTCAAACAGATTGTCAACGATGGCAACGAAGTTATTGATTAATTCTGATTTTTCCCTATTTAAATCATGTGAAATTTCACGAATATCCTGTTCTATATTCTTTAACTCAGATAAATAACTACTTCTTTGCTGGACAGCCATCTCATCCTGAAAGCCATTTAAACCATCTAAATTCATACGGACACCAAACATCCTTCCTAAAACACCGTCATGTAGCTCTTGGGCAACCCTTCTTTTCTCTTCAACTCTATTGGTTTCTATAGTATTTTGCTGAGATATCATTAAGTTATAAATATCCTCATTCGCTTTCTGTTGCTGTTGCTTGTATAAAAGCACCTTGTTTTTAGTTTTCTGGGCTTTAATGATGTATGTAAGCAAACCTAGGATAGTTATAAAGCTAAAAACATATACTAAATTCCTATTTTGAGTTGTTAAATCTGAATTTTCTCCTTTTATTACATCTGTTTCATACTCGATACGAGAGAATTTCTCTCCCATACTACGCTCCTCTTTTTGTAGCTCTTCATTGATATGAATATATTCCTTATTATAGATAGTTGCGTTTTTAGGCTCTACAACAGCCAATTCTTTTAATGCCACTAAAATATCTCTAGAAATATTAGTACTTCGAGATAACAAGAGCGCCTCTTTAGAATACTGTACTGCTTTAACAGAATCTTTATTTGAAGCAAAATATTCCGATAAATGGATTTTGTTGATGAATATCCCAGCGGTTAGGTTTAAACTATCTCTCATTTTCAATGATTGATAGAATAGATCCGGTAATCCTTCCGTTTCATTTAATTTAAATTTGGCATAAGCCAAATTATCCAATATCATCGCATAAAGGGGTGTTTTTTGGATAATCAGATTTTTTTGTAATAATCCTTTTTGAAAATAACTTTTAGCTAAGGCATAATTATGAGCATTCAAATAAAGATACCCGATATTATTATAAGAAGTAGCCCTCGACTGAAATTGCTCGGGTATTACATCATCTTCAATAGCCGCTAAAGCTTTATTATGATAACTGAGAGCATTATCATACTCACCAAGTTCAACATACAATATTCCCAAAAGATTATTGGCATCATATAAGATATTATTTACTTTTTTTTCTTCTTTAATTACTCGCAATGCTCTAATAATCGAATTTTCAGATCCTGAAAAGTCTCCCGCCTTATACTGTAAAGTCGCCTTGTTTATTAGTGTTTTACCTAAACTACTATATTGATGAAGATTGTCATATACCTTTTCTGCTTTATAATAGAACATAAAAGCACTGTCTGGCACCCCTTTTGACTCATAATAATCGCCCAAATAACTGTAAGCTTTTCCAATACTTAAACTATCCTTTGCCCTTATTGAATTTCCCAAAACAAGTTGTACTGTTTTACTATAATCTTTCTGGTCATTTATGTTGTAATAGCGATTAGCTACCCTAAAAAGATTTACTCTATTAAGCGAATCATTTTCTTGGGCAACCACTATCTCAAAAGCTTTTTGGACGTTTTCTTTTCTATTCTCCAAGCTAAGGCTTAAATCATTGGCCAAAGAAAAATAAGTAGAAAGACTATCTTCAGAGGAATTAACTTTATTATTATCCGAATTCTTTTTGGTACAACCAAAAAAAACAAACAGAACAAGAAACACTACGCTTATAAATTGATTCTTTCTCAATAGTTTATATTCTAATTTTACCAAAAATAGTAAAATAAAACTATTGACATAAAAAAAGCTATCAAAAAATTTGATAGCCTAAATATTATTAAAACGAATTATTTAAATAATCAGTCTAGTTTCATATTTCCACCTGCTGATTGACCTCCAATAATATCCAATTTCATATTTCCACCGGCTGATTGTCCACCAATAATATCCAATTTCATATTTCCACCTGCTGATTGACCTCCAATAATATCTAATTTCATATTACCACCTGCTGATTGACCTCCAATAATATCTAGTTTCATATTACCACCTGCAGATTGTCCGCCAATAATACTATTAGTTTCAGGTGTAGTGAAAGAAGTTAAGATCATTACTAAAGAGAACAGTCCGATTGTTAAGATAGATTTTTTCATAATTTGGGGATTTTTATGTTATTTTTTTGTTTTTACATTTACATAACGACTTGATTTCGGTGTCATTACAATGTAAAAGTACACAGGAGCTCTCTCTTTTTCTTACAAAAAAAAGGTTAAATGGTAGAATGCTATCGTTTGAGAGTGAATGATAGTCAAATCTTGGTGGATGGTAATTTTTTAAATTTCTAAGTAGTTTCCGTTCGAAATTTCAGATATTATAAGGTCTATATTAACCTTATATGACTTAGAAAAAGGAATCTTCGCCGTCGTATTTTTAATATAACACACTGCGTTTCCAGTATGGATCCTAGAAATGTAACGCGAGTTAACTATATAACTATTATGAATCCTTACAAAGGGATAAGACAAGACACCCTCAAAATGTTTCAATGTTTTGAAAGCAGTGATCATTTCGCCACCGTTAAGGTGAATATCTGTAGAATTGTTATCTGCTTGCAAGTAACATATATCTCTGGCATCAATGTACCTATGATCACCGTATGATTTTATACATAATATGAGAGGCTCCTCAGTAGTTGGAGTTTCATACTGCACTACCACGGCCGGTTTCTCATTAAGAACTTGTGGTTGCGCTAAAGCGACTGCGCTATCAGCGTTCGATTTATTCAACTTTAAGATTGACTTTATAAAATCGATACGTGCCAAAGGCTTTAAAATATAATCCGTAACGTCATATTGAATAGCTTCGTAGGCCAAGTCCTTTTTAGAAGTGGTAACAATAATTTTAGGAATAACTTTCAAATAACGATGCAATTCATTGATTAGCATCAATGATAAGTTACTCTTTTTATTTGAAGGATCAATTTCGAGAAAAATTAATTGGGGAATATGCTCTAATATAAGGTTTAAACCCGTTTCATAATTATTTGCCGAAGCTACAAAGTCAAGCTCCGAAAAACTATCAGCCATGGCTTTTGTTTTCAAAACACTTTCTTGATCATCGTCAATAATAATGTACGAATAGTTCATCTATAGCTCTTCCTAAATTGTTAGGCGTATTATTTGATGCTTAAATTCAGTTTATACTTCAAAAAATAGCAAAATCTATGGTAGTTTTGGGAAACTCATTAAATAAAAAACAAGTTATTTATCATTATTTAACAAAATAAAAATACATGTTTCAGTGAGTATTGAAGTCCGATGTTAATATGTTGTTAACAAATGTTCATAGATTATGATGAACTGCAAATAAATCCGATTAACTACACTATTGTCATGAACAGAAAAGACCTCATTTTAAACACTATACGAATTTAACCCCTAAAAAACAAAAGGCTTTCCAAACTGGAAAGCCTTTTTATATACTATAAAGCAAGTTGTTACATTTTCATCAACCAGTTTTTCATAGACACTTCGTTTTCAATAATCGAATTCAAGTCAGAAATTTTAACTCGATCTTGTTTCATCGTATCACGATGACGAATCGTTACTGTTTGATCTTCTATTGTTTGATGATCCACTGTAATACAAAATGGAGTTCCCAGTGCATCTTGTCTTCTATAACGACGACCTACTGCATCTTTTTCATCATATCCCACATTAAAATCCCATTTTAAGTCTTCAACGATTTTATGAGCTATTTCAGGTAAACCATCTTTTTTAACCAATGGTAAAACTACTGCTTTCGTAGGCGCTAATACTGAAGGTAATTTCAACACTGTTCTTGTTGAGCCATCTTCTAAAGTTTCTTCTTTTAAAGAAGTTGCAAAAACAGCTAAGAACATTCTGTCTAATCCTACAGATGTCTCCACTACATAAGGCACATAATTCTGATTCAATTCAGCATCAAAATACTGTAATTTTCTACCTGAGAATTTTTCGTGTGCTTTTAAATCAAAATCAGTACGAGAGTGAATCCCCTCTAATTCTTTAAACCCAAAAGGGAAATTAAATTCTATATCAGCCGCTGCATTAGCATAATGAGCTAGTTTTTCATGGTCATGAAAACGATAATTTTCCTTCCCTAAACCTAGAGATAAATGCCATTTCAATCGCGCTTCTTTCCAGAATTCATAATGTTTCATTTCATCTCCTGGGCGAACAAAAAATTGCATTTCCATTTGTTCAAACTCACGCATACGGAAAATAAACTGTCTTGCAACGATTTCGTTTCTAAATGCTTTCCCAGTTTGAGCAATTCCAAAAGGAACTTTCATTCTACCGGATTTTTGAACATTCAAGAAATTAACAAAAATACCTTGTGCCGTTTCTGGACGCAAATACAAATCCATAGCGGTATCTGCTGATGCTCCTAACTTTGTTCCAAACATCAAGTTAAATTGACGTACTTCAGTCCAATTACGAGAACCTGTTTCAGGACAAGCAATTTCTAACTCTTCAATTAATGCTTTTACATCTTCTAAATCTTCGTTTCCTAACGAACGTCCTAAACGCTCAAGAATTTCTCTTTCTCTCGCTTTGTATTCAACAACTCTAGTGTTCGTTGACACAAATTCAGCTTCATCAAAAGCGTCGCCAAAACGAACTTTTGCCTTTTCAACCTCTTTAATTGCTTTGATATTAAGCTTTTCAGCATAATCTTCAATTAAAACATCGGCTCTATATCTTCTTTTCGAATCTTTATTATCAATTAACGGGTCATTAAAAGCATCTACGTGGCCAGAAGCTTTCCAGGTTGTCGGATGCATTAATATTGAGGCATCAAGACCTACAATATTATCATTCAACTGAACCATAGCTTTCCACCAATATTCTCGTATGTTCTTTTTTAATTCTACTCCGTTCTGTGCATAATCATAAACTGCACTTAAACCATCGTATATTTCGCTTGACGGAAAAATAAATCCGTACTCTTTTGCATGCGAAATTACATTCTTAAATATGTCTTCTTGTTTTGCCATACTGCAAAAATATAAAAAGTGAACTTAAAAAAAGAAAAATAGCGGAAGTTTGAATCATTCATTTTCATATTTTTATAAATAAATCAGCAATTTAATGTTTAAATATCTTCTAAATCTATTCTTTCCTCCCGTATGCAGTGGATGCAACTCGTTTTTACTGACAAATGAAAAAGTAATATGCACCGTTTGCCGGCATAATATTCCTTTGACAAACCATCATTTATCATCTGAAAATGAAGCTTTCAAAAAATTCTATGGTCGAATTCCATTGGAATATGCCTCAGCATTTCTTTATTTCCATAAAAAAGGAATCGTACAAGAACTTATTCATAAATTAAAATACAAAGGCCATGAGGAAATAGGAGCTATTATAGGAAACTGGTATGCCGAAGATTTAAAAGAAAGCACGATTCTAAAAACAGCAAGCGTAATCATCCCAGTTCCTTTACATAAAAAGAAATATAAAGAACGAGGCTACAATCAGGTAACCACTTTTGGATTGGCACTTTCGGAGGAATTCAATATACCTTATAATGATTCTATATTGTTTCGAGCAGTATATTCAAAAACACAATCACAAAAAAGCCTACTAGGAAGAAGCGAAGGAATTGAGACTGTTTTTGATGTTAACTTTAGCGAAAACGATTACAATAAACACTTTCTACTTATTGACGATGTTATCACGACAGGAGCTACCCTAGAAGCCTGTTCCAGAGCTTTGTTGAAAATTCCAGGTGCCAAAATTAGTATTGTATGCATGGCCATGGCACAATCCTGATGCTTTCTATGTAATCATATGCTTGAACACATTATAACATATTTTAATTTTCAAAAGGAAGTTAGCTATTGCAAAATATAGAAATTTAATAACCATCATTTAATTAGAATATACATTATAGAGTATCCTTATTTTAACCTGTACTACCTTTCATGCCGCTAATAGGTAGCTAATCAGCAGGAAAAACAACACTATCAATTAAATAAATGTTATAATAGCTAAATAGAATTTCCAATTCCAAAGTTAAATGTTTAAATTTGAATAAAATTTTTATAAATCATTAAACAAATATATCATGGCTTTTGAATTACCTCAATTACCTTATGCGTATGACGCATTAGAACCTTATATTGATGCACGTACGATGGAAATTCACCATTCGAAGCATCATAACGCCTATACTACCAACCTTAATACAGCAATTGCAGGTACTGATATGGAAGGTAAGACTATCGAAAATATTTTGATTAACCTAGACATGAAGAATACTGCCGTTCGTAACAATGGTGGAGGGTTTTATAATCATAATCTTTATTGGAATGTAATGACTCCAAATGGAGGCGGACTTCCAAATGGAGATTTACTAACTGCAATTGAAAGTGCTTTTGGATCTTTTGAAGAGTTTAAAGCTAAATTCAGCAAAGCTGGAGCAACACAATTTGGTTCAGGTTGGGCTTGGCTTTGTGTTCATAAAGGTGGAAAACTTGATGTTTGCGGAACGCCAAATCAAGACAATCCATTAATGCCTGGAATAGGATGTGGTGGAACTCCAATCTTAGGAATGGATGTTTGGGAACATGCTTATTATTTGCATTACCAAAACAGAAGACCTGATTATATTGAAGGTTTTTTCAACACAATCAACTGGACAGAAGTATCTAGAAGATTTGCATCAGAGAAATAATAAAGAAGATTAGAATTGGGAGGTACGAATTGTAAAACCCACTTTAATTAACTTCAGAAATAAAAAAGTCGAATGAGCTATATAAAGTTCATTCGACTTTTTTTATGTATTTTTTTACACTCTAACTCCGTAACTATTCCCTTTAGTTTACTCCATAAAAAAGGTGGAATTGCTTCCACCTTCTTTGCCCCAAATCTACCATAAACTTAACCTACTAATTTTATGGTGATATAAATTTAAGACAAAAAAACACTGCTTGCAACTATTTAAGACAAACAACAAATAAAAACGATAAATTACTGAATAATAGATTTTTACCGCATATATTATAAGAAAAAGCACCTCAAATACTGGACATGTTTAACTTGAACTAACAAAAGTGAAATAAATCTTTAAGCGGACAACAGCGCTAAATAAAATAGCAGTAAATCTCCATATATGAAATTCACTGCTATTTTTTCTTCATTTTATTCCAATAAAAAAGGTGGAATTGCTTCCACCTTTTTTGCCCCAAATCTACCATAAACTTAACCTACTAATTTTATGGTGAGCCAAAATTAAATCAAATCAAGGATGTTGGCAAAATTTTTAGACGAACAACCAATATAAACGTTTAAATGCACTTCTCGGAATATTAATACGCTCTAGCGTCTTTTCCTTCGTAGAAATTCATAAAAGCTCTATTCACTACTCTATTACCTCCTGGTGTCGGATAATCTCCTGTAAAGTACCAATCACCTAAGTTTTTCGGACAAGCGATATGTAAATCCTCAACTGTTTGAAATATAATTTTTACTTCAGCATTAATCTCCGAAGAACTCAACATTTCTGCAATTTTATCTGAAACCTCTTGCGGCTGGAAAGGTTCATAAATGGCCGTAACATAATTTACTACCTCATGGTCTTTATAATTTTCCTGCGCTTTACATTTTAAATAAACTTCATCAACAATGTGATATAAGTTTCTCTCTTTAAGCAATTCTAAAGCTGCTTTAAAGGCTACTAAACCTTCTAGCTTAGCCATATCGATACCATAACAATCTGGATACCTTATTTGCGGCGCAGATGAAACGACAACAATCCTTTTTGGATTCAAACGATCCATCATTTTGATGATGCTCATTTTTAATGTTGTCCCTCTTACGATACTATCATCAATAATTACTAAATTATCTGTTGGTTTAATAACTCCATAGGTTACGTCATAAACATGCGCTACTAAATCATCCCTACTACTGTCTTCCGTAATAAATGTTCGCAATTTAGCATCTTTAATTGCTACTTTCTCTGTGCGAATCTTTACTGAAAGTAATTCTTCTAAAGAATCTGCAGTTAATTTATCTGTATTTTCAAGAATATAATTTTTCTTTCTTTGATTTAAAAAATCTTGAGCTGCTTCTACTAAACCATAAAACGAAGTCTCGGCCGTATTAGGGATATATGAAAACACAGTGTTGTCAGTATCTTGATCTATCGCATTTAAAACTGCAGGCAAAATTAATCTACCTAGATTTTTTCTTTCTTGATATATTTCAGCATCACTTCCTCTAGAAAAATAAATTCTTTCAAATGAACAGGCTTTCTTAACCGTAGGTGTCAGAATTTCCTGCATCGAAACATTTCCATTTTTTTTGATAATTAATGCGTTTCCAGGTTCAATCTCTTGCACTTTTTCAAAAGGCACATTAAATACTGTTTGAATAACTGGCCTTTCAGAAGCGACAACAACTACTTCATCATCTTGATAAAAATAAGCTGGGCGAATCCCTGCCGGATCCCTAAAAACAAAAGCATCACCATGACCAAGAAGTCCCGCCATAGCATACCCTCCATCTAAGTTTTTTGAAGCCCTAGTCAATATTTTAGCGACATCTAGTTTTTCTGCAATAACTGGAGACGCCTCTCTTTTTGACAAGCCATTGTTTTTACACTCTTGGTACAAGTCTGTAACTTCATCATCCAGAAAATGACCTATTTTTTCCATTACAGTAACCGTATCCGCCATCTCTTTTGGATGTTGACCTAATTCAACTAGACTTTGAAAAAGCTCCTTTACATTAGTCATGTTGAAATTTCCGGCTAATATCAGGTTTCTGTGCATCCAGTTGTTCTGACGCAAGAAAGGGTGAACACTCTCGATACTATTTTTTCCAAATGTTCCGTAACGAACATGTCCTAAAAACAATTCACCTATGTACGGAATATTTGCTTTTTGAAGCGCCACATTATCCGCATATTCAGGATGCGCAGCCATTTCTTCGTTTACTCTGTCGTTTATTTGAGCAAAAACATCTTGTATTGGCTGAGCATGATTCGATCGCACTCGACTAATATATCTTTCTCCTGGCTCAACATCAAGTTTGACACTGGCAAAACCAGCACCATCTTGTCCACGGTTGTGTTGTTTTTCCATTAGAAGATACATTTTCTGTATTCCGTAGAATGCAGTCCCGTACTTCTCTTTATAAAACTCAAGCGGTTTAAGTAGTCTAACTAAGGCTATCCCACATTCATGTTGTAAAGCATCGCTCATCGTATTGTAGTTTGTTGTGTTGTTATTTCCTAATATAAATTCTTACAAATAGTATGTAAAATTATGAATCAAAAAAGCCCCGTTTCCGAGGCTTTAAGACATTATAATTCTATATCAAATTGTGTTAAAGATTTGAATTGTTTCAATCTTGACACTACTTCCTTCTTATCCAAGTCAATCATTCTTTCTGTTCCAAATTTTTCAACACAAAAAGAAGCTAAATTTGAGCCATAAATAATGGCATTTTTCATATTTTCGAATGACACGTTTTCGCTCTGTGTAATAAATCCTGCAAATCCACCTGCAAAAGTATCTCCCGCTCCTGTTGGATCAAAAACTTCCTCTAGCGGCAAAGCTGGCGCAAAGAAAACTTGAAGATCATGAAACAATAATGCACCATGTTCTCCTTTTTTAATTACAACGTACTTAGGTCCCATAGACTGAATTTTGGCTGCAGCCTTAACAAGAGAGTATTCTCCTGAAAGTTGTCTAGCCTCCTCATCATTGATCGTAATTACGTCAACACGTTTCATTACATCAAGCAATTCAGGCAATGCACAATCCATCCAAAAATTCATAGTATCTAAAACTACTAATTTTGGCTTGGTTTCCATTTGGTCTAAAACACTGCTTTGTACTAATGGATGCAAGTTTCCTAGCATTACAACATCAGCATTTTTATAGTTCTCTGGAACTTTAGGCTGAAAATCAGCTAAAACATTCAATTGCGTATCTAAAGTGTCTCTTGAATTTAAATCGTTATGGTAACGACCGCTCCAAAAGAAGGTTTTTCCTCCTTTAACTACTTCAAGACCAGAAATATCAATATTTCTTTCCAATAGTAAATCCAAATATTCTTGCGGAAAATCATCTCCAACTACAGAAACTATAGCCGATTGCAAATTAAAAAAAGAAGCCGAAAGTCCTATATAAGTACCTGCTCCACCTAAAATTTTATCTGTCTTGCCAAAAGGAGTTTCAATTGCGTCGAAAGCAACGGTCCCAACAATCAATAATTTGTTCATTTTATGAGTTTCGAATTAAGGTGCAAAGGTAGTTTATAAGTTACAATATTGCAAAGGTTCAAACTCGCAAAATTTTCATAAAACTTTTCCTTCTTCCTTCTCATAAAAAGCATCTATTGACAATGGAGTACTTTGGGTAGCCATAACAGCGAGTTCATCACAACGTTCATTCTGCGGATGATTATTATGACCTTTTATCCATTTAAAATCGACTTGCTGTTTTCTATAAATAACTAAAAGACGTTTCCATAAATCAGAATTTTTTCGATCTATAAATTTCTTTTTCTCCCAACCAAAAACCCATTTCTTCAATACTGAATCAACCACATATTTCGAGTCAGAAACAACAAGCACCTTTGTATTGGGATTCTTTAATTTTTCCAGACCTACAATTACCGCTAACAACTCCATCCTATTATTAGTAGTCAACCTAAACCCTTCAAAAAACTCTTTTCTATAAGTCTTACCTTCTTTCACACTCTCCATAACTACGCCGTAGCCTCCTTTTCCTGGATTTCCTTTGGCAGCTCCATCAGTATATATATGTACGTCGTAATTCATTTATTATCTCTAAATTTATGCGAGGATGAAAAATATTTATTATTTTTTTAAAAGATCTCTAATCACTTCTGGAAAATAGCGTTGCTCTAGATCGTGAATTTTTTCGGCAACTACATCTGCTGTATCCGTTCCCAAAACCACTACTTTTTTTTGAAATATCACCCCTCCTTCATCATAATTTTCATTTACATAATGAATGGTTATGCCCGTTTCCTTTTCTTTATTCTCAACAATTGCTTTATGCACATTCATTCCATACATTCCTTTTCCTCCGTATTTAGGTAGTAATGCTGGGTGTATATTTATAATTTTATTGGGATAAGAAGCGATAATATTTTGAGGGAATTTCAATAAAAATCCAGCCAGAACAATCAAATCAGGTTCAATTATATTTAATTTTTGTAGTACTTTACTTTCAATTAGTTCTTCTTTCGAAAAAACCTCTGTTGGTATTTCATTATTTTTTGCTCGTTCAATTACCTTGGCACTTGGATTGTTTGTAAAAACCGCAACCACCGATCCAATTCCACTTAAAGCGAAATACTTTATAATATTTTCAGCATTAGTACCCGATCCAGAAGCAAAAACCACTATTTTTTTCATAATCTACCCCATTTTAATTACGCAAAAAAAGGCATAAAAAATGAAAATAAATAGCATTGCGACCTCTTTGTTAAAATTTATTTTATAATTTAGTTGACACATTTATCAACTTATTCGTTGTTTTAAAATAAAGTTTTTTATTTTTGCCAACAAATTAAATTCTAAAATTAAAGATTATGTCAGACATTGCATCAAGAGTAAAAGCGATTATCGTAGACAAATTAGGTGTTGACGAAAACGAAGTTGTAACAGAAGCAAGCTTCACTAATGATTTAGGGGCTGATTCATTAGACACTGTTGAGCTTATTATGGAATTCGAAAAAGAATTTGACATTCAAATTCCAGATGATCAAGCAGAAAACATTGCTACTGTTGGTCAAGCTATTTCTTATATCGAAGAAGCTAAAAAATAATAATTTAAACACCCGCTTACTTCAACGTTTGCGGGTGTTATTATTTTTTTTAAAATTAAAATCAAGATTGATTTTCAATCAAAAAGATATTTATTGTAATACCCATGGCTCTTTTGTAAGATAAATACAGTGAAGAAAGCATGGGTTTTATTTGTTTAAAGATAACAAAATATACAAGTTATGGTATTAAAGCGAGTTGTTGTGACGGGTTTAGGTGCTCTTACTCCTATTGGAAATAATATTCAAGAATATTGGAATGCTCTTATTAACGGTGTTAGTGGAGCTGCCCCAATAACTTATTTTGATTCTGCTAAATTTAGAACTCATTTTGCATGTGAACTAAAGAACTTTAATGCTGAAGATTTTTTAGACAGAAAAGAAGCCAGAAAAATGGACCGTTACGCACAATATGCAATGGTCGCTTCGGAAGAAGCCGTAACTGACGCTGGATTCGATTTCGAGAAACTAGACAAGGACAGAGCAGGAGTAATTTGGGGATCAGGAATTGGTGGATTGGAAACTTTCCAAATAGAAATGTTGAACTTTGCTGCTGGTGACGGTACGCCAAAATTCAATCCTTTCTTTATTCCAAAAATGATTTCAGATATTGCTTGTGGTCATATTTCAATAAAATATGGTTTCAGAGGTCCTAATTTTGCTACTGTTTCCGCTTGTGCCTCCTCTACAAATGCAATTATTGACGCATTTAATTATATTAGATTAGGTCATGCAGATGTTATGGTAACTGGAGGTTCTGAAGCTGCAGTAACAATAGCAGGAATGGGCGGATTTAACGCCATGCATGCATTATCTACAAGAAATGACGATCCAACAACGGCTTCCAGACCAATGGATAAAGACAGAGATGGCTTTGTTTTAGGAGAAGGTGCCGGAGCATTAATTCTTGAAGAGTACGAGCACGCAATTGCTCGTGGCGCAACTATTTACTGCGAAATTGGTGGTGGAGGTATGTCAGCTGATGCTTATCATATTACAGCGCCACATCCTGATGGTTTAGGCGCGAAAAATGTAATGTTAAATTGCCTTAGAGATGCAGGATTGAAACCAACAGATGTTGACGGAGTTAACATGCACGGTACTTCTACTCCTCTGGGAGATCTAGCAGAGTCTAAAGCAATCACACATGTTTTTGGTGAACATGCTTACACAATGAATTTAAATTCGACAAAGTCAATGACAGGTCACCTTTTAGGTGCTGCCGGAGCTGTTGAAACTATATCCTCAATTCTTTCTATGAAATACGGAATAGTGCCTCCAACAATAAATCATTTTACTGATGATGAAAACATTGATTCAAAACTGAACTTCACTTTTAATGTTGCACAAAAAAGAGAAATGAATGTTGTCATGAGTAATACGTTTGGTTTTGGTGGACACAATGCTTGTGTGTTAGTTAAAAAATTAGATTTCTAATTTAAATGAGTATACTAAAAAAAATATTTACAAAATCCCGTTCTCTAAATTTAGAAGACGGGATTTTTTTTGATTCTATCCAGGCTATTTTAGGTTTCGCCCCTAAAAACTTAGATCACTACAAGAAGGCATTTACACATCGTTCCACCAGTAAGCTTAATTCAGAAGGTCACCCCATTAATTACGAACGATTGGAATTCTTAGGAGACGCCATGTTAAGCTCTGTAATTGCGGCCCATCTATTTAACAAAGCACCACATGGAGATGAAGGCTATCTAACAAAAATGCGTTCTAAAATTGTCAGCAGAGAGCATTTGAATGAATTAGGAAAAGATTTAAATCTAATTCGTTTTATCGAAAGTAAAGTGCCCGTACAACATTTTGGCGAAAATATCCACGGAAATATTTTTGAATCTTTAATAGGTGCCATTTACCTAGACAGAGGGTATATCTATTGTGAAAAATTTATACAGAAAAGAGTAATCATTCCTTATGTGGATATTTCACGATTAGAAGGAAAAGTAATCAGTTACAAAAGTCTAGTTATCGAATGGTGTCAAAAAGAGAAAAAAGTATTTCATTATGACATCTTTGAAGACAACGGAATAGACGGAACACGTTTCTTTGGGGTAAAATTAAGCATCGACGGAAAAGTAATTGCAAAGGCAAGAGCAACCTCAAAAAAGAAAGCAGAAGAAAAAGCATCTCAACGCACCTATTTTGCATTACAAGAAAAAATGGACAAGAAATAATATGATATTCATCAAAACTACATCGTTTTCGTTCATAAATTAACGAAATCATTACATTTTCTGCTCTTTAACTTCGTTAGAAATAGTATATTTACATCATTATTTTTAATGAATATGGCAATTCATAAACTCGATCTTGGCGAATTTGACGAAATAGATTATTATTTAATTGCTATACATACTTCATTGGAAGATTATCGGTTAGCGTATTTCATCAATCAAAAACTTGCTATAAACTTAGCAAAAAGTAAAGAGGAAGTGCAAATCAATATAAAAGAAGGAGAAACTAATTTTGCCCGCTTTTATCATTACGATTCTGAAAATGTAGTTTCTTGGAATTTAATTCAAAATAAAAACGAAGTACTCCAACAAAAAAAGGATGTTAGCCAAAATTTATTTTCAAATACGACACTGGAAATTTCTACAAAAGTGTACTTACTTCCAGAGTTTAAAAAAGCAGATTATTTTTTAAAAATCGAAAATACAGAAGACACCATGAACGTGTCTAAAATAAAAACAATATTAAATACCATTGATAGCATATCTGCAGTATACACCGTAGATACAAATCAAATAAAATCAAAAAACAATTTAATTTTTTAATACAAATGATTCCAAGCAAAAAAACCAAAATTGTAGCGACACTAGGACCTGCATGTAGTACAAGAGAGATAATAAAAGATATGATTGACGCAGGTGTAAATGTGTTTAGAGTAAATTTTTCTCATGCTGATTATGAAGATGTCAAAGAAAAGATGAAAATCATTAGAGATCTTAATGATGAGTATGGATACACTACAGCAATACTAGGTGACTTACAAGGTCCAAAACTTCGCGTAGGTGTAATGAATGAAGGAGTTGTCGTAAATGACGGCGATTTAATTACGTTTACAACTGCAGAAGATATTCTTGGAACAGCTCAAAAAGTGTTCATGAAATATAAAAACTTTCCAAACGATGTTAATCCAGGAGAAAGAATTTTATTAGATGACGGGAAACTAATTTTTGAAATTGTTGAAACTGACAAAAACACAGAAGTAGTTGCTAGAGTAATCCAAGGTGGTGAATTGAAATCTAAAAAAGGAGTTAATCTTCCTAATACAAAAATATCTCTTCCTGCAATGACAGAAAAAGATATTGCCGATGCTATTTTTGCTATCGAACAAAAAGTAGACTGGATTGCACTTTCTTTTGTAAAAACACCACAAGATCTAAAAGACTTACAAAATCTGATTGCTGAGCATTCAGATTATAAAATTCCAATTGTTGCCAAAATAGAAATGCCGGAAGCATTAGAAAACATAGACAAGATTGTTGCTTATTGTGATGCCTTAATGGTAGCTCGTGGTGACCTTGGAGTTGAGCTTCCTGCACATGAAGTACCATTAGTTCAAAAAGAATTGATTCGTAAAGCAAAAATGGCAAGAATTCCAGTTATTGTTGCTACTCAAATGATGGAGACAATGATCACTAGTTTAACTCCTACAAGAGCTGAAGTAAATGACGTTGCTAACTCAGTAATGGATGGTGCAGATGCTGTAATGCTTTCTGGTGAAACTGCTACAGGTAATTACCCAGTACAAGTAATTGAGAAAATGACACAGATTATTAAAGCTGTTGAGAATTCTCCGTTAATTCAAGTACCTCAAAATACACCGCAAATTAAAACAAAACGTTTTATCACTAAAACAATTTGTCGTCATGCTGCAATTATGGCCGATGCTATTAAAGCAAAAGCAATTTGCACTTTGACAAATAGTGGTTATACTGCATTTCAAATATCTGCATGGAGACCATCAGCACATATTTTAGTATTTACATCAAACAAACGAATCGTTACACAACTAAGTTTGTTGTGGGGAGTAAAATCATATTACTACGATAAAATCGTAAGTACTGATGATACCGTAACTGATGTTAATGAAATCGCAAGAGAAAAAGGATACGTAACTAAAGGAGATTTCCTGATCAACTTAGCTGCAATGCCTATTAAAGAAAAAGGAATGGTCAACACTATGAGAGTTTCAGAAATAGAATAGTAAAACTATCCAAAAATAAATATCAAATCCGTCTCGTTACTAAATGAGACGGATTTTTTAATTTCCTAGAATACATTTACTGTTTAGTGAAACACATGTCTGTAAGCAATTACACAACTTATGATTATTTATACTAAAGAAAATAAGTAAGATCTAAGCGTACTACATTTTACGTTAGTCCATCGAATGCAATCCAACCATATTCCCTTCAGTGTCCATAAATAAAGTAATAAATCCATATTCTCCAATAGACATTTTAGGCTTGAAGATTTTGCCCCCTGCTTTTTCAATTCGTTGCTCTTCTGTTATGCAGTCAGTACTTCCAAAATAAACAAGGGTGGAATTTCCTCCTGCTTGAAATCCTTGCATTTTTACTAAAGCGCCATTTGCACCATAGCCGTCCATATCTCCAGGAAAAGTCTTCATTTGCATGTCATCGTTGGTGGGATTGGGCAATCCTTCTAATATAACATCCAATATAGTTTCATAGAATTTTGTGGCTCTTTCCATGTCATCTACATAGATTTCGAACCAAACAATCGGTCTTTTATTGCTCATAACAGTCTGATTTTAAGATTAAACTAAAGTTACTAAAAAAAAATAAGATTTTTAAAATTTCATTTCGAAATCAAATTAAAGAAGTAGCATATGATTACATCCATAAAAACCGTATTGTAAGAAATTAAACAGGTCGGTTTTTTTTGTCCTTAATTTTATTTTAATTTACCTTTGAAAAAATAAATTTTATTCAACATGAATTTCAAATCGAAAAACCCTTTTTTAACTAATAAATCTTTTTCGGCAACAACAGCATCTGGAAAAGAACAAGTACACCACGCTACGGTTATTGATTACGATCAAGAGATGACTTTGTCTGGTACAATCAATAAGACCTTACTTTTATTTTTATTACTTATTGCCTCTGCCATGGTGATTTGGTGGATGGCTTTTAATGGTACTAACCCCATAGTACCCACAATTGGTGGTGCTATAGCAGGATTAATTTTAGTGGTTATTGCCGCTTTCAAACCACAATACTCACCCTATTTAGCGCCTGGATACGCCTTATTCGAAGGTCTATTCATTGGCGGAATTTCTGCTATTTTTGAAGCTAAATATCCCGGGATTGTAATACAAGCCGTTGGAGCCACATTTGTAACATTTGCAGTTTGCTTAGGACTATACAGATTCAAAATCGTTAAAGTAACTGAACAATTTAAATCAGTTGTTGTAGCAGCTACACTAGCCATAGCTACTTACTACCTTATCTCATGGGTTGTTTCTATGTTTACCAGCTTTCAGCCAGTTCACCACGGTAATTCGATGATGAGTATTGGTATTAGTGTATTTGTAATTATTATCGCCGCTTTGAACTTGTTTTTGGACTTTGACAGAATTGAAAAAGGAGTACAAGAAAAAATGCCAAAATACATGGAGTGGTTTGGCGCAATGGGCTTGATGATTACTCTTGTATGGTTGTATATTGAGTTTTTGAGATTGCTTTCTAAGCTTTCAAGTAAAGATTAATTCTAGATTTTATAAAACATAAAAAAGCCCTTTTTCAAATAAAAAGGGCTTTTTTTATGCTGCTTTTTCAAAGGCAATAAAATGAGATAACTCCCCTTTTCTATTAAATACTGGAAATCCCTTAATTAGACAAAGATAAGTATCTCCATTCTTTTTATAATTCAAAACTGTTTTTTCGAAAGGCTCTTGCAATTGGATGGCTTTTCTAATTTCATTAGAAGTTAGTGAATTCGTAGCAGACCCGTGAAACATTTTTGGGCTCCTACCCATAACCTCTTCTTCTCTATAACCATTCATTTTAGTAAGGTTATGTGAAGCAAAAACAATCTCTAATTTAGTGTCAGTAACAATAATTACTTCCTCTTTTAGCTTGTTTTTGAAATCCCAATCCTTTACTCCCCATTTACTACTGCTTGCAATTAGACTTAATTTATTGCAATCGACATAGATGCTTTTTACATCATTTATGGATTCCCTGTAAAAACCCCACGACAAAATGGGCGTAATCATTATATCAAGACTATCATGATGCTTAGCAAATGCACTATCGTATTGTTTAAAATCTAACATAGCATTTCTTTTTTAACAAATATAATTTTAAATAAAAATATAAAATAATATTTCCCGCGGTTTAACTCTTGTTTAAGCTGATTAAGTGTAATTTAAAAACTGAATTTTAACTGAACCACAACCGCTTTCTTAACTTCTGTATTTAAATTATTCAAGGATATTCCTAACAACCGAACTGAATCTTTCATGCGTTCTTGATATAAAAGCTCTTTTACCGTTTCTAAAATCAATCCTTTGTCAGCAATAAAATAAGGCAAAGTTTTACTTCTGGTTTGCTGGGTAAAATCACTATATTTTATTTTCAAAGTAACCGTTTTGCCAGAAATATTGTGTTTTTTAAGCCTTCTCTCTAAGGTATTTGCAATATTTTCCAATTGCTCCATCATAAATATCTCCGAAGACAGATTACTATCAAAAGTATGCTCTGCTGCAACTGATTTTGTAATTCGATCTGATTTGACTTCGCTGTTATGAATTCCCCGCACGACATTGTAATAGAAGCCTCCTGATTTTCCAAAATGTTTCTCCAGGAATTCCAATGATTTACTTTTTAACTCAACTCCGGTAAATATTCCCAATTGATACATTTTTTCAGTCGTTACTTTCCCAACTCCATAAAATTTGCGAATAGGTAAGTCTTCTAAGAATGTAATTACATCCTCTGGATTTACTGTTTTTTGACCATTGGGTTTGTTGTAATCACTAGCGATTTTAGCAACAAATTTGTTGATTGATATTCCCGCTGATGCGGTTAGTCCTACTTCATTAAAAATACGCAATCTAATTTCTTCTGCAAGGAGGCTTGCGCTGGGATTTCCCTTTTTATTTTGAGTAACGTCTAAATACGCTTCGTCCAGTGAAAGTGGCTCCACTAAATCAGTATACTCTCTAAAAATTTTATGAATCTTACCCGAAATCTCTTTATACCTATCGAATCGCGGACTGACAAAAATAATTTCAGGACAATTTTTCTTTGCCATAACTCCACTAATAGCACTTCTCACACCGAATTTTCGAGCCTCATAACTTGCCGCCGCAACAACACCCCGATTTTCAGAACCACCCACAGCAACGGGCTTCCCACGTAAGGAAGGATTATCCATTTGCTCCACAGAAGCATAGAAAGCGTCCATGTCGATGTGTATGATTTTTCTATTTGGGATACTTTCGGACATGATACAAATTTAAATAGCTTTTCTATGAAAACATTCTATTCCAGTATATATATTTGATACATTTGAATTCCGGATCGCCCAGACGGTAATGACATCTTTGCACTTAAAACAAATACACTTTTATATGATAGAAATAGAACGAAAATTTTTAGTTACATCAGACACTTATAAAAAAGAAGCCTTTTCTCAAAAACGCATTAAACAGGGTTATTTAAGCTCCGTTCCTGAACGGACCGTTCGTGTTCGAACAAAAGGAGACAAAGCATTTATAACGATAAAAGGAGCTTCAAACGAGACAGGCATGTCCCGTTTTGAGTGGGAAAAAGAAATTCCCGTAGACGAAGCAAACAAATTATTGTTACTCTGTGAGAAAGGAGTCATTGATAAAACTCGCTTTGAGGTAAAAATAGGAAATCACATCTATGAAATAGACGAATTTTATGGCGAAAACAAAGGATTAGTTGTTGCCGAAATCGAGCTTCACTCTGAAGATGAAACTTTTGAAAAGCCAAATTGGCTAGGGAAAGAAGTGACAAATGACAATCGGTATTACAATTCCAATTTAAGCATCAATCCTTTTACAAACTGGCGCTAATTATTTTTTAAAAACTTCAATCGTTACAATCATAACTCCAGCACCCTTATTTTTTGCTATTTCCATAAAAGCTATTTTAGAAAGATCAATTTCTCTAGATCGCACAAACGGTCCTCTATCTGTAACCTCTACAATAACAGATTGTCCATTTGCTTGATTTGTAACTCTTAATTTAGTTCCAAATGGAAATTTTTTATGAGCTGCAGTATATTTGTGCATGTCGAATAGTGCCCCACTCGCTGTTCTCCTACCATGAAATTTATCAGCATAATATGAGGCATGAGCATCTTTTTTGTACAGAACCAATTCACCCATCTTATCCTCTACCGTATCTTTTTTAACTTCTTGGACTTGCGGAAGAACTAGTACTTTCGTCTTTTTGACAGTATCTTTAGGTGCTACTGTAGACTTTTGAATTACAGATTTTTGAGTTGACGTTTTTTGATTATTTATAATTTGGCTTTGACTACTCACCAATGCAACAATGGCAAATAAAAAAAGGACTGTTATTGATTTTCTCATTATTAACTTTTTAGTTCGACTCTGTTTAAACAAAAACCATACCTTGATAAAAAAAGCCCTATAAATAGGACTTTTTTTGTTTTTTTATAACCACATTGACCATGGAATTCTACTCAATATAAGCAACAATCCCAATCCGTAAAAAATAGAAAAAGTCTTGAATTTAGATTCAGATGTTGTCAATTTTTTATGTTTTGACCACCCTATAGTGATTAATGTAATAGCAATTATATTAATTAGTGGATGCTCTAAAGAAGTTAATCGCAATGCTTTATCAGACATTTGTCCTAATGAAGCAAAACCAAGCGGAGAAACGAAATACAAAATCAATCCAATTAATAATTGAGTATGCGTTCCTATCAATCCGAAAATCGCAATTTTCCTATCCCTAGCAGTAAATTCTTTTTTGGAAAACATCCCCATTAAAGCATTTACAACTGCGACAACTAATAATACAAGAGCGATATAAGCCCACCCAGAATGAAATTCCTTTAAAAATTCGTACATATAATTTGTTTTTGAAGTTCAAATATAAACAAAAAAGGCCAAAAAAAACCCTCATTTCTAATTGAAATGAGGGTTTTTTAAAGTTAACAGATATTAGTTAAAAGTATAACGAACTCCTGTTTGTATTTGCCATCTTGATGAATTAAGACCTACATCATCAATTTGATTAATATTACTTCCAATTTTAGGATCAAAACTAAATGTTGGTGTATTTGTTCCAGTTAAGAAACCTTCTTGTTTAAGCAACTGAACTTGGTCATTACTTGTGAAATATCTTTTACCCCAGTCTTTATTCAAAAGGTTTGTAAAGTTAAAAATATCAGCTGTAAATTCCAATGTATGTTTCTTTTTTCCTGAAGTGATAATAAACTCCTGTGCGAATTTTAAATCTACAATGTGTGATGTTTTTAAACGATCACCATTACGCTCCGCATAAGTACCTTTTCTACTTCTTAAATACTCATTACCTTCAATCAATGTGCTAAGAGCATCCCATTGTGCTTGAGGCGACAATGTATTTGCAGTAGTAGAAACTAGGTTAATTTCACTTTGAGTAGCAGGAACGTAAATCAATGCTGAGTTAGAGAACGTATCTTGCAACAAACGACCAGCATCATTATAAACATAACTAATTGGAGTTCCTTGAGCTCCTTCATAGAAAAATCCTAATCTACTTTTGGTAAATTTACTCCATTTGAAAGTTGCATTACCATTAGAGATAATCCTTCTACCTTGATCAAAATCAGATCTAGAAAGCGCTAATGAATTTGCACCATTAACCGTTTCAGTATTGTTCCACTGAGAACTATTTTGAGAAGAAGTTGCATCTAGTAAAACTGTTGATTTACCATAAGAGTAAGTTCCAGAAATATTAGCATCAATAAAATCAGATTTGAAATTTTTAGTCAATGTAAAAGAGATATTATGAGCTTTCCCTTCATCTGTATTTGAAGCTAAATAAACACCTAAATAAGTAGGGTCTACTCTTGAGTTTCCATTGTAACGTGGTCTACTATCAGCTCCTGAAAGTCTGCTTGAAGCATCTTTGATATTTAAGTTTTCATACTTAACTGCACTAAGGTTATCATTATAAGTGATCTCAGATGTGAAAACAAAACCTAATGGTAATTTTTGATCTACTGCAAAACTTGCTTTAAATACCTGAGGTAATTTAAAATCTTTTGCGAATAAATCTATATTACCACCTTTTCCTCCAGAACCTGGACGTGGATATGATGCAGGAAGTGGTGCAATTTGACTAGCAACACTAGGATTTGGATTAAAAACTGGTGTTTGAGTAGCATTAGTAATAGAAATAGCACCTTGAGTAATACCATTATTATTATAAGTTCCTCCTGGCCATACTAAAGGCAACCTAGAAGTAAACACTCCTAATCCACCTCTAAACTGAGTTGACTTTTTACCGTTAACATCATAATTAAAACCTAAACGTGGTGCAATGTGAGCAGTACTTGTAATACCTTGACCCACAAGCGCTCCTTTTAAATCTTTACCAGCAGCTACTAATAAACCAACTGTTCTATTATTAAAATCAGGATTTACTAAACCATCTTCCCAAACTGGAACATCTACCCTAACTCCATATGAAAGTTTGAAGTTATCATTTAACCTCATTTCATTTTGAACATAAAATCCAAATTGTTTCGTGCTAAATTCAGCAGCTCCTAGAGATGCATCACCTTCACCACCAATCAAAGAGTAGTTCATCTGAAATCTGTTTGGTCTTTTATCTAGTAAGAAATCATCTAAACTATTGTATCTGTATGCACCGAAGTTATTACCAAAAAACACATTACGTGAAGATGAAAATTCATTATGAGTTCCAATAGTTATTGTACTTTTTCCTGCATTAATTTCAAAATTGTCAGAAACGGTCAATACTTTTTGACTTAAAAAATTGGCAGTAGAGAAACCTTCTGCTCCAAAATAAATACTTTGTGAAGAACCATCAAAAATTTGAACAGTTGGGAACGGATCACCAGCTGCACCTCTGTCATCAATTACCTTTGTATAAGCTACAACTAAATTATTTGAAAATTTATTTCCAAATCTTGAGTTTAATTCTAAAGCTGTTGAATTAGTTGTTGAATTAAACAACTGGCTACCATTAATAAAACTTATTGCCGAAGCAGAAGATCTACTTGGTGAAAAATTCTCTGCTTTTACATAACTATGTTTTAAAGATAGTTTATGATTGTCATTGATATTCCAATCGATCTTACCAATCAATTTATCACTTACAAGAGTTCTTACGTTATTTTCAAAAGAACCTGGATCATATCCATAAGTAGCAAGTTTAGCTCTTAATTCTCCTAATCTACTTGCAGAAAGACCTGTGTAATTAGCTATATCGAAAGGCTGAGGAGTTTCATTATCTTGTTTTTCATAGTTAATGAAATAAAATAATTTATCATTTACAATAGATCCACCAGCTCTTATTCCGTAAGTTTTTGCAGAGAAATCAGCTAATTTTGTTCTTGGATTTGTACCCGCTAAAGAAGGAGGTGTTTTCGCTGCTAAATCTTGGTTTCTATTTAAATAATAAGCAGAACCTTCAAAATTATTAGTTCCTGAGCGAGTAATCGCACTAATGGCCCCACCTGCAAAACCAGATAATTTCACATCATAAGGAGCAACACTCACTTGAAATTGTTCAATTGCATCAACTGATATTGGGCTAACTCCAGTTTGCCCACCATTTGTTCCATTTGCAGCTAAACCGAAAACATCGTTACTTACAGCTCCATCAATGTAAATAGCATTGAATCTATTATTTTGACCACCTATTGAAAGAACATCATCACCACGTAATTGAGCTTGTGGAGTTAATCTAGCAAAATCTGCTATATTTCTTGAAAGAGAAGGTAATGATTTAATTTTATCTGAATCAATTACTGTCTGAGCACCTGTTCTTTTTGAATTAAAGGTATTATTCTTAAGCCCTTTAACTACAACTTCTTTAAGTTCACTAGCTTCATCGGCTAAAACTATTTTGAAGTTTTTTGAATCCCCTAATTGAAGAAAAACATTACTATCTTCAAATGTTCTAAACCCTACAAAAGTAACAACTACCTTATAAGGACCTCCAACTCTCATGTTAGAAATTCTAAAATTACCGTTAATATCAGTCGTAGCTGTATAACGAGTTCCTGATGATACATGAGTTGCAAGAACTGATGCTCCAGGCAAAGATTCTGACTCACTGTCGTAAACTACCCCATTAATAGAAGAAGTTGTATTACCTTGAGCATAAATACTAGTCCCCGCACCTATAAATGCAACCAGTATTAAAAATAACTTCAATAATTTTTTCATGATTTTTAAATTAAAAATTTTTGGCAAAAATCTAACATTTTTGGCAAACTAACGTTAATTATTTGTTAATAAAAAGACATGACTCAGTGTAATTTAACATAATTTTGAATTTTTACTGCTTTTCAGGCTCTTTTGAAATTAAATTTCAATATTTCGTAATAAAAACGTTAAAAAAAAGCGTTTTTATAGGTTAAACAAAAAACACCTAAAAATTAAAAAATTATGAATCCTAATAAAATAAAAAAAGCCTTGATTTAAATTTAAATCAAGACTGTAAAAGCTCCACTTTCCCTCAAAGGGCCCGCACAATTGTGCGTATTTAAAGTTTATACAACAAAAAAAGCAGGTGATTACTCACCTGCTTTTTTATTTATTTGAAATGAATTGACTTACAACATAATAAGTTAAAAAGTCATTATTCAAACTGTTCTGAATTAATTCCAGATTCAATTCTATTTTTTTATCTACTACTAGAAGTTATAACGAAGACTGAAATTCCAAGTTCTTCCGTATCCGAAGAAAACTTGATTTCCAGTTGCTACACCATCATACACCATGTTATTTGATGCATAAGTACCTTTTGCAGGATTTCTAGAATCAATATTATCAGTAGTGAAAATATTTGTTCTAGACTCAGAGATATAAACTTCGTCTAAAACGTTATTAACATTTAATCTAAAGCTAACCGAGCTCCTTTTATCTTTTCCTACTAACATTTTATAAGAAAAACCAGCATCCATTAATCCATAAGATGGCAATTCTAATGATCCATTATTAACTTCAGTTGAAAAATTAGTAGGATCAATTGAAGCATATAATTTTTGAGCTAATCTATAGTTTGCATCAAAACTAACTCTTTCAAATACTTCATATTTAGCACCAATACTCGCAGTGTTCTGAGCAGCATCACCAACTTTTACTTTATCTAAGTACAAAGTAGTTGAAGTTCCACCATCTATTGGCTGGTTATTAGCATCAAATCTGTTGCTATTAACATTCCCTTCATATACCCAGTTACCAATTGACAACATTGCATTTACACTTAATCTTGGTAACGGCTTAGCATTCAACTCTAATTCTACACCTGAGTGAATCTCAGTAATACCATTAAAATCATAGTATCCACCTACGTTAGCAATATCACGGTCAGAACTTCTTTGGTATCTATCTTTCCAAGAAGTATAGTACACGTTAAGATTAGCAGTAAAGAATCTTGAACGGTAACCGTATCCAGCTTCTAAACCTAAAACTTTTTCATTTACTAAGTTTGACGCAACAACTGATTGGTTATTAGGATAAACAGCGTTGAAGAAAGGTTGTTTTGAATAAAAACCAGAATTAACAAACACATTACTTGTTTCGCTAATATTATAATTTACACCACCTTTAACGTTACCTCCTAAGATATTTTCAAAATCAGTTTTGTACAAAGGATCAGTTTCCAAGTAAGTAAAAGTATCCTCTCTTTTAAATCCTTGTTGAGAAACTGCCCCTTGAAAGAATGCAGATAAATTCTCATTAGAATACTCTAATTGCGTAAATGCACCTAACCAGTTTACATAACCATTATTGTTATATTCAATTTTCTCTTGACCTTTAATATTTGTAAATGGGTTCAAGTCAGGAGAAGCATCATAGGTTTGATATAAAACCCTGTTTCTATTATTGATATCTCTATCATCTTTATATCCGTCAGCTCCTAGCCTATCATTAATATTTCTAAAATGATAACCAGTATATGTTCTTACATCAATACCAAAATCAAGTATTAATTTATCAGATAATTTTTTATTCAAATCAATAACAGCTCCATACCAGTCATGAGAATTAATTGAAGCTCTTCTTGTAAAACCGTTACGTCTATCTGTTAAATATTGACCATCAGCACCTGCTGTTAAAGGCGCTCCAATAGTATTAGGCTGACCTGTATTGTATTTTACAAATTCATCAAATGGAACTAAACCATTAGCTGTTTTATAAGAGAAAGGAGTTTTTCCTATACTTCCAGTTCCTCCACCACGTCCCCAAGAACCGTAGAAAACAGATGATAATGTTGTATTGTCATTGATTTTGAAATCCCAATTTAACGAAGCAACCGGCTTACTATAAAAGTTTCTAGCCCAAGAAAATTCTTCACCATTTTTAACACCCCAGTCAGAGTTATATTTAATATTTGGCTCTCCGTTAGAACCATATTTAATATATTCTGATAATGGATTAGCAAAACTTCTTTGGTGGTGCCATTGAGGAGCTCCAGTGAAAGTGAATTGAAGATCATGTTTGTCATTTGGTTTGTAACCAAATGCAATAAAATAATTTTTCCCTTCAAATTTAGTTCCGTCAACATATCCATCTCCAGTAGTCGAACTCAACAAAACAGATGCTGAAAAACCATTATCCATTAAACCAGTAGAGTAAGAACCTTGTACTTTCAAATAATCAGCATTACCAACAGAAGTAGAAACTGATCCACCTTCTTTCATTTCAGAAGTTCTAGTGATTACATTTATTGTACCCCCAACAGATGAAATAGCTAATTTAGAAGAACCTAAACCTCTTTGTACTTGCATTGCAGAAGTCACATCAGAAAGTCCAGCCCAGTTACTCCAATATACAGCTCCGTTTTCCATATCGTTTACCGGCACACCGTTTATCATTACGGCTATATTTCTTTGGTCAAATCCACGAATATTAATTCGGGCATCTCCAAAACCTCCACCTTGTTTTGTAACATATACTGAAGGAGTGTTTGCTAAAATTTCAGGGAATTCCTGAGAACCCAACCTTTCTTGAATTTCTGATGCTTTGATTGTAGAAACTGCAACAGGAGTTTTTCTATCCTTAGCAATATCAAGAATACTACTTGTAACTACAATTTCATCTAATTCATTAGAATTTGAAGTTAAAACGATAGTTCCTAAATTTTTTGTAGTTCCTTCTGCAACAGAAAACTTAACTGTCTTAGGTTCGAAACCTATAAAAGAAATAACTAATTCGCCAGGACTAACGGTTGTGTTAATCGAGAATTTACCATCAAAATCTGCAGAAACGCCAGTTTTAGTTCCTTTGATTGCAACATTAGCACCAGGTAGTGTACCTTGTCCGTCAGTAATAGTTCCTGTAATTTTCCCTTGAGAAAATGCCGTTGAAACCATTAAAAACAGTAATCCAGAGAGTAACCAATTTTTCATTGTCTTCATTTTTTGTTTTTTATTATTTTTGCCAAAATTATAACAATTTTAACTAAAAGAGTTAAGACAATGTTAAGAAAGTTCTTTATTTTAAACGGATCAACTTATTAAATATATATTTTTTCCTTAAAAAAAAACTATTTACTAAGTTTTATTGTGATTATCTGTTAATATATCAATATAAATGCAAAAAAAGTATAAATATCCGAAAAGTGACGAAGACCTGATTTTTTATTAAAATCAAAACATCCCACTGTAGCCAAAAATCACTTTTTCGAAAAAAAAGACCAAGAACAAACACTGTTATAAACTCCTAAATTAATTCTTCTTAGAAACTGTATAACAAACTAAAACTCGATGTTCTCCCGTAACCAAAATTGAGTTTATTAATTTTATCAAATCCAATATATAATCGCGAGTTCTTATACAGTATTGATTTGAGGCTCTCGTGTTTTTGACATTTTAGAATTATAATTAATCAACACCCTCGCAGCGATATCAATAGAAATAAAAAGCCCTTGTTTTTAATAAACAAGGGCTTTACATCATATCGTTCTAGTAATAAATTCTACGCGATCTAATATCGAATCTTTACTTTAGTATCTCAATTCTATTTGTTTTTCAAATAATAATCCAAAAGAAAGGCAGTCGAACTGTCATGATTTTTTATTTCTTTAGAATTAAGCTCATCCAGAATAGAGTTGGCTAATTGTTTTCCCAGCTCAACACCCCATTGATCGAAACTAAATATATTCCAAATAACTCCTTGTACAAAAATCTTATGTTCGTATAATGCGATCAAAGACCCTAATGACTTTGGAGTCAGTTTTTCTATTAAAATCGTATTCGTAGGCTTATTACCTGCAAAAACTTTAAAGGGCAATAAAAACTTCGCTCTCTCAGCATCAAGACCTTGCTTGTCAAACTCAGCCTGTACCTTTTCTGCTGTTTTACCATGCATCAAAGCTTCCGTTTGTGCAAAATAGTTCGACATCAATTTATCATGGTGCTCTTCGTCGCCATATAATGGTTTCACGAAACCAATGAAATCAGAAGGGATCAACTTCGTTCCTTGATGAATTAATTGAAAAAAAGCATGCTGTGCATTAGTCCCGGGTTCTCCCCAAATAATAGTTCCAGTCTCATAGTTAACGGGATTTCCGTCTCGGCCTACACTTTTACCATTACTTTCCATTGTTCCTTGTTGTAAATAAGGAGCTAATTTTTGAAGGTATTGTGTATAAGGAATCAAAGCTTCGCTTTCAGCTCCAAAGAAATTATTATACCAGATGCTTAGTAAGGCAAGAACAACAGGCATATTTTGATCAAAATCTGCCGTTTTAAAATGGTCGTCCATTTCATTTGCACCACTTAACAATTCATCAAAATTATCAAAACCTACCGCCAAACTGATGGTTAACCCAACGGCGCTCCACAATGAAAATCGACCACCTACCCAGTCCCACATAGGGAATACATTGTCTGGATTAATTCCGAATTCGGTTACTTTTTGAATATTTGTAGAGACAGCTACAAAATGCTTGGCTATATCCTCTTGCTTTGTTCCGAACTCCTTAGATAAAAACCACTCTTTGATAGTTTCAGAGTTTGTTAACGTCTCTTGTGTGGTAAATGTTTTAGAAACAACCACAAAAAGAGTCGTTTCCGGATTCAGTTTTTTTATAATTTCATTTACATGATCTCCATCTATATTGGAGACAAAATGAACATTCAGCTGATTTTTATAAAACTGTAACGCTTCAACAACCATCGCCGGACCTAAATCAGAACCACCAATACCAATATTTACAATGTCAGTAAAAGGCTTTCCAGTATATCCCGTTCGTTCTCCTGTTATTATTTCATTCGAAAACGATTGTATCTTTCTTTTTACATCATAAATTTCAGGAACAACATTTTGACCGTTTACGTTTATAACCGCTGATTCTTTTGCTCTTAAAGCAGTATGAAGTACCGCTCTGTTTTCGGTTTGATTAATAATCTCTCCGTCAAAATAATCTGAAATAGCCTTTTTCAAACCTACTTCATTTGCCAATTCCAATAAGAGGTCAATAGTTTCTTGGTTGATTATATTCTTTGAGTAATCTATTAAAAAATCATTCCATTTCAGGTTAAACTTTGCTGTTCTGGTAACATCCACTTGAAACATCTCTTGCATAGTAGCATTTTGCATTTCATCAAAGTGCTTTTGCAGTTTTTTCCAAGATTCCGTGTGCGTTGGGTTTATTGTGTTTAAGGCCATTTTTATTTTAATTCAAGTATTAGTTCTATTGCAGCAAAAATACTGAAATTAGTTTTAATTGATTAACCCTTTTAATTTATATAACAATTTTACATAAATCAAAAAGATATTAATGCCATAAAAAAAGAAGGGAGCTTAATTATTTACGGTAAATAATTAAGCTCCCTAATAAATTAATACTCTTTGCCTTTCATCAAAAGAAATAGCGTAAATTATAAATTTCCAATGCTGTCTAATTCAAACTTCAATGGCTCAATAGTCTTTAAAAAACGAGATTTATTTGCACTATTCATTGGTTCTCCGCCCGGCAAGTTTAATTTTAGAGCATCCACCTGTTTTCCGTTTTTCCAGAAACGATAACAAACATGTGGCCCTGTAGCTAAACCTGTACTTCCAACTCTACCAATAACATCTCCTTGGTTTACATGTTGACCACGTCGAACCAAAATTTTTGACATGTGTAAATATTGAGTAGAATAGGTACCATTGTGTTTCACCTTTACATAATTACCATTTCCTGCAGTATATCCTGTTCTTTCAACTGTTCCTGAGGCAGTGGTCGTAATTGGCGTGCCTGTTGGCGCAGCATAATCAGTTCCTTTATGTGCTTTCCATCTGTGTTGTACGGGATGGTATCTGTTCATTGAAAATCGAGAGGTCAATCTACTGAACTTAATAGGTGTTTTAAGAAAGAAATTCTTTAACGTTTTTCCATCCTCATCATAATAACCTACTTTTCCCGAAGCAGGGTTTTGAACATAAGGAAAGGCATAAATAATCTTGCCTTTGTATTCGAAAAAAGAAGCCTCAAGATTTTCTACTCCATCATAGATTGAATCATTTATAAATCTTTCCGTAAAAGTAAGAGCAAAGCGGTCTCCTTTCTTTAATTTAAAAAAGTCAATCGACCATGAATAAATTTTTGTTATTCTACTAGCTAAAGCAGCCTCTACTCCGGCATTTCCTAACGTTTCAGATAATGATCCTTTTAAAACACCACCTATGGTCCGTCTTCTTATCGTAATAGGCCTTGTTTTTTTATAAGCTACAACAGTAGTATCCCTAAAATCAAACACGTAGTAACTCAAAGCATCTGGTTGATAAACGAAAACCTGTAACTTATTTGTTTTGTCTTTTGACCTAAGCATCGTGTAAGCTCTGTTAGGTTTAATGTAACGAACATTGAAAGTATCCCTCACACTGTTTACAATCTCAAACATTTTTCGGTCGCCGATGTTCTGTTTGCTTATAATTGTACCAAAAGTATCTCCTCTTTTGATAGTATCGTGAATGACATTAAATTCAGAATAATTAAACCCAAAATCAGAGTCCTCTGCTATCGGTTTAACTATTTTAACTCTACTCTCTAGTTCTTGATTATTATTAGATTTATTGCAGGATAGTATTGCTGTTAATACTATAAAAATTATTACTACTTGCTTCAAACCGTATTTTATTTTTTTAATTCAACTTAAATTTCTACACCCCAGTTCGCTAATTCGTCAGCGCTCCATAACTCCGGAAAAAATATCCTTCGCTGGTATTTTGGGTGCATGTATTTTTTCCAATCACTTCCTCCAGTCGCCTCTCCAGTCCCTTTTCCGCTTTGGTCAATGTATTTAATGGCAACATTTAAATGCTGCATCACCCAAGTAATATTCACGGTATGGTCAAAATGACGCATAGCTTTTATCAACTCAGGATTCTTCTGATCATCATCTGGAAGCTGTTTGAATTTTTGCCAGATATTAATGGAGTTATACTCCTCCATGTGGTCCAAGAATGTTTTTTTATATTTTCTTTCAAATTCTTCTAACAAGTATGACTTCTTACCGGTCGCATAGTCTTTACCCGCCGCTTGCCAATATAAATGTTCAAAGGCATGTTCGTAAGGTGTATTTCTATCAATAGAACCTCTATAACGATGATCAATAAGATTAATCAAGTCAGTAGAAGAAAATTCAATTAATCGATACTGGGCACTTTGAAAACCACTTGCTGGAGTCAGCGTATTTCTAAACTTCATATATTGTTCCACTTCCATCCCGTTTTCCATAATACTGAAAGAGGTGGTCAGCATATCAAAATAACGACTGATTCTCATTAATCTTTCAGCAAAAAAATCAGTTTTTATGTTTTGAGCATAGGATATTTGATTCATCTCCCAAAGAATCATCTTAAATATCAATTCATTCACTTGATGATACATGATAAAAACCATTTCATCTGGAAGCGTTGTCCTTTGTGTTTGTATATTTAATAAGGCATCGGTCTGGATATAGTCCCAATATGTAATTGGTTTGGACCAAAGTAAGCCTTCTAAGTGCGTTTCTGTTTTTTGGTTTATGGATGCATACTTTTGATCAATTTCGCTTAAAATAGCTTCTGCATTCTCACTAATATTCATTATCTTTTTATTTTAAATGGATTGTTTAGTCCTTTAAATGCATCCAAGTCCGCTTTAATCGAACCCACCGCTAAGTCCGCTTTTATTCGAATAGGCAATCTATTATCATCGTCTGAAATCCAGACTGTTAGACTCTCCTGCTCTTTAAAAACACGACCTGATTGAACCAAAGGTTTAAAGATCATGGATGATACAACGCCAAATTTAGTTGTAATATCTTCACGACCTACAAATTTTAACTTTAATTTTGTCGTTTCATCATCAATAAACATGTTAATGGCAATAGACTCACCTGGATTAATTTTATCAATATTGGGGTAATTCCTTAAATAATAGAATGCTGACAAGATGTCTTGTGTGTTTTTTGGTGTGACAAAAGTTTTTTCATTTCTGTTTTTATAATCTTTTACCAAAACAGTATTAGCTGATTGATTAAAAAATCCTTCTTGACTTTTAATATATCCTCCTTCATTAATCTTCCTTACATACTGAAGTGGATTACCGGATTCCTTATCGATATAGCTTTCGTACAAATCATCCACTTTGAAAAAAAAGCGGGACATCCCTGTCGTAAATCCTTTACCAATAACATGGAAGGTTTTCTTATTGTTTATCACTGCGTCCTTGACTTCGAGCGTTGCATATCCTGCATTTACAAAACCATAATGGATTCGGAATTTAAACCATTCACCCACATCGTAAGCATCTTCTTTAGGAGAATCGAAACTTACGGTTAATATCAATAATAAGAATAGTATAAATTTTTTCATAACGTACTTTGTCTGTTTTATTGACTGCAGTTGCAAATTTTGTTCCAAATATATCAAAACAAAAAAACTCAGTCAAATAATGACTGAGTTTTTATGCTATTAACTAACCAAAAAACTATAAATTATGAAATTTATATCAATACGGAAGGAAACCACCCCTTCCATTTTGCGAGTGCAAAGGTACGTAACAAAACTACATTTTTTATCAAAAAATAAAGTTTAACATATCATTCACAAAATCACTTCTTGTTTGATGGTTATTTTTTCACATAATGTAAAAAAAACAGCTTTTTATAGCGTTCCTCGCAATGCTTGCTCTCTCTCTATAGACTCAAACAACGCCTTGAAATTACCTGCCCCAAAGCCTTTGGCTCCCATTCTTTGAATAATTTCAAAAAATAAAGTCGGTCTGTCTTGCACTGGTTTTGTGAAAATTTGCAATAAATATCCTTCTTCATCCGCATCGACCATAATAGCGAGTTTTTCTATTTCGTTTAAATCCTCTTTCATCATTTTCATATGATCTCCCAATCGTTCCGGAATCGCTTGATAATAAGTATGAGGTGGAGCAGACAAAAATTCTACCCCTCTAGCCTTTAACTGACTTACCGTTTTAATGATATCGTCAGTAGCAATTGCTATATGTTGTATTCCAGGTCCGCCGTAAAAATCAAGGTATTCCTCGATTTGTGATTTCTTCTTCCCTTCTGCAGGTTCGTTGATTGGAAATTTAATTCTACCATTTCCATTTGACATTACCTTACTCATCAAAGCTGAATACTCTGTATTGATTTGTTTGTCATCAAAAGAAAGGAAATTAACAAATCCCATCACGTCTTCGTAGAACTTAACCCAAGTATTCATTTCATTCCAACCTACATTTCCTACCATGTGATCAATGTATTTTAATCCGGTTGGCTCTGGATTGTAATCTGATTTCCATTCTTTATATCCTGGCAAGAAAACACCTTTGTAATTTTTACGTTCCACAAAAATATGAACGGTTTCTCCGTAGGTATAAATCCCAGAACGTACTACTTCACCATGCTCATCTTTCTCTACGGTAGGCTCCATAAAAGAACGCGCACCACGCTTCATTGTTTCTTCGTAAGCACTAGTCGCATCTTCTACCCAAAGAGCCGCTACTTTTACTCCGTCTCCATGCTTTCTTAAATGTTCATGTATAGGAGAGTCTTGCGTTAAGGGCGTAGTAAGAACGATTCGTATCTTATCTTGTTTCAACACATAAGAGGTTCGGTCTCTCACACCAGTTTCTAATCCGGCATACGCCAAAGATTGATAACCGAAAGCTGTTTTATAATAATGTGCTGATTGTTTTGCATTTCCTACATAGAACTCTACGTAATCGGTTCCTAATAAAGGAAGGAAATCTTGTGCTCCTTCAAATATTTTTTCTAGTCCGTATTCTACTGATTTTACTTCTTTTGCCATTTTGTTTATGTTTTATGATTCGGTTTTTTATCATTACCGAAAATGTTGTTGATTATTCTAAAGCCTAGCCCTGATGGAAGCGACATCCTTTATATTTTTTCTTTAAAAATATCAAGATATAGCGCACAGCAGGAAATTGCTTCTAATTAAATTTAAAATCTAGCAAGTGTGATTGCTTTGCTTCGTTCCTCGCAACTCCTCGCAATGACCTACTCAACCCACGATTTGTAATATTCACCATCATCGATTCCCATTGCTTCTTCTGTCACCATAAGGGTTCTAAAAGTATCAACCATAACCGCTAACTCTTCTGTAGCTGTGTGACCAATGCTTCTTTCCATAGCTCCAGGTGCCGGGCCGTGAGGAATACCTTTTGGATGCAATGTAATATGACCTTGTTCGATATTATTTCTACTCATAAAATCACCGTCAACATAATACAATACCTCATCACTATCGACATTGCTGTGATTGTAAGGAGCAGGAATTGCTTTTGGATGATAATCGTACAACCTTGGTACAAATGAACAGATCACAAAAGTGGATGTTTCAAATGTCTGGTGTACCGGTGGCGGTTGATGAACGCGTCCTGTTATAGGTTCGAAATTATGAATGCTGAATCCGTACGGAAAATTGTAGCCATCCCAACCCACTACGTCAAAAGGGTGCGTTGCATAAATTACCTCATGCATTGTTCCTTCTTTTTTGATTTTGATAAGGAAGTCTCCTTTTTCATCGTGAGTTTCCAATTCGTTTGGCAAAATAAAATCGCGCTCACAAAATGGAGAATGCTCTAAATGTTGCCCCGATTCGTTTTTATAGCGCTTAGGCGTATAAATAGGCGCGAAAGATTCGACATACAACAATCTGTTGTCTTCGGTTTCAAAATCAATTTGATAGATAATCCCTCTAGGAATAATAAGATAATCTCCGTACTCAAACGGAATATTTCCCATCATGGTGCGTAATTTTCCTTTTCCTTTGTGAATGAAAATCATTTCATCGGCATCGGCATTTTTATAAAAATACTCGCGTAATGATTTCTTTGGTGCTGCTAACCCAATTGTACAATCTTTATTAACAAGTAGTGCTTTGCGACTGTCCAGAAAATCATCTTCGGCTTTTAGATCAAATCCTTTTAACAATAAAGATTTAATGTTTTTACCAATAGCGATTTTAGGCTCGACAGAATACGATTTAATAATTTCTTTTACCTGTGTAGGTCGGTGGACGTGGTACAGCAATGCAGAATTTCCATGGAAACCCTCTGTTCCAAAAAGTTGTTCGTAATAAAAACCTCCATCAGGTTTTTCAAATTGTGTGTGTCTTTTTTGAGGGAAAGTCCCCAATTTATGATATAATGGCATGATAAATTAAAATTAGAAGATTAGAAAATTAGAAAACGAGATAAACAAACCCCTTTTCTAACTAAAACGATAGTACAGATTTAGATAATGACACATTAAGACCATTTTCTCAATTAATAAAATCCAACTAGACAATTTATAAACATTCCCTAATTGACCTCATTATCTAATTGACCTCTTACTCAGGATTTCTCTTGATGAGGAATTGAAGATAATCTAATAAACCTAGCCATTTTGTTTTCATTATAACAAATATCGGAATTTTTATTGATATGGATTAAATTTAAAATAAAAATCCAATACTAAACCACGTATATCCTTTTTTGGTTTCTGGAGACCAGGTGTGTTTAATTTCTATTGGGCCGATAATAGTTTCTAAACCATAACCTACTGCATAACCCGAATATTTAGGAAGTGACACCCAGCCAACGGACTCAAACATTCTGTCTCCCAAGTTTGCGAAATTTGCAGCAAAATTCAAATGATTTTTTTTATAGAACTCATAATCAATAGTTGCTGTCGACTTAATATAACTATTGGCAGCTATACTTAAAAAATCATAACCATAAAAATGCCTGAAATTATTGATTTGATTGTAGCCATAACCTCCCAAAACAAAATTAAAAAAAGTAACACTGTCATTTCCAAAAGAAAACCCAGCTTCAGTTTGAACTTTAAGAGTGGTGTTTTTTAAAATTGTTGTTGCAAATCCAAAATCAGTTTTAGCAATCGAAAACTGGTTAAAAGTATCTGTATAATCAGATGAAACTAAAAAAGATTGTATGTCTCCAGAAAAATACCATCCTTTTTTAGGAAAAAACTTATTGTCAAATGAATCATAATTCAGATACCCAAAAAGGCTCAAATAATTACTCTTATCAATTATAGGATTACTATTAGCCAATGTTCCTGAATTAATTTTAAGGAACTTATACTCTAATCCTCCTCCAATAAGAAATTTTTGAACAAATAAAGATTGGAAATAAACCTGATTTGTCACATCCGAAAAATCGACATTAATTGAATTCACACCCAATGTTTCAAAATCTAAAGTGCTTATTTCTCTGGTTATATTTTTATTAAATTGATTAAAATAGGACTTGAATCCAAAACTTAGATTGTAGCCGTTTTCAATATAATATCCAAAATTATAGCGGAAGTTATCTCCAAGTGCAATATCCAACGATGCAACATCATTTTTAAACAATGTTTTTTTACGTGTTAAGTTCACTAAGACAGCACTCTTGAACAAGCCGTCATAATGCAAGCCAAATTTTAAATACGATTTCGTTTTATTCTCTTTCAGAGTAAGGTTTAAGTCATCATCCTGATGGTTTGGTTCCAGCGTATAATTAATAGCTCTGAAATTTTCTGTCGCATTAATATTATTCATCCCTGCCTCTAACTGCTTATACGTAATTTTAGTACCCGGTTTAAATCGTAATTTACCAATCACATAATCTTTAGTATAATTATCTAACTCGTCACAATTTATATCTACAATTTGCAAACTATCTGTTGGGACTTCTAATTTGGATTTTTGATGTTTATTTGATTCTCCAACTAATGCTTCTATTTTTTCATACACTGCAAATGTGGCTTCCTCCCCTTTTATAATAATTTCTTTTCCTTTATCAAATGAGATGACCCCGTAATCTTTAATATCCGGTTTGATGTAAATATCCGTTTTTGAGATGCTTTCCTTCATCTTTTCTATCGAATGAAGATTTGTAATTTGTACCAAAATTTTAGTAGCGTCTTTGAGCGAGTTTCGATCTCTTAAATCATCTTGTACGTCTACACCAATGATTATATCTGCACCAAGTTTTCTTACTTCATCGATAGGATAATTATTAGTGACTCCTCCGTCTACCAATAGCTTACCATCTATTTCTACTGGAGAAAATAAGGACGGAAATGCGGAACTGGCAATCATGGCCTGCGCCAGACTCCCTTTATTTAACACAACTTCTTTGCCTGTTTCTATATCAGTAGCAATACATAAAAAAGGAATCGGCAATTTATTAAAATCCCTTACATGTCTTACATGCCTCGTGATTCTACTTAATAAATTAAAATTATACATTCCTTTTGAAAGTGCTTCCGGTATTCCAATTTTAAAATTATTGAATGGCAGCACCAGCGCATACAATTCGTCATTCTTTTTTTCATAAAAGTTTTTGGAAGACCTTGGAATAAAATCATTTATCAACTCATCAAAATTTGTAGCTTGAAATATCGAATCAATCTGTGAAGCGGTATATCCTGAGGCATAAAGTCCCCCAACAACTGACCCCATGCTTGTTCCTCCAATATAATCGATTTTCAAACCTGCTTCCTCAAGCACTTTTAAAACCCCTATATGCGCAAAACCTTTGGCACCACCACCGCTTAAAACCAAGCCTACTTTTGGTCTGTTCTGCTCTTGTGAAAACAAGGTCAAACAACTCAAGAAAAGAAAAAGTAAAAGGTGCTGTTTTTTCATAAAAAGCATGTGGTTTTTAATGGCGTTCTTGTTTGCATAACTAATATTTCACTTAAAATCATTCAGTTACCATCTTGTAAAAGTCGACAATTTTTTTGGCTTTTGAAGCACCTATAACGTCAGAAATTTCCTTTTCGGTTGCTAATTTTAATCTTTTAACACTTTTAAAATGTTGAATTAACGCTAACATGGTTTTTTCACCAATCCCAGGAATCGATTCGATGGAAGAATTTAGCGCTGCTTTACTCCTTTGATCTCTATGATGCGTAATCCCAAATCGATGCGCTTCATTTCGCAATTGCTGAATCACTTTCAAAGTTTCTGATTTTTTATCTAAATATAAAGGAACTGAATCCCCAGGATAAAATAGCTCTTCGAGCCTCTTGGCTATACCAATTATTGCTATTTTTCCTCGCAATCCTAAATCATCTATACTTTTTAGTGCCGCTGATAGCTGTCCTTTTCCTCCATCAATAATTATCAACTGTGGTAAAGGCTGATCTTCATCTAATAGCCTTTTATAACGTCGATACACTACTTCGGTCATTGACGCAAAATCATCCGGCCCTTCAACCGTTTTTATATTAAAATGACGATAATCTTTCTTACTAGCTTTACCATCTTTAAAAACGACACAGGCAGCAACTGGATTTGTCCCTTGAATATTAGAATTATCAAAACATTCAATATGCCTTGGTTCAAATGACAATCGCAGATCTTTTTTCATTTGCGCCATAATTCTATTAGTATGCCTATCAGGATCTACAATTTGCAATTGTTTCAACTGTTCAATTCTATAAAACTTCGCATTTCGAACAGAAAGATCCAGAATTTGTTTTTTATCCCCTAATTGCGGGACCGTTACTTTTAAATTCTCACCCAAATCAACTGGAAACGGAACAATAACTTCTCGAGATAATAATTGAAAACGCTCCCTGAGTTCTATTATTGCCAATTCTAATAGTTCAGCATCCGTTTCCTCCAACTTCTTCTTGATTTCCATGGTATGAGATCGAATAATCGAGCCGTGTGAAATTTGTAAGAAATTCACATAAGCAGCACTTTCGTCAGAAACAATCGAGAACACGTCAATATTCGTAATCTTTGGATTTACGATAGTAGAGCGCGATTGATAATTCTCAAGCACTTCGATCTTTTCCTTTATCTTTTGCGCTTCTTCAAAATGCATATCCTGGGCTAATTCAATCATGACTCTTTTGAAGTCTTTCATGCTTTCTTTGAAATTTCCTTTCAGTATTTCTCGAATGGCATCCACCTGCTTTTGATAATTCTCTAAAGATTCATACCCTTCGCAAGGCCCTTTACAATTGCCAATATGATATTCGAGACAAACCTTAAACTTCCCACTTTCTATATTCGATTTACTTAAATCATAATTACAGGTTCTCAGTGGATAAAGCTCTTTTATTAGCTCTAAGATTGTATTTACCGTTTTAAAACTAGTGTAAGGACCAAAATATTCCGAACCATCCTTTACCATTCTCCTTGTGGCAAAAATTCGAGCAAAAGGTTCTTTTTTTATGCATAACCAAGGATAGCTTTTGTCATCACGTAACAAAACATTATATCGTGGTTGCAACGTCTTTATAAGATTGTTTTCTAACAATAGCGCATCCGTTTCTGTAGGCACCACAATATGCTTTATGGTCACAATCTTTTTTACCAAAACATTCGTTTTGGCAGTATCGTGAATTTTATTGAAATAGGAAGAAACTCTTTTTTTTAAATTCTTGGATTTCCCTACATACAAGATTTTTCCGTCCTTATCATAATATTGATATACGCCGGGACCATCAGGCAAGGTTTGTATTTGAAGCGCTAGAGTTGGGTTTTGCATTATAATGTTATTTCACAAAGATACATCTTGATTCAGCGAGATGCATATCCATTCTTATTACTTTGGAGTTATTTATCTATTTAAGTCCAAACTTACGAATTACAAATAATAATCTCTAATTTTGGTTTTTTAAAACATCATGAAAAACATCAAACCCATAGTAATTTTAGGAGAATCCATTTTGCCAGGCGAAAGCAAAACAATTGATATGGAAATTGCTAAACTACATAACACCGCAGAACTAAAAATTCCAATAATAGTTAGACGTTCTAAAATCGATGGTCCGGTGGTCCTTTTCTCAGCGGGAATTCATGGTGACGAAATCAATGGAGTTGAGATTGTACGCCAACTGATCACTAAGAAAATTAACAGACCAAAAAAAGGAACCATCATTTGTATCCCCATAATTAACATGTTTGGTTTTCTTAACAAAAGCAGAAAATTTCCTGATGGCAGAGACTTGAATCGCGTTTTTCCAGGAAGCAAAAGTGGTTCTCTTGCCAGCCGTTTCGCATACCATATGCTTACTGAAATTATGCCCTTAGTTGATTACGCAGTTGATTTTCATGCAGGAGGCGCTAGCAGATTCAATGCTCCTCAAATTCGGCTCGCTCCGAACAATCCGGAATTAAAAACTTTGGCCGATGTATTTAACGCTCCGTTTACTTTATATTCTAAAAACATTGCAGGTTCTTTCAGAAATTCAAGTCATAAATTGAATGTACAAATGTTGCTTTTTGAAGGCGGAAAATCCCTTGACATTGACGAGTCTGTTTCAGATGCAGGAGTGCAAGGCGTAAAACGGATCTTAAGACATCTTGATATGTTAGATCCAAAAATCAGCGTTGAGGAACCAGAATCTGAAACCATTTATATTGAAAAATCGGCTTGGATACGAGCACAATGTTCGGGTATGTTACACGATAATGGGTGTATAGGACGTTATGTGCAAAAAGGCACTCTTCTCGCTATCATTACAGATCCTTTTGGAGAGTTTGAACGAAAAGTGAACGCACCTAACGATGGCTATATCATCAATGCAAACCTTTCTCCTATTGTTTATCAAGGTGATGCCGTCTACCATATTAGCAAGACTTTGAAAACCTAACAATTATCATATTTTTATTCATGTTGCCTCAGTAGTTTTGAATAAAAATTACAAGCATGCAATTCTGGAAAAAATTATCACAAATAGAAAGACAAGAACGCATTCAAAAAGCGTTAAATGAAAATGTAAATTTCGCAAAGGATACTTCGTTAGGATATCCAGCATCTAAATTAGACGGAAAAGTATTCTATAGCGATGCTCCTTTCCTGAAAGACGCCCCTACATTACAGACTTACGTAGCTAACCCAAATCATATCGGCTGTCATACACTTGGCACTTCAGAGAAAGCATTCAAAGGAACCCAAGAAATGGAACGGGAAGTCTTAAATGTTCTTGCTGTAGACATTTTCAAAGCGCAACCCGATTCTTTTGACGGATATATTGCTCCAGGAGGAACAGAAGCAAACATTCAAGCCATCTGGATTTATCGCAATTATTTCATGTACAAACAAAATGCAAAACTTTCTGAAATTGCCATTATCGCCTCAGAAGACACGCATTATTCCATTCCTAAAGCGGCTAACTTATTAATGCTAGACTGGCTAAACATTCCAGTCGATTTTGACACACGTCTTATCGATGTTTTTGCATTGGAAACTAGCATTATCAATGCGAAAGAAAGAGGAAAAAAATATTTTATTGTAGTTTCAAATATGGGAACCACGATGTTTGGCGCAGTTGACAACCCAGACGACTATACCCAAATCCTAGAAAAACATAAGTTAAAATACAAACTGCATATTGATGCTGCTTATGGCGGTTTCGTATATCCATTCAGCAACAAAGACAGCGTCATCAATTTTGACAATCCAAAAATCAGCTCCATTACTATTGATGCGCATAAAATGCTTCAGGCACCTTATGGCACAGGAGTTTTTATTTGCAAAAAAGGATTAATTGAGAATGTACTGACCAAAGAAGCCGAATATGTCGAAGGAATGGATCTAACCCTTTGCGGAAGTAGATCTGGAGCCAATGCCGTAGCGGTTTGGATGATTTTATTTACCTATGGTCATTTTGGATGGTGCGAAAAAATTAGAGTTTTACAAATGAGAACCGAATGGCTGTGTGAAAAACTAGATGAATTACAGGTTTCTTATTTTAGAGAGCCGTTTATGAATATCGTGACTATTCCTGCCCAATTCATCACAAAAACATTGGAAGAGAAATACGATTTAGTTCCTCAAAAGCATGGCGGTGATAATGAATGGTATAAAATTGTGATTATGGATCATGTTGAAGTAGATCATTTGAGTACTTTTATAGCAGATTTAAAAGAGACCATCCATGCAAAAAAAGGAATTACGCTCGAAGTATAAAGCCTTAAGAAGCCAACTTTCTGAAAACGATGTAGAAACCATGAGTATGGCTATTGCCAATCAGTTGCTTGCAATGCCTATTTGGGACAAGACATATTTTCATATTTTTCTACCCATTACAGAGCAAAAAGAAGTAGATACAGAATTAATCCTACACTTGCTTTCTGGAAAAGACAAAGAAATTCTCATTTCAAAAGCCGATTTTGAAACTCGAAAGATGACTCATTTCCTTTTGACTGACAATACCAAAATCAAGAAAAACGAGTATAACATCCCAGAACCCGTTGACGGAATCGAAGTTCCTTCAAATAAAATTGAGGTTGTTTTTATACCGTTATTGGCTTACGACAAACAAGGCCATCGTGTGGGCTATGGCAAAGGTTTTTATGACCGCTTTTTAGGGGAATGCACCCCAGAAACCATAAAGATTGGGCTTTCGTTTTTTGAAGCTGAAGAGTCGATTAAAGACACTCATGATGACGACATCCGGATGGATTATTGTATCACTCCAAAAAATAGCTATAATTTCAAATAATAAAACCTAATTTCGCAGCCTAAAAAATATTTTAAATTATGAAAGTTACTAAAACTTCAAAATTTGTTATGACCGTTATGGTTATTCTGTTTACTATATCATTGTCAAGTTGTAGCTTCAGAACTACAACAAACAAGTCAAATTATAAAGCAAAAAGAATCCCTCCAGGGCAAGCCAAAAAAATTAATGGTAGTAAAAGCGCAAAATATTATGCTCCTGGGCATAATAAATAATAAAAAAAGACCAACTCAGATATGAATTGGTCTTTTTTTTATCTGAGTTTTTAAGTCTAACTCTTATGAAAAGCTTTTTTATTGAAAAATATTAATATCCCTACACCTGTAGAAATGGCCATGTCAGCTATATTGAAGATGGCATTGAAAAAAGTAAAATCTTTACCACCCCAAAGAGGCAACCAGCTAGGCAGAGTTCCATGCCAAAACGGAAAATAAAACATATCCACTACTTTACCATGAAAATAAGTGCCATATGGTTGATCTGAAAATAGAGTGGCCAATTGAGAGTGACTGTCGTCAAAAATTACACCGTAAAAAACAGAGTCAATTATGTTCCCGAAAGCACCTGCAAGTATTAAAGCAATCGCTACTATCAAATAATTTGAACTGTGTTTCTTCTCAACTGAGTCCCACAACCAATACCCAATTCCACCAACAGCAACTAGTCTAAATAGTGTTAGAATTAATTTACCGTAGGTTCCTGGAATTTCAGTACCCCATGCCATTCCTTCATTTTCGATGAATAGAATCTTGAACCATCTAAAAACTTCTACTTCTTCTCCTAATACAAAACTAGTTTTGACATATATTTTAGAAACTTGATCAACAATTAATATAATGAAGATAAGTAGATACGCTTTTCGTAATGACATTTTATAAATTTTAAGTGGCGCAAAAGTAGTTAAATTCTAAAAAATAAATTCCAAATCCCAATAATTTTATAAGTTATTATTGGAATTTGGAATTTTACTATTGAAATTTTAAATTTCTTATCGTTGCAAGTTTTTAGCTTCTATACTCATGGTTGCATGAGGAACAATTTTTAATCGATCTTTGCTAATTAGCTTACCTGTAACTCTACATACACCGTATGTTTTATTCTCTACACGGAATAATGCATTTTTTAAATCACGGATAAACTTCTCCTGACGGATCGCTAACTGTGAGTTTGCTTCTTTAGACATAGATTCGCTTCCTTCCTCGAATGCTTTGAATGTAGGTGATGTATCATCAGTTCCATTATTCAAATCATTCATGTAAGCACTCTTAATCAAATCTAAATCAAACTGTGCTTTGTGAATTTTATTTAGAATTATCTCTTTGAACTCTGCCAAATCAGCGTCAGAGTATCTTGTTGGTGCCTCTACCATAATCTAATTATTTGTAATTAATATTTTCGTTTTTACGTCGTCAAATTCTATTTCAATTCCATCACTGATACTATCTTCAAAAACCAATTCTTCTGTTAGTGTTTCTGATTTAATATAGTCCACATTCGGTTTTACCGCCTCTTCTAAAATGTCATTCTTTTGCAAATGCACTTTTATTTTATCCGTCACTTCAAATCCCGAATCCTTTCTGATGTTTTGAATTCTGTTCACTAACTCTCTTGCAATTCCTTCTTTTTTCAATTCCGGAGAAATAACAATGTCAAGCGCAACCGTTATTCCATTGGAGTTAGCAACCAACCATCCTTCAATATCTTGGGACGAAATTTCCACATCTTCTATTGTTAAAGTTATGCTTTTTCCAGCAATAACAAGCTCTAAGGTTCCATTGCTCTCCAATTGATTGATTTTTTCAGCAGAAAAACCCTGTATCTCTTTGGAAATCAACCCCATGTCTTTTCCAAAACGAGGCCCTAGTGTCTTGAAATTTGGCTTAATTTGCTTCACTAAAACTCCAGAGGCATCATCTAAAAATAAGATTTCTTTAACATTTACCTCCGCTTTTATAAGGTCAGAAACCGCTTCAATTTCAAGCCTTTGCTTCTCGTCAAGTACCGGAATCATTACCTTTTGTAAAGGTTGACGCACTTTAATCATTTCCTTTTTACGGAGTGACAAAACTAATGACGAGATAGTCTGTGCCTTCTGCATTTTACTCTCTAACAATTTATTAACAAAGTTTTCAACGTGTTTTGGAAACTCTGCCAAATGTACACTGTCAAATTTTTCTGACTGTGTTGCTAAAGTTAAGTCTCTGTAAAGCTTGTCCATAAAGAAGGGCGCAATAGGCGCTCCTAATTTACTAATCGTCAATAAACAGGTATATAATGTTTGGTAAGCTGCAATTTTATCCTGTGCATACTCCCCTTTCCAAAAACGTCTTCTGCACAAACGAACGTACCAGTTACTTAAATTTTCCTGTACGAAATCAGAAATCGCACGAGCTGCTTTTGTAGGCTCATAATCGGCATAGAAACTATCTACATCTTTTATCAATGTATTCAATTCTGAAATAATCCATTGATCGATTTCAGGTCGTTCATTTAATGGAATTTCAGCTTCCTCATATTTAAATCCGTCGATGTTAGCATACAAACTAAAGAACGAATACGTATTGTACAAGGTTCCAAAGAACTTTCTGCGAACCTCAGCAATTCCTTCAAGGTCAAATTTCAAATTGTCCCAAGGATTTGCATTCGATATCATATACCATCTTGTGGCATCCGGACCGTATTCAGCTAATGTTTCAAAAGGATCTGCTGCATTCCCTAAACGTTTAGACATTTTTTGTCCGTTTTTGTCTAAGACTAATCCATTTGAAACTACATTTTTATAGGCTACTTTATCAAAAACCAAAGTCGCAATCGCGTGTAAAGTATAAAACCATCCACGGGTTTGATCCACACCTTCAGCAATGAAATCAGCCGGAAAATCTTTATTCTCGTCAATTTTATCTTTATTTTCAAAAGGATAATGCCATTGTGCATAAGGCATTGATCCACTATCAAACCAAACGTCAATCAAATCAGCTTCACGCGTCATTGGTTTTCCTGAAGCAGAAACTAAGGTAATTTCATCGACTACATTTTTATGTAAATCAATTAAATCATAGTTTTCTTCATCCATATTTCCAATTTCGAATCCTTTGAAAGGGTTCTCTTTTTGGAATCCGGCCTGAATTGATTTTTCTATTTCGTTGTATAATTCCTCTACTGAACCTATTAGAATTTCTTCTTGTTTGTCTTCTGTTCTCCAGATTGGCAATGGGATTCCCCAGAACCTTGAACGAGATAAATTCCAGTCATTGGCATTTTTTATCCAGTTTCCAAAACGTCCTTCTCCTGTCGATTTTGGCTTCCAGTTAATCGTTTCGTTCAAGTCAAACATTCTGTCTCTTACCTCAGTAATTTTTATAAACCAAGAGTCAAGCGGATAGTATAAAATGGGCTTGTCCGTTCTCCAACAATGCGGATAACTGTGGACATATTTCTCTACTTTAAATGCTTTGTTTTCTTCTTTTAAACGAATTGCAAGTTCTACATCAATAGAACGATCTGGCGCTTCACCATCTTCATAATATTCGTTTTTCACATATTTACCAGCATATTCACCCATATGTGAAGTGAATTTTCCTTGTAAATCTACTAATGGAACCGGAGTACCACTTTCATCCAAAACCAATAATGGCGGAACTTCAGGTGTCGCTTCTTTGGCAACTTTTGCATCATCTGCTCCAAATGTTGGTGCCGTATGTACAATTCCTGTTCCGTCCTCGATGGTAACAAAATCTCCTGAAATTACTCTAAAAGCATTTTCTGGGTTTTGATAAGGTAATGCGAATGGCAATAATTGCTCGTAACGAATTCCAACTAAATCAGCCCCTTTACATTCTGCAAGAATCTGGTATGGAATTTTTTTATCTCCTTCTTTGAAATTTTCAAAATCAGCAAGGTCTTTACTTTCATAAAATCCTTTCCCGAACTGTTTTCCAACTAAATTCTTAGCCAAAACAACATTCGTTAATGAAAAAGTATATTGATTGAAGGTTTTTACTAAAACGTACTCAATTTTTGGACCTACAGTCAAAGCGGTATTCGATGGTAAAGTCCAAGGCGTTGTTGTCCAAGCCAAGAAATAAACCTCATCAAGATCTAAAACTGATAATTTATAATGTTGTAGATTTTTTGAACTGATGTAATCATAAAACTTCGAACATAATAGTTCTCTTGACGATTCCAAAACTTTGAATTGCGCTACAACCGTTGTATCAGTTACATCTCTATAACTTCCTGGCTGATTCACCTCATGCGAACTCAATCCTGTTCCTGCTTTTGGAGAATATGGTTGAATGGTGTAGCCTTTGTACATCAAATCTTTATTATAGATTTGCTTAAGCAACCACCAAACCGTTTCCATGTATTTAGGTTTATAAGTCACATATGGATCTTCCATATCTACCCAGTACCCCATTTTTTCGGTCAAGTCATTCCAAACATCCGTATAACGCATGACGGTTTTTTTACAAGCCTCGTTATATTCTTCGATGGAAATAGACTTTCCTATATCTTCTTTTGTAATACCTAATTCTTTCTCGGTACCTAATTCCACAGGTAATCCGTGAGTATCCCAACCCGCTTTACGCTTAACTTGGAATCCTTTTTGTGTTTTATACCTGCAAAAAATATCTTTTATAGCACGTGCCATTACATGGTGAATTCCCGGTAATCCATTTGCCGAAGGCGGACCTTCAAAAAATACGTAAGGGGGATTCCCTTCACGCGTGGTTACACTTTTCTCAAAGATGTTTTCTTTTTTCCAAAAATCTAGTACTTCTGATGCTACAGTTGGTAAGTCAAGTCCTTTGTATTCAGTAAATTTTGTGCTCATTTTATCCTTTTCTTTAATCGATGTGCGAAAGTAAGGAATTTTGAATAAAACAAAGAAAAGTAAAGCATAAATAGCTGAATGTAATCGTACAATTAGGAAAACCATTCATTAAACTATTCAATTTGTAGGTTTTTATGAAAAAACCTCTTTTAGAACCTCTACTGATTTTGGTTTTTTAAAGCCATCAAGATGCATCATATAATAATCAATAAGAATTTTCAATACCAGCTGTCTTTCAATTACGTGGAAGACTTTCTGGTCATTATCAAATCGTAAAGCGATGAGTTTTTTAAACAAATTTGACTCATGCTCCGTCAAGGAACTTATGGCATGAAAAGGAGTAAAAACACCATTTGTCATTTCGAAAAAAGGCATGTCCATGTCAGAAATATCGGGGTAAAAACCCAGATATTTTGTAGTTTCAAGCATTAATATTAAATGAAAATTAGCTATTTCATCGTGGTTATCTAGCCAAAGCAAGGCCGCTTCCAGAAAATCAAAAAGCGATTCGTTTTTTTCTTCTTCATGGATCGAATGATGCAGAACTTCAGAAATAAACATCACAATCGTGCTCTTATAAATATCGGAATGTATCGTCTGGAAAGGCGTGCTAATTTTTATTTCTTTAAAATTCTCAAGTGTCCCTTTGTTCTTATGTACCGCTTCAATTTCGAGAATAGACAATGGCTGGAAATAAGCTATTTTCTGATTTGATTTTCGACCCGAAAAAGCATCCCGAACGAAGTAGGACTTTAATCCGTGCGATTGCGTAAAGCATTTTACAATTAAGCTTTTTTCCTGGAATTTTATAGACGAAAGAACTATCGCTTTTGTTTTAACCTGCATTGAAATTTGAATTTTAACGAATAATCATTACTTTTTTAACTTTGGTTTCCACTCCGTCTTGTGCCGATATGAAAATCATATACACCCCCGACGCCACCTTATATTTTCCAAAAGCGGTTGTATCCCATTCTATTGTGCCACCTTCTGAAATAACTTCATGCACTAAATTACCCGCAATATCAGTGATTTTCACATTCGCTTTATTGATTAATCCAGCGATTTTTACCGTCCCGTCATATTCAGGCCGCACTGGGTTTGGATATACATAAGCATTACTTAAATCTTCACTTGCTGCTGTTGCAATCCCTTTAAACGAAATCATTCCTTTGGCTGTAGCTATAAAAACCTCGCCCGTTGCACTGTTTATATCAATGTCATTAATAACATTACTAGGCAAAGGAGAATTGTTTATTGTAAAATGATATTTCGTCTCCTCACCGTTCGCCGATACCATAAACAAACCAGAATCTGCAGTACCTATCCATTTATTGTTTGCCCCATCGACTGCAATATCTGTGATAAATTGCTCATAAAGCAATTCCTGAGCAAGGTTGTCTTCTAATATAATTATAGGATTTGCCGTTAACTGATCCGCTGTTTGAAAATTCCCCACATTAGACAATACTCGTAGACCCTTTATGGTCCCTATCCATAGTTGATTTCTATTATCTATAGCTAAAGCTCTAACATCTGAAGCCGGTAAATTTCCTTTATCAGTGCCAATTGTAATTTTTTTGAAGGTGTTATTACCGTCGTTAAAACCGACAACACCATCTCTATTTGTCGCCATCCATTTAGTCCCGTTCTTATCAATAAGCATTCTACCAAAACTATTGTCTTCACTGGCGTCTAATATATTGTCTGTCGAAAAACTCTGCCACTCCCCACTAGTTTTCAATACTTTTAATCCATTTTTTACCCGGCTATTTGTAACCCAAAGAGCTCCATTTTTATCAAATGCAGCTCCGTTTATTCGAACATCAAAATAATTTGGACCAACAAATGTCAATGACTCTAAACCGCTATTGGTTTGATTATATAAAAAGCTAGGCTTATCTGCTTCTATTTTTAATAATCCCGAAAAGAACGAACTGGCATATACTTCATCCTCTTTATTGGGATTCACCGTTATTCTACATATTGATTTCGTTCCTAAAACTGATTTATACGGAATATTTAACCAGCCTGATTGACTGTATTTACTAATACCATAGCTATCTAAGTCATACGGATTATAAGCAACATCGTAGTCACCATAAACTGCCCACAAGGAACTTGAGGTTGTTTGAAAGGCAAAAATATTATTTCTCGACGGTCCCATAGGGGTGGTGTTTTCAAAAACAGAAACGGTTGAGATTGTTGTGGTTAGCAAACCATTTTCTTTTGTTCCAATGTAAATCACATCATTAATACTGGTGGCACAACTAAAAACAGGACTATAATCTGGTATTTGATTGTTATTTATTTGGCGTACCAAAATCAATTGTTTGTTATATACGTAAACACTGACAGCGGTAGTTAGAATTAAATAAGTTCCATTAGCCCGTATGTCCAATGCAGGCTGAGATAGTGTGGTAAAGCCCCCAAACGAATTTGTACTTGCATTGTATTTATTTACATTTCCCGAATTATTAACTGCAATTAACTCCGTTCCAAAAGCTTCTATACCAGACCAACTTCCGGTTGCCACCAACTCCCATTGCTTATAGTCATTTAAATTTTTACTTGAAATTGCAGCACGTCTAACGCCATTATCAGTGGCTGCATAAATAAATCCGTTATAAGCAGCCGTTTGTCTCACACTTATTTCTGCACCGGTATCGCCAATGAAATAGGTATCACCAAAAAGCATACTTTTTAAATTAAATTGAACAATCCCAAAGTCACAAGAGACATAGACAATCCCATCAAACTCCATGAAATGATTTACTTTTTTCCTGTTTGCAGGAAGCTGTTTGTTTATAATATCAACCACCTTCAACATACTACCATCAGATTCATTGATAACAATCATCAATCCGTTTTCATAACCAACCAATGTTTTATTAAAAACAGTGCTATAATAAAGAGAACTTATCGTCTGGCCTGAAAGTCCATCAACTGTATTGGTAGTTTTTATTTGATTGTCAGTTGTATTTTTCGAAAACAAAGCATTTTCTGAGGCAGCAAAGACTGTGGTAGAAGAGACTGAAACATCTTTAATCTCATTATATGAAAAATAGCCCTGCCACAATAAATTATTTTGGGAAAAACCCATTTGTGTGAGTAGTAAAATCAGAAGACTATAAAATATTTTTTTCATTATAAAGGATACTTATGATTCACAAATATAATACAATCAAAAGCATTCGGTTTTTGTTCTAATCAAAAAAAATGCCTTCTACCTAATCCCGAAGTATCGGAATGGCAGAAGGCATTTAAATTATTTAAAAAAAGATTTATACCACTCCTTGAGCAAGCATAGCGTCAGCTACTTTTACAAATCCAGCAATGTTAGCTCCTTTTACGTAGTCAACATATCCTGAAGCATCCTTACCGTATTGCACACATGAAGCATGAATAGCAAGCATAATTCCTTTTAATTTTTCATCTACTTCTTCAGAAGACCAGCTTAATCTTAAAGAGTTTTGAGACATCTCTAAACCTGAAGTCGCAACTCCACCTGCATTAGAAGCTTTTCCTGGAGCAAATAATAATTTAGCGTTTTGAAATACTAAAACAGCATCTGGTGTTGTAGGCATGTTAGCTCCTTCAGCCACACAAATACATCCGTTTGCAACTAAAGCTTTAGCTTCCTCTTCGTTCAATTCATTTTGAGTTGCACAAGGTAATGCAATATCACATTTCACTTCCCATGGACGTTTCCCTGCAAAATATTTAGCGTTTGGATATTTAGTAACATAGTCACTAATTCTTCCTCTCAATTCATTTTTAATTTCCATTACGTGTGCTAGTTTCTCCCCATCAATACCGTCAGCATCGTAGATGTATCCAGCCGAATCCGACATAGTTACTACTTTACCACCTAATTGAGTTGCTTTTTCAGTAGCATATTGTGCAACGTTTCCAGAACCAGAAACAACAACTGTTTTACCTGCAAAACTATTTCCTTTAGTCTCCAACATACTTTGTGCAAAATAAACTGCTCCGTATCCTGTAGCTTCAGGTCTGATTAATGAACCTCCGAAAGAAATTCCTTTACCAGTTAAAACTCCTGTAAATTCATTTCTTAGTCTTTTATATTGACCAAACATGAATCCAACTTCTCTTCCTCCAACACCGATATCACCAGCAGGTACATCCGTATTTGCTCCAATATGTTTAGACAATTCAGTCATGAAACTTTGGCAAAAACGCATTACTTCATTATCTGATTTTCCTTTTGGATCAAAATCAGCTCCACCTTTTCCACCACCCATTGGCAATGTAGTTAAGCTGTTTTTAAAAGTTTGTTCGAAAGCCAAAAATTTCAAAATGCTTAAATTTACAGAAGGGTGAAAACGAAGTCCTCCTTTGTATGGTCCGATAGCAGAGTTCATTTGAATACGGTATCCTCTATTTACTTGAGTAGCCCCTTTATCATCAATCCAAGCTACACGAAACATAATGATTCGATCAGACTCAACCATTCTCTCCAAAAGCATTTTGTTTTGGTATTTTTTATTTTCTTCAATGAAAGGAATTACTGTTTCAGCAACTTCTAAAACTGCCTGCAAAAATTCTGGCTCGTTTGGGTTTTTTTTAGTAACCTCTTCAATAAAAGTAGTAATACTTTGTGACATGATTCTTAGATTATTAACGTTTAAGAAAACGTTTTCGTTAGTGACTACAAAGATACGAGTTCTTAGAATATTTCTTAATAATATTTCACTATATCTTGGTGAATTATCTTTTTATCAATCATTCTTTAAAAAATCAGGATTTGAAGTTGCCTTTTATTGAAAAACGTTGTACTTTTCTTAAGCAATTTAGCTTTTAATTATTTATTTTTAAATTTATTTTTAAGGGATGAATGATGTTTTTTATATATTTGTCAGGACTTGAAATTTTAACCAAAAATGCTCAAACACCTCTCTATTTTTTTATTTGTCTTATTTGGCTTTTCATTTAATTCAAATGCGCAATTCGGATTTTCGCATGAAGTAGGGATTATAGCTGGTCCAGTAGCTTTTCAATCGGACTATGGGCAACGATATGATTTAAACACAAATGCCGGGAATACCGGTATAGGAATTGGGATTATTCATTATATAAATTTTTCCTATACCGCAGAATGTAACTGTTATACCCCTGAAACATATTTTAACGATCACTTCAAACTTAGAAGTGAATTGTCTTATAATAAAACCAGCTTAGAACATTTTGGAGAATGGGTAAGCCCTGATCGCACTAGTCTTGGTGCAAACCAATTGAGAGCGATGAAAGGAACCACAGCAGTTACTAATATAGGTATGCAACTAGAGTATTTTCCCCTTAGTATTCGCGATTTCACCTCAAGAATAGGTAGTTTGGGACCGTTTGTAAGTCTTGGAGGTCAATTTAGCTACTACAATGCCGAAGCCTATTCTACATTAGGACCGTTAGGCACTCCTCTTACTACATTTCCAAAATATTTAACTCCAACGGACAATCGCCCTTACGGATTTTCGACCGAAGGCGGTACGGTTTGGTCTGTCGTTACCAGTGTAGGGACCCGTTATAAATTAACCCCATTACGAGATTTAATGATTGATTTGAGATTTCAATATTTTTTCTCCAACTGGGTAGATGGTTTAAATCCGAATCCTGCTATTTACAAAGAAAACAAAGCAAACGACTGGTTAGTATGGCTTAATGTTGGTTACATTTACTACTTGCAATAGCCATAAAGCATTTATAAATAAAAGCCCAATTCTAAAATTTAGAATTGGGCTTTTATACTTTACACTCAGCAACTAAGAAGAACAACGGGTCTAGAATTTATCCTAATGCTCGTTTTAAGTCTTCGATTAAATCTTCCGCATCTTCAATACCTACGCTTAATCGAACTAAATCATCAGTAATCCCAATTTCCTTTCTTTTATCTTCCGGAATCGAGGCGTGAGCCATCATTACCGAGTAATTTGCCAGCGACTCTACTCCTCCTAAAGATTCCGCCAAAGTGAATATTTTTATTTTTTCAAGAAAATCAATTGCATCTTCTTTTTTACCGGACACGAAATTGAAAGAAACCATTCCTCCAAAACCACGCATTTGCTTTTTAGCAAGCTCATGAAATGGATTAGTTTTCAATCCTGGATAATACACGGTTTTAACTTTTGGATGATTGTTCAAAAATTCAGCTATTTTTTCTCCATTTTCGCAATGTCTTTGCATTCTTAAATGCAATGTTTTTATTCCTCTCAGTACTAAAAAGCTATCCATTGGTCCTAGTATCGCTCCAGTAGCAAATTGCTGAAAATGCATTTGCTTTCCTAATTCTTCGTCTTTCATAATCAAAGCTCCCGCCATAACATCAGAATGCCCTGCAAGGTATTTTGTAGCTGAATGCATCACGATATCTGCCCCTAAATCCAATGGATTCTGTAAATACGGTGTTGCAAAGGTGTTATCAACGGCAAAAATCACTTTATTCTCTTTTGTGATTTTAGCAATTGCTTCAATATCAACCAATTTCATCATAGGATTCGTTGGTGTTTCGACCCAAACTAATTTGGTGTTTTCATTAATCAATGACTTGAATTTTTCCATGTCATTCATATCTACAAAATGGAAAACTATTCCTGAATCTTTATATATTTTTGTAAACAATCTATACGTTCCTCCGTACAAATCATCCATAGCAATAACTTCATCACCTGCTTTCAATCCTCGCATCAAACAATCTGTTGCTGCTAATCCCGATGAAAAAGCTAATCCTCTTGCACCATTTTCTAAACTCGCCAAAGCATTTTCTAAAGCTGTCCTTGTAGGGTTTGCAGTTCTACTGTATTCATAATCCCCAATAGGTTGCCCCGGACTTGTTTGTGCAAATGTAGTCGTTTGATATATGGGCGGCATAACTGCCCCTGTACTTGAATCATGCTGCTGCCCGCCGTGTATTGTTTTAGTATTGAATTTCATTTCTTTTAATTTTCAATTTTAAAGGTTTTACAAACTTACCCATTAATTTATTCTTAGAAAGGTGCAAGTTGCTACCTTTGTATTTAATTAACACATTTTGAGATGAAAAACTATATCCTTTTTGCATCCGTATTCTTTCTTTTTGCCCGTTGTGAAAAAGAACTGGTTTTTGAAAATCAGACTTTTGAGAAAAAAACACGTTTAGCCTGCAAGGATAATTGCCCTCATATCAGTGTGCGAATTCCTATTGCCAAAGACGTCCCAATAGTCGCCGACAGCATCAATAAAAAAGTATTCTCTGTTTTGAAAGAGATTGTATACTTTGGAGAAAAGCCCTACACTTCAACAGACTACAAAGGATTAGTCAGTTCGTTTATCGACTCGTACGAGCAACTGCAAAAGGATTTTCCAAAAGACTCCTTTGGTTGGGAGGCGAAGATTGATGGCGAAGTAAAATATGTGTCGGAGAACATCATTAATATCGAAATTAAACACTACACCTATACCGGCGGAGCTCATGGGTATCAAGGGATGCGCTCTTTACTGTTTGATCCTAATACAGGAAAAACAATCTTGCAACATCAATTATTTAAGGATAGAAATGCCTTTAGAGCTTTCGCCGAAAAGGAATTCAGAAACAAATTTAAAATCCCAGAAAAAGGATCTATTAATCAAACGGGCTTACTATTTGAAGACGACACTTTTCATTTACCTCAAAACCTGTTTTATACCGATAAGGGATTACTTTTATTTTACAATCCCTACGAAGTCGCCTCTTATGCTGATGGAACAAAAGAATTATTGCTCTCGTATAAGGAAGTCAATGACTATTTGTTGATTAAATAATCTTAGGTCTGTATCGAGATTTTTAGCCCCGATAGCAGTGGAAACCCTCTTGCACTCCACTCTATTTTTTTCTGCTAGAAAAGAGCGACCAGCGGAAGCTCCTTTTATAGCTTAGAAAAAAAGGGTGGAGAGTGAGAGATTGTAGCGGAAAGCGGGATTAGCTCCTAACCCTAATCCCCTTAAATAAACTTACGAATACTCATTATAATTCCGATGTGTAGCCCTTCGTGAAAGTCGTTGAAAGCTATCGCATCTGAAGCGCTTTTTAACACAATCCCAGCAGATGTTGGGTATTCTTGATAATTAATAAAGATTTTACTTTCTAAATCGGTTTCCGTTTGATTGATGGTTTCCGTAAGTAATGTTTTGATTTCATCGACTTCGGCTTGAGTTGCAATATGTTCTGGTTTGCTTCCTTTTTTATATTTCTCGACCATTTCGTCTGAAATCATCATAGGTATTCCAGATAGTTTGTAAACGAGCACTTGCTGAACAACAACGACATGGGCAATATTCCAAATCAAGTTATTCTTATATCCCTCCGGAATTTTGTTCAATTGTTCCAATGTATACCCCGCCAACATTTGAGATAGTATGTTTCTACTTGTTCTGGTAACATCTAGTGTTTGTTGCATTTTTCTAATTTTTTGATAAAAATAATCATTTTCCGTCTCAAATGAATTTTCTTTGCACAAAGAAAATGCACCTTATTATGAACAAAATATATTACATCGCTTCCTGCGATACTTGTAGAAAAATTATAAAATCATTGCCAAAAGGAAATGACCTTGTGTTTCGCGACATCAAACAAGATCCACTTACTGCAGACGAACTAGAGGAAATGCACCAGCTTTCAGGAAGTTACGAAGCGTTGTTTAGCAAAAAAGCGCAATTGTACAAGTCGATGAACTTAAAGGACAAATCCTTGACCGAGGAAGATTACAAAAAATACATTTTAGAGCATTATACTTTTTTGAGCCGACCTGTTTTTGTCATTAATAATGCGGTTTACGTGGGAGGAACTCAACAAAACATGCTTCAGGTAATGAAAGCGTTGGCTAATGTCTAAAAGGAATGTCGCGCTGTTTGGCGCTACCATTGTTTCCGTAATTTACGGGGTCACTTTTACCATTGCAAAGGACGTAATGCCACAGTATATTGATGCTTATGGCTTTATTTTGTTGCGGGTAAGTGGCGCTATGCTTCTATTCTGGCTGTCTTGGCTTTTTATGCCAAAGGAAAAAATAGCCTTCAACGATTTTCCGCGTATTATTGCTGCTGCATTTTTTGGGGTTGCTTTTAATATGCTTACTTTTTTTAAAGGATTAAGCCTTACTTCGCCCATTTCGGCAGCTGTGATTATGGTGACCACCCCAATGATTGTGCTGGTTCTTTCGGCCATTATCATGAAAGAACGTATGAGAAAACGTATGGTGATGGGGATTATTTTGGGATTGATAGGAACCGCTTTTCTCATTTTATACGGAAAATCCATTGGTAGCGCTACAAACGCAAGCCTTGGTAATATGCTCGTTTTTGTAAATGCTGTTTCTTATGGTTTTTACTTGATAATCGTCAAGAAATTAATGGATAAATACAATGCGTTTACCTTTGTAAAATGGATTTATTTATGTGGGTTTTTGATGGTCTTGCCATTTGGCTGGAACCAATTTGAAGCCGTCAACTGGGTGGCTGTCCCTTCAACTATTTATTGGAAAATAGGATTTGTGGTAGCTATTTCGACTTTTGTCACCTATTTACTAAACCTACTCACGATGAAAGAGTTGAAACCAACAACCGTTGCTGTTTTTATTTATCTCCAACCTTTCTTCGCTACTGTTTTTGCCATTGGATTAGGCAAAGACGAATTGAGTTTGGTAAAAATAATTTCGGCGCTATTGATATTTGTGGGCGTTTATATGGTGACATCCTCCCCCCAGCCCCCTCCGAAGGAGGGGGAGACTATACTTGAAAAGTAGAATGTGAAAATTGGAATCGGAAACCCGCTTGTGAAAATTGAAACGTAAAAACTTAGACTGACACCGAGACTGAAAACTAAAAAACGGACCACTGACCACTTTTTTACTACCTTTGAACTCTTTTAGAAAATTATATGATACAATCAATGACCGGTTTTGGTAAAGCAACTATTCAATTACCAACCAAAAAAATAACAGTAGAAGTAAAATCTTTAAACAGTAAAGGTTTAGATCTAAACGTGAGAATGCCTTCTCTTTACCGCGAAATGGAATTGGGTCTACGTACTCAAATTGCTTCTACGCTTGAAAGAGGAAAAGTAGATTTTTCTATTTTTATCGAAAGTACCGCTGAACAAACAACTACCAAAGTGAATGTGCCAATCGTAAAAGCATATATCAATCAATTGAAAGCCGTTTATGCTGATGCAGATGAAACGGAATTAATGAAAATGGCGGTGAGAATGCCAGATGCTTTAAAAATTGAGCGTGATGAAATTGATGAAAATGACTGGGCACAAATTAAAATCGTAATCGAAGAAAGCTTGAATAACATTAAGACTTTTAGAAGAGACGAAGGAATGTCATTAGAAAAAGAATTTCAATTGCGCATCGGGAACATTCGTCAGTACATGACTGAAGCTTTAGCATTAGATCCAGAACGCGTTCAAGCTATAAAAGACCGTTTACAAACTGCTATTGATGAGTTGAAAGTAAATGTAGATGAAAACCGTTTTGAGCAAGAATTAATCTATTATTTAGAGAAACTAGACATTACAGAAGAGAAAGTACGTTTGACAAATCACCTCGATTATTTCTTGGAGACTATAAACGGAACGGAAGCTAACGGTAGAAAACTAGGTTTCATTACTCAAGAAATGGGTCGTGAAATTAATACGATGGGATCTAAATCCAATCATGCACAGATGCAGAAATTAGTCGTTCAGATGAAAGACGAATTAGAAAAAATTAAAGAACAGGTTTTGAACGTGTTGTAATCCCCTTAACCCCCGAAGGGGGAATAAAAAAAAGATAAAAAATGAACAAAGGAGGAAAATTAATCGTGTTTTCGGCACCATCAGGATCCGGAAAAACGACCATCGTTAGACATTTATTAAGCCAAGAAGATCTGAATTTAGAATTCTCAATTTCGGCAGCTTCTCGTGATCCTAGAGGCGAGGAAGTAAGTGGGAAAGATTACTATTTCATGTCTACTAAAGAGTTCAAACAACACATCAAGAATGACGACTTTCTGGAATGGGAAGAAGTATATAGAGACAATTTCTACGGAACTTTAAAAAGCGAAGTAGACCGCATCTGGGCCAAAGGAAAAAATGTAATTTTTGATATTGATGTTGCTGGTGGATTGCGAATAAAATCTAAATTCCAAGACGAAACACTAGCTGTTTTTGTAAAACCACCAAGTATCGATGAGTTGAAGATTCGTTTGAAGAAACGCTCCACTGAAAGTGAAGACAAAATCAATATGCGAATTGCTAAAGCATCTGTAGAACTCGCAACTGCGCCCCAATTTGATGTAATTATCAAAAACTATGATCTGGCTGTTGCTCTAGAAGAAGCACATCAATTAGTGAAGGGTTTTGTAAACACAGGTTCCACAAATTAGCACAGATTTCTTTAATTTGTGAAAATCTGTGTAATCTGTGTTGTTTTAAATAATTAGTATCTATGAAAATAGGATTGTATTTCGGAACGTTTAACCCAATCCATGTTGGACATCTAATCATTGCCAATCATATGGCGGAGAATTCTAACTTGGATCAAGTATGGATGGTGGTAACCCCGCATAACCCTTTGAAGAAAAAAAGCACCTTGCTTGATGACTACCATCGCCTGCAAATGGTGCATCTTGCTACTGAGGATTTTCCTAAATTGCAACCCTCTGACATTGAATTCAAATTGTCGCAGCCTAATTATACCGTAAATACTTTAGTTCACCTAGAAGAGAAATTCCCCGAACATGAATTTTCGTTGATTATGGGAGAAGACAACTTAAAGTCCTTGTACAAGTGGAAAAACTATGAGGTGATATTGCAGAATCATGACATTTATGTTTATCCCCGAATTTCAGCTGAACCTGAAAATATAGAACTCAAAAATCACCCAAAAATACATTTGATAAATGCTCCCATAGTAGAGATTTCTTCTACTTTTATTCGAAACAACATTAAAGAAGGCAAAAACATTCAACCGCTTTTACCAGCTAAAGTTTGGGAATACATTGATCATAATAATTTTTATAGGAAATAATCACTCTAATGCCTTTTTCAATTCTGTGGCAATAATTTCAAAAGCAGCAGAAAGAGTATCATTTTTGCCAGACATTAAAAAAACTTCCGTTCCAGGCATTTGCTTGCTATCCCATATCTTTTGCACTTTTTTATCCTGAATAAATGCCTTCGCATTGCAATTCCATACTACTGAAATCCCTGTGTTTTTTGAAAGTGCTTCTAGCATCTCATATTCAGAAGGCACAATATAATTAGGAATCATTGAAGGTCGTTTCTTGTTGAAAACATACAGCCAAAATAATTTTATATGCGGAATACCTGAATCATGACTGTACCATTTTTGTTTGTTTAACCAATGCTCCACTTCCGTGAAATCTTTGGCTTTGATTTTAGACTTCACTTCTGCAACATCAATATCTGGAGAACCTATGATAATCTGTTTGATTTCCCCCAACTTCTCCTGAACAGTATCAAAGGTGTCGTACTTTTTAGTTACAACTGCAAAATTTAGTTTTTTGGTGTCGACCAATTCAAAAAGCATATCATTTTCATGAAAACTAAAATCAATATAATCGAATTTTGAAAGCAAAGCACTCCCTATACTGCTGAACAAATGCTGAGAAATTCCCACCGATATTAACCGATTCGTACTCACCGCCTTGGCACGAAAACCATTCTCCACGTTTTCTAGCCGGTCTAACGCCTCTATAATCAAGTTATTGAGTAACTTAGCGTATTCAGTAGGGTCAACTCCTTTTGATTTTCGATTAAATAATTTATAGCCTACGTGAGCCTCCAGCATTGCTATTTGTTGGCTGACTGCTGGCTGACTTATAAACAACTCTTTGGCAGCTAGAGAAAAGTTACCATTTTTATAAACGGATTTAAATGTTCTGTACCATTCTAGATTAACCATGATATAAATATATTTATCACAAACATAATTTAAATTATTTTTACTGATAGCATAATAGCCGTAAATTTGTAGAAACAAAATAACAAAATGAAAAGAATCGCATTATTTGCATTAATAGTATTAACGGTAGGTTGTTTTACAGCAACTGCGCAAAAAACAAAAAAAACAAAGATGAAAAAAGTATTATTCGTTCTAACTAGCCATTCAGATTTAGGGAACACAGGAGAAAAAACAGGATTTTGGATTGAAGAATTTGCAGCACCTTATTATGAGTTAGCAGATAAAGGAGTTGTAATTGATATTGCAACGCCACTAGGAGGTCAGCCACCAATTGACCCAAAAAGTGCTGACGAATCTTTTGCTACAGAAGACACAAAAAGATTTGACAAAGACACTGAATTACAAGCTAAATTAAGTAAAACACACAAATTAGTTGATGTAAAAGAGTCTGATTACGATGCGGTATTTTACCCAGGAGGTCACGGTCCATTATGGGATTTAGCTACAGACAAAAATTCAAGCGCATTAATTACCTCTTTTTATACTAATAACAAACCAGTTGCATTTGTATGTCACTCACCAGCAGTGTTGAAAAACGTAAAAGTAAATGGCGAATTCTTAGTTAAAGGTAAAAAAGTAACCGGTTTTTCTAATACAGAAGAAGCTGCGGTAGGATTAACTGATGTTGTTCCATTTTTATTAGAAGATGCTTTACAAGCAAACGGAGCAACTTATTCTAAAGGAGCAGACTGGAATCCATATGCTGTGGAAGATGGTTTATTAATAACTGGACAAAATCCAGCATCCTCTAAATTAGTAGCTGAAAAATTATTGCAACAATTGAATGCAAAAAAATAATTAATAATTAAATTATAAGGCTCTAACTGACCATGGTTCTAATTTAGAACGCTGGTTTTAGAGCCTTTTAATTACTTAAAATAATTAAGATGTTAAACTTTGAATTATACAACCCTACAAATCTTGTATTTGGTAAGGGACAAATAGAAAAATTAGGTGAATTAGTACCAAAAGGAGCTAAAATATTATTGGCTTACGGAGGGGGAAGTATCTTTAAAAACGGAATTCACGAACAGGTAATCAATAACCTTAAAGGACACGAAATTGTAGAATTTGCAGGTATTGAAGCGAATCCACATTTTGAAACGTTAATGAAAGCTGTTGCTATTGTTAAAGAACAAAAAATTGATTTTATTCTTGCAGTAGGTGGCGGATCTGTAATTGATGGTGTGAAATTTATTTCTGGAGCTGTTAATTATAAAGGAGACCCGATCGAGATTTTGCAAAAGCGTATCTTGATCAAAGAAAATGCAGTGCCTTTTGGAACCGTATTAACTTTGCCTGCAACAGGAAGCGAAATGAATTCTGGAGCGGTTGTTACAATCGAGTCCACTAAAGAGAAATTAGCTTTTGGTGGTTCTGCTTTGTTTCCAAAGTTCTCTATTTGCGACCCAACAGTAATTCAATCTTTACCAAAAAGACAATTACAAAATGGTGTTGTTGATGCGTACACACATGTTATGGAGCAATACTTGACATATCCACACGAAGGATATTTACAAGATAGAATTGCAGAAGGAATTCTACAAACTTTAATTGAAGTTGGTCCTAAAGTCGTTGAAAACCCAGAAGATTATGCTTTAGCATCTAACTTTATGTGGAGCTGTACTATGGCATTAAACGGATTGATTCAAAAAGGAGTTCCAAGTGATTGGGCAACGCACATGATTGGTCATGAGTTGACTGCTATGTACGGAATTGATCATGCACGTACTTTAGCAGTAATTGCACCTAGTTTATACAAAGTTATGTTTGAAACCAAAAAAGGAAAATTGGCACAATACGGGAAACGTATTTTCAATTTAACCGGAACTGAGGACGAAATAGCAAACGAGGCAATCAATAAAACAGTTGAATTTTTCCATACTATGGGAATGGAAACTAAATTATCTGATTACACAAAAGACTATGATAAAACCGCTGATTTTATCGTGAATCGTTTTGACGAAAGAGGTTGGAAAGGTTTAGGAGAAAAGCAAAATATCACCTTAGATAAGGTAAAATCTATTGTTGAAATGAGTTATTAGTTACATAGGGTAAAAACCCAGCTTAAAATAAAAAGGCGTTCTTGAATTAAATTCATAGGACGCCTTTTTCATAACACCAAAACAAAACTAACTAATTCCAAATTCATAAATAACTTAATTAATAGTAAGTTACAACGTTAAAAAAATAGCTATATTGTATTAAATTATAAAATATTTACTTTTTTTATAATTTTTGCTTTTTTTACTTAACAAAACTTTAGTATCTATACTTATTTTTTGTTTAATTAATCCATTTTTAAGTACTTTTGATTAAATTTAATAAACAGATGAGCGGGAAAATAAAATTTGCAGTTATTGGTGGTGGAAGTTGGGCAACAGCGATAACAAAAATGTTATGTGTCAATCTTACTGAGGTTTCTTGGTATATGCGAAATGAACAAGCGATTGAACATATCAAAACATACAAACACAATCCGAATTATTTAAGTTCCGTTGAATTTGATACAAAAAAATTAAAGTTAACAAGCGATATTAACGAAGCAGTGGCTTATGCCGACTACATCATCTTCGCTATACCATCCGCTTTTTTAAATGGCGAATTAGAAAACTTGACTGTTTCCTTAGAAAACAAAGTGATATTCTCTGCAATCAAAGGAATTGTTCCTGAAACGAGTATGATTGTAGGAGAACATTTCCACTTTAAATATGATATCCCTTATCATAACATTGGTGTAATTACAGGCCCTTGTCATGCTGAAGAAGTCGCTTTAGAGCGCCTATCTTATCTAACAATTGCTTGTGGTGATGCCGAAAAAGCGAAAGTAGTAGCCGAACATCTATCCGGAAATTACATTAAAACGAAGATTACTGATGATATCATTGGAACTGAATATGCTGCAATGCTTAAAAATATTTATGCCATAGCGGCAGGAATAGCACATGGCTTGGGTTATGGCGATAATTTCCAATCGGTATTAATGAGTAATGGAATACGGGAGATGAAAAAATTCATCAAGAAGGTCCATAAAATGAAGCGCAACATTAATGACTCAGCTTATTTGGGAGATTTATTGGTGACTGGATATTCTGTTTTTTCAAGAAATAGGATGTTTGGAAATATGATCGGAAAAGGATACACTGTAAAAAGTGCTATGATGGAAATGAGCATGGTTTCTGAAGGATATTACGCTACTAAAAGTGCTTATAAACTAAATCAAGGTTATGGTGCTAAAACGCCTATTATCGATGCCGTTTATGAAATTTTATATGAAGGAAAAGATGCTAGAGCCGTTTTCAAGAAATTGACGGACCAACTGGATTAAAACTGATTTCCTACTCTTTTAAATCAACTTCATTTAACACTGTAAGAATATGACAAGAAGTTTTCCTAAAGCAAGTATCTCTTTTGTTAGCAGAACTATACTTTCATTGTGCCTTTTAATATTCTGCAAGACTTCTGCTCAAGAAATTAGCGGAAAACAACTATTGGAACGAGCGATTCATTATCACGACCCACAGGGCAATTGGGATCATTTTGCAGGAAAACTAACTGTAGGTATGACAATGCCAAGCGGTACCGAACGTTTAAGTGAAATAAGTATTGATTTTCCAAATCAGCATTTTAAAATTCGTACGATTAAGAACGACAAAACTGTTGAATACAGTGTCACTAATGGTAAATTTTTATTGAGTCTGGATGGTAAAAGTAACTTTACTGAAGAGGAAATAAAAACTTTCAACCTTACCGAAGCGCGAACTAAATTCATGCAAAACTACTATACTTACTTATACGGCTTACCTATGAAGCTTAAAGACCCTGGAACCATTATTGATTCAGTAGTGGAGAGAAGAGAGTTCTTAGGAAAGGAGTATCTTGTTTTAAAAGTAAAATATGAAGAAGGCGTAGGTAAAGATTCCTGGTTCTTCTATTTTAACCCTAAAACATATGCTTTAAAAGTATATCAGTTTTACCATGATGAAACTAAAAAAGACGGTGAATATATCCTTCTGAGTGACGAAGAAACTTTTTCTGGAATCAAAATACCTAAAATTAGAGCTTGGTACGTCAACAAAGATGAAAGCTATTTAGCTACAGATACCCTTACAAAGATTAGTAAATTATAAGAAAGTCAGCTGCTGTTTTTAGTAGTACAATTTTTATTCAAGCTAATTTTAAAAATAAAAAGCAGCTATTTCCTTTAAAATTAGGACATAGCTGCTTTTTTTTATTGTCGTTTAAAATACAGTTATCTCACAATAACACCGTCTACAAATAAAAGAGGAACTTCTTCCACATCCTTTTCATTAATAGAATTAGCTTTAAAGATAAATTTCTTATCGTATAATTTATTTCCAATGAAAAAGGTCACCATGAACTCATTGTTGAGCACTAAAACGCTTTTTTCTAACATTTCGATTTTCACCACCGAAACCGAAGGCACTTCCACAAAAGCATGACGCAACAATGATGTTTTTTTCATTTCGCCATCGATAGTTCCAAATGCTTTAGAAACAACCATCACACTTTCAATAAGAAAATCACTGTCGTTTACTAAATAAGCGTACCAAACCTTTTCCATAAAGTCGTCACTCCATTCTTGGACTGCGGCTAGGAAAACGTTCTCGACTTCAGGGATTATAATGTCTTTTTTCATTGCTGATTTTTTGCCTCGATACCTCGAAGCACTTATATTGTATAATTCAGTACTCCTAGCCCAGATAGAAGTGAAAATCCTTTTGTTGTTTTTCTTTAAAACAAGAAAAGATTGTAACGAATAGCTGGAAATAGCTCCAAATTCTTCTTTTAATTTTAAATAGTAGCTTTAAATTGCTCTAAGAAACGAATGTCATTTTCATAAAACATACGAATATCACCAATTTGATAGTTCAACATAGCGATTCTTTCAATTCCCATTCCGAAAGCGAAACCAGTGTATTCTTCTGGATCGATACCACAATTTTTTAGGACATTAGGATCTACCATACCACAACCACCAATTTCTAACCAACCGGTTCCTTTGGTAATTCTATAATCCGTTTCGGTTTTTAAACCCCAATAAATATCAATTTCGGCACTAGGTTCCGTAAACGGAAAATAGGACGGACGCAAGCGTATTTTTGATTTCCCAAACATCTCTTTGGTGAAATGCAATAAGGTTTGCTTCAAGTCGGCAAAAGAAACATCTTTATCAATGTACAAGCCTTCTACTTGGTGAAATATACAGTGAGAGCGCGATGAAACGGCCTCGTTACGAAAAACTCTTCCCGGACAAATCGTTCTAATAGGTGGTTTATTCTCCTCCATGTAACGCACTTGTACAGATGAAGTATGCGTACGCAACAAAATATCTGGATCAGTCTGAATGAAAAAAGTATCTTGCATGTCACGCGCCGGATGGTATTCTGGAAGGTTTAATGCAGTGAAATTATGCCAGTCATCTTCAATTTCTGGCCCTTCAGAAACATTAAAACCAATATTAGAAAAAATATCTATAATCTGGTTTTTTACTAATGAAATAGGATGACGAGAACCAATTGTTATCGGTTCAGACGAACGTGTTAAATCACCATAAAAACCTTTAGTTTCTTCTTTGTTTTCGAATGCTTCCTGAATGCTTTTTACTTTTTCTTCTGCCGAAGTTTTAAGTAAATTGATTACTTGTCCAAATTCCTTTTTTTGATCATTAGGAACATTCTTAAATTCGGCAAAAAGCTCTTTTAAAAGGCCTTTACTTCCAAGAAATTTAATTCTAAATGTCTCTAATTCTGCTTTATCTTGTGTTGAGAATGCTTGCGCTTCCCCAATATATTCTTTTATCTTGTCTATCATTTTCATCCAATAATTGAGAGCGCAAATTTACAAAAATTTGTTTCAGGTTTAAAGTTTAAATTTCAAAGTTTAGCCTATAGCTTATTAATTCATCTATTTTTATCGAAAAGTGATTACTTAATCAACTCTCTTTCGATAAAATAACTCACGATAGCTTCTTTCATTAACACTGATTGCTCACCCGCTTTAAGTGTTGGCAGCTCCTCTTTAACGCGATAATGCGGCCAACCTTCATCATCGAAAAATTCGAATTCATAGAATCCATAAGGTTCTAATAATCGGCAAATCGCGATATGCATTAGGTTTAGTTTTTCGTCTTTTTTATATTCACGGTGTACTTTCCCGAGTTCTTGAACCCCTATCAAATAAATGATGGCATCTAAATCTAAGTCTTCTCCTTGTGAAAATTGATTAGAAAGTATATCTACAAGCTGTTCCCAGCGTTCTTTAAGTTGGTTGTCTCTTGACATTTTTTTAGAAAATAAAATAAAGAATAAAGAGAAAAGGCTTCATTCTTTGAGTTTGAAAAATTTGATTTTGACAAAGATAGCAACTACGTTTTTGACTTCGGGATTTTCTATTCTCTATTTTCTTTATTCTTTTAATGACTTTAATCTTTTGCGTTCTTTTATCTCTGTTCTTCCGTCTATTTTCTATATTCTTCTATCTTTGCTTTATTCTCTTTATTCTTTAACTATGAGTTTTTTAGATATTGTTTTGGGTGCATTACTTCTATATGCTTTATTCAAAGGCATGAAAAATGGGCTTTTTATTGAACTGGCTTCGTTAATTTCTCTTATTTTAGGAATATATATGGCTATAAAATTCTCTTATATGATAAGAGCAATACTTGCCAATCACGTTTCTTGGTCACCAAAATATATTGAAATAATCGCTTTTGGCCTCACTTTTATTGGAGTAGTATTGGCTGTTCATCTATTGGCAAAAGTTCTGACCGGCATTATGGACTTTGCGTTCTTAGGTATATTCAATAAACTGGCAGGAGGTGTTTTTAGTGTTCTAAAAACCATTTTGCTTTTAAGCGTTGTAATTAATCTTTTTCAGAAGGTCAATATAAACAACATGATTGCAAAAGAAGAGACGCTCAATAAATCTATGTTTTACAACCCCATTCAAGACGTTTCAAAATACATTTATCCTTCTTTAGAAAAGTGGTATACTGATTTTAGAGAAACGAAGAAGTCAGAATAGTATTTGATTTTAAAGTATTTGGGTAGTACAGAAAAACTACTTCACTTCTTTGATAGCAGTATTTTCAATCCAACCTTCGGTACCGTCCGTTAACTGGACTTTTTTCCAGTTGTCTACTTTTTCTTCTACGTATACTTTTGTCCCTTCGTGAAGCACGAAAATAACGGAACTTCCTTTTTGTGGTTCGCTTCTTACCTCTGCAATTTCGGCAAAAACAATCGCTGGTTTTTCATTATCGTAATGGCTTTTTTCGAAAATAGCAGCCGCAACTACTATGAAAATGAAAACAACAAGTGCAAACATAACAAAAAACGAAATCCTTTTTACTACCGTAGTTTCTGAAAAATAATACCCTAAAAAAGCAAGTAAAAATGAAATTGCTAATCCTACAGCAATCCAAGCCCAAGTATTGTAATGGTAAATTGCGGTGAAATCACGAAGTAACTTGGCAAACCCCACTTTTGGGACCACCTTTACTTCATCAATAGTTCGTTTTTGAGCAAACCTAAGGTTATTTGCAACTTCACGGTCATTTGGACTCAATACCAATGCTTTCTCGTAGCTATAAATTGCCGGCGCTACTTTATTCAATTTATAGTAGCAGTTCCCAAGGTTAAAATACAATTCTGAAGAATGTTGGTTTGTTTTCAGCACACTTCCATAAGCATCAATGGCTTGCTCGTATTTTCCTGCTTTATACAAATCATTCCCCGTTTCAAAGCCATTTTGGGCAAAGAAAACTTGAGTAGTCAATACTAATATATAAAAAATATTCTTCATTTTTTCGGATGGTCAATTACAAATTATTTGTTGTCAATTTTTATATCTGCTTTTCCAAATCAGAAATTATCGACACTGCTTTATCATAATCTTTTTGGATGGTCGCACTAGATGAAGGTGCGTATCGCGCAATTTCACAATTCTCAGTCAACGCAATAAAATCATCCACCGCAACAGGGTTTGCATTCCTAGTCAACAAAAGGTCTTTGATATTATCTTTACTCATCTCTGAAGTTTCAATATGTAATTTGGCTTTCAAAAAGTTGTGCATTGCCTTTTCAAGGGCGACATAAAACGGCTCTTTATTATTAATCTGCTTTTTAGCTTCTGATAAATATTTCTTTGCCAGTTTATTATTTCTTCTTATCCTATTCCCTACTACATCTCCATCAATTGCTTCTTTTTTCTTCTTAAGCAATACAATTATCGGTAGCATCAAGAAAGGAAAAAATAATAACCCATAGAACAATTGAGAACCAAAGAAATCATCCTTAGCAACCGCGACCAGATTTGTTTTCAATTTAATAAACTTAAACTGCTCTGTAGCTGAAATTTTATTTTTACCGTTTTCTCCATTTGAAGCAGTAGCGTCAGTCGCAGTGGGCCCATCTAAAATCGTAATCATAATCTCTGGAGAGCTTATGGTTTTGTATTTTCCTGATCCAAGGTCAAAATAAGAGAACTGCATTGGTTTTACTGGATAATTTCCTTTGTACTGCGGTATAATCGCATAACTATCAGAAATTTTTCCCGATGTTCCCGCCAATGTAGTGTTCACGTTTTCACTGTGAACCGCATCGTACATTTCTAATGCATTTGGAACAACCGGTTTTGGTAAATTGAATAACTTCATATTCCCTTTTCCGGTAACACTTACAATCAAGTCAAGGCTTTCCCCATTTTTCAAACTCGTTTTTGTAGGCGTCACTTTAAAATCAAAATTCCCTACAGCGCCTGAAAAATCAACTGGCTTCCCTGCTTCAGGAAGTGCTTTTACATTGATTGTTTTAGCACCTGCAGATACTCTTTTACTATCATCCGCTATGACAACACGTCCATAAACGTCCCTACGGTTCGTAGGTAACTGCACATCGATATCCAATGACAATGGCTCGATAGTTAGCTTACCTGATTTTTGTGGATATAAAACTGCTTTTTTAAGTACGATATAACGATAACGTTCCCCTTTGAACATTCCTTCTTCGGCGACTAATTGTTTAATATCAATATTTTGACTCCAAAAATCATTGTATTTTGGTTTGTTCAGCTCTCTAAAATTGCTTATCCCAATATTATTGCTGAAATACAATTTATAAACTACCGTTATAGGCTCATTTACATAAGGATTTGTTTTAGAAATATCAGCAATTAAATACAGGTTGTTGTCTGCAGAAATACTGGTATCGTTAGGATCTCTAGGCTGTTCAACCGCAGCGGTAACATTTATTTTTACTGGAGTAGTTTTATAAACCTGTCCATTGTATTCAATAGTAGCCTGCTTGATGGTAAGGTTTCCTTTTTGATTAGGTACAAGGTAATATGAGTATACCTTTTCAAAAGTACTTCTTCCGTTTATCCATGACTGACTCACTTGTTGACTCGGCCCAGCAATAACTCTGAATCCGTCAAAAGAAGGTTGATTAAAATTATCTCCATCGATGTTCATAGCAAAATCAACCCGCAGTCTTTCGTTTAGCCCAAGCGTGGTTTTACTCACTTTAGTCTCAAATTGTATTTGAGCTATAAGTCCTTGAAAACTTAACAGTATTAAAATTAAATATCTTTTCATCTTTTATCCAACCCTTATCTTTCCTTTCGGATTTATTTTATTCTCCGTTTTATTTCTGTAATTTATTCTCCTTCAGATAAATTTAATTACCAGTCTTTTTCTGTTTTTACTGGTTTTCCTTGTACTTTTTGGGCATTAACTTTATCTTGAATTTTCTTTTCTTCATTATTCACGGCATCCAAAAGATTTTCTAATCGTTGTTTAGAAATTCCTCCAGGCTGTGGTTTTGGTTTCTCTTGATCTTTGGGCTTATTATCTTTGTTATTCCCATCTTTTTTATCCTTATCCTTGTCATCTCCCTTGTCGTCTTTCTTATCCTTATCTTTATCTCCGTCTTTTTTATCTTTGTCTTTCTTGTCCTGATCTTTTTTGTCTTTGTCCTTTTTATCTTTATCGTCTTTATTCTTATCGTCCTTAGGCGGATTTTCTTTCAGCATTTTTTTTGCCAATGCGTAATTGTATCTTGTTTCGTCATCAGAAGGATCATTGCGCAGCGCATTTTTATATGCCTCAACAGCCTCAGTGTAATTTTTCTCTTTCATAAACACATTCCCTATATTATGAAACGCTTTGTGTTTCTGAGGTCTTGATTTAGTGCTTTTAATTGCTTTGGCGTAAGCGAACTTAGCTTCAGATGCTTGATTTTGTTTATAAATGGAGTTTCCTAAATTATAAGGTGCAACAGTCCTGTTTGGAAATTTTGAATTTGAAATTCGGTAATCAGCTTCTGCATCCACAAATTTACTGTCTGCATATTCTTCATTTGCTTTAGCTAAACTTTTATCTTTCTCTTGTGCAAATACGCCTCCCAACCCTAAAAAGAGAAGTGAGAAAGAGATAAATATGTATTTTTTAAAATTTTTCATTTTTATTAAATTATGCTATTCCTTACAAGTTGAACCCCTGAAAGAACAGGCATTTATTTTTCTTCATTAAATAAATTCAACTTCTTCACCCAGCTCGTTTTCTTTTCCAACAAAAACAAATCTAAAAACAGCAACACAAAAGCGAATCCAAGAAACCATTGAAACTGCGATTGGAAATCGGCCATTTGCGTGGACTCAAATTCGGTCTTTTGAATTTTATCTAAGGTGTTCTTAATGTATGCTATCACTTCTTTAGTATTATTCCCATTGATATACCCCCCTTTGGTCGCTTTAGCGATCGTTTCCAGACTGGCACGGTTCAATTTTGTCACAACAACTTCATCATTGTTGTCTCTTTGATAACTTTCTACAATACCATTTTTCTTCAAAGGAATCGTTCCTCCTTTTTCGGTTCCTATCCCTATAGTAATGATTCTCATTCCCTGCTTATTCGCTTCTTCCGCCGCCGCTTGGGCACCTTCAGAATGGTCTTCTCCGTCAGAAATTAGAATCAGCAACTTAGAGGTTTTGCTCTTATCGTCAAAATAGGTTGAAGACAGTTTTATCGCTTCATCTAGCGACGTTCCTTGTGAAGACACCATTTCGGTGTTCATGCTTTGCAGAAACATTTTTGCTACGCTGTAATCTGTAGTGATGGGCAATACCGGAAAAGCACTACCTGCATAGGCCACAATCCCTATTCTGTCATTCCCTAATTGATTGATGATTTGCGAAACAATCTGCTTACTTTTTTCTAATCTGCTCGGAGCAACATCTTCGGCAAGCATACTTTTAGATACATCCATCGCAAAAACGATATCAATTCCTTCTCGTTTTACCGTTTCCATTTTAGTTCCAATTTTCGGATTTACCAATCCAAAAATCAATCCCACCAAAGCCAAAATAATCACAACCAGTTTAAAAACAGGTTTAAAAACGGAAGATTCTGGACTCAATTTTTTTATTAATTCTAGATCCCCAAATTCCTTTTTCTTTTTTCTTTTCCAATATAAATTGAATAAGAATAATACCACCACTAACGGCAGTAAAAAAAGTAAGTATAAATATTTTATTTCGTCTAATTCCATAATTTTCTAAATTCCAATCCCACATTCTCAGGACAAATTCCAAATTCCAAAAGTCAAATTCCAGTTTTCACATCCAGTCTCCCTTCCCTTTGGGGAGGGCCGGGGTGGGGATCCTATATAAAACTCTTATAAACTGTATTTCTTAATCCGATCTCGGCTAACAATAAGAAACCCGCAAGCCAAACGAAAGGCCTGTATTTCTCATCATAATCATAGAATTTTAATTCCTCAATTTCGGTCGTTTCCAGTTTATTGATTTCGCCATAAATTTCAGCCAACTTGCTGTTACTTGTTGCTCTAAAATAACGTCCATCTGTTTTATTAGCGATGCTTTTCATCAATTTTTCATCAATTTCGACTTTCATCATTTTGAATAAAAACTCACCGTTTGGTCCCACCGCATATGGAAATTCTGCCATTCCGTTTGTTCCAATCCCAATGGTATATACTTTTATACCATATTGTTTTGCGATATCGGCTGCCGTTTCTGGCTCAATAAAACCTGAATTATTTACACCGTCTGTCAGCAGGATAATCACTTTACTTTTGGCTTTACTGTCTTTCAAACGGTTTACAGCTGTAGCTAAACCCATTCCTATTCCAGTACCATCCTGCAAAACATTATCGTATTTTATACTCTTGATGGCCTCAAGTACAACGGCTTTGTCACTGGTAACTGGAGTTTTTGTATAGGCTTCAGAAGCATAAACCACAAGCCCTATTCTGTCATTAGGCCTTTCATCTGCAAAATCAGCTGCCACTCTTTTCAACGCTTCCATTCTGTTAGGCTTCAAATCTTTGGCAAGCATACTTCCTGACACATCGACTGCCATGACGATGTCTATCCCTTTTGTGGTTTTAGTTTTGTTGCTTATGTCAACCGTTCTAGGTCTAGCCATAGCCACAATCAAAGAACTCAATGCCGCTAACCTTAATACACTCAAATAAGGTTTTAGCTTTGCTAATAAAGATTCAGAAGATTTAAATCCCTTAATTGAACTTATTTTTAAGGTCGCTGATTGATCGTTCCTTTTCATAAATAGCCAGACTATAGCTACTGGAATTAAAAGAAACAACCAGAAAAACTCAGGATTTAAAAATGTGATATTTCCCATTATTTACTTAATTGTATTAATTCGACAGAGCTCAAAACTCGGTCTGATATTTCATTCGCATACGAATCCCCTTCTTCATGGAAAATCATGATTTGTTGTAATCCGCCTTCTTGACTGAATAGCACTATTTCATAATAGAGCTTTTCGCTACTCTTAGAATTGACATTGAATCTTGAAAATGTTCCGTAGGATTTTAAACCCGTTACACCTTCTTTAGTGTCAAAATCTTCTTGTTTCACAATCATATTTTGCGCACCTTGAGATTCCAAGGTCTGTAAGGTAACTTCCATCGATTTTTTCAAATCAATTTCCGCATCCTGTTTGTATTTAATGGTAGAAACCATCAAGTAAAAATTATCGATAAAACTACCATAGGCAAAAGATTGCATTTCTTTAACGAGCTGCAGACCGTTTTTAGGGAGTGATTTTGTTAAATCAATTCTTCTAAGCACTTTTGGAGTTTCGATAGTAACTCCGGGATTTCCGTAGGTACTTCTTATCCATTCAGCTTCTAGTAATTCTTTTGTAGGATGTCCAATAATAGTGTCTTTTACGTAGTCAAAACCTTTGGTAACAATAAAATAAGTGGTCGTTGCTAGCAATAAGAAAACAACCGAAGCCACTGCAATAAGTATGCGTCTGCTTCTCTTTTTCTTTAGTTGAATTTTAATCTGTTTTTGTTTTTGAGCTTCATTCAATAAAGTATCTTCCTCAATTTCGATTTCTACTGGAATAGCACTGTCTAGAGTAAGGATTGCTTTTTGTATTTTATTTCTATCCTCGGTAATTTCGTACTCTACTGGCTTAGATTTGGCAAATTTCACTAAATCGGCTTGTTTTAAAACGCGCTCCAAGTTCTCTATTGTCTCTTGTGAAAGCGTCATTTTCTTTTTCAAAGAAGCTGCTCTAAGACCCAGAATCAACTCCGAAGTAGTACTTTCCATAGCCGGAATATCGATTGCCTCTTCAATATAATTACGGGCAATATCCGTCAATTCACTGTAGTAAGCTTTCACTTCTCCTTTTTGCCAAAGTTCCTTTTGTTCTAAGGTATTCAGTAAACTCGTTGCTTTTTCTATTGGTGTTTTGTAAACCTCTTCTTCAATTTTTTTCTTTTGTTGTTTTTTAACAAACCAATACACTAATGCTCCTATTCCAAGAATTAGCGCTAGTATTAAAAGGTATTTCCACCAATCGCCCAGCGAACTTTTTACAGGAACGATATCTTTGATGTCATACATCTTTTGTTTTAAAGTATCCACCTGGACATTAGCCACCTCAACAGAAATTGAATCCGTCATGTATGGCTTGCTGTTGATCAGAATCTTTATACTCGGAATTGTGTATTTCCCAGAATCAAACTGTGTTAACCCATATTTTTTTATTAATTCATACCGATCCTTATTTTTGATCGTGTCTATAGGATAAGACCGAATTACTTCGAGAGCTCCAATGTTTTTAAGTTTTGGAAAATCAACTTTAGACAACGTATCCACTGACGTTTTTACCGTTAATTTAAACTCAGCTCCAATTTTGTTCTTAGTTGTATCTATACTCGTTACCACTCGTTTTTGCTGAGCAAAAATAGCAGTGGAAAAAAGCAATAATAGTAGGTAAACTTTATTCATTTTATATTTTCAGTTTGAGGCGAATTACATTTGATTAAAGCAATTGATTTTTGATTGAAGATTAACGATTTATGATGTTTTACACTTAGAATTAAAATTATTCAATCGTTAATCATTACCTCGATTTAAAATAGCCTAATAATTTGGTCACATAACTTTCGTCAACTCTCGTGTTTACCACTCCTGCACCTGACTTACTGAATGTTTCCTTGAAATAAACTAATTGGTCATTATAATATTTCTCATAGTTGAATCGAACCGTTTTCGAACTCGTGTCAACTAGCTGTGTTTCTCCTGTTTCAGCATCAATCATTGGTACCATTCCTATATTCGGCATTTTTTGTTCCCGAATATCATACACCCGAATTCCTGTGATGTCGTGTTTTTTAGATGCGATTTTCAACGTATGTTCATAATCTTCCGACAAGAAATCAGAGATAACAAATACAATCGCTTTCTTTTTCTGAGTGCTGGATAAAAACTTTAAGGCTTGAGCTATATCCGTTTTACGGCTTTTTGGTTCAAACTCGATCAATTCACGAATGATACGCAAAACGTGTGACCTCCCCTTCTTTGGTGGAATGTATAATTCAATTTGGTCTGAAAATAAAATCAATCCAATTTTATCATTATTCTGTGTTGCCGAAAAAGCCATAGTTGCGGCAATCTCCGTAACAATATCTTTTTTGAATTGATTTTTAGAACCAAAACTTTCCGAACCTGAGATATCTACCATCAACATCATCGTCAACTCACGCTCTTCTTCAAAGACCTTTACGTGAGCTTCATTGTAACGCGCTGTAACATTCCAATCAATATTACGAATATCATCTCCATATTGATATTGACGTACTTCGCTAAAAGTCATTCCGCGTCCCTTGAATGAGGTGTGGTATTCCCCTGAAAAGATATGATCGCTCAATCTTCGGGTTTTAATCTCTATTTTTCGTACTTTTTTTAAAAGCTCTTTTGTATCCATGTTTTATAGTGTTCAGTATCAGTTATTGAGTGTTCAGTTATCTGCTGCGAGAGAAACTGCTCACTAAAAACTGCTCACTGTATACTGGTTTAAGGTACTTCAACTTCATTTATAATTTTATTGATAATATCAACAGAGGTAATGTTTTCCGCTTCTGCTTCATAAGTAATACCAATTCTGTGACGCAATACATCATGAACAACGGCACGAACATCTTCTGGGATTACATAACCACGTCGTTTTATAAAAGCATAACATTTGGCCGCATTAGCTAAGTTGATACTTCCACGTGGCGAAGCTCCAAAACTGATTAACGGTTTCAAGTCGGCTAGTTTATATTTCTCTGGGTAACGAGTAGCAAAAATAATATCAAGAATGTATTTCTCAATTTTTTCGTCCATATACACTTCACGAACCGCTTCCTGTGCACGTAGAATTTGTTCTACCGAAACAACTTGGTTTACTTTCTCGTAGCTTCCTTTTAGGTTTTGACGAACAACCATACGCTCTTCATCCATTTTAGGATAGTCAATAACCGTTTTCAACATAAAACGATCGACTTGTGCTTCCGGAAGTTGGTAGGTTCCTTCTTGCTCAATTGGGTTTTGAGTTGCCAAAACTAAGAACGGTCTGTCTAATTTAAAAGTAGTATCACCAATGGTCACTTGCTTTTCCTGCATCGCTTCTAATAATGCCGATTGCACTTTAGCTGGCGCACGGTTAATCTCATCGGCCAAAACGAAATTAGCAAAAATAGGTCCTTTTTTTATCGAGAATTCATTTTGCTTAATGTTGTATATCATTGTTCCCACAACATCTGCTGGCAATAAATCTGGTGTAAATTGTATTCTACTGAATGATCCATGTACCGCTTGAGAAAGCGTATTAATAGCTAGCGTTTTTGCTAATCCTGGAACACCTTCCAGTAAAATATGTCCTTGTCCAAGAAGTCCGATTAATAATCTTTCAACCATGTGCTTTTGACCCACAATCACTTTATTCATTTCCATTGTCAAGAGGTCGATAAATGCGCTCTCTCTTTCTATTTTTTCATTGATTGCTCTAATGTCTAAAGTCGATGTATTTTCTTCCATATCGTTATATTTAAAACCTTGAATTTAATGCCTTATATTTGAGAGTGCAAATTGAATTATTTTTTAGAGGTAAGATGTTAAAAAATGGTTAAAACTTCGAACAAAGCCCTAATTTTAAGGACGAATTATGATACAATTTTTATATTTTTAAGAACTTTGAAAAATATACTTTGAAATAAGAAAAATACGAGTTTCAGTAAAAAATAAAAACCATGAGCAAAACGACATTATCACCTATAATTGCAGGTACTATGAATTGGGGAGTTTGGGACAAAAACCTAACTCCAAAGGAAATGGAAAGTATGATCCATGTCTGTTTAGAAAATAAAATTACCACCTTTGACCATGCCGATATTTACGGTGGTTACACTACCGAATCCGACTTCGGAAAGGCATTTTCTTCGAGCAAAGTAGCGAGAGAAAAAATCCAGCTTATTTCCAAATGTGGGATCCAAATGCTGGCTGAAAACCGAGACAACAAAATCAAACATTACGACTACTCTAAGTCACACATTATGTGGTCAGTTGAACAATCGTTAAAGAATTTACAAACTGATTATTTAGATGTATTTTTGTTGCACAGACCTAGTCCGTTGATGCAAGCAGATGAAATTGCCGAAGCAGTAGAAAAACTAAAATCAGAGGGGAAAATAGTCGACTTTGGGCTTTCTAATTTTACTAGTTCTCAAACCGAATTGATTCGTCAAAAAACAGAAGTCAGCTACAATCAGGTACAGTTTTCGGCAACGAATTTTGAACCTATGCTTGACGGCAGTTTTGATTATATGCAACTAAATAAAATTCGCCCGATGTCTTGGAATCCATTAGGATTTGTTTTCAGGAAAGATATCCCGCAAACGCATCGACTAAAAAAAATATTGGCAACCTTGGTTTCAAAATACCATTTGGGTGCTGACACAATTTTACTTGCTTGGGTTTTACAACATCCTGCCAAAGTGCTCCCTATTGCGGGAACAGTAAACGTTGCCAGAATACAATCGTTGATGAAAGCGGTAGAATTAGATCTTGAAAAAGAAGATTGGTTTGCCATCTGGGCAGAAAGTATGGGCGAAGAAGTAGCTTAAACTGCATACCTATTCCCCTCCTAAAACAATAAAAATGAAATACAACAATACTGATTTCGATAGCAATAATAAACCATGAGTAAAACAGCCTTAATAACCGGTGCAACCAGCGGAATCGGTAAAGCGACCGCACAAATATTAGCAAAAAACAACTATAAAATAATCCTGTGTGGAAGACGCGAAGACCGAATGGCAGAACTCGAAAAGGAACTTTCAGAACTGACAGCCGTACACACTTTACTATTTGATGTGCGTGATAAAAAAGCCGTGTCAGAAAGTATCGCTTCTCTACCTGAAGCCTTTTCTACTATAGACATTCTTATCAACAATGCAGGAAATGCACATGGATTAGACCCTATTCAAACTGGTGACTTAGACGATTGGGATGCGATGATCGACATCAACGTAAAAGGCTTGTTGTATGTTTCGAAAGCCATCATTCCTCAAATGATCGAAAGAAAATCAGGTCATATCATTAATATTGGCTCCACTGCCGCAAAAGAAGTGTATCCAAACGGAAATGTCTATTGTGCCACAAAACATGCGGTTGACGCCCTAAATCAAGGTATGCGAATGGATTTAAACCCCTTCGGAATACGAGTGGGCGCTATCCATCCCGGAATGGTGCAAACTGAATTTAGCGAAGTGCGCTTTAAGGGAGATACAGATAGAGCTGAAAAAGTATACCAAGGTTTCACACCCTTACAACCAGAAGACATTGCTGATATTATTCATTTCGTGGTATCCCGACCTTATCATGTTAATATTGCCGATTTAGTGGTAATGAGTACTGCACAGGCTTCTTCGACGATTGTAAAAAAGAACTAAAGCAACTCGTTTAAGGCAATTAAATTTTAGTTTTTAAATATTTTTATCCAACGGGTCAATAAATAATAAAACAGCATGATCAATAAGCGCCTTTTAATTAAAAACCTGCTCGCTCAAAATGATGAGAGTAGCTTTTATGACAAAAAGCGCCAATTGAACTTGCATACTCGTGAAGGAAAAGCAAAGTTTTTAAAACACATTTGCGCTTTATCCAATTCCAACCCTGCCAATAATTCTTACATCGTGGTAGGAGTCGAAGATCAAGATAATGAAATCGTGGGGGTAGATTTTTTTGATGACAGTCATATTCAAAATTTAGTAAATGCCTATTTAGAAAACCCGCCAAAGATTCAATATGAAAATGTCCCTTTCCCAAACTTACCAAAAGACAAGGTGATTGGATTAGTGACGGTAAAACCAAAAAATAACATCTCGTATTTTAAAAAAGGGATTCATACTATTCTGGTCAATAGCGTCTTTATAAGGCATGGTAGCAACACGATGCCAACGGAAGAAAAAATTAAAAAGAATTTTCAAAACTCGGAAACCGTAATCGGGATTGAGAACAATGCCCGGAACAACATCAAATATACGTTGGACGGGGTTTTTGATTTTATGAATTTTCGTCATAAAGACATGGCTCCAAAATACAAAGTCTTCAAAGAGTTATTTGTAATATGCTGGGCTGGAATTCCAAAAAAAGTACGTGACAAAACATTTTTGTCACGTGTCGACATCGAACTGATAAATGAGCAAATTAAATTGTTCTATTCTGCTCAAGATGTAGTGACAATTACTTATGACGAAGATACTTTTACCATTATTGAATATCTTTCTTTGGGCCTAAATGACAAAACGAGTTATTATCCCTTAGAGAAACAAACCATCTATTTTTATGAAAATGGCTATTACAAGATAGAAAATGAAATGCTTTTCCAACCTCCGGAATTCAGCCGAAAAATGCTTTTCCACATTTACAATTCTAATCTTGCTGTTTTAGCAAAACTAAAAAAAGGACTCACATTAACAGCAGGCGAACAAAAGGATCTGGGAAATGTACCCTCGACATTTATGATTTGTTACCTCAACGGATTTGATGATGCTAAAGAAAAACTAGAGGAAGCTAAGCCTTTTTTAAAACCTTTTCCTCACATTTATTTATCATTTAAAGAAGCAATGCGAATTTTGAGAAAGATGAAATACGATGTGAAGTAAAAATTAAGGCAGTATACAAAAACTAATATAGGGTATCGTATTTAGATACTAGCGTCCTAAATACAGTGGTGATTTAAAATCCTAGCCAATTTGAAAAAGCGAACTAGGGCTTGTAGGAAAACATCTGTAGTACTACTGATGCTTCTTTAAAAAAGATCTTCCTTCTATTGCGCCGTTTTAAAAATGACAGGCAGCCATAAAAAGATCATTAATAAAGCTGGCTACCATTCGAATAATTAAAAGCGATAAGACGATAAGTGTATTCATTGTAGAAAGTTTTTTTTGTAAAATTACTTCAAAACACCACAGTAAACAATCACTAAATTTAGTGATATTTATGTAGTCCAAAAATAGCGATTTTATTTCATAATCAACTCATTAAAAACAAATCTATCGTAAAACACAACTATTTCGCCCATGCAATTTAGCTATACTTTTAAGTTAGCACGCTTTCTCCGTTTTAATTTTTATCGTTTACTATTGAGATACAATTTACTCTCGCTGAAGATGAAAACCGTTGCATCTGCTGCAAATTACAATAGCTCATTAAATACTTCAAACACAATCAACAATCTTTTACTTGTTATACTGTTTTCTGCTCCACTTTAATTTTAAGATAAAAAAATAATTAAAAATTCTCTCTTCCCAACTCTTTTCCTTAATTTTATGGATTAGAAAAAAAACACTCTTGCTGTTTTTTATAATCCCGATTGACCAAACACAAAATGAGAACATTAGTTATAGGAGATATACACGGAGGCTTACGTGCACTGCACCAAATCATGGAAAGAGCGAATGTAACTGCCGAAGATTCCTTGATTTTTTTAGGGGATTATGTGGATGGATGGAGCCAATCTCCACAAGTCCTCGATTACTTAATTGAATTGAATAGCACAAACAATTGCGTCTTTATCCGGGGAAATCACGATGAATTATTATTGCATTGGTTAAAAGACAGTAAAGACAACCTCATGTGGTACAAGCATGGTGGCGAAGCAACTGTACTTGCTTATGAAAAAGTAGATGCCGTTACAAAACAATTGCATGTTGACTTTTTACTTTCGTTAAAAGACTACTATTTAGATGAGAAAAACCGCCTTTTTGTTCATGCCGGTTTTACGAACATGAATGGGGTTGCTTATGAATTCTTTCCAAAATTATTTTACTGGGATAGAACCTTATGGGAAACTGCTCTGTCATTAGACCGAAGTATCAAACCCAATGACATGCTCTACCCGAAGCGATTGACTTTGTATGACGAAATCTACATAGGCCATACGCCGGTGACTCGCATAGACAAAACTGAACCTGTACAAATGGCTTGTGTCTGGAATGTGGATACAGGAGCAGCTTTTAAAGGTCCTTTGACTATAATGGATGTAAATACAAAAGAATTCTGGCAAAGTGAGCCCTTGAACGCTTTGTATTTTGACGAAAAAGGGAGGAATTAAAATTTAATAAACTAATTTTGTCCCAATAGTTTAAAAATATTGACACATATGAAAAAAGTAATCACATTATTATTACTATCGTCCGTTTGGCTTACAAATGCACAAGCTTTTAAAGGAAATGGAGATGTGAAAGGTCAAGTAGGTCTAAATCTACAAGACGGAGGAACAGGAATTTTCGTTTCTTCTGATTTTGGAATTGGCGAAAACATGTCCTTAGGACTTACTGCTAATTATTTATTGTCTGTTAGCGAAGACGAATTGGGAAATATTCCAGATTTTGGTCAACGGGTAGATTTAAAAGCACGATTTAATGCTAATTTAGGAAATGTATTGAAAATGGAGCCAAACATGGATATTTATCCAGGCTTGGATTTAGGTTTGCATAACTTTGGTGCACATCTTGGTTTCCGTTATTTCTTTACCGAAGGTTTTGGATTATTTGGTGAAGCTGGAGTACCAATCGCTAAATATGACAAAAACGTAACTGGATTTGACCATTTGAACAATCAGTTTGTTTTCAATATTGGAGCATCTTTTAATTTGTAGAACAATACAAGTACTACATTTTTAAAATAAAAAAAGGCAATTTGAAAATTTCAAATTGCCTTTTTTAGTTTATGTATTTTGGGTACTACAAATCAAATTTGATTCCTTGTGCCAAAGGCAAAGATGTTCCGTAATTGATTGTATTGGTTTGACGACGCATATACACTTTCCATGCATCTGAACCTGACTCACGTCCACCACCTGTTTCTTTTTCTCCTCCAAAAGCACCACCGATTTCAGCACCAGAAGTTCCGATGTTTACATTGGCAATTCCACAATCAGATCCTGCAACAGATAAGAAATGTTCTGCTTCTCTTAAGTTGTTTGTCATAATCGCAGATGATAATCCTTGAGCTACTCCGTTTTGAACGTCAAGCGCATTTTCTACCGTTCCTGAATATTTCAATAAATACAATACTGGAGCAAAAGTTTCGTGTTGTACGATTTCGAATGAATTATCCGCTTCTGCAATTGCAGGTTTCACGTAACATCCACTTTCATACCCTTCTCCTGAAAGAACACCACCTTCAACAAGGATTTTACCACCTTGCTCTACTACTTTAGTTAACGCTCTATTATACATTTCAACAGCATGCGTATCGATTAGCGGCCCAACGTGATTGTTTTCGTCTAATGGATTCCCAATACTTAGTTGCTTGTAAGCAGCCACAACAGCATCTTTTACTGTATCGTAAATACTTTCATGAATAATTAAACGACGTGTTGAAGTACATCTTTGTCCTGCAGTTCCTACAGCTCCAAAAACAGCACCTATAACTGTCATTTTTATATCAGCATCTGGCGTAACAATGATGGCATTGTTTCCACCTAATTCTAATAATGATCTTCCTAAACGACCTGCTACTGTTTGCGCAACGATTTTCCCCATACGAGTAGAACCTGTTGCAGAAATTAACGGCACACGTTTGTCATTAGTCATCATTTCACCTACTTTGTAATCTCCGTTGATTAAACAAGAAATTCCTTCTGGAAGGTTATTTTCTTTAATTACCTCAGCGATTATATTTTGACAGGCGATTCCACAAAGTGGTGTTTTCTCTGATGGTTTCCAAACGCAAACATCACCAGCGATCCAAGCCAAAGCGGTATTCCAAGCCCAAACAGCTACTGGAAAGTTAAACGCTGAAATAATCCCAACAACTCCTAATGGATGGTACTGCTCATACATTCTATGTTGTGGACGCTCAGAATGCATTGTTAAACCATGTAATTGACGAGAAAGACCAACTGCAAAATCACAGATATCAATCATCTCCTGAACCTCACCATATCCTTCTTGTAATGATTTCCCCATTTCGTAAGAAACCAATTTACCTAAAGCGTCTTTATTTTCACGTAATTTCTCTCCAAACTGACGCACGATTTCACCACGTTGTGGTGCTGGCATCAATCTGAATGTTTTGAAAGCTTCAGTAGCGGATTGCATTACTTTTTCGTAATCTGCCGCTGTCGAAGTTTTAACTTTCGCTATCAATTGACCATCTACAGGAGAATAACTTTCAAGGATTTCTCCATTTGAAAAATGATTTAATCCTGTTGAAGTTCCTTCATTTATGTCCTTTATGCCCAATTGTGCCAAAGCCTCTTTCATTCCGAATTGATTTGCTATTGTTATCATTGTAACTTTTTTGGTTAAAATTGTTATATTATTTTTTTGTAAAGATATTGTTTAAAGACTTACTATACAAAATTCATCTTATAAAATATCGATAAGAATAGGGTGTTATTGTTAAAAACCAGCTCCTTTATACAATTCTTCCCGATTAAAATAAATAGATTTGTGTGTACGTGATTTCATAGCCCCGGTAGTAGCGGCATCCTTTTGTGGCTTTCTTTAGGCCACAAAAGATAAAGCGAATGACGGGAAGTGGCTCCTAACTAAAAGAAAATCCTTTATACATTTTACTCTTTAGTCATAAATCGAGGGTCCGTTTCCATCACTGTCCCGCATTTTTCGCAGGTTCTCAATGCTTCTGACTTATAGAAACTATCAAAATGAGGCATAAAGTCTTTTTCGATATCGTTTAGCTCAAAGTACACTTCATGTAATTTATGATTGCAGCTCTCACAAAACCATAGCAGACCGTCCGTATAGCCTTGCCCTGCCCTTTTTCGTTCAATAACCAAACCGATTGAGTTCTCTGAACGCACTGGAGAATGAGGGACTTTTGCAGGATGTAGATACATATCGCCCGCATGCAGCTCTAACACATTGCGCTCGCCATCCTCTTGCGTAATGACTTTTATCGAACCTTCTAATTGATAAAACAACTCTTCAGTCTCGTTATAATGAAAATCTTTTCGGGCATTGGGGCCCGCAACAATCATGACAATATAATCACCAGAATCCCTATATAAATTTTTATTTCCAACAGGCGGTTTCAGCAATTGACGGTTTTCATCGATCCATTTAGTAAGGTTGAAAGGTTTTGAAATTGCCATTTTATTTGAGTTGTTAAATTAATGTTGCGCTAAGTTACTAAAAAGTCTCAAGCAGTAAAGTTTATAAAATCATAAACTATGGGTATAACTACCAAATGGATTTGCTAATGTTGGCTGGAACGAAAACTCTATTCTCAAAATTGGGGTTAAAACTGAAAGATATCAATTCCCTATGCTTTATTTCACCTCTTTTATCAGATAAATATAAACCGGAAAATGATCACTAAAACCAACTTCTGTAGCCGAATGACGTTTTGGATATCCTTTATACTGACCCGAAGTTTGTATCAAAAAAGACTTGTTATATATCCCCGCTTTCCAATAGTTAAAGGAGGAAAAATTATTCTGAATAAGTGATTGCGACACCATTATTTGGTCAAAAATATCCCAAGAATCCCGGAATGCGATTGTCCCTAAACCTTTCTTAGCCATATCCTCAAAGGGGTTGTATATTCCTAATGGAGGAACATCCGCTTTATTGGCTTTGGCGCCAAGGGCAATTTTCACACTTCTATTATAAGGTCCATCATTTAAATCTCCCATGGTCAACACCTTTGCGTTTGGGTTTATCCGCTGCAGAGAGTCTATTATTTTTCTGTTTAATGCTCCTGCCGCTTCGCGAAATGGGCTTGATTTTTTCTCTCCGCCAGAGCGTGACGGCCAGTGATTGACAATAATATTAATTTCTTCTCCATCCAAAAAGCCGGTAACTAACAACTGATCTCTCGTAAAGACACGATTATTATAATTACTTATCTGTAAAGTGTCATCCGTTTTTTCTTCCACTTCTAATTTAGTATTCGCTTTTTTAACGACTTCTTTTCGGTAAACGATTAGAGGGATATTGGTGTAAGTTGTAGGTCGGAAATATTGCTTTTGATACAATAAAGCGACGTCGATTCCTCTTTTGTCTGGAGAATCAAAATGGATGATTCCGTACTCTTTATTAACAATTTTTGATTCTTTGATTAAATCTTCCAGAACGCCTCTGTTCTCAATTTCAGAACAACCAATGAATGTAGGGGAATTTGTATTTTCAGCCGAACCGATTTCCAATAAAACCCGAGAAAGATTCTGTAGTTTTTGATTGTACTTTTTGGAAGTCCAATGCTGTGCTCCTTTTGGCGTCCATTCATCGTCATTTGTGGCTGGATCATTTATGGTATCAAAAAGATTTTCAAAATTATAGAACGCGACGGTATGTATCGCATATTTTTTTTGCTGGCCAAATCCATTTACTACTGGTACGATAAAAAGCAACACTAAAATCAATCGCATAATTCTCATATTTGATCTCTAAAAAATTAATTTTAATCGGCAATACCAGCAACTCTTTGAGTAAAAATACTTCATTTTAAGAACAAAGTTCAAATTATTTTTGAAATTCATTATCTTTGATTTTTAGTCAAATTAATTGACTTCCATTATTTTATACATCCTCGAAAAACAAAAATATGCATCCTACCCGATTTTGCTCTATAAAAAGTAGTTTTGGTTTTTATAAAGCCCTACTTTTATTTTTTGTTTTACAATCATTCAACAGTCAAGCCCATACACCAATGACAACACCACCCATTTTACAAAAAGGAGATACGATTGCAATTTTGGCAACAGCCAGAAAAAATATTGATGACAACTTGCAACCTGCTATAGATTTATTGCATAGCTGGGGACTAGAAGTTGTTATTGGGAACACAATTGGTTTAGACGACAATCAATTAGCAGGTACTGATGCTGAAAGAGCAGCCGATTTTCAGAAGCAATTAGACAACCCAAATATTAAAGCAATCTGGTGTGTAAAAGGAGGTTATGGTACGGTTCGAATCATTGACTTACTGGATTTTACCAAATTCAAACAAAGTCCAAAATGGATTGTTGGTTTTAGCGACATCACCGTTTTACACAATCATTTAAATACAATGGGGTACAAAACCATTCATGGAATTATGCCTGTCACTTATCCGCGAGCAACTACGGAGGCCGTTGAAAGCCTAAAACTGGCTTTGTTTGGCAATCCCATTCGTTATGAAATCGCTACTGACCCTATGAATAGGTTTGGAAAAGCTTCAGGCGAGTTAGTAGGTGGGAATTTATCAATCTTATATAGTTTGTTAGGTTCTAATTCGGCTATTGATTGTACAGATAAAATTTTGTTCATAGAAGATTTAGATGAATACTTGTATCACATCGACCGCATGATGATGAATTTAAAACGCAATGGTTGTCTCGAAAGTATAAAAGGTATAATTGTGGGTTCTATGTACAAGATGCGAGACAATGATATTCCCTGGGGAAAAAATGCCCTTGAAATCATAGAAGATGTCACTAAGCAATACAAAATTCCCGTTGTCTATAATTTCCCGGCAGGACATATCCGCGACAATAGAGCGTTAGTTTTAGGAAGTGTTGTTCATCTTGAAGTTACTGCTAAAAAAAGTATTTTACAATTTGACTAAAAAAGATGGCTGAACACAATGAATTAGGGAAACTTGGGGAAGAATTAGCTGTATCCTATTTGCAGAAAAACGGATATACCATTATGGATACCAATTGGACTTTTCAAAAAGCCGAAATTGATATCATTGCCAAAAAAGAAAACACACTAGCGATTGTTGAAGTAAAAACCCGCTCCTCACTTGAGTTTGGTTTGCCACAGGATTTCGTGAAACCTAAAAAAATTCAGCTTCTCGTAAAAGCCGTTGACGCCTATGTCAATGAAAAAGACTTAGATATTGATGTCCGTTTTGACATCATTGCTATCCATATAGAAGGTAAATCTTTTGTAATTGAACACCTTATCGATGCGTTTTATCATTTTTAAGTAAATTTTATTGATGTTATATTTGTAACAAAATGTTTTTTATTTATATTTGCATACGTTTTTAACACAACTACTAAATCAACTAACTACTAGATCTAAGTACAAACATCTAATTTATTATGAAAACTGTTTCATCAATTGTCGAAAATTACATTAAAACAAAGCCTTTTCTATTAAACGCACTCTCTCTTGGAATTATTAATCTGACCTCATTATCAAGAAATATAATGTCAGAATTAGAAAGCGAGTTTGGCAAAGAAGTAAAACAAGGCGCTGTTGTAATGTCGTTAAAGAGACTAACGGAAGAACTTGATTTTAGACTAAATCACAAAATCAATAAAGTAATAAAAAATATAGGCGAGATAACTGTACGCTCTGCTTTGACTGATTATACGTTCTCTGTTTCTGAAACGGCTTTCAACAAACAGTCCCAACTAATATCAGACATCAATGCATTACCTGATGTATTTTATACCTCATCCAGAGGAGTAAATGAAATCAATATTGTAGTAAGCAATAGCGTAAATCACTTAGTTGACAAGCATTTTGTAAGTGAAAAACTGATTCAAAAACTGGACAATCTAGCATCGATTACCGTTAAATTACCAAAAGAAAACATTGTTGTTCCAGGTATATATTATTTCATCTTTCAGCGTTTAGCTTGGGAAGGGATTATCATTAATGAAGTAATCTCGACTTCTAATGAATTTACGATTCTGGTTAGCGAAGAGCAAGTAGATGTTGCTTTTAAAGTGATCAAAGATTTGAAGAACTAGGAATCCTCCCCCGGCCCCCTCCGAAGGAGGGGGAGTCTATACGGAAGTGGAGGGATGTTAAATATATATTGTGACTGTAGCTCCGGCTAAAAACTATCAGGGCTAAATCCGTCGGAACAGCACTGAAAACTAATCTACTGAATACTGATTATTTGCTGCAATTCCATTAGACTGCAGGTTTTGAACTTAAATTAATCTCTTTTCCCCAACATCTCCATCAACTCTAATGCTTTTCTTGTTGAATTTGCATTATCGAAAGTGATTAGCAGACGCAAACCATTTGGAGTTTGTTTCTCTTTCATTTTACAAAGCTCAGTACGCTTTTGAACAAACTGTATCACCGCTCTAAAACGTTGCGATTGGTAATAATCAGATTGTTGATCAGATACAAAATAACAAATCATCTTGCCTTGTTTCATCACTAGTTTCTCAATTCCTACTTGAGTCGCAATCCATTTGATACGAATACTATTCATTAAAGCAATTGCTCGTGGAGGCATTGGACCAAAACGGTCAATCAGTTTTGTTTGGAAGATTTGTAATTCTTCTTCATTTTTTACAGCCGCTAATTCACCGTACAAACTCAATCGTTCGCTGATGTTATTGATATATTCATCGGAGAAAAGCAACTCAAAATCAGTGTCGATTTGCAGGTCTTTTACGTACTCTTTCGTTTCAATATTATTCTCAGTAGGATACAAATCCTTGAATTCATTTTCCTTTAATTCCTCAATGGCTTCATTCATGATTTTCTGATAGGTGTCAAAACCTATTTCGTTGATAAAACCAGATTGCTCACCACCTAATAAATCTCCAGCACCACGAATCTCGAGATCTTTCATCGCGATATTAAAACCACTTCCCAGGTCACTGAATTGTTCTAATGCCTGAATTCTTTTTCTGGCATCGTCTGTCATTGCTGAATACGGCGGACAGATAAAATAGCAAAATGCTTTTTTATTGCTTCGCCCTACACGTCCTCGCATTTGATGCAAATCAGACAAACCAAAATTATTAGCGTTATTGATGAAAATCGTATTGGCATTAGGAACATCCAATCCGCTTTCGATAATTGTTGTAGCTACTAAAACATCAAATTCCCCATTCATGAAAGCCAGCATTAACTCTTCCAGCTTTTTTCCTTCCATTTGTCCATGACCAATTCCTACTCTGGCATTCGGTACTAAACGCTGAATCATTCCGGCGACTTCTTTTATATTTTCAATTCGGTTATTGATAAAAAATACTTGTCCATTGCGTTGAATCTCATACGAAATCGCGTCCCGAATCATCTCTTCGCTAAAACCAACAACATTAGTTTCGATAGGATACCTATTGGGTGGCGGAGTAGTAATTACTGATAAATCACGCGCTGCCATTAAGGAGAACTGCAAGGTTCGCGGTATCGGCGTGGCGGTCAATGTGAGCGTATCTACGTTAGCGGCAATCGTTTTTAATTTATCCTTTACGTTTACACCAAATTTCTGCTCTTCATCAACAATAAGCAATCCTAAATCTTTAAAAACAACGTTTTTATTGACTAATTGGTGCGTTCCTATGACAATATCCAATCTTCCTTCCGACAAATCTTTTAAAGTTTCCGCTTTTTGTTTAGCCGTTCTAAATCGGTTTAAATAACCAATGGTAACCGGCATGTCTTTTAATCGTTCCGTAAAAGTTCTATAATGCTGGTACGCTAAAATAGTTGTAGGAACCAGAATAGCGACTTGCTTCCCGTTATCTACCGCTTTAAAAGCAGCACGAATGGCAACTTCCGTTTTTCCAAAACCTACATCACCACAGACCAATCGATCCATAGGGCGATCGCTTTCCATATCGGCTTTTACTTCCTGTGTTGATTTGGTTTGATCCGGCGTATCCTCATATATAAAAGAACTTTCCAACTCATTTTGCAAATAACTATCCGGCGAAAACTGGAATCCTTTATCCAATCGTCTTTTGGCATACAGCTGAATCAAATTGAATGCAATGTGTTTTACTCTTGCCTTGGTTTTTTGCTTTAAAACTTTCCAGGCATTCGATCCCAACTTATAAATTTTAGGCGGTGTCCCGTCTTTACCGGTATATTTTGAGATTTTATGAAGGGAATGTATACTCACATACACAATATCATTATCAGCATAAACTAATTTTATGGCTTCCTGCGTTTTGTTCTCGACCTGTATTTTTTGCAAACCTCCAAAACGTCCAATTCCGTGATCGATGTGTGTTACATAATCCCCAACAGACAGCGTTGTCAATTCTTTTAAAGTGACATTTTGCTTTTTCGAATAGCTGCTCTTAATGTTGAATTTATGGTAGCGTTCAAAAATCTGATGATCGGTATAACAGGTAATTTGGTTTTCCTCGTCAATAAAACCTTGGTACAAAGGCAAAACAATCGTATTGTATTGTTTGCGAATATTCTCAGAGTTGGATTCGTCTAAACTTGCAAAAATATCATGAAATCGTTTTGCTTGTCCTTCATTCGAGCAAAACAAATAATTTTTATAACCGTTAAACTGGTTTTCACTAAGGTTGTTCAGTAACAAATCAAATTGCTTGTTGAATGATGGTTGCGGCTGAATGTGAAATTCGAATTTCTTAGCGATTTTAAAAATTGGTGTTGGACTCAACTCAACTATCGAAAAATCTAAAGCTCTTTTTATAAAAGTCTTTTGGTTTAAAAACAATTGATCTGGCGTAGCATGTTTAATGTCTTTTGACAATTTTTCGAAAGCTTCTTCCGCCCTAACAAATTGCTTGTCTAATTGTAAAAAAAGGTCTTCGGTATTTTGAATAAAGAGCACCGTTTTTTCTGAAATATAATCCAAGAAGCTTTCCCTGTTTTCTTGAAAAACTTTGTTTTCCACATTTGGGATTATCGTAATTTTCTTTTGGATTTCGATAGACAACTGAGTCGCTACATCAAAGCTACGGATGCTCTCCACTTCGTCACCAAAAAACTCGATACGGTACGGATTATCATTCGAAAAAGAAAACACATCGACAATACCTCCACGAACAGAAAATTCTCCCGGTTCTGTTATGAAATCGACTCTCTTAAATTCATATTCGAATAAAACCTCATTGATAAAATCAATTGAAATTTTATCTCCTACGGATACTTTTAAGGTGTTTTTTTCCAAATCTCTACGAGTTACTACTTTTTCAAATAGCGCTTCGGGATAGCTAACAATAACAGCGGGTTTCTTGCGGGAATTAATTCTGTTAAGCACTTCGGCACGAAGCAAAACGTTAGCATTATCCGTGTCTTCTATTTGGTATGGACGGCGATAAGAACCTGGATAAAATAGCACATCCTTATCTCCAATCATTTGTTCTAGATCATTCAAATAATAGGCCGCTTCCTCTTTATTGTTTAAAACGATGAGAAATGGAGCATCTGCTTTTTTAAATAACGCGCGTATGACAAAAGAGGCCGCTGATCCCAGCAAACCATCAAGATGTAATTTCGGTTGATTATTTTCCTGCAAACGTTCAACGATTTGTTGAATTTTAGGCGAATTATCAAAGATGTTATATAGGGCAGTTTTACTCAATTTGAGGAAGGTTTGGGTTGTTTATTGTTGGATTACTATTTGGAATGGCTCTGGAGGCATCCATCATTTTTATTAAATCAGATTCACCTTCTTCCACGGGAATTTTACTTTTTTCAACAATTTTATCCATTTGTCGCTGTAAAGAAGCTAATTCAACATTGATTTCAGCAATCAAATGAACCACCTTTTTATCTGGAATGTTATCTAAATGAATGTACAAATCAAGCAATCGCACTTTAGTGATTAATGTTGAAATTCTGCTTTTAATTTGTGGTTTATCGAACTTGTAAGGCAAATTCTCATTCAATGCCGTTGCTTTTTTAGAAATAGCTGCCGCTTTTTGTTGAAATGCTCCAATGGTCTTTTTCGGTTTTTGTGCTAGTTCAGCCAAGAACAGACGAAGCTCATTCCAAGTGGCCACACTTTCTTCGGCAGTAGTATTTATAGGTGTATCATAAAAAACCCAACCTTTATTTATATTCGAAAAAATGACTTCCTTTTTTTTGGCGTCTTTTTCGTTTTCTGCGATCCTTTTTTTGTTGTCATCCTTACAGGAAGAAAAGATAATAAAAAAGAAAAGTAAGTATGATAATTTGAATTTCATTGTGTTTTCATTAAAGCACAAAGTTACAAAGTAAATTTATAAATACAGATTTCAAAATGTGAATTACAAATCAGTTCAAAATACTGTATTTTTAACATCATTAATGCCAAAAAAGCAGACAAAAAATAACGATTTTAAGTTTTTGCTTGTACAATTAGCAAACTCCTTTTGAAGTGTTTTAGATAAATACGAAAACGTTATCTTAGCTGCTTAAAATTCGATAAAATGAGTACGAAAATATTAATTATAGGCGCTTGTGGACAAATAGGTACCGAATTAACCCATTCTCTGAGAAAAATATATGGAACTGATAATGTAATCGCCTCCGATATTCGAAAACTAAATAACGATGTTGTTAATTCAGGGCCATTTGAAGTAATCAATGCTTTAGATTTCAATCAGATTGAGCATCTTGTGGAAGTTCATAAAATCGATGAAATCTATTTGATGGCGGCATTACTATCAGCAACAGCTGAGAAAAACCCTGCTTTTGCTTGGGATTTAAATATGAACTCGTTGTTCCATGTTTTGAATTTGGCTAAAGCCAAAAAAATAAAAAAAATATTTTGGCCATCGAGTATAGCTGTTTTTGGCCCAACAACTCCAAAAGAAAACACACCGCAATACACCATCATGGAACCATCCACGGTGTACGGAATCAGCAAGCAATCTGGTGAAAGATGGTGTGAATACTACCATAATATCTTTGGTGTAGATGTAAGAAGCATCCGTTATCCTGGATTAATCAGTTACTCTTCGCCTCCTGGCGGTGGAACTACAGATTATGCAGTGGATATTTTTCACAAAGCACTTTCTGATAAAACTTACGAGTGTTTCTTGTCTTCAGAAACTAAGATGCCAATGATGTATATGGAAGATGCTATTGCTGCAACAATCCAGATTATGCAAGCGCCAGCAGAACAAATTAAAATACGTTCTTCTTATAACCTGGCTGCAATGAGTTTCACGCCAACAGAAATCGCAGCGGAGATCAAAAAACACATTCCTGAATTTACGATTACTTATGAACCCGACTTTCGTCAAAAAATTGCTGACAGCTGGCCTGCTAGTATTGATGATGCTGAGGCTAGAAAAGATTGGAACTGGAAACACAAATACGACCTGGAAACTATGACGGTGGATATGTTAGCCCATTTGAAATAATCCAAAAAAATAAGAATAAAAAAAAAGTCTAGCTTGAAAACTAGACTTTTTTTTGGGTTTGTTTGTTGATAAGTATTTCTTTCTAATTATCACCATTATAATAACGGGATTTAATTATCCATTTGTCATTTGCGTTTTCCAATAATATCACACATTTTTCTACGGCTCCGCCAAATTTATTAGTTGCGCTAAACCAAACTAAAGCAGTTTTTTTATTAACAAACAATGGTTTAGATAAAGTTAAGATTAATCTTTCTCCAAAGTTTAAATAATATCCCGTCTTATAATTGTTCAAATTTGTTTCAGCATCTAGTATTTCAAACGAGTGATTTGAGAAGTCAGAATTTTTCCAATTATATAGCTTCTTGTTTTTATATAGTTTTTTTAATTTAACTATTTCTACACTATCAATAACCCAATTATTAGAATTATAATTTAATTGATTTACATTCTTTAATTGTTGCTCATAAAATAACAATGCGCCTAAACCATTCCCAGCCTCATTAACTAATACATTTTTGGTATTTATGTAAGGCAAATATTTTGTTTTTAAAAGCTCCTCATCAATAAAATTATTCACTACTTGCCGTTCAATTCTTGTAATTGAACACGAAGTAATAATTAAACAGAAAATTAATACTATTATTTTTTTCATATAGCTTTTAATTACACGGTTGCCCATAATTTATTTGTTCTTCTGGCGTATCTTGACCAATAGAAAATCTAAATCCTCATTACTACAGGCACAAAATAGTAAAGCCAAGAAAATTCCTAAGTAATAGGGGGGG
>NZ_FNRD01000021.1 GCF_900107635.1 Flavobacterium gillisiae
TCTGAAAATATAATAAAAGCACTAGGAGCTAAAACAGTAGGAGAGAATATAGCTTATAATTATAATACTCCTCAAGCAGCCATCAATGCTTGGTTAAATAGCCCAGGTCACAAAGAAAATATAGTTGGTAATTTTACTCATTTTGGAATTGCAATAAGAGAAAATCCTGTAACGGGTAAAAAATATTATACTAACATTTTTGCCAAAATATAATTCGATTATTTTTTTTAAATTAGAGGTTGTCTTCCCCAAGTCGCAGCCTCTTTTTTTGTTTTAGGAAAGTAAGAGATTATTTCTTTAGATATCGCTTTCCACATTTATTACAGCAGTTGTTGTGCCTCTATTTAGAAGCATTCGCTGAAATATTAATAACTTCCAAGGTATATAGGTTACATATAAAGTTGCTTTAAATGCGATGTGGTAAAGACTATCTCTTCGGATTTAGTTTATGGATTGAATAATTAGCCTCTTCATTTAAATTTAATCAAAGTTTAGTGCAGTTCGGGACTTTTACTAATTCAATATTTTTAACTTATAGTTATCATAAAAGTAAGTTAAATATTATATTTTAAATTAAAACACGTAGTTCATCGATTATTTTAGTCTGTTTAACGGAATTGTATGTATGTTTGAGAAGAATTAGAATACATACTAAATGCAACATTAAAGAAGTTTGCCCCACAATCTACTTTAAACTTAAACTACTGAATTATGAAAAGAAATTTACTTAAAGCAATACTTTTAACAGCAGTTATTTTCACTTTAAATTCATGTTCTTCTGATGCTTCTGAAGTATCTACAGTAGAAGCAAAAGCACAAGTTGTAGTAAACTATACGTATACTGCTAGCGAATTAGAAACAATGAAACTGATCAACGACTATAGAGTAAGTGTTGGTCTTAGTGCATTAGAACCAATTAATTTTATCTCTGTTAAATCAGAAGGACACGATAATTATATGATTTCAAATAATGTGGTAAATCACGATGGTTTTGTAGATCGTTCTGAAAATATAATAAAAACACTAGGAGCTAAAACAGTAGGAGAGAATATTGCATATAATTATAATACTCCTCAAGCAGCCATAAATGCTTGGTTAAATAGCCCAGGTCACAAAGAAAATATAGTTGGTAATTTTACTCATTTCGGAATTTCAATAAGAGAAAATCCTGTAACAGGTAAAAAATATTATACTAACATTTTTGCCAAAATATAATTATGTTTGTTTAGTTTTAGATAACCAGAATGTCAACTGACATTCTGGTTATTTTTTTATAACTCCGTTATAAGGAACTCACTACGTCTGTTTAGTTGGTGTTCTTCTTCAGTACATTCTACTCCGTCAGAACATTTGTTTACAAGTTGATTTTCACCGTAGCCTTTACCTACTAATCTATTTTTATTCACTCCGTTTGTAATTAGCCAGTTAATGGTTGACTTAGCTCTTCTGTCTGATAGGGCTTCGTTGTATTTGTATGATCCACGGCTGTCAGTATGTGAGCGAATATCTAATTTCATTTTTGGATATTGATTTAGAACATCTAATATTTTTTCAAGATCTATAGCTGCTTCTTGGCGAATGTTTGATTTGTCAAAATCAAAGTAAATCATTTTAATGCCAAAGCATTTACCCAAATCATCTCCTACAGTAACCTTGCATTTCGCTTTTTCTAAGGCGATATCGAAATTTGTTTTGCCGTTTTCGTCGGCAATAGTTACACTTTCTTCTTTAGTTGTATAATCTTCTTTTTCGGCTCTTACATTATACGTTTTGCCACATTCAACAGTAAAAGTATAGATTCCTTTATCATCTGTATTAACTGTTCCCATAGGATTGAACCTTTTGTCAAAAAGACTAATTTTAGCCCCTACAAGAATTTCAAAAGTTATTGAATCTGTTACTTTTCCAGATAATTCTTGTTCACAAAGGAGTTTTTTAGTTTCCAGGAATTTATAAATGTCATCATAACCTTGTCCGCCACTTCTGTTTGATGAGAAAAACCCTCTTCTGGACTTGGTATCAATCCAATATCCAAAATCATCTTTAGGAGAGTTGGCATCCATACCAACATTTTGAACTTTTCCAAAAGTTCCGTCTGAATTAATTTTAGACACAAAAATATCTAATCCGCCTAGACCCGGATGGCCATCAGAAGCAAAATAAATTTCATTATCGTCATTTACAAATGGGAATGTTTCTCTTCCTTCAGTATTGATTGGGCGACCTAAATTTACAGGGTTACCAAAAGTTCCATCTTCGTTTATTTGTACTTTAAATAAATCAGAAAGCCCTATAGTTCCAGGCATATCAGAAACGAAATACATTGTTTTTTCATCAGGACTTAAAACAGGATGGGCCGTACTGTAATTATCACTGTCGAATGGAAGTTCAGTAATATTCACCCATTTTTCATTTTCTAAACTAGCTTTGTATATTTTTACTAAGGTGTTGTCATTTCCGTCTTTTCCTTTTTTTCCGTCGAGATAGTTATTTCTTGTGAAATAGATAGTTTTTCCATCTTTAGTGAAGACTGGAGTTGATTCGTTAAACTTTGAGTTTATTGACTTTTCAAACTTGGCAGGGCTTCCCAAACTCATTTGTTCTCCAACATCTGCCACATATAATTTTGTAAAAAATTGTCCGGTCCACGTATGTTTTCTATGGCCTAAACTTCCAGTATCTCTTGCAGAGGCAAATACGATTTTATTTTTATAAATAGTAGTTCCATAATCTGAATAGGGAGAATTAATCCCTGCATTTTCCACTTTATACCTTCCAGAATTAGCCTTAATGGCATCCATATAGTTTTCGTTTTTTGCAAAAAGCTCTCCTCTACTGTCGTTTCCAGACATTTTATCAAACTTTTCCATAATCTGATCCGCTTTGTCATTTTCGTCTATAGAACGAAGAGATTGCGCATAGCGATAATAGTAAGCTGGTTCGACCTCAGTAGTCATTGCAAATAATTCTCCATACCACTGTGCTGCTTTTTCGAGTTCCCCATTAAAGTAATAGGCATTTCCCAGTTTTTGGAACATATCAGCTGATTTATAACCTTTCTCTGCGACTCTTTCATAGGTTTTTATGGCATCTACAAAAGCATAGTTGTCATATTTTTTATCAGCAGCAGCTACTCTGGCTTTTTGTGAATAAATGTTTAATGAAAAAACACTTATTATAGTTATGTAAAAGAGTATGTTATTTTTCATAATAATTGTTTTTAGAAGAATCGTTGGTTGTAATTTTAATTTTTTTTATCTGTATTATTTTCTAACATTTCATCGAATATAGCCATCATTTCATCACCTTTTTCTTTTTCACCAGTGAATCTAAGCGATTGAGCATAACGATAATAATAGACTGGTTCTAAATCTGTTGTCATGGCAAATAATTCTCCATACCACCTAGCAGCTTCCTTTAGTTTTTCATTGAAGAAATAGGCATTTCCTAATTTTTTAAACATGTCTATAGATTTATATCCTTTTTCTGCTACTCTTTCATAAGTTTGTAAAGGATTCACATATACGAAGTCCGTATTTGTTTTTATATCTTTCTTTACAATTGAATCAATAGGGATAAAGGATTGCTTTATTGAATCAGTAAGCTTTTCGATTTGGTTATCTGTGAGATGTTTATCTTCTGAAAAGTGAGGGGTTACAACTCTCGTATTGTTTGGCCCCAAATCATTGGTGTTAACTTGACTTAGATCTGATACTGTATAGGTGGTAGTATAACCACCAAAAGTCATATTTATTTTTTCAACCACATGGTACGAACTGGCTGCATTTATGGTATGGACTTCCATTTCTGAATGTTTATCAGCACTAATTTTTATACCTTCCATTTTCTTTGCAGATTCATTTAATTTCACTTTTTGTGAAAAACTACTGTAAGAAAAGAAACATATTAAAATTAAATATAATTGGCAGCCTTTCATGATAATAAATTTTTGAGGTTTTACTTCATTATTATTTTTTCAGTTTTATGAGTTCTTCTAATGCTATTTTTTGCTTTAACCTTTGTAAGACTTCATTTGCTTGGTCATTTTTTTCTATAAAGATCAAACACTTAGCATAGCGGGAGTAATATTCGGGATCTAAATCAGAAGTTATGGCAAATAATTCTTCATACCATTTAGCCGCTTTGTCTAACCTAGAATTAGAATAATAGGAGTTTCCCAATTTTTGAAATAAATCTACAGACTTGTAGCCTTTTGCAGCCACTCTTTCATATGTTTGTGTAACATCTATGTATGCATATTTAGCATTTATTTTGTCGGTTATGTAAACCTTTTCATTTTGGGAATGTATCTTAAATGATACAAGGCTTATTGTTGTGCAAAAAATTAATTTTTTCCTCATAATAATTATTTTAAAAAAATCGTTGAGTAGTCATCTTATTATTGTTTCTAAATAATTCGTAGCGTAAGAAAATTTCATGCGAGCCAGAGTTGTAGTTATCTAAATTAGTGGTTTCGAAATCATATCCATAACCCAAATATAGGGCTTCTGATACTTGAAAACCAACCATTGCGGATACTGCAGCACTCCATCTGTAAGCTATTCCAACTACAAACTTTTCATTAAACATAAAATTTCCTGACACATCTACTTGTAGTGGTGCTCCTTTTACCATTTTAGTTAATAAAGCAGGTTTGAATTTTATAGAGTTATTTAAATCAAGTATATAACCGGCAATCAAATAGTAATTTATTTTTTCTTTAAAAATAGCTACTTCGTTGTCATCATAACGATTTGTTTCTATAAAATTTGGTATTGATAATCCAACATAAGCTTTATCCGAATGCAAATAAACCCCAGCCCCAATATTAGGGGAGAACTTATTATTATAGTCATGCAAGCTAGGGTCATCATCTACAGGGTTTAGTCGGGTAACATCCAGATCGAACAAATTAGCAGTTGCTTTAATTCCAAAAGAAAGTTTAACTTTTTCAGAGGTTGGTATAGTGTAAGATAAATCAGCAGAAATTGTATTTTCATGTGTTGGACCTATCTTATCATTGATAATAGATACACCAAGACCTAGCCTACTGTTGTTAAAAGGGGTATTTACAGAAACTGCATTTGTAACTGGCGCACCGTCTAACCCAACCCATTGGGTCCGATGCAACGCAAAAATACTCAAAGCTCCTCTTGATCCTGCATAAGCCGGATTAATATTTATGGTGTTGTACATGTATTGTGTAAATTGAGCATCTTGTTGGCCATAACTTACAACTCCAGTAAACAGCAAAGCGAATAATACTATTCTTGTCTTCATTTGGTTTCCTTTTTTATACCTGAGGGTTGCTACGCCTCAGGAATTATGTTAAGTTATATTTATTTTGTAAGGTATAAATACCCATCTTTTTGATTTGCTTGAATATTACCATTTAGATCAACGGAAGTGTATTTCAAAATATAGAAATAGGTTCCTGTTGGTAAACCAGATGATTTATCAATTGTTGTTCTACCTCTTGAGTATCCGTCAAAAGCATTAGTTTGATTATTATAGTTTTGAGTTTCAAAAACTAATACTCCCCAACGATTATAGATTTCAACTGCATTTTCAGGGTAACATATAGTATCCTCAAGACCGTCTATGACAAACATTTCATTAATTCCATCTCCATTTGGAGAGAAGGCATTATGGACGAGAATACTTTTGCAACCTAATACTGAAGCTTTTTCAACCGTTAGCGAATCTTCGGCATGGATTGGAGAACCCGTTGGCGTCAATCCATCTGCTGTGGCAATATTAAGCACTGAATCTGCTGTTAAGTCTGCTATAGTTACGGTATGACTTTCACTAAAATCTTTGTATTCTCCGGGAGCCAATGTTGCAATCGTATTATTAAGTCCTGTCAAAGGATCTTTTACAACAATGTTAAGAATCGTCATGTAACCTGTGTTTTCAACTCGTATGTTGTAATTAATCACATCTCCAACAAAGCTATACACTTCATCAATATTACCACGAGTAGTAACAGTGGCCGTTTTAGTGACTTTTAGATTTGGTAACGGAGTTACTGTGTAGTTTGCACAATCAGGACCTGTACAGTCTGGTTTAGGAGGACAAATAGCACATAGCGTAGGGTCAGTTGAAGTGGCGGTCACAACCGTTCCAGAAGGCTGAGTACCACTAACTGTTGCTAGATTGTAAACAACACCCGCATTAATATCCGCTTGTGTGATTGTATAGGTACCGATAAAAGTAGTACTATTAGAAGCACCCGCAGCCAATGATGTTAAAGGCCCTCCTGTGATTACTATTCCAGGTAATGGATCTGTAATAGTTACATTAGTAAGGGTTACATTACCTGTGTTTTTTATAACAAAAGTATAAGTGATTGTATCCCCCGGATTTGTTATGCCTTTAGGTAATGTTGAATCATTGAACATTCCGTCTTTAGTTATAGTAATAGATGGTATAGTGCATATAACAAGTACATCAGCATCATTGTTAGTTTCAGAACTACCAGATAAGTCCGATACTTTTGTTTCGTCAGGAGCAAAACCATCAACCGAAGCTTGATTGGTTATTTTTCCCGCATCTATATCAGCTTGAGTTACCGCGTATGTCGCTCTATAAATCCAAGTTTCAATAACCTCTAATATGTTATTAGTGTTGGCATCCCCACCGCTAATAAGAGCAATAGAGGATAAACCAGGATGAAGATCTTGAACAGCTACATTATGTAAGCTCACATTACCAGGGTTGGTCACGGTGAACGTATAAGTAATGATATCACCTAAGGCTAGAATAACACAGCCGTTTTCTCCAACTACAATGTCATTGGTTTTCACAATGGCAATTTTAGGTGTAGAACAAATTGGTATTACATTTTCTTCATTAGTATTTGCTCCATCACCGGATAAGTCCGATATTTTTGTTTCGTCAGGAGCAAAACCATCAACCGAAGCTTGATTGGTTATTTTTCCTGCATCGATATCAGCTTGAGTTACTGTGTAAGTTGCGGTATAGATCCAAGTTTCAGTAACCTCTAAAATATTGTTAGTATTGGCATCACCACCACTTTGAAGAGCAACAGCAGACAAGCCTACATGAGGGTCAGCAACCATAACGTTATGTAAACTTACATTACCAGGATTAGTTACGGTAAATATATATGTTACAATACTGCCTACGACTAGGTTAGCACATCCGTCTTCTCCAATTTGAATGTCATTGCTTTTTACAATGGCAATTTTCGGTGTAGTACAAATAGGTATTATATTTTCTTCATTAGTAGTTGATCCATTACCTGATAAGTCAGATACTTTTGTTTCGTCAGGAGCAAAACCATCAACCGAAGCTTGATTGGTTATTTTTCCTGCATCGATATCAGCTTGAGTTACTGTGTAAGTTGCAGTATAGATCCAAGTTTCAGTTACCTCTAAAATATTGTTAGTATTGTCATCACCACCACCTTGAAGAGCAATAGCAGACAAGCCTGCATGAGGGTCAGCAACCATCACGTTATGTAAACTTACATTACCCGGATTAGTTACGGTGAATGTATACGTTACGACGCTACCTACGACTAGGTTGGCACATCCGTCTTCTCCAATTTGAATGTCATTGCTTTTTACAATGGCAATTTTCGGTGTAGTACAAATAGGTATTATATTTTCTTCATTAGTAGTTGATCCATTACCTGATAAGTCAGATACTTTCGTTTCATCAGGGGCAAAACCATCAACCGAAGCTTGATTGGTTATTTTTCCCGCATCGATATCAGCTTGAGTTACTGTGTAGGTTGCAGTATAAATCCAAGTTTCAGTAACCTCTAAAATATTGTTAGTATTGGCATCACCACCACTTTGAAGAGCAATAGCAGACAAGCCTACATGAGGGTCAGCAACCATAACGTTATGTAAACTTACATTACCCGGATTAGTTACGGTGAATGTATATGTTACAATGCTACCTACAATTAGATTGGCACATCCGTCTTCTCCAATTTGAATGTCATTGCTTTTTACAATGGCAATTTTTGGTGTAGTACAAATAGGTATTATATTTTCTTCATTAGTAGTTGATCCATTACCAGATAAATCAGTCACTTTCGTTTCGTCAGGAGCAAAACCATCAACCGAAGCTTGATTAGTTATTTTCCCCGCATCGATATCAGCTTGAGTTACTGTGTACGTTGCAGTATAAGTCCAAGTTTCAGTAACCTCTAAAATATTGTTAGTATTGGCATCACCACCACTTTGAAGAGCAATAGCAGATAAGCCTACATGAGGGTCAGCGACCATTACATTATGTAAACTTACATTACCCGGATTAGTTACGGTGAATGTATACGTTACAATACTACCTACGACTAGGTTGGCACATCCGTTTTCTCCAACTTGAATGTCATTGGTTTTTACAATGACAATTTTCGGGGTAGAGCAAATAGGTATTATATTTTCATCATTAGTAGTTGCCCCGTTACCAGATAAGTCAGATACTTTTGTTTCGTCAGGAGCAAAACCATCAACCGAAGCTTGATTGGTTATTTTTCCTGCATCTATATCAGCTTGAGTTACTGTGTAAGTTGCGGTATAATTCCAAGTTTCATTAGGCTCTAGAATGCTGTTAGTGTTTATATCACCACCACTTTGAAGAGCAATAGCAGATAAACCAGGATGAAGATCTTCAACAGATACATTATGTAAACTTACATTACCCGGATTAGTCACCGTGAATGTATAGGTTACAATACTACCTACAATTAGGTTGGCACATCCATTTTCTCCAACTACAATATCAGTGGTTTTGACAACTGCAATTTTAGGGTTTTGACATAATCTTGTTATTGTACCTGTTGAACCTGTAACAGCATCTCCTCCTAAAACTATGGCATCTACGGTTGCTTGGTTAGTAACATTTCCTGTATTAATATCATTTTGCGTTATTGCATAAGTTGCCGTATATATCCATGTTTCATTTACATCTAAACTCATATCACCATTAGTATCTCCACTTGCTAATAATATTGGAACGACAGGATTTGGTGCCGTTAATAAAGGGTCGGTAATTGTAATATTCGTTATTGGTGTAGTACCTGGATTAGTTACAGTAAAAGTATAAGTAATAGTATCTCCCACACTTGTGCAGGTTCCAGTATTATTTAATTTAGATTCTTTCACTATCGAAATTAAGCATTTATTTACTGTTATTGTAAATGTTGTACCAGTACTGACACATCCATTAGCATTTTCTACGGTAATTGTACCCGTATATGTTCCTGCAGGGGTACCAGCGGGAACAGCTATAGATATAGGGCTAGTAGGCAAAATCTCATTTGTAACAGATGTAAAGTTATTTGTTGGAGCAGCGTTCCAAACAATGTTATATTTAATTGGTGTTCCAGATGCCACATTATATGTTAATGGCGTGATCTGTGCACTTTCATTGAAACAAACTGATGTTGCCGTAGCTGTGGTTGTTATAACTGGTAAAGGATTTACTGTTACCGTTACGGTTTGTGAATTAGTGCATGAGTTGGCTGCAATACTTATAATGTAAGTCACTACTATCGGACTTGTAGTCGTATTGAATAATACCTCGCTTATTGTGCCATTTGTTCCGCTTCCTGTTACATTACTAATGCCAGTAACTGCATCTCGTACCCAGCTAAAAGTTGAACCTGCTGTAGAGCTTATGGCATTATAAGAAAATGTAGTTGCACTACATATTGCGGCAGGAGTTAAGGAACTTGTTAAAACTGGAGTTGGGTTAACTGTTACGGTATAAGTAAAGACAGCACCAGAGCAATTATTCGCCGTAGGAGTTATTAAATAAACAACATTTATAGGAGCTGAAGTAGTATTGTTTAAGGTTTCTGTTATTGGATCGCTCGTTTGTGCTGTTGCAGGCAGGTTGCTTATTCCTATTACAGCAGCACGACTCCATGAGAATGTAATTCCCGAAGTGGCACTAGTAATATCATAGTTCTGAGCTACACCGTTACATATTACAGCTGTTGCTGCACTACTCACTGTAGGAGTTGGATTAACTGTTACAGTATAAGTAAAGACAGCACCAGAACAATTATTCGCTGTAGGAGTTATTAAATAAACAACATTTATAGGAGCTGAAGTAGTATTGTTTAAGGTTTCTGTTATTGGATCGCTCGTTTGCGCTGTTGCAGGCAGGTTGCTTATTCCTATTACAGCAGCACGACTCCATGAGAATGTAATTCCCGAAGTGGCACTAGTAATATCATAGTTCTGAGCTACACCGTTACATATTACAGCTGTTGCTGCACTACTCACTGTAGGAGTTGGATTAACTGTTACAGTATAAGTAAAGACAGGACCAGAGCAATTATTCGCTGTAGGAGTTATTAAATAAACAACATTTATAGGAGCTGAAGTAGTATTGTTTAAGGTTTCTGTTATTGGATCGCTTGTTTGTGCTGTTGCAGGCAGGTTGCTTATTCCTATTACAGCAGCACGACTCCATGAGAATGTAGTTCCCGAAGTGGCACTAGTAATATCGTAGTTCTGAGCTACACCATTACATATTACAGTTGTTGCTGCACTACTTACTGTCGGCTTCGGATTAACTGTTACTGTTACTGGTTTGATATTGAAACATCCTGCATTAGTGGTTCCTTTGATGTAATACGTACCCGCGGTCGCATTTGCTGGTGTGGTATAAGGAGTAGTTGCTCCAGCATTTGTCCAATATGTATAAGTTAGTCCTGCAGTTGATCCTGTGGTAACCGCTGCTACAGTTAAATCCGCTGTTAAAGGAGAACATACCGCTGCGGGGTCAGTAATAATTACTGTAGGCCCAGGGTTTACTGTTATTTTGGCTGGTTGTGAATTCAGCGTAATGTTCAGACACAAAGTGCTACTAATTACTGCTCTGAAATAGGTTGTTACATTTAGATTGGAAGGAGTGTCATAAGATGTTGTTGTATTGTTAATTGTTGTAGGAAGAGTAAAAAGAAGGTCTGTCGAGGATTCCCATCTAACCACATTTCCTAATTGTCCAGTAAGAGTAAGAGTTGACTTAGTATCTTGTCCGGCGCAATATTCCTTATTAGGAGTGACAATTCCATTTAATCCAATTGTTAAATCAATATCCTCTAATGCACATGGTGCAGAATTAATACTACCTCCTGAAAACGAAAGGTATTTTGCTAAAGTAATTACACCATTGGTTGTTGAATTACAAATGTCGAAGATCGATAAAGGTATTTTAATTTCAATAAAGCTATTATCTCCTGGAATATAGCTTCCAATAGCACTTGTAACACCTGTTATAGGAAAGTTGGGATCTACATTACCTGATGAATCATATTTAGTAATAGTTAGCGCATTTTTACTTGCATCTAATTGTAAAATAATTTCAGCTCCGCCAATAGGATAGACAGTACCTTTATAAGTTTCGCTCGTTACTCCAGTTGAAGTATTGCCATCGGTATTAATATAATACCTAAAAATTGCCGAACCTCCATTTCCGTTGTTAATACCCAACAATAAGTATTGATCAGTTCCAGTACCTTTTGTTACAGCGAACACTCTTTCAACTTGACAAGTTGAAGATGCGTTAGCATCAACTATTTTTGTTTGTGCATTTAGATATTCTACAGCGTTATAGTTACCATCTGGCATAAAAACTTGGCTGAAACTATTAGTAACATTAAGTAAGAAGAAACATAGAAATAAAAATATTTTTATCGGATGTGTAGATATTGTTTTCATATTGACTTGGTTTAAATCGTTAGAAAGTGAGGTAATTGTTAGTAGTTAAATTCACCTCTGTTAGCGGCCATACAAATTGATGTACGATCTACTATTGTTATTTTTTCAGATTTTATAGGAATTAAATCCATATTTATAGTAGCTCTTAAAGAATCAAATAATGGATATTGATCTGTTATTTTCAGCGTTAAGAATGCCATAAATTTGACTAAATATGGAATATTGAATTCAGAAATTTTATTATCGATTAGTAGGAGGGAAGCCAATTTTAAGAATGTAATTTTCGATTTCATAATATTACTTTTTTAATTTATTACTTTAAAATCCGTTGTTTTCATTTTAGTTTTTGAAGAAATTAAAGATGTAAGAATTAATTGAATTTTATGCGAAAGCTATTATTTGTGTTAGAGTATGTTTTCTGTAAAACAAAGTCAATTTCGCTGTCCGGATTTTTCAGGAATAAAAAGTTTCCTTTTTTAGGGATAAGATTTTTCTCAGTCGTTGAGGATTTTCCCTTTCTTATTTTAGTTAAAACACGAAACTAAAATGATTTTCAATAGCAGTGTGTTTTTAAACAATTTTTGAATAAATACATTTCTTAATTTATTCAAAACTTCAAGGTCAGTGGTATTTAGATCCTGATATAAAATATAAAATTTTCTTTTTTCGATTTTAAAGAATTTTCAATATTTGTGATTTTCTCTTTTTTGAACATTGCCCATAAAAGAGTGCTTATTAATTATAGTTAAATTTAAGGATAATTATTGATGGTGTTTTGTTTTTTCTATAACTAACCTAAAAACTCGTTGAAGTGTGTTTTTTATTGGGTATTATTTACGTTTTGGTGTTATTGAGCCCTTTTTTTAAGAATTAATTTGTGGGACAATACGTTGGTTTGTAGTTAATTATGATTTAATTAACAAGAGGTTTACTTAGCCCTGGTTGAGTTATTGGCTAATTGAAACCACATAAAGCTGACTATTAATCTAGTAATGTAAAAGTAAAAAACCTCGGAAAGATTAACTTTCCGAGGTTACTATTTATTATTTTAAACTATTTGTCTTTCCGCTACAACTCCATGATAATAAATTCACTTCGTCTGTTTAGTTGATGCTCTTCTTCGGTACATTCAACACCATCAGCACATTTATTTATGAGTTGGTTTTCTCCGTAACCTTTAGCTGTTAATCGGCTTTTATCTACGCCGTTTTTCATTAACCAACCTATGGTAGATTGTGCTCTTCTATCAGATAAGGACTCATTGTATTTGTTTGAGCCACGGCTGTCTGTATGTGAGCGAATATCTAATTTCATTTTTGGATATTGATTTAGAACATCTAATATTTTTTCAAGATCTATAGCTGCTTCTTGTCGAATATTTGATTTATCGAAGTCAAAGTAAATCATTTTAATGCCAAAGCATTTACCCAAATCATCTCCTACAGTAACCTTACATTTCGCTTTTTCTAAGGCGATATCGAAATTTGTTTTGCCGTTTTCGTCGGCAATAGTTACACTTTCTTCTTTAGTTGTATAATCTTCTTTTTCGGCTCTTACATTATACGTTTTGCCACATTCAACAGTAAAAGTATAGATTCCTTTATCATCTGTATTAACTGTTCCCATAGGATTGAACCTTTTGTCAAAAAGACTAATTTTAGCCCCTACAAGAATTTCAAAAGTTATTGAATCTGTTACTTTTCCAGATAATTCTTGTTCACAAAGAAGTTTTTTAGTTTCCAGGAATTTATAAATGTCATCATAACCTTGTCCGCCATCTCTATTTGAAGAGAAAAAACCTCTTCTGGATTTGGTGTCAATCCAATATCCAAAATCATCTTTAGGAGAGTTGGCATCCATACCAACATTTTGAACTTTTCCAAAAGTTCCGTCGGTCTTTATTTTAGACACAAAAATATCTAATCCGCCTAAACCCGGATGGCCATCAGAGGCAAAATAAATTTCGTTGTCGGCATTCACAAATGGAAATGTTTCTCTTCCTTCAGTATTTATAGATCGTCCAAGATTTATAGGAGTACCAAAAGTTCCATCTTCGTTTATTTGTACTTTAAATAAATCAGAAAGTCCTATAGTTCCCGGCATATCAGATACGAAATACATTGTTTTTTCATCAGGACTTAAAACAGGATGGGCTGTACTATAATTATCACTGTCGAATGGAAGTTCAGTAATATTCACCCATTTGTCATTCTCTAAAATAGCTTTGTATATTTTTACTAACGTATTGTCATTTCCGTCCTTCCCTTTTTTTCCGTCGAGATAGTTATTTCTTGTGAAATAGATAGTTTTTCCATCTTTAGTGAAGACTGGAGTTGACTCATTAAATTTAGAGTTGATGGATTTATCAAACTTAGCTGGAGTTCCTAAACTCAATTCTTCGCCAACATCAGACACATATAATTTTGTGAAAGACTGACCAGTCCAAGTATGTTTTCTGTGGCCTAAACTTCCAGTATCTCTTGCTGAGGCAAACACCATCTTATTGGAATACATAGTAGTCCCATAATCTGAATAGGGAGAGTTAATTCCCGCATTTTCCACTTTATACCTTCCGGAATTAGCCTTAATGGCATCCATGTAGTTTTCGTTTTTTGCAAAAAGTTCTCCTCTACTGTCGTTTCCAGACATTTGATCAAACTTTTCCATAATCTGATCTGCTTTGTCATTTTCGCCTATGGAACGTAGAGATTGCGCATAGCGATAATAGTAAGCCGGCTCCACCTCAGTAGTCATGGCAAATAATTCACCATACCATTGTGCTGCCTTTTCGAGTTTCCCGTTGAAGTAATAAGCATTTCCCAACTTTTGGAACATATCAGCCGATTTATAACCTTTTTCTGCAACTCTTTCATAGGTTTTTATGGCATCTACAAAAGCATAGTTGTCATATTTTTTATCTGCAGCGGCTACTCTGGCTTTTTGCGAATAAATGTTTAATGAAAAAACAGTTATTATAGTTATGTAAAAGAGTATGTTATTTTTCATAATAATAATTTTTAGAAGAATCGTTGGGTTGTGATTTTGTCATTCTTTTTAAATAATTCATAGCGCAGGAAAATTTCATGCGAGCCAGAATTATAATTATCTAAATTAGTAGTTTCTAGATCATATCCATATCCGATATACATCGCGTCTGAAATTTGAAATCCAGCCATTGCAGTAACCGCAGCGCTCCATCGATAGGCAACTCCAAGTACGAATTTATCGTTAAACATAAAATTACCTGACACATCTACTTGAAGTGGTGCTCCTTTAACCATTTTAGTTAATAGGGCAGGTTTGAACTTTATCGAACTATTCAAATCAAGGATATAACCAGCGATCAAATAATAATTTATTTTCTCTTTAAAAATAGCAACCTCATTATCATCATAGCGATTCGTCTCTATAAAATTAGGTATTGATAGACCTACATACGCCTTGTCTGAGTGCAAATATACCCCAGCGCCAATATTAGGCGAGAATTTATTATTATAGTCATGTAAACTAGGATCGTCATCCACAGGATTTAAGCGGGTAACATCCAAATCAAATAAATTGGCGGTTGCTTTAACTCCAAAAGATAGTTTAACTTTTTCAGATGTTGGTACTGTATAAGATAAATCAGCAGAAATGGTGTTTTCATGTGTAGGACCTATCTTATCATTGATAATAGATACTCCAAGACCTAATCTGCTATTGTTAAAAGGGGTATTTACAGATACTGCATTAGTAACTGGTGCACCATCTAATCCAACCCATTGAGTACGATGTAATGCAAAGACACTCAGAGCTCCTCTTGATCCCGCATAAGCTGGATTGATATTTATTGTGTTGTACATGTATTGTGTAAATTGTGCATCCTGTTGAGCAAAACTTACCAAAGCAGTAAACATCAAAACGAAAGAAAATAGTTTTGTTTTCATAGTAGATATTTTATCATTCGAAAATTAGGGCTTTTCATAAAACTTTAATTAAACCTTAGGGCAATAGAGCCCTAAGGTATGGTTTTTCATTATTTTGTTAGGTATAGATATCCATCTTTCGTATTGGTCTGGATTTTACCATTACCATCAACAGAAGTATAATTCAAGATGTAAAAATAGGTACCAGTTGGCAAACCGGATGATTGACTTATAGTGGTTCTTCCACGAGAGGTACCATTAAATGCGTTAGAGCTATTATTATATCCTTTAGTTTCAAAAACTAGAACTCCCCATCTGTTGTAGATTTCAACTGTATTTTCTGGATAACAAATTGTATCATCTATACTATCAATAGTGAATATTTCATTAATTCCATCTCCATTAGGTGAGAATGCATTATGTACGAGTACAGTACCACATGGTAATACAAGACCTCCATCTATGTTGATAGTAAGTGCGAATACTGTTGGACATGCATTTGCATTAATAGTATAGGTAAATTTATAATCCCCTGCTGAAACTGAACTATTATCTACGATGTCTCCGTTTAATGTTACCGAGGCGTTTTCGCTAAACCATGTTCCACCTGTTGGCGTACCTTGTGGTAACAAACTAAACAGGTTGATAGTTGGTGCTGGAACATCATCGATATTATAAGATTTAACTTCAGCTATTACAACGTTAGTTGCAGTAACATCGACGTTGACTTTTTGAATAAACTCAGATGTGTTACCACACGCATCTTTCACAATCCATTTTCTTATAATAGAATACGATGTAGTAGTATTGTTAATTGTATTCTCAGTATAAACAAAAGTCGGAACAACAGTTGAACACTCATCTACAAAAACAAGATTAGGTTTAGCTGGTATTACACTACAATTCACGCTGATTTCTGCAGCAAATTGAGTAGTTGTAGTAGGCGGTGTTATATCTTGTACGTTAATCGTTTGTGAAGCAGTAGCTGCGTTTCCACAAGCATCTGTTGCAGTCCAAGTTCTAGTAACAGAATATGAACCAGCACATGTACCATTAGTAGTTACATCTGCAGAAGTTAACGTGAAAGTAGAACCACAAGCGTCTGTCGCCGTTGCTACAGCAAATACTGGAGTAGCAGGACAATTGATCGTTGAAGTAGCAGGTAAAGCTGCAATTACTGGAGCCGTTATATCTTGTACGTTAATCGTTTGTGAAGCAGTAGCTGCGTTTCCACAAGCATCTGTTGCAGTCCAAGTTCTAGTAACAGAATATGAACCAGCACATGTACCATTAGTAGTCACATCTGCAGAAGTTAACGTGAAAGTAGAACCACAAGCGTCTGTCGCCGTTGCTACAGCAAATACTGGAGTAGCAGGACAATTGATCGTTGAAGTAGCAGGTAAATCTGCAATTACTGGAGCGGTTATATCTTGTACGTTAATCGTTTGTGAAGCAGTAGCTGCGTTTCCACAAGCATCTGTTGCAGTCCAAGTTCTAGTAACAGAATACGAACCAGCACATGTACCATTAGTAGTTACATCTGCAGAAGTTAACGTGAAAGTAGAACCACAAGCGTCTGTCTCCGTTGCTACAGCAAATACTGG
>NZ_FNRD01000012.1 GCF_900107635.1 Flavobacterium gillisiae
CCGCTTTTGTCTATATTTATTACCGTTGGCCGGCAATTATTATTTATTGCTTTAATTAGGAATGACTGCGCACTCATTCTTTGTCTTCTTTTGGTAAGAAGAAAATCCACCGTATTACCCAACTTATCAACAGCTCGATATAAGTAACACCAGATACCTTTTACCTTTATATAAGTTTCATCCATTCGCCAGCTGGAGCCTACTCTGTTCTTTCTCTTTTTGATTTTTGATTCAATCAAAGGTGCAAATTTAAACACCCAACGCTGAATCGTAGCATGATCAACTGCTATTCCAAGCCTTTCATTATATCCTCAACATCCCTGTAACTCAATGTAAATCTCAATTTGAGATAAACGGCCTGAAGAATAATAGCTTTGGGATAACAATGACCTTTGGTATTCATTTAATATATTTTGAAGCTCTAAAGATAATAGTTGTTAAACAGACGCGACAGAACCACAAAATGAGCTTGTATCTATAGAAGAGTTCTGCCAATATACAAGCCTAAAAATTGAACAAGTTGAACCTTTAATTATTGGCTAGAAAAAATGTCCAATTCAATTGTTGAACTTTTCATCTTTAATAAATGATCTTAAACTAGAGACTATTTCAATTTAATAGCCATCCTTAATAATCTTAAATTATTAAAAGTTACTTTTTTTGCTAAATACCAAAATCATCTGAATTGAATCGCAATAATTAAATTAATTTATTATCAAACTCTAATTAATAAATATTAATAGTAATTTTGTTGTACAATGGTATATAAACATTTTATAACACAGCAAAATGAACTTAAAAAATTTATTAGACGTTAGTAGTGACAATAGCCTTTCTGGACAGAAATGGCATATATTAAGACAATCTATAGTTAAACACCTATTGTCAAATGGAAATGCTACAATTGCTGAATTAAGTTCAGAATTACAATCTAGTGTTCCCACAGTTACTAAAGCAGTTAATGAATTGCTTTTAGAAGCCTATGTAGTAGATATGGGGAAAATGGCCAATAGCAGTGGAAGACGCCCTTCCTTATATAGCATCAATCCAACATGCGCATACTTTTTGGGCGTGAATGTAAACCGAGCTAGTATGTCTATAGGATTACAAAATATTAAAAATGAATTTGTAAGTATAGAACTTGATTCTTCTTTTATCTTAGAAAATACCCCTGAATCTCTTCAAGAGTTATGTAATTTGATAAACTCTTTCATAGAAGATAGTTCAGTAGAAAAAAGAATGATTGTTGGAGTTTGTATTAACCTGTCCGGTCGAATAAATTCGATAGAAGGATTTAGCTATAATTACTTCTTTAGTGAAAATAGACCTTTAACTGAAATTATTTCAGATCAATTAGGTCTACCTGTTCGTTTAGAAAATGATACTAGAGCAATGACATATGGTGAATATAAGGAAGGCATAGTTGATGGTGAGCAAAATATCATATTTGTTAACTACAGCTGGGGAGTCGCAATTGGGATGATTACTGATGGAAAACTATATTATGGTAAATCAGGATATTCTGGAGAATTTGGACACAGTACGATCTTTAATAACCAAATTATGTGTCAATGCGGTAAACTAGGATGTCTAGAAACCGAAATTTCAGGATGGTCTCTCGTGGATCAGTTTAAAAATGCCATAAAAGAGGGTAAACAGTCAAAAGTTATACTAGACGATAATTCTCATGCTTTACAGCACCATGCAATTATATCAGGAGCCATAAATTTAGAAGATAGCTTATGCATAGAACTCGTTACTACTCAAAGTGAAAAGATGGGACGTTATCTATCTATTATACTCAATATTTTCAATCCTGAACTACTAGTGATTGGTGGTGATTTTTCACAGCTAGGCGATTATGCTGTTTTACCAATCCAATCTGCATTGAAAAAATATTCATTAGGATTAGTCAATCGCGATGTAAAACTTAAAAAATCGTCTTTAGGTTTACGTGCTGGAGTTATTGGCGCCTGTTGCGTCGTTAAAGAAAAAATGTTATCCCCATTAATTAGTAACTAAACTAAATTTAGTTAATAAAATATTTTAATATATATACTCACTATATTAAAAAAATTTATATATTTACATCATGATAGTAAATAAATAATACGAAACCTTGTTTTTTTGTCTTTTTTACATTCTCCTATTTATCAACGAAAGAAATAGTAAAGCAAGATGGATATGTCTCTAATTTATAAAACATTCATTTGTAATTCATAAAAAAAGCCAGCCAATGTTGCAAGCATAGCTGACTTGTTTCTCCCAAAAAGGGGGGATTGATTTAGATTTCAAATAAATACATTTAACACGCAAAATTTTTATTAACCAACCCATTACAAAGTTATGAAATTATTAACCAAAAAAAAACCACGCAACTTTTGGCTAAGCTCCCAGAGATGGAAAGCTTCAAACACGGCAGTTCTTTTACTAACAGCCTTCACAATACAAGTATCGGCAGCAGAATCTACTACGAAAAATATTATGTTCGAAAACAGCTCGGCAATAATAAAAGAGACAACTAACAAGCTAAATCTTGTTCAAAAAATTGTTACTGGAAGGGTAACAAATGAAAAAGGCGAGTCTTTGCCTGGGGTAAATATCCTAGCTAAAGGTTCAAATGTAAGTACACAAACCGATTTTGACGGTACTTTTACAATTGAAGTCCCTGATAATGTTACCACATTAATAGTTTCTTATATTGGTCTACAAGATCAAGAAGTAACTATTGGGACTACACCTCTTAAAATCGTCCTAAAAGAGATAGGAGAGCAAATGAACGAAGTAATTATTGTAGGTTACGGACAACAAAACCGTAGAACTTTAAGTACCTCTGTCTCTAAATTAGACAAAAAAGTATTAGAGAATGTACCTTATTCTAACGTAACACAAGCATTACAAGGAAATGTCACTGGTGTAGTGGTGCGTACGGCATCAGGTCAGCCCGGTAAAGCTTCTAACATTTTAGTCCGTGGAGGAACCTCCATTGATAATCCAGCAGGAGCAACACCAATGTATATTGTTGACGGTGTAATTCGTACACAAATTGATGATATCAACTCTTTTGATATTGCTTCACTACAAGTACTAAAAGATGCTGCCGCAACGTCAATCTATGGAGCACGTGCTTCTAATGGTGTTGTTATCATAACTACCACGACAGGTAAAGTAGGTAAAACTAAAATTACTTACAATGTTTCTACTCAAAGTAGCCAAATAGGTAAAAAATATGATTTTCTTGATGGCGGTAACTTCATAAGATTATCCCGTTTAGGAATTCAAAATGCAGCAGATATCTTTGGTGGTACCAGACCAAACGCAAGAGATAACATATTAACAGGAGCCACTCCAGCAGGAACGGGCAATAATTTATTAAAAAACACCCCTTTTGCTACTTTGCTAAAATCAAATCTATCAGCAAGTACTATTAGTGAATTACAAGCTAAAGGATGGCAAGAGATTGTCGACCCTCTAAATTCAGCAAATACAATTATGTACAAAAGCACAAATTGGAATGATGTATTATTTCAAACAGCTATCACTCAAAATCACACCTTAGGTATTAGCGGCGGCAGTGATAAAGGAGTTTTTGATTTAAGTTTAGGCTATTTAAAAGGAGATGGAATCACTATTTTTACAGGATACCAACGTTTTACAAGCAAACTAAATGCTTCCTTAAATGTTAGTGATAACTTCACACTTAACGGTAGAGTGTTATACTCTAAAGCAAGTAATAATCAAGTAGTCTCTAACAGCGTAGTTTTTAACAGATACTTAGGAAATGCACCGACTACAAAACTATACTTGGAAGATGGCACATTAGCTCCAGGACAAAACAATATTAACGGAAATCCATTATACCAAATGGGTAAGGTAAAAGGGATTAATGAAAACAACAAATTACAAATGGGTGTTGATGGTGATTTAAAAATTGCTGAAAATTTAATATTCACCCCTTCCCTGTCTTTATACAGCGAAACGGATGCAGGAAATACATTTCAACAAGCTTTTTTAAGCGGTTCAAATGGCAATACTGATAATACTCGTACAGCTACAAAATTCAGTAATCAATTGACACAAATACAATATGAAGGTGTATTTAGTTATGATAAATCATTGGATAAAATTGGTGATTTCGAAGCAAAATTAGGGGTTTCAAAATTTGATCGTACTATAAAAGCATTTAATGCCTCTGGAAAAGGAAGTCCATCTGATCTTGCACAAACATTAGACTCCTCTCCGATACCTGTTTCAGTATTTAGTAATAACACAAAACTAGTATTAAACAGTGTATTTGGTCGTGTAAACTACGATTATAAAAGCCGTTATTTTGCAACAGCGTCTTTCCGTTATGACGGTTCTTCAAGTTTAGGGCCTGACAATAGATATGGTTTTTTTCCTGGAGTGTCCGCAGGTTGGAATGCTCATGAAGAGAAATTTTGGTCTGTGATGCCTACAAGGGTCTCTTCATTTAAACTTCGTGGTAGTTTTGGCGTTAACGGAAACTTAGGGACTTTAGGGGATTTTCAAGCAGGTGGTCTATATTCTGGAGCGACAAACGGAATTGCAAATAGTTACAATGGACAATCAGCAATTGTAAATTCTCAGATAGCAAATTCTGGCTTAAAATGGGAACAATCGCAAACGTTCAATGCTGGTTTTGATTTAGGAATAAATCAAGATAAAATTAGATTAATCGGTGATTTTTATAACAAACTAACTTCTAATTTGTTAACAAACCTAACTCTTCCTTCAAACAGTGGGTTCTCTACAGTTTTAACTAATTTAGGTGGTTTAAGAAGCAAAGGATTTGAATTAGAACTAAATGCCAATCTTTATAATCGTAATGAATTAAAAATTAATATTGGAGCCAATATTTCACACAACACAAACACAATCGAAAAATTACCTTCTAACGGTAATCTTAACAATAGAATAGGTGGTACTGAAATTTGGGATGCTGCAAGCAGTAGCTATAAATTTGTTGGAGGTTTGCAAGAAGGTGGTAAAATTGGAGATTTTTATGCTCATAAACAATTGTATATTCTTCCAACTCAAGCAGCAGCAGATGCATACAATCTAATTGTACGTGACAATTATGTAGGGAAGACTAGTGCAACTGGTGGTAACCCAACCGGTAATAAATTTGCTGGAGATGCCGTATTTGAAGATGCTGACAACAACGGAGTTATTGACAGTAGAGACAGAAGATTTATGGGTAACATGTTCCCTAAATTTGTAGGAGGATTTAATTTTAATGCTGACTATAAAGGATTCTCATTAGCTGTAAGAACTGATTATTCTCTTGGCGCAACAATTTATAATGAATCAAGAGCACGTTTCGTAGGTCAATTTCAAGGAAATTACGGTTTAATATCTGAAAGTCTACAATCTTGGCAAAAAGAGGGTGACATCACTGATGTACCTCGTTATCGTTGGGCTGATCAAACAAATCAAAATAACTTATTTAGATCTGAAGCTAGTGGTGCTGCTTATAATACCAATCAGTTTCAAGGTAACAGTAGATATTACGAAAGCGGTGACTACTTATGTTTAAGAGAAATTACTGTAAGCTATAACATCCCAGAAGCAATAATTAATAGAGCAAAACTATCTTCTGTTCGTGTTTACGTTACAGGTAGTAATTTATACTATTTCACTAAATATAGTGGTCTAAGTCCTGAAGTACAAGGTATTGATGGTGGTTCTAGCCAAGGATTGAATTCTGCTGGCGCAACTGGAACTTATCCTGTCCCTAGAAATATTATACTTGGATTAAATATTGGTTTGTAAATTTTAATAATAAACATCATGAAAAATAAAATTCTTTTATATACGATTCTAATAACCGGACTTTCCATATTTAGTTCGTGTTCAAATGACTTAGAGCTACAATCTGACAGTGTAATTACTTCCGCCAGTTTTTGGAAAACTGAAGACGATGCAAAAGCAGCTATAAACGGAATGTACTTCAACTTTAGAACTCAAACGCAACAAAATTACTATTTATTAGGAGGAGCAAGAAGTGCAGAAATCACAAGTGGTGTACAATCACCTCTAGGTTTAGCAAATTACTACAACAATAACCTTACCGCTCAAAATATTGACGTAGATTGGGCTGGTTTGTATACTGTAGTTAATCAGGCAAATTTGGTTATAAAATATGTCCCAACCATTCAATTCAGTCCAGCGACTGTAAAAGAGCAAAAAAGATATTTAGCCCAAGCTTATTCTATGCGTGCTTTAGCCTATTTTACTATGGCTCGTTCTTGGGGAGGAGTTCCTATCGTAACTACTCCTACTGAAAACACAAACCAGGCAGAATATATTGTTCCTAGAAATACGATCGAAGAGACATTTGCTTTTATTAAATCAGATATCGATTTAGCGATTGCTAATTTCCCAGATGCAACTAACAATAAAGTACAATTATCATTAGGAGCTGCGTACGCATTAAAAGCCGATGTAAATTTATGGACTGCTAAACAGCTGGGAGGAGGAGCAACTGATTTAACCACTGCTTTAACAGCAATCAATGCTATTCCAGCTGGAGCATCATTATTACCTAATTATAAAGATATTTTTGCTTACTCAAACAAAGGAAATTCCGAAATTCTTTTTGCAGTAAGATACTCTATCGCAGATGTTCCTTCAAATTTATCAGACAACTGGAATTCATTTATGTACGTTGGCCCAAGTGACTACGCTGGAGCTACAACTGCAGCAGCAAATGCATTGTTTGGGACATTAGGAGTGGGTACAGGTAATGCTGGAATCTCTAGAGTTCAACCAGATATTACTCGCTTTAATTATACTGCTACCGATTCCAGAAAAGATGCAACTTATTTAACATTGAGAAACACTGCAAATACAGCCAATGTTGTAACAGGCTTAGTGAAATATAATGGAACAGTTGATGGCGCTACTCGACGATTTGTAAATGACATTATCATTTATCGCTGGGCTGACATCTTGTTAATGAAAGCAGAAATTAAAAATGGTTTAAATCAAGATCCAACTACTGAAATGAATCAAGTAATGCAAAGAGCCGATGCAACTGCATCCTTTACAAATGGTTCTCAAGCCGCTAACAATGCTGTTATTTTAAGAGAGCGTCTACATGAATTAGCTTTTGAAGGAAAAGCATGGTGGGATTTAGTTCGTTTTGGAAAAACAGCTAATGTGCCTTCAATGGCTGGTAAAAAAATATTATTCCCAATATCTCAAAATACCATTAACTTCAATCCTAAAATTACTCAGAATCCATAAAAATTCTGAGTTTAAATACTAAGCCGGAAAAAAAATAAAAATTTCCGGCTTATTTAATAATGTATAAAAAAGATCCCATGAAAATTCAACACTTACAAGGACTTATCTCAGCACCTTTTACCCCTTTCGATACCAATGGAAAATTAGATGTTACTCTAATCCCAGCTTACTATTCCTTTTTAAAACAAAATGGAATAACAGGCGCTTTTATTAATGGTTCGACGGGAGAAGGAGTTTCTACAACCTTAGAAGAAAAAAAAGCAGTTGCTCAAGCTTGGGCTGATTGTAGTAATCATGATACTGATTTTAAAGTAATGGCATTTTTAGCAGGTACCTGCCTTGCTGATTGTATCGAATTAGCCAAACATGCCTATGAAATAGGTTTGTATGCCGTTTCTTTGACAGCTCCTTTTTATTTCAAACCGGCTAATGTTGATGTGTTAGCACAAATTTGCATACAAGTAGGTAAAGAAGTGCCAAATATGCCTTTTTATTACTATCATATTCCAGTATTAACAGGCGTCAACTTACCCATGTTTGATTTAGTAAAAGCATTAGATGGAAAACTTAAAAATTTTGCTGGAGTGAAATATACCCATGAGGATTTCATGGATTTCCAAAGTTGTATGAGTTATGAAAATGGAAAATTTGACATGCTTTGGGGACGTGACGAAAATATGTTATCCGCATTAGTTTTAGGTGCCAAAGGTGCTGTAGGAAGTACATTTAATTATGCTGCTCCTTTGTATTATGACTTGATTGAAGCATTCAATGCCAATGATCTAGTAAAAGCACGTGTCTTACAACAAAAATCAATCAATATGATTCGTCTATTAGGCAAGTATGGCGGTATCTCTGTAGGGAAAGCCTATATGAAACTGGTGGGACACAACCTAGGAGAATTCAGATTGCCTGTCAAAAACATGACTACTGAACAGTTTGAATTATTTAAAAAAGATGTAGCAAGTCTGAATTTTGATGATTTCAAATCAAAATAATCTAATCACACGTTTTATTTTAAAACAGGATCATGAATAAATCTATTTTTTCTCTAATTTTTATATCCCTAATTATGTCAACAACTGACGCATTTTCTCAAAAAAAAGAGGTAAACCATGTTGAATGGAAGACAGCAGCCCAATTACAAAATGAAGATGGCAGCCTTTCATTAGGCTTCGCAGGAGCTATTAATGGAATAAGTAATGATGTTTTACTTGTCACTGGTGGTGCCAATTTTCCTGATAAAATGCCTTGGGAAGGAGGAAAAAAAAGTTATTCAAAAACAATTCATGTACTTCAAAAATGCAAAGATCAATTTACTTGGATTAAACAAGTAAAAAGCGAGTTGCCAGAACCTATCGCTTACTGTGGAACAACATCTACAGATTTAGGGGTGGTATATGTAGGCGGAGAAAACGAAAATCGCCTTTCTAATAAATCGTTTTTATTAAAATGGAATGCAGCCCAAAAAGAGGTGGAGACAAAATCTCTTCCGGATTTCCCTTTAGCGATAGCAAATATAACGCTTACCCACATTGCCAATACCGTTTATGCCGTTGGTGGTGATGAGGCAAAACAATCTTCTGACTACTTCGCAAGTATAGATTTAAATGAAGCGAATCCACAGTGGAAAACCTTACCAAAAATACCTTTGGCTTTAGCCAATTCAGTTGCAATTGCACAAAAGGGAGAAAATGGAACTAACATTTATGTTATAGGTGGAAGAACAAAAACAGCGTCAGGAATAAGTGATTTACACAACACCACTTTTGTTTTTGATGTAAAGAAGCAAAGTTGGAAAAGTGTCGCAACGATATCTGATGGGAAAAACAGTACAAACTTTTCGGCGGGAGCTGGAGCTGCCGTTGGCTCCCACTCTGTTATAGTTGTTGGTGGAGACGATGGTGTTATCTTTCATCAAATTGAAACCTACCTATCTCAAATTGCTCAAGCAGAATCACCTGAACAAAAAGCAGACCTCATCGCTAAGAAGAATAAACTGGTAACAAATCACCCTGGATTCTATAACGCGATTTTACTATACAATACAATAACAGACAAATGGACAAAAATAGGCGAATTGCCATTTTTACCCCAAGTTACTACTCCAGCAGTACTATGGGATACAAAAATAATTTTGTCAAATGGAGAAATAAAACCGGGGATTCGTACACCCGACATAATGTTAGGTATAATTAGGAAATAATATAAAATCCGTTTAATAACAATTGTTTCTTTTTAAAAAGAACAAATTTAAACTTGAAAATAAAACAGATCTAATATGAAACATAATAAATATTATCCTTGGGTTGTCGTTGGACTACTATGGATTGTCGCCTTATTAAACTATATGGACAGGCAAATGTTAGCAACTATGCGTCCTTCAATGGAAACCGACATTCCTGAATTAGTGTCTGGAGAGAATTTTGGACGCTTAATGGCCATATTCCTATGGATTTATGCGTTAATGAGCCCTGTTTCAGGAATCATCGCAGACAAAATGAATAGAAAATGGCTGATTGTAGGTAGTCTTTTTGTATGGTCAGCGGTCACTTATGCAATGGGAATGGCAACGAGTTATAATCAAATATATTGGTTAAGAGCTATAATGGGAGTAAGTGAAGCTTTGTACATACCAGCTGGTTTATCACTCATCGCTGATTACCATCAACAAAAAACACGATCGCTTGCCATTGGGATTCACATGACGGGATTATATATGGGTTCAGCAATAGGTGGATTCGGTGCTACAATAGCTGCTTCTTTTTCATGGCATACCACCTTTCACTATTTTGGTTTAATCGGAATCCTGTATTCCGTAGTTTTAGTCTTTTTTTTAAAAGAGTATAAAAGTCTACATTTAGAACCCAACAACACTGTTTCATCGCCAAAAAAAGAAAAAGAATCTGTGATTAAAGGTTTAAGTATTTTATTTACCAACATGTCTTTTTGGATTATCTTATTTTATTTTGCTATTCCAAGCTTACCCGGTTGGGCTACCAAAAATTGGCTACCTACCCTATTTTCTCAAAATCTAAATATCCCAATGGAACAGGCTGGCCCTTTGGCCACCATTACCATATCTTTCTCGGCATTTCTGGGAGTTATTTTTGGAGGTATTTTATCTGATAAATGGGTTCAAAAAAACATTAAAGGAAGAGTTTATACCAGTGCAATTGGTTTGAGCTTGACTATTCCTGCCCTATTACTCATAGGTTTTGGTCATTCCCTTTTTAATGTAGTTGGTGCGGCACTTTGCTTTGGTATTGGTTATGGTATGTTTGACGCAAATAACATGCCCATACTTTGTCAGTTTGTATCTTCTAAATATAGGGCCACCGCTTATGGAATCTTAAACATGACGGGAGTTGGTTGTGGCGCGCTAGTAACTTCTTTATTAGGAAAATATTCTGACAGTGGCACTTTAGGTAATGGGTTTGCTGTAATGGCAGGTATTGTTTTGATTGCTTTAATCGTTCAAATTAGTTTTTTACGTCCCAAAGTAAATGATTTTGTAGATGTATAAAATTTAGAAAGTATAAATTGACTGTGTTCTAAGAGTTGATTTAAATTAAGGTTTTGTTTAGTAGGTTTTGTTTTTTATCCGTTGAGGCGAAATTGTTTTTTTCGCCTTGGCTGATAATTTGTTGTGCCCATTAAAATGTCTAAAAAAATAACCATGAGTACTATTAAAAGGAGCTTTTTTTTACCAATTTACATAATTTTATTTTTTATGCAGTTTACCGTCTCTGCACAAAAAACAACAATTAAAGTAGCCTGTATTGGTGATTCTGTAACTGCAGGTTATCTCTTAGCTAATTCTGAAACCGAATCCTACCCATCTCAGCTTCAAGCTATAATGGGTACAAACTTCGAGGTTAAAAATTTTGGATGTAGTGGTGCTACATTGCTAAAAAAAGGTCACAAACCCTATTTCAAAACGCAACAATGTGCTGACGCCATAACTTTTAGTCCTGATGTCGCCATTATCCATTTAGGGTTAAACGACACCGACCCTAGAAACTGGCCCAATCACAAGGAGGAATTTGATGCTGATTATACTTGGTTATTGGACACTTTGAAAAAACAAAATCCGGCCGTAAAAATATACATCTGCCAAATGACACCTATATTTAGCGAACACCCTCGTTTCAAATCAGGAACTAGAGATTGGTATTGGCAAATACAATCTCATATCACAAACATTGCAAAAACAAATGAAGTTGGACTAATTGACCTACATGAAAAATTGTATCCACGTCCAGATCTTTTTCCGGATGCATTGCATCCCACAAAAGAAGGAGCGAATATATTGGCTCAAACCGTTTATTCGGCAATTACCCAAGATTTTGGCGGTTTAAAATTACCCGATTTTTTTACGTCCAATATGGTTTTACAACGCAATCAGCCTATCGTAATTTATGGCTCCGCCAATGGTGGAAACCATGTCGAAGTAACTTTTAATCAACAAAAAAAAGAGGCGATTACTGATCAATACGGGAGATGGAAAGTTCCTTTTCCTGCAATGTCTCCAGGTGGCACTTACGAAATAAAAATCCAATCCAATGAAGAAACCATCATCTTAAAAAATATTCTCATTGGTGATGTATGGTTTTGTTCGGGACAATCTAATATGGCTTTTCAACTCCAAAACTCCAAAAACGGGAATACAGAAATAAAAAAGGCTATAAAAAACACCACGATTCGCTTATTCAATTATAAAAATCTGATTGAAACAGAGGCTACGGCTTGGGATTCAATTGCATTGTTAAAAACGAATCAATTAAAATTCTTCTCTGGAAATTGGACAGTTTGTGATTCGACAAACGCAAAGGATTTTTCGGCAATTGCCTATTATTTTGGGAAAAAAATTACACATGACGAAAATGTACCTATTGGATTGATAGAAGTTGCCGTAGGAGGTTCCCCAATAGAATCCTGGATAGATCGATACACATTAGAACACGACGACAAAGTGGTTGATGCGTTGACCAACTGGCGAAAATCAGATTTCTTTATGCCTTGGGTTAAGGAACGTGCTAACACGAATTTAAAAAATGCCACAAATTTAAAACAACGCCATCCATATGAACCTTGCTATAATTATGAAGCTGGAGTTGATGCTTTTACAAAATTTCCAATCAAAGGCGTGATTTGGTATCAAGGCGAAAGCAATGCCCACAATATTGAATTATATGAACACCTTTTACCCACTTTGGTTCAAAGTTGGCGCAAAGCATGGAATGCTGATTTTCCTTTTTACTACGTACAATTATCAGGAATTGACCGTCCCACATGGCCTGCCTTTAGAGACGCACAAAACAGACTGCAAAAGATAATTCCTAACAGTGGTATGGCCGTAAGTATGGATTATGGCGATTCTACTAACGTTCATCCCATCATAAAAAAAGAAGTAGCAGATCGAATGACACTTTTGGCTTTACGCTACACTTATGGAAAACTGGTTACTGCCAATGGCCCCTCACCTTTGAAAGCAATTCAAAAAAAGGAACAAATTACAATTTCATTTGCCTTTGCAAAAAAATTACAAACAGCAGACAACAAAGAATTAGTTGGTTTTGAATTGGTTAACAACAAAGGAACGCACATTAAAACTGAGGCATTCATTATCAAAAATCAAGTAATTATTAATATTCCAAAAAATGAAATAATAAAAACGATTATGTATGCATACGAACCTTTTACTCGAGCGAATTTAGTTAATGAAGCAAATTTACCCTGCTCTACATTCAAATTAGAACTCAATTAAAAAATAACAAGCATCCAAAAAAAATGCTCACGATATAAAAAATCAAAATAAACTGACCGCACTTAAAAATTAAATTAAATGTTGGGTACATAAAAATAAAAAAAATGGGTTATTCAATAAAAGAGCTAAAAGAGCTAAAAGAATTCTATCAAAACCAGTTGTTAAACGACACTGTTCCCTTTTGGTTCCCTCGTTCTCTAGATACTGAGTTTGGAGGTTACTTATTAATGCGAGACCAAGACGGAAGCTTAATAGATGATGATAAGGCCGTTTGGATACAAGGTCGCGCCGCCTGGTTATTAGCCACACTTTACAACACAGTTGAGCTCAAAAAAGAGTGGTTAGATGGCGCAAAGTTAGGAATTGATTTTTTAAACAATCATTGCTTTGATACCGATGGACAAATGTTTTTTCACGTAACCCGCGAGGGGAAACCTATACGCAAGCGCCGTTATTACTTCTCTGAAACTTTTGCAGTCACCGCCATGTCAGCTTATGCCAAAGCTACTGGTGATGATAGTATTGCCTTCAAAGCTCGACTATTATTTGAAAAATGCATCGAATATTCTTCAACACCTGGATTATTACAAGCAAAATTCACTACTACTCGCCCATTAAAAGGGATTGGAGTACCAATGATAATGATAAACACCGCGCAACAGTTAAGAGAAAATATTGGTGACCCTCGTTGCAATGAATGGATTGATAAATGGATTAATGAAATTGAAACTGATTTTGTTAAAGATGACATTCAATGTGTTATGGAGCAAGTTGCACCAGATGGATCAATAGTAGATCACATTGATGGACGCACTTTAAATCCTGGACATGCAATTGAAGGTGCTTGGTTTATTTTGCATGAAGCAAAATACAGAAACAACGACCCTCGTTTAATTGCTTTAGGTTGTAAAATGCTTGATTATATGTGGGAACGAGGATGGGACAAAGAGTACGGTGGAATTTTATATTTCCGTGATGTATATGACAAGCCTGTTCAGGAATACTGGCAAGACATGAAGTTTTGGTGGCCACATAATGAAGCAATTATAGCTACACTTCTTGCCTACACTTTAACTGGAGATGAGAAATATGCTACATGGCATAAAATGGTTCATGATTATTCCTATGAGAAGTTTCTCGATAAAGAAAACGGAGAATGGTTTGGATATTTACATCGAGATGGTAGCAAAGCTCAAACAGCGAAAGGAAACCTATTTAAGGGCCCTTTCCATTTGCCAAGACAAGAATGGTATTGTTTACAGATTTTAAAGGAGTATTTGAAAAAGGCATAGTTCTCTAATGAGAAAATTAATTAAAACTTTATTAATAACTATAACCAATAAATTATGAAACAATTATTCCTTTTTTTTTGTACACTATTTATGTGTACCCACGGCGCAAGCCTAAAAGCACAAAGTGGTAAAGTACTAAACCTTGATGGAACGAGTACTTACATGGCAGTTGCTGATCATCCAGATTTAAATTTTGGCTCTGGACAAAATAAAACAATTAGCTGCTGGATAAAAACAATCACGACAACTGGTACACCGCGTATTTTTGCCAAAAGAAATGGTGCAGCAGGTAACGGATATGAATTTTGGACTGGCAATGGCTCAAATGCAGGTAAATTTGCCCTAAATATGCAAGGGACGGCAGGTAGCATTAGTACCGCAGGCTATTCAACCAATACTATTGCTGATGGAACTTGGCATCATATTGCAATGGTCTTAGATGCTAGCAGTAATAGAACAGTTTATGGTTATGTAGATGGGGTCTTAGTTAATACAGGAAAAACCTTTACGGGAACCACTGATTTTTCAAATACATTAAGCTTTATAGTTGGAGCCACTTCTAATACAAGTAAAAGTTTCAAATGGGCTGGTCAAATTGATGACATTCGAGTTTGGGATAAAGCATTAACCCCTGCAGAATTAGTAAGTGATATGACTAAAGTAATAACTGGTCCTACAGCTAATTTACTTGCAGCTTGGGATTTTGAAAATGTAACTGGCTCTAACGTTGCGGATGTTTCAGGCAACAACCATGCTGGAACTCTTTTTGGAAGTCCAACTTTTGCAAATGCGTTTCAAATGATTTTATCATTGGATGGTATAGATGATTACATGTCTGTTGTCAATCATTCAGATTTTAACCTGCCTGTGGGACAAAATTTAACTGTAAGTTGCCGAATTAAAACTACTGATTTCTCTAAAAGAATTATGAGTAAGCGCCCTAACGGCTCCGGTATAGGTTATGAATTTATCAATAATACGTCTCCTGGTGGGCAATTTGGTGTTAATTTAACAACAAGTGGCGGTGCTGCGGGACCTCCTTATGGTACATCAAATATAGCAGATAACGCTTGGCATCATCTTGCGATGGTTATTGACGTCGCCAGTACTAGTTGCAAAATTTATGTAGATGGGGTGCTACAACAAACCAAAACTTCCTCAAATATTGGCGGACTTAATACCGTTTCTAATTCTGGAAATTTGTTTTTTGGTACTGTCAGCAATTTAACATCTTTTATGAATGCTCAAATAGATGATATTCGATTCTGGAGCAAAGCAATGACAGACACTGAAGTTGTTGCTGATAAAACAGCTATCATAATAGGGTCAGAAGCAAATTTATTAGCTGCGTGGGACTTTGAAAATGTAAGTGGAGTTACTGTTCCAGATATTTCAGGCCGCAATCATCCAGGGACTCTTTATGGAGGAGCAAAAGTAATTGCTGAAACAAACACGATGCAAATCAATACTGTTTCCTTAATTCAAACTCAACTCCCAACGGGTATGGGAGATGCAAACCAACGAATTGTTGCTGTAAAAGTTTCTGCAAACGGAGCTCTTAATCCACTTACCGTAAGTAAATTAAATTTTACCATGAATGGTACTACTAATATTGCTGACGTAACAAATATTAAAGTCTATTCAAGCGGGGCTACTGCTGTTTTTGATGTTGCAACGGCTACCCTATTTGGAAGTATTACACCTGCTACCGGAAACTTAGTTGTTAATGGCTCTCAATCGTTAGTGTCAGGAGATAATTACTTTTGGATAACTTATGATGTTTCTTCCGGAGCAGCAGAAGGAAATTTATTAGATGCAACTTGCGAATCTATTGTTGCAAATGCTTCAACATATACAACAGCTGCTAATACCGTAGCCGGTGAACGTGTGATCTTGTTAGCCAATACCTTGTTGTTTACACCAGGTGATGCCGGTTCCAAAAATTATCGTATTCCAGCGATTATAACAGCGGCTGATGGATCATTAGTAACCGTAACAGATAAAAGATGGAATCATGCTGGAGATTTAGCTGCTAAGATTGACCCAGTGGTACGTCGTAGTACCGATAATGGTAAAACATGGTCAGACCCACTAGTTATAGCTAATTTTGGAGCGCCAACAGGAGTTGGAGACGCAGCGATAGTTATGGATAAAAGCAATGGAAATTTATTATGTCTTTTAGCTGCTAATAAAGGATTTTTTCAGTCAACTAATGCAGATCCTATTCGACTTGTAATAGTTCGTAGTACTGATAATGGTGTAACCTGGGGAACTCCAGTAGATATAACCAACCAAATATATGGTCCTAACCCACAATGGAAAGGAATTTTTGTAGCATCGGGAAGAGCACATCAATTAAGAGATGGAAAAATTGTGGCGGCATTAGCCGTGAGAGAAGATGTTGCAGGAGCAGAAAAAATTAACAACTACATGATAAGCAGCGTTGATGGCGGTTTAAATTGGACAGCTTCCGCTGGAAGAGCTGAATTAGACGGTGACGAGGCTAAAATTGTCGAGCTGAATAATGGTAATCTAATGATGAGCATACGCAACTCAGGTACACGTAGATTTAATATCTCGACTGATAAAGGTCTGACTTGGGGAACAGCTTACAATCAAGCTGCAATAACAGACCCAAATTGTGATGGCGACTTTATTCGTTACACTTCAACTTTAGACGGATATGATAAAAACCGTTTGCTACACACTATTCCTTTTGCTTCAAATCGTACTAATGTGAGTGTCTTAATGAGTACCGATGAAGGAGGAACTTGGCCCACCAGAAAAACTATTTTCGCAGGTTCTTCTGCTTATTCAAGTTTAACGGTTTTACCTGATGGAACCATGGGGATTTATTACGAGAACGGGGAAAACTCAACCTACCAAATGTATTTTGTTCGTTTCAGTTTGAACTGGTTAACTAATGGTGCTGATACGTATTTACCTAGAACTACTAGCTTAAAGAGATCAACCTTAAAAACAGAGATAAAAATTGAAGACAATACAGCTCTAAAAGTACAAGTCAACCCCAATCCTACTGATGATCTATTTACAATCAGTGTTACTAATGCGACAGACCTGGTAAACATTAAAATAGTAAGTCTATCAGGTACAGTCATTCAAAAATTGACTCTTAACAAAAATGAAAAAAGTAAAGTTTTGTCCCTAGCAAATCAATCCAATGGGATTTACATAGTACAGATAAGCGATACAAAAACAACTCTAACCCGTAAGATAATTAAAAACTAAGAAAGTTTAAATTAATAGCTCTCTAACAAAACAGAGAGCTGTTAATTTATATACTAAATAAAAACTTTAGCAATGAAACAAGCAATTGTAAACGGAACAGTCCATACCGGTGATGAAATACTGAATAATCAAATTGTCATTATCAAAAACGGCATTATCCTTTCGGTTCAAAAAGAAGTACCAAATGATATTCCAACAATTGATCTAAAAGGCAAGCATATTGCCGCCGGTTTTATTGACATTCAAATAAATGGTGGAGAGCAATTTAATTTTAGTCAATTTCCAACTCAAGAAACCATACAAGATATACATGATTCCAGCTTAAAATACGGCACTACCCATACACTTCCTTGTTTAATATCTGCATCAAACGAATCGATCCATCAAGGAATTGAAGCCATCCGTAATTATATAGAAAAATATAAAAACGGAGTATTGGGAATGCATTTAGAAGGGCCTTTTTTAAATCCTTTAAAACGCGGTGCCCATAGTATTAAACAAGTTCGAAAGCCATCGGATACTGAATTAGAAGAAATCATTCGTTATGGAAAAGACGTTATAAAAGTAATAACTATTGCCCCCGAATGTTTCACCGAGGATCAATTAGACATGCTGTTAGAAAGCGGCATTGTCATTTCGGCAGGACATTCAACCATGACTTACGATCAAGCACAATATTACTTTTCCAAAGGAATCAAACTAGTTACCCATCTATTCAACGCCATGACACAATTTAGTCACCGCGAACCCGGTTTAGTAGGTGCCTCTTTTGAAAACGAGTCCGTTTACACTCCAATTATTTTGGACGGCGCACATTGTGACTATGCCGCTGCAAGACTGGCTTACAAATTAAAGAAAGACAAATTTTTCTTAATTAGTGACGCTACATTTTTAGGACGAAAAGTCACTAATTTCAAATGGGATAGTTTCGATGCACACCTAGAAAATGGATTTTATAGAAATGACGAAGGTAATATAGCAGGCGCAAGTATTTCAATGGAAGAAGCGGTACAAAACGCTTATAAACACTTGAGGGTAACAGCTGACGAAGCAATCAAAATGGCTACTTCAAGGGTTGCTAGTGCAATCAATATGAAAAATGAAATTGGAAAAATAAAACCTGGATTTCCTGCTAGTTTTGTTCAGTTCAATGATGATTTATCAATAATTGAAACTTTGAAATTTAACCCAAATTAAAATATATTTTAGGAGTATTAATGAACGTCTAAAAGCAATATTAAAAAAAAACTATATAAATAACTAAAACAAACAACAGATGACTACCACATTAGAAATAAAAGCAGACATTAGTTACAAAAGTCCTGGCAAATTTGAAGAAACTAGATTTGAAAAAATTCACAATGAAATTTTTAAAAATTCAGCAGAAGCTTCTATAATTGTTGCCCAAGAAATAGCTCAATTAATTAAATCCAAACAAAAAGAAAACAAATCCTGTATTCTTGGTTTGGCTACAGGGTCCTCTCCTATAAAAGTATATAATGAATTAGTCCGAATGCATAAAGAGGAAGGACTTAGTTTTAAGAACGTAATAACTTTTAATTTAGATGAATACTATCCAATGCCAAAAGAAAGCAATCAAAGCTATCACTATTTTATGCATCAACATCTTTTTAATCATATAGATATTAACCCCGACAATATAAACATTCCTGATGGTACTATTTCTATCCAACAATTGAATCAATATTGTTTAGACTATGAAAAAAAAATCACAAATGCCGGAGGACTTGATTTTCAATTGCTGGGAATTGGTCGCACAGGTCATGTAGGTTTTAATGAACCTGGCTCACATATCAATTCCGGCACGCGAATTATCACCTTAGATCACATTACAAAAGTAGATGCGTCTGGTGATTTTAACGGTATAGGTAATGTCCCAAAAAGAGCGATCACAATGGGGGTCTCTACAATCTTGAGATCTAAAAGAATTGTTTTGATGGCTTGGGGCCAAAATAAAGCCGATATAATAAAAAGAACTATCCAAGGAGATGTAAGCTCGGAAATTCCTGCCACTTTTTTACAAAATCATACTAATACCACTTTCATTTTAGACCAATCTGCTTCCTCAGAATTAACAAGGTTTAAAACTCCATGGTTGGTTGGAGAATGTATTTGGACTCAAGAATTAAAAAGTAAAGCAATTGTTTGGCTTTGCCAAAATACAAATCAGTCGATCTTAAAATTAACCGATCGTGATTACAATAACAATGGAATGTCGGATCTTTTGGCTTCTGGAACTTCAGCTTATGATTTGAATATTAATATGTTTAATGTATTACAACATACCATAACAGGATGGCCTGGTGGAAAACCAAACACGGATGATTCCAATAGACCCGAAAGAGCTAATCCAGCCAAGAAAAGAGTCATTCTATTCAGTCCCCATCCTGATGATGATGTGATTTCTATGGGAGGTACATTTGCCAAATTAATTAAACAAGGCCATGAGGTTCATGTAGTATATCAAACTTCAGGAAATATAGCTGTTACAGATGATGAAGCCTTAAAATTTGCAGAAGTTTGCAATGATTTCATGGATGAATCAACTAGTGAAATCAATTTCACATCAGTTATCAGCTTTATAAATGCTAAAAACCAAGGTGAAATTGATTCTGCAGAGGTTCGTAAACTAAAGGGACTTATACGCAGACGTGAGTCTTACGCAGCTACAAGATACATTGGATTAAAAGATGAAAATACACATTTTTTAGATCTTCCTTTTTATGAAACTGGCTTGGTACAAAAGAATCCACTGGGATCGACTGATATAGCAATCGTGAAAGACATCATCGCCAAAATAAAACCACATCAGGTTTTTGCCGCCGGAGACTTAGCTGATCCACATGGTACTCATGAAGTTTGCTTGAATGCCATATTTGCCGCAATGGCCCAATTAAAATCGGAACCTTACATGAATGATTGCTGGTTATGGTTATATAGAGGCGCTTGGCATGAATGGGATATTCATGAAATTGATATGGCAGTGCCATTAAGTCCAGATGAAGTCTTATTAAAAAGACACGCCATCTTGTATCATCAGTCGCAAAAAGATAGAGTAATGTTCCAAGGAAATGACTCTAGGGAATTTTGGGTAAGAGCAGAGGATCGTAATAAGAATACTGCAAAACTATATGATGATCTAGGTCTGGCCGAATACGAAGCAATCGAAGCTTTTAAGCGTTTTGAATATTAAAGTTATATGTATATCCAAGGCTAAAAATTGAACAAGTTGAACCTTTAATTATTGGCAAGTAACTTTATTTAACCTCAGCAAATTTTGAACTTTACTAGGCTAATAACTTGTTCAATCATCGGTTCATTTACATGTTCATTTTTCAGTTTGGTTCATCCATGAAAATATTGTAATAAATCTGCAATATTTTGTATATTTAGTCAACACAAATTGATAGAATACATTACGATAAAAAAGGGGGATGATTTCGGTTAGCCAATTATAATTTATATTTTAAAATACTGCCTATAAGCGACATATGGAGATTTGTAAAACCCCTCTTACTCCGCCACTTTTAAATAAAAACCCCTTGTAAATTAAACACTTACAAGGGTTTTTTATTTATGGTGGTCGGTATAGTTGTCGTTTGAAGTTGTTTTGAGGATTTTATAGCTTTCTATAAAACTCTTCTCTCACAGGATATCTTGTGTTTTTTTCAAAAATTTTTGTGAAATTCAAAACATAATTATCAAATCCTATCATTTTCAAAATTAAAATATTCAATAGTGTATATAATCTGACACTGGCATAGTAAAGGTCATTATCTTTTAATTCAATCGAGCGATTTGCGCCTAGTTTTTTAAAATCTGGAACTCTTTCATGCAAAAAGTCGTTTCGTGCTGAAATAACCTTCAAATTTTGGTTCTGTCGCATCTGCCATATAAATCCAAGAGAAATCAGCGACCCGATAATTATGCAGCCAATTTGCAAAACGATTTGAACATACTTGTGCCTGGCTTAAGCATCTGATTCTTTCTCAACATGTGCACCACTTCAATTCCTCCTAAGGTTCTTTTGGCGGACTCAAAACTTTTAAAACCCAAACCGTTTTGTATCCGCCATTTTATAAAACGATGATCCTGCTCAACAATATTATTGAGATATTTACATTGTCCAATCTTTATATTCGAAAATGATCGTTTGTTGTAAACCCGCATTGCGCTGATGTTAGAGCCGCTTTTGTCTATATTTATTACCGTTGGCCGGCAATTATTATTTATTGCTTTAATTAGGAATGACTGTGCACTCATTCTTTGTCTTCTTTTGGTCAGAAGAAAATCCACCGTATTACCCAACTTATCAACAGCCCGATATAAGTAACACCAGATACCTTTTACCTTTATATAAGTTTCATCCATTCGCCAGCTGGCGCCTACTCTGTTCTTTCTCTTTTTGATTTGTGATTCAATCAAAGGTGCAAATTTAAACACCCAACGCTGAATCGTAGCATGATCAACTGCTATATCACGCATTTTCATTATTTCCTCAACATCACTGTAACTCAATGCAAATCTCAATTTGAAATAAACGGCCTGAAGAATAATAGCTTTGGGATAACAATGTCCTTTGGTATTCATTTAATATATTTTGAAGCTCTAAAGATAATAGTTATTAAAAAGACACGACAGAACCTGAATTAGTATCAATAGAAGAGTTCTGCCAGTACACAAGCCTAAAAATTGAACAGGTTACACCTTTGATTATTGGATAGAAATTGTTTTAAACCTTTTAAAATAATTAACCTGAATAGCTATTCCAATTTATAAGCAAAAACGAGAAGCTGGACTTTCAACTCGGCTTCTCGTTTTATGGGGTAAAGGATATTAAGCGAAAAAAAATCACTGATACCTAATTTATTAATCAATTGTATTACTCTGTTTTTGAAATCCACTGATCCTCAATTCCCCACTTTTTATTAGGCAAAGCAGCAGTTTCGATTATTAAGGTCCCACCATTACTAATCTCTTCCTGCGTCAACCAATTCCTAAACAAAGGCTGCCCATTTAAATTAGCCGATTGAATGTAAAAGTAATCTTTATTATAATTGCGAACTTCAATGTGAAATGACTTTCCGTTTTCCCAATTTAAATCTACTTTCTTAAAGATAGGAGCGGTCAAATAATAAATGGGACTACCAATATTTGCTGGTGACAGCCCTAAACTTCGCATCACAAACCAGGAGGACATTGTACCTGCATCATCATCCATAGTACGTACATAAGCTTGGGGTTCATTCTTATAAATCCTTCCAATATAGGAACCTACTCCTTTACTATTGTCATTAAAATAAGCCTGTACTACGGTATCTAACATAATATTCCGAAACAGTTTTTGAGATTTCCAAGGTTGTGAACTCGAGTTATACAAACCAGGAACTTGTAGGTCTGGTTGATTCGCATGATTGTAATTATCCTCTGCAAAAAATTGATCTAATTGCTTTAAAAATAAATCTTCACCTCCTATTAAGTTTTTTAGACCCAACACATCAAAAGGAACAAACCAGCGATATTGCCAAACGGTGCCTTGATACATTCCACGAGCGGGCATTTTATCTAGATCTCCTTTAGATAAATCGGCAAAATCTTTTTTCCAATAATTTTTATATTTTAAAGCCTTATTCAAATATTGGGCACTTAACATAGAATCTTTGGTGATTTTCAGGACTTCAGAAAGTGCCCAACAGTCATAAGAAGATTCCAAAGCTTTGTCAGGCGAATTGTATTCCAATCGGTCTACTTCTGCGATAAGGGAATCTTTGATGGAATTAAAATCTACAGGAAACCCTTTTTTATAACCGTCCAATAAAACAACAATCGCATGCTCCGTGCGGACTGTAGGCGAGGACTCATGTTTGGTAGCCCAATTATTCTTGCCATACGGATACAAGTTTGCAATAGACTTCACTATGGGACCAAAACGTTCCGGATAAGCCAATGATAGCATGGGTAATTGTTCTCGATAATTATCCCAAATAGCCCAACCGTTGTATATTGGGCTATTTGATTTTTGAATAGAACCGTCGATGGCTTTGTAGCTTCCATCCGATTCTGAAACTAAAAATGGCGCCTGCAATCCCCGGTATAAAAGAGAATAGAATAAATCTTCTCTATCTTTTTCGCCAGTCACTTCTATTCTGGTTAAAAAATGATTCCAGTCAATTGCTGTTTGTGCAGCCAACTTTTCCAAGGGAATCGCTTCTCTTTTAGCTTTGGCGTAAGCTGTACTAACGGAGGAGAAACCAACACGAACTTCCATTTCGGTAGTGTCAGCAAGGCCAGAAATAAGATACTTATGTTCCGAAATTGGAGTTATTGTTGCCAAATTAGAGATCTCTAAAACATAATAAATACGATAAATCCCCTTATCGCAAGTGGTTTGGGTGTCAATCCAGCCGCTTATAGTATTTCTATCAACTTCATGCTCTTCGGCAACAAATCGATTAACAAAAGCATGGGACAAATCAATAAAAAGCCCTGCTCCTTTTTTCGGAAATTCATAATGATGAATTCCAAAATTATGTTTTACACTCATTTGGGCTATAATCCCATTCTTAAATGCTACTCCATAAAAACCTGGGGAAGCTGATTCTTGTTTTTTGATTAATGGTGCACTCACATCACCATCAAAAATAGGTTTAATAAGCAAATTTCCTCCAGTTCCCATACAGCCTACTCCTTCGATACGGCTGTGGGTAAATCCCAAAAATTCCTTGGCCAAATGTTCGTAACCGGCATGAATATGAGGATAGGTTTGGGGGCCAATACTCATCATATTAAAAGGAGAAGATGCCGAAGGCGACATTTGTCCATGATCTCCAGAAGTACCTAAAAATACATTTACCTTTTCAACTGGTGATTGCTCTTTTGTAGCATTTTTTTTCAAAGACTGGCATGCAACTGTAATAAAAACAAGTAATATAACTAATATTCTTTTCATGATATCAATTTATGGATCTAAAGGGTCGATTGGGTTTTGATGCAAAGATTCGATTTTTGGTAAAAACTCTATTGTAGTAGAATTAAGTCTCTTTAGAATAATGGCAGGTAAATAACCTAATTCTTCAATACAACGCGCATTAAAATTGGGGCTTCCTACATAATCACTATGACTAACATTCGTAATTACAATACTTTTTTTGTTAGTTGGCATTTGATAAGCAAACATCATTCTACTGACATTACGTAAATTTGTTGTGGTATGTCTGGCAAAAGGATCAATAAGGATGTTTTCTTCGGGAATATGATACACAGTCATCAATTCTTTTTTCATTTCAATAGCCTCACAATAGGGAGCTCTAAAAGGATGAGCATGACCTCCAGAAACAATAATCAAAGGGGCTTTCTTAGCTTCATATTCTAATACTCCTAATTGTATGTTTAGTTTTCCTATGGCGGACAATCGGTCTTGATAATTCTCCGGTCCGTTTCCCAAAATTAAAATAGAAGCATAATCTAAAGCATTGAAATTTATTTGCTTTATATGATCAATTGCTTTTTTGTTCTCTTTTTCCTCTAACGGTTCGTAACGCGCCACCTCATCACGATGGTTCATGTACAAAAGTGACAAACTAAAATCCAGACTTTCTTGAAAAAATAAAGTATTCAATTTAGGTTTTCTATTGTGAAGCATATCAGACCACATAAAAACAGATCCTTTATAAAATTTAGACTTTACATCATAAGAAACAGAATCTATTGTAGCATACTGAGGGGCTTCTCCAATTCCATAAACATTCATAATCCGATTCATTCCTCGAGAACAAATTTGCCACGCTTTTAGCAGTAATTCGGTATCGGTATCGTTTTTAAAATTTTCATATTTACCAGAAGAACGCAAATTATTTTTCACAAAATCTTGTAGTTCCATTTTACTTTTCATCAAAATTTGAAGTTCATTTTCAATACTTTTGAGTTCTTTTTCTTTAATTTGATAGGCACTAATCAAGCAGGAAAGGCTGTCTTTGCAAGAGCTCAGCTTGGAACTTATCTCTTGTTGCTGTTTATTAAAAATGCTTTTTAAAACACTATTGTTTTCTAGAAGTTGTCTAACTGCTTTATCGTTTTGAATGGCTGTCAGCAAATAAAAATTCTTATCCTGTACCAAGGAAGAAGTTATGGATGCTTTATAATTCAGATCAAATCCTTTGACTTCTTGGCTATAGCCTGAAATACATGCAAGTGTAATTAATATGTAAATTAGTTTTTTCATCTTTTTTATATAAAAATTAGGCAATCGATAAGATTACCTAACTTTATTTTGTTTTTAATAACCATTATTCTGAGTAACCATTCCTATAGGTAATCCATCTATATATCTTTGTGGTATTGGAAAATATTCGTTTTTCCCTTTGATAAACACCGCATTAGTTAGATGTGTTCTTTTGGTTTTTTCAATCAAAAGATACGCATTTAAAACAGTATCTGCCTCTCCCCATCGAACTAGGTTAAAGAATCGATGCCCTTCCATTGCTGTTTCCAAACGAGTTTCTAAATGTACTGCAGTTTTAGCCATAACTTTACTTGTCCATACTGTGCTATACGGCGCTATAGTATAGTTAGCAGCATTGGCACTTCCGTCTAAAGTTTTTACAAAGGCAGTATTAGCTGCACGATTTCGAATTTGATTTACTAACGTTCTCGCTTCTTCTAATTTCCCTATTTCAACGGCTGCCTCCGCTCTCCATAAAACGACCTCCGCATAACGGATAATGTAATAATTTAATGCATTTACGTATGGCCAAACCGTAACATAATAAGGTGACTTTGCTGAAACTATGCGCTTCTTTGGGGAAAATGAACCATAAGTAGCCAAATCTCTAGCCCAAGTATCCTGATATAAAATACCCAAATCTTTGTATGGTATTCCTGGACGACCAACGGTAATGTCCAAACGAGGATCTACATTATCACTAGCAACAACGTTTACATTATTTTCTAAGGGTAAACCTGAAGCATCTGTTTTAAAAGCGTTCACTAGATTCTGTGAAGGACGGTGAAAACCATATTGAGAATAAAATGGGCCTCCTGGAGCAGTCAATCTATCGCCGATACTCCCATTATAATTACTAGGCTGTCCATCATTTACCGAATGTTGAACTGCAAAAATAATTTCCTTATTATTATCATTCTCTGGTAAAAACACTTGTTGAAAATCCGTCAATAAACCATAATTACTACTCATTATTTCAGTAGTAGCGTCATAAGCCAGTTGCCATTTACTTTCAAATAAATAACATTTTGCCAAATAAGCTTTAGCAGCTATTTTAGTTGGTCGTCCCAGTTCACTTTGCGTCTCTGGAAGATTGGCATAAGCTTCCTGAAAATCTGTTTCAATTTTAGTCCAAATCTCATCTGAAGAAAAGGTGGTATTTGATTTTGCATAATCAGCAACGGTTGTAGCCGTTTCATCGATATAAGGAATGTGATTGTATATCTTTTTTAATTCAAAATAAAAGTGGCCTCTCAAAAAACGTAATTCAGCCATTCTCTTCACTTTTAAAGAAGCTTCAAAATCAGTCGAAGCGTTTAACAATCGCATGGCTTCATTAGAACGCTTTACACCTTCATAAAGTGCCTTCCATTTACGTTCAATATCTACAGTAGTTGCATTTTCATTGTAAATCTCCATTTGGTGAATGTTATTCTGATCACCTGTTCCGCCACCACCTTTATAACTATCATCAGACGTTATGTCTCCAAAACTAAAATTAGAGTCGGGAGAATTATAAGCATTACTAGCCCCATCTATTTGACCGTTCAGAACACTATAGGCCGATATTATAGCACGTTCTACATTTGCAGGCTTTGTCATTTCAGAAGGATCAACTTCACCGTATGTAACCTCCTCTAAAAAATCATTAGAACATGAACTCATCTGTAGGCATAAAGCCAATAGGAAAACTGTTTTTATTGTGTTTTTTATTCGCATCATTTTTAAATTTAAAAGTTTAAATTACAACCAAAAGTAAATGTTCTTGAAGGTGGATAAATCCCTCTATCAATACCTATATCAAGATTTCTATTACTTGAAGAATAACTTTGTAGACCTATTTGAGGGGTCATTCCACTATATTTTGTTATAGTAAAAACATTACTAGCCTGCCCATATAAACGCAATTTCATTCCAGCTAAAGCTTGCGAAGGAAAAGTATAGCCTAATTGTAAATTGTTTAATTTGAAATAAGAACCGTCTTCAACATAATAGGAAGAAGCACGAATGTTGTTGTTTCTATCGTCCAGTGACAATCTTGGAATAGTAGAATTTGGATTATCAACCGTCCAAGCATCTAATAAAGCAACATCTTTATTATAGGCTGCTTGATTGAAAAAATGGGTTTTGTACTTGGTTAGATTATAGATATCATTTCCAAAACTTCCGTTAAAAAACATTCCTAAATCAAACTGTTTGTATTTAAGGTTGATATTGAAACCAAGCATCAAATCAGGATGTGGAGAACCAATAAAAGTCCTGTCTTTACTATCAATTACTCCATCACCGTTGACATCTTTAAACTTAAGGTCTCCAGCTTGTGCATTAGGTTGCAAACCATAATCTGAAACTTCTTGTTGACTTTGAAATAAACCTTCAGAAACATAGCCATAAAAAGATCCAATAGGTTCTCCAACTGCACTTCTAGATATTTCCTGATCAAAATTAACTGTATGCAAAGAAGAACTAGGAATCCCTAAATAAGCTACGCTATTTAAAGCCGTCAATTCATTTTTATAGCCCGTCAAATTCAAAGCAAGGTCATAGGAGAAATTACTTATTTTATCAGCAAAATTTAAATCTAGTTCATAACCATGATTTTTCATTTGCCCGTCATTAATCCATTGTCCATCATTAGTGCCTCCATAGGTTAGTGGAACCACATTATAAACAAGAATATCATTTGTTTCTTTATTGTAATATTCTGCGGTAATATTTAATTTATCATTAAAAAAACCTAGATCAACTCCAATTGTTCTCTGAGTAGTTGTTTCCCAGGATAAATCAGCATTAGAAACGCGTGTTTGTGTTAATCCTGTGGCTGTCACATTTTGACCGCCACCAATAGCATAATCAGAATAATTATTGTTATTAAAATAGCTATCTACAGTAGAATAAGAAGGTAGCTGTTGATTTCCTGTTTGTCCCCAACTTGCACGCAGTAAAAACGAACTGAATTTATCTCCAAAATCAAAGAAATCTTCCTTGTCAATTCTCCAGCCTCCAGAAACTGCTGGAAAAGTACCCCAATTGTTATTGGCTAATCTCGAAGTCCCATCCCTTCGAACAGTAGCACTTAATAGATATTTTTGATTAAAATTATAATTTACTCTACCAAAATAGGAGTTCAAAGCCCATTCGTTTGCAGTCCCAGTGTTTAATTGGTTTTCAGTACCATAACTTAAATATCTGAAATTTGGATCTTCATAAAGGAAGTTTTGACGAGAAGCTCCAAATCCTTCGTAATAATATTTAATAGCTTCATGTCCCAAAAGAAAGTCTAGATTATGACTACCAATCTGTTTCTTATAATTTAAGGTATTTGAAATTGTTAATTGATAATTAAAACTATTGTTAGTGGTTAATGAGTTTTTCACATTTTGCGAAAGAATTTCATTGTAAACAGGTGAAAAACCTCTGTAATTATAATTCTCAAAATCCAATCCTAAAGAGGTTTTAACAGTGATATCACTGATCTTAGCACTAATAAATACATTCCCTAAGGCTTGAATTCGTTTTTGCTTATTGTCTTTGGCACGAGTTAAATTCCCAAGAGGATTTGCAATATCATTGATTGGATTTCCAGCAAAATCTCCATTATTATCATAAACGGGAATAATAGAAGGGAATTGCAATGCATCATAAACGATACTTCCCAAAGCACTATTCGTTCCTGTTGCTACTTGCTCAGTATACGAAGACGTAAAGTTTTCACCAATAGTCAAAAAGTCTTTAATGGTATAACTGGAATTAAATCGAGCAGAAAAACGTTCAAATCCGGTATGCTTTATAGTTCCTTCCTGATTAAAATAACCAAGAGAGAAAGCGTGTTGGCCTTTTTCATCCCCTTTTGACAGCGATAAATTATATGAATGAACAGCGGCAGGCTGCATAATTTCATTAATCCATTTTACATCATCACTGGGAATGGTTTTACTAGAATTAAGATACTCAGGAATTGTAGGTGAATTAAGATTGCTTCCGTAGATCCCACTTGCTGGTACTTTTCCATCATTCTTTGTGGCTTGCCAAAGTAGATCACCATATTGTTGTGCATTCAGCAGATTAGGCAAATTAAAGGCCGATTGAACACCAGAATACCCATCAAATTGTATTTCGGTTTTACCATTTTTTCCCCCTTTTTTTATTGTTATAACGACAACTCCGTTAGCAGCACGAGAACCATAAATAGAAGAAGATGCAGCATCCTTTAATACTTGAAGAGTTTCAATGTCTGCTGAATTAATACCATTTAATCCATTTGAAGCTGGAACCCCATCTATAATTACTAATGGATCATTATTGTTAATGGTACTAAAGCCTCGTACACGAATAGAAGAACCTCCTCCTGGGCTGTTATCACTCATGATTTGAACACCAGGTAAGCGACCTTCAAGCATTTCAACTACATTAGCCTTTGGTTGAGATTTAATATCTTTCATTTTTACAGTAGAAATAGAAGCAGTAACATTTCTTCTTTGTTCTGTACCATATCCCACAACTACAACCTCGTCTAACTGAGAAGTTGATTCAGAAAGAATTACTTTAATTTCTGTCTTATTCTCAATATTGATTATTTTAGTTTCAAATCCCATATAACTAATGGATAAACTGCTCGTGCTTTCAGGGACATTAATCGTAAATTTCCCGTCAAAATCAGTAGTGGTTGCTATTGCAGTTCCTACTGCAAAAACAGATGCTCCAGGAATAGGCAAATTAGAACTATCTAAAACTACTCCAATAATTTTTCTGTTTTCTTGAGTCTTATTTTGATTTGAATTACCAAGTTCTTTTACTAAAATCCCGTTTTTAGTTATCTTAAAATCAAGACTCACCTTCGTTTTTAAAACATCTAATACTTGATTTAAATCCTGATTACTCGTCGTAATAGAAATTTTTTCTTGAAGAAATTTCTGGTCTGACATATAAATGAACTTTTTGTCAATTTGCTGCTCTATTAGAGAAAAGATTTGTTTTATGGAAACATCTTTTAGATTCAAATTAATTTTCTCGTTTGCAGCTATATTTTCTACGGCTTCATTCATTATTGGAGTATTAGAATAAATAGTCCCAATACCCAACTGAAGACATAATGATAAGGTTAGAATAATTTTTTGTTTCATTTTATCTGTGATTACTTAATGTTGTTTTTAACAAACTAGAACTGATTTTAAAAAAGTTAGTTTTTCTACTAATTATTAAATAGAGTTAAATAACTCTATCTTTTTTATGAGATTCCAAAGCCTTACTAATATATTTGAGTGCAATAGCTATATGATTTTCAACCGTTTTAGGGGTGACGTTTAGAATCACGGAAATTTCTTTATATTTTAATCCGTCTATTCTACTGAGTTCAAAAGCTTGCCGTGACTTTTTAGGAATAACATCTAATATTTCACGTATCAAATTGGTATTAATTTCCTTCTCTTCATTTTCAATAATCTCCTGCTCTCTACTGGGAGAAAACATTGTATTATTAGTTTTACTTTCATCGATTTGTTGATGAAACTGCTCTGATTTCCGTACTGTTTTTAAACTGTTTTTTACTACTACATAGATATAGGATTTAGGATTTTTAATTTTATCAAGAATATTTCTACTGTTCCACAACTGAATAAAAATATCAGCTACTTTTTCTTCTACAAGACAAGAATTCGATTCATAACTCAATCCAAAACGACACAAAGGAGTGTAATACCTATTAAAGAAAAGTTCCATTGCCTCGTATTGACCATTTCGAATTTGCTGAAATAAATAATCGTCTGAAAAGCAATCACTATTGCCCATTTTTATTTGGTTAATGTTCATGATATTTTGCTATTTCGAAATTGTTTTGAATAGTTTTGGTTATACTCACATCTAAAATAAATTCTAGAGAAGTTATAAAGTCATCAATAGACTGATTCTTGAAAGCACCTTTAATATGCATATTTGCAATTACATCATCCTTAATTACAAAATTCACCCCATAGAATTGATTAATTTTAGGAAGAGCATCTTCAATTTTCACATCGTCGAGTAGAAGGATATTATCTTTCCAAGCTAAAATTTTATTCACATTAAAATTTCTTTTAATGACACACTTTGTCTTAGCATTCCATACCAATTCTTCATTTGGCAGTAGGTTAATTTCATCCTTACTTTCTTTCAATAGTACATTGACCTTTCCCTTTGATAATGAAATTGTTTGGTTAATTGCACTGCCATTAACATTAAATTCTGTACCTAAAACTTTCACATCAAAATCATTAGTATGGACGGTAAAAGGGGAATTAATATTCTTTGTAACTTTGAAGAAAGCTTCTCCTTTTAACCATATATCCCTCTGCTTTCCAAAATCGCTAGAGTATTTAACTTCACTTCCCGAGTTTAAGATAACGGTACTGCTATCTGGTAGCGTAAAAGTGAGTCGCTCCCCTTTAGAAGCAGTTTTATGATTGTAATAATGTGAATTTGGTATTGTAACAAAATAAAAAAATGTGCAAAAGACAAAAAGTAAAGCAGTAGAAAGAAGTACCTTATAATTTAATGACCCCTTTACCGATTTTTCCTTTACTGGTTTGTTATGTTTTTTAATAATTTGTCCAAAAGAAGTAGTTGTTTTGGTTAATTTACTATTGGGATAATTAATCCAGACTGTTTTAAAATTTTCAAAAACAGCAAATAGATCATCATCCAAAGACAATTCGATTTCAAATACAGATCGCTCTGCTTTTGACATTTCATTGGCAAGATACCTCACACATTTTTTTTCCTTCTGATTAACATTCAACATAAATATTTTCCTTTACTTATAGGAGTCCAAATAAAAGAAATACCCCTAGTTTTCAATACCATCAAATCGACACCATATTGTTAATGAATCGTTAATAGCCTATTTATAGTGGAAGTAAGTCCTTGCTTAGAAAATTATATTTTGATAAAACTATTAAATCTAAAAAGTGACTAAGAGCTTAAACCGTGATCCGTTAGAAATACAAACGGCTATCGACAAAGAATCGATTGTTGTAAACCATCAGGCGGGAACGGAACAAGCTCGAGAATGGGTTTGCAAGCATAGAGGAGCTTTGCCGGTACACAAGTCTAAAAATTGAACAGGTTACACCTTTGATTATTGGCTAATAACTTTATTTAACCTCATCAAATTTTGAACTTTATCAGTTCACAACTCATTCAACAACCAGTTCAAATTTTGACATTAAAGCTTTAATTATCATATAATTATTCGTATATTTAAGAGCTTTGAATTTATGATTTTTTGTATCAAATAAAGAGGTTTCGGTTGAGGTGTCACTTAAAGATTTTGGCTTCGCGAAGCCTTACTTTGCGGCACTTCACGAAGAAAAAAACAAGTCCCTCTTTCTCCGCTAAAGACGAAACCCTCAGTATTCACTGGGGGTTTCTGCATTTTATATCGGATTCACTTTTTCCGCAACATAGAGTTTCAAAAGAAAGTATAACATAAAAAAAGCCTTTAAATACTGGTATTTAAAGGCTTTTTTTATGTTATATAAATTTTCAAGATACAAATATACTATCAAAGCAAAGTGACCATATTAGTGACCATATTATATCTTTGTTTTTTAGAAAAATAGCACTTCTAAATTAGAAAAAATCCTCGTGGATATTCTATACTCACAAAACAATTAAATCAATTTGATTATTAATTTAAAACTCAAATTATGTAAAATTTCTTTTTCATCTCACATCAGAAAAAGAGAACAAATTTCAGCATACCGCCTATCGAATGATTCTCATCAACTTCATCACTGATCATTACTATTATTAATCTTTAATTATAGAAATCATGGAAAATCATGCTAAAAATCCAAATTGGGGTACTGTTTCAGAAATCCAACTGCATTACAAATCAAAAGTAAAAGCAGCAGAACGTCCTCTAATCACATCCTCTAAATCTGCCTACCAAATTGCTTTACAGATTTCGAATCCCAATACAATTGAATTCTTTGAGGAATTTAAAATCTTACTATTAAACAACAGTAACAAAGTACTAGGCCCCTATGAAATATCATCTGGAGGTATCACGGGAACCGTAGTAGATATAAGATTGATATTTGCTGCAGTTCTAAAAGCAAATGCTACTGAGATCATTATGATTCACAACCATCTCTCAGGTAAACTAATCGCCTCTGAAGCGGACAAACAAATTACTGCTAAGGTTAAAGCAGCCAGTAAAATTCTTAATATTCAATTATTAAATCATTTAATTATTACTCCAGAGAACTATTATTCATTTACTGATGAAGGGGCTTTATAGCCCCTTCAATTATAACATACGTATCAGATTGTGGTAAGCGTTCCTATTTTAAAGATCTATAATTTCTACAAATAATCCCATTTATATGTGGACTAGACACCTTAACGGTTCTATAATCTATCTAAAGTAATAGTAAAAAGAAACCTCGAAAGTGCACACTTCCGAGGTTTCAACCAAATAAAAAACCAAATTATTCTTTCTACTTCTTTTTTAAACACAAGAACAAATTAATTTTAATAACCCTAAATATTGTCTTAAATTAGATATTAAAAGTCCCATCTAACAAAAGCTTCCATAGCCGCATATTTAGAAAGTCCTAATTTATCATATAAGGCGGCCGTTTCTTTATTACGATCCTCTGCTCTTTGCCAAAATTCTCTGGCATCACTACCTTGAAAAACAACACCATCTTTTTGAGATTGATGTTTAAATATACCATGCCTTTTAGTTAAAACTTGGTCAGGACTCATTGGTACAGCCATTTCAATCTCATCAATTCCCCATTCTTGCCAAGCTCCTCTGTATAGCCATAACCAACAGTCTTTCATGTATTCTTTCGACTTAAGATTTTTCACTGCTTCAAAAACCGCGTCCAAACATACCTTATGCGTTCCGTGTGGATCTGCTAAGTCTCCCGCAGCATAAATCTGATGTGGTTTAATTTTATCGATTAGATCCATCGTTAATTGAATATCTTCCTGACCAATAGGATTCTTTTCGATCGTTCCTGTTTCATAAAAAGGTAATTCCATAAAATGAATTTGGCTATCCGCTAAACCTACATAGTGACTCGTTGATCGCGCCTCCCCTTTTCGAATTAAACCTTTTATGTAGCGAACCTCGGCAATATCTATTTCACTACTTTTTTTATTTTTAAGAAAATCAATTGATTTTTTAAAAATAACGTCAGCTTCAGGACTTTTAATTCCAAATTTTTCATTGTAATCACAAACAAAACTGGCAAATCGAAGCGCTTCATCGTCAGCAACAGCAATATTTCCAGACGTTTGATAGGCCACATGTACTTCATGCCCTTGGTTTTGAAGTCTCATAAATGTTCCTCCCATACTAATAATATCATCGTCAGGATGCGGGCTAAAAATAAGCACTCTTTTTCTAGCTGGTTCAGCACGTTCTGGTCTATCGCTATCATCAGCATTCGGCTTTCCTCCTGGCCAACCAGTGATGGTATGTTGTAATTTATTAAAAATATCGATATTTATATCATATGCAGGACCCGAGTCGGCTAATAAATCACTCATTCCATTCTCAATGTAATCTGCATCTGTCAACATCAAAATAGGTTTTTCTAAACTTAATGCCAACCCAAGAACAGCTTTTCTGATTAATTTGTCGGTCCAAACAATTTTTTCAACTAGCCACGGCGTATTAATTCTTGACAATTTTGAAGAAGCTTCTTTGTCTAAAATAAAAACAGCATTATTGTGTTCCTGTAAAAACGAAGCTGGAATTTGATTCGTAACAGTTCCTTCAACAGATTCTTTAATAATTTTTGCTTTGCCCTCACCCCAAGCCATTAAAATGACTTGTTTTGCCTCCATTATTTTTTTTACACCCAGCGTGATTGCTGTTCGTGGAGTATTACTCAATCCTGAAAAATCCTTACTTGCTGCGACTCTTGTAATGTGATCTAAAGCCACTAATCTAGTTTTAGAGTTTTGAAGTGAACCTGACTCATTAAAACCAATATGCCCATTTCCACCAATTCCTAATATTTGCAAATCTATTCCACCTAAGGCCTCAATTTTTTCTTCATAGTTTGCACAATAACCTGCTATTTCTTCTTTAGAAAGTGTTCCATCTGGTATATTATAGTTTTCTGGCAAAATATCAACCTTGTCTAATAATAATTCTTTCATAAATCTCACATAGCTATTTACAGAATTTGGTTCCATTGGATAATATTCATCTAAATTAAATGTGATTACGTTTTTAAAACTCAATCCTTCTTCTTTGTGCAAACGAACCAATTCAGCATACAAACCCTTTGGAGAAGAACCTGTTGCTAAACCCAAGATACAAGATTCGTTATTTTCTTGCTTACGCTTAATTAGAGAAGCAACTTGATTTGCAACGGCCTTAGAAGCTTCATTTGAATTTTCGAAAACGACCGTATTAATACTTTCAAATCTTTTTTCAAAATCTGTTGCTTTGTCTATAGTACTCTTTAGCATGATAGTTTATTTTAATTTATGGTAATTCGTTTATTTTCTTGACCAGCTAGTGTATTTATGTCCTTTGTGTGCATAAAAGAAAATCATTAGGTAAGCGGGTAAAAGTATTAAGTAAGCAATTTGATTTCCACTTTTGGCTGTTTCTAAAGCTTGATTAGCTTCATTGCTAACATTAATGTTTTCAGCTAAAAGTCCGTATAATAATGGAAAGATAGCTCCTCCTATTATTGCCATGATTAGTAAAGCTCCTCCAATTTTTGTATAACCTCCTAAGTTTTGGAGAGCCAATGGCCAAATGGCAGGCCAGCAAAGTGCATTAACCAATCCAAATAGAGCGACTAAAATAATTACCAAAGGCACTACAGGAATGAAAGGCAATTGAATTAAAATACTAGGAGATACTAAAACCACCAGAAAAACAAGAATTACTCCCAAAACACCGGAAATTTTAAGTGCATTTACCTGGGACAAATATTTGGGTATTAGTGTAATTCCAGCAATATATCCAATAAGCATTGCTGTCATCGTAAATGAGGTCAGCTTAAGATAAAAATTGCCGTTTTCGCCATATACACCAAGCTGTTTTCCAAAAGTTCCAATGGTATCGCCAGCTATAACTTCGGCGGCCATATACAACATTAAAGTAATTACGCCCAACACAAGTTGTGGATACTTTGACGCATTCTTAATTTGTGTATAAACACTCAAATTCGCTACATGACCATCCTCATCTAAATCTATTTCAGGAAGGGGGGATAGCTTGGCCAAAATTGCTAAAATAAGAATTACAATCCCCATATAGATATAAGGCGTTTGCAATTGAAGAGCCAAAGAATCTAAGGTTTGGGATTTAGCAACCTCGTCTAGCAAAGCTATTTTTTCTTTCGTGTAATCTCCCATGTTTGACAATACCAAAGCAGTCAATACTATAGGCGCTACAAAACCCGCTAACTTATTAGCAATTCCTAACACACTTATTCTTGCAGCAGCGCTTTCACGAGGACCAATTACTACAACATAAGGATTTGCAGCTGTTTGCAAAATAGCCAATCCTGTTCCCATGATAAACAAAGCAACTAAAAACAGAAGAAAAGTTCGCATCTCTGCCGCTGGATAAAACATAAATGCTCCAATAGCAATAACAATTAAACCAAGCGATATACCATTTTTATACCCTACTTTTTCTATGATCCAAGAAGATGGAATAGCCATTACAAAATAAGCAATATAGAAAGCAAAAGTAACAAAATAGGCTTGTGAACCACTTAAGTCACAAGCTATTTCAAAGAACGGAATTAAAGGCCCGTTTAACCAAGTAACAAATCCTAAAATAAAAAATAGTAGGGTTAAAATAGCCATCGGAATCAAAACATTACTTTGACCTTTCTCTAGTATACTTTTAGTTTGTATCATTTTGTTGAGATTTATTTAATTATTTATTTTAGTGAATGTGTTATTTGAGTAATGATCAAGTCTTCTTAAATTATTATTTATCTGTTTCAATAAACATTATAAAATTTCAATACATTTTATTTTAATAATTCTTGATGATAAAACTTTATCGTTTCCTCTAAAGCACTTTCTATAGAGTGACTAGGTTTAAATCCCAAATCATTGAATTTTGATGGATCAGCAATCGAATGTTTAATATCGCCTGAACGTTCCTCTAAAAATTGTATTTGAGATTTAGAATTAGTTATTTGAATTATTTTTTCTGCTAATTCTAAAATAGAAGTGCTATATCCTAACGCAACATTATAAGTTTCATTTCCAGTCGTAGATGCCAAGATATTTGCTTTAACTACATCTTTTACATAAATAAAATCTCTAGTTTGTAAACCATCACCATAAATTGTTATGGGTTGATTTTGAAGTGCTTTATTAATAAAAATAGGTACTGCTGCCGCATAAGCGGATTGCGGATTTTGTCTCGGTCCAAAAACATTAAAATAACGAAGTGAAGCCGTAGGAACATTCCATTGATCCTGATACATTTTTAAATAAAATTCTCCATCTAATTTTGTAATTGCGTAAGGTGTCATGGGCTCTGGAATCATAGTTTCTACCTTAGGTAAAGTAGGGTTATTTCCATAGTTTGCAGAAGAAGAAGAAAGTACAACCTTACATCCATTATTTTTTCTTGCAGCTTCTAAAATATTGATTGTACCAATGGTATTAATCTCAATACATTCATCTAAACGCAATAAAGATTCGGGAACACTAACTAGCGCTGCTAAGTGAAATATAGCAGAGGCACCTTTTACTAATTCCTCTACAAGCTCTTTGTCTCTAATGTCTCCTTTAACAAATTCAACATTTAGGCCACTTAAATTTTTCTCAAAACCAGTTCTTAAACTATCTAATACAACTACTTGATTTCCTTCTCCAGATAAATGTTCTGCAATATGACCCCCTATAAATCCTGCCCCGCCTGTGATTACATACTTTTTCATTTTATTTTCCTTTTTTCGATTGATCTGTTTAACCTATTAATTGTTCCAGTCCAATACCGGAAAATATTCTAGCAAATAAGCTTTTACTTCGACAATATCTTCTTTTGCCGTTAAATCAGGAACATGTTCCGAAAAAGGAATTCCTAATGCCATACCAGGAAGATCTTGCACTAAATTTAAAAGTACAGTCGGTAATTCCTTCTCATCTCTTTCAGGATGAACAGGACAATGTTTAAGATAAGGATACAAAGTTTCTCCTTTAAACTTAAACGCGTTCATACTCACTCGAATCTTACCAGAAGCGTCTTTAAACGAATCTAACACAGTAGGTTCTGGTTTTTCAATAATATCAAGAAGCTGATTTTTTTCGTCTAATCTCGCAACAGCAAAACGAGAAATACGTTCTGAAGGAAACAGCATAGCATCCCGATCATAGCTAATAAAAGCGTGAGGACTTTTGGTCATACGGAGCGCAAATAATGCTTCTGACGAATATAAATTATCACTATTACATACAGAATAATATTGCGTATTTAATTCCGGATACTGTTCTACAGCTTGAAATAATGCATCTGCAGTGCCAAATGGCTTCACTCTTTCTTTAGGGATATACTGAACCGCAAAGGAAATATTCAAACCATTAAAATCATTATCTCTGTCTTTACTTCCATAAAAGTCCTTAAATAAATCACCTTGCTCCCCTATGATAATGTATATATTTTTATATCCAGCTCTTTTAGCATTCAATAAAAGGTAATCTAGTAGTGGTCTACCATTAGGACCAACACCGATTAAACCTTTACTTCTTTCATTTGCCTCAGTTATTTCTTTTTCACTCAAATTTTCCACTACAGTCTGCTTTTTCATTCTTGAAGAAGCACCTCCTGCTAAAACTATTAAATTGTCATGCATGATACCTATTTTTAAAAATTAAATATTTATAACATTCTCGCTCCAGCGTCTACAGAAACAGCGTAAGCCTCTACTGCTCCAGCAGCAATCATAGCCTGCGCGACCTGAGGCTCCTTTCCTGGCTCAACCATCACTACAATACTACCTCCTCCACCTGAACCCACTATTTTAGCTCCGTAAGCACCCGCTTTTAATGCAGCATCGATCATAGCATCAATTCTGGGAACAGTAATTTTCAACAAATCTCTCAACACTGCATGATGCTGATTCATTAAACCTCCAATTTTCTTTAAATCAAGAACTGGTTTTTGAAATTCAATTAATGCCATTTTAGTATAATGATGATTTTTAACTGCCGCTTCAAAATAAGGCACTAAATGATCCGGTAAGTAATTTTTTAAATATTTTAGATCATCAATTTCTGCTTTCATTAAATCGAAATTTTTAAAATTTTCTTTGATAATCTCTATTGACCATAACGCATTTCCTTTAACTTCACCAAGCAAACCAATAGTCTCTTTTGGAACTCCTGATACCCCAGTAACAAGACCTTCCAATTTGGTTCCAATAACTGTGAAAGAAAATGGATTCCTTGTGTCGATATGTACAATATTGCCAACTCCAATACTATAATGATCCATCATCCCCCCAGGTTCACCATGCTCAACCACCTCTGATAGATAACCGATATTAGAAATAAATTCAGGTGTTACCTCATCATCAACGTGGAACGCTGTCACCAAAAAATTTATCCATGCCAATAATAAAGCAGACGAACTAGATGTACCGGAATTGATTGGAATATCCCCAGTTATCGTAATATCAAATCCTACATTAGGAATACAACCATGTCTTCTAAGAACCCTCAAGGCTGATGCAAAATAATCACGCGGTTCTAATTCCGAAAAAATCTCATCAATATCTATGATTCTAGTCTGGTCAATATCTATCATATTTAACTGAAATACTCTAGTGTTGTTCTGTACAGCGGTCAGTTTTATACTTCTACTGATCGCACAGGCAATAACAGGCAGTCCAAGATAATCTTGATGATCCCCAAAAAGGCATGTTCTTCCAGGTGCTAATGATATAATTTCTTTCATCTTTCATTTTTTTTAAAACACTGTTATACTAGTGTTTAACAACACAAATAAGAACTAAATATCCATTACATTTCTATTGTACAATGCGAAACTATATATTTAATTTTATTAAAACAAGAAAAAACGAACAAAATGTGCTCGAACACATAATTAAATGTTCTCGAACACAAAAAGATTAAAAACAAAAAAAAGACATATTATTGAAAAATAATTTAACTTTCCGTTTTAATAATAAAAAACTTCTCTTAGGATTCGTTAATTTCTAAAAAATAAATTAACCTAACTTTTATATAACTGTTTAATATGAATAAAAAATACACAATAAAAGATATCGCTCAATTAGCTGGAGTTTCTAAAGGAACAGTAGATCGGGTTTTACATAAAAGAGGTAAAGTCTCTCAAAAAGCACTTGACAGTATAAATGCTGTGTTAAGCGAAATAGATTACGAGCCTAACCTAATTGCAAGAAATCTCAAAAACAATAAAATCTACACTATTTGTGTCGTATTACCAGACCCAGCTTACGATTCATATTGGCTACCCTGCATCAAAGGGATAGAAGAAGCAATAAAAGAATTTAAGGCATTCAATTTAACCATTGAAACACACTATTTTGATCCAGAAAGCAGTAAAACTTTTTTAGACGTAAATGAAATTGTTGTGGATAGGGCTCCTGACGCTGTATTATTAGCTCCTTTATTTTACAAGGAAGCATTAGGTATTGTAGAAAAATATATCAAAAAAGAAATTTTAGTTAATACCTTTAATAATCAAGTTGAATCTAACGAAATTAGAAATTTCGTAGGTCAGGACTTACATAGAAGTGGCAGAGTTGCCGCCAAATTAATGGCATCTATTTCTCAAAAAGGTCAAATTGCCATTATCCATATTGCCGAAAAATTCAAGAATGCAATACACATGCAGGAAAAGGAAAAAGGATTTAGATCTTATTTTGTTGAAAAAGAGGATTCAATTTACGAGATAATTAGTTTAAAATTAAAAAGAACAAATTACGAGGCAAAACTCACTGATTTCCTTACGGAAAATCCAAAGCTTAGCGGTGTTTTTATCACCACATCCAAAGCTTATCAAATTGTAGAAATTATCAATGAAGCAGTAAATGATAAAATTTCAATTATTGGATATGATTTATTAGAAAAAAATATAACCCTTTTAAATAATGGTAAAATTGACTTCTTGATTAATCAAAATCCAAAACAACAAATATATTTAGGAATAAGTTTTCTAGTCGACCATTTTATTTTTGGAAAAGAACTAAGAAATACAACGTTCTTACCTATAGATATTGTTAACTCAGAAAATGCCAGTTATTATATGGAGTAAAAATTCAAGAAACCAAATACAATACTCCAAAAGAGGATGCGATATGAAAATTAGGCTCCTCAGTATTTGGGTGTACCCAAGAAATCCAAGTTGGTTCAAAATGAATGTTCTGTTTAGAATTGTATTTTGCTCTAAAAATACCAGTTTCTATTTTATTTTCTTTAATCAAAGTAAATTTGTTAAGTGAGTCCAGGCTTATAGCTCCTTCTACAGTAAAGCTCAACTCATCTTTTGATGATTTAACACTAATTTCATCTTTTGGCCAATTCCAGTTAAAATCAAAATTTTTATCTGGATAGGCTTTAAAATCCATTACCCTTGCTGCGGTATCAATTTCTAAACAATAATAAGGGTTTAATGAAGCATCTGGTCTAAAAAAAAGTTCAACTCTATCAGAATTTCCAATACTATCTATACTATCATCTTTTGTGTCAATATGAATTTTTGAATCGTAAACAGTAAAACAAAAGAACAAATATTTTCCGTCCCATAATGCTCTAAATTCGATTTCAGAGCGCTGAGTCGCATCCCATGGCGAAATAAAATCATTTAAAACCTCCGATTGTTCCCAAAGACTACTCTCCCCTTTTCCTGTAATTGTTAATTCATCGCTCTTTATCAAATTAACTTTGTAAATTTTATTTCGTTTTGCCATACTATATTATGTTAGTGTTTTTTAAAAAATCTAATAAGTCCCATTAGATCGGCCTTCTATTTTTACATTTTTTAATTACAATGCAAATATAGTGTGCTCGAGAACATTTTAAATATGAATACTTGTAATATTAAATAACTACTTTTTTTATATCAAATACGTATTCTGAAAAAATAAAAACCCACAAATTGATTAAAAGCGTTTAAACTATATTCAACAATAAAAATATTTATAGTTTCATCTACCATTTTTTAAATTATTTTCATACTTCTCTAAAACCAGAAAAAAATAACGATTTTGTAATAAATGTAATCTCGGTTAAACAAAGGTTCTTTTATAATCGTCTATTTATCAAAAGTACAATAAAAAATATCTGTAAATTAGAAGTACTTAATATTAGATAAAACTCTAAACAAAAATACATCGCTTTATCAGATACTAAACAACATAAATTTCTAATAAAAACAAGTAATTATAATTTTAATAAAGTAATATCTGGAAAAAGAGGAGACGTTGGCGAAACAGTAGGAAATACTTTTACACCCGATGACATCGTAACTTTTACAACAGCTTTTGGTTATTAGCTAAATGGATAAAATACAACCAGTAAAAAAAATGTAATTGGTCGTTACGCTCGACTTTATGGAGAAATAATCTCTAAATTGTTAGTAGTACGTTGCAGTCGATGGGGTTAGATGTTGTTGATTTAGGATTGTCAACTACACCAACTGTAGAAATGGCGGTAGTTGCTGAAAAAGCTTTAGGAGGTATTATTCTCACAGCCAGTCACAATCCCAAACAATGCAACGCCTTAAAACTATTAAATGCGGCAGGAGAATTTATATCAGCCCAAGACATAACTGTAGTTTTAAGCAGCAATGAAATTAAAGATCATCAATATGCTGATGTAAATAACTTAGGTAGCGACGCTGTAAATTCAGATTATTTCTCCTATCATATTGATGCAATCAACGCTTTACCTTTAATCAGCAGTCTAGCTATTAAAAAGCGAAAGTTCAAGGTTCTTGTCGATGCTGTAAACTCTACTGGAGGAATTGCTGTTCCATTATTCTTAAATAGCTTAGGAGTAGCGGAAATTGAATTATTAAATTGCGAACCTACCAGCGAATTTGTAAATAATCCCGAACCACTAACTGAAAACTTAACCGAATAACTAAAATGAAGCTGGGCAGTTATGATATTGGTATTGCCGTAGATCCAGATGTTGATAGATTGGTTGTAATTTGTTAAACCTGATAGCCTTTCAATGAGGAGTATACACGGGTAGCCGTTTCAGATTATTTATTATCATATCAAAAAGGAAATACAGTTTCTAACTTATCTTCAACAAGAGCATTAAAAGACATTACCCAATCAAGAGGGCACAACTATTACACAGCCGCTATAGCTGAAGTAAACGTTGTAGAAAAAATGAAGAAAGTTAATGCTATAATTGGTGGAGGAGGAAACGGTGGCATCATTTATCCTGAACTGCATTATGGAAGAGATGCCTTAGTTGGAATTGGCTTCTTATTAAGTTCTTTGGCAGAATCTAATCTTTCACTATCTAACCTAACTAAAACAAAAATTTCCATAATATTATATGTACAAACACAAAATAGACCTTCCTCCTCATTTTTAAATGGACATTATTTTTTGGAAAAAACAAGAAAAATACCCAAACTATCCACTGATAACTATCAATGATATTAAGATTGAAATGGATAACAACTTGGTAAATCTTAGGAAGTAAAATACAGAAGCCGTGTTACGTTTTTTTACAGAAGCCAACACTTATGAAAAACACAAGTCTATTTAATTGTAAATTAGTACTTTATAATTTTAATTCTAGTGATTAGAGATATCTTACCAGTAGAAAATCCGTTGGTTATATAATTGTTTTAATTACGTCCAACGGATTAATATATAAGTCGGAAGTATTAAGGTTAGTTTCAGAATTAATAACACGGGATTACTATCTAAAGGCGGAAGACATCATAAAAATAAACGATTTTAATTATTTCTTTCTATTGCCATTTGGGTCTTTGCTTTTCTCAAATAACTTCGTAGTTGTATCCCAAATTTATTAATAACATCAAGTTAAACTTGAAATAGATTTTTTTTCTCCAATGTCTTCTTTGGTGTTATATAATTCAAATCGCTGAAACACTGATTTTCGTGAAAACAAATTGGTTTCCAGTTTATTTGTCTCACTGCGCTGTATAACATAGTATAAAAATTATACTTTTTTAGTTTTGTGTCCGTTGAATCCAAATAATAACACTACCAAGCCAAAACAGGTAAATGGAATCATATAACTCATTATAATACTCCAGATAGAACCCTAATATTGAAGGCAGTAAAACCCCTCCTATAATGGTCGTCACAATCAAAGAGGACCCATATAGTGCTGTAGCCAAGTCCATCAATTCTAATGGAAAAAATAGTAGGAAACATTATACTCATAAAGGAAGTAATCCCCCATCAATGTATAGACTACTATCATTCCTGTTCCTGTTATTGCGATAATTGTCAGCAAAATATTGATTGTCACGTATAGAATCAATCATATTCGAGCGTGGATATAATCCATCAAAAAAGTCCCCTGAAATCGGCCGAATATAAATACCAGTGCCTTCCAGTTTTTTGCTGTCTATTAAAATTAATGCAAATTATAATGCATATAGATAAAAGAGCTCGACTGCAATTCTAGTTTTATTATGATATATAGGTTGCAAAATCTAGTTTTATTAGTACAAACGAGCTAAAGAAACAAAATCCAGTGCAGCTAATTAAATGAAATGTACTCTTATAGAAAAAATGGCAAAAGACCTAATGAGTTTCCTTACATTATAAAATTTCAGAATATGTCATAAATATAATTGATATTAAACCCCAAATCTCTAGTAAAAACATGTCACCATTTTTTCTTTTCTAAAAAGAAAAAAGAGCGATAAGGCTTCGCGTCCTCATTACTCTTTTTTAATTCTGAAATTTACAAACCGTATATAAAATAACTCTATTGTGAATTTTATTTATAAAATCCCACTCTTATTTAGCAGCTGTTTTTACATTTGAGTTAGCATACTCTTTTGATAATCTCAGCATCGATTCTTTAGTCCCTTTTTCGAAAGGAATCAAGTAGAAAGAATAACCTTGAGCAACATCTCCCTTAATCCTGTATTTATCTTGTGGCATAGATCCCCAACTGTCATCTCCAGCAACACCTCTTTGTCCAAGATCAATGTTTAGCTCAACTAAATCGCGTTCTTTGATATCGTTCGTGTGCTTGCTCGCGTTAATTACAGGAACTCCGTCAATTCTATATTTAGTTTCAATTTTAGCTTGATTTCCATAATCTAATCCATCAGCCGTATCAAAGTCTTCCATAGTCATATGCAAGGCACTAATTCCTAAACCTTTTCGAACATTATCAGCAACAACTAACAAACCGTTGTTATTTTCATCAGCTAAAGCGACCCATCTCACATTTGTTTTATAACCGTTTTCTTGCGGACGGATATAAGGAACATATTGATCACTTACACTAGACTCATATAAATCTAAGAAAGCAGAATGGTATCTATCAGAATAATTTTCCCATGGCCCACGACCAAAATAAGTCATCTTATTGTATTGCTGTGGTAATTGCATACGCATTCCTAGTCTTGGCAAATCAGCTCTATAAGCAGTTTTATCAAGTAGATTCTCCCCTTTTACAATTCCGTTTCCATCAATTTGATAGGTACTGTGGAACTTAGTGTTTACACCTGGCAATTCATAAGTTACATTCAATTCGATCACGTTGTCTGCCACTTTTTTAGTTGACATAGTTAGGACTTCAGAAAATAATGAAGCTTTTTTCCATTCAATATTGTTTGCATACATTCTACTTCCAGAATCATTATCAGTCACCGCTCTCCAGAAATTAGGTTTAGGCCCTTTTCCGTCTTTTAGCAATTCGTTTCCTTTGTATATATAAGAAGTAATACGACCTTCTTTTTTATTAAATTCTACGCTAACAACATCGTTGTAAACAACAACTCCTTTATCAGTATTTTTTACTTTTAATGAAGCCCCTTGCGCTACAGCTGCTTGTTCTTCAACATGCAATCTGTCAATTTTTATTTGTTCATGAGCTACTTCAAATCCTTTTGGTAAAATTCCCCAGTCTTTCTTAGTAACTGCCGAAACCTCAACAAAATACTCAGTATTCTTTTTATAGTCAATTCCTTTTAAATCAACACGGATTAGTTTTCCTGTGTGAACTTCTACATCTAAAGTTTCGGCTGGAACAGTTTTTAATACTTTACCGTCTGCTTTTATTGTCGCTATTAAATCAAATTGATTCAGATTTGTAAAGTCATATAAATTTTCTACTAAAATTCTTAATTCATTATGACCGTTGATTCCTTTTTGTTTGAAGTTGATAAACTCATGCGCTTTCTTTACTTCAAATAGTGCTGGTTGTGGCGATCTGTCTGGAAAAACAATTCCGTTGTTCAAGAACGAATTATCCGAAGGCATGTTTTTACCATAATCTCCTCCATAAGCATAGTAACGCTCTCCTTTTTCATTTGTTTTCCAAATAGATTGATCTACCCAGTCCCAAATAAATCCACCTTGTAAGTTGTCATACTGCTCAATAATATCCCAGTAATCTTGGAAATTTCCTGTACTATTCCCCATTGCATGCGCATATTCACTTGGAATAAATGGTCTGTCTGTTTTAGATTTTCCTATTTCTTCAAATGCAGCTGGTGATGGATATTGAGGAACAATAATATCTGTATTCCAATCCATATCATAGTTACTTCCGTCACGATCTTTATAAGGACGCTCATATTGAACAGGTCTCTTAGACTTATCCATTGCTTTGATTGCGTTGTAACCTGCATAAAAATTCACACCGTTTCCAGCTTCGTTCCCCATAGACCAAATAATTACCGAAGGATGGTTTTTATCACGGGCAACCATACGTGTCATTCTATCCACGTGTGCATTTTCCCAACTTGGCTTTTTAGCCAATGAATGGTCTCCGTAATACATACCATGAGATTCGATATTAGCTTCATCCACTACATAAATACCATGCTCATCGCACAATTCATAAAATCTACTTCCACGTGGGTAGTGACTCAAACGAACTGCATTGATATTATTTTCTTTCCATAAAAGAATGTCTTTCATGATCATCTCTTCTGACATAACGTGACCCGTTTCTGGGTCTGTTTCTTGCGCATTTACTCCTTTTAAAGTAATGCGTTGTCCGTTTACCAATAACAAACCATTTTTAATTTCGACACTTCTAAAACCAATTTGGCGGGTAGTCGATTCAATCGCTTTTCCTCTAGAATCTAAAACATCGATATTTAATGTATATAAATTTGGATGCTCAGCACTCCACGCTTTTACATTTTTTATTTCAGTAGAAAAAGACAATTTATCAGCGGCGTCTTTCTCAATAGAAATTGCCTCAACTCCTTTTTGCAATACTGTATTTCCATCAAGGATACTGTAAGCAACTTTTAATTTTTGCTTTTTTGATAAATGGTTTTTAAGCTCGACATCTAAACTAAAAATACCAGTTTCATAGGCTTTATCTAAAGTAGAAACTACTTCAAAATCTTTAATTCTTACTTTTGGCTGGGCGTATACATAAACGCTACGCTCAATTCCGCTAATTCTCCAAAAATCTTGACACTCTAAATAACTACCGTCTGTCCATCTAAAGATTTGGATGGCAATAGTATTTTTTCCAGCCTTAGCGTGTTTTGTAATATCAAATTCAGTAGGCAATTTACTTCCTTGAGAATATCCTACATACTCTCCATTTAACCATACAAAACCTCCTGATTTCATTGCGCCGATATGTAGAAAGATTTCTTTTCCACTCCAATGGTTTGCCAAATCAAAATCTCTACGGTACGATCCTACTGGATTGTTTTCGTGAGGAACTTTTCCTGGGTATTTTGGGTAAACTCCGTCTAGCTCCATATCTTTTGCGATAGGCGCTTTATAATCGGCAAATTCATATTGATGATTTACATATATAGGAATACCATATCCTTCTACTTCCCAGTTTGAAGGTACTTTTATATTATCCCAACCGCTTAGATTCTCTGAAGGATTCATAAAAGTGGTAGGACGATCTTTTGGCGAATCAACATATTTAAATTTCCACAATCCGTCAAGAACTTGCTTGTACTTTGCATTTCCTTTTGCGGCATCGGCTGCAGATGTAAAGGATGTAAATGTGGCACGACCAGATTCTTTGTTCTCGCTGATCACATTTTCGTTTTCAATATAATGCCATATATCAGCTTTCTGACCGTAGGAATTAACACCGAAAAAAAATAAAGAGCTAACAACTAAAAGGCTATTAATTTTCATATTAAAAAGGTTAAATATTAAGTATTCGTTTTTGTTTGTTATGCCAATCTAAAGGTGCTAAAGTATTTTTACTTACGCAGCCTGTTTTAATTGATTCCTTTTATTTACTTTTACAAAGCTCTTAGTTGTACCACTAGCTTTCTTATTACTTTTCTAAATAATTAATTGGAACTTTAAAATTATCCCATTTTAAAGTTCAATTTCAAAAACAAAATAGTTCTCACTTTCTTGAAATCTACTACATCTTTGTTTCATAAAACCCTTTTAATAAAAGTCTACCCCCGTTAAAATAATACTCTAGCCTTTCTCCAGTTATTTCTTCGAAAAATAAAGAAATCCAAATGTATTCTGAATTTCAATTAAACGCACTAGTACCTATCAGTATGTTTGTGCTATGCACAAAATATAGTGTTTTAATTATAAAATCGATCTTACTCTCTATTAGTTCTCTTTGCGCTAAAAAATTAGTCAATCTTTTTATTTTTCATCACTGTTTTTTTGGTATCCTAATCTTCGTATTGATCAAGCAACTTATTCAGTTTTACTTTCATCTATGCAGTATCTCTTTTGTAATTCATTTGTCTATACAAATTATGTATTTCGTTAGTGTCTTTTTTCAATTCCTACTATTTCGAAGAGGTCATGCGCTTATAAAAATGCACCAGCTTGCATTTATCTGTTCTTATTCCAAAATGAGGTTACACAAAATATTGTCTCTTTTCTTAGAATTTACAATTAATCATTAACCTAAACCTCAAAATTTTCATTATCTATTAGACATCTCGGTCACGAAGTGTAAATCTAAACTTGACATAAACCTCCTGAAGTATTGTAGATTTTGCACAATAACGACCATTAGTTTTTGTGTTTTAGGGAACTTATATTTTCTATAGATAATGTTAATTATAGATAAAATAGTACCCAACTTTAAATAAAGTTATTTTGTTAAATAACACCTAATTTCTTCCCCACTTCAACAAAAGCTTTGACAGCTTTTTTCACATGTTCCAAATCATGTGCAGCCGAAAGTTGGACTCTAATTCTTGCCTCATCCTTTGGCACAACAGGAAAGAAAAACCCAGTTACATAAATACCTTTTTCAAGTAACATTTCAGCAAAATTTTGTGCTAAAATAGCATCATACAACATAATGGGAACAATAGGGTGTATCCCTGGCGCAATATCAAATCCTGCCACTGTCATTTCAGAACGAAAATACTTTGTATTCACTTCTAATTTATCTCGTAAATGCGTTGAATCCGTAAGCATTCCTATCACTTTTAGGGACGCCCCTACAATTGCGGGTGCTAATGTATTTGAAAACAAATATGGTCGTGAATGCTGTCTTAGAATATCAATTATTTCTTTTCTGGCAGCTGTAAAGCCTCCGGAAGCTCCTCCTAATGCTTTTCCAAAAGTTCCTGTAATAATATCTACCCGATCCACCACATTGTGAAATTCATGTACTCCTCTCCCCGTTTTACCTATAAATCCAGTGGAATGACACTCGTCAATCATCACAAGTGCATTGTATTTATCGGCCAAATTACATATTTTATCCAATTGAGCAATAGTACCATCCATAGAAAAAGAACCATCTGTAACAATTAACTTTCTTCTAGACGAACCTGATTGTTTTAATTGAGTTTCCAAATCGTTCATATCGTTATGAGCATATCTGAAACGCTTTGCTTTACAAAGACGTATGCCGTCAATTATTGATGCGTGATTTAATGCATCTGAGATAACTGCATCTTCAGCTGAAAGCAAAGGTTCAAAAAGTCCTCCATTTGCATCAAAAGCCGCAGCATATAAAATAGCATCTTCCATTCCTAAAAAACTAGCTGTTTTCTGTTCCAATTCTTTATGAATATCTTGAGTTCCACAAATAAACCGAACAGAAGACAGCCCAAACCCATGACTATGTAAAGCCGCTATAGCTGCTTCAATAACGGCTTTATTTGCAGATAATCCTAAGTAATTATTTGCACAAAAATTTAAAACTTCTTTTCCTGTAGCCATCATAATAGACGCGCCTTGCTTAGAAGTTATTACTCTTTCTTTTTTGAATAGACCATTAGTTTTAATAGCCTCTATCTCATTAAGCAAATCGTTTTTGATTGATCCGTACATATCCTAGGTATTTTGAATTTTACAATATTTCTCTTCTAAATTTTTAATCATGTCCAAGGTCATAGAACTAAGATCATATTTAGGCTTCCAGTTCCAATCATTTCTCGCATGGGAGTCATCAATACTATTAGGCCATGAATCAGCAATGTTTTGTCTAAAATCTGGCTTATATATAATTTCAAATTCGGGGTGTATTTTTTGAATAGACTTATGCAGCTCTTCTGGTGTAAAGCTCATTCCTGAAATATTATAAGAAGTTTTGACTGATATTTTTTCTAATGGAGCTTCCATCAACTCAATAGTTGCCCTAATAGCATCATCCATGTAAATCATAGGCAAAGTCGTTGAAGCGCTTAAAAAACATTCGTATTTTTCATTGTTAACGGCCTTGTGAAAAATATCAACAGCATAATCTGTAGTTCCTCCACCTGGCAATGATTGATGTCCAATAATTCCTGGATACCTTAGTGATCGAATATCCAATCCATATTTTTCAAAATAATAATTTGCCCAGTTTTCACCTGCGACTTTGCTAATACCATATACTGTGGAAGGCGACAAAACAAAATCTTGTGACGTATTATCTTCTGGAGCATTATCCCCATAAACAGCTATAGAACTAGGAAAAAATATCTTTTTAACTTTATTTATTCTTGATGCTTCTAAAACATTAAAAAAGGTTTTCATATTTAACTCCCAAGCATCCAAAGGATGTTTTTCACCATTGGCTGACAATATAGCTACAAGATGGTAAATTTGTATGATGTTATATTTTGATACTATTGTGTTTACTGCTTCAAAGTTCGTTACATCTAATACTTCAAAACAACCTATAAATGTTTCATTTTGTTTTAAATCTGAAGCAATAATGTTTGCTACTCCAAATCTCCTTTGAAGTTCCATTGTTAAAACCGACCCAAGTTGACCACTGGCCCCTGTTATTAATATTTTTCCTTGCATAAAAACTAATTTAGAATAAGAACAAATTTATCTATATTGATAATTAAACAATCATATAAACTGTACAATTTAAATAAATAAGTATTTTATCCTTTATTACTAGTTAATTTTAACTATTTTTACTTTTAAACTAAGGTTTAAACATAGTATAAAGTAATTTTAACTGCAGATGGAAAAAATAGATGAAATTGATTTAAAAATAATGAGAATTTTACAAAAAGACTCAAAGAAAACAACCAAAGATATAGCCGAATTACTTAATCTAACCACTTCGCCCGTATACGAACGTATTAAACAATTGGAAAGAAAAGGATACATTAAAAAATATGTTGCTTTAATAGATAAAAACCTAATTAACAAACCTATTACAGCAATTTGTATGGTGTCATTGAGATATCATAACGAAGGATTTATTGATAAATTTGATCAACAAATTAAAGCATTAAAGGAAGTTCAACAATGCTACCATATGGCAGGAAAAGTTGATTTCTTTTTAAAGATAAATTTAGAAAGCCTTGATGCTTATCACGAATTCATAAGACTAAAGCTTTCAAAAATTGAAAATATTGGAGTATTGGAAAGTTACTTTGTGCTAAAAGAGATAGTGCAAACTACAGAATATGACATCTAATGTTATTTTAGCTAATTATTTTAGAATAATGTAAAAAAACCTTCATCATTATAATCGAGTTTTGTTTATTCTTATTTTACTACTTCAAAAAGTATTTTTATTTCAAAAAAAGGCGTTGCATTCATACTAGATCAATTAGTTTGAATTTTTGGTTTTGTCGCATTTAATTTAAAAATAAAATGATTTATATTTCTCTAAATTTATGCAACTAGCTTAAAGAGTATTTTAAAAATAGTTATCCCAGAACTAGTCATAAGTTTCTTTCTTAACAGATCTCAACTTCAATTCTATTGAAGGCATCTTGGCTGATTCAAAATTTTAAAATCCTAATCGATTTAGTACTCTCCTCTTTTAGAATCGATGGCTCGACTCACTGATATTATTAAAACATGTACATTTTAAAATACGTGTTTAGTTAACGAAAGGTTATTATGAACATTTATACATAAAATATTAGAGTCGATTTATCAACATTTAATAGTCACGCCTTTCAATTATCAGTAACAAACTAAAATATACTATATTGCACACTAATTTTCTATATTTTCTGATTAATAAAAAACCAATAATATTACTAAATTATTCACTGGCTAAGTTCCAATAATATTAGATACTTTTAACTTTTATGTAAATCATATCCATTCTTTACCCCGTATCTATATTTGTTTCTTCATTTGAGCTTTAATAAAGACTTTAAAAACCTTCTTTAATTACAATTTTCATATTGTATTTCTTAACTTGTGATAATGCCCGTCGAAGTTTCATATTAAACTGGAAACAAGACGGGCAAAAATTAATACTATATCTACTTAGAAAATTCCAAACCCTTTAACTTGTTCCATCCTCCACGAGTAAAGTCAGGTATTTCTACTGGTGCAGAATTATTGTCAAGAGAAACTTCAGTCAGTGATGCTAGACAAGACCATTCTGCCAAATCATAAACATCCATATCTAATGGAAGTCCGTTTTGAAGGCAATGAATCAAACGAGAATCCATAATAAAGTCCATACCACCGTGACCACCTACCTTTTTAGCTCGTTCCTCTAAGCCTATTGTTATTGGGTGCTTGTATTTTTCAATCAAAGCTTTTTTTACCTCTTCTGGTACAAAACTATGAGCTGTTAAATTTTCATGATTTAGAGCTACATCAGCGCCTATTGCTTTTGAATCTAATGCGTAACCTTCGACCGGATATTTATTAGCAAATCCTTTAGTACCGCTTACTTGATACATGCGGCTATAAGGACGAGGAGAAGTCACATCGTGTTGAATTTGGATTGTTTTTCCGTTTTCAGTACGAATCATTGTCATCGTATGATCGCCATTTCTAAAATCTTTTATATCTTCTCCGGTTTTTTCTTTAATAAAAGCTGGATTACCAACCGCTTTCGTGTCCATTGAAACTAAATAATTCATTTTATCTCCGCGGTGAATGTTTAAAACTTGACAAGCTGGTCCCATCCCATGTGTTGGGTAGATGTCACCACGGTGTTTCTTGTTATAATCCATTCTCCAGTTATCCCAATATTCTCCCCAGAAAGGTTGAAGACCATGAATATAAGAACCTTCAGCGTGTAGAATTTCTCCAAACAAACCTTGTTGCGCCATGTTTAAAGTAGTCAACTCAAAGAAATCATACACACAGTTTTCTAACATCATACAGTGTTTACGTGTTTTTTCGGAAGTGTTTATAAGATTCCAAATTTCCTTCATCGTCATTGCACCAGGAACTTCAATCGCTACGTTTTTCCCATCTTTCATTGCTTGTACTCCAATTTCTGCATGGTGCTTCCAGTCAGTGGCAATATAAATAAGATCCACATTGGGAAGGGCGGTTACTTTGCGCCATTCATTCTCGCCAAAAAATTCCTTTGCTTTAGGAAGTCCCGCTTTTACCAATATTTCATTCGATTTTTGGGTTCTGTCTTCTAACATATCACAAAGAGCTACAATTTCAACGCCAGGAATATGAGTCATTCGTTCTACGGCACCTGGTCCACGCATTCCTAAACCTATAAATGCTACCCTCACTGTAGGAATAGGAGCAATTGCTAAACGCAACACATCTGTTTGTCCTTTTGCCCTTTTAGGTGTTGGGGTTTTAATCATCTGGGCAGGCGCACTGGCACATCCTAAGAATAGACAAGCCATTAGAGAAAATTTTAAAATACTACTTTTCATATCAAATTTATTTAGTTAGTTTTCAATTAGGTTGGATGCTCTGCATCTTTAGTTAGATTCTATTATTATTAAACTCTTTTCTACGGTAATTTATTAGTATCAAAATTAGGCTTATCGTTCGTTTGGCGTCTAGTAAAGACACTATCTGGAACCGTATAACCGTTAAAAAAAACTCCATTTTTAAGATAAAAAGCATTTTGATTTAAACCTCCTGAATAATCCATTCTATACCCTTGGGCGGCTGTATTATCTACAGAAAATTTAGCCGTATTCAATTCATGTCAAATACCTTTATCATCACAATACCATTGGTTGCTAAACAAAACTAGTCTAGAAAAATCTCCTTGTGCTGGAATAAAATTTTCTAAAAACGAATGAAATCGTTTTAAATAAGTATTGGTTTGTGAACGATTAAAACTTGCTATTAATTTCCATTGCCCTAGCTCTGGAGCAAAAAAATAGGCAGTATAGTTTGTAGAGTTATTACCCTGAGGAATACCTCTAAGCAAAAACTTATAGGTATTACCCGCTATCCAATTGTACTTCAGGTAACTTTGTCCTCCTGAACCTTCGTTGCCAAATTCTCCCGTTGTTACATTTATCCCTTTTCGGAGTAATTTTATTTTATGCGATTCAGGAATACTGGCAGGATCATCTTTACTAAATGGACTCCACACTGAAAACAAAACTCTTCTTTCTTTGTCTGAATTAACTTGAATACCAAAGTAACCTTCTCCAAAACCATTTGCCATAAAATAGGATCCTATTTTATCTTCCCCAACAGGAACGGTCACTTCATTGTAGTACCACTCTGCATTTATATTCTCAGGGACTTGGAAATTTAAATGTACCGATGGCCCACGTCTTCCCCAATGATAAAAATCACCTTCGTTATTAGGGACATAGGCAAATTTTCCATCAAAACTGTCACTGCTAACATTCAAACTACTAATAGCAGAAAAACTAGTACCTGTTTTTTTTATACCTTTAATTACAATTGCAACATACCCTTCTTTGTCAATCTTCCAACTACCAACCGTAATCATTTTATCATTAGTTAAAACATCAATATTGACTTTTTTAGCAACATTATTAATTAAAAATTCCAGTTCGGATTCTCCAGAAATCACTGCAAACTCTCGAGTGAAATTTTGAAAATTCCAGGTTTAGAAATTCTAAAATACGCAGTAAAGTACTCTTCAGGATTCGTCCAGTTCTCAATTCCATTATTAGTGATAGTCTTACCCTCAAGATGTTTATAGCTATAAGCGTTTCCGCCTAGTAGCAAATGAAATTCTTTCTTTGAATTTTGACCATTTGTCATAATGCAGCAAAGTATTGCAGCAAAACAAAGGAGACCTTGTTTTAAATATTTCATTGTAAATTAGTTTTGTGTTATTGAAATAATTATTTTAAACTATCTAAAATATATTCTTCGCTACAAATGTGATTACGGTAGCCATAACAAATGCTTGCAGATAGTATTTGGCAACAAAACAATGAGAGTCGTCAATCATCTTATTACTGCGTCCTTTGTTTTCAACCAAAACTGCAATAAGAAATTACTAATTCAAATCAGTCATCTCAACACATAATTCAGTATTTTTCAGATTTAACTCTTCACGTTTCATTCCCTTTAGAAGAATATTCTTTCCTAATACTCCATTGCCTATTTTGTTTCCAATGATTTCTACTTTCTTGCAAGCAACGAATCTAAAATTGTATTTTTCTGGATACCATGGCGTAAAAGCAAAACTACGTTTGATTGTGTTGTTGCTAAAACTTAATCCATCTACAGATGCGGCATACAGAATGGGATAATCTGAAGGATTAAAAATGTTATTTTCAATTTTTATATTTTTATGAAAAGGTTTCAATGGATTTGGTATTGGAATTTCTGGATAGATACTGATAATCGCTTCACAAAATTGGTAGTAAGATAATTACAAGGAAATCTAAATTCGTTATTCTTGATGGTAATATCATTAACAGCACCAAAATTAATTACCTGTAAACACATCCCCTTATTATTCGTTAATTCACAAGAACCAACTTCATCTCCGTTAGGCAACAAACCAAACAATTTCGTTTTATAATTAGATATTACATTTGACATCTGTGTTTTTTTCATTCTTTTTTTATTAAATATTGAAAATAAAAAGTAAAACAAACCTTCATTTATATATAGTAGCAAACTTTTGTTATGTCGCTTGAATACATGTTCGCTCATTTAACAAAATTAGTAATCTTATACTTTTGACACGGAGACAGAACTCTAGAAATCGGTTAATTAAAAAATAAATAATTCTAGTTTTTGAGTGTTTTCTACATTCTAAACAAGAGCTATTCTACTACATAAACCGTCGTACTTCTGGCACCATGTACCCCAAAAAACAACGACTGTTCTATATCGGCCGTCTTTGAAGATCCTCCATAAAAACGCCGTAAATAAGACTACGAAATTATTTTTTCACCGTGCTTATATTTATTACTCCGTTTTTATCCAATAGCTGTAACTATAGTTTTCATAAGGAATTCTGTATTTTTCCATAGGCAATGATCCCCAGCTATCCGTTCCCTGTAGGCCGGTTTGCTGTAAATCCATGTGCAGATAGATTTCGTTTCTTTTGTTCAGTTCGCCGCTATGGTATTGTTTCTTTTGGGCTTCGGGATCCAAATCATCCAGATTATATGGTAAAGCCGAAAAGCTCAATAGACTGTCAGCAAATGCAAAACGTATTTTTTTTCCTTTTGCATTAGTAAAAGTGACCCAACGCACTTCAGTTTTATTACCACTTTCCTGAGGCCTGGCGTAAGGAAAATATTGTTCTTCTACTGACTGCTGGAACTGTCCGATCAAAGTGTTTGTTTTTCTGTCCCAGTAGTTCTCGCCGGGACCGCGACCATACCAATTGATAGTATTGAAGTTTTTGTTGATTACCAAGTCATTTCCAGCTCTCAACATTAAAGGATGATTTCCTTTGATTGCAGTGAATTCATTGTCAACCTTTATACTTCCGTCTCCATAAACGGTGAAGGTTTGCTGGTGAGCCGCATCTCCGTCTAGCAATTTTGTCGTGAATTTTATTTGAATCGAACCATCATTATTTTTGGAAACAACAGCTTTCAATTCACTTCCATTATCGTACGCATTGCGCCAATATCTCAATTTGGTATTAAACCCAGCTCCAATATCATTATCTGTCGGGGCTCTCCAGAAAGAAGGCTTGGGTCCTTGCTCAATATACTGTTCCCCTTTGACCTTATACCCAGATAGAATTCCTTTTTTCAAATCGAAAACAACTTCAAAGTTATTACCTGAAACGGTGCATTGTTCCTTTGTTTCTTTTAATTGCAAAGTCTTTTTTGAACTTGGTGTAAAAACGGTTGCAGGTATCGTTTTCAATAAAAACTGATCAAAGGCAATTTCATATCCTTTAGGCAAGAAAGGCTCTTCTGTTTTTAAGTCAAAGTACACATTTAACTGGTATTCTTTATCAGCTAGCTGCTTGGTTTTGATGGCCAGTTTAAAATTATTTTCGGCTTGGGGCTGTAAAGAAATCGTATTAATCGCACCATTCTCTTTTGCAACACCATTCTCTTGAAGTACCCAACGCATCCTCACATTATCCAGATTCTTAAAGAAGAAACCGTTTTTAATGGAGAGACTGTTGTTACCCAGCCATTTTGCTTTGATGTTTTGGTACACTTTTTTCACTTCCAAAGCCATTGGAGTGAGTTCGCGGTAGGCTGTAACCACCCCTTTTACAGAAAAATTATTGTCGCTTAGATTCTCGTCAACCGGGCCTTCCAACGGGAAATCACCACCATAGGCCTTAATGCGTTTTCCGATCTTAAGGGTATCTATTGACTGATCAATCCATTCCCAAATGAACCCCCCCTGCAGTTTAGGATTGTTTTCTATTATATCCCAATAATCTTGAAAATTCCCTAAGCTGTTCCCCATAATATGGGCATACTCACTTTGGATATTAGGTAATTTGGCATCGCTTTTAGAATAACTCAACAAATCTTCGGGAGACATGTATTGCGGACAAAAAATTTCCGAAAAATGGGTGTCATTCGGTTTCTCGTAATCAATATCTCTTTCGTATTGAATTGGTAAAGTGGTTTGTCCTCTCAACCAATCATAAGCCGCATAAAAATTAGAACCGTCACCAGCCTCGTTCCCTAGGGACCAAGTAATAACCGAGGTATGGTTCTTATCCCTTTCATACATGCGCTGTATGCGTTGCATGTGCGATTCTTTCCAAAGCGATTTATTAGCCAAAGTCACATCTAAATCATAACCCAATCCATGCGATTCGATATTAGCCTCATCAACAACATACAAACCAAATTCGTCACAAAGCTCCATCCAATACGGGTCTGGAGGATAATGGGAATGACGAACGGCATTAATATTCAGTTTTTTCATCATCTCCATATCCTTGCGCATGTCTTCCTTGGTCAATGCGTGGCCTGTTTTTGGATGATGTTCATGGCGGTTAACTCCTTTCAGGAAAATCCTTTTGCCGTTTACAAAAAAATCAGCCCCTTTAATTTCTACTTTTTTGAAGCCAATACGAAGAGGAACCACTTCTTGAACCACCCCTTTTACGTCTTTTAGAGTAAGGTACAGTCGATACAAATAAGGCGTTTCTGCCGACCATTTTTGCACATTTTTTATGGTTGTTTGGAAATGGACATTGGTCTTATATTTCCCTAAAACGGTTGGATATCCATCGGTTTTATCCTGATATACCAAATTACCATTGGCATCCTCTAAACGTACTTCAACCGTCAGACTGTCTTTTTTACTGAGCATTCCATGTTCAGTCTTATAATTATTAATTTCGGCATTGATTGAAAGTAATCCGTTGGAATAACTCTCATCCAATGTGCTAATGATTTTGGTGTCGCGTACATTGAGTTTATTCGTTGTATACAAAAACACATCTCTTTCGATTCCCGAAAAACGGAACATATCCTGGCATTCCAGATAACTACCATCACTCCAACGATATACCTGAAAAGCGATTAGATTTTCTCCTTCTTTTAGAAAATTAGTGATGTCAAATTCGGCTGCCAGCTTACTGTCTTCACTATAGCCCACCTTTTTTCCGTTTACCCAAACGAACAAACAGGACTTGGCGTTGCCCACATGAATAAAAACTTGTTTTCCCTTCCAGTTGGCAGGCAAATTTATTTTTTTTCTGTAAGAACCCACAGGATTATTGTTCTCTGGAATATCAAATGGCGGATTCATTTTTTCATAACGCAGGTTGTGACCGGCAAAATCATAGGGCTGATTCACATAAATGGGCAAACCATAACCGTTTACTTCCCAACTTGCAGGAATACGAAAGTCAGTCCATTGGGTGTCATCATAAGTAAGTTCATAAAAATTTTGAGGACGTTGGTTAGGGTCTTTTACCCAATTAAATTTCCAACTGCCGTTCAATGAAAAAAAGTTGACCGACTTTTCTCTGTCATATTGCTTTGCCTTTTCCATATTTTCAAAACCGAAAGCACTGTTGCGCATGGGCATACGGTTTAGGGAAATTATTTCGGGGTTTAGCAACTCGGCAGGCAATTGTGCAAAAGCTGCAGTAGATAATAGCAACACCACCGTTGCTACTACTACTTTTTTAAGCAACCCAAATTTAGTAATTGTACCAAGTCTTTGTTGTACAGCACTCTTGCGCTGATTTGCTTTTTTAATCATTACTTCTATAGTGTTTTTAGTTTTGGTTAATCAGTTAATGCGATGGTAATTTGCTTCGTTTTTGAGAATTTGAAATTCAAAAATAAAGAAGCCATCTAAAAATTAATTCTCTGTTTCAAGGTAAATAGTTATTAATCCACTAAATCCAAGATAATATTGTAGCTTCTGGATTTCAAATATGCTCTTTCAATATTTTATCATTCAGATCTTTGCGATTAGCGAACCACTTTTATTATCTCTTCCGCAATCAGATGCTTCACTGCAAATGTATATCCCAATAATTTTGCAATGGACTGAACCAATTGCAGCAAACCAAATTTCAGAAGCCCCTTCAATTAATACATTCCTATTTCAGCAAGAGATGCAAATTGTTCTCCATCCCACGAAGAGTTAGCAATAAACTTAAAATACTTGAGTGAAACTGGTACAACAAAATCGAAATATTGTAATCCATATCTGTTTTCAAGATTAAAATAATTTATTTTTGTGAAATTAATACCATCTATACTAACCCACAGATCAAAAGTTTTTATAGCACGCTGTAGATTTACTCTTTGCGAAACGGACAGACCATTTACTGTTTTAACACTACCCATATTAATTACAAATTCATGAGGAAAAATTGCCTTCACTCCTACTGACCAATTGGAGTGCCAGTAAGTATCGAGTTTTCCATCAATAACATTTGCAACAGGTCCATTAGGTGTCGGTTCTCCAGAAGTTTCCTGTGAGCTGAAAGATGCAATAGTCCAATCCTGTTTATTTAGTTCAATACGGGTATTAAAATTAAATACAGGTAGACCGTTGAGAAAGGTATAATAGTAAATGGTTTCAGATATCGTTCCATTATCATGCACCAGAGCAACCTTTAATTCATAAGGTATATTATCCTCTTTATGTTCCAAGTCAGAAATTTCCTCTTCAATATAAAAACTGTTAACACCATTAGGTTTAGCTGACCATGCAACAGCATTATAATCACGATTTACACCTACTCCTTCATTGTTTACATTCGGATCATTAAAATATACCACATCTGTAACAGGGGTATCGGTGCTAAACGTACCTGAAACTATAATAGCTCCTTTAGCAGTATCATACTTTGCTTGGATTGTTTTTATTGATGCATTTACAGTCCCATAATACTTTTTAGTATCCACATTAAACACCTCATTTGTATTTAACTTTGCACAATCTGCTAAAGATAAGAAAGTTGGGCTTTGCCCAAAAGTATAATTTCCGGCACCCATTAATACCGTACCTAAGGTACCTACTTCACTCACTTTTGCTTGGTTGTGACTCAAATTTAACCCATGCCCCAATTCATGGGTCAAACCGCCGAACCATTTGATAAACCGTTTTCCTAATGTAGTAGTTTGTCCAATATATTTCAGATCGAAATCCGCATAATCTAATGCAAAACAAGATCTTCCATAACCAAAAAACGGACCTCCGCTAGGTTCACTTGAAGCACCATCTACATAAGTAGGAATGATTATTAAATTATGATCACTTGTTTGGTCAGCTTGATGATCGGCAAAATAGCTGTCAACCTCTTTCTGGACTGCCTCGACGCCTCCATTGTAAGGATAACTACTTTTTGGCAACTTAGCACGTATCGTGATGATCTTTACACGTTTTGTCGCAGCATTGGTAAATAATCCAAATGTTTTTTCTCCAAAACCAATTCTTTGCATTTCTGTCTTATACCAATTCTGGTCATAAAGCAATATTTCACTTAAGCGTCGCTTATAGCCTTTAATCGTATCCAGATCACTGGGTATAAAATAGATCACGTTCAAATTGTGCGTCCGGTCAGAAGTAAAGTTAACAACTGCGGGTAAAACTGGAGCTGGTCCAGGTGTTACATCCGTCGTTGAACAGGATAAAACACCAAATAATAACATTAAATAGCAAAAGCTAAGATTTTTTTTCATAATAACGAGTTCAGATTAGTTGTATTAAAAATACATATGCTTTTATTTGCTTTGGCGTGAATATTAGCTCCACCTGCATGTTGTCCCTTTTCATCGATTGCCCTTACCAACATTATTATTTTTTTAAGAATTTCCAATTTTCTAATTCCTTACTTTGACTGCAGCAAAAAGAAAGACCAATCTTAAGCATCTCTTTTGGATTATATACAGAACATCTATATATCCTAAATAAAACAACTCTTTAATATTCCAAAACTTTACACTTCTCATAGTACCCAAATTATTAGTTATCAATGTGTTATCTGATTTTTTCCTAAGCCCAAAACACGCTTTAGCATTCTCTATGATCTTTGATTATTTATAGATTCTATTTGATCCTAAAAACAAAATTTTCACTACCTATTTTTGATTATTAAATTTTTTGATTAGCGGCATTACATGTTTTTTAGTGTCTTCATCTAATGATGTAACTACTTTATCTGCGGCAACAGGATCAAATTTTGTTAATCCACATAAACCGGCTGCAATTACATTATAAGATTGATTTTTAACACTTTCTCGCATTAATTCTTTATAATTAGTATCGCCTGTAGATGCCAATTTTACAATTGCAGCGGCTCTAGCAATCGTCTTTCTATCATTTTTAGCTATGTTCAGTATCCTTTTTAATGCAGACTCTTTTATTTGACTATCCTCTAAATCAATTGCTTTAATACTAAGTGTTCGCAAATCGTATTGCTGATCTTCTAAGCCAGCTAATAAAATAAGTTGCCCATCATGACTTTTATCGTTAGCTGCAAATTTTATTGCTTCAATTCGGTTGTAATAGGATGGCGCATTTTTGTATTGATAAAGATAATCCGACACTTTTTTGTTATCTATAATTTGACCAACTAAAATTTTATCTGGATCCATATCTATAAAGTCTGGTTGAGCAGCTACATCAAAACTGAAATTTTGTTCTCTTTTATCAATTAAAATATCCTTTCTTATTTTAGTTCCATTAACATAAAAATCGACTTTTAGCGGGAGGCTAAAAGTTTGCACCGAACTTTCTTGTACTTGTTTTACAACAATTGTGACTTTTCCATTCGCATAACCATAATCAATATTTAAAATTGGATTACCTCCTTGATAATACCATTGGTTAAAGTAAGGACTCCAATCTTTTCCAGTTATCTCCTCCATGGCTAATCGTAACTGGTGAGTTTCTCCATTTTTAAGTGCATTAGTAGTCAAATAACGATTTAACGATTTAAAAAAGGCTGCGTCGCCCATTTGATTTTTTAAAGCATATAAAATTATGGAGCCTTTGGAGTAACTAATATTATCAAACATATCATCTCCTTTCTTATAATGAAAACGTGCTAAAATCGGGCTATCCCCATTTTTTTGAGAACGCAAATAATTTTGTAATTTTTCATAACGGGATCGATCCTCAGCATCTTGTCCAGCATCATGTCCATGCCAAAGAACTTCTCCAAAAGTGGCAAAAGATTCATTCATGGTCAAATTTGACCAGGATTCAGCCGTTACATAATCACCAAACCATTGATGGAAAAGTTCATGAGCAATTGTACTTTCTTGATTATCGTCAAGCAACTCTCTTTCGGTTTTCTGTACATACTCGCCATGTAAAGTAGCCGAAGTATTTTCCATTGCACCAGCAACGAAATCTCTCGCAACAATTTGAGCATACTTCACCCACGGATATTCCATTCCTAACATATTGCTATAAAAATTCATCATATCAGGCGTTTTTCCAAAAATTTGTTTGGCGTATGGCGCATACTTCGGCTCTAGGTAATAATTAACTTCTTTTCCTTTGTATGAGTCTTTAAATACTTTAAAATCTCCTACGGCCATCATAAATAAATAAGGCGAATGAGGCAAGTCCATTTTCCAGGTATCCGTACGAGTCCCGTTTTTGTTGGTTTTTTGTGCAATTAATTTCCCATTTGATAAGGTAGTATATTTAGCATCTACTGTCATTGCAATTTCAGAAGTTGTTTTTTGATTTGGTGAATCGATAGTAGGAAACCAAACAGAGGATGATTCCGTTTCCCCTTGTGTCCAAATTTGAATTGGCTTATCCTCCTTGCCTTCAGGATTTATAAAATACAATCCTTTTGTATCAGTAATAGCAGTGCCCTCTTTTGATTTTAATTCATCCGGTTTTGCTGTATAATTAATAAAAACAGTATAGTTCTCTGTGCTTTTATACTTTCTATTTAAGGTAATAAAAAGTTGCTCATTGTTATAGGTATATTTTAAAGGAATACTTTTCTTCCCTACGACTATAGAAATTTCTTTAATATCCATTCCTTTGGCATCTAAAGTAAGTGTATCCGTTTCGTAAAAATGAGGCTTTAAAGTCACCCATCCTTTCCCGTATAAGTATCGCTTACCATAATCAAATGATACTTCAAGTTTTGTATGCACTAAATCATTAACTTTTAAAGCAGTAACTCTATAAGCTGATAATTCATTTTTATTTTGGTCAATATTTTGTGCTTCTATTTTTTGGCATGCTAATAAGACAAAGCTAAAAATGGTGTATTTTAAAAAGAGATTCTTCATTTTGTTTTATTTATAATGATTGTATTTTGATAGAATTACAGCAAATTATTACGTTGTTCAAATACTTCTTTTAAAGCTTTTCTATAATTCGAACTTCATCGTCTTTTTCATCCGCAGTTAAACATTTTCCAATAATTTTGGCATTCACAAAAAAGCTTCCAAAGAGCAAAATGAACACTAATGGGTTAAGTTTTATATGGAACGATTTATCGTTTTTATTATAGTGTAGTTTGACTGCCTTTTAATTCAACTAAAAAGCAGCCAACTATATCATATTGACGTTATTCCTTAACGATAAGCAACCATCCTTTCCCTTTTGTCACAGCTACTTCATCCGTAACAAAAAAGGTTTGCGAAGGTTGAAAGTTAGTAATCGCAGGAGCGGTTATCGTAGCTTTGGCAGGATCTATTCCCAACTTCTTCCAGTCGATGTTGAGTTTTACTTTTACATCAGTATCAGCCCAACTTGCAATAGCAATTAAGGCAGTACCGTTCTTTTTATAAACAGTGGCTAACACTTTATCATTGCTTGTTTTTACAGGACAATTTTCACTCCAATATCCAATCATTTCGGTTCCTTTCATTCCAAAATCATCCCAAACTTTCCAGATCGGACGTGGATCGGCATTATCGCTCCATGGCATTCTATTAGTCATTCCATAAATCATTCCACGCCAAGGATTTCCTCCATCTTGCAACATTTCCCCCATTAACCCATAAGGAATTCCACTAACTTCGGTCAGGAAGAAATCAGGATTACTTTTTTCATAATCGAAATATTCTCCAAACCATAGCCTGTTTAGATATGGGAAATGCTCCATGTACAAATTGGCACTGTTATTAAACCCATCACTTTTGTTGTATTGGTTAGCCGAGTGTAAATCAATAATTCCGGGATGGCCATTTTGCGTAAGCACTCTTTTGATACGCTTCATGGTGATGCGATCAAAAGCTACATCGTCAAGATAAATACCATCGATACCCACTTCTTTTGTTAACCAATTCATCCCTTCTACATAATAATTATGCCAACGACTCATACCACTATTTACAATGGCTGCATCTTTTATTTCAGGAACAAACCAAGCGGCAAGATAATCATCGCCGATATGCTCTTGTAACCAACTGAAACCTCCACCTTTTCCCGGAGAATATATTTCATGACCCAAACTTCTCATTGCGAATGTTTCATAAGCCTTATTCGAAAGTTCCCTTACGGTATTATAAATCTTAACCTTTAACCCTTTACTGTGTGCCTCATCAATAAAGGTTTTCATTTTTACATGCTCTATAAAAGGATAATTGATGTACGGATTAATAGGCGTTGCATGGTGAATATTAGCTACCGTAGCTCCTGTAGCTTTGATACTGTCTATAGCATTATAACTGTGATAAAAACGAGTTTCCCACTGAAAATCAGTATCGATTGCATGGAAAGGAGTTATTAACAAGGTAAAATTATAATACAACACCTCTCCTTTTTTCATACCGCGACTACCACTATAGGCGTTCACTAAAACCGCTTTTCCTTTTTGAGAAACATTAATTCCTCCTTTATTATCATTACCCCAAGAAGTAGGCAACAACAACGGTTTTTGCAAATAGAAATTCGTATTCAACGGACGGCTGTATTTTTCATCACGAAGTGAAAATTGCAATCCTGCATTCACATTCCCAATCCAAGCTCCATCTTGATTTTTATTGGCCACATCCCATTTCCATTGTAAATTTTCAGGGCGATTCCCTCCTTTTTGCCCAAGCCCCATCAGGTACTTTGCGGCAGTAGGCTGCATGGGTAAATGAAAATTAATGTCACTAAAAACAACATCTTCAAGTGCAGTTATTTTTACAGTATACGATAAAAACCCGTCAAATTCTAAAGCCGCATTTACATCCATTTGTACAGCGTCAGAAGTACTGCTGCTTTCCCAAGCCACAGTTCCAGCATCTTTTTTCAAGAATTTTACACCGCTAATTTTCCATTTTTGACATTCTTTTCCAGAACTATCCAAAAATTTAAAATGAGCTGGTTCTATAAGAAGGTCATTTGCTTTTGTTCCAATTGAAGTCATTTCTGGAGTAAAGAATGTTTGAATTTGTTTAGGAAATCCATCTTCATTCAGTTCCATTTTTCTACCTAATAAACTTATAGTATTCTTATCTACTTCTAATGGAATGTACGGTGCAATTACAGTGTTTTCCTGTGCCAATGACGAATTCAACCATTTTAAGCGGGTTTGTTTCCAAGGCTCGCTTATACCTCCGTCAGCAGCTAATTTATCCGTTATTTTTAAATTAATTTGAATGGTTCTAGATTTTTGTCCATCGGCAGTCACCGTAGCTTGTCCTATGTAATCTCCAGCTTTGACATCCTGAGGCACATCAATACCACACCACAATGGCTGTACATCATCTTTTATTACATCTACTATTTTCTTAAACGGCTTATCATCATACGTAGTACCATCAGTGTTAATGCAAGCTATTCTTGAAACGGGAATAGTTTCCCCTGAAACTGCAGTTAATTTACTGAATATTACTTTTACATTTTTCAAGTTCTGCAAAGCATAAACTCCTAACTGATAAGCATAGTATTCTCCTTTATTTGCCTCTCCGGTAAACGACGAAGGGATTGGTTTGTTCATCCACTTCATAGGTAAATCATGTTTCATTCGTATGGAGAACATTCTATCTTCGGGTATTACAACAAAGCCAGAAGATGCTTCATTAGAAAGAAAAGTAGCCTTCTCTTTTACAGTAGCAATAAAATCCATTGGATAAAAACTGTTAAAATCATCTACCGATTGATATTCTGTCATTTGCGCTTCAGCATATGTTTTAGATGATGAAACCTGCTTCAACCAATCTGCAGACGCAGTCTCCACGGATTTTAAATAAACTCCCTTTGGGTAATTAGCACTTCCTTCATTTCTGTATAACAAATAGTACACATAATAATTTCCTGCTCCAGAAACTGGCTCAAAAAGTAATTCACCAAGTTCCCTGTTGCTATTTTGTAGAGTAACGTTTGTTATTTTTTTATTCGTTTTGGCATCAATAACTACAAGCGCTTTTGCTTCCGGATTTGTATCTTTTCTTCTCCATGGAATTATTACGTGGCTGACATTTTTGTTTTTAACCAAAGCTTGTGTCGAAACGTTTATTATAAATCGATGGTTCCCCAATACATCAGGATCCCAACCGTTATTCCCCGAAGTATAATTAATTTGTTGGCCAAAAACAGAATGCAACAAAAGAAAAAATGGCAGTATTAGAATTATTTTTTTCATAAATTATTATTATTAAAATAAATATAAATTTTTGAATGACAAGCAACTTAATCCTTTAGAAACTTCATTATTTTCAAATGAAACTATAGCTATAAAGATTTTATATCCACTTTATCTCTAAAATGTCTAAAACACTTTTTTGCTGTAATTTAATTAAATTAAATTTCTCTAAAAGACTGATTTTGTTTTAACAACACCAGCAATCCAATCATTTCAATCACGAAATTATCGATTTAAATTTTATAAAACAAGAAAATAGCAATAAAATGTGCTCGAACACAATTAATTTGCATTTTAAACAGAATTAAAAAAGACATAACTCATTTTTATAGAAAAAAAACAAAATTTAAACAAAATAGAAAGGACAATAATACCTCATCAAAATGACTAATTTACAATAGTCGAGTAAAATAAGAATAACCTTCAAAAAAAAACTTAATTCCTAAAACAACACCCTATTTCTTATCTTCAACATGAAATGAAAAATCAATAGCAACCTTTAAATCACTAAAACTCTTTCTTAATCTCAAAAAAAGCTAATAATGATATTATATGCAAAGAAATTAACATCTTCAATATTTTTTAGAAACAAATAAAAGAGAGCGTTTCTACCAGAACATCAAAAATTGAATTATAAATCATTCTCGGTCTCATTGTCAACCATGACAAAATTTAAAACTAAAAACCCCACTCTTAATACGAAAGTGGGGCTAATTGTCAATAATAAATAATAATCTAATAAACTGGCTTCCAACCTTGCTTTTTCCAATAACCAATAATTGGTTGGTAGGGTCCGTATTTATGTTGAGTCTCTGAGAAAATGTCGACAAAAGGTCCTTTGTCATAATCAATAGACTTATCCTTATTATCTGGATATACAATATCATGAGTTTTAGCGTTCGGTCTCTCGTGAATTGAATCATCATTAACATAAGCAGCTATATCCAATGCCTCTGTATCTGTAAGATATGGTTTACCAAGGGTTACTTTATCATAAGGCATATTTGCTTTTAACCATCTTGCTTGCTTGATAATTCTATGCATACTCGAACCCGGTTGATAACCAAATTCTCCCCATAGAGGTGGGTAAACATATCCTGATTTGTCAGCATTATATTGGCCTTGCCCGTCGATACCATGACAGCGAACACAATTTTCTATAAAAAGCGCTTTTCCACGCTCTGGACTTGCAGCAATATCTGGAAATGAAATCTCAATACTTTTTGCTCCATTGAACAGGCTGTCTTTTGAAACAAAACTATTTATCCATTTATAATAAGAGAGAAAAGCAACCATTTCCTTACTGTCAAGTGGTAGTGGCCTACCATTATGTGGATGCATCACACAGTTGTTTACCCTTTCTGCAAGAGTAAGTACTTTTCCTTCTCGACCTCTAAATTGAGGATAGTTGTCATTCGTAGTTATCAAATTGAATGAATAAGGCTTGGTACCCGCATCTTGATGACAATTAGTACAATTCATTTTATTTCCCAAATATTTCCCATTAATCCCATTTGGTCCAATATAATAAGCTGTCCTAAGCATTAATTCTCTTCCATAACGTACTGATTCTCCAAATTTATCATTGGGGATTTTTGAAGCATCAATAGTAATATAATAATCTGCATCAGTTGCTTGCGCAGACGCTTCAACTGACTTCGCATTAGAAGAATTACAAGAATTTAAAATAAAGATGATCAATACTGCAATCAAACTAATAATACTATTTTTTTTCATATCTCAAGTTAATTAGATCGGATTAGAAATAAATAGCACAATTAAAATATCCTATAACCCAAATCCTAAATTTTATTTTTTTTTAATTTAACAGAAACGGCTTGAGTTTCTCTTTAGGAATAAATTGAACCCGATATGGAGGGAAATTTGATTCCAATGTCCATAGAATTGTCCCTTCAGTATCAACCAAAACGGTCTTGTTTTTTTTAGAACAACAAGCCAAAATGGCACTATCCCCTATCATATAAGCACTTCCCATCCTTTCATTATATATCTTAACAGGCAATTTAATATGCAAATCTAATTTAGCCTTTTGATTTTTTTCATCAATGTTTAATGCAAAAACGGAGGATTGATGTTTATCAACACCATTATCAAAAAACATTAAATTACCTTTTGAATTAATGTGCACTGCGTGTGCTTGCGAAAAATTACAATCGGCAGGCATAGCTATTGTACCGCCTTTACCTATTTTCCAAATGACTTTTCCGTTATGGGAATCCACTTTCCAAATTTGTCCATTATTATAAAAAGAGATAATAAAATTTCCATCTTTATCATAATTTAAACTGTTCGCATGCATCCAGTCCTTTTTTGTTTTAAGTAAGTGTGGGTCTTTCATGGGATCCATCACATCAAAGACACTCCATTTCCAAAGTTTTTTTCCTTTTCTATCCAAGATAAGGATTCCATCACCTTTTATGGTATCTTTTTCTTTTCCTCCAATGGATCTTAAATCTATTATCTTTTCATCAACATATAAAGTTACTATTTCCTCCTTGCTCTTTTTAATAATTTCATGATGTATTACTTGCTGAAGATCTCCTTCTCCTTTCTTAAGATGGGTTAAAGTATCTCCTAGCAAATTAATTTCCAAAATTTCACTACCATAGCTGGCAGGATCGTCATTATTTCCAAGTATCGAAATAATACTTTGATCATCAGTAAAACGAGAAACTTTAAATCCTGTTTTATCCACGGCATGATACCATCTTAAATTACCTCTATAATCAATAATATATGCTACACCAGGTGTTTCTCTTTTGCTTAAAAGCATAAATCCTTCTTTGAACTCTTGAGGCAGTAATTTAGAATCTTTAAAGCTTACTTCAAATTGTTTTTGTATCCATTCAAGAAATTTTCCGGATTTAAAGTTATAGATTTTACTTGTCTTTTTAATACCATCTTGATAGGTAACAAGTTGATAACTATAATTTGTTAAAGGAGTAATATTAGTAATAACTATAGAGTGAGCCAATCCATTGTTAGAAATTAAAGAAGCCATTTTTCCTTTAATCCCAATACGATCTGGCCAATATTCAGCAAAAACTTCGGCCTTCTTACTTGTAACTACATCAATCTGAATTTGCAATTGATTACTACCATGTGTTCCAATACTTATTGTCTCTATGATATTGCCATCATTTCCAGAGCAACCTACTACGAGGTATATCCCAAAAATCACTGTCATTTTCTTTATTAAATTATGGATCGTCATACGTATATTATTTATTTTGAGAAATTTTTATTGGTGCGGTTGCTCCAACTCTTAGATGGTATGCATTTACAAGAACAACATATTTGTTCATCCTGATTAAATATGAACGGCGTTTTCCTTCATAGAAAAGTTCCATTATATTAGCTATTTCTATGGTTAAAAAAAAACATGAATAAAACATATTGTAAAAGCCTTAACATCACGAAATTATTGATTTAATTCCAATAAAACAAGAAAATCAATAAATAATGTGTTCGAGCACATGGAGGCAATTTTTTATATCAAGCTTTATACAATTTATACGAAATGAAAACTTCTGAAAACAATAACTATATTGAAACTTATTAAACACCTTAATACATTTTTTTTAGTTTCTCTTATACCTTTCTTTAACAATTATTAAGAAAATTTCTTTCTACATAGTTAATATGTGGGAAGGCAATTAATAAACGGATTTTTAATTTACATATATAAAACTAAAAAGCCCCATCTACAATTGTAAATGAGGCTTTTTCTACAAAAAACAAACCAAATATTGTTAATATCCTTTAGCTGCTTGTGCATCTTTTAAATTAGGATTGTGATCAATAGCACTTTGAGGATAAGGCATTTTAATAAATTTATCTTCCCAAGTTCGTTCCTGAGCCTTTCCGTTAGTAATATCATAGATTGTTTTCATAACACTACTGGCAATATTCCAACGACGAATGTCGTGAAAACGTTGTCCTTCACCTGCTAATTCAATACGCCTTTCATTGCGTATCAATTCACGTAGCTTGACTTTTGTACCATACACGATCGGATCAACTGCAGGCATTCCAGCACGGTCTCTAATGTCATTTAATGCCGCATAAATAGTAGCGTCTGGACCAGATGCTTCATTTTTAGCTTCAGCGTAAGTAAGTAAAATTTCCGCATAGCGAATAAGTTGAATATCCTGTGCACCATCCCAAGTATTACTTAAAGAAGCAGGGTCAACTACTTTCCTAAAGTTATAACCAGTTTTACTGTTGTTATTACCTCCTTTACCCCATTGAAACACATAACCTGAGTCAAAGTTATCCCAAGGATTTGACGGAAATAAAATACTAGCATATAAACGAGTATCTCTATTTTTAAACTCATCATAATATGCTGCATTAGGCGCTCCATTATTGTAATTTGAAGCACGTTGTGCCGCAGTAGGTGGAGTAAAAGGATTACCGTTTTTATCCCAGTACGCATTCACTAGCTCAACAGTTGGGGTGATAGAGCTCCATCCTCCTGTATCGTTTGGCAGAAATAAAGTATTTAATGAATTTCCAAATTCATAAGAAGAATTAGTTATTTTTTGTACAGCCAAAACAACTTCGCTGTTGTTTTCATTATTCGCCCAAAATTGTTGCTCATAACTAGCCATTCCTTTGTAGAATTTTTCTTTCTCCGCTACATTTGCAAAAGTTAAAAAATTTGAATAGTCACTTTCAACGTCTTTTGCTGATAAAGCTGAAACTCTGAATAAATTATAACCCATTCCCATCACATGTTTAGCACTGGCAGCAGCTTCAGAGTATTTTCCATATTGCAATTCTACTCTTGCTTTGATTGCCCATGCAGCACCAGTTGTAATTCGGCCTGTTTCATTATTTTTTCCACCCGCATAGTTCACTGGAAGCTGATCAGCAACACTTGTCAATTCTGACAATACAAATGCAATTACATCAGCTTCAGGTGTAGGTATTACCGCTGTTTCTATAGGGTCTGAATATAAATTTTTAAGCAAAGGTACTGCTCCAAAATTTCTCGCTAATTCAAAATAAGTCATTGCTCTTAAAACTTTTGCTTCAGCAATAAATCTTTTCTTAAGATCCTCATTCATAGGAGTCTTACCTACATTGTCCAAAAAATAATTAAACTGTCGTATTGCGGTATATCTTACTTTATATCCACGCTCTAATGATGCATTAATATTACCCGCCCCTAAATCAGTTGCAGGGCCCTCCCAAGGGTATTGAGCATAGGCATTATCAGAAGCAGCATCATCATAGGCAGTGTCATAATAGAGCGATATGCTCAAATCTATATATTTGTAGCATGCTGTCAAAGCTAAACGAGCTTCCGTTTCATTTGTCCAGAAAGTACTACTTGATATTTGATCCTGCGGTAGTTTATCTAGCGAAGCGTCAGAACATCCGCTTAGAGCTGTTATTGCTAAAATAGCAACTATTTTATATGATATATATTTCATGAAATTTAAATTTAAATTGTTATAGAGACACGTTTAATCCAAAAGAAAAGGTTTTAAGCTGTGGATAGGAAGATCTAAATGAAGCCATTTCAGGATCAAAATCTTTCATTCTTTTATCTCCTCTTATAGTGAATGGATTGTTACTCGATGCATATACTCTTATTCCTTGAACATTGATTTTTGAGGTTAAAGTCTTAGGCAAACTGTACCCAATCGATACGCTTTTAACTCTAAAATAAGACGCATTAAATAACCAAAAACTAGATTGTTGGAGATTGTGGGTGTTATCCGCTGAATTTAGTATACGAGGATAAGAAGCATTCGGATTCGGGTTATCTACAGTCCATCTGTCAAGCACATATTCTTTAGCACCCGCACCATTAAAAAAGGCTTGAGATGCTTCTTTATCAAGATATACTTTTACATCAGTAACTCCTTGTCCTAATAAAGAAAAGTCGAAATTTTTATAATTAGCTGTAATATTTAGACCATAAGTAATATAAGGCACATCGCCTCCCGTGACTACACGGTCATCCCCATCGATCTTATTATCCCCATTTTGGTCTATGTATTTGATATCCCCTGCTTTAGTTTTATTTGATTGATAAGCATGAGCAGCAACATCATCGTTAGAAGCAAATAGTCCATCAGCTTCCAACATATAAAAAGAACCTATCGGCTGTCCAACTCGGTTAATCCAATTACCGTTTATTTGATCGCCTTGATCTCCAAGATCAATAACTTTATTCCAGATTCTACTGAAATTTCCACCTACTGAAAAATTAAAATCACCAATATGATTGTTGTGTGTCAGCGACAATTCAATTCCTTTATTTTGCACTTTGGCTAAATTTACTGAAGGACTAGCTGAACTATCTAAACCGGCTTCATCTGGTAAGGATGGATTTGTTAACAATATTCCATTAGTCATTCTTTCGTATGCATCTAGCTGCAAATTCAATTTATTTCTCCATAAACTTAAATCCAGACCAACATTAGTCATATTCACTTTTTCCCAAGTAAGATTAGGATTACCTAATTTTCCTAAGAAAATCCCAGTTTGCTTGGTACCATCTAAAATAGCACCAACACCAGGACTTAGCCCATCATAGAAATCATAATCACCTACATTGCTTACACTACCAAGTTTACCCCAAGAAGCACGGATCTTAAATTCTGACACCCAGTCAACCGACTTCATGAATTCTTCTTGAGAAATACGCCAAGCTCCTGATAAAGAAGGAAAAACCCCTTTTCGATGTCCTGGAGAAAATCTTGAAGACTCATCAACTCTTAAACTAGATTCAAACAAATATTTATTGTCATAAGCATAATTAAAGCGTCCAAAAACAGATTTGAAGGAATTTCCATTAATATTACCTGTAGCAGTTGTATTCAAAGGGTCTACTGAACCCGCATTGATTGCATCCAAATTATTATTAACAAACGACTTACGATCTACCTGTATAAATCTACCTGTGTTATCTTCAAAAGATGTTCCTACTAAAATTTTACCATAATGTTTGTTTATGTTCCTCTCATAACTGGTAAGAAGTTGTGCTAGCAAATTACTTGAATTTTTCCAATTCTCAGAAAGACTATTAGGACCTACTCTCGTACTACTAATTTCTGCTCCAGTAAGAAAATTTAATACTGGATCAATCGTGTTAACAAAGTTGCTCTTGAAACTATTGTAGTAATTATAAGAAAATTGCCCAGTAATATCAAGTCCTTTTATAGGTGTCAAAGTAGCATTTACGGAACCTAAAAATCTGTTGGTATTGTATTCGGATCTACCACCCTCTTCTAATGTACGTAATGGATTTTGTCCAGCTAAAGTAGGATCTACTAAACCTCCATTAATACTTCCCCAATTGCCATCGGACTGTCGTACCGCCAATGTTGGCACCATTCTATTTAAAGCTGTAAAGTTTATATCTCCCTTACTATTATCAAAACCATCACGAATGAAAGAAAGATTAGTTCCTATTTTGAATTTATCGGATATTTTAGATTCTAGATTAGAACGGAAGGAAAAACGTTTAAGGTCTTTACCAGGAAGAAGTGAGTTTTGTTCAAAAATAGATCCACTCAAGAAATAACGAGTATCTCCACCACCAGAAACGCTTAATTGATGCTCGGACATAGATGCAGAAGCTCTCAAAACTGCCGCATACCAATCTGTATCAGCGAATAAATCAAGATTAGACTTGTCTTTTATTGTTTGCAGATCCGAAGGAGAAAACCTTAAGGACTTTCCGGCATTTGAAGCTGCCTCATTACGCAATGTGGCATAATCATAAGCTCCCAACCATTTTGGTAACACGATAGCTGACTGAGCAGCATAGTAAGTATTATAATTGATTGCCATTTTTCCTTCTTTACCTCTTTTAGTGGTTACAAGGATAACACCATAAGCAGCGCGAGAACCATAAATAGCTGAAGCTGAAGCATCTTTTAACACTGAAATACTTTCAACATCATTTGGATTGATTCTTGAAAAATCTGCAGAACCTACAAGCACACCATCCACTACATACAAAGCTTCTGAAGCACCTAGATTCCCTCTTCCTCTAAGATTAATAGACCCTAGATCAGATCCCACATCCCCAGGACGTCCAAGAATATTCACTCCTGGCACAACACCTTGCAACGCATTAGTCAAAGAAGTTACAGGACGATTAACCAATACTTTACTACTGACCGTATTTACGGCCCCCGAAAGATTCACTTTCTTTTGTTTAGCATAACCTACAACAACAATTTCATCTAGTTTTTGGCCTAGCTGCTTTAAAACAATAGTAAGTGGAGCATTACCTATAGTAACTTCTTTTGATTCCATCCCAGTGAAACTAATAACCAATTTGGTACTATTTGCTGGCATGTCTATCGCAAAGTTACCATCAAAATCGGTTAGAACAGCAACTTTAGTTCCTTTCGCCATAACAATTGCCCCTGGTAAAGGGCCTCCATTTTCGTCAACTACTTTTCCTTTAATAATTTTTTGCGCAAATTTCCAATTCTCTATTTTAGGAAAACTATCCTTTTTAGAGATTTCCGAGGCACTAACATTTAGCGTCACATTAATTAACAAAAGAGTTGTTAATTTAACAAGACTTCCAGATAAAGCATAGCACTTTAAATTTCTGGGTTTGTTTTTAGTTAATAATTTCATAGTCATTTTATAGTTTGGTTAATAATAATCCTCTTCTTTATTAAATATATTTTTCAAATAATATTATTTTTTTTGTCTGCCTTATTTTAAAATTCACAACTAATTATTTAAATAAACTTAATTGAGTTCTATATAAAAAATAAGTCTTTATGTCAACTTTAACCTTTTAAGCTTAGTCTAAAAAACAAGTATTTAACTCTTAAGAATGGCTAAACTATATATTAAATTTTAATAAAACAAGGAAAGGTAATACAAATGTGTTCGAACACATAAAATTAGTGTTGTCGAGCACATAAAAACAAGTCGAAATATTCTTTAAGTTAAAATTTAAGCTATTACAAAAAAAAAACTAAATCACTTTATTGATTAAGTATTGAACCTCAGAAACCATGAATCCAATTTAAATTAAAAATGGTTTGTCCCAAATTGGCTTATTATTTACGATTAACTCAATAGTGTTCGTTTTTTTTAACAATCGAAGAAATTTTAAAGTTTGTAAACTACAGAGCTAGACATTATGGAGGTTGAGTTTAGACGAATTAACTTCATATTACTTTGGACTCATTAATTAACAGGTCCTTTTACCTATTAAATATGACTTTATTTAGAATATAATTATATACACAATTTAAAACATCCATCTCTAGATCATATAATGGTTCCCCTTCCCTTAGCAATTTCATTGTCTCGCCAACATCTCGGTAAATAAGTATTAATCTAAACTTGAATTAAACTGCCTATTGTGTCACAAAATTTTTAATAAAAACCATCTTTAGGATTCTTAATTTGTAAAGCTTTAAAATTGCAATAACAATTCTTTTTACATTTAGGAATATCGTGGTTTTATATTAGAGTAAATTCCTAAGTATTAACACACAGTTTTTATCTATTTGCTCCTCTTTGTTTTTTAAAATCATTAGTGCCAGCATACCCCTCATTGTTTCAAAATTAGTAGAAATAGTAGTAATTCTGTTTTCAACAACTTTTTTAAGAGGCGAATCATTGTAAGAGATAATTTCCCTTTTCAATAATTTCGTTATTAGTTGTAGCGTAAGTAAAAATCAGTAGAAAACTTTTCAAATCCTTCTCGCATGCTCTATTCTATTCTAAACCAAAGAAAAATCATAATTAATTCCTTTTTTTCAAAAGTTCAGGTTTTACTTTTATTAGAGCTTCTTAGATATCGTTTGGGTATTTCTTGGTACACTGGATAAATACGTTTTTAGTTTAGGGTTTGTTTGATCTAATATTTACACTTCTTTAACTGGTAGGGTTTTTATAATTGATGAAGCTTCAGATAAATTTGTTGGCATGATGCTATATTTGATATAATTTCCATTTAAATTATTTATCACTTTCTCAAAAGTTCAATATTGGAATGACGAATAAAACATCAACCTGAACTCCTGAACATTTGCTCGTCAAAAAGGAATTGTATATAACTTCATTGAAGATCTTTAACCATCAAATAAAAAAATATTTTGTTTTATGGTAGTTTCATTACTTTTTATATAATATCCCTTACCAGGAATAGCATAGATAATTACTCCTTTTTTTAAATTCGTCATACGCCTGAAGCACAGTGTCTCTAGACAAGGACTGTTCCATACACACCTTGTTTACTGATGGTAATTTTTCTCCTTTTTTAAGATTTTCTTCCTCAATTGCCTTTTCTACTGAGTGAATAATTTGTTTGTATTTTGGAATACCCAAATTATTTTGAATCGAAATTATTTTCATAATACAGGGAATTTTATCGCAAGACACATAAACCGGTAGGTGCTGGTATGTTAAAATGTATTTTTGTTTTACTTTTGATTTTCAGCATTTAATAAAAAAAGAATGAAAACAAAACACATATCACATTTAATATCTAATTATTTAGTGAAATTCTTCGGTTTATTAGCTAACGGAGATAGCGTTCGCTCTTGTGAATTAACAAATAAAAAAGGCATGTCGCTACAGCTAATTGATTTAGGTGCTGCAGTTTCATCATTAAAAATACCTTTAAAGAATGGAGAAGTTATTGATGTCGTTTTGGGATTTGACACATTAGATGATTATGTAGCATCTTATAATTTACAAAGCGCACCTTACTTTAGTGCTACTGTAGGACGGTTTGCAGGCCGCATCAATAAAGGCCGATTTGTTTTGAATGGCAAATAAACACAATTAAATATAAACAACGGAGAGCATTCCCTTCATGGCGGCCCTAATAGCTACCCAACGCTTTTGTACAATGCCATGATAAGTCCATTGATTCCTTATGCTTTTCAAGGGGTTTTATGGTATCAAGGTGAATCGAATACGGATAGAGCATTTCAGTATAGAAAAGCATTTCCTTTAATGATTTCAGACTGGAGACAAAAATGAAATCAAGGTGATTTTCCTTTTTACTTTGTGCAGTTAGCTAGTTTTAATGCGTCCAATGGCAACAGCACCAAAGGAAGTAAGTGGGCGGAATTGCGTGAAGCGCAAACAGCAACGTTGCAATTCCCTAATACAGGTATGGCAGTAACTACTGATATTGGAAATCCTATGGACATTCATCCAACAAACAAACAGGATGTAGGGAGCCGTTTATCAGCCATTGCATTAAATACTATTTATAATAAAAAGAGAGTTTTTAGCGGACCAGTTTATAAGTCCATGAAAACAGAAGGAAATCAAGCTACATTAACCTTTGAAAATATTGGAAGTGGGTTGTCTACAAGAGATAAATACGGATTTGTTAAAGGTTTTGAAGTTGCAGGAGCAGATAAAATATTTTATTATGCCACCGCTTATATTAAGAACAACAAGGTAATTGTTTTTAGTGATAAAGTTAAAAACCCTATTGCTGTTCGTTTTGGCTGGGCAGATGATGCAAGAGATGATAATCTTTATAACAAAGAAGAGTTCCCTGCGGGACCTTTCAGAACAGATGATTGGGAAATAATAATATCAAGTGAAAAATTTAGATTGTAAGTTATAATTTGAATTGCTAGATCCTTTTACAAAGTTTCGTAACACTTGAAGTAAATTTAAAAAGGTCAACCTATATCAGTATAATACAAATTAATAAATGAATCAAGTAATCAAACTAGTCTTTATTTTCTGTTGTGCATTCCTTTCGGTTTTGCAAACACGCGCTCAAAAAAGTGAGAATAATGGGAAAGCCAGTCCTTTATATCAAAACAACCCAAAACTGGATTGGTTTCGCGATGCCAAGCTGGGCTTGTTTATGCACTGGGGACCATCCAGTGTAAAAGGAACTGAAATAAGCTGGTCGAGGCAGGATCATCCTTTCGATCATCCTGGAGAAGGACCATTTGTACCTAATGACGAATATGACAACCTATATAAAAGTTTTAATCCGCTAAAATTTGATGCTGATGAATGGATGAAACTGGCGAAAAAAGCAGGTTTTAGATACGTTGTTTTTACGACAAAACACCACGATGGATTTTCAAACTGGCACACCAAACTCAGGGATTATAACATTGCAAATACCCCATTTAAACGCGATATCTGCAAAGAGCTTTCCGATGCTGCTCATAAATATGGTTTGAAACTGGGATGGTACTATTCAACCCGAGACTGGTCGCATCCCGATTACCTGGTGGGTGATAATAAAAAATATAACGATTTTTATGAAGGACAGGTGCGTGAGCTGCTAACCAATTACGGGAAAGTAGATATTGTTTGGTTCGATCATGTGGCCGGCAACTGGGGCGATTACACCTTTCAGCAATTGTTCGATATGATGTATTCGCTTCAAGGGAAAACCCTTTTGGTAAATGACCGTGGAGCCAGATTTGTGAAAGGAGCGAAGGATGCTCCCCCAAGTGAAGAACTTCAGAAACTGGTAGAGGGCGATTTTGATACACCTGAGCAAAAAATCGGTAAGTTCCAAACCGATCAGGCATGGGAGTCGTGCATGACCATGACCAAATGTGTTGATGGGGGCGGCTGGTCGTACCGTCCTGATGGAAAAACCATGCCGTTCAAAGAAGTCATTCAAACGCTGGTTCAAACAGTAACTGGCGATGGGAACCTGCTACTCAATGTGGGTCCGCTCCCAACCGGAGAATTTCCTGCCGACCAAATTGCTATTCTTAAAAAAATAGGGAAATGGCTTCTAAAGAACGGAGAAAGCATTTATGGAACACGTGGTGGCCCGATTGCTAATGGAGAATGGGGAGGAATGACTTTCAAGGGAAATAAAATTTACTTGCATATTTTGAAATGGCCTGAAGATGGTTCGCCACTCGTATTACCAACACTTGATAAAAAAATAGTTAGCAGTAAAGGATTAAATGTGAAGAATCCTGTTGTTAAACAAACTTCAAAAGGAACTGAAATTGATTTGCATGCGAACAAGAGGGATGAAATTGATTCAATAATTGTTTTGGAAATAAATAAATAATGAAAATATTAGTAACGGGAGGCTTAGGCTTTATAGGCTCGCATGTTGTTGCAGAGCTTCAGAATGAAGGCTTTGAAGTGGTTATTATAGATAATCTTTCAAATTCAACAATAGATGTTTTAGAAGGTATAATTGCTATAACGGGTATTGAACTTGTTTTTGAAAAAATTGACTTAAGAGATAAATCATTGGTAGTCGATTTTTTTAAAAGACATCATGATATTAACGGCGTGATTCACTTTGCGGCTTCAAAAGCTGTTGGAGAAAGTGTTGAACTGCCTTTATTGTATTATGAAAACAATCTTAACACCTTGATTTATTTGCTGCAGGAACTCCAAAAGAAAGAATCTGCAAATTTCATTTTTAGTTCTTCCTGTACAGTATATGGACAGGCAGATTCGCTTCCAATAACAGAATCAGCACCCATAAAAAAAGCAGCATCGCCTTATGGAAATACAAAACAAATAGGGGAAGAAATTATTTTGGATACATGTAAAGTTGTCCCTAACTTAAATGCGATTGCTTTGCGGTATTTTAATCCGATTGGAGCTCATGAATCTATAAGAATTGGAGAGCTGCCATTGGGTACACCTCAAAACTTAGTACCATTTATTACACAGACAGCCATCGGTAAAAGAACGCAGTTATCTGTTTTTGGAGATGATTATCCGACTGAGGATGGCACCTGTGTTAGAGACTATATCCATGTAGTAGATTTAGCTAAGGCACATGTGATGGCTCTTACACGATTGATTAATGGTTCTAATAAAGACAATTTTGAAGTATTTAATATTGGGACAGGTAAAGGGAGTTCTGTACTTGAAGTAATCCATACTTTTGAAGAGGTTTCAGGTAAAAAACTGAATTACAAGATCGTTGGGCGACGAGAAGGCGATGTGATTTCAGCTTATGCCGATACCCATAAAGCAAATACTATTTTGAAATGGAATGCCAAGTTGAATTTAAAAGACGCATTGTTATCTGCCTGGAAGTGGGAGAATAAATAACATGTAAAGAAACTAAAAACTAGTTGTATTTTTTATTACTAATCAACATATACCAGTATAATACAGAAATCAAAAAACTAAAATACTTTGTTGCGTTAGAACGTTGAATCCAAGTACTCAAATACAAAACGAAGAATTATAAATAAATATCCTATGAGAAAAATTACTTTTATTATCACTTGTTTTACTGTTTTAATAGTTACTTCACTTCATGCACAAGGTTTTAATGATAGCCTTACGAGAACTATAACTGATCCGGCCAAGGCTTTTCTAAATCCACCTGAAAGCGCAAAACCAGGAGTTTTATGGATGTGGATGGGATCAAATTTGAGCAAAGAAGGCATTACGAAAGACTTGGAGGCATTGAAAAAAGCAGGATTTAACAGAACCACCATGTTTAGTCTTGCTGATATAACAACTCCATGGGCTGGCGAAATTAAAAATAGCCCAACTCCTGAATTTATTTCATGGACTGAACCCTGGTGGAAACTCGTTCGGTATGCAGCCGAAGAATCAAAGCGCTTAGGCATGGACTTTGGTATGTTCAATGGCCCGGGCTATGAATCAAGTGGTGGCCCCTGGATATCACCTGAATTATCGATGCAGGAAATTTGTTTCAGCGAAACAAAAATAACGGGCAATACTAACACTAGGATACAATTGAAAAAACCTGAAGTAAATCCAATAGGTCATACTCCTTATCCCATCTACAATGGTGACAATGGTTTGGTAGAAATTCCGGAAGTAGCGGCCAGGAAAACTTTCTATAAAGATATTTGTGTGTTGGCACTTCCTGCAACAGGCATTGTGCCTTTGGAAAGTGTTATAGATATTTCAAAATTTATGCTACCCAATGGTGAATTGGATTGGACTGCACCCCCTGGCGAATGGATTATCTATAGGTTTGGGCATACTACTACAGGCACTTATATACAACCTGCTCAATGGAAAGCCACTGGCTTGGAATGTGATAAAATGAGTGAAGCTGCAGTTTCTTTTCATATCAATCATGTTATTACAGAGATAAAAAAACATTTGGGGGATTTAATCGGCACTGGATTTACGCATGTGCATTTTGATAGTTATGAAGCAGGCGATCCTTCCTGGACGCCCAAAATGAGTGAAGAATTTTCAGAACGAAGAGGTTACAACCTTCTTCCATATCTACCCATATTTGCTGGTCGTACGATTAACAGCCATGAAGACTCAGTAAAACTCAAAGATGATTTTAATGCAACTATAAAAGACTTACATAAAGACATCTACTTTACCACGCTATCAAAAAAATTAAAAGAAAATGGCCTTACATTTTTATGTGAACCATACGGTGGCCCTTGGCGACAGAACGAAATAATGCCTTTGATACATAATGTGATGACCGAATTTTGGACAAATGATGGAGAGTACGCCCCTTATGAACTTGATCCAACCGTGGCTGCATTAAGAAAATCCGGGCAAAATATTATTGAAGCTGAAGCATTTACAGGCCAACCCAGTGATAGCAAATGGAATGAAACGCCTGAATGGCTAAAACCCATTGGTGATGCAGCCTTTTGTGCGGGCGTAAACAATTTGGTTTTACACCGCTTTGTTCATCAGGCATGGGACGATAAATACAAACCTGCAGCTACAATGGGTCGTTGGGGAACACACTTTGATCGCACTCAAACCTGGTGGGAGCCTGGTAAGGCAATGGTAAAATATTGGCAGCGGTGTCAGGCATTGTTGCAATGGGGGAGAATAGCTAAACCTGTTGAAAATGATCTGATAATTAGTACTAAGGATAGTATCACCGTAAATTCTATTCATCGGAAGGAAGGCAATACTAATATTTATTTCATTGCCAATACTTCAAGAAATACTGGAACAGCAACATGTACTTTCAAAGTGTCAGGGATGCAACCAGAACTGTGGAATCCTGTAACAGCAACCATGAAAGACCTTTTTCAATTTGTTGATAAAAATGGCTCAACTTCAGTGACAATACCATTTGATAAAGCACAAAGTTTTTTTATTGTTTTTCGAAAAAAACAGACTAGCTCTGTTTTAAGTAAAAAAAATGACTTCCCTTCAACTACACTATTAACCACATTAGAAGGAGCCTGGCAAGTGCAATTTGACAGTGCATGGGGTGGCCCAGCAAAACAAGTAGTATTTGATGATTTACAAGATTGGATAAATAATCATAACAAAGGCATTAAATATTATAGTGGAACAGCTGTTTATACCAAAACTTTCGACCTAACCGCTAAAGAATTTAAACAAACAGTTTTCCCAATATTTCTTGATTTAGGCGTTGTTAAAAATATCGCCCGTGTAATCTTGAATGGAAAAGATTTAGGAGTTGTGTGGACTGCCCCCTGGCAAATTCAACTACCGCATGAAATATTAAAAAATTCGCATAATAAATTAGTTATTGAAGTCACCAATGTATGGGCAAACCGTCTAATTGGAGATGAACAAGAGCCATCTGATTCTAATTGGTTGCCGGGTCATATTGACAATGGAAAATATTTAAAAGAATTTCCTGAATGGTTTTTAAAAAAACAACCCCGCCCATCAAAAAACAGGTATTGTTTTACAACCTGGAATTATTTTACTAAAGAATCTGAGCTGTCAAGTTCTGGTCTGTTAGGTCCGGTGCAGATAATTATGGAGGAATGAATTCAAATGAAATAAAAACTGTGTCCAACATGGCATAAATTTAATTGCGGCAGAAGCACTAATTTTAAAGGGTTGTACTTAAATTAAAAGGCGGTACGGCTTGAAAGGAAAGTGCTTCGGAATCCCCAACTAAACTCATGCATATCATTAGGCAACATTAGAAAGACTGTACTTTCCTGAAATAGGTTGACTAAAAATTATAGCTTATAAAACCCCTAAAGAAATAATGCAACATGAACTAAAAATTGTAACTTAGTAAAATCAACAAACTAAAACACTTTGTTGCGTTAGAACGTTGAATCCAATTTGTTTAAAAACTAATTTGTAAATACATCGCTCGTTTTAATAACTGTAGAAAATATAAAAAAATGATTTGGATTTATTACTAAACCAAATCATTTTTTAATACTTACACCGTTTTTGGTACAATGTCGGTTTCAATATAAGTTTTATGGTGAAACTTATATTTTTACTTTTATAACATTCATAGATTGACTTGGTAATTCAATCTTTATTTCTCCTCCTTTAATTTCAAAGTCTATTGTTTTTAACCCAATATTCTGAGGATTATCAAAAGAATTTTCTGAAGCTAAATCATCATTTTTTAAAGATGTAATAATTCCTTTTCTATTTATAGAAGCTCCTTTTAATGAAATAACTAAAGTCTGTTTTCCTTTACTTGTATTTACGGCTTTGATGATGAGTTCATTTGTATTTATATCTTTTACAGCTGATGCATATAAATCATGCTGCCCTGTTAAGGGTTTACCATCCTCGGTTATTGCTAACAAATCGGTTCCTGGATTATTTGCATATAATTTTTGAACATAATAACTTGGTGTTCCGTAAGACTGTAAATTATTAAACCAAATTAAATCTGGTGTCCATTGCCAACCATCAGCATGTGCCATTAAAGGCGCATAAGATGTTAACGTTACCACTTCTGCATTACGTTCTAAGCCTGTCATAAATGCCGCCTCAGACAAAGCACATTCCCAGTTGTTTTTATTCTCTGGGCTTGTGGTTCCTATACTTTGCGCCGCATATTCTCCAGCAAAAACTTTTGGTCCTTTTCTATCATAATTGTCATATCTAGTGGCATTTTCTCTAAACCAATTTGGTGCTGCATAGTAATGCTCATCAACAATTTCTACATTTAATTTCTTTAGTTCTTCCCAGCCATAATCAAAATAGTCACCTTCTGGGAATGGTCCACTTCCGGAAACAATTACAATTTCTGGATATCTAGACTTAATTGATTTTTCAAAAACTTTGTATCGCTCTATATAGGCTGGCCCCCATTGCTCGTTTCCAATCCCTATATATTTCATGTTAAAAGGCTCTGGGTGTCCCATACCTGCTCTTATTTTACCCCATTGACTTGTAACACTCCCGTTAGCAAATTCAATTAAATCAAGAGCGTCTTGTACATAAGGTTCTAATTGATCCAATGGGACTAATTCGCCCGTGATGAATTGACAAGCTACTCCACAACTTAGAATTGGCAAAGGAGTTGCACCTAGATCTTCAGATAATTGAAAATATTCAAAGAAACCGATACCGAAACTTTGGTAATAATCAGGAGCTGGTCTGTGTTTAAAATTGGTATTCCATAGGTTTATCAATAGTTCTCTATCTTCAATATTTCCAATTGTTTTTTTCCATTGGTATCGTTTATCCAACGCTGTACCTTCTACGATACAACCGCCCGGAAACCTTAAAAACCCTGGATTCATTCCATCCAATAACTCAACAATATCTTTACGGAGTCCTTTCTTTCTACCTTTCCAGGTGTCTTCAGGAAATAACGAAATCATATCTAAATTAATTACACCCGAGCCCTCAAAGGTAATTTTCAGTTTTGCTTTCAAAACCGTTTTTGTTGCAATTAATTGTGCTTGGTAGTTTTTCCAGCCACTATGATCTACTGAGATTGATGTTTCACCAACTACAGCTCCTGTTTCTTCTATAAATTGGAATTTTATTTTTTTAATGTTTCCACGCTGTTTTGCAGCATCTATAGTCAAGTTGTATTTGGCATCTATTTTTATACCCATACTTCTAAACCCTTCGTTAATTAACTCATATTTAGAACCATTAACTTTTACACTTGCATAGTTATGATTGCTATTCTCCTCTGAATTTTTTACAATGCTCAAAATTCCAGACTCTTTATTAAACTTATGGATGTCGCTATTTGGTTGTAGCCATCCTGTTTTTGGTTGCGGGAACTCGAATGAACGGTTCTTTATCATTTCGGCGTACAAACCACCATCAGCGGCAAAATTGATGTCCTCAAAGAATATTCCATACATAGTTGGCTGAATTTTAACTCCTGTTTCTTTAAAATCCACTACCAAACTTCTGGATTCGTTGGGTGTTAAAGCTGTTTCAGAAATTGAACTATCCTCGCCTTTATCTTTACAACTAAATAACCCAACTATAAGTAAAGCTGTTACAAGGATAAGTTTTAAATTTGATTTTCTCATTTATTTAATTAATTAATTTATTTTACAATGTCGGCTCATATATCAAAATATTTTTAATAATGACTATGCTGTACATATTAGGATGCTAATAAATAACGCTACTACGGTTACAGTTAATTTAAAATTTTTCATTTGTTCATAATTTTATACTTAAACGCTGCACTTACACCTTCACCAATTAAATTGGTCTTTTTGAAAGTATGCACTTTATACTTTCCTAATTGAAATGTATTTAATGCTACTTGTCCATGAAGCACTTCAAGGGTGACCTTATAATCATCTCCATCTTTCGTTATCTCACACATCCCCCAGGCGCTGCCATTTGACCAAAAATAGTTACCGGGTTTATCGGTGAATTTGATGGATCTATCCACTGCTGAATAAAGGAATCCACTTTCTGCAATAATCCCTGCCCAAGAAGCCATGGCACGTGCATAATGATGACCACATTCAGCTTCGTCAAAAGGATTTCTACGTTGTCCATCATAGCGATCTCTTATGTTTTTTATAGTTTCTAAACCTTTCTGTTCCATACCCTCATATAGCATACCTATTCCTGCTGTGTATTCAAAACCCGTCATAACTTCTGACCAGTACGGAAATGGGATTTTCGGGCGCCCTCCATTCGGCCAGCTGGCCATTAGCAAAGCCTTTTCATCTCCCATAGCATAGGAACGCATATTGTTAAAATGCTCAAACATGCTTTCTCTTTTGTTGTATTTTAGAATACTTTGTAAGGCAGTTTTTACGTTTTCTTCTTTTACCAAATACCCCAAGCCTAATACATGAGCCATGTATTGTCCCACTAACTGATCTACTAAGCAACCCGTTTCCAATTGGTAGTAGGGATCTTCTAAATCAAGATGTTTTAAACGATCATCTCCCACCAAGCCTTTTGCGATTGCATCTTTGCTTTCGGGTACTTGTATTTTATGTACGTAGTATTCTCCGTTAAATAGATTGGCATCTGTCCATTCAGATCCATACTCAAATAATTTTTTACATTTCTTAGCGAAGGATTTATCATTCATGTGTAAGGCCATTTTTTCAGCCGCTTTTAGGGCGCCCAAATACCACAGTTGCATTTGTGGATTTGGCCCATAATATTCCACGTCCATGGTGTTATGCTGCACACCTTCCATCACACCATCTACATTACCATCCCAACCATTTTCTATCCAGGCATAAGCCAATACAGCTTTTATTTTTGTCCAATGTTTCTTTAAGAATTCTGAATCACCCGACAATTGCCAATCACGATAAAATTTCATGATAGTTCCCATTTGTCCGTCTGCAGCAGCCAATTCAATCCCTGACATCTCTTTTTCTAAAGGAAGTTTGGTTCTAAAGCCCATATGACCATCTTCTCCTGCGGCATATTCAAATTCTACTTCGCGCATGGTTCTGGCCAATTCATTAAAAAGAAACGGGGTAGCTTGTTCATAATTCCAAACATGAGTACAAGATCCAAAACACGATCCTTTTCGATCCATTACACCTTCCCAACCAAACATTTTGCCATCTTCAATACGAAACACAGTTTGAGATCGCAAAGTACTAAGGTTAAATAGCGCGGACTCTTTTATTTCCTGTGGATAGGTACTGCTAAGCAAGGAGTTAACAAAAGTGAGCGTCTTTTCCGTTAATTCCGGAAGTCGGTCAACTTCTTTTTCAATCACATCCCAAGCATCAGTGTATTGAGTTGTATAATAGTTGCGAAGTTTCTCTGCTGACCAAGCATATCGGTTAGGAAAATGCCAAGTGAGGTAAAATGTAAAACTTTTGGTTTCGCCAGCTTTCAATGTTTTAAATACAGCTAAAGAAGCCATTGGATCTAAGTCTTTCTGTTCATCCTTTTCAATTAACAAACCATCTTCACTAAAGTCATCCCAAAAATTAAGTATTGCGTTGGACCAATCATTTTTAGTACTGCTTGTTCTATAGCTAATTTTTCCTTCTTTCTCATTTGGTGTCGAAAGCGCGAAAGTTCCCCAAGCGGCATCATCTTTATCTACACCTTCCGAGTACATATAAATGCCTTGAACTTTTTCAGTTGATTTATATTCATTTTTGTTATTTTTCTCTCCAATTGGTATAAAATCACCTTTCCAATCGGAGGTATGCTTACTGCCATCTTTCCCTATAAAATTTCGAATATTTCCTGAAATAGAAACTTCGATTTCTTCATTACTTGTGTTTTCTACTTCATATTTTAGTATTCCAATCGGAATTCCAGAAGCATCAGCATCTGCTGGAATAAAAGGATTGTATCCTACCACCTTCACGTTTACTGGCATGGTTTTATCAGATAGATTTACAATTCCAAACGGATAGGTAGATTCGAAGGAGGCATTTCTAAACCGAGGTAAACCATGATGATTGACAGATCTTCCTTCGTAGTGCTGATAGTCGGCAGGATCAATAGGACCTAAAAGTGCTTTTGTTTTGGAATGTTCATTTTTTTTCTTGGTGTATATGGCAAAAAAAGGCGCGTCGTTACCTGTGGTAACGGTACTGTATCCTTTTGCGGGAACATTCATTACTTCCCAATCTCTCAATTCACCAGAACCTCCTAAAGAAAAAGTTCCAGTTCCTATACCTCCCAAGGGCAAAGCAATTCGATGCAAATGATTTTGGTCATAACTTTTTAAAATACTGATTCTTTTACTCAGTAGATCAGTTTGTGCAAAAAGACTACTTGTAAATACTAAAATACTTGATAAAAATAGATACTTCATAATTTTTTAATTAATTTATAATTATTTTTACGATCGAAGTCTTACGTTTTTCAGATATTGCTTTCACCTCAATAACTGTAGCTTCATCTGTAGCTTGAATTAACAATAAACATTTCTCATTAAAGGCTTTGCCATAATTTTATTTAATTGCTTTTATAGTATATGTTTAAGATAAATCAACTGGCTTTATTCTAAATTCTTCGTGTGCCTAAATTAGTCGTCCCTTCTTTTACAAGCATATTGGATGCCTCTGTCAGAGTGAAAAATCAATCCTTTTTCAGGAGTTCTATCGGTAACAGCCATTTTCAATGCCGCTATTGCAGTCTCTTCAGTATTCATTCCATCACTTAAACTCCATCCTATAATTTTTCTATCATACAAATCCAGAACGGTTGTTAAATACAAAAACCCTTCTTTGGTATGGATATAAGTACTATCAGAAACCCACGCTTTTGCTGGGTCAGCGACTAAAAATGCTCTATCTAATACATTTGGAACTACCAAATAATGATGTGTTGAATTCGTTGCAATCCTAAATTTAATAGTTAATCTGATTCTCAAACCTAGTTTATTAATATATCTAACCATTGTAATCCTAAATACTTTTGTTCCTGTAAAATTTAACTCAGCCTTTTTTATAGGTCCACCATAACGCTGTTTTGATTCGAAATAAATAGAAGTTAATTTTTCTTTTATAATAATAACTCTTTGTTTTTCTCTCTCAAACACGCTGAGTTTTCCAATCATAATAACTACTTCGACCACCTTATAATACCTGACATATCTTTTCATTGTTTTTGATGAAAGTATAAATCATCGTCCGTTCTTCCAAAAGACACCTATTGCTTTTTCTAATATGTCAAGTTCTAAATCCGCATACCTAAGTTTTCTTTCAAGTTCAGCTATTTGTTCCTGTTTTGGAGTATGCTTTAGCCTGCCATTACCTGGAAAGCTTCCTGCCCCAAACTCTTGGACCTCTTTTCTATATTTGTATTACTGTGACGCAGTAATTCTTAGCTAACGAGCTAACGATGATTTATTTCTTTCATAACTCAATCATACAACTTTCTCCATAAAAGCTCGGTCGTAAACCTTGTGCATCTGTTTCATAAATTACGAACTAAGATTTTATTCTTAACTCCATCTGCGGGCTAAGTTAGCATGTCCAGCACTAGTTTTTTTGAAACTATCGCTAGAAATAAAAGGTATTAATTAGAAATCATAAACAATTCCCAATCCTAAAACTTGTTTTAACTGTAGTTTTGGACCAACGGTGACTTGCTCTCCGTTTACTTCTTCTTTGGCTTTTATGTCATCATCATAGATAATATGAATTCCAATGTTTGTTTTTACATGTTCGTTTACCACTAATTCTAATGAAAGGTCATTATCGACATCAATGTTGCCAAATTTATTTATATAATCCGAATACAAACTAATTCTGTTTTCAATAATGATGTTTTTGACGATTTCTTTTTTATAAAAACCCGTTAATAGAAAACCAAGTTCCACTTTTGACTTCTCTCCTTCAGCAATCAAGTTTCTATTCAAATCATATATTGCTTTTTTAACACCAAAAGAACCTTGATTAGCTAATATTTGATCTAATACCATTGTTGTTTTTGATGTGAAAGGCGATAGATAAAGTAATTTATGTTTGTCTTTTGTGGCATATTCCGCCCCAATTCCTAAAAAAATATAAGCGGGTGCAAATGGTCTTGATATGGACATTTCCTTATTTGGATATGCAAATCCATCAGTGAATTGAGTCCAAAAATTAAATTTTGCAGTATGGTACCAGTTCGATAATGTATCTTTACGATAGCCTAAAGTAGAATTTAGCTGCATCGCATCTTCTGTTTTTCGCAACTCAATTCCATCCTGTTTATTCAAGCCATAACGTACTATTAATTCATTTGTCCAACTGTACTTATCTTTAGTATAAGTCCTGTTAAATCTTGCCTTTATTAACCCTGAAACCGAGCTGTTTCCACCCGCATTCCAATTGACAAAAGCTATTTCAGAGATGTCAAATCCAATTCGGTTTTTTTTGACCCAATGAGAAAGAGTATCTAGCTCGACTTTTCTGGAGCCGCCTAGAGTAGTAATAATTTTTTGGGGAAACATATTCGCCGAAAATAACAATACAAAAAACGGTAAATATAAAAACAGTGCCTTCGTGATCATTTTCTTGTACTTACTGGACATAAAAAAATAAATTTATTCAGTTGAAAACTATTTATAAATGTTTAATGTAAATATTGCAATATTGTTAAAATTGTTACACAGATAAGTGCTCTATAAACTCATCAAGAACTCTAAGTAACTATATCTGTTGTATCCCCATGTTATCTCTACAAACTCTAAAATTTTACTTCTTGCCGATTCCTAAACTACAACCTATTAATTTTCCCTTTTAATAATCCAGAAATGAAGATCTTTTCACTGGCGTTCCAATTGACAAAAGTATCTGGCTCGACTTTTTTCGGGCCGTTTATAGTAGTAATAATTTTCTAAGAAAATAAATTTACAAAGAACAGTAATAGACGAGTTGCATCTTATTTAAAAATAAATTAGCTAAACAAAAAAAGGCGGCCCATAATTAAATGTAATCGCCCTTTCAAACTAACTAAACTCAAACTATACTTTTTAGATTTACTTCAAGTGTTACGAAACCTCCTATAGGAATTTAGCAATTCAAGCTCTTACTTACAATCTGTATTTTTGACTTGATGTTATTATTTCCCAATCATCTGTTCTGAAAGGTGCCGCAGGGAAGTCTTCCTTGTTATAAAGATTATCATCACTTGCATCATCTGCCCAGCCAAAACGAACAGCAACCGGGTTTTTAACTTTATCACTAAAAACAATTACTGTATTATTCTTAATATAAGCTGTTGCGTAATAAAATATTTTATCTGCTCCTGCAACTTCAAAACCTTTAATAAATCCATATTTATCTGTTGTAGACAATCCACTTCCAATATTTTCAAAGGTTAATGTCGCTTGATTTCCTTCTGTTTTCATGGACTTATAAACTGGTCCGCTAAAAACCCTCTTTTTATTATAAATAGTATTTAACGCAATGGCTGATAAACGATTCCCTACATCCTGTTTGTTTGTTGGATGAATGTCCATGGGATTTCCAATATCAGTAGTTACGGCCATACCAGTATTGGGTAATTGCAAAGTTGCCGTTTGCGCTTCACGCAATTCCGCCCATTTACTTCCTTTGGCACTATTGCCATCAAACGCATTAAAACTGGCTAACTGTACAAAGTAAAAAGGAAAATCACCTTGATTCCATTTTTGTCTCCAGTCCGAAATCAGTAAAGGAAATGCTTTTCTATACTGAAATGCTCTATCTGCATTCGATTCACCTTGATACCATAAAACCCCCTGAAAAGCATAAGGAATCAATGGACTTATCATGGCATTGTACAAAAGTGTTGGGTAACTATTAGGGCCTAAACTACTAACAACTTTAACTACTTTATATTTCCATTTTCCATCTAATGGAATGGTATTAATATCAGTAATCAATTTTAAATCTGAGCCTTCTCCGTAAATTCCTCCACCTCCAGCATTGTCAACCACTCTTACGGCTATTGTGTTTTTACCTTCTTTTAAAAGTCCTGCTGGAATGGTGTATTCTCTTTTGACATTATACATATTATTTCTACCTATTTCAACACCATTCACATAGGTAATGTCTTCGTCATCAATTTTCGCTAATTTTAAAAAAGCTCCCTTTTGTACATCAATTCCAGATAACACAATTGTTTTTCGCATCCAAACTACCCCATCTAATTGACCTACTCCTTGATTTTCCCATAAGTCAGGAACATTCATCTCTAACCAATTACTATCACTATAGGATGGTTCTAAATACTCCTTTTCATTTACTTGACTTACTTTGCCATTTTGTAATTTTTCTATTCGATCCTCTATTGACTTGCTTAGTGACTTAGCAATGGTATCTATATTAAAATAAGGCATTCCTGAAATCATTGCTTTAAATTCCGAACTATTCTCAAAAGCTTCACGACTCGTCCAAGTCTCTACCATGGTACCTCCCCAAGAACTATGAATAATTCCTATTGGAATTTTAAGTTCTTGATATAGTTTTTTAGCAAAAAAATAACCTACTCCTGTAAAATCTCCCACTGTTGATTTATTACAAACTTCCCATTTTCCAGATTTAATGTATTCTTTTGGAGTGGTACTCATATCATTCTCCACCTTAAAATGATGGATCATCGGATAATTGGCATCGTTTCTTTCAGATTCAAAATTCTGCGCTTGTTTTACTGTAAGCTCCATGTTAGATTGTCCACTGCAAATCCAAACTTCACCAACCAAAACGTTTTTGATGACAATCTTGTTTTTTCCTTTTAAAGATAATTCAAACGGTCCGCCAGCAATTTCGGCATCTAATTTCACCGACCACTTCCCGTTCTTATCCGCTTTTATAGTTTTAGTTTGTTTGTTAAAATGGATTTCAATTTTTTCATTGGCATCCGCCCAACCCCAAACAGGAATAGGTTTATTTCTTTGCAAAACCATTCCGTCAGAAAATAATAGTGGTAATCGCACATTGGCATTGGCACAAAAACTACAGATAATTAAAAGTAGCGCTAGATTTTTTTTCATAATTTGATTTATTTTTTTATACTTACTTTTATTATACTTTGATAGAAATTCATTTTACTACTTAACTAGATATTCTCTCAAAATAATCTTCAGTTTTTTTGCAATCTTTACATGACCTTCATCATTGGGATGCGTTCCATCAGGTAAATCTACGTCCTTTGATACCCATCCCTCAGTGCTGATGTAATGCATTTTAGTTTCGCCTTTGTCTATATGTTGCTTAACTGCAGTTTCAGTTTCTTCAGTATAAAACCCTCCAAAAGTCTGAAGTACAACTATTTCACAGCTTGGGAATTTGCTCCTTACATTGGCTAAAAAATCAACATACGTTTTTTGAAAAACATCATTTGGTACTCTAAGATTATGGTCATTGGTACCTAGATTGATAACTATTAATTTTGGAGTATAGGTTTTAAAATTCCAAAAAGGATTTTCTTCATTATTGGGTTGTTTTAGTAAAAAGTATTGAACACTTTGTCCATGTTTTGGTGCCCAATTAGCATCGTAACGATAACCATCTACCAATGTAATCCCTGGCTGAGATATTTGAGTATGATCAACATCTAGGGATTCCCCAGTCAGCCAAGCAAAAGAGGATAAATTATTTTTTGTTGTTGTTTGCCCAGAAGTAATAGAATTGCCTATAAATTCTATAATTTCTTTTTTGGGCTGTTTAAGTGTTTTCCCTCCTTTATCCAAAAGTAATCCCTGAAATTGAATTTCATCTCCAGTATAATTAGCTGCTACACGCAAAGTGTGGTTTTCACCTTCTAAATCACTTAAAGTAAGATTTACGATTCCATTCGCTTCAGTGTATTTCACATCCTCTTTTCCATCAATACTCACGTAAATATTTACAGCACTAGCCAATTTTATCTGAACTGTTTTCCCTGTAAATAAAACCTTAAAATAAGCTCCTCCCCAATAACTATGAAACACTGTTGCATTACTCTTGTCCCAACGACCGATATACTGAATATTTGTATCTTTTAATGAACCATCTCCAACACTAGCAATCACTGTGTTAAATGATACTATAAATAAAACTAACCAAAGAATACTTCTAGAATTTTTCATATATTACAATAAATCATATTATTATTTAACTATTTTTACTAACACTTTTACTAGATTCTTGTCGGATATTATGTAAGCATCATTCTCAAAAAAATTTCCTCAATCTATGTACGTTGTGTAAACGCTCTTTTAATTTTATCATTTAAAGATTTAAGTTAACGATCGAAAGTATATATTCCACTGATTTCATGAAATACATCTGTCAGTTAAGTTTAAGTAAACCCTATAACATTTGGGTTATCGGTTAGAACTTTTGTAAGATCTGCGATGTTATTCACAACCTTCAATACCCTTTTACCATAATCCCTTTGCCCACTATTCATGCTATTTTTTATGGCTTATTTGTGAAATAAAATTACCAATAAGCACCTCCGCATTCATCTACAAGACAAGGTCTCCATCCATACGTTAAATTATAATTTTTAACCTCTCCATATCAATTCCAACCATTCCTAAAAAATTGATTCTTATCATTGCCGATTTTAATATTTTTAACAAATTTCTTCAATTCCACAGGATCTTGTTCGTATGTATAAATACTTAATATACCTGACATTACATGCTAAAAACCACTAGCACTTTTAACGGATCTATTTTCTTCCTTATATCGTACATATCACGATCAGCTGTAACATATGCCTGATAATTATCTCTTGCGGACGACTTCCTTTTTTAAAAAATAATTTTTTTAAAACTTTATGTAAAAAACAAATTAAATCTATATAGATTCTCCACTTTACGAGAAAATTATTTAGTATAAAAACTTAAAATCAATGCCGGATATTTTTTAAACTTTATAACCTTGTCCCTTTGAAAATTTACTTAATTGGCATTATCGAATAGCTATAACTCATATCGGCTGGCTTTATCTGATAAATGTCTAATGGTTTAGCTCCCCAACTGGTATCACCACCAACACCCATTTGTCTATTATCGATATTAATGTTTACTAAATTTCTAGTTCCTATATCAGACATATGCGTTTGCATCTTTTTTTCACCTGCATCAAAATCAGAATTGTATTGATGATGCGCGCTAAAACTTACCAACTTAGAGCCTTCAATTTTAATCCCTTTTCCACTTTTATTTGTGAATGTTACCCAACGAACATCTGTTTTATAACCGTTCTCTTGCGGACGAGCATAAGCAAAATACAAATCTTTCACATCTGCCTTGTAATTCCCTATAAAAGCAGCTGAATTTCTATCTTGATAATTTTCTTGTGGTCCTCTTCCGTACCAATTTACAATGTCATACTCCTTTTTTATGATGAAATTATTTCCAAAACGAGGCATATTTGATAAATCTTTTTTAACATCAATAAGTGAATTTTCAACCATTATTTGTCCCGAAGGTTCAATTTTATAATTAATTTGGATTTTAGCAATATCATTTGGTAATTGATACAATACTTGTAGCGTCACTGCTGTGTTTTTTACCTTTAAATCCTTTTTCATTGTATTTAAATCAATATCTTTTTTACCATCATTAATTTGAATTGAAATTAATGTTCTTCCATCTGAAGCATCTTTCCATACTTTGAATTCTTGTGGCATTTTAAAACCAAAATCATTATCGGTAGTAGCTCTCCAGAAATTAGGTTGAATACCTTTAATTACTAAATTACCATCACCATAATCTAAGGTTTTTAATTCTCCAGATTTAGTATTAAAGGTAACTTCTACCGCCTTAGATTTAAATTTTAGGTTGCCGTTGTTATTTGAAACGGTAATATCCTCTTTAGAATCTGTCATAAAAACAGGTGTAAAAGTTCCTGTGATAAATTCTTCTTTGTCTAATTGAAAGCCTTTTGGAAGTAGTGGCAATCCCGTATTTGTTGAGGCAAACAATTGCAGTGCATATTCTCCGCCGTTTACATCTATTTTAGGTAGTTTAAGATCAATTGTTTTTGATGATTGTGGGTCTACATTTACTGCCCCAACATTTCCTTTGGCAATTTCATTTCCGTTTTGAAAAAGCAACCAACTGATATCGAACTTATTTAAATTAGTAAAGAAATATTCGTTGAATATGGTCACTTTTCCTGTTTGAAAGTTTACGTCTTTAAAACCAATATTTTGATATACTTTTTTAAGTTCTTCTAATCCTGGATGTGGTGTTCTATCGGCATTTATAATTCCGTTTAAACAGAAATTCTCATCATTTTGAATGTTTTTGGCTCCAAAATCGCCTCCATAGCCCCAATATTCTTTTCCGTCTTTTGTTTTTGCTAAAATACCTTGATCTACCCAATCCCAGATAAAACCACCTTGCAAGACATCATATTTACGAATTACATCCCAATAATCTTTAAAATTCCCTAGGCTATTACCCATAGCATGTGAGTATTCACATTGAATCAACGGACGTTTTGGGTTGTTTTCTGCATAATTAATCATATCAGGGATGTACATGTACATTGGTGCTTGAATATCCGTATTCGCATAATGTGTTGCTCCTTCGTATTGTACTGGTCGTGTAGCATCCTGTTCTTTTAGCCATTTGTACGTGGCAAAAAAGTTTTCACCATTTCCTGCTTCATTTCCTAAAGACCAAATCACAATAGAGGGATGATTTTTATCTCTTTCAAACATCCTAATGGTTCTATCCATGTGCATTCCTTTCCATTGCGGTAAATAGGCTGGATGGATTTTTTTTGCTTCTTCGTTGTTGTCTAAACCTTGGTTGGTTGTTCCCATACCGTGAGTTTCGATATTAACTTCGTCAATCACATAAAAACCATATTGGTCACAAAGTGCATAAAAAAACGGATTTTTTGGATAATGACTACAACGAATCGCATTCACGTTGTTTTCTTTCATTAATTTCAAATCCTTCATCGTTAATTCTTCACTCATCACGTGACCATTAATTTGATCATGATCGTGAAGGTTAACTCCTTTAATTAAAATCGGTTTACCGTTAACTAAGAATTGCGTATTTTCAATTTTAATATTTCTAAACCCTACTTTTACGGATGTTGCTTGCTCAATTTTATTTTTTAAATCACTTAATGAAATTATTGCCGTATATAAATTAGGCGTTTCTGCAGTCCAAGATTTTGCATCTTTCACTAATCCTTCAAAAGAAACAGTTGCGTTTCCAGCAGTAGCTTTTATTTTTTTAGAAAAGCTCAATACTTCCTTTTTACTGTCATCAAATAATTTCACTTCAACTGTACGATCTTGTGATTTAGTTGTAGTGTTTTTCAATGCTACATTTATTTTAAAAGCACCGTCTTTATAACTATTCACTAAATCACTTCCAATTCTAAAATCATCAATTGCAATTTTATTATCGGCTCTTAAGTACACATCGCGTTCGATACCACTTAACCTCCAAAAATCTTGGTCTTCCATATAACTGGCATCTGACCAACGCAATACTTGGACTGCGATTTGGTTTTCGCCTGTTTTTAAATATTTGGTAATATTAAATTCTGCTGGTGTTTTACTCCCTTCATTATAACCTACCATTTCACCATTTACATAAACATACATAGCACCACTTACCCCTCCAAAATGCAAATAGATGTCTTTATTTTTCCAAGAAGTGGGTACATCAAATTTTCGTTTGTAACTTCCTACATTATTCATATCGTGCGGAATGAATGGTGGATTTTTAGGAAATACATACACTATATTGGTGTAAATAGGCAAGCCAAATCCTTTGAGTTCCCAATTAGAAGGTACGCTTATAGTATCCCAACCTTTTGTACTGAAATCATTTTTATAGAAATCTGCTGGTCTTCCTTGTACATTATCTGAATAGTAAAAGTCCCAAGTACCGTTTAACGATTTATAGGAAGAGGATTTATTCCAGCTACTATTCGCAATGGCATCTGCCACTGTATTATAATTATAAAAAGTCGCTTTAGGTGATTCTCTATTGATCTGAAAAATTTCTGGATTTTCCCATTCTGGATTTTCCCAATCGTTACTCTTCATTTTATCTTGTGCTACAATTATTAAAGAAAAAATCGAGAAAATGCTTGATAAAATTGTTGTTTTTTTCATGTTTTTAAAAATCTAATTACTAAGTAAATCATTATATATTTTTAATCCACTAAAATAATGCTTCCAGTTTTTGACCTTTAGCTAAATTCACTTCATAAATTCCATCGTTAAACTGCACTCTTGTGCTGTTCCATTTTGGTTTTTGTCCTTGAAAATCATCTTTTATTCTAACGAATCCAGCGTTTTTTGCTGTAATACTGAACCAAGATGTTTTATTATTTTTTCGTGCCGCAGATACTTTATACCCACCTTCTGCTCTCAAATCTGTAAATGAAGCATCGCCCCATTTTGTGGGTACGGCAGGAAATATTCGAATAATACCTGAATTTAATTTTCCTGGTGTGGGACTCCAACTTTGCAAAAGCATTTCCTGAACTGCTTGAGAAGCCAAGAAATTCCCCTCTAAAGTGAAAGGGCGAGAGGTAGAATTAGAATAACCACTTTTAGTTTGATCTCCATTCAAATGAAAACCATTTCGCGACACAAATGCTTTTACAAAAATATCTAAATTTTTAACGGCTTCCTCTGCATTACCTACTCTGGCTTGCATGCAACTCATCCATGAAAAGCTATAACCAATCCATGCACTTGTCCCTTTTTTCTCCCAATCTTTCAAGCTAGCTTCGATAACCATTATATCTTTTTCACCGCCCTCTTTTGTAATCAAATTAAAAGGATACATTCCTATAATATTAGAAAGATGTCTGTGACTTGAAGGCAACTCGGTTATGGCATCTAACAGTAAAGTTCCATCGGCTTTAGTATGAAAATTACCCGTCGCTGTTGCTGCATCTGACCATCTTTTTACATCCGAAGTTTTACCAATAGCCGCAGCCATTTCGCTCAAGGAAAGAAATAGCATTTTTAGACTCATTAAATCGTAATTACTATTAGGTTTCAGCCAAGCTTGTGGACTAGAATCAAAAATTTCGGGAGATGAAGAAAGAGGCAACTTCAATACTCCATTTTGATCTGGTTTAAGTAAGCCCAACATACACTCACCAACTCCTGAGCTCCAAGGATATGCTTTTTCTTTGAGGAATTTATCATCGGCTGTGTACAACCAGTGTAAATAAAACAAATGTGCACTCCAAGCGCTCATCGTGGGTGACAAACTATATTGTCCCCAACCGCCCAATGGCTGACCAGAATACGACATTACTCCAGGGCAAGCTAACCCTTTTGTACCATAAAAATCTTTGGCAAAGTCTTGAAAAACTTTACGTCGATTCCATAAGTAATTAATATAAGAAGCGCCTTCTTCAAAACGACCTGATTCCTGATAGGCCATATACGTCATTTGGGTGTTTAGATCATTATGATAATCACCTTTCCATGGTGGTAATGAACCACTATCTGCGGTCCACACTCCTTGAAGAGGCATTGGTGGCGCATTAGTCCTTGAAGCAGCTCCATAGAAATATTGAACCAAATTATACTGTTTTTGTACTGCGGCATCAGGAACCCTTACACTGGATTTTTTCCAGAACTCTGTCCACCACCCTTTGTGCTTTGCTAAAACAGCATTATACCCTTGGTCTAAAGCCGATTTACAGCGTCTTTTTGCTAGATTTAGAACATCTTTGGCTTCTGTACTAGTTGCAATAGTTACCGCTACAAGTGTTTCATTTCCCACTTGCTTTGACTGTGTATAAACACAATATTCTAATCCTTCTGCAGCAGTTTGGATATACCAACTTGCATTTTTAGATTTCCCTTTTATAGCATCTGGATAGCCTAATTTTTCTGTTGTTCCTCCGCTAGATTCTTCAGAATCGACTTTCCCTTTTTTAAATACATCCATCGTACTTAAAAGATTTACCGCCGAAGGGGAAGTCCCTTTTATAGTTATAAGGACAATTGGTTTTGTAGCACTATAGATCACTTTTACAATACTCTTCGATTGAAATCTTGCAATTCCTTCAGCAGAAGCAAGATTCAATTCAAAATCTTTCAATATTTCATCTACTGGAAATTGAATTTCGACACGTCCAGCAGCTAATTTTGTTGGAGTTGTTCCGTTGTATGGTGTGTCCCACCAAGTGCTAACAACGTCATATTGTTTTTCATTTATTAATTCAACCCCCTTAGCGTAGGTGTGTTTTTTCCACCATTCAGGCTCTCCATTGGTGCGTTCGTCCCATAGATCGCCTCGGTCTAAAGATAAACGAAGCGTATTCTTTTCTCCCCATAATAATCCGCCTAGTAAGCCATTTCCTAACGGTATTGCCTCATCCCATCTATCTATAGGAGCAGTTAAAATCAAATTATCTTCTGATTTTGGAAATTCTAAAACTCCTTTTTTTTGAGCCAAAGAATTATTTAACTGCATTATTAAAACTAAAACCATGAAACATTTTAACTTCTTCATACTATAAACGATTTAAAATTATATTTCTAAGTACTATATAGTATCAAAAAGATACTATATTCAATTATGGCTGAACAAAACGATTTAAATTTGATCCTAAATAATACTATTCCAGCACATAAATTGTAGTAGATACCGACTCTAACCATGGACTGTCAAAAGTAACTTTAACGGTACCTTTTTCGCCCTTTGCTTTAATATAGGCCAAAATATGTCCGTGAAATACACGTTGTATATTATCCGTATAATCCGTCATGTCATTGTTATTTCCGGCTTCAAGACCTAAAAGTGTGCCTGGACCTTCTATCGTGCATCTCACTTCGTTATCACTCAACATCACCGCTAATCCGTCTTTGTCGACAACCTGAACCATTAACTGAGCAACTTCATTTTGTGAATCTATCGTTACATTGCTTTGATTAATCACAAGTGCATAAGGCTGATTAGATTGTATAATAGCATAACGACTTTCTTCTTTATTATTGACATCTAAACCTACAGCTTCTAATTTTCCTTTTACAAAAGGTACATCCCAATAAATTACACCTGTTTTCTCATCGTATTTTTTCTCTTCGCCAATGATTTTTCCATTTAATTCTAAACGAGCTTTTGCAGCATTAGTATAACAAACAACTCTTATAATCTTTCCTTCTTCATAATTCCAGGTTGGCCATGCATCCATAGAAAGATCATCTTCACCATTAGAAACATAGGTCCCTAGATGTATCATAGGTTTATCAGCCCAAAGCGACTGACGAAAATAACCTCTTGGCTTTATAGCTCCCGAAAAATCAACTAAACCTGAATAAAACCCTCTTGAAGGCCAGCTTCCTGATTCACCCAAATAATCAATCCCTGTCCATAAGAACTGTCCAAAAATATGATCATTATTTTTTACGGCTAACCATGCTTTTATATCATGACGCGTTTCACTCCCGTAAATCACTCGGTTTGGATATTTTTTATGATCAGATTGGTATTTACTCTCGGTATAGTTGTAACCAGTAATATCTAAAGCCCCTGGGAATGCCGTTTCATTTGACATCGTGACCCCTGCAAGTCCTGCAGTAGTAGGCCTTGATTTATCATATTTTTTAACCGCAGCTACTAACCGTTTTGCAATAACGCCAAGGCGCATAGCATCTGGAGCCTCTTTTTTATACCCTCCATAAGCAGCTTGTGAAAATCCTGAATCACCACCACCATTTAACACTGGGTGAGAGTATGGATCATTTGGATAATCTACTTCATTACCAATACTCCAAGCAAAAACAGACAGATGATTTCTATCACGACGTACCATATCTTCAAGGTCTCTCTCTGACCAATCATCAAAAATATCAGAATTACCTTCAAACCCAGGTGTTCCTACATTCCATCCTTCTAGCCATTTACGTTTTGGAAATTCCCATTCATCATAGGCTTCATTTAGAACAAGTAAACCTAACTCATCACAAAGCTCATAAAAGTCTGGTGCCTGTGGATTATGGCTTGTACGTATTGCATTTACACCTATTTCTTTTAGCGTTTTTAACCTTTCTTTCCAAACATCCCTATACATTGCCGAACCTAAAACACCGGAATCATGATGCAAACAAACCCCTTTCATTTTCGTCCATTTGCCATTAAGAGCAAAACCCTTGTTAGCATCAAAAGTAAAACTACGAAAACCTGTTTGAGTAATGGTTTTATCTATTTGTTTACCATTTTTAAAAACCGTAGTTCTTAGTTGATAAAGATTCGGATTATCTAAATCCCATAATTTAGCATTTTTTACTTCTATTTTAGTGGCAATTTTATTCTCTTTATTTGGTGCGACCACTACTTTATTAAAACTTTTAGCTACTACTTTACCATCCAAATCCAGCAATTCGTTTTTTATCTCCAAGTTTACTTTTGAAGCAGTCTCATTTTCTAATGCTACTTCTATATGTAAAATTCCCGTAGTTTTATTTAATTCTGGATTAGCATAAACGCCCCATTGTGCAATGTGTACCGGATTAGCATAAACCAACCAAACATTGCGATAAATTCCTGATCCAGTATACCAGCGAGAGTCAGCGCTCTTACTATGATCTACACGTACGGCAATCGTATTTTTTTCTCCATATTTAATATAAGGACTAGCATCATAGGCAAAAGAAATGTATCCGTTAGGACGTTTTCCTAAAGAATGACCATTAACATAAACCTCGCTCCTATTGTAAACGCCTTCAAAATATAAAAATACTTTTTCACCTCGCTTACTTTGAGGAATATTTATTGTTTTTCTATACCAGCCAATACCGCCTGGCAAAAAACCTGTACAGCTTGCCAAGGTAGGGCTTAATTGTCCTTTTACACTCCAATCATGAGGTATATCAACGGTTTGCCAATTGGTATCATTATAAGACGCATTTATAGCCTCGGGAGTATCTTGGAGAATGAACTTCCAGCTATCATTAATTTTTTGGGAATCTCCAAATGATATCTGACTAAAAGCAGATAAGCAGGATAAAATAAGAATAGGTACTAATAGTTTTTTTATATACATTACTATATAATTTTTGTTATTCATTAATTCAGTGATGATGTACGCAAACGATATCTTTTCCATGGTGAGAAATCGTTACTGTTTATTACTTTTGAATGAAAATATTAATATTTAACTGCCTTACAAAAGTGACAATTGATTTTGCGGGATTTCGACATTATCAATAATAAACAAATAAAGAATACTTTTATGGTTTACGTAAAAGCCATTTATTTTACTAATTTGATTGGTTTTTAAAATATTCGAAAATGGCATTTGCCACAAATTGATGTCCCTTTTGGTTGATATGATTATTTTGTGACATATAACCTGGCAAAGGCTCCTTTTTTGCCAATGATTTAAATAATGCGTAACTATCTACTAAGCCCACATTGTATTTTTTTGCCAAATTTCTTATTTGTTGGCTATGTTTTTCTAGTGGTGTGTCTTCATAAGTTATATCCTCTGACAAATCTGGTGTAGGTGTTAATAGTATAACTTTAGTGCCATATTTTAGCGCATCAACAATCATTTGTTCCCACGCAATCTTAGCTCGTTCTAAACCAATACTACGATCATTAAGCGCATAATCTATAAAAAGCACATCCGGTTTATGTGTAAGCACATCATCATCAATACGAATCGCACCTTGCTCTGCCTGCTCACCAGCAATAGAAGTTGTTATGATGTTAACAACAGAATACGGATAATGATCATTAATTAGCTTTAAAGTGTAGAAAGGATATGAATTTAAACGATCCGTTACATTGTTAGCCATATATCCCGTAGGTACTGAATGACCATGAAAAACCACATTAATTGTACGATTTTTAGGCCATACTACACGTAATTCTTTCTTAATAGAATCTAAGTATGTCTTGCTCGAGGCAACTTCTTGGGCATTGGTGAACCCAGAACTTAACATGACTATTAAAAGATTGAGCACTATATTTCTTTTGAAGAATAAAATCATATTATTTTTTGTTATTAACAAACCCCATCTTTCTATTTCCTTGGATTTACTTTTAATTTCAAGCAAGCTTTTTTATAAAAAAGTAAATCCAAAAAAAATATTTTTTTTAAATGAGTCTATATTTTATATTGAAAATTAATCATTGGTACCTTTACTATCATACCAACTTGCATTAGGTTGAAAGTCTTTACTCAAAAAATCTTTACGCTGCTTTTCTAAATTATGGAGCATTATGTTTTTTCTATTTGCATACTGTTCCTTAGCTAATTGATCATTATAGTCAGGATTAATCTGAGGAATTCTGGCGTTTGAATTTGCTAAAAAAGTATCTAAATCACTTCTTAGTTTTTTTACAACTGTACTATTATTTTTAGATATGTCTTGTTTTTCCCCTGGATCACTTGATAGATTATAAAGTTCATCATGTCCATCTTCCCAATAATGAATCAGTTTCCATTTTTCTAACCTAATAATACTTACTGGCTCACCACCTTGATTTCCATAATGTGGATAATGCCAAAATAAAGGCCTAATTTCTATCTTTTTTCCTTTTAGTAAAGGCACTAAACTAAGGCCGTCAATTTTTTGAGTTGGTTTATTTTGAACACCTGCTAAATCTAAAAGAGTAGGATAAAAATCTACACCAGATACTGGATAATTAATTTTTTTTGGTCCATTTTTTAAATAAGGAACCTTTATAAGATAGGGCTCTCTAATACCACCTTCCCATTGATATCCTTTTCCTCCTCTTAATGGTAAATTTGATGTGGAAAAAGCATCGCCACTAGCCACACCTCCATTATCCGAAGTGAATACAACAATCGTATTTTCATCTAAATGAAGCTCCTTCAATTTATCTAAAACCAAACCGATTGCATCATCCATACTCTCCACTAATCCTGCATAAACAGGGTTGTCTTGTACGGTTCTAATGGGTAAGACACGTTCCATTTTGTATCCAGAATCTGGAATACCTTGTGCCTCTGCTTTATTTCTATATTTAGTCCATTTCTCCTGCGTAGTTTCTATAGGACCATGTACTGCGTAAAATGACAAATAGGCGAAAAAAGGTTTGTCTTTATTTTCTGTTATAAAGTTTACCGTTTCTCGAGACAACCTCATCGTTAGGTTTTCTCCTATATATTTGTAATCTAACTTCGGATTATCCCAAGGTGCATAGTACCCTCCCTTTGGACTTCCAGCTTCCCAGCCTCCTTTATTAATATCAAAACCATTATCTTCAGGACTTGAGGCATCATCGCCTAAATGCCATTTACCTGCAAAAAAAGTTTTGTAACCGCCTACTTTCATAGCTTCTGCTAACGTTGTAGTGTTTTCTGGAATAGTATGATTGTATTCCGATGGTAACAATTTTGAATTGTTGTTTTTTGCCCATTGTGCACCAGAGTCGGCTCCAATCCAATCTGTTATGCCATGATTAGCTGTAAACTGACCTGTTAACAAACTGGCTCTAGATGGACTACATACCTGACAAGCTGCGTAGCCTTGAGTGAACTCAACACCTTCTTTTTTTATTCGATCTATATTAGGAGTCTCGTAATATTTACTTCCTCCATAACTAACATCGTTTACACCAAAATCATCTGCCAAAATAAAAACAACATTTGGTTTTTCACTAGCTACTTTTGGTTGCAATTCTTTGCTTTTACAGGCATTAAAAAAAACACCTGTAAAACAAAGAAAACAGAATAATTTGTACATTCTTATAATTCGAATATCCATAATTTAAACCTTAAAATTTCCTATATTAATTGATTTCACTTCACTTGTAACACAGTAATTACTTATTATTAAATAGAATACGTTTTAATAATAATAATATTTTAAATACTACTACTCTTGATCCATCTAATCAATTGTATTTATTAAAGATTTATTACTTTTACTTCACGATAAAGTAAACCCTTGTTGATGCATAAAAAATTAATTATATTCTCCTACGTACGTAACAATTGATCGAGCTGGAATATCAAACTTAGTAGTGTTTACATTAGCCGATTTTTTTAAATTTGAATCTTCTGAAGTCACATAAGGAGTTAGCACATTATTTTTTAAAGTAATCCCACTTAAATTAAGTTTATAGGCTCTCGAAGCATCACTATAATTAACAGCTACAATTATAAGTTTCTTTTTCGCAACATCCTTATAAGCGGTTAGCATTACATCAGTAGCCGCCGATGCAGCATTTTGATTAGGTATTTGAAGACGTATCGCTCCAGGGCGTACAAAAAGAGAGAAATTCCCAAACGCCCACAACAATTTTGAATCACGATAAAAACCATCATTTTTACAATAATCTGGAATAGGACCACTAACACCATTACTAGCACCATCATCCAAATAAACCAATCCATCCTTATAGTCATATCTACTAAGAGCGGTCCACCATTGCCATGATGAAGCATTCGCTACTGCAATGTCATTATGAATCGTTCGCGCCACAAACAATGCCGTTTTCATCCCAAGATCTCTTTTATTACCAGAGCCCCCTGGAATTTCAGCGATCCCAGGATTTTCTAATATAGAGTATTCCGTTTGCCAATACTTCAGACCAGCTATTTGTTTCACTTTAGAACTTAATTTTTCTCGATAGCTTATCATATCATTTAATGGCCAAACAGTAAAGTAACTATGGCCCGAAATCACTTTTTTTACATTAGGAAATTGTGCTATATTGTTTGCTGATGAAGGACCAAAAAAAGAATTTATTTGATCGTCTCTATTTTCCCCATTAACATTTTCATATAAATAATTAATCGTAGCAGCTTCACCAAGAACAATTTCTGTGTTAAGTGACTTTGCTTTTAGCTTATCCGATAACAACTTTGTAAAATCATACATTTCTTGATTAGTTGCAGGTGTTCCTTCTTGACTATTTTGTCCATTACTACCTGCCATCCAATCCCACTGAGGTTCATTTACTGGACTCAAATAATCAAAAGTAACTCCTTCATTACGTTGCAAATTATCTATACATTCTACCAAGAAATCAGCATAATCAGGAAGCAATCCAGGTTTAATATTCATATTGTTTTTCTGTGGTGAAAAAGCCTTTCCGTTTATTGTCATTTGCACAGGTGGACTAACTGTAAATGCCATTAGTTTTTCCACGCCACGACTTTTAGCTGCTTTTAAAAACCATCTTTGACCTGCTTGTTTAGACCAGTCATACGTTCCATTTGGATTTTGAAAGCATTCAGTTCTTCTCCATTCATCATAAATATTACTACTAGCACCTTGCTCCATACTTCCTGAACCTACATAGAATCTCCACATAGACAGACCTATACCCTTAGGATTTCCTGCTGCATCCATTTCCTTACTAAAAAGTAAATCTGCAATAGCATTTCTTTTTTCGACTGGCCAATTCTTTCCTACAAACTGAGCTCGCCAACCATCAGAAGCACCGAAGCCATCCATAGTTTGAAGTTCTTGATTTAAATCAATTTTTATTTCTCTTACATCTGAAGCTATTGGTGGCGGACCAAGATTAACATCTGATGAACAAGCAATAATTAACAAGCTTGCAAAAAACAAGCTTGTTAAAGTTCCTTTTATTAGATTCATAATTTTATAATTTTAGTAATTAATAATATACTCTTAATAATTTGGATTCTGGTTGATCATGCCTCCGCTTCTATCTATTTCAGATTGCGGTATAGGCCAAAGAAGATTTTTGTTTATGTCAAAGTTCGTCCCTTTATCTTGTAGTTCTTTCAAATTAGTTGTTTCGTTCTTATCTGTTGACAAAGTAGTATTATACAGTACGAAAGTTCCTGAAGGCCCCATAAGACTTGCTATTACAGGTTTATTAGTACCAGGGTCTATTTGGCGGCGAATATCGAACAAACGAAGTCCTTCGAAAGCAAATTCCATGCGACGTTCTTTCCAAATAGCTCTAAGAATATTATCCCCCGAAACTTTTCCTGACTTTGGTGAAAGTCCGACACGATTTCGAATAATATCAACATCAGCCATTGCTTTACCTGGTGCTAAATGGAAATTTGCCTCTGCTCTTGTTAGATACATTTCGGCCAAACGTAATACAGGAAGATTAAGCGGAGCATTCCCGAATGTGCTAACGAGTGTGCGACGAGTTGCGACCGGTATATAAAATTTACGTATAATTCGTCCTGATTTGCTTTGTCTTATATCCCATATATGAGTAGGGTTATTTGTCTCATCACCATAAGCAGCATCCCCGCTTACCGTAATCGTACTGCGACGACGAACAACATCATTTTCAGATAAATAACAGTTTTCCAAATCACTTGTTGGGGTACACCATCCCCATCCATCCATTACATCACCAGCACTAAGGCTTGGAAAATTATCTTTTGATTCACCTCTCGCTCCTGTGAATGTTGATAATATATTACCCAGTTGTTGAGCAGGATCACTACTCGTTTGAGACTCTAAAATAGATTCTACACCATTATGATTTTTAACATTCCATATGCTCAAGAAATTACTTTCCAAAGAAAACCCTCCTTCTGTGATTACCTTACTTGAATACGTTTCTGCCTCTGCCCATTTCTCTTGGAACAAAGAAACGCGCGCCATCAATGCATAACACGCCCATTTCGTAACTCTTCCTTTATCAGAACCCGCATAAGACGGTTTTAACAAATCGGCCGCCATCAAAAGATCTTTTTCAATACTTGCGTAAACCTCCTCTTTAGTAGCTCTTTCCAAATTCAAATCCCCTGTCCCTAAAGGACTTAATGCCAAGGGTACCCCTCCAAAATTATTTACTAAATCATAGTAATTATAGGCCCGAAGAAATAGGGATTCTCCTAAATATTGATTTTTCTGAACCTCACTTATAGTAGATTTCGTAATACCCTCTATTGCAACATTACATCCTCCTATGTTTTCGTAACGTGTTTTGAACAAGTCTGAGAGATACCCCATATTATTAGCAGTCATAAGATACTGAGCTGCAGGAATCATGCCTGATGCATTTTGTCCTGTATTCCCCATCCAAGCATCATCTGTAGCAGTTTCATTTGCCAATCTCCCTGGAATTAATTGATACCAGTCATAGTGCAAGAAAGCTCTCTTGTATAAATCATTGACAAAAGTTTGACACTCCTGTGTTGTTGAAAAGTAATTGTCAAGAGTTTGGGTACCTCTTTCATCATGTACTATAAAATCATCACTACAAGAACTAGATATAATACATAAAGTGATAGTGATGATTGATAAAAATATTTTTTTCATAATTTTTTATTTAAAATGTTACATTTAAGCCGAATAAAATCGTTTTTTGAACTGGATAGTTCCATCCTCCAAATCCAAATCCAAGTACATCTCCACCTACCTCAGGTTCTACACCAGAGTATTTTGTTAAAGTAAGTAGATTTTGACCTGATAATGAACATCTGATTTTATCGAATCCCATTTTATTATTGATTGTATATCCAAATTGGATATTCTTTAACCGAACGAAGGATCCATCTTCAACATAATAGGATGAAAACTTAGAGAAATTTTGATTGTTGTCTGTTTGTGACAAGCGTGGAATTGATGTAGATGTCCCTTCACCATGCCATGCCAAGTCTGACAAGCCACTTATTTTATTGTTTCTAGAAAGAGCATTATAGAGTTCGTTTTTATTTTGATTTACTAAATCATTCCCGATACTGGAATAGATGTTAGCCAAAAAGTCAAATCTTTTATAAGAAGCATTTAAATTTAGACCTACCGTGTATTTTGCCCACGGAGAGCCTATTTTTGTTCTATCATCAGCATTTAGTATACCATCGCCATTTACATCCGTAAATCGAACATCTCCTACTTTAGCGTTTGGCTGTAAAAAAACACCAACATTATTTGTGTGCGAGTTTAGCTCAAATTGATTTTGAAACAAACCATCAGCTTTATAGCCATAGAAATAACCCGGCTCATCATTTTCAACGGTTAACGTTTTTTCTCCAAATCCAAATAATTGTTCATTAGCAGCACTAAGCTTAATCATCTTTACATTTGTATTAGTAAAGTTTAAATTTGCTCCATAATTAAAATCACCGACATTATTTTTATAAGACAAACTAAACTCGAGACCTTGTGATCTCATCGAACCTACATTAGACCATATACGAGCATCATTTGGATATCCACTATAATTAGGGTATGATTTTTGGAATAACATATTCTCAGTAGTTTTTCTATATGCTTCTATGGTTCCTGACAGTTTATTGCTGAATAGTCCAAAATCTACTCCTGCATTTATATCCTCTACTGTCTCCCACTTTATGTCTTTATTTGGTACAGCACTTGGATAAGTAGTATTTACCACTTGATCTCCAAAAGTATAAAAATTTTGTCCTAGCTTAGAAAGATATACACTTGCTGGCAAGTTTTGATTTCCAACTTTTCCCCAACCTACTCTAAACTTAAGATCACTTAAAACATCTGAAACATCAGACATGAATTTTTCATTGGAAGCTCTCCATGCAAAGGAAGCAGAAGGAAAAGAAGCCCACTTATTATTTGCTAAAAATTTAGAAGATCCATCGCGTCTGTATGTTGCTGTCAAATAATATTTGCTATCAAAATTATAAGTCAAACGACTCAAATAGGACATGATGGAATTTGTATAAGACGTTCCATAAGTTTTTGGATTTAATGTCCCGGCATTTAATTCTTGTAAATTGTCATTATTATTAGGAAGAGCTTGTATAGACCCATATAAATTTGCACCATTATATTCTTCAGCCGTATTACCCACCATAAGAGAAAAATCGTGCTTTTCGCCCAATGTTTTCATATATGTTGCTGTATTTTGGATACTCCAAGAACGAGTCAAATTAGTGCTGCGTGAAAGTGAGTTAATCAATTGACTCTCATGAGCAACATCAATTATAAAATCAGGGTTAAAATTATCCGAAATATTAGAATTCAACTCAAAGGAACCTTGTGAACGAATAATTAAACCCTTTACAGGAGTTATTTGAATATACCCATTAGTAGCAAGCGCATAATTTTTGGTTTTGGATTTAAATCTTTTAACCAATGCCACTGGATTCCATACATAAGAAGGCGATCTGGCATAGATACTAAATTCATTCTCATCTCCCGTCAATTGATCCGCAGGTTTGTAAATTGGAGTGATAGGGTCAATTCTATCAAAATCAGCCCAATTTCCCGGATTGCCATAGGATTCATATCTGGGGTTAAGTGAGTAACCTGCTGATATCTTTTTTGAAAATTTATAATCTGATGAAATACGTGAAGTGAATTTTTCCCATCCTCCTTTTTCGTAAAAAGAATCTTGTTTGTAATAGTTTAAACTTACAGCAAAAGTATGCTTCTCAGTCCCGCCTTGCAGCCCAAAACTTATATTTCTAACAGCTGCTCTTTCTCTAATTCCTGCATTCCACCAATCTGTAGACTTCCCTCTATAACTAGCAGGGTCACCAAACTCAGCAGGAAGTCCAGAGGCTACCGCTGCAGTATTAAAAATAGTTGCATACTCCTCAGCATCTGCCATATGGTATGGGTTTTTCATAAACTGAATCCCGTAGCTCGTGTCAAAATTAAAAGTAGTTTCTCCCTTTTTACCTCGCTTAGTAGTAATTAGAATCACACCATTTGAAGCTCTACTTCCGTAAATTGCACTTGCAGAGGCATCCTTAAGTATCTCCATACTCTCTATTTCATTCGTATTTAAAAAATTAATATTGGTTCCCATTGGTATACCATCTATTACATAAAGAGGATCTGTACTTAAATTAATAGTTGAAATTCCTCGAATAAGCACTTTTGGCACGGAGCCAGGCCCTCCACTATTCACAACCTGTATCCCTGCTGCTTTTCCTTGCAAAGATTCAGCTGCATTACCTACTGTCATTGTTTTTAATTCCTTTCCTTTCACTGTTGCGATAGAGCTGGTTAGATCACTCTTCTTTACAGAAGCAAAACCAATTACGACTATCTCATCTAAGTTGTTATCAGAGCTTTCAAGCACAACATTAATAATAGTATTTGCTTCTACTTTCACTAATTTAGTATTGAACCCAATATAAGAAAATTCAATTTCTGCTTGTTTATTAGGTACATTAAGTGAATAATTACCGTTAATATCTGTAATTGAACCAATCGTTGTTCCTTTTAGAATAACATTTACGCCAACAAGAGGTTCTTTTTTTGAGTCTGACACCTTACCTTTTACAGTGATCTGACCTATGGCCATTACACTAAACAAAAGAGTTGTAACAAACCATATAGTTTTTAGTTTCATATTAATTTTCTTTTAAATTATTTTTTTATTAAAGTAGCTCTTTCTAATTCCGTGTCAAGCGTAAAAATATAAGTGCCCGCAGCTACTCCACTGTATGTAGCATTTCCTCCTCCTAGGTAGGGAGTTACACCAAAAGTATCTAGTCTCCAAAATGGATACCAATTATTACCTGTAATGGTCATTTGTACACCTGTTCCATCTAATGTTATTTCTCTTGATAATCTATATGGATTTGACGGATCAGCTGAAAGTGCAAGAGCTGTAGAATTAGGATTCCAACCTCCATTTGCCATACCACCACCAGCTATAGTTATAGGCGTAGTACTCAAATTTATTGGAGCAGAAGTTGGTGTATAAGATGTTACTGTATAAACTAAATCAATTGGATTAACTGTAATTTGATAATATCCTTTTGTAGGCAGGATAACTGGTTTAGAAGTTATACTATTTTGAAATGATCCTGTAGAAGACAATCCAAAAGTGTGAGGCTCATATGAGGTATCTTGTCCTAGAAAAAAGATTTCCTTATTATCTGAATTTGCATAATATTTAAAAGTAAATACATTACCTACTTTCTTATGAAACAACATTGGCACTCCAAACGCATCACTAGTCAAATTTGAATTAACAGGAAGATCCGTTAAAAACATAGAGGTCAATCCATCTGCAACAGCAAAATTGACTTTAGTAGTTTCTTGATTTGGAGTAAGAAAATTATCTTTAACCGTTATTGATATATCATAAGATTGAAGAACTCCTGGAATAGAAAAGGTTTTACTATAATTATATGATTTTACTCCTCCTACAGCAACAACATCATTAATTCCCAAACTTGGAGAACTTACAATTATGTTGTCAATCCCCGTGTAATCTTGAGCATTGAAACTAATAGTAACTTTTGTGTCACTTGATTTAAAAACCACACTATTATTTACAGGTTTTAAATTGGTTAATTTTGGCGCTTCAAAGTCCCCGTCAAGCCTTAATCCTATCTTTTTTGTTACAACATTTCCAGAAACATCCGTAAGTATTAATTCAACTTCAAATTTATCTGTAATTAGTTTATCCTGAGGAATCAAAAAAGAATAACTAAGCTCATATGCTTTAAGTAAAGGATCTGTGGAGAACGTGATCACTTTATCCAATTGTAGTTCCATTATTTTAATTTGAACTGATTTTAAGCCTAAATCATCATTTAGTGAGGCTTTAATCTCAAATTTTCTATTAGGCCCCCCATAAATTTCATTTGACTCCAAGGATATAGTGGGGTCACCCGAAGCTGGAAAATTTGACTCGCTATTATCACAGCCCGTAATGGCTGTTAATAAAAGAAGAAATAATAATAATAATTTCATTGTTTTCATGGTTAATAGAATTTGGTTAGTATAAATAAATTGTTTTTGGTAATAATAATATTGTTTAATAAACACTGGTGGGTGAATCACTAATTTTGTTCTTCTCTTCTGATAAAATTAATTTCAAAGAGTCAGGATTTTTTATCGTTGCTGGATTAAATGATTCACTGTTCATGTAATTAAGGATGGAGATTAACATCTGTTTTACCACAGGTCGTTCCATTAAATCCTTTGACAAATCAAAAGAAGCGATTACTAGTTTTCCTGAACCAATACTTCCTTCAAAAAGTGATGCCAGTTTGCGGTTATTTGCAAAATTATCTACCATTTCAACTAACGGATTCCCACCAATAATACTGTCTACTATTAAGGTTGTAGAATTAACATTTAAATCCCACCACTGCCAATCAGTATGCATATCAGTAGGAAAATCTGAAAAAACTTTATGCATTGGATCACAAAGTACACCCATAGTTCCTGCTTGTTTAGGGAAATGAACAGGACTCCAAAAAACGGGAACAAATTTTCCTTCAATTCCTTTAATTTTCTTCCAATCTGGATTTAATAATACTTTATGACCTGCATCGAGTAGCTTATACGCTTCTTCAAGACTACGAGTATAAACTACTTTACCATAATCGATTGTTTGCTGTTGCGGATAAACCCACACATTCCATTCATTTTTGTAATCAGTATCTTTTAAAGCTACTTTGACTGTCAACTTAGTAGCCTTAGTTATTTTTTGAAGACTTTCATTAATATCAAGCACTTCTTGATTATACCCTGATTTAATTGTTCTTTTTTTTGATCCTGACGCTAGTAGAATGTCATTATCCATGATACTCCATTCTATTACTTTCTCGTTTAAAGGATTACCTGAATAATTACTTACGTCTAAAGCAGCAACAAAAGATTCATTGTTAGTGTATGTTGCTTTAGGGAAACGGATAAGAGGAACGACTGGGGATGAAAATTGTCTAAATCCTTCTGCAGAAATTAAATTTTTACTATCCCAAAAAGCATCTAATAATCCTACCAAAGCAGTCCCTTGACCTGGAAAGTCGTGTAAGTCCAGTAATTGAAATCCACTAATTCCTGCCGTTTTTAAGGCTCTTTCTATCTCCTCTTTATAAAGTATTACTGCTAATTTACCTGAAGCTTTAGTATAATCTTCGGCCTTACTAATCAATCCCTTGCGTTCTAAATCTTCTTTTACTGCCTTAAAATTTAGCGGTTCTAAAACCCCTGTGTATTTAGAAATTTCATCTATTTTAGGATACACAGCGTACTGTCCTATTTCATGCGTAATTAAAGGTAATGTTATATCCTGCACTGCCGCTGAATAATCTTTGTTGAATGTTGGAGGTTCACTATTAAACACGCCTTGCCCTCTTACCCATCCTTTGTTAGTCCATTGGGTAATAAAGAAATCATCTTCTAATTCAGGCAAAAGCCCATGTCCTTTTTCAAAAGTAAAAGAAGTACTAGTATAAAGATGTCTATTGTCTTTGCCTTTAAAATTCTTAACCATTTCGTTTAAAAATGACATATCACCTTGTAATTCGTTGCCCATAGACCACATACAAAAAGAGGGATGATTACCATATTCATCAATCATGTGCTGTGCTTCAGAATACAAAAAATCATTAACTCCTTGATCCTGACCAATATTTAGAATCCAAACAGGAAGCTCTACCTGCAAGTAAAAACCCATTTCATCTGCTACTTCAAAAGCGGCTTCTGGCGGACACCAAGAATGAAAACGAAGGTGATTTAAACCCCATTTTTTAGCAGTCCCAAATACTTTTTCCCATCCTTTTTTGTCCATTGGAGGATGCCCTGTAAGCGGGAAAATATTACATTCTAATGTTCCTCTTAAAAAAACAGCTTTATTGTTTACGGTAAGAACAGTACCCTTTTTAGAAAACTTTCGCATCCCAAAATCGACAACTTTTTCTGATTTGTACTTCGCTGTTTTTACTTCAACTTTTAGTTCATATAACTCAGGAGAAAATTCACTCCAAAGCTTTATATCTTTACCCATATTATAGTCAAACTCTGCAACAGATTCTCCTTTTTCTATTTGAACCTTTTGCGTAACAGCTGTTATCGATTTTTTACTTTTTTTATGGATAGCAACAATATTTAACACTCCTTTTTGAGTGCTTTTTGAATTATTCTTTAACGTAACAGATACTTTAATTTTATTTAAATCGATATCCGGTTGTACTTGCAAATTAGAGACATGAACAGCATCTACAGCTTCAATATTCATTTCTCCAATAATACCATTCCAAATAATTTGAGTCATATTAGTGTAAGCATGCGCCATGTTTTCTAAGCTGATATCAAACTGCTTTCTATTATCGACCCTAACTGTTATTCTTTGCGTTTTACCAGGAATTAAATAATTAGACAAATCAAAATAATGAGGGGAAACCAAACTATTTTGTCCTGCCGAAACCTCCTTACCATCCACCCAAACATTGGTTTTCCAAATTACTCGTTCCAATTTCAATATCAATTGCTTTCCTTTCCAACCTTTTGGAATCGAGACTTTGCGAGTGTACCATGCTGCGCCTATATAGCTGTTTTTTCGAGTTAAGTGACTTAATTGCGGCTTCTCTAAACTTGGTTTAAGTTTGTTAGGAATTCCTATCCTTGCATCATCGGTAGTACCCGGCAACTGTATTACTTGATTAAAAATCTTGTTTTGCCACCCGTTCTGCAAGCCAATATCTGTGCTGTCTAATTGTACCGTCCATTGTCCAGAAATATCGATTGTTTTTTTATTCAAGGAGGGACTCCACGAACAAAGCAAAAACGAGCTAACGATTAACAATAAAATGTTTTTCATTTTGATTTATTTTTATAATTAAATTTAATCGGCAATAACACACTGCACAATTGCAATTACTTTCTAAAAGTGTGTTTATTTATATCTAATTCTTTTACTTTTTTATAGAAAGTTTCCGAAAGGTTTTCATTTCCTAAACCACTGTGCCCTAATGCCATTACATAATTGCAATGCACTTGATTACGAATATTCAAATCATCATCCCAAATAGCAAGGTCTGGAAGAGATACCGCAAAATAATCGATACGACATTTTTCAAACATATACTTTTCACCATGGGCAACAAGTTTCTTAAAACGACTTCGAGCCTTATCTTCATCTCCTAATTCTCGCCATGCAAGTCCTTGATAGAATATCTTGTCAGGTTGTTGATCATTATAGAAAAATGCCTGAACAGGTTCTGATGATCCAAGCGTTGCTTGCCTAAAATTTCTTTTTGCATTTTCATAATCACCTATTCCTAGATAAGCTAATCCTTTGTAATAATAGATTTCATTTTCTTCAGCATTCTTTAATTTTCCTTCGCCTAAATTATGAGGATATACTTCAGTTTCTTTAAGTAATTGAATAGCATCAGGAAAACGTTTTTCAGCTATAGCTATTTTAGCTAATTCTACTCTACATAAAGTATATAATCCAGTTACTTTACCTTCGCCACCTTCCCAAGGATGAAATTTTCTTGTAGAAATCATATTTTTTGCTATATCATATTTTCCAATCTGACAATACAACCCAATACGCTCAATACATAAATCATCTCGTTCTTCGACAAGATTACTATAGCGCTCAAAAAACACCAACCTTTCGGCAGGAGATTTTCCGATTTTTTTATACAGCTGGTCTAACTCCATGAATATCCTTGAATCTGTTGTATCGATTACAAAGGCCTTCTCTAATACTTCTTGAGCACGAACTTTATTATCTACTTTATTAAAATAAGCAAGAGCGAGGTTCCTTAAAACCGTAGGGAATTGATCATCACTATTTACTGAACTTTCCCAGCATTGTATCGCATTATCATATTGACGAAATGCATACCAAAAATTACCCAAATAAAACGGTGCTTTAGCATCATTTGTATTCAATAAAATAGCATCTTGCAGAATTTTCACCTCTTCTATTCGATTAGGAAAACATTTTTCTGGAGGCAATAACGAAGCTTTTTTATACCATTCAATAGCCCTATTTTTATCTCCTTTCATAGATTCAAAATAACCTATTGTGTAGAAAACCATTGGATAAACAGTATCCACCTCTTTAGTACATTCTTGTAAGAATTGGATAGCTTCATCATATAATCCTGCTGCCGCAAAGTCAAGTCCATATTCTATATACCCATGCGACCATTTTCGCATAAGCGTATTCATTTCAGCAAGTTCGGCTTCATTATTTGTTAGCAAATACTTCTCAAAACGACATCCCATATTAAAACGGTCAATTTTGATGGATTCATTTGCTAAAACTAAAGCTTCATCTATTCTTCCTAATTTCCTTAAAATAGAAGTCTTTAATTGGCGTGCTTTATGGTTGTGCCAATTGCGTATCAAACAAGAATCAATCCGTTCTAAAGCTTCTTTCCATTCTCCTTTGATACAATCTATTTGTGCCAAAGCAAAAAATGCAGCATCTTGCCAAGCGGCATTCCAAGTAGATTTAAAAAGAGCCGTATAAGCATCTTCTAATCTTCCTTCAATTTTTAAACAAAATCCTAAATTATAATGTGGTTCCCCATCATAAGGATTCGGACTTCGCTCTGTTAAAACTTCTACTGCCATTCTAAAATAACATTCCGCTTTTTCAAATTGTCCACGACGCAGCATCAATAAGCCAATAGCATTATTGCAACGTACGTCCTTAGAATCTCTACTTAAAGCTTCTAGGTAATAATCTAGCGGGTTGTAGGTCGCATGGCGGTATTGTTCCAGGTGTAAACCCGTTAAAAACAATTGCTCAATCGACGTGATTTCTTTAGGATCAAGAGCCGCTTTTGCTGGATCTGGCGGTGGTTTAATTTCCGGCTTTTGTTCTTGATAAGCCACCAGAACTTTATCGTCACCAGTATAAATACTAAAAACCAAATTTTCTGAGGCAACATCTCCTATAATTACATTCTTTTTATAAGGATTATACGGAGAAACACTCACGATTTCCTGATGTAAAATAATTCCATCAATGTCTTTCAACTCTAACTTTAAATTTTCAAAAAAACTTGTTGTATACAAAATTAAATCGGCTTTGTTTCCATCTACCTCAATATTGATTACGGCATCTTTAGTAGCGTTTTTTACATAACCCACTTCGGCATAAGGCATAAAATATTGAACCCAAGATTTTTCTTCATAGGCTTGGAGCCACGAAAAATCAGGTTGATTGTCTGTAAAAACCCCAGTCATTAATTCAATGTAAGGCCCGTCTTTATCCGTTAGGTTTCTGTCCCATGCAAGCCCAAAATCACCATTTCCCCAAGTCCACTGTTTTTTTCCTGGAGATATGTGATGATTAGCTACATGCAATAAACCTGCTTGTACGTCATCTTCATATCCTCCAACAAAATTGTATTTAGAATGAACCGCCATATAGGATGTAGGTACTGGGATATTTTTGTATTTTGAAATATCTACACCAGCAGAGTAATCTTGTTTGTAATATTCTCCAGTTGCTATTGGAAAATTAGATACATCGCGTTTTCCATGGTCAAATACAAAATTTACATCCGGTGGAAAAACAGACTTATATTCATCGTTAACAACAACAGCGGGATTCGCCCACCAAAGAAACGTTTGAGGGAAAGCCGTTCTATTATAAATTTTGACTTTTATTTCTATATAAGCTTTATCAGGATGCAAGGTAAAACCTTGCATCCCTTTGGTTCTAAACATTCTTTCTACTTCATTACACCAAACCGTTTTACTACCGTCAGCATTTTCTTCAATACTATAATCCGTAGGCAAAAAAGTACTTGGACGGTGATGTTGTGGCCAGTTGAACTCAATTCCTCCTGAAATCCAAGGCCCTGTAAGCCCTACTAACGCAGGTTTTATTACTTGATTGTAATATACAAAATGACGTTGTTTTACCTTATCATAAGCCATGTGAATACGCCCTCCAAGTTCAGGTAAAATCATTACCTTAATGTATCTATTTTCTACAAATAAGGCACGGTATAACTTATCTTTCTTTACATCCGATATTTTTTCAACAACTGCATAAGGATATACTGACCCAGAACTACCTTGATAAACTCTTTTCTCTAGGAAAATAGGGTTTTTTTCTTCTTCACCAATTTCATACGTTGGCAGCAAAATATCTTCCGCCCATACTCGAACCACTCCTCCCTCATCCACAGTAGATTGAATCAAGTAAGCAGTAATTGGTTCATCTGCTATTTCAGCAACAATGGGCTGACAATTTAAAAGCAATTCGCTTTCTTCACTTGTATTTGGTCTATCTGAAGTTAATTTTTCCATCTTAATTTATTATGCGTTGTTTATTTTGTTAATTCTGTTTCTATTTGTTCTAATGATTTCCCTTTGGTCTCTGGTAAATAAATTCGTAAAAAAAGATAACCCAGAAAACAAATTATTCCATAAAGCCAAAAGGTTCCGTAGGCACCTAAACTACTATTTAACAGCGGAAATGAATAGGTAAGTACAAAGCAGGCTGTCCATAATGAAAAAGTACTTACCGCCATGGCCCTGGCTCTAATCTTTAAAGGAAATATTTCTGACAAAACTACCCAAGTAACAGGGGCAAGTGTCATCGCATAGCAAGCTATCGCAGCAATTACAAGAACTAAAACAGCAGCACCAGTTACGGAGAAATAATAACACAAACCCAGCACCGCATAAACACAAGCTAATCCAATCGAACCAAAAAGCATCAAAGGTTTTCTTCCCAATTTATCAACTAAATACATTCCTACAAATGTGAATATGACATTAGTTAAACCTGTAATAACTATATTAAATAGAATATCTGTAACACCATAACCGGCAGCGGAAAATATTTCTTGAGCATAGTTAAAAATTACATTAATACCGCACCATTGTTGAAAAACAGCTATTACAATTCCTAGCAAAAGAATTTTAGGCATTTTACCTTCAAAGAATAACTTATAACTAACTTTTTCTTTCACGATTCCCATGGCAGATTTCAATTGACTCACTTGATCTACAGCAAATTCTTGACCTCCAATTTTTCTAAAAATAGCTGTAGCTTTATCATACTTTTGCTGACTAGCAAGCCATCTAGGACTTTCTGGAATAATTAATATCAAAGCAAAGAATGCTACTGAAGGTAAGGCCTCTGCCCAAAACATAATTCGCCAACCCGATTGCACATTCCAAGTATCAAATAAAACAATACCAGAAGCAATAGGCTCGGCAATAAATAAATTAGTGATTTGTGCTGCCAAAATCCCCAAAACTATCGTAAGCTGATTAATAGACACGTATTTTCCTCTAGAGGCACTTGGCGCAATTTCGGCAATATACATTGGGGAAAGATTTGACGCAATACCAATTCCAATACCCCCTATTACTCTCCAAATAATAAACATTTCAATCGAATTAGCTCCTCCTGTCCCTACCGCTGATATTGTAAAAAGTATTGAAGCCACAATCATTAGTGGTTTTCTTCCATATTTATCAGACATGCTTCCTGAAAGCATCACTCCTAATAGGCAACCTAAAATAGCACTACCCATCACCCAGCCTTGCATAGAAGGAGAATCGGCAATATTGAAAAAAACTTCATAGAATGGTTTAGCACCACCTATTACAACCCAGTCATATCCAAATAACAATCCACCCAAAGCAGAAACTAAAGCAATAAAAAGCAAATAAGAAGAATTATGTTTACTCATGATTTTAAATTATATTTTATAGAAAGCAAACATACAAGCATAACAGTAGTTAAAAAATGCAAAAAACAAATAAAAACATGTATAAAACAACGAGTTAAAATAATATTAATTTATTTCTAAAATAAATACCTGCTTTTCTCTCATTTTCTACAACAATTTATAAAATAGAAAATTTTATCTATTTTATATAGATATCATTAATTTTAAACAAAAATAATTTTGGGAAACATATTTTTAAAATCAAATGCCCAACAAACCAATTATTATAACTAATTTTAATAAAACTAAAAACCTGTATTTTTCAATTTAATTTAGCACAAAAAAATTCAATAATAAGATGGAACAGATAGCTGATGGTTTTAAAGGAGAAAGAGAAATTGTATTACCTTACAGTATTCGTAATTTTCAAACCAATAACGAATTAACCAGATCACTTTAGATTACCCATATAGGTTATTACCCAAATACAAAAAATCATTTCGCAAACGTTCCAAAGGAGCGAAAGAAGATATATTAATCTATTGTGAAAGAGGAAAAGGAACTATAACAATTGAAAAACAAAAATCATTATAAAAACAGGCAACAACAATTACACTTCCTTTAAGCAATGTAATCTCGTAAGCTTTTTTATTATCAGCAGTTTTCCAATTGTAATGTTTACGAAAGCAGGTAAATGACGTTCATAATCAAGTAAAACATGGATTTTTACGGCTCCTTTAGCCGTTTTGTATTTGGCCTAATCAAACAAACTTAGACACGGACTTATGCTAGTAGAATCTAAAAGAAAAATTTTACTCATTATTTTAAACATTACATGTTTCAATCAAGCTTGCTGTCCTAAACTATCGAGCAATTGAAAATAGTAATCTTTGAAAAGTGTGTAATCGTGTTTTTTATTCTGATAACTAATCGTGTATTTTGAAGGTGCTCTTTGAACTCCTAGATGATTCAAGTTAGCTGTCGCGGAACGAAGTCAATTGCTTATATCTCGTACCGATTGACTTTTTTCAAACTGGCAGAACAACATAGATACAAGATGTGACCAACTATTAAGTCCTTTTTGACGTTTGTAGCTTTGCTTTTCAATAACAAGTTTACTGAATTTTGCACGGTTTAGTTTACTCATGATTTGAGAAAACAATGTTACATTTGTCATTGAGAATGGCGGCTGTTTTTTGGACACCTCAAAACTAAACTTTGAGTTAAAAACTAGCCATTCGTTTTTAATCGTTTAGGACGCTATTGATAAAGTAATAATTAATATAAAAACAATGAGACATAAAGCTATCATTCTGGTGTCACTATTTCTTTTAATTAGTGCTTGTAAAAATGAGCAGGATAAAACATTAGCTAAAGGCAAATCAATGAGTTGCGAGTCTTCTTTACCTTCCCGATATCTTTCGGCAGATACTCTAGCCAACTTTAATAAATCAAAAATAGTTCCCTACGATGGGATGGTGAAAATTTCTACCGGTGAATTCATGATGGGAGCTTCAGATGACGAAGGCAGACCAGAAGAATATCCCCAACACAATGTAAAAGTGACTAGCTTTTGGATTGACGCGACTGAAGTAACCAACGCTCAGTTTGAACAATTCGTTCAGGCAACTGGTTATGTGACCACCGCCGAAATAAAACCAGATTGGGAAGAAATAAAAAAACAATTGCCAGCGGGTACACCAAGACCAGCCGAAAGTTTATTGGTGGTGGCGTCATTGGTATTTATCGCAACAACTGGGCCGGTCGATTTGAACGACGTTTCCCAATGGTGGAGCTGGACTAAAGGGGCTAACTGGAGACATCCTCATGGTCCAGAAAGTACTAATAAAGGTAAGGAAAATTATCCGGTAGTGCATATTTCTTGGAACGACGCTAATGCTTATGCGAAATGGGCTGGTAAAAGATTGCCAACGGAAGCCGAATGGGAGTTTGCAGCTAGAGGTGACTTAATTAATAAAAAATATTCTTGGGGAAATGAGCAACCTGAACAAGGAAAGCCAAAAGCAAATATCTGGCAGGGCAAGTTTCCGTATTTGAATACCGCATTTGATAAATTTATAGGAGCAGCTCCTGTAAAATCATTTCCTCCCAATGAATATGGATTGTATGATATGTCCGGAAACGTGTGGGAATGGTGTAGTGATTGGTATGCACCAGAGTATTATAAAGAGTTGCCTGGCAATCTTTCAATAGATCCTACAGGTCCGTCAAAAAGTTTTGATTGGACGCAATCTACCATTCCGAAAAAAGTGGTTAGAGGAGGTTCTTTTCTGTGTAATGCTTCTTATTGCAAGGGGTATCGTGTCACTGCACGAATGAAATCGTCTCCAGATACAGGTCTGGAGCATACCGGATTTAGATGTGTAGCGGATATTAAATAATGTTAAGATCTAAAAATAAATCATGATTAAATATTCTCTTTACACCACATTTACTTTTTTTTTAATCTTAGTTCAGGGAAAGAGCTTTGGAAAAAGAGAGAAAAAAAAAACATTTTAAGGACACCAAATATTATTGTTTTTTAGTTGATGATATGGGTTGGCAAGATTGTTCAGTGCCTTTTTACAGGAAAAAAAATGGAATTTTATATATCATACACCAAACTTAGATAAGCTGGCTTCGGAAGGAATGTAGTTTACCAATGCTTATGCGGCTCCCGTATGCACCCGAGTCGGGTGAGTTTGCTTACGGGAATGAACCCCATAAATCATAAGGTAACCAACTGGACTTTTGAAAAAAAAATAAAAATCAAGAAGTAGAATCAGTATTATTAAGTGCGCCTCAATGGAATAGGAATGGGCTTAGTCCTATTGCTTGAATTGAAAATACACTTCATGCCACAACTTTTCCATCGATACTAAAACAAAACGGATATTTTACTATTCACATAGGGAAAAAGCATTTTGCAGCGTACAATACTGCAGGCGAAAGTTCTTTAAAGTTGCGATTTGATATCAATGTAGCAGATCATGCTGCTGGACAACCAAAAAATTATTATGCCACGGAAAATTTTGGTAACGAAGAAGAGAAGGAAGATATTCGTGCTGTTCCTGGACTAAAAAATATTGGAAAAAAAATATTTTCCTGACAGAAGTGTTAATACAAGAAGCTATTCCATCAATGGATTCAGTTCGTAAAAATAAGAAACCATTTTTACTTTATATGGCGCATTATACAGTACATATACCAATAATTTCTGATATTACGCTTATACAAAAGTATAATGATGCTGGCTTGGGCACAACGCAAGCAAAATATGCATCTACGATTGAAGGGATAGATAAAAGTTTTGGGTATATTATGAAATTATCTAGAAGAAAAAAATATTGATAAAAATACTATTATCCTTTTTCTTTCAGATAATGGAGGATTAAGCGCTCATGGTCGAGGAGGAGCACCGAATTCCCGTTAATCCACGTAAACTGGCTAGAAATTCCGACAAAAGAAATCAAGTTTATAGAGCTAACTTAGCTCAAGGTAAAGCCGATTTTAGGCATCGTGAAAAACCTAAAAAAACACACTTCACCTCTGATATTAAAAAACGTGTAATCGCACTTTTAAAAGACGATTTTAATCGGGAGCAGATTATAGGTTATTGTAGGTTGAAAAACTAAATAGTGTTTGTGTCGACATTTATCAATATATTTGGACTGATAAAAAGAAAGGTGGGAAACACTATAAACACTTACGATCAAAAGGGAAACGTTATGCCAAAAGGGGAGCTCTAAAGGGCTTAAGAGGTATTATTAAAGACAGAATAAGTATTGAACACAGGCCTCAATTGTAGAAGAAAAGCAAAAAATAGGGGATGTAGAAATTGATTTGGTTATTGGTAAAAATCACAAAGGAGAGCATTGCTAACCATAAACGAGAGAGCAACAGGAGTTCTGAAAATGGCTAAAATTAATAGTAAAGGAGCTAAAGAAGTTGAAGAGAAAATCATAGAGCTATTGATTGATTAGAAGCTAATTTTGCATACCATTACATTCGACAATGGAAAAGAGTTTTCAAATAATAAAAACGTCTCCGAAATATTGAAAATAGATTATTTTTTTGCCAATCCATATTGTAGTTTGGAAAGAGGTGCAAATGAAAGTTTAAATGGTTTAGTAAGACAATATTTTCCTAAAAAATATAACTTTGATTTAATAGCAAAACAAGAGGTTTTAACAGTAATAAATTAAATAGCAGACCCAGAAAAAGATTTGGATATAAAAGTCCGAATGAAATATTTGAGCAATCAGCCTAATGTTGCATTAATTACTTGAATTCACCCATCCAAATATTCAGGTTTGCATATACTTGCAGTTGAGTCAATTTTATTATAAATAAATAAATGTACTAATAAAACTTAAAATATTAGCACATTCAAGTTGAGCGTACAGAAAGTTATTATCAAAAATTTGATTAAACAACTCAATTTGATTACTATTAAAAGGAATGGTTCTATTTTTACTGAATTTTTCAATATACTGACGATATAGATTTCCTGCTATTATTCCATCAAAATGTAACCAGTAAATACTCCAGGTATTACTATTTTTTGATTTATGGGAGTGTGCAGTACTTTTTGGTATAATAAAATATTGGTTTGGTTTAATAGTTATTTTAATATTGTCAATTTTTACCCAACAAATTTATTCAAAGCAGTAAATAAATATAAAATAGTTATGACTTTTCTTTCGCTTTCTTTAGTGATAATTAGCTTTAGGGAAATAGCTCAAATCAGCAAAAAAAAATTAGTAGTAATTGGATTGTCTTTTGCTATTGATATTATCTAAAATGGGAGCACTATCATTTTTTACCCTATGAACCGTATTTTAGATCATTTTTATCCATATTATAAAAAAACAGTTAACATAATACGCTTAATTCTAATAAGTTAATCATACGTAAGTTAGTTCAAAATAAATGATAATAAACCGCCTCAAATTGTATTTTGAGACGGTTTATTACTGTTTCTACTTGTGTAATTTATTAAGATAATATCTAAAAAAAATTCAGTTTTTAAATTATACAGAATGAACATTAAATGTTTTCTTAAAAATATCAATTCGCTTTTACTTAACAATAATTTTACTAATAAAAGCACCTCTCTCATTTGAAAATTTCAATATATAAACACCTTGATTAAATAGTGGTTTATCCAAGTGTAATTCTGATTCTAACTTTATTAAAACGGTTTCTGTTAATAATTTACCTGTAATATCAAAAATTTGTAGATTCAAGGGAACGCTTCCTTCTTTAGAAATTTTAAATAATCCGCCACTTGGATTGGGATAAATTTTTATATTGTTAAAATTATTTTTGTTTTCTAAGGTTGAATCTTCAAATAAAATCTGTTTGTCATTTCCATTCTTTACTTTTAAGTTAGAAGATGTTGAAGTAAATGTCCATTTAAAGTTATCTGTTCCTAAGTAGTCCCAAAGCACAACATCGTCTCCATTTAACTGACCTTGATCTGAAACTCCCAGAGCTTTGTTTAAACTATATTTAGGAGTCACTCGATATTGCCCACTTCCCAAATCTTCAATTATAAATTTTTGATTGCTTGCATTGGTGTCCTCGGTATTTATATTGATTGCTGTGCCGTTAGAGTTTGAACCGCCATTAACTGTCATTATTTTATCTGTGTATTTAGGTTTAAATTTATAATAACCATTTAAATCTCTTGTAACTGTAAACTTTAAATTATCCTGATTACTATAATCATATTGTTCTATAACTGCTCCATTAGTAGATGAAAATCCAGCAACAGTCATATATTTATTAGAGTGTACCGCTTTAATATTATAATCACCATTTGGTATGCTATTAACGGCACTAACAGGTATGAATTCCCATTTAAAATTCCCTGCATCTAAGTAGTCCCAAAGCACAACATCGTCTCCATTTAACTGACCTTGATTTGAAACTCCCAGAGCTTTGTTTAAACTATATTTAGGAGTCACTCTATATTGTCCACTTCCCAAATCTTCAATTATAAATTTTTGATTGCTTGCATTGGTGTCCTCGTTATTTATATTGATTGCTGTGCCGTTAGAGTTTGAACCGCCATTAACTGTCATTATTTTATCTGTGTATTTAGGTTTAAACTTATAATAACCATTTAAATCTCTTGTAACTGTAAACTTTAAATTATCCTGATTACTATAATCATATTGTTCTATAACTGCTCCATTAGTAGATGAAAATCCAGCAACAGTCATATATTTATTAGAGTGTACCGCTTTAATGAAATAATCACCATTCGGCACTGGTGCAAGAGCAAGTAAAGAAACTACAAATGTTGTAACAGAATATGCTGGAGCAGTATAGGAGAGCGTATTACCAGAAAGCAACCCTTTTTCGGTTGCAGAGGAAACTGTTTTTTCCGTACAGTCTTCTCCAGTGCCAGAAATGAAACCAGAAGTTCTATAAGTTTTAAAACCTGAAAGATACCCAAAACTGCTTAAATCTATGGTATAAGACTTTGTAGTATCAGAATTATTAACCATAACCATTACAGCTTCACTTTTGTCTGGACTTAATGCAGCCAAAGAACTACCATTATTAATATCAATTATTTGATATCCAGCTTTAATATAGTTAGTGACATTTTTGCGACAATAAAAACCACGTGTTTTTTTCAATACTGGAGTTTGGTACGGATTATTTTCGTTCCAATTAGTTTGTTGTATCAAACCCCACCCGTCATCACTAGACAAAAGTTGCCAATCACACCAAACAACAGATTGTAGATTACGTAAATCTTCGATTAAACGGTAAGCCATATCATAATGCCTTATCTGCCAATCTGTTTTTCCTGAAGGCAAATTCCAAGATAATGGACCTGTTTCAGTTTGCCAAATAGGTTTATTACCATTGGTTTTAGCGAAAGAGGATAAGTTGACTTTTTCTTGCCAAGTTCCATCATAAGAGTGCGTATTTATTTTAGCAAGAAAATTGTATTCGTTCGGATTATTTGTTTTTAAAGTAGTCATATTAGACAAGGTAGTTGGTACCTTTGAATTATCAGCAGCACCTAAACTAATTGACCACATATTGTAAGTTGATTGACTTTGCCATAATCGATATAAAATCTGCGCTTGTGTTGCGGGATAAATCCCAGATCCTTCTTGTAATCCACCCTTCATCCAATAACCAGACATCGGTTCATTAAACGGTTCAATATAACTGATATTCCATAGCGGATGAGCCGCCTTTAAACCCGCAGTTACTGATACTAGATAATCAGCAAAATCATCTATAAATTCAGGTTTAAGATTTTCAGAAGTAGCAGAAACATTACCAGCAGAACATTCACCATAAGTCATCCACCATGGTGGAGAATATGAAATAGTTTCTGTAATTATATCTCCTTTATTTTGTCTCAACATTGCAATTTTGTCCATCATCGATATTTGACGAACATCACTAGTTAGATCATAAGTTCCCCATCCCTGGCCATCCGCTTGTTGACTTCTATAACCTGGCATTTTCGCCCCATCTTTGCGAATATGATCCCCTGCAGTACAATTTGGGTTTTCTCCTCCTCCAATATTAAACCTAAATACATTTAAATTTAAATCGTTAACCGCATAACCTGCTAATTCATCAATAGTAGATTGTGGCATCCCTCCCGCTAGATTTGCCCACCAAGCCAATGAAACTCCCCAGCCTTGAATGGTCTGATATTTGACATTTTGGTTTACGGAAACATTTTGACTAACTTGAGCATCTGCAGAGACACTTGAAAGATAAAGTATTGCAAAAATAAATCTAAAATAAAGTAACTGTAATTTCATAATTCTGGTTTTTATGGTTTTGGTTTTCTATTAATGATTTTCAATAAATTATGTTGATCAAGGACTGATGACAGAATTTTAAAGTCAATACTCTAAAACAAAATATAAGCAATGAGAACAAAATAATCTCATGCTTTTTTTAAACATTAGTGCCCTATAATATTCAAATAACAATCCGCTAAACACAAAAAACTAAAGCAATAAAAGTATGCTCATTAATATTTTTTTATAACTTTTGTGTTTACTATACAAAGATGAAAAGCTTATTACGATTAAAAATGTAAAAAAGATGTACAAAAATGTATAATCTAACTATTTGGAGACAATAAATAATCATATCAAAAATAAATGAGTGTTTTTCTTTGATTCTGACAATTTTTATATTGTAATTTGGGTTTTCAGTAAAAATAGAACAAAACATAAAAACATGTAAAAATGTTTTTTATCAATGTGCATATTTATTAATTTTAATTGGAAACCATTCTAATCGGGAGATTTTGATTTATTAATAAACCGTAATAATAACTTTATACTCAATATAAATGGAACACATAGCTGATGGTTTTAAAGGAGAAAGAGCAATTGTATTACCCTACAGTATTCGGAATTTTCAAAACAATAACGAATTGACAAAATCACTATATATTACACATATAGGATATTATCCAAATGCAAAAAATCATTTTCGCAAACGTTCCAAAGGAGCGCTAGAAGATATTTTAATATATTGTGAAACAGGAAAAGGAACTATTACCATTGAAAACGAACAATTTAAACTTACAGAAAATCAAATTTTAATTATTCCTGCCAATAAATCTCATTCTTATGAATCCGACACCTCAAAACCTTGGAGTATATATTGGATTCATTTTAAAGGCACAAAAGCTTCATTATACTCCCCTGTTAAAGAAAAACTTATAAGCTTAAATGATTTAAGAACCTCAAATCGATTGGAGCTTTTTGAAGAGATGTATCAAAATTTAGAAATGGGATTCTATGCTGATAATTTGGAGTATTCAAGTATTTGCTTCAAACATTTTCTTTCAAGCATTAAATATATGGACCAATTTACCAGAATAAACTCAGTTAACACCTCTGATTTAGACACAATACCAATGAGTATTATTTTCATGAGAGATAACTTGACTAACAAATTAACTTTGAACCAAATTGCAAAGCATGTAGGTTATTCTGATTCTTATTTTCGAAATTTATTTTTAGAAAAAACATCGTTTACACCAATAGAATATTTAAATAAATTAAAAATTCAAAAATCTTGCTCATTATTGCAATTTAGCAACATGAAAATAAATGAAATCGCTTATCATTTGGGCTATTATGACCCGTTTCATTTTTCAAAATCCTTTAGAAAAGAAATGGAATTATCTCCACGAGAATATCGAAAAAAATATAAGAATTAGAAGTCATAAAATAATCCGGTCTCCCCCCGGCCGTTCCTTTTGCTCCGTTGACCATCTGCAAACGGTCACTTCTTGCGTTTGATCGAGCGGTCTACCAAAACTGAAATACCACTTCATTTGTATAGTAATCAAGTTTTTAGGAATTGCTCTTTCGCTCGGCCATCCGGTTTAGATCCGTCAAGTGAAAAACCACACTTTACCCTTAATCAAGCTTTGCTAAAGGCAATCTCTTATTTTTTACCGGCCATTTGACGCTCTGTTTCTAAAGTGCCTGTTCTATTACTTCAAACCCATCATTACGTTTCTCATCCATAAAAAAGTTCCATATCCCTGATATTGGACACTTCTTTTTTAGCTCCTTACGGTGCTCTGGGACTTTGATTACCGTTTCAAAAAGAAATCTTAAAATAGAATACAGACGATAGTCCATTTTTTGTTTCTTCATTTTAATTTCCATAAATAACATAAACTTATGCTCACTGCGCATTTTTATTATCTATTCAACACCCCAAACTTATTGTAAACATGCCCTTTAAAGACATAATCTGTAGTATAAGAGGTACTGGACGATAATGAACTTTACTTTGGTATTCATGTTTTAAAGCGCTTTAAATTCCTAAAAATAATGCTATCTATAAATGCAAAAGATCCCTCTAAAATAAATTATTATAAAGTTTAATTTTACAGTGAATTACGAAGTATTAACGCACATTTATTCTCTATTTGCTCTTCCTTATTCTTCAGAATCATTTGAGCCAATATTGTCCCCATCGCTTCAAAATTGGTCGAAATAGTGGTAATTCCGTTTTCAACTACTTTTTTGAGCGGCGTATCATTATAAGAGATGATTCCATAGTCTACCCCCAATTCTAGCTTTTGAAGTTTTGAAGTTTCAATAACAACCACTAAATCCCTGTCATTAGGAATAACATAAGCCTCTCCGCGCATAATTTCTCTATTCGAAAATTTAGTGATCACCTCATACTGCAAAGAGAAGTCATCGCAAAACTTTTCAAATCCTTCTTTCATTCCAAGTGGTTCTCTAAAACCTGGAAAAATCATAATCAATTTCTTGTATTTCTTCAATTGCACTTTCCCTTTAAGTAGCGCATCATAAATATCTTTTCGATGATTCTGATAAACAGCGGGGTACATTCTCAATTCAGGATTTGTTTGGTCTAATATATATACCTCATTAACTGGTAGGGTTTTTATTATTGCGGTTGCCTCCTTTAAGTTTGTTGGCATGATGATATATTTGGTATAATTTCCATTTGCATCATTTATGAGCTTATTAAAAACATGAATATTAAAATGATGAAAAAAAATATCTACTTGCACCCCCTTACCTACACTTTTTAAAAACGAATTATAAAGATCCTCTTTAAAGATGTTCAATTCATCAAATAATAGAAAAATCTTTTGTTTTATGGTAGTTTCAGTACTTTTTATATAATATCCCTTACCAGGAATAGCATAGATAATTCCTCTTTTTTTTAATTCGTCATACGCCTGAAGCACAGTATCTCTAGAGAAGGACTGTTCCATACACACCTTGTTTACCGATGGTAATTTTTCTCCTTTTTTAAGATTTTCTTCCTCAATTGCCTTTTCTACAGAGTGAATAATTTGCTTGTATTTCGGAATACCCAAATTATTTTGAATTGAAATTATTTTCATAATACAGGGAATTTTATCGCAAGACACAAAAACCGGTAGGTGCTGGTATGTTAAAATGTATTTTTGTTTTACTTTTGATTTTCAGCATTTAATAAAAAAAGAATGAAAACAAAACACATATCACATTTAATATCTAATTATTTAGTGAAATTCTTCGGTTTATTAGCTAACGGAGATAGCGTTCACTCTTGTGAATTAACAAATAAAAAAGGAATGTCTCTGCAGCTAATTGATTTAGGCGCTGCAGTTACATCATTAAAAATACCATTAAAGAATGGAGAAGTTATTGATGTCGTTTTGGGATTTGACACATTAGATGATTATGTAGAATCTTATAATTTACAAAGCGCACCTTACTTTGGTGCTACTGTAGGACGGTTTGCAGGCCGCATTAATAAAGGCCGATTTGTTTTGAATGGCAAACAAACACAATTAAGTATAAACAACGGAGAGCATTCCCTTCATGGCGGCCCTAATGGCTTCAGTCAAAAAATTTGGGAAATTGTTGAAGCAACAAAAAGCAGTGACCCATCCATAAAATTAAGATTGATAAGTCCAAACAACGATGAAAATTTTCCAGGAGAATTAGTAGTTGAACTTACCTACACAGTATCTGAAGAAAACGAATTAATTATCGAATATCAAGCAACTACCACAGAAGATACCATCATTAATTTAACACATCACAGTTATTTTAACTTAGATAGCCATAATTCATCTATCTCAAAACAGGAGCTAATTATCAACTCTAATAAGATGGTAGAGACTACAGAAGATAATATCCCAACAGGTACTATTCTAGATGTATCCAAAGGACCATTTGATTTTAGTACTCCTAAAAAATGTCCCTCTAAAATTGACAATACTTTTGTTTTAGAATCAAAAAATGAATTTGCAGCCTCGCTATTCAATAAAAACAATAATTTAAAAATGACCGTTTACACAAACCAGCCTGGCTTGCATATCTATGTAGGTGGTGATTGTGCAAGCGTTTTAAAAGGGAAGAATAATGCAGATTATCATCCCTTGAGTGGTATTTGCTTTGAAACTCAAAATTTTCCGGATGCTCCAAATCATGATCATTTTCCCACTGCAGTTTTGAAAAAAGGCGAAGTGTACCACCACAAAACACTCTATAAATTTCAATCTTTTTAAGTCTATACCACTATGAATGACACTTTAATAAACAAGACGATTAGTAGTTTTCAAGAAAACTTTAATTCAAAACCAGAAAAAATAGTTCTATCACCAGGACGAATAAATATCATAGGGGAACATATCGACTACAATGATGGCTATGTTTTACCAGCAGCTATTGACAAGATCATTTGTTTTGCTTTCGAAAAAAACAATTCAAATACTTCCAGAATAATCGCTTTGGATCTTGAAGATGAATTTGAAATCGATCTTACAGCCGAGGTGCAACACGACGAAAAGGTTTGGACAAATTACATAAGAGGTGTTATACAACAATTAAAAAGTGGTGGATTTCAATTTGAAGGTGTCAACTGTGTTTTTAGTAGTGATATTCCGGTGGGTTCTGGTTTATCTTCATCGGCTGCTTTAGAATGTGGTTTCTTATTTGGAATAAACGAATTATTTAATTTGAATATAAAACCAATCGACATTGCTTTATTAGGTCAAAAAGCAGAGCACTGGGTGGGAATTCATTGTGGTATCATGGATCAATTCTCTAGCGTTATGGGGAAGAAAAACCAAGTTGTAAAGATTGACTGCCGAACATTAGAATATACCTACCATGAAGCTAATTTTAGTGATTATTCGTTGATTTTATTTGATTCGAATGTAAAACATTCGTTAATGACATCAGCCTATAACGAAAGAAGAGAGCAATGTGAAGAAGGTATTGCTATTGTACAGCGTAATTTTCCCGAAATAAAAAGTTTTAGAGATTGCACCGAGCAAACAATAATCGATCTTAAAGATAAAATGAGTCACAACGTTTATAGACGTTCACTATTTGTTGTAAGAGAGATTAATCGCGTTATCCAAGCTTGTGAAGCATTAGATAATGGAAACATTGAACTTCTAGGTGAACTTATGTTTGCAACGCACGAAGGACTTTCTAAAAACTACGAAGTGAGTTGTGACGAATTAGATATATTGGTTGATTTAGCTAAAAAAGAAGAGTCGGTTATCGGTTCTAGATTAATGGGTGGCGGTTTTGGTGGTTGCACTATTAATTTAGTTAAGAAAGGATATGAAGAAGAAGTCAAAAGTAAGTTTGCGAAATTATATTTTGAAGCTGTTGGCATAGAACTAAAAATTTATGATGTTAAAATCGGGAACGGAACATCACTTTATACAAAATAATTATCATGAAAAAATTTGACATCAACGAAGATCCACACAGAAGATACAATCCATTAATTAACGAATGGGTATTGGTTTCCCCTCACCGCTCAAAACGTCCTTGGCAAGGACAAAATGAAACGATTTCGACGATCGAATTACCAGAATACGACCCAACATGTTACTTGTGTGCAGGGAATGTACGTGCGAATGGAGAAGTGAATCCTCCTTATGAAAATAGTTTTGTTTTCGAAAATGATTTTGCCGCTTTAAAACAAGAAGCAATTGATTTTGAAGAAAATACTGAAGAGACTTTTTTTAAAACACAACCCGAAAGAGGAATTTCAAGAGTGGTTTGTTTTTCACCAAAACATAATTTGACTTTGCCCGAAATGGCTGTAGATGGTATTGTAAACATTATCCATACTTGGCAAAAAGAATATACTGACTTAGGAAATGTAGATTACATTAATCATGTACAGATTTTCGAAAATAAGGGAAGTGTAATGGGGTGCAGTAATCCACACCCACATGGACAAATATGGGCTCAATCTTCATTACCAACTGAAGTAGAAAAAACACATAATAATCTTAAAGCTTATTTTGATAAGCACGGAACAAACCTGCTTCAAGATTACCTAAAAGAAGAACTAAAATTAAAAGATCGAGTTGTTGTTGAAAACGATCATTTTGCAGCATTAGTACCTTTTTGGGCTGTGTGGCCATACGAAACAATGATTATTAGTAAACGACACATCACTAAAATAACTGAATTCACGGAAGATGAAGTTACCGCTTTCGCTGCGATTTTAAAACAGTTAACGACAAGGTACGACAACCTTTTTGAAACTTCATTTCCATATTCATCCGGAATTCATCAAGCACCAACCGATGGCGAAGCACATCCTGAATGGCAATTTCATATGCATTTTTACCCACCATTATTGCGTTCAGCAACAGTAAAAAAATTCATGGTAGGCTACGAAATGATGGGAGAATCTCAAAGAGATATTACAGCAGAGAAAAGTGCTCAAATGTTGAGAGACCTTTCAGATGTTCATTATAAAAATAAATAGGTTATGAAAATTGTAGTTACAGGAGGTTTAGGTTTTATAGGTTCGCATACGGTGGTAGAGTTACAAAACGAAGGTTTTGAGGTTGTTGTAATTGATAACTTATCAAACTCGACAGAAGAAGTAATCAATGGAATTGTTGCCATTACTGGAAAAAAACCGCTGTTCGAAAAATTAGATTTGCGAGAGAAATCAGCAGTTCAGGATTTTTTTAAGAGACATGATGATGTAAAAGGGGTTATTCATTTTGCGGCCTCAAAAGCAGTTGGAGAAAGCGTTGTAAACCCTTTACTGTACTATGAAAATAATATAAACACCTTGATTTATATACTCCAAGAGCTAGAAAAGAATGAAGAAGCTAATTTTATTTTTAGTTCTTCTTGCACGGTTTATGGTCAAGCTGAAACGATGCCGATAAACGAAAATTCAGCCGTTCAAACCGCTATGTCACCCTACGGAAACACCAAACAAATAGGAGAAGAAATTATTACTGATGTGGCCAAAGTTACTGCCATCAATGCCATTTTACTACGCTATTTTAACCCTATCGGAGCACATCCTTCTACTGAGATTGGAGAATTGCCAACAGGAATTCCGCAAAATTTAGTTCCCTTTATTACTCAAACCGCTATCGGATTACGAAAAGAACTGATGGTGTACGGTAATGATTACCCAACCTCAGACGGAACCTGTATTCGTGATTATATTCACGTTGTTGATCTAGCTAAAGCACATGTTGTTGCTTTGCAGCGTTTATTGAACAAGAAGAATATTGAAAAAGTAGAAACCTTTAATCTAGGCACTGGAGTAGGAAGTACTGTTTTAGAGGTGATTCACGCTTTCGAAAAAGTAAGTGGTCAAAAACTAGCGTACAAGATCGTAGATAGAAGAGAAGGTGATATTACCTCAGCTTACGCCAATACAGACAAAGCCAATTCAATCCTAGGATGGAAAACAAAACTAACCCTTGAACAAGCTATGGAAAGCGCTTGGAAATGGGAACAGAAAGTTAGAGCAGTGTAACTTGTTCTAGGCGGTACTTAGAAGCGTTGTATTATAACCTTCAAATTAAGAAAATAATTTTATAAAATTTTAAACAATAAATAATATGGTAACAGAATTCGGATTTATAGATTACGTAGTTTTTACTGCGTATGCAGTTCTTATTTTAGGTGTTGGTTTATGGGTTTCTCGTGAAAAAGATGGGCATCAAAAAAATGCAGAGGATTATTTCCTCGCTAGTAAATCATTGCCGTGGTGGGCAATTGGTTCTTCATTAATTGCTGCCAATATTTCTGCGGAACAATTCATAGGAATGTCAGGTTCTGGCTTTGCATTAGGGTTAGCTATAGCTTCGTACGAATGGATGGCTGCTTTCACCCTTATTATTGTCGGGAAATACTTTTTGCCTATTTTTATTGAAAAAGGAATTTACACGATTCCGGAGTTTGTAGAAAAACGATTTTCAACAAACCTGAAAACGATTTTAGCCATTTTTTGGATTGCCTTATACATCTTTGTTAATCTGACTACGGTTTTATATTTGGGAGGATTGGCTATTGAAACTATTTTAGGTGTTGATATGATTTACGCCATTATAGGTTTAGCACTGTTTTCCGCGGCTTATTCGTTATACGGTGGACTGTCTGCCGTAGCTTGGACAGATGTGATTCAAGTTGTTTTTCTTGTTCTTGGTGGACTGGTGACTACTTATTTAGCCTTGAATACCGTTTCTGATGGTGCGGGAATGTGGCAAGGGTTAAAAACAATCTATGAAGCGGCTCCAGACCGCTTTGTAATGATTTTAGATGAGTCAAATCCCGAATACATGAACCTTCCCGGAATCGGAGTATTAGTCGGAGGTCTTTGGGTAGCTAATATCTATTATTGGGGTTTTAACCAATATATCATTCAAAGAACTTTGGCAGCAAAATCATTGCGCGAAGCACAAAAAGGAATATTATTAGCTGGTTTTTTAAAATTAGTTATTCCATTAATTGTTGTTGTCCCAGGGATTGCGGCCTATGTGATTATAAATGATCCTGTAATTATGGCGAGACTAGGTGTTTCAGCGATGGAAAATTTACCTGGAATTGGCACTGCTGACAGAGCTTATCCTTGGTTGCTACATTTCTTACCTTCTGGCCTTAAAGGTTTAGCATTTGCCGCTCTGGCTGCTGCAATTGTTTCTTCATTGGCTTCGATGTTGAACTCGACTTCTACTATTTTTACAATGGATATTTATAAGCAATACATCAATAAAAATGCTGACGACAGGACCACGGTAAATGTGGGTCGTCTTTCTGGGGGGATTGCATTATTAATAGCTGTGATAATGGCTCCACTTTTAGGTGGAATTGATCAAGCATTTCAATTCATACAAGAATATACAGGAGTAGTAAGCCCAGGTATTTTAGCCGTGTTTATTCTAGGACTATTTTGGAAGAAAACAACAAATAAAGCTGCAATTTGGGGAGCACTTCTTTCTATTCCTATCGCAATGTTTTTTAAAGTGGGACCAAAATCTTGGGCCGTAGGAAGTGGTATGGAATCGATTTTTCCAACCTTGCCTTGGATGGATCAAATGGGTTACACTGCGGTTTTATCCATGCTTTTAATTGTTGCTATAAGTTTACTTCAAAATAAAGGGAATAATGATGCAAAAGGAATTCCTTTGACAAAAGAATTATTTAAAACGAGTCCCCTTTTTAACATTTGCTCTTTTGCTATAATGATAATTTTAGTGGTAGTCTATGCTGTTTTTTGGAAGTAAAAACAAACGTGTAATCTTAAAAAACAGAATTTTAAACCTCAAATTAAAGAAGTAAGCAATATCTTTTTTATGTCTAGCTTTAAAAAAAATATAAATTATTAAAAAATAAAAGTACAATTATCAAGCAGTAGTAAGCAATAGGTTACTACTGTTTTTTGTTTTCCTAAAAGTCAAGACCTTTTGAGGAACAACAGAAAATGCTGTTCGTATTCAAATCAATGTAGTAATTATATCCTACTGTTTAGTTTCTATAATCGCAAAAGATTTAAAAATCAATCGTTCGTTCTACGAAATCCAACAAATTCTATCCGCATCATTACTCGAACAAACATCAGTAAATGAACTCCTTATAAAATAACATTACAATATTATCAATGAACATAATATTATACATCGGGTTTTTAACTTATTTTAAGTCCACTCTATTGAACTTAAATACATAAATAATGATGATATTTGAAGCTTTAAAAAGCATTATAATAAAGGGCATAACTCTATTTTTAAAAATTTCTTGCAATGAAAAAACTCGCTCATCTCCTACTTATTACTTTTATATTTATCTGTTTTACAGCCCAATCTCAGAAAAATATATGGGATGAAAACCCTAGTGATTCACAGGTAGAACTAGACAGTTTGTTAACAATCTTGCCGAAATCTACAGGAGAAAAAAAACTGTCTTTATTAAATAGAATTGCCGAGATATACTGGGTCATTGATCCTAATAAAACTATGAAATATGGCTCGGAAGCTTTACGTTTATCAATTGAGTTGAAAAATAAAGACCAAGAAGGGTTAGCACTAATAAATTTGTGTCAGGGTTATTTGTTTAATAACATCTATGATAAAGCTTTACGATATGGGCTACAATCCTTAGAAATACGAAGGGTAATGGGAAACGATTATGATCTTGCCTTTACTTTACGTACACTTGGTTGGTTGTATTATGACATTGGGTATTTTGAAAAAGCATTAGATTATCATACCCAAACTTTAATAATACATGAGAAAATAGGCGACAAGCAGCGAATTGCATACAGTTATAACAGTATCGGAATAATTCATGATGGCAAAGGCGATAATACTTTGGCATTGTTTTTTTTTAAAAAATCTTTAAAACTCATACAAGATTCTAATAATATGGATAGAATCGCAGAAACGATGAAAAATATGGGCATTAGTTATCGTAAGATTAACGAACTCAATTTGTCAAAAAAATTCTTAGAGGATGCGCTGGATATTGAGAGTAAAATAAAATATGACTACAAAAAAGTTTATATTCTTCATGAACTTGCTATTGTGCACTTACAACTTAAAAATTATCAAGAATGTTATTCATTGTTACAAGAAGCTAGGACTATTACTAAAGCATTGGGTAATAAAAAGGAACTAGTTTTAGAGAATGATAAAATTATGTCCGATTATTATTTAGCATTAAATAACTATAAGGAGGCTTTCGAATTTTATATGAAATATACTAATGGTAACGCTGAACTTTTCACAAGCAATGAAAGTGAAAAATTGGCTGAAATGCGGATTTTATCTGAAGCTGAACGACGCGAATCTGAAATCAAGATATTAGAGCAACAACGTATATTAGAATCACAGAAAAGAAAGTCCTTATTGATAGGTTCCTTATTATTGGCAATAATAGGAATTCTAATAATAGCTTCGTTGTGGAATAATATAAAAAAGAGAAAAGCTATTGAGCTACAAAATCAAAAACTTTCAAAGGAAAAACTAAAATCACAATTTCTATTACAGGAGAATTTAGAACGTAAACTAGATTTTCGAACTAAGGAACTTACAAATCTTGCTTTGTTCATTTCTCAAAGAACTAACATCTATAAGGATCTAACAAAATCTTTAAAAAATTTAAAATTCACCGATTTAAGCTTACTTAAACAAGACATCAAAGCGCTTATTAACGAGTACACTTTTAAATTTGATTTAAATGAAGATATTCAGCAATTTCATGCAAACATAGAAACCCTACAAAGTGATTTTTTATTTAGAATTAAAGAAAAACATCCTAATTTAACTGATAAAGATATTCAGTTGGCGGTGCAGGTTAAACTTAAACTTAGCTCTAAAGAAATAGCAAATATTAACAATATCTCTGCTAATTCAGTAGAAATTGGGAGGCATAGGTTAAGAAAAAAAATAGGATTAGAAAACAAAGACAACTTGGTTGTTTATTTGGAAAACATTTAGACCATTAACCTTTCTTGGAAATCTTCAAATATTATGGCCTGCCCTAGTCCTCGATCATTAACACAGTTTATCAGACAACAATTGCCAAATTATTAAACAGTTGCGAAATTAATTTCGCAACTGTTTTTTGCTTTATAAGTGCTTCATTTTATTTTAATTTGTTGATGTCTTTTATTAGGTGTTAAATTATATTTAGAATAATATCGTCTTTTTTTACTGTAGATTTTGATTGCATTTCTATCCGACAACTTCTTAATTAGTCATGTTATATCAAAATTACCAACACTATATTCTTACTTTAATTAAATTTTCATTTTGATTAGAATATAATAAAGAAAAATAACCTGTTTTTTTTTTAAAACCCCCATCCTATTAATAATGCAGTGTTAATATGGACAATTCTTTGTTAAGACCAATGTATATAATGGTTTTGTTCAAGATGTAAAGGTCAAGTAAAGTCCATTTTTGATGTTTTATGATGGAATAATTTAATATTTGTGACCACAAAACTCAGATTAAAATTGAATTATAATTTTCCTTACAAACATATTACAATGGAAATCAAAAAATCAAAAACATCCTTCAAAGCAAATTATTTACTGCTTCCTATTTTAATGGATTTTGGATTTTTGACAATTTCATATCCACAGGAAATTATTTTAAAAGGAAGTTTTGGTAAAAATTATCAAGTCCGAAATATTGGATTAGCTTTTAAGAATTGCTACCTCTTGTATCGAGAATTTTTACAATCTATTTATCAAAAAAATAAATATATAATGTGCCTTTAATATCAAACCAAATACGTTAAAAATGGACAAAACTAAATTACTGTCAAAATTGTGGGAGCAATATGCTGAAATTACCCCATCCGCTAAAAAAATTCATGATTTATTAGAGGGAAAAGGAGAAGAAATAAAAAATGACCATATCGCTATTCGCACATTTAATGACAAGCGAGTTAATATAGATGTGTTAGAAAAGCTTTTTCTAGAAGTTGGTTATGAAGGAAAAGGAGAATATATTTTTGAATCAAAAAAGTTATTTGCTAAGCATTATGAGCACTCAACTGATAAAAATGCTCCAAGAATTTTTATCTCAGAATTAGAACTAGAGAAATGTTCTCCAAAATTACAGGCAACTGTTAAAGAGATTTTAGATAGTTGTGATGCAGAAGCATTCAATAATCCAGAATTAGTACTAAGTGGGGCTATATGGAAAACTAAATCCCTAGCTGTTTACAACTCCCTTTTGGAAGAGTCAGAATATGCAGCTTGGATGTATGTATATGGGTTTCGTGCAAACCACTTCACGATCAACGCAAATGCTTTAAAAGGTTTTAATAGTTTAGAGGAGTTGAATGCTTTTTTAGAAAATAGTGGATGGAAATTAAACTCTTCTGGAGGAAAAATCAAAGGTACACCAGCACAATTATTAGAACAATCTAGTACACTAGCTGACATGCACAGCGTGAACTTTGATGAAGGCAGCTTACAAATTCCATCTTGTTATTACGAATTTGCACTTCGCTATCCAATGGCAGACGGAGAATTATATCAAGGATTTATCGCTTCATCTGCTGATAAAATTTTTGAAAGCACAGACGTTAAATTACAAAATCGATAAATAATTATTAAGCGGTACTCAAATTGCTAAAGATTTGAATATTTCTACTTTTTCTTTAACTGCAAAATAACCTAAAAACCCTACAGCGTATCCCATGCTATCCTTAAAAACCAGATAAAATCTAGTTTTTAAGCGCTGGAACTATGCTTAATTGTAAATAAAACACATGACTACAACAACGTCACAATTTGGAATAAAAGAAGCTTTAGCTCAACTAGGAGTAAAGGATATTAATGAAGGTACTTCTACAGGACTACATCATTTTGCAAATGGCGAAATCCTTGAAAGTTTTTCTCCAGTAGATGGAAAACTGATTGGTTCTGTTAAAATGTCTACATCACAAGATTACGAAAAAGCGATACTGTCAGCTACTGCAGCTTTTAAAACTTTTCGTTTAATGCCTGCTCCACAACGCGGCGAAATTGTTCGTCAATTTGGAGAAAAATTACGCCAAAACAAAGAAGCTTTGGGAAAATTGGTTTCTTATGAAATGGGGAAATCACTACAAGAAGGATACGGCGAAGTACAAGAGATGATCGATATATGTGATTTTGCCGTAGGCTTATCGCGTCAATTACACGGTCTAACGATGCATTCTGAAAGACCTGGTCACCGTATGTATGAACAATACCATCCTATGGGAGTTGTTGGTATCATTTCGGCATTTAACTTTCCAGTTGCTGTTTGGGCTTGGAATACAGCTCTTGCATGGATTTGCGGAGATGTTTGTATTTGGAAACCTTCAGAAAAGACTCCTCTTTGCGGAATCGCTTGTCAAAATATTATAGCTGAAGTTATTAAAGAAAATAATTTACCTGAAGGAATTTCATGCTTGATTAATGGTGATTATAAATTGGGGGAATTGATGACTTCAGATACACGAATTCCATTAATTTCAGCTACAGGATCAACAAGAATGGGGAAAATAGTGGCGCAAGCTGTTGCCGCACGTTTAGGAAAATCCCTTTTAGAATTAGGAGGAAACAATGCGATAATCGTAACTCCTGATGCAGACATAAAAATGACTGTTATTGGGGCTGTTTTTGGAGCTGTAGGTACAGCGGGACAACGTTGTACATCAACCCGTCGCTTGATTATTCATGAAAGTGTATTCGAAAAAGTAAAAGACGCTATTGTCTCGGCATACAAACAACTTAAAATTGGAAATCCATTAGACGAAAACAATCATGTAGGTCCACTTATCGACACAGATGCAGTAAAAATGTACAGTGCAGCATTAGATAAAGTAGTTGAAGAAGGCGGAACTATTTTAGTTGAAGGCGGAGTTCTCACTGGAGAAGGATATGAAAGCGGATGCTACGTCAAGCCAGCAATTGCTTTAGCTCAAAATTCATTTGAGATAGTGCAACACGAGACTTTTGCCCCTGTTTTATACTTAATAAAATACAGTGGAGATGTTGATAACGCGCTTGAATATCAAAACGGTGTTGGACAAGGATTATCATCAGCTATCATGACTAATAATTTACGTGAAGCTGAAAGGTTTTTATCAGTTGTAGGTTCAGATTGTGGGATAGCAAATGTGAACATTGGAACTTCTGGAGCAGAAATAGGAGGCGCTTTTGGAGGCGAAAAAGACACTGGTGGAGGAAGAGAATCAGGATCTGATGCTTGGAAAATCTATATGAGGCGTCAAACAAATACGATTAATTACACCACAAGTTTACCACTTGCACAAGGGATAAAATTCGATTTACAATAAAATAAGTAACTGAAAACTAGATAAATATAAAACTTTAATTAACCAAATTTATTACCAATGAAAAAACGAATTCTATTATTTAAGAGGATAAATTTCTTTCTCCTAATGATTTTTCTGTGCCAACCAAACTTTAGTTTTGCACAAGAGAATCAACAGCAAAAAACCATATCAGGAAAAATAACAGACGCTAATGGAAATACACTTCCTGGAGTAAATATTATATTAGCAACAACTAACATCAGTACAAATAGTGATGAAAATGGAAAATACACATTAAGAATCCCTGCTGATTTAAAAAATCCAAGCTTAACTTTTACTTATATCGGTTTTAACGAAGTAACCTTAAATGTAAACAACAATAAAGAGTTAAACGTTACACTTCAAGAAGAAAACAATAAACTAGATGAAGTAGTTGTAATTGGGTACGGCTCCATTAAAAAAGGGAATGTTACTGGAGCAATTTCTTCGATAAAGAAAGAAAGTATTGAAACCAGAGCTACAAACAATGCTTCAGAAGCTATTCAAGGATTAGTAGCTGGTGTAAATGTTCAAAAAAGTGGTGGTGCTGCAGGTGCTGCAGTAAAAATAAAAATTAGAGGAATTAATACTTTTGGAAACACAGAACCTTTATGTATCATTGATGGATTTCAAGGATCTTTAAGTTCTGTAAACCCAACTAATATCGAGTCTATCGAAGTACTGAAAGATGGAGCTGCAGCAGCTATTTACGGATCTGTTGCCGCTAACGGAGTAATTATCGTTACCACTAAATCTGGACTTAAAGAAGGTATAAAAGTAGATTTTACTTCGTTTGTAAACAGCACATCATCATCAAATAGAATAGAATTATTAGATGCTGAGGGTTATAAAACAGTGCATAAGAGAATGTATGATGAATACAATAAATATGCTAATTCGCCTGTAACATTACCAGCATATATAAACTTACCAACTACAGCAAACACGAACTGGCAAGACCAAGTTTTTCGTTCTGGATTAGCACAAAATTATGGTTTAGGTGTTCAAGGTAGAGAAGGTGTTATCAAATTTGCATTATACGGTAACTATGCTAAAGAAAAAGGAATTATCATCGATAATAACTTTGGACAAAAAAATGCAAGTGCAAGAGTAAGTTTTAAGAAATCTATATTTGATGTAGATACTAAACTATCGTACCTATCGACTAAAAGTGAGCAACCTAACTTTCAATTGAAAGAAGTTTATGCAATAGCTCCATTAGTTCCTGTATTGGATTCAAATGAAACTTACGGATATGGATTAACAAACAAAGATGGATTACCATTTAACACAAACCCAGTAGCCGACGAGCGCTTTAGAAGTGGAGAACTAAGAGGACAAGATTTAACAGCTAATATTTCGATCACTGCCAATATCGCATCTTGGTTGAAATTTAAAACTGCCTACTCTCACCACGAGTTAAACTCGCAACGAACTGCTCATAACGCACCTTTTATCGCAAACATACAAGCACCAGAAAAATATACGGTACATAGAGAAGTTAGAACTTTCTGGAGTGAGCAAATTTTCGAAAATACTATAATGATGGATAAAAGACTTGGCGAACATTCTTTTGACTTTTTATTAGGTAGCACCATCAATCCATCATCTTCTAACTGGAATGACATTACTGTTGAAGGTAAAACGACTGATCAATCTGTGGTAAACGGACAGCTTGTTTCGTCTGAACGTGCTGCAGGATTTTTAGACCCAGGTTTTGAAACAATAGGAGCAGGAAAAGGAGGAACTTATTCAGCTGACGGTTCGAAATATCAATACAATAGACTTTCATACTTTAGTCGTATCAACTACTCTTACAAAGATCGTTACTTAGCACAAGCAACTATACGTTACGATGGCTCATCAAAATTTGGTAAAGACAGTCGTTGGGGAGCATTCCCATCTGTGGCTTTAGGTTGGAAAATTGATAAAGAAGATTTTTATCCAGAAGATTTCATTGTCTCTACTGCTAAGCTACGTGCTAGTTGGGGACGTTTAGGAAACGAAGCGGCATTAGGATATTACACTTCTAGCTCTTTAATTTACTCAGGTAATTACTTGAATTCTGGTTACGTACAAGGAACAGGTAGTAATCCATGGCCAGGAAGTATTGCAACTGCATTAGAAAACCGTAACCTAAAATGGGAAACTACTGATTCTAAAAACATAGGTCTTGATTATACTCTTCGAAATGGGAAAGTTAGCGGTTCGATAAACTACTATCGCAATGTTACAGCTGATTTGCTTATTACAAAGAAACTAGCACCTTCAGCGGGAATAGACAACCCAATTCTTAATGTTGGAAAAGTAAGTAATAGCGGACTTGAATTTGAAGTTAATTATAGCGAACAAAGCAATGATTTTAAATACAATGTTGGATTTAATATTAGTTCACTAAAAAACAAGGTAGAGAGTCTTGCTAATGCAGACCAAGCTATTAATGGACAAGGGTTAAAATTTGACACAGAACATTTCCCAACTCAAGCAAGAGTAGGAACGCCAATAAGTTCTTTCTATCTATACCGTACCAATGGTATATTTCAAACTGCAGCGGAAGTGAACAGCCATGCTACAAACGGAAATTTATTACAACCAAATGCTAAACCTGGTGACATTAGATTCAAAGATTTAAATAACGATGGACTAATTGATGAGAATGACAAAGAATATGCAGGTACAGGTTTACCAAAGGTAGAAGCTAATATAACTTTAGGAGCTAGTTACAAAGGATTTGACTTTAGTACATTGATTGGAAGTGGTTTTGGAAATAAACTATACAACGGTAACCGTTACTTCTATGAGTCTATGAGCTCAGGAACAAATATGCTGGCTTCAACTCTTAATTCTTGGACTCCAGATAATAACAGCAACATTCCACGTGCAGTACTTGGTGACCCGAACGGAAATAGTAGAGAGTCAGATCGTTTCCTTGAAAACGGAAATTTTGTAAGAATGAGACAGTTACAAATAGGATATTCATTACCTGCCTCATTATTAGAATCAGCAAAAATAGACAAACTTAGATTTTATGTAAGTGCCGAAAATGTATTCACCATTACTAAATACTCAGGAACAGATCCAGAGTTCTCTAGAAACAACTTACTAGATACAGGTGTTGACCGTTTTGTATATCCATTTACAAGATCATTTATTGTAGGTGCACAATACGTATTTTAAGAAACTTATAAAGAAACAATCATGAAAAACATATATAATTATATTACCGTATTATGCATCTTTACACTAGTAGGATGTAGTAATGATTTCCTTGAGCAGCAGTCTCCAGACCAACTTAACTCTTCCACATTCTGGCGAAATAAAGCCGATGCAGAAGCAGGTTTATCCTCAACTTATGCTTTCCTAGAAGGAGCAGTTGAAGAGTATGCCTTCCCCGAAGTTAAATGGCCCGTAGAAGCATATCGCGAAGACATTTGTAAGTTAGGTAGCGATGCCTTAAATTATCAAAACTGGGTTGAGCTTGCTGATTTTACTTATACAAATGGTAATAGCCAAATAACATCGTATTGGCAATTAAACTATCGTGGTATTAGCAATGCAAATCAAGTAATTACTAAGGTTGGAGAAATGCCTGCATCTGCTATTAGTGATGCTGACAAAAAACAAATTATTGCAGAAGCACGGTTTTTAAGAGCTTACTATCATATGAAATTAATTCTTAATTGGGAAAAAATAAAATTAAGAACTAAATACATTACTAATCAGAACGAAATAAGTCTTCCTCTTGCTGAACGTGCAGAAACTTGGAATTTTATTGTTAGCGAATTGAAAGCAGTTGCCGAAGTGCTTCCTGCAGCGCAACCTACTGACAAAGTGGGTCGTGCAACAAGCGGAGCTGCTAATAGTTACCTTGGTTTTGCTTATTTGACTAGAGCGTATGAAGAAACTGCTGAAAAACAAACTCATCTTACTGAATCAATTAAAGCTCTTGATAAAGTTCAAGGTTATTCACTTGTAAAGGACTATGTGAGTTTATTTAATGGTACTAACAAAAACTCAAAAGAAACTATTTTTGAACTTCAATTTAGTGCAAACACATCTAACGGTGCATTCTATCGTACTGCTCTTCATTTCTGGATGGGCGCAAGTGAATTAGGTGGATGGGACGAAATTTTACCAACAGATATGTTGATGAATGAGTTCAAGAAAGAAGGAAAAATAGCAACTACAGGAAATTATGACAGTCGTCTTTATAGCAACATTTTCTTTAAGGATCCTTATTTTAATGACGCTTCAAATCCTAGAATTTTTGGAGCGACATATAACGACAAATTTGGAACTAAGAACAAACCTGTCTTCCGTAAGTACTTACCTCCTACTCAAGATGAAATGGACACTGAGTTTTTAGGACTTAATGTTCCTTTAATGAGATATTCAAATGTTCTATTAATGAAGGCAGAAGCTTTAAACGAATTACAACGTTCAGTTGAAGCTATACCTCTAATCAATCTTGTAAGAGCACGTGCTGATATGCCAGTAATGATAGGTCTAACTTATAATGCTGTAAAAGCGCAAATTGAACATGAAAGAATTATTGAATTTCCTTTAGAGAACTTCCGTTTTTATGATTTACGTCGTTGGGGAAAAACTAAATCGGCTCTTGATGCAGTGGGACGTACTGGATTTGACGCTGCAAAAAACAATTTTTACCCGGTACCTTTAACTGAAATACAAAACAATTAAAAACCGATTAAATTGATTCAAATAAATAGAATAGTCCGAATAATACTTGGGCTATTCTTTTTAATTTAAAAAAATATTTATTCAATGTTACCAATAAAATTAGTGAGAGAGAATGTATATTAGCTCATATTGTGTGCTCGTGCCAATTTTCATCTTCTAATGAAAAGTGATCTTTACTTTTCTATATTAACAAATTAAATAATCATGTACAAAAAAGAAACCTGTTATATACTTCTCTTCTTTTTACTATTGCAATCTAGTTTTGCCCAAAGTAAATTTAGTAACTTAGAATTAAGTAAAAACAACTTAAACTACAAAGGGAATCCTGAAAATGCTAAGGATAGAAAATCACTTGCCTTTTCTGACAAAGGTGCTTGGTTTGCCTTTGGATTGCTAGAGCCTTCAAGTATTCAAGCTGGGTTTTCAGGTCCATTTTTAATGACTGAGCAAAACGGAGTTTGGCTAAGCTCTTCCTTTCTTTCTATACATCTTATCGATGACAAGAAACAAGAAATAATCAATTGGAAAACCGCTTTAACTAGTCAAAATAGTTATAATAGCCATTTAGAACAGGAGTTTTCGAATCAAAAAGTAAGTATAAAACAAGAACTAGTTTTTTCATCTGGGCATACTGCAATTCAAAAAACTAGTATTACAAACACATCGTCAGAAAACATAACGTTTACGCCTACTTTCAAATCAGATATTTATCTAAATAACTTGGAACTTTCGGTAGAAGAGAAAGCAGTGAAAATAGTTTCGTCAAAAAGTAACGCCATTGGTTATGTGCAATTTATTAATGAGGACAGCAAAATAGATGTTACAAAAAGCGGCTTTACTGCAAAGACGTCTCAGCTCGTTTTAAAACCAAATGAAACTAAAGAAATAATAGTTTCCCAAACGTTTATTTTCCCGCAATACGACTGGAAAAAAGAAAAAGAAAGCATTTCAAAATTAAAATTTGATTCCGTTTTAGAAAATACTAAACAAGAAAAAGAAAATCAATTATCGCAATTAATTGCAAAAAAGAAACCGTCATACAAAGGTTCTGAATACTCTGTTTTCCTAGCGAAATTAGTACTCACTTTGCAAAACAATACTCGTATTGCAGCTGAAGGTTTAAAACATGCAGGCATATTCCCTAGCTATCATTACGAATGGTTTCATGGTTTCTGGGCTTGGGACAGCTGGAAACATGCTGCGGCAATAGCCCATGTAGATTCAAATCTAGCAGAAAACCAAGTACGAGCAATGTTCGACTTTCAAGAGCCTAATGGTTTTATCCCTGATTGTATTTATAGAGATACTTTAATTGAACCTAATAATTATCGAAATACCAAATCACCGTTGACTGCTTGGGCAGTTTGGGAAATTTACAAACAAAATAAAAACGTAGATTTCGTTAAAGAAATGTATCCAAAATTAAAGAAATATCATGCTTGGTGGTATAAAGATCGTGATCACGATCAAGATGGAATTTGCGAATTTGGATCTACAGATGGTACTTTAGTGGCTGGAAAATGGGAAAGCGGAATGGATAATGCGGTGCGATTTGACAACAGCAAAGTACTGAAAAATTCAGAAAACGCTTATTCGCTGGACCAAGAAAGTGTGGATTTGAACTCTTTTCTATATGCTGAAAAAAACTATTTAGCTCAAATGGCTAAAGTTTTAAAGCTAGCTGACGAACAAAAAAAATGGAAACGAGAAAGCTATACCTTAAAAAAGCAAATTCAAACGCAGTTTTGGGACGCAAGTACAGGATGGTTTTATGACACTTCTTTGGATGGAAAAACATTCGTAAAAGAAATGGGCTGCGAAGGCTTCTTGCCGCTTTGGGCAGAAGTAGCATCTAGAAAACAAGCTAGGGCTATAAAAAATAATTTACTTAATCCAGATACCTTCAATACTTTTGTGCCTTTACCAACATTGGCTAAAAACAATCCGAAATTTAATCCAGCGAATGGCTATTGGAGAGGACCAATATGGTTAGATCAAGTTTACTTTGGAATCAATGGACTAGAAAAATACGGTTACAAAACAGAAGCCAATCTTCTAACCAAAAAACTGATTCATAATACCGAAGGTGCTTTAGAAAAAGGAAAATCTATAAGAGAGAATTACCATCCTACAACTGGAAAAGGATTAGAATCCCAAAATTTTAGCTGGTCAGCCGCTCATTTTCTACTACTACTTTTAAACAACTAAGAAATAAACGATTAAGAAATGATAAATTATAATTCCCTACTAACTAGACTTACATTTTTAACTTTATTAGTGTTTAGTTGCCATTCGACTCAAGTAGTCGCACAAAGTAAAAAAGTTACGCAAACAGAAAAAAAAGACCCACAACGATTTTTCGATAAAGCTGATTTAATGCAAATTGGTGTGTATTATTATCCTGAGCAATGGCCAAGAGAACAATGGGATCGTGACTTAAAAAACATAAAAAAGTTAGGTTTTGAATTCACACATTTCGCTGAATTTGCTTGGACATACATGGAGCCTAAAGAAGGTAAATATGATTTTAAATGGCTGGATGATGCCATGGCAATAGCCGAAAAAGAAGGTTTAAAAGTGATTCTTTGTACACCTACTCCTACTCCACCAGCTTGGATGGGTGATAAATATCCTGAAATATATCTAGTTGATTCTAAAGGCAACCGAAGACAACACGGAAACAGAGCAAATATTTCAGTAACAAATGAAAAATACCGTGAATTCACAGCGAAAATAGTTGCTGAATTAGGGAAAAGATACGGTAATAATAAGAATGTTATAGGATGGCAAATTGACAACGAGCCCTTGTCTACAGAGGATTTTAGTCCTTCTGCTAGAATAGCATTTCAAACTTGGCTTAAAGCCAAATACGGAACCATTGAAAAATTAAATACGGAATGGGTTGGAAGTTTCTGGAGTACACGTTATTCTAATTTTGAACAAATCATATTACCTAACACCGAAGTTTATTTTGAAGATAAGTTAAGTCCACATACGATTTTAGATTTCAAGCGATTCACCGCCGATGCTCAAGCTAGTTTCTTGAACGACCAAGCCGAAATATTGAGAAAATATACGGATCCAAAACAGTGGATAACAACTAACTTCACTAATGTAACTTACGACTCAGACCCAAGAAGAGCTGATAAAATGGACTTCATTACCTATACAATGTACCCAGTAAGTGGTCAAAATAATTTAGGCGGAGATAATTTTAGAATGGGGCATCCTAGTAAAATACATGAGGCAAACGATTATTACCGTTCAATCAGTGGAGTTACCGGAGTAATGGAATTACAACCAGGACAAGTAAACTGGGCAGGTATCAACCCTCAATTACAACCCGGCACTGTACATATGTGGCTTTCACAAGCTTTTGGAGGTGGTTGTGCTTTTACTTGTACTTACAGATACAGACACCCACTAGGAAGTAGCGAAATGTATCACGAAGGCATTGTGGGCAATGACGGAGTAACCCTTTCTACCGGTGGAAAAGAATTTGTACAGTCCATCCAAGACATGAAACTATTGCGTAAAGAGTATAATCCTAAAGCAGTGCTTCCGCAGAAAATTGCTAATAGAAAAACAGGTTTTTTATGGAGTCACGAAAATCTTTGGGACTTAGAAAATCACAAGCAAACTAAACATTGGAGTACTTGGAAACATAGAAATACCTATTCTTCAGCTATCAAATCTACTGGAGCGCCAGTCGATTTCCTTACAGAGGAAGATAATTTTGATGACTACCCATTTATTGTTGCATCAGCATATCAACTAATTGATCAAAAATTAGTGGACAAATGGACTAAGTATGTTGAAAAAGGAGGTAATTTGATTTTAAGTTGTAGAACTGGACAAAAAGACAAAAACGGACATTTTTTTGAAGCCAACTGGAGTGCACCAATCGTGCCTTTAATTGGAGCTGATGTTGACTTTTTTGATGTTTTGGTTACAGATATGAAAGGAAATATAAAAGCAGCTAACAGTAACTTTCAATGGAATACTTGGGCCGATGTATTATCACCTAGAAAAGGAACCGAAGTTTTAGCCACTTATGAAGACCAATTTTATAAAGGTAAAGCTGCCGTAGTTATTAGAAAATTAGGTAAAGGAACAGTAACTTACATTGGGGTAGAAAGTACTGATGGGAGCTTAGAGAGACAAATTGTACGCAACGTATATGAAAGAGCAAATGTGGCCATTGAGAATTTACCAAGCGGTGTTTTTGTCGAATGGAGAGACGGCTTCTATGTAGGAGTTAATTATTCAAACGATACTGTCGAACTTGAAATACCAAAAGGAAGTAAAATATTGGTTGGACAAAATCCTTTGCAGCCTGCACAAGCTATAATTTGGAAATAAAATTAACGAATACTAAAAATTTACTGATGAATTTTTCAGAAGAAACTATTGAGCAATTAGCCAAAGACCATTATGGCCTAGCTACAACCGCAAAATCATTAAATGGCTATGACGAGTTAAATTTTCTTTTATCTACTGATACAAACGAAAAGTATATTCTAAAAATATCCAATGAAGATCATCCCTTTCCGTTTTTAGACGCGCAGGTTAAAATCATTCGGCACCTATCAAATAGTACACTTGCTAATGAATTTCAGCAGTTTTGCATCAACACGCAGGGCGATGCTTTGACAAGAATTGAGGCCGATTCAAAAATATATTATGTTAGAATTCTCAATTTTTTAGAAGGTACTTTCTGGGTAGAAAAAGAAAGCAAATCAAAGGAGTTGTTTTACAATCTAGGATCCTTTTTAGGAAATATGGATTATGAACTTCGCGACTTTTCCCATCTTGCCATGCACCGCCGCTATACCTGGGATATCAGTTGTGCTAGCGAGGCAAATGAGAATTTAAAATACATTCTAGATCACGAAAAAAGGCGAATCGCAGGCTATTTCTTGTTGCAATTTGACACAGAAGTACTTCCTGTAATCCATACTTTGCGTCATGCTTACATTCATAATGATGCCAACGATTATAACATCCTGGTTCAAGAAAATCAAATAAGTGGTTTAATCGATTTTGGAGATATGGTTTACACCGCGCTTATCAACAATCTAGCGATTGCGTGTACTTATGCCATGCTTCATCAAAAAGACCCGTTAGAAGTTGCTGCAACCATTGTTGAAGGTTATCATAAATCGTATGCCCTTACTGAGCAAGAAGTTGATTTGTTGTATTATCTAATTGCAGGGAGACTTTGTATTAGTGTAACACAGTCTGCTTACAACGCATCATTAGACAGTAATAACGAGCATCATTTTCTTACTGAAAAACCAGCTTGGGAATTGCTGAATCAACTTATTCGAATTAATCCAATAAAAGCGCAAGATACTTTTAGAAAAGCTTGTGGTTTTACAGCATTAATCACTGATGAAAACTACGCAGATATATTAGAATCTCGTGAGAAAAACATAGGCCGAAATTTAAGTATTGGTTACAAAGACAAATTAAAAATTACAAAAGGTGCTTTACAATATCTTTATGATGATAAAGGGCGAACTTTTGTAGATTGTGTCAACAATCCATCTCATGTTGGTCATTGTCACCCAGTAGTTGTTCGAAGAATGCAAAAGCAAATTGCTAATTTAAACACCAATACGCGTTATCTTAATGACACGATTATCGAATATGCCGAAAAACTAACCGCTACTTTACCAGCTGCCTTAAGTGTTTGTTATTTTGTGAATTCGGGTAGTGAAGCTAATGATTTGGCAATTCGAATGAGTCGCCATTTCACCAAACAAAAAGATATTATTGTTCTCGATCATGCTTATCATGGAACTTCAACGGTTGCTATGGAAATGAGCCCGTATAAATTTGATGGTAAAGGTGGTTTTGGAAAAATGCCTTGGATTCATAAAGCGATTAACCCCGATTTATATCGAGGTCCGTACAAATATGGAGATGTAAACGCAGGAGAAAAATATGCCGCTGATGTAAAGCGCATTATCGAAGATTTAAAAAAAGAAGATAAAGCGCCTGCCGTATTCATTTGTGAAACATTGTTAGGTGTTGGTGGCCAAATTCCGCTTCCTAAAGATTATTTAAAAACCGCTTATGCACACGTTAGAGCAGCTGGAGGAATCTGTATTGCCGATGAAGTTCAGGTTGGTTTTGGAAGAATTGGAGATCATTTTTGGGGCTTCGAATTGCAAGATGTCGTTCCCGATATTGTTGTTTTAGGAAAACCTATTGGTAACGGCCATCCGCTGGCTGCAGTAATTGTTACTAATGAAATTGCAAATGCTTTTAATAACGGCATGGAATACTTCAACACTTTTGGAGGTAATCCCGTATCTATGACGGCAGGATTAGCTGTATTAGATGTTCTTCAAGACGAAGAAATGCAACAACATGCATTAGAAGTTGGAAACCACCTGATGGAAGGTCTTAGAAAACTAATGGCCAAATATCCTATTATTAGTGATGTTCGTGGACACGGTTTATTCATAGGTGCAGAAATGGTTAAAGACCGAGTTACAATGGAACCAGCTGTTGCTGAAATTGATTTAGTTGTCGAAAAAATGAAAGAAAAAGGTTTTTTATTAAGTACAGATGGCCCTTTGCATAATGTATTAAAAATAAAACCACCAATGCCTTTCAATAAACAAAATGCAGATGAGATGATTGAATTATTAGATATTGCTTTAAGCGAGCTATAACAATCAATCTTCCATTTATAAAATACTAGATTAAGCAATAATTTTATTCTAAATGAAACATAAAAATTCTCTTTCACAGAGTACTATCAATCTTAAAAGTTTAGAAAATCAATTAGAGGGTAAATTATTTTTCGATCACACCATGCGTTTGTTATATTCTACAGATGCGAGCGCCTATAAAGAAATGCCGTTGGCTGTAGCAATTCCAAAAACCAAAGAAGACATTCAGAAAATCATTGCTTTTGCTAGAGATAACAAAAGCAGTGTGATTCCGAGGGCAGCGGGAACCTCTCTGGCTGGTCAAGTGGTAGGAAACGGAATAATCGTTGATATTTCGCAGGAATTTACTAAAATACTATCTGTAGACCCAATAAAGAAAACAGCTTGGGTTGAACCCGGAGTCATCCGAGATGAGCTAAATCTTCATTTGAAGCCACTTCAGTTATTTTTTGGCCCAGAAACTTCCACTAGCAATCGTTGCATGATTGGAGGAATGGTAGGAAATAATGCTTGTGGTGCCAGATCAGTAGTTTATGGTTCCACACGCGAACATTTATTAGAAATAAAAGGATTCTTGGCTGATGGTAACGAAGTGACTTTCGGCGCTTTATCGAATGCTGAATTTGAAGAAAAATGCAACGGAGTTAATGTAGTAAGCCCATTAGAACAAGCGATATATGTTCAGATAAAAGAAATATTATCTTCGAACGAAAACAGAATATTATTCGATGCTAATTTTCCAAAAAAATCCATTGCAAGACGAAATACAGGCTACGCTTTAGATTTGTTGATAGACAGCAACCCTTTTAGTAATACCGAAGAAAAGTTTAATTTCTGTAAACTAATCGCTGGATCAGAAGGAACCTTATTCTTTTCAACAGCTATAAAATTAAATTTAGTTGATGCTTTAAAACCGTTATCAGCTTTGGTTTGTGTACATTTTGACAGTATTAACAAAGCCTTGAAAGCCAATTTAGAAGCGTTGAAATTCAGTCCGAACAGCGTCGAATTGATAGACCACTACATTTTAGAATGTACCAAAGAAAATATCGAGCAAAGCAAAAACCGCTTTTTTGTAAAAGGTGACCCAAAAGCGATTCTAGCCGTAGAATTTCTTAGAGATACTCAAGATGAAATTGATGAACTTGCAAAAGAAATGGAAGCTTTAATGCGTTCTAAAAACCTCGGTTACTATTTCCCGATCGTCTATGGCGAAGAAACGAATAAAGTATGGAACTTGAGAAAAGCGGGACTCGGATTATTATCGAATATTCCTGGTGATGCAAAAGCAGTTGCCGTAATCGAAGATACCGCTGTAGATGTTAATGATTTACCCGATTTTATAGAAGAATTTAACGCCATATTAAAAAAGCGAAATTTAAATTGCGTGCATTATGCTCATGCCGCCACTGGAGAATTGCACCTTCGTCCCATCATTAATTTAAAAACAGCAGAAGGCACAGCCTTATTTAGAACCATAGCAACTGACATTGCACATTTAGTAAAAAAATACAAAGGCTCATTAAGCGGTGAGCATGGTGACGGAAGACTTCGTGGAGAATTTATACCGCTGATGCTAGGGGAAGAAATCTATCAGTTATTTTCCCAAATAAAACATACTTGGGACCCTTGGAATGTTTTTAATCCTGGAAAAATTGTAAACACGCCACCAATGGATACTAGTTTAAGGTATTCCCCTGGGCAAATAACAGCTGAAATCGAAACTTATTTTGACTTCTCAGAACAAGACGGAATCATTCGTGCTGCCGAAATGTGTAATGGCTCTGGTGATTGTAGAAAAACCGAAAAAAGCGGTGGAACCATGTGCCCAAGTTATATGGCAACCCGCAATGAAAAACATACCACACGAGCGAGAGCAAACATTTTAAGAGAAACAATTACCAATTCAACTCAAGAAAATAAATTTGACGATGAAGGATTGCTAGATGTCTTAGATTTATGTTTGAGCTGTAAAGGTTGTAAATCGGAATGTCCTTCAAATGTGGATATGGCTAAGCTTAAAGCAGAAACATTTCAGCATTATTATAATAAAAACGGCGTTAAATTCCGTTCGCTACTCATCGGGAACACCCCAAAAATAAACCAGCTATTTGCATCTTTTCCGTGGTTATATAATTTATCTACCAAAGGGTTTTTAGGAAAAATAGTCCAGTCTGCTACAGGTTTTTCAACAAAAAGAACATTACCTTCTATGTTCGAAATCACTTTTGCGAAATGGATAAAAAAATTCAATCAACAAGGTAACTTCGTGCACGGCTCTATTTATTTGTACAATGATGAGTTTTTGAATTATTACGATGTAGAAATAGGTCAAACCGCGGTTAAACTACTAAACCGTTTAGGATATCAGGTGATCGTGCCAGAAATTGGTATCAGTGGGCGAACTTATTTATCGAAAGGAATGTTGATTAAAGCACGAGAAATTGCTGAGAAAAACATCACCGATTTTACCAAAACGATACCTCATGATAAAATTTTAATTGGAATCGAGCCTTCTGCTATTTTATCGTTCAGAGATGAATATCCTGATTTATGCAGAGGAGATTTAAAAGAAAAAGCAAAGGGAATTGCAAAGAGAACCTTTCTTATCGAAGAATTTCTTGCCAAAGAATTAGATGAAGGACGCATATCGTCCAGCAGTTTTACTGATAAAGAAGAACGTGTTCGCATGCATGGTCATTGTTTCCAAAAAGCATTATCTTCTTTAATTCCATTGAAGAAAATCCTTCTGTTGCCAAAAAACTATACGGTACTCAACATTCCTAGCGGCTGTTGTGGTATGGCCGGTTCTTTTGGCTATGAAAAAGAGCATTATGATATTTCGATGAAAATTGGTGAACTTGTTTTATTTCCATCTATTCGTTCAGAAAAAGAAGCAACATTAATCTCCGCATCAGGAACCAGCTGCAGACATCAAATTGCTGACGGTACAAATCGAAAAGCAGATCATCCTGTGAGTATATTATATAATGCATTAAAGTAATAAAAATAGAAGACTAGCAGGTTTAGTCAATTAGCGGTGTACTTCAAATCTAAAATGTATCCAAGTAAAAGACTAATTTTATTTATATTTCATGTCCACAAAATCTAGTTACAAACCAATAAAATTCCCAATGAAAACAAACATTTAATTTCCAATTGTGACTTCGTTCTAAAAGACTGTGAAATTTAATTTAAACAAATTACACACCTAAAACAAAAACAAACCTACCTGAAAAAATTATTATTTTTCCAAAATATTCAATATCGCACTACTAATATACCACAGATAATTATACCACCTAAGGTAAAACGATTGCTTAGCATAAATGTCATTTCGTAGACCATTATTCTGTCTTTTATACTATTAACGCATGAAACCTGAAATATAAATAAATTCCAAATTCACAATGATGCACTTGGTTGTCGTATCATTATATTCTATGAACAACATCTGCTCTTAATTTAAAGTATAATATAACTCCACCTAAACTTCGCCCCATTAATTTTCTTATGCAGCAGGACTAACAAAGAGTAAAGTTATAAATAGATTCACACCTATATTTATTTTTTAACCGTCGAAGCCACATTAATAAAACATTCAGCGAAGTGACCGTAGTTCGAAAGTTGATAATTTATAATTTCGCCTTTATTCACAATTTCCGAAAAATAAATTGATTTTCCATAAGAAATAAACTAAATAATTTCGATTCTGAATTATTCAATAAATTGGAATTCTTGTTTAATTTTCATTGTTTTATTAAGAAAACTTAAATTATTTTTTTAATGAAAAACATAACGGCACCTACCAGTTTTTTGTAACTTGCAGAAAATTAAGCCTTTTTATATGAAAATAATATCAATTCAAAATAATCTTGGGATACCCAAATACAAACAGATTGTCACGTCAATTGAGAAAGCAATAGAAAATGAAAAAATAATAAAAGGAGATCGTCTCCCATCTATAAATAAACTCTGTTTGGAATTTTCATTATCCAGGGACACCGTCTTACAAGCATATGACGAGTTAAAAAAAAGGGGGATTATATACGCCATTCTTGGCAAGGGATATTATGTAAAGAGCGTAGAGGTAACCATAAAACAAAAAATATTCTTGTTGTTTGATGAATTGAATAGTTTCAAGGAAGATATTTACAATTCATTTTTAAAGAATACCGGAAAAGATGTTCACATTGATATTTATTTCCACCATTTTAATATTGAAATGTTTAGAAAATTAATTAATGAAAGCAACGGTAACTACACCAAGTATATCATCATGCCTACTAATTTACCCTATGCGGCTTCCGCCATAAAAACCCTACCAGCAAAAGAGGTATTTATATTGGATCAAACTAATCATGAATTGCAATCCTTCCCCGCCGTGTTTCAAAATCATAAGAAAGACATTTATGATGCTCTTTTAAAAGGAAAACCGCATTTAAACAAATACAATAAACTAATTCTAATTTTTCCAGGGTTCCGAGAACCATTAGGCATGAAAGAAGGATTTGTTAATTTCTGTCACGATTTCACTTTCAAATATCTGGTAATAAACGAATTTATCGATCGAGAGATAACGACTGGTGAAGTTTATATTATCCCGAATGACAGAGATTTGGTCTCTGTTATCGAAAAATCAAAACTTCAAAAATTGCAACTAGGAAACGATTTCGGAATTATATCATATAATGAAACTCCGCTAAAAAAAGTAGTAGAAAACGGAATCACAACCATTTCTACAGATTTCGAAGCTATGGGAAAAATATTAGCCTCAATGATTTTGAAAGGAAAAAAAGACCAAATAGAAAACAAAAGCGACCTAATCATAAGGAATTCTTTGTAAAACACAATTATCACTTTATCAAATCAGCTATAATATTCTTTCATTTATAATGAAATTAAGCATTCTTTTTTTTGAAAGGAAAAAATTCTTAAAAAAGAATTCAATGTTTTGTTTCAGGTAAAAAAACTTAAAACACGAAAACAGGTTCCGTCGCATCTGCCATATAAATCCAAGAGAAATCAGCGACCCGAAAATTATGCAGCCAATTTGCAAAATGATTTGAACATACTTGTGCCTGGCTTAA
>NZ_FNRD01000022.1 GCF_900107635.1 Flavobacterium gillisiae
TTTTAAACTGAACAAACTTTTTGTATTATTGTAATATCTTTCAAAGTGGCACCATTTCAACCGAAATGGGTGGCACGGTCCGACCGAAATACCCAGTATTATCGGGAGAGTTAGGACTTAAACCCTCTTTACTACAGAAAGTTACAGTAAAAACTATAAACAACATTAATAGCATTTTTAAATTTTTCATAATTATTAAATTTATTCCATCAAATATATTATTACTAAAAACGATATTACTTATATCTTATTTAGCGTAAGCTTTTTACTATTTAGCGTGTATAACCTTAATAAAAAAAAAATATTTAATAAATAGTACATTTAAATTACAGATAACTCAGATGAATAATATATTATTAGTCAGCACTGTTTCAAGTCTTATTCTATTTATTCGATTCTCTTATAATATTCTCTTTTATCTACCATATCCGAACCGAAATCAAAATATTTAAATATAAACTCATTATTATCCTTAAATTCAATATCTACTACAGTAAATAAAAGGTCTAACTCATACTTCGTACCTCTGAAATATTTGTAAGTCCCAGAAATAGTGTCTTCGATAATTACGCTATCATTTCTTACATAAACTTCCATCACTCCACTAGACTTAAATACTAGTTGATTTTTCGGGTCATATATGTCACGCTATTTCACACTACCATCTACAAAGATATCTTTATACAAACGTCAATTGCAAATGATATTTCCACTTGTTAAATCAGTCCTTTCTACTTCTTTGCATGACAATACACTTATAATTATTACGAATAATAACGAGGCCTTATTAATACTTTTTTTGATAAAAGTATCATACCGTTTTTTATAAAAACAATTAAATTAGTATTCGACGAGACAACACTAATTAACGATATGCTTTTAACTTTAATCCTCTATCTTAAAATTTCGATTTGAAGTATTACAATGGTTCCATTTCCAAGTTCAGAATTAATTTTAAACTTATTTACCACAGATTTATTCAATAAATATAATCTCTCAGTAACTAACTTCAATCCTTTTGACTGGTGCATTTGCCCCGAGGTAGTTTTTGCCATCCCTTTTCCGTTATCTGAAATTTCACATTGCAATGTATTTTCATTTAATGAAAAAGTAATGGTTAATTTTGGATTCGGATGATTTTTTTCAAAAGCATGAACAAAAACATTTTCCACAAAAGGCTGAATGAGCATTGGAGGAATTTCAAGCATATTTGAATTCAAATCAATGCAGTTAACTTTAACTTTTACCTTATTATTAAACCTCATATTCTCTAACGCTATATATGATTTTAAATAACTTATCTCTTCTACTAAAGTGATAAATCGTTGCGAAGAATTATCCAGCGTTTTACGAATTAACTTGGCGAACTCACCTAAGTACATCAGCGCATTGTCTATGTCATTATCGATGATATAATTCTGAATGGAATTCATTGCATTAAAAGTGAAATGCGGATTCATTTGTGATTGCAATGCTTCCAATTTTGTTTCCACAAGACGCTTTTCGATTCTTGACTTTTTCTCTTCTCGCTTTTTGATATAATTAATTCGCTTTTTATAGGAAATAAAGCTCAATATCAAAAGAGTTGAAAATACAACAATTACAAACCAAATTGTTTTCCAAAAAGGTGGTGAAATAATAATATTTAAAAGATGATGAGAAGATTCTTTACCCGAGTTTAAATCTCTAACTTGGACATTTATGGAAAATTTACCAGAAGGCAAATAAGGTAATTCAATATGTGTTTTATTTGAATAGGTACTCCATATTTCGTTTAACCCCTTTATTTGGTACCGATACTCTAATTTACTTGAATAAGGATGATTTGAAACCAAATAATCAAGTTCGACAACGTTTTCATCATAGTTTAACTCTAAATTGCTTTTTGAGTAGTCAAACCAATTATAAGAATCCCCTTTAATGGGTTTACGGTTGATTCTTATGTTATAAATTTTAAAATCAAATTTAACTACTGGAGGGTTTAAAATTTTTTCTAAATCTAATTTATAATAACCCAAATTCGTTCCAATAATTAATTCGTTCCCTATTACCTTGCTTGACGTAAAATCAGTTCTCTTTAGCCCTTGTTCTTCATCAATATACCGAAACCCATCCTTATTGTATATAGTTAAACCATTTTCTGTACCGATTATCACATAATCCTTGTACATTTCAAGAAATAAAATTGAATTACCTTTTATCGATTCTCTACTTATTTTTATTGAAATTTTGAAATCATCCCTGATATCAGCTAAATAAACTTCCCCAGAATTAGTGGCTATGGCTATTCTATAGGATTTATTACTTATGGCTAAATGTGTTAATTCTAACTCTTTAAAATTATTCGTTTCATTTAAAGAAATAATAGCGTCCTTATTATAAATAAACAAACCTTTGTATAAGGTTGAAATAAATATTTTATCCTTTGATTTTACAAATGCACTTACATCTACTGGGGTACTTGCTTCTTTTGATGAATGTTTTATAAATTGAAAATTATCTACAAAACCTTTTGAACTATTTAGATTCTTTACAATATTTAAGTCACTAAAAGGAATTGGATAGATAAATCTTCCTTGAAAATCAAAATTAAACTTATTAGTTCTAACAGAGTAATAATTCAAAAAATTACCGTCAAAATCTAATTCAAACAAACCAAGATAACTACTGACCCAATAACTGGACTTCTCTTTCACAATATCATAAAAAACCACTTCCTCAACAACATCTAATTTTGAAGTTACAAAGATTTCATTAATCGGAGATGGCTGATTTTTTGAATAAAAACTTTTTGCATAATTCAAAAAATTTTGTGCGGTTACCTGTTTAATTAACTTATCATTTTTAAGTAACATCAAACTTTTTTTATTTAATAGCACTAAGTTTGAATCGTTACTTTCAATATCAATTATAGCTAATTCTTTATTTTTAAAAAATTTAATATTTTCGTTTAAATCTACTTTATAATATCCATTATCCTGACTTCCAACATATAATAGATTAAATGTTTTATCAAAATACAAACATTTAATATTTGGACTTGATATCCCAAAATCTTCATTTTTATTAATAAAGACATCATCTTTTATGAGGAAAACACCACCGTCTTCAACGTGTACTCCCCAACCTGCTCCAAATAAATTATTATGATTATCTGTTACATATTCCCAAATAATCGATTTTCCAAACCGTAAATCCTCATCTTTATCCTTTAAAAGGTTCTCAATATTAAATTTACACACGGCCCCTTTTCCCTTTCTAAAATGACTATCAATACTGTAGTAAAATAAATTTTGCTTTAAATAAGTTGAAAACACGAAATATCGACCCACATAATTAAATATTTTATTTATAGTTTTCTGTTCAATATTTAATTTAAAAACACCTAATCTAAATGTTACACAATAAATTTCATCTTTATATACAAAAAAGTCCATCACTTGAAAATCAGGTAATCCAGAGTCTTTATTTAATATTAAACTTGTATCAAAAGTTGTAATAGCATCATTTTTGGAGTTAATAAATGACAAACCATTTTTAGTACCAACTAACACATAGTTTTTATATTCAAATAATTTCCTAACATAGTTATTTGCTAGCCCACTTTGTACATTGAAAACTGTAAATTTTTCACCATCATATTTGGTAATTCCACCACCATAACTGGCAATCCAAATTTTGTGATTCGTATCTTCAATAATATCCCATGAACTATTATGAGCCAATCCATCTTCAACAAAAAAATTAGTGATTTTGTTATTTTCAATTTTAGACAAACCATTATTGGTACCAACCCATAAAATTCCACGTGAATCTTTAAAAATAGATTCTACTTGGTTATTGGGTAGTCCATCTATGGTATTAATATTAATTGAAGGGTAATTTTGAGCATTCAAAGTCGATACAATGAAAACCAAAATAACATATAGGCCCCTATTTTTTATGAAGTATCGCATTTAAAAATTGTTCCTTTTTACGAAATGATACAGGTAATTTTTCTCCATTTATTAAGGTAATAAGTAATTCATCCCCTTTAACAAAATTCACAACAAAATTCAGGTTCACTAAATAGGATTTGTGAATCCTTATAAATAAATCACTGTTTAATAACTCCTCAACAAACTTTAAAGTTTTAGCCATCAATAATTCTTTACCATCAGCACAAATAATTTTACAATAATTACTATCAGATTGACAATAAACTATAGAGTTTAATTTAACTAACTCGTAACCATTTTGTGTCGGTAATGCTATTTTATTAAACGAAGAATTATCAGAACTTATATTCTGTAACAACAATGAAATTCTTTCATTCTGAAGGTGAATTTTATCGTTTTCTTCAAATCTCTTAATAGTTGAAAGCAAGTCAATATAATTAATAGGTTTTAACAAATAATCTAATGCAGAGTGCTTGATTGCATCAATAGCATAATCTTTATAAGCTGTTGTAAAAACAACATCAAAATTAATTTTATTAAAATATTTAAACAATCCAAATCCATTTTCGTCTGGCATTTGAATATCTAAAAACACCAATGATGGTTGAAACCTATTGATAGCTTCAACACCCGTTGCAACAGAATCACAAATTTCTAAAACAGCTATCTTTTTTGGAAAATAGCGTACTAGTAATTTTTGTAAAAATTCACGAGCATTTTGTTCGTCATCAATAATAATGGCTGTTATCATATAAATAAATTTAATTTACTTTACCAAGATAGATAAATTAACTTAGTTAACGTATCGATTTTGTTAGTTAACGATTTATTTAAACATAGTACCAACTGAAAATAGTTCCACACATTCTTAATTCGTATAATTTATGTAAATTTGAATTAATAAAGTTCATTAAAATTAAATAGTAATAGTTCAGTTACCCTATGCGTTACCCTACAATAACGAATAGCTGTGAGGTCAATGTTAATAGTGCATTAGATACAAGGCTTCGGAGCCTCTTTGAATATACTTCCCATTATTTCGATTGTAATTGATTGCTTCTCAACATTGAGATTGTTTACTTGAATCAAATAAAGACTACAGCTCCGCTGAGTTGAAGATAACTTTACTTATATCAATGAAAATAGTTACTCCGTAACATTGAGCTTAATTTCCTATTTCAATTAAAAAATATAAATATTTAAAAAATTGTATATAGTTATTAATACAATATAGTTTTTAATATAGTATAGTTTAGATTACAGTATAGGTATAACGGTATATTTCAACGCTACTGAGGGACGATTCGTCCCATGAACAAGATGAATCACTTCAACTTGGAGGAGGAAACCTCCCTTGGATGTAACAAACTATTACCCAAGCGGGATGTTCTATCATTTTAATAGTCACTAGCTAATTTTTGAGTATTACCACGTGAAATTATTGGGGTATCATAGTTTGAAGCCATATCGCTTAACCCATTATTAATTAGAGTATGATAGTTTTTTTATTTGTTCATCAACATTAAAGCAATTACGTAAGTAAAAGAGTACGGAAAAAATTATTTTATAAAAATATCTAAATTATAATTATAAAAATATTAAAAAAACTTAAACTATTGATTATCAGCGATTTTTATTAAATATAAAACAATATTTGACGAAATTTAGCAAATGCTGTTTTATATTTGCAAATCGCACCCTTTTTAGGCCTTATTTCACTGTATTCCAATATTATACATTTTTCATAAACTTGTTTTTACCAGTTGTTATAAGTATATTTGCATTGTTAAATCAAACTGAATACCAACCTATTCTTTAAGGTTGAAGACAGCATCTTTCATTATCACTATCAATATTACATTTTAAACCAAAATTAAATTTAACAGGAGTTATTCAATTTTACTCGGTTAGGCTTTAATTCAACTTGTTGAAGGAAAATCCTTGAATAAGGTCACCTATGGTCTTTTTAGACTAAATGGGAATAGGCGGCATATGTTAAATAATTAGTTGTAAGAAGGCTTGAAATATCACTGACAAGCTAGATAAATTTAAAGAGAGATAAGTTAATTAAAAGAATATTATGAAAGGAAAAGAAACAAAAGAACTACCAATACAGAAAAAGTTTAATGATGCCCTATATTGGGCAACTTCAACATTGTCGAAAGACAAGGAATACCATATAACAAGAACGCTAGATGCCGTATTGAGAAAGTTAATACACTACTCAAACACGAACGAGAAAATTACCTATAGTAATTCAATTATAGCCGAGCATACCTTTATGGGCGAAGAAACAATTAAAAAAGCGATACCTGAGCTAAGAAAAAAGAACTATGTTTCAATAGCAAATACTAGAATTTTTGATGAAGGGAAAGTGACAACTAGAAGGACTATCAATATAAAATGGGATAAAATTGAATCAATCCTAGGTGAAGTCCCAAAATCTAAGACAGAGAATAAAGAAGTCCAAGATGATATTACGGCTGAAATCATTTTGACTTCCGATTTACCAGAGGTCGTAAAAACAGTAGAGCCTAGCGCAATTCCAATTGAACCTATTGTAAAATCAATTGATGTTGATGATGAGGTTACGGTAATTAGAGAATCTGAATTTAAGGAAAATAAGCAAGTAATTCCAAGAGTCGTAATTACAGATGAAAAATTGAAATGGGCTAAGTCCAAATATAAAGACCCTAGCCTAACCAAAGATTCTTTTGAATCTTTCGACGATAAAGACCTATCATTAGTGTTTTATGGAGTAGATGGAATTATGAAAATCGACGATGCTAATTATGAAAATAAACACTTGATTAAGCTTTATCACCAAGGTGGGAGTTATTGCAAGTTATCAAACCTAAATAAAAAAAACACTTCCATCAGGGTAAACTATAATGACCTTATGCACCTATTGAAGCAGAGGAATCTTGAATTTGGGGATTTCAACGAGTACTTATATCAATACATAGCTATTAATGAAATTCCAAAAAAGCCTAAAAATGATGACAACTTTAAACCAGTTATTTAATAATTATGAATATACAACCAGAGTTATTAAAACTGAACATCGACCCACTTAAAAAACTCATCTTGGGTCTTATAATTGATACTCCACCAATAGCAATTAATGGTGAAGTGACTATTGATAAGTAGATTGAATATCATTTAGTGGGTCTACCTGATACTGCTATTAAAGAAAGTAGCTATAGAATTGCTGCTACTCTTAAGAATAATAGATAGTCTATTAGCTCATCCTCCTTTAATCGCCTCCTGAAAAAAGTAAACCTATAACAAACCAAACTCCTGCCGCAACTAATGTTCCTCCACTACCTGAAAAAATCCCCATCATTAAGAAAATTATTGCAATTAAAAAAATAATACTTGAATTTGTTTTAGGTAATGCCATATTTTTGTTGTTTACAATTCAGTAAACTAATATAATAATAATTCAGTGTTTCATACCAAAAAATCAATAAAGTTTTTGCTTGTCTATTCGATAGGCCATTATTCACTTGTGTACATTTTTAGAATATCAAGGGCGGTAACTGAGCAAATTCAATGTTTCTAATTCAATACAGAGGAGAGGCGGTGTTATGTATGTTTATATCCATTTTATCAGGTACTTGCAATAGATATTGTGATTGTGTTACTTCGACGAAAGGAGATAGATAGAGAATAACCAATATCGCCCAGCGACTGAAAGAGCTGCTTAAATAGGCTTATAATGGGAGAGACTATGTCTAATCCTATAGTTACTTGACGTTTATCTTACTAATGTTGCACTACCAGTAATTATTGCCTTTGGAAATAATGTCCTTGCTATATTCATCACAGAAGTTTGACTATATCCAGAAATCCGCAGGGCAGCGGGTTGTCCTTGCACTAATATGGTAACTAAATACTCAGGCATTCTTGACTCTTGGATTAGATATTTCTCATTTTGTTTTAATCCTTGACTTTCAACGATAATAAAATTATCGGCAAGTAATTTGAGTTGATATTTATTAATTTTTATTTTCATAGCGTGTTGGTTTATTTACCCATTTTATTAGGGCATTGATGTGGGCTTCTATCCATATCAATTCTTCAAGGTCTAGCAAGTGAATTATATTGTACATATCTATATAAATAGATGATTATTGATATAAAGTACATAACCAACCCTCCGAATCCTTTTTTGTAATTATAAAACTTTGTCGGTCAGATGTCTTTAGCACCAAAAAAATAGAAGGTTTGATAGCACCACTAGTATGTGGGCTGTTTAACGTATCATATTGAACAATATTTTCAATCATTTATATACAAAAACATATCAAAGTTTATTTAAATTATCCCACGAAGTAGTGCGAGATGGGTTGTCATTTTATATTTATTTTGATGTTCCAAAGGTATTGTGTTTATCCCAATTTACACAATTTCTTATTTTATAAATAATGGCGAAAGTCCTGCAAACAGTTAAATCAAAGTAAAAAAGTGTAGTAACCTGATTCAGTTTTTAGATATCAAGTAATTATGTAAGATCTAAAACCATATTTCCACTTTCAATCTAGAATACAAAAAGGTATTATAGTTTACTTTTTTGTAAGTTCAAGAAAGAGACTAGAACTTAATAATATATTTAGATACTCTACAATTGCATTTTTAGATTCATTTTAGAGTAACGGTATTTTAAATAAACTATTGAAAAGACTACATTAAAGAGATATAAAGAGGATAATAATAGCTTAACTAAAGCTATAAAGAGAAGAAAACACAACACTTTACTTTCCTAAAACAAAAAAAGAGGCTGCGACTTGGGGAAGACAACCTCTAATTTAAAAAAAAATAATCGAATTATATTTTAGCAAAAATGTTAGTATAATATTTTTTACCTGTTACAGGATTTTCTCTTATTGCAATTCCAAAATGAGTAAAATTACCTACTATATTTTCTTTATGACCTGGGCTATTCAACCAAGCATTGATGGCTGCTTGAGGAGTATTATAATTATAAGCTATATTCTCTCCTACTGTTTTAGCTCCTAGTGCTTTTATTATATTTTCAGA